>CAWFSF010000005.1:0-797034 GCA_963818475.1 Nitrospirota bacterium | reverse complement strand
CGAACTTGGGGGTAACGGTCATCCATGCGAATTCACCCCAGGCAAAAGGCAGGATAGAAAGAAGTTTTCGAACGCTCCAGGATCGACGGTTAAAGAGATGAGGCTTGCCAGGGTAAACAGTGTTGTGCAGGCAAACGAATTCCTGATAAAGTATCATCCAATATACAATGCGAAATTCAAGGTAAAACCCGTTTCTGCAGCCGATGTACACCAACGCGCGCTATCCATAAGGGAACTCGACAAGATCTTCTGCATTCGAGAGGAGCGTACGCTACGGAACGATTTCACCATAGCTTATAATGGCAAACTGTACCAGATCAAAGACGCTATAAAGACTCAAAAGGTCGCAGTGGAAGAACGACTCGATGGATCTCTGCATATCACTCACAGGGGCTTGGAATTAACATATCGGGAGATCAAAACACGGCCAGCGAAAGAAAACCCTAAAACACCGGCAGTCAATAAGAAACCGACAAGTCGGTATCAACCATCAGATCATCCATGGAAGAGACTCCGCAGAGCAAATGTACAATTTCCAATTGCTTCCTAAAAGCGGACATTTCTATCTTGGTAAGAGTAGGACATTTCTACTTTGGGTTGACAATACCCTCCGATATCGTTGACATCGCTCTGAATAGGGCATATATTCATCCGAACTCTCGCTGGCGCGGCACACTCATTGATAAGGGAAGGCCGGTATTATGGTAGCGGCTGAAATACCGTAGCATTTACATCGCCATGCGAACGAATAAATCATACAAAATTCTGAAATGGAAATGGCTGGATTAACATTGTGTCAACGTTGTAACTTTCATCATTAGTCAATCAGAAACAGGGGGTGCAGCATGAGCAGTTTGCCAAAATGTCCGAAATGCAATTCGGAATACACGTATGAGGACGGAGCGTTGTATGTTTGTCCGGAATGCGCACATGAATGGTCAAAAGAGCAGGTCGCGGAGAGCACGGACGACAAGCTCGTTGTTCGTGACGCCTTTGGAAATGTGCTGCAGGACGGTGACACCGTTACCATGATCAAGGACCTGAAGGTAAAGGGGGCATCGTCGGCGCTTAAGGTAGGAACCAAAGTAAGGAACATTCGTCTGGTCGAAGGCGACCATAACATTGACTGCAAGATCGATGGTTTTGGAGCAATGAAGTTGAAATCGGAATTTGTCAAGAAGGCATAGAGTAAAACTGCTTCGCACCCGCACACGGCATCGCCGGGACAAGTAACCAAGGAGGCGTTATGCAAAACCCTATGGCTGGCCCATCCTACCTGGAACGCTCCTATCTCATACAGCGCCGTGGGATGGCCCTTCTCGCGGCAGCGCTGCCGTTGGCATTCCTGATCTCCAGCTTTCTCCTTGGGAGGACGGCCTTTCAGACGTCCATCAGTGCCTATTACTGGACGCTGGAACCGGAGCGAAACTTCTTCGTTGGCGTGCTGTGTTCAGTTGCCGCCTTCTTGTTCCTGTACAAGGGCCGAAGCACGACCGAAGATCGCCTCCTGGACGCCGCGGGAATATGCGCAGCGGGGGTCGCCTTCTTTCCCCTGACCGGAAACGGCGACTGCAGTGGGGCTTCCGTTTCGGCGCACGGCGTCTTTGCCGTTCTCTTCTTCACGTGCATCTTCATCGTGTGCATCTTCATGTCAAAGGACTCGCTGAAGGAGATCCCTGACGAAAAAAGACGTGCGCACTTCCAGCGCCTCTATGGTCTGTGTTCGGGCGTGATGATCACCTCGCTTGCGTTGGCCGTCGCATCACGGTTCCTTTCAGCCGATTTTATCAGGACCCTTTGCCGGCATCACGCGATCTTCTGGTTCGAGGCTTTCGGGATCTGGTCGTTCAGCGCATTCTGGTACATCAAGACCCGCGAGCTTGACCCGGGACTGACGTGGATACCGTTCCGCCGCAGACAGGAAATCTGACGAAGAAAATAAAAGGAAGGAAAAATCGATGAATCCATTGACCGTATTGACAGGAATTCTGGCAATTGGCGTTGGTGCGTACACAGCGCGGGCAAGGGTTGCAAAACCTGAGCAGCTTAAGAAACTGGAGCCAATGAAAAAGTTCTGGGGAGAGAAAGCCGGCAATGCCATCCACTTTGTTGCCTATACCGCAATCCCCGTCTTGTTCGGGATCGTGTTGGTCATCAAAGGCCTGAATGGCGGCTCACTTTTTTAAATTTCAAGGTTGGATTGCTTGCCCAACTTCTTGTTTGAAGCAGCTGCCGAGAGACAACGGGCAGCCGCGGGAATATCCGCCGGATTCTCTCCTCCGGACGGGCCTACTTGCCCGGCTTCTCAGCCTTCGCAGCGCTGATGAATTTGTCTGCCATCGCAGCCGCTGAATCCTTCAACATCTGGCTGATGTCATCGCCTTTCGCCGACCGGCTGCTGCCGGAGAGGAGCGAGTAACCGATCACCCGGCCCTTGGGGTATTCCATCACGTTGCCGTTCATGCTCACGTTGTAGGAGTCCGAGGTGCCGGTCCGGGAGAACCCGGTCCAGACCACGAAGAGATAGCGCACCTTGAGCTGTGCCTGTATGGCGTCCAGTTTGGCCTTCTCTCCCTTGCTGAACCAGACCGGCTTGTCCGGATTCTCGGGCTGCCCTTCCTTGATGGTAACGGGATACTTCCCCAGGCGGAGACCGATCTTTGCCTGGCTCCAGACCTTGAAGGTGCTCCGCACCCCGAGCTCCCTGGTGAGCGCCTCCGCCAGCCGCACCGTCGCCTCGGAGCCGTCGGCGCTGATGACCGCGATCGTACCGCTTTTGATCACGGCCTTGTCGTCAAAGAGCTCGAAAGGTTTGTGGACCCCGCAGCCCGCGAGCGACCCGAGCGCTGCCAGAAACAGGATGATGCGCCCTGCCCGGTTTACGTTTTTCAATGCATCCTTCATCACTTGCCCCCCCTTCTGCGCCAGCCGGAAACGCCGGACCGGTGCAGGAACGATTCAGAACCATAGCAGGTATCGAGTATCCAGGGACGCCTATTTCATAGTTGCCTGCTTCAATACAATGCAACTATAGTACTACTATTTCACGGGAAAATGCAATCCCTTGTTTTGCCATAATCCGACATAGGTAAAGCATAACACATCGGTTTTACATTCATTCGCCTCCGTTTAAAATACCATTCGATATCGTTGACATCATTCTGAATAGGGCATACTATTCATGCAGAATTCTACGAATAGATCAGCACGGTGAATTGAACTCGATTATGCCGCAATCCGGTATAAAGCGGGAAATGTCCTGAGAGTATTTGAACCGAGGTTTCCAACTGCTGCAATCGCAAGCGGCATTGCTTTGCATTAGCCACTAATTCACTTATTGAGGTGCATATGAAAATTGCTCGCAAAGTTTTGTTAGCTGCTTCATTCGTTCTCATGGTTCTACTTCTCGGTTGTGGCGGAGGATCGTCTGCATCGCAAAACGCGCCGGTTATTTCAAATCTTTCTTATGCCCCCAATCAAGCAACGCAGGGTTCGGGAAGCGGTACCGTAACGATCTACGGAACCGTTGACGCCGTCGATATAGATGGCAATATGTCAACAATTACATTCACTTCCTATGACTCGATTGGAAATGCAATTCACACTTCAACCGATCCAATATCCTCCGGTTATTTTAGCGACCGTTTTGGCGATCCCAGCCTGCCGGGTCTAATTGCTTTTACTGCTGGTATGGATACGACTGTCGCGGGAAATTACACGTTCAAGATCTATATCACTGACAGCACCGGCTCACAGTCCAATATATTGACTGGTACACTTGGTGTAATTTAGTCCGGTAGTGCGGACTTCTACGCCGACGATGCAGTGCTGCTACCTAAAAATCAGCAGCCGATCGTCGGTAAGGCGGCTATTCGCACAGGCTACGAATCCTTTCTTTGAACCACCGGTATCCGCCGAGGGTGGCTGAGGGTTGCAATTGACTGGAGAATAGAACGGGAAGATATGGAAGAAACTTCGTATGACAAAATTGACTATACTCAAAACGCATTGGCAAAGGGAGAGTATGAAAAATGTACTTTCAGCGACTGCAATTTTTCAGGATCCGACCTTTCAGAGATAAAGTTTTCAGAATGCGAATTTTTGGGATGTAATTTGAGTTTAGCCAGGCTGAACAAAACGGCTTTTAGAGACGTTCTATTTAAAGATTGCAAAATGCTGGGACTGCACTTTGAAAACTGCAATCAATTCGGCTTTTTGGTCGGCTTTTGTCATTGCACGCTTAACCATTCTTCATTTTGCAAGCAGAAACTGAAAAAAACAACATTCAAAAATTCAAAGCTTGAAGAAGTGGATTTTACAGAAAGTGATCTGAGCAGTTCGGTTTTTGACAACTGCGAATTAACAAGAGCAACCTTTGAGAACACGATATTGGAAAAAGCGGACTTTCGGACCGCATTCAATTATTCCATCGACCTGGAATTAAACCGGGTAAAAAAAGCCAGATTTTCCCAAGCGGGAATAATCGGCCTCTTAGATAAATACGACATAGAAATATCGTAATGATCAACTCGACCGCGTCCTTGCCAGGCTCCCGGAGGGCGCAGTGCAGTTCTGGCAACGATGAAGGACCCGATCTGCCGCGGCTGCCGCGGTTCCTCCCAACACTGCTCATGCTATAATTCCCTCAAGAGGCTTTGCACGCTTTGCATCAACTCATGAAAACGACCTCCATCCATATCGTTCTTCTTATCCTTGCGTCTGCGCTTCTGTTCTTTTTCCGCCTGGGCGCTGTTCCGCTTTTGGAGCCCGATGAGGGGCGGAACGCAGAGGTCGCGCGCGAAATTCTCGTGACCGGAGACTGGGTGACCCCGCACCTGAATTTCGAGAGGAAGCTGAACAAACCGGTCCTGTTCTTCTGGGCGGCGGCCCTGTCGATGAAACTGGGCGGGGTGAACGAAGCCGCGGCGCGGTTCCCTTCGGCTGCTGCCGCGACCGTGGGCGTGATCGCGGTCTATTTTCTCGGCCGCCGCATGTTTGGCGGGCGGGCGGGGCTTCTGTCGGGCCTTGTCCTTGCAACGAGTCCTGTTTATATCGCCTTCAGCAGGATCGTGATCTTCGACATGCTGCTCACTGCCCTCATCACCCTGGCAATGCTCTTCGCCTATTCGGGATCGAGCGAAAACGATCCCGGCAGAAAGAGAGCGTTCAATCTTCTTTTCTACGCTGCCATAGCACTCGCGGTCCTGACAAAAGGTCCCATCGGCGCTGTCATCCCTGTCGCTGTTCTCGGCTTGTACCTGTTTTCAACCGGGCAGTTGGGCCGCTTCAGGGAAATGGAGGTCGCCAGGGGTCCGTTTCTCTTTTTGATCATCGCAGTGCCATGGTACACCCTGGTGAGCATCAACAACCCCGAATTCCCACGCTATTTCTTTGTTACTGAACATATCTCGCGCTACACGACCGATCTCTTTTCCCGCGTCAAACCGTTCTGGTATTACTTCCTGGTCGTGATCGGCGGGATGCTCCCCTGGATACTCTTCCTGCCGGCGGCAGTAAGGGCAATCCGACAAAAAGAGCGGGAACGGGGTCCGGACAGGTACTCTCTGCTCTTCCTCGCACTCTGGGCGGGGTTCGTCTTTGTCTTTTTCACCCTTTCGCGTTCAAAACAGTCCGGGTATGTCCTTCCCCTCTTCCCCGCACTGTCGCTCATGATCGGTGCATTCTGGGACGACTGCTTGCAAAAGAAAAAAGCGAATTTTTTCGTCATCGCTCTCGCCGCCGCTTTCCTCACCTTTGCTGCCGGACTCTGGGCCGTGGACGCCGTCTCGGCCCAGCGGTCGTCCAAAGCATTCGCCGAGCGCGTCCTGGCGGAGCGAAGGCCGGGCGACGCGGTCGTGACCTATGAAACGTTCCCTACTTCTTTCCTTTTCTATATGGGCGAGCGGGTCCCTATCGTCACGAGCAACGCGAGGATCATCAACGGCAATTTTCCGATGAAGGAAGGCGAGAGTGCAAGCGGGGCGGGGACCGCAATCATGAAACACGAGCAGTTCAAGGAACTTCTCGCAGACCGGCGGAAGAGGGTCTACATCCTGGGGCGCAAGGACCACCGACCATTGCTGGTCTCAGAGGCGGGTGCAGGGCTGCGGCAGGTGCGTGATGGGCGGAGCATGGCACTGTGGGTGCGGCAGGAGTCTCCCTAGATCGTTCCGATGAAGAGAGATCAGTCGGCGAGAGCTTCTCGTCCCTTCAGGGCAGAGCGCCCTCCTTCACCCCCGCACCAGTGTGCCTGACGCCCTTGAGATACAGCACGGCGCCCGGAAGGCTGGCAACGATGATGATCCCCAGCCAGCAAACGCCGAAGGCCAGCGCGTCCGATCGTCCGATCCCGATGAGCGTGAATAGATAGAGGTAGGTCCCCTCACGCGGGCCGATACCACTCAAGGAAAGGGGGATGAATCCCGCAAGCGATGCCGCCGGATAGGCGACAGCGTAATAGGTCGCCGGAATCGGAAGCCCCATCGCCTTTCCAATGACGACGTGAATAGCGATCAGGAGTACATGAAAGACAAGGGACCAGGCGAGTGCCCTGAAAATAATGCCCGGCGCCCGCCAATAGGCCGAGATATCCTGCACCATGGTCCGGGCCCATGCTCGGCGCTTCAGCGTCAGCATCATGAGCGACGGGATGAACGGCGTGACCAGTATGCTCAGCGCAGAGCCCGCCGCTGCCAGCATGTATACCGCGGCCGGAAGGCGGGCGCCGGGAACCAGGAACAGCGCCAGGGTCCCTATCCAGAACATGACGATAAAACCGGTGGCACGCTCCGCCAGTACGGTATAGACCGCCGGCGCCGTTCTCCCCAAGGGGTCGGTCCTGGAGAGATACCAGCACTTGACCCCGTCCCCGCCCACCGACGTCGGGAGGAACAGGTTGAAGAACATCCCGATGAAATAGTACGAGATGTGATCGCGGAGCGGAGCGCTGAACCCCGCTTCGCCGGAGAGCAGTTTCCACCGGTAGGCGCTGATCATCTGTCCGAGGACATAGAGAAGGACGCACGAGATCCACACCTCGGGACCCAGCCGGAGCACGGCGCGTACCGTGTCATGGACGTCGGCGCTCTTCACCAGGATGACGATGAGCGTGACGCTTATGCAGGTCTTTATCAGGAGCGCAGCCGTCTTACGCTTTATCACGCCCGTCTCCCCAGAGACCGTAGAGCTCCCTCACCCGGTACACGGCCTTATGCTGCGATTCGTAGTACGTCCTGATCAGGATCTCGGCGATGATGCCGGTGCTGATGAACTGGACGCCCATGATGAGAAGAACGATCCCCAGGTCGAACAGCGGCCGATCCCCAATGGGATGTCCGAAGGCGAGCTTGTCCACGGTAAGATAGGCGCAGGTGAAAATGCCGGCGGCAAGGGACAGCAGGCCGAACCCTCCGAAGATATGCAGCGGCCTCGTGATGAAGCGCTGCAGGAACACCACGGTCATGAGGTCCAGGACGACCCGGAACGTCCTCGTGAGATTGTATTTACTCCTGCCGAAACGGCGCGGATGATGGAGGACCGGCAGCTCCGCGATGCGCGCGCCCTCGATCCCAGCAAGCGCGGGGAGGAACCGGTGCATTTCTCCGTACAGATGCAATGACTTCGCGATATCTGCACGGTAGGCTTTCAGCGAGCAGCCGTAATCATGGAGGGACACGCCGGAGACCATGCTGATCAGTTTGTTCGCGATCTTCGACGGCAGCGTCCGACGCAGATACGCGTCCTGGCGGTCCTTGCGCCAGCCGCTCACCACGTCGTATCCTTCGCTGAGCTTGGCGATGACCTTCGGGATGTCCTCGGGATCGTTCTGGAGATCGCCGTCCATCGTGACAATGATGTCCCCTGCTGCATACTGGAAACCGGCGGCCAGCGCCGCCGTCTGCCCGAAGTTTCTTCTGAGCCGGATGGTCTTGACCTGGGGTATTTTCCCGGTTATCGTCTGGAGCGCACCGGCAGTTCCGTCCCGTGAACCGTCGTCCACGAAAATGATCTCAAACGGTCTTTCCAGGCAAGACAGCACTGCGAGGAGCCGGTTCGCGAGAAGCTTGACGTTATCCGCCTCATCATGGACGGGGATGACAACGGTGATCTCCGGCTTCTCCAGGCGGAAGACTTTCTTTTCTGATTGAGCAGTGATCATCTTTATCTCCGTTCGTTCTCCGTTTAATGAAACGTCACCTACGAATGTCATACATGGACATATGAGATGTGCCGACCCTCTAAGCGGTGCAGAAGCGCTCTGTCCATTTTGAGGAACCTGAAAGTACTGTTTTTTGCAAGTTGTTGCAGACGAGCGTTTTTGAGCTGTTCACCGTAATGAATGGAGGTGCAAGTTTGCGCTGCTTATCGCCCTGTAGAATCGACTTTAATTAAGTATAACACTATAAATCAGTCATGCAGAATCCGACGCCGCTCTTCAGCGTCATATAAGGCTATTGGGGGACGTGAAAAGCTTCAAATCACATCACGCCCATTCGACAACGCCCATTCGACACGCCCATTCGACATTCTTGACACCGTTCGGAATAGGGAATATATTCATGCTGAAGTTTGCAAATAGCTTGGCACGTTCATTTGCTGAACTCGACAACGCCGGAAATCCGGTGTTGCCAAGGGTGCTGCCAGTTCACTTCCGAGGACGATTGGATTGATGTTCTTCCTTAAGTCATGTTCAGAACGTATCAGTAAGAAGGTCAATAATTATACTGCTACGTCGCAAACCGGGTTCGATGCCAGGACAACATTCGGGCTGATGGTCATAGGTTCCCTTGTCCTGTGGCCTTTTGCGCTTCACCACTTTATTGCCGGCAACTTCTTCATGATGACGATCGTTGGCGGACTTGCTCTTCTTGCCACCGCCAATTCCATCCAGATCCAGCGCAAGAAAGTTGCTCCGCCGCTGCCGATGCTGATCACCTGCCTGCTGAGCAACATTGCCATGTTGCTGACAACCTATCATCTGAAACTTGGCGGAATTTTCTGGGTCTATCCGGCTCTTATCTTCAATTACTCACTGGTGGGGACGCGGGCGGCCGTCTGGGCGAATATCACCCTTTTCCTGTCGGTTTCGTATCTGGTCAGCACCTGGGCAGACTGGCAGCAATTGACGCGCATCGTAGTTACCATGACTGCCACAGCCTTTTTCAGCCATATTTTTTCATCGAATATCGACCGCCAGAAACAAACCCTGTTGGCAATGGCAACTATCGACCCTCTTACCGGGGTCCGCAACCGGCACGAACTGCAGCTCGAACTACTGAAGGCTTGCAATCAACAAAATCGCTCAGGCACCCCCGTCACGCTGCTGGTCCTCGATATCGATTTTTTCAAAAAAATTAATGATGCACACGGCCATATCAAAGGCGACGAAGTACTGGTGGAAATTGCAAAACTGATGGGCAAACGCTTGCGCGCCACCGATAGTCTTTACCGCTACGGCGGCGAAGAGTTTCTTCTGCAGGCCGGCGGAACGACTGCCGGCGGGGGACGGATCCTTGCCGAGGACCTGCGCAACGCCGTACAGAGTGCCAGTCTGGGCGGACTGACCGGGATCACTATCTCGCTGGGCGTGGCGGAATACGCTCCGCCGGAATCGATCAGCGAGTGGCTCCACCGTGCTGACGAAGCCCTTTATCGAGCAAAAGCGAACGGCCGCAACCGGGTTGAACTCGCCTGCCCGGAGTCAAGTTTAACTACCGTGTTTGTTGGGGATGGTGTTAATTGACCAACCCTGCGCTCGGACAGGCGGGCCTGCATCTCTCAGACAAAGAAGATCGGCATTGCGGGGCAAAATATTCTCTGTGTTCTCTGTGGTTAGATTTTGACAATACGCGGCTGCGGCAAAGGGGGGGGACCATGAATCGGAACTTCACTCTAGGCATTGCGTTTCTGTTAGGGGTGCTCTTGATCTCAGCCTGCGGCGAAGATAGTCCCACCTATCAAGGTGAAGTCTTTATCTCAGATCCTACCACTGAGCCCATTTATACGACCGCTTACAGCTCAGTCTCTCTGGCCGGCGGTGTAAATTATACCGACAATGGCACGCTCTCTCAAATTTCGGTCACCTGGAGCAACGCCGCAAACGGCAGCAGTGGAGACGCACCGGTCAGTGTTATTTGCCTTATTGGCTGCTGGATCAACTGGCAGACGTCGGTGATCCCGCTGGCTATAGGAGACAATATGATCACTGTTTCGGCTCAGGGGAATGGCGGCCACACCTTCACTCCGGCGACCATTACCGTCACCCGTTATTAACTGGTTCTCCGTGAAAAAGTCAAAAAATTCCCTCAATGGAAAATACGGCATAATGACTCCTGTTCGCGAACCCAAAAAAGAAATTACGGACACGTCGTTCTTACGGTGGGCCCCACCCGCGGCGGCGTTGTTTGGAGTCTTCGCATTCTGGACAGGCATGGTGATGGCGGCGCGGCGGTATCCTTCGGAATACGACTGGCGGTACATGCCGGTGACCCGTCTGCTCTCTCCCGAACACGACCCCGCCGGCTACCTGTGGGCGTGGACCGGCATCGTGCTCTATAGCCTCGGCGGGTTCTGCTGGGCAACGTTCCTGGCCCGGCGCGGGAACCATGAAGGGGCGGAAGACCGGCCAAAGGGGATCCGGGCACTGCAGTTTGGTTACATCTTCGCGATATGCGCTGCTGTACTTCCCCAGTGGCTGCTCCGGTTGGAACGAGGGCATGAGTTCCTCACGCTATTGGCGTTTGCCGGCTTGTGCGTCGGGATGATCCGTCTTATGTTCCAGACCATGGAGCGGACCCTGAGGAAGCGCATGCGCAGGTTCACCGGCCACGCACGGTGGCTTGCATCCTTCCTGGCCGGCTCAGCAGCGTTCCCGATCTTGCTGGCGGCCCTGGCCCAGTTGTATGTCTTTTATGCGCACCCGGAACTCCGCTGGGTAAGCCTCTCCTGGCGCGACCGCGGGGTGCCCGTGTATTTGAGCTTTGATTTTTGGGAATGGGTCACGTGCTTCGCGCTTTCTGCGTACACGGTGATCCTCTCCCTGGCGTTCTCTGCGGTTCACCCCTTGCGGAAAGCCGGAGAAAGAAGGTAGCGCCGGTTCTGCCCGAGGCCGTAAAGGGTCGGACGTGCCCCTGAACCCCACCGTCACTACCCTGAAAATACCCCATCATGAAACTTGCCTTTTGAAACTCTTTCCTGTAACTTCGTGTTTGCGTAATGCTTTTACGCACATCACCTGCTTAAGGAAGAGTGGAGCCCCTAAACGGTATCCTGAATGTCATTCAAAAAACCTGAGACAAATGAACTATAACTTCAAAACATATTGCGGTTTGCTCGTCATGATCCTCCTTCCTTTGACTATGTCTTTTGCGGTTGCTGCGCAGGTCCCTTCCCCGGAAGGCGATGAGGCAAATCTCCTTTCAACGGTCAGGTATTTGTCCGAGGATATCGGAGCAAGAAGCTTTCCCGATCTTCCGGCGTTGAATAAGGCAGCCGATCATATTGAAAGCTCACTGCAGTCCTTCGGTTGTCTTGTTTCGAGGCAGGCTTTCACCTATGGAGGCAGGACGTATTACAATGTGGTCGGTGAAGTGAAGGGATCGCAGCCGGACAAGAAAGAGATCCTTATCATCGGCGCGCATTATGATACCGCGGTCGGGACGCCGGGCGCGGACGATAATGCGAGCGGAGTCGCTGGCCTTCTCGAACTGGCCCGTCTGGCCGCGCTCGGTCCTGCTGAGCGGACCATCCGCTTCGTGGCCTTCAGCCTGGAAGAGCCGCCCGTATTCGGGACACGGGACATGGGAAGCTACGTATACGCCGAACGGACGGCTCACGAAGGCGTAAAGGTCTACGGCATGATAGCGCTTGAGATGATCGGGTATTTCTGCGAAGAGAAAGGCTGCCAGGCATATCCGCCGGGCGTGGGATGGCTCTTTCCGGATCAGGGCAATTTTATTTCCTTTGTCGGGAATATCTCATCGCGGTCATTCACCCAAAAAGTGAGAAAGTCTTTTGCAAAATCATCCGACTTCCCCGTGGAAACGTTGAATACGTTTTCTTCAATGACCGGTGTGGATTTTTCCGATCATCGAAATTTCTGGAAATTCGGCTTCGATGCGTTCATGGTCACTGATACCGCCTTTAACCGAAACCCTCACTATCATGAGCCCGGAGATACCTGGGAAAAGCTCGATTTCAAGAGGATGAATCAGGTGGTCACCGGGCTTTACCGGGCAACGAGATCGTTGTGAGGAATCCTTGGCCATGGCTATCATTTAACCGATCGCCAGGTAGAAATGAAGCTGAGAGAGCCAAAAGAATCCGGGGCCACAACGACTCCGATGATAACGACCACAAGACTGCCGGAGAAACAGCACCTGTCACTTCTGACAGGTGACAGAGGACAATAAATCATTTACAATCCTGTAATAATTCCGTCCGGGGACGCGTCACAGCAGAATCCATCCTACGGTCAATAGTTACGGCATGCTGGGGAAGTACATTGCGCAGAATCTTAATTGACGGGCATGTCCGGGCGCATATCTTCGAAAGCGTTTTTTTTGAAAAACCACTTCGACGCTCTTGTCGAATTTGATGTCATCGTCACCGGTGGATGATATTGGGAAAATCGAGAGGGCATTGTTTCAATGGATGCTTCTAACAAACTAGCCACGGCATAGATGCTGATTCAGAGTAAAGCACACGTCCCAAATAAACATCCCCATATAAATAAGAAACCTAATCTTAAGTGCGGCAATCCGCAAAAATACAAATCAAGGGGGAGGTCCACATGAAAAAAAGTTCGATGAACAAAACAGTTATTCTTTCTCTTCTTGCTTTCATTGTTCTGGCCGGAACGGCATTCGGCGGGCAGAACCCGCTGCTCTGGGAAAAAACGATCGGCCAGGGCGAAGCCACGCAGGTCGTTACCAAGGGAGGGACGGTCGCCGTCGTCTCGACCTTCGCCGACCCAACCGGCATCGTGAATCTGCATTTGATCGTTACTGATGAGGACGGCGTTGCCAGGTGGGACAGCAGCATCTCACGCGAGAGTTTTCAAAACCTCGCGGATCCCGGCAGGCCGGCGGCAGCCATCGACCGGTCCGGAAGCCTCTATGTCGGTCTCATGGACATCATCATCAAGCACAATCCGGACGGAACGGTCGCCTGGGAAAAGACCCTTCCGAACGACAGGATCCTGAAGGTCGTTACCGGTCCCTCCGACGAACTCCTGGTCTTTTCGCTCCGGCTTGGCGCGTACACGCTGACCAAATACGACAGCGCGGGCACGTTTGCCTGGAACTTACCCTCGCTTTCGTCGCTAACGTCGGACCTCGCCGTGGACGGTACCGGCAGCGTCGTCCTTGCCTTGACGTCAGACTATTACCGGACTTTCGCCAAGATCCAGAAGTACAGCCCGGACGGCGCTCTCGTTCTGACCGCAATCGATTACGCGGGATATCAGGGCGGTGTGTGCGGCAATAACACTTCCATTGCCGAAGTCAAGACCGACGCTTCCGGGAACATCATCGTATCCGGCTATAAGTATATCCTGATGTACTGCAGGGGCGGCGCGGAAGCGACGCCCTATATCATAAAATTCTCTCCCGACGGCGTGGTGCTTGAGTCGAAGCTCCCCTTCTATCCCGATTCCAGGGGAGGATATGAATGGAATTCAGGATTCGGCGCCCTGGAGATCGACAGGAAGGACAACATCATCGTGTCGAAGTGGAGCTACGCCAACTCGAGCTCGCTCTACAAGATCAAGAACAAGACCGCCTTCCGCATCAACGATTCCTATCCCGTGGGACCGATAGACGACATGGCGCTTGGAACAGATGATGCCGTATTCATCCTCGGGCATGACGCCAACGGCAATATTATTCTATCCAAGATGATTCGCCTTTAAATTGCGACAGTAGGCTATAGGGACAGGTCTGCGTCCTCACAATGCGATCACTGCTTATAATCCCAGGCCGGAAATAATTTTTTTCCGGCCTTTTTCGATACGACGATAGGGAGCCTAACGTTGTCTCCATATATGCTTTTAACAGACTAGCCACGTCAAGAGCAGTCCATCAGACCGGCATAGCATTCGGAGTAAAGCACAGTTAGGAACACGGTCCCCATCAAAACGCCTGACGGTATTACAGAACACAGGCGTGAAAAGATTGGGTGTGGAGCCATAACGCAACGTAAGTAACAACGTCCCCAAAGTCCCCCGTGCTTCGCGCTTTCTGCGTACACGGTGATCCTCTCCCTGGCGTTCTCTGCGGTTCACCCCTTGCGGAAAGCCGGAGAAAGAAGGTAGCGCCGGTTCTGCCCGAGGCCGTAAAGGGTCGGACGTGCCCCTGAACCCCACCGTCACTACCCTGAAAATACCCCATCATGAAACTTGCCTTTTGAAACGCTTTCCTGTAACTTCGTGTTTGCGTAATGCTTTTACGCACATCACCTGCTGAGAGAGCCAAAAGAATCCGGGGCCACAACGACCCCGATGATTGCGACCACAAGACGGCTGGAGGAACAGCACCTGTCACTTCTGACAGGTGACAGCGGACAATAAATCATGTAAAATCCTGTAATAATTTGTCGGGAGCACTTCGGCCCCGGCTTTGTCAATGCTTTTCAAGACTGCGGGGACAGGACGAACAACTATTTTGCATTTGAAAGATCGAGGGCTGGCCAATGATTAAGCGCACGAGAAAGATCTGCTTTTGGTTATTCGTGGTCGTACTATCTTCATCAGTGTCAGGTTGTAGAGGCGGAAACGATGGCAGCGCCGGCAGCGACAACGAAGGCGCATCAGCCATCGTTACGGTAACCGACTATTCAGGCATTCGCGTGCCGAATGCAACGGTGGTCCTGGGCGACAGCAACGGTGCGATGAAGGCCTCCGGCGTGACCGACGCCGAAGGGCAGATCACCTTCGACCATGCGCCGGCCGATGCGACCGTTACCGCGGCCATCACGTGCCTACGGTCGGGATCGACGACAACGACGTATTCCATCACCGTCCAGTTCGACGTTAATAGTTCGGCCGTTCTGTCCCTGAACAATTGTGCAGCTACGGCAGCAGGTCCTTCGATCCTGCCTCCGGTGAGTGATCTCCCCTTAGGTACGATCACCGTGAACGTGACCAATACGCCGATCGGAGTTACTCGGAATCAGATATCGGTCGGTCACAGATATTCGCTTGGGTATAAAGCCTGCTAACCAAGCAAACCATTACCCTGCGAGAGAGCGATCTTGATAACGACGGCACCTTTTCCATTTTCGTGCAAGGCAAGGACGCTCAGTATAATACTATCGCTTATGGTATTCTGACGGGTCAGACGTTCACTGATGGGATGATCGTAGACATACCGATGGAGCCTATGAGCTTCGTGCAGTACCAGATCTCGAACATACCGGCCACCGCTGTCACGCTCCAGCCTTCCATGAGCATTTACAACGGCATTCCGGGTTTCTGGTCTGGTCAATCATATTCACTTCTATCCGGTCTGTCCTCCACAACCCTCGCGGTGGCTTACATCCCCGGGTTTGGCAGCGAAGTCAGCTATGGAATTGATGCAGAGCTTGACCAGGACCACGATGGTATCGCAGATTCTCACCAAAGCTTACATTTGCAAACGTCAGGAAGCGCGCCCTCGGATCAAAGCTTTGATCTCAGTAAAGCGCTCTCGGCCCCCTCGGTCACCGTAATCGGTGCAAATACGGCCACACCGACTCTGTCCTGGTCTGGAACGGATCCGGCTGCGACCGATATCTATATCAATGCGGGTTTCCATTCCGCGGAAACCTACTTGTATTTATCTCTTGGCAATTTAATGCGCTCAAGGACCAGTTTCAGATATCCGGAGCTGCCCGATTCCCTTGCAGCATTCAGACCGAACAAGGTCGATTATTTTTCCGTGAGCACGTATGCTTATGAAGGAAGTATGTCGAAATCGAGCTCCGGAAGTTATCAGGCGCCCAATCCGTAGAAGTTAAGATGCACTAGGTCATCGGATTTGTCCTGCGCTCGGACAGGCGGGCCTGCATCCTCCAGCTAAAGCAGGTCGGCCTTGCGGGACATGCGCAGAATATGGCGGCGGGCAAGCGGCAGTCCATCAGGCCGGCGTAACGTTATGTAGGGGCGGGTTTCAAACCCGTCCTAATTCAAAAAGGTTCCTGAGATGAGCCGGGTAGGTCAGGTAGAACGTTTCTTTGTGAAACCCGACGCCTCTATGCCGAACAACGCCGAAAGTTTGATGAAAGAAAGAGGTGCCGGCATATGGTTGCAAGAGACAACACTTTACGTCATGAAGAAGAATGTCTCTGTCCTATCTGCGGAAGAACACTTCACGACGAATTCTTTGCAGACGGAGGATGGGAGTGCTTATGCGGAGAATTCGTTCCGGAGGGACTTCATGTCAGTCCGAGAATGCGGCCGTCCAACGGACGTTTTTTTACCGCTGAACTTGAGTCGGCGATAAGGCAAGGGCCAGCTGCTCCAAGACGGAAGATCTCCGTATAAAAGGAATAGGCGCTGAAGTGAGCCCAAATGCACTCGGGATATCCCTGCTAGCATCCATCCCGTTCGGAGGAACGGAGTAGGAGTGATGGAGGAAACCATGTATAAACAATTCTGGGGCTCCACTGTTGCAATTGTATTCGGCATGTTTCTTCTCTGTGCGGTCTTTGCTCCTCCTGAGAAATACCCTGATGCAGTTGATACTTTTTTTTGCGTTCTTTTGATAATTATCGGCTCTTTATCGTACAAGTTTCATAGGTCGGGTAGAGCGCAAGCAAAACCCGAAGTCCTGCCCCTTCGCTTCCCCGGTCTTTACAGCAGCAGCCCTTCCACGATCTCCGAGTTCACCTGGTGCGTCCACTGAATGATGCGGTGCCGGGCCTCCACCTCCAGGTCCTCGAAGCAAAGCCCGACGTAGTAGGCCCGCTCCTGCTTTCTGGCGTGATAGACCGTGGCGCGGACCGTCATGTTATCGAGCGCCAGCAGGTTCATGGCCAGGTTCAATTTGGAGCCGATGGCCACCGCCGCGTCGACCATCAAAAGACATCCGGCCGGACTGATGTTCTTAATGTAGGCGTTGTAGGTTTCGTCGGAGAACCCTTCGAGCGTGTACGTTGCCGTGGCGTCCGTTGACTTCCGCATGTACCGCCGCGCTCCGCCCTTGACGCTCACCACCTCGGCAACGCCGATCGGCTGGTCCTTGCCCTTCACTATGACCGGGTGCATTTCCATCATCGTTGCGTTCTCGCCGATCGCATCGGCAATGGATTTGCCGGCCAGCACCTGCCCCGGCTGGGCAATGCCGCACATGCGCGCCGCAATGTTGATGTTGTCGCCGATGACCGTATAGTCCATGTGGTCCTCGGAGCCCATGTTCCCCATGACGACCTCGCCGCTGTTGAGGCCGATGCCGATGGAGATGGTCTTCTCGCCCGCCGCTGCTCGGGCCGCGTTCAGCTCCCTGCAGTAGCTCTGGATCTCCACGGCTGCCCTGACCGCATTGATCTCATTCCCCCTGCCCTCGAAGATGGCCATGACCTCGTCGCCGACGAACTTGTCGATGGTCCCGCCGAACTGGTGAATGACCTGTGCCTGCAGGTTCAGGTAGACGTTCATGAGACGGACCACGTCCTCGGGGCTCATCTTCTCCGACAGGGACGTGAAGCCGCGTGCATCGGAGAACAGGGCGGTCACGTACTTCCGCTCGCCGCCCAGCTTCAGCTGCGTCACGTCACGGTGCTCCTTGATGCTTGCGACCGTGGACTGCGACAGGTACTTCTCCATAAGGAGCTTCTCGCGCAGGCTCAGGATCATTTTATTGAACGCGTTGGTCAGGTTGCCGATCTCGTCGTCGGAGTACACCGCCACCAGCTTGCGCAGATCCCCCCGGCTGACGACCTTGATGCCTTCGGCCAGCGAATCGAGCGGCTTCGTGATCATGCGGGCAAGGGCAAAGGAGACCAGCAGGCCGCCGCCAACGAACCCCAGGGCGACCCAGAGATAGATGGCTTTCTGCTTGCGGATGGATTCGTTCAGCGTTTTCTCCGACAGGCCGACCCTGGCCACGCCGAGCTTCATATTCATCGCCTTCAGGGTGATCGGGACCGTGGTGTCCAGAACAGCGTCGTTGTTGAAGAGCGTCTCCTGGAACAGCCGGTCCCCGGCCTTTAATGCCGCCCTGTCCGAGGCTTCGTGGGGAACCGAGCCTTTTTTGGAAAGATCGCTGTGGGCAAAGACCCTCCCCTCGGCATCCAGGACCATGGCATAGACGACATCATCCCGTTTCAGGATGTCCGTAATGGTGGAGTAGACCGGCATTTCCTGTTTGGTAAGCAGGCCTTCCTTGCCCACGTTCGCCAGCTGATGGGCAAGCGTCGTTGCGCGGCTTTTCATTTCATTGCGCAGGATCGCGTTCTGGCGTGCAAAGGTCACGATGCCGAGGGAGGCGACGGCCAGGCTCAGGATGATGAGGAGCGTGCCCGCGATCTTATAGCGAACGCTCACGGAATTGATGCGATGGAGAAGCCAGGAAGGAGCAGCGGGGGCTTCCGGTTTCGGCAGGAGCGCCGCAGCAGCAACGCTCTTTTTCTCAGGCTGGGTCGGTTGCGGTGCTGCGGCTGCCTCTGGTTCCGGCGCAGGATCGGCCTCGATGCGGACAGGGTCGTCGGTCATTTTGATTCGAACTCCTCAAGTGTTTTCAGGATCTTCTGTATCTTTTTCAGGTTATCCTGCGCCTTCAGTCCCAGCGCAGTATTCGGCCCGAACTCAACGGCCTGCTGGAACGACTCCTTGGCTTTTCCGTAGTTCTCTTTGGAGTACTGCTGAAGGCCCAGGTCGTAGTAGTGCTGCTGGGCTTTGGCATCGACCGGTTTCGCCTGCGAGCGGGCAGCCGGTTTCGGGCCTTTTTGCAGACGGGCACAGCCGGACAGCGCCAGAAGGATCATGCTGCATGCGAGAAAACTGCGAACTGTGTTTGCCATTGTCGAATTCATCATGTCGAACTCTCTCTCTGGTACGGCACAAGGACCGGAACGAACCAGCCGATGCATAGACCAGCTGCGCTGCAGCGTGATACGCTGAAACGTCCGCATGCCGCCCAGCATCACGATCTTGTCGAACCGGGAAAACGGAGGCCAGCGGGGTTTGAATGCAGTAACGGCCTTGCGTACTTGAACAAGTATATAATAAGAGCCGATTTTATTCAATGAGATTTTACAAATGATTTCGGAATAAGCCAAAAAAGCCGGTTGCGGGCACCTTGAACAATGTGAGCAACTATGCAAAACGACCTCATGGTCTGTAGCTAAAAAAAACCGCAGCGCCTCATTTAGTCCTGAGAGGCCGGCCGCGCCCCCGTTCGTTATCGTTGACATCACTTTGAATAGGGCATACTATTCGTGAAGCATGCAGCGAATAGCGCGGCACGTTCATTGCTAAACTCGATGATACCGTAAATCCCGGCTGGAAAGAAAGCACCTGTCACTTCTGACAGGTGACAGCGGACAATAAATCGTGTAAAATCCTGCAATAATTTGTTGGGCTTCAGGGATACATCCTTCAGATAAAAAGAGCGGCATTGCGTGACACGCGGAAAATATGGCGGCGGGCAAGAGGCAGTCCATCAGGCCGGCGTAACGTTATGTAGGGGCGGGTTCCAAACCCGCCCTAATTCAAAAAGTTTCCCGTGATGAGCCGATGACCTATACAACAATATTGTTGTTGAATGATTATGGATTTTATCGTAGAATTCTATGGGATGGAAACAGGGGCTTGCCCTGTGCGCGGGATTTTCTGGAAGAGTTGAAGAGCTCTGATCAGAATGGCAGGACGATGAAAAAGACGAATTTCGATAAATTTCTGGAAGAACAATTGAAAGACAGGTCGTTTGCCGCCCGTTTCGAGCGCGCTGGAGAAGCCTGGGATGTGGCGCTCCAGATCGCCGCCCTTCGGAACAAGGCGGGGCTTTCCCAGAAGGACCTCGCAAAGCTCCTTAAAATATCCCAGCAGCAGATCAGCAGGCTGGAATCACCTGGCTACGAAGGACATTCACTCAGCACCCTGAGGCGCGTCGCCAAGGTTTTACATGCGCGGGTGCGAGTAACCTTCGAGCCGGAGAAAAAAACGGCGGGAATGCGTGTGGCGGAAGCGTCTGCGCCGTATCACGCAAAGCGTGTTATCAGCAAGGGTGCTCGTTCGAAACCGGAAATGTCAAAAGGCAAGACCTGAACGATACGATCCGGAAACTACGTCTAAAAAGTCTTTTTAGCCACATAAGTCACAAAAGGGACAGAAAAAATATTTAGTTTTCTAATGCTTTACTTTTGTGCTTTCTGTGCATTTTGTGGCCATCTTCAGTTATTAAGACTTCACCAATATTGAAGCGCCACATCAAGGAGATCATGTCAGCCTGGAGTTTTTCGAAACATATCCGCAAGGCCGGGAAGCTGGATCAGCTGAAGAAAAAGCAGGACCTTCGGCCGGTGATCATCGATGGCGGCGTCATTGCGCGAACCTGGTGGGGCAAGGCGTGGAACAGGAACCTTGAATCCTACGCGGAGTACGCGAGCCGGATCGGACGGGGCAGAAGCTCTGTCGGGAGTGGAGCAATCCTGGACCTCCAGGTCAGCGCCGGAGAGATCACGGCACTGGTGCAGGGCTCCCGGGCGAAGCCCTATCAGGTCTTGATCAGGATACAAAAGCTGAACAAGAACACCTGGAACCTGGTCGCCTCCGCGTGCCGAGGCAAACTGGCGTCCGCTCGAAGAACTGCTGGCCGGAAAATTCCCCAAGGCAGTCGAAGAAGCGTTCATGCAGCCAAAGACAGGCTTGTTCCCGTCACCCAGGGAGATCGAATTCGAGTGCTCCTGTCCGGACTGGGCGAGCATGTGCAAGCACATTGCAGCGACGCTCTATGGCATCGGCGCCAGGCTCGACGAAGACCCGACGCTCTTTTTTACGCTTCGAGGTGTTGCCATGTCCGACCTGATCAAAGGTCCCGTATCGAGCAAGAGGTCGGAGCTTCTCCAAAAGACTTCGCAAAAGAGTTCCCGGATGATTGACAACGCTCATCGCTCCGCTGCGCGAGGTGCCGATCGTGAGCAAGCGACAGGTTCGGCAACATCGGCTAGCGCCGTTGAAATACAAACACCGGAGAGCGTTCGCATGGCAGATGTGCGGAAGGTCCTCAAACAGCAGTTGAAGATGGATATTAAATTAGCGAAGAAGGCAGATCCTTCAAAAAAGTACGGTGTGAAGAAGATTGCGGTCAAAGGAAACGGCGAATGAGATCGTGAAGAAGGTTGTGAACAAGCAGTTCGGGGCCGGAAAGAAAAAGTAGTCTGTTGACTATTGGTAACATATGTGTTACCTTAGGGAGCGTGGATGGCCAACCGAAAAGTCATCGAATATGTGAAGGCAGGATCATCACCGTTCGCTGGGTGGTTCTCGGCGCTTGATGCGCACGCCGCAGCGAAGGTGGCTGTAGCGCTCTATCGGCTGGAACAGGGAAATTTTTCGCAGGTAAAATCTGTTGGAAAAGGGGTGTCAGAATATAAGATTGATTTCGGTCCCGGCTACCGGATCTATTTCGGCCAGGAGGGCGTTGAGCTGGTCATCCTGCTGGGAGGCGGGGCCAAGAAGACCCAGCAAAAAGACATTCAGATCGCCCACACGCTATGGGTGGAGTATAAGCAAGTCAGAGCAAAAAAGAAATGAGGTAATACCATGCCTATTACGCGTAAATTCAGAACGACTATTATGGAACGAGCCATAAGCGATCCTGCATTCAGAAGACAGATGCTGACCGAAGCGGTCAATGAGCTGCTGGCAGGGGACCTGGATGCGGGCAAGGCCATGCTCCGCGACTACATCAACGCGACCATCACCTTCCAGCAACTTGCGAAGAAGCTCAAGAAGACGGACAAGAGCGTGCACCGCATGCTCGGGCCGCGCGGCAATCCTCGTGCGGACAACATCCTGGAGATCATCAAGATCCTGCAGACGAACGAGCGCGTGCAACTCCGCGTGGAAGCGCACAAGGCGGCGGCGTAAGGGAATGAACTGAAAGCACTAAATGCATCAACGTCCCGGAGGCGGTCTTTCAGAGCAGAAAACCTGATCCTCGCTGGGTCTAATTGAAAGTGCAACAGTATGGACCTGACCCTGATAAGTCCCCAGGTTTTTAAACCGCCGCGCAATAGGCGCAACTACTTCCCCTTGGCGGCTCCGTTCAGGTCCGGAAAGAAAAAGTAGTTGGTGCGGCAGGGCGGGCTGTTCAAGACGCTAATGTAGTGATAGGGGCGAAGGGCAGAGGGAAAGCAGTAATAGAAAGATGTCCTCGAGGTTCCTTAACTGAATAAGTTTTGAACGAATTCTTACTTGAAATTGCGGAGTCCAGGCAAGTGAAAATAAAAAGGCTATTTCTGCTAAATTTTAGAGCAGTTGGAACAGGCGGTTTGGAAATAAATTTTGGTAGTACTCACACTACTATCATCGGTGAAAATAATGTCGGCAAGTCTTCTATTTTGGAGGCAGTAAAAAAGGTGCTGAATCCCGATGCTAAATGGGATGTAGAAGATTGGCACGGTACCGATCAAGACAAAACAATAGAGATAATATTGGAATGTAGTCTCGATGAAGAGCATATATTAGAAATAATAACTGCGCTTTCGCTTTCAATCAGTGTCTCGCAATTCATCGAAAGCTTTTCTAACGTGCTTGTCTGCGAGCTAAGGAGAACAATCCATAGATCTTACTTGCTTTTCAAATTGGGCGAGTTATCAATAGAAGACAGTGATTTGTGGATAGGAGAAATTGATAGGGCTCGCGGGCATCTCTCGGGTTCTTTAGGATCAGTAAACGCTAGAATTAGATCCTTAAATAATGAAAAGATTATCGATATCTTTAAAAATGAAATTGATGCTCTGAAGTCATCAAATAAAGACACTTATGTAAAGTTTAGCGACGGTTCTAAGGTGGGGAATACTCTTCTTGCAATACTTAATAGGAGCATAATTGTCATCGAAGAGTTCCGGGAAAAACCCCAGGATTTTTTAACTGATTTTTTAGCTTCAGCAACCGGTCGTGAACTCGCTAGTGTTCTTTTTAATCTAAAAAATGGACGTCCTAATTTAGCTAAATATTTTATTGAGATTAAGGAGCGATTTCATCACCTGTTTCCTGATCTGAACTTGGATGTCATTCGCGAAAAAAATATTAAAATTCTGATACAAAAAGAGGGCGTTGAATCGACTACTTTGTACCTTGGCGCCGGCGTCTTGCAAGTGCTGCTTTTGCTTACCCACACAACTTCATACGGTCGCCATGTTCTGTTCATGGATTCTCCGGAATCTCATCTACATCCACATGTACTTCGCAGATTGTCCGCCTATATGGAAGTTACAGATGGCGGTCAGATTGTAATAGTAACACACTCACCCTACCTTATAAATTTAAATAAAAACAATGCAGTTCATAGAGCTATTCAAGTAGCGACTCAGACAAAGCTCATTGAATGTCCGAAAAACTACTTCACAGAAGACGACTTTTTTAAATTAGAACAATTTCTTGATATCGATAGTAAAGAGCTATTCTTCTCAAGAAAGGTTCTATTAGTTGAAGGACCTACTGAGTTCGGGGCGTTGCCTATATTTGCGGATGAACTTGGTTTCAATTTGGACGAAAATGGGGTGAGCGTTATAAATGTCGGTGGGAAAAAAGCTTTTGAAATATTTGTCAAAGTATGCGAAGCATATAAAATCCCATATATCATTCTTGCTGATGACGACGCCTTCGAAAATGTTAATAAACTTAAAGAGTCGTATCCAAATTTGAAAGCCCACATTTTAAGCGGTAAATTTGAAGACTTGCTCCCAAAATCTCTTCGTGATGAAGCTATGAACGTTGTCGGAACTAGCAAGCCGCGTGTTGGACGGTATGTAGCAAAAAAAATGAATAAGGAAAAAATCTCTCCTGAAATTATTTACATTATGGAACAAGTCAAGAAAATCACATGACGTCATCTTTTCGTAGTTCGCAAGAGCTACTCAAAAATACCCAGCCAAAACCCTGAGCAGGGTACATTGGATCAGATAAAGTGACTACTTCTAAAAAAAGCGTTGACTTCCGTGGCGCTCGCGGCTCTAACACCGGCGACCAGTTCCATGAACTGTGGGCTTTGCAGCAGGTGCTTGACCTCCTGCGCCCGGAAACTGATCTAAAAGCCGTCGGTGTTGAAGGCGTCAAGACGGAAATGCCGTCACAAAACGTTGACGAACCCTCTTGGGATGGTGTTGATTGTGCGCTGTACTATGGCGGCACTACGATTGAGAATGCAGATCGTATAGAATTCGTCCAGCTCAAGTACTCTGCCGCCAATCCGGAAACGAATTGGTCGGTTGCTCGATTGACTGCAAACACGGCAAAAAAGGGGAACAACTCCGTCATCCGTAAGATGGCTGATGATTTCAAGAGCGCCAAAGTGCGCATGAAACAGGGATCTCCGCTTAAGATTCGGCTTATCAGCAATCAAGGTCTTTCCGTAGAGCTCAAGAAGGTGCTTGAGGAACGGTGGTCAGGACCGCCTGAGAACGCCGCCATCGACCAAGCTATAAGGGATGATCTCCTACGTCTGAATGCAGCGACCGGACTCAATGTAACAGAGTTTCAGACCTTCCTTGAAACGCTTGATTTCAGTGAGTGTGGCTCCTCTTCTCGCTTTGCCATCAGAGAAAAGGTTGTAGCCACGATTGCTGATCTTCTTGGCGATGATGTGTCGTCAGACGTTCGAGACCTGCAACTTAGAATACGCGAGTTGATGCTGCCGGAGCGTTCCAATGAGATTGTCACCGAGAAGAATATTCTTCTTTGGTTTGGTCTGAGTAGCCGCGAAGGGTTGTTTCCGTGTCCGCCGGATATACATATCCCCGAAGCATGCTATTGTACGGTCGGCAACTGATGAGGTCGTCAGGCTACTGGAAAAAGGTGAGCGACTTGTTTTGGTGCATGGCGAAGGCGGATGCGGTAAAACCACGCTAATGCTCCAGATCGCTGACAGTCTACCTGATGGCTCTGCGACGGTTTTTTTCGATTGTTTCGGTGGTGGTCGCTACATTCATACCGATGACAAAAGGCATTTACCGGAGAATGCGTTTACTCATCTGGCAAATGAGCTAGCAGCTGCACTTCGCCTCCCTCTGTTTATTCCGCGAAGCAAACAATATCCGGCGACCATAAAATCGTTCTTGGCAAAACTGTACTCGGCAGGTGAAGCTCTTAAGCAAATAGCTTCGAAAGGAATACTACTTATTATTGTCGATGCAGCTGACAATGCTGTTGCAGCTGCCAACAGGACCAGCCCTCCCGAACGCTCTTTCGTTTATGAACTTTTTGGGGCCAGCTTGTCTGCGTTGCCGAAGAACGTTCGGTTTATTACATCATGCAGGTCTGACCCTGCCCGCCGTGCTTCACTGCAATTGCCACCGCAAACACCTGGTATTATTTGTCCGCCGTTTACTTTACCGGAGTCGCGTCAGCACCTCGAAGGTTTCATTTCCCGCTCCCAAGCGATGACTTAGTTGAACAGTTTCACAATCTTTCGAATAAGAACCCGCGTGTGCAGGCTTATGCAATTTCTGTTGCTGATGGTGACAAAGCCCGACTCCTTGAAGCGCTCCTGCCAGGTGGAAAAACTCTACCCGATGTTCTCAGAGCAAGCTTCGATAATGCTCTCAAAAAACTGGGACAGTCTCGGATATTTGAGAACTTGATTGGAGCCCTCGCTTTTCTACCCGCGCCTATCGCTGTACCCTCGATAACGCGTATCGCTGGCTGTACTGAGGAGACTGTTCGTGACTTTGCCATCGACCTTGCACCCGGCCTTCGGCTTCACGATAACGCAATAACCATTGCCGACGAGGACTTCGACGCTTTCATAAAAGACACAGGTTCCGCGAATCGTAACGCAATCATTGCAGACATAGCCGAAGACTTTATCGCAAACCTGAAAGTAGACCCTTACAGCTCGATTCATGTTGCCGATGCTCTCATTAACTCTGGCAGGGCACGAGACGTCTTATCCGTCATTGAACGAGACCCTCAAGCAGCTGCGATAGGCGACCCCATTGTACGTCGCCAGGTTCAGGTCAGACGGCTTAAGCTCTCACTGGCTTCCTGTAAAGAAGCGGGCCCTACGATCGATGCGCTGAAGACCATCTTGATTAGCGCCGAAGCCGAGCGAGATGAAAGCACTCTCAACGAGGTACTCGAAAAAGAACTTGACCTGTCTGTAGAATTCGCCGGTTCATCACTGCGTAGAGCTATCTTACTGGACCGCGAACGTGTCGAAGAACACGGATCATTTCTTGCGCAAGATGCGGTTCGGGCGATTCGGACAGGTAACCGGGTAACTGCAAGAGAACAACTTTACTTCTATGATGCATGGCTTAAACGTCGCCAGAAAGTGAAAGAAGAAGAACTCGAAAATGGCTGGGCTGTTACTGATCTTGATATATCGGCCCGTGTAGAAACAATTTTGGAACTCGCTGGGCCAAAGACTGCTCTACGTGATCTTATGGGCTGGAGTCCGCGCACAGTTTCTCTCCGAGTCTCTTATATTCTTGTGCCCCAGCTTATAGCGGCTGGCAAAAAGCATCACTTAAAAGCGCTCCTAGACGAGGGTCTTCTGTCTGGACCATGGGATCTACTCTTGTGGGTGCCTCTCGCGATGGCAGGCGAATCTGTTAACGGGCTTACCATCGAAAAGTCTCTGAGACGCATTCGACGTTGTTTTATCCCCCAAGTTGGTGCTCATCGCGGTGCTTATAGTGAGGAAGGGTGGCAAGAAAATTTGCTTGATACCTTCGTAACGGCCTGTGAGCTTGCATTCAAGCTGGGTGTGGATAAGCAAGCTATTCTCAAGCCAGTGAATCTGATTCTTGAAGTTCTCGAAGGCAAGCAGCAGAGACACCTTTTTGCCTCAGATGTCAACCGACTTAATGGTCTTCTCCGGTGCTGGCTTCTTAAGGAGACAATCTGCGGGGGGAGTGCAAAGGATGATAGTTTCATTGCTTATGTCAAAACTCTCAAGCCGGAGCCAAAAACGAAAGAACAACGAAATAACAAAGCACAAAAAAAACGTATCGGAATTCATCAGACAGACAATCAGGAAGTTGAGCGGCTTAATAGGAAAATCCAGGCCTTGTTCCCTGTCTATTCAGCGCGTCTTGAAATTCTTGACTGCGTTCGGGAAAAACAACAGATTACAGAGAAGCACCTAAACAAACTTGGTAGTATTTCCTCACATTCATATGATTTTGATTACGATCCCGATGGTACTTCTCTCCGCAACATGGCCGCACAAAACGTGATGAACTTGCTGATTGTCGACAACATTACCGCATCTGACCTTGCACATCGCGCAAGCTCATTGGCTCAAGGCCGATTCGGTGACTCTTTCGCACACCGGCGCAAAAAACTCTGGGCTAAGATGCGGCTTCGTGAGTCAGAGGCTGAGAAGCTAGTGCTCCTTGTGGCAAAAGCTGCGGAAGATATCAAAGGACTTCGTGAAGCTTCATCAGAGAAATTGTCTGCAATTATTGATCTATCGCGCCTTATCTTACCGATTAGCCGTGACGATGCCAAATCATTGTTCGATGACGCTATTGGTATTGCAAAAGATATAGATCAAGAAGCTTACGATCAGATCGATTTTGTATCGGTTCTGGCCGACCGTGCTCGTGTTCCAGAGTTGGTTGATAGAATAAAGATAGCGGCCAATATTTTCGCGTTTGTATCGGGCGCCGCTGAGCGACTTTCTGGACGAGATGAATTTCCATGGAGGCCAGCCGTTCACGCGCTTACTTGCGTGGACGACGCAGCTTCGCTTGCTGCAATTTGTAGGTGGGCGGATGACGGCACAGCAAAGCTCGACTATACCCTCGACCGATTTCTTCTGACAGGTTTGCAAAAAAATATCATTAGTCTCGAAGAGGCTACATCCCTGACCATGTTGATCGATGGTTCTCATGGTGATCTTCGAAAGGAGATTGTATCACGTTCGGCAGCGGATCCCCAAAAGTTTAAAAAAATAATAGAAGAGGTAGCAAAGGAAGCACTTCTTTTTTCATCACAGGACAAGCGGCTTCCATTAGGACAAGAGATCGTCGATAGAATTTCTCAGAATGACATTTCAGATGGAGAATGGATTACAAAGCTCAGAGATACAGTCTCCTTTCTGAGGCAAGCCACCAGCAACAAACCAGAAAAGGCAACTACGATTCGATCCGAGATGGTACAACGACTGGTTAAGGATGACGATCTTCCAAAGAAGTTCATATTTGAGCCGCAAGGAAACTCTTTTACAACACCGGATTCTATTGCTGAAATACTGCAAGCGGCGAAAACGTCCGGTCTACGACATGATGATCGTGATATTCTCAATAAAATGAGAAACGTGTCTTCAAGTCCTAGAGACAGGGTTCCATTCCTGAACGCAGTTGCCGGGGTTTCGGAGGACTTGATCTGGAGCAGGCTTGACTTAATCCGTGATACGCTTGCTTTGTGGAAAGGTACTCCTGCAGTTGATAGATGGTGCAGAGAATCGCTTCCTTTAGTTCTAATAGCTCATTTCGATGCTGCAACACGGTGGCTCAAGGGGGGACAATCCATTCTGCATCACCTCCTGGATTACACGGGGTTGGATGTCAACAGCCGCCTTCAGATAATTCTCGCTGGTGTTGCTCAGGTCGGTGAAGCGCTGAGCAGCCGCACATTGTTTGCGATTGCTGAGGAAATCGCTCGCACGCTTAATAAAGACGATGCTGGCAAGCAACTGTTTTGGTACTCAGAGCGCCTTCTGAACCGGCTCCCTGCAGAGGATCAGGCATTGTACGTTCTTGCCGACATTCCGAATGACAGGACCGAAGCGATTGCCCGATTTCTTTTTGCGCTTATGAGCGATATAGATACTCGTGTCCGATGGAAAACAGCGCACGCTCTCCGACGAATGGCGAAACTGGGTCGCTCCGATATCGTCAAAGCAACGATCTTACAATCTGGCAGAGTCAAAGATGTTGCCTTCCGCATCCCCTCTGGTCCCTTTTACTTCCTAGCGGCCAAACTCTGGTTAACGATCTCGTTATATCGAATTAGTGTTGAAACACCTGAAGCGCTAAAATCATGCAAGGCACAGGTTTTTGATCTCGCGACTTCATCAGAATTACCGCACATTGGGATTCGAGAATATGCGAAACGGACGCTTCTTCAACTGGCATCCGGAGGCGCAATTTCACTAACCGCGGACGAAAGTACAGTTATCGAGCAGATTAACACCGCTCTCAAAGGCAGGATGACCGACAAGAAAGACACATATCGGTCATTCCGTGATCCGCAAGAAAAACGTCGATTTAGGTTCGATGCGATGGACACACTTCCTTATTGGTACGAAGATATTCTTCGCATTTTTCCGACGGTATCTCAGGATCAGATACTTGACATAGCAGAAAGATGGATTGTCGACAAATGGGGAGCCGGTCCAGAAGCTCATTGGTGGGATAAAGAACCGAGGAAAGGTCGCTACGATGAAAGACGTTACGCGTTATGGTCACATAGCCATGGTTCCTTTCCAATAGTTGAGCGCTACGGAACACATCTTGAGTGGCATGCAATGCATTGTGTAGTTGGAGAACTGCTGACCACCCATCAGATTTTGAATGAAGATGAGGATGAGTTTGGTAGTTTCGGCTATTGGCTTCGAAAAATACTACTGACAGAACCTCCGTATTGGCTTTCAGATAATCGCGGTGCAACGCCTCTTGAGCATCGGCTATGGCTGGAGGACTCAAGAACTGATCGCGGCTGGCTCCACAGTGTGCGCCGTGATGAGTTTCTCACCGAAATCGGAGCACATTCTCAAATCCGAACGGGATGGATCGTTGTTGAGGGCTACTACAGCATCCATTTCCCAAAGCGGGAGGTGAATGTTCGGATCAATTCAGCGCTTGTATCGCCTAAAACTGCGAACTCACTTGTTTGTGCGCTTCAAACGGCAAGCGATCCCTGGGACTTTCGCTTACCGGACGAGAATGACAATATGCAGATTGATGAACCGCCTTATCAACTTCTCGGCTGGCTCACGCGCATTGAAAGTGACATGCGCTTCGATGAGAACGATCCGTTCAGATATGAGGTACGCCAAATAAGGGGTACACCAGGCCTTAAGCTCTCAGAGGCACTTGGACTTGTCCAAAAGACTGGGAATCCTCGGACCTGGGTTTGTAGTAGCACAGGCGAGGCTGCATTCTTATATGAAGCATGGTGTGACGAACCGTCTCCGGAAGACGACTACTACCCTCGGAGAATTCGCTCGGATGGCTGGCGACTTTGGGCAAAAGCAGATATTGTGAGGTCTTTCTTTACTAATGAAGGATGGGATTTAATCTGTGAAGTGCAGATTGAACGCCGACTCAAAAACGAATACGGAAGGTCATATGACACAGACGAGAAAAAGAAAACACATGACAAAATCCTCCTCCTCCGGGCCGACGGTTCCATCGCCGACACTAAAGGGCATATTGGAACTTGGACGGGCCTTAGTCAAGCAACTCAATCTTGATCCGGGCGTGGATACGCTGAGTCGCTGGATGGCTCACTACATCTCGGAATTGATTGAATCCGCAGAGACCGCCAAGATTGAGGATCGGCCAGCCAAGCTAGCAAAATGCGCCGATGCCATTTTGGGACTTTGGGAACGTCGCGATCAGTTACCCAACGGTAAGCGTCCGTTCGAGGATTTGGAACCGATCCTTCGAACCCTTGAAAGTCTTGATCCCACCAGCAATACACCCAGATATTTTCGTTCTGAAAGAACCCCGGTCGACGAAACTGAGCAGAACGCAGAAACTAAAAAATGGCTTGAGATTATCAATGGCTTGGACTATTCTGCAAAGGTACTAATTCGTTATTGTATAACGCAGGCTGCTCAAACTGTCTTAGAAGAATCAAAGGACTGGGTCACGCTTGTTGAAGCTGCTAACTTGGAGGATGGTATTGATCTTCGAGTAATTCGCTTCATCACCGCAGAAAGTGATCTAACTAAGACAATCGAACCCGATGATAGCGCGCGAAAACTGCTTGAAGATCGAATTAATCGACTAGATGCATTTAAAGAAATGGCTAACGCCCTTGCATCTGACCTACGGCAACAACTTAAGCAGATAGGTGTTCCCAAGGAAGATTCTTGAGTTTTTGATTGACCGCGCGTACATGGAGCCAGCATAAAAAAGCTTGTATTTGCAGATCAATTTCGTATAGACTCAAAAGAGGGAGATGGCGTAATGGAAACGCGCTCGCGCAAGCGAGAGTCTATCTGGGTTCGACTCCCAGTCTCCAGAGTGTCGGAACAGTTCCGATATTCTGGAGGCCGGAGGTCCCATCAGTGAAGCCGCCAGAGAAGTTATATCAGTTCCATGCAGAAAATCTCCGTACTGTTGGTGCGGGGTTGGACGATGTTCTTATACTAGCGCGATCTGCGATCGCCCGTAAACGCACGGCTAGCGTATCGACACATTTGAGACTCTACGCTTTCTTACTGGGTGCTTGGTCGGAGTGTAGATTACTCAAGCTCTTATACGAACCTAACGCCTTTACTGACGCTGAACGAAAAGTAGTCCTAAACAAGAAGGCCCTGGAGCGGTGGAAGGCAGTACTTGAGGCAGCATACCGTCGGCACTACGGCATCCCTCGGGCGCGCCTGAAGCCCCCGGCTCTTCCTGTTACTGCCGCCGAGCGCCTACAGAAGCTTCGTTCTATTCTCGATGATGACCTTAGCTCCATTATCACTCTCCGCAACAAGCTCGCGCATGGCCAGTGGGCTTACCCGCTGAATGATGCTCTTAATGACGTTGCCGAGGCCCAGATGAAGCTGTTGCGGAAGGAAAACCTTCTGACCCTGAAGTTTAAAGCCGCGATGATTGAATCGCTGTGCGCTTGCATTCATGATATTGTGGTCTCTAAACCAACGTACGAACGTGATTTCGACGACCACCTTCGCCATATTGAGCAACGCCGGACTGACGTTCAGCGAAGAGATTATTCCACTTGGGAACGTCAGCTGATCGATAAGTACGTTCGTGGTCAGGCTGAACTCCGAAAGAGAATTTTGGCTGGTGGATAGTCAGGGCTCGAACATCATAGGGCCACTCATTTAAAGGGCATAGGGTCTTTAAAGGGCATAGGGTCAGGTCTCTTTTGTTGCATTCAGCTATTAGTCATTGAAGGCAATGTCGCAAATCGCACAGGCAGCGTTGCTTAATAAAGCCTTCGATATTGCCATAGCGACCGAAAACTTGAAGAACAGAGATAAATAACAGGCGTCTGCATGAGCAAGTTCACGGATTACATCGATGCTTTCGAGGATAAGACCTCGACGCTTGCCAAGGATGAGTTTAAGGAACTTATCCTTTCAGCCAAGAAGGATGAGTCTGAATTTGTGAGATTGCAGGCGGTAAATGTTGAACACTGGACCGTCATGCTTGCAGCAGGCGAGGTGACACCCGCAGGTTTTAAAAGGCTTGTGTCGAATATGGATATTCTCACGGAACTGGAGACCCTTAAGCTGGATGTTGCGGCTAAAGCCAGTGCGCAACGTCTTGCGGACGGCATTCAAAAGCACGTAATTGACGGGCTCTGTAGGTTGTTATAGAAGGAGTGGAAAGCGTTGGGCGATGAATAGACAAGGACGATCAGGATCGCTATAACTTCCTCAAGGAATCATAGGGTCACGTCTTTTATTTTGGCATTCGACCATTTCCGTTGTTCCTCACTTGCCATTCCTTTGCGGCGCTGTCATCTGGTTTTTCTTGACATGTGGCCACAGTTAAGTATAATGTATACATAGGTTGAAAGGAGGTTCCCATGCAGACAGTAACGAAAAAGACCGCCAAGCATTTCAGGCTGGATGCAACAATGATCAAAAGCGCCCAGAAGATACTTGGTGCCAATACGGAGACCGAGGCAATAGAAACAGCGCTTGCCGAGGTTATTTACCAGGAAAAGATGAGGAAGTTTATTGAGCAGACAGCAGGTAAGTTCAAGTTTGAGGGCCTTAATTGAAACCGAAGGCTATTCCCGATACGTCCTTCCTCATTGAGCATTTCAGAAAGGGAACAGTTCAAGAAGCCTTTCTGAATCTTACCCGCTACTATCATATTGCATTCAGTTCTGTTGTACTCATGGAACTTCTTGCCGGCGCTTTTGATCCGAAGGAACAGAAACTTATTGACCAGATAATACGGAATTTCACTGTCATATCAGTTACCGAGCGTCAATGGTTCCTGAGCGGTGATATCATGATGAAGCTGCGAAGAGACAAAAAAATCGACCGGGCGCGGATTAAAGGACTCTTGGCGGACATTTTGATCGCACTATCAGTTCGAGACACGGGTGCAGTTCTCATCACGAAAAACGAAAAAGACTTTAAGCTTATACGCGAAGTGTACGATTTTAAATATATCGCGGTTGGTTGAATGGTCCAGGACCTCTTAGGGACTTGCCGGGATCATTGGGATCATTGGGGACTTTAGAATTGACATTCCCCCCGTCACGCTAAAGAGCAAAGGGGTCGGGCTGTTGCCCAAATCACATTACGACGATAATGTCATTCTGAGCGTAGCGAAGAATCTCGCATAAACAACATGATAGCAGACCCTTCACTACGTTCAGGGTGACAAATTGGGTTTGGGCAACAGCCCGTAAAGAAGCGACCCCCCCAAAGTTTCGGAAACGTCACGCCGCCTTCGCCACCTTCGCGAGTAGAGGTAACGACTGCAGGTTATAGATCTCAAAAGCCGTCTCCTCCGGCGGCGTAGTGAAGCCGCCTTTGACACCCTCTTTCAGTCGGGGCATCAGGATGTTGTCGCGGAATCGTTCCCAACTCTCCTTGGACTCGTGGACCGCCACGATCGTCCAGTAGCCATCAACCGACGGGCCGGCTGTGTGAAAAATCTGGCCTTCCGGCAGGCCGCCTCTTGGATGCACTGCCGCTAGTGATGCCTCGTACTGCTCCTTCGTACCACCTCTAAATTTATGTACAATCGCGTATACCATGTCTGTTCTCCTTTCTTTCCAACACCAATATCAGGGACAATAATAAGCCTGTTTTGAGTTTAGCACTGTTACTATTTTAGTCAAGTGAGTGTAATGTAAGGATTGTACTCTAATAAATTAGTCTTATTTTCTATTCAGGCGGGGAACGGGAGAGCTGATCAATACGACCAGCTCTCTACTCTACCCTGGAAGAAAGGCGCGTTATGAAGGCAACAAGGCCGAGGAAATTTCTCAATACGCGAACAACTCTCACTTCTTTGCTTCAAGGTTTTTTTCAGTCTGCACTATGATCTCTGTTGCCGTGGCTTTGTCCTTTAAGAAGAGCCCCTTTTTAGCTTTCACTTTGATGTTTGTCACGGTCGGAGTTACCTTCTTAAGGTCGATGTCTATATGAAGAGTACTGGTGATCCCCGCAACGCTGACTTTACCTTCCTCTTTCTTGCGTTTCTTCTCTTTTATGTCCATTTTTTTAAGCGCCTTATTGAGCGCGGCCTCGACATCGGCAATAGGGTAACTGATGGTTTTGTAGGCGTTGTTTGTGAATGAATAGTTTACGCCGGCCGCGCCGCCGCTTACTGCTACTGCGGGGACGGTCAAACCGAGCGCAGCGCAGCCTGAAAGCGACAGAACGAGGCATAAAAGGGTGGATAATTTAAAAAAACTTTTCACTGAGTTTACCATGTTGGCTTAGGAACCTATAGGGTCCCGGACATGACGTATTTTGTGACATCATTGATACCTGGCCATCCATTCTCATGCTCTGACCAGTAGGAGGCAAAAATCTCAAGTGTTTTTCTGCCCAAAAGAAGGTCTGCAGGTTTCATCTGTTTTTCCATGACCTTACCATAAACTTCGTCAAAATAACGTGCAACCCAACCGCCATATTTGAAACCGCCTGATGTATCTTCCTCAGGCCTACCAAGTGCTTGCATTACCCCATCTAATGTAATCATTGATAAAACGATTATTTTCTCATGTCCCTCCTCCTTCGTTAAAATTATACCTCAAAAGTTTAATGGACCTGCCCAATCCAGCCGGGAAAGCACCTGTCACTTCTGACAGGTGACAGCGGACAAGAAATCACCTACAATCATGCAACATACAACGTAAACGTGTTTGTGAGTCCGATTAAAATCAAAAAGGAGGAAGTGCAATGAAGATGCTTACGATTCGCCTTGTCATGGTTTCTGCTTTTCTACTTTTGGTTCCGGAGTCCTTTGCATTGACGGTCAACACCAATGATATAGCCGATGGAGCGGTAACAACGACGAAAATTGCGAATGGAGCTGTGACCGACGCAAAAATTAGCGGACCGATTTCAGCAGCTAAAATTTCTTCCACCGGGCTGAATGCCGACACTGTAGACGGCATGCACGCTTCCGATCTGGCGCCCGCAGTCCACACGCATAGCCAGTCTCAGGTGACCGGCCTCGAAGCTGCATTAGCCGTGAAGTCGGATGTTGCTCATGACCACGATGCTCTTTACCAGCACAAATACGGCAAGGTGGCCGTAGTTGCAAGCACAGGCGGTGACTATACCGACCCTGCAGCGGCGATGAGCAACCTTGGCGCATGGTGCGGAACCCCATCGTCAGCTAATCCCTGTTTAATGAAGATTATGCCCGGTGTTTACACCACGGGATTTAGTCTGGCTGATCATGTCGACGTTGAGGGGAGCGGCAGAACAGCAACGACCATTATTGGCGGCATAGCTATTTCAAACGCCGGCAGTGTGGAACTGAGAGATCTATCTGTAGAAGGTCAGAACATGGTGCTATCGGTAAGCGGCGGCCAGCCGACAATCTCGAATGTCGATGTCAGAATGACTAATACCGATAACTGGTATAATGCTTACGCAATTTTTCTCAATAATTCAACGGCTCGGTTCAAGAATGTAACGGTTTCCGTTTCCGGGTTTAGCGCCCACATGGGAATTTATGCAATGAGGGGGGCGCCGTCCTTGGATGGCGTGACCGTTACGTCCAGTGGTTACGGTATTGTTATGGGTGGTGGCGATATTTCGGTTCGAAATTCCGTAGTGGAAAGCGCGAGCTACGGTTTTGCAGTGGACGTATTATACTATGGCAGCGGCATACTTAATTGCAGCGCGAGAGTATATAACAGTACTATTGGATTGCTTTATCAAAGTGCTGTGTCTGGGGCAACTTCAAATTTTACCGGGTCCAATGTTCAAATTACTCAAATAATGAATTACGGCGGCACAAACAAATGTGTCGGCTGCTATGACGGGAATTTTGACCCAATTCCCCTGCAGTGAATCCCCGGAGGCCAAATTACCTTTTTTCAGAAGACATTGTCAAAGAGATGGGACGGACTGTAGAGTTACTTCGTGGAGCATGAAAGGATAAATGATGAAAAAAAAATCAGGCATCGATGACCATTTTTTGCGAATGGCGTTCATGATTCTGGCGGTGTTGCTTGCTTTCCCAGGAACCGCCCGCACTACGGTTTGCGACAACGTGAGCAGTTCTTTTCTACGCGAGTTTGGTGAATCGGTTCCGAAACCCGCGTGTCCTCCGGTGAACAGTTCTACCACTCCAGGCACAAATCATCTGACTACGACTGCCTATCTCCCGACTGGAAACCCCGGCGAGCGCCGCCTTCTCGTCATGTACTTAACGAGTGATGGGAACAGTCTTCAGGAGACTTATGAGCACAGAACGAAATATCAAACAATTCAAAAACCGATTCCTGCCGGCACGTTCAAGGTTCTGACTGTATTGGCGACCTACCCTCAGACAATTGACACGAACAGCATCACGCTCCTACAAAACGAACAAGTGAAGATCAATAAACAGCATGCGGATTTCGCGTCAAGTCATGGTTATAGTGCGCCAATTGTCCAGTTCATCTTTACCAATGTGCAAATCCCCGGGAGCAATATTTCGGATCCCCACTCACTCGCAAGCGTACGTGATGCTTTAGGAAAATGGCAGGAAACCAAGAACTTAAACACGTCGGATTTTGATTTCGTCGTTGTCCTAAATATAAATCCGAGTATCACTGAAGGCGGCTTCTCCAATCCCGGCTCGCCGGCGCCATATTTCCTCCACATGGGGAATTTTGGCAATTGGCAAACGATCTTGAATGCAACAAATTTTTTCCAAATTGCGAGAGCAGCCTACCACCATGAGATTGGGCACTATTGGGGATGGGAACATGATTGGATTTCCGATTCGCCTGCCCCGTTTATTACAGCTCCGATTCTTTTCGGCTGGCTTGATACCGACGGAGACGGTATCCCGGAGATATTGGACCGTTGTCCGTACGGCCGAACGTGCCCATCGGCGCCATCGAATCTACGCTCGATTGAGTAAGTATCCTTCCCCCTGAGGTTTATGTAAAGCGGGTTGAGGGACGTCATCCGCATGTACCTAGGGAACCAGACGCGGTCGAAATTGAGCAAGTACTCAGGATGATGACACCTAAACAGAGAGAGGAGACCCTAGTAAAGGTCAGAAAACTGGGTGCAATTTCAGAGATGTTTGAAAAGGCATCAATAAAAATTAAAGAACAAAAGGAATTGAAACAAAAAACGCATGCGCGGTAAAGGCAGCTTAATTTGGCTGAGCATTCGTTGCGGCGACACCACTACAACACGTAACAGTTTAGCCCCTTCTCAAAAGCGGGTATGGCCATCCACTTTGCTGCCTACACCGTGATCCCCGTCTTGTTCGGAATTGTGATGGTCATCAAAGGTCTAAAGGGCGGCTCGCTTTTTTAAACATTCCACGAACTTCATAGGGACTAAGGGTCATCTATTTAATGGGTGACCCTTAGTCCCTGTTGTCTTTTGGATCGAGTCGATTTAATTGACCAGAGCGGTGCCCACGAAATGACAAACAACACAGACGCCTGCTCCCATACGGGTGGCCTGAGCACCCGACGACCCTCCGTGCACGGCATGGCATGCCTGGCAGGTCTTGCCGAAAGTCAGATAATTCAGGGGCTGAAATATTCCCATGGTAACGATGGCTGCCTTATGGCAGGTGAAACAGATATTCGCCTTCATGGAGATCAGCATTTCCGATCTGCCCTTATGTCCTGAATGACAATCCAGGCAGGCAATCTGCTGTTTTTTCCCCTCAAATCCCACGCTCATAAACAGCGCGTGCTTGTCGTCCGGGTTGATCGCGCCGCTGCCGAAGATATCCTGGTTGTAGTGACACTTCCCGCAGATCTTGTTCTGTTCGGTCTTGCTCAGTTTGGACGGCGTCGTCCCCGGCTTCACAGCAACATCGGCGGCGTGGGCAGCGATGTTGTCATGGCATGCCCCGCATTCCCGAAGTTCCGGGACCGTGATCAGCGTCATATGGACCTCGCTCGAATGCCGTGTTTTTTTCCAGGAGTCGTATTCGCTCTGATGGCAGGCCGCGCAGGCCGAGGCAGGCGGAACGGTTTCGGATGTTTTGTAGGACTCGATGGGGGTGAACTGCCAGGTTCGGGCGCAACCGGCGGTCAGCAGCGACAGGAAAAGGACCGACAACAGGGACAGAACAACAAAACGGTAAGTCTTCATTAGGAAACTCCTTGTTTTTGTAAGATGAATGCGTCTGAATCATCCCAAACAGCTAGTAGAACCGCGTTACTGTACCGGAAAAACAACAAGATGTATGTGACAATGTCACAAAGGCGATCCTGATCATGCGCCTTGAATTTGGGGCATTACAGGGTCTGTCTCTCTTACGAAAAAGAGACCGCGTATCCATCATTGCACCTGCTGCCGGTGTTGGCGAAGGCGCTCAAGGTAACGGCTGATCAGTTGTTGGGATTAGAAGAGGTGAAGGGCAACGGCAGGACGCATGATGACCGCCTCTGGCGGCGGTTCAGCCAGGTAGAAACGCTCCCGCCGCCGAAGCGTAAGCAGATTGTGAAGATTCTCGATGCGTTCCTAGGAAGTGAGAAGGCGAAGAAGACGGGGTAAGGTAGTACGTTACCTCCTTAATTTCCTTTGTGCTTCTGTTTAACAAAATCTGACAGAAAGTCCTGAGCAGCAGACTCGCCCGATTTAAAAAATATCTCGTAATACTGCTTATCAGCTTCTTCTGTGACATCCCTTTCTGATATATCCGCGCTGCGTCGTTCACCGCAGGCAAGTGCTTGCTCTCTTTTTTTCTTGATCTCCGCGCGAGCAGCCGCGTTTGAAGGTTTATCGTCTAGCGAATTACTTTGGATACTTAAGCTGTTTACTTTTTCAATGCACGATAAGCTTCCACGCTTCAGATTCTGGCCCATTACGAAACATGCATTTTTGGCTTCTTGTCCGGAGCTCTCAGAGAGTTTTTGGCATAGATGACGCAACTTTATATAAGTGCTAGTAAGTGGCAAATTGTAAAACGCATACTGTCGTGCTTGAATCCCGCCGCATTTAGCCCGCTCTGCAGCGTTCGCGATTGCAGTGAATCTTTCTTTTGGATAGCTATTAAAAATCTTTGTATTGCCTTTTTCAATTTGTGACAGAGCTGCCGAATCTCCTACCTCCTCCTGTTGTGAAAGCGCATTCAGATAATAAGGCAGAGCATTTCCCTTGTCATCCCGAAGCAGCTGTAGAATATATTCTCGAAATGGTTTTAAAGGTGAATCATGACTCAACTGATAAACGATTAAGGATAACGTTGCCGTCCTTTTCGGCGATTCAGTTCGACTACCTAGATCAAGCAACTCCTTGCCTGTAGTCGATTTCGGATTTATGAGGAGGTCTGAGAGTACAACCTGCAAGCCGTATACGGAAAAAGAACTGACATCAATACGTTGTTGCCGGTCCCGTTTTCTTGATGACCCGCTGACCGTTGGCGTTGTACGTGTATTCCGCGAGGGTCTTGCCGTCCAGCTCCGCCTTGATCAATCGCTGGTTCTGATTATACACGAAATCCTTTTGCCCGTCATTCGTGGTATTGCCGTTATTGTCGTACTGATAATAATCGATATGGCCGTTGCTCACTGTTGCAAGGCGGTTTGCGCTATACGTGTAAGCGTAGTGAACACCGTTCCCCTGAACCAGGCGGTTGCCGTTGGCATCGTAGGTCCAGGCGAGCGTGCCCCATGGCCCCATCGCGCCTGCTAGACGATCAAGCGAGTCATACGCATACGTTTTTGACTTCGCGGGATCGACCGCATCAGTGATGTTCGTGATGTTCCCGATTGGATCATAGCCGTATGATAGCGACATGACGCCAGGGACTGCAATCGTGCTGATCCTTCGAGCCGCGTTGTACGTATAGGACTGGGTGAGACCGTTGCCCAGGGTGATGGATGCGAGATTGGAGGCCGGGTCGTAGGCCATGCTGCTCGCCAGAACCGTCGTGTTTTTGAGTTTCGCGGTAACGCCTGCGGGCCGGTTGACCTTGTCGTAGGTATAGGTTACCTGACGGCCGCTTGGAAGGGTAATGCTTTTAAGCGTGCCGGCTTTATCGTATGAGTAGCTTGTTATGTAGGGGACGCCGAGGATCGTCTTTTTTTCTTTTACGATCCGGCCGCGCTTCTCATATTCGTACTCTGTCGTTCCCGCCTGATCATTCATGGTGCAGACGCGGCCTTTGCCGTTTGAGCAGTCATCGTAGGTATAGGTGATATCGACATCCGTCGGGAAGTCTATGGTTGTCAGCCTGTTCAATGCGTCGTACCGATACGAAATGGTTACGTTGCCCGCATCGGTTATCGTGGCAAGGGTGCCGGTTGAGCGTGGCATTGCCAAGAGCATCAACTACCTTGGTGACCTGGCCCTTTTGGGAATATTCGAATTTCACCACTCCCATGAACTTAGGGGACGTCCCCAAGATGTCCTGTAGGAAACGCCGAGGATTGTCTTTCTATCTTTGCCTTTCTCGGATCCTGGCTTATACAGTTTCCTTTAACTATTGAAAAACGCAAAAGTAATTCAATAGCCTCTTCTCGTTCTATCCAATGTTTACGAGCTTTTCATGGTAGCCGTGCGTTGCATTACTTATGTTGCTCTCTATAAAATACGAAATATCCAAGGTGTCTCATTATAACTTAGGGATGCCTCTTTCAGAGACATCCCCCTCCGTCCAGCAACTGTTTATGTCATTTTAGATTGTCGATCAGATACTGAGCATTATACTTTAGCAATGCATATGCCTCCGAAGTTAAATGCTTACCGGAAGGGCAGTTTTCATATGTCGCACACCCCTGCGCCTCGACTTCATTAATGAAGGCATTGAGAATATTTTTAGCTGCACCAGGCGAGTCCTGTTCAAGTTTCTTCTTTGCATTATCCAGTTTCACGTCAAGACTGTTCACAATGCCTTCATCCTTGATCCAGCCCAACGAAACAGCCTGATGTTTTAGGTCGACTATATATTCAATGAACGCAACCGGTTTGAAATCCGCAGGCGGTGCGGTCGGACCTACAGTTTTTCCAATAAATGTTATTTCTTTTTCTACCCTCTTGCTTTTCTCTATGTCTTCTTCAGAAACATAACCTTCTACTGTTAATATCCAATCGGGTTTTATTATGATTTCTCTAATAGAAGGCAAACCCTGGCTAAAAATTTGAAACCCCCTTGTCATGCTACCAGGTAAAATTAAATAGTCGTTTGAATCAACACCCCAGCTTAAAGTACCTTTAGCCGAAATGCCTGCGGACCATCCTTTGGGTGGCCGCATACCTGTTGGTATAATTTTTTTCCCGGAGTAGTGTTCCCATATTTCTAACTGCATCTTTAAAACTGGTAGTTATCATTTTGCCTTCATAATCTAAGCCTTTTTCAATAACAAGCCCTGCGGTATTTAATTCGAGCCCTTCTGAAGGCTTTGAAATATCAACTTGAATATTGTCTATTTTCCCGGTATTTGATGCTGGATTTATAATCTTATACGAATAATAATATAGTTTTGAATCTTTTCTTAATTCCACATCTGTGTTTATATTTACAGCTCTCAAAATGGGAAACTTTTCAGCAGAGATGGCTTGGGTGTGTAAAAAAATAACATAAAGAAACATGCACAATCCACATAATATTTTATTGTTATCCATTTTCCTCTCCTCTCAGGTTATGCGATAGATTTTTCCCGAATTTTATGTGCCTCAATAAAAATCTATATGCTTCCTTCCACCCGATTCACAGACCAATCGACTATAATATCTATTAACAATTTCCCTAAACCGCCTGTCGCTTTCGCAATTCATTAATACATTTTCACCGGTTCTCGGATTATACACATGTCTATCAATGTCTGCGCTTGTCCCTTTTCTGTGTGTTATATGGGGTGTCGTCCAGTTACCATCAATATCAAGCAATCCTCCCCATTCCAAGCTCATATCATTTATACCGAGCGTTGTTCCTGTTCTTCTAAAATATTCCATCGCGATTATCCCAACAGTTTCCACTGTATAAGTCGCTCCATAATGATTATCAGGATGAGTGGTAGTCTGACCAGTCAACCGCCACCAGCCTGCGCCATCTCCTAAGGGACCTAGTATAGCCATTTTCACATCGATCGGCAATTCCTCTTTGGAGATTACCGCACCATTACTATCGACAAGAGAAACTATGATCTTCTCAGTACCTGAGCGTACATCGTGTGATTCGAATGACATATACAGAAAGGAGCGCCTGAAATGACGAAAAGCGAAGATAGAGTAGATGGTGTTATCAGCACACTTCGGATCAAGCCTAGGAAGGACTTGGGAACGTTGTTGATGTTGTGCCCAAGCTCGCGGAAGCGCTGGGCGTGGGCATACAAATCTTATTTTTTGAAAACGGCGTTTTTGCGGTTAAGAAGAAGGCGGACCGGACGGGAAATTACGGAAGATATTTGAGGATGCATCACGGCTGCCTCGTCGGCAGCAGGAGAAGATCGCGGAGTTCGTGACCGCGTTTATCAATCAGTACAAGCAAACACACGCACGTTAAAATCTGATAGTTGTTGAAAAAGATAGAGAGCCTTCCGGTCCGACTGGAAGGCGCTCTTGCATTATCTCGATACGCTGGTACAGAAGAACGTGCGGCGAGTGAGGAAAAGGCTGAAGCAACCTCAATTATTTTTTCTGCTGCCCTTGTTCGGTTTCTAGGTATTCGCAGATATTTTTTTCATAATTCCAACGGCCGCCACGGTCTAAGCATCTATCAATATCTACACATCCTCTGAGCCAGAATCCAAATACCACCAACAGCAACATAATTATAGCCAACAATATCTTCTTGAGGTTTTTCATGGTTAACACCTCGTGATCAATATTTAGAGTCAAGACCAGCAGGCCGGAACGGGGAACAGGTTTCTTTACATGGTACGTCTGGATTGCCCTCTCTCCCACAACGGTTTGCTTTTCTATCTGCATCACAAGCAGAACGAGGGTCTCCCTTTATATGCTCATCAGAAAGCTCGCGGCATTCGCTTGTCAATCCAGCTATCCCACTTCCTACAGGCCCTTCTTTAGCAGCCTGACAATTTGCCATGCAGTGAAAATATTTATCTGCCCCAATAGTGTTGGCATCCCGCATCTTCAAGTAATTATCGATAAAATCATATATCGCATTCGGCACTGGACCGAATTGACCTAGATCAGGATTCGAATAATTCTTCAGCCCCCAAGGATCCGTAAACTTGGCTGGGTTGTTCGCGACGTAAACATAGAGATGGTTCTTTCCACGTCGGATTCCGATCGGGTCACTCTCTATGTATCTTCCAATCGTCGGATTATAATCTCTGTAATAGTTATAATTCAGCCCCGTCACGGCATCGTAGTACTGTCCGGGGAATCGGAGGTTATTCGTGATCGTGGATTCGGTGATCGTCGCTTCACCAAAGGGCTTGTAGTCAGCAAACCATACAACGGTGCCTGTCGCGTCGGTAAGTTTCTGCGGGGTACCTAAATGATCGTTGTGGTAGTAATAGGTCCTTTCGTTGTTTGCCTGCTTCGAGATCATCGCGAGGGGCTGGCTGCTCAGATAGACGTATTCGGCGATCATCTTGCCGTTGCCTGCGGTTTCCGCAATGAGTTTTCCGTTCAGATCAAAATGGTACACCATGTTCTGACTGCTGGCGCTGTTCGTTGTTGCCGGCCCCGTTTTCTTGATGACCCGCTGACCGTTGGCGTTGTACGTGTATTCCACGAGGGTCTTGCCGTCCAGCTCCGCCCTGATCAATCGCTGGTTCTGATTATACACGAAATCCTTTTGCCCGTCATTCGTGGTATTGCCGTTATTGTCGTACTGATAATAATCGATATGGCCGTTGCTCACTGTTGCAAGGCGGTTTGCGCTATACGTGTAAGCGTAGTGAACACCGTTCCCCTGAACCAGGCGGTTGCCGTTGGCATCATAGGTCCAGGCGAGCGTGCCCCATGGCCCCATCGCGCTTGCTAGACGATCAAGCGAGTCATACGCATACGTTTTTGACTTCGCGGGATCGACCGCATCAGTGATGTTCGTGATGTTCCCGATTGGATCATAGCCGTATGATAGCGACATGACGCCAGGGACTGCAATCGTGCTGATCCTTCGAGCCGCGTTGTACGTATAGGACGGGGTGAGACCGTTGCCCAGGGTGATGGATGCGAGATTGGAGGCCGGGTCGTAGGCCATGCTGCTCGCCAGAACCGTCGTGTTTTTGAGTTTCGTGGTAACGCCTGCGGGCCGGTTGACCTTGTCGTAGGTATAGGTTACCTGACGGCCGCTTGGCAGGGTAATGCTTTTAAGCGTGCCGGCTTTATCGTATGAGTAGCTTGTTGTGTAGGTAACGCCGAGGATCGTCTTTTTTTCTTTTACGATCCGGCCGCGCTTCTCATATTCGTACTCTGTCGTTCCCGCCTGATCGGTCATGGTGCAGACGCGGCCTTTGCCGTTTGAGCAGTCATCGTAGGTATAGGCGATATCGACATCCGTCGGAAAGTCTATGGTTGTCAGCCTGTTCAATGCGTCGTACCGATACGAAATGGTTACGTTGCCCGCATCGGTTATCGTGGCAAGGGTGCCGGTTGAGTTGTACGTGTAAGTGGTTGTGCCGGTGTCGGGCGAGACGGTCTTTATCACTCTACCGGCTGTGTCATATTCATAGTCCGTGGCATTGCCAAGAGCATCGACGACCTTGGTGACCTGACCTTTTGGGGAATATTCGAATTTCACCACTCCCAGGAGCGCATCGGTCTGCTCCTTTACCCTGCCGAGCGGATCATAAACGAACGATGTTACATGGCCGTTTGCGTCGGTCTTGGTGAGGATGTTCCCTTTTGCGTCATACGAATACAGCGTGGCATTGCCGAGCGCATCGATCTCTTTAGTCTTCCGGCCGAGCTGATCGTATTCATAGCTGGTAGTGTTGCCGTTCGCGTCAATTATGGAGGTGAGCTTATCCCCGCCGCCTCCGCACGAGGGGCAGCCGGCGCCGCCATAGGTGTACGTTGTGCTGTTGCCAAGGGCGTCAATGGCCTTTATCAACTGCCCTTTGGCATTGTACTCGAAGCGGGTCACGTTCCCGTTGGCGTCGGTCTGGGATGTGCGGTTGCCGTTCTTGTCGTAGCCGAAGGTCGTGACATTGCCTGCCGGGTCAGTGACTTTGGTCAGGCGGTTATCGCTGTCGTATTCAAAGCGGGTGGTGTTGCCATTTGCATCGGTCTGGCTTGTGACATTGCCTGCAGCGTCGTACGTAAAAGATGTGGTTGCTCCGGTGGGATCGGTGACAGAGGAGAGATTGCCGCTCTGGTCATAAGTGAATTCGGTTGACTGGCCGACGGGATTTGTCATTTTTGTGACATGTCCCTGCGTGTCATACTCGTAACTCGTGGTTGCGCCGGTCGCATCGGTCGTTGACGTGAGATTGCCTTTTTCATCATAGCCGTTGGTCGTGGTGTTCCCCTGGCTATCAGTGACAGTCAAAACCTGACCAAAGGTATTGTACGTGTAGCTCGTAGTCTGGCCGAGGGCGTCAGTGACTGAGGCCATATTACCGCTTGCATCATAGGTGTAGGTCGTAGCGCTGCCATCGGGTTCAGTTGTTGAGAGCGTGTTCCGGTTACCATCATAGGTGTAACTCGTAACGCCGCCCTGGGGGTCGGTCTTCTGCGTGAGCGTGCCTGCCTGGGTGTCGTAGGTGTACTGCCACACGCCGCCGTCTGTTTCCGTGAAAGTCGTGGTCTTCGTAGTGCCGGTATTCGTGGGATAACTGATGAGTCTTGTATTTCCCTCGGCAAGGGACGAGGCTACCCGGTGCTGATCGTCATAGGTGTATGTCGTCGTATTGCCGTTCGGGTCGGTCTTGGTGAGCATGAAGGCGGCGTCATAGGCGTAGGACCATGTTCCTCCGCCGGGATAGGCAACGCTCGTCAGCGTGTTATTGTTTACTGTGAACGAATTGACGTTGCCGCTCGGATCGGTGATCGAGGCGACATGGTTGGCCATATCGTAGCGTATCGTCGTGACCCTTCCGGCAGAATCGGTGATCGTTATCAGATTGCCATTAGTGTAAGCGAACGACATGGCATTACCGTTTCGGTCGACGATGGACGCGATCTTGCCGTTGGTTCCGAAGTTGTACGTCGTTCCGTCCTTTTGGGCAACAACAAACGTTCCGTCTGTATTTCTTGACAACACGGAATAATCCCCCGATTGAGAAATATATCCGTTGCCGCTCTTCGTGTAGACATTTCTTCCGCCGTCACCTTCTTGTAAGACCACGTAACCATCGCTGCTCTCGCCGATTGCGCTATTGTAGTTATGGGTCCACCCGATTCCAAGCGGACCGTTATACGAATCAAGACTATTGTAGTAAAGAGTGATACTTGTGGGGAGACTTGCGCCTTTTGTCGAAAACACCGGCTGGCTGTGAGAAAGATTGCCGGATGCCGCATTGGCCGAAGACCCGAAAGTTATTTGAAGTTTACAATCATTGGTCCATGATATGGTTACGTTCTTTGTTTCACTGTCGGCGCAGCCGGGGTTTTTTGTGTCCGTGACTTTTAGAATAATCGTTGCCGAGATTGTCTGCCCCGGTTCCGGTTTCATGATTTTGCCATTCGCGTTACGGCCATCCCACGTCGCCGAAGCCTTAGTGCTGCCGGAAGCGCTGCCGCTGACGCTTTTCCCGTTCGGCAAAGTAAATTCCCAGGTGTAAGACGCGCCCGGGATATCATAGATATCGGCGGAAACCTTAACGCTTCCACCGGCAATCGGGTCTATAGTTTCGCTCGAGCCGCTGATGGTTGTTATTTTAAGCTGACAGGAGTTCTTGACGTTGATCGTAAGGCTTTTGCTCTGCGTGCAGGCATCGCTCCCCGCTTTTGCGACAAGCGTTGCCGTGTACGTTCCATCCTGTACCGATTGGCCTGCGCCGTCTTTGCCGTCCCATTGAGCGGATACAGCAGATCCTGAACCCGCGAACGATTGCACGACCTTTCCGCTTTGATCTTTAATATCCAGGGTCCATGTTGGGGAAGTTCCGGCGCCTGCTATCGTACCGCGCAAGTTCGCTATATTTCCCGCTCCCGGGTCGATTTGACTTACATCGCTGGTAAAACTACTGATCGTCAGGGCGCATATGAGGAAGGTATGCGAATCCTGTCCAATCTGGTCCCCTGTCACGGGACTGCCGGTCCACCCATTTCCTGCGCACGTTGCGCCCCATATGTCTATTAATGAAACCGTGATCGTATGATTGACACCAAAAGCAAGGCCGTAAAAAGTTTTACCAAAAGAGCCTGTCCCGATTCCCCTGATGACATGCGAGCTGGTGATTACCTGGCCGTCCAGAGTATATTGAAGTTTGGCATACACACCGGTATTCGCGTTATGTTCATCAGGTTGATAAGGAAGTCGATATACTCCCCCAACTCCATCCGAGCAGGGGAAGCCATTCGGGCCATATCCTCTTGGAGTGGCGTCCGAGGTCAGGGAATAAGTCCCATTGACCACAACATTATTATCCGTAATTGTAATATCGTCCTTTGGATTCGTTATCGAGACCGTTCCAGTTGCGCCCCATGCGTTCGCGCAGAGAGCCACCAGCAGAAAACCGGGTAAAAATATGAGTTGTTTGTTCAAGACGCCCCCCTTAAATATCCACGAATTCCCGACGGATCTGTTCATGTATCGTACATCGAGCTGTTTCAAGCTCACCCGGGCAGATAGCGGTCAGACTGAAACCATGAATTATTCTGCAAAATCGCCTACTCCCATTGAATCATCTTGCCATACGCTAGATTTTTCGCCAAGTTCGCTAGATCGAAGTGCCCTCGACAATTTGATGCGAGATTGTATTTGATTTTTTGTTCTCTGTCACCTGTCAATAGTGACAGGTGTGTTTTCGGCTACGCTGCGTTCCTTTTAGCCGACCGGCAAGCCCATCCGCAGTTCCCCCAGCTATTCGAAAATCGAATACCCTCCTTACGATAATCATATGCATTGTTCCCCCTGGCCTATCCCGGCCGCATAGTGCCGTCTGTTCATCAAAAACACAACCATCCGTAACCTAACGCTTTTCTTTCCCTTGAGCCCCATCTCGATCCTCCTCCCTCACTTTGGCACAACAGATGCAAAATACAGGTCAAAGCATGCGGACGTTAATCCCAAAAGCAGGGGGCTGGAGATGATCATGACACGTGATTGGATGGGCTGCATGAAGAACATATTTACTCTGCAGGAAGCGCGGGAAATTCCTCAAGCAGTAAAGGCGGCAGGATTCGCATCAATGACCCGCGTGCTCCAGCCGGCCTACACGAGTAGGCTGAGGCCTGATCAGGAAGGAACGGTTGACGCCGAAACAGGCCCGCCGAAGGCTGCTTCGCTCGCTCTCGCCTGGTACGGGATGACGGACACCGGCATGGTGAGGCCGCACAACGAAGACAACTTTGCGTGCCAGGATTTTGGAAGCCGGTCGCTGTTTGTCGTGGCCGACGGCATGGGCGGGCACGATGCGGGAGAGATCGCAAGCAAGATCGCGGTGAAAACGGTATGCAAGGAGGTCAGCAGGCACGCGACGCACGCCGATGATCCGAAGGGCCTTGTTGAGCTCGTCGTCCGGCTTGCAAACGTGGAAGTAAGAAAAGAAGGCGGGTTCAGGGGATCGAACATGGGCACCACGCTCAGCCTCGCGCTGGTCGAGGGCAGTACGGCGCATATCGCGAATGTGGGAGACAGCAGGGTCTACTGGATCGAGAACGGGTCCATTACCCAGATAACCGAGGACCATTCCCTGGTGGCAAAGCTGGTGTCGACCGGGAAGCTGACGAAAGCGGAGGCGAGGAACCATCCCAAGTCCAATCTGCTGTACCGCACTATCGGCAACGACGAGACGATCAAGGTGGACACCTTCACGGTAAACCTGGAAAAAGGCGGCAGTCTTCTTTTGTGCACCGACGGGCTCTGGGGAGAGCTGAGCGATGAAGAGATCCATGGGATATGCTCGACGGAAAAGGAAAGCGAGAAGATCTGCGCGAGGCTGCTGCGCATGGCGAACGAAAAGGGCGGCAAGGACAACGTTACGGCTGTGGTGGTGAAGGTGGGGTAGGGTCCAGGGTCCGGGAGGGGCGAGTAGCAAGGAGCAAGGTGACAGGGTCCGGGATATGGAGATGAAAATGCTGAATGCGGAATATGTAATGCGGATCGGGAAATGGGTATTGGGGATAAAAAAATGCGCAATGGGCATCGCGGAATGCGCGGCTTGCAGCGAAGACTTCAGGCTGCACTGTAAATTAAAGGGAGGTATTTACCATGAAGAACGAATTGAACGTACGGTGCGTTATGAGCAAGGACACTGTATCGGCAACTGAAACGGAACAGGCGATCTACACGCTGATAGACATCAAGTCCAAGGGCGGGGCACTGCTCGGCATGATGCCGGCGAACTTCGCCCTGGTGCTGGACCGGAGCGGGTCCATGGACGGCGAAAAGATGGACAACGTGAAAGAAGCGATCGGCTACGTCGTGGACCATTTGAGCGATGCCGACCTTGTCTCCGTCACGATCTTCGACGACCAGGTCGAGACGCTGATACCGAACCAGGCGGCGAAGAACCGCGAAGCGATCAAGGCAGCGATTGCCAACGTGATCCCGCGGGGCGGCACGCAGATATCGGACGGGCTTAAGGCCGGACTGGCCGAGGTCATGAAGGGGTATGCCAAGGACCGCGTGAACCGGATCCTCCTGCTTACGGACGGACAGACCTGGGATGACGAGGACGCCTGCCTCAAGCTTGCCGAAGAGGCGGGAAAACAGGGCATCGCGATCACGAGCATCGGCATCGGCAATGAATGGAACGAGAAGCTCCTGCTCCAGCTTGCGGAGCGGTCTCATGGCAATTCGCATTGGATCCAGAACCCCATCGCCGTCCTCGATGCATTTCAGCAAGAGATGGAAGGCATGCAGGCCGTTGCTGCAACGAACCTCAAGATCACGGCCCGCATGAGCGCCGGGGTAAGGCCGTTCAAGGTGCACTCGACGGTTCCGATGATCTCCGATGTGACCCGTAAAGTAGTGAGCAGCGGTTCCATCATCGCCGACCTCGGATCGCTGGACGGCAAAAAAGGCCAGGCTCTTGCTGATCGAATCGCGCATACCGGCACGGAAAGCGGGCAAGTTCCAACTGGGCCAGGTGGAGGCCACCTATGACATACCGTCGCAGGGCGTCAAGGGGCAAAGCGTAAAAACGGACCTGTTCATCACCGTGAGCGCCGACGCCGCGGCTGCGGCAAAAGTGAACGCAGAGGTCATGAACCTTGTTGAGAAGATCAGCGCGTTCAAGCTCCAGACCAGAGCGCTTACCGAGTTAGAAGCGGGCAACATTGCTGGCAGCGACGCAGAAGCTGCAGTCAGCGGCAACGGTGCTGCTGAACCTGGGAGAGGACGACCTGGCAGCGGCAGCGGAAAGGGAGATCCTCTCGCTCAGGAAGACGGGTGCGCTCACGGCGGCGGGGACCAAGAAGCTGGAATACGGCACGCGGAAGCTGGGGGGCAGGGTTCAGGCGGTCCGGGGTACGGGGTGCGGGTGTAGGGGCAAGTAGCAAGTAGCAAGGTTCGGGGGGGCAGGGTCCAGGGGCCAGGATTCAGTGTCCAGTAAAGGCAAATATAATCCGAAATCCGAAATTAAAAACGGGAGGAAACTACCATGAAATGCACAGCATGTCAGACGGAAAACATAGAAGGTGCGCTCTTTTGCGAGGAGTGCGGCGTAAAGCTTGAAGCAATGAGCGACAGTAAGGATAGCGCCGTTGAATCGGAAGGCGAAGGGACAACCCTGGTACTCGCGTCCTCGGACGGGAGCAGGTTGGAGATGCCGGCCAAGGATGAGATCGTTGTCGGCAGGGAAGACCCGATCAGCGAAATGTTCCCGGATCTGGATCTGACCGGACTCGGTGGCATGGAAAAAGGCGTGTCGCGCAAACATGCGGTCATTCATCGCGCAGGCGCGGCTTATACGGTCGAGGACATGGGGTCCACCAACGGGACCTACCTCAACAAGAAGAAGATCCAGCCCCACGCTCCGCAGACGATCAAGGCGGGCGATGAGCTCAGGTTCGGCAAACTGGCGCTGACGCTGCAGGCGGCGTAAGGGCAGGGGCAAGTGGCAAGTAGCAAGTGGCAAGGTAAGGGCGAGTAGCAAGGGATTTCCAGCTACTTGCTACAGAATTCTGCTCCCCTTGCTACTTGACCCTTGCTACTTGCTACTGATGTGCAAAGGAGCCACTATGAACAGACTCTCACATAAAACGATCCTGTACGGCGCTGCGGGCGGTCTCGGCGGCTCGGCTGCCTGGATATTCATTCTTTGGCTGTCAGCGGCAGCCGATCAAGGGCTGCGACGGAGATCATGCTCGGCGCGCTTGCGGGCATGTTCATCGGCGCCTTTATCTGGAGCCACGAGGCGCTTTCCGGCAGGCAGTTCCGGACAGCGATGAAGCGCGCGGCATACGGCGCTGCTGCCGGCCTCTGCGGCGGCGCGGCAGGCGCGGCCCTGGGTAATACGACCTTCGCCGCACTCGGCATGATCGTGGCCGAATATGGCGGATTCACTGCGTCGCTCGGCATGGCTCTTTCGGTGGCTCTCGGTTGGGCCATTCTCGGCGCAATAGTGGGGCTGACCGGCGGCCTGATGATACGCTCCCGCGAGCGGGCCTTCTACGGGTTCCTCGGCGGCGCGCTCGGCGGATTGTTCGGCGGGGCGCTGTTCTATGAGCTGTCCGCGACCTCCCTGTGGTCGGCCCTTGCCGGGCTCATGTTTCTCGGGATGTCCATCGGAGCATTCATCAGCCTTGTTGAAGAGGCCTTTGTTTCGGCGACCCTGAAGGTCGTCAAGGGAAGGCACCTCGGCAGGGCCTTCCCGCTCCTGAAGGACCTGAACGCGGTGGGCCGGGACGACCGCTCCGATGTATGCCTTTCCGGCGCGGAAGGTGTGGGCCTGCAGCACGCCGTCATCAAGCGGAACAAGGGTCGCTTCTCCATCGAGACCGACGAGCGGGGAACGGCCGTGTACGTGAACCAGAAAATGACGCACAGCAGCAGTCTCACGGACGGCGATGTGGTGCGCGTGGGCAGCGTCCTCCTCCTGTTCACCGCGGTCAAGCAGGCGGCAGTCAGGGTTGCCGAGAAAGCCGCGGCAATGGCCGCGATATTGCTGATCACCCTCTTCGGGATGGCCGGAGGTGGAATGGCGGCGCAGGCGGACGGGCCGGCATCGCTCCAGATCACGCAGTTCGATCTGGGAAATTTTCCGCAGGTCAAGGCCTATGTTTCCGTGCTTGACGCGAACGGCAAACCGGTCCGGGGGCTGGCGAAGGAGCAGGTGACGATCACTGAAAATAAGGAGGACGTTGCGATCGACAGTCTGCAGCCGGCCGGGGCGGGCGGCCTTCGCGATCCGCTCAGCCTTGCGATCGTGCTGGACCGGAGCGGATCCATGACCGGCGAAAAGCTCGAGCGTGCAAAGGAGTCGGTGCTTCGCTTCATCTCGCTCATGGAACCCGGCGACCGTGTGGCGCTCTTTTCATTCAGCGATCAGGTGGACGCGCTGGAGCCTCTGGCCAACAGCCAGGAAGATCTCCGGAGCGTCGTGCTGAACATTCAGCCAGGCGGCCATACGGCGCTCTTTGATGCGATCGCCCGCGGTGTGGAATCGCTCCGCGGCGTCTCGGGCCGGAGGGCAGTGATCGTTCTGACCGATGGGATAGCGAACCGCGGCGCCATCGACCTTAACCAGGCGATCGAGACGGCGACCAAGGCATACGTTTCGGTTTCCGTGATCGGCCTCGGAAATGACGTCAGGACCGCGCGGCTTGAAGGGATCGCCAAAAACACAGGCGGCACCTATTATTACACGCCCCTGGCCGACGGACTGGCCGACATCTATTCGACCATCAGCAACAGGATACATAACGAGTACGTCATCACCTACCGTACGCAGAAGCGGGCCGACTATCTCAGGAGCGTGACGATCGTGCTCGGTACCGGAGAACGCACGGTGCGCGCCTATTTCCAGCCTGAGTCGTCCCTCTTTGGCGCGGGCGCCAAGCCGCCAACCTGGGCTTTTGCCATCCCGCTTATGAGCATCCTGGGATTCGTAAAGCTGTCGCTCAGGAAGATCGACCAACAGTACCAGACGGGCCACCTGAGCCTGGTTCGGGGCCAGGGAACGAAGAAGGACATTGACATCGGCTCGACCGTTACCATCGGCAGGGACGAGCAGAACACGCTCGGTCTTTTCAAGGACCAGGACATCTCGCAGCACCATGCCGAGGTCATGCTGGAGAACGGCCGCTACGTTATTGAGGACAAGGGCTCCGAGACCGGCACCCTGGTGAACAAAAAACCCGTTGCATACAGGCAGGTGCTCGAAGACGGAGATGTCATCAATGTCGGCAATTCCACGATCGTGTTCAGCGAACAAAGCAAAAGGACCTGCGCAGGCTGCGGCAGTTCCCTGAGAGTGGGCGCAAAATTCTGCTGGCAGTGCGGGGTGAAGGCGGCTGATGTTAGTTACAAAGGAATCTAATTCTACCCAAAACGGCAAGAACATTTACCGCGAAGGCGCGAGGGTCGCGAGGACGTCAAAAACAGGAGGACTTGCTTTAATACAGGATCTACACGATTTCCTTCGCGTCCCTCGCGCCCTCGCGGTTCAAAGGTTCATATTCCGGTTTGTCCGGGTCAGGGGCTCCTCTCCCCGACGAGGGAGAGGACCGAGGTGAGGGGGGATCGGCTGCGATCATAGCCGCACACGCATATGAAACGACTTCTCAAAAAACGATACGAGATCATCGGGGTCCTCGGCAAGGGCGGGATGGGATGCGTATACAAGGTCCTGGACCGTCAGCAGGGAGGCAGGGTCCTGGCGATCAAGGAGCTCCGGCCCGGCAAGCTGTCCGAAGAGAAGTCGCGGGAAGCGCTGATCCAGTTCCAGACCGAGGCGCAGATCCTGGCGCGGCTCACGCACCCGAACCTGCCGAAGGTCTATGATTACTTCTCCCTGACCGGAGCGCATTACATCGTGATGGAGTACATCAAGGGCAGCACGCTCGAACAGGTCCTTTCCGCACGGCGCGGGAAACCCGTGGACGAGCGGCTCGCGCTGTCCTGGGCGCTCCAGATCTGCAGGGCCATGCATTTCTTAAGCGTGCAGAGGCCGCGGCCGATCGTATTCCGGGACCTCAAGCCCGCAAACATCATGATCAGCCGCGACAACAGGATAAAGCTCATCGATTTCGGCATCGCGCGGTTCTTCAAGGAGGACAAGGAGGAAGATACCTATGTGTACGGCACGCCGGGATATGCCGCGCCCGAGCAATACGGCACGGGCCAGACCGACGCGCGCTCGGACATCTTCTCCCTCGGCGCGACCCTGCACCGCTGTGTTACGGGCAGAAACCCCGCGGAGAACCCGCTGGACTTTCCGGCACCCGGGAGCCTGAACCCCCGCCTCAGCCGCGAGACCGCGGCGCTCATCCAACATGCGCTGGCACGGGACATTGAAAAGCGTTTTCAGAGCGCTCTCGAGATGAAGCTTGCCATCCAGAAAGTTTTGCTGAAACGGCCGGAGCAGGGAAAGGGAAAAGGAAAGATCATTTACGCCAGACCGGGAAAGCTGATCAGGCTCCCGTGGTGGAATAAGACCTCCTGGGTGAGCGTTCCGGTGATGGCCCTCGGGCTGAGCGGGACGACCGGGACGCTGTCCAGTGACGATCGCTGGATACGGCCGAAGCCGGTCTCGTTCGGCCCTGAGGTCAGCCGGCTGCTGTTCCGCGTGGAGAGCAGCATGCTCAGGCCGGGACGGGAGTACCAGACGCATATTATCGTCAGGACCGATGCGGGCACCGTGAGGCCCCGCCTGGTGCTCAGAAGGTCATGGCCGTGGATGCTGATCGAAGCAACGGTACTTGCAGCGGTGATCGCGGTTCTGGTGATGATGCGATAGGGGAAGTTCGGGTCTTGCCGGATACAGTTGACTAAGGGCGGGACGGGACAAAGCAAAGCGTTTTCTCGCAAAGGCGCAAAGGACGCAAAGGAAATCTCTAAGTCTTGGTTTTCACCCGAAGGCTTTGCTTCTCTTTGCGACCTTGGCGCCTCTGCGAGAGACGAAGCTTTGGTCTAATTATTATCTTTATTTCTTTGCGTCTACTCCCGCATGCCGTACTTCTTCATCTTCTCATACAGCGTTGAATAGGCGATGCCGAGCATTTTTGCGGCTTCGGTCTTGTTGCCCGACACGGACTGAAGCGTGGCGGAAATGGCGGCTTTTTCGACCTCTTCGAGCGTCTTGCCGCTCAGTCCGTCAAGCGTGTTTGTTTTCTTTCCCTGGGTGAGGAACAGGTCCTTGGGCTCGATCCTGCCGCTGTCGGAGAGGGCGGCTGCCCGTCCCAGGACGTTTTTCAGTTCCCGCACGTTGCCGGGCCAGGAATAGGCCGTGAGCGCTGTTGCGGCCTCGGGGGAGAGGCCGGTGATCTTTTTGTGTATCTCCGCGGAGATACCCGCGAGCGCCTGCACGGCGATCGTTTCGATGTCCTCTTTCCTCTTCCGGAGGGGAGGCATGTTCACGCGCACCACCGAGAGGCGATAGTACAGGTCCTCGCGAAACCGTCCGGCTTTGACCTCCTGTTCAAGGTCTTTGTTCGTGGCGGAGATGACGCGGACATTCACTGCCACGGGTTTGTCGGCGCCCACCCGCTTGGTTTCGCGCTGGTCCAGGGCGCGCAGGAGCTTCGGCTGAAGGTCGAGGGAGAGTTCCCCGATCTCGTCGAGAAAGAGCGTGCCGTTGTCCGCAAGCTCGAAGGAACCCTGCCGGGCCTTGACCGCGTCCGTGAATGCGCCTTTCTCGTGGCCGAAGAGCTCGCTTTCAATGAGGTTCGGCGCCACAGCACCGCAGTCGAACACGACAAAGGGGCTGTTGGCCCTGCGGCTGTGGGCATGGATGGCCCGCGCCGCAAGCTCTTTGCCCGTGCCGGTCTCGCCTTCGAGCAGGACGGTCACATCCGTGGGCGCGATGCGTTCGAGAAAGCCGTAGACCTCCCGCATGAGCGGAGAAGATCCGATGAGCCCGCCGAAGTGTTCCGAGGAGCTCTTCAGGACCTCGAAGCGCTCTTCCAGCGGCGAAAAAGAGATCTCCGTCTGGCCAAGGCGAATGACCGAACCCGGGGTGATGTATCCTTCGCGTATTCTTACGTTGTCGAGAAACGTGCCGTTCGTGCTGTCGAGGTCCCGCAACAGGTAGCCGTCAGGCCGTTCTTCAACTACGGCGTGTTTTCGCGATACCGTGGCATCGGTGAGAACAAGGTCGTTCTCCGGGAACGTGCCGATCGAGATATGGGTTTTCTGCAGCACCATCTCTTTGCCCGCGTCCCTGCCGCTGGTCACTTTGAACCGCGCCTTCTTGAGGATGAGCGGTTTCTGGCTCGGCCCGGACAACACCTGGGTCTGGTCGGCCTTGCTCCCCGGGCGAGCTTTCCCTGAGGCTGATTTTTTCATATCGAGATTGTATCATAAGACGGTAGAAATGATAATACTTAAACCGGCAAGCCGGACCCGAAGGCCGAAGCGAAAAGGCGTCTCTCGCGGAGACGCAGAGTGCGCAGAGAAAAGCAGTATCTTTTTTATTTCAGTTTTAAAACCTTAGCTTAGCAGTTGAATTTCTCCGCGTTCTCTGCGCCTCTGCGAGAAACAATCTTGCCCTTTTAAGTTGAATCTGTGCGTGGACAGCACGCCAGGACCCCATGCTTTGAACTTGACGTTTATCCGGTATTATCCTATGATTTCACCTATCCCATGACAACCCCGGAGGGAACCGATGACTGACCCACAACCAAAGAGTGACAGAACGCAGATCCTGCAGCCTTCCCCGACGACGAAAAAAGTACCCGCGCGGTTTCAGGCCTCGGTGGTGATCACCCAGGGGTATGGTGAAGGAATGGAATATCCGATCGCCAAGGCATACGCGGTGATCGGCAGGGGCGCGAACGCCCAGGTCCGGATCAAGGACCCCCTCGCTTCCCGGGAACACGCAGTGATCATGTATCATGAAGGCGTTTTTCTTCTCAAGGACCTGGACAGCACGAACGGCACACACATGGGGGGGGCCTCCATACGGCAGAGAAAATTGCGCCACGGCGACAAGTTCCGCGTCGGGGACACCACCCTCCAGTTCATTCTCGAAGACGCAGGCAGGGACAGAACCTACGAGATCGCCTGATGAAGAAGACAGCCTTCGGCGGGACGGACCCCGGAAAGAAGCGGGCCAATAACGAGGATGCCCTGCTCCTGAACGACGCGATGGGCCTCTACGCGGTCGCCGACGGGATCGGGGGAAACGAGGGCGGCGAGGTCGCGAGCCGCATCGCCGTGGAGACGCTCGCTAAGGCGATGCCGGACCTGCTCGGCGAAAAAGACCGGACCCCGCCAATGGGACGCGTGCGCACTGACACCCCATCAGTATCCGCGCTCAGGGAATCGGTCTCCCTGGCAAACCGCGCGATCAATCAGCAACGGTCGCAGGACCCGGGGCTTGCGAACATGGGGACCACGCTGACGGCGCTCCTCCTCAGGGAGAAACAAGCATTTATTGCCCATATCGGCGACAGCCGGGCCTATCTTTTCCGGGCAGGGAAGCTTCTCCAGCTGACGAATGATCATTCCTTCGTGGCTGAGCAGGTCCGTGCCGGGACCTTTACGCCGGAACAGGCGCGATCGAGCCCCTACCGCCACGTGATCACCCGGGCGCTGGGCATCGCGGAGGAAGCGAAAGCGGACCTCACGAACCATGCGCTGAAAAAGGACGATCGGTTCCTCCTGTGCACCGACGGCCTGACGGAGATGGTGGCAGATGCGGATATCAGCAGGGTCCTCGCGACATCCTCTCCCCAAGAGGCTGTTCAAAAGCTGCTGGCCGCGGCAAACGAGCGGGGAGGGGTGGACAATATCACCGCGGTGGTGGTATGGGTGACCGAGGTTTAGTACTAAGGAGTCAAATTCTACTCAAACAGGAAAGAATATTTCACGCGGAGACGCGGAGATCGCAGAGAACTTCAACGGCTAAGCGTATGGATTTAAAACCAGAAATCAAAGATATTATTTCTCCGCGTACTCCGCGATTCCGCGTGAGACGCCTTTTGGTGCTATAGGTTTTCTTATGCCAAGACCACAGCTATCAGATGAATATAAAATAGAAGGCGAGCTCGGTTCAGGCGGCATGGCGACGGTGTACAAGGCTGTCCAAAAGTCCCTCGACCGGTCGGTGGCCATCAAGGAACTGAAGAAGGCCTACCATGCCGATGGCCAGATCGTCCGCCGGTTCGAACGCGAAAGCAAAATGGCCGCCTCTCTCCAGCACGAGAACATCGTCCATATCTATGACTATTGGAAGAAGCCGACCTACTGCATCGTGATGGAATACGTCGATGGCGCCAACCTCGCGGATGTCATCGAGAAGATCGGAGCGCTGCCCGTCGATGTCGGCATCATGATCGCCATTCAGGTATGCCACGCCCTCGACTACGCGCATATGCGCGGGCTCGTCCACCGCGACATCAAGCCGAGCAACATCATGATCAAGCGGAACGGCGAGGTCAAGCTCATGGACTTCGGCATCGCCCAGAGCAGGAACCTCGAATCCCTGACCATGCCCGGCACGCTTATCGGGACCCCCGCGTACATGTCGCCCGAACAGATCCTCGGCCAGCAGCTCGATGCCCGGTCCGACATCTTTTCCTTCGGCATCGTCCTGTACGAGATGCTGACCGGCGTGAAGCCCTTCGCTGACGACGATGAGCGGTCGGTGAGCGCCAGGATCCTGAAGGACAAGTTCCGCGCCCCCCGCCGGGTCAACAGCGACATCCCCCGGGTCAATTCAGCGCCTAATCAAGAAGAGCCTCCGGAAGAAGCCGAAGCGGCGCTACGATTCCATGCTTGAGGTCGAGAAAAAACTGGGAAAACGGCTGGCCGGCAGGACAACGAAGGCCGCCTCACTGACGCGGATCGCGGACTACCTCGTGGCGCATGAAGGTGTTCGAAGCGGCGCTGGAAGAGGAAACCATGATCATCACCTCGAAGATTCCGGCGATGGCGCGCTTCAGGAGGTATTTTACCGCAGCGGCAATAGCCCTGCTCCTTGCCGGGGGAGCGACGGCACTCTACGTCTGGACGCAATCGGACGGGACGCTAATGCGGCCCCGCGCGGTCGTCCCCGCGCTGCCGTCGAGCGGAGCGCCCCTGGTGACGCGTCCATTGGAAACAGCGCCGCCATCGGTCCTGCGCGAGACCGAGACCTCGACAGCCACCACCACGCACCCTGTGCTGCCATCGACTATCAGTTCAGTGGTAAGCACTGCGCAATCGTCATCGGTCCTGGTCGAGCAGAGCAAGGAACGTTCGGCGCCGGCAAAGAAAAAAACAGGTCCCGCTAAAAAGAAGAAGAAAAGGACGCCGTCAGAAAAGTGACGTCGTGTTTCCAGGCATTTTTGCGCACCATCATGCATGAAATCACCCATCATTTAATGCGCCAGGCAAGCGGGTGTCCAGGAACTGAGCTGCCCGGCCTTCCATCCCTATCCCCCGAAAATACCCTGACCGGGGTATGTTATTATTTATCCTTGTCTGTATAATCATGCATCAGGGAACAGGAATGCCATAATGAAAAGGAGTACCTATGGAACGTGTTCAATTCATTCAGCACAAGGGGAAGCAGATACTGCATCTCGATTTCACCTTTGCGAAACCTGAGGAAGTGGTCGAGGCCAGCAAGGCGGCAATGGGTGTGATCGCGAAACAGCCGGCAAAATCCATAAGGACATTGACCGATGTTACGAACATGAACTTCAACACGGAGTCAACGCAGGCCTTGAAGGAACTTGCGAAACATAACACGCCCTATGTAATAGCGGGCGCTGTCGTGGGCATTACCGGCCTCAAACAGATCATCTACAACGCGGTCATTAAGTTTTCCGGCCGGAACCTGGTCGTGTTCGATACGCCCGACCTGGCAAAAGAGTGGCTGGTCAGTCAGTGATCATCGGCGCTTTTTTTCATTGAAGCCATGGGCGGCCTCACCTCCACGTTTCAGGCAAAGGTATTTTCTCGATGAAATTACCCCGATCTTTTGCCTTTACCTAACCCGGACAAGCCGGAGCCAAAAAGCCTTTTCACCACGAAGGGCACGAAGATCACTAAAAAGTTGAAAAAGGCAATATCAAAATATTGATTTTAACTTAGCGCTTCGTGTTCTTCGTCGTAAACTTTCCTGCGATTTTGAGAAGAATTTTATTCTTTAGTTACTATAGACCTGTGATTCGCACTCGGGTTTTTAATTTCGGAGGACACAATGTACAAATCATTGATCTCTGTGATGCTCCTTCAGTTCTTTCTTTTGCCTGCAGTCGCTCCTCGATCCCTTCAAGCGCAGGTTTCCCAACCTTCGGATGTGCGCGTAAATAATTTTCCCGAGACCCAGCAGATCAGAGGCGATGTGCACGTACAGAACTTTCCCGAGCTGCAACAAATCAAGGGTTCAGTATCGATAGAAGGTACGACGAAATCCATTGCCAAAGAAGGTTTGGTGGTGCCCACTTCACAACGCGCGGAAATGACTGAAATGGTCTATGCCGGGACCATCGAAACTGAAGGATTCACCTCTCTTTTGATCAGCCTGCAAGGCGAAATGAGAAGCGAGGTTTTCTCCTCAGGCACCATCGGAGTCCTTCTCGTTCCCGCAGAAGGGTCAATCCTGCGCGTTCTTCGTGACGCAAAGCGCGTTCAATTTCCCATTGAATGCAAGGCGCAAACGAAGAGCGGAGATTCGATCTATTTTGAATCCGAACAGGTTCAGCAGCGCATCGCCTTTTCCCGCTATAAAATGTACCTGTACAATACAACGAACAGATCTGCGGACGCAAACGTTTATCTCTATTTATCAAATTCACCGCGGTGAGTGCTCGAGGGACTGACAATTAGTCGAGCCGTCCTCACTGCGCTCTGTGGTTTTATTTTGGGAAGGAGGTGCACATGAAAGTTCCCTGGTTTTCATTATACAGTTTGGTCCTTGCGCTCTGGGTAGGAGGCATTTCGATCTTCACCTTCATCGTCACTCCGGCCATATTCAAATCCTATGGCCGAGACCAGGCCGGTGAGATCGTGGGGAAGCTCTTTCCCGGTTATTTCGTTTACACGCTGGTCCTGACGCTTCTGGCACTGTTCCTGTTTTTGCTGGCAGCAAGGGACGGCTCGTTGCCGGCCTATCGGCTCTCACTTTCGCTGCTCCTGCTCTCGCTGGCGGTTGCACTGTTCGTTGCTTTCTGGGTCCACCCGACCACGGTCGGGGTTAAAAGAAACGTTGCATCCTTTGAGCGGGAATCATCCGATTCTCCGGCGAGAAAACGGTTTGCCCGGCTCCACGCGTTGAGCGCATCGCTCAACCTTCTCCTTCTTGTCGATGGGATCATTCTGATCGTGGTTGCGCCGGGGCTGAAAAAATGAAGCCGCATCTTCCCGCGAACGTGCCATGAAAAAGGATAAATTTAGCTTGACATTTTGGCGGGAATAATAGATATTACCAGTCTCCAACTGGTTGGAACCGGGCGGATAGCTCAGCTGGGAGAGCACAGCCCTTACAAGGCTGGGGTCACAGGTTCGATCCCTGTTCCGCCTACCATTAACACATAATACGGAGTTCAGGAATTCTACAGTGACTCCGCGCTGCACGCTCGTCAAATAAATGGGGTGGTAGTTCAGTCGGTTAGAACGCCTGCCTGTCACGCAGGAGGTCGCGGGTTCGAGTCCCGTCCGCCCCGCCATTTATTCACTTCCTTTGTTCCACGCCTTTCTCCGTGCCTCTAGCCGTGTTCCATCTCCGAAGCAAAACGATATTCTTCTTCCGGTTTTTCTCGTTGCAGGTGCCTCCACTTTATCCTGTTTATCCTGCCCATGTTTCTGCTGTATCGGTTCCTGTGTGACATTAAATATGATATTATTAAAATGGTTTTTGAGGAGGGCATATGAAAATCAACGACCTCTGCATGCCGCTGTTCCTTGTCTGCCTGCTACTTTCGCCTCTTCCTGCTGTTGCCCAGGGGACCCTGATCGGGAGCGGCTGTTCCGTCAGCGTTCCGGGATACCTGTCCGACCTGGCCAGGGAATACGAAAAACAGACGGGCATCAAGATGATCGTTCTTGGCGGGGGCAGCAGCAGGGGTCTTGTGGACCTGCAAGAGGGCAGGATGGATTTCGCGGCCTCGTGCAAGTCAAAGGCTGCCGACGACCCTGGGGATTTTGAGTATATTACTGCATCCTGGGACGCTCTGGTCTTCATTGTGCATAGGTCCAACCCGATCGATTCGATCACGCCGCAGCAGGTGCGGGGCATTTACGAGGGAAAGATCAATAACTGGAAGCAGCTGGGCGGCCCCGATCTGAACCTCATCTCCGTCATTACGAAGGGAACCAGCGGCGTCGTGGAATCCCTGAGCGCCATGGTCCTGAACGGACAGCGGCCGCAACAGCAAAAAAACTCCACCCTGCAGGCGTCGTCTCCCGCCATTTGGGAGCAGATCGTGGAGGAGATGCGCGAAGGGTTCGCCAGCACCGGCTTCGGCAGCGCTCGGAAACGGAACGTGAAAATGCTTAAAGTCGATGGCGTCGCTCCGACGAAAGAGAACATCATCTCGGGCAAGTATCCCTTTCGCAGGCCGTTGTTCCTCGTGATAAAAAAGAACGCCAAACCCGAGATCCGAAAGTTCGTTGATTTTGTTCTAAGCAAGAAGGGACAGAAACTGATCTCCTCCTACGGCCTGCCATCACTCGCGGATATGAAATGACCCTGTCCTTAAAGACAAAGGTGACGCTGTTCATTACCGCGGTGATGATCGCGGCGAGCGCGGTGAGTACAGCCCTCTTTATCGCGGCCCAGCGGAACAGCGGTGAGCGCGAGGTCATTGCCCGGGGCATTGCCTTGTCCGATGCGCTTGCCCGGTCCGTGGATGACAGTCTCGCTGCGGAAAATCTGAACCTTATCAAGAACGTCTCGGATATCGTCCATACGGACGATGTTCTGCTTACCCAGGTCTTTTCCGTGGTATGGCTCGGCGTGGCTTCCGCTCCCATCGACCAGTTGAATGTTCCGCCGGCGCCCGACGCCATGGAATATTTCAAAAAGAACCAGCAGCCGTCCGCCAACTACTTCATCAAGACAGATCCCTGGATCGATATTTATCACCCCATATTTCTTGACACCCATGACGTCAGGATCAAGGAAATTCTGATCGGTTTCGTGCGGCTCAGGATCTCGACCGAGCCGGTCAATCAGACCATTCGCAATACCGTTCTCAAAAACATCCTCGCTGCGGTCCTGCTGACGATCATTGCCGTCATGCTGCTCAATGCGCTTGTCGGGCATTATCTGCTCAAGCCCATCTTTGCGCTGCAGCGGGCCGTAGCCCGGTACAAGCAGGGCGAGTACCCCGAATCAGTTCAGGTCTCTTCTGCTGACGAGATCGGCCGGCTCTCGTCGGAATTCAATGCCATGAGCCTGGCCCTCAGGGAGCGGGAGGAGCGGCTGGCCGAGGAAAAAGAGCGGCTTGCCGTGACCCTGCGCAGCATCGGCGATGCCGTGATCGTTACGGACATGGCGGGCGCCATCACCATGATCAACAAGGTTGCCGAGCATCACACGGGGTGGACCCTGCAGGAGGCCGCGGGCAGGCAGCTTGCCGAGGTATTCAATATCATCAACGAAAAGACCGGGAAACGCAGCGAGAATCCCGTGGAGAAGGTCCTGAAAACCGGCCTTATCTGCGGTCTCGCCAATCATACCGCCCTTATCAGAAAAGACGGAACGAAAATATCCATCGAGGACAGCGCTGCTCCCATCCACGACCGGAACAGCGAGGTGATCGGGATCGTTCTCGTGTTCCGCGATGTGACCGAAAAGCACCTCATGGAAGAGGAACTGCTCAAGGTGGAGAAACTGCAGTCCGTGGGCGTTCTGGCCGGCGGGCTGGCCCATGATTTCAACAACCTTCTCACCTCCATGGTCGGCAATATCAGCATGGCGAAAATGTATATCGACACCCGGAGCAAGGCCTATGCGCGATTGAACGAGGCGGAAGCGGCTTCCCGGCGCGCGACGGACCTGACCCATCAGCTGCTGACGTTCGCCAAAGGCGGAGCTCCGGTCAAACGATCCGCGTCGATCGTCGACATTCTCCGGGAGGCGGTCAGTTTTACCCTTTCCGGCACCAACATCGCGTCCGAATCCCTGATCAGCGACAACATATGGGCTGTCGAGGTCGACGCCGGCCAGATCAGCCAGGTCTTCAGCAATCTCATCATCAACGCCCTGCAGGCCATGCCGGCCGGCGGGACCCTGCGCTATACGGTGAGCAACGCTGCTCTGGAGGACCAGGAGGTCCCTTCCCTTAACGCAGGCCCGTACGTGAAGATCTCCCTTCACGATACGGGGACGGGCATACCCACGGAGCATCTCTCCAGGATCTTTGATCCCTATTTTACGACCAAGCAGAAAGGCAGCGGCCTCGGCCTTGCCTCGGTCTACTCGATCATAAAAAAACATGACGGCCACGTCATGGTCGAATCATCGAGCGAAGCGGGGACGACCTTCCATATTTATCTGCCTGCCTCGACCGGCGCGTCTGCTGCGCATGCCGCTGATGCCGGGGTCATTGCCCGGGGAGGCGGCACCGTCCTGGTGATGGACGACGAAGAATTTGTCCGCGAGGTCTCGGGAGAGATGCTGCGCGATCTCGGGTACTCGGTGGAGTTTGCGAAGAACGGCGCCGAGACGATCGCGCTCTACCGTGCCGCGCTCGAGGCGAAAAGACCTTATGATATGGTCATCATGGACCTCACCATTCCGGGCGGCATGGGCGGGAAAGAAGCGATCCAGCAGCTCCGCACCCTTGATCCGAAGGTAAAGGCGATCGTGTCGAGCGGTTACTCGAACGATCCGGTCATGGCGGACTACCGAACGTACGGTTTCAAAGGCGTTATCGTCAAGCCCTACGATATAGCCACCTTCAGCAAGACGCTTTCTGAGGTCATGATGGCATAGCAGCGCCTTTTGTCCGCCGCTGGTCCGCCCGTCGTGAAAAAACACACGCACAACCACGTTTCTCCTACTTTGTTCTTACACCAGCGAGGCACTCAGAAGTCCGATGGCTTATACTCTATCGTATATATCCCGGATCTGGAGGTGTTCTTGAACATCCTACTTGTCTATCCAAAGTATCCCACCACGTTCTGGAGTTTTACCTACGCGCTCAAGTTCATCTCCAAAAAGGCGAGCCTTCCGCCGCTCGGTCTGCTGACCGTGGCTGCACTGCTCCCTGCCGAGTGGGACCAGCGTCTTGTCGACATGAACGTGGAAGTCCTCACGGACAAGGACCTTCGCTCTGCCGACTATGTGCTGCTCAGCGCCATGTCGATCCAACGGGAGTCCGCACGCTCCGTGATCGCACGCTGCAAGGCCCTTGGTGTCAAGGTGATCGCGGGAGGCCCCTTATTTACCGCGAATGCCGGGGAGTTTTCCGACGTGGACCATCTGGTGCTGAACGAGGCAGAGGTCACGCTCCCAATGTTCCTTGAAGATCTGAGCAAGGGGCAGGCGAAGCATCTGTACCGGTCCTCCCAATGGGCAGATTTGACGGCCACGCCTGCACCCCGGATCGACCTTCTGAACCTGAAAGCCTATGCTACCATGAACATCCAATATTCACGCGGATGCCCCTTTGACTGCGAGTTTTGCGACATTACGGTCCTGTTCGGCCGAACGCCGCGGACAAAGGACCGTGAGCAGGTCCTTGCCGAACTGGAGGCCCTCTATCAGAGCGGTTGGCGGCGCGGAGTGTTCATCGTGGACGACAACTTCATCGGCAACAAAGGGAAGCTCAAGCAGGATATCCTTCCGGCGATCGTTGCATGGATGGAGAAGCGGCAGCGGCCGTTCACGCTCTTCACCGAGGTGTCCATCAACATTGCCGACGACGAAGAATTAATGCGGCTCATGGTGGCTGCGGGGTTCGAGCAGGTTTTCATCGGCATCGAATCGCCGAACGAGGACAGCCTTCTAGAATGCGGCAAACGCCAGAACCGGAACCGCGACCTGATCGAGAGCGTGAAGAAGATCCAGCGGGCGGGACTCGAGGTGCAGGCCGGTTTCATCGTGGGCTTCGACCATGATCCTGCAACCATCTTCGAGCAGATGATATCGTTCATCCAGGAGAGCGGCATCGTGACCGCCATGGTGGGGCTCTTGAACGCGCCTCAGGACACCAGGCTCTACCGCCGCCTGAAAGCGGAAGGCAGGCTCGTAAAGGCCCCAACCGGAGACAATACCGACTTCACGATCAACTTTATTCCGAAGATGAGTTCCGAGGCGCTGCTGAACGGCTACCGCAATGTGCTGAGGACGATCTACTCACCGAAGCAGTACTATGCGCGGGTCAGGATGTTCCTCAAGGACTACCGGCCCGCCAAGACGAGAAAGAACTCGATCTCCGCCAATTACATCATGGCCGGGTTCAAATCCATCATCCGGCTCGGCATCCTCGGAAAAGAACGCGTACAATACTGGCAGCTCTTCTTCTGGTCCCTGTTCAGGCGACCACAGCTCTTCCCGCTCGCCATCACCTTTTCGATCTACGGCTACCACTTCCGCAAGGTTTTTGCAAGCCATGAAAAGCTGCTGCGGCTCACGCTACCGCGGTGACCAGCCGACCGTATTTATTTACGCCGCTTTCTTCTGTGTATAGGCCGGGATAAAGACCGTGGCGCAGAACTCGTCAAGCGTGGTCGGCGTGGAGATTCCATCCTCCCGTTTCACCATGATGCGTCCCTCATTAAAAGCCCGGCTCATCTCGACATAAAGCCTGCTCATGTCAGGCGATAACCCTGCGGCAATGAGCCCCTTCTCTGCTTCAGCATAGGAGAACGTGACGTACTGCAGATTGGGCAGGCCGATCTTGATGCCGATGGTCACCGTTGCCTCGGCAAACGTGAGGTCGCGCGGGCCGAGCAGGTAGGCGACCGACGTACCACTACTGTCGCGTTTCATAAGACGTTCGGCGGCGAATGCAGCAATGTCCCTGGTTGCGATCATCGGCATCCTGAGGTCGCCCCGGACCGCGCCGCCGTTGATTCCCCTGGTTTTGATCAGCTCGATACCCGCAAGCAGGTTCTCCATGAAGTATGCCGCGCGCAGGTGAAGGACGTTGAGCCCCGTGATCCGGTTCAGCCGTTCTTCCTGCCTGTGCAGCCCCGTGACCGGCCCGGTGCCGGAGGGCAGCTCTGCACCGACGCTGGACAGGTTGACCACCTGGGTGACCTTCGCAGCCTGCAGCGCGCGTGCAATGCTCTCTCCCGCCTTGTCGGCATAGGACAGGAAGTTCTCGGCTTTGTAGTTCGGCGGGATCAGCGTGAACACGGCGTCAGCTCCGGTGAAAGCCTGGGTGAGAAATTCCGCGTTCAGGAGATCCCCGGCAAAGGCTTCCGCATGCTTCCCCACGAGCGGCCGCAGCCGGTCTCCTGACCGGGCAACCATCCGTACTTTTTCTCTCTTCGCCACAATGGTCTCGACGATCTTTCTGCCGACGTTCCCCGTGGCGCCCAAAATGGTATACATGGCATCCTCCTTTGGTATCTCCTTTCCGAAAGCCAAAAAACAGGACTCTAATGGTCTCTATTGAATAAAAGCTAGCACTTGAGCCGGAGGATGTCAATGCAGACTGGCGTAAGAGGCACTGCCCAGGGGTAAACGGGGGTACTATTTTAGTACCGTGCTTGGTAAATCAAAATAAGTTGATCGATTGTTAAATTACCGCGATTTTTTTTGTGTACATTGCGTAAAATTATATTTATACTGCCGGGCAATTATATTTGCAGGTCATGCGGTAGAGACATTGTGTCGAGTCTGCTCCTGCTATCGTGGAGCATAAACACCACGTCCAATGAGCTTGGCTGCAGGCTGGCCTTCTCGCGGCGCTACAGAAAGAACGGCATTATGTGCAGAGGATTATGATCTCTCAGGCGACGTACCGATCCCGATATTACGCTGTGCTGGCGGCATGCCTGTTGCTATTCGGTTTTACCCTGCCGCTTTCAAAAAGCGCGGGGAACGTGCTTCTGTTCCTGATCTGCGTGGTCGGAGTTGCAGGTTATTTACTGGATGGAGATTTGAAAAAGGCTATTGCTTCCAACATCAGACAGCCTTTGACGCCGGTTTTTTCCCTCTATTTTCTCGTTGCCGTCGCCGGCATTTTCTTTACGGAGCATTATGCTGACGGATTTTTCATCGCAAAAAAGTTTTTCAGCCTGCCCGCTATTTACCTGCTGGTGTCGGTCCTGGTCCCCTCCTTATACGGAGAGGGGCAGAGAAACCGGAACGCCGAATATCTTCTCCTCTCTTTTCTGGCCGGGCTCGTGATCCTGAACGTGATCGGGGCTGCTACCTTTCTCGGCATTATCGGCAACAGGAAGTATTCCACGCCGATGTTTCCCCTGAATATGCATCATATCTGGTTTTCGAATATCAATGCGCTTGGCCTCTATACCGCGGCTTCGTTGCTGCTGTTTTCCCCATGGGGCAAGGCAACGCGCGGCAGAATATTCCTGTATTCTTCCGTGGCGCTGGGACTCTTCTGCATTCTGCTTTCCCTGTCACGGACAGCATGGTTCGGCATCGCATTGACTTCGGCGATCATGGTCTTTCTGGCGCTCAGGAACAGGCGAGTTTTTTTCGGCACCGTAGTACTAGCTGTCGCGGCCGGTGTTGCCGCCTACCTTTTCCTACCGCTTGTCCGTGAGAGAATCGATTTTATGGCAAGTGATATCGCGCTTTTTGTCGCGGGAAAAACCGAGACGTCGCTCGGCATGCGGATCCTGATGTGGAAAGCAGCGATCAAGATGTTCCTGTCCAATCCGCTGGTGGGCGTTGGGACCGGCGGTTATGGCCCGACGATGACCGCGTATATAACCGCAGGGCAATTTCCGGATTTTCTGCTTGAGTTCAACCAGCCGCACAATATGTATCTCTTTGCCCTGGCCACGAACGGGCTTGCGGGACTGGCAGCGCTGTGCTATGTTTTTTATCGCATATTGGGGTTTGCTTTAACACGCATGCAGGGGAATGAAGGGGAGCGGCTGTTCTCGTTTCTTGCTGCGGCAACAGCGGTGCATTTCATGATCGCGGGATGTATGGATTCGTTCTTTAATATTCAGATCCTGCGTTATGCATTCGTGTTCATTATGGGTGTGTGCGTCAGGAGTTCCCTGGTTTCAGCCCATCGACCTCTATAACGCAAGGCGCGTGCATCCTGGGTTAATCAAAAAAGAGCAGTTGAGCCACAAAATGCACAAAAATATCACATAAAAATCAAGTATACGTTTTGGAAATACTTCACCGATTGGGTGAAAACTGAAATCGTTTCAACTTCTTGTTTTACCTGTGTGACTTGTGTGCTTTATGTGGCTAATGCCGTTTATCGGTTAATACGCACCATCACGCTTCAGCACAACACCTATCGTCTTGAACAGCATCACGATATCCAGCCAGAGCGACCAGTTCAGAACATACCATGAATCAAGCCTGACCCGGACCGTATAATCAATGTCATTTCTGCCGCTTACCTGCCACAAGCCGGTGATCCCGGGGCGGACCAGATGGTAGTAATCCGCATGTTCCTTGTAGTATTTCGTTATTTCCTCCAGGAGTACGGGCCGGGGACCGACAAGGCTCATCTCTCCCTTCAGGACGTTGAATATCTGTGGAAGTTCGTCAAGCGAGGTCATTCTGAGAAATTTTCCCATGCGGGTTATTCGTGGGTCGTCCTTCAGCTTGTAAAAGGTGTCCCACTCCTCCTGAGTGCCGCGGCCCGAATCCAGGAGTTCGCCCAGGCGCTTCTCCGCATCGCAGTGCATGCTTCGGAACTTGCATATCGAGAACGGGCCTCCGTGGCGGCCGACCCGCGTATGCCGGTAAAAGACCGGTCCTGGCGAGTCGAGCTTGATCAGAAATCCCAGTATGCCGATAAAGGGGACAAGCACGGGAAGGAAAAGAATAGAAACGGTCATATCAAAAGTCCTTTTGATGAACCGGTTCGGCGTTGACTTGAGGTTATTGTTGATCTTCAAAAGAAAGAGCTGCTGCACAAAAAGATGCTGCAGTTCGGTATTGGCAAGCGCGATACCTTTTACGTCAGGGATGAGCAGGATGTTTCTGACGAACTTCTGAATATGGTTCGTCAGTTTTGCCAATTGGTCGGCAGGAAGAGAAGGGATGGCAATGATGATAGTGGACACGCTCAGCTTTTGGATGAATTTTCTGAAGTTCTTGGTCCTGCCGAAGACTTTATAGGCTGTTCCTTTTATTTCGATACGCGTTCCGATCTTGTCGTCGTCATCATCCAGAAACCCGATGAGATTATATCCCAAATAGGCTTGAGACCTGATCCCTTTTGCAGCCTCGACCCCGGCATGTCCGGCGCCGATAATGATGATATTCTCTTTCCATAGGCCGCTCCTGTATAACGCATGCTTGCCTGCCAGCCGGAAAAGCGGAAAGAAGAAAAGTCCGTAGAACCAGAGCAAGAGGACCGTCAGCCGCGAAACCTGGTCTGTTATTTTCCCGAGCGATACGAGCGCAAGAATTCCGAGGATAGCGAAGGTAACGGCCTTCAAGAGCTTGTACGTCTCGTCCCAGAAAGCGTATTTAGCGAAATACAGCCGCTCATAAGCGATAAAAAAAAGAAAGAGAAGGGCCAGCCACCAGATCTTCAGGAAATAGTTGAGAGAAAAAAGCAGCTCTTGAACAGCAGGAAAAAAATACGGCAGTATCTTTCTGGTTAAAAATGCCGCAAATAACGATGCATAAAATGCCAGAAGGTCGATAAAAAGCAGTGCGATTGAATTGGCGATTTTCCTGACGTTATCAGTCAGCAAAAATCTGACCTCAATGAAGGAAAACATTTTTAAACGAATGCGCTTGATCACCTCCGGACGATAGTATAAAAAGTCATAAAACGCAAGTACAATCGATCATTTGGCAACTAAATTGTTTTTTCAGTGTGCCACATTTCAATTCACTACCCTAAAAATACCCTGAGCGTAGTAAGCCCGGGGTATTTTTAGGGGATTGATGTTCTTTGGCCGTTATGCTACTATGCCAAATTCGTAATCTCACTATGAATAAGGCAAGAAATGCCATGTAACCTTCCAAGATAAACGCACCTGTTGGCGCCCGTGGAACACGGAGGACCCGCAAGTCGGTACAGTAGAAACCAAGGACTATTTTTCTAACCTGGCCGTTAGTGTTTCAAAGATAGGAACTGGACAATCCGCCATGAATCCGCATACGTCTCAACCTGCCTCACTTGCAGCACTGGCGCGCAGCCTCTGGCACAATCGCAGCCTTATCGCGCAAATGACCACACGTGAAGTCGTCGGCCGCTATAAAGGATCGGTCATGGGCCTGGCATGGTCGTTCTTCAATCCGATATTCATGCTCACGGTTTACACCTTTGTATTCAGCATGGTGTTCAAGTCCCGCTGGGGCGGCGTGGGAGGGAATGAGAGCAGAACACAGTTCGCCGTTGTGCTCTTCGTGGGCTTGATCGTGCAAGGCCTGTTTGCCGAAGTGCTGAACCGCGCCCCCGGCCTGATTCTGGGCAATGTCAATTACGTTAAAAAAGTCGTTTTCCCGCTGGAGATCCTGCCGGTCATTTCCCTGGGCGCGGCGCTCTTTCACAGTTTGATCAGCCTGGTGGTTCTGTTGGCCGCTTTTGTCCTGTTCAATGGTTATGTCCAATGGACGGCCCTGCTTACGCCGCTTGTCCTTTTCCCTCTTATCGTTGCCACCCTTGGATTTGCCTGGATGCTCGCCTCGCTCGGCGTGTTCATTCGCGACGTAGGCCAGACCATCGGCATCCTCACGACCGTCTTAATGTTCCTCTCTCCGGTTTTCTATCCCATTACCGCAGTGCCAGAACAATACCGCTCGTGGATCATGGCCAATCCCTTGACGTTCATCATCGAACAGGCTCGGGAAGTGCTTATCTGGGGACGACTGCCCAATTGGATTGGCTTGGGACTTTATTTGCTGGCGGCGCTTGGTGTGGCATGGCTGGGATTTGCATGGTTTCAAAAAACGAGAAAAGGATTCGCTGATGTCCTCTAAAGATATCGCCATCCGTGTCAGCAACCTGAGCAAGTGCTATCAGATCTATGACAATCCGCGCGACCGGCTCAAGCAGTTTGTTGTGCCGCGAATGCAGCGGCTCGCCGGCAAAGCGTCGCCAAAACAGTATTTCCGCGAATTTTGGGCGCTCAACGATGTATCGTTCGAAGTAAAAAAAGGGGAGACCGTCGGCATCATTGGGCGCAATGGGTCGGGAAAATCCACCTTGCTGCAAATTATATGCGGCACGCTTTCGCCCACCAGTGGAATAGTGGAAACCAAAGGCCGCATAACAGCACTATTGGAACTCGGCTCCGGCTTCAATCCTGAGTTCACGGGGCGTGAAAACGTTTATATGAACGCTGCTGTGCTGGGTTTGAGCAAGGAAGAAGTTGATAAACGGTTTGACGACATCGCCGCATTTGCCGATATTGGCCAGTTCATCGAGCAGCAGGTAAAAACCTACTCCAGCGGCATGATAGTGCGTTTGGCCTTTGCAGTGCAGTCGCAGATTGACCCCGATATCCTGGTGATAGATGAGGCGTTGGCCGTTGGGGATGCGGAATTTCAGACACGCTGCTTCGCGCGAATGAACAAGCTAAAAGCATCAGGAACAACGATTTTGTTCGTCTCTCATGATATCGTATCTGTAAGGTCATTTTGCGACCGTGCGATTTACCTAAGCACAGGGACATTGGCTGGATTTGGCAACGTGATGGAGATGGCTGCTCTTTATCAAAGAGATATTTTAAAAAGAAGCCATGCTTCAGCCAACGAAAGGGAAACAATTAGTACGCTGAACACCTTTCCAAAGGTCACCCAATATTTTCCAAAGACCGTTTTGGGAATGGTTTTGAATACCCTGCAGAGCGAACAGGCTAGTTTCTATGAACGGGCAAATAAGGATCGGCGCGGCACCGGTCGGGTATCAATCCTTTCTTTCGCGCTATTAAACCAGGAAGGCATACCTGTCGATGTTGTCGACCCAACTCAAATAATTAAAGCATGCATTCTATTGCGGTCTCACCAGACCATCCGTGCCGACATACATATCGGATTGGTAGTCAAAGATAAGTGCGGCAGTCCAGTGGCGGTCATACGAGATTCAAAATTTGACAAGATGCAACGATTCGACGGCGACCAATATGTTATTGCGGAAATGATATTTTCTTTGCCATTGCAGGCGGATACTTATTACATGCAGATAGGCATACTTCTGTTTCAGCCAAACACAAAGTACTCCGGAGATGTCTTTAATTTTGATGCTGCCGAGATATCTGATCTAATAGAGTACGGGATCCATTTTAAGGTGTCGTCTTGGCGAAAACACCCCATTCCCGTACCAGTCTTAATTGAGTCTGATCTCTCTCTAGCGCGCTCCGAGGTTTCGATGCAATGACTTGGGTATTTTGTTCAGGAATGATCCGCTCAGGTTCGACGGTTCAGTACCAACTGACCGCAGCAATTATTGAAGCTGCAAACTGTGGAATTCGCGTTCCTTACACGCCGGAATCTGGCTTTGCAGCAATTCGCGATGCGTATGACTATCAATTCGCTGTATTCAAAGCTCACGTATGCCTTCCAGAATTAAGTCGAGAATGCCGGAATAACGGAGCCAAGGTTATCTATTCATACCGTGATATACGGGATGTTGCTGTTTCTGTAATGCGGAAATTCGAGATGACTTTTGAGGAGCTAATCAATAAAAAATGGCTTGATCAGGCAATCGAAGACTATCACCAATGGACAGCGATGCCGGATGTGTTGATTAGTCGGTACGAGTTATTTCACGACAACCTTGTTCAAGAAACACAAAAGATTTCAGATTTCCTGCGAATTTCGTTAAGCGATCAGATGGTGGATCACATTGGTCATGATTTTCAGAAAGACCGCCAAAGAGAGAGAGTAGCGCGCCTTCACCCACCTGATATTGGACCATCAGGACGGAAAGGGCAAGTGTTTGACTCCCGCGAACTGTTACACTGGAATCATATTCACAATGGTCAAGTAGGCGCATGGAGAACACTGCTCACCAAGGATCAGCGTACGTATTTGACCCACAAGTTCTCCGATTGGCTATTAGCGAGGGGATACTCACTAAATGAACATGCCAGATATGACTGACAAAACTGACCCTCAAGATCCAGTATCCTATGTTCCGCACGTAGGTTGGCTATCCCACCAACGGAACGAGGAACTAATTACCTTGCTTCATCGAGGTTGCTTTGAGGCGGCCGAGCAGGCATTTTTTTGGCTCTATTTGCGGCCGGGTGACTGCTTTATCGATTGTGGCGCGCATATAGGTTTGTTTTCGGCAATTGCCAGTCAGGCGACCAAAGGGAAAATTGACCTGATTGCTGTCGAGGCGGACCCAAAGACATTCTCGTATTTAAAAGAAAACGTAGAGCGTGCCGGCCTGGAATCGGCAACCCTTGTGAATGCGGCAGTGTGGAATCGTCCGGGGAAAATTGGCTTCGTTGATGCGGGTTTCGGTAAAGCGGCCTATTCGCATGTTGCTTTTGATGACTCAACTGCTACTCTCAAAGATGTACAAACGGTTACGCTGGACGAGATAGTCTCGGCTGTTTCAATTCCACAAATAACCTTAATCAAGATTGATGTCGAGGGCGCAGAACCCGAGGTACTGAGCGGTGGCGCGCAGGTAATTGCCGAAAAACGATGTCCGCTCATCATGATAGAGTTTACGGAAGCAAATCTCGCCAGACGCGGGGTTACCTCCATACAACTGGCAAGGCAGCTTAAAAGCTTTGGTTACGAGCTTTGCGAATTTTCTGCCGAGGCCCTTGAATTGCTCCCCTTTCAAGTCGAAGAGCCAGTTTGGTACAAAAACCTCTTTGCGTGTATTAACCGTTCAGCCGTTAATGCGAGACTGGCGTCTGCCCATTCGGATAACATGCAGGTCGCCCGCGATATCCTAGAACGGGCAAATGCATGCTCATTGTACGCAGAACTGGAAGAGCTGCATACGTACAAGGCGTTGGCCAGCGCAGCCACAGAGGCAACGGATCGGGCGGAGAGGGCCGAGGGGCGCGTTGTCCAAGAGCAAGAGAAAACTCGACAGATGCGTGAATGGGCGGAGCGAACCGAGCAGCTCCTTCTGCAGGAACGGCAGACAGGCACGCAACTCCGTCAATGGGCGGAGAAGGCCGAGGAGCGGGTTGCCCAAGAGCAAGAGAACACTCGACAGATGCGTGAATGGGCGGAGCGAACCGAGCAATTCCTTCTGCAGGAGCGGCAGACTGGCACGCAACTCCGTCAATGGGCAGAGAATGCCGAGGGGCGGGTTACCCAAGAGCAAGAGAACACTCGACAGATGCGTGAATGGGGTGAGCGCACTGAGTTACTCTTAATGCAAGAACGTGAACGAAACACGTTGCTTGAAAATGAGCTTTCACCGTTAAAATCTTTTGCTCAGAGAGTCAAGTGGCTTTATTACCTCTATCGACGGCTCAGGCGAGGAGTGTAAGACAATGCATGTTGATATTTGTATTTGTACTCACAATCCACGTACTGATGCTTTAGTTAACATTATGACGAGTATTCGTAAGCAGCAGGGTGTGGAGAAACACATATTGTCCCTACTCGTTGTGGATAATGCCTCAACACCGCCTCTCACGGAAGCAGTTTTTGAGCAGTTCAAAGGTTCGCCGATATCCACAAGATTGATCCAGGAGACGCATCCAGGAATCGCACGTGCGCGAGCTGCTGCAGCAAGAGCAACAACGGCCGAGTGGATCTTGTTCGTCGATGACGATAATGAATTAGATCCGGATTATGTTTTAAATGGGCTGAAAGTCATTCAATCACATACTACGGTCGGATGTTTTGGCGGCAAATTGCTGCTGCCTGAAAGTATTACACCTCCAGCATGGACGCAACCTTTTCTCCCATTTCTCGGAATAAAGGATTTCGGCGATCAGCGAATAGAGCAAATGAGCAACCATTGGGGCCCATGGGAACCGCCAACAGCTGGAGCTTTTGTTCATAGGGACGTGCTGGATGAATATCTGCGCCGAGCAAATGCGTCGGATAGTATCTTCCGACTTGGGCGCACGGCGGGAAAGTTGTTCTCCTGCGAAGATTCCATTCTGATGCTCGGCGCTGTCAAAGTAGGCCGGAGCAACGCTTATGAACCCAGTTTGGTATTACGGCATCACTTGGCTGCCCATAGGTTCAGATTTCGCTACCTCATCCGCATTATGTACTGTTATGGCGTCAGCCATGTTGTGCTCGACGTCCTCTTAAAAGGCGCTCAGCCTATTCCGGAGAGCTATAGATCAAGCAAGGCATTTATTAAAATGCTCTTTTGGACTCTCAAGGTTGAAAGACGTAAGTCATTTCAATATGCAATAGGCATGGTCGCCTATCATCTGGGGGCAAGACGCGAGCATCATTCCCGGCAACAGGATACCTTGGCATGAATAATATCGAACTTCAATTGAATACAGTCAGAATCAGTCTTGTGATGGCATGCTTGAACGCTGAAAAAACTATCGATCGTACTCTACGTTCTATCAAAGACCAGAATTTTCCGAATCTAGAATTGATTGTAGTAGACGGCCTTAGTAGTGACAGTACCATTGAAATAGTGCGTCAGTACGGACATATGATCTCACACGTCATTAGCGAAAAAGATCATTGTATAGCAGAGGCTATTAACAAGGGATTCAGGCTCGCTACAGGAAATGTCTATTGCTATCTTAACGCCGATGATAGCTTTGCGCCAGGAGCCCTCCATCGCATAGCGGCGGAGTTTTGCGAGTCACCTACTGTTGATGTAATAACCGGCGGTTGTCAGAGGGTATTTGCAGATGGTTCAACGCTGATAACTCAAGTGCCCGATCAGTTCGAGCGACTAATGGCCTTGCGAAACGACATAGAGCAGCCCAGCACATTTTGGCGCGCTTCCATTCACCGGAAGGCTGGCGAACTGGATGAGAGCTATTCGCTCGCTTTTGACTGGGAGTGGTGGAACCGATTGCACAGTTGCGGTGCGCGATTCAAGGTCGTCCGGGACGTTCTTTCAGTTTACTATTTTACCGATGACAATCTCACGTCGAGAGCCGGGATGCGTGTAATTAATGAGATGTACAGAGTTACGAAGACATATGGCCCTTATCGAGGCTGGATAGCCGAAGTCTATCGACTATTGTTCCGGTTGTTTGATATGAAGGGATATTATGACCAGCCATTCCCCCAACTTAGCGCTGTGAAAAGATTCTATTTCGGCACCGTTCTCAGATTATTGTATGTCACGTGCGGCCATGAAATCATTACTGCATACAATTGGAACTGGGCGTCGAAACAGATCCGAGGAATTACGTGGTACAAATAGATGGATGATCTCCAGAATTATCAGTTCTATCTTGATGTTTGCACAAAGCAATGTGCCGATTATCCTGCGGTTGTCTCGATCGAAACATTTGTTCAGTGCAACGCCGCGTGCAACTTTTGCCCCTATCCGCAGTTGACACGCAAGGGTGAAAGGATGCCTGACGATCTTTTTGAGAAAATTATCGGAGATCTACGCGATATTCCGGAAACCCACAAATTTGACGTGAATCTTTCTAGGGTCAATGAACCATTTCTCGATAGCCGCATTTTCCAATTTGCAAACAGAATCAATGAGACATTACCTCATGCGTCCCTAATTTTTTTCTCGAATGGTTCTCCTCTGAACTGCCAAAATATCCAGAACCTTCTGGAACTTCATTCTGTTGGCCGTCTTAATATTTCCCTGAATGAGTGTAGGCCCGAAAAGTATCAGGAGGTGATGCAGCTACCATTCAATCGCACTATAGAAGCACTACAACATCTTCATGATGCGAAGTTGACTTTCCCCGTCGTCCTATCACGGGTCGGCGATGGTTCAAATGAAGATTCTGCATTCAAGGATTGGTGTAGGGATGTTTTTCCAAAGTTTACTGCTGTCGTTTCTAGTAGAAGCGACTGGTTAGGCCTTAAAGCGGCGTCTTATAATAAATCGATACCAAATATCGGTTGCTCACAGTGGTTCAAATTGCACTTATTAGCCAGTGGTCGCGAAGCGTTTTGCTGCATCGATGCGGAAGGGAAATGGGGAAAAGGGGATGCCCGCGATACTCACGCGCTGGATATTTACAATACCTCGGAGCGGAGAGCCTTGCGAGTGAGTAGGATTTCGCGTAAAGCGGAGGGGGTGCTTTGCACTTCGTGCTCCTTGTTGAGCTAGCAGTTTGCTGAAAAAGTCCCGATTTGTCATTGGAGGAGCGTTTTTCGCGACGAAACAATCTCGAAGTTATTAATTTCCTTAAAACCGAGATCTTCACTTCGCTTGCAAAGACGGCAAAAAGGACTTTTCAGTGACCTGCTAGGCAATTAATTAAAATTATTGATTATTAGATGGGCCAGGAGGACAGCATGCAGAGTGAAATTATCGCAGACCGGGATTTTGGTATGGGCGTTGCTTTGAATGGTCTTAGACAGCGTGGATATGCACCAAAGGTTATATACGACATCGGTGCTGCAGATGGTGCTTGGGCGAGGTTTGTTTTGGGTGTGTTTCCGGATGCCCATATGGTGTGTTTTGAACCACTTGCTGAACGTGTTGCAACACTCAAGCAGCTTGAATCTGAAAGCAAGGGTCGGGTTCGCTTTCTGAACGTGGGTGTGGGGGATGCCGATGTTGAGTTGCAGATAGGTATCACAGAGGGCCTGTTCGATAGCAGCTTTGCTTATGGAGCCTCAACAAGCCGGACCGTACTTGTGCGCACTCTGGAGACTTTGCTTCGTACAGAGCGCCTCGAACTCCCTTCGTTCGTCAAGATTGATGTGCAGGGTTTTGAGAAGCGGGTAATCGATGGTGGGCTAAGTGTGTTTTCGTATGCCGACATGGTATTGATGGAATGCCAGTTTCTGCCTTTTTGTAAAGATATGCGCTCACTCGATCAAACAATCGCGCATATGTCGTCGCTCGGCTTTATACCGTATGAATTTGTCGACCTGCTGCGGCGCCCTTTGGATGGAGCAATGGGGCAGTGCGATATTTTGTTTATCAAACGAGACCACGATCTGGTCTCAAACTTGCGTTGGGCTAATGAATAAATTGATCGGAGCAATTATATATTCATGCATCCAAAGAAGCGTTCCGGAAAGGACACAAGTAAGTGCAGTTTAGTATAGCGATACCCGTATACCGACAGGCCAATTTTTTGCCAACGGCGCTTGAAAGCATTCGTGTGCAGGCCCGGGATGTCCAGCTCGCGGTAATGGATGCAACTCCGGACAACAGCGTACAGAAAGTCTTGGACACCTATCGGGATCTCATGAGTTATCACAGGCATGGGTGCGATGCGGGCCAGACAGCAGCGATACAGGAAGGATGGGATAACACTAATGGTGAAATACTTGCCTGGCTTTGTGCTGACGACTATTACTTTCCCTATACGCTAAGCGCGGTTAAAGAAGTTTTCGTCGGTCACCCTGATGTGGATGTAGTTTATGGCGACTCGGTTTTTGTAAATGAAGCAGGTCAGTTTATAAAATATTTCCCTGCAGTTGACGGCGATATTTCCTCGATTCTGAAAGGATGTTGCATCTCTCAGCCATCCTGCTTTGTGCGCCGGGCTGCACTAGAGAAGATCGGACGTCTGAACTCCGGATTGCACTACATCATGGATTGGGATTTATGGACGCGTCTTTACCGGGCGGGTGCAAAATTCCATTATCTGAAAAAACCACTGTCAGTGGTGAGAATGTATGAGGGCACTAAGACATCAAGTCGTTCATGGAGCAGGTTTATAGAAATTGGACGACATCTGTGGGAGAATACTACCCCAACAGTTGCCGTTAGATCATTGGCCGGTTTCTACTCCGAAGATCTATCAACGTTGCACGTAACCCTCCCTGAGCGAATATTGCTGAAGATGCTGCATTTTTATCGTCTTCAGAAGCGCAGGTTTAAAAAAACAAATGGAGTCAGCAGGCGTTTTAATTATGGATTGTCTCCCTACGGCAATGAAGTCCAGGGCCAGGTGGTTGTTTATTTGCCTTGGTACAAACATCTTCTCCCTGCGGCGATACGGATCCGGTGCGATCTGGAAACCGCGCCAGAAGTCCATTTGAACGGACTCCGACTTTCGGTCAAGCATGGCACAAAATTCTGCTATGAAATGCCGACGATCGATCTTTCATTATATTTACTGAACCTGCAGGTATCGTCCCCAGCGGATAGAACATGGCACCTTCATGCTGTGGAGTTTGAATAGAAGGCCGAGGTGGAAGCCTTCTTTGAGCAGGAAAAACCGGAATACGTATTTCTGGCAGCGGCAAAAGTAGGCGGCATTCTGGCCAACAGCATCTTCAAGGCAGAGTTCATCCTTATGATAATCTCCCTGAAGATCCCAGAGCCTCAATGAGGGGGAGGTAAGATCCAGTATCATATGAAATCACCTCGCATACCCAATTGTTTATCGTTTCAATATTGATTAAATTTCAGAGATGGATTCTTAAACAAATTTGCATGAAAAAAATCGCTCTTCTCATGACAACCTATAACGGTGGCGCCTTTATCGAGGCTCAGCTCGACAGTTTGCTCGGTCAGACCGAGGATGACTGGCAATTATTGGTGCGCGACGACGGATCTGATGACGATACGGTAGAGAAAATCCTATCATATGCGGCCGAAGATAAACGGATTCTGCTGCTGAACGATGAAAGCGGTCGGCTCGGCGCGAGCCGCAGTTATTTTAAGTTGCTGGAACACACTTCCACGCAGGCGGAATATTTCATGTTCTGTGACCAGGACGATGTCTGGCTGCCTGATAAAATTGAAGTTACCTTGCGCAAAATGCAGGAAATGGAAAAACGTTTCAATTCCCGGACGCCGCTCCTAGTGCATACCGATCTTTCCGTCGCCGATCGCAATCTTCGCGTTTTCGCACCGTCACTCTGGGCGTATCAGAATCTGGACCCGAAGATTGCGGGTTTGAACCGCCTGTTGATACAGAATAACGTAACCGGCTGCACCGTGATGATAAACCGTGTGCTCGCTGTACTGGCACCGCCGGCGCCGGTGATCATGCATGATTGGTGGCTGGCCTTAGTGGCGGCGGCCTTTGGCGCAATCGGTCATGTACCGCAATCCACGATTTTGTACCGTCAACACCGGAAAAACGATACAGGCGCTAAACGGTATAACTACCGGTATATTACGGAAAAGGTCTTGCGCGGAAGAAAAGCAATGCATGCCTCGCTCGCAAAAACATGGCAACAGGCAAGCGTGATGCGGGAGCGCTTTGCGGCTGAGCTGGATCCGGAACAGCTTTTTTTATTAAATAGGTACAGCAGCCTGGGCAGAGAAAATTTTTTCATGCGGCGTATCTGGATACTGAGGCTGCGGACATTTAAGAACGGTTTTTTTCGCAACCTCGGCATGATGGCGGCGCTGTGATCGCACAAATGACGATGAACGAAAAAACAGGGCTCCTGGTTCTTACGCTGAACGGCGGAGAATTATGGCGCCGCTGGCTGGACGCCTTCGCTGCCCAGGAGGTAAAACCCGCACTGCTGCTCGTCATAGATTCTGCGTCGAGCGACGACAGCGCGGAACAGGCGCGTGCGGCCGGTTTTTCCGTTCATACCATTAGGCGTGAGGATTTCCGCCATGGTGATACGCGTCGGATGGGCGTGGAAATGCTGCCTGGCGCGGAATTTATTGTCTTGATGACGCAGGACGCTGTGCTGGCAACACCGGATGCGTTGAAAAAGATGCTCGCCTGCTTCGCCGATGAACGGATCGGCGCTGTCTACGGACGGCAGTTGCCCTCTCCCGGCAGCGGTTTGATCGCCACGCACGCCAGGCTGTTCAATTACCCCGAAACGGGAACGGTCAGGACGCTGGCGGATGTGCCTCAGTTCGGCATCAAAACCGCTTTTTTTTCCAATTCATTCTCCGCGTACCGGCGCAGTGCCCTGCTCGATGCAGCCGGGTTCCCTTCCGGTGTTATTCAATGTGAAGACACGTATATCGCGGCCAGGATGTTGGTCGCCGGCTGGAAGGTTGCGTATTGCGCTGAGGCACAGGTCTATCATTCGCACGCCTACACGATTTTCGAGGAATTTCGCCGCTATTTCGATACCGGGGTATTCCATGCGCGTGAAGGCTGGCTTCGCGAGATATTTGGCGCTGCTGAAGGCGAGGGAGTAAGATTTGTCCGTTCCGAACTGCAATACTTGCTGCGGGAAAACCCGCTTTTCGTTCCTTCGGCACTCCTGAGAACCGCCGTAAAATTGACGGGCTTTCGACTGGGCCGGCGCGAAAAAGCGTTGCCAGCCTGGCTCAAGAAAAGACTGAGCATGCACCGGAGTTTCTGGAATGACGCAAAAGGGTAGGGAATAACTCCTTCAGGCGTTGCTCCCGTTTTCTATTTCCCCCCCACCTGCCCGAACAGAACCTCAAGCCCGAACAGGATCCCCGGCACCGGATTGAACCGCCGGTCACGCGGGAACCGCACCTGCGGCGTAATGTCGAAGTACATCCAGTCACGCCAGAAGCGCTGGCGATAGCGGGTGGCAGCCACGACTCTCCTGCAGCACATCGTGGGCGCCTGTCTGGAAGCTGGCCCCCAGATTGTAACTCAATGCGCTGGTTGCGCTGAGGGGCTGGGACAGTGAGAAGGCCAGTCCGTAATAGTACCCGGGCTGCTGTTCGAACCAGCTGCCGTTCAGGGAAGCGCGGAAAAAGAACGCATCACGCAGCGGTCGTTCTAAGTCGACCGTGGTCGACGACGACCACTTCGTATCGGTCCAGTAGGGGAATTCCTGGGTGAACCGCAGGTCCCAGCCGTCCAGGTGATAGAGCAGCCGGTAATGAGGGCGGAGGAACGAGACGATCTGCCCGTTGCGGTAGCGGATCCCGATCTTGGCGCTGATGTTGCGTCGTTCATCTGATCTGACCTGATAGGCGAGAGCAGCGAAGGTGTTCCGGTTTGTGGTCTCGGTGAGCCTGCCTTGCCCCGGCTGGCTCGGGTAGGCTTCATCGGGGTCTCCGGCGAGGATAAGGTTCGCCTTGTTCTTTAGGTAGGGCAGGACCAGGGCGACCTTCACTTTGGTATCGAAGGTCCAGTGGGCATGATTTTCGATAAAACCTTCGTATCGGACGGCTGCGCGGGTTTTGTTCTCTTCTGCGGCGTAGCGCGGATCGTAGAAAAAAGAATCAACCCACGTGGCTGAGTGGAGGATATTTTTCGTTATGCCGGCCTGCATGGTATCCAGGATTGTCGGTTCCGGAGGCCCCTCACGGATCACCTCCGGTTCGAACGGCTCCTCGGCTGGTTTTTCCTCCTCCCCCGTCGAGGTCGCTGTCGTGAAAAGCGAGGGTGCCCCGCTCAGGGGAAGCGGTATTGCCCCCCCCGCAATTCTGGGCGCTTCGGCAGATGCCGGGAGCGAAGAAGCGCATGACAAGGCCAGGACTATCCCGATGGCCAGGATGAACGAACGCGGGGAGGAATGTGAGCGGGAACGTTTCAGGAAATCCTCCGGAATTTCAGGCAGCTCGGGCATCACGATGCCGGCTCAAGCAACGATGCTGCAAGAGAAAAGGACCGGGACAGTCCGGTCCTTTTCGTTTAAGGATGGACAGAGGGGGAAGAATGAATGCTACCGCCCCAGCAGTGTGGTGAACTTGTCGTGATGGTCTTCCTCGTCCGCCAGGATCTGCTCGAAGAGCAGCCGTGTCGTGCTGTCGCCTTCGGACTGCGCCAGCTTGATGATCTCCTTGTAGAGCTCGATCGCCTCTTCTTCCGCCTTGGCGTCGGCTTCGAGCATCTCCGTGATGCTTCCGCCGACCTTGATGGGGTCCGGCTTGGTAGTGGGGACGACGTCGAAATAGAAGATCCGCTCCGCGATCTTTTCCGCGTGCTTCATTTCAGAAATAGCGACCTCCTCGAAGACATCGGAGATCTCGGCCGAGTTCAGGCCCTTGGCCATAACGTGCTGCCACATATACTGGACCGTGACCTGGATCTCCCGGGCGATCGCCTTGTTCATCAAGTCCGTCAGTTTGCTGCTTGCTTTTTGCACCATGTGTATCTCCTTTCGTCGTTGTATTTCGCCGCGTTGTGGTTACTACTGCCCTGCCGGTATTGTTATTATTAGGACGCCTGATGCCCCGGTGTTCGTCGAACTGCCTCTCTGCCCCGTCAGGATCGTCGGTGTTGTTCAGGATGAGCTGGCGCAGATGCTGATAGCCGTCGAGCTCTATCTCGATGAATTCCACGGCCAGTTCTCCGGGACCTGTCCGGATGATCCTTCCGTCAGCTTCGATCAGCGCCCGGTGCCCTGCTGCCTGCAGATGGATGCCGGCCCTGCAGGAGGTTCCGGGCAGCGGCTTCCTGGTGTCCGTCGGGTCCACCAGCCCCATGAGATGGAGGCCGCTCATGCTGATATCGATGCCGCTTCCGGCCCGGAGCGACCAGTCGCCAGCGGAGACCACCACCTCCGTATTGAAGGGTACCCTCACAAAGCCCCGCCGTTCTTCCTGCTGACCGGTCATGGCATGCCCTCTTTTTCCCGAACAGGATTTAAGTATATCAGCTTGCTCCTGCTTTCAGTCAATGGATGAATGCGGATTTTGTCTTTTCACGGCTTTTATCGGGTCCGATCACTGTCCAAGGATTGTCTTTGATTGCTGCAGAGGCCGCGCTCTGGCAGGCCACGTTTTGTTTGACAACCTTCAGGGATTCTGGTAAAACTGTATCTCGCGCGTATTTTGCCGTACAATCAGACGATTACCATACTTTTAGGGAGGCTAAATAACATGAAAAACATCCTTATAGCATTCATCGTTGCTGTTGCCGTGCTCAGTGTGGCGCCGGGGTTTGCCCAGCAGGCGCCGAAGGCCCCTACGCCGCAGGAGATCAAGAAAATGTCGACGACCACGGCGGTGCTCGAGACCAAGTTCGGGAAGCATCACCCTGAAGTTCTTTCCTGACATAGCTCCCGGGCATGTAAAGAACTTCCTCGACCTTGCCAAAAAGGGCGTCTATAATAACACCGTGTTCCACCGCGTGATCCCGGGCTTCATGATCCAGGGCGGCGATCCCATCTCCAAGGACCCTGCCAAGCGCCGGGCCTACGGTACGAGCGGGCCGGGATATACCATTCCTGCCGAGTTCAGCGACCGGCCGCACATAGCGGGGCACGCTTTCCATGGCCCGGTCGAACGATCCCAACAGCGCCGGCTCGCAGTTCTTTATCTGTGTTGCGGACGCACCGTTCCTGAACAATACAATATACCGTGTTCGGCGAGGTGGTGAGCGGCATGGAAGTGGTGGACAAGATCGTCTCGCAGCCGCGCGACGCGAACGACAATCCGAACGAGCGCATCGAGATGAAAGTGAAGATCGTGGAAGGAAAATAGCAGGGTCCAGGAGTCAGGGTACAGGGTTTCAGAGAACAAGGTGCAGAGCACAGGAAACAGTGAGGAGACAGTAATCATGGCAGATACAAAAGCAGTCCTGGAAACCAAATTCGGCAACATTACCATCAAGTTCTTTCCCGGACGTTGCGCCCGGGCATGTGAAGAACTTCGTCGATCTGGCCAACAAGGGATTTTATGACAGCACCACGTTCCACCGCGTGATCCCGGGCTTCATGATCCAGGGCGGCGATCCGAACTCGAAGGACGCGAACAAGAGCGGCATCGGCACGGGCGGACCGGGCTACACCATCAAGGCCGAGTTCAATGAGAAGCCGCACAAGCGGGGCACCCTCTCCATGGCGCGGTGCGGCCAGTCCGGACAGCGCCGGTTCCCAGTTCTTCATCTGCGTCAAGGATTCGTCGTTCCTCGACCGTCAGTACACGGTCTTCGGCGAGGTCGAGAGCGGCATCGAGGTCGGCGACAAGATCGTTGCCGCAGCCGCGCGACAGGAACGACAAGCCGAACGAGCGTATTGAGATGAAGGTGAAAATCGTAGAAGGTAAATAGTTTCACGTGACAGGATCACGCAGATGCAGATCGCAGGACTCTCGATGTGCGGTCTCTGCTTCATCTGCGTCCTCTTTTTTTAGGGGTCATCAGTTGAAACAGAACATTAAGAAGATCGTCGTTGCCTATTCCGGCGGGCTCGACACGTCGGTCATCATCACCTGGCTCAAGGAGACCTACGGCTGCGAGGTGATCGCCTTCACGGCGGACATCGGCCAGGGCGAGGAGCTTGAACCGCTGCGCGACAAGGCCATCAGGACCGGCGCGAGCAAGATCTATATCGACGACCTGCGCGAGGAGTTCGTGCAGCGATTTCGTGTTCCCCATGCTGCGGGCGAATGCGGTCTACGAAGGCCGCTATCTGCTCGGCACCTCGATCGCCCGTCCGCTGATCGCGAAGCGCCAGATCGAGATCGCCGTCAAAGAAGGCGCCGATGCGGTCTGCCACGGCGCGACCGGCAAGGGCAACGACCAGGTCCGGTTCGAGCTCACCTATTTTGCGCTCAAGCCCGACGTGAAGATCGTCGCGCCCTGGCGCGAATGGACCATGAAGGGCCGCGAAGAGCTGATCGCCTATGCCGAGAAGCACAAGATCCCGGTGACCGCGACCAAGTCCAAACCCTATTCCACGGACCGGAACCTGCTGCATATCAGCTATGAAGGCGGCATGCTCGAAGACCCCTGGAAAGAGTCGACCGAGGACATGTATACCATGGCCGTGCCCGTGGAAAAGGCGCCGGACAAGGCCGAGTATGTCGAGGTGGAGTACCAGGCGGGCAACCCCGTTGCCATCAACGGAAAGAGCTATTCGCCGGCAGCGCTCCTGGCCGAGGCGAACCGCATCGCCGGCGCGCACGGCGTGGGCCGTGTCGACCTCGTCGAGAACCGCTACGTGGGCATGAAGTCCCGCGGGCGTGTACGAGACGCCGGGCGGCACGCTCCTGCATGCCGCGCACCGGGCCGTGGAGTCCATCACCATGGACCGCGAGGCCATGCACCTCCGCGACAGCCTTGTCCCGCGCTATGCCGAGCTCGTCTATTACGGGTACTGGTTCGCGCCGGAGCGGCTGATGCTCCAGGCCGCCATCGACGAATCCCAGAAGAACGTGACCGGAACGGCGCGGCTCAAGCTGTACAAGGGCAATTGCGATACGGTGGGCAGGCAGGTCGCCCGTCTCGCTCTATAACCCCGAGCTCGCGACCTTCGAGGCCGACCGGGTCTATAATCAGAAGGACGCCGAAGGCTTCATCCGGCTGAACGCGCTGCGGCTCAGGATCGGGCAGGAAGGCAAATACCAGATAACAGGATGCACTGGGCACTGAAAAGTATGACAAAATCGTCAGGGGTCTGCAGCTTGCATGGAATCAGTCCTGTTATCTGAGATTTTTGAAACAATATGGCAACAAAAAAAGACAGCCAGAAAGAAGCCAGCAGGCGAACAAGCCGGCAAAGTGCCAAGCCCTGGGCGGCCGGTTCACCGAGGCGACGAACGAGCTGGTGGAGGAGTTCACGGCCTCGATCCCCTACGACTGGCGGCTCTATCCCTATGATATTGCCGGCAGCATCGCCCATGCGACCATGCTGGCGCAGACCAGCGATCATCACCAGGAAAGAGGCGGACCAGATCATCCGCGGGCTGCGAAGGCATCCTTGCACGAGATCGTAGCGGGCACGTTCGAGTTCAGCACGGCCCTCGAAGACATCCACATGAACATCGAGAGCCGCCTGATCGAGAAGATCGGCGCCGTGGGCGGCAAGCTGCACACGGCGCGGAGCAGGAACGACCAGGTCGCGCTGGACATCCGGATGTACCTGCGCGACGAGATCGCCGAGATCCACGAACTGCTGGCCGCGCTGCAGAAGGTGCTCGTCGGCCTTGCCGACCGCACCGTGAACGTGGTGCTGCCCGGGTATACCCACCTGCAGCGGGCGCAGCCCGTCCTGTTCGGCCATCACCTGCTTGCCTATTATGAGATGTTCCAGCGCGACCGCGGGCGGCTTGAGGACTGCTTCCGCCGGGTGAACGTCATGCCGCTGGGCGCCGGGGCCCTTGCCGGCACCGTGCTGCCCATCGACCGGCACTTCGTGGCCAGGCAGCTTGCGTTTTGCGGCAGTCAGCGAGAACAGCATGGACGCGGTCTCGGACCGCGATTTTGCGATCGAGTTCGTCGCAGCCTGCGCCCAGATCATGATGCACCTCTCGCGGTTGTCCGAGGAGCTCGTGCTCTGGTCGACCGCGGAGTTCGGCTTCATCACGATCTCCGACGCTTTCACGACCGGCTCGTCGATCATGCCGCAGAAGAAGAACCCCGATGTCGCGGAGCTGACGCGCGGCAAGACCGGCCGGGTCTACGGCAACCTGACCGCGCTGCTGACGATCATGAAGGGCCTGCCCCTGGCCTACAACCGCGATATGCAGGAGGACAAGGAGCCGCTCTTCGATGCTGCCGATACGGTCACGCGCTGGCGCTTTCCGTATTTACCGAGATGCTGAAGAGCGTCACCGTTCACGCAGAAGCGATGCGGCAGGCTGCCGAGGACGGCTTCATTACCGCCACGGACCTTGCCGATTATCTGGTGCAGAAAGGGCATGCCCTTCCGGAAGGCCCACGAGGTCGTGGGCACGGGCGGTCCTGCGCGGCCTGGAGCTGCGGTGCGGGCCTGGCGGACCATGCCCCTTGACGAATACCAGCAATTGTCTCCGCTGATCGGCGAGGACGTGTACGACGGCGCTGTCGGTCGAGGCATCGGTGGGCAGAAGGACGTCTCTACGGGAGGCACTGCGCCGCGAACCTGAAGAAGCGGCTCGCAGCGCTCAAAAAGAGCGATGATGGTGCGGACCCGGAGTGCGCTGCTGGCCGGTCGTGCCTGGTGCTTGTGCTGGCGCTCGTCGCGTCCTGCGGCAGGAAAACCGATCCGCTCGTGCCCGAAAGCCCCCGGCCCGAAGCGGTGCAGGACCTGCAAGGCCGTGGCCCGCGACGGTGTCGCCTTCCTGTCCTGGCCGGTCCCTCAAGAAATGTCGAGGGCAAGAACATGAATCCGGCGGAGATCTCCGGGTTCCAGGTCTTTCGCGCCGAGACTCGAGCAGGACAGAAAAAAGGCCCGCTATCGGCAGATCGCCGAGATCGCGATTGGCAGATCCCGGGCACCCGCTCAGGTCAGGAACGGAAGGGTCTTCTGGAGCGACTCCAATTTGAGGTACGGCCAGGTGTACGGGTACCGGATCGGGCCCTCAGGTCCCGGGGCGGCAAGAGCCAGCCTCTCCGAAGAGGTGAGGATCGTTCCGCTGCTGTCGCTGGCCGCGCCCAGGGCCTTACAGGCAGTTGGCGGAGAGCAGAGCGTGACGCTTACCTGGGAGCCGGTCACCACGCGGTCCGACGGCAGTGTTTTCACCGGATTTGTCGGATACAATGTGTATCGGGGCGACGAGAGCGGAGCGTACGGCAGAAGCGCCGCTCAACAAGGAGCCGCTCAGGAACAACGCGTACCGGGATACGCCGTGCTGAACGACAGTGACGCTACTTCTATATCGTACGGGCTGTGGACAGCCCGGCACTGCCCTGGAAAGAAAGCCTTGACTCCGCCGAGGTCGCGGCCATGCCCCGCGACCTCACGCCGCCCGACCGGCCCACAGGCCTGACGGTCGTGCCGGGAGTGCGGCAGGATGTTCCTCACCTGGAACGAGAACAAGGAGCGCGATCTGGCCGGCTACTATGTCTACCGGTCCCGAAGAGCGGACAGGGACTACGAGCGGCTGACGACAAACCGCTTGCCCGGACAACCTATTCCGATGAGACGGTGAACCCGGGCAGTCCAGTATTACTATGTCGTGACCGCGGTGGACCAGTCCGGGAACGAAAGCCAGCTTTCCAAGGAACAGTCGGCGTACGCGGAAAAGCTTCGATGAGGTCTACCTTGAAAAGGAACGGACAACAGCTATGAGCTCCAGGGACTTGATGACCCTGTTCAGCCGGAAGGACATTGTCATGCATGATTTTCAAATAAGAACGGGGAACTGTACTGCGAGGGCGTACCGGTCAGGACCGATCGCCCAGCGGGTAGGCACGCCGTTCTACCTGTACAGCAGCAATACGCTTGCGAGCCACTATCGCGCCTTTGACCAGGCATTTGCCGGATGTTCCGAACGTCATCTGCTTTGCGCTCAAGTCCAACTCCAACGGCGCCGTGCTCCGGGTGCTCGGCAAGGAAGGGGCCGGGGCGGACATCGTTTCGGGCGGCGAACTGTTCCGCGCGCTGCGGGCAGGCATCGATCCGAAGAAGATCGTGTACGCCGGCGTGGGCAAGCGGCGCGACGAGATCGAATATGCGCTCAAGGTCGGCATTCTCATGTTCAACGTGGAGTCGGGCGAGGAACTGATCGCCATTGACCGCGCAGCGAACGAGATGCATGCAAAGGCCCGGATCGCGCTGCGGGTGAATCCCAACATCGACCCCAAGACGCATGCCTACATCTCGACGGGGCTCAAGGAGAACAAGTTCGGCATCCCCATCGAAGAGGCGCTGGAGTACTACCAGACTTGCCCGGGGGCTTTCGAACATCGAAGTGGTCGGGATGCATCAGCACATCGGTTCCCAGATCACCGAGGTCCAGCCTTTCGTCGACGCGCTGGAAAAGCTGGTCGGGTTCGTCAAGGAGCTGCGGGCTGCGGGTATGGACATCACGTACATCAACATCGGCGGCGGGATCGGCATCACCTACAAGGACGAGACCCCTCCGCTGCCGAAAGAGGTGGCCGCGGCCATCAAGCCGATGCTGAAGGAAGCGGCTGCACCGTTGTCCTGGAGCCGGGCAGGGCGCTGGTGGGCAACGCCGGCATTCTGGTGACGCCGCGCTTTGTATCGCAAGGACAGCGGCGAAAAGAAATTCCTGATCGTGGACGCAGGCATGAACGACCTTATCCGGCCGAGCCTGTATGACGCCTACCATGATATCAGGCCCGCTGGTGGAGCCGGCGTCGCCGAACGCAGGAGACCTATCGACGTGGTCGGGCCCGATCTGCGAGTCCGGAGATTTCCTGGCCAAGGACCGGAGCCTGCCCGAGGTACAGCCGGGCGAGCTGACCTCGCGGTCATGGGAGCGGGGGCATACGGCTTCTCCATGTCGTCGAACTACAATTCCCGGCCCCGCGCTGGCCGAGGTGATCGTGCAGAGGAAGCGAGTATTTCGTCGTGCGCGAGCGAGAGACCTACAGCGACCTGATCCGGGGCGAGAAGATCCCGCGGTGGCTGGACTAGAATTGCGGAATGCGGATTTCGGATTGCGGAATGAGCAACGGAACAGCGGACCAGGAAAGCAAGCATGAAGAAGATACCTTTTTATAAAATGCAGGGGAGCGGCAACGACTTCATCCTGATCGACAACCGGAAGGGGATCCTGAAGGGGAAGAACCTGAAGGGTCTTGCGCAGACCGTGTGCGATCGCCACTATTCCGTGGGCGCCGACGGGCTGATCGTGATCGTGCCGTCCCGCAAGGCGGACTTCAAATGGCGCTTCTTCAACGCCGACGGAAGCGAGGCCGAGATGTGCGGGAACGGATCGCGCTGCGCCGCACGGTTCGCGTTCCTCAGAAAGATCGCGAAAAAGACCATGGCCTTCGAGACCCGTGCGGGCATCATCCGGGCCGAGGTCAAGACAGGGACCGTAAAAGTGCAGCTGACGCGGAGCGAGCGGTTTGCGCCATGAACATTTCGGTTCCCTTCGAGGGCGGCGCGCGCACGGGCCACTTTATCAATACCGGTGTGCCCCATGTCGTCTATCTGTCAAGCGATCTCGCCACGGAAGATGTTGACGGCGTCGGCAGGCGCACGCGCTATCATGACCTGTTCAAGCCCGCAGGCACGAATGTGAACTTCATCCAGGTGCTGGGGAAGCACAAGCTCGGCATCAGGACCTACGAACGCGGCGTCGAGGGCGAGACCCTGGCCTGCGGCACCGGCTCGGTGGCTGCGGCGCTCGTTGCCGGCTCCCTCCGGATGGTCGCATCGCCGGTCCAGGTCACGACGCGCAGCGGAGAAAAGCTGACCGTTCACGTTCGAGGGCGATGCTGAAGGATTCGGCGCTATTTACCTCGAAGGCGACGCAGAAGTGATCTGCGAGGGGACATCTGTTCGTTTAAAATTCCAATAACCAAGCACGACAAATAAGCACCAATAATCAAGCATCAAGTTCCAACGTTGGTCATTGGAATTTATTCGGTGCTTGAGATTTGAGTTTTGGAATTTGATTTCCAAAGGAGGCTGGTATGTTCAAAGGTTCAATGGTTGCGATCGTCACGCCGTTCAAGAACGGGAAGGTGGACGAAAAGGCGCTCGGCGACCTGATCGAGTTTCAGATCAAGAACGGGACGGATGTGATCGTGCCGTGCGGCACGACCGGAGAGTCCGCCACGCTCTCGCATGAAGAGCACCACCGGGTGGTGGAGTTCACGGTGAAGACCGTGAACAAGCGCGTACCCGTTATTGCCGGTGCAGGCTCGAACAGCACGAGCGAGACCGTGGAGCTCACGAAATATGCGCAGAAGGCGGGCGCGAACGGCGTGCTGCTCATTACCCCCTACTACAACAAGCCGACGCAGGAAGGCCTCTATCACCATTTCAAGCATGTGGCCGAGTCCGTGGATATCCCGATCGTCCTGTACAATGTTCCGGGCAGAACGAGCGTGAACATGCTGCCGGCGACGGTGGCGCGGCTGCGGGAGCTGAAGAACATCGTCGGCCTCAAGGAGGCCACCGGCGATCTGAAGCAGATCAGCGAGATCATCCGGCTCTGCGGCAGGGATTTTGACGTTCTTTCCGGCGACGATTTTACGACGCTTCCCATGCTTGCCCTCGGCGGCGTGGGCGCCATATCGGTGACCGCGAACGTCGCGCCTGCCGACTGCGCCGGAATGTTCGACGCCTTCTTTGCCGGCAAGATGGAGGAGGCGCTCAAGTTCCACTACAAGATGGAGCCGCTGCACAGCGCCATGTTCATCGAGACGAACCCGATCCCGGCCAAGACCTCGCTGGCGCTCATGGGCAAGATCGCGGAAGAGTTCCGTCTGCCGCTCTGCCCCATGAGCGACGCGAACAAGGACAAACTCAAGAAGACGCTGAAGGAGTACGGGCTGATCTCATAGCAAATACCTGAAACCCGTACAGCCTGAACAAAATTTGCCACGAAGACGCGAAGTCACGAAGAATGGCAAAACCTTTAAGCTCCTGTTTTGCCGGTTCGAGTAAGGCCGTACTTCGTGTCTTAGTGCCTTCGTGGCAAAATATTCTTGTCATTTTAAGTAGAATTTTATTCCTTAGTGGTTGAGAAGAGGTTTACATGATCAAAACAATCGTAACCGGCGCCGCCGGCCGCATGGGCTCGCGCATCATCAACGTACTTTCAACCTCGGAGGGCATCGCCCTCTCCGGAGGGGTGGAACGAAAAGGGCATGCGCTCCTCGGCCAGGATGCCGGAGGCCCGGCAGGCGTCTCCGCGACCGGCGTCAAGCTGAGCGACGATCTTGTGGCCGCGCTCAAGGCCGGCGACGTGCTGATCGATTTCACCACTCCCGAGACCAGCCTCGAACATATCCGCCTGTGTGCCGAGCTGGGCAAGGCCGCTGGTGATCGGATCGACCGGTTTTACCAAGGAACAGCTTGCCGTGGTCAGCACCTATGTCCAGAAGATCCCCTGCGTGCTTTCGCCGAACATGAGCATCGGCGTGAACCTCTGCTTCAAGATCCTGGACGAGATCGCCCGGACCATCGGCGAGGACTACGACATGGAGATCGTCGAGGCGCACCATCGCATGAAGAAGGACGCGCCGTCAGGCACGGCCATGAAGATGGCGCAGGTGCTCGCCCAGGCGGTGGACCGGAACCTCGAAGAGGTCGGCGTGTATGCGCGCAAGGGCATGATCGGCGAGCGCTCAAAGAAGGAGATCGGCATCCAGACGCTGCGCGCCGGCGACATCGTGGGCGAGCATACGGTGCTGTTCGCGGGCAAAGGCGAGCGCATCGAGATCACCCACCGCGCACACAGCAGGGACACCTTTGCCGCCGGCGCGGTGCGTGCGGCCAAGTGGGTCGTGGGCAAGAAGCCCGGTTTGTACGACATGCAGGATGTGCTGGGACTGAGATAGACAGCAGTTGAATAAACTATGACAGCGGGACAGTGATCAGCATCGTCCTCTGCAAGGAGTCGTAAAATGAAAAAACATATTGCCATCATGATCCTGGGACTGGCATTCCTCGTACCGTTCACCACGAACGCTTTCTCGAGCCACGAGGGATGCGCCGGCAACTGCATCGATTGCCACAAGCTGGAGAAAAAAGAAGCTGAGGAGATCATCAAGAAGATCGTCCCGAACGGCCAGGTCGCCGAGATCAAACTGTCGCCTGCCAAGGGACTGTGGCAGATCGAGGTGGATGCAGGCGATAAACGGGGATCGCTGTATATCGATTTTTCGAAGAAGTACCTGGTCGCAGGACAGATCGTGCCGATCGATTCGATCGGCAAAACCTGCACCGGAACGCAAAGTTGACTTCAGCAAGATACCGCTCAAGGACGCGGTGGTCCTCGGCCCGAAGAACGCCAAGAAGAAGGTGGTCGTGTTCACGGACCCAGACTGCCCCTACTGCCGCAAACTGCATGAGGAAATGAAGAAGGTCCTGGCGAAACGGAAGGATGTGGCATTTTATATCTTCCTCGTTCCCGCTCGAGATGCACAAGGACGCGTACAAGAAGGTGCAGGCCATTCTGTGTGAAAAATCGTTGACCCTGCTGGACGATGCGTTTGACGGGCAAGACGCTGCCTGAGCCGAAGTGTTCCAACGAGGCGGTTGAAAAGAACAAGGCCCTTGCCAAGTCGCTTAGTTTCAGCGGGACCCCCACGCTGGTGCGCGAAGACGGAATGGTGCTCAGCGGCACACGGCCGGCGGATGCGCTCTCGAGCTGGATCGACGGCAAGTAGGCTGAGCGGACGGAGCGGCCCATGAAGCTCGTACGGTTTTCGGCGCCGGGCAAGGCCGAGCCGGCCTGCGGTGTCGTTGTCAACGACGAGGTCGCTGAGCTCGAAGGGGATTTCTTTACCCTTCTTGACACGGCGAAAGAGCCTGCTATCCGCTCTCCCGCGTGACGACTGCTCCCGCCCTGCAGCCCGACCAAGGTGGTGGCGGTCGGACTGAACTACCGGGACCATGCCGCGAGCTTGGTTTCCCAATCCCTGACGAGCCGATCATTTTTCTGAAGCCGCCCACGACCATCATCGGTCCCGGCGATGCCATCGTCTACCCGCCATGCGAGCTCACAGGTCGACTACGAGGCCGAGCTCGGCGTCGTGATCAAGGACCGGATCAGCAAGATAACGCCCGGCGAAGCCTGCGGGCATATCCTCGGCTATACCTGCGCCAATGACGTTACAGCCAGGGACCTGCAGAAAAAGGACGGGCAGTGGACGCGCGCCAAGTCCTTCGACACCTTCTGCCCCATCGGACCGTGGATCGAGACGGACCTTGATCCCGGCGACCTGCTGGTCGAGTCCTACCTGAATGGTGAACGGAAACAGTCTTCACGGACCTCGCAGCTTCATCTTCAGCGTCGGCCACCTCGTGAGCTTTATCTCCCGTATCATGACGCTCTATCCCGGCGACCTCATCATCACCGGCACGCCCGCCGGCATCGGGCCCATGCAGCCCGGGCGACGAGGTGGAGGTCCGGATCGAGGGAATCGGGAGCTCTGAAGAACAGAGTCATTGCGGATTTCGGAATTGCGGATTTCGGATTAAAGTCTGGGCATTACCATGGGCAGCTTTGTATTTCGCAATCCGAAATCCGCAATCCGAAATTGAAAAATGGAGTAATACTGTACATGAACCAAGCCCCAGGACACCTACATCCAGTCCCTTTTCGCCGATCGGCTCGGCGGCAGCATGTTCGGCAAGGACACCAAGATCTACAAGTTCGAGAAGATCAAGCGGGCGAAGCGCGCGGCCCTTGCCGGCACATCCCGGGGCGGAGCTCATCGACTTCGGCGTGGGCGAGCCCGACGAGATGGCCTTCCCGGGCGTGGTCGAAGAAGCTGCAGAAAGAAGCGGAAAAGCCGGAGAACCGCGGGTATGCCGACAACGGCATCCCGGAGTTCAAGGAAGCCGCGGCCCGCTACCTGGCCGCAGTGTACAAGGTCAGGGGCATCGATCCCGAGACCGAGGTGCTGCACGGCATCGGCAGCAAGCCCGTGCTCGCCATGTTTCCCGCGGTCTTCATCAATCCCGGCGACGTGACGCTCATGACCGCCCCCGGCTACCCGATCATGGCAACGCATACGCGGTGGTACGGCGGTCGATGTCCAGATCCTGCCGCTGCTCGAGGAGAACGGATTCCTGCCCGACCTTGACGCCATCCCCGCCGATATCCGGAAGAAGGCGAAGCTCCTCTATCTCAATTATCCGAACAACCCCACCGGCGCCGGCGCAACGAAAGCCTTTTTCGAGAAGGTCGTGAAGTTCGCGAAAGAGAACAACGTGATCGTGGTGCACGACGCGGCCTATGCCGCGCTGATGTATGGAACGAAGCCGCTTTCGTTCCTGTCCGTCGCCGGGGCGAAGGACGTGGGCGTCGAGATCCACTCGCTCTCCAAGGCCTTCAACATGACGGGCTGGCGGCTTGCGTTTGTGGTCGGCAACGAGCGGGTCATTGCCGGATACGGGAACGTGAAGGACAATTACGACTCCGGCCAGTTCAAGGCGATCCAGAAGGCAGGCGTCTACGCGCTGGACCATCCCGAGATCACCGGCAAGATCACGGCCAAGTACGAGCGCAGGCTCAAGTCGCTCGTTTCGACGCTCCGGGACATGGGGTTCGATGCCAGGATGCCTGCAGGCACCTTTTACCTCTATGTGAAAATGCCGAAGGGCGTGAAGAACGGCAGGCGGTTCGCGAATGCCGAGGAGTTCTCCGAGTTCCTCATCACCGAGAAGCTGATCAGCACCGTGCCCTGGGACGACGCAGGATCCTACATCCGCTTCTCCGCCACCTTTGAGTCCAAGGGGCTTGCCGATGAAAAGCGCGTGCTGAAGGAGTTCAAGAAGCGGATGAGCGGGCTGCAGTTCGAGTTTTAGAAAAGACGGGTAACAGGACATTACCGCGGAGACGCGGAGGCGCAGAGAAATCTTTATATTTGTGATATGCATTTCTCCGTGTCTCCGTGTCTCCGCGTCTCAGTGGTGATAATGATTTTTTGACGTGTCTTATTGATAAGCAGGATCGGTGTCATCCTGCCGACAATCGCATATCATCGGGATCGGCTCGAACCATGGGCGATAAGAAAGCCAACTGCCGCAAGGCCATCGAGCTGTTGGCGAAAAGCGGCACGCGTTGTCCGCGTCTCCTCCCTCTATTGCACCGAGCCCATCGGGTACAAGGAGCAGGATGATTTCGTCAACGCGGTCGCAGCGATCGAGACGGACCTGTCGCCGGAAGAACTGCTGCGTCAGTGCCGGTCCGATCGAAGAAGCAGCTGGGGCGCATGCGCACCATCCACTGGGGGCCGCGTACGATCGACGTGGACATCCTGCTGTACGGCGACGGGCATGATCGAGACCCCGGAACTGATCATCCCGCATCCGCTGCTGCACAACCGGCGATTCGTGCTGGTCCCGCTCTGCGAGATCGCGCCGCACGCCGTGCATCCGAAGCTGCAGAAGACCGCGTCGGCACCTGCTCCGCGAGCTGCAACGACCGAGCACGGTCGTGAAGTGCGCTGCGACGAGAACGGAACTCCGCCATGACCATGAAACCGCCCGGTGCGCGCGATACCAAATACATCGTGACCGAAGGTCCCATCGGCGTCGGCAAGACGAGCCTCACCACGCTCCTTGCCGAGGAGCTCGGCGCACGGCTGATCCACGAGCAGGCCGAAGACAATCCCTTTCTGACGGATTTTTACCGCGACCCCGACCGCTACCGGTTCCAGACCCAGATCTTCTTTCTGCTGAACCGGTTTCGCGCAGCAGCAGGAGATGGCGCAGCCCGACCTGTTCACGCGGATCACGATCAGCGACTACCTCTTTGCCAAGGACCGGATCTTTGCGCTACCTGACCCTGAACGACCATGAACTGGCCCTCTACGAACAGATCTATCAAGATGCTCGAGCCCAAGATCGTGAAGCCCGATCTGGTCATCTTCCTGCAGGCCGACACCGATACGCTGTTGAAGCGCATCAAGCAGCGCGGCCGGCCCTTCGAAAAGGAGATGAACCCCGATTACATCGCCGACGTGAACGAGGCCTACAACCAGTACTTTTTCCACTACACCGAAACGCCGCTGCTCGTCATCAATACCTCGGACATCGACTTCGTGCATCGCCGCGAGGACCTCGACGACCTGCTAAAGCAGATCCTGAGCATGAAGCAGGGAACGCAGTACTATGTGCCGGTGTCGCGGGGGAAGAAGTAGGCGAGACCTACATCAGGGAGAAACCTTTTATCCGCAGATTTCGCAGATGGACGCAGATTTTTTGCGCCGCTTAGAGACGCCTACTGTTGGATTCTGCGGATGATGTTTTGACCTGAACAGTTACGGATTTTAATTAAAACTAATGCCCGGCCGATAAAAAGGAAAAACAATTATGCCCAATACCATCGACAACTACACCGACGACCAGGCGACGCGCGAAGCGCTCGCGAGCGTTGGTTCTGAACGGACGCTGCATGAGTTCTACGGCTATTTCTTCGGCTGCATGGCCGCGCCGAAGCCGGCCTTGCCTTCTCAGTGCCTGCCGCTCTTGTTCGACGCGGACAAGGCGGATTTTTCCAGCCTGGAAGACGCAGACAACCTCATGGCTAACCTGATGTCGCTCTGGAACTTCATTGCCCGGTGGAAGCCGGAAGAGGATCCCTGCTATTTCCCCGAGACCGAGTATGCACCGACCGGGTCGGGCTTCAAACAGCGCGGGTCCGACGATCAGGCGATGATCCAGTTCTTTATCCGGGGGCTTGACCAGGGAGACACGAAGGAAAACGATTTTTCCGACGATGCCATCGACGCGATGCACGATCTTGAGGAATCGGCAGCATTGCTGCAAAAATATACCGGTCTGTACGCGCAGAAAGACCCCGAGCTGCCTGTCGACGAACCGGAAAAAACAGCAGCGCTCTATGATGAGCTGGAAGAGGTCGTTGCCGACAGCATCGCACGCGTCACGATCGGCCTGAAGGACGCGAAGGCCAGGGCGGCGAGAAAGATTGCCGCTGCAGCCAAGGCAGAGAAGCAGTCGCGGCCGGGAACACGGGACCGGCGGCGATGAGCGCGATCAGCAGGAGTGAGCCTGCAGCAGAGGCCCGGAGCATGAAGATCATCACCACCATAGCCGAGATGCGGTCCCTTTCGGATTCCTTCCGGATGCAGGGCAAGAGGCTCGGGTTCGTGCCGACCATGGGATTCCTGCACGAAGGCCATCTCTCGCTCATGCGCCGCGCGCGGCGAGGAGAACGACATCGTGGTCGCGAGCATCTTCGTGAATCCCACGCAGTTCGGGCCGAACGAGGACCTGGACCGCTATCCCCGGGATGCCGCAGGAGACCAGGCAAAATGCGAAGCTTCCGGCGTCGATGTCCTCTTCATGCCGCAGGCGTCGGAGATGTATCCGGAAAAGCCTGTTGTCTTTGTTACGGTCGAAGGAGTTTCGGAGGTCCTGGAGGGCGCACTGCGGCCCGGTCATTTCCGGGGCGTTGCAACGATCGTGGCAAAACTGTTCAACATCGTAAAGCCCCATCGCGCTTATTTCGGTCAAAAGGATTTTCAGCAGTGCGTGGTGATCAAGCGCATGGTCGCCGGCCTGAATCTCGATGTCGAGGTCGTCGTGCTCCCCACGGTGCGTGAGCAGGATGGACTTGCCATGAGCTCCCGGAACAGCTATCTGAGCGAAGAAGAACGGCGCGTTGCGGGCACGATCTGGCGCGCCCTGAGCGAAGGAGAGCGGTTGTTCCGGATCGGCCAGCGTGATGCAATAGCGCTTCAGAGCGAGGTGCGCGGCGTACTTGATGCGGGAGCCGGGGCTTTCGATCGATTACGTCGAGATCGTCGATCCGGACAGCCTCATGCCGCAGGCGGTCATGGAGAGCAGAAGTTGATAGTAGTTGCAGTTCGTGTCGGCCGCACCAGACTGATTGACAACCTGCAGCTCCTGTGATATTTTATACGAGGATATTCGGGGTCCGGGACGTGTTGATCCGGGTTGCTTTGCACGAGCGGTCTTTTTCAAAGGCAATGCTTATGACGGTGCTGAAGCTTAACGATCGGGTGCTCGATATCCTTTCGACCGCGCGATCGGTCGTATCCCAGCTCGACCTTGACAAGGCGCTTGCCATGGTGCTCAAAAAGGCCATGGCGGTAACGAACACCACGGCAGGCAGCATTGCGCTCTACACGCCCGCCACCGCCACCATGCGCATCTCGGCCTCCAAGGGCTTCTCCCGGCAGTTCCTGTCCAACCGGGAATGGAAGGTCAAGCGCGGCGGACTGACCGACAGGCATCCTCAAGGCGCGGAGCGTCACGGTCATCAACGACACCACGAACGCTTCTTTCTTTTCCAATCCCCAGGTGGCGCGCGAAGGCATCAAATCGCTGGTCTGCGTGCCGCTTATCTTTTCCCAGGACATCGTCGGCATTCTCTATGTCGACGATTTTACGCCGAGGACCTTCCCTCCGTCCAGCATGCAGTCGCTCGAGATCCTTGCATCCTTCGCATCGGTCGCGATCCATAACGCGCGGATGCATGCCGAGGTGAAGCAGCAGGCCAATACGGACAGCCTGACCGGTCTGTTCAACCGGCGGTGCTTCGAGAACATCCTGAGCAGGGAGTTGCTGCGCGCTGAGCGGCACGGCCGGGAATTTTCCCTGGCGCTCGTTGATGTTGACGACTTCAAGAAGTTCAACGATACACACGGGCACCAGGCCGGTGACGCGGCGCTTGCCGTTCTCGGGGAATCGATCCGCCTGGCGATCCGGAGCACCGACCTGGCCTCGCGCTACGGCGGCGATGAGATGGCGATCATCCTGCCCGAGACGAACCTTGCCAAGGCGTACAACCTGTTCGCCAACAGGATCCGATACGAGATCGAAGAGGGCTTTGCGCGGCTTTCAGGCGGCCGCTATGCGTTGTCGGTCACGATCGGCATTGCGTCCTATCCGCTTGACGGGATCGCCGTCCAAGACCTTGTTCTGGCCGCGGACAAGGCGCTTTTGGCAACGAAGAAAGAAAAGCACACCCGCAAGATCGGCTGTTCGCGCCGCATACCCGTCGCTCATCGCCGCATCCTGATCGCATAGCGGTCTCCATCATATCTTCGTTGCACTTCGCTGTTCACGCACCAGCCAACGAGTTGTCCTAAAATGCAAGCGGCAGTAAACTAAAAAGGTTATTCAAAAAGTCATTGAGGGCGGAACCTGAAGGAGGGCATTATGGGAAGCGTATTGAGCGTGATATTCCAAGTTGCAGGACTGGTCCTTGGTGTCTACATGATCTGGCCCGATATTGATTTTTTTGTGAAAATAAGCAGTGCGGTCGGCGACGCTGGGCGTTTAACCTTTCTGAAGGCGCTCGAGATCGGCGAGCATACGCTTCTCTATTCATCCCTTGTCCTGATGCCCGCAATGCATCTCTTGAGTAAAATCCTGGGTCATAAACTCTACAGTGCCCTCACCGTTCTTTTGTTTTCCGGGCTCTCGGTGGTCTTTGCCCGGATACTTCACGCGTCGCTCATAGACGGTTATGCTTTTTTTATCTCCCAGCACCAGGTATGGCCTTCCATTGCACGTCCCGCGGCGATTTTTGCTATTGTAAGCGGCAACTGGCTGGTCGCCTTTGCTGAAATGTATCGTGTGGCCAAGGTCGCGGGAAAATAAACATGCCTTTCAATTGAAGGAAATGGGGACAGGCTGAAATATAAGAAACTGTCTTTTCAAGACGCACTCCCTAATGCTCCATAATTTTTTAACCGCCGACTCACAAAAAAAATCTTCCAATTACCGTTACAGACAAACAGGCCTCTACGTCGCGGCTCCGCGTGAACCAGATGGAGGGTTGATAACCATCCGGGAGTCTAGAGCAGCTTGCAGTTCAGCAATCGATCATCCGCGCGATAACTCTGCTATCATAGAATCGACGGAAAAAAATGGCAAAGCGCAGTCGAAGTAGCCGGACCCGGGTCCGGAAACAGGGAGAGCGCTTTATGATGATGAAAATGCTGATGGCCGTGATGCGGCTGGTGCCCAGGGAGTTGGCGAAAAAAATGGACGCGCCGATGATGGCCAGGGACCGGCTGGAGCGAGGAAGGGTTCATCCCACGATCCGGATGAATCTGGAAAACTTGCTCCTCTGCGCCTGCTTTACCTGCCCCAGTTTCCCTTCGGTTCGCGGTGAAGCCCTCTACTGCTCCGGCGGCAAGAGCGCGGTCACGATCAACGAAGAGGGCTGCAATTGCGTGACCTGCCCTCTCTATGATCGCTGCAGCAGCTTCAATGTCGCCTACTTCTGCATCCACGGACACTGCGGCGCCAGGGACGACCGGTCCATGGCTGCGAAGCTGAAAGATCTTGCGGGCTCCTATCTCGAACGGTTCACCGCGGCCGCAGAATCCGGTTCAGTCATGACGACAGCGGCGCGTGCTCCCTATGCCGCAGAGACCAGCGTGACGCTTCATTTTGATCATGACAGGGACGTGAGGACGACGTCGAACACTTCCATCCTGAACGCATCGCTTGGCGCCGGTATTCCTCATACGCATGTGTGCGGCGGGCGGGCGCGATGCTCGACCTGCCGCGTGCTGATCACGCATGGTCTGGAAAACTGCAGACCACGGAACGAGGAGGAAACGCGCCTGGCCAGGATCAAGGGTTTTTCTCCCGAGATCCGCCTGGCCTGTCAGACCACGGTCGTGGGCGACGTGAACCTCCGGCGGTTGGTGCTCGATGACGCCGACATCCGGATTGCGATTCAGGAAGGTAGAACCGATCCGGGTGATGCCGGCCGGGAGGCGGAAATCACGATCCTTTTCTGCGATATTCGGTCATTCACCGCGTTCTCAGAGCGGTCCCTGCCTTATGACGTCATCCACATCCTGAACCGGTATTTTGAGATGATCGGAGCCATCATCGACCGTTCCGGCGGATATATCGATAAGTACATGGGCGACGGCATCATGGTGATCTTCGGACTGGACCGGACGGCGCAGGACAACTCAGCGCGTCTTGCCGTCGCAGCAGCGCGGGACATGGCGCGGGCGATGCCAGAATTTAACCGCTATCTGAAAAGCCGCTTCAATCATGAGTTCCGGATCGGCGTGGGCATCCATACAGGGACCGTTATTCTGGGAAGCCTGGGCTTTCATAAAAAAAAGGAATACACGGCGATTGGCGACACCGTGAACACGGCTTCGCGGATCGAAGCGGTCAACAAGAAGGCGGGCACGACAGTCCTTGTTTCTGAACAGACCCATGCGTTGGCCGGCCCCGGTTTCCATTGGGGGAATAAATTCTCCGCCGAAGTAAAGGGCAAGGAGGATATTCTTCATCTCTATGAGTTGCTGATAGAGTAAGACGGTTTTGGGTCAGGCTTGAGTGCTTGAGTTGAAACATCATAGAATCACATTTTGGGGTGTTTCATGCCGACTATTCAGCGGAACTTTTCGTTGGGCGGGCATCATCCTCGGCACTGTCGTTAAACTTGCCTTGGCGTTTTCGATGATCGCTCTTTTCGTCCTATCCTACGTTCTGAAAGCTAACGAAAGAGCGGATGGGGATTGGGACCACGGCACAAAGTTTATTGGTGTCACCCATTTGATATTGACAAGTATGGAGCGATTTAGATTTGACAGAATATCCCCTCTGTTGTGATTCTCTTCCGTCGGTAATGTCTGCCTTCCAAACGAACCCGGGAATAGCTGTCGGGTTTAGCTCCACTCTACCTGGCCTTCTTTTCGAGTGCCGCATTATGTCACCCTTCTGGCAAGAAATGGCACAAGTTTAGAGGCTGCTTTCTAAGAACTAATTGATTTTCCAGATAATAAATATGGCAAAAAAAGGTTCGAAAATTGCAATTATAACTGCAAATGAGTAATACTAAAGGTGGATGGTAGAAACTGCGTTTTCTTTCTTACTTTCTTCACAGTTTTTTGCGATACCTGAGGTAAGTGTTCGATAATACGAATAAAGAAAAAGGAGGGGTTATGATAAAAAGAATCTTGATTCGAGGAATTGTGGAAAGATCGTTAAATGGTTTGGTGTTTGCTACGCTGATACTTTCTTGCTCTTTGTTCATCAGCCCTCAAAAGACGCAAGCTGCAACCTGTTCGGATTATGATCTGAGGACAGTTGCCGCAGGCGAGTCTCATACGGTCGGCCTTAAAGAAGATGGAAAAGTCGTGGCTGTAGGAGATAATGGCTTTGGCCAGATGAATGTCACCTCGTGGACGAACATAAAAACCGTTGCAGCAGGCAAGATCCATACAGTCGGGCTACACGAGGACGGAACAGTCGTGGCTGTGGGATATCCCGGCAATGAGCGGTTGGATGTCACCTCGTGGAAGAATATAAAAGCCATTGCAGCAGGCTACGATCATACGGTCGGGCTTCAAGAGAATGGAACAGTCGTGGCTAAGGGAAATAACGTCTATGGCCAAACAGATGTCACCTCATGGAAGAATATAAAAGCCATTGCAGCAGGCGGAAATAATACGGTCGGGCTTCAAGAGGATGGAACGGTCGTGACAGCGGGTGATAATCGCGCTGGCCAGCGGAATCTCGATGCCACCTTATGGAAGAATATAAAAGCCATTGCAGCAGGCAAAGATTTTACGCTCGGGCTTAAAGAGGATGGAACAATCGTGACTGCCGGACAGAGTCGCAATGGCCAGCGGGATATCTCCTCGTGGACGAATATGAAAGCCATTGCAGCAGGCGGATTTCATACGCTCGGGCTTCAAGAGAATGGAACCGTTTCGGCTAAGGGAAGTGATTTCTATGGCCAGTTGAATGTCTCCTCGTGGACGAATATAACCGCCGTTGCAGCAGGCGGATTTCATTCGGTCGGTCTCAAAGCGGATGGAACAGTCGTAACTGCGGGATATAAAGCTGATGAGTGGTTGAATACTTCCGGCTGGTCCAATATCGCGCAGCCGACGTGCAAGGCTGTTCCTGTGGATAAAATCGCGCCTGAACTGAGCGTCGCTGTCTCCCCCGCCACGCTCTGGCCGCCGAATCACAAGATGGTGACCGTTACCCCGGCGATTTCAGTGAAGGACGATACTGATGCCGCACCGCAGGTGAAGCTCCTGTCCGTAACCAGCAGCGAGCCCGATAACGGGCTCGGCGACGGGGATACGGCGAATGACATCGTGGACAACGGCGATGGCACGCTCTCGCTCCGGGCCGAGCGGTCCGCCAAGGGCAACGGAAGGACATACTCGATCACGTATCAGGCTACGGATGCTGCAGGTAATGCCACCACAGCCACAGCGACGGTTGCCGTGGTGCCGCATAATAACTAACCATTCAAAGCGGGGCAACAAAGGCAAGCCTTGTTGCCCCGCTTTTTTTGATTGAAGGCATCCAGAATAAATAGTACCCAGTCTTTGAAACCCCAAATTGAAGTGTAACAGTTCATTCCGTTTTCTCCGCAACCGCTGCCCCCGCCACGACAGCTCGCGTAACGAGCGCCTTACCTTATTTTTAAACTCGATTCGAAATCTATTTGACACATTCCGCCGGTCTGCTATAGTTTTACTGCTTTGAATGTCGGACTATGCCGAAAAGGAGAAGTTATGAGAAAAATAGTGATCCTTGCCTTAGCTCTCCTCGCAGCATCCGGATGCGTCGCATCCAGGCAGTTTACCCTGATCGTGGATCCGCCCGATGCGCAGATTGAAGTCATCGGCCGGGGAGACCCGCCGGGCACGTCCTACCGTTCTCCCGCGAGCATTTCTATTCCGGCAGACCATGCCGTGGCTGCCCAAAGCCGCGTCCTGATAAGCCGCAAGAATTACAAGCCAATAGTGCTCCAGTTAAGCAGCGTGCAGGGTGACAGCATCAGGATCAGGCTGCAGAAAGCGTCCCAGTACCGCCTTAAATACAGCCTCGCTGCCCCTGTCCGGTCCGATGATCTTACCTATCGGGACAAAATACTTGCCGTCACGATAGTGCCCCGGGACCAGCATATCGACCTCAAGATCGACAATCTGACGCGAAAGCCTCTTACGATACTGTGGGAAACAGCCGATTATACCGATGTCATGTACCGACCGCATCGGCTCATTCCTTCCGGCATAAAATGGGAGAACAGGGCCAATCGGGTACCTCCTCAAACCATACCGGTGGGCGGAACGCTGCAAGAGTCGGTCACGCCGGCGGACTCCATAGCGTATTCCGGGGAGAAGAAAGGATATGTTGCAAAACCACTGTTCGTTCTTGACAGCGACAGCGCCCTGTCGCTCAAGGGCAAGACGATGAGCATCTTTCTGCCTGTTGCGGTGGACGGGGCAATTATTCCCGACTATAATTTCAGGATCAACATCGATGATGTCATAAAGGATTAGCTCCATAAGAAGGTTTTTCAAGATGCGAACCAAAATGTTTAGATAGAATATTCCGAAAGAGGATTCTCTCCTCGACTATATGCAACGCGGAGGTTCTTGAATCTTTAGCTATTGACATACTTTTTTGCTTCTGTTTTGATCATGCAGCGCAATAAAAAAAGCCCGTTCTCTGCTTAGAGAAGGGCATTTTTTATTACATTCTCAGGTTCTTCCCCAGCTACACCATCACGACCTCATACTGCTCCTGGTGCAGGTTCGGATCTGCCTTGATCACGATCTTTTTCTGGAATTCCTTCTCAAGCTCCTCCACGCCGCTTCGCTCCTCGTCGTACAGCATGTCGGCCACCACGGAATTAACGGTCACGAGCGCCTTCTTCTCGTCAGCGCCGGTAAAAGCGCGCCTGATCTCACGGAAGACCTCGTAGCAGATGGTGCGGCTCGATTTCACATAGCCCCGGTTGTCGCAGTAGGGGCAGGGCTCGCAGAGCGTGCGGCCCAGGCTTTCGCGGATGCGCTTCCGCGTCATCTCGATCAGGCCGAGCGGCGAGATGTGCGAGATCGTGGTCTTTGCCTTGTCGCTGGAGAGCGCTTCCTGCAGCGCCGAGTAGACCTTGCGCCGGTTGTCCTCGCGCTCCATGTCGATGAAGTCGAGGATGATGATGCCGCCGATGTTCCTGAGCCGGAGCTGGTAGGCGATCTCGCGCACGGCCTCGAGGTTCGTCTTCAGGATCGTGTCCTCCAGGGTGCGCTTGCCCACGTACCGGCCGGTGTTGATGTCGATGGTCGTCAGCGCCTCGGTCTGGTCGATGATGATGTAGCCGCCCGATTTGAGCCAGACCTTGCGGCCCAGGGCGCGCGAGATCTCGATCTCGACGCCGTAGTGGCTGAAGATGGGCTCGTCGCCGTCGTAGGGCTTCACGCGCCTGCCGAGCCCGGGGATGTAGGAGTCGACGAATTCCTTGACGCGCTGGTATTCATCGGGAGAGTCGATGACCATCCGGTCCACGTCCCGGGTGAACACGTCGCGGACCACGCGGAAGACCAGGTCAAGCTCGTTGTGCAGCAGCGCCGGCGCCGAGGCGCGTTCTTTTTTGCGCTGGATGGTCTCCCACAAGCGGGCCAGGAACTCGATGTCCGCGTTCAGCTCGTCCTCGCTCCGGCCCTGGCTCGCGGTCCTGATGATGTAGCCCATATGCGGTTTCCGCAGCCGGCTCACGATCTCGCGCAGCCGTTTCCGCTCCTCGCCGTTCTCGATGCGTCGCGAGACGCCGATATGATTGACCCCGGGCATCATGACCAGGTAGCGGCCGGGGATGCTGATGTAGGTCGTGACCCGCGCGCCCTTGGTGCTGATCGGCTCCTTGGCGACCTGGACGAGGATCTCCTGGCCTTCCTGCACCAGGTCCTCGATCTGCGTGGCATGGGTGCGCTTGCGCTTGGTATCGGTCTCGAGTTCCAGTCCTTCGTCCTCCATCATGGGGGTATATTCCGACGTGCTGTCGAAGACGTCTCCCACGTAGAGGAACGCTGATTTTTCCAGGCCCACATCCACGAACGCGGCCTGCATGCCGGGCAGGACCTTCATGACCCGGCTCTTGTAGACATTCCCTGCAACGCCGCGGTCCTTCTTGCGGTCGATCAATATTTCGGTGACCAGGCCGTTCTCCAGAAGTGCCACGCGGGTTTCTTCCCGGCCGGCGTTTACGATGATCTCAGATGGCATGATGTCTCCTAGAAGTTGTTTTTACCTGACTATCTTTCTCTAAAACTATTTTATAACAGGTTTTCAATGAATACAAGAATTAAAACAAGGAATTAGTGCCTAGAGGGCAGTTTTCTGGCGATTTTAGGAGGCTCGGAAGCCATCGCGACCGGCAGGTCAGTATCTGGCAGAGGGTTTGCTAATAAAGAATAAGAAACGAGAGGGAAAGGAGAGGCCGGGAGATAAATCCCAGCCGATATAAAAAAATGATTAAATTCTCAAGTCTATATAGTATCCGCAGATTAGCAGACTTCACCTTAAAACAAACCAGCATTATGGTTTAAAAATCGGCGGCCATCTTGGAAATCTGCGGACAAAAGAGGTTTTCTCTGTGTCACGATTCTCTGGGTTCACCCGGTCCTACACGTCCATGGGATCGCGCCATTGGCCGTTCTCTTTCCAGTATAAACCGGTCCGCTTCACCCGGAAAAGCAGAAATTGCTCTTTGCTCATTCCCAACAACTGCTCCATCACATCCTGAATGCGCGGCTTCATCTGGCCCTGGTCCTGAAGCGCGATGGAAAGCAGCGCCGGCCCCTCGGACAGGGTAACGGCGACAGCCTCGATGCAGGGTCTGATGTCCTTCTGCTTCCCGTCCTTTTCCACGATGACCGCAGTCCTCGACAGGAACTCCTGCACCCGCTCTTCCAGGCCCTCTGCATAGCCTGCCGGAACCTCAACGGCATAGGTATAGCGCTCGATGCTGCCGGAGAGGGATGCCGCCTTCTTCGGGACGACCCGCATTTCGAGAATGCGCATGCCTTGCGGCAGGGTGTTGTTCAGCGCCTTCGTCGTGCTCAAGCAGATCGATGCCCGCATCGGTCTCCATGTCGAGGTACTCGGTCTCGCTCTCCATGCCAACGGGCAAGGCAGGGCCGAAAGCGATCTTGGGGTGCGGATTGAACCCCTGGGAAAAAGCGAGCGGGATATGGGCGCGGACGGCAGCGCGCTGGACGAGCGTCATGAGGTCGAGGTGCGACAAGAAGCGCAGCCTGTCGGTCTTGGTATAGCGCATCCGTATTTTGGTGACCAGCGCTTCGCCCGACGGGGCCGCTGTTCCTGCCGGTCGAACGATTGGTGCGGCGATCGTTCTCGCCGGCTTGCCGAAGGTCTCCCTGCCGCCGTCCTTGCATGCCATGCCGCAGGCTTCGCACTTGGCGCGGCAGTTCGGCGTCACCTCTGCCTTGATCGCCCGGTTGTACTCCCGCTTCAGGAACTCCTGCGTTATACCTGTTTGCACGAACTGCCATGGCAGCTGCTCGTCGAGGCCGAAGCTTCGGCTCGCGTACGTTGCCGGGTCGAGCCCGCAGATCCGAAACGCCTCGGTCCATTTCTTAAAGTCGAAACACTCGGTCCAGCCGTCGAACCTGCAGCCAAGCTTGACCGCTTCTTCGATCACCCTGCCGATGGCGGCATCGCCGCGCGCGAAAGCGCCTTCGAGCACGCTCGTTTCCGCATGGTGCGGCTTGAGCGCGATGCCTTTTTTTCTGAGCCCCCGTTCGAGGTAGGCCTGCTTTGCCTTGATCTCTTCGCGCGTGGCCTGGCCGAACCACTGGAAGGGCGTATGCGGCTTCGGCACAAAGGTCGAGACGCTGACATTGATCTGGATGTGCCGCCGTGACTCGCGCTTGCCAACTGCAAAAATGTTGGTGACGAGCCGGATGATCCCGTCCAGGTCCTCGTCGGTCTCGGTGGGCATGCCGATCATGAAGTACAGCTTCAGCACGCTCCAGCCGCTCGAGAAGATGACGGCAGCGGCGTCCAGCAGGTCCTGCTCGGCCAGCGGCTTGTTGATCACGCACCGGAGGCGTTCGGTGCCTGCTTCGGGCGCCAGGGTGAAGCCGCTCTTGCGCACGCCGGCCACGGCGCGGATCATCTCCGGCGTGAGCGTGCCGATGCGGAGCGACGGGAGCGAGATCGAGACCCGGCTTGCCCGGTAGCGGGCGACGAGGTCCTCCATGAGCGGCTGGATTGCGGAGTAGTCGCCGGTCGAAAGCGATGCCAGCGACAGTTCGTCAAAGCCCGTGCATTCGATGGATTCCTGCAAAAGGTCCTTGACGCGCTCCGGGCTCCGCTCGCGGTAGGGCCGGTAGATGATGCCTGCCTGGCAGAAGCGGCAGCCGCGGATGCAGCCCCGGGCGACCTCGACCGTGACCCGGTCGTGCACCGGCTTGAGCAGCGGGATGAGCGGCTGTGCAGGCCAAAGTGCCGACTCGAGGTCCCGGATCACGCGCCGCTTTACGGTTTTCGCGCCGAGGGCCGGCACGTAGAATCCGTCGCAACCTGCCAGCGCCGCAAGGAACTCTTTCCTGCCCGGATGCTGCTGCCGCAGTTCGACGATCTCGTGCATGGCCTCTTCTGCTTCGCCGATAAAGAAGGCATCGATGAACGCGGACAGCGGCATGGGGTTCACGGCGCAGGGCCCGCCGGCGATCACGATCGGATGGTCATCGGTGCGGTCATCGGACCTGACAGGGACCCGTCCCAGCTCCAGCCCGACGAGGATGTTGGAGTAGGACAGCTCGTACTGGAGCGTGACGCCGATGATGTCGAATTCCGCCAGCGGGAGGTTCGATTCGAGGCTGGTGAGCGGCCTGCCCGATGCGCGGAGCTTCTCCTCGTAGTCCGTCCAGGGAGAAAAGACGCGCTCGCAGGCCGTGTCGTCCCTGCTGTTCAGGACCTGGTACAGGATCCTGAGGCCCAGGTGCGACATGCCGACCTCGTAGGTATCGGGAAAGAACAGGCAGACCTTTGTCCGCACGGCCGCAAGGTCCTTGTGCACGCTGTGGATCTCGTTGTTGATGTACCGTGCCGGTTTGGTCACCAGCGGCAGAAAGTCTTCGAGCATGGGACTCCTTGAGAGGCAGGGTTCAGGGTACAGGGTTCAGGGTACAGGTGGAGTCAAGGTACACGGGCAGGTGATCGGGTCTGATGCTTTCGCAGTTCCTGACCCCTGCTACCCTGACCTGCTGTACCCTGATTTTTAGTAGAACAACATAAACCTTCGGATCTGGATATTCAAGAGCAATCCGAGGGCAAGGAAGGTGGTGATGACCGAGGTGCCGCCGTAGCTCACGAGCGGGAGCGGCACGCCGACCACGGGCACGATGCCTGCGGACATGCCGACGTTGATGAACACATAGAGCGTGATCATGGAGACGATGCCGCCCGCCATCAGGGCGCCCATGCGGTCCTTGGCGTTCCGGGCCGTGTCAACGCCGATGAGCAGCAGGATGAGGTAGAGGATGACCATGAGGCCCGAACCCATGAAGCCGTGTTCCTCGGAGATCACGGCAAAGATGAAGTCCGTGTGGCGTTCGGGCAGGAAGGCCATCTGGCTCTGGGTCCCCTGGCGGAAGCCCTTGCCCGTGATCTGGCCGGAGCCGACGGCGATCTTCGACTGGTTCGCGTGATAGCCGCTGCCGAGCGGGTCGGAGCTGGGATCGATGAAGGCCTTGATCCGGTTCTGCTGGTACGGCTTGAGCGATCCCCAGATCTTGTCCCGCACCGGCGGCACCAGGAAGACCGAAGCGGCGACCACGGCGGCGATCAGGACGATCGTGATGACCGAGCGCAGATGGATGCCGGCGATCATGACCATGAGCGACGACGTGAGCAGCAGCATCATGGCCGTGCCGAGGTCGGGCTGCTTCAGCACGAAGAGCAGCGGGACCAGGACCATGGCGCCCGGGACCGCGAGGTCCTGCAGCGAGTATCCGCCGCGGCGCGGGTCCTCGGCAAAGTAGCGAGCCAGGGCCAGCGTGAGCGCCAGCTTGGCGAGCTCGGAAGGCTGGAACGCAAAGGGGCCGATGGCGAGCCACCGCTGGGCGCCCATGCCGGTCTTTCCCATGACCATGACGAGGATGAGCATGATGATCGATGCGGCATAGAGGATGTAGGCGTAGCGCGCCCACCGTATGGTAATCCGGCAGCATCATCAGGAACATGACGACCATGCCTGCCGCGATCCAGATCATCTGCTTGTAAAACAGCGTGGACGGACCATTTGCCGTATAGGTCGCGCTGTAGACGGCCGAGAGGCCGATGAGCGCGATCAGGGCGATGAGGCCGACCATGCCCCAGGGGAGATTAGCGAGCGACCGTCGGTCCAGCATTTTTCATGAACTCCTCTATTACTTTTTTGGCCACCGGTGCAGCTGCCGCGCCGCCGTGGCCCCCGTGCTCGACCAGCACGGCAACGGCGATCCGGGGATTATCCGCAGGCGCATAGGCAACGAGCCAGGCGTGGTCCTGCGTTGATGCCGAGAGCTTTCTGCCGGCGACCTTCTGGGCGATGACCTGCGCCGTGCCGGTCTTGGCAGCCACGGACGCAAAGGGGGTCGCAGCACCGTGGGCCGTTCCGTTCGACTCGGTCGTCACACCGAGCAGCGCCCGTCTGATCTCGGCAAGGGCTGCGGGGTCCATCGTGAACGCCCGCTTCTGCTCGGGCGTCACCGGCGTCACGATCCCGGTCTCCCGGTTGCGCGACTGACCGCAGCAGGGTCGGCTGAAAGAACTTGCCTCCGTTGGCAATGGCGCTGATCATCTGGCAGGCCTGGATCGGGCTGACCTGCACATAGCCCTGGCCGATGGAGTTGATGTACGTGTCGCCCGGGTACCAGGCCTCGCCGGTGCGCTGTTTCTTCCACGTCCGTGGTCGGAATGTTGCCCGCTTTCTCATCAGCGAGTTTGATGCCGGTCAGGTCTCCCGAGCCCCAGCTTCCGCGCGAATTGCGCAATGATGTCGTAGCCGATACGCTCGCCCATGGTGTAAAAATAAACGTCGCAGGACCCGACGAGCGCGTCATGGAACGAGATCGAACCATGCCCGCCCTTTTTCCAGCACCGGAAGGTGTGTTTGCCGCTTCTGAGAGAGCCGTTGCAGTTAACCCTGTCGTCAAGTTTGATCACACCGGTCTGGAGCCCTGCCAGCGAAACCACGATCTTGAAGATCGAGCCCGGCGGGTAGACGCTCTGGACCGCCCGGTTGTAGAGCGGATGGATCGGATCGTTCGCAAGCCGCACCCAGTCTTTGGGCGAGATGCCCCGCGGGAAGAGGTTCGGATCATAGTTGGGGTGGCTTGCCAGAGCGATGAGCTCTCCGGAGTTCGGGTCCATGGCAACGACGGCGCCGGCACGGTCGCCGAGCGCCTCCTCGGCCGCCCGCTGCACATCGAGGTCGAGCGTGAGGTAGATGTCGTTCCCGGGTTGAGGCTCCTCGATGCCCAGGTCCTTGACCTTCCTGCCTGCCGCGTTCACCTGGATCATGCGTCTGCCCGCGACGCCGCGCAGCAGCTTGTCATAGATCTTTTCGAGGCCGCCCTGGCCGGTCAGCAGTCCGATGTCTCCCGTGTCCTTCTTGCGCTGCGCCCCGGTCATTTTCCCGATATAGCCCAGCTGGTGCGACGCCAGTCCCCCGTAGGGGTAATGGCGGCGGTGTTCCGGTTCAACGAGCGCGCCCGGCAGGTCCTCCTGGTGCGACTCGACGACAGCGACCTGGTCCCAGGCTGCTTCTTCCGCGATCTTGACCGGCTCATACTTTCCCCGGATCGGTGCCGCTTCATCGAGCGCTGCCTGAATGTCCTCGGGTCTGATCTTGAGGTGGTCTGCGAGGCTTTGGATCGAGGCCGTCAAGGTCCGGCGCGTCCTCGGGCACGAGCGAGATATCGAAGGTGAGCGCGTTCTCGACGATGGGACGGCCTTTGCGGTCGTACATGATGCCGCGCGGCGGCCTGAGCTTCACCGGCCGGATGCGGTTGCTTTCCGCCTGCTCCAGATAGAACGTCCCCTTGACCGCCTGGAGGTACCACAGCCGGACAAAGAGGACCAGGGTGAAGATGATGACAAAGGCCGCCAGCAGCGGAAGTCTGCGCTGGATATCGGCCGGGCTGTCTTGCAGTTGCATTTACAACTCCCTCTGAATGACGCGCCGCTTCAATGCGAGGACGACCTTCCGGTTCCTGAGGGGCTGCAGCAGAAAATACCCGAGCAGCCCGGTATAGAGCGCCTGGGGGATCAGGCGGGTGAACAGCAGGTTCCAGAAGGGGACGGACCCGTAGAACAACTGGAGCAGGATGGCGATGAAGATGCCTTCGGCAAGGCTGAAGGCGGTTAAAAAAAGCACGGTCGACGGGCTGGTGAGGTCGAACATCCTGCGGCCCAGGAGCCCCGCGCCGAGGCCGACGAGGCCGCGGGTGAAGCCCGTGAGCCCGATCAGGCTGGCTGCGCTCACGTCCTGCAGCAGCCCCAGCGCCATGCCTGCCAGCGCGGCTTCCCGGGGGCCGGTCAGCAGGCCGATGACAAAGAGCAGGGCCAGGGCCAGATCGGGCCCGATGCCTCCCAGCGACAGCGGCGAAAGCAGGCTTGCCTGGACAGGGATGATCAGCAGGAAGAGGCCAAGATAGTAGCGGGGTTTCATTTTCTGAGTACCAGCGCCTCCTCCAGGCGCGAGAAGCTGACGATCGGCCGGGCCGTCACGGTCTGGAACGCGCTGGCTTCGTGTTTGGTCACGCGCAGCACGGTCGCAACCGGCAGTCCCTTGGGGAACAGCCCGTCGAGGCCCGAGGTGACGAGCAGGTCGCCTTCCTGGATGTCGGCATAAAAGGAGACGTATTTCAGGGCGCACAGGCCCAGTTTGCCTTCCAGGAGGCCTTCTTCGCGGTTCCGCTGCACCCGGACGGCCAGCGTGCTTCCGGGGTCGGTGAGCAGGATGACCTTCGCGGTGCCCGGCAGCACGGCCTGCACCCTGCCGACAACGCCGTCCTCGGCGACCACGGCCATGTCCTTCTCGATCCCGTCATCGGAACCCTTGTTGATGGTGATCGTGCTTGACGCGGGCGCAGTTGCCCTTGGCGATGATCTGCACGGCAGTGGCGGTCGGCGGGTTCTGCTTCTTGAAGGCGAGCAGGGCGCGCAGCCGTTCGTTTTCGGTGAGGAGCTCGTTCGTGGCAGAATTCTCGATCTGCAGCCGGACCAGCTCCTGCTTGAGACGATCCGTTGTCCCGCTCCGTGCGCACCAGGTAAACATACCGGGTACCGACCGATCCCACGAACCGGAAGGGTGCGGCGATGATCCGCTCGAAGAACCCCGCCACGGCAAGCACGGGTTTTTCCATGAACGGGAACCGCCCGTTCTTGACCTGGATGGTGACGAGCCAGAACAGGAACGCGAAAAGGATGAGAATGACGACGGACCGCTTGTTCTTTCTGATAAACCCGGGCATCGGAGCCCTTCCTCTTACACATCATGACTTTTTTCAGAATATCGAGGTCGTCGAGCACCTTGCCCGCGCCGATGGCAACGCAGGTGAGCGGGTCTTCAGCTATGATGATCGGCAGCGACGTCTCCTCGCGGATGTAGACGTCCAGCCCCTTGAGCAGCGCGCCGCCGCCGGCCAGCACGATTCCCTTGTCCACGATGTCGGCGGACAGTTCAGGCGGCGTGTTCTCCAGCGCCTGCTTGATGGCGTTCATGATCTGGCTCACGGGTTCGGCCAGCGCTTCGCGCACCTCATCGTCGTCCAGGATCAGGGTCTTGGGGATGCCCGACACGAGATCGCGGCCCTTGATCTCCATGGTGTGGCGCTCATTGTCGGTCTTGTACGCCGAGCCGAGCTCCATCTTGATCGATTCGGACATCATCTCGCCGATGAGCAGGTTGTATTTGCGCTTGATGTAGTTGATGATGGCCTCGTCCATCTTGTCGCCGCCCACGCGGATGGCCTTGCTGTAGACCACGCCGTCCATGGAGATGACGGCGATGTCCGTGGTGCCGCCGCCCACGTCGACGATCATGTTGCCCGAGGGCTCCGAGATGGGCAGGCCCGTGCCGATGGCCGCGGCAACCGGCTCTTCGATCAGGTACACTTCCCGGCCGCCCGAGGAGAGGGCCGCGTCCTTGACCGCGCGCTGCTCCACCTGCGTGATGCCCGAGGGCACGCCGATGACGATGCGGGGCCGCATAAAGGATTTCCGGTTATGCACCTTGCGGATAAAGTACCGGAGCATCTCGCCGGTGATGTCGAAGTCCGAGATCACGCCGTCCTTGATGGGCCGGATGGTCTTGACGTCGCCGGGTGTGCGGCCGAGCATCCGTTTGGCCTCCATGCCCACGGCAAGGACCTTGCCGGTCTTTACCGATATGGCGACCACCGATGGTTCGTTGCAGACAATACCCCTGCCGCGCACGTAGACCAGGGTGTTGGCCGTGCCGAGGTCGATGGCCATGTCGTTCGAGAACCAGCCCATGATAGTGTTGATAAACATTGTTGGAGAGTGCTCCTTTCAGAACGAAATCATATTATGATGAATACTGCAGGCATCCTGTGCAAAACGTTGTCATGGTCAAACGCGAGCGGTCGGGATGCGCTTCACCGTGCGCTAACAGCCACCGGTGTTACCCGCCCTGTTGAAGGCTGGACGGCGGTTCGGTCTTTTCCGGAGCCGCAGGCTGGCCCGGTGCGGCTGTCGGCGTTTTTGAAATGACACTGGTCCGTGCCAGCATGTCGCCGATGCGCATCCCCCGCTCATCGCCGAGCGCGGTCAGGCACTCGATGCCGAAGGCGGCGGGGCCGAGGATCCAGCCGGCATAGGGAATGAGAAAGAGGATGTAGGCAATGACCAGCGGAACGTTTCTGATGATCGATTCACGGTAGGTGATAACGAATTCAGGATCGTCCGACGATATGACCCGCAGGCCGATCAGTTTTTTCCCGACGCTCTGGCGTTCGAACAGGCCGTCCCGGATGAGCAGGTATCCCGATGCCGACAGAAAACCGATCACATCGGGCAGTCTCGTAAGCCCGATGATGATGAGGAGGTCGATAAAACCCGCAACGATCCTGGTTGTGAGATCTGCCTTCTGCACACAGCCTCCTAAACCCGGACATCATAACAGAATGAAATGCCTAATTCAAGGGCAAAAAAGGCTGTTCAGCTGGACAAGGGCCGCAGCGAAGCGTATACTGACGCATGCAAAAACACAGAATTTTCATCTCCGCTCCCAAGGGCATCCCGCCCATCCTGAAGCAGGAGATCGTGAGCCTGGGGTTCCCGGTCTCTGTCCGAAGGTCATCTCCGGCGTCGAGACCGAAGGCACCATGGACGACGCCATGCGCCTGAACCTGCATCTGCGGACCGGCCACCGCGTGCTGGTGCTGCTCAAGGAGTTCCAGGCAGCCGCCCCGGACGAGCTTTTCCGCGCCGCCTATTCCATCGCCTGGGAGGAGCTCATTGCCGAGGACGGCTATGTCTGCATCACCTCCAGCGTGGACACGCCGACGATCAGGGACTCGCGCTTCGCGACGCTGCGCTTGAAGGACGCGATCGTGGACAAGATCAAGGACAAGCGGGGAACGCGGCCCGACTCCGGCCCTGAACGCGACCGGACCGTGGTGCATCTCTACTGGAACGGCGAACGCGGCTCGATCTACATCGACACCTCGGGCGAACCGCTGTCCCGCCGCGGGTACCGGAAGATACCGCTGGCAGCGCCCATGCAGGAGACGCTCGCGGCAGCGGTCGTGCTCGCCACGGGCTGGGACGGAAGCACACTCCTTCATCAATCCCATGTGCGGCAGCGGCACGCTCGCCATCGAGGCGGCGCTCATCGGCCTGAACCGCGCGCCGGGGCTCTTGCGGAACAACTTCGGGTTCATGCATATCAAGGGATACAACGAAGCGCGCTGGAACGAGCTGCGCGACCAGGCAAAGAAGGAAATGAAAAAGTCCCTGTCCGTCAGGATCATCGCAACGGACATCGAGTCCAATGCCGTCGAAGCGGCGAAGCGGAACGCCGCCACGGCAGGCGTGGAGCAGCTGATCGATTTCAGCGTCTGCGATTACGCTGATACGCCGCTGCCAACCGGCGGGGGCGTGATCGTGCTGAACCCGGCCTACGGCGAGCGCATGGGAGAGATCGAGCAGCTCACCGTGCTCTACAAAGGCATCGGCGATTTCTTCAAGCAGAAGTGCAGAGGCTTCATGGGCTACGTGTTCACGGGCAATCCCGCGCTCTCCAAGAAGGTGAGCCTCAAGCCGAAGCGGAGCCTGCAGTTCTATAACAGCGGCATCGAATGCCGGCTGCTGGAGTATGAGCTCTATGAGGGGACGCGGAAGTTTAAGAAGGAGAAGTCGCAGCCGGAATGAACCTGCTGCAAAGACAGATGAACGTGTTATTTGAAAAAATCGCAGTAAATCAATGCGGCCACTGTTTCACCGTCACTCAAAATTGTTGTATTGCTGTGAGCGAAAGCCACTGATAAAATTGTAGTTTGTTGCCCCTTTCCCACCTTTCATTATCCCCTTAAAAAAACGATACTTTAGTCATTTTTTCTCTTGAATACTGACGCCTTTAGTCGTAAATTGCAGCCATCTTGTAGGTAAATAGTCTTACGGCCACTCCTTCCTGTTTTTCCGCTTATTCTCAGGATCCGTGAGATTTTTTAACCGCAAGAATACGATGCACGGCCGCAGTTTCGACTTTCTCTCTCGTCCGCGCATGACCGGAAAGGAGCTGGCAGCATGTACAGCACCGCAGGGGATTCAGGCATGAAGAGAATAAATATATTTACGCTCCTGTTTTTGTTCGTTGCTGCAACGGCATTTGCAGCTGAGGACCGGGTAGAACTTGCAAGCATTGATAGAGAGCACTCCCTCCGCAAATATAACCCTCCCAAGATTACAGAAAGAAATGAGTATTATGAGATCAGGGGGAACAGCGAAAAGGAACTGCGGAAGCAGATGTGCCAGAAGGGCTGCACCTGGGACGACGGAAGGACGTACGACTCCCTCACCAGCTGGTACTGGACGTGGGATTACGGCACGGACGCTGTTTCTCAAGCTTGTTCAGGCGAAGATTTCTCGGTTATCCTTGAACTAACAACCCGATTTCCAAAATGGGTGCGGACCGGCGAGGCTCCCCAGCCGCTCGTGGACAAATGGGACGGGTACATGAAGAACCTCACCCTGCATGAGCAGGGACATCGCGACCGGGTAATGGATGCAGTAGCACAGTTGTCCGGCGCCGTGGCTAAATTGCCACGCAGCCTCAGCTGCGCCGATCGCGATAGGCAGGTGCGGACTCTGAGCAGCAAGATCATGGCTCAATTGAATGCGGCTCAGCAGGAGTATGACGCAGAAACCAGCCACGGCGTAACGCAGGGCGCGCTCTTTCCCTGATTCCCGAAAAGCTGTAATTAAAAATTACCAGCAGGATCGCCTGACAATAAAAAAAGCAGGCATCCTTCAATTTCTCTGAAGTACCTGCTTTTTAGCCTCTCTGTCCATCACGCGTGATAACGAGAGGCCGCGCCAACCAACCTGTTTTGTTGTCACTGAATGGGTGAGGTCTGGTGCACCATGCTGTCCGGGTCGAAACGCAATGCCCCGGTCGTTAATTTTTTCGGTATTGCCGGCGTATAGCTCGGGTCAAGATAGTTGACCAGACTGTCCCGAACCTCACTCGGTCCTCCTGCAGCAGCTCCTCTCGCACCGGGCAATCCTTCCTCAGTCAATCCCATGAGCCCTCTATGGGGAACTACGGGAGCAGGTGCATTACTTGGGTCGAGAAAGTTGATCAGGCTGTCAGGATCGCTGGCCCAACCCTTCGTCTCCGTCGCATATTCAGCTCCGAAAACTGCTCCAGCGGCAAGTATCAGGAATATTACCGCCACTATCAATCCGATCTTTTTCATATGTCTCACCTCCTTCCTGTAATTGCATTGCACCTCCCTTTCATCGCCTCCTTTATGGGAGTAACTAATCTCTACTCAAATTATAACTCTGCAAGTTATGCTTGTAAAGATTGAGGGGAGGGCGCAGTTCTTTGTAAGCTACTATGGTAGTATGAGCATCTGCTTATGTAGTACTTCCTAACAAACTGGTCGGCTGCAATGAAAAAAGCCGCTGGAATTATCCAGCGGCTTTTTATTTCTGCAGAGGTGGAACTTACGCGCTCTTCAAATACTCAAGGATCTTTTCACGGATGGTCTTGAAGATCACGTCGAACTTTGCTTCATCATTCTCGAGCAGCGTGATCCGAAAGCCCTTGAGGTTGCAGTTAAAGCCCGTGAGCGGAACCACGCAGATGCCGGTGGTCGCGAGCAGGTAATAGACGAACCGTTTGTCGAGCGCAACGCCATCGGTGATCTTCTCGACCAGCCCCTTGACTGCTTTGTCCTTTACCGGCAGCAACTGGTTGCCGTTCAACACACCTTCCTCGAACATCACGGTCATATAGAACGCGCCGTTCGTCCGGTTCACCACGATGCCCTTGATGTCCTTAAGCCGGTCATAGGCGGTATTGGAGCGCCATTCATATTTCTTGTTCCGCTCCGCAACGTGGGCCGGGAACCTCTTGTCGCTGAAGATCTTCGGGATCACGGTCTGCGGCAGCGTGGTTGAGCACACCTCGAGCATTTTGTTGTCCAGGATGCTCTTCACGTACTTCGCGAATACGGCGTCGTTCTTCTGGTTGTAGACCTCGATCCAGCCGCAGCGCGAACCGGGCCAGGGAAGTTCCTTGGAAATGCCCTTCATGGAGATGCCGCAGACATCGCCGATCACTTCCGCCAGCGGCACGGCTTTTTTTCCGTTATAGGCCATATTGGTGTAGATCTCGTCGCAGACCACGAACAGGTCGTATTCCCGCGCGATTGCTACGATCTCCTGCAGCACTTCCTTGGGGTAGACCGCGCCCGTGGGGTTGTCGGGATTGATGATGAGGATGCCCGAGATCGCGGGATTGTACTTCACCTTCATGCGCAGGTCGTTCAGGTCCGGATACCAGAGGTTCTTCGGGTCCAGGTTGTACGAGATGTATTCGGCGCCGGCATGCGAGGCCTCGGCTGAGGAGTGGGTGCTGTAGGCCGGGCTCGGCCCGATCACGCGGTATTCCTTCCTGAGCTGGCCGTAAATCTTGCTGATGGCGTCGCCCAGGCCGTTGAAGAAGATGATGTCCTCTTTCGTGATCTGAACGCTGCCGTTCTTGTTCGCCCGCTGCGCCAGGAATTCGCGTGTAGTCTCAAGGCCTTTGGTGGGTGAATAGGCGTAGGAAGCGTCCTCGCGGTTCGCCTCGACGATGATCTCCTTGATCCAGTCGGGGATCTTTTCACCCTTCTGGACGGGGTCGCCGATGTTCTCCCACATGATCTCGACGCCGAGCTTGCCGAACTCCTTGGCAACGGCAACGATCTCGCGGATCTCGTATTTCAGCTCATCGGCGCCGAGTGAAACAATGTTATTTCTCATGGTCTGCCCCTAATCCGGTAAAAACCGAAACCAACTTAGCCACGAAGTCACGAAGGCACTAAGAACACCAAAAACTGTTTAAGGTTCTGTTTTAATGATCAGATTAAAGCCGTACTTCGTGTCTTAGTGCCTTCGTGGCAAAATATTCCCGCCCTTCTGCTTTAAAAACAGATCATATTACCAAAAAAGGTGTTCCTGAGTAAAGCGAATTATTGCCTCGGGCGAAAAAATCAGCCATTTTTGAGCTTTTCGTTCAAATATTCCCGGACCGCATCCACGGCATCGGCGACAGCGTCGGTCTTGGGCAGGGTCAGGGCAAAGCGGTCAATATACTGGCGCTGTGCCGCGATCCTGAACGAGGCGGCGAAATTAAGGTCAAATATCCAGGCCAGCTGGAGCAGCTTGAAATCCGTCAGCGTTTTTAGGGACGACAGGAGCACCAGTTTGTGTTGGTGCAATTGCTTCAGGACCTCCGGGGAATATTCCGGGATGTCCGGCAGGCCGAGGCCCACGGCAGTCGGTTTGTCCTTCGCCGGCTGGCCGCAGTAGTCGAGGAAAACCTGCCAGATATCGAGCTTATCAGCATCGCGGACCATTTTTACCAGCTGCAGCAGGTCCCGGTCAAGCTCCCCGGGAATGGCCAGCACATTGTGCAGGGTCACGGCACGGACGATCAGGTCTTGATCCCCTTTCGGCAGGTTAAGGAGCGCCGAGCTCTCGATCAGCACTTTCGCGCCGAGCGCGGCATGGTTCACCGAGATGCTGTCCTGAAAGGTCTTGTACTGCCGGTACTGGGGGAACCTGCCGATATCGTGGAACAGGGCGACAGACTCGGCAACGATGGTCCGGTGGTCGTCGAGTTCCAGGTCCTGCGCGATCAGGAGCATGTTGGAGCAGACGTTGTCCGTATGTTTCCGTTTGACGTCGAAGTTCCTCTGGTCATCATTGCAAGAGGTTGAAAAAGAGTCGCAGTACTCCGAGAACCAGGCTTTGAGGGCGTTCAGATCGTCGATATTCATAAGTTAAGAGTCAAATGAAAAAACAATTAAAAAATTTTACCGCGAGGGCGCGAAGTACGCGAGGGCTTCAGCAACAGAGAATATGCTTTTATGCATGGTCTGCAGGTTTCCTCCGCGACCCTTGCGCCCTCGCGGTTCCATTGATTGGGTTCCGATTTGTCCGGGACATGCGATTTGTGGCACATAGTACTGCAACCAATGCGGCGCGTCAAGGTCGTTCTGGCCTGCATTCGGATTGACAGTACCCATTCGCGATGATATGCTTTTTTGCACCACGTCCAGCGTAGGAGGCGGGTTTTAAACCCGCCCCTGCCAATTTCAATTAGGAGGTCATGCGACCTATGCTGATCCGCAACCTGAAGGATTGCGCAGAGTTCATTTCCGGCGACGGCTGTGTCCTGCGCGAGATCCTGCACCCAGACAAAATGGACCTCAAGCTCGGATACAGCCTGGCCCATGCCATCGTGCATCCCGGCGATATCACGAAACCGCACCGGCTCAAGACCTCGGAGGTCTACTATATCATCGAGGGTGAAGGTGTGGTGCATATTGACGAAGAGACTGCCCTGGTGCGGGCCGGCGCCACGATCTACATTCCGCCCATGGCAGTACAGTTCATCCAGAACAGCGGGAAGACGGACCTGGTGTTCCTTGCAATCGTCGATCCTGCCTGGCGGCTGGAGGACGAAGAGGTGCTGACGGAAGGCTGTTTGTAACGATCAGTTTAAAAAGGGCATCTGGACGGGGATGTAGGGGGCGGGTTTAAAACCCGCCCCTGCTGATCTTGGTGAAATGGTCAATTTTTCTGAGGGCGAACGGGGGTGTCAGGAACCTACTGATTTCCCGGTGATCTCTATCCGCAATTCCACCGGTTCTTTTTGAAGCCAGCCGTCACCGGGCTGTTCCTTGATCTCGCCGAGGAGCTTCAGCTTGCCGGTAAGTTCAGCGGCTCGCTGTGCTTTGATCGTTACGAAGAAGACGATCTTTGCTCCAGGCGATTCCTTCCTTACGATCGAGCCGTTGACCTGGGCGATCGCTTTTTCAACTCCCGCAACCGCCGCCTCCAAGTCCTTCACCTTGACAATGATCACGGGAATGGTTTTATCCGAAGAGAGGACGCCTGCAATCGGTGCAGCAGGGGCAACATTTTTTGCCTTCACTGTTGCCTCCTCCGCAGCCCCAGCGGAAGTCGTGGTTCGTGCCTGCATCATCCCGCGGCCCGCCTTCTTCTTTGCTCAAGAAACTCTGATAGTTTTCGCTATCTGCTGTGTCAGCCAGTTTTTTTTCTGCAGAGCCCGTGAGCGCAGGCTGCTCAGCTGGTTCCGGGCGTGAGGGCGCAGGTGCCGCTGCCTGGCTCTCGAGCATCGGCTGCGGAGGCTTTTCGTATTCCTGCTTCATGTCCAAAGCCTTATATCCCGGCGACTGTGGCAGAGCCTTTGAACGAAGCGAAGGTTCCGCTGATTTAAGTTCATCGTTCTTCGCAAAAACAGGCGGCTGTTCCTTGCCGGGTGTCTGCTCCTGCAGCGGCGGGCTCGACGCCTTCATGGAGGGCTCCCTGTTCTGGTAGATGAACAGGGCGGTCACGGCAATGAACAGAATGCCGATCGCTTCAAGCGGCAGCTTGATATGCAGCGGAACAAAAAAGCGCTGGAACCAGCTCTTTTCCCCGGCCTCGGCGCGCACTTTTGCCATGATCTTCTGCGTCATCCAGGCCGGAGGGTCTATCTCTTCTACGGACCTGATGACGGCAACGGTCTGCCGAAGTTCCTTGAGCGCGGCGCTGCATTTCTCGCAGGTCTTGAGGTGCTCTTCAATAGCAGTCCGGTCCCCGGGTGAGACAGCGTCGTCGATATACTCGGACAGCATATGACGGATTTCGCTATGGTTCATTGAATGCTCCCCATGCCCTTTTCAAACATTCCTTCACTGCTTCGCGCGCCCGGAAGAGCCGGGACTTCACTGTCCCGGCAGCAACCGTGAGCATCGTGCCGATCTCGTCATAGGAAAATTCCTGCAGGTCCCGGAGCACGATCACTTCCCGGAAATCCGGTTCGAGCGCTGCAATGCACTCCTGCACCTTTTCCCGCAGATCGCGCTGCTCCAGCTGATCGAGGACCGAGGCTGCCTGTGACGGCGGGTCGGCCATGATCGGTCCGTCTCCTGTTTCGATGGGGCGGTCCAGGGAATTGACCTCATGGAGCCGGCGTGACCGCACCTGTTTCAGCCTGTTCCGCGCCTGATTGATGGTGATCGTGGTGAGCCAGGTCGTAAAGCGCGAAGCCCCGCGGAATTTTCCGATGCCCCGGAAAGCGGCCACAAAGGCGTCCTGCACGATCTCGGACGCATCATCGTGGTCTCCGGCTATCCTGAAGGCGATGTTGAACATCTTCTTCTGGTGCCTCCGCACGAGCTGCTCGAATGCGCCCAGGTCGCCCTTTTGGGACAAGGCCACCAGTTCGGCGTCATCGTCCGTTGGTGTTTGCCCGCTCATTCTATTAGACAGCCTGGTATCGTAATTAGTTCCATCGCGTGAGTATGATTGTACCTGAAAATGCCGGGACTTTCATCATGAAATACATACCGGTTGTGCTCCGAATTCAGCTGTGATAATATTAAAAATGCGGATTTCGGAATGCGGATTGCGTAATAACGTCCGAAAGGCAGGCGGCTGTTTCAACCGCCGGGAATTCCCGACAGGACAAGTTTAAACAGGAAAGGATGAGATGCAATTACTCGATAAGTTCTCGCTTGAGAAGGAAAATGCGGTGCTGCTTATCGTCGATATCCAGGAGCGGCTGGCAGCGGTAATGGGACAGAAAGACGCAGGTGGTGAAGAACAACCAGCATCTGATCGAGCTTGCCAAAATGATCGACCTCCCGGTGGTGGTGACCGAACAGTATCCGAAGGGCCTCGGCAAGACCGTGCCGGAGCTCCAGGCAACGCTGCCCTACTACCGGCCAATCGAGAAAATGACCTTTGACTGCTGCGGCCAGCCGACCTTCCTGCCGGAGCTGAAAGACCACAACCGGAACACCGTGGTCCTCACCGGCATGGAAACGCACATCTGCGTGCTGCAGACCTGCCTCGGGCTGCTGAAGGGCGGCATGAACGTGCATGTGGTGCAGGACGCGATCTGTTCGCGCACGAAAGCGAACTGGAAAACGGGCATCGAATTCATGCGCGAAGCAGGGGCGGTCATTACCTGCACCGAGACGGTGCTGTTCCAGCTGCTCAAAGTGGCGGGCACCGATGAGTTTAAAAAGGTATCGCAGAGGATTAAGTAATAGTAGCAAGTAGCAAGGGTCGATTGTCAGGAATTCGGAGTTGGGAGGGTGGTGAACATCATGGCTGAAGAACTGATCCCTGTTGACGTACAGAACGCCATCAAAGAGACCTTTTTCAAGGAATTGAAGGACGAGGTCCTGATCGAGGTCTATACGCTGCGAGGCGTGAACGACCAGTTCAACTCCGCAACGGTTGCGCTCATCAAGGTCCTGGCAGGGCTGACCGACAAGATCAAGGCGAGCTTCCACGTCGTGGGAGATGAACTGTCGGTCAAGCGCAATGCCCTGCGGTCCCCCACGGTCCTGATCGCGCCGGACAAGTACCGGCTCCGCTATACCGGCACCCCGCACGGCGAAGAGGGGCGCTCCCTGCTGATCTCGATCATGATGGCCTCGACGGGGAAGACTATCCTCTCCGCAGAGGCCATGGAAAAGATCTCCGGGCTTAAAGAAAAACGGGACATCCAGGTTTTCGTGAGCCCCACCTGCCCCTACTGTCCGCAGCAGGTCCTGTCCGCCTTTTCCGCAGCGATCGTCAATCCGGCCATGATCTCGGCCGACGCGGTCGAGATCTACGAGAACCAGGACCTGGCGGAAGCGCTCGGTTCGCTTGCCGTACCGCAGACCTTCATCAACAGCACGTTCACCGGCGCAGGGCTCCAGCCCGAAGAGATCTTCGTAGAGACCCTGATGACCTTGAAGGAGCCGGTCTATATGACCGAAGAGCTGACGCCGGGCGAGCCCGTAAAAAAAGACCTGGTGATCATCGGCGGCGGACCGGCAGGGCTCACCGCAGCGATCTACAGCGTGCGCTCGGGTCTTAAGACCATCGTTCTTGAAAAGACCGCGCTGGGTGGCCAGGTCGCGATCACGCCTGTTGTCGAGAACTATCCCGGCTATATGCGGATCGGCGGCAAAAGCCTGGTGGACCTTATGGCCCAGCAGGCCGCGCAGTACGCCGATATCCATGTCGGAGAGATCGTGAAAGAGATCGCGCGCGAAGCCGACGGCTTTCACGTCAAAACGAGCCGGGCCATCTATATTGCCAAAGGAGTCCTGCTCACTACCGGCGCCGACCCCCGCGTCCTGGGGGTGACGGGCGAGAAGCGCTTTTATGGCAGGGGCGTGAGCTACTGCGCCACCTGCGACGGTTATTTTTTCAAGGACGGCAAAAAGGTGATCGTGGTCGGCGGCGGGAACACGGCCGTGGCCGACGCGCTCTACCTGCACAACCTTGGCGCCAAAGTAACGCTGGTGCACTGGCGCGAGACGCTGAAGGCCGAAGCGCGTCTGCAGGAAAGTCTGAAGCAGTCCGGCATTCCGGTCCTCTGGAACAGCGAGGTGCGCGAGATCATCGGAGACAAGATCGTTAAGTCAGTCAAGATCGAGGACAAGACAGCAAAGACGCTCACGGATATGCAGGTCGACGGCGTGTTCATCGCGATCGGCTACGTGCCGAACAACGAGATCGCAAAGAACCTCGGTCTGGAGCTCGACGAAGAAGGGTATGTCAAGGTGGACCTGACCACGATGCGGACGTCCGTGCCCGGCATCTATGCTGCCGGCGACATCACGGGCGGCTTGAAGCAGATCGTCGTCGCCGTGGGCCAGGGATCGACGGCCGCCATGAGCGCGTTTGAGGATATTTCGGGCATGGTTGGTGATGAGAAGACGGTTGCGGAAGCGGCGAAGAAGGGGTGACTTGCACCCTCATCTCATTTTTTCATTTCTACTATTGTTAGCTCTGATAATTTGTGTGTATATTTTTCTACTTCCTACCGAAACGAACAACTTGTTCCACTAAGTAGCTATTCTAATTTTGCATTCCTCTGTGTTGCAGTTTTGATACATCCCCTGAAATTACCCCGACTCGGTATTCCTATTTTCTTGACAGAAAGATTCAGTTATATTGCTGTCTATTCATTCGTAATAATAAAGTATTACGTCTGATTTGAACATTCGGGGGCGAATCTGCACCTTCCTAATAAGAATTTTCTGCATATCCGCCTTCCCGCGCCGTCCTGGGCACAGTATTCTCACTCACATATACAAATTCTCATACGTCACTATCGTGATCGCAGGACGTGTTTTTCACGCGCAGCAGATGCGCTGTGAATTCAACTACACAAGGAGGGCTACATGGTTTCGAAACGCGTCGGAATGAAATTGATAGCTTTGTTTTTTGCGTTGTCTGTCGTCATTGCTTGCGGCGGCGGCGGAGGCGGGGGCAGCACGCCGCCTACGGCGCCTCCCGATATCCCCCCCCCGTCCTCACCGGCGGCGAGGGCTCATCTACGAGCCCCATTGCAGTGGCTCTCAATACGCCTCGCTGCAGCACCGTTGGCAGTTTTGACGACAGCCATTACACCTTCACTACAACAACTGCAGGGACCTATGTTATCAGCCTGACCAACCCGACGACCGATGTTTCCTGGGATCTTTATTCAAATGCGGATTTTACAGGGTCGATCGCCTCCTGCGACAATTACTGGTCCACGGCCGCCGAGCAGTGTACAGCGACCCTCCAGGCCGGCAAGGCCTATTACCTCAGGGTTTCTGAATTTTCGTTTTCTACCGGGACGTTTACGCTCACGATCAGCCTGATTACCAGCGAAGGCTCCACGACTTCGCCCATCGATCTTACTGTAGGGACACCGCATGCCGGAACCGTAGGCCTCTCGGGCATAAGCTATTACCGTTTCCAACCGGTGAATTCCGCGGCCCATACTATCGCGATCAGTAATTCCGTCCCCAACTATTCGGGGCTCACCTGGAAGGTCTACTCAACGGACTTTACTTCGGTTTCACCTGTTCTGCTGAAGACCTGTGGAAATACGTATAACCCGAGCTGCACGGTCAACGGGCTTTCCGCCGGCTCATACTACTATGTCGAGGTTGACGGGAATAGTTTCAGCGCGGTGCGTTACGACATCACGGTCACCGAAGGATTGAGCAAAGGGTCGCTCTCCGCCCCGCTCGAACTGATCGTGGGCGCTCCGGCGCATGACGGCGCAGTGGACGCCACCAGTACCAGCTCCTATAAATTCACGACCACCGAGATTGCGGGGGAATATATTCTCACGCTAAGCGGATCCACAGCCCCCTACCTCTATGTCTATTCAGGCTCTGATTTTTCCACGGGTTCGATCGGCTCCTGTTCGCCAAGCCAGCCGTGCAAACTCTACGGTCTCGACGCCATGAGGACCTATTACGTCAAAATAACGAATTCGACTTCCAGCTCTGTTGCGTACCAGATTGCGGTCGCCCAGGGTGTGACAGAGGGTTCAACAAACGATCCCGTGGCGCTCACCGTCGATGCCTTGGCGCACAACGCCGTCATCGATGCGAGCGGGAGCTCCTACTACTCCTTCCAGACAACAACAGTCAGCGGTTCGTATACGGTCAGTCTTGCGAACACGCAAAGGAACCTCGGCTGGACTTTGTACAACGATGCGGCGTTCACGTCCTCCTTGGGAAGCTGCAACAACGTAACGACAACAGGCACCGGCGACGAGAGCTGCGCTACGACCAATCTTAATGCAAGCAAAACCTATTATCTGAAAGTCCTCAATTATGAGTCGACAGGCACGAGTACCTACGGCGTCGCTGTGGCGACAGGCGGCGGCAGCGAAGGATCGATGACCAACCCGATGCTTATCTCGGGGCTGACGCACACCGGCGGCGCGATCAAATACGGCTACAGCTATTACAGCTTCACCACGGGCAGCAGCTCCATGACCTACGTTATCAGTCTCGCGAACATGCAGACCGACCTCAGCTGGACGCTCTACTCCGACTCGGGGTTCAGCTACCAGGTTGTATCTTGCACCGCGCATTACGATACCACCGATGAGGTCTGTTCCACGCAGGGTTCCTACGTTGCTCCCGTGCTCAATGCCAGCACAACCTACTATCTTAAGGTCAGCAACTATAACAACGCCGCAAGCACCTATGCGCTGACGGTGACGCCGCTCGACCCGGCAGCGGGCTGCAGCGGAAGCGCAGTCGAATGCTTGAATTTCGAGGATGGGCTTGTTCCTGCCGGTTTCAACCTAACCAATTCTGGGGGCTTGAACGGCAACCAATGGAAGTGGGGCATCGACAGCCTCAATTCGGCGGGCACCGGTAAGTTTAGCATGATGAATGGTCCGATAAACTATTTCTATTCAACGTGCTTTGACTACACTCCGGCGGCGAAGCCCAATTCGATGGCTTTCAGCTTCAGCACCGATGCATCGAATATGATTCATGCCTATATTAGCATCGACGGAGGCGGCATGTTGTCTTTGGGATATTGGAATGGCACGACGCCGTGGCGGAGGGTCTTCTACGATACAACGATATACAACGGCACGACCTTCAAGTTCCAGTGGTGTTATGAAAGGAATTTTAACTATACATCCCCGCCAGAAACAACCTGGGTGGACGACATCGAGTTCAAGTAAGCATCGCCTTTTCGGCTATGTAGACCCCTCTCTGTTATTTCGCGGAGAGGGGTTTTTATTGCTGTTTTAATAGGAGGTGCCCTTTATACGGTTAAATTGGTGACCTCAGTTTCCTTCATTGAAGACCGTGAGTTGCAGGGTCAAGCAACGGTTCCCGTGTAGAAGAGAAAAGAAGCAGATAAGCGGAGTGCCCACAGAGGTGCTCCGCTTTTTTTATCGACACCCGCGGCTGCTACTCATACCGCAGCGCATCGATGGGGTTCAGGAGCGAGGCTTTGTACGCGGGGTAGAAGCCGAAGAAGATACCGATGAATCCCGAGAAGCCGAAGGCGAGCACGATCGAGAGGGGCGAGACCACGATGGGCCAGCCTGAGGCGGAAGAAATGATGGCTGATGTGGCTACGCCGGCGATGGTCCCGATAATGCCGCCGATAAGGGAGAGCGTGAGCGCTTCGATGATGAACTGAAGACGGATGTCCCAGGTCTTGGCGCCGATGGCCATGCGGATGCCGATCTCCCGGGTACGCTCGGTCACGGATACGAGCATGATGTTCATGATCCCGATCCCGCCGACGAGCAGCGAGACCGATGCAATGGCGCCGAGCAGCAGCGTCATGACCCTGGTGGATTCTTCGCGGGCCTGCATGAGCTGCGTCAGGTTCCTGACCGTGAAATCATTCTCCTGCTTCTGCCCGATGCGGTGCCGCTGTTTCAGCAGCTCCGTGATCTGCTGTTCAGCCGCCTCAAGGTCTTCCGCGCTCTTTGCCTTGACCGTGATGATCCGCACCATGCCGGGGAACTGGGTCCCGAAGAGCTTCTTCTGGGCCGTGGTCAGCGGGATCATGATCGTATCGTCCTGGTCCTGTCCCCGGGCATCCTGGCCCTTCCGGTCGAGCACGCCGATCACGGTGAATGGCACGTTCTTGATCCGTATGACCTGCCCCAGGGGGTCCTGTTCGCCGAAAAGATTGTCCACCACGGTCTGACCGAGCAGGCAGACCTTGGTGGCGCTCTTCACGTCCTGCAGGGTAAAGGACCGGCCTGCGGCAAGGCGCCAGTCCCGCACGATCAGCAGGTTCGGCGTCGTGCCGACGATGCCGGTCGACCAGTTCATATGGCTGAACATGACCTGGGCGGCCCCGTTGTGGATCGGCGCGGCCTCGGCGACCGCCGGACATTCCTTCTGGATAGCCTCCGCATCGGCCATGGTGAGCGTCGGCTGCGTTCCCGCCCCCATCCGCACGCCCCCCGAGGTGGTAGAACCGGGAAGCACCATGAGCAGATTGCTGCCCATGCTGGAGATCTGCGCTGCGATCTGCTGCGTCGCGCCTGCGCCCACGGCGACCATGGCGATCACGGCGCCGACGCCGATGATAATGCCGAGCATGGTGAGGCCGGAGCGCATTTTGTTCACGCGGAGCGCCCGGAAGGAGATCTTGAAGGTGGAAGGAAGATTGATCATAAATAATAGGGTCCAGGGTACAGGGTTCGGGGTTAAAGATTCGGTTTTCCTGGCCCCTGGACCCTGTCCCCTGTACCCTGCTTTTTATCACTCACAATATGTCCATCTGAGAACCGGATGATCCGTTTGCTGTATGCCGCGATATCCTGTTCGTGGGTCACCAGGATCACGGTGATGCCGGACTCCTGGTTCAGGCGCACGAAGAGTTCCATGATCTCCTGGCTTGTTCTGGTGTCGAGATTGCCCGTGGGCTCGTCTGCCAGGATGATGGGCGCTTCGTTCACGAGCGCGCGGGCGATGGCAACGCGCTGCTGCTGGCCGCCGGAGAGCTGGTTCGGATGATGGCCTTCGCGGCCTTCGAGCCCGACGTTCTTGAGCGCCTGCCGGGCCCGATCCCGTCGCTCGTGCGCAGGGAATCCGTTGTAGAGCATGGGCAGTTCCACATTCTCCAGGGCCGAGGTGCGCGACAGCAGGTTGAAGCCCTGGAACACAAAGCCGAGCTTTTTGTTCCTGATCTCGGCAAGATCGTCCCGGGAAAGCTGACCCGTATCGATGCCGTCAAGGAAGTAGTGTCCTTCCGTTGGTGTGTCAAGGCAGCCGAGGATGTTCATGAACGTTGATTTGCCCGAGCCTGACTGGCCCATGATGGCGACGAACTCGCTTTTTTCGATGGTCGAAGATATATGGTCCAGCGCGCGCAGATCGATGTCGCCGAGCCGGTATACCTTGCTGATCTTCTGTGCTTCGATGAGCGCCATAATCCTCCCTCTCACCCCAGCCCTCTCCCACCAGGGGAAAGGATGTTAGCAGTAGCCCCTCCCTTACATGGGAGGGGTTGGGGAGGGTTGAAAGTTCTTAGAACATCCTCGGACCGGACTGGGTCTGCGTTTTGTTCTTTCTCACCGCTTCAACGATAATGGCCTGCCCCTCCTTGAGGTCCCCGGACACGATCTCAGTATAGTTGCCATCACTGATGCCGGGTTCTATGGCGACGCGCCGGGGCTTTCCATTCTCCAGGACCCAGACGGCTGGTCCCTTTTTCTCCTGTGCGCCGGCATTGGCTTTTGCTGCCGCACCCGGGGCGGGGGCAGTTCTTGTTCGCTCGGTGAACCGGAACCGCATGGCTGCATTCGTGATCCTGAGTACATCGCGCTGCGTTGTGATGATGATCGAAACATTGGCGGTCATCCCGGGCATCAGTTTCAGGTCGCGGTTGTCGACCTTGATCACCACATCATAGGTGACCACGTTCTGCACGGTTATGGGCGCCTGCCGCTTCTGCCACACCGTTCCTTTGAACAGGGTATCGGGATAGGCATCCACGGTGAACTCCACCGCCTGTCCGACCTTCACGACGCCGATATCGGACTCCGCGATGCTCGTATTGATCTGCATCTTGGTAAGGTCCTGGGCGATGGTGAAGAGCGTCGGCGTCTGGAAACTGGCCGCAACGGTCTGGCCGATATCCACGTTCCGGGAGATCACGATGCCGTCCACAGGGGACAGGATGCGGGTGTACCGGAGGTTCGTTTCCGACACCCTGAGGGCGGCTTTAGCCTGCTCCAGCTGCGCCCGGGCGCTGTCAAAGTTGGTTTCCGCCGTGTCGAGATCGCTGCGGGGGATCAGGTTTTTGGTGAAGAGCTCCCGGTTTCGTTTCAGCGTCCGGTCGGCATCGCGGTAGGTCGCATCGGCCTTTTCCACATTCGCCCGCGCCTGGGCTGCCTGCGCTTCGAGCATTTCGGGATCGATCAGGGCGATCAACTGGCCTTTGGTGACCCGGGAATTGAAATCCACATAAAGATTCCTGATCGTGCCCGACACCTGGGTGCCGACCAGGACGGTTGTCACGGCATTGACCGTTCCCGTTGCGGTCACGCTCTGCTGGATATCGCCGCGGGACACGGGTTCGGTCTTGTACGAAGGCGCGTCCCCTTTGCAGCTGAACAGGAGCGTGACGATGAGGCTGAGGATAATTTTTTGTTTTATCATATGAAGTCCTAACTCGGACAAACCGGAACCAATTTGCCACGAAGACACGAAGGCACTAAGAGATGCCTGAGTGTCTTTGGGTTCAGAATCATTGCCGCTGATAATATTCCAGACGTTCTTTGTGTCTTCGTGCCTTCGTGGCGATATTTTTTGTCAGTTTACTTGGAAATTATTCGTAACGCGCTACTCATGGCCACTCGCTTTTTTTCGCGCCTGAAATATATGCAGCGAATTGAGCTTCCGCTGGAGCTGGTCCATATAGAGGTACACGACCGGGGTGACATAGAGTGTCAGTGTTTGCGAAAAGAGCAGCCCGCCGACCACGGCAAGGCCGAGAGGGCGGCGTGATTCAGCCCCTGCTCCGAAACCGAGGGCGATCGGCAGGGTGCCCAGAAGCGCGGCCATGGTGGTCATCATGATCGGCCGGAACCGGATGATGCAGGCCTTGAAAATGGCATCGTGGGGCGTTGCCGCCTCCCTGCGCTGCGCATCGAGAGCGAAGTCGATCATCATGATGCCGTTCTTTTTCACGAGCCCGACGAGCAGGATCACGCCCACGAAAGCATAGACGTTCAGGTCGGACCCGAAGATGAGCAGCGTCACGAGCGCGCCGAAGCCCGCGAAGGGCAGCGCCGACAGGATCGTGAGCGGATGGATGAAGCTCTCATACAGGATGCCGAGCACGATGTAGATCACGAGCGTCGCGGCGAGAAGCAGCATGCCCAGCCCCTGCATGGATTCCTCAAACGCCTGCGCCGTGCCCTGGAAGCTCGTGGTGATCGACGCCGGGAGCGTGTCCCGGGCGACCTTGTTCACCGCATCGACCGCGGTCCCGAGGGACACGTCGGGACGGGTGTTGAACGAGAGCGTGACCGCCGGCAGCTGGCCCAGGTGGTTCACCGACAGAGGCCCCACGCTCTGAGAAAGCTTTGACACGGTCCGGAGCGGGACGAGCTGGTTGTCTGACGAGCGGATGTACAGCAGGGAGAGCGAGGCCGGGTCCCGCTGGTACTCCGGCTCCAGTTCCATCAGGACCCGGTACTGGTTGTTCGGGGCGTAAATGGTCGTGATCTGCTGGCTGCTGTATGCGGCCTGGAGCGCTGTCTGAAACTGCGTGGCGGTGATGCCGAGGGCTGACGCTTTATCGCGGTCGATCTCCACGTTCACCTGGGGGTTCTTGATCTGCAGGTCGCTCGTCACGTCCTGCAGCATCGGCGATTCGCGCAGCTTCGCCTCAAGCTTCGGGGCATTCTCGTAGAGCTCGTCGATATCAGGGCTCTGAAGCGTGAACTGGTAGAGGCTCTTGGTGATCGTCCCGCCCAGGCGAACCGGCGGCGGGTTCTGCGGAAACGCCATGATCCCGGGGACCTGCGCGAGTTTTGGCCTGAGCTGCTGGATCACCCGGTCCACGTGCAGTTTTCGCTCGGAGCGCGGTTTGAGCCGGATGAAGAAACGGCCCTGATTCCCGGCTGAACTGGCGCCGCCCGCGCCTGCGCTCGACATAAAGGCATCCACGTTCGGGTCCTTCAGCACGATGGCGGCCACGGCCTGCTGGTGCTGTTTCATTGAATCAAACGAGGTGCCCTGCGCTGTCTCCGTGACAATGGCCAACTGGCCCGTGTCCTCGCTCGGGAGAAAACCCTGCGGCATGTACCAGAACAGGAACCCGGTCGCGAGAAGAACGACCCCGGAGACGAGCATCGTGGTCAGCCGGTGCCGGAGCACGATGGTCAGTGTCCGCTCATAAAAATGCAGCATGTTGGCGAAGAAGCGCTCTGACGCCTGGTACAGTCTGCCGTGCTGTTCCTTCCCGTGGGGCCGGACAAAGCGGGAGGTCAGCATGGGGATGAGCGTCAGGGCGACAAAACCGGAGATCAGGATCGACATGCCGATGGTGACCGCGAACTCATGCAGCAGCCGTCCCATGATGCCGCCCATGAAGAACACGGGGATGAAGACCGCCACGAGCGAGATGGTCATGGACAGGATGGTGAAGCCGATCTCCTTGGAGCCTTTGAGCGCGGCTTCCATGACGGGCTCGCCCATCTCCATGTGCCGGATGATGTTCTCGAGCATCACGATGGCGTCGTCCACCACGAATCCGACGGACAGCGTGAGCGCCAGGAGCGACATGTTGTCCATGCTGAAGTCGAGGACATACATGACGGCAAAGGTGCCCACCACGGACATGGGGAGCGCCAGGCTCGGGATGACGGTAGCGGAGAGGTTGCGGAGGAACAGAAAGATCACGAGCACAACCAGGCAAACCGTCAGGACCAGGGTGAATTGAACGTCATGAACCGAGTTGCGAATGGATTCCGACCGGTCGAACAGGACCTCGAGGTTCACCGAGGCCGGGATCTGCTGGCGGAACGTCGGAATGAGCTTCCTGATCGAATCCACGACCTCGACCGTGTTCGTGCCCGGCTGGCGCTGAATGGCGAGAATGATCGCCCGGGTGTCCTTGAACCAGCCGGCGACCTTGTCGTTCTCCACGCTGTCTATCACGTTGCCCAGTTCCTGGAGCCGCACGGGCGCTCCGCCGCGGTACGCCACGATGACCGGACGGTATGCCTTTGCGTCCAGGAGCTGCCCTGTTGACTGTATGGTAAACGCCTGGTTTGCGCCTTCAAGCGTGCCGGTCGGAAGGTTCACGTTCGCGCGTGAGACCGCGCCCGCCACCTCGTCGATGCCGATCCCCCTGCTTGCCAGGGAGCGGGGATTGAGCTGAACGCGAACGGCGTACTTCTGTGATCCGTAGACCTGGACCTGGGCCACGCCGCTCACCATGGAAATGCGCTGGGAAATAATGGTCTGCGCGTAATCGTCTATTGCGGAGAGCGGCATCGTGGGAGAACTGAGGGCGAGGTAGAGCACCGGCGAGTCGGCCGGATTTACTTTGCGGAACGACGGCGGGCTCGGCATGTCCTCCGGCAGCTGGCGCGCCGCGGAAGCAATGGCCGACTGGACGTCCTGGGCCGCGGCATCGATGTCCCTGCTGAGGTCGAATACGATCGTGATCCGGGTGCTTCCCTGGCCGTTGGTCGAGGTCATGGAATCGATGCCCGCGATGGTCGAGAACTGCTTCTCCAACGGCGTGGCCACGGCAGAGGCCATGGTCTCGGGGGAAGCGCCTGGCACGTTCGCGGTCACCTGGATCGTGGGAAAGTCCACGTTCGGCAGGTCGGACACCGGCAAGAGCCGGTACCCGGCGATGCCCGCGAACAGGATCGAGAGCATGACCAGGGTGGTCATGACCGGACGGCGTATGGAGAGTTCGGAAATATTCATCAATTAAATCCTTCACCACGGAGGCACGGAGTCACGGAGGAAACAATAAACCGCGGCCATGAAATTTTACCGAAATACGCTTGTGCTGTTTTTCGCTTACAGAAAATCACTTCGGCTTGGAGTTCTGTGTTTTCGGTTCTTCCTTACTCCGTGTCTCCGTGCCTCCGTGGTTCAAATTTTCCGACCTGGATTCCTGCTTGCCATTTTCCTGCTTCTCGTTCTTGATCTCCACCTTCGCCCCCGGCACCAGCCGGAGCTGCCCGTCGGTCACGACCTTTTCTCCCGCGTCTACGCCTTTTTCGATGATGGTCCAGGTCTGATAGGTCCTGCCGGGCGACACGACGCGGAGATCGGCCGTCAGGTCATCCTTGACCACATAGACGTACTGGCCCTGCTGGCCTGTCTGTACGGCCTGCGACGGCACGATGACCCGGTCTCGCTCCGTGGTCAGCGTCAGGATAACGTCCACGAACTGTCCCGGCCAGAGCCGCTTGTCGAGGTTCTTGAAGGTCCCTTTGAGCTTGATGGTCCCGGTCGTCCTGTCCACGGCGTTGTCGATAAAGGTGAGCTCTCCCCGGACGGGCCGCGTTTCATCGCCGGGGATGCTCGCCTCGACCTGGAGCTCGCCTCGTGCAGAATATTTTTTGACGTCCGCGAGGTTCTGTTCCGGCAGTGAAAAGGCGACATAGATCGGCACGATCTGGTTGATGGTCGTGAGCGCGAGATCGTTCGCCTTGATGATGTTGCCCGCATTGACAAGCACGCTGCCGGCGCGGCCGTTGATGGGCGCCTTGATGGTGCAGTAGGACAGCTGGAGCCTGCTGTTCTCGACAGCGGCCCGGTCCGCGTCGACCACGGCTGCCAGAGCGTCGGCATTGGCCCGGATCTGGTCGTACTGGTCCTTGGCAACGTAATCCTTCTCCACCAGGATGGCGTACCGCTCTGGCCTGCTCCTCGGCATTTTTTGACTGTGCCAGGTCGCGCGCGAGGTTCGCCTCAGCCTGCCTGAGCGCGGCCTCGTAAGGGGCGGGATCTATCTTGAACAGCAGCGAGCCTTTGGCAACATCCTGTCCTTCCCGAAAGTACACTCCCTCCACGGCCCCGCCGACCAGGGTCTTGATCGATACGGCATTGAACGCTTCGACGTTCCCGATCGCCTTGACCTGCAAGGGGATGTTTTTCCGGTCAGCTTGTTCGGCGACCACGGGTACGACCTTCGGCGGAGGCTGTTTTGCCTTGGAGCAGGCAGGTGACGCGGCCACGGCAAGGAGCGTCATCAGGAATATCTGTGTAGTAGCGGACCATCTGGGGTTGCTGCCTTTCTTCATGCTGCTCCTCTCCGGATGTTTATCGCGCGCCCATGGCCTGCTCGATGCTTGCCTGTGCGATCTTGTAGCTGTAGAGCGCGTTCGTATATGATGCCTGGGCATTGGTATAGGCTGCAAAAGCATCAGTGACCTCAATGGGACTGCCGACGCCCGCAGCATAGCGGCCGTTCGCGAGGTCCAGGTTCTCCCGGGCCTGTTGTACGGCGAGCTCCGCGGTGGCGATGCTGTCGTTCGCCTGCTGCAGGTTCAGGTAGGCCTGTTGAATGTCGAGCAGCACCTGCTGCCGCAGCGTTTCTTCATTTGCTTTCAGCGCGTACAGGTTTGCTTTTGCTTCCGCGACCTGGTGGGAGGTCAAAAAACCATTGAACAGGGGGATGGTCAGGACCACGCCGGCGCTCCAGCCATGGTCAAGCGGAAAATCCTCGCCGGACATGCCGTAGCTCGCGCTTCCCGTCAGGGCCGGATAGTAGCCGGTGCGCGCAAGGCCGATGGCCTCCTCTGCCGCCTCGCGTTTCGCAATGAGCGATCTGAGATCGGGACGGTTTTCGTAGGCGCGCTTCAGCGCTTCTTCAGAAGAGATCTCGAACTTATGGATCGCCAGGTCGTCCTCGAGTGTGTACTCCGGAGCTTGAGGCATGCCCATGGCATTGTTCAGGACGACCCAGGAGATCTTGAGGGCGTTCTCGGCCCTGATCAGGTTCAACCGGGCGTTGCTCAGGTCGACCTCGGCTTTGGTCACGTCGATCTTTGCCCTGGTGCCGACATCATAGAATCCCTTTGCCTGATCGAGGTGCTGCTGGAACTGCTTAACGATGTCAGCAGACACGTCACGGCTGCGCCGCGCCTGCAACACGTTGTAGTAGGACTGCTTGACGTTGAAAATGACCTGGTCCGATGTAGTGTTGAGGTCCGAACGTGACGCTTCGAGGTTGTATTTCGAGATGTTGACCTGGGACGAGGTCTTGCCGAAGTCGATCAGGTTCTGGCTGGCTGACACGCTGCCGCTGTATTGGTCATAGTTGTTCAGTCGCAGGAAGGTCCCGGTTGGTGTCGATTGCATGGGGCTGATCCTGGTGTACCCGCCCTGCGCGGAGATTTGCGGGTAATAGCCCGACCGCGCCACGCCGACCCGGCCCTTGCCGGCCTCGACGACGTTGAAGGCCGCAACAATAGCTGGATTCTTTTTAAGCGCGATCCCGATGCTCCGCGCGAGGGTGATCATCTCTCCCTGCAGGATCTGCCCGGTGTCTGCGGCCGTCGTTATTTCAGGCTGCTGAGCGCGCGACGGCTTTTCCTCCTGGCTCACCGGCGGAACCGGTTCCTCTGAAAAGGCGGGCGCTATGAACAACAGCAATGCGGATAGGGCGGTAACGGGGGTGATCAGGGGACTGAAGATGTGCAGTTTTCGCATAATGCCCTCCTGTTTCGTGCTTTCGTTACGTGTTGTCAATCATGGTCCCGGACATGAAGATGTCGATCATCTCGCGGATGTGTTTTTCCATGGAGGCCTTTTTCATGCCGGAAGACTGCATGATCTCCTCGGACCTGAAATAGGATAAAAGTATCCAGAGGAACATTCGGGCCGTCATGGCGGGCGATATGTTCTTTCGAAGCACGCCACGTTTTTGCAGGCCTTCAAAAAAGGACGCCACCGTGGTCCGCATCTCCTGCACAAATTTATTATACACCTCCCTGATATTCTCAGGGTAGGACGTGTACTCGGAATACATGATTTTGACCATGGACTTCCGCTCTTTCAGGGTCAGCAGAAAACGCGTGGCAATGAGCTCCAGTGCTTCCCTGCTCGAAAGGCCCTCCAGCTCGGGCAGCAGTTCCTTCAGCTTGGGAAGAAAGGTATAGCTGCCGAGCAGCTCTTTAAAAAGTTTTTCCTTTGAGCCGAAATGCCGGAACAGGGTGAGTTCGGTCACGCCCGCTTCCCGGGCGATCTCGCGCGTGGTGGCGCCCATATAGCCCTTGTCGGAGATCAGTTTGAGCGTGGCCTCGAGCAATCGTTTTTTTGTATCGGTTTTTTTCATGTAAGCAGGCACTTACATTAGCCCAGGTAGGCAATAAAAGCAAGCCCTTTTTACAGGCCGTGTCCAAGGAATGCGTTGCGCGAGTTCATTATGACGATGCCGCCGGGTGAAGCAGCGCGGACACATTTGACGACGGCGGAAAAAAAACAAAAGACCGGGAGGGGTCATTTCGACTCCGTCCCGGCCGTCAAGGAAACGCAAAGCAAGCATGATGTCGAAGGTTACGGGAACATTACCTTGGGCGCTTCTTTCTCAGCTTCCGGGATCTCGAAGTAGGCTGCCTCACCGACGCCGGCCAGGGACGCGAAGAACCTTCCGAAGACCGACCTGCGGTAGGTGTTCAGCGTCCGTACGTCGTCGTTATAGCGCTTCCGCTCCACAGCGATCCGGTTCTCGGTGCCTTCCAGGCTGTCCTGCAGTTTCAGGAATCCCTCGTTCGCCTTCAGCTGGGGATAGGTTTCCTGCAGGACGAGAAGGCGCGACAGCAGGCCTTCGAGCTGCTGCGAGGCAGCGATCTTTCCCTGCGGCGTCGGCGCCTGGAAATACTTTGTCCGCGCGTTGGCAAGATTCTCGAAGAGCTCCTTTTCGTGCTTGGCATAGCCAGCGACTGTATTGACCAGGTTCGGGATCAGGTCGTAGCGCCGTTTTAACTGGTTCTCCACCTGCGCCCATTGGGACTTCACCTGCTCGTCCATGGTCACGACGTGGTTGTACTGGCCCACTCCGTACAGGACCATGCCGATGGCGACCACCGCGATGATGCCGAGAATGATCAGTACTGTTTTTACTCCGTTGCTCATGGTATCCTCCATTTTTTATTAAAATCTAAAAAAGCACTTGGACGCAGATAACGTCGGATGAACGCGGATTAACACAGATTAAAAAACTCTTTAGTGAAGGACCTTTTCAAACTGAATGTCTCGTTTTATCTGCGAACATCTGCGTCGATCTGCGCCAATGGTCGTTCCTGGTATTATTCTACCACCCTCCGGACGCTCCGCCGCCTCCTCCGGAACCGCCGCCTCCTCCGCCGAAGCTTCCGCCACCGCCAAAGCCGCCACCGCCTCCTGACCAGCCGCCTCCGCGGCCGCCCATGGACGAGGCCAGTATAAGAAGGAAACACTGGCCGGGATGGGTTATGAACAGAATGACGGCCACAATAAATAAAATGACCATCATGACCGTTTGAAATTTGCCGAGCGGCCTGGTTTGTACGCTGCCCCGCGGCTGCCTGACTTCGGGCATGTTCGTGATCTGGACGCCTTCGCTGGCCGCGATGGTCTGGATGATGGCGAGGGCGGCAGCCGAGACCCCGCCTCCGTAGTCGCCCTTTCTGAAATAGGGGACCAGGTACTCCCTGCCGATGGTGCCGACCATGCTGTCGGGAAGGATGCTTTCCAGGCCATAGCCGACCTCGATGCGGTACTTCCGGTCCTGCACCGCAACCACGATCAGCACGCCGTTGTCCTTGCCCTTCTGGCCGAGCTTCCAGGTTTCCTTGGTCGTGAGGGCGAATTCCTCGATGCTCTCTCCGTCAAGGCTCTGGACCGTCAGCACCAGCACCTGCGCCGTGGTCTTCTGTTCCAGTTCCCGAAGCAATGCGTTCAACCGTACGCTGGAGTTTCCGTCCATGACCCCGGCCAGGTCGACCACGTAGTCGCGCGGCATGGCCGGAGGCTTGGGTGTCGATGCCGTAGCGAGCGGGGCAATGAGCGCCAGGAAGAGTGGCAGCAGGATGATGAGCTTGTTAGTGCGGGAGAGCATTGATGGTCTTTCCAAAGGCTTCGAGCGCGTTGTAGTACTGTTCGAACAAGGAGCGCAGGTCCTGTTCCGAAAGCTTGACGTTCCCGGACTTGAGCAGGAGGATCTTTTCGAATACGGCAGTGTCCACGCCGGTTGTTTCCTTAAAGAGACGGATGACCTGCTGACGGGGGATGGGCGGCTCTTTGCCGAGCAGTGAGATGATCGCGCGGAAGAGCGCCATGGACCCGGTGAAGGACCGGACGAGCAGAGCGGAGAGGTGCTCTTTCTTCCCGAGCGACGAGATATAGCCCTGGCGCAGATGGATCTGCCTGGTCTTGATCTCCCGTTCGCATTGAAGCCGCAGATTCGCGGGAAGGATCTGAAGGCCGGTGAACAGGTCCGGCCCGTAGATGGTCTTGTGGATGAGCTTGAAATCGAGGAACTCCACTGGGAAAGGCGTCGAGCGAGTCCTCGATATAAACCGGCGTCATCACGAGCGGGGCCGCGATCTTTTTCTTGCCGTATTTTTTGCCGAGCGGGGCAAGGAACTCGATGAACTCAAGGTCCATCTGGTGCAGCACGACCACGGAGTTGATGTCCGAAAGCTTTTCGTTGTAGTCGGAGATCACGGCGCTGCCGACGATATGGATCGAGTGGATGCCTGCTGCCTGGTGTCCCAGGAGGTCATCCAGCATGGGAGCGATCTTTTCTGCCACGACAGTCGGCAGTCCGGCGAGGTTCGGTCTATTCATAGTGAAACCAGTATAGCACAGGTGGCCGGTCGGTACAATATGTGGGAGCGGGTCAGGGCCAAAGGTTGAATCGCTGCAAGTTTGATCTTTCAGCGCAGCGTTCGGATGGATTTCTGGGGTTCCCGTAGAACACTGTTAAATTGGCATATTGGCGAGTGTGAAAAGCTGTTGCATCTGAAAATAGTTGTCTTGTCAAGCTAAAACCCATTACCCTTAAATTACCCTGATTTTTTAATGTACATTGCAGGATACTGCATCTATACTGCGACCATTCAAAATTGCATGGCCCTATTGGAAAAATTTACATTTTTTCACTAACGGCTGCATTTCTCTCCCGGGCTATCCTACGCTTTTAAGCTACGGTTGCGTTCCATTCATTATGCATAGCAAAGATTTGGACATGGTTTTCACCATTCAGGTGAGCGCCTGGAACGTGGGGAGCCTGGCAGCGCAAGCCGAATATGTGACTGCTACCATACCCGTCGGATTGAATCCTATAGAAGTAGCGGTGAACCTTAGTCATCAACAGGACATACGTGACTAATTTCGACAGACAAAATGTGACCGTGATAGACGGTAAGACGAACACCGTCACTGTTGCGGTGGGGCTGAGCCTAGGGCTTGTGGCAGTGAATCCTGAACGAAAAAAATATACGTGGGAAATAGAGGCAACGCTAGCGTGAGTGTCATTGACGGGGCTACAAATGCCACTTCGACTGTTGCCGCAGATTTAAGGAGATCAACATGATAAAAATGCTTATGTCCCATCTTCTTCCCAGTTCCGTTATTAAGAAGAAAAAGCTTTCCATCGCTTTCGTCTTGATTTTTGCACTTCTAAGTATCACGTCGTCAGCTTCAGCTGAAGGACTGGCGGTCTTCGCTTCACCGAACCATCTTGGAACGGGATCTGGTCCTAACGCAATAGTAATCGCCGACTTTAATCGTGACGGAAAACGCGATATTGCCACGGCGAATCGGTATAGCGACAACATATCAATACTCCTATCAACAGGGACCGGCTCGTACAATCCTGCAGTAAATTATGCCGTCGCTGCAAGTCCGGTTGGGATCCTTGCAGCAGATTTTAACGGCGATGGAAAGACCGATCTCGCGGCTGCGGGCGCATCTATTTCTGTATTACTGGGGAATGGGGACGGAACGTTCCGGGCCGCTGCAAACTATGCTGCAGGCGACGCACCTGCTGCTATTGCCGTCGGTGATTTTAACCGTGATGGTAAGCCTGACCTGGCTGTCGCTAATGGGGGGAGCGGCAATGTCTCGATCCTTCTGGGGAATGGGGATGCTACGTTCCAAACCGCGATCACTTACGCTTCAGGCAACGCTCCATCATCGATCGCGATTGGCGATATTAACGGCGATGGCAGCCTTGACCTGGTGGTGACCAATGAGAATGATGCCACCATCTCTATACTGAACGGGAATGGTAACGGCACGTTCCAGGCAGCGGCCACTACGAGCGTGAGGAGCGGGCCGAGGGCTGTTGCTATTGTCGATTTCGACAGCGACGGGAAGTTGGATCTCCTGGTCGCGAGCTATGGAAGCGGATGGGTTTCTCATTTAAAGGGGAATGGCAACGGCACCTTCCAGACGATTTTGAACAATGGTGTGGGCAATTATCCAACATTTTTGGCAACAGGGGACTTTAATGGAGACGGCAATGTAGATTATATAGTGACGCGGGATGTGAGTTTGTATAATGCAATGATTTACTATGGAAATGGCAAGGGTGGAACTCTTCCATGGGGAAATGGACTTCAAGTAGAAAACAACGGGGTCGTCGCAGCGGTTGCAGATGACCTGAATGGTGACGGGAAGACGGACATTGTGGTGGCATATGCCGCAAGCAATAAGATAGCTGTTGCGATGAACACGACTGTGCTCGAGCCGTCCGGCACGTTTCTTGTGCAGTCCGAAATTTATCCTTATATCTACAGTGAAGCTATTACCGCGGCAGACTTTAACAAAGATGGCAGCCTGGATCTTGTTGTGGCAGACTATAACGACAATGTTCACAACATTTCCCTTTTATCGGGAACCGGCGATGGAACTTTCTCAGCTTCCATCACGGCATCTGCGGCGTATCGAAGTGGTGTTGCCACTGGCGATTTCAATAGAGATGGGAAGATCGACCTGGCCGTTGCACATGGCAGCAACAATAACATATCCGTTCGTTTCGGCGTTGGTGACGGTACTTTCCAGCCATCTGTATACTATGCAGCAGGGTCATATTGCAGAGCGCTTCTATCAACGGATGTCAACGGGGACGGCATAGCCGACTTGGCGGTGGCGAATAGTGGAAGCAATGATGTTTCAATCTTGCTTGGAAAGGAAGATGGCAGTTTCCTTGCGGCCGTAAGCTATGGAGCAGGCGCAGGTCCTTTTGACGTTATCGCCAGAGACTTCGATCGGGACGGTAAAATAGACCTGTTAGTGGCGAATCGTGGTTCAAATGCTGTTTCAGTTCTCATCGGGAATGGAGATGGAACGTTCCAAGCGACGGCCCCATATGTGACGGCAAATGCGCCAACAGCGATCACGGTTGGTGATTTTAACGGCGACGGCAAACTGGACCTGGCAGCAGCAAGTTCGTATGCTGCAGATGTTTCCATTCTTATGGGCAATGGTGACGGAACGCTCGGCCCGCATACCGACTATATCGCCGCGAACAGTTCACTGGAGTCCATCGTCACCGGTGATTTTAATAGAGACGGCAAACTGGATCTGGCAGTGACGTCCAGCTCCGCCCATGAGCTTTCAATATTGCAGGGAAATGGAGACGGCACTTTTACCCGCGGGCAGGATATGGTCTGGGGAAGTAATTACATCAGGAGATTGACCGCCGGCGATTTTGACAAAGATGGAAGGATCGACCTGGCCGTTACTAGTGATGATGGCGTTATGATTTTAATTAATGCCGATGTAACGCCGGATGTATTTTACCTTTATAGCGTGACCAATGCGGAGCGAAATGCCGAGGTCACTTCGCTATCGATAACCGTCAGCGGGATCAATACGTCTGTCCCTATATCGATTACAGGCGGCTGGTATTCGGTCTCAACGGACGGTGGTCTTTCATTCAGCCCCTATTCAACAACAACGCCTTCCACAGTGACGGCCGGAGATGTGGTGCGTGTAAAGCAATTATCGTCACCGAACTTCAGCACGATGACCACAACGAAGCTGACTATTAGTGGGAAATCCGCGGATTTCCAAGTCACGACGCGGGCCGCAAGAACTACCCCCTATCCGTTCTCCTTCGTTGATCAGGTAGGCGTTACTACGAGTACACTTGTTACCTCGAACAGCATCATCGTCGTCGGCATCGAAGCGCCGGCCACGATATATATATCTGGCGGGGAATATGAGATAAACGGAAACGGCATGTGGTCGAGCGCGAGCGGGACTGTTGCGAATAACGACACGGTTCGTGTGCGCCAGGTCTCTTCGCCGCTCGATGGGACGAGGACTGACACGGCCGTCACCATAGGAGGAGTGTCCGACACCTTCAGTATCACGACCTTCGTGCCAGATGACCAGTTCGTCTTTATCGACCAGACGAACGTGATGTTGAGCACACTGATCACCTCAAACAGCATTATTGTAACCGGCATTAGCATGCCGACGTCAGTTGCCATCACCAATGGAGAGTATGAGGTCAACGGGAGTGGAGTCTGGTCGAGCGCGAGCGGGACGGTTGTGTATAACGATGTGCTTCGTGTGCGCCAGGTCTCGTCTCCCGTTGGCGGTACAAGGACCGATACGACACTTACCATCGGAGGCGTGTCCGACACCTTCAGCGTCACCACCCTCGTGCCTGATACCATACCCGATCCATTCGCCTTTGCGGGCCAGACGAACGTGACAGTCGATACATTGATTACCTCGAATAGCATTACGGTGTCCGGCCTGGAGGCCGCTGCACCTGTAACGATCACTGACGGCGAGTATGCTGGCGTAGCGGTCGACAGTCACGGAAATATTTATATTGCGGACACAAATAACAATCGTGTTCGGAAGGTCGATGCTACAACAGGAGTGATCACGACCGTGGCGGGAACTGGATCGTCCGGATATTACGGAAACAATTTGCCGGCTACGTCAGCGTGGCTCAGCGCTCCCCGAGGAATTGCCCTTGATAGTGCAGGCAATATCTATATCGCGGACACCAATAACTACCGTATTCGAAAAGTAAACGTAACAACAGGTGTGATCACTGCAGTAGCTGGTAGTGGAGCTTACGGTTATTTTGGAGATAATGGCTCTGCTACGTCAACAGGCCTTGCTAGTCCGCGTGGACTAGCGGTAGATGGTTCAGGGAATATTTATATTGCGGACACAAATGATAACCGTATCAGGAAGGTAGATGCAACGACAGGAGTGATAACGACTGTGGCGGGAAATGGAGCATCCGGATATTCCGGTGACAATGTTGCTGCCACGTCCGCCGCAATTTATATGCCGTTTGGGGTGAGCGTAACTATCAGCGGGGATATATATATTGCTGATACTTATAATCACCGTATCCGGAAGGTAGATGCAATAACCGGATTAATCACTACGATAGCAGGAAGCGGAACCTTCGGTTTTGCAGGTGACTACGGCCCTGCCACTGCGGCAAACATCAACAATCCTTCTGGTGTTGCTTTTGACAGTACAGGAAATGTTTATATTGCCGACATGAGTAACAGCCGTATCCGAAAGATTGTTGCATACGATACAATGCCGGATTCCTTCAGCTTTATCGCTCAAACCAGCATCGCAGTGAACACGCAGGTCATGTCGAATACCATAACCGTGACCGGCATCAACAGCGCTGTCGCGATCTCGATTGCCGGCGGCGAGTACGAGGTCAATGGCAGCGGAATATGGACCAGTGCTACGGGGACCGTGAACAATGGGTACAGCGTGCGAGTCCGTCAGACATCGTCTCAAAATTACTCGACCACGACCACGGCGTCCCTCACAATCGGCAGCGTCTCAGCTGTTTTCAACGTTACGACTTTGGTCCCTGTCTCATCGGTAACGCTCACGGCCAGTCCCGCGAGCCCGCGGCTGGTGAACACGCCGGTGACGTTCACAGCAACGGCGACCGGCGGTGAAACGAGCAAGGAGTACCAGTTTGCCGTGAAGGACCCGGTAAGCGGAGTGATGACCGTGCTCCAGCAGTATGGGCCTTCGAACACCTTCCCCTATACCCCGACGGCTGCGGGGACGTATACCATCCGTGTTTACGTTCGGAACGTAGGGAGCCCGGTCTCATATGAGGCGGCGCGGTGGTTCACCGATAGTGCTGTTACGAGCTCTCCGGTCACAACCGTGACCCTGGCCGCGAGCCCTGCAGGCCCGCGGCTGGTGAACACGCCGGCGACCTTCACAGCTACGGCCACCGGTGGTGGAGAGAGCAAGGAGTACCAGTTCGCGGTGAAGGACCCGGTAAGCGGAGTGATGACCGTGATCCAGCCTTACGGGCCGTCGAACACCTTCCCCTATACCCCGACGGCTGCGGGGATGTACACCATCCGGGTCTATGCGCGGAACGTGGGGAGCCCGGCGTCATACGAGGCGGTACAGTGGTTCACCGACAATGTTGTTACGAGCTCTCCGGTCACAAGCGTGACCCTGGCCGCGAGCCCTGCAGGCCCGCGGTTGGTGAACACGCCGGTGACGTTCACAGCAACGGCGACCGGCGGTGGCACGAGTAAGGAGTACCAGTTTGCCGTGAAGGACCCGGCAAGCGGAGTGATGACCGTGCTCCAGCCCTACGGGCCTTCGAACACATTCCCCTATACCCCGACGGACGCTGGTACCTACAGCATCCGGGTTTACGTGCGGAACGAAGGGAGCGCCGCAGTATACGAGGCGGTACAGTGGTTAACCGACAATGTTCTTGCGAGCGCTCCTGTTACGAGAGCGACTCTATCCGCCAGCCCTCTTAGCCCACGGCTGGTAAACACGCCGGTGACCTTCACGGCTACCGCAACGGATGGTGGAGAGAGCAAGGAGTACCAGTTTGCCGTGAAGGACCCGGTAAGCGGAGTGATGACCGTGATCCAGCCTTACGGGCCGTCGAACACCTTCCCCTATACTCCAACGAACGCCGGGACTTACAGCATCCGGGTCTACGTGCGAAACGTGGGGAGTGAGGCATCATTCGAGGCCGCCCGGTGGTTGACGGACGTTGTCACACCCTGATACTGGCATGCGTTTGACTGGTTTCTTCTAACGCGGTTCAACAACCGGAGGCCCGCTAAAGCAGTTGTGTTGAGGGCAAGAGCTGCAGTATTAAGCGGGAGCGATTCCAGTAGGAAAAAACAGAAAAGCGGAGTGCCCTTAGAGGGTGCTCCGCTTTTTTATTGATGCCCGGCAGCAGGTTAGCACACAAGTGTAAACGTTACTCATACCGCAGCGCATCAATGGGGTTCAGGAGCGAGGCCTTGTACGCGGGATAGAAGCCACGGAGTTGATGTCCGAAAGCTTTTCGTTGTAGTCGGAGATCACGGCGCTGCCGACGATATGGATCGAGTGGATGCCTGCTGCCTGGTGCCCCAGGAGGTCATCCAGCATGGGAGCGATCTTTTCTGCCACGACAGTCGGCAGTCCGGCGAGGTTCGGTCTATTCATAGTGAATCCAGTATAGCACAGGTGGGAGCTGCGCACAATGAGCGGTACTGCGCCTGTCAATGCCCTCTTAAAAAAGAAAAGAGGTTTTTGATTTTTACCGCATTCTGATATACTCATAGCATAAGATTATGCAAGGCAAGAGCGCTTCCGGAGTCGGGGTTGGCTTTGCCGCGCGAGAAAGGGGCTGCTCATGGAGAATCTTCATGGCGTTCTGCAGGTCGTGATCATGGCCATCAGCATCACCGGCGCGATCATCGTGCTCTGGGGCGTCGTCGACGCAGCAGCCGCCTTCCTGGTCATGAAAGTATCGCGGGGTGCGAAAGACCCGATCGGCCGGAGCGAGGAAATCCGCCAGCGGCTCGGCGCTCATCTCCTCCTGGGGCTCGAGATCTTTATTGCCGCAGACATTATCAGTTCCGTGGCCAGTCCGACCTGGGACCGCGTCGGCATCCTGGCCTCGACCGTTGCCGTCCGGACCGTGTTGAGCTATTTCCTGAGAATGGAAATAAAGCAGAAGGCCTAGTATGCTCCGGGCATCTTCCCGGAGCGGCCTGCTGATCCGGACGCTCAGAGACAGAGTATGGAATAAAGGAGATCAATATGAAGCAGTATGGCATTATCGCTCTATGCTTTTGTGTACTGGCTGCCGGTATGTTCCTCGCAGCGCCCGGCTTTGCCGGAACGGATTATTTCCCTGTGGACCGCGAGTTCTATCCCTACTATCCGTCGCTTATTAAATGGAACAAGTCGAATGCGGGCTTTACCGCTCCCGAGGTATGCGCGGGATGCCATCCGCAGCAGTACGAAGAATGGACAGGATCGGTCCATGCCCTGGCCTTCCAGGACCCCCTCTACCAGGGAGAGCTGAACAAGGGCTTTCATGCCGTGGGGCATGAGGTCACGCGCCAGTGCGAGGGCTGCCATTCGCCTGCGGGCGTGGTCACCGGCGAGATCAAAGGGCCGGGCCTTGCGGGCCTGAGCCCCCTGGCACTGGCCGGCGTCTCCTGCGACATCTGCCACTCCATCAGCGGGGTGACCCACTGGCAGACGCCGACGCACGAGCCTGAGAACGGCTCCTTCATCCTCACTCCCGGCGTGGGTGCGAAGCTTATCAAGCGGGGGCCGAACAAACCGGAGGAAGGATGCGGCGGCGGATTCCACGACTGCGTCGAGTCTCCGCTTCATCTGCAGGCGGACCTCTGCGCCGGATGCCACCAGGTGTACCATTACGACAACCATTTCCCGCTTGAATCGACCTACCTGGAATGGAAGCACGGCCCCTACGCCCAGCAGGGGATCCAGTGCCAGGACTGTCACATGGTCGATACGGCGACCTTCATCCGCACGGCCGACACCTTCACCAGACCGCAGCGCTCCGAGTACCGCCACAGCTTCAGCGGCGCCAACTATCTCCTGCTCTATCTTGCCGAGGCGGCGGCGCGCAAGGCAGGGGACGAACCGCTTGCCGTGAACATCCATAAGAAGTTCGATGCCGCCATTGCACGACTCAGGGCAGCGGCCGAGCTCGAGGTCTATCCCGTCTACCGAAAAGGCGCGCTCGCGGAGATCAAGGTGCGGGTCAAGAACGTCCGCGCCGGCCATAATCTGACGACCTCGCTCACGAATGTGCGCGAGATGTGGCTCGAAGTTATCGCGAAAGACGCCGCAGGGAGCGTGGTGCTCGCCAGCGGCGGGCTTCAGAATCCGGGCATCCTCATTCCCGATACGCGGGTCATGAACTCCGAGGGCATGGGCAAGGACCTTCACTTTGCCATCGACCCCTGGGCCGTGACCGCCTTCTCGCGCCACGATACGATCCCGCCGCGCGGGTACAAGGACTTTTACTTCGGTGTCGGGCCCACGAAGAAACCGGGCATGGTGGCGGTCGAGGTGAAGCTCCGGTACCGCCAGGCCGATCAGAAGGTTGCCATGAAACTGCTCGAGGAAGTGCCTGCGGACATCAGCCTGGAAAAGACCTACGGCCTGAAGCACGTGCCGACCATCCCCATTGTTGAGATGGCGGTGAAGAAGGCGAGTTTCAAGAGCAGGCAGTGACCGCCCGGAACCTTGGCGTGTACTTCGATCGTCACACGGGCGCTCATCAGATCGGAGACGGTGGCATGATGATGCTACTAAACCGCCACGCAACGGGTGCAACTACGTCGCCGTGGGACGTCCCGCGATGATCCAGCGGGGCGAAAAGGGTCTTGCTGTGGTGGTTGCTGCATCGGTCTTTTGTGTTTTCTGGCTGAAGCGGGATGCGGGCAAAGCGTTGCAAATGGCCGTAAGGAAGTATAAAGCAGGAACGTAGAGGTCTGGAATCGTTGGCTTGTAACAATAGGCGGTTTTTAGTCATTTTTTCGATCACCCTTAGCCCTGTTATTATCACCTGTTATTTCCTACCTGCCGAAGAAGTGAGCAGCTTGTTGCACTAAGTAACCTTCCTGTGCACTAGAGTCCTCATCTGTTGCAACTTTGACACATCCCCTGAAATTACCCCGAGTAAATGGACTATTGTTATTGACAGAAAGATGCAGTTATATTATTATCCGCATCGTCTAGAAAAGGCATCGGTCCATCTGACCATTCGGGATCAAAGTAGTTCTATCGTAATTCAGAATTCCTGCATATCCGCCCTACCGTGCCTCCCTGGCACAGCGTTACAAGCCCATTATTCCACTGCCTCCGCTTTATTGTACGCACTGTAAAAGATCTAAATAAATAGTTCAATGAATATGCTTTTATATCCCGGAGGACTTCATGACGGATCTCAGAATGCGAAATGACTTTGTAACGCGTCCCACGCGGAAGTCAATTGTGATGGTAATATTGACCACTCTCCTGATGCTCCTGCCGGTTTTTACCACAAACGTATTCGCCAGCCCGCCGTCTGTTTTAATTACTTCACCGACAGCAACCCTCGGGAACAATAATACTCCGTTGCTCTCTTACAGTGTCAGTGACGGTACAGCAATTGTCAGAGTTGGTGGCGCCGTTGTATCAAAGGTCTCAGGAGACAATCTTGATGCGCTGCCCGACGGCCCACATACCGTCCATGTGGAGGCTACGAATGCATCTTTAGAAACCGGTTTCGCAGAAGTCACGTTTACTGTTGATGCCACGCCGCCGACAGAGAACGTTTATATAAAGATAGTCGCCGGCGCGTATCATACCACGGCTATAAAGTCCGATGGGTCGTTGTGGGCTTGGGGAAGCAATGGTAACGGTCAACTGGGCGATGGCAGCATTGTAAACAAATATTTCCCTGTGCAGGTCGGGAACGATATGAATTGGACGGCAATCTCGCCAGGGGGCGCACATACAATCGCGTTGAAATCCGATGGGACTTTATGGGCGTGGGGGGGGAACGCAAACGGTCGCTTGGGAGACGGCACCTCAACGCAGAGGACCGCGCCGGTCAAGATCGGAAACGATGCAAACTGGGCGGCGATTACGGCAGGAGGCGCACACACAGTCGCCTTGAAGACGGACGGGACGCTGTGGGCGTGGGGGTATAACAATGCAGGGCAGCTGGGCGACGGCACGACTACTGATCGAAATTCTCCGGTCAGAATCGGGAGTGACACCAATTGGTCGGCGATCTCGACACGCGGACAGCACACGTTGGCCCTCAAATCGGACGGGACACTGTGGGCGTGGGGGTATAACAATGCCGGGCAACTGGGCGACGGCACGACAGTAGCAATAAATGCACCGGTCCAGGTCGGGACCAACAGCACCTGGATTTCGATCGCGGCTGGAGGCTCTCACAGTATCGCGCTAAAATCGGATGGCACCCTCTGGGCATGGGGTTATAACAATGCGGGCCAACTGGGCGACGGCAGCAACGTAAACAAATATTTCCCTGTGCAGGTCGGGAGCGGGACGACGTGGTCCTTCGTCGCAGCGGGAAGTGGTTATACTACGGCCTTGAAGTCAGACAACACCCTCTGGACCTGGGGGTATAATAATGCGGGGCAGCTGGGCAATGGCACCACGACGAACAGCAGCACGCCGGTACAGGTAGGTACTGGGATGACGTGGACTGCGGTCTCGGGAGGGAACTGGCATACCATCGCCCTAAGAACCGACGGCACCCTATCCGTCTGGGGTGATAATTCCTACGGGCAGTTAGGTAAGGCCACCAGCGCCAATAGCTCTACTGCTGTTCAGATAGGATTTGATACTTCCTGGTCCATGGCCGCAGCAGGGGGGGCACATACCACAGCTTTAAATAACGATGGAACATTGTGGTCGTGGGGAAATAACGACTCTGGGCAGTTGGGAGACGGCACGAGAACTAAGCGAACTGTTCCGGTCAAGATCGGGAGCGATGCGAACTGGGCGGTGATCTCGGCAAGGGGCACACACACAATGGCGTTGAAGTCGGACAGTACGCTATGGGCATGGGGTGAAAACGCGAATGGACAGCTGGGTGACGGCACGAATATTGATAAAACCTCGCCCATGCAAGTAGGGCTTGCCGACAACTGGTCAGCTGTTTCAACGGGGACGGCATATACCGTAGCATTGCAATCCGGGACACTCTGGACCTGGGGGCAGAACAACAACGGTCAATTGGGCGACGGCACCACGACGAACAGGGCTACTCCAGCCCAAATAGGCACAGATACAACATGGACGCATGTTGCAGCTGGTCTTTACCACACCATCGCACTCAAATCAGACGGGTCTCTCTGGGCGTGGGGCGTCAACTCGAGCGGACGGCTTGGAGACGGAACCAACGTTCAGAGACTTTCCCCTGTTCGCATAGGCGGCGAGACAACGTGGTCAGTGATCGCCGCCGGCGCGGCCCATACAGTTGCATTGAAAACGGATGGCACGCTCTGGGCGTGGGGCCTCAACGCCAACGGTCAATTGGGCGATGGCACTACAACAACCAGGCTTGCCCCGGTGCAAATCGGGACCGATGCCGCGTGGACGCATATTGTCGCAGGCCAGTTTCACACCACAGCACTCAAATCAGACGGATCCCTCTGGGCGTGGGGCAATAATTGTTATGGTCAACTGGGAGACGGCACCGCCACAGACAAGCATGTACCGACCCGGATTGGAGTTGAAAATGTGTGGGTGTCTATTGCGAACGGTCAATACCACACCGTAGCGCGAAAATCCAACGGTTCGCTCTGGGCTTGGGGCTATAACGCGTCAGGCCAGCTTGGGAATGGCGTAATCTCCAGGGAAACGACGCCGTATCAGATCGCATCAGGGAATATTGTGATCAACGATGGAGCGATTGCCACAAACAATGCAACGGTGACCCTCGGCTTGACAGCACTGGATGCGAGCAATATCGCCGAGATGCAGTTTAGAAATGAGGACGCAGCATGGTCCGTTCCAGAGCCCTATGCGACAACAAAGACCTGGACGCTCTCGGCGGAAGACGGGACTAAGACCGTCTCGGTGATGTTCAAGGATGCAGCGGGAAACTGGTCGGGCGCATATGCCGCTACGATTACACTGGATAGGGCCGCACCCGAAGTTATCATTACGTCTCCTGCCGCGGGGACAACTAATAATAAAACGCCGCTTCTCTCATACACGGTGAGCGATGGCAGCGTTATTGTAATGGTGGACGGAGCAGTCGTCCAAAAAGTGTCCGGGGCTACGTTGGATCCGCTGCTCGACGGCCCGCATACGCTCCGCGTGGAAGCCACGGACACCGCTGGAAACCCCGGCTTTGCCGAGGTGAGTTTCACCGTCGATACAACCGCGCCTTTTGTGAGCATAGATCAGATCAATTCAGTCATTTCGACTACGTATATGGTAACAGGCATAATGGAGACGGGTGCGACCATATCGGTGTCAGTAAACACCACCGCCTTAGCCGGTCCGGTCTCTTATCCAACGGCAACAACGTGGAGCTGCACCATAACTGGTTTGGCGCTCGGGACGAATGTTGTTACTGCCGTGGCTGCAGACATGGCGGGAAACACGACATCCGTGTTCGCAACGCTTAATAGAAGCCTTGTCGCGTTCTGGCACCTGGACGGGGATGGGCTCGACGCATCCGGCAACGGCAATAACCTGACGGTGGTTGGCTCAATATTTAGCAACGGTAATGGCGATAAAAGAGATGGCACTGCTGCCGCGCAGTTCGATGGATCAGTCAAATATTTGTATCGCGCATTAGGAAAAAACTTGCCTATTGGTAACAGCCCACGGACGTTTACGGCCTGGGTCAAGCCATTCATTAACAAAAGCTATAACGGGATATTCGTTTATGGAGAACAGAATATCAACTACGTCGAACTGTTCTATGTCAATTCCTCCGGACGGCTACATTTGCAAATGATGCCGTTTAATACTGCTCAGACCACAGGATCAGTGGCTGCACTAAATACATGGAACCAGGTGGCATTTACCTATGATGGGGCTGGCACCGTTAAATATTTCATGAACGGCCAGTTTGTACAGTCGAGTCCCACTGGCACGGTAGATACACATAATGGTGAGATTCGGATCGGCACGCTGGGCAGCGCTGGGCAATATTTCAACGGTCTCATCGATGAAGTCGCTGTTTATAACCGAGCTTTGACCGATGAGGAAATTACAGCCGGTTATAACGCAATTGCGCCGTCAGTATATATCGTCTCCCCAGTGGGAGCAACGAACCAAAATGCACCGCTCTTAAACTATTCAGTAAGCAACGGCACCGTCATGGTCAAAGTCGATGGAACCGTCGTGTCAAAAGTGTCCGGAAGCAATCTTGACCTCTTATCCTCCGGGACGCACACCGTAAGAGTAGAAGCGGTGAACAGCATCGGTAAATTGGGCTTCGCCGAAGCAGGTTTCCTGGTTGATACGGTTCCGCCTATGCTCAGCATGGATCCCGTGACGTCCCCGACATATACCGCAAGTCAGACGATAACCGGGACCATGGAATCTAATGCGATAATTAAGATCACGGTAGATACCCCTGCTGTAGTGGGACCGGTCACCTATCCGACGCCGACGACCTGGAGCTGCTCAATAACTAAATTAGCAGCGGGTGACAACTTATTTGTGGCCACTGCAGAAGACACCGCGGGGAATACGACGCCTGCTTCATCGTTGATAAGGCTGGAGGCGATAGTAATTTTGTCCGTTAATATCAGCAACAATGTCATAAATACGGAAAAGTCAGAGTCTTCAACGATCTACTTTACCTTGAACCGGGCCGCTACAGCTACCATCAAGATTATTCCCGAGAGCAAGGGGTCAACAGGTGCGCCGGTCTACCAGGACACCAAGAACTGTCCTGCGGGTGGAGTGTACCCCTTTACCTGGGATGGTCACGATAGCCTTGGCAATATCGTTCCGGATGAAGCATATTTATATGTTTTATCTGCGGGAGATGGCGAAACGAGTGCAACTTACGATCCAGCGCCACTATATCACGCAGGGACGATTATATGTTCTCAAGATAGCAGCTGTAATCCAGTGCAAAACGATCCACTGACTGTAACCTACACACTAAATCAGCCTGGAAGGGTTTATTTAAATATTTTAGGGCAAAATGCAAATTATAATTTGATTAGTGGTCTTGCGTTTGCGCCAGGAACTTATAGTTTTGACTGGGACGTGCGAGACACAAACGGCTCTATTGTTAATGGATGTGGTGTGGCAGCTTGCTTTATGCCATCAATTATGAGTGAGAACTATATTATTACAACAGGAGACACCCCGAAAATACTTCAAGCTAAAACGGATCCTTACGCTCTAGACCCCATTTATGGACAATTAACACACCTTCAGTATAACCTCTCTCGTGAGGCAAGAGTAACGATTACGGTATCACCGCAGAGTGGTTCTGCAGTTACTGTGGTGGATGATGAACTTCAAGCAGCTGGTTATCACGATGTTATCTGGAATATGCTTGATGCGACAGACACGACAGAAAAAAGAATATCGACGCGGTACTCTGGCGTTAATACTGTGCTGATTCGTGCTACTAATCCTGTCAGTGGTGCGATTGGTGAAGCTCGGGCAACGGTGACGATCACTAATTAGAATAGATGCCCCTATGAATATTTGAATCAATCATTATAGTTATTGTCGAAGTGAGGGCTGTTTATTTCAATTTTAATAAGCTTTTTGTTGTGATTATGAATTTGGAGGCTTGTCAATGAGAATTAAAATTATAAACCAATTAATCGCGTTATTTCTCGCCGTGTCTTATTTATTCATAGTTGCATCTTCTGCTATGGCCGCTGATAGCTGTCAATGGGAAAGAATATGCACAAATACCGCAACATTAGAACGTGTTAATGATGCATGGACTAATTCGTGCGGTGTAACAAACGGCACTTACACTAATGGTTCTATAAAAACTACGTGGACCGCTGTAATCGACCGATCTCGAGTTAAACCGGGAACGCGCATTTGTCCGGATCCCAGTGGCTGGTGTGTAGTGCAACCCGATTATACACCCGGACATACAGGAACATGCGGTAACGCCAATATCGATCTCTCGAACTGTTGGAATACAAATGGTTCACCTTTTGGCTTAATCGCGGTTGTTCTGTCGATTGATGAATGGAGATGCCCTTGTGATCCGAGCGTTGATAGGTGCTGTGAAAATCCAGACCCTTGTTGTGGAAGTCCTGATCCTTGCTGCGGTAAAGACTCTTGTTGCAATAATCCCGACCCGTGCTGCGGCGATACTGATTGCGGCCAGTGCAAGGAATAGAAACAGCGTATTATGTACCACCAATTATTAGTAGGAGGATTTCATGCGTAGGTTGACAGGTTTATTGCTGCTTGCAGTTCTCATTTCGGGTTATGTCCCGGATGTTGCCCATGCACTAGCGGTTTCGGAAAGCGCCACCAGGCAGGATGCCGTCATGAATGACACCGACGACATCGCCGCCTGCGCAGACGACCCTGCACCCAGCATGAACGGCTATATCCCCGGCCTTGCCGGCAAACCCATCAACCTGCTGGCCGGCGCTGAAACCACCTCCCGCACCGATCTTACCATCGGAAACCTCTACCCCATCGCGGTTCGGCGGATCTACAACAGCCGCTCCGGCTACGACAGCCCCCTGGGCTACGGCTGGGCAGTTAACTACGACCGCAGACTCTACACCTACCCCGACGGCTCCGTCACCCTCAGAAAAGAATGCGGCTGGAAACGGCGGTTCACCTGGAGCGTAGGAGGCTACATCACTCCCCTCGGCGAAAGCGGCACCCTTGTCCAGAACGCTGACGACAGCTACACCTTCACCGACAAAAGCGGGGCCAGGGACATTTATGATCCCCAGGGCCGGCTTATCCAGCTTATAGACGCAACAGGAGCCTCCATCACGATCACCTATACCGCCCAGGTCCGTGACGGTCTCATGGGCCTTCTGCTCTACAATGTCGGGACGACCCCGCTCATCGTGGCTTACGATTACAAGATCTACAAAATAGAGGAAAAAAACGCCTCCGGGAACCTGACCGGCGCGCAAGTAACCTTCGCATACGACCTTAACGGCAGGCTCAGCAGCATCACCGACAGCAGAAGGACAGTTAACTACGGCCACGACAACATCGGCAACCTTACCTCCGTCACCGGCCCCGAGGCAAGCATCACCTACGGATATACCAATCCCAACAACATGCATCTCATGACGAGCGTGGACGAAGGAAAGGGCGAGTATGTAAATACCTATACCAACGGACGGGTGACCAAACAGACCCACGGAACAGGCGTAATCGACTTCGAGTACATCACGCCTTATACAAAGACAAAAGTCACGACCACGATCAAAGACAGCTCCGGCACGGTCCTGAACACGAACATTCGGACCGTAGAATTCGGCGAGAACGGACAGGTCGTAAAAGAGACCGACACCGTAGGCAACGTCACGACCTATGCAAGAAACAGCCAGACAAAGATCACCCGGGAAGAATACTGGGAAAACACAGGAACTGTCTCCGTACCCGTCCTTGTGCTTAGATCAGCCAACGATTACACCTACGACACCTACGGTAACCTGAAGACCAAAACAGAGGCAAGCAAACCCAGCCCAAGCGACTGGGCTGCTATTCAGAAGACCACGACGTACATCTACCAGTATGAGATCGACCCGTTAGCCACAACTGCCACGTTCCACAAACTGGCCCAGGAGATCGAAAAAAGCGTAGTTGACCCGAATCAGAATAAGACCGTCACCAACACCTATGACAACGCGACCGGCAATCTCCTGACCATGACCGATGCCGGGTTTCTGGGCAGCGGCACGGCCTACTCCTATACCACGACCTATGGTTATACCAACGGCAAGCTCACGAGCATCGACGGCCCCAGGACCGAAGTGACGGACCTTACGAGCTATGCCTATGATCCGACAACCGGGTATCTGACCTCAACGACCCAGCCGCTGATCGGCACAACGACCTACAGCAACCACGACGCCCTCGGCAATCCCCGAAACGTCCTTGACCCGAACGGCAACAGCACTGCCTATACCTATGACGATAACGGACGGGTGCTTACGGTCACGGCAGCAGGTGACACCAGCCCTACGCAATATGTCTACGTCGCCGGAGGGTGCACCTCCTGCGGAGGGGCGAACAAGATCGATCATATTACCCTGCCGGAAGGGAACACCATAACCTACGGCTATGATGCCAACAGCAATCTCGCCAGCATCAGCGACAGCCTTGGCAACAGCATCAACTATACCTATGACTCCGAGGGGAACAGGCTCACGGAAGAGATCAGGGACGCAGGCAACAGCCTCCAGAAGAGCCTGAGCTACCAGTACGATGCCCTGAATAAGCTTAAAAGGACCACGAATCCTGACAGCAGCTACACCGAGTATGGCTATGACTCACGAGGCAATAGGTTCTCACTCCGAACTCCGAACTCAACGCTCACAACTTACTCGTATGACGCGCTGAACCGGTTGGTAGCAACTATCCAGCCCGGAACGGTCACTACCGGCTACGGCTACAACTCAAACGACAACCTGACCACGGTCACCGATGCCAACAATAACGCCACCACCTACGTATACGACGACAAAGGTAGGGTCTATCAAGTCATCTCCCCGGACACCGGTACGACGACATACTCGTATGACCCGGCAGGGAATCTCCTGACTAAAACCGACGCAAAGGGAGTCACGATTTCCTATACCTACGACGCACTGAATCGGTTGACGACCATCAACTATCCGGCAGATACAGACACGGTCTATTCATACGACACCTGCTTAAACGGCAAGGGCCGTCTCTGTTCCATGGCCGATGCATCAGGAACGACCAGCTACGAATACACGCCAAAAGGACAGGTCAAAAAAGAGACCAAGGTAATCGACACTGTGACGTACGTAACGCAATACACGTACGACATGAACGGGAACATGAAGACCATGACCTACCCGTCAGGCAAGGTGACCACCTACAACTACACCAACGACAGGGCAGTCAGTGTTCTGAATGGTGCCGCCAACCTCGCATCGAATATCACTTACAAGCCCTTCGGCGGCATGAATGCGATCACCTACGGCAATGGCCTGAGCGGCACGATCGGATACGACAACCAGTATAGGATCAGCTCCATAGCAGCAGGGGGTGTACTGAACCTCAGCTATACCGGATATGACAGCAATGGGAACATAACAGCCATTACGGACAGTCTCGATGCTTCAAAGAACAAAAGCTTTACCTACGATAACCTTGACCGGCTTTGGACAGCCACATCGACGGGCATATGGGGCAGTTTGACCTGGACTTACGATGGAGTGGGGAACAGGCAGACCGAGAATACGAATGCCTATACGTACTATCAGAATACCAACAAGTTGAACACTGCCAATGGAATAGCGTTCGGGTACGACAACAACGGGAATACGACAACAGAAGCTGCTCGCCAGTATGTCTACAACCAAAACCAGAGATTGATTCAGGTGAATGACGGATCAATGACAGCTAACTACACTTACAATGGCAACGGTCAGCGGGTGAAGAAGGTCGTGAACGGAGTAACCACTATATTCCATTACAGCCTGAGTGGACAGATCATTGCAGAGTCGAATAGTGCTGGAACTATCGTAGCGGAATATGTATACTTGAATGGTCAGCCGCTGGCAAAACTGGAGGGGGCGAATACGTACTACTACCACAACGATCATTTAGGCACACCGCAGAAGATGACGGATGCTTCCGGGACGGTTGTTTGGTCGGCGGACTACAAGCCGTTCGGCGAAGTGACAATCACGGTCAGCACGATCACGAATAACCTCCGGTTCCCTGGGCAGTACTTCGATGTTGAAACAGGACTGCACTACAATTACTTCAGAGACTATAATCCGGTAATTGGAAGATACGTCGAACCGGACCCTTGGAATACGGGCCTCATTCAGATGACTGCTTCACGTTTAAGACTCAGTCTTCGTCGTCCCCATCCGGGAATTATTAGTGATTTAAGTCTTTATCTGTACACAGAAAATAATCCACTAAACAAAATTGATCCCGATGGAAGAAACTCTGTTACTGCCTACATGCAGGGATGTAATAAATTCCCGAACAGTAACGATAGATGTTATTGCTATTGCCAACCTATTACAGATTTTGATGAGTGCTTGAAAAAATGTAATGCTTGCTTTTCTGCGAAGAATCCAATGAAGGATGTAGCTTTATGTCATTGCATCTGCGATTCGCTTGAAGGCGATGCAAAAAAATGGTGTGAGAAAGGATGCGATAAGGCATGCAAATAGTAATCAAGCGTTCAGCTATACTGCTCTCTATATTGGGATTATTTTTAGCTAATAAGATGGCTATTGCGGCTGACGCCCTTTTTTTACCAAATCCTGGCGTAATTGGCTCTAAAATAGCCGAAGGTGTTTCATTCTTCGATAAGAGGAATCAAGAAGCACATGCTGCTTTTCCAGATGAAATATCCATTGATTTGAGAGAAGGTATAGTTGTTGGCTTAATGTTTACGTTTGGCGAACAAGTGAAGTTTGAAGTTGTGAAAAGTGAAATTGATAGTCTTTATGGAAAGTGGGCGGTAGATAAGTTGAACAATAAAAAGATTGGACCGAAGGTTTGGCGTGTTTCTTCTGATCAACTAACGATTTCGCTGGATAGAAATGAACAGGGCTGCGTTCAAGTGATCATGATGAAGTGGTTTTCAAACAATAATGAGAAAAAATAGAAGCAAACACGGTGCGTTATTTCAGCCCCTACCCCTTCTTTACCTTCTCACTTTCCAGGAACGCATCGAGAATCTGCACGATCTGTTTACGCTTCGGCGGCGGCAGCTTTTCCACCTGGCTGAACCGCCGCCAGAGGCGGTTATCGTGCGTCCGGCCATTGCCCTTCACCGTTTCGATCCCAAACAGTTGATCTGAAGAAACCCGCAGCACTTTAGCGAACACCGGCAGCAGCTGCAGCGGTATGCGTTCGCTCGCCTTCTCGTAGTAGACCACCATCCTTTGAGATATCCCAACCTCGGCGGCAAACTCTCGCTGCGAGTAACGCGCATCTTGGGGTTATCCTATAGCCCCCTTGTCAAGTGCAACTTGCTTTCGCTGAAATTCCAATACGATAACAGACGGTTTTTCTTGAAGACGCATTTCACCCATGCGTCCTGTTCGGACATCAGCATTTTCTTCGACGATTTTCTCACGTAAAGCGAACTTGCTCTCTAAGCGTTATAAATATCCGGCGTGCCGTTGCCGCCAAGCATCCCTTATCCAGATTCTCAAGTTCTATGAGAGGCCCTGTATTGTCCCTCACGAGGTCATTCGCCTCAACGTTGTGTCCCGGGCTCTCTACGTCGAAATTCAATTTTCAGTCCGGCCTATGCCTTACTAACCCCCTGGTTGAGGTATTTCGGGTCGAGATTGTCCATCTATGACGTTCTGGCCGAGCCGTTCAAGAAAACGTGCTTTATCCATCGGGCCGTCATGGGCAAAACAAATCACGAATGGATGGACACGGATTACGTCCTGAACCAGTTTGGCTCGCGCAAGAGAGCTGCCCGAACGCATATCACCGATTCATTGCGGAAGGCATGAGCATGGGGCACAATCCGGAGTTTACCGGCGGCGGACTGATCAGAAGCAAGGGCGGCTGGTCCCAGGTCCTGTCTGCCCGAAGGACGGGAACACCAGAAGAATCTGATGAGCGGATTCTTGGTGGCGGCGATTTCGTGAATGCGATCCTCAAGGAAACCGAGGAAAAGACTAAACGCCAGTTGAAAATACGCCGAAGCGGAAAGACCATCGCATCGATCATCGACGAAGGTGTGAAAGGCGCAGATAAGCCCTGTTGAGCTTAAGAACGGCGGCCGAAGAAAACAGGTGAGCGTGCTTCGGATGAACATAGCCAAGCGATGCATTGATGAACTGGGTTCGCCGCTCGCCGAGATCGCGCGGCATGTCGGGGTGAATACGTCCAGCATTGCAAAGGCAATTGCGCGGGCGAAGAGGCGCTCTTGAATTCTGAGTTTTACGAAAAAACAGCACGGACACTCAGGCAAGGCATATTGGGGTCAGACTTTAGAATTGACATTCTCCCCTTCGAGTGATTGTCTCTCCGCATGCCACGGAAACCCCGCATCGAGTTTGAAGGTGCCTTCTACCACGTGATTACGCGGGGGAACCAGCGCCAGCAGATCTTCAGAGAAACGGCCGACTACAATAAATTCCTCCGATTCCTAAAGAGACCGACACCCTCGGGAATGTCACGACCTATGCAAGAAACAGCCAGGCCAAGATCACCCGAGAAGAATACTGGGAAAACACGGGAAGTCCTTCCGTACCCGTCCTTGTGCTTAGATCAGCCAACGATTACACTTATGACACCTACGGCAACCTGAAGACCAAGACCGAGGCAAGCAAACCCAGCCCGAGCGACTGGGACGCCATTCAGAAGACCACGATGTACATCTACCAGTATGAGATCGACCCACAAGCCACCTCGGCCACGTTCCATAAACTGGCGCAGGAGATCGTAGCAAGCGTTGTCGACCCGAATCAGAACAAGACCGTCACCAACACCTATGACAATGCGACCGGCAATCTTCTGACCACGACCGAGGCAGGACTTCTGGGCAGCGGCACGGCCTACTCCTATACCACGACCTATGGCTATACCAACGGCAAGCTCACGAGCATCGACGGTCCCAGGACCGATGTGACGGACCTTACGAGCTATGCCTATGACCCTATGACCGGGTTCCTGACCTCAACGACCCAGCCGATTATCGGCACAACGACCTACAGCAACCACGACGCTCTCGGCAACCCCCGGACCGTCCTTGACCCGAACGGCAACAGCACTGCCTATACCTATGACGATAGCGGACGGGTGCTTACGGTCACGGCAGCAGGCGACACCGGCTCCACGCAATATGCCTACGTCGCGGGAGGCTGCACCTCCTGCGGAGGGGCGAACAAGATCGATCATATTACTCTGCCGGAAGGGAACGCCATAACCTACGGATATGACGCCAACAGCAATCTCGCCAGCATCAGTGATAGTCTTGGAAACAGCATCAACTATACCTATGACTCCGAGGGCAACAAGCTCACGGAAGAGATCAGGGATGCGGGCAACAGCCTCCAGAGGAGCCTGAGCTACCAGTATGATGCTTTGAACAGGCTGAAGAGGACTACCAATCCCGATGCCAGCTATACCGAATACTCATATGACTCCAGAGGCAATAGGCTCTCTTTCCGAACTCCGAACTCGACGCTCACAACGTACTCGTATGACGCGCTGAGCCGGCTGATAGCAACCATCCAGCCCGGCACGATTACTACCGGCTACGGCTACAACTCCAACAACAACCTGACCACGGTAACCGATGCCAACAACAATGCCACCACCTACATCTACGACGACAAAGGTAGAGTCTACCAGGTCATCTCGCCCGACACCGGCACAACGACCTACGGCTACGATCCCGCCGGGAACCTGATCTCAAAGACCGCCGCGAATGGCGTAACCATCACTTATGTCTATGATGCGTTGAATCGACTGACGACAATCGACTTATCCGTCTGACACTGACACGGTCTATTCCTATGACACCTGCGCGAACGGCAAGGGCCGTCTCTGCTCAGCATGACCGATGCAGCAGGCACGGCTGCCTATGAGTACACCCCAAAGGGGCAGGTCAAAAAAGAGACCAAGGCCATCGACAGCGTTCAGTACGTCACGCAATACACCTACGACATGAACGGGAACCTGAAGACCATGACCTATCCGTCAGGCAAGGTCATTACGTACAACTACACCAACGACCGCGCAGTGACCGTTCTGAACGGTGCAGCCAATCTCGCATCGAATATCACTTACAAGCCCTTTGGCGGGATGAATGCGATCACCTATGGCAATGGCTTGAGCGGCACCATCGGATACGACAACCAGTATCGGGTCAGTTCCGTAACAGCAGGGTCGGTACTGAGCCTCAGCTATACCGGATATGACAGCAATGGGAACATAACGGCCATTACGGACAGCCTCGATGCTTCAAAGAACAAGAGCTTCAGCTACGATAATCTTGATCGACTTTGGACAGCCACATCATCGGGCATATGGGGCAGTTTGGCCTGGACCTATGACGGGGTAGGGAACAGGCAGACTGAAAATGCAGGTGCCTATACGTACTATCCAGAATACAAACAAGCTGAACACAGCCAATGGAAAGTCCTTTGGATACGATAATAACGGGAATACGACAACAGAAGCTGCTCGGCAGTATGTCTATAATCAGAACCAGAGATTGATCCAGGTGAATGACGGGGCAACGACGGCCAACTACACTTACAATGGCAACGGGCAGCGGGTGAAGAAGGTCGTGAATGGAGCAACCACGATATTCCATTACAGCCTGAGTAGACAGATCATTGCAGAGTCGAATAGTGCTGGTACAATCGCAGTAGAATATGTATACTTCAATGGTCAACCGCTGGCTAAGATGGAAGGGGCGAATACGTACTACTATCACAACGATCATCTTGCCACCCCGCAGAAGATGACGGACGCTTCCGGCACGGTCGTTTGGTCTGCGGACTACAAACCCTTCGGAGAAGCGACGATCACGGTCAGCACGATCACAAATAACCTGAGATTCCCAGGGCAGTACTACGACGCTGAGACGGGGCTAAATTATAACCTTAATCGTGACTATAACCAGGTGATCGGTAGAATACATCGAGGCTGACCCACTAAGCACTGGTGTCTATTCCACATTTACATATAAATATAGCGACCCTAACCCGGCGAACCATCTTGACGATATCAAGCATCTGTATGTTTATGTGGAAAATGCCCCCGTTAATTTCGCCGATCCGCAAGGTCTTGCACATCGTAGTGGACAATGGATTAGTTGTGGCGGCGGCTGCAGGATAAGAATTGACGGTGATGCTGTTGGTAACGGACGTCATCTGCACTGGGAGTGTCGTGGATCAAGTGGTGCAATGGGTGAATTTGGCGGCACCTCACATGGTGGTAATTATGGAGATGCCCCGGGAGGAATATTGGATTGCGCTCGTAGAAATGGATTCCAACCAGAACCAAATCGACAGCCAGAGCCGGCTAGGTGTGGCACTAATTGTCAGAGAAGTATAGTCATAGGGGGTGCAGCTGTTGCAATTGGAATCTGTGTTTTATATCCCCCTGCTGTAGTTGTGTTTGCTTTTTAAAGAGCTAAGACAGAAGTGTTAAGGAGAGCTTGTGAAAACAATTGATGATATTGTCTGGCATGATGGAGTACTGTACGGCATTTCGCTGGCATTCAGTGACAGGAAACGCATGTTGCAGAATATGACTGTTGAAGTATATGTTTATCCTGATTCCGACGACGCAACAAAAAGGGTATATCACAAACTTGTTTTTAAGGAAGTAAATACAATATCCATCAATTGTGATTTAGCTGAACTTAAAGATAATATCGGCGCTGGTAATATAAGCAATGGTTACGCAAAGAAGTGTAAGAACGGTGGCTGCTTTAGACTGTACTTAATAGATGGCTATATTGAGGTAACCTACAAGAAAGCAATGCTTCAACGAGAATTAAAATAGCTGGAGTTCCCCGAATCATCCCGTCGCCGGGAGGTATTGGGAGGTATTGGGGTCAGACTTTAGAATTGACATTCTCCCCTTCGAGTGATTGTCTCTCCGCATGCCACGGAAACCCCGCATCGAGTTTGAAGGTGCCTTCTACCACGTGATTACGCGGGGGGGAACCAGCGCCAGCAGATCTTCAGAGAAACTGCCGACTACAATAAATTCCTCCGATTCCTAAAGAGACCGACTCCCGGGGCAATGTCATAATCTATACCCGGAATGCCCTGACAAAAATCACCCGCGAAGAATACTGGGAAAACACGGGAACGGTGTCCGTGCCGGTCCTTGTGCTCAGATCAGCCACTGATTTCACCTACGACACCTACGGCAACCTGAAGACCAAAACAGAGGCAAGCAAACCCAGCCCGAGTGATTGGGCTGCTATTCAGAAGACCACGACGTACATCTACCAGTATGAGATCGATCCGCAAGCTACAGCGGCCACGTTCCACAAGGTGGCCCAGGAGATCGTAGCAAGCGTTGTCGACCCGAATCAAAACAAGATCGTCACCAACACCTATGACAATACCACCGGCAATCTCCTGACCACGACCGACGCCGGGCTTCTGGGCAGCGGCACGGCCTACTCCTATACCACGACCTATGGTTATACCAACGGCAAGCTCACGAGCATCGACGGCCCCAGGACCGATGTGACGGACGTTACGAGCTATGTCTATGACTTCATGACAGGGTTTCTGACCTCAACGACCCAGCCCATTATCGGCACAACGACCTACAGCAACCACGACGCTCTCGGCAACCCCCGAAACGTCCTTGACCCGAACGGCAACAGCACTGCCTATACCTATGACGATAGCGGACGGGTGCTTACGGTCACGGCAGCAGGTGACGCCAGCCCTACGCAATATGTCTACGTCGCGGGAGGATGCACGTCCTGCGGAGGGGCGAACAAGATCGATCATATTACCCTGCCGGAAGGCAACACCATAGCCTACGGGTATGATGCCAACAGCAATCTCGCCAGCATCAGTGATAGTCTTGGAAACAGCATCAACTATACCTATGACTCCGAGGGGAACAGGCTCACGGAAGAGATCGGAGAACTTTGGGGACGTTGTTGCTAATTGATATAATGCTTGACAGTAGCCCCGCATTTCCATAGTATACAGACATGCCACGACAAGCTCGACTCGATGTCCCCGGTGCCTTGCACCACATCATGATACGCGGAATTAATAAGACCGACATCTTCGTGGACGACCAGGACAGGCGCCTGTTCCTTGAGCGACTTGGCCTGAATGTGTGCGAGGGGAATAGCAGTGTCTACGCCTGGGTCCTCATGAACAATCATGTCCATCTCCTTTTCAAAAGCGGAAAGAACGGCATATCCGGCGTCATGCGCAAACTCCTCACCTGGTACGCACAATACTTCAACCGACGCCATCAGCGCACAGGTCACCTGTTTGAGAACCGATACAAGTCCATCCTGTGCGATGAAGATAACTACCTGCTGGCTCTTGTCCGCTATATCCATCTCAATCCCATCCGGGCCGGCATCGTCAAAATGATCGAGGAACTGGACCGCTATCCCTGGAGTGGCCACCGGGCGATCATCGGCAAGGCGGAATATCCCTGGATGGATATCGCAAACGTTCTGGCGCAATTCGGAGGCACCCGCAGCAAGGCCCTCAAGGGATATCGCCGATTTATGCAGGAGGGCGTTGGTCAGGGACAACTCGCGGAACTGACCGGCGGTGGTCTTCTCCGGAGCCAGGGCGGATGGTCGCAGGTGCTGGGCATGAGACGGAGAGGGCAGCAAGAGGACTTTGATCAGCGCATCCTGGGCGGCGGCGAATTCGTCAGCCAGGTGCTGAAAGAAACAGAAAAGCTTTACCTGCGTCAACTCAAGCATAAGCGAGCAGGGAAAACCATACGAACGATTATCGAGGAGGAGTGCCGCAGGAGCGGCATCAATCCGCTTGAATTGCAGGGCGGCGGTAGGCGCAGGGAGGTTAGCAGTACGAGGGCGACCATTGCCAGGCGCGGCAGAGACGAACTGGGGCTGTCGGCGGCTGCGATCGCCCGTTATGTAGGAGTCGGTACGTCGGCGATCACGAAGGCTATGGAACGGTCGAAATAAACCATGTGAGATTCATGTATCAAATAGCAACAACGTCCCCGATGTTCGTTTTTTGCTACGCTTCAGGATAGGAGAGTCCCATGGACATGCTCGAAAAGAAGGTCAACCACACAACCCTGCGGCTCGTTTCCGCGGATCTCACGGAGCGCGAAGTTGATGCCATTGTAAATGCTGCGAACACTCATCTCCAGCACGGCGGCGGAGTGGCCGGCGCGATCGTGCGAAAAGGCGGGCAGATCATCCAGGACGAAAGCGACCGGATCGGGTACGTTCCCGTGGGCGGGGCGGCGATCACGGGCGCAGGAAGGCTGAAGGCGAAGTTCGTGATCCACGCGGTTGGGCCGAGGATGGGGGAAGGAGATGAGGATCCAAAGCTCAGAAAAGCCATCACCAGCGTGCTGGCGCTCGCCACAGACAAGAGGCTCAAAAGCATCTCAATCCCTGCCATAAGCGCCGGTATCTTCGGATTCCCCAAGGACCGGTGCGCACAGATCCTGGTGGACGGGAGCGTCGGTTTTTTGAAAAGCAATCCCGGGACGACCCTCGAACTGGTCGAGTTCTGCATTGTAGATAAGGAAGCGTTTGAATTTTTTAAGGCCGAATTTGCAGCAATAGGATAGTCCGGCGCTTTTCTGCGTACAGGAACGACCCTGTCATGCACGGCTTTTTGCCCTTTTCCGCCTCCACGCAACACCGTCGCAAAAAACTTTTCGTTTGATTTTATCCTGCCCAGATGCTAATATCCCCGACACTGCCTAAAACAAACGGAATATCCTGAGGTTACATTCATGTTGAAACAAAAGTTCATGGAAATCATTGAATCTATAAAGAAGTTCGCCTTGTCCGCCCGGGAGAAATTCAAAGCGTTCTGGTTCACGGTCGCGGTGCCCTGGATCAATGCCTTTACACCCAAAAAAGCATTGAAGCTCTTAGGGATCGCCTTCGTCGCCGGTGTTCTTCTGGTCGCGCTTATGTTCTTCTTCTTCTCCTTCGGACTGCCGACCGTTGAATCGCTCAAGGACTACAAGCCGAGCGCCGGCACGGTCATCCTGGCCGAGGACGGGCGGGTGCTCGGCCAGATCAAGATCGAGAAGGGCACCTATGTGCCGCTTTCGCGCATCCCGAAGTTCCTGAAGGACGCGCTGCTTGCCACCGAGGACCCGCGGTTCTACCAGCACACGGGCCTTGACTATCGCGGCATCCTGCGCGCTGCGCTCAAGGACATCATTGCGGTCAGGCTCAAACAGGGCGGCAGCACGATCACGCAGCAGCTCACCAAGGTGGTGTTCCTCTCGTCGGAGCGGAGCTTTACGCGCAAGATCAAGGAAGTGATCCTTGCCCGTCGGCTTGAGAAGGAGATCTCGAAGGACGAGATCCTTGAGCTCTATTTCAACAAGGTTTATTTTGGCCACGGCGCCTACGGCGTGCAGATGGCGGCCAAAACGTATTTCGGCAAGAACATCTGGGAGATCAACCAGGCCGAGGCCGCGCTCCTCGCCGGCCTGCCCAAGGCGCCCATGGTCTATTCGCCCTACAGCGATGTGGACCTGACGAAGCTCCGCCAGCGCCAGGTGCTGCAGCGCATGGTAGACGAGAAATACCTTACGGAGGAACAGAGCACGAAGATCTATGACCAGCCGCTGAGCCTGGAGAACCTGCGTGCGCAGGAAGATCCGGCGCCGCATGTGGTCGACTACGTTCGCAAGTATGTCGAGGCCAAATACGGCGCAGACCGGCTCTATGAAGGCGGGATCAAGGTCTATACCGCCATTGATATGGACCTGCAGCGCGCTGCCATGACCTCGCTCAAAGAAGGATTGCGCGCCCTCGACAAGCGTCAGGGATTCCGCGGCAAGGTGGGTTTTAAGGCGCTTAAACCCAACGCTCTCCAGGTGAGCGCGATCCGGGTGATGGTGAAACCCGGCGAGATCTTCAACGCCCAGGTACTCGAGGTCGGCGATTACTATATTACGGTCAAGGGACGCGGCATGATCGGCTACATCATGCAGGACAGCATGGCCTGGGCGCTCGTCAAGCCCAAAAAGAACCAGTACAATCCTGACGAGTTCAAGAAGCCCAAGGAGATCCTTCAGCCCGGGGACATCGTCAAGGTCCGCTTGAAGGACTTTGACAAAAAGAAACAGCTGGCAACGTTCGTCCTCGATCAGACGCCGCTCGTCGAGGGCGCCGTGGTTTCCATCGAACCCTATACGGGTTACGTGCGGGCCTTGGTCGGCGGGTATGATTTTGTGGAAGGCGGCTTCAACCATGCCACCGAAGCAATGCGCCAGCCCGGTTCTTCCTTCAAGCCCTTTATTTACGGCGCTGCGCTCGAGAACGGGTTCACGCCGGCCTCGATCCTCATGGATCTGCCGGTGATCCACGAGAAGAGCGAGTTCGAGAAGAAGACCTGGAAGCCGACGAACTACGACGATCGGTTCATGGGCCCCATGCGGATGAGAACAGCATTGGCCCTGTCGCGGAACGCAGTGACCGTCGGTCTGCTTGAAGAGATCGGGCTGGATAAGACCATTGATTTCGCACGGAAGGCCGGCATCACGAGCTCGATCAGCTACGATTTCACGACCGCCCTTGGTTCATCGGCGGTGACGCCGCTGGAACTCACCTCAGCCTATGCGACTTTCGCTTCCCAGGGGGTGCGCGCGGCGCCGATCATCATCAAGAGCATTGTCGACGGGAATGGCGTTGTGCTCGAAAGTTACGAGCCTGAGCCCAAGGAGGCCCTTGATCCGACCACGGCCTACCTGGTCACGAGCCTCTTAAAAAGCGTGGTGGAAGAAGGCACGGGGCGCGGGGCAACAGTGATTGGAAAGCCGCTGGCAGGCAAGACCGGCACTACGAACAACTATGTGGATGCCTGGTTCGTGGGCTACGCGACGAGCATGGTGACCGGTGTGTGGGTCGGGTATGACAATTCCCAGGCGTCCCTGGGCGACAAGGAGACCGGCGGCCGCGCGGCGCTCCCGATCTGGGTCCCGGTCATGGCCCGGGCGCTGGCGGGCAAACCGGCCGAGGATTTTGCGGCGCCCGAGGATGTGGTATTCGTGAAAATCGATCCCGCGAGCGGGCTTTTGGCGCGTGAAGACGCCGCCGATGCCGTCAACGATGTGTTCCGCAAGGGCACGGAACCGACTCAGTTTGCTGACGTGAATAACAGCCCGAAGGCCGGCCAGTTCTATTTGCTCGACCAGGGTGAAGAGGCAGCGCCGGTCAAGAAAAAACAGGAAGAGGCGGAAGACTAAACGATCAACTACTGCGATTGCGAATTTCGGATTGCGGATTGCGGATTTTGAAGCGGAAGGAACCTGAATGGATTATAAGACAACATTGAATTTGCCAAAGACCGATTTCCCGATGAAGGCGAACCTCAAGGACCTTGAGCCGCGCATGATCGGGAAGTGGCAGCAGGAAAAGACCTACGATCTCATGCTGGAGCAGGCCAAAGACAGGAAGAACTACATCCTGCACGACGGACCGCCCTACGCCAACGGTCATATCCACATCGGCCATGCGCTGAACAAGATCCTGAAGGACGTCATCGTCAAGTTCAAGTCCATGAGCGGCTACAAGAGCCCCTACGTGCCGGGCTGGGACTGCCATGGTCTGCCGATCGAGCACCAGGTGCTGAAGAACCTCGGCTCCAAAAAAGAGAGTATGAGCCAGAACGAGATCCGCAAGCTTTGCCGCGAATATGCCGAGAAGTTCATCGACATCCAGCGCGAGGAGTTCAAGCGGCTCGGCGTGTTCGGCGACTGGGACCATCCCTACCTTACGATGAACTTTGCTTATGAGGCAGCCATTGTGCGAGAGTTCGGCAAGTTCGTCGGGAACAAGGGCGTGTACAAGGGCAAGAAGCCAGTCTACTGGTGCGGCTCCTGCGAGACCGCGCTGGCCGAGGCCGAGGTGGAGTACGCGGACCACGAGTCGCCGTCGGTATATGTGCGCTTCGCTCTGCCTGAAGCGGAGAAGGCGCTGCCGTCGCTCAAAGGGAAAAAAGTATCGATCGTCATCTGGACCACGACGCCCTGGACGCTGATCGCGAACCTGGCTGTCGCGCTCCATCCCGAATTCGACTATGTTGCCGTCGAGGCCGGCACAGAGGTGCTGATCCTTGCTGAAGGGCTTCTGCAGCAGTCGCTCGAAAAATTTGGTGTGAAAAGCCACAAGGTCATCGAGAAGTTCAAAGGCAAAAAGCTCGAAGGGCTGAAAGCGCGCCACCCGTTCATCGAGCGCGATTCCCTCGTGATCACGGGCCATCATGTGACCCTCGAGGCAGGGACCGGCGCGGTGCATACGGCGCCGGGCCATGGACAGGAGGACTACGAGGCAGGGCTGCAGTACGGCCTCGACATCTATGCCCCTGTTGACCATAAAGGCGTGTTCACGAAAGAGGCGGGCGATTTCGCGGGACAGTACGTGTTCAAGGCGAACAAGGGGATCATCGAACTGCTCGCGGCTAAAAACGCGCTTATGGCCGAGGAGAAGATATCGCACTCCTATCCGCACTGCTGGCGCTGCAAAAACCCGGTGATCTTCCGCGCCACGGAGCAGTGGTTCATCTCGATGAAGACGAACGACCTCCACAAAAAGACCCTGGAGAACATCCAGACCGTGAACTGGGTTCCGACCTGGGGCAAGGACCGCATCCTCGGCATGATGGAGAACCGGCCGGACTGGTGCATCTCGCGCCAGCGGGCCTGGGGCGTGCCGATCATCGCTTTTACCTGCACTCAGTGCAACGAACTGCTGCTCGACCAGAAGGTCGTGGACCATGTTGCGGACATTGTCGAGAAAGAGGGTGCCGACGCCTGGTTCGTCCGGACACCGGCGGAACTGCTTCCCGCGGGCACGTCATGCAAGAAGTGCGGCAGCAGGGAGCTTGCCAAGGAGATGGACATCCTTGATGTGTGGTTCGATTCCGGTGTGAGCCATGCGGCGGTGCTCCGGCAGCGCAAGGAGCTCTCCTGGCCTGCTGATATGTATCTCGAAGGCAGCGATCAGCACCGGGGATGGTTCCAGTCGTCCTTGCTCACCTCGGTCGCGACAACGGGCCAGGCCCCCTATCGGACCGTGCTGACGCATGGATTTACCGTGGACGGTTCGGGCAAGAAGATGAGCAAGTCCTCGGGCAACGTGGTCGCGCCGCAGGAGGTGATCGACAAGTACGGCGCCGAGGTGCTCAGGCTCTGGGTGTCGGCGGCGGACTACCGCGACGACATCAGGATCTCGCAGGAGATCCTGACGCATCTGGCGGAAGCGTACCGCAGGATCAGGAACACCAGCCGCTACCTGCTCGGCAACCTGTCCGACTTCGATCCTTCTGCCGACAAGGTCGCCGATGCTGACCTGCTCGAGATCGACCGATGGGCCTTGCATCGGCTGCAGCTGCTGGTGCAGCGCGTGGAAAAGGCCTATGATGACTTCGAGTTCCATGTCGTGTTCCACTCGCTCCATAATTTCTGCGCCGTGGATATGAGCTCCTTCTACCTCGATATCCTGAAAGACCGTCTGTATACGGCGAAAACAAAGTCTTCGGAACGCCGCTCGGGCCAGACCACGATGCATGCCATCCTTTCGTCCATGGTGCGGCTCATGGCGCCGGTGCTCTCGTTCACGGCAGACGAGGTCTGGGGCTATATGAAGGAAAGCTCGGTCGCCAAGAGCGTGTTCCTCGCGTCCTTTCCCGTGGTCGAGAAAAAATACCTGGATCCCGCGCTCGCCGAGCGCTGGGACCGGATCCTTGCGGTGCGCGGCGAAGCAGCCAAGGTGCTCGAGGCGCTCCGGCGCGACAAGAAGATCGGCCACTCCCTGGATGCCGCGGTCACGCTCTACGCAGCACCGGAGCTTGCGGCCTTCCTGAACAGCTATGCGAACGACCTGGCGTTCATTTTCATTGTTTCCTCGGTGACGATCGCGAACGAAGCCGACGCTCCAACAGACGCCTATGCGAGCGAGACCGTGAAAGGGCTCCGGATCGCGGCCGGCCCGGCACAAGGCGTGAAGTGCGGCCGGTGCTGGATGTACAGCGAGACCGTGGGCGCGGTGAAGGACCATCCTGAGCTTTGCGGCAGATGCGCGGGAAACCTGTAGTAAGTTCGGAATGCGGAATGCGGAAAAACAACAATTTGACGGGGAGTTTTGATTGAAGAATAAATATTTCTGGGTCGGTTCTATTACTGGTTTTATCCTCATCCTCGATCAGGCAACGAAGTACCTCATCGAAAAGCACATCCGTCTGTATGAGATAATCACGGTTGTCCCGGGTTTCTTTAATGTGACGCATGTCAGGAACAAGGGTGCGGCGTTCGGCATCCTTGCGAGCGTGCCGGGTATCTGGCGGAGCATGTTCTTCATCTCCGTGACGATCATCGCTGTGGCCGTCATTGCGTTCCTCATCAGGAGCACAAAAGAGCGCCTGCAGATCATCGCCTTCTCCCTGATCGCGGGAGGGGCTGTCGGCAACCTGGTCGATCGGCTGCGTTATTCCGAGGTCGTCGATTTCATTCAGTGGTACGTGAAAGACTTCTACTGGCCGTCGTTCAACATCGCAGACTCAGCGATCTCCGTGGGCGTGGTTCTGCTGATCGTGGATATGCTGTTTACGAAACAGCGTGAAGAAAGCTCTAAATCCTAATATCGAAATCCTAAATAAATCTCGAAATCTAAATGTTCAAATTTTCACCGTTGTTTAGAGTTTAGATATTATGTTTTAGGATTTTTTCCGAAAGGAAGTTATGCATCCCATCTTATTTGAAATACCGAAAATCGACTTTGGCAACTGGGTCCTGGGGCCTATCCCGATCAGGATGTACGGTCTCATGATCGGCATCGGTTTCCTGGTCAGCATGTATCTGGCCTCGCGGCAGGCGCGGAAAGAAGGGCTTGATCCGGACAGGATCCTCGACATGGGCGTGTACCTGCTGCTCGCCGCCATCGTGGGGTCCCGCATCCTCTATGTGCTCACGAATCTGCAGGAGTTCGGCAGGAACCCGCTGGACGCCTTCGCTATCTGGAAAGGCGGCCTCGTATTCTACGGCGGCCTGCTCGCGGCAGTGCCGACCGGCATCTGGTATGTGCGTAAACACGCGCTGCCGGTCTGGAAAACTGCAGACATCATGGCCCCCTACATCGCCCTGGGACACGGCTTCGGCAGGCTCGGCTGCTTTTTCGCCGGCTGCTGTTTCGGAGCTCCCTGCAGCGGCCCCTTCTGCATCACCTTCAGCGACCCTCATTCCCTGGCGCCGCTCGGCGTACCGCTCGTTCCGACACAGCTGCTTGAATCGGGCGGCGAGTTCCTGATCTTCGGCATGCTGCTGCTGGTGCGGCGCGCCCGGAAATACGACGGGCAGGTATTCTGGTTCTATCCGCTCTTCTATGCCGTCCTGCGCTTCATCATCGAATTCTATCGCGGGGACGTTGTGCGGGGCCTCTACTTCGGCGGGATCATCTCCACGTCGCAGATCATCGCCATCGGCATGGTCTTCCTGTCGCTCTTCATGCTCTGGAAATTGCGCAGGGCCCCGGTTGAAAAATGAAAAATGCAGCGTGCAAAGGGTGAGTCGGCGGTTGCCGTCGGCACTTGCATCGGTTTTCGTCTTGCACGCTGCCTTAAATTGCTCATGCCCATCATAACGCACACCGTCACTGACAAGCACGTCGGCAAGCGCCTTGACATCTACATCGGGCATTACGAGCCGCACGTGTCCCGCAATCGCATCCAAACGCTGATCAGGGACGGCATGGCTCTTGTCCAAGGCAGGAGCGAGAAGCCCGGCTACAAGGTCAAGCTCGGGGAAGGCATTTCAGTCGATCTGCCCGAGAAAAAGGTCCATGACGTCCTGGCCGAGCCGATCGCGCTTTCCGTGATCTACGAGGACCGCCAGTTGATCATCCTGAACAAACCGCCCGGTATCGTGGTGCATCCGGCGCCGGGCAACTTCACGGGTACGCTGGTGAACGCGCTGCTGCATCATTACGGAAGCCTTCCCTCGGCCGGTCTGCCGGGAGCCGAACGGGAACGTGCCGGCATCGTGCACCGGCTCGACAAGGACACATCGGGCGTCCTGGCGATCGCCCGGACCCTGTCGGCACTTCGCTCCCTGTCGGCACAGTTCAAGAACCGGTCGGTGCAGAAGCGGTATCTGGCGCTGGTCGCCGGCGTGATCAAAAAGGGATCGGGCACTATCGATGTCGCTCTCGGCAGGCATGTGCGGGAGCGGAAAAAGATCAGCGTGCATACGAACAAGGCGCGGGAAGCCGTTACCCTGTACCGGGTCAAAGAACGCTTCAAGCAGGCAACGCTGGTCGAGGTCGAGATCAAGACCGGGCGAACGCATCAGATCCGTGTGCATATGGCGCATATCGGCCACCCGGTGCTCGGCGACCGTACCTACGGAGGCGCGAAGATCGCCAAAATCGGCGAGCTTCCCGTCCCTCGCCAGATGCTTCACGCAGCGTCGCTGTCGCTGTTTCACCCGGAAACCGGCCACCCCATGACCTTTAGTGTCCCGCCGCCGCAGGACATGGCAGGGATCATCGAACGGCTTCGGTCGCCGGTGTAGTGGTTCTGTTTTATAATCTGCAGTTTACGCTAGTGAGTTTTTTGTCAGCACGGTGGATTTTTTGTGCTATAGTATTTTAGAAATCCGGCACGATGTCGGCAAGTGGTTACCTTTTGTAACGGGAGGGCAGTGCGACAATGCGATGCAGAGCTTTTTATCTGGCGGTGTTCCTGGTAGGATTCTCTCTGGCTCCGGGCCAGGTGCCAATGGCAGGGAGTGAGGAGGCTGAGCTTGTTATTGCGAGATATGGCTCAGTAATGGTCAAAAGCGCGGTTCTTGATGCAAAGGTGTTCATCGATGAAATCGCGAGCGGCAGGGTCAATACGTTGATCGAAAGCGTGCCGGTCGGGGATCATATGGTGTCATGCCGGACAGAAGGCAAGGTGGTTTCAGGAACGTTCAGCGTGGTGAAGAACGAGACGCTGCGGCTGGAAGCGCGGTTTGACGAACAGCAACTCATCGACACGACTGATGCTGAGCGCGCAGAGGCGGCACGCAAGAAAAAAGCAGAGGCTGCAAAGGCGGAAGAGCAAAAAAAGGCGATGGTAGAGCCCAAAAAACCGGAGCCGAAAAAAGCAGAAATAAAAAAACACGAGCCGAAAAAAGCAGAAACGAAGAACCCGAAAGAAGCGTTCCGCGACCTGCACCTGAACATCATCAAGGTCTACCCGGAAACCGAGGTGCCCGAGCTTCATGTCACCAGCAAGGTCAATCGGCAGGTCATCACCAAGTACTCGGAAACCAAGGACCAGTCGGGAAAATACTACCGGACCAAACAGGGCATGCTGCTCTGCGAGACCGGTCCATGCAAGAAGGAGTGGTCGTCGACCTTTGTGTACACCGATGAGACCGGGAAAAGCGATGCCTTCCTGGTGCGGTGGCGCGAGATCGTCTTTAACGGGATCACGCCGACCGGGACCAGCAAAAGAGAGTTGGAGGTCTGCTTGAACGGCGCATGCCAGAAGCGCGAAGACAAAAGTGCCTCCGACACGGCGCGCGAAATGATCATTGACCGCTATTCACTGGGATGGACCAAATCCCTGATCGTCATCAGGCGCGCCGATGTGATGAAGGACCTCTTGGAAGCCGGCGGGGATGTGGCGAACTATTAACAGTTGCCGGTAAACGGAAGATCATGTAAAGGGACGGCTTGCCGCCCCTTTTTTTATTTCTATGACCGCGAGGGCTGACTGTCGGCTACTGCCCTGAGCTGGCCACAGGCGGCATTGATGTCCTTGCCCCGGCTGTTCCTGACCACCGCAACGAATCCGTGGTTCAAAAGAATGTTCCTGAACGCATAGACCCGTTCTTCGTCCGGCCTCTGGAAGGGGGCACCCGGGAAGGGGTTGAACATCAGCACATTGATCATGCAAGGAAGTCCTTTGAGCAGTTCCATGAGACGGCCCGCGTCCTCGTCTGAATCGTTCAATCCCTTAAACAGAACATATTCGATCGTCACGGTCTTGCCCGTTGTTTTACCGTAATGATGAAGGGCTTGCATGAGCCGCGCTATGGGGTAGGTTCTGTTCACCGGCATGATCTGGTCACGCACCGCGTCCGTGGCAGCATTCAGAGACACGGCAAGGCTCGCATCCATCTCCTTGTCTTCAGCCATCTTCTCGATCATCGGCGCAAGTCCGCAGGTGGAGATCGTCACCTTTCTGTTCGAGAACCCCATGCCGTACCGGTCCGTTGCTGCCTGAACAAATGTCTTTACCGCGTCATAATTGCTGAGCGGCTCGCCGGTCCCCATGAGCACGATATTCGTGATCGGGGCAACAGCGACCCTCTGTGCTGCAAAGACCTGGTTCACGATCTCGGCAGCAGAGAGATTGCGCTTCAGCCCGCTCTCGCCGGTTCGGCAGAATGCGCAGCCTGATGCGCAGCCGACCTGGGTGGAGACGCAGAGTGAGAGCCTGCCGGGGCCGGGGATGAGCACACCTTCTACCGTATTGCCGTCATCCAGCCGATAAAGCAACTTCACGGTCCCGTCCTCAGACGTACTCTGCTGTTCGATCGCAAGCTGCGAGATCCGGCAATGCCGCTTCAGCTGTTCGCGAAAGGGGCGGTTTAAGTCCGTCATCAGATCGAAGTCCTCGACCCTTTTCCGGAACAACCAGACGGCCGCCCGCGTTCCCTGGCCCGGTTTCTGCCCCATCGTTTCCGTGCAAAAGCGGTCGATGTCCTTTGGCGTGAGACCTTTGAGGTCCCTGCGTTCTTTATCGTTGTTCATGGTGAATGGGATGTCCTGCATCAGGCATAAATTGTAAGCTGTCCCTCTGAATATTGCAATAACATTTAAGGAAACAATTTGAGAGTTTCACAAAAATGCGCTCAAAATTAATAGGTATTGAGATCAGGCAAACTTCTGGTAGCCGGGAGCTCATGAAAAAATCCCGATATGCAGTCATGTCGGTCGTCGCAGTGGTTATCCTGGTTCTAGGCGCTCATACCAGCCATTCGAGCACGAAGGCCGTCTACAGCTCACTGGCAATCAGTTCCTCCACTACAAAGGTTTTTGCTATCAATGGAACATGAAGGCATTGACGTTCTTGATGGTAAAACCAGAACAGTTACGAATACCATTCTTCGCGACAAGGAGATATTGGCCGTTGCCGTGGACAGTCAAAGGCGGATAGTAGCAGCGGCTGGAGAAAGAAAACTTCACATCCTGTCAGTAGATACCTACGACATACTGCAAAACATCAAAATCACCAGCGACCCTACGTCCATAGCCATCGACACAGACGCCGGACAGGCAGTTATCACCCATAAGCAGGGCATTGTCTCCATAATTGATCTCGTCACCTACGAGACCATCACTACGATCTAGGTGTTGAAGAAACCTGTTTCAGTTGCCGTGGATCCCGGGCTCCGCATAGCCGTGATCGCCCACGAAATCGACACAGACGACGACGGACAGGACAGCGGAGCGTATGACAACATTACTATCATCGACCTGAACACGCTTTCCGTAGTCAAAATCCTTCAAGCAGGCAACTCCCTCGTCGATATCGCGATCAACGCGTCCACTCACCAGGCAGCCGTCGCAAATGAAAAGAGCGATACGGTCACCGACGATCGATCTGGCACGCGTCTTGTGACCGGAACGTTTTCCGTGCAAAAACATCCGAAAGCCCTTGCGTACAATGATTGTTTGAATACGCTCTCGATAGTCGGAGGCGAAGACAAAGCATGGCTCCAGGTATTGGACGGATTAACGGGAGCAATCAAGGCATCTTTTATATTGCCGAACAGACAGAAGGATATCGTACTCTCTTCTTTCAACCGAACGGCGGCTATCTCGACATCAACGTTGCAAATCCCAAGCCGGGCGGCGGCTTGTCGATAGCAGCTTTGTCACTGTCCAAAATCCCGCTCCGTCCCTTTCTTCCATAGATCCTTCAATGATCAAGGCAAACAGCGCAGATACCTCGCTGGTCCTGACAGGCGACAACTTTGTCAGGAGTTCCACCGTGTACATTAATGGACAACTTTATGCAACACAGTTTGTGAACAAAACCCGGATAGAAACCACCATTCCTGCCTCGCTCTTGACGACTTCCGGCTTATATCCAGTAAACGTCATCAACCCCGGTTCCGGAGGCGGCGAAACTCAGTACTTTATACTAACCGTGTCCCAGCCTGCCAACACGACGGTCGAGCCACTTGCCGCAGGTTCCTTTGGCAAGCAATACGAAGACCTCATCCCCCTTGACGCCACCATACCGGCCTATACCGCGAAACGGTTCGCTGTAGTAACCGTCTTGTTCAAGACAGGAGTCAGAATCCAGTATCCGATATCAAAGTCTCGTTCCTCGGACTTCCGGAATATCGGTCAGCAAAGACGGATGGTACAAGCAGATATTCAATACCCGTGGACGGCGGCGGCGCAGTTACGGTTGTGTTCGAAAAAAGCGGTTTGATCACAAGTCACAGACAAGTCAATACCCCCTGGAACGATACGATAAATACCGAACCGGTCACTATGCTTGCCGAAGACACGAAGGGAACCACCATTACTTTTGATGGGAACCCGTCAACAGTAATGGTCCATATCAGCTCGACGGTAACAGATGAGTCCGGCAGCCGAGCGCTCTCCATGGTATTTGCGGGTGACAACCGGGCCACGGTAACAGATGCAAACGGTAATCAGACCGTCATGACGACCATCACGACCCGGGCAACGGAGATCGAGACGCCGGAGAGCATGCCTGCCAAACTGCCACCTACATCGACCTTTACCTACTGTTCCGAACTATCCGTGGACGGCGCAGGAGCGTGAAGTTCGATAAGCCCGTGACAACATACGTTGATAACTTCCTCGGGTTCAATGTGGGAGAAATTGTTCCTGTGGGATATTACACCGGACCAAGGGCGTATGGATGGCCTCGGACAACGGTGTCGTTGTGAAACTGCTCGATACGAACGGCGACGGAATCACCGATGCTTTGGACACGACCGGCGACGGGCAGCCCGATGAATTTACTGCACCAGGCCTTGCCGATCCTGTGCAGTTCAGACCCAATGCCACTTTTTGGCGTATAAAGGTGGACCATTTCACCCCGTGGGATTTCAACTGGCCGGAGGCAGGTCTTCCGGGCGATGCCGTAGGGCCTAACCCAGATGGGGAACCGATTGTGGATCAGCAAAAAAAGAAGGACCCGCCGCAATTTGTTACCTGCGGAACTGGAAATGCGGATGAAAAACGGATCGTACTGCGAGCGCCAGACTCGCGTCGTTCATGAAGAGCTCCCCATTCCCGGCACGAGCATGACGCTCCATTACGCAACCAGCAGGGTTCGGGGTTACAAAACAGTCGTGACGATACCCGCAAGCGGTCAAACGGTACCGGCGAGCCTCGCCAAGATTATAGTCAGGATGAGGTTCGGGGCGAGTGTTCCAAACAGTTCTTCCGCCTGGTCCGCATCAGAAGACAGAATTCATATGGGACGGGCTTGACCAGCTTCGGAAGGCCTGTGGTTGGTTCGAGGGTGGCCGATATCAGCATAGGATACGGTTACCGGGTGGTTTATTATTCGGCGGCCGGCGGCTGGTACCGGGCATGGGAACGCATCGGTAGCGGTTCAACAGCTGTCATCGGGAGGGAAGAAGCTATTGTTTGGAAAAACACTCGTGTAACCTTGAACCGTGGATTCAGCTCTATCGCTGACGGATGGACCCTTTCTTCTCATCATTATCTGAGTCCCTGGGATCCGATGACCCTGTTTAAAGGAGACGGATCGACAAGCGTAAACGATGTCCGAACGATCAAGACCGTGGCCGGCGGCGGCCAGAGGACGACCACGGTTGCCTACGACACGAACGGCTACTACGATTACATCATTTCGCCAGACAATAAAAAAGTCGATTACACGTATGACGTTATGGGCAGGCTGCGCACTCTCCAGCGGCCCGATGGGTCGCTGATTCAATACGACTACGATCTGAACGGCAGCATGACCGTGCTGACCAATCCCATGAGCGTCACCAACACCTTCGGCTATACCGCCACCAAACAGCGAAATATCTGGACCACGCCGCTCTCGGGCAGCTATCAGTATGGCTATGACAAGGAACGAAAGCTCAAGACCATTACATTCCCGTCCGGGAAGATGATCAGCAACACCTACACGCATGGCCTGCTCACGAACACGGCAACGCCAGAAGGCGCGATCAGCTATGCCTACGGCTGCGGAAGCAACCTGTCCAGCGTGACCAGGGGCGGAGAGAGCAACGCCTTTACCTACGACGGCACGCTCGTGAAAACCGACACGCGAACCGGCACCCTCAGCCAGAGCATCAGCTATACCTACAACAACGAATTCAAGCTTTCGTCAATGACCTACGCCGGAGCAAGCCAGAGCTTCGGGTACGACAACGACGGTTTGTTGACCAGCGCAGGGACATACACGGTTGCGAGAAACGCACAAAACGGCTTGCCGGAAAGCGTTAGTGATGGTACTCTTACCGTGAACAGAACATTTAACGGATACGGAGAAATGGATGGAAACACCTATTCCGCCAACAATACGCCGATCTACGATTGGACCGTAGCCCGCGACAACGCAGGCCGCATCGTGCGGAAGGTCGAATATATGCAGGATGCCGTCATGGTCTGGGATTACGGGGATGATGAACTCGGCAGGCTTTCTACGGTGAAGCAGAATAATGCTCTCGTTGAAAGCTACTCGTACGACGCGGACGGCAACAGGCTGACAGAGACCAATGACCTGCGGTACACAAATAAGACGTACACCTATTCAGCCGAGGACCATGTTCTGACAGCGGGAAGCGACACGATATCAGTTTGATCAAGACGGTTTTCTGACGAGCAAGATAACTCATCCGCAGGGAACAACGACGTTCAATTACTCTTCACGAGGTGAGCTGTTAGCCGCGATGCTGCCGAATGGTACGGTCATCAGCTATGATCATGATCCGATGGGGAGAAGGATTGCGAAACGTGTAAATGGTACGGTTATCGGAGAAATATCTCTGGCAGGGACATGACCCGTCTCCTGGCGGTTTATGATGGCAGCAATAATCTTGTGATGCGCTTTAACTTACGCTGATGGGCGCATGCCGGTATCCATGACGAAGAGCGGAGTTACGTACTATCTCGCTTTATGATCAGATTGGTTCGCTGAGGGCTGTGATGGATGTCATCAGGAGCAGTAGTCAAAGAGCTGCTTTATGATTCATTCGGTAGCTATAATCTACGAAAGTAATTCGATCATTCAGCGTTGCCGTTCGGGTTCGCTGGTGGGTTGCATGACAAAGATACCGGCCTCGTGCGCTTCGGGTTTCGAGATTATGATCCGGCTCGATCAGCCGATGGATGGCAAAAGATCCAATCGATTTCGCCGGCGGTGAATGTGAATCTGTTCGGGTATGTGGGGAATCCGACCCGGTGAACCTGAAAAGACCCGAAGCGGTCTCTTCTGATGTAATGGTTGATCCAATTCGCTAGGAGGATCTTATAATTGATTACAGATGAGGCCGCCCTTGGCACCAATTCTATACTTTCCAGCTAGGAACAATACAATAAACCCCATTGGCGATCCTTAAATCCCCAATAGTCATAGGTCCAGCCCCCTATGGAAATACGTTCCCCATGGCGAAACTATATTCCTACCGGGAATGATCCAAATTCTGCATTTGGAACTGGTTTTATACCAATAATTTTACCACTTGTTCCACCACGTTTGACCCCAAGAACAGCGAGTTGGACTTCATTGTGGACGGGCTAATCGGGGCGGGCCACAAGCTCGAACAGAGGGTTGTGTAAGAACTACATGTGATGCTATGGATATATTGCAATTTGATCCGCCAACAACTATTACTATACAACCGTCTTACGTCATTTTAGTATGACGACCTCTCTTTATGGTATAGAGGGTGAGAGGAAAAATGAAAACGATTATTTTACTTACTTTGTTATTTTGCATGTTAGTCGGCTTGCAATTAGCGCATGGCGAGACGGAGTCGAATGAAACGGATACTTATCTGGCAAAAGTATTTAATTATGCCAAAGTTCGTAACGTACAGGCATTAGAAAGTTTGAAAATAGAGATCGAGAGATTGAACAATTCAACTCTTACAAGAGCATACTCTCTGGCTCTTTATTTGGCGGCTTCTGAAAAATATGAGGATCAATATGTGGACAAGTTTCCTGTTGACTCTAACGGGATCATGCGTGACCTATATGAAAATATTGAGTTGAAACGCTTTACGCCAAGATTTTTATACGTCAGTGGAGCGCACTGGGCGGAAATAGCTTTGAAGGGCAACGAAAGAGCCATTGAAAAAATCTTGATCGGTGTTGTTCATTCGGATGGCGCAGTGAGTGAGCTATTTTGTGATTATACGGCCAAACTGTTCGCTAAAAAACTCCAGAGCACTGTGACTGCATTGTCACGGATAGACGTCAACGAGAGAAAAGGAACATACGATTGTCTTAAACTCATACGAGTCGAAGGACGTTGCAGTCTTGAAGAAGAATGTCCGGAAGATAAAAACAAGCGATCAAAAGGTTACTACAGGTTATCCAGGAAATTAACCGTTTCAGTGAATAAGAGGACACTTGGGGACATCCTATAGCCCCCTTGTCAAGCGCAACTTGCTTTCGCTGAAATTCCAATACGATAACTGACGGTTTTTCTTGAAGACGCACTTCACCCATGCGTCCTGTTCGGACATCAGCATTTTCTTCGACGATTTTCTCACGTAAAGCGAACTTGCTCTCTAAGCGTTATAAATATCCGGCGTGCCGTTGCCGCCAAGCATCCTTTATCCAGATTCTCAAGTTCTATGAGAGGCCCTGTATTGTCCCTCACGAGGTCAGAAAGCTGCCCGAAACGCATATCACCGATTCATTGCGGAAGGCATGAGCATGGGGCACAATCCGGAGTTTACCGGCGGCGGACTGATCAGAAGCAAGGGCGGCTGGTCCCAGGTCCTGTCTGCCCGAAGGACGGGAACACCAGAAGAATCTGATGAGCGCATTCTTGGTGGCGGCGATTTCGTGAATGCTATCCTCAAGGAAACCGAGGAAAAGACAAAACGCCAGTTGAAAATCCGCCGAAGCGGAAAGACCATCGCATCGATCATCAACGAAGCGTGCAGAGCTTAAGAACGGCGGCCGAAGAAAACAGGTGAGCCCAAGCGATGCGTTGATGAACTGGGTTCGCCGCTCGCCGAGATCGCGCGGCATGTCGGGGTGAATACGTCCAGCATTGCAAAGGCAATTGCGCGGACGAAGAGGCGCTCTTGAATTCTGAGTTTTACGAAAAGACAGCACGGACACAACGCCCAAAGTGGTACGTCCCCAAAGTGGTAGCTCTAAAGATGATTGATAGGGGGAAGAATGTCATGAAAAACAAAATAATCTATTTGGCCTTCTTCATGTTTTTCCTTAGTTGTGTTTATGCTGACGCCGGAAATAAGACGTCCAATAAGCCAGAAAACCTCATCTTTAAGCTTTACGAAGAACACCAGCCACAGAATGGCAAAGAAATCATGTTCGACGATGACAAAACTCTGAGCAGATATTTTACTGAAGATTTAACAGTGTTATTCCTGAGCAATGAGGAATGTGCAAATCGGACTCACCAAGTGTGCAATCTCAATATGGACCCTATATTTGATGCACAAGATTATGGCAACTCTCCGCTCAATTTAGAAATAAAGGAAATTAACTCAAAACAATCGCCATTACGTTTCAAAGTTACATTTACAAATCTGAGTCGCAAAAGCTTGATTTACGAATTAAGAAATACAAAAAGCGGATGGCGAATTAGCGATATTATTTACCCTTCAAGAAATAGATTGACCGAATTATTATCGCAGCCAGAATAATGAAATCATGAGAAACTTAAAGCTTTTGGCACTTTTTCATACGTTGATGCATTTAGTGTAAAACCGTTTATAAGGGGACTATAGGAGGTCAATTTCCTCGGTTCCTGGACGACGGGCCCGTGACCGTTCTGGTCGATTCCCGGGAGGGTTCATGACCGGACAACGTATCGGCATGAAACGACATCTGTATTTTATCCTGTTGGTGGCGCTGCTCCTGGTCTTCGCGGGGTGTACCGGTCTTTTTTTCAAGCCCGGAAATCTGTTCGTAAACGATCCGGCGACAGAGCGATTATCTCCCGAAGACGTATATTTCACGTCGCCTGACGGGGTGAAGCTCTTTGGATGGTACTTCACGCGTCCGGAAGCCCGCGGCACCATCCTGGTCTGCCATGGGAACGTCGAGAATATCAGTACCCATGTGCGGCTCGACCGGTGGCTCGTCGAGGCGGGCTACAACCTCTTTATTTTCGACTACCGCGGATATGGCCGTTCCGGAGGACAGCCGGATGTGCAGGGAGTTCACCGTGATGCTGAGGCAGCGCTCGAAACGCTCATCACCCGGCTGCCTCATCCGGGGAGTCGTATCATTGTATTCGGCAAGAGCCTGGGCGGCGCGATCGCCACGCATCTGGTCGCAACCTCCCGCCACAAGGACCGCGTGAAGGCACTGATCCTTGACAGTGTTTTCTCGGATTACCGGATGATCGCGCGCGAAAAGATCGCGGATTCCATCGTCGGCTGGCCCTTCCAGTATCCGCTCTCCTTCCTGGTCAATAACGATTACAGCCCCATGAAAAGGATCAAAGACATCGCCCCCGTACCGCTGCTCATCGTCTATGGCACGGATGACCGCATCGTTCCCGGCCACCATGGCCGACTCCTGTACGATGCCGCCTCGGAACCGAAAGAACTCTGGGTCAGCCCTGTCCCCGGCCATGTCAGTTCGTTTTCAGATACCGCGTTCAGAGAAAAACTGCTGAACTATCTTGCATCGCTGCCGTGATGGTTGACGTGCCGCTGAATATGAAGGATAGGCCACCTTGTATCATATTGTTTTTAAACGATAATTTATGGACTTGCCTTTTTCTGGCAAGTGTGTTAACTTTTTCTCACTGAAAACGTTCTTTTCCAACCTTCTAAAACATGAACAATCCTGACGATAAAAAGGAGGGACGTGTATGAATGTGATGGAGGTAAATGAGGAAGCAGCAAGGGAGCGACTCAGGATGGAGAACCCGGAGTACAGGAAATGGGAAGAGGAGCATGAGAATCTGGAGCAAACGCTTGAGACCTTTGAAGCCCACCGGTATCTCACTCCTGAGCAGGAAGTCGAACGGAAAAGGATGCAGAAGCTGAAGCTGGCGGCAAAAGACAGGATGATGGAACATAGTCAGGCGCACACGAAGCGGGCAAGCCTGACCGGGTAGAGGCAAGGGACGGGCAACCTTGCCTTTTGTGTTTTATTGCACGGAAAACCATGAATCCCCCTTTGTCATAAAGGACAAAGGGGGATTTTTTTATTGACTAACTTCCCGTATCTATGTTAAAAATATCTACTATTTTCCGTTGAGGGAGCAGCCACCTTGAGAAGTGACAGGATCAAGAAAGGCCTGGAGCGGGCGCCGCACAGGTCTCTTTTGTTCGCAACGGGCATCACCCGGAGCGAGCTCGACAAGCCCATGATCGGCGTTGCCACGAGCTTTACCGACCTGATCCCGGGCCATATCGGGATGCGCGACCTCGAGCGGTTCATCGAGAAGGGCGTCCATGCCGGCGGCGGCTGGCCGCAGTTCTTCGGCACTGCCGGGCATCTGCGACGGCATCGCCATGGGGCATGTGGGCATGCATTATTCGCTGCCTTCGCGCGAGCTGATCGCCGACATGGTCGAATCCATTGCCATGGCCAATGCTTTCGACGGACTGGTGCTGCTCACGAACTGCGACAAGATCACGCCGGGCATGCTCATGGCAGCGGCGCGGGTCAACATCCCGACGATCGTGGTGACCGCCGGCGCCATGCATTCCGGCAATTACCGCGGCAACCGCGTGAACCTGATCACCGCCTTCGAGGCCGTGGGCAAGGTGCGGAAGGGCGAGATGTCCCAGCGCGAACTTGCCGAGCTCGAGACCTGCGCCTGTCCCGGCCCCGGCTCCTGCCAGGGCATGTACACGGCGAACACCATGGCCTGCGTCACCGAGTCGATCGGCATGAGCCTTCCGGGCTGCGCCACCGCGCTTGCGGTCTCCGGTGAAAAGCGCAGGATCGCCTTTGACAGCGGCAAACGGATCGTCGGCATGGTGAAGGAAGATCTCACGCCGCGCAAGATCATGACCAAGAACGCCTTCGAGAACGCCATCCGCATCGACATGGCGCTCGGCGGCTCGACGAATACGACGCTCCATATTCCGGCGATCGCCCACGAGGCAGGCATCGAGCTTTCCATCGCGACTTTTGACAGGATCAGCCGCACGACGCCGCATCTCTGCAACATGCTGCCCGGCGGTCCCACCTATATGGAGGACCTCGATGCCGCAGGCGGCATCCCGGGCGTGTTGTCGCGGTTCACGAAAATGCTCAAGACCTCGCCGACGGTGAGCGGCAGATCGATCGTCGAACATGGCAAAGGCAGGCCGCGTCGGGAACGACGAGGTCATCCGGACGCTGAACAAGGCCTACCACAAAGAGGGCGGCATCGCCGTGCTCTCCGGCAACCTTGCGCCGAACGGCTCGCGTGGTAAAGCAGACCGCGGTGAGCGACAAGATGATGAAGTTCGAGGGCAAGGCCATTGTGTTCGATTCCGAGGAGGAGTCGATGAAGGCCATCCTCGCGAACAAGATCAAGCCCGGCCATGTGATCGTCATCCGCTATGAAGGGCCCAAGGGCGGGCCGGGCATGCGCGAAATGCTCTCTCCCACGTCGGCCATTTCCGGCATGGGACTGGGCGAATCCGTAGTTCTTCTGACCGACGGCAGGTTCTCGGGCGGCACGCGCGGCCCCTGCATCGGCCACATCTCTCCCGAGGCTGCCGAGGGCGGGCCCATCGCGATCGTGCGGAACGGGGACAGGATCGTTCTCGACATCCCGAACCGCAAACTCGAGATCAAAGCTGTCCAAAGCGGAGATCAAGAAGCGGCTTGCCAAGTGGAAACCGCGGGAGCCGAAGATCAAGAACGGCTGGCTCGCCCGGTACGCGAAGGTCGTTACCTCGGCGAACACCGGAGCGATCGTAAAAGCGTAACAAGCATCAAATGTTAGCCGAAGAATACGAAAGTCAGAAGTTGGATATTGAATTTAGCATTTGGGCATTATTTGGGATTTGTGATTTGGAATTCAAATTTGTAATTTTCACGACAAAGGGTGAACTATGTCCAATAAAGAAATCACCGGTGCGGAAATATTCCTGGAATGTCTGAAGAAGGAGAAGGTGGACACGCTCTTCTGCTATCCCGGCGGCGTGGTGCTCAAGATCTTCGACGTTCTGTACGAGCAGAAGGACCTCCGCATCATCCTGCCGCGCCACGAGCAGGGCGGCGTGCACATGGCCGACGGGTATGCCCGCTCCACCGGCAAGGTCGGCGTGGCGCTGGTTACGTCCGGCCCGGGCGCCACGAACGTGGTCACCGGCCTTGCCACGGCATATATGGACTCCATCCCGATCGTCGTGTTCACCGGCCAGGTGCCGACGGCGCTGATCGGCAACGACGCCTTCCAGGAAGCGGACATCGTCGGCATCACCCGTCCCTGCACCAAGTACAATTTCCTGGTCAAGGACGTGAAGGACATCGCCCAGACCGTCAAGGAGGCGTTCTATATCGCCTCCACGGGCAGGCCGGGTCCGGTGCTCATCGACCTTCCGCGGGATGTGGTCACGAACAAGGCGGAGTTCCATTGGCCCGGACAAGGTGGAGATCCGCAGCTATAATCCGACGGTCACCGGCAACAAGTGGCAGATCAAGCAGGCGGCGGAAGCCATCGCAAAGGCGAAGAAACCGGTCGCCTATATCGGCGGCGGCGTCATCCTGTCCAATGCCGCTGCGGAGATCCTCGAGTTCGCCGAGATCACGAAGATCCCGGTGACCCATACGCTGATGGGCATCGGCGGCTTCCCGGGCACGCACCCGCTTTCGCTCGGCATGCTCGGCATGCACGGCACCTACTACGCCAACATGGCGATCCACAACTCGGACCTCATCGTCGCCATCGGCGCACGGTTCGACGACCGCGTGACCGGCAAGGTGGAAGGGTTCGCGCCGGAGGCCAAGATCATCCATATCGACGTGGACCCGACGTCGATCAGAAAGAACGTGCGCGTGGACATCCCGATCGTGGGCGATGTGAAGCACGTGATGGTGGACCTGAACAAGGAACTCCATCATCAGCAAGGAACCCTGGGACGCGATCCGCAAGAGCTGGAGCAAGCAGATCGAGGCCTGGCGGGAAGAGCGGCCGCTGTCCTATGAATACGCGGATGACGTCATCAAGCCGCAGTTCGTGGTCGAGAAGCTCTACGAGATCACCGGGGGCGATGCCATTATCGTGACCGATGTGGGCCAGCACCAGATGTGGGCCGCGCAGTACTACAAGTATCGACAAGCCGCGCGACTGGCTGTCCTCCGGCGGTCTCGGGCACCATGGGCTACGGGTTCCCGGCGGCGATCGGCGCGAAGGTGGCCAATCCGGACAGAGACGTGTTCTGCATCTCCGGCGACGGCAGCATCCAGATGAACATCCAGGAGCTTGCCACGGCGGTCGAGAACAAGATTCCGGTGAAAGTGGTGATCCTGAACAACCGCTACCTCGGCATGGTGCGGCAGTGGCAGGAACTGTTCTACCAGGAGCGATACTCGTCCGTGGACCTGGGCAGCACGCCTGACTTCGTGAAGCTCGCCGAAGCCTACGGCGCCATCGGCCTGCGCGCCACGAAGCCGTCGGAGGTCGCGGCGGTGCTGAAAGAGGCGCTGAAGGCGAAGCGGACGGTGTTCATGGATTTCGTGACCGCCCGGTATGAAAAGGTCTTCCCCATGGTGCCGGCAGGCGCGTCCATCAATGAGATGATCTTCGGGGAAGAGCAGAAGAAGGAAGAGAAAAAGCTGAAAGCGGTGAAGTGAATCGCGGAATGCGGATTGCGACGCGGAAACAAGCTGCGATCACGTGAAGCCTAAGGCGGGCGATACTGAACGCATGAAACATATCATATCCGTACTGGTGGAAAATAAATTCGGCGTGCTGTCGCGGGTGTCGGGCCTGTTCAGCGGCAGGGGCTTCAATATCGAGACCATTTCCATCGGTCCGACGCTCGACCCGACGATCTCGCAGATGACGATCGTGACCACCGGCGACGAGCGCATCCTGGAGCAGATCATCAAGCAGCTGAACAAGCTGATCGACGTCATCAAGGTGACGGACCTTGCGGAGAAGGAGTATGTTGAGCGGGAGATGTGCCTCATCAAGGTCAACGCGCCGGCGGAGCACCGGGCCGAGGCGCTCCGGATCGCCGACATCTTCCGGGCCCGCGTCGTGGATTCGACGATCAAGACCTATACCTTCCAGGTGACGGGAGACGAAAAGAAGCTGGAGGCCTTCATCGAACTTCTCCGGCCCATCGGCATCAAGGAGATCGTACGGACCGGCAAGGTCGCGATCACCCGGGAGTAGCTGCCACGGAAAAAAGGAGGTCGACATGAACCGGATATATCTTCTGTGTATCAGCCTAGCGCTTCTTTCTGGCTGCCCTTCCGGCAGATTGTGCACGCCAAGGGTCCGATCCTGACGGATTTCAAGTACCAGCAGCCGCAGTCGGTTCCCGCGGCGGCCGCAGCCGTGACCGTGGCGGTGAGCCCCTTCAAGGACGAGCGGGGGAAGATCGAATCGGTCGTAGGGAAGCGGTTCAACGCGCTGAACGAACGAGGTCAACCGATCTGGTTGTGCAGGGTACGGTTGTCGACAAGGTCACGACCGCGCTTAAGACAGCGCTCGCAGCGCGGCGGATATCCCGGTCAAAGGACGCCGCTGCCTGGGACCTGACCGAGGCCGGTATCGCGGCGCCTGGTCGGACCTCCTGGTCTGAGCGGAGAGATCAAGACCTCTGGGTGGACGCAATCGTCGCCGTTCGGAAAACGAAAGTCAAAGGCCAAGGTGGAGCTGCGGGTCGTTGTGGCCGATGTGGCGCAGAAGAAGATCATCCGCATCCTGAACGTGAACAGCAAGATCGAGCGTCAGAACGTCGTCTATTCGACGGCCTTTATCAGAACGCCATGGCCGAAGCGCTTTCCGGCGCCATTGAACCAGATCTTTGCCGATGAAGAACTGAAAAAGCAGGCTGCAATAGACTCCTCCATCGTATACTATTTGACTATCGTTGAAAGGGGAACAGATGAAGCTCTATTACGACAAAGACACCGATCTCTCCATCATCCGCAGCAAGAAGGTGGCCATCGTGGGCTATGGCTCACAGGGCCATGCGCATGCGCTGAACCTGAAGGACAGCGGCGTCAACGTCACGGTGGCGCTGCGTGAGGGCTCGCCCTCGGTCAAGAAGGCGCAGAACGCAGGTCTCGCCGTGAAGAACATCGCCGACGCGGTGAAAGAGGCGGACCTGGTGATGGTGCTGGCGCCGGACGAGCATCAGCGCAAGATTTACACGGAAAACATCGAGCCGAACCTGAAGAAGGGTGCGACGCTCGCCTTCGCCCACGGCTTCAACATCCACTATAACCAGATCGTGCCGCGCGCCGATCTTGACGTGATCATGATCGCCCCCAAGGCCCCGGGCCACACGGTGCGCAGCGAGTTCGCGAGGGGCGGCGGCGTTCCCGACCTGATCGCTATCTTCCAGGACGCGTCCGGCAAGGCCAAGGACACCGCGCTTTCCTATGCCTCCGCCATCGGCGGCGGCCGCACCGGCATCATCGAAACCACCTTCAAGGACGAGACCGAAACCGATCTCTTCGGTGAGCAGGCGGTGCTCTGCGGCGGCTGCGTGGAACTCGTGAAGACCGGCTTCGAGACGCTGGTGGAGGCGGGATACGCTCCGGAGATGGCGTACTTCGAGTGTCTTCATGAGCTGAAGCTCATCGTCGATCTCATGTACGAAGGCGGCATCGCCAACATGAACTACTCGATCTCGAACAACGCCGAGTATGGCGAGTATGTCACCGGCCCGAAGGTGATCAACGAGTCGAGCCGCGCCGCCATGAGGGAGGCGCTGAAGAACATCCAGAGCGGCGAGTACGCCAAGCGCTTTATCCTCGAAGGCATGACCAACTATCCGGAGATGACGGGGCGTCGGCGCCAGAATGCCGCGCACCAGGTCGAGATCGTGGGCGAGAAGCTCCGCAGCATGATGCCGTGGATCACCGCCAACAAGCTCGTGGATAAGAGCAAGAACTGAGGCAAATGCGAAATGCGAATTTCGAAATCCGAAACAATTATTAATGTCGAATAGCGAATATTTACACATTGTTGATATTTGTTGTTTAGAATTTGTTTTGGATTTGATATTAGAATTTCGAGATTGGTTTAAAGCATGATGAAAAACTATGGCATACCGGTTGCCTCCGAAGGATGGATGTTCATCATCCCGCTGGCGATCGTTACGGCGACTGCTGTTCTGCCTTCGGCTGGAAGAACACGGGCATCGTTCTCCTGGTGCTGACGCTCTTCGTCCTGTTCTTCTTTCGCGACCCGGAGCGGAAGCTTCCCGAAGGGGAAGCACCTCGTCGTATCGCCTGCCGACGGCAGGGTGATCGTGATCAAGGACGTCTACGAGCCTGACTTACCTGAAGCAGGACGTGAAGCAGATCAGCATCTTCCTGTCCGTGTTCAATGTCCATGTGAACCGTTCGCCGGTGGGCGGCACCGTCGAGACGGTGAAGTACAACCCCGGCAAGTTCCATGTGGCATCGGTGGACAAGGCCTCGCTCGACAACGAACAGACGGCCATGGTCATCGCAACGGGAAAACAGAAGATCCTGGTCAAGCAGATCGCCGGGCTCATTGCCCGTCGCATCGTCTGCTATGCAAAGCCGGGCGACGTGATCGACATCGGCGAGCGTTATGGCCTGATCCGGTTCGGTTCCCGGGTGGACCTCTTCCTCCCCAAGGACACGGAGCTGAAGGTGAAGATCGGCGACCGCATCAAGGGCGTGACGCGGGACATCATCGGCGGTGTCTGAAATCGGTGAGAAAAGGATCTATATCCTTCCCAACCTCCTCACGCTGATGAGCATGTTCTCCGGGTTTTATTCCATCGTCGGCATCGTTCAATTCCGACTATGAGCGTGCGGCATGGGCGATCATGATCGCGTCGGTCTTTGATGTGCTGGACGGCTGGGTCGCACGGATGACGCATACGGCGACGCGGTTCGGCATCGAGATCGACTCGCTGTCGGACGTCATCTCCTTCGGCGTTGCGCCCGGGCATCCTGGTCTATACCTGGACGCTGTCAGTCCTTCGGGAAGGCTTGGCTGGCTCGGCTCGTTCTTCCTGGTCGCCTGCGCCGCGCTCCGGCTTGCACGGTTCAACGTGCAGATGGGCGGCGCCGAGAAAAAGCATTTTACCGGGCTTCCGACGCCCGCCGCGGCCCTCGTGATCGCCACGACCGTGCTGGCCTACGACGAGCTCATCCGGATCCTGGAGCACCTGCGGCTTGCGTGGCTGGCGGACATGGTGGGCAAGGACTACTGGGTGCTGGTCCTGACGTTCCTGCTGGCCGGCGCTGATGGTGAGCAACATCACCTACCACAGCCTGAAAGAGGCCAACCTGAAGGAGCGCCGGCCCTTCGGGATACTGGTGGGCATTGCAGCGTTCCTTGCGGTCGTCGCCTATCATCCTTCGCTGGTCCTGTTCCTGGTCTCCATGTTCTATGTGCCGCTGGGCATGGCGGAAGCGCTGTACGGTCTGCTCCGAGGAAACCGAAGGAAGCCTCGGCTTAGTCTCTCCTGATCGCAAGAGCGGTTACGACGGTGAGTTGGCTGAGAGATCCGAGCATATGCTGATCTCTCTTTTCTTTTTATGAATGTGTTGTCTGCATCGTGCCTTGTTCACCGGGCATGAAGTGGAGGAGTATATGAGCACTATTGTTAAAATATTCGATACCACGCTTCGCGACGGGGAACAGTCCCCGGGCGCGAGCATGAACACTGCGGAAAAGATCGAGATCGCGCGACAGCTTGTGCGTCTCGGCGTCGATGTCATTGAGGCAGGGTTCCCGATCTCGAGTCCTGGTGATTTCGAAAGCGTGCGGAAGGATCGGTGAAGAGGTCGGGGATGCCGTCGTCGTCTGCGGCTCTCACGCGTGCCGTGGCAAAAGACATCGAAGTTGCCGCTGACGCGCTCAAAACGGCAAAACGCCCTCGTATCCATACGGGGATAGGTGTTTCCGAAAGCCATCTCCAGCATAAATTCCGGATCAGCCGCGAAGAGGCGCTGGAACGAGCAATTGCCGCGGTCAAAGCTCGCACGTTCCTTTGTTGGCGACGTCGAGTTTTATGCCGAGGATGCAGGCCGGGCCGAGCCGGCCTTTCTCTACCGCATGGTTGAGGCGGTCATCAAGGCCGGCGCTACGGTCGTGAACATCCCGGATACGACCGGCTATACCTATCCCGAGGAGTTCGGTGCGCTCATCAGAGGCATCAGGGAAAACGTGCCCGGCATCGAGAACGTTACCATATCCGTGCATTGCCATAATGACCTCGGCATGGCCACGGCGAACGCGCTCGCCGGTATCAAGAACGGCGCCGGACAGGTCGAGTGCACCATCAACGGCATCGGCGAACGCGCCGGGAACACTGCCATGGAAGAAGTGGTCATGGCGCTTGCGTCAGCGCCGTGATTATTTCGACGCCGACACGAACATCAATGCAAAGGAGATCATTCGCGACCTCGCGCCTGGTCTCTTCCATCACCGGCATCGTTATCCAGCCGAACAAGGCGATCGTCGGGCGCAAATGCCTTTGCCCACTCCTCCGGGATCCATCAGGACGGCGTGCTCAAGGAGCGTTCCACCTACGAGATCATCGATCCGGCGGATGTCGGTGCAGGTGGATCTTCTATTGTACTCACCGCCCGTTCCGGGCGCCATGCGCTTCGTCACCGGATCGCAGAACTCGGCAACGAACTGCCCGACGCGGAGTTCGAGAAGGTATACGAGGCATTCCTCACCCTGGCGGACAAGAAAAAGGAAGTGTTCGATGAGGACATCGAGGCGCTTATCTCCGACAAAGTAAAGCACATAGCCGAGGTGTATGTGCTGAAAAGCCTGCAAGGCGGAAAGCGGTACCGGGATTACGCCGACAGCCACGGTGGAAATGCAGGTGAACGGCACGATGCGTTAAGCAGACCGGCACGGGCGACGGCCCGGTTGACGCCGTATATCGAACCATCGCAGCGATCACGGGTACCAAGAGCAAGCTCGACGCCTATCTTGTGAAGGGTATTACGGGCGGTACCGACGCTCTGGGCGAGGTGACGGTGAAGGTTGAGGAAGAGGGCAAGAAGGTCGCCGGCCACGGTGCGGACACGGACATCATCATTGCGAGCGCCAAGGCCTATGTGAACGCCCTGAACAAACTGGAGTACTGGAAAAAGGGAAAGAACAAGAACAGACGTGAGGTTCTGCCCTTCATGTTCATTATTTTTGGTTGAATCTGAACAGGGGATATTGTATATTCACAAACCTATGATGACCATTACAGAAAAGATACTGGCCGCTCACTGCGGCAAAAAAGAAGTGAAGCCGGGCGAACTGATCAACGCGAAGCTCGATCTCGTTCTGGCGAACGACATCACCGCGCCGATCTCGATCAAGGAGTTCCGGGGCGCCGGCGCGAAAAAGGTGTTCAATTCCGACCGGATCGCGCTGATCCCCGACCACTTTGCGCCGAACAAGGACATCGCCTCGGCCGAGCAGTGCAACATGCTCCGCCAGTTCTCGCGCGAGCATGACCTGTCCCTGTACTTCGAGGTCGGCCGGATGGGCGTGGAGCATGCGCTCCTTCCCGAACAGGGGATCGTGGTGCCCGGCGATGTGGTGATCGGCGCGGACAGCCACACCTGCACCTACGGCGGACTGGGAGCCTTTTCGACCGGCGTGGGCAGCACCGATGTCGCCGCGGCCATGATCACGGGCGAGGCCTGGTTCAAGGTGCCCGAGAGCATGAAGTTCGTCTACAAAGGCAAACTCGGCAAGTGGGTCGGCGGCAAGGACATCATTCTGCATACCATCGGCGACATCGGCGTGGACGGCGCGCTCTACCGTGCCATGGAATTCACCGGCGAAGTCATCAGAAAACTTCCCATGGCGGGACGCCTGACCATCTGCAACATGGCGATCGAGGCGGGCGGCAAGAACGGCATCATCGAGCCTGATGAGATCACCGAGAAATACGTGGCGAAGCGCGCGCAGCGCAAGTACAAGTTCTACAAGAGCGACAAAAAGGCGAATTACGTCGATGTGCGCGAGTACGACCTGACCGGCATGGAGCCGCAGATCGCCTGCCCGCACCTTCCCGAGAACGTGAAGCCCGTAAGCCAGCTGGGCTCCATCAATATCGACCAGTCCGTGGTCGGCTCCTGCACCAACGGCAGGATCGAGGACATGCGCGAAGCGGCAAAGGTCATCAAAGGCCACAAGGTGCATCCCTATGTGCGCATGATCGTGATCCCGGCCACGCAGGCGATCTACAAGCAGTGCATCAAAGAAGGGCTGGTGGACATCTTCATCGATGCGGGAGCGGCCTTCAGCACGCCGACCTGCGGTCCCTGCCTCGGCGGCCACATGGGCATTCTCGCGGCGGGCGAGCGCGCCATTGCCACGACCAACCGCAACTTCGTCGGCAGGATGGGCTCTCCCAAGAGCGAAGTCTATCTGTCCAATCCGGCCATCGCAGCGGCATCGGCCGTGCTCGGCAGGATCGGAAGACCGGAAGAGCTGAAGTAAGCATCATCTATTTGCCACGGATGAACACGGAAAAAACGGATTAGACGCAGATGAACACGATTCAAATGATCTAAAGTAAAAATCATGCGTAAATCTGCGAAAATCCGCGTCTAAAGAATTGAGGTTTTCAATGAAATTCAAAGGCAATGCATGGAAATTCGGAGCTGATGTCGATACGGACGCGATCATTCCGGCGCGGTATCTGAACACGTCGGATCCGAAAGAACTGGCAAAGCACTGCATGGAAGATTCCACCAATCCCGACTTCATGAAGAAGATGAAGCCCGGCGACATCATGGTTGCCGACAAGAACTTCGGCTGCGGGTCGTCGCGCGAGCATGCGCCGATCGCGATCAAGGCCGCCGGTGTGTCCTGCGTGGTCGCCAAGAGCTTTGCCCGGATCTTCTACCGGAACTGCTTCAATATGGGCCTGCCGATCTTCGAGAGCGCGGAAGCGGTCGACGGGATCAAGGAAGGCGACCAGATCGAAGTGGATGCCGACGACGGCGTGATCCGGAATCTTACGTCGAACAAGACCTTCAAAGCGACGCCGGTGCCGCCCTTCATGCAGGAACTGATCGCGGCAGGCGGCCTCATGGCGTACACGAAGAAGAAGGCAGGCTTGTAATTGACCGCGTGTTTCAAGCTGATGAAAGCGCTTCAGCCGAATCAAACAGCGGCAAACCGGCTCCCTTTGCGAACCCTGCGTGTATTACAGCAGAAACCTCGATCCGTCATATTCCTCATCCAACGGGCCATCCCAGCCTTCCTGCGGATTAGATTTTTCCCCCGGTGACGACAACTGCAGCGAGATGCGGACGAACAACTGCAGTGCGAGAAAGAGATAAACTAACATCCTGCAGGACAACGGGAAAAGTTCGGAGAAAGCGGGAATAAACCCGGTATGCTTCCGTTCGCACTTCTATGCTCCATTTCCCCTTATCGTATTTGAAGTCATATAACTTTTTTGAGAGGAATCATATCATGGCAAAGACCTACAAGATCGCATTCATCCCCGGTGACGGAACCGGACCCGAGGTCGTCAAGGAAGCGGTAAAGGTCATCAATGCTGCTGCGTCCAAGGGCGGGTTCAAGCTCGAATTCACCGAGTTCGATTTCGGCGCTGCGCGCTATCTCAAGACCGGCGAGACGCTGCCTGACAGCGCCATCGGTGAGTTCAAAAAGTTCGACTCCATGTTCCTGGGCGCCATCGGGCATCCCGACGTAAAACCCGGCATCCTGGAAGCAGGGATCCTGCTCAAGATCCGCTTTGCCCTGGACCAGTACATCAATCTCCGTCCGGTGAAGCTCTATCCCAACGTGGAGACGCCGCTCAAGGACAAGGGGCCCGAGGATATCGATTTCGTGGTGATCCGCGAGAACACGGGCGGCATCTACACGGGCCACGGCGGGGCAACGCGCGTGGGTACGTCCGAAGAGATCGCCACGCAGCTCATGGTGTACGACCGCCGCACGGTGGACCGGTGCCTGAAGTATGCCTTTGAACTGAAGAGGAAGCGCAATGCCATGAATCCCGAAGTATGCGGCAAAGCCGATCACGCTCATCCACAAGCGGAATGTGCTGACCCATTGCGGAGACCTCTGGTACCGCGCCTTCGAGGAGATGGGCGCGAAGCAGTATCCCGGACCTCAAGCGAGACTACAACCATATCGATGCGGCGAATATGTGGTTCGTGAAGAACCCGGAATGGTTCGATGTGGCGGTCACGGAAAACCTGTTCGGCGACATCATCACCGACCTCGGCGCCATGATCCAGGGCGGCCTCGGCGTTGCGTCGGGCGGGAACATCAATCCCGAAGGCGTTTCCATGTTCGAGCCCATGGGCGGCAGCGCGCCGAAGTACGCGGGCCAGAACGTGATCAACCCCATGGCGGCCATCGGCGCGGCCATGATGATGCTCGATTCGCTCGGTGAGACGAAGTCTGCTCAGGTCGATCGAGGCGGCCATGATCGCGACGATGAAGAAGATGAAGAGCCAGGCAGCCGGCAAGATGGGCATGTCTCGACCACGGAAGTGGGGGATATGGTTGCAGGATCACTTTAATAGCGGATTTCAGATTGCCCCCGTGTGAATGCCGAGGCCAGGCGAAATGCGGAATGAAAATAAAAGGGGAATAGAACAATGATGCGAGTAGGTTTTATCGGTTGGCGCGGGATGGTGGGCTCGGTGCTCATGGGCCGCATGAACGAAGAGAAGGATTTCGACCTGATCGATCCGGTGTTCTTCACGACCTCGAACGTGGGCGGCAAGGGGCCGAATATCGGCAAGGACGTGCCGGCGCTCAAGGACGCGAAGAACATCGACGAGCTGAAGGCGATGGACGCCATCATCTCCTGCCAGGGCGGCGACTACACGAACGAGGTCTATCCCAAGCTGCGCGAAGCGGGCTGGAAGGGCTACTGGATCGATGCGGCATCAACGCTTCGCATGGACAAGGACGCCATCATCATCCTCGATCCGGTCAACATCAATGTGATCAAGGACGGCATGGCAAAGGGCATCAAGAACTACATCGGCGGCAACTGCACCGTGTCGCTCATGCTTATGGCACTGGGCGGACTGTACGAGCGCGACCTGGTCGAATGGATGAGCGCCATGACCTACCAGGCGGCTTCGGGCGCCGGCGCGAACAATATGCGCGAGCTGATCAAGCAGATGGGTTCCGTTCATGGCAAGGTGAAGGACCTTGCTGGACGATCCGGCTTCGGCGATCCTCGATATCGACAGGAAGGTTTCCGACCACATCCGTTCCGATGCCTATCCCAAGGAGTTCTTTGGCGTGCCGCTTGCCGGCTCGCTCATTCCCTGGATCGACAAGCAGCTCGACAGCGGCCAGAGCAAGGAAGAGTGGAAGGGACAGGCTGAGACGAACAAGATCCTGGGCCGGGAGGGAAACCCGATCCCCATCGACGGCACCTGCGTGCGCGTCGGAGCAATGCGCTGCCACAGCCAGGCGCTGACGATCAAGATGAAGAAGGATGTGCCGCTCGACGAGATCACGGACATGATCGCCAAGCACAACAAGTGGGTGAAGGTCGTGCCGAACGTGCGCGAGATCACCATGCGCGAGCTGACCCCTGCAGCGATCACCGGCACGCTTACCGTGCCCGTCGGACGCCTGCGCAAGATGAACATGGGGCCGACGTTCCTGAACGCATTCACCTGCGGCGACCAGCTCCTGTGGGGAGCGGCAGAGCCGCTTCGCAGAATGCTGCGCATCGTGGTGGAAAAATAGGAAGCCCGAACGCGAATGCTTAAGAGAAAAGATGCTCGATATGTTCGTTGCGTCGTTGCGTTGCGGGCCACCGGGTGCTGTGGGCAAGGAAATGATCGAGATCCTTGAAGAGCGCAATTTCCCGGTGAGCGAGCTCGTGCCGCTGGCATCGGAACGTTCCGCAGGGGAACGGATCTCGTTTCGGGACAAAAGCTGGGTTGTCAAGAAGCTGTCCAAGGACTCCTTTCAAGGCGTGGATATTGCGCTTTTCTCCGCCGGCGCCGAGCGCAGCCTGGAGTTCGCCCCGTCGGCAGTGACGTCCGGCGCAGTCGTGATCGACAACTCGAGCGCTTTTCGCATGGCACCCGAAGTGCCGCTCGTGGTGCCGGAAATAAACGCCCACGCGATTGCCGGTCATGCAGGCATCATTGCGAACCCGAACTGCTCGACCATCGGCATGGTCATGGTGCTCAAGCCGATCCACGATGCGGTCAGGATCAAGCGCATCGTGGTCACGACCTTCCAGTCCGTTTCCGGGACCGGGAAGGAGGCCATCGACGAGCTGGCAGGCCAGACCGTGGCGCTCCTGAACTTCAGGGATATCGAAACGAAGGTCTATCCTCACCAGATCGCATTCAACTGCCTGCCGCATATCGATGCCTTCCTCGAAAACGGCTACACCAAGGAAGAAATGAAGATGGTGAACGAGACCAGGAAGATCCTGGAAGACGAATCGATCGGGGTGACCGCGACCACGGTCCGGGTGCCCGTGTTCCGCTGCCATTCCGAATCGGTGAACATCGAGACCGAGAGAAAGATCTCGGCCAACGAGGTGCGGGCGATCCTTTCGTCTGCGCCGGGTGTCATGGTGTACGACGATCCGAAAAAGAACCTCTATCCGCTGGCCATTGATACGGCAGGTAAAGATGAGGTCTATGTGGGAAGGATCAGGGAAGACGAGTCGATCCCGAACGGGATCAATCTGTGGATCGTGTCGGATAATCTTCGCAAAGGCGCTGCGTTGAATGCGGTGCAGATCGCCGAACACTTGATAAAATGAACGGAAGAGGACAGAGGGCAAGGATCAGAGATAACCACGGATCAGCCCCTGTTCTTTGTCGCTGAATGTATCCATGTATAATCTTATCTCAAAAATATTCGACAAGCTTGAGCGGGGTCTGAGCCCCCGGGACAAGGCGATCCTTGTCTCGCTCATGCTTATCATCTCGGTGCTCGGCATCGTCCTTGCCGTCCGGTACTATAACTATATACAGAAAAACCCTGAGTTCTGCAACAGTTGCCATCTCATGGAAGAGGCGTACACGGCATGGAAGCTCTCAGGCCACCGGAACATGGTGTGCCAGGAGTGCCACCAACTCGGCATGATCGAGCAGAACCGGCTGCTGGTGAAGTTCGTGTTCACCACCGACAGGAAAACGCCTGAGCCGCACGGGAACGAGACGCCCTGGAAGACCTGCACAACCTGTCACTGGGACGAGGCAGCCCAGGGTTCTTTGACCGTGAACAAGTCAACGGGCCATGCGCGGCATGTGTTCATGGAGAAGCTGCAGTGCAAGGATTGTCACGAGCCGGAAGGTGCATTCGTTCAGGCCGGAGAAGGACGCCTGTCTGCGATGCCATAAGGATTGGCAGATCCACGGGGTGGGGATGGAGGATATCTCCTGCCTCAGGTGCCATGCCTTTTTCACCCAAGAAGCAGGAAGCGTTCATCCCGGACCGGGAGCGATGCCTGTCCTGTCACCGGAAATCGTCGAAGACAACGTTCCCGGACCGGGTTCCGATGGCGAGGCTCAACTGCTACGAATGCCACAAGCCGCATGCACGCATCAAACCGTCGGACGAGGACTGTCTCCGGTGTCACACGCGCGAAGTGCTGTTGCTCAAACCGGTTCACCGGTCAACGAGGCACTGTGCGGATTGCCACGTTCCTCACCGGTGGACAGCGCGTCACGCTGACGGACCTACGCCCGCTTCCGGCCCGTTTTCGGGAAAAAATCGTTCGGCTCTACCTTATAGATCCTGGAGAGCGTCACGATCTTCTGCATGCTGGGGTTGGTCTCCTGCCCGGATTCAAGGCGTGAGATATACCCCTGCGTGATCCTGCCCCGTGGTCAGTGGCCTTCTGCGAGAGGCGGGCCACCTGGCTCATGGACAGTTTGTTCTTGGTGCGCATTTTTTTGAGTTTTTCTGAAAGGTTCATATGGTTAGTATATACCATTTTTAAATAGGCAAAGTCAACAAAAAGTTGCAAAATTATTTTTTTCTGTTCCTCTTGTTTGAAAATGCAAATATATGTGCTATACTTAAAGTTGTAAATGTAGTTGTTGTTAACTTGCGTTATGGCAGCTCTCATACCAAAAATCATAAAGTGAGGTGAAGGCCATGTACCGAATTGAAATTCTTGAAAAAAAGCGTTTGGAGAAAGGGCTGAGCTACACCGAGATTGCCGATAAATTGGGAATGCATAAAGTAACGGTATCGAGGACGCTCAAAGGGACCACCTTGAAGCCACGGACGGTGAAACTTCTCGCAGACTATCTTGGTGTCGAAATGGAACGGATCGTTCAGTAGCTTCTTCGCGGTTTTTTTTCGCGGAAGTCCGGGCGACAGGAAATCAAAAGGGTAAGGCAGAAATGCCTTGCCCTTTTTTTGTTATTAAAACGAAAATCGGTATGGTACAATGTGCGCCGCACTGCATGGCGTTACAGGAGAACCAATGAACGAGTATATGGTCGTAGCCCGCAAAGCGGCAGTGCTTGCCGGACGGTTGCTGCGGGACAATCTTGGAGGCAAGCGAACCATTGCGTTCAAGGGTGATATCAATCTTGTCACAGAAATGGACACGCGCTCCGAACGCGTTGTGGTTGAAACGCTCCTGCATGCCTTTCCCGACCACGGGATCCTGGCAGAGGAAGAAGCCACGATAGAGAAAGAATCGCCCTTCCGGTGGATCATCGACCCTCTTGACGGAACGACCAATTATGCGCATGGCTACCCGTGCTTTGCCGTCTCCCTTGCATTGGAATCCGCAGGCGAGGTGATCGCGGGGGTGGTGTATGATCCGATGCGGGATGAGCTCTTCTCGGCCGCCAAAGGTCAGGGAGCGCATCTGAACGGACAACGCATCAAGGTTTCCACCACAGACAGCCTTATCCAAAGCCTGCTCGCAACGGGATTTCCCTACGATCGCTGCGTGAGCGAAAAGAACAATCTGAATCACTTTAACGAACTGCTGATGGCGTCGCAGGAGGTCCGCCGCGACGGATCGGCAGCCCTCGATCTGTGCTCCGTGGCCGCAGGCCGCTTTGACGGTTTCTGGGAGTTGAAGCTGAAGCCCTGGGACGTGGCAGCGGGCAGCCTGATCGTGCGCGAGGCCGGCGGGACCGTTTCCGATTTCCGGGGTACGCGATCCAGTATCCACGACCAGGAGATCGTTGCCAGCAACGGCATGATCCACAGCAAGATGCTCACGATACTGCAAAAATAGCAGCGATAACGGGAGACCGCAGCGGGAATCCTCTCATTCATCTCAGCCTATGACAAAAACGATCCTCTCCGATGTTTCTATCGTCTGTTGTGCGGATTACGACCAGGGTCGGGTGGAGCAGGCCGTGCGCAAGTCCGTCGATCTGCTCGGCGGCATCTCCATGTTCGTCAAGCCCGGAGACCGGGTCCTGATCAAGCCGAATCTGCTGAAGGCCTGTCAGCCCTCCGGCGCCGTAACAACGCACCCCGAGATCCTTCGTGCAGTCATCCGGCTTGTCAAGGAGGCCGGGGGCACGGCACTCGTCGGCGACAGTCCCGGCTTCGGCGATCTCCGGACAGGTATGCGAACGATCCGGGATCATGGAGGTGGTCCAGCAGGAAGGAGCGGCCCTGGCGGACATGGAAGAAGCCGTCCTTCTGAAGAACCGGGGACAATTTCAGCGGTTCGAGATCGCCCGCGCGGTCCACGAAGCGGACGTGGTCATCAATCTTCCCAAGCTCAAGACCCATGGCATGATGACGCTCACCGGTGCGGTAAAGAACCTCTTCGGCTGCATCCCCGGGCGGAGGAAAGTGCAATGGCATTTCAATACAGGCGTGAACCGCGATGCCTTCGCGCGGATGCTCGTCGAACTCTCGGCGCTCATTAAGCCGCGTCTTACCATCATGGACGCCGTTGTCGGCATGGAAGGGAATGGACCGGGCAGCGGCGACCCCCGCCCTGTCGGCGTTGTTCTTGCGGGGCGGGACCCGGTGGCGCTCGATGTGGTCTCGGGAACGATGGTCGGCGCTGATCCATCGCTGCTCTATGTTGTGCGGGCCGCTGCCGCGGCAGGCATCGGCGAGACGCGTCTGGACCGCATCAGCATTCTCGGAGCAGCGCTCGAGAGCGTCATGGTCAGAGGATTCCGGCTGCCGCCCCAGGAGCATCTCGAGTGGAGGGTGCCTGAGTGGGCCCGCGGGTTTCTCAAGGATGCACTCACCACCCGGCCGGTGATCGACCACGCGCAGTGTATTCGCTGCGGCATCTGCCAGGGGCATTGTCCGCAGGGAGCGATCGACAGCACCACCGGGCGGTTCGAGATCAGCTATCGTCATTGCATCCGCTGTTTCTGCTGTCAGGAATTCTGCCCCCAGGGGGCCATAACCGTGGGACAGGGGTGGGCGCTTAAGCTGGTTCCTTCACGTCCCCATCGTTGATCTCACGCCTCATTCGTCCTGCTCTTCCGTCGTATCCTCCACGGCGTCAAAGCTTGTTCCTTCCTGTTCGAACTTCAACGCTCCCATGGCATGGTCATCGGTTTCATCCATCTCGTACACGGTCTCTTTGCCGGTCTGCGGCAGTGCTTCGATGCCTCGTTCCCAGAGTTCAGCGGTGGATGAATGGCTTCACCGTTATCGGGACAAGGGGGTCGGCATAAAGCTCCCGCAGGTCCTGTGCGGTCATGCGGCTGAAAAAACGGAGGCTGCTTGACAACGGCGTCTGCGCATTCCGTACCAGCGACAATCGGACGGCCGTCCGGCAGGACCAGTTCGGATGTTCGGCGATCATGCTGATGGTCTCCGGGAGACTGTCCCCGCGGCTGATGTACTTGAAGAGGTGGCTTTCCATGAGGTGCGGGTTGCCGAGGCATGTTCGAACGATCTCGGCGTCTGCGGCTCCGCAGCAGCGTGAACAGGACGTTCCCCGCAGCTCGTCGTGCAAGGGTCTTCTTGGATGCCGAGCGGCATGGCTGGAATGCGCTCGATGATCATTGCTTCGATCTTCTTCCGATAGGGGAGGGGAAGGAAATGATCGCGGGTGATATCAGCGAGATCGAAAAGCCGGAGGTGCCGCGCGAGCGACAGGGAAACGAAAAGCGGTGTTTTCGGGTTCCTTGCGACGGCCATGCGCAGGGCATAGCTCTCGGTCCAGCGCCGGTCCTTTGCTATCGCTTCAAGGACATCGGCCGACAGGTTCCTTCTGTTCGCAAGGACCAGTGCATGCTCTTCGGTCAGCAGACGGTTCGTGAGCAGCGCCTTCAGGACCCTGGGCGAGGGATCGTGGAGGAAGGAATCAATGCCCTCTTCCCGGACGGTTGCTGCCCGCGCGGTCCGTTGTTCCACGGTCTCAGTCGTTTGCATAATGCCTATTATACGGTTTTTCAAACCTATTGACAAACTGTATCGTTTTCTGTATTTTGTTACCTTAACAACCTGAATTATGACAGTTTTTCTGTTCACCCGGGATTTCGCCAGAGTATGGTTTTCTGTGTTCTGCGAGGGTTGCAATGGAACGAACGCTGCTCCTGAACGCGACATTCGAGCCGTTAAAGATCATTTCATGGCAGAGAGCGATCACCCTGCTGACCCAGGGCAAGGTTGAGGTGATCGACTTCTATGACCGGGATATTCGGGGTGTGTCCATCACCTTCAGGCTCCCCTCTATTCTGCGACTGCTCAAACTCGTCAAGATCAAGCGCGCCTGCAAGGAAGTGCGGTTCTCCCGCGCCAACATCTACCAGCGCGACAAATACACCTGCCAGTACTGCAAGACCAGATATCCCGCCGAGGACCTTACCTTCGACCATGTCATCCCGCAGGTGCAGGGCGGCCAGGCCACGTGGGAGAACATCGTTACCGCCTGCCTGTGGTGCAATAACCGGAAGGGCGGCAGAACTCCCCGCGAGGCAGGGATGCGCCTGATCCGGCAGCCGGTCAAGCCGCGGTGGATGCCGGTGGTCACGCTGACCTTCGGGATCAAGAACGCTCCCCTGAGCTGGCGCGATTACCTCTACTGGAACATCGAACTGAACAGTGAGGCTGAACGGATGATCAGCACAGGGGCGGAAGCGGTTTTCGCGCCTGCTGCTAGTGCTTCAGCATCGTCCCGCCCCGCCTGCTCTTGCCGTTTTTTTTCTTGTCAAGATTTTCGTTTGATGTTATAGTCCACCTCGCTCACCGGAAGGTACTGGATGGAGGATCTATGATGAAAAAATGATACTTGCCGCCATGTCGTTCTTGCTGATGCTCTGCGTCGGCCAGGCCGGGGCATTTCCGAACTTCACGCAGAACGAGTTCACGACCGCTGAAAGTCTTGATCCGGGGATGACGCAGACCGGCATCCACTTCACGCTGGGTGATCACTACACGGTCCTTCTATCCCGAGATCCGCTACGGTCTGGGCGCGCTCCTGGAGGTCGGCGTCAAGTTCGGAGTAACGTCGGCGACGATTTCGGACCGGATGGACAAGCTCGGCGCGCTGGTCGGCATCGACCTGAAGTATCAGCTCATCAAGGAGGCCGAAGGGATTCCGCTTGACCTGGCCGTTGACCTCGGCTTCGACAACACGATCATCAATAGCAGCAACGCGAGCGAGGTCACCTTTTCCACCATTTTGAGCAAGAGCATTCCGCTCACGGAGCGGGGATATAAATTCACTCCCTACGGCGGGCTGGAGATGGCGTCGCTCTACGGATCCTGCAGGGGCGTCGAGAAAGATACTTCATTCTATGCTTTTGGCGGAGTGGAGTGGAAGCTCAGCCAGAAATTCATGATCCTGATGGAGCTCAAGACCGGCGAGCACACCCAGGGCGGGCTCGGGATCAGGTTCGAGTATTAAGTGCGGTTGATCTGTCGTGCCGATGCGCACCCCGGCCACAAAATATAACGCTCTGCAGGGCACGGTACGCCGATCATTATGCCGCTTCCACGCACAGGAAATATTAAATATATACCGCTTGCGGTCATTTTCGAGGAACTGAGAACGGAGAAGGCCACGGGTACGCTGACACTCAAGGGCGACCGAGTGGAAAAGTCCGTATTCTTCAAGGAAGGCCAGGTCATTTTCTCCAAATCAACGGATATCAATGACCGTCTCGGCGAGATACTCGTGAAGGTCGGCAAACTGAAGAGAGCAGACCTCGACAAGGCGCTTGTTCTGAACCGAAAACACCTCGGCTTGAAAAAGATGGGCGCCATCCTCGTCGAGAACGGCATGGTAACTCCCCAAGATCTCTTCAATGCGCTCAAGACCCAGGTGAATGACATCATCGTCAGTCTTTTTACCTGGAATCAGGCCGAGTATTCCTTCACTGAACAGCTTCCTGCCGATGTCATCCCGCTTCAGATCAATATCAAGGGATTGGTCTCAGATATCATCAAGCGCTTCAAAAAGCAGGCATAGCGGACCCGATCGAACCTGTCCGGCGTTTTGCTGGTTTTCCGATGATGCCACTGCACTTCCGCTGTCCTTGCAGTGCAGGCAGGTATAAATCCACTCCATGGCGAGCGAACGGGGAGGTCCGCAGTGAAGGCCCTTGAGCATACCTCATTTCCTGAAGTGGCTGCGCGGATCAGCGCGCTGTACAGCGAAGAGGATGATGCGTTGCTTCTTGCCATGCTGGGGCAGGAGTATGTCGTTCGCCACGAAGGGATCTTTCTCCACGGCCAGAAGGCGCCTGAAAGCCATACCGGCGTCATTCTCGAATATCTGTTCTCGTCCGGGTACGGTCCTGGACATGCTGCCGTGGCGCAGTATCGGCGATTTTGCCGGACAGGCGCCCGCAGATTTCAGAAAAAAAGTCGAGCTGCCGATAGCGCAATATGCGGGAGACGTGGTTGCCCGCGCCAACACGATGCTGCAGATGCTCGACGCAAAAACCGTACCGAGCCTGATCGGCAGCGATATGGCGATCACCGTGCGTGCGCTGCCGAAGGTCTCTCTGCATGTAGAGCTTTCCCAGGAAAGCCAGGATTTTCCCGCCGAGGTATGGGTCCTGTTCTCGCACAATGCGAATGAGTTCCTGAGCGTGGCGAGCATGCAGACGCTTGCGGAGATCTTCAAAGAGCGGATCCTGGGTCTGCTGAGAATATACTGACACAAATTGCGGAATGCGGAATGCGGAATGCGGAAATGAACTGCGTCTGACCGGATCGTTCTTGCCCTCGATGTCGATGATGACCGGGAAGCGCTCGGCCTTGTCAGTGAACTGAAGGACCAGCGTCGGCATGTTCAAGGTGGGGCATCAGCTGTTTACCGCCTACGGCCCGGACATCGTGCGCCGCATCATCGGCATGGGCGGCCGCGTTTTTCTCGACCTGAAATACCACGACATTCCGAACACGGTCGCGAAGGCCTCTGCAGAGGCGGTGAAGCTCGGCGTGAGCATCTTCAACGTCCATGCGCTGGGCGGGACTGGACATGATGAAGGCGGCGGCGCTGTCTGCGGCGGAAACAGCGGAGAAGCTGCACCTTCCCCGCCCGATCGTTCTTGCCGTCACGATCCTGACGAGCATGGATGAGCGAAGCCTGCGCAAAGAGCTGAAGATCAGCCGGTCGCTCCAGCGGGAGGTGGGCCATCTTGCGCGGCTTGCCCAGCGGGCCGGTATGCACGGTGTTGTGGCCTCTCCGCAGGAGATCAAGATGCTGAGGAAGGGCATTCGGGGGGAGTTCGTGATCCTTACGCCGGGTGTCCGGCCGGTGTGGGCTGCAAAGGACGATCAAAAACGGATCATGACGCCGGCAGAAGCCGTTCATGCCGGGGCCGATTACATCGTCGTCGGAAGGCCGGTGCTGAAGGCAGAGGACCGGAGAGATGCCGTGAAGAAAATTCTGGATGAGATCTCCTTGCCGCGAGCTTCGGCAGGAGGCAGGTCAACAGCCGGGACCCCGTAAGCGTGCACAGAAGCCGTTTCCGGATCAGGTCAAAATTGACCATTTTGTAAAAAGTCAAAATCCATCACCAGGCACGGAGCCGAAGTAGGCGCCGTCTAAGCGACACAGAGAAAAAACATCTTGATGATTTAGAGCTTTCTTCCGTGTCCTCTGTGACTCTGTGGAAAAAAACGTCTTATGACTATTTCATTAAAATTGAACAAAAGCGAGGTATCTGCAGAGCATGACCCAGGAAGAAGTGTTGGACATCTACCAAAAGACCGGTGCGCTGCTGACGGGCCACTTTCTGCTTTCGTCGGGCCTGCACAGTGAGCGTTATCTGCAGTCGGCGCTGGTGCTTCAGCAGCCGGATATTGCCACCAGGCTTTGTGCCGCCCTTGCAGAGCATTTCAGGAACTTCGAGGATCGAGGCCGTGATCGCTCCGGCCCTGGGCGGGGTGTTCGTATCGCATGAGACGGCCCGCGCCCTCGGCGTGCGCGCGCTGTTCGCCGAGCGCGTGAACGGAGAGCTGACGCTCCGTCGCGGCTTCACCATCAAGCCGGGAGAGCGCATACTGGTCGTGGAGGACGTGATCACGACCGGAAAATCGACCAGGGAGACGATCGAGGTGGTGAAAAAAGCGGGCGGTGTCGTTGTTGCCGCGGCAAGCCTCGTTGACCGGTCCGGCGGCAAGGCAGAGCTCGGCGTGCCCTACAAGTCGCTGGTGACGCTTGAAGTGCCCTCGTTCACTGCTGAGGAGTGCCCGCTCTGCAAGGCGGGCAGCGCGCCGATAAAGCCGGGCAGCAGGGGATTGAAATAAAGACCTGAACGTTCAACTGTCCTTTTTTGGGGAGCAGAGTCCTGCCGTTTAAAAGATAAGACAGCGATCAATCATCGAACGATACTATCAAGAACAGCGTGCAGCCCCCCGGGACCGCTCCGGTATCCGTCATGACGTTCCGGCGCACGATGAAGGCAACAAAAAAGCCGCCTGGTCACCCCAGCCTCTCTCAACGTCGAAGTGATCCGCCTGTCCCGCACTATTCTGGAACGTGATCCGATATATCCTGGCCCGATCTGTCTATGCGTGGTTGACTCTGCGTCAGGCGATGAAATATTGTTGTATATACCGCAGAGCGAGGGAAAGAATCATCAGACCGAGCAGGACCTTGATGGTCCTTTGGGGGACATATTTCTGGAGTCGGGCGCCGATATACATGCCTGCAAAGCCGCCGATGCCGAAGAGAAAGCCGAGCGCCCAGTCCGGCGATGTGGGAAGGCCGTTCATCGCCGGCAGGAAGCTGTAGAAGATCACCCCGGCGACCGAGGTCAGGAACGTTCCGAGCAGCGCGGCGCCGGCGACGGTGTAGACCGGCAGATGGAACACAGCCACGCAGAAGGGCGCGATGATCGCCCCGCCGCCTATGCCATAGGTCCCGCCGATGATGCCGACGATAAAAGAGAGCAGGAACATGGCCGGGACACTGAAGCCAAAGCGTTCACCCCAGAATTCGTATTCTATCCGGGCAAGGCTTACCTGTACGGTCTTGACCACGGCCTCGGGGGGCAGGCCTGCGGCCGTTCGTGAATGCTGCTGTTTCTTCAGGAGCCTGCTTCGTTCAGCGAATTTCCGGTCCAGTTCGTTCAGCCTGTTTTTGCCCGCCTGCGCTGCGCCCGAGATCTCGTAGAGGAGGCGTCCTCCAATATAAAGGAGCACGCACCCCACAAAGAGCTTGAAGGTGCGCGGGTCAGGCAGATAGTATATCCTCAGGTAATACCCGATGAACACTCCAGGCAGCGTGCCTGCGATCACGATCCACGTGAGCGGCCAGGCCATGCGGCCTTCCTTGAAATAACGATATACACCGCTCGGTATGGCAACAATGTTGTAAACAAAGTTCGTGGCACTGACAGCCGGGCTGGTGAAGCCGAGAACGCTCATCTGGAACGGCAGCAGGATAAAGGCACCGGACACGCCCGCCAGGGAAGTGCATGCCGAAACAAGCAGCGCAACAAGCGGCGGAAGGAATACCGGGGTGGTGACGCCCGATACCGGGAAGAGTATGGAGAACATGTCCATAGTGCGACAACTATAACATAAAACCGTGTTTTGGTGCAGGAGAATTTATTGCGGACTTTCGCCGCATAGAGGGGGCGGGCTCTTAAAATGCATAGAGCGTCGATCAAAGTGCATAATCTGCGCCTAGTTATATCACCTGATACTAGAATTAGAGTTTGACGCGGTAGAGCGGTTCTGATATAATTGAAACAGAGAAGGAAAGGCGGCGGCCATGAGCAAGAGCGCTTTATCAGAGGAAAAAACAGGCTATCCCGAAGGGATGCCAGAAGATATATTGGAAGACCTTGCCGAAGAGTTTGCGGAGGAAGAGGAGGAGGAAGAACCAACTCCCGTTGAGGTGGCGGAAGCTGCTGAGGAGGTCGGAGGAGCTGACCTTGTCGACACCTATCTTAAGAACGTAGGCAAGTTTCCCATGCTCAAGATCGAAGAGGAACAGCAGTATGTTCGCCTGCTCGAGGAGGGAAAGTCTTCGCTCAAGGAGATAGCCTTGAACTCTCCGCTTGCCATACCCCGCGTACTTGCGATCGGCACCAATATAAAACAGGGGCTGGTGAAGGCGCAGGACGTTCTCCGATACCCCGGTGAGTGGAGGGATTCCTATGAGGCCGATTTCATGCGGCAGTACAACCGTCTCAAGCGGCAAATCGCAAAGCGCGATATAGCGCGCGCGACGGCGACGCTCAATCAGATGAGCCTATCCTACCGCGAGATCGAAAAAATGATCAAAAAGCTCCTCTTTATCGGCAAGCAGGTGGAGCGGGGCATCAGCAATGAGGGGGAGCGGCTCGGGCTGGATGAAGAGATCATACGGGATATGGTCCGGCGGATCGAGGCCGAAGAGGACAAGGCCAAACTGGCCAAGGATGAGCTCGTCAAGGCCAATCTGAGGCTTGTGGTCTCGATCGCGAAGAAGTATGTGAACCGGGGACTGACCCTGCTCGACCTGATCCAGGAAGGCAATATCGGGCTCATGAAATCTGCCGACCGGTACGAGTCGGGGAAGGGCACCAAATTCAGCACCTATTCGACCTGGTGGATACGGCAGCGGATCACCCGGGCGATCCTCGATCAGGCGCGGACCATACGGCTGCCGGTACACCTGATCGAAGAGAGCACCCGCATCAGTCGCATCTATGCCAAGTTCATGCGGGAGAAGGGACGGGAACCTGCTCCTGAGGAAGTTTCGAAGATCATGGGGCTGTCCGTGGTCAGGGTGAACGAGATCCTGCGCGCCATCCAGGAGCCGGTATCGCTCGAGACGCCGATCCTGTCGGAAGAAAAAGAGCTGAAAGACGTCATTATCGACGACAAAGTCAGTTTCGCCGTTCAAGATCCTTGAGAACAGCGAAGCGTCCAACCGCATTGAGGAGGTGCTGGCTTCGCTGTCAGAGCGGGAAGAAAAGATCATCAGGATGCGGTTCGGCATCGGGGTCGGCAGCGAGCATACGCTTGAAGAGGTGGGAAAGTTCTTCAACCTGACGAGGGAGCGCATCCGGCAGATAGAGATCAAGGCGCTCAAGAAGCTGCGCCACCCTGCCAGGAGCAAAATGCTGAGGGAGTACGTATAATCTACGCGTTCGTTGCCGGGATGAACTCGATATCGGCAACAATGCTGGTTGCCTCGGCAAGAGAGGGTGTGTCGTGCTCGGGATTGCTGACATAGGCTGCAAGAAGCGCTCGCGTGCGGTCCACCAGGAACCAGATCCTCCAGTGTGAGGGAGTTTCTTTGTCTTTAAAGGTATAGTCGATCATGGCGACAGCCATGTTGCCGCGGTCTTCCACCTTTACCGCCTCCCGGGGAAAGGGGATGTCCCGCTCCTCGAGGGTGTCTTCAAGCAGCATTCTCGCAGCATCAGCCGGGGGAAGCGATGCCTCCTCCCGCTCAATGAAGGAAAGTTGCAGCATGCCAGGCCAGCCGTCTTTTTCCAGGAGTACAAATCCCATTTCCTCCCGTTCCTGCCATCCATCAGGAAGAAAAAGGTTTATCCAGCGCTCGTACGTTACTTTTTTGCCCATAATCAAACATTGTATAGAATGCACCGTGGGCAGTCAAATGAGTTTCACAAATAGGGCGGAAAGAACTGTTTATATATATAATCGCTGTTTCAGGGTATCCATGATCCTGGAAGCTTCCAAAGCGGGCAGCGCCTGTCCGTCGAGCGTCAGGTCGGGGCTTACGGGAGGTTCATAGGCAGCCTGGATCCCGGGCACGTTGGTTGCAGTTTTCAACGCCGCCTGCGCATAGATGCCTTTCGGGTCCCGCTTTACGCAGATATCCTGCGGGCAGACCACGTAAACCTCGAGAAATTTATTGATGGCCTGCCGCGCCTGATCCCGGTATGCACGTTTGTTGGCCGTTGCATCGAAGATCACATTGATCCCGCTTCGGGTGAGCAAGGCGCCGATCAGCGCCAGCGCGCGATAGAACCGGCTGCGCTCCTCATCGCTGTAGGTCGGCGCGGGCGTAAGGATCTTCCTCATCTCGTCCGACTCGAGCACGACCACCGACACGCGGCTGGCACGGAGCTGCTTCACCAGTTCCCTGGTTATGGAACTCTTGCCCGACGCGGGAATGCCGGTCAGCCATATGGCAAAGCCTTCCTGTTCGCTCATGCGAGATACCTCTTCATGTGGGCGGGATCGAATCGATCAGCCTTGAGCACGTTCCCGATGAAGTTGAAGATCGTTTTCCGTACGTCCGTGGGCAGGTGCGGATACCATACTGGGCTGGCGATCACGAGGCCCCGCCAGGCAAAGAACGGGGCAATGACCTCGAGCAGTTCCCGGTCATTGGTCTTCGCGAGGTAGCGGTCCCAGAACAGGCTGAAAAGCTTCTCAAACTCCCCTTCAAGCCTGCCGGAGCGCTGGAGCGAGAAGAACAGATAGTTGATCGTCATGGTCGCCACGTCATCGGCAGCTTCACCCCATTCTCCCCGCGACCGGTCCAGGACCGTGAAGTCCGTGCCGGCACGGAACAGGATGTTCCAGGGGTGAAAATCGCCATGCACTTTGCAGAGGCGATGGGTGCGGCCCTTGATGCGCCAGCGCCATTCGTTGCACGCAACCTCTATCTCTTTGAGCAGCGGTTGCGTGATAAATTCGAACTGGGAAGGATAGTTGTCGATCATCCCCATGATGCATTCACCGTGGCCCATGAGCTCGCGGATGCGCCGTGTATAAAGAGAGGGGGCGTCGAGCCGTTCCGCATGGACAGCCGCAAGGTAATCGGCGAGCGCCAGCGTACGGTCGAGATCCCCGTCCGCAGCAATACCTGAGTCCCTGATCCGCTCCAGGTCCTTAAAGTACCCCTTTCCCTCCACAAATTCCGTGAGCAGGAAGAACTCCTCGGCTTTCCCGGTCGAAATGATCCTGCCGGAATGCAGAAAAGCACCGCAGTCAATAGAACGCACATGGCGGAGCAGGTTGTTGAACGAGGCATGCTCCCAGAGAATGGCCTGGGCCCGGTCGGAAAAGTGGTCATGGCCGTAGGAGGAAGGGGCCATGGTTTCGAGCACCGCCCTTTTTCGTTCGCCGGAGAGCTCATACTCCAGAAAAAGAGGCGCTCCATATCCGAAGCCCTTAAGATCGTCGCCCTCCTCCTGAGCGCCATGGCTTGTCATCGAGATGACGCGCACAGGTGCGGCATAGAGGGCCGCAAGATATTCGGTGAGAGCCATGATGGTCAGCCGGGGCATGGTTTCCTCCATCCTGATCACGATCATCCCTGAGGGACGATCGTTCTCATTCTTATTTTATCACGTTTGAAGGAGCTGCAACGGCGGGGGAGGCGAATTGTTAACACAGGAATCTAAAAAAAGAAGATTCAGCCGCACAGAGCAGAAGAAAAAACTTTTTATCCGCAGATTTCTCAGATGTCCGCAGATCTTAGAAACACAAGTCTGGCCTGTTTTAATCGGTGAAATCAGCGAAATCTGCGGATAGGATACTGACCTGAGCAGTTCCGTTATGAGGAGGAAAGCAAAGAGGAAAAAAACGGCAGCGCAGCTTAACTGTCCGCGCCGACCCGTCTCATGCCGACCGTTGATATCGGCAGCGGATCGCCCGGGTCGAAGACCTCATTGGCGAACTGGATGCGCCTGGTCTGGCCCGGCACCTGCTTGCTGTAGGTGATCATGAGCCTGCCGACGGCCTGTTTGAGGTCCGGCGTAGGCGTGCCGCTCAAAAGCGCCACCGGTCCTGAAAAATCATGCGGTGTGAACAGATGGTAGCCGTGCGGTGCAAGCGAGAGCAGGACGTTGTTCTCTGCATTGTCGCGGCCCACGACGATCTTGACGCCGGTGTCGATCCTGAAGTGGCGGCCCACGGTGAGCAGCCGGATATCGTTCGGGTCAATGGCCGCCTTGTCCTCAAAAAGGTCCCGCAGTTTGTCGGAAAAGTTCTTGTCCGTGAGCAGGCAGCCGCCCGCAGGCGCCGAGTAGCCGCGGATGCCGTACCGCTCGGCAAGCCGCAGCTGCACGTTCCGGGAGCGGCCGCTGATGCTGAGCAGCTTTTCCCGGTCGATCTGGCCGGCCAGCTCCGCTTTGGTGGGCGGCAAGAGCGTGGCGGAAAGGGGCCGCAGGATCAGGCCGCGCATGTCGGCATCCCGCTCGATCACCTGCAGGGTGTCGCGGCGCTGCGACATGGGCCGCTGCCCCAGCACCTCGCCGGTGACCACGAAGGGGGCTCCCACGTCATCCATGAGGCTCCGTGCTTTTTTCAGCATGAAGATCTTGCAGTCGATGCAGGGATTGGTGTTCTTGCCGTATCCGTGCGCAGGCCGGCGCACGAGTTCGATGTACTCCTGCCCCATGTCGAAGATGCGAAGGTCGATCCCGAGTGCCCGTGACACCTTGACCGCATGGGTCTCCTGCTCGTTCCCGTAGCTTTTGGAAAAGGCCGACGTACAGTAGAGCCCGATGATATCAAAGCCCTGGTCCATGACGACCTTTGCGGCCAAGATGCTGTCCAGGCCGCCCGAGATGAGAGCCACTGCTTTTTTGTTCACCCGCCGGATCCCCCTTGTCAAAATTGACGCCGCATTATAAATCTATGGCACTGGTTTGGCAATAGAGAATGAAGGCCTGAGACAGTAAAATTTGCAAGGTCATGCAGCAGGGAAAAACCGAAAATGCGTATAATAGTCGGATAGATAGCCCTGCTGGTTTGGTAATATGCATAATTCTATTTCTCCGCTGAGGAGATAATGCTATAATCCCCGCCATGCAATTCATAGCAGACCTCCACGTCCATTCCCATTATTCCCGCGCCACGAGCAAAGACATGTCTCCCGAAGGCATCTGGAAATGGGCGCAGCTCAAGGGCATCACGGTCATCGCAACCGGCGACTTCACGCATCCCCAGTGGCTCAAGGAGCTGAAAGAGAAGCTCGAGCCGGCCGGCAACGGCCTGTTCACGCTCCGGAAAAAATTTCAGACCGACGATGTTCCGGAGTCATGCAAGGCCGAGGTCTACTTCATCCTCTCGGCAGAGATCAGCTGCATCTACAGCAAGAACGGAAAGACCCGGAAGGTCCACTCGGTCATTCTCGCGCCGGACTTTGCAGCTGCTGAACGATTGAATCTCATCGCTGACCAGGATCGGCAATCTCAAGTCCGACGGCAGGCCGATCCTGGGGCTCGATGCGAAAAAACTGCTCCAGCTGACCCTGGATGCTTCGCTCGAGAACCTTTACATTCCTGCTCATGCCTGGACGCCGCACTTCTCGGTTCTCGGCGCCGCCTCGGGCTTCGATTCCCTTCGAGGAATGCTACGAAGAGCTTACGCCGAATATTCACGCCATCGAGACCGGCCTGTCCTCGGACCCGCTCATGAACTGGCGCCTCTCGTCACTGGACAACATCACGCTCGTCTCGAACTCCGACGCCCACTCTGCGGCCAAGATCGGCCGCGAGGCGAACATCTTCAACACGGACATCTCCTATGCCGCGATGATGTCCGCCATCAGGACGAAAAAGGGTTTTGCCGGCACCATCGAGTTCTTTCCTGAAGAGGGCAAGTACCATTACGACGGCCACCGGGACTGCGGCGTAAGCCTCACGCCGAAGGAGACGATCAAATATGATAATCTCTGCCCGGTCTGCAACAAGAAGCTGACCATCGGCGTTATGCATCGTGTGGAGAAGCTGGCGGACCGGGAGCCCGGCTTCAAGCCCAAAAACGCGCCGTCCTTTGCATCCATCATTCCCCTGCCCGACATCATTGCCGAGGGTCTGCAGTGCGGCGTGAACACCAAGAAGGTGAAGGCGCTGTACTTCCCGCTGCTCGAACAGCTCGGAAATGAGTTCAAGATCCTGCTCCATGCTCCGCTCGACGATATCGAACGGGCAGGCACCTTGCTCATCCGCGAGGCCATCAGCGCGCATGCGTGCAGGCACGGTCCATATCGCGCCGGGATATGACGGCGAGTACGGGAAGGTGCGGATCTTCGAGGACAAGGAGCGGAACGAGATTCTCGAACGGATGAAGCGGGTGTGAAGGGCGTTGCACAAAAAAATCCTTTTATCCGCAGATTCCGCAGATGGCCAAAAGTAGGCGCTTCTAAGCGACGCAGATTTAAAAAACATAATTCAGGTTTTATGGTTTCGTAAGAAGTCTCCATTTTTGTCATTACGAGGAGCGAAGCGACGCGGCAATCTCCGTTTATCAGGCAGATACGAACTACGAGATTGCTTCGCTCCGCTCGCAAAGACGGCTTTTTTATTTCTTGCGGATACAACATGTTTGCTTCAATCTGTGAAATCCGCGCAATCAGCGGATAATATGCTGACTTGAGCAATTACAAATGAACGATACAACCTTCAAGCCCGAGGGAACGCGGACCGGCATCATTGCAGCGCTCCTCGCCGTATACCTCTCCTGGGGATCCACCTACCTTGCCATCCGCATCGCCTTGCAGGAGCTGCCGCCCTTCTTCCTGATGGGCATCCGCTTCTTCCTGGTCGGCATCGGGTTCTACGCCGTGCTCCGTCTGCGCGGGACGCCTGCTCCGACAAGACGGCAGTGGGGCAATGCAGCCGTGATCGGCGGATTCCTGTTCCTCGGCGGAAGCGCCTTTGTTGCCTATGCAGAACAGTGGGTGGGTTCGGGCCTTGCAGCGCTTGTGATCGCCACAACGCCGCTCTGGGCCGTGCTGTTCGCCGGCATCTGGAAGGAATGGCCCGGTCGTTTTGAATGGGCGGGGCTGCTGCTCGGGCTTTTCGGCATCGCGCTGTTGAACCTGGAGGGCGATCTGCAGGCCAGCCTCCTGGGGTTTGCTGCCCTGGTTCTGGCCGCACTGTCGTGGGCCTTCGGTTCGGTCTGGAGCAGGCAGATCTCGCTTCCCCAGGGGCAGATGGCAGGCGCGGCACAGATGATCTGCGGCGGGGCGATCGTCCTCGTTGTCAGCGCCATGAGCGGCGAACAATTCCTCGTTATTCCCACCTGGCGTTCAATCGGTGCGGTCCTGTACCTCGCCGTTGTCGGCTCGCTCATCGGTTTTACCGCTTATGTGTATTTGCTGACCAGGGTGCGGCCGGCCCTCGCCACGAGCTATGCATATGTGAATCCGGTCATTGCCGTTGCGCTCGGCGTCTGGGTCCTGGACGAGCGGATCGGCAGGCAGGGCATCACGGCCATGCTGGTCATCGTAGCGGGCGTGGCACTGGTCGTGCTCGGACAGCGGCGGTCCTGATCGGGCAGACGGGAAGTCTCGCTTCATCCGGCGGATTACCAACTCGTCAACCGCACAAAAACAACTCCTTCCTTTTGGCATAAGGGCAATTTTTCACCGCCATAGCAAAACTCCTTCCGCGTTCTGATTTGGTGAATATGTGAAAATGTAAACAATAAGACGTTCGACTTTTCAACACGTTGAAAGCAGGCTGCCGCGTTGTTCCACTCCTCGCAAGGAAGGCAAAGAACTTCCTGCGAGGCAATATTGTTTATATACTCCGCAACTATATCCCTCCTCACCCCTAAAGTTATCGCTTTGTATGTGTTGTAATTAGAACTTCACGTTGACAGGGCTCGGCGGGTTTCGTTATTATGCCCCATCTTAATACTTTAGGTTCGATCATTTACCGCACTCGCTTATAGATCCAGCTGTGCAGATATTGAAAAACAGCGTGGGAAAATACTTTGGTCCTATTGTTCACGTTGTTCACGGTAATCTTGAATTGAAGCTTTAACGATGATGAGACTGCCATCATCCCATTTGGAAAAATGGGAAACTAAGGGGGGGAATGATGCATTGCATAAGTACGAGGGTTCGAGTTTTTTTCATTGCAGGTCTGCTCTGTCTTGGTTTGGGAAGCCAGCGAGCACAGGCATTAACCGTTGCCGAGTTCGGCGATGGCGGGTTCCTGAATATCGATTATCAAGTCCAGCTTCGCGGCGCCTGGCGTGATATAGGCTCAGGCCCGGCAGGCGAAGACAGCACCACGGACGTCTATTTAAGAAGAAACCGCCTGAGTCTCCTGGGGGCGGCGAACGAGACCTTCGCATTCGCTCTGCAGTATGAATACAACGGCGGACAGCGGATAGGCGATCTTTCCGTGTCAAATGAACCAAGCGATTACGATCTGAAATTTCTGGATGGCTACATAGCAGTGACCGTCTCCAATGCCTTCCAGATCCGGGCAGGAAAAACGAAACACATCATCACCCGCGAGGTGCAGGAGGGCTGCTTCGACCCCCTCTCCGCGGACAGGTCCATTTTCATTAACGGACCCTTCGAGGATAAAAGGACCCGTGACAAAGGCATTGTTGTTTGGGGCAATCTCGCAAGCGACAAGATTCAGTACCGCCTGGCCGCCATGGAAGGGAACAATTTCGGCGAGAACAAACCGGACGACGCGGGCTATCGATATGCGGGCCGCATTCACTACTCGTTTTTCGATCCCGAGTCAGGATTCGGATATAAAGGCTCCTATCTCGGAAAGAAAAAAGTATTCACCCTCGGCGCATCCTACGAGACCGAGGCCGACGCGGTCTATTCGTCAAACACCACCGGCGCAGAAGACTACACTGCCTTTTCTTACGATCTTTTCTTCGAACAGCCGACCGACATGGGGACGTTCACCGTCTCGGGGGCATACTTGAAGGCCGATTTCAACGAAGCGGGACTGCGCGGGGTGGCGGACGCCCAGGGAATTGACGGCGAAAAGAACGGGACCTATTGGAAAGTCGGTTATATGGTCGGGAAAGTCCAGTTGTTCGGGCGTTATGAGGACTGGTCATTTGCCGAATTGCAGGGTATTCAGGACCAGAACATCATCTGGGAGGCCGTCGGCGCCAATTATTACATAAAGGGGCAGGACTTGAGAGTGACGCTGGAATACTCGATAAATGACTTCAGCAAGGAAGCGATAAGTAAGGATTTCAAAACAGCGATCCTGCAGATACAGGCACGGTTCTAACAGCATACTCAAGATAAGGAGACTAACTCTTATGAACAAGGTCAGAAGCATGAAATTCCTGGCGCTCGCGCTAACCATTATCTCCGTAACGACATTGATGGTGATCCAAGGCTGCGGCAGCGAGTCCTACACCGTTGATTCGGCACCGGCGAATTTTGCCGATCCTATCAGTATCAACGACGGGGCAGCCGTCACAGGCGTCACAGCGGTGACGCTGACGCTGAATGCAACGGCGACTGCTGCCGGCAACATTAAAGCCTATTTTGTTTCAGAAATCAGTACGGCTCCGCTTGCTGCCGACGCGGGATGGGTTGCCGTCACGCCTGTTGCCTCGTATCATGCAACCGGCATCCCTTTTACCCTGAGTGCAGGTTATGCGACCAAAACGGTGTATGTCTGGTATAAGTATGCGGACGACAGTGTGTCGGCCGCTGCCAGCGACAGCATTGTGTACAAATTCGTTCCCAGCGGTTGCTGATCGAAAATGATTGAAAGCGTGGCGGAAAAATGTCGTTATCCGCATGAGGTATCCCTCTCACTTATCGCACAGGGACACTATGCGATCACAAAAAAAGATCGTGACACCCTGTTTAAAATCGATTTAAGGAGGTGTAAAGGCCGCCATTGCCGTAGATTGCGAAATGGATTTTTTGATTGTGTCGAAACAATAACTAAAAAAGGGGAGGAAAAAGAACATGAAGCTCAACAGTTTTGTGAAGAAGACAGTGCTTGTTTGCCTGTCCCTCATGCTGGCTCTCGCCGTGCTCGTAAACTGTGGCGGTGGTGGCGGTGGCGGTTCAGATCCGGGACCCGGCGCAGCAACTTTATTCAAAAGGACCATGATCTCGGATTTCAGAACCAACCCAGACTATATCTACGCCCACGGCGTGAACAGCCCGGCGGATTACAAAAGGATCATGATCTCAGACTTCAGAACCAGCCCCGACTATATTTACGCTCACGGCGTCAACAGCCCTGACAAATCAAAACTCTACGTTGCAGTGAACGAAACAACAGCGGGCGGCGGTGGCGTCGGCGATAATATGACAGGCAACTTCACGGGCTATTTGCTCGATATGAGCGATGTCCTCGCCGGCACGGTAAGCACATCAAGTGTGATCGCAACATCGCCGGCAACCCCGGCAGCGGTCGCCTTCCGTTCGACCTTTACGCCGGACGGCAGCAAGATCCTCCAGGCAGGCGCGGACCGTCTGGTTGTGCTCGATGGTTCTACCCTTGCGACATTGAGCACCGACACCAACATCGGCGGCGAGAACCACGATGTTATGCCCACGCCGGACGGCAAGTACGCCCTCCTTGCGCTGCGGTACAAAAACGGAGCAGAAGCATTTAACACCAGCGGTCTCCAGCTCTATAACATTCAGACCGGACAGTACGGCGCAGTCGGCAATCCCGTGAACACCTGCGGCGATTGCCATAATAGCGCCACCGTGGGCCATGTGACCTGCGGTATTGACGGACCCTTGACCGGTACCGGTCCCTATACCGGTACGATCTACATGGCGTCAACGAGCGGAGGACACATTGTCAGGGTCCCCGTGACAATTGACCCGACAAACACTGGTAACGAAATCGCTGTGGGGGCGATAACCAAGATCAATCTCACTTCAACATTCGGCGCAACCAACAAAACACATAATTTCCATGATGTGCGTTATGATGCTGCTACGAATAGAGTTTACTATTCGGCGATCGTTGCCGATTCTGCCGGCGGAGCAGTTAATGGCCAGACCCACCTCGGGTATGTCGACATTGGAGCCTCCAATGCAGTCCATGATGCAACGATCGAAACCACGGCAGCTGCGCAGGCGCAGATCGTTTACTGCGCGTCGGCCCAGACAGCTGATTACTATATTCCGATGACCATGAGCTATCCCGCGTACATCGATGTTATCAGGAAAAACACGGTGAAGACCGGAGCGGCCCTGACCAGTACGCCGAAACAGCTCTACGTTGCGGTGAACGAGACCACAGCGGGTGGCGGCGGCGTCGGCGATAATATGACAGGCAACTTCACGGGTTATTTGCTTAAAATGAGCGATATTCTTGCAGGCACGGTAAACACCTCAAGTGTGATGACTACATCGCCGACGACCTCGGCAGCAGTCGCCTTCCGTTCGACCTTTACGCCCGACGGCAGCAAGATTCTTCAAGCTGGCGCGGACCGTCTGGTTGTGCTCGACGCTACGGACCTGTCGGAATTGAGCAACGACACCGCGATCGGCGGCGAGAACCACGATGTTATGCCCACGCCGGACGGCAAGTACGCCCTCCTTGCGCTGCGGTACAAAAACGGAACTGAAACACAAAACACCAGCGGTCTCCAGCTCTATAACATTCAGACCGGACAATACGGCGCAGTCGGCAATCCCGTGAACACCTGCGGCGGATGCCACAATGACACCGTGGCCCATGTGACCTGCGGTATTGACGGCCCGATTAAGGACAACCATGACGGCACCTATAGTGGTACCATCTACATGGCGTCAACGGGCGGAGGACATATTGTCAGGGTTGCAGTGACGATCAATCCGGCCGGCACTACCGCGGATAACAAAATCGTTGTGACGGCGAAAGACAAGGTCCAGCTCTCCTCAGAAATAGGCGCACTTAACAAAACGCACAATTTCCATGATGTGCGCTATGATGCCAAAGCGAAGAGGGTATACTATTCGGCGATTGTGGCTGATGGGTCAGGCGGTGCACTAAACGGCCGTACCCACCTCGGGTATGTCGACGTGTCGACTGCAACGTTTAATGCTACTGTGGTCCATGATGCGACGATCGCAACTACAGCAGCTGCGCAGGCGCAAATCGTTTACTGCGCGTCGGGCCAGACAGCCGATTACTTTGTTCCGATGACCATGAGCTATCCCGCGTACATCGATGCAATAAAGAAATCGGACATCGTTACTGACGCGAAGCTGTAAGAACAGGGTGTAATAATATATCATCGGGGGAGCGGGTCATGCCGCTCCCCTTTTTTTAGTGAAAATTTGACTCGAGAGCCGGTAAAACAGGTATACTAGCAACCTGATCGCTCCGCAAACGTTACGTCTTTCTAAATGGTTTGCGAAGACGAACTTATTCTTTTTTTATGGACGTGTATTTATATGACACTATGTAAATTAGCCTTGAAAAATCTTCTCCGTAAGCGCGTCAGAAGCATAGCCATCATTTTTGCAGCCGCCCTCGCCAGTGGATTCTTCTTCAGCGCCACAACGGTCCTGAAAGCGGTTGAGGGGAGTGTTGAGCTCGGCATGGAGCGGCTTGGCGCTGACATTATGGTCGTACCCGCCGCGCATGTGGCTGCAAGCCGGAAAATCCTGCTTGCCGGGGAACCGACAAGTTTTTACATGGACCGAAAGAATCTCGCTGCCGTCGCTGCTGTGCAAGGGGTCGCCAAGGCGTCACCTCAACTCTTTATGACTTCAGCGAGGCTTGCTTGCTGCGGCACTCCCCTGACGCTCCTCGTGGGATACGACCCTGATACGGATTTTACCATATCGCCCTGGATTCGGTCTGCCATTAGTCCGCGCAAAGGAAATGAAAACGACGATCCCGTGACGATCGGCTCGAGCCTCGCCTATGTAACTAGCAAGGAAATGATGTATTATGGCAAGCAATTCCGGATCGGTGCGGTACTACATCCCACAGGCCTTGGCTTGCTGGATCGTTCCGTCTTCATGACTATCGACGCGGCCGGCGATATGATCGAGCACTCGAAGACGATATTGCGGGTTCCTCTCAATGTTAACAGTAGGCAGATATCGTCGGTCCTGGTGCGCGTTGCTCCGGCTTACGACATCCATGCGGTGGGCCGGTCGATAGAGGCAGCCTTGCCTGATCTTAAAGCGATCGTCACCAAGGACTTCATTATTGCTGTGCGCAAGGACGTCTCGTCTGCGCTTTGGGGCGTTTTTGCCGTGGGCGTGATCTTCTGGTTTATGCTGCTGATCATGATGGGGCTGGTGTTCGCCATGACCGTGAACGAGCGGGAACGGGAACTCGGCATTCTGCGGGCAATGGGCGCCACCAGGATGCACGTGCTCCGGCTGCTCGTTACCGAGGCGGTACTGCTAACGGGAACCGGCGGGGCCGCGGGCATCGGCCTGGCATGGATCTTCATTGTCAAGTTCAAGCAGCAGATCATCGTCTATCTGGGCAATATCCAGTTCCTGTGGCCATCGTACGCGATGATCGGGACGATCGGCCTCGCCTGCTTTCTGCTCATGCTGCTCTCGGGCGCTGCGGCAGTCCTCTATCCGGCGGTAAAGAGCATCCAACGAGAGCCCTATGATGCTATCCATAGGGACCGGTAAGGACACTGCTGTTTTAACAATGTTCGGGGTTGACAATCCACCCTCATTACCGGCACGATTGGCTCCCTGAAAACACTCTTGCCGCCGCTTCGTCGGATTTTTGGTCGCCACATCCCGGCGGATGCCGCTCTCCCGTCTGTCCCATACCTTGATTTTCGTTTTCCGCTGCCTTCACAAAACTATACTCATTCTGAAGTTGCGCTACGAGTCGGGCATTATAAAAGAGAAAACCGAATCGGCTTTCCTTCTTCTGGCCCCAGAGAGCTTGCGACGACCGCTGCCGGATAAACCTAAAAACGGCATTTGGACACGGAAGAATCGGAAACATCTGATTAACGCGGATAAATTCTAAAGCATTCACCTATTGGGTGAACATCTTATAAAAGAAATAATCCGCCGTTATCCGGCTCTTATCCGTGTTAATCCGTGTCCAAATGTTTTAAGGATAAAGCATCTCCCGGCGAATCAAGAATTTGCCCTTGACAAAATACGGACAAATCAGTATATTCTTACTTATCAGATTGTGCTGATATGGACGTGCAGAAGGAGGCGGGTATGGTGCTGGCGGCGAAGGATAAAGGATCAGGAAAGACCGCGCTGAACAAGCGCGCCGGGTGCTGCGCTGTCGAGGCGATCATTACGGTCGACGAACGGGGGCAGATGGTGCTGCCGAAGGAGTTGCGTGCCCGGGCGGGCATCAAGGCGGGCGACAAGTTCGCTGTTACGAGCTGGGAAAAGGACGGCGAGATCTGCTGCATCGCCCTGATCAAGGCGGAGAACCTTGAAGTGATGGTCAAAGGGGTGCTGGGGCCCGTAATGAAGGACATCCTGTAGCATCGGAGGACCTTATGGAGATCATTCCATTCATAAAAAAAGAGATCCCGCACTGGGTGTCGGGCAGTGTTAAAACTCCTGGAGGTGCGGTCTCGCGGGTCTCGTCCGACTGGTCGCAGGCCGATGTGCTCGGCATGATCAAAAGCCGTATCGGCGCCTATCGCATGCATTACACGGTACCGCCCGGGCTCTATGCCGTGGGCGAAGCTACAAAGGATTCCGACGTCTTTGTGACCGCGAACTACAAGCTGAGCTTCGACATCGTCCGGAAATCGCTCAAGGGAATGCATGCCTGGGTCCTGGTGCTCGACACGAAGAGCATCAATGTCTGGTGCGCGGCAGGGAAGGGCACCTTCGGGACCGACGAGCTGGTCAGGCAGATCAGCCTTGTCCGCCTCAGCGACGTGGTCGGCCACCGCCGCATCATTCTGCCGCAGCTCGGGGCCGTGGGCGTCTCTGCAGCCAAAGTCCAGAAGGAAACAGGGTTCCGGGTCTCCTTCGGCCCGGTGGAAGCGCGGGACATCCCGGCATATGTTGCAGCAGGGTACAAAAAGACGAAGGAAATGAGCGAGATCAGGTTTTCTTTGCTCGACCGGCTGGTGCTTACGCCCATGGAGATCAATCCGATCATGAAGAAATATCCCTGGTTCGCCGGAGTCGTGCTTCTGCTCTTCGGGCTTGCGCCAACGGGAATTCTGTTCAAGCAGGCCTGGCAGGGAGGCATGCCGTTCCTCGCGCTCGGTCTTTCAGCGGTGTTTGCCGGCGCCTTCGTGACGCCGGTCCTGCTGCCCTTCGTTCCCTTCCGCTCCTTTGCGATCAAGGGCTGGATCATGGGCATGCTCATAACGTTTCTGACCATGCAGGCAATGGCCGGCGTTCCCGGACAAAGCGCGCTTTCTGCTCGCAGCAATCTACCTGTTTTTTCCGGCCCTGAGCTCATACATTGCGCTCCAGTTCACCGGCTCGACCACCTACACCGGCATGTCCGGCGTGAATAAAGAGTTGAAGATCGGCATTCCGCTGTATATAATAATCACGGTGGTTTCGCTGCTGCTGGTGGTGCTTGTTCAAACTCCGTGAGTGGGAGGTCCTATGAAATATCTCGCGAACGTATCGACATTGCAGTTTTTCTCCGACAAATGCACGGGCTGCGGCAGGTGCGTCGAGGTCTGTCCGCACGCAGTGTTCGCCATGCAGGACAAGCGCGCCAGCATCACCGACCGCGACCGCTGCATGGAGTGCGGCGCCTGCGCAAAAAACTGCGAATTCGGCGCAATCACGGTGAGTACGGGCGTGGGGTGCGCCGCTGCCATCATCAACAGCCTTATCTACGGCGGCGCGCCGTCCTGTGATTGCAGCGGGACGGGGAACAGCTGCTGCGGATAAACCTACAGCGGTTAGCCACAGAAAGCACAAAAGTCACACAGATAAATCGCGATTTTAGCTTTCATCACGCCGGTGCGGTATTTCAAAAAAGCGTACGCTTGTTTTTTATGTGATTTTTGTGCATTTTGTGGTTGATAGAATAAAGCCCGGTATATCCGAAGAAGGTGGGGGGATGGAAAAAAAGGTACGGAGATTTTTGTTTTTTGTGGTCCTTGCGCTCGTCCTCGGCAGTATGGCCGAAGCATCCATCTTCCCTGATCGCCGTAAAGATCAATTCGCAACCGATTTCGGCTACGCGCTCTTTCCCTATCCCTACAGCTTGCCCGGCATCGGGACAGGGCTGGGCCTTGTCGGGGGCGCCAGAAACTTTGCAGGCACGCACGCCGATGCCTATGGCATGGCCTTTGGCGGAGATATCGTTGGTCTGGCCCTGGGCGTTGCAGAGGTGCATGTCATTCCGGATACCCTGCTCCTCGACACCGGTTTCAGCAGCATCAGTTCGGCGACGATCCAGAGCTACAGCCAGCGGGGAATGAACACGGACAAAAACGATTATTCGAATATCGAACTGGGCGACATGACCTACTATGGTTCGCGCATGACTGCAACGTTTCTCGAACGCAGGTTTGAGCTCTACGGCGCCTATTACCAGGGAAGGTCGCAGGTAAAAAGTATCCGTAACAGGGACGGCAACATTATTATTGAGACCCAGAGCTCGCAGGTGGACCGGGGGCATGTTACGATTCTGGGCACCCGTGTCGACCTCACCGACGATTACGCGGACCCTCGGCGCGGTGTGCGGCTCGACATCAGCCGGTCACTGACCCCACCCAGGGACTCCGGGCCTGATTTTTATGTTCAGGATATGAGCTTCACCGGCTATGTTCCACTCGGCAGGCGCAGTACCTGGGCGTTAAACTATTTTCACTCCGATGCCCATGTCAGGCGACAGGGGGAGATCAATCCTGTTGACGTAGAAACGGATCTGGGGCTTGCCTGCGATACCATTGCCGACCTTACGGAGCGGCAGCGCTGCCATGACGTCGTCAAAAACACGGTCGCAAACAACACCTACGGCACGGCCAGTTCGCTCGGTGGGTTCAGCCGTCTCAGGTCCTATTCCAATGGCCGCTACTCCGGCGCTCACACGCGCTTCTACGGCACGGAGATCCGGTGGAACCTGACCGACGAGTCAACGCCCTACGATATTTTCATCATGAAAGACATCAGAACTGCCTGGCAGATTGCGTTCTACTACGAGCTCGGGAGCACTGCTGACCTGCGGAGCGAGGTGGGCGACATCTGGCGCTCGACAACCGGCATAGGCCTGCGCATGGTCACGGCCTCGGGCGTCGTGTTTCGGGCCGACGTGGCGACAGGCAGGGAAGGCGTGTCGCCGAGCATATTTATTGGTTATCCCTGGGAGTTGTAGGTGGAATAAAAAGGGGCCACGGTCATCAAGACACGAATCTCATTTTTGACACTGATTTTCACTGATTTTTTATGATGTATCCGTGGTAATCATAAGACATCATGGCTTTTCAGTGTTAAAGGGTCTTTGCTGTTCTCTGTGTCTCGTGGTCGGGAGCTTCTATGCGGAAACGGAATCAGATGTCTTCATACCGTGATGTTGTCGAGTTTATCAAAAAGAACCCCGTTTGCATGCTGGCGACTATTGAGGCTGACCAGCCGCGCGTGCGCGGATTCTTCACGGTCTTCTTTGATGACGACAGGATATACTTCACGACCGGCGCGCCCAAGGATGTGTATAAACAACTGGTCAGGAATCCGAAGGTCGAGCTCTGCTATCTCACGTCGGGTTTCGGCATCATGCTGCGCATCGCCGGTACGATCGAATTCGTGGATGACCGCGAAAAGAAGCAGAAGCTGATCGAGGAAAAGAGCTACCTCAAGGATTTTACCGCTGACAGCCCGGAGTTCATTCTTTTGCGGCTGCCTCACGGCATGGCACGGTTCTGGACGATCGCCGACAATATGCGCGAGAAGGATGCAACGCTAATCGAGTTTTAAGTTTTGCTCTGATGTAGGCTCTTCCAGGTTGTTCCGGCTTGTCCGGGTCAGTCAATCTAAAAACCTGGACACGGAAGAGGCGGATTAATATCTGATTTACACGGATAAATTCTAAAGCAAAAGCACTCACCTAATGGGTGAACCTCGCGTCAAAGAAAAATCCGCCGTTATCCGCCTCTTATCCGATTTTATCAGTGTCCAAATGCTTTTTTAAAGGTCATGCGTTTGCCGATACGCCCGCCCTAGCGGCCTGCCTTTATCTTCCCCATCTTCTTCGCCAGCGCCTCTGTCTCATTCAACAGCTTTTCCACCTGATCCAGCCCCCGGTCCCAGAACTCGTCTGTCCGCGATGTCAACGCCGAGCTTCAGAAAGATGTTCTTCGGGGAGTCCGACAGCCCTGCTGAAAGAAAACCCTTTACCTTCGTGATGTATGCCGGGTCCTTCTTCACCCCGGCCTGGAGCGACTTGGAGATCAAAAGTCCGCTTGCATAGGAATAGACGTAGAAGAAGTAGCGGATGTGGCTCCAGTAGACCCACCAGTTCTCGGCGCCGGCCGACTGCTCCACCGCAGGTCCCATGTAGGCTTCCATGTGCTTGCTGAAGAGCGCCCCGATCTCCTCCTTGGACAGATATCCCCGCTTGCGGTATTCCCGGTGCAGCTCCTGCTCGAAGCGATAGCAGGCCACCTGCCTGAAGATGGACGAGACGTCGTCGTTCAGTTTCTGCATCATGATGGCAAGCCGCAGCTCGTCGTCGGCCGTGTGCAGGATCTCGTCCAGCACGAAGTCCTCCATGAAGGTGCTGGCCACCTCGGCGGTCGAGGTCGGGGTGCCGAAATCGAGGGCATGCTGCTTTTCACGGATCAGTTCGTTGTTGATGCCGTGACCCAGTTCGTGCGCGATGGTCAGCACATCGTGCAGCGTGCCGGTGTGGTTCAGCAGGATGTAGGTGGGCTGGGTCATGAGATGGTGGATGCAGAACGCGCCGCTGTCCTTGCCTTTTTTGGGGAGCGCGTCGATCTGGCCGTGTTCGATGAACCCGGCGAAGATCCTGCCGAACTGCGGGTCGAGCTTGTTCATGACGGAGTGGACGAGGTTCAGCGGCCGTGCGATAGGGGTACTTCTTTGCCACTTCGCCGTACTCGACGTTCCGTTCGTGGTACTTGAGCTTTTTGATCTTCAGCAGTTTTGCCTTGAGCGCGTAGTACCGGGAGGATATCGTAAACCGGCTCGAGACGGAATCGATCAGCGTGTCCACGACCTCGCTCTCGATGTCGTCGCTCAGATGGCGCAGCTGGTCGGGCCGCGACGTGCCCCGGAGCTCGTCATCGATCTTCTTGTTCTGGAGCACCGAGTTGAGCTCCGCCTCGGCAACCTCCACGTGCTTGTGCAGGATGTCGTTGAAGGCCGCGGCTGCCGCATCCCGGACCGGTTTGCGTCCTGCTGTTCATGAGCCCCACGATCTCGGAAAAGGAGACGCGGTTTGCGGGTCCCGTCCTCGGCAACAATGACGCGCTCCTCTTTTGACAGGAAGCCCGAGGTCATCTTTGTCCAGTTGGCGTAGGACGTCGAAGCCTTGAGGTTCAGGATCTTTTCCTCGGGTTCGCTCAGATGGAACCGCGATTCCGCAAAGACCCGTTCCAGGAAGTGGCGGTACTTCCGGAGCGACTCGTGCTGCAGGAACTTCTGCTGCTGTTCCGGCTTGATCCGGGCGATGCGCAGATAAAAGAACTGGCTGTCGTTCTCGATCTTCTTGCTGAAGGCCTCGACCTTGTTGAACTGCGCCTTGAGCTTCGGATCGTTCTGGTCCTGCTGGGTCCTGAGCCAGAAATAGTATCCCTCGTCGCCGTCAGTGCCGCAGCGGCCTTTCCATGCTTCGTACTGGTCGAGGGCCTGGCGCAGCACCACCGGGTCCTCCAGGTAGTCGGTCCGGTCCTTCCAGGCGTTGATGAACTGCGTAGCTTTGCTTCTCAACGCGCTTCCGCTTCTTCTCCATGAGCGGGTCGCTGTCGTTTTTGAACAGCGGCTGTGAGGTCCCACGTGGTCTGTCCGATCTTGCGAAGGTTGCTGTCCGTTTTCCGGCCATGATCCTCCTTCCTGATGCGGTGATTTCCTTACAGTATACACCAGAGGCCCGGCGTTCGTCCAAACCGTCCGGGAGATAAAAATTCTTGACTTTTATTTTCCGGTATGAAAAAATATGTCTCGAAGTTCGGAAGTCTTTGTTACACAGCAGGCCGCAAAGACACCTCTTTGCGGCTTTATTTGTGCCACAGTTCCGTTATCTTCAAATTTCACAGAAGGAGGTTCAGACTGGAATGGCAAATGGAACCGTGAAATGGTTCAATGACGCCAAGGGCTTTGGATTCATTACCAAGGAAGACGGCGGAGATGTGTTCGTCCATTTCTCCGACATCCAGGACAGCGGCTTTAAGTCGCTGGCCGAAGGTCAGAGTGTGACCTTTGATGTCGTTGACAGCCCCAAAGGCCCCAAAGCGGCAAATGTCGTAAAAGCTCTAGGACCACAGCTACACACTTCAGGCAGGCTCCGTACCAGCGGAACCTGCCTTTTTTTATTTCCGCACGCCCGCACTCACGCCGCCTTTGCCACCCCCGTCAGGGCAGCCAGCGCTTTGAGCGCCATTTCATAATCCGGATGGTTGGTTTGCTCCGGTACGATCTCCCGGTAGCGCACGATGTCATCCTTGTCCAGGATAAAGACCGAGCGGGCGAGCAGGCGGAGCTCCTTGATCAGGACGCCGTAGGCTTCGCCGAAAGAACCGTCCCGGTGGTCCGACAGCGCTATGATCTTTTCGATCCCGGCGATGGTGCAGAACCGCGCGATGGCGAAGGGCAGGTCCATGCTGATGTTCAGCACCACGATATCCGACGGCAGCAGGGACGCTTCGTGGTTGAACCGCCGCGCCTGCAGGTCGCAGACCGGAGTATCCAGCGATGGTGTCACGCTGATCACCTTGATCTTGCCTGCATAATCGCTCAATTTTACTTCCTGCAGGTCCTTGTCCAGCGCACTGAAATCGGGCGCTTTGGCGCCGATCGTCAGGTCCGGCCCGATCAGGGTCAACGCTTTTCCCCTCATGGTTATGATCCCTTTTCTCTCCATACTGCCACCTCCTGAAAGCACATAGCCATTGAGCGTTCGGCATGTCCTATAATTAGGATAGAACAAGTCTTGTATGATGTCAAGGGGCTACGTGCCTTGCGGCACGGGCGGCGAATGCGTTTCTGCGCTTTTTTGTTTCACCTTACAGGGGGACTATGCTATACTTCGCGCCATGATGATTAAGGAACTGCTTCCCCTTGACCAGTTGCTGCAGCAACGGGCCCGGCTCTCCGGCCGCAAGACCTTCATCAAGTTCGAAGGCGCCGCTTTCTCCTTTCAGGAGATGGACCGGCTCGCGGGAGTTTACGCGGCCTACCTCCTTGGACAAGGTTCGAGGCGCGGGCGACCGGGTGGCGCTCCTCTCCCAGAACAATCCGCATTACGTGGCGGCCTACTTTGGTATCATCCGGGCAGGCGGCATTGTCCTGCCGCTGAACAACCTCCTGACGCATGAAGAGATCGACTTTATCCTGAACGATGCAGGCGCAGAGACCTGCTTTTTCGACCGCGAATGCAGCGGCACCGTCGAGAAGCTCAGGGGGAAAAGCTCCCGCTCCTATGTCCTGCTGGGCGACGTTGCGAGCGCCGCTGGCGGGGCCATGCCGATCGTGCCTGCACCCGTGCACGGCGTCGACGACCTCTCGACCATTCTCTATACGTCCGGCACCACCGGCAGCCCCAAGGGCGCGCTCCTGACGCACCGGAACATCATGGCGAACGCGCTCGCCTGCGCCGCGGCGATCCATATTTCCCACAAGGACCGGTTCGTCGTTTTTCTGCCGCTGTTCCACTCGTTCACCTTTACCGTCTGCGTCGTTATACCGCTCGTCACGGGGTCGCTCATCTCGCTCCTGCCGGCGGTCCGGCCCTTCTCGCGCGTCGTGAAGCGCCTCATCCTGGACCGGATCACGCTGTTCGTCGCGATCCCCACGGTCTACAAGATCCTGGCGGAGAAGAACATGCCCTTCCTGGTCAAGATGCTGCTGAACCTGCGGCTCTGCGTTTCCGGCGCTGCACCGCTGCCGGTGAAGGTGATCAGGGACTTCGAAGCCGCCTTCAAGGTCCCGCTGCTCGAAGGTTATGGCCTGACCGAGGCGTCGCCGGTCGTGTCGATCAATCCCGACGACCATGGCAGGCGGAGGCCCGGCACGGTCGGCCTGCCGCTGCCCGGCATCGAGGTGCGGGTCGTGGACGATGAGGGCAAGCCCCTTGCCGCGGGCGTGCCGGGCGAGCTGCTGGTGAAAGGCCCGAACGTGATGACCGGGTACCTGAACCGGCCGGAAGACACCGCCAAGGCCATCCGCGACAACTGGCTCTCTACGGGCGACATCGCAGCGCTCGATGAGGACGGGTATATCAAGATCATCGACCGGAAAAAGGACATGATCATCGTCGACGGCCTGAATGTCTACCCCTTCGAGGTCGAAGAAGTGCTGTACCGCCACAGCGCGGTCAAGGACTGCGCCATGATCGGCGTACTGCACGGCGAGGACAAAGAGATCCCGATCATGTACGTCGTACAGAAGGACGGGCAGCCAGGCGACGCCCAGAGAATTCCGCGAGTTCCTTTCCGAGCATGTGGCCCACTATAAGATCCCGCGCCGCTTCCTGATGATCGACGAGCTGCCGCGGACCGCAACAGGCAAGATCCTGAAGAAAGAGATCCGGAAACTGTATCTCGCCACGGAAATGAAGCATCACGGCTGAACGGATCTTCGGAGGACCGAAACCGAAAGAAGTCTTTGACACGGATCAAATCTGATAAAAATCGGATTTTCACAGATACGTCAACGTCCTTCTCGTGTCCGCCTTAATCATAAATAAATCCGCCGTTATCAGTGTCAAAGGTCTTAGCTTCGGTTTCACCTGATAAAAAAATTCGGGATCATTTGTTAGACAAAGGCAGCCCACGGAGGCTGCCTTTCTTTTCAGTTCGAGCGGCAGCTGCCAGTCTTGCCATGCCGGTAGTAACCGGGTATACTGGCATCATTCTAAAACGACAGTAGGACGCAGATTATCACAGATTTTCGCAGATAAAACCAGGCATTCAGGTGAAAGAACTTTCACCACAAAGGTTGAGTCTTCATTTAGTAGTAATTTTTTTTGTCTGTCTTTATCTGCGTTCATCAGATTTTATCTGCGTCCAACTGCTCTTTTCAATCTTATTCGAACAGAGATATCGCAGGAGGAACATGATCCAGGTGACGCGGAACATAGCGCTTGAAGAGCGCGAGATCGAGCTGCAGTTCATCCGGGCCTCGGGCCCGGGCGGCCAGAACGTGAACAAGGTCTCAACGGCAGTGCAGCTCCGGTTCGATGTGGGCAATTCGCCCTCCCTTCCCGGGGATGTGCGGACGCGCCTGATCCGTCTGGCAGGCAGGCGCATCACGCAGGAAGGCATCCTCATCATCGAGGCGCGGCAGCACCGCACCCAGGAGCGGAACCGCGAAGACGCCATCGCACGGCTCGTGGAGCTGATCCGGAAAGCAACGGAGCGGCCGAAGCCGCGAAAAAAGACCAAGCCGTCAAAAGCGTCGAAGGAAAAACGCATCGAGGCTAAGAAGCAGCGGGGCAGTGTCAAGAAGATGCGGAGCGCGGCATATTCTGAGTGATAGGGGGCAGGGAAGAGGATGCAGGATGCAGGACTTACATCGGTAAAAGAAATCCAACAGCTCGGTTCTGAGTTGCCATCATGCATCATGAATCTTGCATCTTGAACCATGAATCTCATCCTCCTTTTTAAAGAAGACTTTATTGATACCACCGGCCGCGTGCGGCTCACCGGCCGCCGCCTCAGGCACGTGCGGGAGGTTCTGCGCGTGTCCGTCAACGACGAGCTCTGCGTCGGGCTTTTGAACGGGAACATCGGCATTGGCAGAGTGACGGCGCTCGATGATGCGGTCCTTGAAATGGACGTGCGATTGGATCAGGCGCCGCCGGTGCCGCTTCCTGCAACGCTCATCCTGGCGCTGCCGCGGCCCAAGGTGCTGCGGCGCGTGCTCCGGTCCGCAGCAACGCTCGGGGTGAAGCGGATCATGCTGCTCAACTGCTTCCGCGTGGAAAAGAGCTTCTGGCAGAGCCCCTTCCTTGAGCAGGAGGCGATCAACGAACAGCTGGCGCTCGGCCTGGAGCAGGCACGCGATACGGTCCTTCCCGCCGTCATGCTCCGGCGTCAGTTCAAGCCTTTTGTGGAGGACGAGCTTCCCGTCCTGATCCGGAATACCGCCCCCCTGGTGGCGCACCCGGCGGCAGACGCGCCCTGTCCCCGCGGCCTCAGCGGGGCCGCGACCCTTATCATCGGGCCTGAGGGAGGTTTTATCCCCTATGAGATCGAAAAACTGAGGGCTGCTGGATGTACGCTGGTAAGCCTCGGACAGCGGATCCTGAACGTCGAGACCGCTGTGCCCGCCCTGCTTTCCCGTTTGTTCTGATCAGGCGCCTCCGCCTGTCCGGCCATGCGCCCTATCACCGAACCGAATTCACTGCCATATCCCACTTACACCGCGTAAAACGGAAACAGTTTAATTTGATCAGGTTGACAATTGGTCGTGTGTATCCGTATGCTTAACCGTCCTTACGTGTCAAATGCTTTTTTCGGTTCAACAGGGCTGTTCAGGTTTTCCGTATCCGAATCTTATCCGCAGTGATCCCTGTCAACTGCCTTTTCAAGTTGTATACTTACGTTATAACCGTGCAGAACGGATGAGGTTGTATGAAGAAGCGGAGTATTTTTTTCAGATTAATGGTCGGGTACGTGGTCGTCCTGGTCCTGGCCACCGGCGTCAGTGTGTACGCCATCATCCAACTCGGGCAGATGCGCGACGTCACCCATTCCATCATCCTCGTGGACAACCCCTTTCTGGACCTCCACAACAAATTGTCCGACGCCCTGCTGTCGGAGACGCGGTACGACAAAAAGTACACGATATTGCGCGACCAGGCCCTGTACGATAATTTCCTCGCCTCCCGGACGGAGTTCGAGCAGTATCTCGACGAGGCGGCACGGATAGCGGATACCGCCGAAATGCGGGCCGTCATTCTGCGGGTCCTGAATTTCCACCGGTTCTATCAGGCGCTGTTCAACGAGGAGGCCGGCTATATCCAGTCCGGGAAGAAGTACGACGCGGCCCGGTTCAATGAAGCGAAGGAAAAAGCCGTGGACTCCCTGATGAGCGAGCTGCTGCAGGTCAGGGTCCTGAGCCAGAAGAGCATCTTCAGCAAGGTGCACCAATTGAACAAGGCCGGCGTCCGGGCGATCAATGCTGCCATGGTGACGACCTCGGCGGCCCTCATTTTCGGCGTGGTGCTTTCCCTCATCATCACGGCGAGCATCACCACGCCGCTTGCCGTGATGAAGCGGAAGACCGCGGAGATCAGCAGCGGGATCTACGAAGGCGACCTCGCCCTGACCTCCCCGCCCGAGATCGCCGCCCTGGGCGAGTCCTTCAACCTGATGTGCGAGAAGCTGAAGACCGTGGACAAAATGAAATCCGATTTCTACGCCCTCATGTCGCACGAACTGCGCACGCCCCTGACGTCGATCAAGGAGGGCACGAACCTGTTCCTTGAGGGGCAGGTCGGCGAGGTAACGGAAAAGCAGAAGAAGATCCTGTCGATCATCGCCGAGGAGAGCAACCGGCTCATCGACCTCGTCAACTCCCTGCTCGATATTGCAAAGCTCGAAGCGGGCATGGTGGCGTACAATTTTTCGACAACCGACCTTAATCCGCTGGTGCTGCGGGCCATTAAGGAGGTCACTCCCCTGGCGGAGGCGAAGCGCATCACGGTCGAAAAGGACCTGCACGCCCTGCCGTTGGTGCCGCTCGATGCCGAGCGCTTCCTGCAGGCGCTGCGGAACCTGATCGGCAATGCATTGAAATTCACGCCCCGGGGCGGGACCGTGACCATTGCCTCCCGCCCGGACGGGAACGGCGTGGCCATATCGGTAACGGACACGGGGCCCGGCATCCCGCCGGAGCATGCCGCGGTCATTTTCGACAAGTACCGTCAGGCTGTTGTCGCCGGCGCGCACAAGCTGCAGGGGACCGGCCTCGGGCTGGCGATCGTCAAACATATCGTACAGGATCACGGAGGCAGGGTATGGGTGGAAAGCGAAGTTGGACGAGGGAGTATCTTTACTATGGTCTTGCCTGCATCGTCGCGCTTGCGGGAACCGGCTGCAGCGCACGGCTGAAGCCCGACCAGAAGCCGGCAGCGCCACCCTGCGTCCGCCTGCAGGATGCGCGGGCACAGATCGACCGGGGCGATTTTGACGGCGCGGTGCGTGTGTACCAGGACGCCCTTGCCCGTCCCGGCACGGAGCGCAAGACCGGCGAGCTGTTGTTCGAACTGGGGCTGTTGTACGCCCATAACAAAAACCCTAAGAAGGACTACCGGAAGGCGCAGGGCTATTTTACGCGCCTGGTGCGGGAATATCCGCGAAGCGTGCTGGTTGAGGAAGCGAAGATCTGGATCGATGTCCTGGACACCATGGAAAAGTCGAAGCGGGTGGATATGAAGATCGAAGAGATGAAGAAAGTGCTGACCAAGTAGGAGTGATCATGCCAACAGCGAAATTATTGATCATTGACGACGACCGGAACCTGCTGGAGCTGATGCGGATGCGGCTGGAATCGGCGCACTATGAGGTGACCGCAGCAGCCGACGAGGATGAGGCAAAGGAAGCGGTACAGCGGAATACCTTCGACCTAGCCGTCATCGACCTGCAACTGGTGAATCAGGACGGCATATCGCTCATGGAGGAGCTGCGCCAGGTGAACCCGGAGATGCCGGCCATCATCCTGACCGCCCATGGAAGCATCGAGACCGCGGTGGAGGCGATGCGGCGCGGGGCCTATACCTATCTGACCAAAACCTTTCGATGCACGGGAACTGCTGCTGCATATCGAGCGCGCGCTGGAGACCGGTCGGCTCTCCTCCGAGGTCAGCCGGCTCAAGGACCTTCTGGGCGAACGCTACGGCTTCGACAACATCGTGGCGCGCAGCGGCGTCATGCAGCGGGTGCTCGAGACCGTTTCGCACATCGCCCCGACCGACTCCACGGTCTATATCCACGGCGAAAGCGGCACGGGCAAGGAGCTGGTTGCGCGCGCCATCCATCTTGCGGGCCAGCGGAGGGACCAGCCTTTTGTCGCAATCAACTGCGCCGCTCTTCCGGAGACGCTGCTCGAAAGCGAGCTCTTCGGCCACGAAAAGGGTTCGTTCACGGGAGCGATCAAGAGCTCGCGCGGGCTCTTTGTTCAGGCCCAGGGAGGCACGATCTTTCTGGACGAGATCGGCGACATGCCGCTCTCGATACAGGCCAAGTTCCTCCGTGTGCTGCAGGAGCGGCAGTTCCACCCGGTCGGCGCGGACCAGCCCGTGCAGGTCGATGTGCGGGTGATCGTGGCAACGAACAAGGACCTGGAAGAGGGGGTCCGGCAGGGGACCTTCCGCGACGACCTCTATTACCGCATCCATGTCATTCCCATTTTGCTGCCGCCGCTCCGGGAGCGAAGGGACGACATTCCGCTCCTGGTCAGTCATTTTATAAAAAAATACGGCGAGCAGATGGGCAGGAAGGTGAAGGGTCTGACGCCTGCGGCCATGCAGCGGCTGATGGTCCACGACTGGCCCGGCAACGTCCGGGAACTGGAGAACACCATTGAATACGCTGTCGCCATGACCAAGGAGGACGTGATCTCCGAGGACCTCATACTGCCTGCGAAATCCGTCAGTGTGGAAGCAGACGATCAAGCCGCTGAAGGAGGCCAAGGACGCTTTTGAAAAGACCTACCTGAGCCGTATTCTGGAGATCGCCCAGGGCAATGTGAGCAGCGCCGCCAACCTTGCCGGCAAGTATCGTGCGGATCTTTATGTTCTGCTGAAGAAACACGGGATCAATGTCGGGGATTTCAAGAAATAGGCAGCTCCTGTGGTCCAGGGACCGCTTGTCAGACCGATGCAAAGCTGAAGATCAGCCCGTCCTCTCCTGCCTGCAGGTAAAACCATACAACGCTATAAGGTGTCTACTCTCAACGACTTTCCTGCTTTCCTGCCCGTGATGTACGCTGTTGATGCAGGAAAATCCATACACTTTCTGTTTTCCATCTCCATTCAGATCCTGCGTGCTTCGTCTTAATAAGCATTAATAAACAGCTACTTGAATCCCGAAAATCAATTGTGGCACTGTGCTTGCTATATAACACGCAGTAAACTCTGGAATCGCAGAAGGGCAGTTTCGAGTATTACGTTCTGATCGAAGAAATCGTGCGAAGAGGGAGGAATTCATGGTCATACAAAGAAATCTTATGATAGCGCTGCTTTTACTGGCGGTGCTCCTGTGCTTATTTATCATCGTCGGGAACGCTTCAGCTTCACCTGCAGTTGCGCCTGCAGGCGCAGTTGTCTCCCGGTCTGCGGGCATTGGCAGCAGCAACGCTGAGAAGAAGATGAAGATATTGTCGGTGCTGGAGGACCGGACCATGGATAGAACGGTCCTGGACAAGGCGGTTGATACGCTGAGCACCATGAAAGGGAGCAGACTGCGGCTCCTGTCCTCATTGAGCGACCGGGTCTCCGAGGACTCGGGCGCCGGAGCTGATATCGCTTTTTCTCTGATGACGGTGTTGATCGTGCTGTCGTGATGAAGGGAGCCTCGATGAAAAAAACACTACAACAACGAGAGGGGCGACGTGATCAAAAATATTGCACACATATTGTATCATGTCATGGTAGTACTTTTGAGCGCTGCACTTGTGCTCAGTGTGCCGTATCTGGCCAGTTCGCTGGCAGGGCGCTTGCTGCGGTACTGGGCGGTTATCGAGGACGAAAAGGTCTTTCTGGTCACGCTGGAAATAAGCATGGCAGTGGCGCTGATCGTGATTTTTCAATATGATAGGACGCAGCCTGAAGAACCGGAAGCTCCTGCGGATGGCGAAAAGCGCCGGCATGGTGCCGGCAGCTCCGGCAAAAGGGATGTTTACTCAAAGGAGGAACAGAAAAATGAAAAGTGATTTGGGATTTGCACGGGAGGTCATGATCATCGGTTCGACGGGCTACCGGTCCTTTGTTGAGCCTGAGGGAGAGTTGCATGAGGCGCTGTGCAATGCCCGGGAAGCGAAGATCATGCTGCTCGACCCGCTTAAGGAAGGGGTTCTGATGCGGGCCAGAAGCATCCCGGACCCGGAGATCACCCTGGAAGTGATGCGGGAGCAGCTTATCCGCAGCATCGATTATCTTAAAGGGCTCCGGAAGGCCCAGAAGGACGTCACGCTGAAGCTCTATCCCGATATGCCGCTCCTGAAACTGGCGATCCTGGGAGATCACGCCTTCCTTCGCCACTATCACACGGGATTGAATGTCCGCTCCATGCCGGAATTTGCGTTCAAGAACGAGCAGAACCACGGCGGGCTCTATATGCCCATGTATCGGTACTTCCAGGCGCGATGGCAGGACCCGAACATCCCGGAATACGATCTTGACACTGACGATATCGTATACCGCGACCGGTCAGGCAACGAGGTCAGCCGCGAGCAGTTCAGCGATATCCCGATGTCGATTGGAACGCCCGCTGTCGACGTGGTGCTGGAGCGGGAGTATGCCTATCGCTAGAGAAGCCAGAAGCGAGGCGAACTGCTGACGATACCATGCCGTCAGATCCAACAAAGCCCCCCCCAAGGCCGGGCAACACCTTCGGCAGTGCCGAGGTGTTGTTCGGCCGTTTCATTCCCACCTGAAGATCAAAGACCCGACGAGTAGAAAAACAGCGCTCATGACGAGCAGGATGGAAAGTTGCGGAAGGATCTGTGCGAAGCTTGCGCCCTCGGTCATGACGGCCCGCGCGCCGTCCACCAGGTGTGTGAGCGGAAGGAACTGAGCGATCTTCCGCACGACAGGATTCGTGCCTTCCAGCGAGAACCACACGCCTGACAACAGCATCATAGGCCAGGTGAGAAGATTCAGGATGCCGCCGGCCAGCTCTTCGCTCGACAGCCGGGCAGCCACGAGCAGGCCGAGCGAGATCAGGCAGACCGAACCAAGCAGCGAGATCAGGAACAGGGTGGCATAGGAGCCGCGCATCTGGAAGTGGATGAAGTAGTTGCAGCCGGCATAGACGAGCACGGTGATGGTCTGGATCAGCAGCAGGCGGGAGGTCATTTGCGCAAGCAGGAACTCGAAGGGCCTGAGCGGCGTTGCCTTGAGCCGTTTGAGAAATCCGTTCTTCCGGTACCGGACGATCACGTACCCCACGCCGAAGAGGCAGCTGAACATCATGTTCATTGCCAGGATGCCCGGCACGACCCAGTCCACATAGCGGATCTCTTTACCGGTGACGACCTCTTTGCGGTAGGTGGTCCGTCCTTCAGCCTTCAGCAGGCGTTCGAGGATATACCCGTTCGGCGAGTTCGCATTGACCCAGTACTGGCGGTCGTCGCTCAGGTTGACGAGCAGGTCAAGCTGGAAGTGGTCCACCTTGTCGATGCCTTTTGCCAGGTCGTCGATAGGGATGAACTGGATGTATTTCGTCTTGAAAAATTCGGCTTCCGCACCCGTAAGCTGCGCAGTGTTCCCCAACACGCCGACCTTGTAGAGGTCCCGGGGCTCGCCGGAGAACACAAAGGCGAAGCCTGCCACGAGCAGGAGCGGGAACAGGATATTCCAGCCCAGGGATGAGCGGTCGCGGATGAACTCCATGTTCCTGGCGTGCAGGATGGCGAAAAATCTTTTCATGATTTATATCCAAACGAAGATTTGAATTAAAAAACATCAACCTTAAAAAGTATTTAGACACGGAAGAAGCGGATTTACGGCTGATAACGGCGGATACATCCTAAGCGATGCCCTTACCACTGGGGTAACTGCACGTCTTAAAAAAATCCGATGTTATCCGGTTCTTATCCGATTTGATCCGTGTCAAAGAAGTGCTCTTCCTATCAGCTTCTCAGTCCTTTTCCCGTGAGCGCAATGAACAGGTCCTCCAGGCTCCAGGAGCGAATGTTCATGTGTTTGAGCGATACGCCGTGCGTAAGCAGCGTTTTAATCGTCTGGTCCACATCATGGGTCTGGATCTCGCACCATCCCGCCTGCTGAGCAGCACAAAGCCCCGACCCCTCCAGCTTGCCGGCGACATCACTCTTCCGGGAACTGCAGCACCACATTGCCGAAGTGATCCTTCAGCAGCTGCGCCGGTGTGCCCCGGGCGATGAGCCTGCCGTGGTCCATGATCGCGATCTCGTCGCAGAGCGTGTAGGCCTCGTCCATATAGTGCGTGGTCAGCACGATCGTTTTGTTCCGCGACTTGACCAGGTTGATAAGGTCCCAGAAATTGCGGCGCGACTGCGGGTCCAGCCCGGTCGTGGGCTCGTCCAGGAAGAGCACCTCGGGGTCGTTGATGATCGCCAGCGCCATGAGCAGCCGCTGGCGCTGGCCGCCCGAGAGCTTGCGCGTGTCGCGGTCGAGGAACTCTTCGAGGCTGCAGAGTTTGATGACCTCGTCCAGGTCCATGGTCCTCGGGTAGAGGTGCCGAAAGAGCCGCAGAGTCTCGCGCACGGTCAAAAACTCCTGGAGCGACGTGGCCTGAAACTGAATGCCTGCCTCTTTTCTGAAATGGGCGTCCACCGGTGCGCCCTTGTACAGGGTCGTGCCGGAGTCAAAGGGCTTGATCCCTTCCATGATCTCGATGAGCGTGGTCTTTCCCGCGCCGTTGGGGCCGAGCAGGCCGAAGCAGACGCCCTGCCCGATAGCGAGGCTCACGTCGTCCACCGCAGTCAGGCCGGGATAGGTTTTGACAATATGTTGTGCTTCCAGGACCGGTGCCATGCGGTCAAGGTAACATGAGGCAGGAGCGCTGTCAAGGAGAGAGGAACATGAGTGGTTTTCGTCAGACGCAGGAACAGCGTATCGTACTACCTGATCAGTGCGGGTATGGCAGGGCACGTGACGAGAGCGGAGAGAACTCAACGTTGTCGTTCGCCGTTCTCTTACGTACCTTGGGTTCCAGGGTACACGTCATGCCAAATTATGGCTATCGATTTATTGATTTGGTAGTGTTTCCGTACAGTTTTCTGTTAGACTAATAATTAACCATTCTATTTCAGATAGTTATAAAAATAAGGCGATGGTATAAATATTGCTAAATAATGCAATGATTATACTTTTTTATCAGATGTAAAATAAACTGAAGGTTATACCGAGAGGGGGAGGTAATTATGGCTGGGATCACTAAATTTCAGGAAATGAACGGTTGCTCCGCATGCAAGCACACATCGGAAAAGGACGCAGAAGGCAAGGATGCTGCAAGCTATGGGGCGAATTTCTGGTGCAAAAACTTCGGTAAGCCGGTGCACTCGAAAGATGGCTCAGCTTGTCCCTCCTGGGAGTATGCAAGCTAGTTATCCATTCGAGGTCCGTCGCAGGAACCCGGCGCAGTGGACGCATAAACAGTGCTCATAGTCACGTATCCGGAGTCGTCTTTGCCATATCGCTCAAAGAGAGACAGCCGAGCGTTCCTCGCAGAACAATGATGCATGAAAATTTCATCAGGAAGGGAATGCAGTTGATTTCCAGGATTAAAAATTATGAGCGAGTGTAGACATGCGGGTCAGCCGGACCCCATATGTCCCATCAGTAAATCAGCCTGTCCCGGTATGTGCATTTATTCCGATATTATGGAAACGATCAATGTCGGAATCACCGTTTTCAATACCGAAAACAAGACCATTGTTTTTAAAAATAAGTTGTTTTCCGACCTTTTCAACGGGAGCATCGTGCCGGCTGATTACGATACGTTCTGCGCTTTGCTGCTCCCCAAGGAAAGCAGTGAAGTCGCGAATTATCCGAACGCCTCGGACCATATTCACCTCAATGGGAGGATGTTGGGGTTCACCGTCTATCATGCGGCGGAGAAATTTGTCTGGATATTCGTCCGGGACATTACGGAAAAGATGCGGCTCCAATCCATTGCCGAGGCGGTCAATTCCTCAACCAATATCGGCTATATTTTTTCCGGCGTCAGGCATGAGATCGGGAACCCCATCAATTCGATGAAAGTGGCATTAAGCGTTCTCAAAGATAATATTGACAATTATCCACGTGATACCATCCTTAAGTATGTTGACCGCACGCTGAATGATATCGGACGCGTCGAATACCTGCTGCAAACCCTGAAAAATTTCAACATCTATGAGACCCAGAAGATCGTAGATTTCGACTTGTCCGCATTCATGGAAAAGTTTCTTTCACTGCTTAAGGATGATTTCAAGGGAAACGGCATTGAAGTGAAGTGTGAACATTGTTCCGGGGCGGGATGGGTCCGGGGAGACCCCAGGGCGCTTCAGCAGGTGCTTCTGAATATCATGACGAATTCCGCTGATGCACTGGAGCGACGTGACGATCCTCACATTCATTTTTCAATTTACAACGCTGCGCATACTGTTCAGATCGCAATCCAGGACAATGGTTGCGGGATCCCCGATGAACAGCAGAAGGACCTGTTCAAACCCTTTATTACCTCGAAGCCACAGGGTACCGGACTCGGCCTCGTCATTTCACGAAAAATGCTTGCGGAAATGGGAGGTGTGATAGAAATAAACAGCACTGAAAATATAGGATCGATAGTGCGTATCACCCTTCCGGAAGGCGACCGTCATGCCTAAGACGAAAAAAACGCTCGTCATTGTGGATGACGATGAATCTCTCTGCGACAGCCTCACCGACTATTTGACCGAAGGCGCGCTTTCGGTCGTGTCTGTGCATAACGGTGCACATGCTCTGGAACTGTGTTCCGCCAGGAAGGTGGATGTCGTATTGCTCGACCAGCGGCTGCCGGATGCCTCGGGATATGACCTCTGCGCTTCTATTCTCAATTTCAACGAACAGACAAAGATAATATTTATGACCGCGTTTCCCAGTTTTGATAACGCGCTGAAGGCCATCAAGGAAGGCGCCCATGATTACCTTTCAAAGCCGTTTGACCTCAAAGAACTAAAGCTCACCATCGAACGCGCCCTGAGAACGTCGGACCTGGAAAGGGTGGAGCAGCTTCAACAGTACCGGGAAAGCCGGGAAAGCAATGATGTAGCGCTGATCGGCGCGTCGGCCGTCTTCAGGGAAATCGACAAGTTGATAGATCTTTCCGCGTCGTCCGATGCACCGGTGCTCATAACGGGCGAAACGGGCACGGGAAAAAATATTGTCGCGAAAGCGCTGCACTATCGCAGCGCGGTTTCGGGAAAAACCTTCGTCAGCCTGAACTGTGCTTCGCTTCCGGAAAGCCTCATTGAGGCCGAACTCTTCGGGTATGAAAAGGGAGCATTTACCGGAGCGACCAGCGCCAAAAAAGGCGTCTTTGAAATGGCTGAGGGCGGCACCATATTGCTCGACGAAATCGGCGAGATCCCGCCGCACCTGCAATCGAAGCTTCTGAACGTACTGGATGAAAAGGTAATTAAACGAATCGGCGGGGAAACTTCGAGGTCTGTGGACGTCCGCGTCATTGCTGCTACGAATATAGACTTGCATCGGGCGATACGGGAGAAGAGGTTCCGGGAAGACCTTTATTACCGTCTGAGTGTGATACGGATCCATATCCCGCCGCTGCGGGAGAGAAAGGAAGACCTGCCCGAACTCTGCAATCATTTGATAGAAAAGCTCGGCGGAGGCAACGATATTACGCTCCCCGACTCCGAGATCGCCGCATTGCTTGAGTATGATTGGCCGGGCAATGTAAGAGAGCTGAAAAATATCATAGAAAGGACGCTTATTCTCCGCACGGGGACCTCGATCAAACCTTCCGCGCTTCTGGGGGACCCTTCCCGCCCCGCGTCATCCCCACCGATACAAAAGAACATCGCGCCGCCTTTCAGCAATGAAGAGGAGCTGACCACGTTTCGAGAGATTGAAAAAAGGTACCTGCTGCACGCCTTGGCCAGGCTTTCGAGAAATTACAGCAAGACTGCCAGGACATTGGGTGTTTCTCTCTCGACACTGAAAAGAAAAATGCTGGAATTCGGGATCAGTTAACCGCCTTCATACAGCAAGCACCGCCCCTTTTACTAACCGATAATAGGTGGGTAGCCTAAAACAGGTTATCTATAATAGGTCAACTTCCCGTAAATCCGGCAATTCTCCTTAAACCCCCTTGAATCTCAACGAAAATGCATAGAGCCTTATTAGGCATGGTTAATGCAATAAGGTATGGTCACAACAGTGTTGGTCATTAACTAACGGATAAGGAAGCCATTGTGAAAAACGTACTAATAGTTGACGATGATACATCATTTCTGATGAGTCTTTCCGACGGCCTGAAGGCATACGCCGGCGATTTCACCGTCGCTACCGTCGCAAACGGCGCACGGGCTGTTGCCTACCTTTCGGAAAATCCGGTTGACCTTGTTGTGACCGACCTTAAGATGCCGGTCCTCGACGGGTTTGAGCTGCTGGCGCACATGGGCAGTCGCCATCCCCATCTTCCAGTGATCATCATGACCGCTTTCGGAACACCTGATATCGAAAGCCGGATAGATAAGCTCGGAGCGCTTTCGTATATTGAAAAACCCCTCGATTTCAAAGTTCTCGCGGGGAAGATAAATGAGGGCCTTTCCGCGAGCTCCCGTGGCTACATAAACAACATGAACCTTGCATCGTTTCTTCAATTGATCGAGGTGGAGAAAAAGACGTGCACGCTTCTCATCAAGGAAAGTGAGAAGCAGGGGACCCTTTATTTCAGCAAGGGTATTCTGCTTGATGCGGAAATCGGGGATTTGAGCGGTGCGGACGCCGCATATGAGATCGTATGCTGGAAAAACGCAGAAATAGAAATCAATAATGTGTGCAAGAAAAAAGAGAAAAAAATAAATTTCACACTGCATCATGTCTTTATGGAAAGCTTTCTCAGAAAAGACGAACATGCACGCGAGATTGAGGGAAGGAGGACGGAAAAGATAGCAGGCACGGAAAAAAAGACAATCGAAGATGCAGGAGGACGCTCTTCTCCTGATGTGGCGAAGCGCGAAACAACAAATTCAAAGACAGAGGAGATCAGTATCATGGCTATTCAGGACAGATTAAAAGAGTTTGCGGCAATCGATGGTTTCGGCGGGGTCGGGCTTTTTACCCCGACAGGAGAAGCCCTTGCAATCCATGAAGCGGCGGGCAGCAAGGCTAATCTGAAGATGGTCGGCGTTCTGGCAAACAACGTTCTCATGAACGCACAGAAGGCATCCCTGGAAATGGGCACGGGGAGGGGTGAGCTGGTGCACGTCGAGGCCGAGCATGCCCATATCATCGTCAGGTGTCTCAATGAAGGGACCGATCCCCTTAAATCACAGCCGGGCAAAGCCCACGTTCATCTCGTTCTGTTCCTGACGACGGACGCAAGCATCGGTATGGCAAAGATGAAGGTTGGCTCTATTATTCAGTCTTGTGCTGAAGAATGCAGGATGTAAAAGACATGCGGTTCGGATCTGACGGGAAGAGTCCATAAGCTTTTCCCGTCAGACGTCCTTCAATCAGGTAATGCCGATTTACGCAACGCGACGTCAGATCCGCGTGCGCCACCTATCGAATCAGAGTTCGCCTTACTCCCTTTATTGCAATACCGTTCCACTCCGCTTCAGCATACAAAACACGTCAGGATCATCGTCGGCGTTCTTCAAGCGTGCTTCGGACCGTCCACGTTAAAATCCGGAGCTGGTATGTAGCGGAAACGGAATATCTTGTCATCCCTCTCCGGTTGTCCTTGAGTCTCTTTCAAAAATATTGTAAAGTGTCAGCCAGTGTCCCGGTGACGCACTGTTGCTCCCGACGAAAACGAGATATCTTCTCGTTGTCCGCGCGCGCTTCGGGCTCGGCAGCAAGAAGGTGAACAAGGTCGGAACAGCCATGTCGTTCCCCGAGGATACGGCTGACATTTTAGTTTCGGTTCAAGCAGACAAAGAGGTGATGTTTGGCGCAGCCGTGGAAAACAATAGAAACGATCGAAACCGTGGACGGTCCTCTCGAACTGCGCCAGCGGGGCGAGCGCGACTTTCTGATCATGATCAACAACCGCGTGCTGATGAACAGCACGGCAAACCGCTCCGAGATCGTGCTCGGCGAGCTTGCCGCCAAAAAGGCGGCACTGCGCCCGAAGCCGCGCGTGCTCGTCGGCGGCCTGGGCATGGGGCTCACACTGAAAGCGGTGCTTGATGCCCTGCCTGCGGACGCAGAGGTCGTTGTCGCCGAGTTCAATCCGGTCGTGGTCAGGTGGTGCCGCGGTCCGCTGGGAGGCCTCACGGAGCAGGTCAGTCGATGATCCCCGGGTGACGATCATCGTTGACGACGTTGCCTACCTGATCGGCCAGGCAGCGGAGCCGAAGGCGCGGAAGTTCGACGCCATCATCATCGATCTCTACGAAGGACCCCACGCGAAAACGGACGCAAGGAACGATCCTTTTTACGGGAGCCGGGCTTTGAAGACAACGGCTGAAGCTCTTACGGATGGCGGTATTTTTGCGATCTGGGGAGAAAATCCCGATGAGGCTTTTGAGAAGCGGTTAACAGCAGCAGGCTTTGCGATCGATCGGCAGCGTCCGGGAAGAGGCGGGCTTGCGGCATGTGGTGTATGTGGCGCAGAAGCAGGGATAGACTCGCTGAACTCTGACGGATGGAACCAAAACATTTTCACCGCGAAGACGCAAAGGTCGCGAGGGCACCTTAAGTTCTTAAAATAATGGCCTTGCTCTTTTTGACGTCCTTGCGCTCTTCGCGCCCTCGCAAATATTCTTTCTGTAATTAACTCTGCGGTTATTTCACTGACCTGATCAATTCCTCAATTCGGAGCGTACAGTGCTTTCCCTTGCACGAGCCCGTGCCGGCACCTGTGGCCTTCTGCAACCCTTCGACCGTTGTTATGCCGCCATTGATAAGCTTGAGGAACACGCTCGTCCTGATGCCCTTGCATTTACAAACGGTCTTCAGGCCTTCGATGATCTCCTGCTCTTTCATTCTTTCACACTGATCCCCGTTACCGACAGCTACGATAGCCGGCAAAGAATATAACATACATAAAGAATTCCAAACAGCGCTTTCTTCGATCCCTGAAGCCGCTCGGTTGCTTCAGATCCAGCCGTTGTCATGATTTCGGTTGCAATTCAGCACGCCAAAGGGTACATTGTGCGGGCACAAATAGTTAATAAAGAACGGGGTATTGCATGGCTTTAGTCAGTTTACAGAGCGTCAAGGTCAGCTTCGGCGGGCCGCTTCTGATCGAAAATGCCGATCTCTCGATAGACCGGGGCGAACGGGTCTGCCTGGTCGGCAGGAACGGCACGGGCAAGTCCACGATCATGCGGCTCATCACCGGCGAAGTGAAGCCCGACGGCGGCAAGATCGTTTTTCAGCAGGGCGTAAAGATCACACTCCTGACGCAGGAAGTGCCGCAGGCGCTGTTCGGCAGCGTGTTCGACGTGGTGTCTTCCGCGTTCGGCGAGCAGGGAAAACTGCTTGCCGCGTACCATCATGTGAACGCGAAGCTGGCACATGACCACAGCGAAAAGCTCATGGCCGAGCTCGAGGACGTGCAGCACAGGTTCGAATCAGCCGGCGGGTGGCAGATGCAGCAGAAGGTGGACGAGATCCTGACGCGGCTGCAGCTTCCCGAAGACGCCGAGTTCTCGGAGCTCTCGGGCGGGCTCAAGCGGCGGGTGCTGCTGGCAAAGGCCCTGGCAGGCGAACCGGACCTTTTGCTGCTGGACGAACCCACGAACCATCTGGACATCACTGCCATTTCATGGCTCGAAGAGTTCCTGCTCACCTTCGGCGGGACCCTGCTGTTCGTGACCCACGACCGGGCGCTGCTCCAGAAGATCGCCACGCGCATCGTCGATCTGGACCGCGGCAGGCTCACGAGCTGGCCCGGCAACTATCAGTCCTATCTTGATCTGAAACAGGCGGCGCTCGATTCCGAAGCAGTGGAGAACGCCAAGTTCGACAAGAAGCTTGCTGTAGAAGAGGTCTGGCTCCGGCAGGGCGTCAAGGCGCGGCAGGACCCGGAACGAAGGCCGCGTGCGCGCGCTCGAGCAACTGCGCAGGACCAGGAGCGCCCGGCGCGAGAAGATCGGCACCGTGAACATCCAGATCCAGGAAGCGGAGCGCACGGGCAAGCTCGTGGTCGAGGCAGAGGGCGTGGGCCACAGCTTCGGCGACAAGGTGGTCATCCGCGACCTGTCAACGACCATCATCCGCGGGGACAAGGTCGGCATCATCGGGCCCAACGGCTCGGGCAAGACCACGCTGCTCAAGATCCTGCTGGGCGAACTGAAGCCTCTGCAGGGCAAGCTCAAGCTCGGCACGAACATGCAGGTGGCCTATCTCGACCAGCACCGCGCCCAGCTCGACGATGAGAAAACCGTGCAGGACAACGTGGCGAACGGCAGCGATCAGGTGACCGTCAACGGCATTCAGCGCCACATCATCGGCTATCTGCAGGATTTCCTGTTCGCTCCGGCACGCGCGCGCAGCCCCGTAAAGGTCCTGTCCGGCGGAGAGCGGAACCGGCTGCTGCTGGCGAAGCTGTTCACCCAGCCCTCGAACGTGCTCGTGCTGGACGAACCGACGAACGACCTCGACATGGAGACGCTCGACCTGCTGGAGGAGCTTCTGATGGACTATCCCGGCACGGTGCTGCTCGTGAGCCACGACCGCGCGTTCATCAACAATGTCGTCACCAACACGCTCGTGTTCGAAGGCGACGGCCAGGTGAACGAGTACGTGGGCGGATACGACGACTGGCTGCGCCAGAGCAAAAATAAAAAAGAAGCTTCAGCGCCTGTCGTGCCGGCCAGGACGGAAGAAAAGAAGACCGCGCCTGCGCCGCAGAAAGAGAAGCCGCGCAAACTGACCTTTAAAGAACAGAAAGAGATCGAGGCCCTGCCGCAGCGGATCGAGGAACTCGACGCAGAGCAGCAGAAGATCATCGCTGCCATGGGCGATCCGGCATTCTACAAGGAGAGCGGGGCCAAGGTCGCGTCGACCAAGGCACGGCTTGAGACCGTGGAGAAGGAACTGGCGGCAGCGTATAAGCGGTGGGATGAGCTGGAGGCGTTGAAGGGATAGCGCGGGAAAAGGGGCTGCTTCGATCTGCCGGTGAACCACTTAATCCTAAAAAAAGCATTTGGACACGGAAGGAGCGGATTAACGCCGGATAAAAGCGGATAAATCGGAAGCAACATGTTCACCTAATGGGTGAACTACGTCAGGGAAAAATCAGCTGTTATCCGACTCTTATCCGATTTGATCAGTGTCAAATGCCGTAATAACCCGCATTTTTTAGGCAAGCCGAGCAAGGACCGCAATGGCCATGCTGCCAGGGCGCGAGGGAATTCCCTCAGTTTTCAACAAATTGTGCTAAACTTTAAGAGGATCACTCCTTGGGGTGAATCCTCTTTTTTTGTGTGTCGCTCTATTCTTCAGTGAACGCCTCTTGGCAGGTCTCAACTGATTCTGTATTTCAGGACCTGCCTTTGTGCTTTGCAGATGGTTCGATCGAGGAAATAGCATGCTCATCAAAGATTTCGGATTTTCGGCACGGGCACGGAATGCGCTGCGGAGCGGCGGGGATACCGAGTTGCTGCGCTCGGAGCTGTTCAGCATCGAGCAACTGAAGCGTCACGCGGCAGCGCTGGCCGGCCGGCATAGAATAGATCCGCGTCCGGGGGCGGACCGGTTGCTGCCACGGCTGGCGGACAATGCGCGCGTCCTGCTGGCGGCCTATGACGTCGTGACAGCCGCAGCCACGCAGGGCCAGCGGGTCGTGCCGGCAGAGGCCTGGCTGCTCGACAATTTCTATCTCATCGAGCAGCAGATCAGTCTGGCGCGCCGGCATCTGCCGCGCGGGTACAGCCGGCAGTTGCCGCAACTGGCTGATGGCCCGTCAGCCGGTTTCCCCCGCATCTATGACCTGGCGCTGGATCTGATCTCTCACATGGACGGTCGTGTCGACAGCGACAACGCCACCCAATTCGTCGTTGCCTACCAGACCGTTGAACCGTTAAAGCTGGGCGAATTGTGGGCATTCCCGATCATGCTGCAGTTGGCGCTGCTGGAAAACCTTCGCCGCGTCGGATTGCGTATCGCCCGTCGCCGCGAAGAGCGCGACGCGGCCATCACCTGGGCGGACCGCATGCTCGCGACGGCCGAACGGGAGCCGAAACAGCTTATCCGGCTGCTCGCCGAGTTTGCCTATGCCGATGTGCCTCTGACCGCGCCGTTTGTGGAGGAATTTTACGCCAGGCTCCAGGCCCAGGGGCCCGCCATGGCGTTCATTCAAACCTGGGTTGAACAAAAATTGCTTGAACAAGGGGTGACCGCAACGCAGCTGTCGGAGGCGGCCGGACGAACGGCCGCGGCCAACCAGATCTCCATCGCAAACAGTATCGGCAGCCTGCGTTTTATCGGCGCCATGGACTGGAGGAATTACGTTGAGTCGCTCAGTGTCGTCGAACAGACCTTGCGTGAAGACCCGGCGGGGATGCACGCCGGCCAGGATTTCGCCACCCGCGACCGGTACCGGCATGTCATTGAAGATCTGGCGCGGAGCAGTTCGTACAGTGAGCCGGCGGTTGCACGCGAAGCCATAGCTCTCGCGCACGCTGCTGCGGAGCGATCGGGCGTCAGCGACCGTACCGCGCATGTCGGATACTACCTGATAGATCACGGACGGCGGATCCTGGAGCAAGCGGTCGGCCGCCGTTTGTCCTTGAAAATGCTGGCCTCTCGTGCGGGCCGGCATCTCCGCCTGTTCCTCTACCTCGGGCCGATCCTGCTGCTCACGCTGCTTTCGACATCGGCCGTGCTTTTTTCATTCAACGGGTCGGGCCTCAGTGACTGGCGGTGCTGGTTCTTTGCGATCACCGGCATCATCGGCGTCTCGGCGCTGGCCGTCCCGCTGGTGAACCTGATCGTCACGCTTGTCCTGCCACCTCGCGCGCTGCCCCGACTGGATTTTTCGCAGGGCATTCCATCCGTTCACCGCACCATGGTGATCGTCCCTACCTTGCTGAGCAGTCTGCAGGAGATCGACGATCTTCTCGAAGCCCTGGAGATCCGCTATCTCGGTAATCGCGATCCTCATCTGTTCTTTGCCGTGCTGACGGATTTCCGCGACGCACCAAAGCAAACGATGCCGGACGATGACGCGCTGCTCGCTCACGCGCGCGCAGCAGTCCAGGCGCTCAACGAGACCTACCGCGAGGACCGCCCGTGCATCTTCTATCTGTTTCACCGGCCCCGGGTGTGGAACCCCTACGAAGGGGTGTGGATGGGATACGAGCGCAAGCGCGGCAAACTGGAGCAGTTCAATGCCTTGCTTCGGGGAGGGGCACAAACTGCATTCTCGGATATTGTCGGTGATCAGTCCCTCCTCGGTTCTATCAAGTACGTCATCACCCTGGATACCGACACGCAACTGCCCCGCGACACGGCACGCACCCTTATCGGAAACATCGCCCATCCGCTCAATCGGCCGGTGTACGATGCCGGCAAGGGGCGCATTGTCGAAGGCTACGCGATCCTGCAGCCACGCGCATCGATCAGCCTGATCAGCGCGGGCCGGTCACGGTTTGCGAAGCTCTTCGCGGGAGAGTCAGGCATCGACCCTTACACGCGCGAGGTATCGGATGTCTACCAGGATATTTTCGGGGAGGGGTCGTTCATCGGCAAGGGCATCTACGACGTAGACGCCTTTCGTCAGGCCGTCGACGGACGCTTTCCGGAGAACCTCATCCTCAGCCACGACTTGCTGGAAAGCGGCTATGCCCGTTCGGCACTGGTGACCGACGTCGACCTCATTGAAGAGCAGCCGGCCAGTTGCGCCATGGAGGCCAGCCGGCGGCACCGGTGGGTACGCGGCGACTGGCAGATTGCCGGCTGGCTGCTCCCGCGCGTGCCCGGACCTCCCGCGCAGCCCGGATCAAATGGTGCAAAGGGACCGAAGGCGAAGCGGCAGCCGAACCCGCTCACCGCTTTGTCAATGTGGAAAATTTTCGACAACCTCAGGCGCAGCCTCGTGCCGCCGTCGCTGCTTGCCTTGCTGGCAGGTGGTTGGCTGTTTGGTCCGGGACCGGCGTGGTTCCGGACCCTGCTGGTGGCGGGTGTGCTGTTCCTGCCCACCCTGCTGGGAGCCGTGATCGAGCTCATCCGCAAGCCCGAAGAACGTGATTGGCTGGTGCACCTGGTCCTGACCGGCAGATCCGCGGGCCGCGCCATAGTGCTCGCTTTGCTGACGCTGGTCTTTTTGCCCTACGATACGCTGATCTTCCTGGATGCGATCCTGCGCTCGGGTGTGCGCATGCTGTTCACCCGGAGCGGGTTGCTGCTCTGGCATATGCGGTCCTATGCACGACGCAACGCGCGCCGTACGCCGGCCGATTTTTTCAGGGAGATGTGGGTCGCGCCTGTTCTGGCAATGGCGCTGGCCCTCGCACTGGGGTTCAGCCGGCCGGCGGAGTTGCTCTTCTGTGCGCCCGTCTTGCTGCTCTGGCTGGCGTCGCCGGCCGTCGGCTGGTGGATCAGCATGCCGCTGGTGTCCCCCGAACCGGACTTGACCGCTGATCAACGGGCGTTCCTGCGAGCGTCGGCCCGGCGAACGTGGCGCTTCTTCGCGGAGTTCGTCGGTCCGCAGGACAACTGGCTGCCGCCCGACAACTTCCAGGAATATCCGGCTCCGGCCATCGCCTCGCGCACCTCGCCCACGAATATCGGCATGTCGCTGCTGGCGGACCTCGCTGCGTACGACCTCGGTTATATTCCCGCCGGAGAATTCCTGCGGCTTGCCGGGAACACACTGGCTACGATGCAAAAGCTGGAACGCTACCGCGGCCATTTTTACAACTGGTACGACACGCGCACGCTGAAACCGCTTCATCCGCACTACGTCTCTTCGGTGGACAGCGGCAACCTGGCCGGCAGCCTGCTCACCCTGCAAGCGGGACTGGCCGAGTTGAAGGATCAGCCGGTGCTGTCATCAAACGCGTTTCAGGCGCTGCAGGACACCTTGCAGGTGCTTGCCGAACAGGTCCCCTCGTCACCGGCGCCGGATCTGGTGAAGAAGGCCAGGCTTCTGCAGGACAGGCTGCGCGCACTCCCGCTGAACGGGGAGCAGACACTGGCTGCCGCCGACAGTGTGCTGGATGAGATCCTTCGTGACGGGGGGCTGGTTGCATGGCTGCCGGCGGATAATGCCATCGGCGGCGAACTGTATTACTGGGCGCAGGCCTTCGACCGGCAATCCCGCGCACTTCGCGATGACCTGAGATCCCTGGTGCCCGGGCCGCGGTCCTTCAGCACCATCCCGACGCTGGCGGAATTGGCCGGAGAGCGGACGGTTTCTCCCTCCGCGCTGTCGTCAGCCGGGGCAGCCGCGGCGACGGAACCACGGTATGCGGGCGCGGTGGAGCGGCTCAGGATCATCGACGATCTGGTCGATCGTTGCCGCGAACTGGCGGTGATGGATTTTGAATTTCTCTACGATACATCGCGCGGCCTGCTGACCATAGGGTACGACGCGGGCGAACGGCGCCGCGATACGTCCTGCTACGACCTGCTGGCATCAGAAGCGCGCCTGGCCAGTTTCCTGCTGATCGCGCAGGGACAGGTGCCGCAGAAGCATTGGTTCTCGCTTGGCCGCCTGCTGACCAGTCATGGCGGCGACGTGAGCTTGATCTCGTGGAGCGGCTCGATGTTCGAGTACCTCATGCCGCAGCTGATGATGCCGATTTACGAGAACACCCTGCTGGAGCAGACCGGCAAGGCCGCGGTGTCGCGCCAGATCGAATACGGCCGGCAACGCGCCGTGCCGTGGGGCATTTCCGAGTCCTGCTACAACGCCACCGATGCCAGCCAGGTCTATCAATATCGGGCGTTCGGCGTGCCCGGGCTGGGTTTCAAGCGCGGGCTGGGCGACGACCTGGTCATCGCCCCGTACGCCAGCGCACTGGCGCTGACGGTGATGCCGCGGGAAGCGTGCCGCAACCTGCAGACGCTGGCTGACGATGGTTTTCTCGGCGCCTATGGGTTCTACGAGGCGATCGACTACACGCCATCGCGGGTGCCGCGGGGCAAGCATCACGCCATTGTGCGCACCTTCATGGCGCATCATCAGGGCATGAGCCTGCTGGCCTTTGGGCATGTATTGCTCAACCGGCCGATGCAGCGCCGATTCATGTCCGCGCCTTTAGTAAAGGCCACTGAACTGCTCCTGCAGGAGCGTGTGCCGAAGAAGGGCGCTACCTTGCACCCGCACGCCGCTGAAGTGAGCGCCGCCGCGCGCCCCCCCGCCGCGGAGGAGGCCGGGATCATGCGCGTGTTTACCGACCCGAACACGCCGATACCTGAAGTTCACCTGTTGTCCAACGGCAGGTACCACGTCATGGCGACCCATGCCGGCGGAGGGTACAGCCGCTGGCGCGACCTGGCCGTCACCCGTTGGCGCGAGGACGCAACGTCGGACTGCTGGGGCACCTTCATTTACCTGCGCGACCGCGACACGGGGCGGTATTGGTCAACCGCGCATCAACCGACACTGCGCAAGGCCGATCACTACGAGGCGATCTTCGTAGAGGCACGCGCTGAATACCGGCGGCGCGATCAGGCGATCGAAGCGCACACCGAGATCAGCGTTTCACCTGAAGACGACGTCGAGATCCGCCGTGTCACGCTCACCAACCTGTCGTCCCGTACCCGTCATATCGAGATAACGAGCTACGCGGAGGTCGTGCTGGCGCTGCTGCATGCCGACCTTGCCCATCGCTCGTTCAGCAACCTCTTTGTGCAAACCGAGATCCTGCCCGACCGGCAGGCGATCCTCTGCACGCGCCGCCGCCGTACACCGGGGGAGCAGGTGCCGTGGATGTTCCACCTGCTGGCAGCGCCGGGTGCTGCTGCCGATGAGCCGTCGTACGAGACCGACCGCGTCAAATTCATCGGGCGGGGCCGAACAACGGCCAACCCCGTGGTACTGGACAGCAGCGGCAGACCGTCGGCGTTGTCGAACACTGACGGTTCGGTGCTCGATCCCATCGTGGCGGTCCGCCGCACCATCACCTTGTCTCCCGACGAATCGGCGACCGTGCAGATCATCTCCGGGGTCGCGGACACGCGCGAGGCGGCATTGGCTTTGCTGGAGAAGTATGGCGACCGGCACTTCGTTGAGCGTGCCTTTGAAATGGCATGGTTCCAAAGCCAGGAGGTGCTGCGCCACCTCAGCGCCACCGAAGCCGATGCGCAGGTCTATGGCCGCCTGGCCACCTCCGTCATTTACGGCAATGCCTTGCGCCGCGCCGCGCCCGGCGTCATTGCCCGCAACCAGCTTGGTCAGTCCGGGCTGTGGCGTTTTGCCGTCTCGGGCGATCTGCCGATCGTCCTGCTGCGCATCGGCGACCTGGACCGCATCGACCTGGTAAAACAGGTGCTGCAAGCCCATGCCTATTGGCGGATGAAGGGCCTGCCTTCGGACCTGGTGATCGTGAACGAGGATTTCTCGGGCTACCGGGCGGTTCTGCAGGACCAGATCATGGGGCTGATCAACGCGGGTCCCGAAGCGAGCATTATCGACAAACCGGGCGGGGTCTTCGTGCGGCGTGCCGAAGAACTTTCCGAGGATGAGCGGGTCTTGTTCCAGACGGTCGCCCGCATCGCGTTCACCGATACGGCCGAAACATTGGTCGAACAGGTGGAACGCCGCGTGTCACGAGAGCGTGTGTCGGACCTTCTGGAGCCATTGCAGCAAGCGGCCGCTGAACCGGTCTATCCGCTCCCGGCGCGCGAACGCATTTTCTTTAACGGCCTGGGCGGCTTCACACCCGACGGGCGCGAATACGTCGTCACCCTCGAACCGGGCCAGAGCACGCCGGCGCCGTGGGTCAATGTCATTGCCAGTCCGCACATCGGCACGGTCGTCAGCGAGAGCGGGAGCGCGTATACCTGGGTGGAAAATGCTCACGAGTTCCGGCTGACCACCTGGCACAATGACCCGCTTTGCGACAGCAGCGGCGAGGCGCTCTATATCCGCGACGAGGAAACGGGTGCGTTCTGGTCGCCGACGCCGTTGCCCGCCCGCGGCCGGTTCGGCTATGTGTGCCGGCACGGGTTCGGCTACAGCGTGTTCGAACATTACGAAGCCGGTATTGCTTCGGAACTGTTCACCTACGTCGCCATGGACGCGCCGGTGAAGTTCGCGGTGGTCAAGCTGCACAACCAGTCGAAGCGCGCCCGCAGCTTATCGCTGACCGGGTATTGGGAGCTGGTGCTGGGTGAGTGGCGGCACGCCAATCTGATGCACATCGTCACCGAAACGGACCCGCAGAACGGGGCGCTGTTTGCCCGCAATGCGTACGGCCGCGAATGCGCCAATCGGGTGGTCTTTGCGCAGGTCAGCGAGCGGGAGCGGTCGGTGAGTGGAAACCGCACCGAGTTCATCGGCCGCAACGGCTCGCTGGCCGGCCCGATGGCGATGCGCCGCAGACGCCTGTCGGGCAGGACCGGTGCGGGCCTTGATCCGTGCGCCGCGGTGCAGACCCGGATCGAACTGGCCGAAGGGGAAGAGCGGGAGATCGTATTCGTATTCGGCGCGGCCCGTGACGCCGACGAAGCGCGGCATTTCATCCAGCGATTCAGCGGGCAGGCGGGCGCGCGGCAGGCATTGGAAACGGTGTGGGAACACTGGAACCGCACCCTGGGCGCGGTGCATGTGGAAACGCCAGACCCCGCGCTGGACGTGCTGGCCAACGGCTGGCTGGTCTACCAGACCCTGTCCTGCAGGCTCTGGGGCCGCAGCGGCTATTATCAGTCAGGCGGCGCCTACGGTTTCCGCGATCAATTGCAGGACACCCTGGCGCTGATCCATGCGACACCGTGGCTTGCCCGCGAGCAGTTGATCCGCTGCGCCGGGCGCCAGTTCCTCCGGGGCGACGTGCAGCACTGGTGGCACCCGCCCAACGGACAAGGCGTGCGCACCCATTTCTCCGACGACTATCTGTGGCTGCCCTATGCAACCTGCCGGTATGTGCTGGCAACCGGCGATACGGGAGTGCTCGATGAGTCAGTGCATTTTCTGGAGGGACGCGAGCTGAATCCGGAAGAGGAGGCTTACTACGATCAGCCGCAGCGTTCGGCTGAGGCCGCAAGCCTCTATGAGCACTGCGTGCGTGCGATCAAGCATGGTTTACGCTTCGGAGAACACCAATTGCCGCTGATGGGCTGCGGCGACTGGAACGACGGCATGAATCTCGTCGGTCGTGACGGCAAGGGCGAGAGCGTCTGGCTGGCGTGGTTCCTGTACGAGAACCTCCGGCAGTTTGCAGGCCTGGCCCGCGGCCGGGGCGACGAAGCCTTTGCCGACGTGTGCGCCGGGCAGGCTTCGCTGCTGCGGAACAACATAGAGGCCAATGCCTGGGACGGCGATTGGTATCGGCGGGCCTATTTTGACGACGGCACACCCCTGGGGTCGTCCAAGAATGAGGAATGCCAGATCGATTCGATCAGCCAGAGTTGGGCGGTCATATCGGGCGGCGGCGCTCCGCTGCGCGCCCGACAGGCGATGTGGTCGGTGGACAAACGCCTGGTGCGGCGCGATGCGAAGTTGGTCCAGCTGCTCGCCCCGCCCTTCGATACATCGGACCTTGAGCCCGGTTATATCAAGGGCTATGTGCCCGGCGTGCGCGAGAACGGCGGCCAATACACCCATGCCGCGATCTGGACCACGATGGCCTTTGCCCTGATGGGTGACCGGGAACGGGCGTGGGAGCTGTTCGCCATGCTCAATCCCGTCAATCACGGCAGTACGCCTGCGGACATCGAACGCTACAAGGTCGAGCCCTACGTCATGTGCGCGGATATTTACGGCGCGCCGCCGCACACCGGTCGGGGCGGCTGGACCTGGTACACCGGGGCGGCGGGCTGGATGTACCGGCTGACCGTGGAAACACTCCTGGGCCTGCAGCTGGAAGTGGACCATCTGCGCATTGCGCCGTGTATCCCGGCCCATTGGGGGTCGTTCAAGATACACTATCGCTATCGCGAGACCTTCTACCACATCACCGTCAAGCGCGTTAATGAACAGCCGGAGCATATGATCCGCATGATAATGGACGGCGCCGCGGTAGAGGGAACCGGCATAGAGGGGACAGAGCGTGCGCAAGGCATGATCCCCCTTGTGGACGACCGCCAGGACCACCATGTCGAGGTGGAGTTGAGCTGACCGCTTTTTGAAGTCAGGCAACCTTGGAAGATGCTGGACAAAAGTTGGCCAACCAATTGGCAGCAGCGTATCAGCGGCCGGACGAACAGGATGCGCTGAAAAGATAGCGTGGGCAGAATCCTTCATTGCTTCGACAATTCAAAGTCCGACCTTCCTTCTTACACGCTTTTTCCCCCTCGTCGGAAGTCTTGACAATTCGCACAATGTATCTATAATCGAACCACTCCTTTCCATACTCGTTGCATTCTTCTTGGCATTACTATTCGTATTTATTTGAAATGCATCTGCCTGCAGATGCTTGCATATATATGATGCAGGGCTACATTCCTGATACTACCGGTTTCTGTGGGTAATACATGATAATTGGAATGATCATATTTGCACTTGTCCTTATTGCCCTGGTTTTGTTTTTTTCTTTAAACGATCACGATACGACGGTTTCTGTTGGAAGCATCGACGATATTGAGAAAAACATTGAAAAGCTTATGAGAAGCAGCAAAGAAGCTGCGTTTTTGATAGCAACGGTTCATGGAACAGATGATTACGTGCAATTCACCGCTGATGCTAAAAGCGTACAATTGGATTTTCCGTTAATTACCGACAGGCAAAAAAGCCTGGAAATGGCCTTTAGGTCCGTCTCGAAGGAGCTCGGTCTTGAAATAATGGAGAATAGCGGGTCGGGCGGTGAAAAATTCCTGGATATTACTATTGAAGGAACAGCAACCGAAATCGCTGTTGTTGCGGCATCACTAATGAAAAAGCTTTTCAGAATAGACCGGAATGAGAAAATAAGATACGAGTCAAATGCATGATCGCAGAGCTGACAACTGATGCAGCTCGTAGGTCGGGAAGACAGCAGCAACTATTTCAAGTGGGAGGGATAAATGAGAATTCTTTTTGAAGTTTTGCTTTTATCAATTCTGATAGGGGCCGTAGTGGTGTTTTATAGAATAGTCATAAACTATCTGTTTCCAAAATCAAAGGAGAAGGACAATGGAGAAAAACATTAAGGCAGTGATCATGGTGGGACTTGCGGTGTTCGCACTCATACTTTTTGTGACACTCAATCCCCTCGTGATCGTGCATCCTGGACAACGTGGCGTTGTGATCCAACTGGGCGCCGTGCAAGATACGATCCTTGGCGAGGGCGTTCACTTTGTGATGCCCATTACGCAGTCAGTCCAAAAAATGGATGTTCAAATACAGAAGGTGGAGGTAGGGTCGGAGGCGTCGTCAAAAGATTTGCAAATGGTCCACGCAAAGGTTGCCTTGAACTACCATCTCGATGCCATGAAAGTGAACAAGATTTTTCAAAGTCTCGGAAACGATGTGGATTCACGTATCATTGCCCCTGCCATACAGGAATACTTGAAAAAATCAACAGCCATGTTCACTGCAGAGGAGCTTATTTCCAAGCGAGAAATGGTCAAGGAGGAGTTCAAAAAATCACTGACCGTGGCGCTGTCCGTGAACAATGTGATCGTCGACAATGTGTTTATAACCAACTTCGAGTTTTCCAAGGAATTCAACCACGCCATCGAGCAGAAAGTAACGGCAGAACAGGAAGCTCTTATGGAAAAGAACAATTTAGCCAAAGTAAGGTTTTTGGCGGAGCAAAAAGTCGCAACTGCCACAGCGGATGCTACGGCGATCGCCATACAAGCAAAGGCTGTTACATCGCAAGGAGGAAAGGACTACGTACAGCTCAAAGCAATTGAAAAATGGGACGGACATCTTCCTACTCAGATGATACCTGGTTCTGCTGTTCCATTCATTGATCTGACAAAAAGTAAAAATTAATGATCCAATACCGGGACAGATTCTGGTTGCCCTCATTTTCTTCGTTGACGGTTGGAAGGCAGACAGAGCACTCGGCAATAGCGGAATCGGCGATCCCGAGCTCTTCTCGTACTGGAACGCTATCGCCACTCAGGGGAACTAAGGGGACGTTGTTTCTATGCTTGCTTTCCACTTGACAATCGTTCCCTATTTGCATAGAATATCATCATGCCTCGCAAAGCCCGCCTCGACGTTCCTGGAGCATTGCACCATATCATCGTCCGGGGCATAAATAGAGCCCCGATATTCAGCGATGATCAAGACAAGACGCGCTTTCTCGAACGGCTCTCCGAAAATGTAATTAATGGCAAGTGTACGGTGTATGCATGGGTTCTGATGACCAATCACATTCATTTGCTCTTTAAAAGCGGCAAGGACGGCATTTCGGCTGTCATGCGCAAGCAGCTCACATGGTACGCACAGTATTACAATAAACGCCATGCGCGGAGCGGACATCTCTTCGAAAACCGGTATAAATCTATACTCTGCGACGAAGAAAACTACTTGCTCGCCCTGATACGGTACATCCACTTAAATCCAATCCGGGCAAAGATCATCCAAACCATGGAAGACTTGGATCGGTATTCGTGGACCGGCCATCGTGCCATAATCGGCAAAGCTGATCATCCCTGGATGGATGTCGAAACAGTCTTATCCGAATTCGGCGGCAGAAGGAAAAAGGCAATACTGGAATATCGTAGATTCGTCCGGGAGGGCATCGAAGAAGGCCGTAATTCGACCTTAACCGGCGGAGGTTTGATCAGAAGCCAGGGCGGCTGGTCACAAGTCATGTCCATGCGCGGACGGGGCCGGAAGGAAGAATACGATGAGCGGATATTGGGCAGCGGGGATTTCGTTCATGCAGTAATCAAAGAGGCGGAAGATCGACAGCTTCGCCAGACCAAACATAAACGAAGCGGCAAAACCATCCAGAAGATCGTCGATGAAGAATGCAGGGACCGTCGGATAAACTCTGTTAGAACTAAAGGCCGGCGGTAAGCGATCGAGTGTCAGTGCGGCGCGGGCGAATATCGCGTATCGTTGCCGCGAAGAATTGGGAACATCAGCTGCGGAGATTGCCCGCCATCTCGGCGTCAACACGTCGTGTATTGTTCGGGCGATTGAACGAGTGGTGAAAGCGGCGGCAGAAATAAAAAGTAAAGCAAGTATAGAAACAACGTCCCCTTGGCTGCCCTTGGCTGCCCAGGCAGGTCATAGAGCACACCCCAGGTCCGGGTTGCTTCAAGAACAGCCTCGCTCGGACCATCCAGGCTGCTGAAGAATGTTTGAAATGGCTCAGATCTATTATCTAATCGAGTGGTGCGGATCACATGGCCATTTTCATCAACTGCCGTGACAACACTGTACTTCTTGTGATAATCTATTCCGACGTAGTTCATAAGGGAGCCTCCTTTCAGGCGGAATGTGGGTTCTCATACCACCATTGTACCTGAGGGTTTGCCCCCTTTTTACATGTTACCTGGTTAGTCTGAGGAATTGGTCAAATGCGAATTAGTCATTGCAAATATTTTATTCTTCTAGTGGTGTCAGCAATGCTCTTGTGCAGTTCCCCATCTATTGCCGATACAGTTGGCAAGGGGCATTCCTACACCGTAGTTTCGCCAAATGGAAAATTCATTTTTGCAATGATATATCCACTGCCGCCAAAAGAGGATGCCATCGGCTGGATTGATTCGGTCGAAAAGGAAATACGAGAGATCCGTCAACAATACCGCGAGAGCGGTCTCTACAAACTAGATGGCTCCGGGACTCCGCTCTGGACAGTTGACTGGTGGGCAGGACGAGTACATGTCTCATCTGACGGAATTCATTTAGTTCGTCTTGGCCCCTGGCCATCGTCGCTTGACGAAGAAGCATTGAGTTTCTTTGCAAACGGAAAACTTATGCAAACATATGAAATCAGTCAGTTGATTAGTATCGAACTGCTCCTTCCCCACTCAGTGTCACATTTCCAATGGTTCGAAGAAGGCCACCTGAATGATGTAAATTTAACGTACGAAGTAACCACCAAAGATAAGAATAGCTTCTTTTTCGATCTTCGCTCGGGAAAAATCATCAAGCAATCGCGCCCATTTCGAAATGCTTTGTTGTCTTTGATTGGAATCGTCTGCTTATTGGGCTTTTGGTTATGGTTGCGATGGTCGGATATCCCGGTTCGCTGGAAGGTCTTGCGTGATCCGCTTGCGAGGTTAAAGCTGTCTTATTTCTATATTGCCTCTTATGTAGTCGCAGCAAATCTTGCAATGATACCTTTAGTGAAAGGCGGCATAGGTCAAGCGATTAAAGGTGCAATTTTTTTCCCGCTATCACTTGCCTACATTGTTCATTTCAGAGGCATGACTATAGCAATTATTCTTATCTATGGTCTATACATTTTATTAGCTGCTCTAGGAATAGTATTGAGAAGTCGACTCTTCTTTTTCCTTTTCCTTGCGTTACTACTCTTTAACATGTCTGTTTATGCCATATATATGGCAAGCATTATTGATGACCTCTAACAAACGCGTCCACAGCGACGCGCCAGAAGGCGGCGCGTGACGCGGGTGTTATAAAGGAGACAACCATGGCAAATGTTACCAAAGAAGCAATTAAAGCCGGACAAGCCATATATAGTAAGTTTTTTTTATCATTCTACGATTTCCTGATTCTCGGGATAAACTGTCGTTTTATCTGGAAATGTCCTTCTCATTTTATACTGGAAAACTATAATCGGAATATCTCTGCAAATCATCTTGATGCGGGAGTAGGAACCGGCTATATGCTCGACTATTGTGAGTTCCCAACAAAAACGCCGCGACTTGCATTGTTGGATCTTAATCAAAATTGTCTCGAAGTCACAGGGAAACGCGTTGAACGATATTCTCCCGAGGTATATTGCAGAGACGTATTCGAACCCTTTGATACAGGCCCTCGACGATTTGATTCAGTAGCCTTAAATGGATTGCTCCATTGTATTCCCGGAACAATGAAGGACAAAGGAGTTGTTTTTGATAATGCAAAGCAGGTAATGAATCCTGGAGGCGTTGTCTTTGGGTGCACTATATTAAATAAAAACGTAAAAAAGAATTCAGCTGCAAAATTTGTGATTCATATGGCGAATAAGGACAAAACTTTTTCAAATCTCGAAGATGGTTATGACGAACTGATGGAGGAATTATCAAAACGTTTTAAGAATGTAAATATAGACCTTATTGGTTGCATGGCAATATTCAGAGCAGAAGTGTAAAATTAAATTTGGTTTCAGCGGTCGGAAGTGTAACTGCATATCACTAAGACGCATAACGCATCGTTCCACGCCGACCGCTTCGCGGCGTATGAACTCCTTGTTATTCAGGAAAGATCGGCAGCTTATGTCGTTGCAATTTGAAAGGCATAGATTGGATTTACGTTCGACCATACAAAACGACGAGTTGTTTCGAGAGCTTGCTCGCTTTTTTGTGAATAAAGCTTCAGAGCCGGAAATGGGGGATGATCCAGATTTTCTCAAATTCTATAGGATCGCGCTAGGCGCAGTAACTGATGAATCAGTTGAGACTATTATTCGATTAAGTGAATCGCCTATTGAGAGAATTTTTTTAGGCTCTTTACTTCTTGGGTCCATCAAATGGTTTCCATATGGAATTGTCGTCCATGACATATATAAGGATACCAATTATGAGATTGCCGAATTCCGCAGCTATCTAAAGAATTTTTTTGAATTCATCGAATGGTATAAAACGCAATATGGTTCCTACCATGGTTTGGACGCTTACCTGAATAAACAAGTTGCTTCTGGAGCAATGGAGTCTGCAGAGCGGGAATTTATTCACCGATTGGTTTTTCGTTATGTATATATGTCTCTGCTAAATAGCTGGCATATGACATTGCAGCCAAAGTTTCCAGATATTGTCGTAAACGGAAAATCTATCCGCCCAGATATTTTGCTGTGGATTCCCGGAAACCCTAATAGAAAGATTCTGGTCGAGTGCGATGGATATGAATTTCACAGCAATAAACATGCATTCACTGTGGACAGAGCTAGGGATCGAGTTACGCAAGGGTTAGGCTTTACCACTTTAAGGTTTTCCGGATCAGAGATTCATCGAAATGTTTCGGGCGTTTCTACTGAGGTACTCAATTATTTGAAACCAGACGCCGACGCCCATGAACTTAGATAATGGCAAAGAAACGTCAGAAAGGATGATAAAAATGAGCCTTAACAAAAACCGACAGAAAGAAAAGAAAGCCAGAGATATAATCTGCAAGGCATTGAAAGATTTAGAGGGTGATCAAATTATTATTCCAGATTTCAGCGAATACAACATCAGAGAAAATGAATTCAATAATAAGCTTACCCGTCCTAATATAGATGCTGGTATTCGAGCTTTCACTTTGGTGACAAACCTCTATGGCTCGGATGGTGACATTGACCTATATAGTCTGCTTCATCACTATCTACTTGACAGTGATCTCAGAACTCAACTGAACGCCGTCCTGAAAACTAAATATAACTGATTATAACCTGGCGCTCGACTGCGACGCGCCATGCGGCGCGTCAGCGCCGTGTTAGCTCCGGCAAGATCCCGCTCTACGCCAGCCAGCAGTTCCAGACGGTCAAGCTGCTGAACATATAAAAAAAGGTGAGGTGAGAACATGGATATTCGGCAGATTTCAAATGTGAAAAAGTATGATCTTGCTGCATCGAGCTATGATTTCATTGCTTATCTTATGAGTCTTGGGCAAGCGAGCCGACTATATCGTGAAGTTGCCGCTTGCCTCAAAATACCCTCCGGCGCAACAGTCGTCGAATTGGGTTGTGGTCCCGCCTCAGTCATACCCTGTCTCTTAAAAAAAGTCCCAGAACAAGCTAAAATTATCGGAATTGATTTTTCCAAAGAAATGATTGCAATTGCAAATCGTAAGAAAGATCAAAACAAGTGGCCCAATGCTCAATTTGAATGCATGGATATGTATGATTTCAAGCCGGAGAAAGAAGTTGATGCTGTAGTTTTCTGTTTAGCGCTAACAGCAATTCCAGATTCGATTAAGGCTTTAAAAAAGGCTCTTTCGATTTTAAAAACAGGCGGGCAACTGATTATCCTTGATTCAATCCCCCTTAGTTCACGTTGGTATCATCCCTTTGCAAATATTTATATGTATGCAAAGTCAATAATTGTAGGCGCGAAACCAAATAAAGCCATATTGAACTACATCACTGAGAATCTCGTCAATATTTCGGTAAAAGAAAAAGTCTTCGGCGTATATACGCTGATATCTGCATTCAAGCCGTGATAATTATCATGTGCTCCGTGCTGTCGTCTGGTGACATCAGATGATTCCAACCTGCGCGTAAGGGTCGCTGAGAACCGCGCCCTACACGCTCGTGTTAGCCACAATAATAAGGAGTATGGCATATGGCAAAAATCGGTATTTTGACCTGCTCAAATGCTACTCAAGACCTTGGCTGCTCATCGGTAAGCTGCCTCGCGGATTTCCGGAAGCGAAAAGGCACGTTCGCCGAATATCCTGAGGATGAAAAGCTCACATTGGCCGGCATCATTAATTGCCCTGGCTGCCCGACGCTTACCGGCCCGGACAAGTTGATCGGAAGGATCCGTGCGTTAACTGATTTCGGCGTTGATACGATCCATTTTTCTTATTGTGTCAAAGCACTCTGTCCGTTCAAAGAAAAATACAAAGAAGCACTCGAAGAATCATTTCCCAATATCAGAATTGTGATCGGTACCCACGAAGAACATGCTACGCCGGAAGAATTCCGCCGACGCGTTAAAAAACTATTCCGCCAACCACGGAAAACCATGGTTGATATCATTTTGAACAAAGACGAAGAGGGCTAACAAGAACGCTCGAGAGGGTCGCTGAAAACGCGCCCCTCAGCCTCGCGTTAGTTTTTCATGAAGGAAACCGGCGATCGGCCATTCGTTCGGCTTCATCGATCGTAACAACGCCCGACGGACGTTCTCCCATTACGTGGGCCCTCATTGTTTTGCCCCCTTTTTTCTTCACATTTCTCATTTTTTATTGTACTCTCCCTTCACAAGGCGCTTTAGCCCAAGACGGAAAAGCTAAACTCCCGTGACCGCTCAGGGAAGGGCACTTGTTCTGCCTGCACACCGGCGTCTGTACGGGGGAGGCGATAAGGGGTGGCTATGACCATGGAAACCTGTTCTCATAAGAGAACCGGCACGAACTGCCCGATCAGCAAAACTCCCTGTCTGGGAGAATGCATTTACGCGAACATCCTGGATGATATCAGCCTCGGCATCGTCGGCCTCGATATCGTTAAGGAAGAGGTCTTTTTTCAGAACAAGCTTGCCACAGAGATCTTCAAGGATACCATCAAGCCGAAGGATTACCATGCGCTGGCAGCCCTGCTGCTTTCCGATATGGATCTGCCCATGATCTCGGCGCATTCTCACGAATCCCGCACCGTGCCCTACGGACGCAAATTCATCGGGTATTCCATCTATGTTATTTCCGACGCCTATCTCTGGATCTACCTGTCGGACATTACCGAAAAGACGAGGCTCAACGCGATCGCCGAAGCGGTCAATACCATGAACAACCTCGGCTATATCTTTTCCGGCATCCGGCACGAGCTGGGCAACCCGATCAACTCCATAAAAACGAGTATAACCGTGTTGAAGAAAAACCTGGCATCCTACTCCCGGGAAACGACGGTTGAGTTCATCGACCGCGTGCTCTCCGATGTCACCCGTGTTGAAGGGCTCCTTAAGGACCTGAAGAACTTCAGCATGTACGAGAACCCGGACTGCGGAGAGGTCGATATCGTTCAGTTCATGGACAATTTCATTTCCATGGTGGAGCGGGATTTCAGCGCCAAGAAGATCCAGATCAAAACGCAGTTCAGTCCGGCCGCGGACCGGGGTTATTTCGATGCGCGGGCGCTGCAGCATGTGCTGCTGAACATCCTGACGAATGCCTTCGACGCGCTTGAGGGGGTCGTCTCCCCGGTGATCGGGATCGGAACGCTCCGGGCGGGAGACAGGATCATCATCAGGATCATGGACAATGGGAGGGGGATCCCGGAGGAGCACAAGAAACACCTGTTCCAGCCGTTCTCCACAACCAAGAGCCACGGGACCGGACTGGGGCTGGTGATCGTGAAGAAAATGCTGCTTAAAATGGACGGCGCCATCGAGATAGGCAGCCAGGAAGACGCCGGAACAACGGTCACCCTGGACCTGCCGGCAGGCAGAGGCGGCCGCGATGCATAGATCCCGAAAAAACATCCTGATCGTGGACGATGACCGGAACTTCTGCGCGTCACTCAGGGACTACCTGCAGTCCGACGAAATCGCGATCCATGTCGCTCATACCGGCAAGGACTGCCTGGCGCTCTGTTCAAAAAATATGATCGACGTTGTGCTGCTCGACCAGCAGCTGCCGGACGCCGAAGGCGCCGACCTCTGCTCTTCCATTCTGAACTACAACAGCCAGACGAAGATCATTTTCACCACCGCCTTCCCGAGCTTTGAGAACGCGGTCAAGGCCGTCCGGGCCGGGGCGTTCGACTACCTTTCAAAACCCTTTGAGCTCGAAGAGCTTGATCTGGCGATCAAACAGGCTTTGCGTACGCTCGACCTCGAAAAGGTGGAGCAGTTCCAGAATTACCAGGCCGAACGGGAGCGGGAAGAGAATGTGCTCGTCGGAACCAGCGCCCAGATCGCAGAGATCCAGCGGCTCATCGATCTGGCAGCCGGCGCCGACGCACCCGTACTGATCACCGGCGAGACCGGATCAGGAAAGAACGTGGCAGCCCGTTCCATTCATTACTGCGGACCGGACCAGCATGCACCGTTCATCAGCATCAACTGCGCAGCCCTTCCCGAGAGTCTCATCGAGGCGGAGCTCTTCGGCCATGAAAAGGGCGCCTTTACCGGCGCTGCAGGCCTCAAAAAAGGAATGTTCGAGATGGCGGAAGGAGGGACCATCTTCCTTGACGAGATCGGCGAGATGCCCATGGCGCTCCAGGCAAAGCTGCTGGGCGTTCTTGATGACGGCACGTTCCGGCGGCTCGGCGGGACGGCGGCGCTGCGCGCCCAGGTCAGGGTCATTGCCGCCACCAGCGTGGACCTCGAAAGAGCCATCGGCCAGAAGAAATTCCGCGAGGACCTCTACTATCGGCTCGGCGTGATCAAGCTGCACCTTCCTCCCCTGCGCGACAGGAAGGACGATCTGGCGGCACTCTGTGAATTTCTGATCAATACTGTAGCGAAGGGCAGGCAGGTCGCTCTGGCAGACGGCGAGATCGAAAAGTTGACGTCCTATGACTGGCCCGGCAATGTCCGGGAGCTTAAAAACGTGCTCGAACGGGCAGCTATCCTGCAGCATGGCTCGGAAATACGGCCTTCGGAATTTTTGAAGACCTTGCCAACAAAAGCAGTGCATCATCCGCAAGCGCAGAAAAGCAGCATGCCCACGGGCACGTCGTCGACGACCCTTGACGAATTGGAGAAAAATCACATCCTCGCCGCGCTCGAGCAGCAGGGAGGCAATTTCAGCCGCGCAGCGCGGGCTGTCGGCATTTCCCTGTCCACGCTGAAGCGAAGGTTGAAAAAATACGGGATCGAATGATGATGTCACAAGGCATATTTACCACGGAGGCACGGAGACACGGAGAGAATCTTTGGTTTTTCACCTTGTTCTTCTCTTTGTTGACGTATCCGCCCCTATCCGTCGTTAATCCGATTCTTCCGTGTCGAAGGTTCTTCTTAGAGATTCTTTAAGCAGGAACCACCAAAGACCATGATCCCTCTCTGGCTCAAAATATCCTACACACTCTTCGTCATTCTCACCGCCGCGGTCTATACGGTCAGGTACGGCCTTGGGAACTTTCTCTGGTTCTCGGATATCGCTCTCTTCGCCGCCGTGCCTGCGCTGTGGTTCGAGAGCAGCCTGATCGCCAGCATGATGGCGGTCGGGGTCCTGCTGCCCGAACTGTTCTGGAATGTGACCTACTTTGGCCGTCTGGCGACCGGCAGGCGGCTTGCCGGGCTGACGGACTATATGTTCGATGCGCAAAAACCGCTCTACCTCAGGGCGCTCTCCCTGTTCCATGTGTTCCTGCCCGTGCTGCTTGCTCTGGATGATCGCCAGGCTCGGGTATGCAAAGCAAGCCTGGCTCGCGCAGACGATCCTTGCCTGCGATCGTTCTTCCCCTGACCTACCTGCTTACGGACCCCGCACAGAACATCAACTGGGTGCATGGCCCGGGCACAGAGCCGCAGAAGCGGTTGCCGGCGCTTGTGTATCTGTTCCTGCTGATGATCGGATTTTCCCTTCTTGTTTATCTGCCCACGCATCTGCTGCTTCAAATTATCTTCCGTTAGAACGCGATCAGGAATTCCGCATCACCGCACATCCGCTTTCTTAAAATTCCGGTACAGCAGCAGGTCATAGACGATCTTGAGGCCGCCGGCAACAAGAAACGGCGCAGCTCAGGAGAACCGGGGAAGCCAGAAAGACCCCGGCCAGGAATGGCGATGCGGCCGCTCCTATCGAACGGGCGATGGTCGTGACACCTGATGCCGCAGACCGTTCGTCGGGATCAACGACTGCCATGGTGTAGGACTGGCGCGTGGGAACGTCCATCTGCGAGATGCTGAAGCGGAGCAAGAGCACCGTAATGGCAAGGCCGAGGTTCGGCATGAGCGGAACAAGGCAGAGCAGCACATTCGACGGGATGTGCGTGTACACCATGGTGCTGATCAACCCGATCCGGTTCGCGATCCGTACGGCGAGCAGGGCGGACACGCCTGCCAAGATGTTCGCGCCGAAGAAGATGCTGCCCAGGACGCCGGCATCAAGACCGAATTTGATATGGAACCAGTAGGCCACCATGCTCTGGATCACGAACCCGCCTGCAAAGGCGTCGAGGGCAAAGAGCGCAGAGAGTTTCAGCACTACTCTCTTTGACTTGTGGAGCCCGAGCACCCGCTCCCTTGCTGTCACCGTTGCTGCCGCTGCTTCCACTGCCGGCGAAAGGAACAGAGAAAACGGTCATGAGGACGATCCCGCATGCTGCATAACCGAGGATGACGGCGCGATAGGATTCGAGTTCAGACAGACCGGAATTTATCAGTGATTGTGAAAGAAAACCTCCTGCAAGCGCGCCTGCTGCCGCTGCAAGAGATCCGGCAAGGTTGTACCAGCCAAAGGCACGGGTCCGCTGTTCTGCGGAGAGCATTTGCGAAAGTGCTGCCTGCTCCAGTGAAAGAAAAGGTCCGATCTCGTTCCCGCTCGGGCTGATGACGCCGATGATGCCCGCGATCATCAGAAGAACGATATTTCCGGTCAGGCTGAACACGACGCCGGCCATGACCATGAGCCCGGCGCCCAGCAGGAGCATCTTCTTTCTGCCGAACCGGTCAGCAGTGGTCGTGATCCAGAGCGTTATCCCCGCATCGCCGGCCAGGGTGAGCGTGAACAGAAGCCCGATGTCCGCGCTCGAAAGGCCTGCTTCATGCAGATAGAGGGCGAGCACGACCGACAGCGCACCGTAGGCGAAGAGCCGTATGCTCCGTGCGGCAAAAAGCAGGATGACGTTACGCCGCGAATGCGCCATGGGGCCTTTCTTTTTCTATCATCGCCTCACAGTATGCATAAAGTGCATCATACACGATCCATTCCGCCGCATTGATCGCGTGGTCGTCCTTGAGTCCCAGATGGCGGAACCCTTCTGCGACCGCGTTCGAGCCCCGGGCCTTCCGGCTGATGGTGGAGGCTGTTGTCCGTGTCCGCACCGTTCACGATCCTGGCGAGCAGCACGAGTGCAGGGTCTTTGGCGAGGCCGTATTTCTTCACGATAGCGTCAAAGGAACACTCCTTGCCGTGATGGCCCAGCTCCGCGTTCGGAGACATCATAGGGGATCGCCCCTGTGCGTGCGGCCTCGGCCTGCACGTTCTCTGCGGGTACGAACAGAAATTCCGCCTTCTTGTCCACGAACTTCCTGATGAGCCAGGGGCAGGCAACACGGTCTACTTTGACATTCTCTCTGGTTATCCATTTCATGGCACATTACCTCCTGATCTGGACATCGGATTTCACCACTGCACAGAGGCAGGCAGGAAACCCCGCTATGTTTTTGATTGGTACAGCATCTCGAATACGGCCATGCCTCGTTCCAGCGTGTCGTTATCATTCTTGCCGGTCTTGCGGATCCCGTTCAGTATTTCCTCTACCCCGGCGGTCCCGGCAAGGTTATACATCTCGTCCTTGACATCCAGGTCATGAACGATCTCGGCGATCTGTTTTACCGCTTTGTCCCTGATGCCGAAGGTCTTTACCAGCACTTCGAAGGTGCAGAGATCGCCCCGATGGGTGAATTCGCCGTTTCGCAGGTCGAAGGTCGTGGCAGCAGGGTCGCTGGCGTTCAGTTCCCGCTCTTCGATGAATTTGAATGTCGCCTTGGGATCAATGAACCGTTTAATGAGCCACGCAGAGGCCATGCGGTCCACAAAGGGTTTTTTCCGCGTGATCCAAGTCCGCTTCTGGTATTTTTCTGCGCGCTTCGGCGATATCGTTGCTTCCTCTCCGGGGACGGCCTTGTCCAGGCCCTTGAGGCCAGACTGGAGCTGCTGCAGCCGTTTGTTGAAGGCATCACCGGCTGTCGAGGAAAAGAAATCCCGTTTCCGAATATCTTCAAAATCCTTGACTGCTTTGGCAAGCTGGCCGATCAACAGTGGCCTGTCCTGGAGCTTCGTACCTTTCCGGATGCTTTGGACCTTCTGCTCAAGCGCAGCAACTGCTTTGTCCAGGCCCCGGTATTCCTCGCCGATCTGACGGATAAAAAGCTCGCGAACCTCAGTATCGCTCATGGTCTCGATCGAGCTGCTTCTGACGAAGGCGCCGTCTCCACCCAGCGACCGGACCTCGCCGACGAGCCATTGAAATAATTCCTGGTGCTCCTCGGAAGCGGGAATAATGTACACCGCTCCTTTGAGCTGCACCGCTCCCGACCGTACGAGCTTTCTCCAGATCTTCATGCGGCTGCTCACCGGGTGGGAGGGCACACTATAGAAGATCAGGAGCCATTCCTGCTTTGCTTCATTTGCCATCATTACCTCGCTTTAGGGATCTCCACCATCGGTCAATGGGCGAAGCAGACGTCGTTGCCGCCATGCTCCCTCAAGATGGCTTTGTGGATATCGTCGTAGTCCGCGGCTTCGGCAAAGGCGATCTCGATAAAATTCTCTTCCAGCCGTTCTTTCCAACAGTGTTTCACCGCAACAGCGGCACGGTCCAGGTTGACGCCCATTTCAAGAAGGGCGGCATCGGCAAAGGTCTCTTCGAGCTTCTGCAAGAACTTTCTCATCATGCACCTCCTGCTTGGGAAACTTGTAACTCCTGATTACAATGTAGCATATGTTACACTCATTGTCAAGGGTCTAGCAGGGAGCGCTCCTGAGAACCTGGCCTGTAATGCCTGGATGTTCGTGTTGCTGTCCTCCCGTCCAACCTGCTATAGCAATTTGACGTATTTCAAAGTGGCATAGCTGACCGCTCACGGTATCTGATCTGAAAAAAAAGCCGTATGTTCGCATCTTATTGAAATATCAGAATCTGCCATGATCCGCTCTTGATGGAATCGTCACCGTTTTCCGCTGGCATGTCCATTGCAAATAATAACGATGTTATGGAAAAAAAGAAGCTGAAAACGGTTCTGATCGTTGATGACGAAAAATCATTCCTCCTGAGCCTGCTGCAGGGGCTCGAAGCCTATGCCGCGGATTTTGAAGCGATAACCGCCCCGAACGGCAAGGTGGCTGTCGAGACGCTTCAGACGCGCAGCGTCGACCTGGTGGTGACGGACCTGAAGATGCCGGAATTAGACGGGTTCGGCCTTCTTGCTTCCATGAGCAAGAGCCACCCGCATTTACCGGTCATGGTCATGAGCGCCTACTGCACGCCCGAGATCAAGGCGCGGGTGAACAGCCTCGGGGCCTTCGAGATCCTGGAAAAGCCCATAGACTTTCAGGACTTTGTTGATCATATCTTTGCCGAGCTGCATGCGGTTTCGAAGGGCTACATCCACGGGATAACCCTGCCCGCATTTCTTCAGCTTGTGGAGATGGAGCGGAAGACCTGCACCCTCAGCATCGCATCGCAGGGGAAGAAGGGATTCCTGTATTTCCTGGAAGGCGTCCTTATCGATGCCGACAACGGCGTTGCCCTGCATGAGGCGGCCGCCCTCGATATGGCATGCTGGAGCGATCCCTCCATCGAGATCGACAGCTTCTGCAAACAAAAAGACAGGAACATCACCAGTTCCCTGAGCTTTATCCTTCTGGAAGCGTACCGCCTGCAGGATGAGAAGCGGTTGGCTCCGGGAGACCCGCCCGCAGTCCCGGTCCAGACGAAAGAAGGCGGGAATGGTTCAAAAACACGCGGCACGCTGCCGCAGGAGACGCCTGGGGCAGCGCGCGGCGAACATCAGCCGGTATCCGGAACGACTACGAAGGAGAGGAAAATGGCAACGACACGGGAGATATTGAGCGAGCTTTCAAAACTGGATAACATCGAAGCGGTCTGCCTGGTTGCGCGCGACGGATTTCTGCTCGACAGCATTGCGCGCAGCGGCATTGACCGGGAAATGATCGGCGCGATCGCATCGAGCGGCTTCGGCGCCTCGGACTCCATGGGGAGGCAGCTCGACAAGGGGACGATGCTGATCAGCATGATCGAGTTCGAAAAAGGGCCGGTGCTGCTTGCGCCGATCGGCGAGGACGCGTTCCTGGTGATCGTTGCCGACAAGGAAGCGAACCTCGGCATGATCCGCCTGAAACTGAAAAAACACAGCCATGAGCTCGCGCTCGCCGCGGCGATATAACACGATAGGGGGACAGGAATTATGAGTGAAGAAAATATCCTCGACATAGCACACGTCAGTTTTCTCGATATGATCAAGGTCATGATCACCTTGAGCGGGGCGGCAAGCGCAAAGGGAACGCTGATCAGGAACGCCATCAAGACCGCTGAACGGATCGCCGAGATCGATTATCCGAACTTTGACGCCTACGTTGCCGCGATCGAGAGCGCGACCAACCCGATCACGATCATCGAAGGGAAGGCGACCCATGAAGGGAACTTTATTTTCGGCCTGAAACTCTGCCCCTTCGGGCCGTCCATCAAGAACTATACGAAAGTATTTGAAAAAATGCCGGACGGGTTTGCCGACTTCACCGCGGAATTCAACAAGCCGAGCAACATTACCGATCAGTACCGGGTCGGCGAAGGGGCCGGGGTGAGCCCTTTCTGCTCCGTGCATCAGCCCATGCGGAGCGCCATCGCTGAAAAGATCAGGATCGGCGGCAAGAAGATCAATGTTATCCAGCTCGGGTGCAAGTCCGGGGGAGGCAAAAAGGGATTTGCGGAAAAATGGATGACGGAGACCGGCGTATCCAAAGAAGTGGTTGACAAGGTCCTCGACAACCACATGTGCTGTTATGCCCTGAAAATTCTGGCATAGTGCGATGAAGGCGCTCAGAAAAGACAAGCGTTTTTGATCTCACCGTGCCCCGGAACTGCCATGGAAAGACCTTGTTTTTTAAATCGAAGCTCTTGCGTGAGGGATCATGAAACAAGTTCTCATCGTGGACGATGAAAAAAATCTGCTGATAAGTCTTCGCGACGGGTTCAGCGACCCTGCCGGCGAGTTCACGATCGTTACGGCGGAAAACGGCGCCAAGGCGACGGTGATCCTCAAGTCGATGCCGATTGATCTGGTCGTTACCGACATCAGGATGCCGGTCATGGACGGCTTCGAGCTTCTGGCCTACATGAGCAAGTATCATCCGGAGCTCCCGACGATCATCATGACCGCGCACCTCAACACACCGGATATCGAGCATAAATTAAAGAACTTCTCCGTTTGCCATTGCATTCAGAAACCCTTTGAGTTCGCGGACCTGGCTTCCGCGATCAGCAGCGAACTGAGATGGGCGGCGCCGGGCCGAGCACAGGGACTTACGCTGCCCGATTTTTTGCAGCTCATCGCCTCGGAAGGAAGGACCTGTACCCTTGCGGTGGAATTCGGCGGGGGGCAAGGCGCGTTCTATTTCAAACAGGGAGAATTGATCGATGCCGAAACCGGCCCGCTTCAGGGCAATGACGCCGTTTACCATATGGCCGCGTGGTCCCACGCCAGGATCGATATCACTTCGCACTGTGCAAAGAGCGTGAAAAACGTGGCTGGTACGCTTACGGAGCTTCTTGCCGAGGGACGCAGGCAACAAGGTGCTGCGGAGACGGGGACGGCATTTGCTGCGGAAAAAAAGCGGGCTGCGGACCTGCCGGTGCAGGAGCCGGCGCCCGAACAGCGTGTGGATGCGCGGGGAGGGCCGAACAAGGCATCAACGGCGAGCACGAAGGCGGACGCCATGGCAACGACGCGGGAGATCCTGAGCGAGCTTGCACAGATGCCGAACATCGAAGCGGTCTGCCTGGTTGCGCGCGACGGATTTCTGCTCGACAGCATTGCGCGCAGCGGCATTGACCGGGAAATGATCGGCGCGATCGCATCGAGCGGCTTCGGCGCTTCGGACTCCATGGGAAGGCAGATCGACAAGGGGACGATGCTGATCAGCATGATCGAGTTCGACAACGGCCCGGTCCTGCTTGCGCCGATCGGCGCGGACGCGTTCCTGGTGATCGTTGCGGACAAGGAGGCGAACCTCGGCATGGTCCGCCTGAAGCTGAAGAAGCACAGCCACGGCCTGGCGCTTGCCGCCGCGATCTAGGGGCAGGCCACTACGCGGAACCGGGGAAGGGCAAGCGGAAAGCATACGCACGGTATGACGTTGTTCTTCTGAGATCGCTCTAACTCACCCCTCACGATTTCTTCTTGTAATATTTTCCGTAAACCTTCTCCGCGCAGTCCGGACAGATGCCGTGCGAGAACTCTGCGTCCGAATGGTCGCTGATATACGCCTCGATCTGCTTCCAGTACCCCTGGTCATCGCGGATCTTTTTGCAGGATGCGCAGATCGGAAGCATGCCGCTTAAGGTCTTGACCTTTACGAGCGCTTCTTGAAGTTGGATGATCATCCGCTCCCGTTCCCGGTCTGCAAGTTTGCGCATCGTAATGTCACGGTTGCTGCCCCGGTTGCCGATGAAACGCCCCTGGTCGTCATAGACCGGCTGGCAGACATGGGCGATCCAGCGCAGCGTGCCATCGGGGCGGATAATACGAAACTCGAGCTCCTCGGCTTTTTCCTCTCCCTTTACCCGATGGCGGTGGTTATCGTACGCCGCACGGTCCTCGGAATGGATGATCCGGCGAAGCAGGGTGATGTCCTGTTCAAACGCCGCGGCGGGATGACCGGTTATACTTTCGCAGGAGGGAGAGGTGTAGAGGAGGCGCTCGTCCGGTCCGATCCAGAATTCCCAGTCATGGGTGAAATTCGCCACGGTGCGGTATTTTATTTCGCTTTTTTTCAGGCTCTCCTCCAGCTCTCTCCGTTGAGTCACATCTTCCAGTATCCATATCGAGCCTTCCTCGGGAGCAGCATGATTCACCGCCTGCCCCACGAGGTGGCACCAGAGGAGAGACCCATCCTTTTTCTTCATCGGGATCTCGGTGGTGTAGACCTCTCCTTGGGTGATCGCCGCATATCCTTCGTTTCCGACCTTCTCATAACTTTGCCTGTCCGGGTAGAACATCGGCAGTGTCCTTACCAACGACCTCTTTGAGGGAATAGCCGATCATGCGTGCTATGCTCTTGTTCGCCCAGACGATCTTCCTGTCCTTTGTGAACAGAACGCCGACCCCTGTGTTGTCAAGGATGATCTTCTGTTCCTCCATCACCCGCTTGAGCCTGGCTTCGGCCTTTCTGCGTTGGGCATCGGCCTCGCCTTTAAACAGCGCCACTTCGATCGTGCTCATGAGTGTGTCCATGCTGCAGGGTTTGGGAAGATAGCCGAAGGGCTCGGTGGTCTTGGCGCGTCCGATGGTCTCGGCATCGGCATGGGCGGTCAGAAAAACAACGGGGATGGCGTGAGCCTTTCGTATCTCATCAGCAGCCTCTATGCCGTTCATGGGGCCGGCAAGGGTAATATCCATCAGGATCAGGTCCGGAAGCACTTCAGCTGCGACGCGGACCGCTTCCTCTCCGCTCGACACGACCGCCGGGACCTCGTAGTCGAGCTGGATCAAGTTGGACTTGAGGTCCATGGCGGTCACGGCCTCATCCTCGACCAGCATAATTCTTTTCTTAACCATCCTGTTCTCCTCTGTCTTTGGGGCACGTCGTAATTACGAATTGAAAATCAATTCGTCTCAATTTACACGAAACGCTCATTCCCAGCTAGGCACACCGGAACTGAGAGAGACCCAATCCCCTGGTCATTACTAACCCGGGATCGTTATGCTGAACCTGGTGCCTTCTGTTCTCGTAAGCTCGATCGTACCGTTGATCTGCCCGGTCAGCACCGTGACCAGTTGAAGGCCAAGCGAAGCGGTGTTGCGGAAATCCAGCGTAGCCGGTAAGCCGATACCGTTATCCTCAACGCTCAGGACCTTGTTCCCCATGACATCGTTGCTGATGCCGACCTTGATCGTTCCGCTTCTTCCCTCAGGGAAGGCATATTTCAGGCTGTTCGAGACCAGCTCATTCGCGATCAGGCCGCAGGGGATGCCGGTATTCACATCAAGGGAAACAGGTTCCATATCCACCAACACCTGGACATCATGGCGCTTGTAGGTGCTGGAAATACCCTGGATAAGGCGCAGCAAGTATGTTTTGAAGTCGACATGGGCGAGGTCCTCAGAGCGATAGAGTGTCTCGTGGATCAGTGACATGGAGTGCACTCTGTCCCGGCTTTCTTCAAGGATGTCCCTGACCGCGCTGTCGGTGGCGCTCTTTGCCTTAAGGTTCAGCAGGCTGTAGATCACCTGCATGTTGTTCTTGACCCGGTGGTGTATCTCCTTGAGCATTACTTCCTTTTCCTGGAGTGCACGACGGATAAGCTCCTCCGCATGTTTACGCTCAGAAATATCTTCAAATATTCCGAACAACGCTATCGCGTTACCGTTGTCATCCTGGATGGCTGCCGATGCGGCATTAAGCTGAATTAATGTCCCGTCCTTCTTTCTGCGGGTTATTTCCCGGGACAGATAGGGATGGTCGCTGACAACGTCTTCCGTGAGCCTGAAATACTCGTCCCTTCTGTCTTCGGGGACAATCGGATTTTCCCTGCCCAGCACCTCGCCCTCGGTCCAGCCAAATATCCGCTCCGCCGCCGGATTCCAGATCAAGACCCGGCCGTCAATACCGATACTGATAATCGCCAAGGGAGAATATCGGATCAACGCGCTCAGGCTTTTATTTGTCTCGCGCAGGGTCTTCTCCGCCAGCTTGCGATCTGTGATGTCATGCCATATCGCATACACAACCGGCCTGTCCGACAAAATCATGGCTTGCGTGATAATATAAACATCCCGGAGCTCTCCCTGCTTTGTCCTGTGCTTGACATCGAACCTGGCCTGGCCCGTCTCGTGGATTTTCCTGATTCTGTCCCGTATTTCTCCGGGGCTCTCAATAGGATTGATGTCGGAAACGCGTAGTCTTGCAAACTCCTCGCGTGAGTATCCCAGCTGGCGATGGGCCGTCTCATTGAATTCAAGGATCTTTCCCGCGGCGTCTATGAGCAGTATGCCGTCAGGGGACTGATCGAACAGGATACGATAACGCCTTTCGCTCTCGCGCAAAGCGTCATTCGTACGCCTCCGGTCGGTAATGTCGTGGCTGACCACAACCAGCCCCTTAAGGTCTCCTTTGGCATCATGGATAGGGGCTTTGACAACATCAAGAAATCTCACTTCGCCGTTTTTATCGGTATAGCACTCTTCGGAACAGGCAGGTCCGCCACTTTTTATCGCTTTCGCATCGCTCTTTTTGCACTTATCAGCCACATCCGGAGGAGAGATATCGTCATCGGTCTTACCCACAAACGCTTCCTGTCCGAGGCCGAAGGTTTCCTCCATAGCCTTGTTCACGAGCAAATATCGGCCTGCGAAATCCTTGAAAATAACCTGGTCCGGGATGGCATGGATCAAGGTGTGAAGCATGGTGTTTTTCTCCCGGAGCGTATCTTCGGCTCTGACGCGCTCGGAAATCTCTTGCTGAAGCTTGCGATTCAAACCGGTGACTGAGATGTATCGCCATAAAGCCATGCCGCCGATGATCATAAATATCACTATCGTTCTCAGAAGCGTTTTTTTCGAGACAGCCATAAAAGGCTTAGACGAGCCGAACCACTTCATATAAATCCGCTGATACTCGGGAGAACCGACGAAACCCTCTGTAACGTCGTTGAGCTTCGCTAAAAGCTTTGCATCGTCTTTCCGCACTGCCATGCCCCGTTTGAGTTCCATGATCGGCGCGCCGACGATCTTGATCTTGTCCTCAACCCCGGCATCCCTCGCCAGGCCCAGCAGGGTAAAGGGCGCGCAACAAAAAGCGTCTATATTGCCGGCCAGCAAATTGAACAGACCGTCGGAATAGCCGTTAAGGGTCCTGAACGATACCTTGCCGTGCTTTTTCTTTATTATTTCGTGCGCGGAGCTGCCCTCAATTACTCCGACTCTGAGATCGTTTCGCAATGCCGAGATGGAGTGGTCATTGGACCGTACGAATATGACAAGGGGGTAGGTGTCGACCGTCGTGGTAAATGACAGGATTTTTTGTCTCTCCGCGGTTATTCCCACCACGGGAGCTATGTCCGCCTTCCCGGTCCTTACTGCTGTGATGACGGCCGCCCAGTCCTTTTCAAAATGATAGGTCACGGAAAGCCCCGCACGCGCGGCTATTTCGTCCATGACATCAACGGCAAAGCCGGCGGCTTTAAGTGTTTTCGGGTCCTGAAAGGAGGTAGGAGGAGAATCCTGGATAATAACGGCTGTAATCGCCGTCCGATTGTTGGGCGGCGATTTGGTTTGCGCCGCGGCTGGAGGGACGGTAAGGGAACATGTAAGGATAGCGAATAGTACGGTAAACCCGATAGACACAAGGCGTTCTTTTCTCTCCTGATGTTCATCTGCCACAATGCATCCCCCTGTTTCGCGTGACTATTCGTTGTTAATCGGTTGCCTCATGTTGCCTCATATCCTTTCACCGCCGGTCCCCCGAGAATCGGGAAAGGTTATTCTGAACGCTGTGCCCTCCGTCCTCGAAAGCTCGATCGTCCCCTGGATCTGCCTGGTCAGCACATTGACCAATTGAAGCCCCAGCGATGAGGTGGTGCGGAAGTCCACTGCATCCGGGAAGCCGATCCCGTTGTCCGCGACCGTCAGAACATTGCTCCCTTTGCCGTCTTTGCTGATTCCGACGGTGATTGTTCCCGGTCGCCCCTCAGGGAATGCGTATTTCAAGCAGTTCGAGACCAGCTCATTTACGATCAGTCCGCAGGGGATGCCGACGTTCACATCAAGGGTGATCGGTTCCCTGTCCACGGACACAACAACGTCGCGCCGTTTGTAGGTGTCCGCAATGCCCGCGACGAGGCTCCCCAGATATTCATTGAAATTAATATGGGACAGGTCCTCCGACTGATACAGCTTTTGGTGTATCAGTGCCATAGAGTTCACCCTGTTTCGCGCGTCCTCGAATATTGCGCGGATTTTCGTGTCAGCGATGTTCTTTGCCTGGAGATTAAGCAGACTATTGATCACCTGCAGGTTGTTCTTCACCCGATGATGGATCTCCTTGAGCAGCACTTCCTTTTCTTTGAGCGAACTCAGGATCAGTTCCTCCGCCTTCTTGCGTTCGGTGATGTCGTGCCATATCGTATGCACAACCGGCCTGTCCGACAAAATCATGGCTTGCGCGATAACATAAACATCCCGGCTCTCTCCCTGCTTTGTCCTATGCTTGACATCGAACCTGGCCTGGCCCATCTCCTGGATTTTAGCTGAGGCTGCCTCGTATTTCTTCAGGGCTCTCGACAGGATCGAGATCGAAAAGTCGTAGTTGTGCAAACTCCTCGCGAGAGTATCCCAGCTGGCGATGGGCCGCGTCATTGAATTCGAGGATCTTTCCCTCGGTGTCTATGAGCAGTATGCCGTCAGGGGACTGATCGAACAGGACGTGATACCGCTTTTCGCTCTCGCGCAGCGCCTTCTCCGCCTTTTTGCGTTCGGTGATGTCGCGTATCATGCTGAAGAATACAGTCCTTCCATCGTACTCCATCAGCCGCGCATTGACCTCCACCGGCATTGCAGAGCCATCCTTGCGCAGATGGGCGGACTCAAACACAGCGAAGCCGTGCTCCTGTATCTGCTTCATCCGTTCTGCGGCGTGGGGGGAGAACTCCGGGTGGTCGAGCTTACTGATATGCAGTGCGAGCATCTCCTCCTTCGTATACCCCAGTCGCGTGTAGGCCGTAGTGTTCAGATCGATGAAGTTACCCTCGAGGTCGATGATGAAGATGCCGTCCGTTGATGAGTCGAACAGGTTCCGAAATTTGGCCCCGCTCTGCCTGACCTTTTCCTCAGCCCGCTTTCGCTCGGTAACGTCCAAAACGAGAGTCGCGACCTGTCCCGGCCCGAATGAATAGCTGAAAGACTCATACCACCGTTTAGCTCCAGATGAGTACCGCTCCATATGGAGTGGCTGCCCGGTGTCGGCCACGCGAATGTTCGCCTCTACAACCGCTGGGTCGGGTGTCCCAAGAACCTGGGTTCGTGTTTTCCCAATGATCTCCACGCGTCTTTTTCCGAGGAAGCGTTCTACTGCCGGGTTGACATCGAGGTATCGTACGTCTAACGGTTTGCCTGCGTCGTCCGTAATGACATCCTGAATCATGAAACCTTCCTGCATGTTCTCAAACAACTGACGGTATCTTTTTTCGCTCTCCCGAAGCGCATCTTCAACCTGTTTTTGCTCGGTGATGTCCTGCACGATGCCCACGGATCGGATCGCCTGCCCTTGCGGATTGTAATCGGTTCGACAAACTTCACTCAGCCACTTGACGCGCCCATCCTTCATTAACAAGCGGTGCGTAACGTCATACGGTTGTTTGTTTTTGAGTGACTCCGTATAGGCCTTATTGACCGTTTCGCGGTCGTCAGGATGGATGGTTTCGAGGAATGCCTCATAGGTGGCACCGAATTGCGTTTGGTCGATCTCAAATATATCGAAAATGGTGTCTGACCACCGAAGACTGTTATTGAGCAGGTCTAATTCCCACCGCCCTATCCGGGCGATGTTTTGCGCCTCCTTGAGTGCTGCCTCACTCTGGAGAAGTCTGCGGTTCATGCCGAGCATGGAACGATGACGCCAGGATGCCATTGCAATGATAATCAGGGCAATGACAATGATGGTTTGCACGTTCTGTTTCGAAAGAGTAAAGTAGGGTCTTTTTCGTCCATACCATTTTGAATAAATTTTCTGATATTCAGGAGATCCGACGAATGCTTCCGTGACGGCATTGAGCTTGGCAAAAAGATCGACATCGTCTTTCCGCATGGCCATGCCACGTTTAAGCTCCATGAGCGGCGCGCCGACGGTCTTGATCTTGTCCTCGACCCCGGCGCCTCTCGCCAGGAGTCTCAGTGTTGTGGCGGGACAGCAGAAAACGTCTATTTGTCCCGCTAATAAATCAAACAACCCTTCGGAAAAGTGTTCATAGTTTTTCAGCGCTATATCGGAAGAATACTGTTTTTTTATTGCGTCATAGGCCGCGCTGCCACGCATCACCCCGACCGCAATACCGGATTTTAACCCGCTGATAGTGGTATTGTCCGAGCGCACAAATAGTGATACGGGCACTGTTTCGACAGGCGTCGTGAAAGCCAGGATTTGTGTCCTCTCCTCGGACATGCCCAGAACAGGCGCTATGTCGGCCCGCCCGCTCCTTACCGCGGCGATGATGGCCGGCCAATCCTCTTCAAACGTGTAGACCACTGAAAGCCCGGCACGCCCGGCTATTTCGTTCATGACATCCACGGCAAAGCCCGCGGCTTTATGGGTTTTCGGATCCCGGAAGTAGGTTGGGGGAACGTCGTCGGGGATGACGGCCCTAAGCGTCGTCCGGTTGCCGGCAAGCTCCCTGGTTTGCGCCTCTGCAGCAGGGACGACAAGGGAATACGTTAGAATAGCGAAGAGTACGATAAGCCAGATGGAAACGAGACCTTCTTTTCGCTCCTGAATTTCAGCTGCCACAATCCCCCCGTGATGATGCAATTAATTATGTTACTAATTAGAGCTACTTTCCGGAAATGTTATGCTGAAGGCCGTTCCCTCTGCGTGCGAAAGCTCGATCGTTCCGCGCAGCTGACCGGCAAGCACGTTGACCAGCTGTAAGCCAAGCGTTGATGTGCCTCGGAAGTCGACTGTTTCCGGGAATCCGATCCCGTTGTCTGCGACGAACAGGACATTGTTCCCATCGTTGTCCTTGCGGATCCCGAGCCTGACCATTCCCGATCTTCCCTCGGGAAAGGCGTGCTTCAGGCTGTTCGAAACCAGTTCATTCACGATCAGGCCGCAGGGAATTCCGGCATTCACGTCAAGGGCCATCGGTTCCATGTCCACGGACAGGACAACGTCGTGCCGCTTGTAGGTGTCCGCAATATCGACAACAAGGCTCTGCAGGTACTCCTTAAAATCGATGTGGGCCAGGTCCTCGGATCGATACAACCGTTCGTGGATCAGCGCCATGGTATGCACCCGGTTCTGGCTCTCCACGAACAGGGTGCGCACCGATGGGTCGTCAATGCTCTTTGCCTGGAGGCTCAACAGGCTGTAGATCACCTGCATGTTGTTCTTTACGCGATGGTGGATCTCCTTCAGCATCACATCCTTTTCCCTGAGCGACTTGACGATCTGCTCCTCCGCGCGCTTGCGCCCGGTGATATCACGGGCAATGCCGAGCACGCCGATGAGCGTACCTTCGGCATCATACATCGGAGTTTTGATAGTGTCAAACGTCCCCCGGTAGCCGTTCTCAGCAAAGGTGAGCCATTCCTCGTTGCTGGTCGGCTTGCCCGCTGCCATGGCCTTGAGGTCGTGCTCGCGAAAGGAGTCCGCCAGCTCTTTGTTCACGAAATCATAGTCGGTCTTGCCGATGATGTCCGCTTCCCGTGCGCCGTAGACGCGTTCGAACATGGGGTTGCAGGATAGATAAATGCCATCGGCGTCCTTGAGCCAGACCAGGTCGGGGATGGTCTGCACCAGGGTGCGCAGACGGGCATCGCTCTCCGTCAACAGCCGCGCCTCGCGCCTGCGTTCGGTATTGTCAAAGATCACTCCGTCGATATACAGCGGCTTACCGTCGTTCCCTGCTATCGGCGCCCCCACTTCGGAAAGGTATCGGATCGTTCCGTCCTTATGACGCAAACGATACTCGACGGCAAAGGGTTTGTTTTCCTGTATCGCCCGTTGCACCTCGGCAACAACAGCAGGGCGGTCTTCGGGCACGATCAGCGAAACAATTGAACAGACTTCGCCGCTTTCAAGATCGCTTTCCAGGCATCCGATCATCTCCCGGCTTGATCTGTTGAAAAATTTCATGCGGTTCTTTTCACGGATAAACACCCGGTACACCAGTCCCGGGAGATTTTCCGCGAGGGTTTTGTAGGACTGCTCGCTTTCCCGCAACGCGATCTCCGCCTGCCGGCGTTCCTCAATCTCGCTTTGCAGTTGATGGAACAGCCCGGCATTTTCAATGGCCGTGCTGACCTGGTTGGCGAACATGGTCAGCAGGTCAAGGTCGTGCGGGGTAAAGCTGCCTCCCCCTTTTTTGCCCAGAGCCGACAGTCCGCCAATGATCTGTTTTCTGCCGAACAGGGGGACCAATACGGCGGATTGCTGCCCCTTTTCCCAGGTTGTCGTTTCATCCAGCCAGCACGGACTGTGATTCGCCGAACAAGAGACTTCGCTCGTTTTGCAGCACCCAGCCGCACATGCCGACGGTAACGGGAAAGCTCGCGTCCAGGACAGCCTCGGCATCAGGACCGACGGCGGCCTTATAGGTATACCGGTCCCGTTGTTCGTTCAGCATCGGCACCAGCAGCATATCCGCCTGCACAAGATCCCGGGCCTTACTGGCGACCAGTTGAAATACCGTGTCCAGGTCTCAGCTCCGATACAATGAGCTTGCTGACCGATAAGAGCAGTGAGAATTCTTCCCGTTGCTGGATCAGCTCCTTTCCCTGGTCGGTCTTTTCCAGGGCCGAGCGCAGGAAGGCATTCTCCTCGATCAGGCGATCCAGGGCCTCCTGCTTATTTGAGTCCGATTGGGCGTGCATCTGTTTCCTCCACTCATCAGATGAATAAATTAACGTGTGCTTCCATGGTGTCCTTCGCGTAGGCGGAGACCCCTTGCACTGTCGACATGCGGCACGATAAGGTCATCCACGCTCAGGCCCATGGCATCGAAACAGATCTGGCACATGATGAACTGAACGCCCAGATCATCGGCGCTTCTGATCAGTTCTTCCAGGCTTGGTATGTTTTTCTTTTTGAGCATTTTGCCGAACAGCAGCGGCCCCAGTCCCATGAGATTGAGCCGCGATAAGGGCAAATGATCCGCGCCGCCGCGGTTGAGCATTTCGATCAGGGGCTGCAGGATGTTGTCCGTCTCCAGAACCCGGTAAGCGCCTTCCCGGGCCGGATCCGGTTTCCGCCGGAAGGAAAACAGGCTTTTCCGCTTCTTGAGGCAGTTATGGCCCCAGATCATGAACCACATCTTGACCTCCACGCCCAATGCGGCGTAGCCATTGGCAAAGATAAAGGCGGCAAGCGCCTTGTCCATGTCGCCGCTGTGCAATAGAATGGTAGCTTTCTTGTTCATCCCAGCCTCCGATCTTACTGACTGCCGGTTCACGCATCTAGACCTTAAAAGTGATGCTCACTTTTTTCCCGTCGCGGATTGTCTCTTGAACTTCGTGCCCACCCTCCCGGCAAAAATCAAGGATCGTTGTTTCAAAAATCGGATCATTTCCGATGATGCGCAGTAGCTGGCCTTTTCGCATGGTGCGCACCTCCTTGGCAACTGTAATGAGCGGAATGGGACACGCCTTGCCGACAACATCAAGATATTTATCCACGGTCATGGTTCCCTCCTCAAGGGAGCGCTGTTTCTATTGGCCTAACCCGGACAAGCCGGAACTCTAATATTTTCACCACGAAGGCCGCGAAGCGCACGAAGGAATTCAACGTGCGAACGTCTTTAACAACGGCCTTGTACGTTTTTCTTCGTGAACTTCGTGTTCTTCGTGGTAAATATTCTTGCCATTTTGAGTAGAATTTGGTTTGTCAGTTACTCAGTGTTGATCAGTAATGGCGAATCGCCCTGCTTGATCGCGGGACCCCCGGCTCACTTCTTTACCTTGTAATACTTTCCGTAGAGCCGTTCCGCGCAATCCGGACACACGCCGTGTGAAAACTCTGCTTCCGAATGCTCGCTGATGTACGCCTCGATCTGCTGCCAGTAGCCCTGGTCATTCCTGATCTTTTTGCAGGACGCGCAGATCGGCAGAAATCCGCTCAGGAGCTTTACTTTCGCGAGAGCATCCTGCAGCTCGATGATCATCCGCTCCCGTTCATCCAAATACTGTTTTGCCGATCTTCGGTATGCGAACAACTGGGCGCATTTCCCGATGGCGGAAATAAGCTTTTCCGTCACAATGGGTTTCAGCACGTACTGGTCGACCCCCGCGTCGATAGCCTCCATCATGGAGGAGGCATCGCTGTGAGCGGTCGTTACGATGATCTGTACTTCATGGTCGACCGCCCGTATTGCCTTTGCCATTTTCAATCCGTCCATGTGCGGCATCCGGATATCGGTAATAACGAGGTCGGGTTTTTTTTGGCGAAACAGTTCCAGCCCTTCCTTCCCGTCCCGCGGCAGCAAAAACGTCCCGCACTCTGCGTTTCAGAAACAGGAGGATCTCTTCGCGGGTGATCGCCTCATCCTCAGCATAGAGGACCGAAAGGTCAAACTGTTGCTGGTCGTTCATGTCACGCCTCTTTCTCCGACAAGGGAAGTTCGATGATAAACGTTGCGCCGTGCGCATGGTTCCGGGCTGACAATTTCCCCTGCATATGGTCCTCGATAATAACCTTTGACATGTAGAGCCCCAGGCCGGTCCCCCGGGAATGGTCCTTGGTGGTGAAGTAAGGCTCGAATATCCTGTTGAGCGCTTCTTTCGGTATGCCGCCGCCATTGTCGCTCACCATGATGATGATCCTGCCCTCGGCCTGGTAAAAATCAAAGGCTACTGAGCCCCGCTCCGCTCGGGCCGTCAGGTCCTTTTCTCGTCTGTCCAGGATGGCGTCTTTGGCATTGTTGATCAAATTGAGAATGACATGCTCAAATTCGTTCCTGAAACCCTCCAGAAACTTTTCCTCGCAGGGAACGATATTCTCCTGGTTATCGAACGTCCTCCCATGCGTATGGCAGGTGAGGGTGTATCCGATATCATTGGCCGCCAGCTGCGCCGAGAAGAGGGACAGCACATCGCCCACGGCGCGCATTGTATCAAAAACGGTCCTCTCCTTGTCCGGCATGAAGAAGTTCCGGAAATCGTCTATGGTCTTGGACATGTGCTGGATCTGCGCCATGGCTTTTTGCACCGTGCCTTCCATGTACGCCTTGTCCAGTTCGCCATGGGCGAATGCGTCCTGCGCATTCTGTACAATGAGGCCGAGAATATTAAGCGGCTGCCGCCACTGGTGGGCGATGGCGCCGATCATCTCACCCATGGCGGCCAGCTTGGACTGCTGGACCAGGAGCTGTTCGTTCTTCATCCGTTGCGCTATTTCCAGGGTAACTCTTTTTTCAAGATTTCTGGTCACGTCTTCGAGTTGAAGCGTCTTTTCCTGCAAGGCCTCCTCCGCCTGCTTTCGGTCGGTGATATCCTGGAACATCCAGATCGATCCCGCATCAGGGGACCCTGGATCAATGGCCCGCCCCACAATACCGCCCCAGAACAGACTGCCGTCCTTTTTTTTCATCCGCGCTTCTGTGGAATAAGTCTTTCCCGCGGAGAGCCGGGCATATCCTTCCCGCCCGATCCGTCCATACCCTTCGCTGTCGGCATACAGCAGCAGCGATCCCATACCCCTGGTCTCTCCGGGTTCGTACCCGAATATCCGGTCAAAGGAAGCATTGGCCCAGAGTATGCTGCGGTCCTTGACATGAGCGACCCCTACGCTCAGGGTGTCAAGGATGCTCTGCAGCTCCTTCGCCTGATCCTTGATAAGCTCTTCGGCATGTTTGGCTGCCGATACATCGGAAAAAACGACGAGGAGGTGCGGTTTCCCGCCGGCGCCTGAAAAAAACCTGGAAAAGATACAGTCCAGCCAGATATCTTTACCAAAAGAAGTTACTATGTGGACCTGCAGCCGGGAGGCAACGCCTGAGGAAAGGGTTTTGTCCGCAGCCTCCAGCAGCCCGGATTTTTTCCAGGATTCGAGCAAACGGAAATTTTGCAGCATGAATGCCTCTCGTGACACGCCGATCAGACGCGCTGCGGCATCATTACAGGACACGCACTTTCCTTCCGCATCGTAGGATGCGACGCCGACCGAGAGCGTCGTGAGCATCTGTTCATTGAACAGGGAAATTTCGGACAGCAGCCGCTCCGCCTGTTTTCGCTCCGTTATGTCATGCACAATGGAAAGCAGCAGGGTTTTCCCGGAGGTGAGCACCGGCCCGCTGTAGACCTCCACATCCCGGATCGTTCCATCGGAACGGCGGTGCTGGAAAAAGAAATGATTGCGGGTCTGTGCCCTTGCGAGCGCCATTTCAGCGGCGAGCTCTTCCGGCTGGAGCCTGTTGATCTCTGTTATTTTTCTGCGTTTCAACTCCTCCCGGGTCCATCCGTAGTAGGCGCTGGCCGCCGGGTTGGCATCCACGATAGCACCGTTTTCCGGATCGATGATCAGCATGACGGAGAGGTTGTTTTCGAAGAGATTCCGGTACCGCTCCTCGCTCTCCTGCAGGTCCCGCGTTTTTTCCCGTACCCGTGCCTCCAGCGAGACATTCATTCTCCTGATCTCGTTGAATTTATCGGACAGCGCGTTTGCCATGTCCCTGAAGTTCACGAGCAGGCGCTCGGTTTCCAGGAGCGCGCTCCCGGCCCAGGCGATATTCTCGCCGGTCGAAAGCCGGTCCGGCAGGCCGGTGGATATTTCCGTCAGCTTGTTCAAGGGCTTGATGATCTTTCGGCTCAGAATCTCGGCGACCACCAACGCGGACAGGATTATGAGGAATACCAGGATCAGCTGACCGGCATATTTTTTATACAGCTTTTTCTGGAATGGCGCGACCGGCTGCTCCAGGACCAGCTTCCACTCCGCCAGGGGACCGATCCCGGTCTCCACGATGTAATAGGAGTTCATCCACCTATCAGAGAATGCTATGTTCTTCCGGCTCACGGGAATCCGCTGTTGAATGCCGTCACCCAGCCGAATCAGGTCGCCCGGCGCGCGGACAAACAGCTCCATGACTTTCAGGTTCTCCCGATTCGTAATAATGATCCTGTTGTTCTTGTCGAGGAGCGTGTAATGAAGCTCCGGCAACGATTGGCCCGGAGCATTCAATGAGATGAGCGCCTTCACCTGCTGCAGGTCAAGTATTCCCGTCACGTATCCGGCATAGGCGCCCCGGGTGACCACGGGCGCCAGAATGGTCACCATCGGTTTTGGTGTGCCGATCCTTCCCATTACGACTTCGGAGAGCATCGGTTTCAGCGTCTGCTTCAGGAGGGGTATGAACGGCCGATCAGCGAAGTTTTTGCCTATATTGCTCTGCCCGAACTCGTCAAAGCGCGGTGAGAAAGCGACAATGGTTGCATTCTTGTCCAGCAATCCCATGCGCAGGAATTCCCTGCTCATGGCGTGCGCATCATCAATGCTGCGCTGCAGGTCGGAGACGGAATGCGAACCGGCGATCTTAGCCAGATGGACGATCGGGTTGGCTTGTCCTTCAAGCCACGTTTCAAGGCTGTCCGAAACACGCTTGCTTGCCCGGGAAAGGGACTGGCGGATCGCCTGATCGGTATCACTGAACTCCGTTTTGATTTCAATGGACAGCAGGAGCAATGATGGCGCAAGCACAAACAGCGCCAGCATATTGAACATGACCTCCCGGATCGAAAAAAGCCTCTTTCGGGAGCGGAAGGAAAGTGCCATAAAGAGCAGCCGGGCAAGCAGAGCGTTGGCAATGCCGTTCATCGACTGTTTCAGGCTGGTGATCACGGTGGTGCTGATCGAGAGGTCCATGATGCCGGAGTAGAAGAGGAAGACGAGCGGAATGCCGAGGCACAGCCAGTAGAGCGCGTCAGCAAACACGATTCCCACGTTCTTTCGGGTGTTGAGCCACCCGACCGCCAGCACTTCGCAGGACATGGTCACGATGGCGTAGGGGTGGTTCCAGATAAGGTAGGTGACACTGCTGATAACGACGGCCGCAAGCAAGCCCGGGCCGAAGCCGAGGAGCTGCAGGGCCAGCAGGGCGAAGATGCTGCCGAAGATGAAATGGATATCGAAAAAAATCTCGTACCCGTAATAGTTGCCAACAGCGCCCGCTGCGGTCAGCGCCAGAAAGAGCGGTATCGCCTGTTTCCGGGGAGGGAGGGCTTGTACATCGTTCACTGTATCCAAAGGGCCATCATCGCTTTCTTCGGCATGCATTCTGTTAATGTAAATCTGCAGTAACTACTCAGGTCAATATAGGATCCGCAGGTTACACAGATTAAATCGAACTGATTGTTATTTTAAAATCTGTGTCCATCTACGAAATCTGCGGAGGAAAAAGGTTTTTCTTTGGTATAAGCTTTTCTGAATTCAGGTGTGCTGAATAAGTTACAATCTGCAATTATTATAGCAAATGCGTAGGATTAGGCGGCAATCATGGGGTCTTTCTTTTCCATGCCTGTTCCTTATAAAACAGGAACGCATTTTGACCGGCTTTCAGGTCAGTCATGAACCGGAAAAAGCATTTGGACGCAGATAAAATCTGATGAACGCAGATAAAGACAGACAAAAGAAGTTTTTTGATTCTAAATAAGGAAAGACTCACCCTTGCGGTAAAAGTTTGCCTGAATAACGCCGCTTTATCTGCGGAAATCAGCGTCCTACCGCCGTTTTTAGGATAAAGCAGGTAATTATTCAAAAAGGTTTACTCTTGAGACGAGGGTTTTTTTGGGGTGAAGATTCCGTGGCAGTCACGGGTGACCGCGCAGGCACGGCGCTTTTTTCCTACTTCTTTTTATCTTTCAACAGTTCCTCAAGCGCGGCGAAGGGCTTGTGCAGGCGAGCGGGTTTTTGTCCTTTGCCGGGAGTTGCATCGCTGAAAGTCTCCTCGTCCAGATAGGTCTGGTGTTCATTGTCGTGACAGTAGAGGCAGAGCAGCTCCCAGTTGCTGCCGTCAGGGGGATTGTTGTCGTGGTTGTGGTCCTTGTGGTGGACGGTGAGCTCGCGAAGCTTTTTGCCTTCGAATTCGCGGCCGCAGCGCGCACAAATATGCGGGTAGAGTTTGAGCGTCTGTTCGCGGTAGTCCTTCTCGCGCAGTTCGCGGCTGCGTCGCGCTTCGGCGACGAGCTGGTCCTGTTTGTCGTTCTGCGGCCCCCGGTTATTCGCTGACATGCCGACCACTCCTGTTGTCCCGGATGGGGGGACGGAGCATCTAACTACCTACGATACGTGCTGCGTCGCCATGGCGCTCTCACCCAGGGCGGCAAAAAAATCCTCGATTGCCCGTTTCGTATCATTGACCCGAACCAGATGGTTGATCCTCGTTCTGAACTCGGCGCCGTCGTGCAGGCCTTTCGTATACCAGCAGAGGTGCTTGCGCATCTCGCGCACGCCGACATCTTCGCCCACCAGGCAGGCCATGTCGTGCAGATGGCGGAGCATGACCGCTTGGCGTTCTTCCAGGGACGGGGCCGCAGGCACCATGCCTGTTTCGAGGTAGTGCTTTGCCTCGCGGAAGATCCAGGGGTATCCCTGGATCGCCCTGCCGATCATAACGCCGTCGCAGCCGGTCTCGTCCATGAGGCGCTTCGCATCCTGCGCCGTGCGGACATCGCCGTTCCCGATCACCGGAATGTTTACCGACCGTTTTACGGTCCGGATCATGTTCCAGTCAGCCTGGCCCGAGAAACCCTGTACCTTGGTCCTGCCATGGACGGTCACGGCGGCAATGCCGGCCGCTTCCGCAGCCTGTGCCATATCAACGGCAACGATGTTCCGCGCGTCCCACCCGAGGCGGATCTTGACCGTTACGGGCACTTTTGAGGCGCCCACGACAGCGGCCATGATATCTTTTGCGAGCCCGATGTCGCGCAGCAGCGCTGATCCGGCGCCGCTTTTCAGGATCTTGGGCACCGGACATCCCATGTTGATGTCGATGAAATCGACCGCTCCCTGCGACACGATATGCGCGGCTTCGGCCATGGACGCAGGTTTTGATCCGAAGATCTGGAACACCACCGGCCGCTCGGCCGGATCGGTATGCAGCATGCCGTGGGTGCGCTTGTGTTCCCGGATCAGCGCTTCGACGCTCACCATCTCGGAGAACACAAGGCCCGCGCCCATTTCCTTGCAGATCCTGCGGAAGGGAAAGTCGGTAATGCCGGCCATGGGCGCCAGCACGAGTGGATTATTGATCAGGATATTCCGAATTTGCATGGGCCATTATAACCGAACCGCGGGAGAAAGCAAAAAAAGTTTTCAGGAACCGGCGGAATCTGCCATGCAGTCCGGGTAGGGAGGGGAGCGATGTTTTGATCAGCGAAGTTCGGCTAGGGCCTGAATTTCGAATGGCACTGCACGCATCCCTCAAGCAGCTGTTTGGTGATCCTGAGCATTTCTTTTTGATTTTTGTGGTGAGCCGCGCGGGCGAGGGCTTCGAGTTTTGCATGGAACGCAAGGTCTATGGTTTTGAATTCCTTGATGCGAACGGCATTCTTGCGGAGGGTCACCGTGCCTGCGCGAACGCCTTCGTGAGTTTTTTCCATGGTCCCGTGCATCGGTTCAAGCGCCTTGCTCACGGCATCGGCGTCGCCGAGGGAGACGGCTGATACAATATCGCGGAACGCACGGTCGAGGATCATCATTTCCTCGATGAGCGGATTTGCGCCGGACTGGACGGTTGCAGCGTGCGCAGCAGGGGGAACGGAATGCTGGGAAAAAACTGCCGTGGGAATTCCTACAAGAAGAATGGCAGAGAACAGGATCAGATGCCGCGCAGTATACCTCATGAGTGCCTCCTCGTCCTGGTCGTGCAGAGACCATCTATCGAACTGGGCAGTATGATACCACGATGGCTGAGAAAAATAAACCCTGTCCCAACGTTTTCCCGTGTGCAAAAAAGAAAACCCCGGAGGCTAGAAAGCAGCCGTCCGGGGCGGGAGGGGGGGGCATGTATGATCCGCAGCGGGGTCAGGGTTTTTCTAGTCGTATAGTTCCCGGCATCGTCGAACGCGACCCTGGCGTTCAGGAACTTCACGTTGTAGCCTTTTTCCTTCAACTTGTGGTATGCCATTTCTGCTTGCACGCCGGTGTTGCAGTAGGTGACGATCTGCTTGTCCTTCGGGACCTCTGCCAGCCGGTCGAGGATCACTGCATCCGGTACGACCTTGGCGCCTTTGATCATGCCGGCATTCGCTTCTTCCTGGCTGCGCACGTCGATGATGACCGTGTCGGCCGGGATATTTGATGCGATCTTTTTGAAGTCGTCCATGGCGATCTCGCCGGGTCTCGGCTTGGGAACATAAACGATGTTCGTGGCCAGGGCGCCGGTCTCGATCGGGAAAGCGGCTGCTTTCCACGCGTTCATGCCGCCGGTCATGATCGTTACGCTGGTATATCCCGCGGAAATGAGCGATTTCGCGGCGGACTTTGCATCGTCCCCGCCGTTTTCGTCAACGATGATGATCGGCGGTTTCTTGTCCTTGGGCGGGAATTTCGCCAGGTTGGCTGCTATCTCTGCAGCTGGAAGCGTGACCGCGCCCTTGATGAAGCCCTTTTTGGCAACTGCGGCGGGCCGGACGTCGAGCAGCACGTTCGGGAGGTCTTTATCGATATATGCTTCTTTCAGGAACTGCGCGGAGAGCACCGTGTAGTTCCTTTTGGTCCATTCGGGAAGTCCTTCGTGGTACACTTTTACATTGGTATATCCGAGCTTTTCCGCCCGACCGGCGGAGTTAGGGCTCATGGCTCAGGTCATGCCTGCGCAGTAGTAGACGATGAGCGCGCTCTTGTCCGCAGGGAGTTTGTCTGCCATCTTTTCGAAGGCAGGGAAGGGGATGTTGATGGCCGTGGGGATGGCGCCTTCCATGAACTTGGGCGCAGGCCGTGCATCAATGAGCAGGTACTTGCCTTTCTCGGAGCCCAGGGCGACGAGCTTTTCAACGTCGGCCGTGCTCATGAGCTTCTCCGGAGCAACCTTGATAGGCGGCTTGGCGACGACGAGGGTGGCGAACTTTTTGCCGTCCTTTTCGGTATATTCGACGCGGACCTCTTTGCCCTTTCTTGATCTCCCGGAGCGGTTCCGACGGGTTCGCGGGGTCCGGCTTGACGTTAGCGACCTTCAGAGTGTTCTTGTCGAACCGGAGGATCTCGACCGCTTCATCGATCTTGATCTGTATGGACTGGGTCTTGTATGCATACGCTGTCAAAGCTGCCCCTGAGGCTGGCAACCTCGGGCTGGTGGCAGTTGGAGCAGATCTTGGCCATGGTGGGCTTGGCCTGCGGAGCTGCCGGAGCTGCGGCTTTTTCCTGCGCAAAGACCTGACCAGCGGTCATGGTCAGACCGATTGCCAGTGCTGTTGCGCAGGTGATGCTGTGAAAGCTTTTTCGCAACATATGTTCCTCCCTTGGTGTCGCCTTGCGGCGGATTTCGCTACAAATTCTGCAGGTTAAACCGTTGTTTCTGTATTACCGCTTAAGAAGGTATCACCGCCTAGCAGTTTAACGTTACAATTAGTAGCTCATATTATAATTGCAGGTTTGCTTATAGTCAATATAAATATAAACTATGAAACTAGCTGGCCGGGCGGTTTTTTCGCGAGTAAAAAACAGGGCGAATATCCGTTGAATGATGCCCGAGAGAGAAAATCCTTGACAATAATGGCCTTATCTTATATATTCAACATTCTTTTTCAGAGCAGGTGATTTCCATGTTCGATTCCTTAAGCGGTAAATTAGAGTCTGTTTTCAAGAAGCTTCGAGGCAGGGGCGTCCTTAAGGAAGACGATGTAAAGGAAGCGCTGCGCGAGGTGCGTCTTGCGCTCCTTGAAGCTGACGTCAACTTCAAGGTCGTCAAGGACTTTATCGGCCGCGTTCAGGAACGGGCTGTCGGCCAGTGAGATCCTCGGCAGCCTCACCCCGGGTCAGCAGGTCGTCAAGGTCGTCCACGAGGAACTCGTGGCGCTTCTGGGCGGCACGCAGGCAAAGCTCCATCTGTCCCCGAACCCGCCCACGGTCATCATGATGGTCGGCCTTCAGGGATCGGGTAAAACAACGACCGCGGGCAAGCTGGCCAAGTCCTTTAAAAAGGACGGACGCCGGGTGCTCCTGGTTCCGGCGGACACGCGCAGGCCGGCGGCGATCCAGCAGCTCATGACCCTGGCGAAGCAGGTCGGGGTCGATGCCTTTGCATCGGACGACCAGGACCCGGTCGCGATCTGCCGCGCAGCGGTAAAGCAGGCCGACTGCCTCCCTGTTCGAGGTCGTTATCCTCGACACCGCGGGCAGGCTTCAGATAGACGAGCTGCTCATGGAGGAGCTCCGGCAGATCAAGGCCGGGGTCAAGCCCCATGAGATCCTGTTCGTGGCCGACGCCATGACCGGCCAGGAAGCCGTGAACATCGCCGAGAAGTTCAACGCCGACCATCGGATTCGACGGGGTGGTGCTGACCAAGCTCGACGGCGATGCCCGCGGCGGCGCGGCGCTTTCGGTCAGGGCGGTCACCGGCAAGCCGCTCAAGTTCGTGGGCATGGGCGAAAAGCTCGATGCGCTCGAACCGTTCTATCCGGACCGCATGGCCTCGCGCATCCTCGGCATGGGCGACGTCATGTCGCTCATCGAGAAGGCGCAGGAGCACGTTGATCAGGAAGAGGCGCTCAAGCTTGCGAAGAAGCTCAAGAAGAACTCCTTCGACCTCGACGACTTCCGGAACCAGCTGAAGCAGGTGAAAAAGCTGGGCGGAATCGAGTCAGATCATGGGCATGATCCCGGGGATGAGCAAGATGAAGCTGCCCGAGACGCCAGGTGAACGAGAAGGAACTGGGACGGGTCGAGGCGATCATCAGCTCCATGACCCCCAAGGAACGGGCCGATTACACGGTCATCAACGGCAGCCGCCGGGCTGCGCATCGCCAAGGGCAGCGGCACCCAGGTGCAGGACGTGAACCGGCTGCTGAAGCAGTTCGCCGAGATGCGCAAGATGATGAAGTCCATGACGAGCGGCAAGATGGGAAAGATGGGCAAGATGCTTGGCGGCAGGATGCCGTTTTAGAGGTAAACTTCAAGCAACAAGCATCAAATAGCAAATAAATTCCAAATCACGAAGAGCAAACTTCAAACGTTTCGGAAATTGAAATTTGGAATTTGAGTATTATTTGGGATTTGTTATTTGTAATTTAGGATTTTTTTTATAACGAGAGAGGTGAGCACATGGCTGTAAAGATCAGACTGAAGAGAATGGGGACCCACAAGAAGCCCTACTACCGTCTGGTGGTGGCAGATTCCCGGTCGCCGCGTGACGGCCGCTTTATCGAGATGGTCGGCACCTACGATCCGCTCAAGAAGCCGGCGGAGATCAAGGTTGACCAGACCAAGGCCCTCGACTGGCTCAAGAAGGGCGCACAGCCCTCCGATACGGTAAAGACCCTGCTGTCGAAGGTCGGGGTCATGAAACTGCACGCCGAAGCAGCGAAGTAAGACAATTTCGGATTGCGGATTTCGGATTGCGGAATAAAAATCGCAAACTGCCCTGCATCCGGTTTTTTTCGAGTGTACACGCGGCTCGGCAGTACTATGCTCATAACGATCGGCAAAGCAGTGAAACCTTTCGGCGTCAAGGGCGAGATGAAGATCGAGTCCCTGACGGATTTCCCCGAGCGGTTCAAGAACCTGAAAAGCGTTTACCTGGTCTCGCCTGCGGGAAAAGAGCTCGCGGTTACGGTTCGGTCAGTGCGGTATGCCGGCGGGGTGCCCTATCTGCTGTTCAAGGGCTACGACTCGCCGGAACAGGCAAAGACGCTGAACGGCTGGTTCCTCAAGGTCCCGGAGCAAGAAACGATGCCGCTGCCGGAAGGCCGGTACTACTGGTACGAACTCATCGGCATGGAGGTCGTGTCCGAGGAAGGCGAAAAGCTCGGGACCATCGTCGATATCTTCGAGACCGGCAGCAACGATATCTATGTCATGAAGCAGGGGAAGAGAGAGATCTACCTCCCTGCCATACGCGAAGTGATGAAGCAGGTCGACCGGCAGGCGAAGCGGATGGTCATCCACCTGATGGACGGCCTGATGGAACTATGAGTGAACGTGCACCGGCCATGCGCAGATTGAACTTCGAGGTGCTCACCCTGTTCCCGGGGATCCTCGAAGGCCCGCTGAACGAGAGCATCCTGAAGCGGGGCCGGGAAAAAGGGCTGCTCAGCGTAACGCTCCGGAACATCAGGGACTATACCGAAGACAAGCACCGGACCGCAGACGACAGCCCCTACGGAGGCGGCGCCGGCATGGTGCTGAAGCCCGAGCCGATCTTCAAGGCCTTCGAAGCGTTGAAAGCGGAACATCCCGGAGAGCCGTTCCTGACGATCCTGCTTTCGCCGCAGGGCAGGCTTCTCGACCAGCATCAGGCAGAGCGGCTTTCCGAAGAAACGCGCAGGATCGTTCTGCTCTGCGGCCACTACGAGGCCATCGATGAGCGTGTGCATCGGCGCTGGTCGACGAAGAACTTTCGATCGGCGACTATGTCCTGACCGGCGGTGAACTGGCGGCGCTGGTGGTGATCGATGCGGCGGCACGGCTCCTTCCGGGAGTGCTGGGCGACGAAGAGTCGTCCTACCGCGATTCCTTCGGCGACGGGCTGCTGGACCACCCGCACTATACGCGGCCTGCCGAGTTCCGCGGGATGAAGGTCCCGGAAGTGCTGCTCGGCGGCAATCACGCCGAGATCGAGAAGTGGCGGCGGCGCGAAGCGCTCCGGGCCACGCTCATGAAACGGCCGGAGCTCCTGGCAACGGCTGATCTCGATGACGAGGACCGGAAGATAGTAGAGGATCTCAAAAACGAGGTCAAAATGTAAAGTGCAAAGTGCAAAATGCAAAGGGATCGTCCTTTTCAATTTGAAATTTGAACTTTACAATTTACATTTTGCAATAATGCTTTTAGATTTAAAGGGAGGCTTCAATGAACATTATTCAAGCGCTGGAAAAAGCACAGGTCAAAGAAGGAATCCCGAGCTTCCGCGTGGGCGACACCATCCGCGTGCATGCGAAGGTCGTCGAAGGCGACAAGGAACGTATCCAGGTCTACGAGGGCGTGGTGATCGGCCGCCAGGGCGCAGGCGTGCGCGAGCTGCATCCGCGTGCGGAAACTGTCCTACGGCGTGGGCGTCGAGCGGTTGTTCCCGGTCCACTCGCCCATGATCGACAAGATCGAAGTGGCCAAGCAGGGCAAGGTCCGGCGGGCAAAGCTCTACTTCCTCAGAGATCTGCGCGGCAAGGCTGCCAGGATCAAGGAAAAAGAGCGCGTCTATGCATCCGTAGCCGGCGCATCGCAGCCGCGGCGGAGCCTGAGGCAACGGAGCAGAAGTAGCATCTCGTTCCGCGCAGTACACGCACCAGCAGCCAAGCAGATCCCAAATATCGAGTACCGGACTCCCTGTTGCTGTGACCGGAGCCTGGCTACGCGAGTCTATTTGGGATTTGCTATTTTACATTTATCCCCGAATGAGGTTGCTATGCCTCGTGGCCTGCGCCGCAAGCATGAACCGCACACAGACCGTACGCGATGACCTCTTCGGCAACGGACTGGCGTGCGATCCTCTCTTCTTCGAGCGGAGCGCCCGCGCTTCCGGGTATTCGCTGCATTGCCGGCCTGGACGAGGCCGGCAGGGGACCGCTGGCAGGGCCGGTTGTTGCCGCCGCGGTGGTCCTTCCCGAGGGGCTGCTCATTCCGGGGCTGACCGATTCCAAGCAGGTGTCCGAGCCGGAGCGGGAACGGCTTTTCGACGTGATCCGCGCGCAGGCGGTCTGCTACGGCATCGGCATTGTCGACGAGCGCACCATCGACGACGTGAACATCCTGCAGGCGACCATCATTGCCATGGAGCGGGCCCTTGAGCAGCTCTCTCCCCGCCCCGATTACCTGCTCATCGACGCGCTTACCCTGAAGCGCGTACCGCTGCCGCAGAATCCGCTGATCAAGGGCGATTGCCGCAGCCACAGCATCGCGGCCGCCTCGATCCTTGCGAAGGTGACCCGGGACCGGCTGATGCTGGCGCTTCATGAAAAGTTTCCTCAGTACAATTTTCAAAAACATAAAGGCTACGGGACCAGGGAGCATCTGGCCCTGATCCGGGAGCACGGGCCCTGTGACGCGCACCGGAGGACCTTCAATCCGGTGGCGCAGATGCTGAAGGACGCGGGACGATGAGCCTGCTCGGAAAGCTGCTCGGCAGGACCGGCGAGGACCGGGCCGCCCGGTATCCTGGTCAGCAGGGGATACCGGATCCTGGAGCGCAATTACAGCACGCGCAGCGGCGAGATCGACCTGATCGCCCTGCACCAGGGGACCGTGGCGTTCGTCGAGGTGAAGACCCGGTCGAGCGACGCCTTCGGCGCGCCGGAACTTGCCGTCAATCATCGCAAGCAGCAGCGGATGATCAAGGCGGCGCTCGGTTACATCAAAGTAAAAAAGCTTCACCAGATGCCGTGCCGCTTCGATGTGGTGGCGATCAGCACGGCAAACGAACAGCAGGTGGAGCTCATCCAGAACGCGTTCGAGATGGACCGGACGCATCTGTGATGGAGGCGGATATGCTCGAATTTCTCAGAAAAGTGACGTCTGTTCGAAAATCTCTCCACGCCGGAGCTGGAAAAGATAGAGAAAATATCCACCATGGAGGCCTTTGCCAGGGACGCGGTGATCTTCAAGGAAGGCGATCCCGGCGACCGCTGCTACGTGATCACCAACGGCGATGTACGGATCAGCAAATTCATCCCGAACATCGGTGAAGAAGCGCTGGCCGTGCTCAAGCCGGGCGACTACTTCGGCGAGATGGCGCTGATCGACAAATTTCCCCGCTCCGCTCATGCCATCGCCAACGCCGATGTGGCGGTCCTGGCCATCAACAAGGCCGACCTGGACAAGATGCTGATCATGGACCGCGAGCTGGGATACAAGATCCTCTGGGCGTTCACCAAAACACTGTCGAAGCGCCTCCGGGAAACGAATGAAAAGACTGGCGAGCTTTCTGGCCATGTCAGGCGGGTTCTAAGGTTCTTCGTTGTCGCTTAAGTTCCCCGTTGTTTTTCAGCGGTCAGGGTGGTATAGTAATTGGCTGGCGATCCACGTACAGAACAGAGTGTCCAAAGAAATCATACAAAATAGGCATGGTCAGCCTGGGCTGCCCCAAGAACCAGGTGGATGCCGAGCAGATGCTCGGCGTGCTGGCAGGCTCGGGTTACGAGATCACCGCGGACCAGGACGAGGCGGACGTGATCGTGGTGAACACCTGCGGCTTCATCGAGTCCGCCAAAGAGGAGTCCATCGAGGCGATCCTCGAAGCGGCAAGCATGAAGCAGCGGGGCACGTGCACGAAGGTGATCGTGGCCGGCTGTCTTGCCCAGCGGTACAGGGATGAACTGCGAAAAGAACTGCCCGAGGCCGATGCGATCATCGGCACGGCGGAGATCGGCCGCATCGGCGAGATCTGCGCAGACGGCGCTGGCAAGAAAAGGCAGCATGCTCGAGCGTTTCGTCCGCCGGCCATGGTCTACGGCCTTCCCCGCATCAGCACGACGCCGCGCCATTACCGCTATCTCAAGATCGCCGAAGGATGCAGCAACCGCTGTTCCTACTGTGCCATCCCGATCATCCGCGGGAATTTTACGAGCCGGCCTGCCGGCTTCGATCATCGAAGAGGCAAAGCTGCTTGCTGGCGAGGGCGCAAAGGAGCTCATCCTGCTGGCCCAGGATTCGACGGCCTACCGCGACCGTGAGGACCGACCTCGTCGCGCTCTTGAAGCGCCTGGTCAGGGTGCGCGGGGATCGAGTGGCTCCGGCTGATGTACGCCTATCCGGGCAGGATCAGCAAAGAGCTCATGGACGTCCTGGCCGGGGAAGAGAAGATCTGCAAGTACCTGGACATCCCGATCCAGCATTTCGACGACAAGGTGCTTGCGGCCATGAACCGGCGCAGGCACGTCGGAGGACATCCGGAAGACGATCGAGCAGCTCCGAAAGCGCGTGCCGGGCATTGCGCTCCGCACCTCGCTCATTGTGGGATTTCCCGGCGAGACCGAGGCGGCGTTCAAGCGGCTGCTCGCCTATGTGAAGGAAGCGGAGTTCGAGCACCTCGGGGTCTTCACCTATTCTCCCGAAGAGGGCACCGCGGCCCATGATCTTGCAGCGCCGGTGCCGGCTGACGTCGCCGCCGACCGGCTCGACCGGATCATGAAGGCCCAGGCGAAGATCTCGCTCAAAAAGAACCGCGCCCTCATCGGCACGCGGCAGCGCGTGCTGGTCGACGACATGGAGGACATGGCGCTCATCGGCAGGCTGCAGACGCAGGCGCCGGAGATCGACGGTGTCGTCTATCTTTCCGAGACCGACGCCGAACCGGGCGACTTCGTGGACGTGACGATCACCGACGCCGCGGAGTACGATCTGATGGGGAACGCCTGATTAGGTAAGCACCAAATAACAAGCACCAAAGAACAAATAGATAACCAGAGCTCCAAGTTCCAAACGTTTGGTTATTGAATATTGTTTGTTATTTGAGATTTGTAATTTGAAATTTCTAAAAAGAAGGGGACTTTATGGATACCAACGACCAGGCAGCACACGCAGCAGAGGGCGAAGAGAACTTCGCCGACATGTTCGAAAAGAGCTTCAAAAAGCAGGAGCGGCTTTCGCCCGGCCAGATGATCGAGAGCATGATCGTCAAGATCTCGGGAGAATGGATATTCCTCGACCTGGGAGGAAAAGGCGAGGGCTACCTGGACCGGAAGGAACTGGTCGATGCCGAGGGCAAGCTGACGGTCAAGGAAGGCGATACGGTCCGCGTCTATTTCGTCAACACCAGCAATAACGAGATGCACTTTACCACGAAGATCGGGTCCGGCCCGGGCAAGCAGTCGCAGTTCGAGGATGCCTGGAAGAACGGTCTTCCTGTTGACGGCCACGTTGTGAAGGAAATGAAGGGCGGCTTCGAGGTCAAGATCGGCGGCACCGCGCGCGCCTTCTGCCCCTTCTCCCAGATGGGCGTACGGCGCGACGAGAAGCAGGCCGACTACGTGGGCAAGACGCTCCCCTTCAAGATCATCGAGTTCGCCGAGAACGGACGGAACATCGTTCTGTCCCGCAGGCCGCTCCTGGACGAGGAGAAGAAGGTCAAGAAAGCAGGCCTGGAGAGAGACGCTGCAGGAGGGCGCCAAGCTCCGCGGCACCGTGACCTCCATCCAGAGCTTCGGCGCATTCGTCGACATCGGCGGCCTGGAAGGGCTGCTGCCGATCTCCGAGATCGCCTGGACCAGGACCGAGAAGGTCAGCGACATCCTGTCCGTGGGCCAGCAGGTGGACGTGATCGTCAAGAAGATCGACTGGGAAAAGGACCGGTTCTCCTTCAGCCTGAAGGACGCGCTGCCCGATCCCTGGGAGCAGGTGGTGAACACCTACCCGATCGGCTCCTACCACACCGGGACGGTCTCCCGCCTTGCCACCTTCGGCGCCTTTGTGACGCTGGCCGAAGGCCTGGACGGGCTGATCCATATCTCGAAGCTGGGCGGCGGGGAAAGCGGATCGCCCATCCCCGTGAAGTGGTGAAGGAAGGGCAGGTCATCGAAGTGCGGATCGAGGCCGTGGACCGTGCGAACAGAAAGCTTTCGCTCTCGCTTGCATCGATCAGCCGCGCAGAGCAGGAAGAAGCAGATACGGTCAAGGATTACAAAAAGCAGAACGTTGATGCGCCGCAGAACATGGGATCGCTTGGCGACATGCTGAAGGCGAAGATGGACCAGAAGGAAAAGTAAGAACAGTGATCGTTACGAGGCCGCTCCGAGCGCAGAGATGCGTGGGGAGCGGCCTTTTTTTATGATAAAAAACCTTTGGACGCGGAAGGAGGCGGAAACGTCGGATAAGGGCGGATAAACCTAACAACGGTAGTTGGACGCAGATGGACGCAGATCGTCGCAGATAAGCCAAGCATTCAGGAAGAAGCACCTTCACTGCGACGGGGAGTCTCCTTAGAATCAAAAAAGATTTACTGTTTGCACTTATCCGCGTTCATCAGATTTTATCTGCGTCCAAAATTTCTTTTCAGGTTCATCGCATCTGCCACACGCCAACCTTCAGCTCTTTTGAAAGAAACCGGTCTTTTCCCCCCAGGGGCACGATGTTCCATGTCCAGGAGACCTCCGGCTCAGGTAGTGCCAAGCCTGCTATGGTCGATCCCTGGCTGACGATCCAGCCTTCCCGATCGCGTTTAACGAATTCATGGTCAGCAATAAGGCAGACAGGACAGGCCAGCGATTGCAAAAATGCATAGTGTGAATTCGTAATCTGTCTGCACCAGTCATCGACATTCTCCTCATTCAGGCTGCGCAGCTTCTTGAGCGCGTAGGTGCGCGGCATGACCCACAGCTGGGAAAGGAGGTTCAGTGAGACGACGAGTCCGGTCGTTTCATCAATTTCGGCAAGTGATGGCGCCGCATTCGGGAGTTCAGTTTGTCCCGATCGGATGTTCTCGTAAAGTTTCTGTGCCATGTTCGTCACATCATGCTGAACGAGTCTCACATTCCCGTATTGCCTGACGCGTTTGTATACTTCCGGCAAAAAAACGATGTCCAGCAGCACTACCTCGTGAAACATCGATGACAGCTCGTTGAGCGGTACGTCGAGTAGCAGTCCGGAACCGAGAATGACAACTTTGCTTCGGTTCCTGTTTTCTGCGGCAGCAGACAGAATGGCCTGGCGAGTTTGCTCCAAGTGGGGCTGCCACGCGGTCCGGTTGCGTTCGTACCTGCTTTTCATGGCATTTGCTTCAGAGAGGTAGTCCATGTGCCGGATGTATTGCGGGCAGGGCGTCGTTAAGTATGCATACAGTTCGTAGATCATGGAGGTGAGAAATTACCTTCTTCAACAATAATTGGGGCGACAGAACAAAAGGTGCAGCTTAGGGCGCGAACACCGTCTGCTTGATCTTCATGATGTCGGCCTGTCTGATGAATTCCGGGATGTTCTTGTAGATCGAGTGATACCCGAATCCGCCATGCATCAATTCGTCGAGGGCTTCCTCCTTTGACCAGTTCTGGAACACGATCCGGTACAGGGCGCTGATCGTTCCTGTGCGGTCGGAGCCGTGCCAGCAATGGATAAGCACAGGGCCTTCGGACTGTTTGATGAAGCGGAGGGCCGCAATAACATCAGCAGCTTGGATCTTGCCTGCATCCATGGGAACGCGGTAGAGGTTCAGGCCGGGTTTATTAGGTCCCGGATCATCCTTATGGTTGTCACGCAAATTGAGGATGTTCTTCACGCCGAGGGCCTGGAGATATGCAAATCCTTCTTCATCCGGCTGGGCTGAACGGTACACATGATCGTCCAGCTTATAGAAATTCTTCAGGCTTTTGGTCGCTAACGGTTGTGCCCATGTTTCGGGCCGGGTCTGGGGCGATGCCGCAGAGAGGGTCGTGACACATAACAGGACCAGCAGAATGGTCAAGCGGTTCATCATTGATGCTTGTTGTCATGGCCGCCCTCCATTCATCGCTCGTTTTTTGGTTTGATCGGTTCCCGCAATATCCGTCGGGGTGTTTTTTGAAAAACTGATCAAGCTTTTCCCTCGACTGTTGCTGTTCCTCTTCCGTGAGCGGCTTGTAACCCCGTCCATAGCTCCAGCCATAGGCCCAGCGATACCAGGTCGGGAACGCGGGATGGCCGCCTGTACGGACGCCATCATACATCAGGTCTGCCAGCGCCTTGTTCTGCGTGCGGTCGATGACGCAGTCACGAAGCGTCTCATCCGCCTGCTTGCGTTCCTTTTGCGTGCCGCCCTGCCAGTAGGCGATATCGTGCGCAAAGCAGCAGTCGCACCACAGCTCCCGATGCTCCAGGTTCCCGTCAGGGAAGAGGCTGCATCCGTCGCTTTTGAAATCGTGAAGAACCGAAGCGGCGGTCGCACTGTTTGCCATGGCGGGAGAGAGCAGTACCAGTGCTATCAGGTACAGGATATGTCGAGCGAACGATTTTCTCATGAGGCTGTAGTATAAAGCGTTTTTAGCTGAACTGCAAATCCTTCCTTAATGGCCAATCTTCACTCCCGCTGGACTCCTCACCCGCTTCCATGGTACACTGACGGCCGTGTTAACCGCGCTGGTCATCTTCATCATCACCTATATATTCATCGGCCTGCGCCAGATCCCGCGGGTGCATATCGACCGGCCGGCAGGCGCCCTGGTCGGCGCCGTGCTGATGGTCGTCTTCGGCGTCCTGACCCTTGACCAGGCCTTCAGCGCGGTTGATCTGCACACGCTGCTGCTCCTGCTCGGCATGATGATCATCACGGTCTATCTCCGGGCCGCCGGGTTCTTCGAGCTCATGGCAGACAAGATCCTTTCGCGCTCCCGCACGCCGCTCCAGCTCCTTGTCTTCATCGCCCTCTCGGCAGGGCTGCTCTCGGCCCTGTTCGTGAACGATACCATCTGCCTGCTCTATACGCCGATCGTCCTGGCCATAACGATCCAGCTCGGCGTAAATCCCATGCCCTATTTGCTCGCGCTGGCTACAGCATCGAACATCGGCAGCGTCATGACCGTGACCGGCAATCCCCAGAACATGCTCATCGGCATCTACTCACAGATCCCCTATCTGACCTTTCTGGCTGCGCTCTTTCCCGTTGCCATCGCAGGTCTCGCCATAAGCGTGGCCGTCATCTGGTTCCTGTACCGGAAGGAGATGAGGCCTGACGCGTTCTCCACGCGACCTGCCATGCCGGTGTATGAGGTCAATAAACCTTTGCTTGTCAGGGCGCTTTTGGTCTGTGCGGCGATACTGGTCGGCGTTCTCGCTGGGCTATCCCTATTCGCTTACCGCCATAGCCGGGGCGGTCGTGCTGCTGCTGATCGGCGGGATCCGCACGGAGCGGATCCTGGAAGGGGTGGACTGGACGCTCCTGCTCTTTTTCGCCGGCCTGTTCATCGTGATGCGCGGTGTGGAGGTGTCGGGGCTTGCCGCTGTTGCTCATCGGGAAGGCCGGCGACCTCCAGGCGCTTTCGCCTATCGGCAGGATCGCAGGACTGTCGGCGATATCCGTGGTCCTGTCGAACCTCGTGAGCAACGTTCCGGCGGTGATGCTGCTGAAGCCGCTCATGCTGTCGCTCGGCAGCGATCATTTCCTCTGGCTTGCCCTGGCCATGAGCAGTACGCTGGCAGGGAACTTCACGCTCATCGGGTCGGTGGCGAATCTCATCGTAGCGCAGCAGGCCAGGAAACGGATCGAGATCGGGTTCATGGAATACTTCCGTGCCGGGGCGCTGATCACGGCAGCGACCATTGTGGTCGGCATCCTGGTACTTGGCCATCGAGGTGAAGATGGCGCAGGGCGCAGAAATTCCTGTCGTTAACGCTCTGGAAAAACAGCTGACCGTGACGGTGGTGCCCTCAGGTCCGTCCGGGCCCAACGGACCTTCCGTGTGGTGCTCCTGTGCGATACCACGCAATTGCGGACCAGAGGGTTGCAGGGCTTCCGAACGCTTCGGGCCGATGAGGCCGCGCTGTTCATCTTCGACAAGCCTGAGGAGGTCAGTTTCTGGATGGGAAGCGTTTCCTACGCAATAGATATCATCTTCGTCGGGCCTGATGAGAAGGTGGTCCGGACCTATGCGGACCGCAGGCCCGGCAGCCGGGACCTCTATCCGTCCGGCCAGGCGATCAAATGGGTCGTAGAGACCGCAGCAGGATCGGGGATCAAGGCCGGGGACCGGGTGCAGCGTAAATGCGGATTTCGGATTGCGGAATGCGGAATGAAAAACCTCAGTGAGGGTCAATCGTATATGCAGCTAGGTTATCGTATCGTGCGGCCAGGTGACGTTGGAATACAGCCGCTTATGCTTGCCCAGATATCGCTCTGGCGTGCGGCCGCCTGGGGAGTGGCTGAAGGGGACCAGGCGGTCACGGAGGCCATCGAGATCGCAGCTGTGTGCAAAGCGCGCGGTATTCGCACGGTCTTTCATCCCCTCGAGTACCCCCTGACGGGTGGGCAGGCGAAGCAGACGCTTGGGCGTGATGCGCAGGCTTGCTGCGGCAAGCGACCTCGGCATCATCATTCACGACGAAGGCGGCGCTGACGGCAGAAGGCTGTCAGTGGCAGAAGAGGCCCAGTTCGAGGAGAACCTGTTCTCCCTGAGCAGCCTCTGCCCGATCTCGGTCGAGAATGCCTTTAACTCCGGCGACGCGACCTGGTTCTGGGAGCGCTTCGTGCTGCAGGCGCCGAAGAGTGTCTCGATCACGATCGACATCGGCCATCTGGAATCAGCGGACATCGATTCGATCTCCTTCATCGACACCATGCCGGAGCGCCTTGCCGAGCGGGTGCGCTTTGTGCATATACACCATAAGGCGGAAGAGCGGTACGGCATCAAGGACCATTGGCCGCTGGTGCCGGAATGCCGCGAGATCGATGCGCTGAAAGCGCTCATCAAAAGAAAAAAAGGCCTTCAGGTTATCCTCGAACTGGACGCGTCGGAAGAGGGGATGGGGCAGAGCATCGAGCTGCTGAAGGAATTGCAGTAAACTTGAAAAAAACTTTTGGACGCGGATAACATCTGATAAACGCGGATAAAAGCAAATCAAGAAATGTAAAGACAGATATCAAAACTTGTCGGGTACAAAAATACTCACCTTTGTGGTTGATGGTCTTTTTTTTGAATGCCTGGTTTATCCGCGTAAATCTGCGTCGCTTAGAAGCGCCTACTGTTGGTCATCTGCGGGCAACTGCCGTTTTTGGAATAAAGAAACAAAATGATCATTACCCCCCTTGCAGCTGAATCCTTCGGTGTCCGCAGTTCCGCATTTTTCATCGAGACCGCGGATGTCAAGATCCTGATCGATCCCGGCGTCTCGCTTGCTCCCTCGCGCTCCGGCCTTGCGCCGCATCCGCTCGAGATCAGGGCCATGAACGAGCGCTGGCGCCTGATCAAGGACCAAGCAGCCCGTGCCGACATTCTCGTCATTACCCATTTCCACTTTGACCATTTCGACCCCACCGAGCCGATCGTTTTTAACAACAAGGTGCTCCTGATCAAGCACCCCTCAGAGACCATCAATGCGAGCCAGCGCGAACGGGCGCGGGAACTGGTCAGGAGCTACCGGACCCTTCCGCGGCGGGTCGAATTTGCCGATGACCGCATGTTCGAGTTTGGCAGTACCTCCCTACGTTTTTCCCCGGCTGTGCCGCACGGACCGGATACCACGGTGGGCTGGGTCGTCGAAGCCTCGGTCAGGGAAGGAGCCTCATGCTTTCTGTACAGCTCCGACATCGTGGGAGCATGCCGCGATGAGCATATGCAGTTCATCCTTTCGGAAGAACCGGATACGCTCTACCTCGACGGACCGCTTACGTATATGCTCGGCCAGGGATTCAGCCTCGACGATCTCCGCACGTCCATCTCAATATCAACAGGCTTCTGGAGATGCCGAAGCTGGAAACGCTGATCATCGACCACCACCTGCTGCGGGATAAGAACTGGAAGGATGAGATCCGTGATGTGTATGCCAAGGCGGAAGCTGCCGGCAAAAAAGTGGTGACCATGGCCGGCTTTCTGGGAAGTAATGACGCGCTGCTCGAGGGCAGGCGAGGGCTTCTTTATGAACAGCACCCTGACCAGGCAAAAGAACCGCTCATGCGGAGCAGCAGCTTTCATCTGGTGAAGGAGCTGAATAAACATAAAAAAGCACTTGGCTCAGGAAATATCTGATACGTTTCTGATACAGGCGGATGCAACATCCATGCAGACGAGTTGGCACGAAGACAAATCAATACTCCTCATCTTCCACTCTCCCTCGAGGGCGAGGGCAGGGTGAGGAGACGATAGGCAGGGGGTAAATGGTTTTTTTTAAACAGGCGCGGGAACCTGCTGGTGCGTCATCACGATCCGTGTTGCCTGCGGCCCTTTGCTGCCTTGCTCCTCCAGGAACGTCACTGCGCTCCCGATATGCAGGCTCTCGAAATCGGGTTCGAGCACGCTGTTGCGGTGAAAGTACAGCTCTCGCCCGTCTGTTGTCTCGATGAATCCGTAGTCCCGTTCCGGAAAGAGCTTGGTCACCCTGCCGAGCGGAACTTCGACATGGGCTTTAACCTCGCCTCGCTGCTTTCTGACATAGCTTTCCAGTTTCCGCTCCAGTGCATCGAAAGCGTCTCTGATCACAACATAAGGGTCTTCATGCTCATCCCGATTGACTACGATCTCAGAACCCGGTACAGTGAGGTCGATCCTGACATTGAACAGCTTGCCCTGATGGTGGCGCCGTTGCGACTGCTCGAGGGTCACTCTGCAGGCGGTGATCCGGTTGTAGAACTGGTCCAGCTTTGCGACCCGCTCCTGTATCCTGGCTGTTAGTGCTTCTGAAGGTGGAAAATCCTTTATGGTGATTTTCGGTTCGAGGATCATATGCTCACCCTAGTCCTTTCCTGTTCGTCCTGTTGTGTCGGGTAATCCTGATTTAAGCCTATCAAAGTTTCCGCAAAGTGTCAAATGAGTGGAACATCCGTGATAACGCTTTTCTTCAGCATGTTTTTTAAAGCCGGAAGAGACAATAAAACAGCCCTTTGTTCTGCAGCAACAAAGGACTCATGTGATTTTTCGCCGGGAGATCTATTGCAGGTGGCAGCGCTGGCAGAGGTCTTGTGCCGGGACGCGAAGCATACGGCCGTAGCGGTTGGAGTGCGGATCGTGGCAGGTAATGCAGGTGAGTTTGTTGTCCGCGAGCGGAAGCGTTCCCGTGTTCATGGAGGGAATGATGCCGACCTTGTGCTCTGCCGGCGCCATTCTTTCAGGGTGGCATTCGATGCAGAGCTCGGCAAGCGGTTTTTTAAGGGGCAGCGTTCCGTTGTCCTTCCGGTGGGAACCATGGCAGGTCGTACAGTCCTGCTTGATCGCCGGCAGTCTGAAGGCCTCCGTTCTTGCAACTCCTGCGCAACCCGGTGTGCACAGGAAGAGCAGGAGGATCAGGCGGATGCTGCATAGGGAAGCATGACGCGTCATGAAGGACCACCCCGCACAAAGGATCTGGTGTGACAATAGCATGACCCTTTCCCGGTGTCAAGACGGCCGTATCCTGCGAAAAAGTCTTGTTTTTATGCCCATGGTTGGTTATAATGCGAGTCCTGAAATTTATTTGGAGGATCACGTCATGCCGGTATATGAATATGAGTGCAGTGCCTGCGGCGGCCGCTTTGAGCTGATGCAGAAGTTCAGCGACCCGTCCCCGACCGTTTGCCAGCTGTGCAAGGCGGAAGGCGTGCGCAAGGTGCTGTCTCCCACGTCGTTCGTGCTCAAAGGAAGCGGCTGGTACGCCACCGACTATCCTTCAGCCGACCGTAAACAAGCGGATTCATCAGAATCGAAAGCGGAGCCGAAGCCGGCGCCCTCCTGCGGCGCGGCGTGTCCTGCAAGCGGCTGCCCGTCGAAGAGCTGAGCCGTGATGGAACCGATCCACGTCCACATTCCCTATCCCCGGATGAAGGATTTTTGCGAGCTGGTGAGGCTCCGGCGCTACGATCTCGAGATCTATCTGTCGGCGGCTGTGCTCGACCAGGTCGAGAAAGCGGACCTGGAGAACCTTTGCCGCAGCCTCGACTGGAAGCCTTCGATCAGCCTCCATGCGCCGTTCATGGACCTCAATCCCGGCGCCGTGGATCCCATGGTCCGGTCGGTGACCCAGCTGCGGTTCAGCCGGATCCTGAGCGCAGCAGCCGTGCTGAAGCCGCGCGTGGTGGTGTTCCATGCCGGATACGACCGGTGGCGCTATAACGGCCGGACGGACATCTGGCTCGAGAACAGCATCGAGACCTGGAGCAAGGTGATGGATACGGCCACGAAGATCGGCGTGCGCGTGGCCGTGGAGAATGTTTTTGACGAGGACCCCGAGGCACTGTGCCTGCTCATTGAGCGGGTTGGCCACCCCGACTTCGGGTTCTGCTTTGACACGGGCCACTTCAACCTGTTCACCAGGGTCACCATGGAACAATGGTTCGAGCGACTGGGCAAGTACATTTTTGAGGTGCATCTGCATGACAACGACGGGTCTGCGGATTCGCACTGGGCCCTCGGCAAAGGCGCCGTCGATTTCGAAAAGTTCTTCCGGCATTTGCGCAGTCACAACGCCCGGCCGGTGTACACGATCGAAGCGCACGAGCAGGACGATATCGATGTCAGCCTCGAAGCGGTACGGAGGCTGCTGGCAGCTTCCTAGCTGGCGCATTTGGGGAATTGCCGGGAATCTTCCGCACGGCAACCTCCTTGACACGCTCCCGCAGGTGGCTTACACTACGCACATGAAAAAACAATACCTCTCCATTCTTGCGGCGCTGGCAGTGCTTACCGCATCCTGTGCATCCACGCCGGCCCGCATGCCGGTAACCCTGGCAGGCAGCATGAGCTCCGAGTCGCGCGCGCAGGCCGAGGCCTACCGGCACTTTATGGAGGCAGGCCTGCTGGAACAGGCGGGTGCGCTGGATGAGGCCTTCGAGGAATACGAGGCCGCCTACCTGCTTGACCGGAGTTCCCCCACGGTCCTGTTGGCGCTGGCATCGCTCTCGCTCAAGAAGGGACAGCTCGACCAGGCCGTGCTCTATGCCAGGAAGGCAGCAGCCAGTGCGCCCGACGATCCCCAAGCCCTTCTTCTGCTGGCGAGCATCTACTCGAACAAAAAACAGTATGCAGACGCGGTGGATGCTTACCGCGCGGCGATTGCCCTCGACCCGAAGCAGGATGACGCCTACATCTATCTTGGCCTGCTCTATATTTCGCAGAAACAGTACGATGAGGCGATCGAGACGTTCAAGGCCCAGGGCAGGCAGAATCCCGCCTCTCTCATGTCCCCCTACTACCTTGGCCGGATCTACGCCGAACGGCAGCGCTATCCCGAGGCGCTTGAAGCCTTCCGGAAGGCTGCAGCGCTCAAAGAGGATTTTGAGCCGGCCTATACCGGCATGGCGTACGTCTATGAAGTGCAAGGCCTCATGGGCGATGCCGTCGGCGCTTACCAGCAGGCCCTTGCGGCGAACCCCCATAGCACCGACATCCGCCGCCACCTGGCCCAGCTCTACATCCAGCAGAACGAGCTCGATAATGCCCTGGTGCAGCTCAGGCAGGTGACCGCGGCCGAGCCCGGGGACTATGATTCCCTGGTCAGGATGGGGCTCATTTATGCAGAAAAGAAACAATATCCCGATGCGGTCGCGGCCTTCGGGATTGTTGCGAAGGCGCTGCCGGACGACCTCAAGGTACGGCGCTATCTTGCGTCAATGCTCCTGGCAGGGGAGCGGTTCGACGAAGCGTTCAGGGAATATGAGACGATCCTCGCCGCGGCGCCCGACGATATCGACGCCATCCTGCAGATCGCGTACCTCTATGAGCTCCGGAACCGCACTGCTGATGCGATCCCGTTCCTGGAAAAGGCGCTGGTGGACATGCCGGGGAAGGCAGATCTCTATCTCTACCTCGCCAATGCTCATATGGAGCAGAAGCACTACCAGCAGGCGGTGGACGTTCTCAAAAAGGGGATCGAACTCGCGCCCGACCGGGACGACCTGCAGTTCAGCCTGGCGATCGCCTATGAGAAGCTCGACATGCGCGACGCCATGATCGAGGCGCTCAAAAAGACGATCGAACTGAAACCCGACCATGCCGATGCGCTGAACTATCTCGGGTACAGCTATGCCGAGCAGGGAGAGCACCTCGATGAGGCCATCCAGCTCATCAAGCAGGCGCTGCTCATCAAGCGCGACAATGGCTACATCCTGGACAGCCTTGCCTGGGCGTACTATCAGAAGGGCATGCTGAACGAAGCGCTCGGGTACATGAAAATGGCGATCAAGCGGACCGGCGACGACCCGGTGATGCGTGAACACCTGGGAGAGATCTACCTCAAACTCAAGAACAGGAGCAAAGCCCGTGAAGAATGGCTGAAGTCGCTCACGCTCGATCCGGAGAACCGGAAGCTTCGCGAGAAATTCAAGAACACAGGCTTCGGCGATCCCGACGAACTGCTCAAGGGCAGGAAACCGGGCGCGAAGAAGACAAAGTGAAGACATTTCGTCCAGTTACTATTCGCTCTCCTCTCCCTGCTGTTTGCCTGCCTGCCCAAGCCACCTGAGATCCCCCTTACCGAGGTCCCTGCGGGGCCGCTGCTTCAGGCCCTGGAACAACGGCGACAGTCCTTTGCCGGGCTCAAAGCAGTGGCTGGCGTTGAAACGGTCAGGAAGGGCCGCAAACGGTCTTTTGACAATGTGGGTATAGTGCTCGCGTCGCAGGACCGGCTCCGGATGGAGGCCTACGGGCCGCTGGGCCAGTCGCTTTTGGTCCTGGTCTGGGACGGCAGGGAGGTGCTGCTTCGGCTGCCGGGGCAGGACCGGGTGGTGCGGCCGGGAGCCGTCGGGTTGGAGCGGCTGTTCGGAGCAGGGCTGGAGGTTCAGGAACTTTGCTCCGCCCTCGCGGGAAATGTTCCGCCCGTGCCGCTATCGGCTGCGGTTTCAGCAGCATGCGGAGGGCAGGCCTCTGCGAGCTGACGATCCGCCAGGATGACCTCGTCCGCCGCGTGCAGGTTGTCAACCATCCCTCCGGTTCAGGGACGATGCTGACGCCCGTCATCTCCGAACTGTACCGCGGCGGGAAGCTCGTGTACCGGGCGCGGTTCGAACAGGTCGCGGAAACCTCGCACTACCTCATGCCAAGGGCGGTCATCATCGAGAACCCTGACAAAAAATTTTCCCTGACCATCGGCTATGCCGAGGTCGATGTGAACGTGCCCATTGACGAAGCGCTGTTTTCGCTTCCCGATGAGGAGTCCGGAGCGCCCTGATGCAATCGATCACGCTGAAAGCGCCTGCAAAGATCAATCTCTGCCTGTCCGTGCTCGGCCGCAGGCCGGACGGCTACCACGATGTGGAGATGCTCATGCAGATGGTGGGCCTCTACGACGAGGTGACCGTGGCCGCCCGAGACGGCATTGGCGTGCGGATCAGCTGCGACAGCGATGCGATTCCGGCGGGAGAGGACAATATCGCCTGGAAGGCCGGCCACGCCCTGCTGAAGCGGGCAGGCCGGGAGCCGGGCTTTCCATAACGATCCGGAAGTCCATTCCCGTTGCAGCCGGGCTTGGCGGCGGGAGCAGCGATGCAGCTGCCGTGCTTGTTGCGGCCAATGCCGTGCTCGGCATCGGGCTCGACCGGGAAGAGCTCGCCGGAGATCGGCGCCAAGCTCGGGATGGACGTTCCCTTCTTCTTGTACGGGCCCACGGCCCTGGCGCAGGGGCGCGGCGAACGGCTCACGGAACTGCCTCCTTTGCCCAAGTTGCAGATATTGCTCGTAAATCCCGGTTTTGAGACCTCCACGGCCTGGGTCTATAAAAATCTAAATTTGAGGTTGACAAAAAAAGTAGACTGTAATAAAATTCTACGGCTTACGGTCGGGAATATCGCAGCAGGGCTGCATAATGATCTTGAGACCGTAACAGCGGCTGCGCATCCTGTCATTCATACGATCCGGCAATCGCTTCTGGAACAGGGAGCTGCGGGAGTACTGATGAGCGGGAGCGGGCCAACGGTATTTGGCATATTCGAGACCGGGACGGGCTGCATGACTGCAGCGGAGAATCTATCGAACAGAGGATGGAAGCTCTTTCCCACCGAGACACTGGTGGCGTCCCCCTTGAGCGGGTATATTCGGCAGTGAAGACACCGGGAGCCTTGTTCCCCGGTCCATGCGTACACCATGCATGGTCGCAGCGTTGAAGCGTCTCCCGGGTTCCGGGGGCCGATGGAGGGAAGCGCATATCATTGCTGTAAGCCGGCACGGGGGTGAGTGTCCATGGATATCACAGAAGTGAGGGTGTTCCCGGTCACCAACGAAGAGCGGCTCAAGGCCTATGCCACGATCACCATCGACAATGTGTTCCTGATCAGGGACCTTCGCATTATCAACGGCAACGCCGGACTGTTCGTGGCCATGCCGAGCCGGAAGATGAAGGACGGGACCTTTAAGGACATCGCCCATCCGCTGAACAGCGAAACGCGGCAGATGATCGAGTCCAAGGTCCTCGCCGAATATGAGCGTGAGCTGGCACAATCCGGCAAAGCGGGAGCCGGCGCCGAAAGAGAGCGATGCTGCCTAGCGAACGATCGACCGGAACGAAGTCGAGTACTGCCGATTCTGCATCTCATGCGAGAGGATAGGCAGCAGCCTATCCTTTTCATTTTTACTCAGCCGGCCGAGCCCGGAGCGCGGACTTCACCGACAATCGGGGATCGTCTAATGGTAGGACAGAGGCCTTTGAAGCCTTTAATCGGGGTTCGACTACCCTGTCCCCGAACCAGCATGCGGAAAAGAGGAGTGGGTAAAACAATGGTGAGAGCACGGGAACTGAAAGATCTTTACCGGTAACGCGAACCCGGCGTCTGGCGAAGGAAATCTGCCAGAAGATGAACATTCCGCTCGGGAACGCGGTGGTGGGGCGCTTCAGCGACGGCGAGATCAACGTCCAGATCGTGGACAATGTCCGCGGCATGGATGTGTTCGTGGTGCAGCCGACGTCAAGCCCGGTGAACCGGCATCTGATGGAGCTGCTCATCATGATCGATGCGCTCAAGCGGGCCTCGGCCATGCGCATCACGGCGGTCCTTCCCTACTACGGGTACAGCCGGCAGGACCGGAAGGTGCAGCCCCGCGTGCCGATCACCTCAAAGCTCGTTGCCGATCTTATCACCACCGCCGGCGCGAACCGGGTGCTGACCGTGGACCTGCATGCCGGACAGATCCAGGGGTTCTTCAATATTCCGGTGGACAATCTGTTCGCGGCCCCCGTGCTGCTCGACTACATCCGGGCGAAGACCTTCAAGAACCTTGACGGTCGTTTCGCCCGATGCCGGCGGCGTGGAGCGGGCCCGGGCCTTTGCCAAGCGGCTCGGCGCTTCCCTGGCGATCATCGACAAGCGGCGCGACAAGCCGAACGAGGCGCAGGTCATGAACATCATCGGCGACGTGAAAGGGCATGATTGCCTGCTGCTCGACGACATGGTCGACACCGCCGGGACCCTGACCGAGGGCGCGGCGCGCGCTCAAGGCGAACGGCGCCGGGAACATCTATGCCGCCTGCACGCATGCCGTGCTCTCCGGCCCGGCGATCAAGCGGATCAACGATTCGCCGCTCGAGCGAGCTCATTGCGACGAACACCATCGCGCTCGACAGCAAGCAGAAAGAATGCAAGAAGCTGAAAGTGCTTTCGGTGGCGCCGCTGCTCGCCGAGGCCATCACGCGGATCCATGAAGAAACATCACTCAGTTCGCTGTTCGTGTAGCTGAACCGGGATATGCATACTGCACCATCAATTGTATCGGAGGAGAAATGGAAAAGATCACATTAACAGCACAGGTAAGAGAAAAAGCAGGGAAGGGCGTAGCCCGGGAACTGCGGAGAAACGCGCGAATTCCGGCGGTGCTCTACAGCCACGGTAAATCCATGCCGATCTCTATGGGTAATAAGGAAGTCGCGACGATCCTTAACACCGAGGGCGGCAAACACGCGCTGCTCACGCTCACGCTCGAGGGGACCAAAGAGGCCGCCGAACGCATGGCCCTGATCAAGGACTATCAGCTCGATCCGATCACCAACAAGCTCATGCACATCGACCTCATGGAAGTCGCCATGGACGAAAAGGTGAAGGTCCAGGTTGCCATCCACCTGACGGGCAACGCCATCGGCGTGAAGGAAGGCGGCATCCTGCAGTACGGCCTGCATCAGGTCGATATCGAGTGCTTCCCGCAGCAGATCCCGAGCCACTTCGATGTCGACATCGCGGCGGTCAAGGTGAACGAGTCGCTCCATGTGCGGGACATCAAGACGCCCGAAGGCGTCAAGATCCTGAACGATGCCGACGCCACGATCGTGACGATCCAGCCGCCGATCTCCGAAGCCAAGCTCGAGTCCATGCTGGGCACTGGCGCCCCTGCTGCAACCGGTGAGGGTGAGCCCGAGTTGGTCAAGAAGCCGAAGAAAGAGGGCGAAGCCGACGCCAAGGCCGCTCCGGCCAAGGGCGGCGCTGCGCCTGCCAAGGCAGCGGCACCTGCTGCGAAGGCAGCTGCACCGAAGAAATAAGCATGCCGTACGGGCTGCATGAGAATGCGCCGCTACGGTACGCGACAAGGTTCGCATGAAGATCATCGTCGGTCTTGGCAACCCGGGTAGAAAGTACGATCGCACGCGCCACAACGCCGGGTTCATGGCCATCGATGAACTGGCACGGAGCTTACGCATTGAACTGAGCCTGGAAAAGTGCCATGCCCTGCTCGGCAAAGGGGCGATCGGGACCGAGAAGGTCGTACTGGCCAAACCGCAGACGTATATGAACGACAGCGGACGGTCGGTTGCAGCGCTCCTGAAGGATGCCTACGCATCGGCTGTGGACCTCATTGTTCTGCATGATGAGCTCGATCTTGCCCCCGGGACGGTCAGGGTAAAGACCGGCGGCGGGCATGGCGGCCACAACGGGCTTCGTTCCATCATCGAGTATCTCGGGACCGCAGATTTCGTAAGGGTCCGCATCGGCATCGGAAGGCCCCTGCCGGGCATGGACACTGCCGATTATGTGCTCAGCCCCTTTTTCGCCGAGGAGCGCGAAGCGTCGGCATCAGCCGTTGTGAACGCAGCCGAGGCGGCCAGAGTGATCGTTGCCCAGGGCGTTACAAAAGCCATGAACCAATTCAACCAGAAGTAAGGTCTGCAGGCCCGGAGCGTAGCAGCAAGACGGCTCCGGGTTTTTTATTGCGTCATCGTGCTCAGTGTTTGTCAGAAGTAACGGCGGGAAAAAACCTTTGACACGGAAGAAGTGGATTAACATCGGATAAGGGCGGATAAGGCATCCCTGCCGACGATTCGGCACAACGGCAAATGAAAACCCCTCACCCTACCCTCTCCCCGGGGAGAGGATCAAGGTGAGGGTCTTTCCCAAGGGTAAACCTTCCTCAGAAGCTAATCCGCCGTTATCCGGTTTTTATCCGATCTTATCCGTGTCAAAAAAACCGTTTTCAGGTTCAGTCTTTCTTCATTAATTTGCGGCATACTTAAATTTCGCATTCAGGAGCATATCATGGGTTTTAACTGCGGCATCGTCGGGCTTCCCAATGTAGGCAAGTCCACCATTTTCAACGCGCTCACCTCGGCAGGCGCGCAGGCATCCAACTATCCCTTTACCACCATCGATCCGAACGTGGGCGTGGTGGACATGCCGGACGAGCGGATCGGAGTCCTTGCCGAGATCTACCAGCCCAAGAAGATCACACCGACGACCATGGAGTTCGTGGACATCGCCGGGCTGGTGAAGGGCGCTTCCAAGGGCGAAGGGCTGGGGAACAAGTTCCTGGCCAACATCCGCGAGGTGGATGCCATTGCCCACGTGGTGCGCTGCTTCGAAGACCCGAACGTGATCCATGTGGCGAACAAGGTGGACCCCAAGGAAGACATCGAAGTGATCGAGGCGGAGCTCATGCTTGCCGACCTGGACGCGATCGAGAAGCGGCTGTACAAGGCCGAGAAGATGACCAAGACCGGCGACAAGAAGGCGCTGGAAGAAGTGGAGTTCATGCGGCGGCTCAAGGACATGCTCGCGCAAAGGCGAACCCATCCGCCGGGCGAGCCATTCCGACGAAGAGACCCTGTGGCTCAAGAACTATGCGCTGTTGTCATCCAAGCCGGTGCTGTATGTGGCGAACGTGGCAGAGGACATGGTGGACAAGCCCAACCCGCATGTGGATGCCGTGAAGAAGATCGCGGCAGAAGAAGGCGCCAGGGTCGTGGTCATCTCGGGCCAGGTGGAGGGAGAGATCGCCCAGCTGCCGCTGGAAGAGCGGAAGGAGTACCTCGCCGGCATGGGGCTCAAGGAGTCGGGCCTGGACCGGATGATCCGCGCGGGCTATGAGCTGCTGGGACTCATCACCTATCTGACCGCAGGCGAGAAGGAAGTGCGGGCCTGGACCATCACCAAGGGAACCAAGGCTCCGCAGGCAGCCGGCAAGATCCATTCGGATTTTGAAAAAGGTTTTATCCGCGCCGAGGTGTTCCACTTCGACGATCTGGTGAAGTACAAGACCGAACAGGCGGTCAAGGCGGCAGGACTGCTCCGCTCCGAAGGCAAGGAATATGTGGTCAAGGACGGCGATATCATGAACTTCAGGTTCAACGTGTAACGATCGATCGTGCACGAATAAACATGATGCTGAACGGCGGGTAGAGCAGAGACCCGCCGTTTTTTTATTCAGGCGCTCTTGTTTTTTCAAGTTTCGTAAAGAGTCCCTCCCCGCCGCCATTGTTTTGAACGACTATATCATTTTTCAACCCGCATTCTTGGGACGGAAATGCATCTTTGTGCAATTTATATTGCATATCCATGTACACTACCATATAGTTTAAGTATTTGATTTTATGATGATTAATTATTAAAAAAGCGCTTGACATTTGGCGTTCTAAACAATATAATTACTCAACACTATAAAAAATAGTTAAGCGTGGCTGCGAGCTCAAGGGGCCGACGCCTGAACCAGGAGGTATCGTATGGTTGAATCGAAAAAAGAAGGTGTACGCCCCATAGGTCAATTATTGATGGAGAAAGATCGGATCATGCAGCAGGACCTTGAATTTGCCCTTGACCATCAGAAGAACAGCCGCGATCTTATCGGTCAGATCCTGGTCCGCATGGGAGCATTAGGCGAGACCGAACTCAATGAGGTGCTGATGGAGCAGTCCCGGAAATCGCACTAAGCGGCGGCTGAATGAACTGCCTCCCGCTTCCTTATTTCATCTCCCCCGGACCTCCGCGATCTGCGTTCTTTACGCACTCACGGAGGTCTCCTTTTTTCCCGCTCAAGAATAAAATCATATTGAAGTCACTCAGTGGTTTATGGTAGGGTACGTTCTTGGTACGTTTCTGCCACGGATAGCGCATGCCGAGCGTTGCATTTTTAAGCCGTCTTTGCGAGGGGGCCCTCGCCGTCATTGCGAGCCGAAGCGAAGCAATCTCGGTTTTATATAAATCATGAACTTAGAGATTGCCGCGTCGCTTCGCTCCTCGCAATGACACCTTGAGGGCTTTTTAACATCCTGATGGAACACCTGGAGAGGATACACCTGATATATGATTCGACTTTTCATTTCTTTCATCGGCCTCCTGTTCTGCCTGCTCCCGCTCCCGGGACAAGCGCAGGAGCAGCCTGACCAGACGCTGACCATTACGGCAGTGGGCGACATCATGATGGGCACGACCTATCCCGATCCCCTGCTGCCGCCTCATGACGGGGAGGGCATCTTCGATGCAGTGAAGGGATCTTTCCAGGGAGCGGACATTCTCTTCGGCAATCTCGAAGGCCCGCTGCTCGATGAGGGTGAATCGACGAAATGCAAAAAGCCGGGCAAGACCTGCTACGCCTTCAAAACGCCTTTGCGGTATGTTGCCTATCTCAAGGACGCGGGCTTCTCAGCCTTGAACATCGCGAACAATCACGCTTCCGATTTCGGCAAAGAAGGCGTTGAGAGCACGATCAGCACCCTCGGAGCTGCGGAGATCCAGCCGGTGGGTGGCAAGAGGGTTGCAAGCTATACCATCAAGGGCAGGCGTATTGCCATGGTAGGGTTCTTCTATTTCGAGGCGCCCTATGCGTACCCCATGCAGAATAGGTCAGAGGCAGCGGAGATCGTCCGGTCGCTCAAAGAAACGAATGATATTGTGGTCGTTTCATTCCACGGCGGAGCAGAAGGCTCCACTGCTCAGCATGTGACGTATGCGACCGAGGAGTTCCTGGGCGAGGACCGCGGCAATGTGGCTGCCTTCGCGCACGCTGTCATCGATGCAGGCGCGGACCTGGTGCTCGGCCACGGCCCGCATGTGCTGCGTGCGCTCGAAGTGTACCAGGGAAAACTTATCGCCTACAGTCTCGGGAACTTCCTTGCCTATGAACGCTTCAATATCGATGGGCCGAACGGCGTAAGTGCGGTGCTCACGGTGCATTTGGATGCTCTGACCGGCGATTTCCAGGACGGAGAACTCATGCCCGTGAAGCTCGGCGCCCAGGGGATCCCGGTCCAGGACAGCAGCAGGAAGGCGATCACGCTGATGCGGAATCTGACGAAGCAGGACATCAAGGACCCCGGGCTCATCATTGCCGACGACGGAGCTGTGCAATTGAAAGATGGAAAGGCTCAGCAATTGGCGCATTCATCAGTTGCAATGGTTTCGGCAGTCACGAGTACGTTCGATGCAGAGTGCCATTGAGCGCGAACTTCAACCTGGAAAAATCTTTTAGACACGGAAGGATCGGATGAACAGCCGGATAAGGGCGGATGCAATCAGAAATGAGTTTCGTCGTTATCCGCTTGATCCGTGCAAAGGGTTTCAGCTTAAATTTGCTGATTCCTTTTATTATATTCTCTCATTTGATCTCCCGTCGCATGGAAAGGAGCAAGAGATGAAACGCATCTGGCTATTCGCTTCCCTGCTGTTCCTGATACATGGTCTTTCCCGTATTGGCCGGAGAGCAGGAACCCCCAAAGCCTGCTGCCACGGACAAGTGCATGGTCTGCGGCATGTTCGTTACCAAGTATCCGGACTGGACCGGCGTCATCGTGTTCAAGGATTCCGCGGCACGCTTCTTTGACGGCCCCAAAGACCTGTTCACCTACTACTTCGCGATCAAAAAGTACGAGCCGCAGAGAGACGCGGCTGACATTGAAAACCTTTGGGTGAAGGATTATTATACGCTTTCACTCATCGACGGCAAGAAGGCTTTCTACGTCATCGGCAGCGACGTTTTCGGCCCCATGGGCAAGGAGCTGGTAGCATTCAAGACTGAAGCCGACGCCAAGGCGTTCCTGAAGGACCATGAAGGGAAGAAGGTGCTGCAGTTCAAGGAGATCACTCCCGAGGTCATGAAGCAGCTCGAATAAGCAACTAAAAGTCATTGTCCACCACGGAGTCACGGAGACACGGAGAAGGACAAGCTTAAAGAAACAAGATTGATGAATTAGTACAAAGTCGTGATTTGCCGGCACATAAGTAAAAACGTAGAGATAAAAAATTATTTTCTGTGTCTTTTGTGACTTATGTGGCAAAAATAGATTTAACGACACGCTTTTCTCCGTGCCTCTGTGACTCAGTGGTGAAAAGTCCTTAAGGATGGAATCTTGATCAAGACCACCTGCATACGCAAATCCACTGTCTTCCTCGTCCTGACGATCGTCAATGTCATGGCCTTTTCCCTGCTCATGCTGCATGCGCGGTCTGCTCAAGGCCGGGCTGACCAGCTGCTTGCATCGAGCAGCAGCATAGCACAGGAGCTGCAGCTCACGGACCTCTGCCTCTTTACCGAGGCGCGGTATACGCGCCACCCTGCCTGGGCGACGTCCATGCCGCGTTCCAGGACCATCCGATAGCGCTGGAGCATTTCCCGTCAGGATCGCTCGTGCCTGCCCCGCGTCCGCTTGGGAGGGCGCCATGAATAGATCGATCGAACGCCACAAGAACATCCTCGAGTTCTCGCTTTCGTCGCTCCTGCGCCGGAAGACCAAGAACCTTTCCCTGCTCGCGATCTACACGCTGATCGTGTTCGCCATCGCCTCGCTCCTGTTCTTTCTGTCCGCCATGAAACGAGAAGCAACGCTGATCCTGAAGGACGCGCCCGACATGGTGGTCCAGCGGATGGTGGCAGGCAGGCAGGACCTGGTGCCGCTGGCCTATGCAAAGGAGATCGCGGCTCTCCGCGGTGTGCGCACGGTTACGCCGCGGCTCTGGGGCTATTACTACGATGCGCCGTCCGGCGGGAACCTGACCGTCATGACCGCTGATATGGCTCCCGGGACCATCACGATCGGCAGCGGCGTTTCACGCCTGCGCCGCGCGGACCGTGGGGGACGTCATCATACTCCAGAGCTACGATAACCAGTCCTGCTGCAGCTTGAGATCAAAGAGGTCCTGCCCTACGAATCAGAGCTTGCAGCAGCAGATCTCGTGATCATGTCGGAGCGCGACTTCCGGAAGCTCTTCAAGTTCCCGCAGGGCCATGCAACGGACCTGGCATTGACGGTCGCGAACTCACGTGAGCTCTCCACTCTGGCGGAGAAGATCGTGGACCGCTTCCCGGACGCGCGGCCCATCCTTAAGAGCGAGATGCTCAGGACCTACGATTCCATCTTCGACTGGCGCGGCGGCATGATGCTCGTCATGATGATCGCGGCGGTGCTTTCGTTCATCATCTTCGCCTGGGACCGGGCAACGGGCCTCTCCGCTGAAGAGCGCAAGGAGATCGGCATCCTGAAATCGATCGGCTGGGAAACGTCGGACGTGCTGTTGCTCAAGTTCTGGGAAGGGGCGGTCATCTCGCTCTCTGCCTTTTTCTTCGGCGTCATCGCGGCCTACTGTCCATGTCTATTTCTTCTCAGCCCCGCTGTTCCAGCCCGTGCTCAAAGGCTGGTCCGTGCTCTACCCGCAGTTCACGCTGGTGCCGGCAGTGGACGCCTATCAGCTCGGCGTGCTCTTTTTCCTGACCGTGGCGCCTTATACTTTCGCTACGATCATACCCTGCTGGCGCGCGGCCACCATCGATCCCGATGCCGCCATGAGGTCGTAACATGAACATGATCTCGCTTACGAACATAACCAAGAGCTTCCATGTGGGCAAGGCGAGCCAGTTCGTCGCGGTCAATGACGTGAGCCTCGACATCGAACCGGCCAAGGTCACGATCCTGAAAGGCCCGAGCGGCTCAGGCAAGACCACGCTCATGACGCTCATCGGCTGCATGGCGCGCCCCACGTCGGGCAGGATCGTGCTCACGGGGATGCGGGCCGCATGGATGGCTTCGGAAGAGCCCGCAGGTGTCGAGATCACGAGCCTGCCTGAGCGGTTTTTGAACGACATCCGGCGCAGGACCTTCGGCTTCGTGTTCCAGCAGTTCAATCTCTTGAAAGGTATCTCGGTGCTCGAGAACGTCATGCTGCCGGCCTACCCGACAGGCGAGGACCATCGCGAATTCGCAAAGCGCGCAGGGGAGCTTTTGGAGCAGTTCTCCATCGCGCGCCATGCAGCATCTCCTGTTGAATGGCTTTCGGGCGGCGAGCTGCAGCGCGTTGCCATTGCCCGAGCGCTCATCAACGATCCCGCGGTCATCATTGCCGACGAGCCCACAGCCCATCTGGATACCGCGCTCTCCCGGGAGTTCATGACGATCGTGGGCACGCTTAAAAAAGCAGGCAAGACCATCCTGATCGCGAGCCACGATCCTATCGTATTCGATTCCCCCCTGGCAGACCGGGTCGTTGAGATGCGCGACGGCGTGATCACTTCCTCCGGGCCAAAGCCATGATCCTTCATCCCGCAGTCCTTTCGCTCATGACCATGTCGCTCCTTGCCGGCATCATGGTGCTTTTGGCAGGCGCTGTGGGTGTGCGGATCCTGTTCTTCTGGAACATCAAAAGCGGCAGCGAGCTCCAGCTGGGCCTTGAGCGCCAGACCTATCTCGTCTCGACCATCCTGTCCTACACCTTCGTGTTCCAGATCCTGTCGCTCTTCCTGTACATCTACACAGCTGACAACCTGCACGGCCTGTTCGTTGGCGCCATGTGCGCAGCAGGAACGCTGAACGTGAACGAATACGGCTATCCCGTGCTGCTGCTCAAGATCGTGAACTTCCTTTTGGCAGGGACCTGGCTCATCGTGAACTACGCCGACACCCGGGGCTACGATTACCCGCTCATCCGGGCAAAATACGCTCTGCTTCTTTTGATCGCACCGCTGGTGCTGTTCGAAGCCTACGAACAGTACCAGTATTTCAGCGGTCTCCATGCCGACATCATCACCTCCTGCTGCGGCGCCCTGTTCAGCCAGGACACGCGGAACATCAGCGGAGACATTGCCGCACTCCCGGCACGCCCCATGGCGATCGCCTTTTTTGCTGCCATGGCAGCAACCTTTGCGAGCGGCCATCGTGTTCTACCGGAAAGGAAGGGGCGGCTGGCTCTTTCTCCGTAGCAAGCCTGATCGCCTTCCTCATCGGCGTTGCGTCGCTCATCTCGTTCATCAGCCTCTACATCTACGAACTTCCCACCCACCACTGCCCCTTCTGTTGTCTTCAGAAAGAGTACGGCTATATCGGGTATGCGCTGTACGCCACCCTGCTCGGCGGTGCCGTCACCGGCCTTGGGACCGGCGTGCTGATGCCCTGGAGGAACCGCGGCAGCATGGTGCGCGTCATCCCGCAGCTCCAGCGCACGCTCACCTTGGCAACGGTCATCCTCTATCTCCTGTTCACGCTGATCGTGCTGTACCGGATGAAGTTCTCCGCGCTTACGCTTGGGTGGTGATTATTGACGTGCACTACTGCCAGTAATTGTCAAATGTCAGGACATCGGTTACCCGATTCTAATGGTCCCATATATCAAGACATCGGTTACCCGAGTCTGATAGTTTGCTCAACTGGTAGTAAATCGTCCGGCATTAGGTACTCAAAAGTATCGACGATGTCATTTCCTAGATAGAGCTGCACAGCATGTAGATTCGTTACAATCTGTGCCCTGACATAAGAGTATATGAGGTCTCTTGATACCTCGAAACGTTCTCCAAAGATATCAAGCTGCCGATTGCTCCGGATGAACCGTACGAGAGATACATTTCCATCCGGGATGAAGCTAAGATCCGGCATCTTGCTATTCGACCTCACGGTTATTGGCGCAAAGCCGTGGGCCAGTTTCATTTCATGAGCCGTTTTCCCTTTGAGGCAGCTGTATCGGTGATGCTTGTTGTGAAAACCGTTGAAAATTCTTGTTCTGCTGTTTCAGCACAGCATAGCTTGAGAACCATTGCCGACGAAAGAACCGTTTGTCGTAGGTGTCATTGAAACGTTCCACAACGCCGTTACGCCATGGTTCTCCGATCGGGATGAATACCGGATGGACACCGTAACTCAGACAAAGCCGTATGACCATCCCCATGGACCTGGGATGCCGGTTGCTGCCCCGGAAGTTCAGCGCGTTGTCCATCTGCAGGTAATCAGGGATGCCCACGGTCTTCCAACAGCGCAAAAGGCCTTGGCAGACGTGGGAATCCTGTTTCGTTCTTTGAGCCTCGGTGTAGACTTCATGGCTGAACAGATCAATGACATTCAGCGCATAGAATCTGCCGTCATCTTTAATGTAGCGCGGCCCCACCAGGTCCATCTGGTGGATGTTGTTGCATCCCAAGGCTTCGGTGAAGTACGGGTATTCGACCCCTTTGGGCGCATAAGCTGTTTTTTTTAACGAGCCCTTCGCGTTTCAACACCCGGTTTATCGTGCTGTCCGAGGGAAACGGCAACCCTTGCTTCTTAAGCTCCCATTTTATGGAGGAAACTCCAATTTGGGCATAAGGGGCATCCACCAAGTTTTGTCTGGTCGAAAGAATACGCTCTTTCGACTTCTCGTCGATTTCTGAGGGCTTTGTTTTGGGAGCGCGAGATTGCTCTTTGTACCAGTCGGGTCCGCCGGTTCGATATCGTATCAGCCATTTGAAGAACCACTTTTTGGATCGGTTCAGGCTGGTATAAACATCCTTTGGCGATTCGCCTCCCTGGATGTGTCGGCTAATAGCTGCCTGTCTGAGTTCTTCTTCCATAGAGGCTCTCCTTCTTGATTCAGATTAGGAGAGCATGATAGCATCAAACAGCATTAAGGAAACTGACATCCTAATTTAAATGGATTTCGGGTAACCGATGTCTTGACATATCCGGGTAACCGATGTCCTGAAACTTGTCAAGTAATCAATAGGTGTAAATCTCTTCCGTTACCCTTAAATTACCCCATCATCGTCCTTGACAATAGGTTGCATATCCATATAATTAACCTGCCCCTCCGAGATAACATCAATTCCCATTCCAAGTTTTGCATTTAGAACGTGTCCTACCATTAATAGATTCGCTCATTAAGGTAACCTTAGTTAAGAACGAATCTGTATATTTTGCGACTGCTGGGCGGATGTTGATTGTAAAGATTTGATCCCAACCGACCGGGTTTCCATAAACCTGCTTAAAGGACGATGAACGAGAATGGAACGGATGCCGATGAATGACCGGATCATATTCAGCGCGAGGAACAGACTGGGCTGCAGCGAAGGGAACTCCGCTGTTTTTGCAACCTGCCATTACCTGGAAAGGTACAAGAGAAACCGCGAGACGATCGAGAGGAAGAACGCCTGGAAAACCGAGGGTATGGGCGCGGCCTTCCGCCAAGTCCAGCCGCAGCATGGCCCGGGACCCGAAGAGATCGACGCCAGGGCCGTGGTGAACGGCCTCGCTTTTGCCCGGGACAACAAGATCGTTTACTCCTTGTCCGTGGAAAGCTATTCAGGCATCTTTTTGAAGAACCCGAAGGATGATACGGAAACCGAAGGGCACATCATCCATGACAACAAGACCGCATTCCTGAACATCGACTATCACCAAGGGACCGATGAGATCATTGCGTCAATACAGGATTCCGCCTGGGAACGGCACCTTGCGCTGTTCGAGCCGAAAAGCTCACGCTATCGGAAAGTGACCGAGGGAGAGTGTGTTGACGAGAACCCTGTCTGGGGCAAACAAGCGGTCCGTTCGGTCTATTACGACTCGGCCGGCGTCGGGAAGGACGGAGCAGGGCGGTATTTCGCGGTCGGTGAGCGGGCGATCAACAGGCTGGATCTCGACTCGGGAACGATCAGCGAACTGATATCCGTACCCAAACACGATTGCTTCCTGCCGCGGGTGGACCAGGAAGACAGGCTCTTCTTCATCAAGCGGCCATACAAAAAAAATGGACACCAGTCGATGACCTTCAAGGATTTCCTGCTCATCCCCTGGCGCCTGGGCAAGGCATTTTATTCCTTTCTCCAGTTCTTCAGCATGCGCTACACTGGCGAACCGCTTTCCTCTGCGGGGCCTAACCCCACGCAATCCAAGGAAAAGGACCTCAAGGAGATCTTCCTGAACGGCAACACGATCAATGCGGAGCAGGCGCTGAAGGAGAACCGCGCGAAGGGCGACGCATTCCCGGGCATCGCGCCCCGGAGCTGGGAGCTGACGAGACGGGAGCAGGATGGCAGGCTTACGTGCATCAAGAAAGGTGTGATCGACTTCGATCTGTCAGAGAAGGGCGAGATCGTATACTCCAACGGGAAGTACCTGATCCGGATGGACCGGCAAGGCAAGGAGCAGGTCATTGAGAAGGTCGATTTGATCAATAGGGTGAGGGTGCGTTAGCAAGCAGAGGTTTCTACGCAACGGATGCAACGATGCCTTTCGTGTATCCCCATAAAAAGTAAAGCGGACTCTAAGAGGCGTCAGGATAGTAACGCAATCTTTTAGTTTGATCACTGTTGACAGGTGACGGCGAACAGTAAATCAGTTACAATCATGCAGCAATTTGTCGAGAACCTTTCACTAAAAAGGAATGATTAACGCAGTAAGCAATGCGTAAATTAACTCCTTGCCGATAAATTCCCGCCCTTCCCCGGCCGAGATAATTTTCAGAACGAGTTTTTGGTTAGCAATTTTATATGTTCCACTGTACCCGGCCCCACCTTCGAAGTTCGTCTCTGTTTTGAATGTGTTATCTTTTGCGAACTTGAAATAGAGTTCTAATTTACCAAAATTTGGACCCCACTCGTTATTTATTAAATAATCTTTTGTCAAAGCATCTGCCTCACCAGCATACTAGGAGAAAAGCTGTATAACTCTGACCATCGACCTCTCCTTTTCAAAATTAACAATGAGTTGAGCCGCCAGAGGCGGCTCGAACGACTCGTTAGCTGTCACCTCTCGACCAGATGATATCCGACTAATTTCTTTTCATCATTGAATTCAAGTTCTAGCTGACCAGGGTCACTTGCAAAACCTTGCATTCCGATGAGGTAACTTATAAAACGCTTTTCGTCTCGCCTGTCGGGCTTGCCGAGTAAGTTTATGACTTGTTTTCGCGTCATATTGGTTTTTAAATAGTTCTTCGTTAAATCGGTAATCATTTCTGCGCGAGGATTGTTCGGGTCCGGGTTATTGTAGTTCTTAATCCACAGTTCTCTGCCAAAGGGACGATCGTCAAAGGGGGAGCTGGCAAAGTAGTCTATAAATAGAAAACTATACCAGCCGATCACTATGGCAGCGCTTACTGCTCCAATTAACGCAAATATTTTTAGTGTCTTTTTCATTTGTGATGGAGCTAACGAGTCTGTAGGAAAAGTACCTTTTCAAACGCCAATGCACCAGGCTTCGTTTAACACGATTAAACTTCAACGATGTCTTGCGATGATCGATCAGTGAGGGAAAGCCCTTCATTCGGGCTGAGGATCATCGCTATCGCCATTCTTACTATCATCTGTCGAATTGCAATGCTACCCTCAAGGGCCTAAAATGCGTCCTTTCAGGGGTTTTTCTACAGGTTCAACAAGTTCTTAGTTCTTCGGGATACAGTAGCATAGAACCGTTTTATGAGTCAATGAATTTAAGAAAAAACTTGACGTATCTTGCTGATTTAATTAAGCTTCGAGCAAAAGGCTAATATGCATATAATGGTATGTTCCCAGGATTCGAACTAATATGCAAATACGGTATTAGCTAATTCCAGGAGGAGACCGTGCAGCCTATCCCGAAGGCATTCTTGTGCAATTTAATGCGGTTTTAGAACAGAAGGCTGTATCGGCGACATTGAGGGATGACTACCGGAAATGGCTTCGCTATTACCTTGATTTTCGGGTCAAGTATCCGCCGCCGGATGCAAAGTCAGAACAAGTACGCTTGTTTATTGAGAAGATGCGGCGGCATGCAGATGTGCGAACAACGATGATCTATACCCACACGTGCCGAGCAAGACCATGAAAGAGATGAAGAGCCCGCTGGACTTCTGATCGGAGCAGTGCGGGGACCGTGAGCGTGACAGTCGTAGGAGAGGGATTTTGTTCGATGCGGCGAAAGGTTCAGCGGGGAAACCGCTGAGCAGCGCGTGCTCGTGCCTTGGCGGCTTCTTCATCACGGCTCCTCGGCGGTGCGTTCGTCTCAAGTGAGCTCAGCAGGTTCCGGGAAACTCCCGCCACCTCGTCAACAGCCGCAAGGAATGCCGCTTCGTTGGTTTTCGAAGGTTTGTTGAAGCCGCTCACTTTTCTCACGAATTGCAGAGCTGCCGCACGGATCTCTTCATCCGTCACCGGCGGTTCGAAGTTGAACAGGGTTTTGATGTTTCTGCACATAGCGTTACCTCCCTGCTTCAGGGCCATCCAACGCAAATAAGCAAGCGTCTTGAGAAGGGCGGACGGAATATTGAGGTGCTCGGTTTTCGCGAGTCTCCTGTTTATATTATAACTGATGGTGAAACTTTTATCGGGCCGCTGGTATGGAAAAAAACGATCCTGTCAGCTGGTTTTCGAAGGTTTGTTGAAGCCGCTTACTTTTCTCACGAATTGCAGCGCTGCCGCACGGATCTCTTCGCCGTTACCGGCGGTTCTAAGTTGAACAGGGTTTTGATGTTTCTGCACAGGCGGCAAAAATCTTAGAATCTCATTCCTATCCAGGCTATAAGATCTTGTACTTCATTTCTGTATGTCGCAAAAGCATAAGCGTCATCACCAAAAGAAAAATCTTCGCCGTATATTAATAGACTATTGTTGATTGATCTCGTATTCATTTCTGAATGCCTCGCCTCTACTGAAATCACAAATATTTTAAAGACAGCCTCAATGCCATATGACACTGAGCGTCTTTCATAGTTTCTCTTTGAATTTAACGTATATCGGTTATGGTTGCTAAAAAGCGCCCAGTGTTTTCTATCGGTCTTTATAAACTCTTCATATTCTTCCGCTCCGCGAGCGTAACCAAATGAGAGCATATTTCTGATATTCCAACGGGAACCAAGTCTTTTGTTGTGAATGAGTGAAAGAGATATTCCGGCCTCGTTATTGGAATAATCAATTTTTCTCTCATCAAGTGTAAATGTTTCACCACTGGCGTCCGTAATAGTACTATCACGTTCTGTGTATCCACTTTCAGATTGACTTTGAAACCCTAAAGAAATTCGAGTTGAAAAGGCCCTGCTTAGTTCGTATTCCAGGCCGGTTTTTAACAGATTACTCGTCCTATTTTCGTCCGATTCATCCAGGTATTTTGTATCATTTGTTTTAATCCCATTGCTTGAGCTACCTACCTGAAAACCATAATGAAATTTTCCATCGCTTTTAGAGCAGCCTTACTTTCGACCCTTATCTCTTGGTTTTCATTTGCATGGCTAGCAGCCTCGTCCTGGGACGCCATGAGGTGAGTTGGCAGGATAGATGCAAGTGCTATAAAAACAATAAAATATTTCACAATGCCGGTTCCTCTCATAGATTCCTGTGTGCGGTTTTCCCTTAGCGGGCTCTCATGTTTATTCTGGCCTGTGATAGGTTTTCCACGTCAGATACTCGTAGTCCTGAACGCTGCGGACGCATCCGCATAATCGTTCAACGGATTGCCTATCGAATCTTCGGCTTTATAAACCGTAAGGATGTAATCCGTATTGAATGACAGATCGGCGGACGGGGTCAGGTTCAGCGTCCGGGCATCGACCCAGCCTTCTTTGAAGCCGATAGGGTTGTTGTTCGAATCCACGAACGTTATCCCGGTCCTATAAGAAAAAAGATGCAAGTCCGTGTTCATATCCGTTGAGAAAACAAAGGCAAACTGCGTATGAACCGGGACAGTCTGATTTCCCCGAAGATCGACCCTCTGCATGTCTCCATCGTAGAAGTATATGCCGATGAGCGAGGGCAGCGCGCTCTTTGGCAGTCCGGAACAGGCGATCGACGCTGCACTCAGCATCAGTGTACCGCCGGACAGCAAAGCAAACTTCTTCAGGAACTCACGTCTGGAACAAGCATCGTCGATCATATAGTTCATCCTCCTGTCGTATTATGCCGACAAAGCACCTCTCCTGAAGGAACCAGGCAGATTATTGCAACCGCATGGCATACAGGTCATTTTGATTAGAATTGAAAGCCGCATACTATATTGGCCGTTCCGCGTTCTCCCGTTACATTTCCAGAAGACCAGCTGCCGCCATTTGACCATATTTCGAAATCGCCTTCGAACTCCTGCATACCGACTTCTACTCCGACTCGAATAGAGGAACTTTTAAACAAATAGTACCCACCGACAATTAGCGATACCGATCCATAGTCTCCCTTTTTCGTGGCATTCCAGTTGACTCCGGGGCTGTTCAACGTAACCTGACCCGCGTTGCTTAACCCTATGTCGAACTTCACTTCAAAGTTCAATGTGTCGCTGATCCTCAAACGCGCTCCCGGGGCGATACTCATGCCGGAAACCGAGTAGTCCACCTTGATCGGAATCGATAGATCTTGAATTTCTCCCGAATGCTGTCTATGAAAAAAACCGATTGCCATAACAAATCCGAAGGCGGCGTCCCGATGCTGACTAAGGACAAGTTCGACCTGGGCGTTGGTTCCATCTCTTATCAGAACCGTGCCCAATTGCATTTTCGAATTCTATTCTGTCAGATCCAGTGGCACTGCCGAATTTAAAGCGTAGATCCGTGTCGATCTCGGCCAATACCAGACAGGGAAAAGCTAGCATGATAATAAAGAATAGTACAATTGGTTTTCTCATAAGTTTCCTTCTATTTTTCATACAGCGCGTCGGTCTCGACCTCTTTGTAAAACTCTATGAGACAGTACTTCTTATGCAAACTTCATAGCACCGCTTTGCATTACTCTGATAGCATCTGGGCAGATTCGTTGAGGTTCTTGTGCTTCAAAACAGGAACAAGCGTTAACATGGAGATGGACCGAGCTTTTACAAGGCGGCTGTAGTCTGAGCATGGGTAGGTCTTCTTCTGATCAAGATGAATAGCAATCTCCGTGCCACGGCAATTGCGGGTCGAAGGCGTTTGCAATCAGCTAGTTAAACAAGGGGAGGCCTGTCTGGATCGTGGTAAAAATGAGCAGAGGTTGTGTGCGTTGTTGCAGAAAAACCACAGTTGCTTCCCAAGGCTGCGGGACCGTCTTGCCCGGGACACAGTGAGTGTAGATCATCGTCGTTTTAACATCGGAGTGACTGGGTACTTCCTGAACAGTACGGTGATCATGACTGGTCTGCAGGAGATGCTTAGCAAATGAGTGGCGGGAGGTGTGGGAAGAATGCAAGGCCTCGCCTAATAATAGCGAAGATCCCTCTGGAGCTCTGATGGGCATGAGTCTCACCCCCCGATGATCCTCCGGTAAACCTTTCTCGTCTGCTCCTCCGGCTCCGTGTCCAAATCGCGGCTGAGCGCCCGCTCGCAGCGCTCGTAAATGCGCACGGCCTCGCTCCGGTGCCCGTTGGCGATGTGCCACGCCATGAGCCAGCGGCAGGACCTTTCATTGCACGGGTCGCTTGAGAACCGCAGGTCGTAAAAGTGAGCCGCCTTGCTCCGGTCGTCCAGAAGTTCGGCGATCTCGCCGGCATCCTCAAGCGCTTTGTGGTAATGAGAGCGCAGCCGCTCGCGTGCATCGACGGCCCAGTCGTTGTAGGCATCGTCGGGCAGAAAATCCCCCTGGTAGATCGCCAGCGTGCTTTCGTATGCTTCAAGCGCTTTGGCGGCATCGCTTGGTCCGCTTTAACCGCGTGGCCTGTCCGAATCGTTTTCGAAACTCGCTCACATCGGTCCAGACCCGTGCGCTGTTGAGTGCAAGCACGTCCTGGTCATGCTGAATGCAGAAGACGTCCTTTCCCGGTTCCGGACCGGCCCCAGGTTCGAGCGCCTTCCGCATGCGGTGGAGCATGACGCTGTATGCCGCCCGCTGCTTTTCCGGACCAATGTCCGGCCAGAGCGTGTCCATGACCTGGTCGTGCAGCAGCTTGTGGTCGTCCCGGGCCAGGAGCATCTTGAGCAGGGTCTTGGCCAGCTTGCTTTTCCATGCTGCATCGCTGAGGACCGCCTGGTCCCGCTCCACCCGGAAATCGCCCAGGCAGTAGACCTGAAGACGCGGAGCTTGTGGCTCTCCAGAACGCAGGCTGAGCAGGTCGGTGCAGTGATCAATGCAGATGCCCTGCGCGATGGCCTGCTGCGCGAGTTGTGACAGTTCTCCCGCATTGAACAGGGCGTAGTAGGTGAAGCCCCGGTCCTGGCCGATGGAAAAACCTGCCCGCAAATGCTTCTGCACGAGGGTTTTCTTTTTTATCTTTCCATACAGCTGGGCCAGCACCAGGTGGGCATTTGCTTCCTGCTGCGCTGCCTTGACCTGCTGAAGCATCCTGAGTGCACCAAGCAGTTCCTTTTCCGCGCGCACGTGTTTGCCGAGCTTCATGAGGATGGCGCCGCTGGTGATGAGGTAGATGGCATGGAACAGCTTGCTTCCCGATTGGGTCCGTATGGACAGCGCGTAATCCGACTGGGTCTTCGCCGGTACGAGCCTGCGCTGGAACATATGGGAGATGGCGAGCAGATGGGCTGCGGACGCGGAAAAAAAGGCATCCTGCGACTCCTCGCCCCGGCGTTTACACTCCTCAAGAAGCAGTTCCGCTCCGCGGTGGTCGCCCTGTGCGATCTTGAGCCACCCGCCGATGACGAGCGCCAGGGAACCGATCGACACGAGCGCATGGGCATCGACGAGCGCCGTGCATTGCCCAAGCGTTTCCTGCGCCTCGGCAAATTTTCCCTCGAACAGATCGGTCATGGCCTGGATCAGCAAAAGTGCGGCATGGCTTCCCTTGTCATCGGGGACGGCAGCGCGGGCTTCGAAGCCTTTGCGCAGCGCCGTCCGGGCCTTGCGAAAATCACCCTGGTAGAGCGCGCTCGGAGCAAGGTAGAGAACGCTCGTAATACAGGACATCGGGTCGTTCTGCCGGGAGAAAAGGTCATGTGCCTGCGTCAGGGATTCCGTGGCCTCTTCGAGCTTGCCGATGAAGAACCATGCCGTGCCCACGGCGAGCAGCAGCCGGGCGCGCGCTGCGGTCGACACGCGGCTGGTGCGCCTCAGGAGCGCCTGCGCCAGCAACGCCGCGCGCCCCATGCGGTGGAAATCTCCGCCCGAATGGAAGCATGCCTCGATGATCCCGCAGAGGCAGGCCATTTCTCCCGTGGAACGGCTGGATGTTTTCTGCTCCTTGCGGAACCTGGCCAAAGCGCGGTCCAGCAGCAGAAGCGCCTCGCCGGGAGCGCTGAAGCGCAGGGCATTTGCGCGAAAGAACAGGAACCACGGCCGGTCCTGCTGATCAACAGGCAAAACACCTATCCACCGGAGCAGTGTCTGGATCTGCCCACGCGCAAGCAGGTCCCGGCCGCAGGCCTCGATCTGAAGGACCGCTTGTTTGACCTGGCCTGCTGCAAGGGAAAGGTCTATGGCGCGAACCGGATCGTCGGCCTGCTCGAAGTATTGGATCGCCGTCGCGAAGAGCGTTCGCACGACAGCTGGTTTGGCCGATCCCTGCAGTTTTTTCAGAAGAAACTCGTGAAAAAGGGCATGGTAGCGGACCACGGCCCCGTCGTCGGTCACGGAAATAAAAAGATTTCTGTTCTGCAGCTCCTGCACCATGGACGTGACCGAGCGCTTGTCCGCAGCCGCGGTCAAGGGCAGGCCGGTCAGTTGCTGGATGAGACGGAGGGGCAGGCAGTTCGTGACCGAGGTTCGCAGAAGAAAATCCTGCAGGCCCGGACCCAGCAGAGAAAAAACCTCCTGCGCAAGATATTCAAAGACCGGAGGCTGCAATTTGTCAGCATGGTTGGCTCCGAAGATACCGCTGCTGTTTTGCGACGATGACTGGGCGAGATATTCGTGCGTGAGCACCAGCCCGGCAGGCCAACCCTCGGCCCTGCGGTTGATGCGAGTACTCTCCGTCCGGTCCAGCGGCATCCCGAAGACGTCGCGGAAGAGATCGTGCGCTTCCCCGTCATCGAAGGCGAGGTCTTGTCCCGTAAGCACGCCGAGCGTGCGCCGCGCGCGGAGGCGGGCGACCTCCAGCGACGGCTGCGTCCGGGAGATGATGATGAACCGGACCAGCGGAGGCGTTGCGTCGATCAGCGTCCGCAGGACGAGGTCGAACTCCATTGGCGAGGCTATGGCATGGTAATCATCCAGCACAAGAAGGCCCGGTTGATGAAGGCTGCTGAAGGTCTGACTGGTCCAGCGGTGCAGAGCCGCTGTTTCACGGAACGCGCTGGGACCATTCTGCGGGATAGGAGGAGGAGGGAACGTCTGGTCCGGCCAGATGCGCTTGAGCGCCTGTGCGAGGCCGGCGAGAAAAACAGCAGGGTCGGCATCATCCTGGTCCAGGGTATACCACGCAGCCGGTGTTGCGAGCGAATGAAGGTGGGTTGCGACGAGCGTGCTCTTGCCCTGGCCTGCCTGTCCGTGGATGATGATCAGCTTTTTTTCATCCCATTCCTGCAGTTTGCTGAGAAGCCGGTCCCGTTCGAGAGCGCGCGACGATGAGGGGGGTATCAATTTCGCGATATTCAAGGAGTCTCCTATCATAACCGAAACGATGAGGGTGCACTGCATTTTCCCGGGCAGGTATTGCCAGGGGCTCTTGGTGAAGGGGATGAACTGCACTCCGTGCAGCAGGTGAGGCTTGAGGGAAGCGTGTCAGCGATCTTTCGTGGTGCCTGACAATGCTTCGGAGATTTTTTCCAGAAGTGCTTCTGCGGTGATGGGTTTTTTAATGTAATAAAGCCCCTGTTCCGTCAGGGAACTGTGGGAATCGTCCACATAACCGGAGATGAAAACCACGACGATGCCCGGCCGGCGCGGTCTGAGCATATCCGCCAGCATGCGGCCTGTCATGCCCGGCATGATCAGGTCAGTGAGCAGCAGGTCGATATCCCCGGGGTGAGCGTCGCTTGCCGCCAGCGCTTCGTGGCCGCTTGCCGCTTCCAGAACGCGACAATTCATTTCACGCAGCATTTCGGCAATGACGCTGCGGACCTCCTGCTCATCGTCCACGAGCAATATAGTTGGTGTTTTTGTCCGCGCCACGGATCCCGCCCCTCCTCAGTGATCACGACGGCTATGAATATACCATAAAACCATCAGGAACGCCACTATTTCCAGGCGTCCATTGCCGGCACTGTTGATCGCGTTCTTCCGGCTAAAAAACATTCCATTGACAGTATTCTTCGGGTTGTGGTATTCATTATTTCCTGACCCGGACAAGCCGGAACCAAAAGCGAATAACAAAAGGCGTCTCACGCGGCAATGCCTGTGGTTTTTTAAACCATACTCATAGCCATTGAAGTTCTCCGCGATCTCTGCGCCTCCGCGTGACATATGCTTTCCGGTTCGAGTGGAACTTTACACTTTCGTTACTGCATGAAACGACCTTGCAGGGAGATCCCGTGACCGCACTCATAGAAAAAAGAACTGTCCTTTTGCCGCCCCCCACGAGCGATGACCGCCGGGCGCATGATCAGCGGATAGAGGATACCCTCGGGCTTGGACCCCTCGCGATCCCGCTTGCGGTCCTGAAAAAACTTCCGGCACTCGTGAATGCCGGGCAGGCGTTCACGTGCATCGTAGGACGGGCCGGATCGGGATACCGGCTTATTGACATCGGGGCCGAACGATCCTATTCCCTGGCGCTTGACCTGGGGACCACGAACCTCGTGGCTTTGCTCTACGATAATGACTGCCAACAGGATGTGCTGACGAGAAGCCTGGAAAATCCGCAGGTCGCGTATGGCAGCGATATCATGACCCGCCTGCACAACGCCATGTCCGCACGCGCTGCGGACGTTTACGGCGTCCTGATCCGGGGCATCAACGAACTGATAGCGACCCTCTGTAATGAAGCAGGCATCGATCGGAACGATATCCATGCCATGACGGTGGCAGGCAACACCGTTATGACCCATTTCTTCCTCGGCCTGGATATCCGCACGATCCCCGTTGATCCCTATGTGCCGGTGGTGAGAACGCCGGGGTTCTTCAGCGCCAGGGAACTGCATCTTCATCTGAATCCCGAAGCCCTCGTCTACGCGTTCCCGAACGCGGGAAGCTATGTCGGCGGCGACATAACCGCAGGCATCCTTTCGTCGGGCATGTTCAGCTCCGAACAGATCTCGATCCTGATCGATGTGGGCACCAATGCAGAGGTGGTGATCGGGAACCGGGACTGGATGATCGTGGGCGCCGGCGCGGCCGGCCCTGCGCTCGAAGAAGGGATCAGCAGGATCGGGAAGCGGGCGAGGAAGGGGATCGTGTATGATGTGACGATAGACGGCCCCAACATCTCCTGCAAGACCTTTGACCAGGGGCCGGCCGAAGGGATCTGCGGCTCAGGCATGGTGAGCCTGCTCTATGAACTGTACCAGGCGGGAGTGATCGATAAAAGCGGGGTGCTGCAGCCCGGCAGGCACGTGACGACCCGGGAGGGAGAGCCGGCCTTCGCCATTGCCTGCGATTGCCAGGACTCACTGTACATCACGCAGAACGAGATCCAGAGCTTCATGAAATCCAAAGCAGCCATGTTCACGCTGCTTCTGGTGCTCACCCGTTCGGTCGGCATCTCTTTCGGCGATATCGATAAGGTCTATGTCGCCGGTGCGCTCGGCACGGGCATTAATGCGGAAAAGGCTGTGGGCATCGGCATGCTGCCGACCTGGCCTCCTGAGATCGTCAAGCCGCTCGGGAATTCATCGCTTGCCGGAGCGCGCCTGCTGCTCACGGAGGGAGAGCTGGTGCGGACGGTGAATGCCCTTGCGGAAAAGATCACGTACAAACCCATGGATGACGACCCGGAGTTTATGAAGGAATATCTGGGCGCGGTGTTCATTCCACACACCAATCCGGAGATGCTAAAGGCATAGAAGACCATTTGGATTGATCAATAAGAGCGTGAACGTCTGATAAGGAAGGATAAACATCAGAGCAAAATCTTTTATCCGCAGATGACGCAGATTTCACAGATTAAGGCAAAGCAGCTTAAATCATGTCTTTAAAATCTGCGTAATCTGCGTAATCTGCGGACGATATTTTGACTTGAATTAATACCATAAAAAAGCCGGCCATGAGTTACATGGTCGGCAGGGAAATACATAAAAAAGGCGTTGCTTACGGGCCAAGGATTTTAACATTCCGCGAGGCCAGCTGATACTTACGGGAATTCAATACTGTGCTTCTTTGGCTCTGCTAGCGCAGACCCGGTGTAGTACATTTATTGATCCTTTCTCCCGTGTTCGCAGCCGGCGGAGGGCCTTCGGTAATTCCTGTCATCCTGAACCCTGTAGGTTGGGAGCCTGGCCACTCAACTTGCAGCCCACTTTCCAATCTCGGCATATCAGAACAACCGACCGTGGTCCTAATAAGCGGTGTTAAAAAGCATACACCGAACGGTGCTGGTCCGGCAACGCCGTTTTGTACTTTTACTCTTTTCAAAGATCACTTATTCTTTAATTTCAGTATAGCACAAAATGTCAAGGTTGCAATAATTTTTTAAAATTGTCTTGACCGTCCGTCCCGGAGACTTTAATATCGGACGGATAATTTCTTATGGATACGATATCGCCAGCAAAACAGGAATTCCTCGACGCGGCCCGAAGCGGCCGCATACTGCCGCTTCATGCCGTTCTTGACCAGCCCGCGCTCACCCCAATGGCAGCGCTCGAAGCGCTTCGGTCAGGCGGCCATGCCGTGCTGCTCGAAAGCGCCCGGGTCACCGAGCGGACGGGCAGGTATTCCTTTGTCACGTCAGATCCCTACCTCATCTTCCGGTCGCAGGGAGAAAATGTGGAACTGTGCCTGCCGGCAACACCTGCGGGCAAGTATGGGCGTCGTGCAACGGTAAATAAAAAACCACTCCTGAAGCTCCGGGAGCTTTTGTCCAATTACCGCACCGAACGCATCGAGGGACTGCCGCCCTTTACCGGCGGGGCCGTCGGATTCTTCTCCTACGACTTTGTTCGTCAATTCGAGGCAGTTCCGCAGAACGCGAAACGCGACCTCGATATTCCCGAGGCCTATTTTGTGTTCGTCGATCTGGTCGTAGCCTTCGACCACCTCCTGAACCGGGCCTGGATCATCGTGAATCCCGGCGCGCGTGAGCAGGAAATGGGGTTCCGCAGGCCTGATCCGGACCAGTGGGAGCGGCTCTATGATGAGGCCGTGGCCCGCCTTTCGGCCACGGAGGAGAGGCTTCGTGCCAAGCGCAATGCCGGGTCCGCCCGCCTCGACGGGAGAAAACAGCGGCCAGGTGCGTCTTGAGCCGAACATGCAGCGAGAGATCTTCGAATCGATGGTCCTGCGCTGCAAGGAATATATCGCGGCAGGCGACATCTACCAGGCAAATCTTTCACAGCGGTTCACAGCGGCCATCGGCGCTGTGGACCCCCTGCATCTCTATCGGATCCTGCGTGAGATAAATCCTTCTCCCTTTGCCGCTTTTCTGGATTTCGAGGGGTTGCAGCTCGTCAGTTCATCGCCGGAGCGGCTCGTCAGGCTGGTGAAGGGCGTGGCGGACACGCGGCCTATCGCGGGTACGCGCCGCCGGGGCGGCGACAGCAGAGAGACCCGGGGGTTGTCCGCGGAGCTCCTGACGAACGAGAAGGAGCGCGCGGAGCACATCATGCTGCTTGACCTTGAGCGGAGCGACCTCGGCCGGGTCTGCGACTACGGCACGGTCGTGGTCGACGAGCTGATGGTGGTTGAGGATTATTCGCACGTGATCCATATTGTTTCGAATGTGCGCGGCACGCTCTCCCCGGGAAAGGACGCATGCGACCTCATCCGCGCCGTGTTCCCGGGCGGCACGATCACCGGGGTGCCGAAGGTGCGCTGCATGGAGATCATTGACGAGCTGGAGCCGGTGGCACGCGGCCCCTATACCGGGTCCATCGGGTATCTGGCGAACACCGGCGACCTGGACCTGAACATCATCATCCGGACCTTCGTGGTCAAGGACCAGCAGGCCCACGTTCAGGTCGGGGCCGGGATCGTTGCCGACTCCGTGCCGCAGCGGGAGTACGAGGAAACGCTCGAGAAGGCGGAAGCCCTGAAAAGGGCCATTGAGCGGCTCTAGGGCGAGTTTTCCCTGTTGCAACTTTCTCCAACTTGCGCTATAGTAACCGGAATTCGGTGAAAGGAGCCTTCGCTATGTTCCTGGTGGAGCTTGTGATGCAGGGGATCCGGGGCTTTCGAGAGCTGGCCCGCCTCAGGTTCCAAAGCGGTTTTAATCTCATTGCCGCAGGAAACGAAGCAGGCAAAACCGCGGCTGTGGATAGTGTGCAGCGGCTGCTCTTTCCCGTGGACCAGCCTTCACGCATGGCCCCGCTCATTTCGCGACAAGTGCCCGACGCCTCCCGCGGCGCGGTGGTCGTCTATGGCGACGATGGCGGCTATTACCGGCTGATCCAGGATTTCTCAAAGCGCGCAGTGAACCTTTCGAAATATAATCCTGCCACCAAAGAATTCAGCCTCCTGTACAAGACCTGGGAAAGCGCCGTGCCCTTCATGGCCGGATTGACCGCCGGCATCACGGAAGAGGAATATGCCCGAATCTTCATTCTCCGCCGTGACCAGCGCGTGGTCCGTTCTGCATCCCCTGTTGCAGCCCCTGCGGCTTCTCCGTTGCCCCGGAACCAGCCTGCCCGACAGACCGGCAAGGCAGCGGCCGGCGAAGCAAGGCTTGCCGAGCTTCGCGAAGCGCTTCGCAAGGCAGAGGAGGCGGCCGACGCCGAGTATCGCCTCCAGTCTGGCAAGCTCAAACTGGACGAGCTGCACAAGAAGCTGGAGTCCCTGGACGAGATCGACCACCGCCGCACGGAAATGGAAGCGCGCCTTGAAGAGCTGAAGGGCTGTGCCGCGCTGCCGCCGAACCTGGCCGAGCTGATCGACGCCCATGTGGAGCAGCAGAGCAAAAAGATGGCAGACGCCGACGACCTGCATGAACAGATCACGGAGCTCACGGCGCAGCTTGACAGCGTGCCGGCGGCGAACATCCTTTCCGACAAGCTGTTCATCGCCGGAGCCGCGGTGGCAGCTTTGTCGTTCATCGCCGCCCTGACGGTGCTTACAGAGGAACAGGACTATTTCTTCCCGCTCGGGATCCTCATGGCCGCTGTCCTTATTGTCGGCGCATGGTATAACGGCTCGCGCAGGGGCGCGCAGCGCACGGTGGTGCAGAAGGAGATCGACGCACTTGAGGCCGACCGGATCGCCCTGGAAAAGAGCTTTGAACAGGGCGGGGCGGACATTATGGCCTGCATGAAGGCGACGGGATCGAATACAACGGAAGAGCTTAAGGAAAAGGCCGACAATTACCGGCATTTTCTCTCACTCCATAACGATATCGCGGAGCAGCAGAAGCGTATTTACGGCAGCATGACGCCCAATGCGCTCATCGAGGAGTACCAGGGTCAGCAACTGGAGGTCCTTGAGCTTGAGAAGGCCGCCCGGGCCGTGGCGCAATACGCATTGGATACCTACAGCATCAGGCAGGATATCGACCGGATCGAGTCGGAACTGCCGCCCGACGGTTCTTCCTCCGCATCTTCCTGGAATGTTGGCGCGCCGGACCCGGGCGATCTCAGCTCTCCCGACCCCGGAGCAGCCGCGCCGGGAGCGGGTTTTCAGGCAGAGCTCGGCATAGCCAGCCGCATCGGCGCGATCGAAATGGAGACGCTCATTCCTGCAGTGGAGGCGGCGGCGCAGCGAAACCTTATGGCAGTCACCGCAGGTAAATATGTGCGGATCGAGATCGCCGGCGATGCCGGGCCGGTGGTGCATGCCAGAGATAACACGGCGGTGCAGGTTGCGGACCTGAGCCCCAGTACGCAGGAGCTGATCTCCTTCTGTATCAGGACCGGGATCGTCGAGGCCCTGGCAGGGAAACGGCGGCTGCCGCTGCTGCTGGATGACCCGCTTGCCGGTTTCGATCCGATGCGGCAAAAGGCGGCATGCCAGGTCCTCCGCTCACTCGGCACCAAGACCCAGGTGATCCTTTTTGCGTCAAACCCGGCGCTGAAGATGGACGGCGACGTGTTCGCGGAGCTCAAATAGGTGAGGGGCCGGTTCATCACGTTTGAAGGAATTGAAGGTTCGGGCAAGTCCTCTCAGATCTCCCTGCTTGCGGACCATCTGCGATCGAACCAGCGGGCAGTTACGCTCACCCGGGAGCCCGGCGGCACGCCGATCGGCGACCAGGTGAGGAAGATCCTCCTCGATCCGGGGAACAAGGCCCTTGACCCCTCTGCGGAACTTTTGCTCTATGCAGCAAGCCGTGCGCAGCATCTCAAGGAAGTGATCCGCCCCGCGCTCGAGAGCGGCGCCATTGTACTGTGCGACCGGTTCTCGGATGCGACGATCGCCTATCAGGGCTACGGACGGGGGCTGGACCTTACGCTGATCCAGGAGCTTGACCGGCTCGTGACCTCCGGGATGCGGCCGGACCTGACGATCGTGCTTGATGTGGAGGCCGCCGTTGGCCTTGCCCGCGCCCGCGGCCGGAACAACCAGCAGGGGCTCGAGGCGGAAGCACGGTTCGAAAACGAGGCGCTTGCGTTCCATGAGCGCGTCCGTCAGGGGTATCTGGCCCTGGCACGGGAAGCGCCGGACCGCATCAGGATCGTTGACGCGGCGCTGCCGCCGCTCCGTGTGCAGGAAAAGATCAGGGAGATCGTGGACCGATGCCTGGCCTGAACGGCGCGAAACGGGCCCCGCAAAAGCAAGGTGCCATGATAGCTATTACCATGACGGCCGCAGGCCTCAATGCATTCCATGTTCTTTAACGATATCGAAGGCCATGAAGGGCCGCTCCAGATCCTGAAGCGGGCGATTGCCCATGGGACGCTCGCCCATGCCTATTTGTTCTCAGGTGAGTCCGGCATCGGCAAGAAAATGACGGCCCTGGGCCTTGCTGCAGCCGTGAACTGTTCTGCGGCCGCTCCTGACGGAGGATGCGGCAGCTGCCCCTCGTGCCGCAAGGTCGCTTCAGGGGGCCATCCGGATGTGCACCTCCTGGCGGCCGAAGGGAACGAGATCAAGATCGATCAGGTGCGGGAGGCGCAGGCCGATCTTGCCCTCAGGCCCTTCGAAGGGAACAAAAAGGTCCTGATCGTTGACGGGGCCGAGGGGTTGAATGCAGCCTCGGCAAATGCGTTCTTAAAGACCCTCGAAGAGCCCCCGGGTGACGCCCTCATTATCCTGATCACCGCCATGCCGCAGAGCCTGTTGCCGACCATCCGGTCACGCTGTCAGGAGATCATGTTCCATCCGCTGCCCCGGCACACCCTTGCGGCGGCGCTGGCGCGCAAGCGGGGCCTCTCGGAAGAGGATGCCTGGTTCCTTGCGGCGCTCGCGCAGGGGAGCCTGGGCCGTGGCATCGAGATGGACATTGACGCGGAAAAGGCGCTCCGTGACGAGGTCCTGACGCTCTGGAGCGGGCTGGGGCGCTTCAGTCCCAGTGAGACGCTTCACCAGGCCGAGGCATATGGAAAGGACCGCGAGCGGCTGGAACGCCTGCTCGACATCGGGATCGAGTGGCTTCGCGATGCCGTGGTCTATCGCGAGACCAGCGAGGAGCGCCTGCTGGTCAATGGAAGCCGCCGGGACCTGCTCCGGCAGTGGTGTGAACATCGGCCGCTTCCGGGGATGCTTCTTGACCTGGAGCTGTTCACCTCGAGCAAGAAGCTCCTTGACCGCCGTGTCAGCGCACAGCTTGTTGCCGAGAACCTGCTGCTCAGGCTCGGAAGGCTCTAAGCGCGCGGCGGATCAAGACCAACAACCGACCAAAGAGAAGAGATGAATATACTATCATGAAGATCGCAGGCATACGGTTTCGGGACAATTGGAAAGTATATGATTTTGATGCAACAGACCTTGAACTTTCGGTCGGCGACAGTGTGATCGTTGACTCGGACCGGGGCCTGGGGATGGCCACGGTGGTGCGCATCCGAAGGCCGCAGGCGCCGTCGGTTGCCGAGCCCGGCTTGGACGGACCGGAACCGGGACCGGCATCGGCCGAAGGGACGGTTCCTGCTGCTGCCGCGCCGGCTGCACCTGCGCCGGCTCCCAAACTTTTGCGCAAGCTCGTGCGCAAGGCCACCGAGGACGACCTGGCCCGCGAAAAAAAGAACCGCGAGCGCGAGGCCGAGGCGTTCGCCATGTCGCAGGACATGATCGCCGAACGCGAACTTCCCATGAAGCTGATCCGCGTCGAGTATTCCCTCGACGCAACGCGGGCCACCTTTTTCTTCTTCTCCGAAACAAGGATCGATTTCCGCGACCTGGTAAAGGACCTTGCCTACAAGCTGCGGAGCAGGATCGAGATGCGCCAGATCGGGGTGCGCGACGTGGCGCGTTTGATCGGCGGGTTCGGCCCCTGCGGCCGCGAGCTCTGCTGCGCCTCCTTTTTGAAGAACTTTGAGCCGGTCTCGATCCGCATGGCCAAGAAGCAGGAAATGGTGCTCAATCCCGCGAAAATATCGGGCGTCTGCGGCAGGCTGCTCTGCTGCCTCTCCTACGAGTTCGAGATGTACGAGGAGAACAAGAAGGACCTGGCCAGTATGCGCCAGGCCGTGATCCAGGTCAAGCGCGATGAAGAGGAGCGCCGCATCGCCGAAGCGCGGGAGGACGAGGACCGCCGACAGGCCGAGGAGCGAAAGCGGCAGGAAGAGCGGAGAAAGCTGCCCCAGGAACAGCGCCGGGAAAAACAGCGGGAAAAGCCGCGGGACGAGGCCGCGCCGGCAAGCGGTCCCAAGGCCGAGAAGCGGCGCGAACCGCAGCAGGATAAAAAGCAGCGCGGCCGGGGAGGCAAGCCCAAGGACCGGCAGCAGCAGAAGCCGAAGCAGGAAGGCGAAGGCGCGCCGCAGCAACAGCAGCGGCCGCACAGCAGCCGCAGCCACACACCTGCCGCAACAGCAGTCCGTCTGAACAGCCGCTGGAGCCCCAACAGGAAGGCCAGCAGCCGCAGCAGCAGGGCGAAGCAGGAGAGAAAAGCGGAAAGAAGAACAAGCGTCGCTTCTGGCGCAACCGCAAGAAGAAACCGGGACAGGGAGACAAACCGCAGGGAGGGCCGGCCGGCGGCGGAGGGCAGGCCGAGTAGCTTCGGACATGCGCGGCATCCCGCCGCAGCCAGGGCTATGACGCACGGGTTTGTCGCGACAAAATTGATACATTCGCAATAAGTCATTACTCACCGCCGAGACGCAGAGGCGCGGAGAATGACACCTTGAAAATAATAAAGGTTTTCTCTGCGTCGCTTGGAAGCGCCTACTTCTGGCTCCGCGTCTCCGCGGTAAAAAACCGACCCGCATTAAAAATCGATGACGAAAAAATTCTATATTACAACGCCGATCTATTACGTGAACGACGTGCCGCACATCGGCCACGCCTACACCACCATTGCCGCGGACACGCTGGCGCGCTATCACCGGCTTCTCGGTGATGCCGTGTTCTTTCTCACCGGCACCGATGAGCACGGCCAGAAGGTCGAGAAAGCGGCCACGGAGCGGGGGCTTACGCCCAAGGCGCACGCCGACCTGCTGACCGTGAACTTCCAGCATCTCTGGAAGAAGCTCGAGATCACCAACGACGCATTCATTCGCACAACCGACAAAGAACACATTGCCGTAGTGCAGGAGCTTCTGCAGAAACTGTTCGACAAGGTCGAGATCGAGCGCCGAACCTACGAGGGCTGGTACTGCACGCCTGATGAGCGGTTCTGGACCGAGAAGGAGATCGACCGAGGGCAAGTGCCCCGACTGCGGCAGGCCCGTGGAGCGCATCTCGGAAGACAACTACTTCTTCCTTATGAGCAAGTATCAGGCGCGGCTCATCGCGCATATCGAGCAGAATCCGAACTATATCCGGCCTGAATCGCGCCGGAACGAAGTGCTGGGGTTCCTCAGGTCGCAGACCCTGGGCGACCTGTGCATCTCGCGCCCCAAGGCGCGGCTCTCCTGGGGCATCGAGCTTCCCTTTGACCGCGCTTTCGTCACCTATGTCTGGTTCGACGCCCTGGTGAACTATTTTTCCGCCACGCGTTACCTGAGTCCCTCAGCAGCTGGTTCCGCCGAGGCAGCAGCGCGGGAAACGTTCTGGTGGCCTGCCGACCACCATCTGGTGGGCAAGGACATCCTGACCACCCACAGCGTCTACTGGTCCACCATGCTGATGGCGCTCGGCCTGCCGCTGCCGGTCAACATCTTCGCGCACGGGTGGTGGACCAAGGACGGCAAAAAGATGTCCAAGTCGATCGGGAACGTGATCGATCCGCACGAGATCGTGGATGCCTACGGCGCCGACGCATTCCGCTACTTTGTGCTGCGCGAGGTGCCCTTCGGGCTGGACGGCGATTTCTCCACCGATACCTTTGTCACGCGCTTTAACACCGAGCTCGCTAATGACCTGGGGAACCTGTTGTCGCGCGTGCTTACGATGGTCGGGAAATATTTTGAGGGAAAGATCCCGCAGGCAGGCTCTGAACAGCCCGCCGACCGGGAGCTTCGGGAGACAGCCCTTTCGGTACCGGCCAGGATCGACGACGACCTTGCCGCCCTGGCCTTTACGAAATACCTGCATGATTCGTGGTCGCTCGTGACCCGGGCGAACCGTTACGTGGAAGAGAATGCACCCTGGACGCTCGCCAAAAAAAATGACCTGGAGCGGCTCGGCAGCGTGCTGTACAATCTCGCAGAATCCCTTCGACTCATCGGCCTCTATCTGTTCCCGGTGATGCCGTCAACGAGTCAGAAGATATGGAACGCTCTCGGCATCGCAAAAGAGATCAACGAATGCCGCTTGAGTGAAGAAGTCCGCTGGGGCAGGCTGTCCCCGGGAACGGCCATCCAGCCGGGTGCGCAATTGTTCCCGCGCATAGACCAGAAAAAGAATACGGAGAAAAAGATGGAGAAAACAGAACAAGAAGCCAAGTCGGAGATCAAACAGGATGCACAGCAAGCAGCTCCTGCCCAGCCGGCAGCAGCTCCTGTTGCGGCAGCAAAGGACCCGATCGGGATAGAAGACTTTATGAAGGTCGACCTTCGGGTCGGCAAGATCGTCGCGGCCGAGCGCGTGGTGAAGTCGGACAAACTGGTGAAGCTCCAGGTGGACATCGGCACCGAGACCCGCCAGGTCGTGGCCGGCATCGGCAAGAGCTACACGCCCGAGGAGCTTCTGGGCAAGACCATCGTGATCGTTGCGAACCTGAAGCCCGCCAAGCTCATGGGCATCGAGTCCCAGGGCATGCTGCTTGCCGCGAGCAACGGGGACCTGCTTGCCGTGGCCACCTTTGACCGGGAGACGAAGGCAGGGAACAGGGTGAAGTGAGAATCGATTGCGGATTGCGGAATTAGAATCGTAAGGACGGGTTTAGAACCCGCCCCTACCATTTGGTGGAATAATGCTGATCGACACCCATGCGCATCTTGAGATGCGGGAATTCAACGACGACCGCGACGAGGTGATCAAACGCGCCCGCGAGGCAGGCGTCGAGTACATCATTACGATCGGCACGACCGTGGAATCGAGCAGAGATGCGGTCATGCTGGCGGACAAGTACGATTTCATCTATGCCGCTATCGGCATCCACCCCCACGAAGTGAAGGACATCCTGCATCCTGCCTACGATATCCTCCGGCATTTCGCCCAGCATAAGAAGGTGGTGGCCTACGGCGAGATCGGGCTGGATTATCACTACGAGCACTCGCCCCGCGCGGACCAGAAAAGAAAGTTTCGCGACATGCTGCGCGAGGCGCGCAAGCTCGAGCTTCCGGTCATTGTCCACGACCGCGATGCCCACGAGGACACGCTCCAGATCCTGTCCGAGGAATGGTCGCCCGAGCTGGGCGGCGTGCTGCACTGCTTTTCCGGGGATATTGCCATGGCGAAACGGGTGATCGAGATGGGTTTTTCGCTCTCCATCGCCGGTCCGGTCACGTTCCCCAAGGCCGAGGCCCTGCGCGAGGTAGTGCGCCAGATCCCGATCGAACATCTGCTGATCGAGACGGATTCCCCGTATCTCTCGCCCCAGCCGCTGCGCGGCAAGCGGAACGAACCGGCCTTCGTGCGCCATACTGCCGAGGCCATTGCCAAGATCAAGGGACTCTCGTTCGACGACGTGGCCAGGATCACCAGCTTCAATGCCATGCAGCTGTTCGGCATCGGCGCTATGCCGGCAAAAGGCCAGATCACCTACCCGATCAGGAACTCACTGTACCTCAATATTACGAACCGCTGCTCGGCAGCCTGTACGTTCTGCGTCCGCTACCACACGGATTTTGTGAAGGGGCATAATCTCAGACTTGCCGAAGAACCAAAGGCGGAGCAGCTCATCAAGGAGATCGGCGACCCCAAACGCTATGCCGAGGTCGTGTTCTGCGGATACGGAGAGCCGCTGCTGCGGCTCGATGTGGTCAAGGCCGTGGCTGGGGAGGTGAAGCGGCGCGGGGGCAGGGTGCGGATCGATACGAACGGCCATGCGAACCTGATCAATAAGCGGAACGTACTGCCGGAGCTTGCCGGTCTCGTGGACGCCGTAAGCGTCAGCCTGAACGCGCAGAACGCCGAGCTCTATAACAAAATAAGCCAGCCGACATTCGGCATCGCGGCCTACGACGCGGTAAAAGAGTTTATTCGCGAGGCGGTCAAATATATTCCTGACGTGACCGCCACCGTCGTTGCACTGCCGGAAGTGGATGTGGAGGCCTGCCGGAAGATCGCGGAAGAGCTTGGCGCAAAGTTCCGGGCACGCGAGTATAATGTGGTCGGGTGATGTGAGTCTTTCCTGATCCTTTTCTATTGACTTATCCCTGATGAAAGGGGTACCATTAAAAAGTTTGGCGCTGCTGGTTCCCGCACGGGGCAGCAGACGTACGATCCCGTAAAAGTTATTCATCTCTTATTTATTGATGGCCATGTATTATCTTGCACTCATTATCGGACTCATCCTGGTTCCAACAGCGTCCTTTGCATGGGGTCCCATGACCCATATGTTTCTGGGCAATGAACTGCTGTCGTGTGCACCGCTCATTCCTGCCGGCATTCTGGCGCTCCTTAAAAAACATAAACAGGATTTCCTGTACGGGAACCTCATGGCTGACATCATTATCGGCAAGAAATATCTCCCTGACGACAAAAGTTCGCACTCCTGGGATGTTGGCCTCAAGCTCCTTGATCAGGCGGAGCAATGGCCGGAGCGGGCCTTTGCCTATGGCTACCTCAGCCATCTCGCGGCCGATACGGTGGCCCATGAGACCCTGACGGATGAACTGGGGAACGTGGGACATACCTGGCTCGAACTAAAAGCCGACAGCATCATCGACAAGAGCTACTGGCTTCAGACGGTGGCGATCAGCAGGGCAGTACGCAAGCGCAGCGACCTTCTCATGGAAAACGCTCTCGACCCGTACGTGTTCTCCTTCAAGACCAACAAACGTATATACAAGAGCATGGTGCTCCTGTCGGTCCTGAATAAAAAACGGCGGAGCGGCGTTGATCGGGTGCTTATCCATGACCTGCACGAGGAATCCCTCGCACGCATGATCGACCTGCTCCAGAACGGCACCGATGCCGAGGTGCTTCAGAAAAATCCGCTCTAACCGGCCGTCCGCACAGCTGTTCCTTGCCTATTTTAATCTGCGTTTATCAGATCTTATCCGCGTCCAAATACTTTTTTCAGGCAGCGCTCATTTTTCGACAGGGACTTGCAGTTTGCCCGAACTTCATGCTAAGATAGTTTTAGCAATCAAAACCCCAACTCTGCGAGGTTGTTCTTCGCGGAGTAAACTCTTAAATCAGGAGGAATTACGGCATGGAGAAGGTCTCATACAAGGACATCGGACTGGTCACGACCACGGATATGTTCGCGAAAGCGATGAAGGGCAAGTACGCGATCCCGGCATATAATTTTAACAATATGGAGCAGCTGCAGGCAATCGTGATGGGCTGCGTGGAGTCGAAGTCCCCGTTCATCCTGCAGGTCTCGAGCGGCGCGCGGAAATACGCCAACCAGACCCTGCTCCGGTTCCTTGCCATGGGGGCTGTGGGGATGATCAACGATGCCGGATCGCCGGTGAAGTTCGCGCTCCACCTGGACCACGGCGATACCTTTGAGCTCTGCAAATCCTGCATCGATTCCGGCTTTTCTTCCGTGATGATCGACGGGTCCCATCATTCCTACGAGGACAATGTGAAGCTGACCAAACAGGTGGTAGAGTACGCCCATGCCCATAACGTGGTCGTCGAAGGAGAGCTCGGGGTCCTGGCCGGCATCGAGGATGCGGTGGTGGCCGAGAAGTCCACGTACACGAAACCAGAAGAGGTCGAGGATTTTGTGAAAAAGACGAACGTCGATTCGCTGGCCATCTCGATCGGCACGTCCCATGGGGCCATGAAGTTCAAGCCGGCGCAGTGCACGCGCGATGCGCGCGGGGTCCTGGTGCCGCCGCCGCTCCGGTTCGACATACTCGAGGAGATCGAAAAGCGCATCCCGGGCTTCCCCATTGTGCTGCACGGCGCGTCGTCCGTGATCCCCGAGTACGTCGAGATGATCAACAAGAACGGCGGGGCATTGAAGGACGCCGTGGGCATTCCCGAGGAGCAGCTCCGCAAGGCGGCACGAAGCGCGGTCTGCAAGGTCAACATCGACAGCGACGGCCGTCTTGCCATGACCGCTCTGATCCGGAAGACCCTGGCGGAAAAACCGGCCGAGTTCGACCCGAGAAAGTACCTGGGACCGGCCCGCGACGAACTGATCAAGATGATCATTCATAAGAACAAGGAAGTGCTCGGCTCGGCCGGTCAGGCGTGAAGTGAAAACGTACCGGAGGCCCCTCCTGATCCTGTGCCTGGCGCTGCTTGGCGGCTGCAGCACCTACCTGGTCACACCGAAAGCACTGCCGCCTGTCAAGGGACAAGGTTCGCTGTCCTTGTCCGCGGTCTCTGTTATTGTCGTGAACGCGGAAAAGGACACGGCAGAGCAGGACATTCTGACCGCCGATAAGGGGCGGTCGGGCTTTCGCACAAGCCGGCAGGCATGGTCAATGCGGCTGGTTGAATCCCTGTCCCGGGAACTTGCCGTGCGCGGAGCACGGGTGCGGAGCGATGCCCCGGTGGTCCTGAGCCTCGCTGTGCCGGAGATCACGTTCAGCGAGACCAGGGGCCAGTTCCAGTTCACGGTGAGGGCGCTGGTGTCGTCCTCAGTGGGATGGGAAAAAGAGTATGAAGGGGTCGCTGCATCGCGCGCCACGAGCACAGGTGCTTTGCAGGCAGAGGCCGATCGCCTGGCGGGCCAGGCTTTGGCGGACGTGGTCAGGAAGATGCTGGGCGATACGGCCTTCCTGGTCCGTCTCGGAAGCAGGCCGTAGCCGGCGGAGGCAGGCGCGCACGTCCATTTTTACGCGAATGTCGCGAACCGATAACGTAATAACGATAATACCCCTTGACTTATACACGTGCACATGGCATTATCTTCACCAGAAGTTCCGGAAGTTATTTGTTGGGAGACCGCAAAGAGCTTTCTTTTTGTGGTTTTTTGTGGCACATTTCCGTCAGCTTCAATTTCACAAGAAGGAGGTAGCTCACCATGGAAAAAGGTACCGTGAAGTGGTTCAATGATGCCAAAGGTTTTGGCTTCATCACCCGTGAAAGCGGCGGAGATGTGTTCGTCCATTTCGGCGACATTCAGGACAGCGGCTTCAAGTCCCTGGCAGAAGGCCAGCAAGTGGAGTTCGACGTCGTCGACTCGCCCAAAGGCCCCAAGGCCGCCAATGTTGTAAAGCTTTAATCCTGCGCACTACCCGATCAAGCAGGTCCTGGTCTCCAGGGCCTGCTTTTTTTTGTGCCCTGCCCGATAGACATATTCCCCGTTCGCTCCCTCACCGGAAGGCTGCACCGAGATTCCTGAATCGCCATCAATATCCTGTGGACACGGAAGAAGCGTGTTAAACGCCGGATAAAAGCGGATAACAATGGAATTTGATGCGAATGAACGCAAATAATTTTGCGGTTAAACTGCCTTTTCAGGTGTATCGTTGCTCAAGATCGGCAACCTGGAAAACCGCTTATTTTGATGGTGCAACTATCCGGAATTTGATATAGTAATGCCCATGCGGCGGCCCCAGCCGCTACACCGGCCATGAATGATAAATACACGATAATCGTTGTCGACGACGACGAGGTCCTGTCCAGCCTGTTGAAGCGGTATTTCACCGGGGCAGGACATATGTGCGAAGCATTCCTCAATGCCGATGCCGCCCTGGAACGCATTGACGGGACGGCCTTCGATGTTCTGGTGACCGATATCGTTCTGCCCGGCATGAAGGGGCTGGAGCTGGCTGACCGGGCGCACCGGCTGCGGCCGGAAATGAGCATCATTGTCACCACCGGGTTCATCGACAACTTCTCCTATGATGAGGCGATCGCCGCAGGCGCCGCTGATTTCATAAAAAAACCCTTTTCCCTTGCTGAGCTCATGATCCGCATCAAACATGTGCGGCTGCAGGAGCGGCTCCGCAAGATGTCGATCACCGACGAACTGACGGGCCTGCCGAACCGCCGCGGGTTTTTCGTCCTCGCGGAGCAGCAGCTCCGGACAGCGCAGCGAAGCGGGGAGAACATCGTGCTTCTGTTCGCCGATCTTGACGACTTCAAAACGATCAACGACACGCTGGGCCACCAGGCAGGCGACCAGGCGCTCTGTTCCATGGCCGACCTTTTCCGACAGAGCTACCGCGACTCCGATATCATCGCCCGCATGGGCGGCGATGAGTTCGCCATCCTGCTGGTGAACCCGACGGACCGCGGCGTGGAGGCTGCCCAAAGCCGGCTGCTGCAGAACCTGGCCCAGTTCAACGCCCGCGAGAACGGCGCGTACCAGCTGAAGGTCAGCATCGGCATGGCGGAGTTCAATCCGGCAGCGCAGAGCTCCATTGACGCCCTGATGCGGCTTGCCGACGAGCGCATGTACGCTGAAAAGGAACGGTGCAAAAAGAACAGTGTCCACCAGTCCTGATGGCAGCTTCGCAAGAATCGCACGCACGATGTTGAATCTCCCTGCAGAGCTGCTGTACTGCGTTCCCCCCTGTTGTTCATACCATGCATAAACAAACACCTTCAGCGAACTACCGCATGACCTTCTCGGACACGCAAACGTTCAGCTACCGCGTGCGGGTCTCCTCCCGGGCGAAGCGTATTAGGCTCACCATCTCCGCGCGGAACGGATTGGTCGTTGTCGTGCCGCGGAGATGCGGCCTTCAGCAGGTCCCGGCCATCCTGGAAGAGAAAAAGGACTGGATCACCTCGCATCTTGAGCGCTTTGCAGAACTCCGGAAGCATGCTGCGCTTGAACCGCCTGACCTGCTGCCGACAGCCATCGCTCTGCCGGCGCTCGGGGAACAGTGGCAGGTTGCCTATAAACCGACCGGGGCGCAGACCGTCACCGTACGGATGGCGGATGCCGGGCAGCTGACGGTCCAGGGGGCGGTCGCCGATACCCACGCCTGCCAACGATCACTGAAGCGCTGGCTCACGCGCCGCTCGCACGAGCAGCTTGTTCCCTGGCTGACCCGTCTGAGCGTGCAAACAGGACTTGAGTATTCCCGGGCCGTGGTCAGGGGGCAGCGCACGAGATGGGCAAGCTGCTCCGGACACGGCACCATCAGCCTGAACTATAAGCTGCTGTTCCTTCCCAACCACCTGGTCGCCTACATCCTGACGCATGAGCTTTGCCACACCCGGCACATGAACCACGCGGAAAAATTCTGGGCGCTGGTGAGGAGCTATGAGCCTGCCTGCAGGGACCATGACAAAGAACTGCGCAAAGGATGGCACCTGGTGCCTGCGTGGGCGGACGGGGCTGGGGGAGAGGGCTAAGGATCCGACCTTGACGCTTTGTGCCGTATCTGCTATCTTCAACCAGGTTTTGTTAGCGAATATACCCCGGGAGGAGGAAAAAACAGATGAAGAAATGGACATTGGTAGTTGCATTAATCTGTCTCGCAGCGGGAACGGTATTTGCCGATGTGTCGAACGAAGTTATCGTGGGATTGGAAGGTGACTCGACGAACGAAGAGACGGTTTCTGCCGCTGATCCCGAGACCTCGAACTCGCTGTTCATTGCCCAGTTTACGCACTTTTTTGCTCCGATCAAGGAGGATGACAAATCCATAGAGCTCCGGCGTTTCTACCAGCACCCGACGAACCTTTCCGCCGGACTGGCGCTCTTCGGGAACACGTACAAGGACGATACCAGTGCGGTGGACGGCGAGGGGGGCGGCATCATGCTCCTGCTGGGCGGAGAATACTTCTTCCCCACGAACACCGGCCTGTTCCTGAACATTGGGGCCGGTTCCGGCACCTTCGAGGAAACGATCGGCGGGATAGCCCAGCCGGACGTTGAAAGCGATTTCAGCAGCCTCGACCTGGGTGTGCGGCAGTACGTCGTGCCGAACGTGGAACTGCACCTCCGGCTGTCTGGCCAGTCACTAGAGTCGACGTCAAGCGGCTCGCCGAAGTACACGAGCGATAGGAGTGTGACCTACCTCGGCGCACGTGGGGTGATCTCGGATGTCGTGGGTCTGCTGTTCGAGATCGGCGGCGGCGAGCGGGAAGACGAGCGAGCGGGGATCACGACCAAGTATGATATCGGAGCAGTGAACGCCGAGGTTGCGGGCTATATCGGCAAGCAGCTCTCGGTCCGTTTGGCGGTAGAGGTCGAAGGCGAGGACGAGAACGGGCTTCCGGCAGGAAACGAGTTCACCACTACAACGGCGCGGACGACGCTTGCCGTGCGGTACTGGTTCAGCGAGCGCTTCGGCATGGAGCTGCCGCTTTACTCCGAAACCAGAGAAGACAAGACCGTTTCCGGAGGCATTGAAACGAAGGAAGAGATCAAGAACGGCGGCATCGGGCTCTACGCGGCCTTCAGGTTCTAAACCGCTCGATCGCAACGCATCGGTAGGGGACATGACGCCGGGCCGGTATTGCCCGGCGTTATTTTTTGCGAGACTGAAAAATTCCTTGTAGCAATTGCCCCGTTTTGCTAGATTTAAAGAGCAGCAGGCCGGTGCAGCGAACCCAGAAAGGGGATCTATGAAGCGCATTTTTGTAATCGGCACCAGCAGCATCCCGGGGGAGTACATCATCCCGCGGCTGCTGTCGGCCATCGTCTCCCGTGTGCCGGACATCGAACTGCGGGTGGATATCGCGAACAGTCTGCAGATATTCGACCGGGTGCGGAAGGGTGAGTATTCCATCGGCGTCATCGGCACGAGGTACGCGTCTCCCGACGTGGAATACCAGCCAATCGTCGCCGCCGACCGGCTCGTGGTGATCGCGCCGGTGGACCATCCCTTAGCCGGACGCGCGGACATCCTGCCAACCGACCTGAAGGGGCAGGGCTTCATCATGCGTGAAAAAGGGTCCGGAACGCGGGCCACCTGTGAACAGGCATTCCAGCAAGCGGGGCTTGTTGTCCGCGACCTGAAAACGATCGCGGAAGTGAGCTCCGCTGAGGGTGTGGTCACGGCGGTTGCGGCAGGAGCGGGCATTGCCGTGGTGTCGGAGCTGGTTGCCCGTGATGCCATTGCTCAAGGGAGAATCTGCGTGCTGGACATCCCCCAACTCAGGATGGAACGGGATTTCTCGATAATCACCAGCAGGCAGAAAAAGCTTTCGGAGGACGCGAAGAACGTCATTGCTGTCATCAGGTCGGTCCTGCAATGAACCGTGCCCCGTTGCCTGCTATTTTAGAATGCAGGTCGCCTCAACCACGGCATGTGCTTCTTCCCTGCTCAGGTCGTCCGTCTGATAATAGATATAGTCATCGACCATATTGCACAGCTCGCTGCGCGGGATGTCCGGCGCGGCCGCTTTAACTTCCTCTTTGAAGATCTTTGCTGCATCAACAACTATTTCTTTTTTCTCTATCCTGTTCATAAACGCCTCCCAACGGATCCAGGAACGCATCGCCTTAGGGAACGTTAAAACAAACCCATTCTTGTCTTAATTATAGCATAAGCAGGTACCCTTGGGCTGCAACGAGAATCTTTGACATATATAAGGCAGAAGGAGTATTATGCTCGCATGGACAAGGAAAAGATCATCCATAACCATGCATCAGGCGGTCCCGGCAGCGGAGGAAAAGGGCCAGGACCTGCAGTCCCGGAGACGGTGCAGGACGACTCCTGCAGGTGCAAAGAAGTCTCCACCAAGACTCCCCGTGAACTGCTGAGGCTCATGATAGGCGACCTGGCGTTCTGGAAAAAAGCGAACAAAGAGTGATCCGGTGGCAGCTGCTGCAGCCAGGTGCCGGCAATGACGCATACGTGAACGGAGAAATGACCTATGGGTTCCACGCAAGTATTTCAACCCCTTACCAGGGAAGACACAATAACGGTTCTGCTCTACCGCATTGGTATAGTGTTGTCCGCCATCATCATCTCTCTTCTGGCATACCTTCTGGCAACACTATCCGCAGAGTCCGGCAGCGTGCCTGCGGATATCCTCGGCTACAGCCTGTTTGCTTCCGTGGGCATGAGCGTTTTCTTCATTCATCTGTACATCGGCAAATTTAAAACATTCCTGAAAAACTTGTTCTACGTCGGCCTGGCAGGCCTTGCAGGGCTCCTGTTCATCGGCAACGGGTCCCTTTCCAGCGCGCTCATGCATGAGCCGTACAGCAGGCTGCTCCTCCTTCCGCTCGCCGGATGCCTGGGATTCGTGACCGCGAAGGAGGCGTTCTGCTTCAAGCTCTTCGAGGGCTATCTTCTTGCCATGATCATGCCGTTCTACCTCCTGCTGGTCTCGGTCGGCAGCCTTTCGGGCCGCGGCGCGTCCCTGGGCCTGGCCCTGATCGCCGTCATGCTGGTCGTGTTTACGGTCCGAAAAGTGACCATGCCCCTTGCATACGATATCGGCGACAAATCCGCTTATCAATAGGGCTGGGTAAAATTCTTTAATTGAAGTCTTCTTCCTTTTTAACTCACACTTATTACCCACTCTAAACGGAGGTGCCAAATGGCGGATAAAACAGCAACGATTCCCTGTCCGGAATGCAGCGCGAAAGGTTACATAACGTGTCCTGTCTGCCGCGGTCAGGGAAGGCAGTCCGGTACGAATGCCGTCTCACGTCCTTGTCAGAGCTGTCACGGTACGGGGAAAGGCGTTTGTCCCAAGTGTCGGGGCGCTAAAAAAGTGACTGAAGAAAAATAAAGGTCACGGAGCGCTTTAAAAAACGGGCTTGCATTTCACAAAAAAAACGGTAAAATCAACTTCATTCAATATTTAAGTGCCGCTCATCTCAAGCTGATTGAGTGCATCGGTACTTACAAACAAGGAGATTGCTGATGAATTCGTCAAAATTGGTGTTTGCAGTATGTGTTTTAGTTTTTATCTTCGCCGGCGGCTGTAAGAAAGAGGCCACTGCACCTGCGTCTCAGGGACAACCTGCTGCAGATGCGGTTCAGGCGGACAATTCCCTTTCGGGGAAAGTAGTGGAAACGATGAATTCCGGCGGCTATACCTATGTTTCTCTCGAGAATAACGGGAAGAAGACCTGGGTTGCCGTACCGGAAACGAAGGTCAAAGTCGGGCAGACGGTGACGTGTCAGCCAGGCGGTGAAATGAAAAATTTCACGAGCAAGACATTGAAACGTTCGTTCGAGAGCATCATCTTCTCTGCTGGTATCCGCTGATACTGAGGTGCAACCCGAAGGCCGTTGAGTTTAACTCAGCGGCCTTTTTTTTGCGGGGACGGTCCTCACGAACGCACCTCCGCGACGCTGTTCGAGCCGTCCGGCAGGCAGGAAGGATGCTGATCAATGTTATGGGGAAGAGCAGTGACGGTCTGAAGGCTAACCGGGTATGCGGAAGGGCAGCGAGATGTCTGTTTCCAACTTCATTTCTCAATGGTTATCGGCGTGTCGATTGCTCCAGCATAGAAAACGATAATTTCCGCCATTTTCTTGCCCTCATTCCTTCCGTAATGCCATTTATTCACAACCTCGACAATTGCGTCTCCAGCTTTTAGATGTAGTATCTTATTATCTTCAGTGACAACCGTTAGTTCTCCATCCAACAACAAACCTGCATTTATTATTGGATGAGTATGCAGCGGTAATTGTACTCCAGGCGGTATTTTTATCCTGACAATTGTTATCTCCGGGGTGTCTTTTGGGTAATCCGGCAGATGGCTCCAATCCCAGCTGAAACGTGTTTTTGCTAATACGTCAACCTGGACTTCTGTCTCTTCGGCCAGGACATTGCTTGATACCACCAGGAAAAAAAATATTACGAACATGATGTTTTTCATTTATCGTTTATCCCTCTCTGACGACTGGTTCGACTTATGGTTGCATAATGTTAAGAACTTCCGGATAACGCTTTTTTGGGGCTTTCTCACACTTTATTTTATCAGGCTAGCTTCCCCACCGCCTGTTGTCAATTATACTTAAGTAGGGGTAATGGTCAGGCGTATTCAAGAGCAAGACCGGACACCCTGGTTATTGACAAAAGGGACTGTGGTGTTATGCTTTTTCATAAAACCGAGAATCTGTCGGCAAGGTGAGTCGTCTAGTTGCCCAACCTACTCGACCCTACCCAAAATATGCATGATTTAATTATAAGGCAAAAAATATGAGGCGCGGAAAGATCAGGAAAATAATCGTTCTGACGTTCTGTGTCATCGGATTATTGTGCTGCATTGCCTATAGTGCCCTCTTCCTTGTACTGCAATCGCCGGCATCGCTGCATTATCTTGCTTCTGTATTTGGATATGAGATATCCGCCCGCGCCATGTCATTTTCGCCTCGTCTTTCCGGACGGATCGAAGATCTGATAATAAAGGATGCGAGCAGCGGCTTGACTGTTGTCTGCTCGCGCATAGCAGTAAAAAACTTGCTCGGTATGCTGCTTTTTGGACAGATTGAAAGCCTAGAGGTTCATAATCCGAGACTTACCCTGCGAGCGAGCGAGGGCAAAGGCAAATCAGATCTTTCATTCTTAAAGAAGTTGCCCGATATACGGCGGCTTGAAATCCAGAACGCTGAAATAGAGTATCTGGCAGGGAAAGAACAGAAGGTCACGCTTGCTGATTTTAATCTTACGGTGAAGGACTTCTCCCCGGAAAAAGGAGGCCATGTCTCGCTCCGATCCAACTTCAGTTACACATCACGCGCGGATACGGGAGTCTTTGTAAAAGGCAAAATTGCCGCCCTGGTTCAGCTGGCGGGTTTTTATCCGATACCGTACGGACAAGGGTCGATCGAGCTTACGGTCGACTCCGGGAAGTACCTTTCCGGCACCAGGACGCTTTCGCTCAAAGACCTTTCGCTTGTTACGAAGCTTGTTTATGACAGACGCACGGAGACCTTCGCGGTCGACTCAATGACGGGAAAGAGCAGAGAGCTCGGCGCTATCAAAGTTGCTGCCAGGGCTGTAATGACCGGTTCAATGCCGTGGAGCCTGGACCTTTCGGTATCGTCAATGGATTTCTCAAAAGTCTTCGGCGTCGCAAAGCCTTTCCTGAACAAAGATCTCAAGGGATGGACCGTGAAGGGCAAGGGAGGGGTCGAGACCGCGCTTCAGGGGACCTATGCGGATAAACAGCCGTCATTCAGCGGAACGATCTCATTGTCGTTCAAAGAGACGGGGGCCAGCTCGCCTGACGGTTCGATATCCGCGCAAGGGGCCAACGGTACTGTTGTGCTGAAAATGAAGTATTCATCGCCTGAACAGAAGCTTGCATTCAACCTCACTTCTGTTCAGCGGCATGGGGAACAGCTCTGGAAGGCTTATTACAACGATCTCAAAGGACAGCAGGCGTCTCTTACGGCAGACGGAACAGTTATGTTGACCAGGGATTTCCCCTTTTCCGTCATTGCGAAGCTTGATATCTTTCAGACCGGCGAGTATTCGGTCAGCATGAGCGGCAACAGACAGGACTGGTCCATGAAGTTCATGGCTGCAAATGTCTCGCACGAAAAGATCATTGAAAAGATGCTGAAGGAATACCTGAACAGCTCTCAGTCGGGCCTGAAGGGCTTTACGGCAACCGGCTTCTCTTCACTTGAAACCGTGATCCGGCGCAGCGGAGGGGCAACATACGTTTCCGGAGTATATACGATGACCGATACCGCCATAAACGCGCCTGACCTGCAGCTTTCCGTCCGCACTATTTCCGTGGATCTGCCCTTCGATCTTGTGCATCCGTCTTCAGCCAGGGGAAAGCCGGTCTCGCGTGCGCCGGGGAGTATCCGTTTTACGGACATCCAGAGGAACAGGCTCTCCCTGGGAGATATCCATATCCCTGTGGTCATTACCCAAAATATGCTGGACGTGCCTGAGCGCGTTGTAATCCCGTTCTATTCAGGCAAGATCGAGCTCTATGATGTAATGGCGGATGACCTTCTCTCTCCTGATATGCTGGCCAGATTCGGTCTTAAGATAGAGAACATAAACCTGGGCAGTCTGACACAGAAGCTGCTGGAAGTGGAATTGCCCGGCGCCATCAATGCCGATTTCGGGGTGATGAGCTATCAGAACAGCCGGTTGATGTCCAAAGGAACAGCGGTGATCAATGTCTTTGGCGGAGAGATCAAGGCCGACAACTTTTTCGCACAGGACATCACGCTGCCTACCAGGAAATTCGGCGGCGATATAACATTCAAAGATATCAACCTTGAAGAGATGACCCGAAAGATCGCTATCGGCAGGATGAGCGGGGAGATACGGGGTTCGCTGAAGGGCTTTACGATGGAATACGGCCAGCCTTCGAGTTTTATCCTGGAGGTTGAATCGGTCAAAAAAAAGGGCGTCGCTCAGCAGATCAGCGCAGACGCGATCAATAACATATCGATACTCGGCGCAGGAGCAGGACGCGTTTTGAGCAAAGGAATTACTAAATACTTGAAGAATTTCCCCTATAGCAAGATCGGGTTCCGATGCGTGTTAAAAAACGACCAGTTCGCGGTCAATGGCACTATAATAGAAGGGGACAAGGAGTATCTGGTGCGGAAGGGCTTGTTTCGGGGTGTTGATGTAATAAACCAGAACCGGAATAATGTTATTAGTTTCCGGGACATGGAGGAGCGTATAAAGCGCATATCACGCCCTGCCGATGCAAAGTCCGGCGGAATGCTGATACAATAACAAATAAAGGCCATAAAGGAAATGAAGTAGAACATCACCTTAAGGAGGAAAGCATGAAGAAAAAGTTGAATTTGGTCAGCGCGCTGGCGGTGGGAATGTTCGTTTCCTGTATAACGGTCAATATCTATTTCCCCGCATCGGCCATACAAAAGGCAGCCGACGAGATGGTGGATGATATTCGCGGCCAGGACCAGAAGCAGGAACAGAAGACGCCTGAACAAAAGCAGGCCCCGACCGGCTGGATTGAACGGCTGCATTTTACCGGTTGGGCGTCTGAGGCATATGCTGCTGTCGACATTGAAGTCTCCACGCCCGCGATACGCGGTTTAAAGGATTCCATGAAGAACCGTTTTCCGGCATTAGCGCCTTTTTACGACAAAGGGGCTCTCGGCGAGAACAACAAGGGCTTGGTAGAGATCAAAACCACCGATGCGCTTTCGCTCAAAGAGAGGGCGGATCTGAATCGACTCTCTCAGCAGGAAAACAGCGACCGTACCGCGCTCTACTCGGAGATACTCCGCGCAAACAAACTTGGCCTCGACATGATGGAGCAGACCCAGAAGCTGTTTGCAAACAGCTGGCGAGCAAAGTCGCGGCCGGGATGGTGGATCCAGCAGGACAACGGACAATGGACTAAAAAATAGGGGTCGCCTTTCTTGATAAAGTCGTAAAAAGTCGAATTTAACCACGGAGGCACAGAGGGCACGGAGGAAAGCACTAACTTATCAAGACGTTTTTCTCTGTGTCTCCGTGTCTCTATGGTGAGTTTTGACTTCTTACGAGATCGTCTTTCTTGGGCACGCAAGAAAGGTGACGCAGCATGAAGTGGTTTTTTTGCACATCCCAAAAAAAGGTCGGGACCATGAAGACAAGGGACGAAATCGGATTCGCCCGGTTTCAGTCAATGTTCGCGGAGTTATTCGGGCTCAGCCGCGCTGTATCGCTCAGTGTCGTTTTGGCGCTTAGCCTGGGACTTCTCACTGCTGTTTTCTGGTTTTTTTACTCGGCTCCGCCTTCCACCATTACGATGACGACCGGTCCCGAGGACAGTGTTTCCCAGGTGAACGCCGAGCGGTATGCGAAGATACTGGCGCGCAACGGCGTGAAGCTGAAGATCCTTCCGTCCCAGGGTTCGCTCGAAAACCTCAAGCGGCTGATCGATCCCACGTTCCGCGTCGACGTTGGATTTGTACAGGGCGGCTTGTCAAAGGAACTGAATATTGAAAAGCTCGCTTCTCTCGGCAGTGTTTACTATCAGCCGTTCCTGATCTTCTACCGAAGCGCGGCGCCCCTGGACCTGCTTTCCCGAATGAACGGCAAACGGCTCTCCATCGGTCCTGAGGGCAGTGGAACCCGCTCACTGGCGCTGGTCCTCCTCAAGGCCAACGGCATTGAACCCGGCGGCGCGACCCAATTGAGGAACCTGGAAGCGGAAGAGGCGGAAAAGGAGCTGCTGAATGGTACGATCGACGCCGCATTCATGATGGGAGACGCCTCGTCTCGTGAGGTCATGCGCACACTTCTGCGGTCGCCGGGGATCCGGCTTTTTGACTTCACCCAGGCCGACGGCTACACGCGCCGCATCAGCTATTTGAACAAGCTGGAGCTGCCGAAAGGCTCCCTCGATCTGGGAAAGGACATACCCCAACATGATGTCCATCTGATCGGCCCCACGGTCGAGCTCATTGCACGGGCCGATCTGCATCCCGCGCTGTCCGATCTGCTGCTTGAGGCGGCACAGGAGGTGCATGGAAAGGCGGGCTTGTTCAAACGCCAGGGTGAATTTCCGGCCCCGCTGGAGCATGAATTCCGCTTAAGCCCCGATGCGCTGCGTTACTACAAATCGGGCAAGAGCTTTATCTACCGGTACCTTCCGTTCCGGGCGGCAAGTCTGGTAAACCGTGTCCTCGTGGTCTTCGTGCCGGCAGTCATCGTGCTTTTCCCGGCGCTGCGGCTCCTTCCCGTACTCTATCGATGGAGGACCCGCCTGCGCATCTACCGGTGGTATCGTGAGCTGCTGGCGCTCGAACGGGACATGATGGCGCGGCCGACGCCCGACAAAAGGGAAGCATTGCTCGGGCGGATCGACCAGATCGAGACGGAGGTCAACAAAATGAAAGTGCCTGCGTCGTTTGCGGACCAATTCTATGTGCTCCGCGGACACATCATTTTCGTCCACGAACAGCTCAAGAGCGGAGCGCACACGCACTGAAAGGGTGAACGAGCATCTTAGGGGAAAGTCCTTCTCTTTGCATTTTACCCTTTTCAACATTTCAGGGTCAAAGAAGACAGGGGATGTAGCAGGGACGTGCGTGGTTTGGGTAAAGATTTGAATCGGTGTTTCCAGGCGCAGCAGTTGTAAGTACAAGGAGATCATCGTGAGCATCCCTTCCATCCGCTTTCTCGGCGCCGCACGCACGGTAACCGGCTCCTGCTACCTGCTGACCCTGCCGAAGGCGAAGATTCTCGTTGACTGCGGGTTCGTGCAGGGGGCGAGCGATTCCCGCGACCAGAACCGTGAGCCCTTCGCTTATGACCCAAAAGAGATCGACCTCCTCTTCCTGACCCACGCCCACCTCGACCACTCCGGCCTGATCCCCCGCCTGGTGAAGGAGGGTTTTCAAGGCAGGATCATCACCACCACGGCGACGGCGGACCTGATCGGTCCCATGCTGCTCGACTCGGCGAAGATCCAGGAGAACGACGCCGAGCGGATGTCCCGGCGGTCGCTGCGGAAGGGCGGCGGGCTTGTTGAGCCGCTCTACACGGGCGAGGACGTGGAGAAGGTGCTGCCGCTCATCGATCGCGCGAAGTACGGCCAGGTCACCGACACGGGCAGGGGCCTCCGGTATTGCTTTCTCGACGCGGGCCACATCCTCGGCTCCGGGAGCCTCGCGCTGTGGTTTACAGCGCCGGACAAGGAGAAGAAGATCATCTTCTCGGGCGACATCGGCAGGCAGGGAAACCCCATCATCAACGACCCTACGCTCGCGACCGAGGCCGATTACGTGGTCATGGAGTCGACCTACGGCGACCGGCTGCATAAGAACACCGCGGATACCGCCCAGGAACTTACCGAGGCGATCACGACCACCTTCGCGAAGGGCGGGAACGTGCTCATCCCGGCCTTTGCCATCGGCCGCACGCAGGATGTCCTGTACCATCTCAACCAACTGGTGCGCGGGGGAGCGCTGCCGAAGCTCACGGTCCACATCGACAGCCCGCTTGCCGAGAAGGCCACGAGGATCTATCTCGGTCATCCCGAACTCTATGACGAGGAGGCGAAGCGCCTGATGTCCGGCGGAACGATCGGCGATGCCATCGACATCCGTTTCACCCATTCCGTCGAGGAATCCATGGCCCTCAACAAGATCAAGTCCGGGGCCATCATCGTCGCGGGCAGCGGCATGTGCGAAGGGGGGCGCATCGGGCATCATCTGAAGCATAACCTCTGGCGGCCGGAGTGCAGCATTATCTTCGTCGGGTTCCAGGCGCAGGGAACGCTGGGCCGGCGGATCGTGGACCATGCGCAGTCGGTCACGATCTGGGGCGAGGAGATCGCGGTCCGGGCCCGGATCTGGACCATCGGCGGATTCTCGGCACACGGCGACCAGCAGGAGCTTTTGGCATGGCTTTCGGCGTTCAGGAGCCGCCCGACGGTCTTCGTGACCCATGGTGAAGAATCGGCAGCGCTTACCTTTGCGGGCCTGGTGCGGAAACAATACGGGTTCACGACCCACGTGCCGGAGATGGACCAGCAGTTCGAGCTATAACCTCGGAATGCGGAATGGAAGGCCTGAACGCAAAAAAGATCGACAGGAAATCCGGCTCCCATGGTCTTGCCTTATGATCGGTCCGGTGTTATCATTCAAAAGTGCTGGGTAGCAGATTAAGGTGCATCTTCATTCCGGGAAGAGCGATTTGGATCATTCCAACTTCCTTGTAACTCGGCGATTAACTGATGCATCATGTAAGGAGAAAGCAAAATGAATAAATCGGTGATAGCAGCGATCCTTCTTTTGTTGGCTTTTGTCGTTCCTGTTCAGACAAAGGCAGAGGTAAATGTAAGCATCGGGATCCCTCTGCCGCCGCCCATCATATTTGGAGCACCTCCGTTTGTGGTAGTGCTGCCTGATACGGTCGGCGTTTACGCGGTCCCAGATATAGACGCAGACCTCTTCTTCTGGGATGGCTGGTGGTGGCGTTTCTGGGGAGGCGGCTGGTATCGCTCCTCTTATTACGACCGGGGTTGGAGATATTACAACAGGGTGCCGACCTTCTATTATGATATAGACCCCGGATGGAGAGTTTACTACCGGGAGCGGAATTGGTATGGACACCCGTGGACCTACGAACGGATCCCGCACCAGCAGCTGCAGAGGAACTGGAAGACCTGGGACCGGCAGCGGTATTGGGAGCGGCAGAGAACCTGGGGCGTCCAGGGCTATACACCGCGCCCGAAACAACAGACGCAGGAACTCAGGCGTCAACGGGAAGAGCAATATCAGAGAAGGCCTGAGGTTCAGCAGCATCGGCAGCAGCTCCAAGAGCGAACAAGACCAGGGGAAAGAAGAGAGCCTCAGGTTCGGACACCGGAACAGCAGCAACGGCGGCCAATGGTCCGCCCTGAAGAGAAAGGGCGAATTATGAGCCCGCAGGGCGGTCCCACCGGAAGGGGTGAGAGGCAGCTCCAGCCCGCAGAGAACAGAAGCCTTAGGGGCGGCCCTGCACCGGGGGGAGAGCGGAGTCAAGGCAAACCCGAGAAACGAGTGAAATCCAAGAAAAGAGAGAAACCCGAAGGACGTGAAGAAGGCGGTCGCGAATCAAGAGAATCAAGAGGCATGAGGTAGGATGGGAAAAGCGAAAGCTTCCCTGCTTGCCCCTTGCTTCGCCCGCGTATTCGTTATAACTGAATAAGAAAGAGGACCGGCGCAGTGCCGGTCCTCTTTTTGTTTGGTGCTTATCAAGCAAGCTCCACTTTCAAAACTCCACCAACGTCACCACGCAAAAGTCATTGAAATCATGGTATTTTTTAGTTGTCCAGGCAAACGCCCGCGTGGCTGAACACAACGGTTCAACAATGTCGCCCCTGATCCGTAAAACTAAAGACTACCTTCCGAAATTGTCGTTAGGAAAATCTTCATCCTCCTTAAAAACCCCCGAATGTTGCTATAGTAAGAGTAAGGGCAGTTTGAATTGAGCTGTGGTTGCGATCATAGTATTGTACCCTGTTTCGGAGACGTCAGATATTTTTTAAGGAGGGACTTACAATGATCATTCACATAAATAGCTGTAATCAGTCTACTTTCAGCAGCAACAGTCTGTTCAGTTTTGACGAGATCGACGGAATCGAACTGAATGGGGGAGAGGATGATTTCGGGGATGAGATACTCAGGAGGCTGCCTGGACGATTTGTTGAGAATACATGACGCGCCTGGGCGGAAAAGGTAAAAAACATAATGCCGGAGTTCCTGATCGCCGATATGCGCATCATGTATGGCGGACCCAGGTCCTAGGGACAATAAAAAAAGGCCGCCTGAGCGGGCGGCCTTCTGCTGGTTGGTCGATTTAACTACCGGCCTTTTCTTTCACGTTCATCGCGCCTGTTCTCATCCTTGTCTTGCGAGGTGGCGCTGTCCTCGTCTTCATCCTTTTTCTGGCCCTTGTCTTTCTTTTGTTTCTGCTTCTGTTTCGAAGGAGTCTGTTGCTTTTCCTGCTGCTGCGCCTGTGGCTGCGTCACCTGGCGCACAGGCTCTGAGGGAGGTTTCTGATCCTGGCGTACGTTCCGTTCCCCGACTTTTCCTTCGTTCTGATTTTTATCCCTGTTCAGACCCTGGCGATCTTCCGGCTGACGAGCTCCTGAATCTCTCCCGTTGTCCTTGTATTCATTCCTGTCCTGATCCGGATGCTTTTCACGCTGTTGCTGTTCCTGCAGTATCACCGGCTGGCGTTGAGGTCCTGGCTCTAACCGGCTGTTGTCCCGGTAATCGTTCCGGTCCCTGCCTCTGTCTTTATCTTTGTCCTTATCCCTGTATTCATTCCTGTCCTGATCCGGATGCTTTTCACGCTGCTGCTGTTCCTGCAGTATCACCGGCTGGCGTTGAGGTCCTGGCTCTAACCGGCTGTTGTCCCGGTAATCGTTCCGGTCCCTGCCTCTGTCTTTATCTTTGTCCTTATCCCTGTATTCATTCCTGTCCTGATCCGGATGCTTTTCACGCTGCTGCTGTTCCTGCAGTATCACCGGCTGGCGTTGAGGTCCTGGATCTGTCCGGCCGTTGTCCCGGTAATCGTTTCTATCCCGCTTCGGCTCGTCTTGCCTGTCCCAATAGCGTTCGCGCTCCCAGCTCCGCCAGTTATTCTGAACATCATGGTGAGGCAAACGGCTTGAGCGCGGTGCAACGCGCCGGTACGTGTTAGGAACTTCCCGAAGGACGACCGGCACCCTGTTTGTGGCTATAGAGGTCCAGGAGCCGTTATATGCATTAGCCCGATACCAACGGCCAAGATACGGGCGGTACCAGAAACCCTGATAGAAGAAGAAGTCCACGTCCACATCTGCCACATAATACGCATAGGTGCCGGGGATCACGTACAGGAACGGCGGAGCGAGCAGGACCGGCGGAGGGGCCTGAACAATGACGCGTCCGCGCGGGGGCAGGCAACTCTGCAATGACAGGATCATGCCCGCAGCCATGACGAGCGCTGACAGCATTCCGACTCTCAATAAATGGCGCAGTAAACGGTCTTTCATAACAATTTCTCCCTCAATAATTACGAGATACCGGAACGCAGGCTGGGTTTTGAAAGATAACCGGCTACCCGGGGATTTTAACCCTCCCAGAATCCACCTAACCGGGGAATCTGTCAAGATTTTTTTCTGGCAGTGTTTTTTTCTGGCAGGAGACGACATCGAAGGATCACCTGTTAAAGGGGCACTGTCAAGGGAAGCATACCATCGTGTCTTACGATTGGATTGAAAGATCTTGGGGTCATATCCAGATAACAGAAGCATTTCAGAAACCTTCAGGCCACGTCTTGCAACTAAACTTACGTGTTCTGCAATATTAATTGTTCTTGATTTTTTTATGCGACCTGTGTAAAGTCGGGGCCGGTTTTCGCTTTGATGCTCTACCCGGTTAATTGCCGCCGATACCTGTGTGAATCTCTAAACCGCAATTAGGAGGTGTACAAGAAATGGTTGGAAGAATCATGTCTCTGTTTTTAAGTTTCCTGTTTGCATTGTCTTTTGCGCAACCCGCTATCGCCGGGAATGAGCCTGCAAAACTCGCTCAACTTAGCCCGTCCGACTGCTCCAAGTGCCACACGAGCCAGCCGGCGGACATCGAGGCCAATGGGTCAAAACACAAGACGGCAATCACCTGCCAGGACTGCCACACCGGCCATCGTCCCTCATCGAAGAACAACATTCCGGCATGCAGCAAGTGCCACCAGGGCAAACCGCACTTCGAGCAAAAGAACTGCCTGCAGTGTCATAAGAACCCGCATACACCGCTCAAGATCACGTTCGACAAACCGATGACCGACCCTTGCCTTGCCTGCCACACGAACCAGATCAAGCAGCTGCGCGAGAACAAGAGCAAACACACGCTCAAGAATTGCACCGACTGCCACGACGTTCACCGGAAAATTCCCCAGTGCACTCAGTGCCATAAGCCCCACTCGCAGGACATCACGGCGGCTGATTGCAGACTGTGCCACAAAGCCCACATGCCGAAGGCAGTAACATACGCAGTTGACGTTGACTCCAAGTTCTGCGCCGCTTGTCACAAGCAACAGTACGGCTCCTTGATGAAGAATGAAACCAAACACACCCTCCAGTCCTGCGCGAGCTGCCATCAGGAGAAACATAAGACAGTGCCGAAATGTCAGGACTGCCACGGCGCTATGCATCCTGAGGGTATCATGGCCAAGTTCCCGAGATGCCTTGAGTGCCACAAGAGCCCGCACGATCTGAACAACTGGAAAGCGGCGTCGCCGCAGCCCAAAGCAGCGGCTCCGAAAAAATAGTCTACTCACGACGCGTACCTTACGATCCGAGGGCCTTTGCAGCAGAGGCCCTCGGATTTTTTTTGTGAAGGATCTTAGAGGATCTTAGGATGATTTTAACGGTAAAGATCCTCAGGCTGGCATTATGGGAATATTGATTTGCTTTGTTATACCCATTTAGGTATAATTTAACCAGGAGTGACTGGCAATTGAAACCCTTGTTCTGGGTAGGATCATCAAAAAAAGATCTTCTGGAAATGCCGACGCAGGTAGTCGATGTCGTCGGCTATGCGTTGTATTTGGCGCAGAGTGGTCATAAGCATCCGCAAGCCAAGCCGCTCAAGGGTTTCGGGTCAGCCGGAGTGCTTGAGGTCGTGGAAGATGATGACGGCAGCACCTATCGCGCGGTGTATACCGTCAAATTCAACAATGGTGTCTACGTGCTGCATTGTTTCCAGAAGAAATCACGTAAGGGCATCGAGACGTCTAAACAGGATAAGGACATGATTGAGGCGCGGCTGAAATTGGCCCGCCGGCATTCGGAAGGAGTGTGACCATGAGCAAGGTTGAAAAAGGAAGCATGAATGTGTATGCCGATCTCGGTGTAGCTGACGCGGACGAGATGCTGGTCAAGGCACAACTTTCCGCGAAGATAGCTGAGATCATTAAACTTCGCAAACTGACACAGACACAGGCCTCATCGCTGCTCGGGATGACCCAGCCCAAGCTTTCCAATATGCTCCGTGGACGTTTCCGCGGAATCTCAGAAACAAAGATGCTTGAGTGCATGACCCTCCTGGGCCGTGACGTACAGATCGTCGTCAAGCCGGCTTCACGTTCGCGCAAGACAGGCCACGTGTCGGTGCTCTTCGCCTGAGGAGCGTGATAAAACTGTCCGGGTTCTTTAGAAGCGGAACATCTTAAGGGCATTCATAGTAAGGGCACCGTCAACCGGGAAAAAATGCTTACCCCGGGCTCCCTTGTTCGATTTCGCACGCCTGAAACGCAAAAAAGATCGGCAAGAGACCCGATCTTTTTTATTTTATGTTTGGTGCCGGCGGTCGGAATCGAACCGACATGGAGTTGCCCCCGGAGGATTTTGAGTCCTCTGCGTCTACCAGTTTCACCACGCCGGCACGGACAAAACTTACACCAACCGGACTGTGCGGTCACCTGCGGTGTCGAAGGAAAAAGGCTTGCCAGGTTCTGTCCGGGAGCAAAAAGTCTTGCAACTTCCGTCGTGTCAGTATAATACCTACTTATGCTTACGGGGTACAATACCGACTTCAAGTTCCAGGGAAAGGTCTATCACTGTCAGACCGAGGACGGCGGGGTGAACAGCCCGTTCATAACTTCGCTGCTCTATTTCCAGGGGGCGATCCTCGCCTCGCGCAAGACGAGCTACGCCGACATCCTCAAGGCGGACTGCCTCGACGAGGTGGTCCGCGAGCTCATGATGGAGCAGCACAAGCAGATGATCCGCGATCTGATGCAGGGCAAGCTGAACGCCAACAACGCCCCGCATGAAGCGACGTATCAGTCAACGGCTGCACAGAATGCGGCGCCCAAGGCCGCTGCGCCGTGCACGGCCCCGGTCAAGAAGGAGACGGCGCCCCGCACCGCGCCGTCAGCGCCGCCTCCTCCTCCCAAGGAAGAGCCGAAAGAAAAAAGCCTCGACGACATCATTCTCGATCTTCTCGCCGAGGACCATTGAGCGGAGCGCAATTGCCAGTTCGGAGTCCGCGGAGTTCGGTGTTTAACCCTGCTCACTGCGTCAACATAAAAACATACTTTGCAGTACTTTAGGAGGTTTGATGCATGGCTGCTACTGAAGAACAAGTGAAGGCTTTGAAAGAAAAAGCCCGGAACATCCGGATCGATATCCTGAAAATGCTGACGGAGTGCGGCTCCGGCCATACGGGCGGCAGCCTTTCCGCCGCGGACATCGCGACGGCGCTCTATTTCTACAAGATGAAGTATGATCCGAAGAAGCCGAAGTGGAAGGACCGGGACAACTTCATCCTTTCCAAGGGGCACGCGGCGCCGCTTCTGTACACGGTGCTGGCGCATGCCGGCTATTTTCGAGACCACCGAACTCTGCACGCTCCGGAAGACTGGGCTCCCGGCTCCAGGGCCACCCGGACAGCAAGTATCTTCCGGGCGTCGAGATCTCGACGGGCTCGCTCGGCCAGGGCCTGTCCGTGGCGAACGGCCTGGCGCTTGCGCACAAGCTCGACAAGGCGCGCGAACCGGGTCTATGCCCTGCTCGGCGACGGCGAGCTCCAGGAAGGCCAGATCTGGGAAGCGGCCATGACCGCGGCGCACTACAAGCTGGACAACCTCTGCGCCATGGTCGACAACAACGGCCTCCAGATCGACGGGCCGGTCGCCAAGGTCATGGGCGTGGAGCCGATCACCGACAAGTTGCGCGCGTTCGGCTGGGAAGTGCTGGACATCGACGGCCACGACATGGCCCAGATCACCGCAGCGCTCGACAAGGCCGAGACGGTGAAGGGCAAGCCGACCATGATCGTCTGCCGCACGGTCAAGGGCAAGGGCTCGGCCGTGTTCGAAGGCAAGGTGGAGTTCCACGGCGCAACGCCGACCAAGGAAGCAGCTGCGCAACCGCGTTGAACGAACTGGAAGCAGGCGTCTGTAAATAATTCAATTGCGGATCTCGGATTGCGGAATGCGGATTGAAAGCTGTTAATTCCGAAATCCGAGATCCGCAATCCGAAATTCTTCTGGAGGTTACTGTGACTAAGGTAGCGACAAGAGATGCATACGGGGATGCGCTGGTCAGCCTCGGTAAAAAAAGAAACGACGTGGTGGTGCTCGACGCGGACCTGTCGGGTTCGACCAAAACATCGAAGTTCGCCAAGGCGTTCCCGGACCGGTTCTTTAATATCGGCATCGCCGAACAGGACATGATGGGAACGGCCGCAGGCCTCGCGCTCGGCCGGCAAACTGCCCTTTTGCAGCACCTTTGCCGTGTTCGCCACGGGCCGGGCCTGGGAGCAGATCCGGCAGTGCGTCTGCTATCCCAACCTGAACGTGAAGATCGTGGCGAGCCATGCCGGCGTCACGGTCGGCGAGGACGGCGGATCGCACCAGTCCGTGGAGGACATCGCGGTGATGCGCGTGATCCCGAACATGACCGTGATCGTCCCGGCCGACGGCGTCGAGACGACGCTGGCCATCGAGGCGGTGGCGGAGCACAAGGGCCCCTGCTATGTGCGCGTCGGACGGAACAAGGTGGAGACGCTGTTCGGGCCTGAAGGTACAAGTTCATCATCGGCAAGGCGCATGTGTTCCACGAAGGCAAGGACGTGGCGATCATCGCCACGGGCCTCATGATCGGCCGAGGCGCTCAAGGCGCGGGACCTGCTGAAAGCCGAAGGCATCGACGCCGGGCGTGATCAACATGTCCACGATCAAGCCGCTCGACGCGGCTGCGGTGATCGCTGCGGCGAAGCGCTGCGGCGCCATCGTGACCGCGGAGGAGCATTCGATCATCGGCGGCCTGGGCGGCGCGGTGGCCGAGGTGCTGGCCGAATCCCGGCCGGTGCCGCTGGTGCGCGTCGGCATCAAGGACACCTTCGGCACCTCCGGCGAGAGCGAGGGGCTGCTGAAGCATTACGGCCTGTCTCGCCGACGACCTCTGCGTTGCGGCGGAAGGAAGCGATCAGAAAGAAACGGTGAATTCGAATTGCGGATTGCGAGATTTCGGATTGCGGAATCGAAAAGCAGTTTCCTGCGTCAGAGACATCTTTTTGTTCAGGCTTGTCCGGGTTAGGTGTCATGTAAGAGAATGATCCAGCTCTACCGGGTGACCAAACATTACGAAGGCGTCCCTGCCCTGCGCGACAGTAAGCTTTTCCGTCGATAAAGGGCGAGTTTGTCTTCGTCACCGGGCCCCAGCGGGGCCGGCAAGACCACCCTGCTCAAGATCCTCTTCTGCGCCGAGCATGCCGACGAGGGCCAGATCATCATCCAGGGCATGAACACCTTCCGGCTCGACTCCTCGAGCATTCCCTATCTCAGGCGCAACATCGGGCTTCGTGTTCCAGGACTACAAACTCCTTCCCCACAAGACCATCTTCGAGAACATCGCCCTTGCCCTGAAGGTGGTCGGCACTCCCTACGGAGATATCGAGCGGCGGACCTACCAGGTGCTGAAGAAAGTTGGCATGGAGAAAAAGACAGCACCTGACGCCGCCCAAGCTGTCGGGCGGCGAGCAGCAGCGGGTCGCCGTGGCGCGGGCGCTCGTGAACGAGCCGCTGGTCCTGCTCGCCGACGAACCCACGGGCAACCTCGACCCGCAGAGCGGCCAGGAAGTCTTCGACCTCTTCCGGGAGGTCAACATGAAGGGCACGACCGTGCTCGTTGCCACGCACGACTGGGAAACGGTCAGAAAGATGCAGCGCAGGATCATCACGATGGAGCGGGGCAGGGTGACCGATGACGGCAAGCGGCATGTGCAATGGTCGCTTTCCCTCCGCCCGCCCGCGGACGAGGGCCCGCAAGGACCGGTCCGCAAGGGGGAGCCGTGAAAGGCTACGGGTTCTTCTACTATATCGCCGAGGCGTTCCGGGGGCTCCGCGCCAACAGCCTCGTGAACCTTCTGGCCCTCGGCACGATCAGCATGGTCATGCTGATCGTCGGCTTCTTTCTGCTGGTATTCATTAATCTGCAGGCGTCGGTCCGGGTCATGGGCGAACGGCTGGAGGTGTCGGTATACCTGAAGGACGGACTGACCGAGCAGGAGAGGGACTTCCTGCAGAGCCGGCTGAAGGCGGAGCCGGGCGTCCGGAAGGTGACCTATCTGTCCAAAGAGCGAGGCCCTGGACGCTGTTCAAAAAAGAGCTGAAGGGCAGGAGTCACTGCATCGAGGGGCTGGGCGAGAACCCGCTTCCTGATTCCTTCGAGGTGAACATTGACCGCAGCTATGCGAATGGCGAGACGTCTCGAAGCGCTGGCGGGCAAATTCTCCGGCTATCCCGGCGTGGAGGACGTGTCCTACGGCAGGCAGGGCGCGGAACTGCTGGGCGGGCCTGCTTCAAGCTCATCACCTACGGCGGCACGGCGCTCGCGGTGCTGCTCGGCGTGTCGGTCGTGTTCATCATCTCGAACTCCGTTCGGCTGGCGCTCTACTCGCGCGGGCAGGAGATCGAGCTGATGCAGTGGATCGGCGCCACCCGCGGGTTCATCCAGGGGCCGTTTCTGATCGAGGGCATGATGCTTGCGATGCTCGGCACGGCCCTCTCCGTCGGCATCCTGTCGGGGCTCTATTACGCGCTTCCGCACGAGGTGGTCCTGTTCCTGTCGCAGCCGACGGGCTCGATTTCCTGCCCCTGCCGGTGGTGGCCTATATGATCGCTGGCGGCGGCCTGCTCGGATTGGCCGGAGGCTGGTGTCCGTCGGCAAGTTCCTGGAATAGACGGGAACAGTGGCACGCCGCAGGGAGAGGGGATGCAGGGTCATCGGTCGGCCGAGAACGAATGACGATCCCGCGCGCTTGAGCATGATCGTTTTCCGTGGTCGCCCTGGGCCTGGCTGCAGGGGAGCTCTTCCGTATGCCGGGCCGACAGTCCGCTGCGGACGGCCGCAGCAAGAAGGAACTGCAGCGGCTCAAGCAGCCAGATGCAGGAGAAGAAAACGGAGCTCAAGCGGGCGCGACGGCAAGGAGCGCTCGATCCTGGCAGAACTGGACCAGCTTGACCGGAGCATGCAGCAAGGGACACGCGGAGCTTGCCGACAACCGGCGAAGCTTCGCGAGGCGGAGGACGCCCTGCGGGGAATGGAAAAGAGCAACAGCGAGCTGAGCCGGGAACTGGCCGGCCTGCAGCAAACCTACGGCCGGCGGATCCGGGCGCTGTACAAGATGAGCCGGAACAGCTATGCCGTGGCCATCCTCACGTCGGACAGCTTTTATACGGCGCTGAAGCGGATGAAGTACCTCGGCATCATTGCCGAACGCGACCGTGCCGTCATCAGCCAGTACGGCATGGCGCTTGACCGGCTGTCCGCTCTCCAGGCCGAGACCGCGGGCAGGAAAGAGGAGATCTCCCGGCGCAAGCTGGCCGTGGAGGCCCAGAAGGCCGAGCTTCTAGCCCGGCGCAGGGAAAAAGCGGTGATCCTCAACTCGGTCAGGAGCAAAAAGGGCGTGTACGAACAGACGCTGCGCGAGCTCGAAGAATCCTCGGCCAGCCTCTGGGCCATGATCAAGCAGGAGGAGCAAGACGGGCAGGACGGCCCGGAAGCAGCCGGCGGAGCGCAGCGCGGCGGCCGCCGGCACGGATCCGGTTTCCCTGGCCGGTGGAAGGACAGGTGCTGACGCGCTTCGGGATGCAGCGCCATCCCCAGTTCAAGACCATGGTCTTCCGGCGGGGCATCGAGATCGGAGCGCGCGAGGGCGATACGGTTCGGGCGGTCAACGACGGGCAGGTCGCTTTTGCGGACTGGTACAAGGGGTACGGAAAGCTGGTCATCATCGAGCATGGCCGCCGGTCTTTATTCGCTCTACGGCAATCTGTCCCAGATCGCCCTGGCCAAGGGCGACCGGGTGGGCAAGGGTCAGGTCGTGGGCCTGCGTGGGCGATACGGGAAGCCTGAAAGGGTCCGAAGCTGTATTTCGAGATACGCCGCAAAGGCGAGGCGCAGGACCCGCTCGGCCTGGCTGACGAAACAACTAGGCGGCCGGGTACACGACCGGTCGTTCGCGAACAGCCGTTCCGGAGGCAAACTATGCATAACGATGCGGAGGAAGATGACATGATCAGGATCAACAAAAAGAAGTTCTGGCGGCGTCGTCTGCTGCTGCAGCGCTGTCCTGCTTACGACCGGCATACTGATCGGCCAGGAAGCTGGTCCAGGCCAAGTCCGATACGTACGAGGACCTGAAGGCGTTTACGCAGGCGCTCGAGCTGGTCAAGCGCAACTACGTGGAGGACCCGGACTCCAAGGAGCTGATCCAGGGCGCCATCCGGGGCATGGTGTCGAGCCTTGACCCGCACTCGTCCTATATGGCCGAGCGGGCGTTCAAGGAAATGAGCATGGACATCAAGGGCGAGTTCCAGGGCGTCGGCATCCAGATCGGGATCAAGAACGCGCATGCTGACGATCATCGCGCCGATCGAGGGCACGCCCGGGGACCGCGCCGGACTGCTGGCAGGCGACAAGATCGTCAAGATCAACGATGAATGGACCAAGGACCTGTCGATCGAGCAGGCCGTGGACAAGATGCGCGGCCCCAAGAACACGCAGGTGCGGCTGCACGATCCAGCGCGAAGGATGGGACAAGCCGAAGGAATTCAAGATCACCCGCGACATCATCAAGGTGCAGAGCGTCAAATCGAAAATGCTGGACAACGATATCGGCTATGTGAAGATCATCCAGTTCCAGGGCCAGACGGCCGATCGAGCTGGAGAAGGCGCTCAAGGAGCTGGAGGCAAAGGGCATGAAGAAGCTGGTCCTCGACATGCGCAATAACCCGGGAGGCATCCTGGACGCGTCGGTCGATGTGAGCGGCAGTTCCTGCCCAAGGACAAGCTGGTCGTCTATCTCCAGGGCAGGCAGAAGAGCGACCGGAAGGACTATCTCACCACGAGCGACGGAAACTCCGCGGGACTATCCGATCGTGATTCTCGTGAACACCGGCAGCGCGAGCGCGTCGGAGATCGTGGCAGGGGCGCTGCAGGATTCGAAGCGGGCGCTGATCGTCGGCACCCAGACCTTCGGCAAGGGATCGGTCCAGACCGTGTTCCCGCTCGAGAACGGCACGCGGCATCCGGCTGACCACGGCCAAGTATTATACGCCGAGCGGCCGCTCGATCCAGAATGTGGGCATCACCCCCGACCTCGAGGTGAAACTGCCGACGATCAAGGAAGCGAAGGACGGCGAGGCGGTCCATGTCATGGTCGTCAGGGAGAAGGACCTTGACCGGCATCTGAAGAACGATACGGTGAAGGAAGAGAAAAAGAAGAAAGAAGCACGAGCACGCGGCGGAGAGGATGATTTCGCTCATGGAGGTCGTGCCCAAGGACGAGAAGGACGACATCCAGATCCAGAAGGCGATCGAGATCCTGAAAACGGCGACGAAGGCAGAGGATGTTTTCAAGAATCGTGCCGTGCCAAGAAAGCTGCCGTAGAAGTGAAAAAGAAAAACGAGTAGCAGTTCAGAAAATAAGTAACTAATTGAAAAAGCAGGGCTTTATTAGCCCTGCTTTTTCTTTTTATCATAATGTTATTAAAAATCAGCATTATGTGAGAAATCTGGCTAAAACAGCTAAATACTAACTAAAATTAGCATAATTTGCCTAAAATCAGCGTTTGCTTTTTTACTTGCCAGGCAATATATTAGCACTCGCTTCCAATGAGTGCTAACTTGTGGTAGAATAGTAGCGTAAGCAAGAGGATATAATTATTTTACACGAAAGGAGTTGCAAGATGAGCGTCAAATTCAAGCCGTTGAAGGACAGGGTATTTGTAAGCTATACCGAGGAGCTGGAAAAGACCGCAGGAGGTCTCTACATCCCCGACAGCGCAAAAGAAAAGCCGCAGAGCGGGCAAGGTCGAGGCCGTCGGCGAGGAAGTGAAGTCAGCTGAAGGTCGGCGACAAGATCCTCTTCGATCGCTATTCCGGTTCCAAGATCAACATCGACAACATCGAGTACCTGATCGTGAAAGAAGAAGACGTACTGGGCATCCTGGCTAGAAATTCTGCCAGCGACACTAAGATGCTGAGAAAGCCGGACAATAAGCCTGATTCCCTTTGTGACTTCGCGCCTTCGTGGCGAAAAAATAATAAGATTTCCAAGGAGGAAATATTATATGGCAAAGCAGCTTATGTTCGACCAGGATGCGCGTGCGAGCGATCCTGAAGGGTGTGAACGTCCTGACGGACGCCGTCAAGGCAACGCTCGGCCCCAAGGGCCGCAACGTGATGATCGACAAGAAGTTCGGCGCACCGACCATCACCAAGGACGGCGTGACCGTGGCAAAGGAAATCGAGCTGAAGGACCCCTATGAGAACATGGGCGCCCAGCTCGTGCGCGAAGTGGCCTCCAAGACCTCCGACGTGGCCGGCGACGGCACCACGACCGCGACGGTGCTGGCCCAGGCCATCTACCGCGAGGGCATGAAGAACGTGACCGCAGGCGCCAACCCGATGGACCTGAAGCGCGGCATCGAGAAGGCCGTTGCAGCCGTCATCGAGAACCTCAAGAAGAACTCCAAGCTGGTCGTTGACAAGAAGGAGATCGCCCAGGTCGGCAGCATCTCCGCCAACAGCGACGCGACCATCGGCGACCTGATCGCCGAGGCCGTGGACAAGGTCGGCAAGGACGGCGTGATCACCGTGGAAGAGGCAAAGAGCATGACCACCAGCCTCGATGTGGTCGAGGGCATGCAGTTCGACCGCGGCTACATCTCCCCCTACTTCGTGACCAACGCCGAGAAGATGGAAGCCGTTCTCGAGAACGCCTTCATCCTCCTCTCCGAGAAGAAGATCTCCAGCATGAAGGACCTGCTCCCGATCCTGGAGCAGACCGCCAAGATGGGCGCGCCCATGGTGATCATCGCCGAGGACGTCGAGGGCGAGGCCCTGGCGACCCTGGTGGTGAACAAGCTGCGCGGCACGCTCCAGATCTGCGCGGTCAAGGCGCCGGGCTTCGGCGATCGCCGCAAGGCAATGCTTGAAGACCTCGCGATCCTGACCGGCGGCCAGGTCATTTCCGAAGACCTCGGCATCAAGCTTGAGAACGTGAAGATCACGGACCTCGGCCGGGCCAAGAAGATCACCGTAGACAAGGACAACACGACCGATCGTTGAAGGCGCAGGCAAGACCGACGCGATCCAGGGCCGGGTGAAGATGATCAAGGCGCAGATCGGCGAGACCACGTCCGATTACGACAAAGAGAAGCTCCAGGAGCGGCTCGCCAAGATCGTGGGCGGCGTCGCCGTCATCAACGTGGGTGCCGCCACCGAGACCGAGATGAAAGAGAAGAAGGCCCGTGTCGAGGACGCGCTCCATGCGACCCGCGCGGCCATGGAAGAAGGCATCGTTGCAGGCGGCGGCGTTGCGCTGCTCCGCTGCATCCCGGTGCTCGACAAGATGAAGCTTTCCGGCGACGAGCAGATCGGCGTCAACATCGTGAAGAAGGCGCTCGAAGAGCCGATCCGCCAGATCGTGAACAACGCGGGCCTCGAAGCCTCGGTCATCCTGGACAAGGTGAAGTCCTGCGACAAGCCGAACTACGGCTTCGACGCGCAGAAGGAAGAGTACGTGGACATGCTCCAGGCGGGCATCATCGACCCGACCAAGGTGACGCGGTCCGCGCTCCAGAACGCATCCTCCGTTGCAAGCCTCATGCTCACGACGGAAGTCATGATCACCGATCTGCCCGAAGAGAAGGGTGCAGGCGGCATGCCCGGCGGTATGCCCGGCGGCATGGGCGGCATGGGCGGCATGGGCGGAATGTACTAAGATACATGAACGAAGTTTCCTTTCACGAGGAACTGAAACACGAAGGCCGGCAGAGATACTATCTCTGCCGGTTTTTTTCTGAACCTGATCGGGATGAACAGCATCAAAAGCATTAACGGCTCAAAGTTAGTCCGGACTGCGCGGGTGCAGTTGGGACCACGGTCCTAACAACAGTAGTGCTCCCAAGGAAGTTTTTATTAGAAAAACGGGTACCTGTCACTTCTGACAGGTGACGGAGAACAGTAAATCAGTTACAATCATGCAACAAATTGTTGAGTGCATTCAGCACCATGCCGAAGATCCATTCAGTTCTGTTAGATTCGCACGACGCAATTTCAACAACAACGTCCCTTTGTATTTCAAATTTTGGCCTGGCCCTACTGCCTCTGCTACTAGTTTATGAAAGGAGATAATAGCTTATGCGAGAAAAAGTAGAAGTGTCTGCCGTAAGAGATAGAGACCTACGGGATATACTACAAAAATACCATCTATCCGAAAAGATGGACCAAGGAAAACTAACATGTGAATCGTGTTCTCAAGTTATGAACTGGGAAAACATGGGGGCTTTGATTGTTAAGGAGCCTGGCCTGATTTTCTATTGTAATCTTCCAGAGTGCATAGACCAAGCAGCAACTAGGAGGAAGTAATGGAAGTCGCAAAGGAAATTATGAAAATTATATTATCATATGGGCTACCCGGCGTCCTTCTGGTAGCTCTATTGCTCGTCATTCATGATCCAGATCGAGCGGAAAAGTTAAAGGCACTCATCTTTAAACCATTATTTTTGCTTTTTAAATGGGGTTCAAAAGAGTATTTAGCCTCCGAAGTCGGATATACTGCGACAGAATTTCTTAAGAAACATGTTAAGCCTTTCATGCCATCCATGGCAGACACGAAAATTAAGATTAAGTGGGTAACATCTATTTCTGATCCTACATTTTTGCAGGACGGTACATTGATATTGCGTCTTGAAGAAACGAATGATCAAACTCGGAATATATTGGCAGCCACCAGAGTTGCACTACCACATGTAGTTTGTGCTGATTTACGAGCATATTTAGAGCCATATGCCCAAACAGCGATTGATCTTACAATTCTCCGGAATCTCGCAGATAAGCTTGGCAAACACGCACGCCCAATCTTTCAACGATATTTTCTCAATCCCGAAATCGAGAAAAACAAGAGTGTGGCTGATCTTATTGTGAAGCTCATCAGGCTGGATGATAACGGAATATTTCTTACTATATTTTTAGAAGAGCTAAATTTATTAGGCGCAACGCTTTACGATGATATTATTGGAGTAGACAAAACTAATGAAATTCTATTGTTTGTAGAATATTTAGTCAAGTTGGCGAACCGAGAGATTGGCGAAGAAATGTGCCTTGAGTATCTCAGTTCTGAAGTTCGCGCAGGCATTGTCTGCTGGCAAAAACCAAAAAAGCTGAGGAATTAGGAGTTACTCCTTACTTGCAGGCAATAAACGTCAAATTGAGACAGGGCTGCGACTCTATATATGTAATCGCGTACCCTGAGGCACATGATTTTTCTGAAAGGCTTATCTCGGCAATTGACGGTGATGTAAGGCTGACGTTAATCAAGACAAATAAGATTAGCATCAAGAGTTCGGATAATATTAAGAATGGTAAGGTGTTTGAAATATCTCTTTTACGCAGGAATAAGCTCTCTTCTGATAATAGTTTTGAAGAAAAGCTAACGGCTCTTTCTATAAAGGAGGGCAGCTTTGTAAAAGGGGTCGTACTAGACATATCTCAAAGTGCAACACTTGTTGACGTGCAGGGATTAAATGCAGTCATTTATAAAAATGAATGTTCGTGGCGATCAATAGCTAAGTGCAGCGATGTTTTGCATATTGGATCTACATACCAATTCAGAGTGCAAACAATAGATAAAAATCAAAGTAAACTGAGTCTATCACTTCGATTCCCTGATGAAGATCCTTGGAAGTCGGAAAAGCTGCCTAAGGTTAATGATGTCATCGAAGTCGATATAGTGGGTGTCACTGGTTCTAACTATGTAGGGGATTATTGCGACAATATCGAAATATTTATACCGAAGCATGAAGTGGATTGGCTCGGTTCAGATGAGTCTGAAGCAAACGATATTTTAAATGGCCGGAAAAAAATCATGATATACGAACGGTCTGTTGAGCGCAGGATCATTAAAGGCAGCATCCGTCGCTTGGAACAGAATCCTTGGCCAAAAATTCATAAGCGGCTTCCAAAAGGAAAAGAATTGAGTGCCATCGTTCAGGCAGTCACGCCAAATTTTGTTAGTGTCAGCCTTCCAGAAGGGCTAACAGGGCATATTCCAAAAGAAGAAATGATTCTGGGAGGTTTTGAGTATGCTGATTTTGAAAAAAATGTCGTCAGAGGACAGGGCTTGAATGTAGTCGTTTCAAAGGTATTTATAGATAGACAGCGTATTCGTCTGGCACTGAAAAGAGTTGTGGATCATCAAGGAAAATGATCATTAAGGGGAGCTCCTTGGGACCTTGATGAATTTAGTGCATTATGAACAAATATGACATTGTGTCTAAGGTTGCTTCCCCTTTACTGAGCAGTAGGACTTGAGAAAGCCTAGAAAGAAACAACGTTCGCAAAGTATAGGATACACTTCCAAGGTATATCGAGGATAACATATGAACTCATGGATATTTCCTGTATTGACTATTTTGATGAGTGGTGTGGTATCCGCCACACTTGCTCATAAATTGGCTGCAAAAAAAGAAAAGCGTTTGCTCATGCGCAATAATGCAGCAGAGCTTTATATAAGCGCACACCGGTATTGTCGAATGATGAATATACATCATGAAAACGCATTGACCTATTTTAAAGGGAAAATACCCGGATCAGCTCTCCTAAAGATGAGTAATGATAATCGTGATGAGGGAAAAGCTTACGACAAAACGCTTTTGCAGGTGAATATGTATTTCCCTCAAGTGAGGCCGTTCCTTGATAAGGTTTTTTCTTACCGTGCGTTACTATCTTCTATGTCTGGTAAAGGTTTTAATATTGCGTCTGCTGATGACAAAAACATAGTGGTTAAAGAGATGGAAAGTGCTCTCGCTGGCCTACAAACAGCAGAAACAGAGTTCTTAAGCGCCATTCTTGCTGAAGCCGATAAATTTAAGTGACTGGAGAGCACTTTGGTACGTTGTGTCCTACGAGGAACTTTATGGAGTTTTTTATGGATGCGTTCGTCAATGCTTAAGGCCGATGGACCGATCATTGGGGTGTCTGAAATTGACTTATCGATATAGGCAGTAATAGTTCACTTAGGACACAACGTTATATATCATTAAGCCCCTGTGTTTCGAGGTACATACTTTTACAGTCCTTGTCAACCCTATTTTATATTCTCAATCAGCCTATATTATGATATAGTTCTTTCGAATCAATACCTGCAGCAAGCTGACAGGGTATAAATGAAAATTGTTCAACTGAGAAACCAGCGGTTTCTCTTACTCTTCCCTCTATAAGGTGACCACGCAGCAAGCTGTGTGGAATAATAAGTTTAAATAAAAATCTGCAGTAATATGAATGGAATACTCCAATGGACGATAATCACCTTTTAAATATCAATCTGCAAAAAACAATGAGGTGCCTTGAATCCATTCTGGACGCTGGGGAACTGGGAAAAATACAAGCTGCTATAAATGAAAACGTCCAGCAATTAGTCAATCTTAGCCGCTCACATCTACTATTTGCAGAGTCGGCTGCAGGTCAATCAAGCTGGCGGCAAAGAGTCTCACGAGGCTATTATAGTACTTACTGTATGAGCCGAGCAGTTAGGCTCAAGTCCAGCGGTTATTACAATACAGAGCCTACTGACCATAAAAAGATCGGTGAATTACCAAATAACTTTCCAGATAAATCGACATGGGAAGATTTTCTCATTAAATTTAGAGCTGATCGAAATCTTGCCGATTACGACCATACGGTATCTGAACAGGCATTAGAACTCACAAGCCACACATACGTTTCAGAAGCGCGAAGATTCCACCAGGTAGCGCGCAATTATTTGATAACACTAGGAGCAATCTCATAATGGATCAAGCCAAACAGTTTATTAATCGTTTTGCTGCTGTGTGCAACATTACTACCCCTAACTGGCAAATAATTGACAAGGCAGGCGAAGATTTTTTAGCAATCCACGTAGGGCATATCAACGAGATTTATACAAATGCTCTTTCACTTATTCGTAATGAGATGGGGTCGAACAATAAATATTCAGAGCACGTATTCTTGAAGACAGTCATACCAAAATCGTGGCTCAAATCTAATGAGATTCAACTTCTTCAACGTATACTGTCAGAATCGCTTACTGTCGGCAAAGCAACACTCGACTCCGATTTTCACAAAAAATTCATTCCATTTTTAGGAGGTGAGGAGCGACGGATATACAGCGAAGCTAACCACGTAGTTTTTGGCCGACGCGGCGCAGGGAAATCAAGTTTGGTACTTTATGCATGTCATCAAGCTAAACGCGAGAAGAGACCTTTTGCCTGGATCGCTCTCCAGCAATACAGCGGGAGAGATGATCTATTAGTTATTCCTCAGGTTCTTTATGAAATAGTTGATGCAATTTCGGAGTACTCAGAAGCTGATGTGAATCGGATACAACGGCTCAAAGATATTATTATTGCTCTTGAAAACAAGGGAGAACAACTTACAAAAAGAGAAATTAATCAAAAATTACCTATTTTTGCACGCGATTTTTTGCCATTCGTGCGCAAGTTTGGACATTTTTATTTATTTTTGGATGATCTTCACCTGTTACATCCAACGATTCAACCCTATTTTTTATCAACAATCTATTCGTTCGCACGAGGGAACAGCATTTATTTAAAAATTACGTCCATTGAAAACCTAACAACGCTTTTACATGAACAAACAAATGAAGGACTTCAGACCCCCGGCGATGCTCAGGTAATACGACTTGATTATAACTTAGTCAATCCAGGTGAAGCACTTAATCACTTGCATTTGATACTTGATAGCTATGTGAAATATGTTGGAATTCCTAGCATAGCGAGCATAGCCGGAAAAGCGGCTCTTTCAAGACTCGTATGGGTTGCAGCTGGCGTTCCACGAGATGCTCTCTATATTTTTAATAATGCAATTACAAAAGCACTTGCAGCCGGACGTACTAATGTTGCGGTAATGGATATAAACATGGCCGCCGCTGATTCTTTAACGGAGAAAGAAAATTATGTGTCAGATGATGTAGCCGAGGCGGCAACGCTCGTTATAGATATTGTCAATGACATAAAGGATTATTGCCTAAAGGAAATTAAGCGTAACGCTTTTCTTGTTAAACTTGATAGCTCGGATGAACGATATAAATTAATTAAAAAAGTAAGCGATCTACGATTCATTCATATTTTACATCCAGGCATAACACCTACAACTGCAGGTGAGAAGTATGAAGCATATATGCTTGATTACGCCTTCTATACGGGATTTAGGAAAGCTCCTAGTGTAAAAGAGTTCATGTCGAGTCCAAAACAACCACTAGCACGAGACTTGAGAAAGTTAGATCGGTATCGTTATGATCAACGAGAAGTTTTTCCGCAAAATACCGAAAATACAGCAGAGTGAAATACAACCAAGGGAGACAGTAGGGCACGATAGGGAAATTGTTTCTATGGTTGCTTTGCTAGACCTGATGAAAGAAAGCATGTATAGGATGTCCCCAAAGCGTCTTGGTGAAGTTATCAGCTTATCTGGGGCAGACTTGGGGACGTTGTTTCTATGTATGCTTTTGTTCTGATTCATAGCGAGAGGCAGTCGCAGCCGACAAAGAGAACAAAAAGAAAAGGCTGGAAATGATTCTCCGGACTTTTAGGATACATAGGGGACGTGGACACTAAGGTTCCAGGGACCCTTTAGGGTCAGGTCTCTTTTGTTGCAATACGTCCTTTTTTCTGCTAAGCTCACCCCATGTCACGCCCTCTCCGCATAGAATACGCAGGTGCAGTCTACCATGTCACTTCCCGCGGGAATGAGAAGAAGCCTGTCTTTAAGGATGATCATGACCGGGAAGTTTTTTTGAATACTCTCCAGCACGTCAATAAACGGTACAATTGGAACTGTCACGCCTATTGCCTCATGACCAACCATTACCATCTTCTCATCGAGACTCCCGAAGGCAATCTGTCCCTTGGCATGCGGCAGCTCAACGGTGTCTACACGCAGCTCTTCAACAAATATCACGGCAGGAACGGACACTTGTTTCAAGGTCGCTACAAGGCGATACTGATCCAGAAAGACAGCCATCTTCTGGAAGTATGCCGCTATGTTGTCCTGAATCCAGTGCGAGCCAGGATGGTTGAAGGACCGGAGTCCTGGAAGTGGTCCAGTTATCTGGCCACAGCGGGCCAAGCGAAGTCCCACCCTTGCCTGACTACGGATTGGGTGCTCGGGCAGTTCAGTGGAAAGCGTGGAAAAGCGGAAAGCGAGTACCGGCAATTCATCAGATGGGGGATCGGGGAAGAAACGATCTGGACTGCGGTGAGGGGGCAGGCGCTCCTGGGCGAGGATGACTTTGTCGAGACGTTGGTGGATCATCTCAGGAAACACCAGGATATCCCCGAGATTCCTCGGAGCCAGCGATACTCAACGCGGCCCGCATTGTCAAAGCTGTTGCCAGAATCGATAAACGCCGATCAGCGAAAGCTGAAGAAGAAACTGATAGAAGCGGTAGAGAAGTACGGCTATCATCAAAGTCAGCTTGCACGACACCTCGCAGTCCACCGTTCGACGATAAGCCGGTGGTTGCGTGAATATGAGAATGCAACAAAAGCGACTTGACCCTAAAAGGGTTCACTCAAAGGGTTCAAGTCCCAACTTTTCTTAGCGTACTTTGCGGCTTTTTGCGCGAGTAACTGCCGTTTTTAGACATAAAAGTCCCCGTTGTGGGGCTGTTGCTTGAGTTGATAAAAGCCTGTGCGATAGGCACGAACGATTCTTCGCTTGCCCTTTGTGGATATATGTAGTAAAGTTTTCAGTAAGTTGAGACGTTTTATTTTCGGCATGTGGCAAGGCAATCTCAGAACAGGGCTCCCGAATGTATTATGAAAATGTTTTCAGCGTGCTTCAGAAAAACAGCATACGGTACGCCGTCGCAGGCGGCGTCGCGCTGGTGCTTCATGGCGTGGTCAGGTTCACTGCCGACCTTGATCTGATCGTTGATCTGGAGCCGGACAACCTGGAACGCTTTGTTCAAGCCATGGGTGAACTGGGCTACGTCCCGCGAAATCCCGTGAAAGCCGTGGATTTGCTCGATCCGGCCGCACGGATCCAATGGAAGCGGGATAAGGGCATGGAGGTGTTCTCGTTCGTTGACCCGGGGCAGCCGATGACCTTGATCGATGTATTTATCGAGGAAAAGATCCCCTTCGGAGAGATCATGAATGAGCTTGTGCGCGTTACGGCGAAAGGAATCTCCATACCCGTTGTTTCGCTGGCGCATTTGAAGAGACTCAAAAAAGCGGCAAACAGACCGCAGGACATCGCGGATATCGAGGCAATCGAGTCGCTGGAGCAGGCGGAGGAAACGAAATGATCAGCCGGGACCCGCGAAAAAAACCTTTTGTTTTCCGTCCATCGCCAGAGGCGCTGAAACACTTCCAAGACGCGTCACCCGAGGCAAAGCTGAACTGGCTCGAAGAGGCGAATCAATTTGTCAACGATTTCGTTCCTTCGCGGAAACTGGAGAGGTGGAAGAAAATCTCAGGACGATAAATAGCTGCCCGCGGACGATGGCGAAGTCTTTAGATTCCTTTATCAAGAATAAAAAGTTTTCTTTCACACCTGCACTCGCGGCGAGCACTCGTATCGCTGGGTGCAGGCGAGGAACTGAAACAGCGAGGTCGGCGGAGAAATTATCTCTGCCGGCCTTTTTTATGAAAAGAACAAAGCGGAAATTGAAGATTCTTCTAAAAGAAGAACAAGTTCTAACAGGGAAAACAGGTTATCCTGCCGATTCTTCATTTCATGCCCTCCCGCCGCTTTTGAGATCACTCCCCATGCATCTCCCTCTGGTCTATGCTATCCTTTATTCATTCACAGCCTATCCACCGATGGGAGGCCCGCCATGACCGAGCCAATAAGAATATCGGCAGAAGAGGCGCGCAAGAAGGTGACGTCCGGAGAGGCCCTTCTGGTATGCGCGTACGAGGACGTGGAAAAGTTCGGGAAAACGCACCTTGAGGCCGCGATCTCGCTGCAGGACTTCAAGGCGCGGTTGCCCTCCCTGTCCCGAGACCAGGAAATCATCTTCTACTGAGCCTGACAGAAAGAAGCGAGCGCTGCCGGTCGGGCAGCGGAATATCTGGCGCAGGGATTTCCGAATGCCAAGGTCCTGGGCGGCGGTGTCGAAGGATGGAAGAACGCCGGCTTCCGTCTCGTCGATTCATAAGGACGGTAGGTATTGATGTTTCACGCAGACCGTGGCAAACCTAAACAATCTATGACGAATACCGCTCTTCATATGACTTCACTCCGGAAGCTGCTGGTAATGATATCGGCATCATTGCTCTTCACCGGCTGCGCAAAGACGTTTCTCGTCTCAAAGGACTGCAATACCTATTTTTTCGGCAGTCAGGATCAAACCCTTTATAGAATGTTGTGCACGTCAGGGGACCTTGAGGCGGTTTTGACCGATGCAGCGCTGCCCGCAGACGTGCGCACCGGGTTGCTTGAAGCCCAATGCACGTATCGTTCTCAGGAAAAACTGGACCGCCTATACACCTCACTCGGCAGTGAACAGCAGGGTGCACTGAAATCGGCCTTCCGGAAGCATGGTTATGAGATAAACGAGAAGCCCGCCCCTAACTTCCACATCTATCCTTATTACGATAACGTGAATTTTTGTCCGCCTGAGCCGGGGAAAACATACTGAGATTCATCCCTGTTCCACGCACGAAACCTCTTCAGGCACGACTTTCACTATACTATAGTTAAGGAGAACATATGAAAGACGAAAAATCATGTGGAGGTATTTACGGTCTGGCATTCGTCGGCGCGGCAGTATATTTCATTCAGCATTCAACTTCTTTCTGGGGAGGGGTGTTGGGCTTTCTCAAGGCAATAGTTTGGCCTGCAATCATAATGTATAGATTGCTCGACTACCTCAAATTATGAACCTCATAGGGTCACCCATTTAAAGGCACCGTCATCATAGTCAAGGAGGATACAGTATGGATCCCGTTGTACACTTTGAGATGCCATTCGACGATCGGGTGCGTATGGCGAAGTTCTATAAATCTGCTTTTGGCTGGCAGACGCGGATGCTTGGCGAGGAGATGGGTAATTATGTTACTGCAGCCACCACGGAAACCGGCGAGAAAGGCCCCAAAAAACCAGGAAGGATCAACGGCGGTTTTTACCCGAGAAAACCCGATTGGCCCGCGCAATATCCGTCCATCGTTATCGCAGTTGATGATATCAAGAAATCGATCAAGAAAGTGCAAGCCGCGGGGGGGAATGTGCTGGGCGAACCCATGGAAATCCCGAACGTCGGTCAATATGTGTCGTTCATCGACCCGGAGGGCAACCGCGTGAGTATGCTTCAGCCCATCCCCTTTAATTGGCATGCGCCGAAGAAACGAAAAAGCAGCCAAGCTCAAATCCAAGGCGAAGGCTAAGCCAAAAGCTCGATCAAAGCGAAAGCTTGCCTGACTCGTTGCACCGCGATCCGGCGTTGCACGTGCCCCGGACCGTGGCTGTCGCGGCGATTGTCCCGAAGATGCTCCGGTCTTTTGCCTGCGCTATATGAAGACGGCGGGGGAATCTCGAAGAAAACTCGATGGCAAGAATATTCATCACAGGCTCTGCTGACGGTATCGGCCTCATGGAAGCTCAGCTGCTGGTCGCACAGGGCCACCAGGTCGTGCTGCATGGCCGGAGCCGACAGCGGGCGAACGCGGCGCTTTCCAAAGTCACGGGCGCGTTGACCGCCGTTATCGGCGATCTTGCGAGCATCGCGGAGACGAAGTCCCTTGCGGACCAGGTGAACGAGCTGGGACCGATCGATGCCGTGATCCATAATGCCGGCATCTATCGCGATCCTCATGGCAACCGGACCGTTGATGGCCTGCCGCAGATCTTTGCCGTGAACTCCCTGGCCTCCTATATCCTGACCTGCCTGATCAGGAGGCCGAAACGCCTGATCTACACGAGCTCGGGCCTGCATCGAAGCGGCGATGCCACGTTGAACGACCTGACCTGGAGCAGCCGGCCATGGCAGGAGTCGAGCGCCTACGCCGAATCGAAGCTGCACAACGTCATCCTTGCTTTTGCCGCTGCCCGGAAATGGCCCGATGTATTGTCCAATGCAGTGGATCCCGGCTGGGTGGCCACGAAGATGGGAGGACCGGGAGCGCCGCACAGCATCGAGGAGGGATCGAGGACGCAGGTCTGGCTCGCAGTGAGCCGGGACAAGGAAGCCTTGGTCTCGGGAAGATATTTCTCTCATCAACAACCCCGGAGCTTTCACCCGGCTGCCGCGGACCCGGCTGTCCAGGAAAAGTATCTTGCAGCATGCGGTCGCTTGTCCGGTATTGCATTCCCCGATTAGTATCTGGTACATTGTAAACTTAGTTATTAATTGACAAGTTTCAGGACATCGGTTACCCGGATATGTCAAGACATCGGTTACCCGAAATCCATTTAAATTAGGATGTCAGTTTCCTTAATGCTGTTTGATGCTATCATGCTCTCCTAATCTGAATCAAGAAGGAGAGCCTCTATGGAAGAAGAACTCAGACAGGCAGCTATTAGCCGACACATCCAGGGAGGCGAATCGCCAAAGGATGTTTATACCAGCCTGAACCGATCCAAAAAGTGGTTCTTCAAATGGCTGATACGATATCGAACCGGCGGACCCGACTGGTACAAAGAGCAATCTCGCGCTCCCAAAACAAAGCCCTCAGAAATCGACGAGAAGTCGAAAGAGCGTATTCTTTCGACCAGACAAAACTTGGTGGATGCCCCTTATGCCCAAATTGGAGTTTCCTCCATAAAATGGGAGCTTAAGAAGCAAGGGTTGCCGTTTCCCTCGGACAGCACGATAAACCGGGTGTTGAAACGCGAAGGGCTCGTTAAAAAAAACAGCTTATGCGCCCAAAGGGGTCGAATACCCGTACTTCACCGAAGCCTTGGGATGCAACAACATCCACCAGATGGACCTGGTGGGGCCGCGCTACATTAAAGATGACGGCAGATTCTATGCGCTGAATGTCATTGATCTGTTCAGCCATGAAGTCTACACCGAGGCTCAAAGAACGAAACAGGATTCCCACGTCTGCCAAGGCCTTTTGCGCTGTTGGAAGACCGTGGGCATCCCTGATTACCTGCAGATGGACAACGCGCTGAACTTCCGGGGCAGCAACCGGCATCCCAGGTCCATGGGGATGGTCATACGGCTTTGTCTGAGTTACGGTGTCCATCCGGTATTCATCCCGATCGGAGAACCATGGCGTAACGGCGTTGTGGAACGTTTCAATGACACCTACGACAAACGGTTCTTTCGTCGGCAATGGTTCTCAAGCTATGCTGTGCTGAAACAGCAGAACAAGAATTTTCAACGGTTTCACAACAAGCATCACCGATACAGCTGCCTCAAAGGGAAAACGGCTCATGAAATGAAACTGGCCCACGGCTTTGCGCCAATAACCGTGAGGTCGAATAGCAAGATGCCGGATCTTAGCTTCATCCCGGATGGAAATGTATCTCTCGTACGGTTCATCCGGAGCAATCGGCAGCTTGATATCTTTGGAGAACGTTTCGAGGTATCAAGAGACCTCATATACTCTTATGTCAGGGCACAGATTGTAACGAATCTACATGCTGTGCAGCTCTATCTAGGAAATGACATCGTCGATACTTTTGAGTACCTAATGCCGGACGATTTACTACCAGTTGAGCAAACTATCAGACTCGGGTAACCGATGTCTTGATATATGGGACCATTAGAATCGGGTAACCGATGTCCTGACATTTGACAATTAATGGTTCACCGCCGTCATTGGCGATCACGTGCTCATTCTCCTCCGGCTCGGTGGTGCAGGTTGCGTAGATCAGCACGCCACCGGTTTATACGCTACTTCCTCACCATCTTTGTTCCGACTAAATTTTCCCCAAAGCTTTTGATTAAACGCATTAACACCTTTTCAAATAATCCTCGGTCACTACATCAAAACCCATAGAAGCACAAAGCGCGCCTTCCGGACAGACCGCAACGCACCTCATACACATCACACACTCCGACGACTTGATGCGGGTCCCCAGTTCGATGTATCTGGGGATATCGATATTAAATGGACATTGACCCACGCAGGTGCTGCAGCGAGCGCATTTTTTCTTATTCCCTTTGATCCTGAGGATCGAGAACAGGTTGGCGAACTTCAGCGGCACGGACACCGGGCAGAGGTATTTGCAGAATGCCCGATTGTCTTTTAATGAAATTGCCATTGCGATAGCGGATGCATAATAGAAGACATTGCCAATGATAAACCAGTACATCGCTTTCATAAGACCGGGTTGGTCCGGCGCTTGATTCGGGTCATGGAGCGTGTATTTGAAAATAAAGACCATGACTACGACCAATGCCAGGGACAGGACCAGGTGGATGTATTTCAACAGGGTGATGTTTCCCTGCCTCCAGCCGTCGCTCTTCTTAAAGGGCAGCAGATCCAGTATCATAAGCGTCCAGCAGCCCCAACTGCACCAGGTCCGCCCCGTCAAAAGAGGCCCGAAGATCTTGCCCACGGTGAAATGGATCATCACTCCGCCAAAGGTTCCGGTCAAGAGATAGAAAAAGAACCCCTCAATTTGAAAGTTCTGTCGTCCCACTATGCAGGCCAATCCGAAGAGCAGCGGGCTGATCAGGAATATGGTCGATATCCGAACCTTGTTCTTGAATTTGATCGGTACTACGGCATAGAGGCTCATGGACGAGATGAAGATAACCGCCAGGATGACAAAGAAGATGACCGTGGCCTTGTCTTTGAAGAGAAGCCAGAAGAAAGCCGCCGCGAGTACATAGAGCACTATCATCATGAATGGAGCTGCTGCATATGTTTTATATCCCGTATTTTTTGACCCGCTCATAGATCGCCTTTCGTATTAAGCATATAATGCAAACGAATTAATAATTGTTACATCCCGAATGAATCCCCCTCACCCAGCCCTCTCCCCGCTGGGGAGAGGATAAAGGAGAGGGGAGAAAGCGGTAATGAATCTAAATGCGTTTGTATTAGTAAAGTTTAAAAAAGCAGTTTCACCACGGAGACACAGAGGCACGGAGGACGGCAATGAATTATTAGCACAGCAAAGACGTGATCTTTTGTGATTGACAGAAACAGAACATAATATGGTGACTGAAAATTCGCCCCTGTATCCTGTTGATGAGCATGATAGGGCAAATCCGAAGATCCGGCTTTCAATATTCGATGTTCTTTTTTAGAGATTCGACTGTTAGCGGGCTTTCCCAGGCATCCGCCGGTACTCTGACGGCGTCATCCGGTATTGCTTCTGGAAACAGGCGGAGAGGTAGGACGGGGTGCCGAATCCGCAGAGAACGGCGATCTCGGTAATGGACCGGTCTCCGGCAAGGAGCATCTTTTTCGCGCGCTCCAGGCGGAGCTCGCTTACATATTCCATGGGCGCCTTGCCCGTTTCCTTTTTGAAGACACGGGCAAAGTGCGACGCTGACAAGCGGGCGACAGCAGCCATGTCTTCGACGATGAGCTTGTCATCGAGGTTCGAGTGGATATGCTCGATCGCGCGGCCGATCTCGACGCGCTCTTCCACACGGCTTTTCATTGCAGGTGTCCTGATGATGGTCCTGATGAGCGAATGGCATATCTCGACGCCCAGTGCCGCGAGTACGGCTTTCCCTCCGGGTATTCCGCTTTCCGCCTCGGTCATGAACCGCTTGAGCAGAAGGGGAAGCCCTTCCCCGGCGTCGAAGAAAGCGCCGCGATAGATTGCCGGCGTCTTTGCTGCGCAGCTCCGGTACTGTTTTTCGAAAAACATCCTGTCGATCATCGCGCAGATATACCGCGGAGGCGAGTCCAGGGGCAGCTCCTGGTGCGGGATGTCAGGCGACAAGGCGAAGACCTTGCCCGGCCTGTCGGGTATTGTTTTCCCATCGATCTTGACGGACATCCGGTCTGTAAAATTAAGCACGAACATGTAGGCAGGATGGGAGTGCTCGGGCGTAAGCGCGTAGTAGCAGGGGCCTCCCATCGGCATGAACAGCGCGACTTCTTCGGACACAAAACAGTCTACATACCGAAGCTGTTCCTTCGTGACCACACCGACGAGCCTGCGGATCGCTGAAAGGTCCTTATTCACAGGCCGATTATGTCATAAAGAGGAGTACGTTACAAGGGAGAAGCCGAGAGAATTCCAAAAGATCGATCGGTGCATAAGCCACGAAGCCTCTGCTGTTATTGCTACCGTTGCACAATGCAGACCTGATGAAACGCATGTATACAATGTCCCCAAAGCTTCTTGGTGAAGATATCAGCTTATCTGGGGGATTATAACAGGTTAGCCGCCTTAAGCTCCAACAGTACCTGTCTTGACTTTTCCAGCTCGCTTGTAATTGGCAATAATCACTCCACTTGGTGTAACCAGAACTCTCTATTAATGTAAATGCTGCCGGAATCGTGCCATTGTCAAACAACTTTTTTCCTTTACCAAGAGTCAACGGGAAAATTTTGAGCCAGAGTTCGTCCACTAAATCATTCTTAAGTAGCAGCTGAATGAGCTCACCACTGCCGTGAACTTGAATGTCAGAACCTTTTGAATTTTTGAGCTTTTTGATATCTGCCAGGCTTTTGAGGAAAACTGAGTTTTTCCAATCTGACTTTTTCATGGTCTTGGACATGACGTATTTTGTGACATCATTGATACCTGGCCAATCATTTTCATGCTCTGGCCAGTAGTCGGCAAAAATCTCAAATGTTTTTCTGCCCAAAAGAAGATCTGCAGGTTTCATCTGTTTTTCCATGACCTTACCAGAAACTTCGTCAAAATAAGGTGCAACCCAACCGCCATATTTGAAACCGCCTGATGTATCTTCCTCAGGTCCACCAGGTGCTTGCATTACTCCATCTAATGTAATCATTGATAAAACGATTATTTTTCTCATGTCTCTCCTCCTTCGTTAGAATTATACCTAAAAATTCGCCTGCCGGGATTCCGCTTCCGACCGGGATATTTCCTCCTTGATTCCGGCTTAGCGTTTTAATTGCAGAACGGGAAGTAAGAGTTAAGGTCATCCTCCCTTTTTCGTATTGCCCTCACTAACCTGTTTTCTCAGACTTTCGACCACCTTGACGACGTAGTGGTCCCTGTCTATAATTTTTATATGAGGACCGGATGATGTCGAACAAAGCCCGCTTCCGTGCGGTGCTGATGAATTGAGCATGAGCACGGAATGCGAATGTATGAAAGGAGATAGAATCATGACCGATCTGAAAAAAGCGGAGAAATGTTCTGTATGCGGCATGAATGTGAAAACTGATGAGATAAAGTCCGAGTACAAGGGACATACCTATTACTTCTGCGACGAAAGCGACAAGGAGCTGTTCATGGATAATCCCGAGAAGTATATCCGCAAGGCAAAGGCCGCATAGAAAGCGCAGAGTAGTGACTATCAGCTTGTCCCGATAAAGCCAAACCCTCTGTGAAGAGGGAGCGGAAAGTAACGGATCTTTTCGCAGGAAAAGAAAGCCGGGCTGCCGAAGGATAGTTCTCTGTGCACGCCCGGTTTTTCCTTTTCAGGAAAATAATAGATAGACAGTGGAAGGAGGTAATCCATGACTACAGGTACTGTGAAACTTCATCGCGTGCTGCGCGCCGCGCCTGAGCGGGTGTATCGCGCGTTCCTCGATGCAGATGCCATGGCCAAATGGCTGCCGCCCGACGGATTCACGGGAAAGGTCCACCAGCTTGACCCGAAAAAGGGCGGGTCCTATCGGATGTCGTTCACCAACTTCACGACGGGCAAGAGCCATTCGTTCCACGGTGAGTTTATCGAACTGGTCCCGAACGAGCGGCTGGTGTACACGGACCGGTTCGACGATCCCGGCCTGGCAGGCGAGATGGTGACGACGGTGCAGCTCAGGAAGGTCTCGGTCGGGACCGAGGTGAGACATCGTGCAGGAGGGCATTCCCGCCGCCATCCCGGTCGATGCCTGTTATCTCGGGTGGGAGGACTCGCTCACGCTCCTCGCCAAGCTCGTTGAGCCCGAGATCCTTGAGGACATTGCCGCGTAAAGGTGCGGGAAGGGGATCTATAGACACGTCTTGTATTTTGACAATTGCAACATTTAAAATTCCTGTAAGTCATTGTTTGCACCGGTTGCTCACTTCTTGAATGTTCATGGCCGAAGAGAAAAACTCTTCGGCCATTTCTATTTACGCCTACGACGCCTTGATAATTTCTCCCTTGACAAGTAGATATATCGTAAGTATAGTATGTTTAGAAAGTTCTAAACGTACAAAAAGCAAGGAGGGCCTCATGGGACCTGGCGAGCTCTCCGCAAGTTCAAAGGCAAGGAAGTAACAGATGTGCAAAAAAGGAGGCAGCATGACGGATCACGTTCATGAACTTCAGCACGGCACCATGGAAACTATGGGCAGGATTACGGCTTTTTGGGGGTTCAGCAAGATCATGGGCCAGCTGTACGGCCTGCTCTATCTCTCTCCGAAGTCTCTGACCCTCGACGAAATGGCGGAAAGTATCTCCATCAGCAAGGGCAATGTGAGCATTAACATCCGTGCTTTGGAACGGTGGAACATGGTCCGGCAAGTCTGGGTAAAGGGAGATCGGAAGGATTTCTACGAGGCCGAAACAGACTTCTGGAAGATCATCAGGGGAGTGTTGAAGGAGCGTGAAAAGAAGGAGTTTGATCAGGCCCTCGGGTCCATCGGCGGACTCCGAAAAAAGGGCGAAGAAGTTCACAAGAAGGTGAAGAGCGCAGAAACGGCTTTTGCAGTCGAAAGGCTGAAAAAACTTGAGGATTTCATTTCCACCATGGATCAGCTTGTCGGCATGCTGCTGACCCTGGAAGACCTAAAACGGAACTTCCTCGGACTTGGGAAGAAAAAGTAACGAAAGCGGAGGGTGCTATGGAATCCCAGACGATACACGTGGTCACCGGCGCATACGGCTTTTCAGGCAAATACATAACAGAACGTCTGCTCGCTGCCGGGTATACCGTTCGGACGCTGACAAATTCATTCGATCGTGAGAACCCTTTTCAGGGCAGGGTCACTGCCTATCCTTACAATTTCAACAATCCACAAAAACTGATCGAGTCGCTGACCGGCGCTTCAGTTCTGTATAACAATTATTGGGTGAGATTCAATCACCGGAACTTCTCGTATGCACAGGCAGTGGAGAATAGCCTGAAACTGTTCGATGCTGCAAAACAGGCCGGCATCAAACGCATTGTTCATGTCAGCATTACCAATCCTTCGCTCGACTCACCGTTCGAATATTTCAGCGGAAAAGCCAAACTGGAAAAAGCGATAATCGAATCAGGGCTGTCCTATTCGATACTGCGACCGGCAGTCTTATTCGGCAAAGAAGATATTCTGATCAATAATATCGCCTGGTTCCTGAGAAGGTTCCCGGTCTTCGGTGTTTTCGGTGACGGAAAGTATCGACTGCAGCCTATCTTTGTTGATGATCTCGCAGAACTGGCAGTAGAGCAGGGTAAAAAAACGGAAAATGTCATAATCGATGCCATTGGTCCGGAGACATTCACTTATCGTGAGCTGGCACGAGAGATAGGAAAGGCGATAGGCAAACGAAGGCCGATCATTCAGGTACCGCCGATCAAGGGCTATTTGCTCGGCAAGTTTGTCGGTATGCTCCAGCATGATGTTACGATTACATACGATGAGATCCGAGGGCTCATGGCTGACCTTCTTTACACGGAATCGCAGCCAACTGGGAAGACGAAGTTGTCGGTGTGGCTGAAGGATAATGCAGCCTCAGTTGGATTACGTTACAGCAATGAGTTGAAAAGAAGAGGCAATGGTGTCAATTCTTACGATAATTTGTGAAAAAGATTCTGTCCCTTATCGTTGAAGAACTTTGGGGCCGTTTTGTCCGAACTGGACTTACTACTTGACGATAAACGGGAACTTCGGAGCAGGTTTCATCATTGCCAAACAGAAAAGGCAGTGATCTCTCACCGCCTTATTTATCGATGCACCGGTTTTTGAGTTCCGCGATCCTATGCTTTTGGCGCAGCCTGCCGCATTGCTGCCGGAGCTGATACGACATATCCCAGCGCCATGCCGGCAAGGCCCCCGATAACCAGGCTCACCACCGCTGCAGAGGCGATTCCGATCAGGCTCCCGCAGATCACTGCTGCCCGCACGAAGAGTGTCGGCTCCACGGTACCCATCAGCTTGTGGAGAAGGAGCAACGTCCCGTAGGACCCGAAGTAGAAGCCCGGCACGATCCCGAATACTGCAAACACCAGCCCGCCGACCAATGCCCCGATCTTCATTCCTGTTTTATCATTCGCGCTTTTCATTTTCGTGTCCTCCTTTTCGTTCTGTCTTGCCTTGGTAACTGCATCAGTCATGCCAAAGAGTAACGTGCTGATTTTGCAGGGATCAGGGATGCAGATGTTTTGCAGAAGTGAGAAGAGGGGGGGCGATCTTATTAGCGATGCGAAATGCGAATGGGAAGTCCACGCCGCGCTTGCCTTTGGCGGTACTTTTGTCAGTATCCATCATGTTTCCTTTATTTCAAAAAGCCAAAATCAAAGGCCGGAGAGATCGCCTCTCCGACCTGAATGGTTGCATCGGTTCTTCGTTCCAGAGGCCATCAGGCCGCCTTCGTTCCCGCCGTGCGGAACACGATGACCGCGAAGATCGCCAGCGCGGCAAGGGAGACCACGGAACCGATTCCCGCTCCTGCCTCGGCTGCTGAAACACCCTGGGCCTTCAGCACGAGGCTCAGGGCGAGTACAATCAGGCCGATATTGGCTGTCCAGAAATGGACCCTTGCCAGCGCTGTTGTCGCGGCCCCGGGGACCAGCTGATAGTACATTGCGCACAGACCGAGAGTCACCCACCCGAGCAGGCTCAGATGGGAATGCACGGACATGAGCGAGAGCTGCTGCGTTGCGCCCATGTACACCCCCAGTGTCAACCCAGCGACGCCATAGATCACTGCTGCCTTGATGAACAATCCGGCAATTCTGTTCATATCTCCCCCTTTCCTGCGACCGCCTGGTGAGACGGCCTCATCAATGGTTTGCCTGCACATCCGGTCCGATCTGCATTCCTTTCCATCAGGATCAGCAAAGGGGAGAATGGAGCTGTTCTCCCTATACCTATTATGCTGTTCTAAAATAAAGAAAAATACGACCTGGATCATACCTACTCCCATACCCCCCAAGAATGGCACCCGGAGAAAATTCTTAACGCAATGCTTGATCGCCCTCGGTACATTTCGGAAACTCGCCCTGCGGGCTCAAACAGTCCGAAATGCTTCACCCTCGGACTCGGTCGCCTGGCTAAATTCCACACGGGAAACAATTTAAAATCCTTACCCAAACCCCGCACGTCCCTGGAGCGGCCTACGAAATTTTTGGGTCCAAAATTTCGCCTGCACTCCGCGAGTGTTCAGACCGCGAAGGGGATGTGCAAAAAAAATTTCTGGAAGACCCCTATTGGAAAGTTGAGTTGTGCAACCCGTTGCGCAGCGTTTGAGCGGTGACGTGCCGAGGTGAAATCCTCTCCGGTTTTGTCTATTTACGTTCGAGAAGAATTTGATATGAAACGTATATAAATATATAATATGTACGTCACACTAGGAGGCGAGGGAATCGCCGGTCCTGTACGAGGTCTCGGGCGTGTTATCGGGCAAGCAGGATGCCGCGCAGCTGCGAGCGGGATATCGGAAGCATCTTGCGGAGAAATGCCGGTGAAAGGCAATCGACCTTTCACTCGCCTCTACCTTCAAGGACTTCGAGGACGCGGTGCAGTATTATTCAGCGCTCCATGTCCGGGCCGACTGTCTGATCACCAGGAACAAGGCGGATTACCGGGCTGATCGGCACCCGGTGTTGACTCCGGAGGAATTTCTGGCACTTGAATAAACGGGCCGAGGAATAAGCAGCGAATGATGGAAACTGTTACCATGAAGAAAAATGTCAAACGGTGCTCATGGACGTCCGACGATCCGCTGATGATCGCCTATCATGACGAGGAATGGGGCGTGCCGCTCCACGACGACCGGAAGCTCTTCGAGTTCCTCGTGCTGGAGGGCGCGCAGGCCGGGTTGTCCTGGTCAACGGTGCTCAAGAAGCGCGAGAACTATCGCAAGGCCTTCAAGGGTTTCGACCCCGCGGTCGTGGCGCGGTTCACGACCCGGGACGCGCAGCGGCTGCTGAAGAATGAAGGTATCATTCGCAACCGGCTAAAGATCGATGCCGCCATAATCAACGCCAGGCTGGTCCTGGAGGTCCAGAAGGAGTTCGGCTCGCTGGATGCGTATCTCTGGCGCTTCGTGGGCGGAAAGCAGATCCGCCACGCATGCCAACGTCTTGCAGCGATACCCGTAACGACACCTGAGGCCGAGGCCATGAGCAAAGAACTCAAAAAAAGGGGCTTCAAGTTCGTCGGACCGACCATCTGCTATGCCTTCATGCAGGCTGTCGGCATGGTCAACGACCATGTTGTTGATTGTTTCCGGTATCGGAAGAGGGGCTGAGGCTCGGGGCGCGTAGGAGATAGAGAGTGCCCAAGAAGGGCACCCGGCGAAAATTCTTCACGCCATGCTCGGTCGTCCTCGGTACATTTCGGAAACTCGCTTTTCGGGCTCAGACAGTCCGAAATGCTTCACCCTCGGACTCGGTCGCCTGGCTAAATTTCCGCATGGGACTGCTCTGAGGGTCTGACCCACCCAAACCCCGCATATTCCCGGAGCGGCCCTATGAATTTCTTGGGCACCCGTCTTGGCCTAAGGGAGCGTCCCGCAGGGCGAACGTGCACTGTTTGAGGCCGAAGCACTAAAACCGCCCCTCACCCCAGCCCTCTCCCTCGAGGGGAGAGGGAAAAAGGAGAGGGTGCTTTATCACCGGGCGAGCGGACGTGGCCTTAGACGGGTCAAGAAATTCATTCAGGCCACGAAGGGGATATGCAAAAAAAAGTATTTTTTTTTCACCGCCATCTATCCCCTTGTCACCCTTTCTTGCGTGCTCTCATTTTCCCCTCAAATCTCTTTGCTTTTATCCGAGGTTAATCCGCCTCTTCCGTGTCAAAGATTTTCATAGGTTCACCCGCGTAAAGACCTGCTCACGCCGTTTCCCGTCTCCCGATCAAATCATATTTTCAGGTATACTTAACATAGGAATATACGAGGTCGCATGAACGGATCATCAACGCGGGAAGCTGTTCAAAAAAAAACGGGGCCTGAATACCCGGTTTTTCAGGTGCAGGGGCTGACCAAGATATACGCTATGGGGGAGATCAAGGTCCAGGCCCTGCGCGGCATCGACCTGGAGCTTTCCGCAGGCGAGCTGGTCGTGCTGCTCGGCCCCTCGGGCAGCGGCAAGTCAACGCTCCTGAACATCCTCGGCGGGCTCGACACGGCGAGCGGAGGCCGGGTGACCTATTGCGGAAGGGACCTGACGCGGGCCACGGAGAAAGAGCTTACCGAATACCGCCGCTTTCATGTGGGGTTCGTGTTCCAGTTCTATAATCTCATTCCGAGCCTCACGGCGCGGGAAAATGTTGCAGTAGTGACAGAGATCGCGCGGAACCCGATGAGGCCCGAAGATGCCCTCGGACTCGTGGGCCTTGCCGAGCGGCTCGATCATTTCCCGGCCCAGCTTTCAGGCGGCGAGCAGCAGCGCATCGCCATTGCCCGGGCGATCTCGAAGAACCCCGAGGTCCTGCTCTGCGACGAGCCGACCGGCGCGCTCGATTCCCAGACCGGCGTGGTCGTGCTCGAAGCCCTGGAGCGGGTGAACCGCGAGCTGGGGACCGCCACGGTCATCATCACGCACAACGTGGACATCGCGGGCATGGCCGACCGGGTGGTACATCTGCGCAACGGCCTTATTGCCGAAGTCTCCAGGAACTCGGTCAGGAAACCGCCGGGTGAGCTGAGATGGTGATTCTATTGCGGATTTCGGATTGCGGATTGCGGAATGAAGGACAACGGCATGAACCTTCGCGTACCGTACGGCTGCATTTTAATCCGAAATGAAGTGAAAAGAAGTGAATAGTTGAGTGCTGTGGTATTTAATCCGAAATCCGAAATCCGCAATCCGCAATCCGAAATGAATCTATGAGGGCTCTCGACATAAAACTCTGGCGCGACCTCTGGCTGATGAAGGGCCAGGCACTGGCGATCGTGCTCGTGATCGTGAGCGGCGTGGCCACCTTCGTCATGTTCATCAGCGTCATGCATTCGCTCAATAAAACGCGCGATGCCTTCTACCGCGACTTCGCCTTTGCCGAGGTCTTCGGATCGCTGAAGCGCGCGCCCGAAAGCCTGAGAGAACGCATCAGCGAGATCCCCGGCGTGGACCTGGTGGAGACGCGCGTGGCAGCCGATGTGAAGCTCGACATCGAGGGGTTCAACGAGCCGGTCACGGCCAAGCTCATGTCGGTTCCGAACAACAGGAACCCGCTCCTGAACCGGCTCTATCTGAAGACCGGCAGGATGGTGGATTCCGCGAAGGACAACGAGGTGGTCGTCTCCGATGCTTTTGCCCAGGCCCATGGGTTCAAGCCCGGTGATTCCTTTGGAGCGGTGATCAACGGCCGCTGGAAGACCCTGGTCATCACCGGCATCGCGCTTTCGCCGGAATTCGTTCTCCAGGTAAAGCCGGGCGGCATCAGCCCGGACTTCAAACGCTACGGCATTCTCTGGATGAGCCGCGAGGCGCTCGGCACGGCCTACGACATGGACGGGGCCTTTAACGATGTGGTGCTTACACTTACGCCGGGAGCAAAGATCGACGAGGTGATTACCCGGCTCGACGCGGTCCTCGACCGCTACGGAGGGTTCGGGGCGGTCGGCAGGAAGGACCAGATGTCCCACCGGTTCCTGACCGAAGAGTTCCGGCAGCTCGAGCGCTTCGCCGAGATCTTTCCGGCCATCTTTATCGGCGTCGCCGCCTTTCTTTTGAACGTGGTCATCAGCCGCACGGTGAGCACGCAGCGCGAGCAGATCGCCGCGCTCAAAGCCGTCGGTTACAGCAACTTCGACGTGGGCGTGCATTACACGAAGCTCGTGCTTTTTATCGTCCTTATCGGCGTCGCATCCGGCATTGCAGCCGGCGTGTGGCTCGGAAGGGGGCTCGGCGGGATCTACATGGATTTCTACCGCTTTCCCTATTTCGACTTCGAGCTCAGGCCCTCGGTGGCTGTTGCCGCCGTCGTGATCACCGCGGGCTCGGCCCTTCTGGGCACGCTTCGCGCAGTGCGCCAGGCTGCGCTCCTTCCGCCGGCCCAGGCCATGCGGCCAGAGCCGCCGATGAGCTACAAGAAAACAACTCTCGAAAAGATCGGCCTGGAGAAGGTCCTCTCGCAGCCCACGCGCATCGTTCTCCGGAACATCGAGCGAAAGCCGTTCAAGGCCCTGCTGACCGTGGTCGGCATATCCTTTAGCTGCGCGGTCATGATCTCTGCCAGATTTTTCAACGACTCCGTCGATTTCATGGTCGACGTGCAGTTCCGGCAGGCCCAGCGCGAGGACATGACGATCACCTATATCGAGCCTGCGGCGCGAAGGACGATCCACGAGCTGAAGGGGCTTTTCGGCGTGGAGCACGTCGAGCCTTTCCGGACCGTGCCGGCGCGGTTCCGGTATGGTCACCGTACCTACCGGACCATTATCCAGAGCTTCGAGCCCGGCACCAGGCTCCACTATCTCCTCGATACCAGGCTCAAGCCCATCGAGCTCCCGCCATCCGGGATCGTGCTGACCGATTATCTGGCCGATATGCTCGGCATCAAGGTCGGTGACCAGCTGACCGTCGAGGTGCTGGAGGGGAACCGTCCCGTGCGCCAGGTCCCGGTGGTCTCCCTGGTAAAGCAGTATATCGGCGTCATGGGCTACATGGACCGGAGCGCGCTCAACCGCCTGATGCGCGAGGGCGACCTCGTGTCCGGCGCCTACCTGACCGTGGACAGCCGGGAGCAGCCCGCGGTATACCGGAAGCTGGTCGAGATGCCGCGCGTGGCGGGGACCGCGGTGCGGATGGATGAGATCAGGAATTTCTACGAAACGCAGGCCGAATCCATGCTCTTTTTCACCCTCATCGCCACGATCCTCTCCGGCACCATCGCCTTCGGTGTTGTGTACAACAGCGCCCGGATATCCCTCTCCGAGCGGAGCCGCGAGCTCGCTAGCCTGCGCGTGCTGGGGTATACGCGCGGCGAGATCTCCTATATCTTTCTGGGCGAGCTCGGGGCCCTTACCCTGACGGCCCTGCCGCTGGGGTTCGCCCTTGGCCGCGCGCTTTGCGCCTACATCGTGACCGCTGTGGAGTCGGACCTCTTCCGGGTGCCGGTGGTGCTCGAAAACCAGACCTATGCCCTGGGCGCGGCGGTGGTGCTGGCCTCGGCGTCCCTCTCCGGTCTGATCGTGCGCCACCGATTGGACCACCTCGATCTGGTCGCGGTGCTCAAGACGAGGGAGTGATTTGATTGCGGATTGCGGAATGGGAAAATTCGAAGCGAATCAGCCGCGAATGTACGCGAATGGACGCGAAGGTAAAACAGACAAACATAATTCAAAAGCTAAAATCAGGTTCTTTTAGGCAGTCATTCGTGAAAATTCGTGTTAATTCGCGGCAAAAAAGACTGCGTTTGACACGGTGACTCAGAGGTGATCATGAAAGCGGAGATAAGAAGAAGGGTTTTGGTCATCACCGTCGCGGCAGTCGTCGTGCTCGGCCTGGTCTACGGATTTATGCCCAAGCCGGTTCCTGTCGAGGTCGTGACGGCGAAACGCGGGCCGCTCCGCGTTACGGTGGAGGAAGAGGGACGGACGCGGGTGAAGGACCGGTTCGTCGTTTCCTCGCCCGTGGCCGGGTACCTGAAGCGCATCGACCTGCATGCAGGCGATGTCGTGCGCAAGGGGCAGCTGGTCGCCATGCTTGAACCGCTCCGCTCCACAGTCCTTGATCCCCGGAGCAGGGCAGAGGCGGGTTCGGCGATCGCGGCTGCAGAGGCAGCGCTTGATGCGGCAAAAGAAAAAGCACGGGCCGCTTCAGCCGACGCGGACTACGCCCGCGAGCGCGAAATGCGCATGAAAAAACTGGCCACCGGCGGCTATATAGCGCAGGACGAACTGGATCAAGCTATGGCAGAGAGCAAAAAAGCGGAAGCGAACCGCCTCTCTTCTGAAGCTGCCGTGACCGCTGCCAGGGCGGACCTGGAGCGGGCGCAAAGCGCGCTCCGGTTTTCTGCAGCAGAACAGAGTGCCACGGGAGAAAAGGCCGTCATGGTCAGGGCCCCTGTGGGCGGAAGGGTCCTCAAGCTTCACCGCGAGAGCGAGGGCGTGGTGAACGCAGGCGATCCGCTCCTTGATGTGGGAGATCCGCGCAGCCTTGAGGTCAAGATCGAGGTCCTCTCAGCCGATGCGGTGAAGCTCAGAAAGGGAACGCCGGTGCTTTTCGAGCGCTGGGGCGGCGACAAGCCCCTTAGCGGGAACGTGCGGGTCGTGGAGCCTGCCGGGTTCACGAAGGTTTCGAGCCTCGGCGTGGAGGAGCAGCGGGTCCTCGTGATCGCCGACCTCACCTCGCCTGCAGAGGGATGGCAGGGGCTCGGGGACGGATACCGGCTTGACGCGATCTTTATTGTCTGGGAGGGAGCTGACGTACTTCAGGTCCCGGCAAGCGCCCTGTTCCGGAAAGGTGAAGGCTGGGCGGTATTCACGGTCGAACAGAAGACCGCCCGTCAGCGCAGTGTTGAGGTCGGCCAGCGCAATGGCTTGGTCGCGGAGATCCGGTCCGGGACTTACTGAAGGACAGGTCGTCATCACCCACCCTGATGACGCCGTGCATGACGGCGGCAGAGTGCGGATACGGTAAATACGGGTCTTCCGGGCCTGATGTTACCGTTTTTATTCTGGTTGCATCCTAAAAAGAATGAGGTATGTTTTTTTTGCACATCCCCTTCGCGTCCTTAATGAAATTTTTGACCCGTCTAAGGCCACGTCCGCTCGACCGCGCAAACTCGGCCTCCCCGACTTTGTCGGGACAGGTCGGCCTCAGACAGTGCGCGTTCGCCCTGCGGGACGCTTCCTTAGGCCAAGACTGGTGCCCAAAAATCTCATAGGTCCGCTCCGGGGACGTGCGGGGTTGGGTAAGGATTAGAAGCGGAGCTTGTTGTTTGGTTCCCATGCGAAAATTTAGCCAGGCGACCGAGTCCGAGGGTGAAGCATTTCGGACTGTCTGAGCCCGAAGGGCGAGTTTCCGAAATGTACCGAGGACGACCGAGCATGGCGTAAAGAATTTTCGCCGGGTGCCCTTCTTTGGGTCACCTTTCTTGGGCACGCAAGAAAGGTGACAAGGAGTAAAGCCACTGTATGGTATAAATAAACCCATAGACAATTTAACGACCATACAAAAGTCATAAGACCAGAAAGTAAAAAGGAGAAATTATGACCATGAAAATGCCAGTCCTCTTCATCGGTCACGGGTCGCCGATGAATATCGTGCTGGATAATACCTTCACGCGAAGTCTTGCCGCACTCGGGAAGCAGCCTGCCGAAACCCAAAGCGATCATGGTCGTCTCCGCTCACTGGCTCACGAACGGCACCTTCGTCACCTGCGCTGACAAGCCTCGCATGATCTATGATTTTTACGGATTCCCCGAAGAGCTCTACGAAGAGACCTATCCGAGTCCGGGCTCTCCTGCTGAAGCGGAATTTGCGACCGAGCGTTGTGCACAAAGCGAAGGTGGGCTGCGACCGCAACTGGGGGCTGGACCATGCGTCCTGGGCGATCCTCAAACATATCTATCCTGACGCCGATATCCCGGTCTTCGAGATGAGCCTCGATTATTCATTCAATGACTGGCATCCGAAACCGCTGCAGTATCATTACGATCTGGCTGCCGAGCTGGGCGAGATTGCGGGACCGGGGCGTCTTGATCATCGGGAGCGGCAACATCGTGCATAATCTCAGGCATATTGATTTCGAGAACATCGATGCGGCGCCCTATGCGTGGGCGCAGGAGTTCGATGAGCAGGTCAAACAGCATTTGCTTCGCGGAGAGCATCGCGGCCTCATCCAGTACCTGGGCAATGGAAAAGCCGCTGCTCTGGCAGTGCCGACGCTGGACCACTATCTGCCGATGATCTACGCCATCGCGCTCCAGGAAAAGGGCGAGCCGATCACGTTCATCCATGAGGGGTTTCAGCACGGATCGATCTCGATGCGCTGCTTTCAGATCGGGTGAGACTAACCCGGACAAACCAAAACCCTGAGGCGTCTCTCGCCAAGCTCGGAAAGGTCGCCAAGAAAAGCTTAAACCACATGAAAATCGAAATTTAGATCAAGAACCTTAAGAGGAGAAAGGGGGAAGTGGGAGAAAAGGGGTAACAGCCTTTTAATAAGAGTTAATCCCCCATTTCACCATCCTTCTCCATTTCTCCTGAAAGGTTTTTCTAAAATCTGCTTCATTAACTAGCATGCGAAAGAACCCAATCTTTTGGTTCAAGGTTCCCTTTGCGAGCTCATCGTGGTCTGAGACCATTGCGAGAAACATACCTGGTCCTTTAATCCGCCTTGACAGTGAACATATGTTCACCTATACTGGGGGCATGCTTACTCATGAGAAGGAAAAGCAGCTCCTGCCAGGTATCGGAACGCTCATAGATCCCGATGTTCTGGAGCAAGACGTGAAATTCAGGCTCATTCCCCTGTCGCATGCCGCACCGCTCCAAATGCTCGGCACCATCGAGGCCGGGTTCCCGAGCCCTGCCGAAGAATCCCTTGCAGACAATATCTCCCTCGACGACCTCTTGATCCAGAACCGCGAAGCGAGCTTCCTGATCAAGGTCTCGGGCGATTCCATGACCGGCGCCGGCATCATGCCGGGCGACATGGTGATCGTGGACAAGGGGCAGGTGGCGAAGAGCGGCGACATCGTGATCGCCGAAGTTGACGGCCAGTGGACCATGAAGTACCTGAGGAAGCGGGGAGAGGACGTGGTCCTGCTGCCGGCGAACCCCAAATATCAGCCGATCAGGCCGAAGGTGGAGCTCAAGATCGCCGGGGTCGTGACCGCGGTGGTGAGGAAGTATCGATGAATCGCAATGATGATGCCTGTGTTATTACGATGCTGCAGGGGATTGGTCAGTATCGTTTTCGCTCAGTTCTGTGTTGCGAAAAACAAGGAACGATGCTAAAGTTGTTCACCGTGCCGTGCATAATTATATGAACAGGAATGTTGTTCACGGCGGCTCTGATGAAAACACGGCTGATCCTCAAACCAGGGCAGCGCGGCACCAAGAGACTGGCGGAAAAGTACGGAAAAGTACGGCGACTCTCTGCTCTGTGTTCGTTTCAGGTATGATGCTGAGCTCACGGCAGCGGCTGAAGACGGTCGAACTTGCTCGTCGAAAAAACTGACTGGAAGCCGCCGCCTCCGCGATATGCGGAAGCGCTGGTGCCTGTTCGCATCAAAGCTGACGACATGCCGGCTCGCCTGCAAGCCAAAACTGCAGGAGGAAGGTGGAATCCCGAGAAGCAGCTTTGGTTCGTGAAGTATGGTAAAATCGCTGGTTTTAGAGAGATGCTGAAATCATGGAGAAGACGTTAATAATTCGGAAAGTCAGTATAATCGTATCGTTGTTTTTGTTATTGAGCAGCGGATGTGCGACGCATCGCAGACCAGAAACAATGAACTCGCAGGAGATTGGCGAATTAAAAACGAAACTCGGATTGATCGGCGTAACTGGAGCACGAGATGTTCCACGTGTAGAAGTGAAAACACCGTCGAAAGGCGCTGAAGAAGGGGCTAAAGATGGGGCCAAGGTTGGTGCTCTTACACCATTTGCAATGTCATTTGAAGCCATGCAGGAATGCGGTGATCCTTACTGTCTCCTCCTTCCATTTGCCGGTCTCGCGTTAGCACCGGTAGGCGCCATCGTCGGCAGCGTGGGTGGCGCGATTACTGCTGACGCTGCGGAAACTGTTACAGCGCGGGAGGTAAAGGTCAAGGATGCTCTTGCAACACTTCGAATGCAAGAAAATATTCATGAGAAGTTTGTATCTCGATTGTCCGAACTAAAATCATTTCCGTTTACTATCATATATGAAGCTGGACCTACAATCGAAGGCGAGAAACCGGATTACCGTCAATTTAAATCGAGTGGCATCAGTTCGGTGAATGAAATCGATGTCAGGAAGTTAACGCTCTCAGGTTGGGGTAAGGTGCGGCCCGATCTTTACGTGCAGCTAGAAGTCCAGGTCAGACTCATTTCACTAACGGACAATACCGAAATATTTTGCAGGATTTTTACATGTTCAAGCAAAGATGCGAAGTTCGAGGTGTGGGCGGCGGAAGATGCGAAGAAATTCCGGGAGGAAATAGAGTCGTGCTATAACGACGTCGCGGACTGGGCTGTCAATGATATATATGTAAACAACACGATTATAGGGATGCGAAAAGAACTAACAATGCCGCTGCGGCCTTTAACCAGACAATCCATAGCGGACTGCCAATAAGCCGCGTGCTTTAAATCCTGGCCATAGTGTTCCAACATGTTGTTCCACGCCGATTCGCTTCGCGTCGTGTGAACTCATCGTTAGTCGGAGAGAAAAATGAGACTCTGTGTATTAATGTTTATCGCTCTCTCAATCCTTTTTACAGCGACCATATCAAGTGCATTCTCTGAAACAGTAAATAAAGAAAATTTCAAGGCAAGTTTTGATTGCGCGCATGCTTCATCTGCAACTGAGAAAACGATTTGTACTGTTCGGCAACTTGCAGAAGCTGATGTAGTGATGGCGTCAATTTATAAGAGTCTTTTATCTGACTTATCTTTTGCCGAACAGACCCAATTAAAAAAAGATCAGCTCTCCTGGCTAAGGGCGCGAGACCACTGCAGCAACGAAAAAAACAATATTGGCTGCCTAAAAGACGCTTATAAAAACCGAACTGAAGTTCTCAAAAAAAGACAATCAACCTCTAATTCAGAAACGGTAGAGAATCCCACTTTTAATATTGATTGCAATAAAGTATATACTAGACCCGATTTGATATATACTTTTTGGGAAAATGGCCGCAAAATACGTTTAATTATCATGGAGAGAGTTGTTAATAAAGAACGTCTAATGACTGTCTATTTAGAAGAAGACAACAAGTGCAAGTCTTTGATATCTGATCCAGGCGGCTATGCCGCGTATTTTTACCCCGTGAAAGATAAATACCCAGGAATAGCGATTTATGGAAAGAAGGATGCGTTCGGCCAGTTTAATCAATATTACAGGTGGACCGGCCATACCTATGAGCAGATCGATCTCGCCGAGTCATATAAAATGAACGCTGCTGCTCTAGCACTTCTTGGTAAAGAGCAGTCTCAAAAAGCTATTGCACTATGGGAACAGGCTGCTGAACTTACAAAAATTCCTGGCCTTAATGTGTCTGCTAATCCTGAAATTAGCTATCACCTGGGTTATGCATATTACAAAAAAGGAAAAGAATATTTCGATAAGGCGGACGCATATTTAAAGGCTGGCATCAAAATTGATTCTACCTCCGATGGTGAACGACGTTGGTCGGCTAACCTTACTTTGGGTGACCTGTATTCTGAAATGGATAAAGTTGAAGACGCAATTCAACGTTACAAGTGGGGCATCAATTTTAGACTATCGTCCGAATCTCGATCAAAGATCATAGCTAAAATTAAAAAACTGAGACAGCTTCAGGCCCAGAACGGGACTTTGCCGGAAGGGACGATCTCTGAGCCCTTTGAAGACTTTATTGCAGATGTACGAGAATTAAGTGCAGACGATGATTATGGGCACATTGTGCGAATTATTACCGACTTTAATAATGATGGGTTGCAGGATGTTGCGATCAACATTTGGCCTTTCGGAACAGCCGTGCCCGAATGGCATCTATATTTGCAGGATAAGAACCGAAAGTATATCCGAGTAGAAGATATAAGCTTTCATCCCGCTGACATTCGCATTCAACCAATCGATAAAAATAATGCAAAGATAATTGCGACGCAGTACGGATCGAGTCAAGATGAACGCGCTATAGTCGAATACCTTATGTTCGAACGTGACATGGTTGGATTAGGGATCGCTGATGGTAAAAGTAAATATATTGAATTATATTCTCAACCGCTTCAACATCCTACTTCTGAATATTGCATTATTCAAGACTATTTCAGTAAAAATTGCCAATGGATAAGTGGTTATTGAACATCTGCCATTCCATGCCAACCTGCGCGTCGAGTGAGTCGCGAAAATCTCACTCCTCACGGCGGCGTTATGAGGAAAGAGCATAAAGCAAACACAAGATTCTAAAATACAAAACGGTATCGTCATTTTGGCAAGGCTGCTGTTGATAATCAGCTATTCAGCACGGAGGCCTTAAGATAATGAACCATGAAACAGAACAGGCAGTGCAGCGTGAACTGGATTCTGATGAAAGGCTTCTCTGGGCAGGATGTCCCCAGAAAGGCATCCTGTTCCGCAAATTTGACTTTGTTCTCATACCGTTCAGCATCTTATGGGCGGGCTTCGCAATCGTCTGGGAAACAATCGTTATCAGGACAGGAGGCCCGGTCCTGATGATCATCTGGGGCATTCCCTTCGTGCTGGTCGGGCTTATGATGCTGTTCGGCCGTTTTATTGTGGATGCGAAGATCAGGGAGACAACGTACTATGGGGTGACGGACAAACGCGTGATCATCATCACGGGGCTCTTCAACCGGAAAATCCAATCTTCGGACCTTTCCCTCTTAAGAGGCCTCACGCTGATCGAGGCGGAGAACCGGAAAGGCACGATCTCCTTTAGCGCTGAAAATCCTTACTCCTCCTGGATGCAGAACCTGCCCTTCGGCCAGACTCCGGCGCCGCAGTTCGAAATGATCGAGAATGCCCGGGACGTTTATGACATCATCTCCAAGGCGAGGACGGCATAGCATGGCAAAAGGCGCTGTGGACAAGAAATGGACAAAGAAAATCCGGGTTGTCCCGCCAGTCATGGTCCTCAAGGAAAGCAGTGATGCCCGCCTGCGCTTTCTGTTCCGCTCACGGCTTTGGGGATTCGGCACGACCCCTTTTGCAGGTCTCTTATGCTTTCTCGCGTGGCACATGACCCATCGGCAAGATGTCCCCCTGTTCATCCGCATTTTTATTTATATACTGGCTATGGCCTTTACCTACTCGGCCATCTGGAGCTTTACTACCAGCAGATCCCTTGAAATCGATTTCATCAAAAGGCTGGTAATCCTGCATGAGAAGACCCTGTTCTCGGACACGACCAAGTCGGATGGTTTTGATCAGTTCACGCGTATTACGGTCGGTCGTAACGATTATGAATCAACCAACTATGCGATATTGCTTGAATACAAGGACGGGTGGATCGAGTACCTGGGTTGGAGCGAGTTTGGCGCGATGTCACTTGCGAGAGCAATGGACCTGGTAAACAAGATCGCTCCCAAAATGGGGATCGAGATAAATGCGCCTACTTATTTCGAGGAAAAGCCTCTAAGGGAAAAAAGGAAAGCGTAAGCGCGTCCACATCGACTCGCCAAAAAGCGGCGAGTGACCGCGTCGTTAGCCGACAAAATCACCGATCTGAAGAAGTCGCAAGTGAGCCACGTGTATTATTGTGGGTATCACAGGTCTTCTTGGCTTAAACTTTACAGAAGCCGCTTTGTCTCAAACAATTAGCCAAATTATTATTGTTTTGGCTTAGGATTAATAATTAAAGGTCAAGTAAAAGTAAGGTAATATGTAGCTTGCGGGGGGATTCGGACAAAGCGAATTCATACAGGTCAACTGTCATGCTGTCCAGTGGAACCTGTATGTTGAATGATTAAAACGAGAATTAACCAATTTAGAGGAGTGTATGAACCATACTGTCAGGTCAATGCTAGTCTTTGCCGCACTTATCTGTATTAACATGGCATCCATTGCCGATGCCTCGACTGATGCAGATTTTCAGAACCGCATCACGGAGGCCGGCCGTGCCGTTGGAATCGCCCGTGCCGGACTTCAGAGGGCTGTCGATTTCGCCCGTTCACGGCCGGACCTCTTCAGCCAGAAAAAGAATGGGGAAAAGGACCTTTTGACGCGGCAGGATAAGTTGGCCATCTGGAACACGTGGAGTTCCGTGCTGGCTAGCTTGGCCGCCTTGGATACTGTCCGAAGTGAGTGGCAAGATTTCAACTTGTTCCAGGACAAATATCGACGTAACGTTTCCTTTGCCCTAAATCACGCCTCTTTCCTGGCTAGCTACAGGTATGCTCTGGAATTCATTGACCTGTCAGACAAGAACCGCACCCTAAATATAATCCTGGACGAGGCTGTCCCTGAGCTGGGCATCACCGTTGGCAACTTTAGCCGTTTCAAGTTCCGTTTCCTCAATGTCGCTGCCGCAACTGAATTTTCAGCACTCCAGGTAATTAGCAAGAGCTTCGCAACAGAAGATGTATCTGAGGAACTTCGCACGACTATTGACGAAGACAGCAAGATCATCTGGAAGATGGGCAAGGAAAAAGGCCATATCATGACCCTTAAGAATGCCCTGGCCGTTGTGCAGAAGGCCGGCTTTGCGACCTGGTTTCCCCTGCAAAAGAACGTCTCGCAATGGATGGGGGATACGAAGGTGCACCGCAAAGGGACGCACCTTGTCTCCGGCGACCAGATCAACTCATTGCGGAATCGGCTGCAGCCCGGCGATATCCTCTTTGAACGGCACGAATGGTATCTGTCCAACATGGGACTTCCTGGCTTTTGGACCCATGCGGCCATGTATGTAGGCACGCCCGAGGAGCGGCGAACCTACTTTTCCGACCCGGAGACGATAGCATGGGTAAAGGGCCAGGGGATCGCCGACGGCGATCTGGAAACACTTCTGAAACAGCGCTATCCAGAAGCTTACGCTGCCGGCACGACCCCATTGGAGAACGGGCATGCGCCCTGCATTCTGGAGGCGATCTCCGAGGGGGTATCATTCACCTCTCTTGAACATTCCGGTGCCTCCGATTCCATAGGGGTGCTCAGGCCTAGACTTGCAAAACAGGAAAAGGCCGCAGCTATCCTGCGGACCTTTCACTATAGCGGGCGTCCTTATGACTTCAACTTTGACTTCGAGACCGACTCTTCCCTGGTCTGTTCGGAATTAGTGTACAAGACCTACGAGCCCGCGCCGGGGATGAAAGGAGTAAGATTTCCCCTATCTGAGATAATGGGGAGAAAGGTGAGTACCCCGAACGGTATGGTGCGCCAATTCGATGAACAATACGGGGGCGGAGACGCTCAGACCGATTTTGTGCTCTTTCTGGACGGCTTTGAGAAGGAGATGCGAGCTGTAGAATCCACGCTGGAGCAGTTCCGAAAAAGCTGGCGTCGCCCTAACTGGCACATTCTCACCCAAAAGGCGCCGGAGGAGTTGGCACCGGGCAAATAGGGAGGAATCGGGGGACAAATATTTACGCTTGATTTTAGGGGGGGCAGGGACGAGCATACATAATAATAGGGGGCTGAGGGGTCAGTCCTTGACAGCAGACATGGAGAGGAATGAAAAGTATTTCCCAACCAATCGTTTGGGCAGATCGATTACACTCCGGCCACACTCGTCGTTATCGGTAAAAGGAGAAACAATTGAAAATTCTATATGGGTTGCCAAGCGAGGGCATGGGACATGCCACTCGCAGCAATGTAATAATATCTCACCTGCTAAAGAAACACGATGTGAGGATAGCAACGAGCGACAGGGCATACGTGTTCATGAAAGAGCGCTTTCCTGACAGGGTTTATGAAATAAAAGGATTTCATCTTGCTTACAGGAATGGAAGCGTTTCAAAATATCGTACCGCATCGCTGTTGCTGAAAAATGGGCCGAAGGACCTGATTGCCAATCTCCACAAGTATCGGCTGGTTCATAAAGAGTTCAAGCCGGACCTGGTGATCTCCGATTTTGACTCTTTTACATTCTTTTTTGCTAAGCTTAATAAAATACCCCTGATCAGCATAGATAATATACAAGCGGTAAACCGCTGCAAACTTGATTTTCCGATCCCTACATCAGAGAGGAATAGTTATCAAATTGCCAGAAACATTATTAAGGCGAAAGTGCCCAATGCTGATTATTATTTGATCACCTCGTTCTTTAAGGCTCAGGCAAAGAAAAAAAACACTTCGCTCATCCCTCCTATTCTCAGAGAGAAAATACTCAATGCAACCAGTAGATCAGGAGAGCATATACTTGTTTATCAAACTTCGTCGAGCCAGAACAATATCATTCAGGTACTGAACCAGATCCCGAATATACCATTTATCGTTTATGGATTTAATAAAAGCGAAATTCGTAAGAATGTCATTTTAAAAAAATTCAGCGAAGACGGGTTCATTGAGGACCTCGCTTCAGCAAAGGCGGTAATCTCCAATGGAGGCTTTTCCCTTCTGAGCGAGGCCGTTTATTTAAAAAAACCTGTGTGCAGCGTGCCGGTAAAAGGACAATTTGAGCAATATGTTAATGCGGCGTATATTGAAAAATGCGGATATGGAAGACATCTCGATGATTTTTCCCCTGATGGAATAAAATCATTTCTTTTTGATGTTGATACGTTTCAGAACAATATCAGTCGGTATAAACAGAACGGCAACACTGAAACGTTCCAAAAGCTTGATGAGATCATTACTATGGTTACGAAGTAGGACATGATGGAAATAAAACAAAAATCATGGCAAGTTGAGCTGGCGCTTCTCCTTTCGTGGATCGTCGTGACGGCATTTTTTTTCTCAGAAGTAGAGATTCAAATTGAAGGCGCCGCAGGGTGGGCTTCCAGCCTCCCAACATGGAGGATCGAGAATCACTGGCTGCTTGATATATTCTGGGGTGGCAGGCCAATGACCGGGTATCACGCGTGGGTGTTCAGCTTTATGTTTCTCGTATTTCATCTCGGAGTATTTATCGATCTCTATTGGTCACTGAGGACAGAAGCCAGAATAATCGCAGCACTCATGCTCTTCTGGATCATAGAGGACTTTCTCTGGTTTGTATTAAACCCGGCCTTTGGAATTAATAATTTTTCCCAGAATAAGATACCCTGGCATAAGCAATGGTTCTTGAATATGCCTGTTGATTACTGGACGTTTACCATTGTGTCGGCACTTTTGATGTGGTTGTCTTACGCGAAATTCAAGGACAAAAGAAACATCGTCAAATCGGATAATAATTTTGCGGCGCCATAACTATTTCCGGCCACAGCGCCGTCGAGTGAAAGAAAAAGACGGGTCTATTCGGGGCATGGCGTTAAAGAGAATGCTGATCAGAGTAAGGGCTCTTCCGCTTGTAGGGCCTCTGTGTGATTCCGCGAAGCTTAAGATCGGGTCTGCCTTTACCTGTATCGAATTATGGAGGGGCAAAGACTATATTCTCAAGAACGCCCACTTGCCGACTGTCATAGTGGATTTCCGTATTTCGTCAACTACGAAACAGCTGCCCACCATTGATGCGGCTGCCCTTGATAAGATTGCTGGTTTGATTGCCGAGTCAATAAAGGCATATTCAGCACAACGTTCACTAAAAGAAGGCGTAATATAGCCTGCGACAGCGACACCGGCGCGTTGGTGTCCTGATAATGAAAATGAGGTGTCAAATGTGCTTAGTCACGCGGATAGTAACTTTTATTGTTGCTGTTTTTTTTGCATTTTCCGTCTTTGCTGAAACGCCATTAACCTTGCCCTTAAAAAAATCCCAATTTAACGGACTCTATGGCATTTCCATCAAGAAGGGAGTTCGATGCAGGGAGTGCTGCGATCTGGTGTTTCCCGAAAGCTTCGGATTTTCTAATAAGACAGAATTTGAATTTCTTGTAAACATTATTAATAAGGACGATAAAATTAAACACGATACAGATTGCGTTATGCCAATCAATTATGATGTTCTAGATCACATAAAGTTTTTAGCAATTAAAAAGCAGGATAAGACTGCGGCAAGTCTCCTTGTATATCCAGACGGTCATGGCGGTTTGAAATTGGGCGGGGGCGAATTGGATGAAATATACGCTGATGAGTATATACGACCGGTATTAGAGAAATACACAAAGCTGGAAGATGTGGTCAGCCCAAAAGCAATGGGATACATCGCAGACAAAATATGTTTAACCTGGATCAATCCGACGATCGAATCAAACATGAACTTGAAAGAACTGATAAAGACCCTTCGAAAAAAACAATTACATGACCTGGCGAACAAGATTGAGATTACATGTAAGAAGTATGAAAAAGAGTCGAACTCTGATGAGTAGAAGTTGTTTGCGCAGTTCGTTGAGTACCTCTAAACGGCGATACTATTCCAATCGGGTAGCGGGGGCGATACGTTTCCTCAGCTCATGCCACCGTTTCCAGTAGCTCATGCGAATTCGCCTTCGGAACCAACTTGTCCATATTATCGGCGGTTGTACCTGAGCCCGATACCGAAATGATTCATCCAAACCTTTCTTCAACTCCTCATCCATAATACAATTTGACTAGTCATTATATTATCTTTACAATGTAAATATTTGAATCATATCTGATTTGACTGGGACAAAGAAAGGAACATAGCAAATCATAGAGGACAACAACTCATTCCACGCCGCGGCGTGTGAACTCGTCGTTGAACCTGTAGGAAAACCTCTAAAAAGGCTCATTTTAATACCTTGAGGGCAGTGATGTAATTCCACTGAAGCAGATAAGAATAGTAATGCAACAATTCTGAGCTAGAAGAACGGCCTTATCCTCACCTGGCGATCATCGCGAGATGTCGCAGATGTTTAATCGAGTTAAGCAAAGCCTGGCGCGTAGATGTTTTGAAGGTAATTATTCTGCAGACTCATCATCCGAGGATAGAAAACCGTGAACTTGTTGTTCGTGTGCAGCGAAAATCGACTGCGAAGCCCAACCGCCGAGGCGGTATTCTCGAAGTACCCTGGCGTTCAGGCTATCGGCGCAGGCACCAACACAGATGCCGCCACACCGCTATCGGGTGATCTGATCGAGTGGGCCGACATGGTTTTTGTTATGGAGAATAGCCATAGAAACAAAATAGCTAAAAAGTATCGGGAACTTCTGAAAAATAAACGATTGGTGTGCTTGGATATTCCCGATATTTACGACCGAATGCAGCCAGAGCTTGTTAATCTACTGGAAGTCAAGGTGCGAAAGTATATCCGAATTTAGGGCAATGCGCATTACCAGGATTTCCTGAATTTCGGCAATGTTTTCGCGCATCGGAGAAAGGATAGTATCTGCATGAAGCATTTATTTTCTCTTGTTCTTGCATTGGTCATTGTAATGCTGATCGTAAACGTGGCATCCGAAGTAGTCGTGCCGGACGGAGTAGCTGTTGCGACACAGGTCGAGGGAACCGTCCGCGTCTTTACCGATGAAACGCCTGCAGGACGCTTGATCAGGAAGAACGACAGCATCGCAAAGAACGATCGGGTGGAAGTGCAGGAGAATTCCAGGCTTGAGCTCCGCTTGCCCGACGGAGGCTCCTTGAGACTGTCGGAAAACTCGCGCCTCACGATGCGGATGCTGCAGTTCGAGCACCGGACGGGCATACTGTACTTGCAGGCGTTTCTCCACAATGGCAAGTTATGGGCGAAGATAAAAAAGCGCGCAACGCCCGACTCCTATGTGGAGGTGATCACCAGTACCGGCCTCGTCGCCGCAAAAGAAACTGTCTACCGTGTGGATGCGGAGGAATGACGCGAGCACTACGATCAACGTGTACGAAGGCGTTGTTCCGGCCGTGATTGCGGCGAGGGAAGCGCCCCAGACCGTTGGCCAGACAAGCGCGCTTGCGGAGGTCCGGCCCGTCAGCGTCCAGGCCTTGCAGCAGGTTTCTGTTTCAACGCAGGAGGGCGTATCGCTGCCGCAGGATTTCGATCCGAAGGCCACGCTCAACGACTGGATCCGCTGGAACCTGCAGCGGGACGCGCGGGAGGAACTCGTATCAATAACGGTCGCGCCGGCTTCACCGACGATCACCAAGGGGGCCTCCCTGCAATTTGCCGGCGTTGCGCATTATCCGGACAATATCGAAAAAGATATCACCTGGTTCGCAACGTGGAGTTCGTCCGATGTCAACGTCGCGAAGATCGACCTGTCCGGGATCGCCGCAGGAGCAGAGCTTGGAGCGGCCACTATCTCGGCCGCGATCGGTGATATGACCGGGTCGACCGTGCTCAACGTCAGCCGAGACATCCTGTCCATCGTAGTGACGCCTGCCTCAAGATCGATCGTGAATGGTGCGGTCCAGCAGTTCACGGCAATGGGAAAGTTCTCGGACAAGACGGTCAAGGACATCACCTCGTCTGCGGTCTGGAGCTCCTCCAATGCCAAGGTTGCGGTCGTTGACGCCACCGGCCGCGCCGTTGCAGGCAACGTGGCAGGAGCCGTGACGATATCGGCCTCGCTCGGAACGAAGCGCGGAAGCGCCAGGCTCAAGGTCAGGCGTGAGCTTATTTCCATTACGATCATGCCGGAGAGCGCGATGATCATGGTGGGCGAGACAGCGCGGTTTGGGGCCATCGGCAGCTATTCGGACGGGACCACACAGGACCTCACTGGAACAGTGGACTGGGAAACATCCGACACGAGTATCGCGGAGATCGACCAGGCCCAGGCGGGCCGCGTCATTGGCGGCGACCAAGCGGGAAGCGCTACCATAAGAGCCTCCTTCAAAGGAAAAGCCGGGTCGGGAACTATTAGCATAAACACGATCCACACGATCTCCGCTCCTTGACCGTCTAACGGGCCCGGGCGTCGGAAACAGATGGGGACATTCTATAATCCCCCGGGCTCTCTCCTACGTACTGCTCCGTTGACAATCAAAAGTAAAACAGCGTTCTGATCCGCATAAAATAAGGGCGAAAAGCACGTGTTGCACGACAATCCTCTTGACAAGCGAGGATGCGCCTGTTAGGCTATTGTGCATATACACAGATCAGTAGGAGGCATGGTGAGCCCCAGGAAGAAAAAACCGCGCCACTGCAAGTGCAGCTTCAAAGGCAAAGCGTTCAAACCCACGGGCATACCCATGTCCGAGGTGGAGCAGATCTCCCTGTCGCGGGATGAACTGGAGGCCATGAAGCTCTGCGACCTCGACGACCTGACGCAGGAGGAAGCCGGTGTGAAGATGAGGGTGTCGAGAGGCACGGTGCAGCGGATACTGTCGGCTGCGCGAAAGAAGGTCGTGACGGCCCTTGCCCGGGGCAAGGCCATCGTGTATGAAGATTGATTAACTTATTATTTACAGCCATCCACTAAGGAGGATATACCATGAAGATCTGCTTTCCGGTACAGAACGATGAAGGGCTCAAAAGCACGGTGTTCAACCACTTCGGGTCCGCTCCGAAGTTCGTGGTCGTCGACACTGACACGAACGGCGTTTCAACGATCAGCAACGGCGACCAGCACCATGCGCACGGCGCCTGCAGCCCCATGAAGGCGCTGGACAATCAGAGTATCGACGTTATCGTCGTAGGCGGCATAGGGGCGGGCGCTCTTACAAAGCTGAACCAGATGGGTATCACGGTGTACCGCGCAGAGGGAGCTACGATCGACGAGAATATGGGTCTCTTCACCTCGAAGGCCCTGTCGGTATACTCGGTCCGGTCGTGCTGCGGGGGCCACGGCAAAGACGGCGGGTGCGCGCATTAAGCATCGATGTAAGCTGTGTTGAACCAGACCCGTACGCACCGGAAAACAGATTAGCCACATAAATCACAAAGAGCACAAAGGAAAGCGGAAACCCGAACAGCGAATTCAAACTTTTCTTGTGCCTTCTGTGCTTTCTGTGGCTAAATAATTTAGCTAGTTTGGGCCGAATTTGATCTGCACCTAAAAAGAAGTAAGGCGGAAAGTTTTCCAAGGCAGGGTACTGACAGTTGCCCTGGTTCAATGTAATACGAACGAAGTAATTCTTGCCAAGTCTCAGCAGCTCCCACTCTCCCAATACCCTCAGCTTCCGGGAGGGGCCATATTAACCTTCGCAATTCGCAATAACTGCATCAATTCGCCATCGATTTCGCAACGAACCGCTCGATCGCTTTTTTGTCCTCAAACAGGGTGTCCGTGAATTTTATCCCATAGAGGTTTTCGACCTGCTGCCCATGCTGGGCGACCGTCCTCACGAACTCGCCACGAGTGCTGACGCGGGTGCCGTCAGGGAGGTAAAACGAACAGGAGATCGTCATGCCCGTTTCGAACTTCTGCTCTGTCTTGATGAGCATGCCCGTAGCGCTGATGTTCTCCATGCGGCACATGAAGGGCTTGTTTCCGAACATCCCGTCAACCGCCACATTGAGGACAACGCGATAGGTCTGCCGGGCGGGGACGTTCAGGAGTTCCTGCGTTTTTCGGTGCAGGGCGTCTGCTGCAACCGGCATGATCATGATCGCATTGCATCTGCACTGCCTGCTCAGTTCACGCTGGCTGATCGTGTCATCGTGGAGCATAAGAATGGAAACGTGCTGGAGGTCCGGGGTCTGTCTGATGATGGTGAAGAGTTCTTCGGTTCGGAGACCCGGCATGTTGAGCCTGGTCACGATGAGATTGACCTTTTCCAGAAAATGGATCTTCAGGATCTCGTCATTTGAAGTAACAGGAAAGAAAGCGATATCCGACCGGGAAAAAACATCTTGTTGTTGCAGCAGCATGGGCTGCAAGTCTTCGGAAATCAATATTTTTTTCTGATTCATAACGAGGTCTCCTGCCATTTGTGGTGGAGTGTCCCGGCTTCTGCAGTGCGGGCCTTCTGCAAATACAGGTCGGAGTATATCATAGGGAACGGACAAAGTCAGTGCAAAATTCGGTGATAGGCCCGGGTGTGCGGTGCCGGGTATCGGACAGGCGTTTTTGCTGACGATATCGGTAGAGGGGACCCTGGCGGTGCTATACTTAAAGAAAGAGAGAGTCGCACAGAAAGGAGGCGAGGGCAATGAAAGGGGCGCTAAAAAGAAAAAGAAAACCTGCGGTACGTGAAACGCTGACCGAGGCCTACGAAGTGAGGGCATTCAGAGACGAGTCAGATGAATCACGCGAGCCGGCACCGTCCATTCCGGAGATTCTCCATGCGGAGCCGGGCGCGATCCAGTCCATCAAGGGGCGGATAAAAGGACATGGCGAGCAGACCGTGCTTCCTGATGATTGTCAGTTCGGCGACAATGAAGTGTGTAACGTAGAGACGTAATGATCTGAAAAACACAATCGCTTAAGATCATTTGATCGTGAAAGACGATAGCTTTGTGTGCTTTTTTTACTTTTTATTTTACCGCAAAAAAGCGTCCCTCTTTTTCATCGCCTTTGCCGGATGCATCCAGAGGAGGCAAGGAGTCCGATGAGCGAACACCTGAAAACCGCATTCCTGCTTCCGGTATATACCCTTATCATCCTCTTGCTTTCACCGGCCCTGTCTGCTGCCGCGGACAAGTATGCGCTCAAGCGGGCTCAGATGGTCGAGCATGATATCAAAGCCAGAGGAGTGAAGGACCCTGTCGTCCTCGGCGTCATGGGCACGGTACCAAGGCATCTGTTCGTGAATGCCTCCTATCAAGACAAGGCATACGCCGACCATCCCCTGCCGATCGGCGAGGGCCAGACCATATCCCAGCCCTATGTGGTGGCGCTCATGACCGAAGCTTTGCAGCTCAAGCCCGGAGACCGGGTCCTGGAGATCGGGACCGGCTCGGGCTATCAGGCTGCAGTGCTTTCCCGGATCGTGAAGGACGTCTATACCATCGAGATCAGGAAGACCCTGGTTGACAGGGCTGCGAAGGTGCTCGCTGATATGGGCCATGGGAACGTGAAGGTGAAGTATGGCGACGGGTATTTCGGGTGGGAAGAGTATGGCCCCTTTGACGCCATCATCATCACGGCAGCGGCAAACCATATCCCGCCTCCGCTCATCAAGCAGCTCAAGGAGGGCGGCAAGCTCATCGTGCCGCTCGGCAGCACGCTCTATTTCCAGACGCTGACGCTGGCGACCAAGAGAAAAGGCGAACTGGACGTTCAACAGTTAAGCCCGGTGGCCTTTGTGCCGATGGTGGGGGAGATTCAAAAATAAGAAATAAGGCTTCAGACATTTGTGTGGGCGGATCAGGGTGTTTTTTAAGGCAGCTGATCGCTTGGGCCGCCTGCGAAAAAATGCTCTTCCAGAAACATGGCATACACTTCTTGTCACCTTTGTTGCGTGCCCAATAAAGGTGACCCAAAGAAGGGCACCCGGCGATAATTCTTTACGCCATGCTCAGTCGTCCTCGGTACATTTCGGAAACTCGCCCTGCGGGCTCAGACAGTCCGAAATGCTTCACCCTCGGACTCGGTCGCCTGGCTAAATTTTCGCATGGGAACCGAGTTAAAAGCAAATAAAATCACTGACCTGTCACAGGGAGAGATACCCGTCGGGGGCCAGGCTGGTTGCCAGCATGACCCTGTTGATATCACGATGCGCTGTCCATCCGCTTCCCCGGTTGTTTGAAGGGTCGAGCCAAAACGTTTCGATACGGTCACTGAGCACGGTATACTGCATCAGGCGTTCGATGAGCGAATGCAGCGTATGTTTCCCGGTGATGTTCTGCGGAGCTTGTTCGAGCAATTCCGGCATTTTCTCGATCCCGTGTAATCCTATGGATAATCCCAGCTCGCGAAATGCGAGCCGGTATCGGGCAGGAAGCTTTAAGGGGTCGCTGCTTGCATAGGCCTGTAAACTTATCAGGGCAGAATCCAGGAGAGCGTTCAGAAGGCCGGCCTGCTCAAGACCTTCGATGAACATCAATTGCGCCAGCTTGCAGGTAGCGCTCAGGAGCTCGCCAATACCAAGGGCGTCATCTGTTTCCCACCTTTTCCCTTCGCACATATCTGCCATATCCCGTATCTCGGCGCTGAGGTCGGGTCGTGCGGATCTCTCAGAAGCGGTTGGCGCAGTCGTCTGGAGCTGGAGGTACGTGATGAGTCCGTCGAGCGGATCGTGATGCCCCATCGATGGTACCAGCGGACGCGAGAGATCGATGCTCATTTTCCAGTACAGGCGTTTCCGTCCGCCGGCCGGAGGATTGTAGGTAAACCTGGCATGTGCTGTCTTCGCGAGCTCGATCGCCCATCCCTGGCAGGTAGGAGCTCCCGTTGCCCGGCTCACCCGGTTGAGAGCGTGCATCCACTTCGTCAGGTAATGATAGTACTGTCCGTCCCGGTCCCATTCCAGCTGTTCGTCATAAGGATCATCGGGCTTGCGCTCGTTCATTCCCTTGCCGATCCGCAACCCGCCTCGCGTGGGGTGCAGTGCGCCCTCCTCCTCATCGAGACCGCTGATCCAGCCGGTTCGCGGGTCATCGTCACGGTGCCGTCCGAGAACCTCATGGACCTGGTCGACGAGGCGGAGGGCGAGTTCCCTGTAGTGCTCGTCACTCGTTTGACGATAAAGCTCCAGGAAGTTGCAAACGGCAAAAGCGTCGGTCCATAAGTAGCGTTGCGGCACTTCCCTGGCCGGTTCAAGCCCGGTCTGTTTGGCAAATTCAAGCATCATATTCCTGGCCAACGTCGCGGAGGCATTGTGTTTCATCGTCCTCCTGACCTTCTTTCTGAGGATGGCGTTTTGCACGACCCGCAGCTTACATCAGATGATAGAGGCAAAAACACTACTCTGTGAGTATACCAGCTCCAGAATGTTGCAGTTATGAGGCATACGGAGTTGACAAGGCATAAATGCGTATTATATTTGTATTTATGCGATGAGGCGCTTCCCACTAGGTACGAAATTGCATAGAACTTCTGATCCTTCGCGTAAGGGAGAGAAACATGGATGAATCAGCTGACACCAAAGGCCTTGGCAGCATTTTCCCGTTTGACAGACTGATCGATATTGAGAAGAAGATGATCCGCAGACAAATGGCGCTCTTAGGCGACCCCCCTGTCACCATGGTCATAGGGAACGGCAGCAAGGTCTGTCCGGCAAAGGGAAAATCGGTCGGCACGGTTCGTATCCGCGATCGAAAAACACTGCTGCACTTATTCGTCCATCCTGAACTTCACTTCGGAGACGTCTTACAGCGAAGGAAGCATCGAGGTAGAAGGGGACCTGGCCGAGATCATGGACTCCCTGTTCAGGTGCATGGCGAAGGCACCCAAGGCCGGTTTCGTCAACGCATAGAGAACGACGTTCTTCAACCGGCCCCGCTCGAACACCCTGAGCGGATCGAAAGAAAACATTCACGATCACTATGATATCGGCAACGACTTTTACCGGCTCTGGCTTGATGAAAAAATGCAGTATACGTGCGCCTATTTCCAGGACGCCCTCCGCTACCCTGGAAGAGGCCCAGACTCGCCAAGATGGACCATGTCTGCAAAAAGCTGATGCTCAAGCCCGGGGAAACGGTCGTGGAAGCAGGGTGCGGATGGGGGACCCTTGCGCTTGCACATGGCCAGGAATTACGGCGTCAAGGTCAAGGCCTATAATATTTCTCATCAGCAGGTCGTCAGCGCCCGTGAACGGGCGAAGGCGGAAGGGCTGGACGACCGCGGTGGAATTTGTCGAGGACGATTACCGGAACATATCGGGCAGATTCGACGTCTTCGTGTCGATCGGAATGCTGGAACACGTGGGCACCCGCTATTACCGGGAGCTCGGCAAGATCATAGGACGCTCGCTGAAGGAGAACGGGAGAGGGCTTATCCACTCCATAGGACGAAACAAGGCGGAACCCATGAATCCCTGGATAGAACGGCATATCTTCCCCGGCTCCTATATGCCGACCCTGCGGGAGATGATGGAGATATTCGAGCCTTCCGGGTTTTCCATCCTCGATGTTGAAAACCTCCGGCTGCATTATGCGAAAACGCTGCGAGCACTGGCTGGACAAGATTTGAACAGGCGAAGGACCGGATCGGCACGATGTACGATCAGAAGTTCATACGGTCCTGGAGGCTCTATCTCGCCGGGTCCATTGCGTCCTTTACTGCCGGGGACCTTCAGCTCTTCCAGGTGGTCTTTGCGCGTCCGAACAAGAACGACCTGCCCTGGACACGGGCCCCGTCTGTATGCAGAGACCGGCCGCTCCCGGAGGGAACATGGACTCCTGTGACGTCCTCATCGTCGGCGGCGGGCCTGCAGGCTCCACGCTTGCCTGGAAACTGAGAACCAGCGGCCTGGACGTAGTGGTCCTCGATAAGAGCACGTTCCCGCGGGACAAGGTCTGCGCAGGCTGGATCACGCCCGCGACCACAGACCTCCTGCATCTGGACAAGGACGAGTATTCCCGCGGACGGGTGCTGCAGCAGATCAGCGGATTCAGGACCGGCATGATCGGAGGAGCCGGGATCGTCACCCGGTATGGACGCACGATCAGCTACGGCATCCGCCGTTCTGAATTTGATCACTATCTTCTCAAGCGCTCCGGTGCGCGTCTACGGCTCGGGGAGCCGCTCAAGACCATGGAGCGGGAAAAAGGCGTCTGGATCGTCAATGATGACATGAAGACCCCGCTGGTGATCGGCGCAGGAGGTCATTTCTGCCCCGTTGCACGATCCCTCAGGGGGGGTCGGGAGCGAAACGGATCAGCAGTGATCGCCCAGGAAGTGGAATTTGAGATGGACGAGTCTCAGCAGCGCGAGTGCGCCGTGGCGGGAGACACTCCCGAGCTTTATTTTTACGAGGACCTGAAGGGGTATGCGCTGGTGTGTACGAAAAGGGAATTTTCTCAATATCGGGCTTGGCCGCGAAGACAGCATAACATTGCGGAGCAGGTGCGGTCGTTCGTCGGTTATCTGAAAGAAACGAAGAGGATCCCGGAGAATACTCCCGCAAACTTCAGGGGGCATGCCTACCTGCTGTACAACGGCGCATCGCAAACCATGGTCGATGACGGCGTGATGCTCATCGGAGATGCAGCCGGACTGGCATATCCAAAAAGCGGGGAGGGGATCCGGCCGGCAGTAGAGTCGGCCTTGACAGCGGCGGAGGTCATTCTTGTCCGCTGCCGGGGATTATCAACGCAGCAGGCTTTTACGATATCCGTCCCTGTTAGCCGGGCGTTTCGGAAAAGGCCGCGCGACTCCCGGGATAGTGCCTCAGGCAATGAAACGGTTCATAAGCCGCAGGCTCATGGAAAGCCGCTGGTTCTCGCGGCATGTATTGCTCGACCGATGGTTTCTGAATACACACCGGCCTGCGCTGCGGTGATGCTCGACTTTGGATAGAGAGACAACAAAATTTGCGATGCGACGCTGTTTTAAAAAGAGCGAGCGGGACGACCTGCATAAGAGAAAAAGGAGGGTTCTGTCATGAAAAAGATTACCCATGCAATGCTGATTCTGGCAGTCGTTGCGGTCACGCTGGTCTTCCTGAGCGGCCTTCTGACAGCAACATCAACACCGACACAGAAGGACCTGGCAAGACTTAATGCAGAGATCGCCATGCTCAACTCCGACGCGAGCCTGCCTCAGGGTGGCAGGATCATTGCGAAGCAGCTGATGGATACATTCAGGGTCAACAGCGACAAGGTATCCAGCCTGGTCGGTGCCACCGCCGCGATCGGAAGCAACAAGCAACTGTATGGGGACGTGGCAGCGATGCTCGTCTTCGCCGCCGAGATGCCCGGAGGAGCCACCGAAGCGAACATCACCAAGGTCTCGAACATGCGGCAAAAAACGGAGGATTGGGGCCAGCTGGCGCAGGACCTGGGCGTCGATGTTGGAAAGGTGGCAAACAAACTGAGCACGCTCGAGAACTACGCTCATAAGAGCATCAAGCAGGCCTTTGCCAATGCGTTTTACGGGAGCGCGGCAGGCGGTATGAGCGAAGAATCGGAAAGCGGCGCAGGTGGCAGCACGTATTGATTGTTCGAGACCGGCCCTCTGTGCCTGTGGTAAAACGATTTATCTTGAGTTACTTCAGCAGTGCGCGGTGCTTTTGCGCCAAATGCCCCCCGGCCATTCCTGCCAGAAGCATACCAACGAGACCTGCGACGTCGAACCAGAGCGGGGTGCCGCTTTCCCGGAAGATCAGCGCCATGGCCATTCCGGCGATTGCGACCAGCACTCCGTGCAGGACCTCTGCCCTGCCGGCAATTTTTCCGGCGAAGAACCCGCCCAGAACGGTGCAGCCAAGGCCGAGGATGAGTCCCAGCAGCAGACCGTTCGTGCTCTTCATCCGGCTCATGACCTCGTCCACGGAAAGGCCTCTTGACTTAAGCGCGGCAGCCAGGAGCGCCATAAGAAGCAAGGTCCCTGCGTTGTCCGCAATGACCCCGACAATGACAGCCTTGACTTTGATATCGGAAAATTTAAGCATTGGCATATCCGTTCTCCTTCTCACTCGTAGGTTGGGTAGAGCGAGAAAAACCCAACACTAGCTCTGTTTATAATAAGCACAACGACCTCAGCAACAAGCATATACAACAGGGACGTCGGTTTTCGTCTTGCTCTACCCGACCGACAAACTGCAGTCTTTCATTCGATGCTCACGATCGCTTCGTGATGAAGATCTTTCTCCATAATTATAACCGGATATGAGTGATACGTTGTTGTTTCCTTCACAGTCCAGCCTAAACCTGAATAGAAGCGCCCGGGAAGAGCTGCATCAGTTGTGAAAAGAAACAGTTTGCCTATGTTTAATTCGGCGGCCTTTTTCTCCACAGCCCCCACCAAACTTGAGCCGATACCCTTTCTCCTCCATGGTTTGGTGACATAGAGGCTGGAAAGCCAGTGCGGCAGATCTCTTCTCGTTTCCATGTCAAATGTCCTCAGCGATGCCGTGCCTATAGGTTCTCCTGCTTCGAAGGCCACGAGCGTAAGCGGGAGTTTTTCCTTATTGCTCCTCTCATGCAAAAAGTTTAAGACATCGTTCCGCGTCATCTCTGGATACAGATAGGACCACTCGTTGTATATCCAGCCGGCAAGAGTCGGAGTTACTTCCCGGCGATCAGCCAAATAAAGGATGTCCATGTACCTACCGTTCTTTCCGGATAAGACTAACTGCAGATGAACCGTTAATCGCCATCATGGTGCGATCCCGATCTGCGTTCAAACCAATGCGATCATTCTGCCGGGTCACCCAAAAAGCAAGAAAGTACGCCGCTCCGCCCGCAAGCAGAACGCATTGATATCCCACACTCAAGGCGAGCATGACTGCGAGGATCGGGGCGAGCACCGAGAAGCAGCCGTTCACCGCCCAAGCCCAGGGGATGAGCAGTGGAGAAGTTTTATTGAGGACCGCGATGCCAAGCGGAAAAGGAATGCCCATGAGAATGCCTGCGGGCATGACCGTAATAAAGGAGAGCACGATCTTCATTGGCAGGGAAAACCGGCCCATGAATGCGATGACCGTCGGCAGCAGGAGGCTCGTGGCAATGACCACGCCTGCAAGAATAAGAAGGACGCGGGAGTTCAGGAGCGCCTTGATGCGCAGGCTGAGCGCACTGCCGATACCCGAGCAGATCAGGACCGAGGCAATGACCGTGCTTGCAGCGAAGGACGGATTTTCGAGGCCCAGGACCATTTTCTGGATCAAAGCGATCTCGATGAACAGATAGGCAATGCCGAGCAAGGCGAAATAAGAAAGACCCCGGAACGGATTCTGTTCAGCCTGAGTTGTCTCGTGTTGTTTCAGTTTCAGGAGCGGAAGAAGGATAAGTACCAAGCTGACGACGAGCACCTGTACGAGGAGGACCGGAAGGAGGAATCCCTCTTCAATGAAGTACTGCCATTTCTCTCCCATCATGCGATAGGTCTTCCGCAGGTTCTCGATCTTCAGGTAATAATGAAAAAAAGGTTTTTCATCGGAGACCGGCCGGATATCGAAGAGGTAGTCGTCCATGAAGCGGTTCCTGCTCTCCTTGTTGATCAGGCGCTTGAAGGCAAGAGCATAATCATTGTCCGGCATCTTGATATGCCGGTTGCTCTCTTCGGGTTTGATGCCGGGAACATACACCAGGTCGAACCGCTTTTCGGCTGCGAAGGTCTTGATCGATCGAACATCTTTTGAGCTGAATCGCGGATCTTTTTACGAGCATGGTGAGCGTGTCCCAGCTCCGGATGGCGGCAACGTGTTCTGAAAAAATCGCCGATGCCGGACGCTTCCGCAGCCCGGGCCAGCGTCGCAAGCAGGCGCAGTTCTGTTCTCGGCGGCGGAATGATGTAGCAATTAATCGAGAGGATACCGTCAGGCTTGAGATGGGACAGATACTGCATAAAGGCTTCGCTCGTGAAGCGGTAATCCTCGGAAAAGCCGAAGGACGCAGAGGGCAGCGAACCCATGATCGACAGATCGATCAGATCGAATTTTGTCGTCGATGAGGCAAGCTTTGTACGCGCAAGTCCGGTCGAAGGTCTTCGCATCGTACAGGCGCGAACCATACTTCACGCCATAGGCGCGCACAACGTCTATGACAAGGGGGTTCGAATCGATGGCAACGATGTTCTGTGCGCCGAATTGCCGCGCCAAGAGTACACTGAGGCCGGCCCGCGGTTCGATGATCGAGCACGTCCTGCTTTCGGGCTAGACGATAGGCAAGGCTTGAGGGGAGGGACTGGATGAACGCGAGCCTGTCAGTATCCGATTCATCGGTCATGGCATGGATCTCGCCTGCGTCAATGGCGATGCCTGTCTGGTTCGGAAGCGGGTCGAGGTAGGTAAAGCTCAGGCCTGGCGCAAACCTGACAGCAGGGCTGGTAAAGAGGTCGACGCGCGCATAAGGGCTGTACGCTGTGCCGAGCAGCTTTGCATCGGGGAACTGCAAAGCGAGCGCAAAGGGCTTATAGGGCGAGATCCTGGGCTTGATAACGGCCGGATGCAGAAAGAGGACAGCCAGATTCATTGCGATCAGAACGACGGCAAGCGCACGCATTTTCCAGCCAGCCCAATAAAGGAGCCCGGTCAGCAGCAGCGTGGAGCTGATGAACACGCTCATCTCGGGACCGCCTTTGGAAAGGAGCCAGACCATGGCGAGCGCACCGGCTCCTGCGCCGGCAAGGTCCGAGGCGTAGATCGCGTTCGCAGCGCGCTGCATCGTTGCGTAGGCAGTGGATACGATCAGCCCGAAGCAGAAGAAGGGGACACAGAGGATGAGGTAGTAGAGGCTCACCGCAAAGAGCTGCGTCCAGTCCCAGGAAAGCCTGGCGGGGTCAAAGGGCACGGCATTGGCGAGCAGATAGGACGCGGGGATGGCGGCTGCGAGCAGAAAGCTATAGAGCGCTACCCTGCGGATGTCTTTCATGCCCGGGAACAGGGCGAGGGCTGTGCCGCTGGCTGCGATGCCGAGCATGGCGATGCTGATGACCATGAACGCGAAGTGATACCAGAGAGAGATGGAGAAGATGCGCATGAGCGCCAGTTCGTAGGAAAGGCAGGCGAGCGAGGCTGCGAAGATGAGCCGCAAAATGGCGCGGTCGCTGTTACGGTCAGTCTCCATATATTGAGTTTAGCAGAAACCTGGAATAGAAAGCATGAACGAAAAGGCGTCTCTCGCAAGGCTCGCAAAGGGCGCCAAGAAAATCTTAAAGAACGGTTTGCTTTTGGTTTAAAATCAGCAGAAAAGTTAGACTCAAGGTTCTCTTTGCGACCTTTGCGCCTTTGCGAGAAAACCTCTTGCCGTTTTGAAAACGGTTGCCCCATTACTTCTTCCGCAACCCTTCAAAGAACTTCCGGAACTCCTCCCGCTCATCGGTGATCCTGCACTTCGGGATGGACTTTAAAAAGGACCTGCCGTAGTTCTTGGTCATGATGCGCGAATCGAGCACGGCCACGGCTCCCCGATCGGTCCTGGTGCGGATGAGCCTGCCGAAGCCCTGGCGGAAGAGCAGGGTCGCCTGCGGGATCTGGAATTCCCGGAAGGGGTTCTTGAGCCGCTCCATCCGGGCCTCGATGATCGGTTCGTCGGGCACGGCGAAGGGGAGCTTGGCGATCACCACGCACTGGAGCGCATCCCCGGGGATGTCGATGCCCTGCCAGAAGGACGCGGTGCCGAAGAGCACGACGTTTTGGACCGCCTTGAACTGTTCGACCAGGCGATAGGCCGGCATCTCTCCCTGGCAGAGGATGCCGAGGTCCGGGAACTCGCGCCGCATGGTCTCGGCGCTCTTCCGGAGCTGGCCGTAGCTCGTGAACAGCACGAGGGTCCTGCCCCGGGTGATCGTGAGCACGGCATGCAGTTCCGCGTCGAACCGCTCCTGGTACCCGCTTGCCTGCTGGTCGTCGAGGTTCGGAGCGATGTACAAGAGCGCCTGCTTCTCAAAATCAAAGGGCGAGTCGAGCAGCAGTTCCGTCGGCGCGTCCAGGCCGAGGCGGTTCTTGATATAGGTGAAGCTTCCTGCTGCCGAGAGCGTTGCCGAGGTGAGCACGATGGTCTCGGTCTTGCCGAAGAGATTGTCCCGGAGCGTTGCCGCCACGTCGATGGGCGAGGCCACGAGGCGGTAGCGCATGTTCTCCCGCTCGGCCCAGTACACGAAGCCCTCGGCTGACTGCTCCAGGTTGATCCTGACCGCGGCTGCCATGGACTGGGCGCGGTTCGCAAAGGCCTTGACCTCCAGCTCTTCTTCGTGGGTGTCGACCTCGAGCGAAAGAAGCGCGTCTTTCAGTTCGCTGAGAGGGGACGCTCAGGATGTCCGGGACGATGTAGCGCTGCCTGATGCGCAGAGCGGGCTCCTTGTGCAGCAGGGGGTGGAGGTTCAGGAAGAAGTTGTCCGCAATGACGCGCAGCCCTTCCACCATGCCGCGCAGCACCTGCACCTCGGCGTTCTGGATGGTGAGGCGCGTCAGCAGGCCCTTGCGCGTGCGCTGGCTCAGCAGCGTATCGAGGAGATAGCGGACCGAGTAGTTCGTGATCTCCATGCCGAGGTAGTCGGTGGCCACGTCCTCGACCTGGTGCGCCTCGTCGAAGACCACGGCCCGGTATTGCGGAAGCACGTTGCCGCCCGTGGCCATGTCGGCGAAGAACAGATGGTGGTTCGCGACCAGGATCTGCGCCTGCTGCTCGATCACTTTGGCCTTCAGGTAGTAGCAGTCCCGGTTGAAGGAGCAGTCCTTGCCGAAGCAGAGGTCCGCCTGGCGGCAGACCTTGGCCCAGAGCGCGTAGCCAGGCTCGACGTCGAGCTCGCTCCTGAGGCCGGTGCGGGTCATGGTGGACCAGGTGAACAGCCGGTTCAGCGCTTCCCGCTCGTTCTGCTCATAGAGGTCGCCCATGCGGAGCTGGTCGAAGCGGCGGAGGCAGAGGTAGTTCTCGCCGCCCACGCAGAGCGCGTAGCGGAAATCGCCGAGCACCGTCTTGAGGAACGGCAGGTCCTTCTGCACGAGCTGCTGCTGCAGCGCCTTGGTATAGGTCGCGACCACGGCGCGGCAGCCCTCGTCGCGCGTCCACTGGACCAGGGGCACGAGGTAGGCCAGGCTTTTGCCGACGCCGGTGCCTGCCTCGACAATGAGGTGCGTCTTCGCGGCAAGCGCCGTCTCCACCGCTTCGGCCATCTGCAGCTGCTGCGGCCGGTGTTCGTAGGCCGCGTGCATGGCCTGCGCCACGGTCCCGGAGGGCCCGAATATTTTCACGGCATTCATGGTCGCGTAGCTTAACATAGGGGCGGCGGGAAAGCAAATTTATGCACTCGAAACGGGTCACAATTTACCACGGAGACACGGAGAGAGAGTGGGTCGAGCAAGGCGAAAAGAAAAGAATAGTTGAGCCACAAAATGCACAGAATTCTCAAAAAAGAACACGCACGTGCTTCTTGCTTTATTTATGTGGCTTATGTTGCTAACCGTCCTTTACAGTTTTTACCGGATCTTACCTGCGGCTCCGTGCGATAACCGGTCCCCGATAGCGTGTGCGCGGCCAACAAAATTGGTGGTAAAAATGCGCTTACCAGCGGTTATATAAAGGCTTTTTCTTGCACAAATCTTTTTGATATGTTACTATGCCGCACTCGTATGCGGAAACATTTTGCCCTCTGTTCATAGCTGTTTTGCTGCTGGCGCCGGGCGCCGACGCGCTGTCCTCCGAAAAAGGCCTGACGGTCAAGAACGTGCGGTTCTTTTCCTATGCCGCCTTCACCCGCATCGTGTTCGAGATCGAGGCGGCCGCACCCTATGTCGTGATGAAAAGCGACAATGGACGAAGCGTCACGCTCTCCGCCTACAACGGTCCCCTTTCGGTCACGGCTACGATGCCTGCGGTGCGGGACGGGGTCGTGAAAACCATGGAGGTGCGCCAGGAGGAAGAGCCGCACGACGATCGTGGTGCAGCTTGACGCGGCCGCCGGCGAGGTCAAGGATTTCGTGCTGCGCGGTCCGGACCGGATCGTGCTTGATGTCATGAAGGGCGCTGTTGCTTCGGCTGCTCCGGCGGCGCAGGCGGAGCGCCGAAAACTGATCGTATGCTCGACCCCGGCCACGGAGGCGGCAAGGACGCCGGCATCGTGACCGCCCAGGGGCAGGAAAAGGCCATGACGCTCGAGATCGCCGAGGCGATCAAACGGCAGCTGCTGAAGAAGAACGCCGATCTGGCCGTCACCCTGACCAGGGAGCGGGACCAGACGCTCTCGCTCGACGACCGGGCAGGGGCCGCCAATGCGGCAGGCGCCGTGCTGTTCGTGAGCATTCATGCGGCGTCAGGCGCCGGAACCCGGGTCTATATCATGGACCCCGACGAGGGCTCCCTTGCGGCCGCGTCCACGGCGAACAAGACCTTTCTCGATTTTGACGCAGGCAACGAGCAGCAGGAGCGCCTCTGGGGAAGTCAGCAGGCCGCGCACACCAAAGCAAGCGGCGATCTCGGCCGGCGGCTGGCGCGTGCTGCTCGGCATGCCGGGCGGCGAGCCGGTGCAGGCGCCGCTCGCCGGGCTCAAGGCGGTCGATGCCGCGGCCGTGGTCGTGGAGGTCGGCATGGGGCAGGACCGGTCGTGGGTCGCCGAGACGGTGGCGGAGGGGATAGCGTCGTATGTCCGAGAGGATCGATAGGAGAATGCCGGGCAACCGGCTGCTGCCGATCGTGGCACTGGTCCTGGTGGCCGTGCTTGTGTCGGCGGCGTTCCTCTGGTGGCGGATGCGGGCCGCCCCTCCGGCGGCCGGCGCAGCGCAGCAGCCCGCTGCCGCGGCGTCGCAGCTGAATGAACCGCTCGTGATCACCCTCTCGGTCCCTGCTGACGGCCTGCTTGCCGCGGTCCAGGCGCCGATCACGCGGCAGCCTGATACGCAGTCTTTGGCCCGCGAGGCCCTGGCCGCCCTGTTCGCGGACCCGGCCGGGAGCCAGGCCCCGGTGCTGAAGGACCTGCGGCTCCGGGGCGTCTATCTCGATGCGGCCGGCACGGGCTACATCGACCTTGCGCCGGTGGAACAGCGCGAAGTGCGGGCCTCGGTCTGGGAAGAGCTGATCGCCCTGTATGCGATGGTGAACACGCTGTCGCAGAACTTTGAAGAGATCAGGCAGGTCCGGTTCCTGGTCGACGGCAGAGAGGTCCAAACGCTGGCCGGGCATATCGAGCTTTCGAGGAAGTTCACGAAGCGGATGGACCTGGTGAAGCAGTAGCGATCTCGGGGCAGAAATAACAATGCAGAGTCAAGGGCGTCTCTCGCAAAGGCGCAAAGGTCGCAAAGAAAATCCTAAAGGCACGGCTTGCTTTTGGTTTAAAACCAGCAGAAAAGATTTTGACTCAAGGTTTCCTTTGCGTCGCTTTGCGCCTTTGCGAGAAACGCCTTTTGGTTCCGGTTTGTCCAGGTTCGTAATTGCTTCAGATCCAAAAACTCTGCGCACTCTGCGCATCTGCGAGAAAAGATTTACTATCATGCAAAAAGCAATCGGCATATTTGACTCCGGCATCGGCGGACTGACCGTGCTGAAGGAGATCGTGGCGGCGCTCCCCGACGAGAACATCATCTATCTCGGCGACACGGCGCGGGTCCCCTACGGCATCCGTTCGGCCGAGACCGTAACGCGCTACAGCTTCGAGAACACGCAGTTCCTGCTTGCCCAGGAGATCAAGATGCTGGTCGTTGCCTGCAACACGGCGTCGGCCATCAGCCTGGAGGCGGTGAAGAAGGAGTTCCCGCTGCCGGTCATCGGCGTGCTGGAGCCCGGCGCCCGGGCGGCGGTCAGGGAGACCAGGGCAGGTCGGATCGGCGTCATCGGGACCGAGGCGACGATCGCGAGCGGGGCCTACGAAAAGGCGATCAGCCGGCTCGACGCCGGCATCACGGTCCACAGCCTCGCCTGCCCGCTCTTTGTTCCGCTCGTGGAAGAGGGCTGGATTGACAACGATGTGGCTCTGCTCGTGGCGAGGACCTATCTGGAGCCCTTCAAGGCCGCCGGCATCGACACGCTGGTGCTCGGCTGCACGCATTACCCGCTGCTCAAAGGCGTGATCGGCCGGGTGCTCGGCCCCGGCATCACCCTTATCGATTCAGCGACCGAGACGGCCAGGGAAGTGGCGGAGGTGCTCGGGAAGCTCAAATGGAAAAAGCCCTTCAGGGAAAGCACCGTACGGAAATATTTTGTGACCGATACGCCGGCACGGTTCGAAAAGATCGGCAAACGCTTTCTCGGTGACGACCTGCTGCGCGCCGAGCAGGTGAAGGTAGGGGGTGTATAGTGCTGAAGACACGGATCGACCAGGATACGCTGCACCAGACGAGCGGCGCCAGACTCGAGCAGGTGCGCGACACAAAAAAAGAATGCGAGCGGACCCGGAAAGCGCTGCCGAAATACCTGCAGGGCCATCTGTTCCTGTTCCAGGCGCGCAGGGTCGAGCGGCACCTCAAGGCCTGCCCGGTCTGCACCTCGGAGCTTTACTCGCTTCGGTTTGCCGCTGATACGAAGCAGCTGCTGAAGGACATCACGCCGTCCGAGGGCATGGCCGCGCGCCTGGAGGCAACCTTCCTGTTCTTCGGAAAGCTTCGCCTGCTTCTGTACCGCCCCCTCTGGATACTTCTCCTGGCCCTCGTCGCCGGGTACCTGTATTTCTTTGTGCATCGTTCCGTTCCGTCACGACCCGGAACTGGAGAGCATCGAGCGGTCGCTTCCCGCTGCCGTTGTTTCCGCTCCGGCGACGTCCCAGCCCGCTCTGAGCCCTGCCCCGGCAGCGGCTCCAACCCCGCCTCCAACACCGGCCCCGGCGGAGAAAGCGCGCTCGCTCCCGTTCCATCCGTGAAGCCTCTGGAGATCACGATCACGCCCGACGATCAGTCATCGATGCGGCGCATCAACGATATAATGAAGGGCCACGCCGGGCTCAGGAAATTACGCTTTACCGATACCGTGCGGGAAGTGTCGGGAAGCCTGACCTCCGGCGAACTGCAGACGCTGTTCAGCCGGATAGAGCAGGCCGGCAGGGTGAGTTACAGCAGGAAACGGTTCAGTGCCTTATCAACGACGGAGCTGATCCCGTTCGTTATGAAGCTGAAGGATGCGCCGCCGGCGCCTGCCGCCGCAGCGGAAAAGCCTGCGCCGCAGGAGCCGGCGGCTACTTCTCCCACCCCCTCTGCCCAGCCCTGAGGAGCGGGCCGGGGACGCTTTTCCGTGGCTCCCCAGCAGCAGGCAGCTCAATCGGAGGATCAGGTTAGGACCGATATGTCTTCTCACGGCGCATACCAGGAAACCATCGAGTATCTTTTCGGCCTGCAGAAACACGGCATCAAGCTCGGCCTTTCGAACAGCATCAGGCTGCTGGAGCTTATGGGCGCTCCGCACCGCTCTTTTCGCTCGGTGCATATTGCCGGAACGAACGGCAAGGGTTCGACCGCCGCTTTCATCACCGGCATGCTGCAGGCAGCCGGTTACCGCGTGGGGCTCTATACCTCGCCGCATCTGGTCAGTTTCACCGAGCGGATGCGCATCAACGGCGTGCAGATCACGGAAGCTCAGGTCGTAGCGCTCGCAGAGCGTGTGCGGGAGTGCGCGTCCCGCCCTGTTCCCGGCGCCGGACCCGCCGCTCCCACGTTCTTTGAGGTCACGACCGCCATGGCATTCACCTGGTTCGCCGAGGAGCAGGTGGACCTGGCCGTGATCGAGGTCGGCATGGGCGGCCGGCTCGATGCCACGAACGTGATCACGCCGCTCCTGTCGGTCATAACGAACATCGATCTGGAGCATACGGAATTTCTCGGCACGACGCTCGAACTGATCGCCGCGGAAAAGGCGGGCATTATCAAGCAGGGGGTGCCGGTGGTGACGGGCGTTGTCCAGCCCGAAGTGGTCTGCGGTCCTGGAGCGCGAGGCGGCGGCAGTGCAGGCACCGCTCTACCGGCTGGGGAAGGACTTTGTTCCGGAAGAGATCGTGGCCGGACAGCCGCAGGTATTCGGCTATCGCGGCCGCAAGAGCTTCTTTCCCGGTCTTGAGATCGGGATGATCGGCCGCTATCAGATCGACAACGCCTGCCTGGCCATGGCTGCGATGGAGGTTCTGCAGGAGGCTGGTGTTGTCGTCGACGAGGCGGCCATGCGCCGCGGTCTGGCGCAGACCCGGTGGGAAGGACGTCTTGAACGTGTCGCCGAGCGGCCCGATATCTTTCTGGACGGGGCGCACAACCCGGCCTCGGCTGCGCAGCTGGCCGCAGCGGTCAGGAATATGAAGCCGTCCTACCGGCGGCTGGTGCTGGTCATCGGGATCCTGGGCGACAAGGACCATGCAGGGATCCTGTCGCAGCTCGTGCCGCTGGCCGACCTGGTGATCGTTACGAAGCCGAACTATTCCCGGGCCATGGACGTCGAAGCGCTGGCAACGGGGATCCGGCAGCAGCACGGGTCTGTTGAAACGGCGGAAACCGTCGCTGCGGCGATCGCGCTTGCCCGTCATCGGGCTGCGCCGGAAGATCTGGTCCTGATCACGGGATCGCTCTATGTGGTCGGCGACGCCCGTGCCGTATTCCAGGGCCCGGACCCTGATGCGCCCGCGCTGCAGGGGCTCAAAGGATAGGTTACTATTCAGGTGGATAGACTGAAGGCCGAAGAGTGAGTTCAAACACATGAGAAAATCCGAACCAGAAAGGTCGGGCATCCCATTTTGCCGCCTTTAGCCTTACAACATTCAACCTGATATAGTTACAGAATAAGGACCCTTGAATTGGGTTACCAGGTATCGCAGTTGAATTTTTTGAAGAACCTTCAGTCTTCAGCCTCAACACCTGCATAGTTGAGTTTTTTAGGATGAACCTGATATGAAGTTCGCGACCATGTGCATAGTATTCGTTCTCCTGAGCACCGGCATCCTGACCGGCCTCTCCCGCCATGCCTGCGCCGAGGAACCGAAGAAAATTCCGGTCAAGGTGAATGCGGACAAGCTCGATTATGACCGCACAAGCGATGTCTATACCGCGGTCGGCAACGTGAGGATCGAGCAGGAAGGGATGCTGCTCCAGGCCGACCGTATCGTGCTGAACAACAAGACAGGCGAGGCCGTGGCCGAAGGCAAGGTGTTTCTTAACCAGCTGGGAGACGTCATCAGCGCTGAGCATATTACGGTCAACATCAATACCGGCGCAGCCAGCATCACCCAGGGCGATCTCTTTCTGGAGAAGGACAACTATCATCTGAAGGGAGAGAAGATCGAGCGGGACTCCGAGACCGTCTACCGGATCGAGAACGGAACGTTCTCGACGTGCGACAAGGAGGAGTGGTACCTGAAAGCCGACCGGATCGACGTCGACCTGGAACGCTATGCCACGGCGAACGGCGTCTCGTTCAACATGGCCGGGCTGCCCGTATTCTATACGCCCTATCTCCTGTTCCCGGTGCGGCGGCAGAGCGGCCTGCTCATGCCCGATGCTCGGCTACAGCAGCAGTGAAGGCTTCCTGATGAAGAATTACCCTGTTCTGGGCCATATCGGATTATCAGGACATGACGTTTACGTCCGATTATCGATCCCAGCACGGCCATGGCACGGGCATCGAGTACCGCTATGTGAATTCCCGGGACTCCCAGGGCCTCATCTCTTACAACTATTTTCGACACCATTCATTCTTCCGCCTCGCGGTGGGAGTTCAAGTTCGAGCACGACGAGGAGATCGCCGAAGACCTTTCGATGCGCGCCGATATCAAGCTCGTGAGCGACGAGTTCTACTATCGTGATCTTGAGCGCAAGCTCGAACTGCGGTCCCTGCCCTATCTTGATTCGAACGCGTTCTATGTCGAGCGCTGGGACACGGCCTCCCTGTACCTGCTCGGACAGTACTCCGTCAATCTCACGCAGGACAACAGGGAAACACCTCAGAAGCTGCCCGAACTTCGCTATACCATATTTCAGGAAAAGATCGCCGGGCCCCTTCATCTCAGCCTTGACGGGTCGGCAGTCAATTTTTCGGTGGCGGAGGGCGACGGCGTGCGGCGCGTGGATATCGGGCCGCAGCTCACCGCGGCATTCGGCGGCGGCGGCCTCGGATTTACCCCGCGGGCCGGCGTGAGGACGACCTACTACAGCAGAGGTGCAGGAGCGCTGGCCGCCGAGCCCGTGAGCCGAACCTACTCCTTTGCCGGTGCGGACCTGAATGCCCGCATCTCGCGGGTCTACGGCCAGGATGCCGAGTCCGGGATCGGACGGATACGGCACTCGGTCGAACCGACCCTCTCGTACTCCTATATACCGCAGGTCGAGCAAACGGATCCGGCGACCGGACTTCCGAATATCCGCCAGTTCGATGCCGTGGACACGGTGACGAAGCAGAACAGGGTCACCGCCGTGCTGGTCAACCGGCTGACTGCCCATTATAAGGATGCGTCAGGATTCCGCACCTATGACATGATGGTCTTCCGTTTGGCCCAGTCCTATGAACTGAAGTCAGCGGGAACCATTTCCTCCTCCCAATCCCGCTCCGAGATCACGGGCGAGCTCTTCTGGAGGACCCCGAAGCTGCTGAGCGTCTCCGCCAACGGCACGTACAATACCTACACGAACAGCCTTACGTCGTCGAACCTGAGCTTCGGAGTGACCACCGAGGGGATGAATTTTGATGTGACCCACCGGTATCTGAAGGCAACGCCGGTGGGTCAGGTACCCGGCAACCTCCGGACCGAATTTCTGATCGGTGGCGCCGGCTTCACGGTCGACCAGTGGCATTTCAATACGCAGCTCTGGCGCGATCTGGAAAACAAGAAAACAACACAGCAGGAATACGGTGCGCATTATGCGTCGCAGTGCTGGGGATTCGGCGTCTCGTACATCAAACGGCCCGGCGAGACACAGTACATGATGACCCTGGATCTCAAGGGCCTGGGTGATATGAAGCTGCTGTAGCACAGCAGGGAGGATGCCATGGGAGACGAGGTGGTTGTCATGATCACAACGAGTTCGGCTGATGAGGCCGCGAAGATCGGCCGGGCGCTCGTGGAAGAGCATCTCGTCGCCTGCGCGAACATCGTCGGAGGCGTCCGGTCCCTCTTCTTCTGGGACGGCAAGACCCGGGACGAGCAGGAAACGCTCATGATCTGCAAAAGCCGGTCCTTGCTCATGGACCGGATCATCGACCGGGTGAAACAGCTCCACTCCTATAGCGTTCCCGAGATCATCGCGCTGCCGATCGTCGCGGGCTCGAAGGAGTACCTGGACTGGGTGAACGAGACCGCGACGGGTAGTGTATTTGAACCTTGAAATAGGTCAGTTTGCTTTACGTATGGATTTCCGAATTAAGAAAGAAAAGAACTGCGTTGAGAATGATGCGAAAAGCAGAGTTTCTCACCTGTGTGTTCTAAGAGAATACTATGAAGTCATCTCGTAATCAGCCGGGGTCAGTAGGAGGCAATGCCAGTTTTGTAACCATGATCCTTGCCGCCCGGGAAAATGCAGCGATGAATGAGACACTGAAAGCCATTCTTGCCTTGCCGCTTTCCCAGCGCAAGTCGTTAATAAATACGCTGACCGCTGATATGAAAAAAAAGGCAGCTCCCGCCGACTTCATTGAGGCGATTGCCTATCTTCAGGACGACGAAGTCGCTCAAAAAGTCCGGGAAGCACTTGAGCTCTAAAGTTCATGTCAAAAGCAGCAACCTGAAACAGCTCCTGTTTTGTTATCCAAAAAATGAGCACTACCCGCCGTCGGGATTGACCACCTGATCCGGCCGTACCGGCGATGCCGGATCGGGAGAGCAGATCGGGCAGTAACTTTCCCCCTCGTCCAGGGGGCAGACATGGCCTCACTCAGGACAACAGAGGCACTCTTTAAGCGGCAGCTTGCATACCGGGCATTCCCCGGCAGGATTCTGAGTCATCTCACGTCCCCATAAACCGTTCCGGGCGGATCTATGCTTATCATCACGCTTTTCCGTCACCTGATCCGACCGGACCCACATAAAAAAACCGGCGGTATCTTCGCCGCCGGCCTTGAACACGCGATAGTTGCTCATCTATCACCCACCGATATACCCGCCGGAAAAATCCGGTCCCGTACGGTTCTCGGGTGGCCGTACTGAAACATCGCTCTCAATGTCCGGTCTGTCCCCTTTCGCAATTTTCCAGTCAAAGGACGTTCCTTTTTCAAGCACATTACGCTTCCAGTCGATATACTCTGCCATATCGATCAGATGCCGCTCATGCTCCAGAAACATCTTGCTGTCCTTTCCGTACGTTTTTGCAAGTTCCTCCCGTAGTACGAATAGTTTCATCTTGATCTCTTCGAGCGCGGTATACACTGCATCGAAGTAAACCTTCTCTTTTAGTTCAATTGCGGTTGCCATGGCGTTCCTCCTTGGTGAATCTTTACTGAATCGATTAACAGGACAAAACAACTCCTCTTTCTGATTAAAGTATAGCTCGTTCACCGCAGGTGTCAAGGAAGATCAGGGGCCGGCCCGGTTTATTGTGTACAATACCGCACCTCGTCCCATTACAGTACTCCTTTGGGATGACCGGCAGGCCCGGCATTGTCCTCATGCTATAATAAAATTAACTTGTCTGTATGTTCGATAAGGAACGAGGGCGATGACCCGAGGGACACATGAACGAGGAGAAACTATGAAGATCATGCTCGCAGCACTGTTGCTGATGGTATGCGCGGCACCCGCCATGGCCGGGGAGCCCTTTGAAAAAGATGTGATCAAAACAGCTTCCGGTGACCTGGAGATAACGTTCATCGGCCATGCGTCGCTCATGATGAAGTTCGGCAGCAAGATCATTTATGTCGATCCGTTCAGCAAGCTGACCGATTATGCGATGCTGCCGAAGGCAGATGCGATCCTGATCACCCATGAGCATCGGGACCATCTCGATCCCGGAGCGCTCCAGGCCATACGCACAAAGGAAACCACGGTCGTGCTCATGGCGGCATCTGCGGAGAAGGTGCCTGGCGGCATCACCATGAAGAATGGCGATGTTCGGCAGGTCCTGGGGATCATGGTCGAGGCAGTGCCGGCTTATAATCTGGTGCACAAACGCGAGAACGGCCAGCCGTACCACCCCAAAGGGCAGGGCAACGGTTATGTGCTGACCTTCGGCAGCACCCGGGTCTATATTGCCGGCGATACGGAGAATACTCCCGAGATGAAGGCGCTTCGGAACATCGACTACGCATTTCTGCCGATGAACCTGCCGTATACCATGACGCCCGAAATGGTCGCTGATGCGGCAAAAGCGTTCAAACCCAGGGTGCTCTACCCCTATCATTTTGGCGATACGGACACCGCCCGGCTTATTGAATTGCTCAAGAACGACACCGGCATAGAGGTCAGGATTCGGAAGATGCAGTAGACAAGGCCAGGAACCTGATCGATTCCCGAGCTGTGTTACAATTGATACAGGCAGGATATATCAGATTCTGTCTTATCTTATGGATCAATACAAAAAAGGAGGGAGAGCCATGAAGAAGAATTCTATCATCCTGATCGTAATGGCAGCGCTGACTGCCCTGTTCCTTGCCGCATGTTACCACCATACCCCGGAACAGCGGGCGGAGTACCTGGTGAAGCGCATGTCAGCGGAGCTCAGCCTGAATGAGGTGCAGAAGGCCCAGCTTGAAAAGATCAAGAACGAATTCCTTGCCAAGCGCGCTGAAATGCCAAAACTGCGCGAAGAGACCGTGAAAGAAGCAAATGAGCTCATGCGAAGTGCGGAGATCGACAAAACCAGGCTGAATGCCCTGACCGAAAAGAACCAGGCACAGGCGAACGACATGATCAGCTTTATCACTGCCAAGTTCACGGAGATCCACGACATGCTCACACCGGAACAGCGTGAGAAACTTGTCAAGCACATTGAAGAACATATGCAGAAACGTCACCGGTGATGCTGGTGAAATATGCAGCAGGACCGGCACAAGGAGAGGAACGATCCTCTCCTTGTTTTTTCATTCAAGGGCGCAAAACATGCTGCAGCTTGACAGGCGGCGCCAGCGCCGCACAACAGACCAACTCATATAAGGAGGCGTGCAATGAAGAAGGATCGTTTCGTGAACCTGGTAGTCGCCGTATGTTTCGTGCTGGGCGGGCTCGCCTATGCTCAGCAGGCAAAGGAGGACATTGCTGTTCATAAAGCCTGCGTGTACTGCGGGATGGACAGAGGGACCTACGACTACTCGCGGATGCTGATCGAATATGAGGATGGAACGGTAGTGCCTTTTTGCGGTATTCACTGTGCTGCCGTGGACCTCGCGAACAAGATCGACAAATCGCCGAAGTCGATTAAGGTGGGAGATTTCAACAGTAAAAATCTTATCGATGCGGAGAAGGCCTTCTGGGTGGTTGGCGGGAGCAAACAGGGGGTCATGTCAAAACGAGGAAAGTGGGCCTTTGAGAGCAAAAGCGATGCCGAGAACTTCATAAAGGTAAACCAGGGGATCATGGCCTCCTTTGAAGAGGCGATGAAGATGGCCTATGAAGATATGTACGATGACACGAGGGCGATCAGGGAGAAAAGAAAGATGAAGCGCATGAAGATGATGATGGAGCAAAAAACTGATCCGCGCTGAGATCCTTTGTGACGACGCTTCGATGACCGGGATGGCCGCAGAGAGATTGCTCGCTCTTTCTGCGCCTGTTATTTTATCTATTGTTTACCTTCCGGAAGGTCCACACTCACCCACGCATTCCTTGACGCTGACAGCCCCGCTAAATCTCGTTGACATGTTGCCCCTCCGTGATACAATTGAATTGGAAAAGGTTTCTACTGTTCATGGTATCTCGTGCAGCGCACAAATGATGTGCCTGAAAAAGCGGAGTTTTGTTGTCCCGATTAACAAGGAAATGGCATGAAACAGAACCTGACGCACAAAATACTGGCAGCCCACCTGGCTGGAGGGCGAACTGGTTCCCGGCAAAGAGATCGGCATCAGGATCGACCACACCCTGCTGCAGGATGCAACGGGCACGCTTGCCATGCTCGAGTTCGAGGCCCTGGGGCTTGACCGGGTCAAGGTGGAGCTTGCTGCCCAGTATGTCGACCACAACCTGCTGCAGACCGACAACAAGAACGCCGACGACCACAAGTTCCTCCAGACGGCCGCTGCGCGATACGGCATCCATTTCAGCAAGCCGGGCAACGGTGTTTCCCACCAGGTGCATATGGAGCGCTTCGGCGTCCCGGGCAAGACGCTGCTCGGCTCGGACAGCCATACGCCGGGAGCTGCCGGCGTGTCCATGCTCGGCATCGGAGCGGGCGGACTGGACGTTGCTCTGGCCATGGCGGGGTATCCCTATCATCTGCCCTGCCCGAAGGTGCTGGGCGTCAGGCTCATCGGCAGGCTGCCCGACTGGGTGAGCGCCAAGGACGTGGTCCTGGAGATGCTGCGACGCTACGACGTCAAAGGCTGTGTGGGCAAGATCATCGAGTACTACGGACCGGGGGTGCAGACGCTTTCCGCAACGGACCGCGAGACCATCGGCAACATGGGCACCGAGACCGGAGCAACGACGTCGATCTTTCCCTCCGATGAACGGACGCGGGACTATCTTGTTGCCCAGGGCCGGGGCCATGCCTGGGTCCCGCTCGCGGCCGACGAAGGGGCCGAGTACGACGAGAACGACGAGATCGACCTGTCGAAGCTCGAACCGCTGATCGCCAAGCCGTCATCGCCGGGGAATGTCGTGCCGGTGCGGGACGTGGCGGGCATCAAGGTCGACCAGGCCATTGTGGGGAGCAGCGTGAACTCATCCTTTCGCGACCTGATGGTATCGGCAAAGATGCTTGAAGGACCGCCGCGTGCATCCGGACACCAGCTTCCACGTGAATCCCGGAAGCCGCGAGGTGATCGAGAATGTTGCGCAGCAGGGCGGCCTGCTGACGTTCTTCACCGCCGGCGCGCGCGTGCATGAGCCGGGATGCCAGGGATGCATCGGCATGGGGCAGGCGCCGGGCACCGGCGAGGTGAGCCTGCGCACCTTCCCGCGCAATTTCCCCGGCCGGTCCGGCACCAGGGACGACAAGGTCTATCTCTGTTCTCCCGAGACCGCGACGGCAGCCGCGCTTACCGGCGTGATCACCGACCCGCGGGACCTGGCGAAAATGATGCCCTATCCGACGATCGCGGACCCGGCGGCCTATATGATCGACGACCGGTCCGTGATCTTTCCCGTCCGATGAGTTCCGGAAGACCGAGGTGGTCCGCGGCCCGAACATCAAACCGCTGCCGAAGCTCGACGCACTGCCGGAAACGCTGAGCGCCGAGGTGGTGCTGAAGGTGGGGGACGATATCTCCACGGACGCCATCATGCCTGCCGGGAACAGGGTGCTGCCGCTCCGGTCGAACATCGAGGCGATCAGCGAATTCGTGTTCTCGCAGATCGACCCGGATTTCGCGAAAGAGTGCAGGGCGGCCGGCTCCGTTGTGATCATCGGCGGCGAGAACTACGGCCAGGGGTCGAGCAGAGAGCATGCGGCGCTTGCGCCCCGGCTATCTCGGGGTGCGTGCCAAGATCGTCAAGAGCTTTGCCCGCATCCACAAGTCGAACCTCTGCAACTTCGGCATCCTGCCGCTGATCTTCAAGAACCCGGCGGATTACGAGCCGCATTGAAAAGGGAATGCAGGTGCGGTTTCCGGAGGTGCGGAAGCGCATTGAACAGGGAGACACGGGAGATCCCGGTGGAGGTTGACGGGCAGACGATCCTGTACGATACTGGACGTGTCCGACCGTCAGCGGAAGCATCTGCTGGCGGGCGGGACGTTGAATTATGTGAAGGATCAGTTACAGCGGTGGAGGCGGTATATAAACCGGTAGGGGCGGGGTTATACCCGCCCGTACGAAAGAAGGCATTTATGGCTACAAAATCTCAATCAAGAAGGCCTGCATTAAAAAAACCGGGGACCGGGATCATCGCGACAAAGAACATCGGCCTGCGCGGCGTGACCGTGGCGGACACGAGGATCTCCGACGTGGACGGCGAGAACGGGATCCTCATCTACCGGGGATACCGCATCGAAGAACTGGCGGAAAACTCGACCTTTGAGGAGACGGCCTATCTGCTTCTGCATGACGAGCTGCCTGCCGAAGAGCAGCTCAAGGACTTTACGCAGCGGCTGGAGAAGGCGCGGCCGCTGCCGAGCTTCATTCTGCAAACGCTGCGAGGACCTGCCGCATGGCGCAAATCCCATGGATGTGCTGCAGGCAGCCGATCCCGCTCCTGGCCATGGCCGATCCCGAGCTTCAGGACGAGTCGCGGGAAGCCAATGACGCGAAGGCGATCCGGCTCATCGCCGGAGTCGCCGCTGTTGTTGCGGCATGGCAGCGGATACGGCATGACCGCGAACCGCTGCCGCCGGACAATGCGCTGTCCCATGCAGGCAATTTCCTGTGGCAGCTCACGGGTGAAAAGCCCGATCCGGACATGGTCGCGCGACCTGGACACGGCGCTGGTGCTCCACGCAGACCACTCCTTCAATGCCTCGACCTTTGCCTGCCGCGAGGTGGTGTCAACGCAGGCGCACATGTATGCCGGCGTTGCCGCGGGCGTGGGGGCCCTTTCCGGGAGCCTGCACGGCGGCGCCAATGCCCGGGTCATGAAGATGCTGCAGGAGCTGCAGAACGAGACAGAACGTCGCCGGGTGGGTGCGGCAGCAGCTCGACAGCGGTCAAAAAGATCATGGGCATGGGCCATGCGGTGTACAAGACCACGGACCCCCGTGCGAAATTCCTGAAGCAGATGGGAGAACAGCTCGGCAAGAAGCTCGGCCAGGAACAGTGGCACCGGCTCTCCACGCAGATCGAAGAAACGGCGGTCGCCGAGTTTGAGAAGCGGGGCAAGACCACGATCAAGCCCAATGTGGACTTCTACAGCGCGCCGGTCTATCACCTGATGGGCATCCCCGCAGATCTCATGACGCCGATCTTTGCCGTGTCCCGCATCGCAGGCTGGACCGCGCATATCATCGAGGAGAAGTTCGGCGAAGCCCAGGGAAAACCGGCGCTGTACCGGCCTTCGTCGGATTATACCGGGAACTACTGCGGAAAGACCGGGTGCGTGTATGAACCGATGGAGAAGAGAGCGTGATGCGTTGTGGAGTTCGGAGTTCGTCGTTTGGAGTTAAAGGCAGCAACGAAAAACTGGAGGACGGGAATGGCTGGGAAGAAAGAAAGCGTTGAGAACAGGAAGTATGGAACACTGCGTTCCAGATCGAAAAATCTCGTCCCTCCGAAACAGGGGGTGAAAAAGATGAAAGCAACCCTGGCGAAATCAAAAACACAACAAAGACCGACGAAGATCCTGTCGATCAATCCCTACACCGAAGAGGTGATGAAAAAGTACCCGGTCATGAGCACGGTGGAGTTGAACGGACAGGTGGGCCGGTCCCGCGAGGCTTTTCAGAAATGGCGGGAGATGCCCGTCGCGGACCGGGCGGCGTTGCTGAAGAAGCTTGGCTGAGGTGCTTCGCGCGGAGAAGCGGCGCTATGCGGAGCTCATCACCACGGAGATGGGGAAGCCCATCAAAGAGGCGCTTGCGGAAGTGGAGAAATGCGCCGTGCTCGCGGACTATTATGCCGAAAACGCCGCTTCGTTCCTGCTGCCCGGAGGAGATCAAGACCGAGGCAAAGAAGAGCTACGTCACGTTCCAGCCCCTCGGCGTGGTGCTGGCGGTCATGCCCTGGAACTTCCCGTTCTGGCAGGCCTTCCGCTTCGGCGTTCCGGCGATCACCGCCGGGAACGTGGTGCTGCTGAAGCACGCGTCGAACGTGCCGCAGACGGCGCTGGCGATCGAGGAGGCATTCACCAAGGCGGGCTTCCCGGAGAACGTGTTCAGGACGGTGCTGATCGATGTGCAGGAAACGCTGAGGCTCATTGACGACGACCTGGTGGACGCCGTGTCGCTTACCGGCAGCAACCGGGCAGGCGAGGAGATCGGCGCTCATGCAGGCAGGAGGATCAAGAAGGTCGTGCTCGAACTGGGCGGTTCTGACCCCTACATCGTGCTGGACGACGCCGACGTGGAGAAGGCCGGCAGGACGGCGGCCAATGCGCGCATGATCAACACCGGCCAGAGCTGCATCGCGGCAAAGCGCTTCATCGTCATGGACAAGGTGGCTGACGAGTTCATGAAGCATTTCATGGTGCGGCTCAAGGAGATGAAGCTCGGCGATCCCATGGACGAGTCTACGGACATCGGCACCGTTGCCAGGAAGGACATCCTCGACGCCCTGAAAGAGCAGCTGCGCGACGCGAAGGCGAAAGGGGCCCGGGTGCTCATGGCGGGACAGACCTTCACCAAAGGGCTTGTTCTTTACTCCCTGCGCGGTGATCAATACGAAGCCGGACATGAAGGTCCTGACCGAAGAGGTCTTCGGCCCCATCGCGCCGATCGTCGTGGTTAAGAACGAGGACGAGGCAATCGCGGTTGCGAACAGGACCGAATACGGCCTCGGCGCTTCGATCTGGAGCAGGAACATCGGCCGGGCGGAGCGGCTTGCCGCGCGGATCGAGGCGGGGACCGTCACGATCAACGACATGGTGAAGTCGGACCCGCGGCTGCCCTTCGGCGGCGTGAAGAAGTCCGGCATCGGGAGGGAGCTGTCGCACCACGGGCTGAAGGAGTTCGTGAACGTGAAGACGATCGTGGTGAGGGAATAGATCGAAAGAAGCACAAATTCTTTGACACGGATAAGGGCGGATTTTAAATATGATAGATGCGGATTCAATCCGCCGTTATCATAGCTGTTCTCCGTGCTGATCCGTGTCAAAGGTGTTGCCATTCGCCTTTCTCCGTGTCTCGGCGGTAACTTTTATTTTCAGGAGTGTTCATGAAAGCATCAGACCTGTTCGTGCGGCAGCTTGAAGAAGAAGGAGTGGAATATATTTTCGGCCTGCCGGGCGAGGAGAACCTCGATCTGCTCGAATCGCTTCGCACGTCGTCCATCAAGGTCGTCATCACCCGGCATGAACAGGCAGCCGCTTTCATGGCAGCCACCTACGGAAGGCTGACCGGCAAGGCCGGCGTCTGCTTCTCCACGCTCGGACCGGGCGCGACGAACCTCGTGACCGGCGTCGCCCATGCGCAGCTGATCGGCGCGCCCTTCATTTCCATCTCGGGCCAGAAGGCGCTGCGCGAGAACCGTCAGGCCCGCTTCCAGCTCATCGATATCGTCAGCGTCATGCGGCCGCTCACCAAGGATGCCGTTTCCATCATCGATCCGGGCGAGATCCCCACGGTGCTGCGGAACGCGTTCAAGCTTGCCCAGGCGGAGCGTCCGGGCGCGGTCCACATCGAACTGCCCGAGGACGTGGCCGAAAGCGAGACCGAATGCAAAGATCCAGAAACGGGGTCTATGTGCGGAGGCCCGCGCCTGACCGCAAGGCGATCCTGCGCGCCGCCGACCTGATCAACAAAGCGAAGCACCCGCTCATCATCCTGTCGTCAGGCGCGAACCGCAACCTGATCACGAAGCAGCTCATGCAGTTCATCGACAAGACCGGCATCCATGTGGTGCACACGCAGATGGGAAAAGGCGTGCTGAGCGATGCATCGGACTACAGCCTCTTCGCAGCCGGGATCCACCGGCGCGATTACGTCAACTGCGGCATCGACCGGGCCGACCTGATCATCACCATCGGGTATAACATCGTTGAATATCCGCCCTACGTCTGGAACAGAAATCTCGACAAGAAGATCATCAATATCGATTTCAGCGGCGCTGATGTGGACACGTACTACAACCCGGACATCGAGGTCATCGGCGATATCTCCTGCTCGCTGCAGCAGCTGGGAGAACTGGTGGCCGACCGGAAGAGCGACAAGACCTTCCGGGAGGTCCGTGAATTCCTGGACAGAAAACTTTCGATCGAATTCAACAAACAATACCCACTGACGCCGCAGGATATCGTCCGGCACGTTCGCGAGGTCCTGGCGCACGAGGACATCCTGACCCTGGACAACGGCATCTACAAGCTCTGGTTCTCGCGGCTGTACCGCACGTACAAGCCCAACACCTTCCTGCTGGACAACGCCCTGGCGACCATGGGCGCAGGGCTGCCTTCCGGCATCGCCGCGAAAATGCTCCGGCCGGACCGGAAGGTGCTTGCCGTGGTGGGCGACGGCGGTTTCATGATGAATTCGCAGGAACTGGAAACAGCCCTCCGATATGACATCCCGCTGGTCGTGCTTATCCTGAACGACAATGCTTTCGGGTTCATCAAGTGGGAGCAGCAGGCCAAGGGATTCCCGGCCTTCGGCCTCGATTACCGGAATCCCGATTTTGCGAAATACGCCGAGAGCTTCGGCGCGGTGGGGGTGAAGGTGCGCGAAGGGGACGATCTTACGAAGGTCCTGCGGGACGCTTTTGCCCTGAAGAAGCTCGTCGTGATCGAATGCCCGGTAGATTATTCGGTCAATTTCGAGATGTTTTCGGAGGAGCTTGCGAAGCTTGCGTGCGAGAGCTGAGGATTTTGCCTCTATGGAGAAACAATTAAGTCGTAACTTAGACAATTAAGTCATCGTTAAACAATTAAGTCATCTAAAAACTCCCTCTAGTTTATTTTAGACAAACAATTAAGTTCCAAATTAAGCACGTTGGAAAGAGCCGCAGGCTGATCGGAGTCTCTCCTACTTAACCGGCATATTCGTGACTCCTGGAACGCGCTTCATTTGGAACGAAAAGTGTCCCGCATTCCGGGTGGATACCAAGGTTCAAAGCATAGATCCATCAGTTGCTTATGGAAGGTCGGCGGCGTCCCTATCGACGCTGGATCCGGCCTTTTGCCAATATCGGAACGAGTACCTCGCTGGCACGCAAGGCCAGTGGTTGCTGAGTGTCGTTAATGCCCCTGGTGTCGTGGCCTAATCTCTCGGTCAACCGGACCAACTGCAAGCTGGGCTTGCAGGTTCCCTCAGCGCTTCGCGTTCCGACGGCCGGATCGCCCCTGCAGGGGCTGGCTGCTTACCGCCGAGATTATACGTAAGAACAAAAAGGAGAAATAATGAATTCATACAGAAAAACCGCAATAAGTGTAGGAGTATTATTTCTAATTGCGCTTGTCTTTAATATTGTGGCTTCAAATATTTATCGACCCATTCTCAATGCTCCGGACTATATTGTTAATGTATATCCAAATAAAATTCCGGTGAAAATAGGAATACTACTTGATTTCATTTGTGCTCCTGCCATGATTCTGATTCCAATCATGTTGTTTCCCCTGTTTAAAATATTTAATGAAAGAATAGCGCTTGGGTATGTTGTTTTCAGGCTCCTCGAGGGCGTTCTCCATATTTTTCTCACTATCAACTCACTGTCACTTATCAGTTTAAGTCAGGACTATTTACACTCAGGAGCTCCGCCTGATTCATATTTCCAAGTATTGGGTAATTCAATTCACGCAAGAACAGAATGGGCCACGCTGCTTTATATAATCGTTTATACTTTAGGCGCTATTCTGTTTTACTATTTACTATTTAAATCCAAGCTTATTCCTCGTTGGCTATCAGGTTGGGGGTTTTTGGCAGCTGTTCTTTTATCAATAGGTGCATTGTTACACATGTTCGATATATTCGGTGCTATGCCATTGATGAAGGCCATGGCTTATTTTGCGCCTCCAATAGGCTTGCAAGAACTGGTTATGTCAATATGGCTGATCGTTAAAGGATTCAATCCTACTGCAATCGCTTCCAAGTCGGCAGGTCGGATAGAACGAAGTGAATCCTCATGATGATTCTAACGATGCGGATCGAGGACGACGCGGAGAGGTATCGCGTCTTATCCGCGCGTTACAGGAGAAAAAGATGAAGATCGGATTGCAAACGTGGGGCAGTGATGGTGACATCCGCCCGTTGCTTGCGTTGGCAGGCGGCTTACGTACCAGAGGTCATGACGTTTCGATGGTCGTAACGAGCGTGGATAACAAGGATTACAGCTCTTACGGAAGAGAAATGAATTTTGCCTTATCACACATCGGTAAGCTGACCTATGATGATAAAACAATTCGTCTTTTTCAAGACAAAATAATCGGAGCACCTAATTCCCTCAAGCAAATTGAACTTATCTTGGAGTATTATTTTAATCCTCTTATATTGGAAATGTTTGACGCAGCAGAGCGGCTTTGTCTCGAAAATGACGTAATCATTGGGCACTTCCTCCACTACCCTGTGCAAGCTGCTGCTGAAAAAGCGCACAGGCCTTACGCAAGCGTGATGCTTAACCACGCCGGGATCTATTCAAAGCACACCCCAATTTTTGGGGTTCCCAATTTCGGGAAATGGATGAACCCTTTTTGGTGGAAATTGTTTAATTACTTAGTAGATCGTACAATCGGTTTAGAAGTGAATAAATTGAGAAAAAGGATTGGGTTGTCGCCAGCCTCGAAAATTGCAGATACCGTGTGGATATCAAGAGAATTGAACCTTGTTGCCGAAACTTCTGCAATCGGACGTAAACAGCCGGACTGGCCCGACTATCATCATGTTTGTGGCGTATTCACTGTCCCGAACACAGCTGAAAAATGGACCATGCCTGGCAATTTGAAGCAGTTTCTGGAAGCAGGCGCTCCACCGGTTTTTATAACGTTGGGCAGCATGTTTTCTCTCGACGCATCGCCGGACATAACTACTAAAATCCTGGTTCAGGGCGCATTGTCTGCGGGATGCCGGGCCATTGTCCAATCCCGGTGGGACGAACTTCGTGACTTTCCCAACTATCCCGATATATATAAGATCCAGAACGTGCCTCATCAATATATTTTTCCCTATTGTTCCGCGGTAGTTCATCACGGCGGTGCGGGTACGACTCATTCTGCACTGCTTCACGGCTGTCCATCGGTTGTCATTGAACATTTTGGAGATCAGACTTTTTATGCAAACGAATTACAGCGCCTGGGTGTTGCCACAAATGTGCTTCACAGAAGAAAGATAACGGCACGCAAGTTGGGCCAGGCCATAAGAACAGTTCTTGACGATCCTAATATGAAAAAGAGAGCTGAAGAACTCAGCGCGATGATGCAAAAGGAAAATGGAATTATAAAAGCTATCGAACTGATAGAGAAGCGATTCTTTTCCTGATGAAGTTGTTATCATGGCCGTCTCATAAAAGCTGAAAATAGACGGCATGATCCAACAAGCGGTTAGAGTAGGCCGCGAAAAACACGCGGCTCACTCGCGTGTTGAAACCATATAGCTGCAAAGGAGAAGTGATGGTCCAAAAAGACATTCCAGCATCAAAGGAGGCAATTGCAGGCGCCGCCGTATACTCTAATTTCCTTTTGTCTATCTATGATTGGGAAGTCCTGATTTTAGAAATGCAGTGCATTTTTAAATGTTCCGCTAAAAAAATACTCGATCTTTACAATAAGCATGTCTCGGATATGCATCTCGATGTAGGCGTCGGCTCCGGTTATTTTCTTGATAAGTGCCGATTCCCGGTCGCCCATCCGATCGTCCACCTGATGGACCTGAATACCAATTCTCTGAAAAAAGCATCCGGCCGAATCAGCAGATACCATTCCGTCGCCCACCACTGGAACGTGCTGGAACCCTATCCTGGGGATATGCCGATCTTCAATTCTATCGGCGCCGCGAATTTCCTCCACTGTCTTCCCGGCAGTATGCTGGGCAAGGAAATCGTTTTTAGGAACCTTAATCGTTTCCTGAATAAAGGCGGAGTATTTTTTGGCGCTACCGTTCTCGGCCAGGGGGTTGATGCTGGTTTTCTCTTCCGGCACGCCAATCCCCTATATAATAAGCTTTCGGTTTTCAGCAATCTGCAAGATAACGCTGATGATCTAGAAAGGATATTAGCCGCCAATTTTGCGACATATTCTGTGGACGTAGTCGGAAGCTATGCCTTATTTGTAGCCCATAAGTGAGCCGCAAAACAAATAGGCCGCGTAGATCACGGCGAAACCCAACATGATGATTTCAACCACGCCGTACCTTTAGGCGTTCATGTGCAAGCTATAAACAGAATTCGACAAGTGTTTCGTCTGTCTGGAAATGCGGGTTTGTAGGTGAAGTCGACGAGGTTGTTCTTATTGCGAGCTTCGTCCAAAGCAAAAAAAGGGCCGACTTAATTGTTTGCGATTTTGACGACTTTATTGTTTGTAGTCGGGAAAGCCGGTGACTTCGCGCTTTTAAGCGTTTTTTTGGAGAGCCAAAAATCAATAGGTTATATACTATATTTCAAGCGACTTAATTGTTTCTTGATACGACATATTTATAGCTCTACCGACAAAACTTGCTATGGCTTTTTAAATCCCATCTGGACGTATTTCTTAGCAGTGCGTCTGTCCAGCTTCGTTATTCTGGCAACCTCCTCGTAGGTCTCATACCGTTCGTAAATCGAAGCGCAGTACTCAGCCAGAAGTGTCTCTGCGTCGAACGAGCAATCAGTTATTCCAGCGGTCAAACTGTTAGCCACAGCTGCATCTCTTTTTCTCTGGTCCTGTTCCCCCTGGTATCTTCCCGTAAGGATAATCCTCTTTACCGCCTGCTGCAATTCCCGCACATTTCCCGGCCACTGGTAATCGGCTCCGACGTCGCGTAGCAGGATATGTTGCAGCGACTCGACTCTCGATGATGACGTCTCCCCGTAGAGGCGAGAGAGAATGCTCTCGAGCAGGAGGTCCAGTTCGCGCGGATCCTCCTGGAACCGTTGCCGCAAGGTCGGGAGAACGACCTCATCTGAGCAGAGGCGAAAGTAGAGGTCATCCCGGAACTTGCCGTCCCGCCGGAGTTTATCCAACTGCCTGTTAGTTGCTGCAATGATCCTGCCGCTAAACCGCCGTGCCTCGTGGTTCCCGACGGGGAAAAACACCCGCTCTTGCAGCACCTGAAGCAGCTTGATCTGTACCGGGATGCTCGCATCGCCGATCTCGTCCAGGAAGATCGTACCATGGGGAGCGCACCGGCTAAATAATCCTTCGTGGTTGTCCACAGCCCCGGTGAATGCCCCTTTCTTGTGGCCGAACAGTTCCGATTCCAGCACGCCTTCCGAATATTGGGAAAGGTTAATGGCGACGAAGTTTCGGTTGATGGTTTCGGTGAAGCATTTTTTCCCCGTATCGAAGGGAATGAATCCGGACCGTCCTATGGCCGCAGCAGCAGAACCCTTGCCTGTCCCTGTCTCCCCCAGAAGTAATATGGAGAAATCCTCCATCCGGTTCCAGAGCCGCGCCTCGAACCAGCTCATGTCATGGGTAAAGACGCAGTTCCAGAGGTGTTTCCGCAAAGCTTTCATGGAGGGAGAATTGCCGACAAGGCCGTTCCGTATGAAGTAATACGCCCTGCGCAACTGGTAGAACACCGCAAAGTAGCGCAGACTATCTGCTTCTGAAAACCCGAATGCACGCAGCTCGCTCAATGCCTTGTCAGAAAACTCAACGCGGCAGGGCACGTCACCGTTCTTCACCTGGACTTGAATCAACTCATCGAACTGATCAGTGTAGCTGTGGAAAACGTGGAATAAGAATACACGGCGAATCAGCTCGCGGCGACTGCCCTCGTACTGTCGCAGGTCGGCCTTTCCTTTCCTTGTTATCTCTTTCATGCGGGCCGCTACGCGGTCCACTACAGCCTGAATAATTTCCGTGCCCGTTGAATCGACACCAACGCCTCCGATGCTGCGGTCCAAGCTGTCACGTCTTTCGCCAAAGGGATTGGCAAAAGCGGCGCTGGCGACAGTCTCGAAAAAGGTCCATTCTTCTTTGGATATTGGCTGGATATCTTTCATGCATTTATTGTATATGATGTGTGCAATTTATGTCAATTTAAATATCTAAACCTGTACCAACGCCGGTGGACAACAATAAAAGCACAGCATTTCATGATGATAGCTGGTGGCTCGTCGCTGGCACACAACTTGAAATAGATTAGGGGACTGACGTAAACATGAGGATCTTAATGAGGAAATTTACTATTTCAAGTTTAGTTCTAACATTGGCCGGGTTCTGCTCGACTGTTGACGCAAGCCAAAGCGTCATCGACATGCACTGTCATGTAGCCGGTATCGGCGCAGGGGGGAGCGGCTGCTTTGTCTCAGAACCGATCCGGCGTAGTTGGAAGTATCGTCTATTCTTGAAGTCCTTCGGCGTTACCGAGAAGGACCTCCTTCGCGAAGGGGATGGTTTGATCCTGAAACGCCTATCAGAGAGCCTTTCTAGATCCCAGTCTGTTTCCTCTGCTGTAGTTTTAGCGATTGACGGCGTAGTGGGAGAAAATGGCGAACTCGATTTACAGCAAACGGAACTGTACATCCCGAACGACTTTGTTGCAACAGAGATCCGGAAATATCCTAATCTCCTCTTCGGTGCAAGCATCAATCCCTATCGCAAGGACGCTATCCAGCGCCTGGAGAAAGCGGCACGAGACGGGGCCGTGTTAGTCAAATGGTTGCCGCCGATCCAGAATATCGATCCCTCAGATCCACGGCTCATTGCGTTCTATCTGAGGCTCAAGGACCTTGGCCTGCCGCTCCTTACGCATACGGGAGAGGAGCGGACCTTTACCAGGTCGAAGGATGAGTTGGGAGATCCGGAACTGCTGCGCCTTCCCCTTAGCCTGGGAGTGACCGTGATCGCAGCCCATAGCGCATGCAGCGGCCACAGTCACGGGGAATCGAATTATGATCGCTTTATCCGTCTATGCCGCGAGTACCCCAACCTCTACGGCGATATCTCTTCCCTTACGCAGATCAACCGGCTCGGCCGACTGCAGCGTGTTCTGAAGCAGCAAGAGCTGAAGGGCCGCCTTCTTTACGGCACTGATATGCCGCTTATCAACACCGGCATCGTATCTTCTTTTGCCTTTCCGTTCCTGCTTTCGTTCCGGCAGATGATCACTATCGCACGGATTACCAATCCCTGGGACCGTGATGTGGCGCTCAAGAAAGCATTAGGTGTGACACCGGAGATCTTTACCAGTGCAGCAGGATGTTTAGCGTCTCATAAATCGCATAGTAGCATTCATGACCAGGAACCCATCGCCACCTATTAAGACATTTGATTTTCGGTCGGGTCTCACGAATTAAAGATCACGTACATTATCCCGACCAGGAGGAAACATGGTAAGAAAATTAGTTCGTTGGACACTCTCATGGCTGTTCCGGGTACTCTTTCGGGTAAGAGTCGAGGGGTTTTCCGGCAAGGTGGATTCTTCGCGTTTGATGATCATCGCAAACCACGAATCCTTCCTGGATGGTCTTTTCCTTGGACTCTATCTCCCTTTTGATCCCGTTTTCGTGGTGCATACCGGCATAACGCGCAACCGATTCTTCCGGATGGTGCTAAGCCAGGTTGACCATCTCGCCGTGGATCCCACCAATCCCATGGCCGTGAAGAAGGTGATTAAACTGATAGAAGAGGGACGACCCGTTGTGATTTTCCCCGAGGGCAGGATCACCGTGACCGGGTCCTTAATGAAGGTCTATGATGGCCCCGCATTCGTGGCCGCGAAAACAGGTGCTACGATCCTTCCGGTGCGGCTCGACGGTCCTGCACGGTCCTGGTTCAGCCGTCTTTCGAAACAGCAGCCGCGCAGACTCTTTCCCCGAGTCACGCTTTCTATACAGGCACCGACCAAGCTTACGATGACCGAAGGCGGCACGGCACGGTCTCGGAGGCACATGGCTGGAGAGGCAATGCGCCGCGTCATGCAGAAGATGCTTTGCGAATCCCGGCCGAAGCAGACTCTCTATGCAGGACTGCTGAACGCCATGTCGATCCATGGTCGTCGCCGCCGTATCGTGGAGGACCTGAAACAAGTCGAGTATTCTTACGCGGACCTGCTCAAGATGACCCTTGCCCTGGGACGTCTCATAGCAAAACGCAGTGCCCCCGGCGAGTGTGTCGGGATCCTGATGCCGAACCTTGCCGCAACGGTCGGCATGCTTATCGGCGCCAGTGCCCTGGGCCGCGTCCCTGCGATGCTGAATTACAAGGCCGGAGCTTCGGGAATGCGGGATGCCTGCATAGCAGCCCGAATCAAAACGATATTCGCATCAAGGGCCTTCATCGAGCAGGCAAAGATCGGAGGGGATATTGCAGCGTTGCAGGATGTTTCTATCTTGTACGTTGAGGATCTCAAGCAGGAGATCGGTCTGGGTGACAAACTTTGGATACTGAAAAGCATGCTGCTGCCGGGAGCGGTCGAAAAAAACGGAGACCCCGAGAGCGCGGCTGTCGTTCTGTTCACGTCCGGATCGGAAGGAAGGCCCAAGGGCGTCGTACTTTCCCACAGAGCCCTGCTGGCCAATATCGCGCAGATCCGTTCGGTCATCGATTTCTCAAGCGATGACAAGGTGCTGAACGCGCTGCCGATCTTTCACTCCTTCGGCCTGACCGCAGGTGCGCTTTTGCCCATCATGACGGGAATGAACCTTTTTCTCTACCCATCCCCCCTGCATTACCGGGTGATCCCCGAGATCGCTTATGATCGTGGGTGCAGCATTCTCTTCGGCACGGGTACGTTTTTGTCGAATTACGCCAAGTATGCACACCCTTACGATTTTTATCGGCTCCGGTATGTGGTCGCCGGCGCAGAAAAACTGTCCGAGTCAGTACGCACGCATTGGTTCGAGAAATTCGGTATTCGCATCCTGGAAGGGTACGGGGCAACGGAGACTGCGCCGGTTCTGGCCGTCAACACACCCATGGCCTACAGAACGGACACAGTTGGACAGTTCCTGCCTGCCGTCGAATACCGTCTGGAGCCGGTCCCGGGGATCACAACGGGCGGCATGCTGTCCGTGCGCGGACCAAACCTGATGTCGGGTTACTACCGGTACGAGGCACCAGGCAAGCTTGAGCCTACGGCTACAAAAGCAGGCGATGGTTGGTACGAGACCGGCGACATCGTTACCGTCGACAACGAGGGGTACCTCTCCATCGTTGGCCGCGTAAAACGCTTTGCCAAAGTGGCAGGCGAAATGGTATCCTTGGAAGTCGTCGAACGGGCGGCAAACCTGGCTGCACCCGGAGCAATGCATGGTGTATCTACACAACCGGACGGCGCACGAGGCGAGGCGATCGTGCTGTTTACTACCGCCGTCGCGCTCACCCGCGAAGCACTTGTCGAATCGGTCCGTAAGCTCGGAGTGCCGGAGCTTGCGGTTCCCCGGAAAATACATAGGGTGGACTCGCTGCCGCTCCTGGGAACCGGCAAAGTGGATTATGTTACCTTAAAGCTGCTGGCGGAGGCCATATGACAACGACCACGGGAAAACAGGACCATTCACTGCTTTCGCCTGGAATGCTGGCAGTACTTTCAGCCCAGTTCTTTTCCGCCCTTGCGGACAACGCGGTACTGATTCTCGCCATTGCTTTGGTCAGGTCCAATGGCGACGGCCACCAGATACCTTTCCTGCAGGCAGCCTTCGTGTTCCCTTTCATATTGCTGGCGCCATTTGCCGGTCCTATCGCCGACGGATACCCGAAGGGGAGGGTAATGCTGTTTGCCAATTTGCTGAAGCTGACGGGAGCTCTGGTCATGGCAACGGTGCCCAACCCCTTCATTGCTTACAGTTTGATCGGAATAGGCGCTACGATTTATTCACCGGCGAAGTATGGCATCCTGTCGCAACTGGTAAGTCACGGCCGCCTGGTTCGGGCCAATGGTATGCTGGAAGGTTCCACGATCGTGGCCATTCTTCTGGGAGTCCTTTTGGGCGGCTGGCTGACCGATCATTCACTACACCTGGCGTTCCTGGGCGTGATCGCTTCCTATACTCTGGCTGCAGGTGCGAACTTGTTTATTCCGCGTCTGGATTCGGAGCGGCCAATGACCGCTTTTCGTCCGCATCTGCTGATCCCGAACTTTATTACTTCTTTGAGGACCCTGTTTTCTGATCCGGATGCCCGCTTCAGCCTGTTCGGCACAAGTCTCTTTTGGGGTAGTGGCGTAACATTGCGCCTGCTGTTGTTTGCCTGGGTACCGGTAGCATTATCGGTGACAAATACGCAGATGCCGGCGAGCTTGATGGGCATCGTATCTCTCGGAATCGTTCTCGGGGCCGCTGCCGCCGGAATCTGGATCTCTCTGGAAACCACGAACCGGGCGCTGATCGGCGGCGTGCTTCTGGGCCCGGTTATCTTTGCGCTGGCATCGGTGAACGATCTAACGACTGCCGCTCTCCTGATGGTCCTGGTCGGATTCTGCGGCGGCGTGTTCGTGGTTCCGCTCAACGCCCTGCTGCAGGAAACGGGACATAAATCCGTGGGTGCGGGTAATGCTCTGGCAGTTCAAAACTTTTTGGAGAACCTTGCCATGCTGCTGTTCCTCGGCGGATACTCTCTGGCGAATGCCTCAGGGGTCCCCATTACTCGTTCGGTAGTGGGTTTTGGTCTTATAATTCTGGCGTCAGCAATGGGCATTATGGTTCATCGAAGCCGTCAAAGAGTAAGCGCGGACTGACGCATCGTTCCTGCTTACCAGGCGTTTCGAAAAGTAAAATCGCAGGTGGTTGGTAAAGCAGAAATAAGCAGTATATCAATATCGTGAGATGGGCCACAGGAGGATTATGCATAAGGAACAAGCGCAGCAACGGGCTGATCGCATTCGTGCTTTTCAGGCTGAATTAACAACGCTGGAAAAGGAAAAAATCCTCTCTCTGCCCCAGGACCAGCGGCGTCATCTCTTCGAATACCACGATGACATGCTCCGCTTGCTAGCTGGACAATTCGACATAGATACAACGAGCGCCCAGAGGCAGGTGTCTATGGGTATGCGGATCATTTCATTTCTAGGCGCCGCAGCCATATCAGCGGCAATGTTTTTCTTCTTTTACCGTATCTGGGGGTTCATTTCCACGCCATCTCAGGTCGCTATCCTCGTCATCGCGCCCATGATTGCCGCACTCGGCGTTGAAGTCGCAGCGCGAAAGGAGAAGACCCTCTACTTCTCCGCAATTATTGGCCTTGTGGCGTTCGCTTGCTTTGTATTGAATCTGAGTGTGCTGGGCCAAATATTCAACATCACACCGTCACAGAATGCCTTTCTTGCATGGGCGCTATTTGCTTTTATCCTGGCATACACCTATGGTCTTAGAATACTACTCGTGGCAGGAATCATTGCACTTACCGGGTATCTATCGGCGACTGTCGGGACCTGGAGCGGTTGTTATTGGTTAAATTTTGGCGAGCGGCCTGAGAATTTTATCGCAGCCGGTCTTATTCTCTTCGCCATATCTTTCATCCCTCATCGCTCCTTTTATGAATTCCCGCCGCACTATCGAGTATTTGGTTTACTGGCAGTCTTCATCTCAATGCTCATTCTCGCGAACTGGGGCCACATTAGTTACTTATCACTTTCGCACAAACACGTGCAGTACCTTTACCAGATCGCGGGCTTCATTACCTCCGGGCTCGTTATCTGGCTGGGTATTGCGCGCCAATGGACGGGACTCACGAACCTGGGCAGCACTTTTTTTGCGATATTTCTCTATACTAAATTCTATGACTGGTGGTGGGAATGGATGCCGAAATATCTTTTCTTTCTCCTTATCGGACTTGTTGCCATCCTGCTCCTGATCATGCTGAAGCGGCTGCGGACGCTCAACCGGGAGGTGGCAGCATGAGAAAGTACGGACTTTATATCGCTATCGCTCTGCTTGTGCTGGTTAATATCATTGTCCTTGCAAGCGTAATACTCAATCGTTCGGGCGAACCTGATGCCGTCGTCGAACTTACCGAGCGGGAATTGCCGCTCGACGTCTATCAGGAAAAAAGAGAAAATACCGGGATTTCGTTGAGGTTGATCTGGAATCAATATCCTTTTTATGGAAGATTCCTCCTGGGAAAGAGCGGTGAGTCTCAGTATGACTGGTTCGATAAAGCTAAACTCGAGGAAGCAGGCTTTGATTGTTCTGTGCCGCTTGCAGATACTAATGCAGCGATTCATTATGAAAAGTTGCTGCCACGGAAAGCATATGTAGTGCTGGAGTATGATGGAAAAACATGGGATGAACTGGTCAAGCAGGAACGGCTCAGCCTTTCGGCCGTAGCAGAAAGACATAAGAATGGCACTGCCACTGATAAGGATTTGAAAGAAGCCAAAGAAGAATATGAGCGCATGCTGAAAACCCGTTCACGATTATTCGCTGTTGACGTGGGCAAGGATCCTGTAAAACTTCGGCTACAATATCCAGACCGCAGTCATTTCATCATCATGGCCGCGAAGGTCAGGCTTCAGTTTGCCAAGCCATATGGCAGTGATAATAAAGGATTGCCTAAGCTTGAAGGGTACATCAACGAAATCCTAATTTCTGAAGTGCACGTTCCGATACCGATGAGCACCGAACTGGAAGACATCATTACAAAGGCCGGACATCGCGTAACTACAGTATATTCATCCTCAGATACGCATAAAGATGAGCCCTCGTACAAAATTAGGCTTTATTATGGTAAACTATTTGAACCAAGGGTTGTAGGCATTCGGCCAAGCGCCCCATAAATGAAAATCACACGAAAGGTTGCCAACTCCTAAGGACTGTGGAGCTAGTCTTTGGTAGAATTTAACAGGTGCGTCGAATCCGTCGCTAAGGAGCACGCGGCTCACCCGCGTGTTATTTTTGAAAGTGAGCCTAATCGATGAGCAAATGGATTATCCTCCCCGGAATGGGCGCATCGGCATCAATGTACAACGCGCTTCGGCACACGGTTGGGTTCGAGATTAGCTTCATCAATTGGCCTGACTATCGTGGCGAAAAAACCTATGCAGAAGTAGCCCGGCGAGTTATATCAGATAATTCAATAAACGAAAACGATGTTGTTGGCGGCTCTTCGCTTGGCGGCATGGTGGCTCTTGTGTCCGGTGAACGGCTGTGATATTGTTAGCAATGCTGGCCATTTACTCGCCATGTCCCACGTTGTTGAAACGGCAGCTTTTTTAGAGAAGACTCGATCGACGCTAACGGGCCGCTCGACCCGATAAAAACCGCTCAACTCGTTTTGTAAGGAGCATATGTCCAAAACCATCACTCGCATAATTCTCTTACTTTTAGTTCTGACCCTTTACGGTTGTAATCTCCAAAGAAACATGCTTTATTACCCGAGTACCTATTTGCCCTCACAAACTTTCCTTTCATCTTACAACATGCAATTCTGGCCTACTGACCCAAACGATTATCGTGGCTTCATTGGTAATCCCGCAGCCAATGAGGCAAAAGGAACGATCATAATTTTCCATGGAAATGCAGGCACTGCCTCGGACAGGGCATATTATGTGAGAGCATTAACCAATCTCGGCTACCGCGTGATACTCGCGGAATATCCCGGTTATGGAGGGCGGAAGGGAGAGCTGGGAGAAGAGACGTTTGTGCACGACGCGAAGGAAACCCTGCGCTTAGTTTCAGAGAAATTCGGAGGCCCGATATTTATTTTTGGAGAATCTCTCGGCTGCGGCGTTGCAGCTGCAGCTGCAAAGGATTCGCCCGTTAAGATCGATGGAATCATACTTATCACTCCCTGGGATACGCTTCTTTCTGTAGCCAGTGAAAAACTTCCCTGGGTCCCGGTGCGAATATTTTTACGGGATAAATATGACTCAATAGGAAACCTTAAAAAGTATCAGGGACGAATTGCAATAATTGGAGCTGAGCGGGACGAGGTGATCCCGATACCGCACGCACAGGCACTATTCCGATCACTGCCGGTAACCGCAAAAATGTACATAATAAAAGGCGCAGGTCATAACGATTGGCAAGGGATGGTGACCTTGGCTTGGTGGAAAGAGATCACGGACTTCATTCAAGGAAACAGTGACTCAGCCGGACGATGAAAATATCATGGAAACCTTGCCAAATGGACACGAGGACATCTCCAAATTTAACGGGGAATTAATGCGGAAAATACTTTTGTTCGTGCCAATTATTCTTCTTGTGGCATTAGGGTGTCAAAACTCGATGGGAGAACGGCTTCGAGATGGCGATATTGTCTTTCATACTTCAAAATCCGCTCAAAGTATCACTATTCAGAAGGCAACGAACTCGAAGTACAGCCACATGGGCATCATCTTTATTCGGGATGGCAGCCCATATGTGTACGAAGCCGTCAAAACGGTGCGGTACACCCCATTAAAAAAGTGGATTGCTCGCGGCGAAGATGGGCATTATGTAGTCAAACGCTTGCGGAATGCGGACCGATTATTAACACTTGACGCCGTGACGAGGCTTGTACGCGCAGCTATAAAGTATGAGGGCAAACCTTACGATCTCACCTTTGAGTGGGCTGATGACCGCATTTACTGTTCTGAATTGGTATGGAAGATCTATTACAACGCCCTCGGAATCCAGATAGGAAGACTTCAAAAACTTCGAGAATTTGATCTTACGGATCCAAATGTGAAAGCCAAAATGCAAGAACGATACGGCAACAAGGTACCATTCGAGGAGGCGGTAGTATCTCCGGGCGCGATGCTCTCTCAGAATTACTCGTCGAAGTAATTCGCCGATAAAAAAATGAGATTGCCTGAGGTTATAGCGTGAGCTGCGGTTCTTATGAAAGGAATTAATAACAATGCCTCGTGAACGAACCCAAATGATTTTTCTCGTAATCCTCTGTGGCTTACTCATTGCCACTGCAGTTCATCCATACGATCGAGCCACCTGGTTCATGGAAGTGGCGCCGATCCTGATTGTCGTACCTATTCTGGTCCTCACGTATCGTCGACTTACCCTGACGCCGCTCATTTACTTTTTCATTTTTCTTCACGCAATTATACTGATCACGGGCGGGGCATACACCTATGCGCGCGTACCTCTCGGGTTCTGGTTTGCAGACTTGTTTCATCTTAGCCGTAACCACTATGACCGGCTCGGACACTTTTTTCAAGGACTTGTGCCATCGCTCCTTGCGCGGGAACTTCTTCTTCGCCTCGGGTATGTATCAAACCGGCGCATGGCCTCTTTCCTGGCGATTTGCTTTGCCCTGGCAGTCAGCGCCTGGTACGAGTTGATCGAATGGGCCGCTGCCGTGGCCCTGGGCCAGAAAGCTGATGACTTCCTGGGTACGCAGGGTGATTCCTGGGACACGCAATGGGACATGTTCATGTGCTTTATTGGATCTGTCGTTGCCATGCTCGGGCTGTCGAGAGAACAGGACCGGCAGATCGAAGGCCTTCTGCACTCGGAGACGGTAGAGGGGCAGTCAAGGAGGTGATGTCGTGAGTTATCGAATTCGAGTCATGATCGGCATGCTCATATCCTTAATTGCGCTGTGCCAGCCCTTCTCTTCGTATGCTGCCGAACAGCTCTGTTGGTAAGCATTTTTACACCATGGTCAATATTTGGCCATGAAAAAAAACAATTTTGAGGTGTCAATCCGCATTGAGAAGAAGTTTGGGGTGCGTACGCGCGCCTATTTAGAGTCTTTCCCGTTTATTTTCTTGCTATGAAATCCGCTTTTTAGTATTCTCTTCCTTGTAACGCATGCTTTCCTAAATGAATATAATCTAACAGTCATGCTTTCCGCAGCCCAACGCACTGAGGTCCTGCTTGATCTATTTCGCTTGAAAACATTTATCATACGGATCAATGCACGGAATTGAAAATCATGTGGTTTATCAAAACAAAAGGGGGGGACAATTATGAAAAGAAGTCTCTGGTTTGTTGCGTTTGTCGGCGTCCTTTTTCTCTCAGGCTGCGGCGCGCATATGCGCAATCCTGCAGATGTGAAAGGATCTCTTGTGTATGGCTACTTTGACATGGATGACGCACCGACAAATGCGGATTACGTCAATATCAGGCAGTATAAACCAAAGCCCAAGGGGGACAACCCTTACCACACGGCTAAAGGCGTCGATAATATGTTCTGGTTCGACCAGCTTATACCCGGTTCATATCAGTTGGTCGGCTTCGGAGGCCACAGTTACTGGAAGAACATGTCGGCCAATTACAACCTTCCGGATTTCTCAAAAAACGAAACGGCCATGGTCATCACGAAGGCGGGCCTGTATTACATGGGGGCATACAAGTATGTGGAGACCGGCACCTTCTGGAAACCGTCCTTTACCATAGAGCAGATCAAGGAACCGACGGAAAAAGAGGTCCTGACGAGGCTTCTTCCCTACAGTACAGGCACGCAGTGGGAAACGCTGATCAAAAAAAGAATTGAGGCGCTAAAATGAAAAATCCATCTGGCGCTCCCCTGCGGCTTGTCCTGTTTTTAACGTTATTCTCCTTTTTTGCTGGATGCATGGGACGATCGCAGCCCCTTGCTACTCGCGCGAGCTCGGTCGAACCCGGTGAAACGATCGTGGTCTGCAAAATCGTTATTTCACCGCCTCTGGATGATATCGAGCAGTCTTTGAAAACGGTAAAAGCAACTTCCGGCGGCCTCATGGTCAATCCCTCAGCGAGTCGTTACAAGGACAAGGTTGTTCTGCTGACCGGTAAGAAGCTGCAAACCATAAATGATCCTAAAATCAGCGATTACCGGGGAAGAATTGAAGCACCCATAGGAGAGACGTTCTACGCGCGTATCAAGAATGACGGGCCTGTCTATGTGAACAGGTCCGAGATTATGATGGACCTTCACCGAAGCGGTATGGAGAAGGCGATATTGCCGTCCGGGTACAAGGTCGATATCCGGAAAAGCGACAAGGCCGTATATCTCGGCACCATCACGTATTACCGCGATGAATTTTTTGAGGTGAGCAGGATCCAGATCCTGGACGAATATGAAAAAGAGGCCGCAGCTTTCCGGAAAAAATTCGGTGCCAAGATGACGCTTCGCAAAGCGCTCGTCTCCGGGAAACCAGGGAGCGACAGCAAATGAGGACCTAGTCATAGGATAAAACCCGCGGCAGTCAAAGAAAGATGAGGTCATCGTGAAAGCTGAAGAAAAAAAAGATTTCGATAAAGAGGCGGCTGCCTGGGACGAGAATCCGGGGCGGGTCAAGCTTGCCAATGATGTGGTTGATGCGATCATCAGGGAGGTGCGGCCTTCGTCCGCGATGGACGCCCTTGATTATGGATGCGGGACCGGCCTGGTGACGCTCCGGCTCCAGCCGCTGGTCAGGACCATTATCGGAGCGGACAGTTCGTCAGGGATGCTCGGCATGCTCCAAGCAAAGACCGTAAGGCAGCATCTCACGAACGTGCAGACCCGTCTGCTGGACCTTGAGCAGGGCGGAGCAGTGGAGGGGAAGTTCCACCTGGTCGTGAGCAGCATGACGCTTCACCATGTGCAGGATACGGCGCGGCTTTTCAAGCAATGGCATGAATTGTTGCTGCCGGGAGGAGTGCTGGCAGTGGCCGACCTCGATACTGAGGACGGCTCATTTCATGGAGATAATACCGGCGTCCGCCATTTGGGTTTTGACCGGCAGTATCTCGGGGGACTGCTCAGGAATGCGGGATTTACTTCCATTCGTGATACCACTGCAGCAACTATGAAGAGGGAGGTCGCGGGAGGTGGCAGCAGGTCCTTCCCGGTCTTTCTGATCATCGCCGTGAAGTAGCACGTCGGATTCGTATTACAAAAATCTTCACATAGTGATAACAGAAAATAGCTCTGAATCTCGAGGGTAAAAGCAACCTCGGTCTTATTCCCCCTTGTGGGCGCTCGTCGGGAAGGTGATCAGCAGTGGGCGGGAAGCAGCGCGTCCTGCACCATGCGCAAGGTCTCACGGGGCGAGGCCGGCTTGAACAGGAATAGATCCGTTTCGTCGAGCACACCTTTTTGGCGGATCACGTCGGAGGGATATCCGCTGGTGAAGATCACTTTAACATCGGGTTTGATCTTTCTGATCTCTTCGCAGACTTCCTTGCCGTTCTTTCGGGGCATGATAACGTCCAGCAGCAGGAGCTGGATCATGTCCTGATGGCTGGTGAACTGCTGAACGGCATCGTCTCCATCCATGGCCTCTATGACGGTATAGCCGAAATTTTCCAGGACCGTCCGCGTCAGCTGCCGCACGTCCGCATCATCCTCCGCAACAAGGATCATAGCCGAACCGTTCCTGGATTCATGGTGCGTCAGGTTGGCCGGTTCCTCAACAGCCGCGCCGAGCAGCGGGAAGTACAGTTTGAAGGTCGTTCCTGCATCCGGTTCGCTGTACACGTTGATGAATCCGTTGTGCTGCTTGATGATGCCATAAACGATGGCGAGGCCGAGGCCGGTTCCCTTGCCGACCTCCTTGGTCGTAAAGAAGGGATCGAAGATCCGTTTCTGTATTTCCCGGTCCATGCCCTGCCCCGTGTCCGAGACCGAGATCAGGACATAGTGCCCCACTTTCCCGTACCCGTGGGCCCTTATGAAACTCTCGTCGATCATGATGCTCTCGGTGATGACCGACAGCACGCCGCCGCGCGGCATGGCGTCCCGGGCATTGGTGACGAGATTCATCAGCACCTGCTCGATCTGTCCGGCATCGGCCTGCATGCCCAGTCCCGTCGGGTGCAGCTGGAGCTTGATCTCGATGTCCTCGCCGATCAGCATGCCCAGGAGGTTGTTGACCCGCCCGACGATGGTGTTCAGGTCAACAGGTTTCAGCACGGCGTTCTGTTTTCTGCTGAACGTAAGGAGCCGCCGGGTCAGGTTCGACGCCCGCTCGGTCGATGCGAGGATCTGGTCCACACTGGACCGCAGCGGGCTTGCGGGATCGATCCTCATCTGGAGCAGGCTGCCGTATCCGATAATGGCAGTCAGAATATTGTTAAAATCGTGGGCAACACCCCCGGCCAGCGTCCCGATGGCTTCCATCTTCTGGGAATGCCGGAGCTGTTCCTCAAGCTGTTTTCGCTCTGAGATATCGTTGTGGACCTCGATGGCGGAAACGACCTTGCCGAGGGAGTCGCGCATGGGGTAAGCCTTGATCTCCATGTAGATGGGGTTCCCCCTGCTGTCGAAGTGCATGTGGGTCGCCGTATGAACTTCGCCGGTCCTGAAGACCTCCCGGACAGCGCAGGCCTCGCCTTCTTCGAAGCAGGGGCGGCTTGTGTGGTGGGAGACCTCGAAGCAGTGTTTGCCAACGACCTCCTTGGGGTGTATTTTGACCCCTGCGCAGAAGGCCTTGTTCGCCAGCGTGATGCGGTAGTCAGGGGTCACGACAATGAAGCCTTCGTCAACGCTCTCGAGGATTTTCTTGTTGAACTCTTCGGCCGAACGGCGCCCGGTGATGTTCGAGAAGATGCAGCGGAGCGCCACAGGCTTTCCCTGCTGCAGCTGGCAGCTGACACTGCCCTCGACAATGACGGTATTTCCGTCCCTTGCCACGAATCCGGCCTCGATGCGTCCGATGTCTTCGCCCGATCGTGCTTTCTCGAACGCCGCAGCGCACTGCATTTCGTAATCCGGGTGAATGATCATTGCCAGGGTGAGGCCGGCGACCTCCTCTTCGTTGTAGCCCAGCGTCCTGAACCAGGCACGGTTGACGTACAGAAACCGGCCGTCCATGTCCACGCTCAGGATCAGGTCATTGGCATTCTCGAACAGGTCCCGGTATCTGACCTCACTTTCCAGAAGCTCCTTCTCCATCCGCCTGCGCTCCGTGATGTCGCGCACCGCTCCGAAGATCCCGATCACCTTTCCGTCCTGCAGTACTTGCGTGGACCGGAACTCCTCGATGCGGTAATCGCCTGACCGCGCCCGTACCCGCAGTTCCTTCATTGACCGGTCGCTCTGCCCGCCGCTCAATACCGCGTGAAACATTTCGGTTGCCTGCTGCACGTCATCGGGGTGGATGATCGAGAGAAAGTGTTTTCCGGAAAGCTCCTCAGGGGTCCAGCCTGTGGCAGCCTGGCAGGAGGGGCTGATCGCGGAGATCGTGCCGTTGTTTGAGATAGAGTAGGTGATGTCCCAGGCGCTTTCCACGAGGTTCCGGTATTGTGCCTCTGCGGCCCGGAATCTTTTTTCCGAACGCCTGGTCCGGGCAAGGAGCCGGGCGCCGTATGCACCGAAGAGGATGAACGCCGCCAGGAGCAAGAGATGGCTCAGAAAGTTCATGGAGAAAGGAGTGCGCAGTTCTGTCAGAAAACCGGAAAACTTGCCAACGGCAGCATCCAGGCTAACGTCCAGGTTCCACGCCAGAAGGCCGAGTACGACCCCGATCAGCAGCAGCTTCCATGAGTTGCTCCGGTAAGATTGCCGATCATCCATAGGTGCCCCCGCCATCATAGAAATGAGTGAACCAAACCATAGTAATGAGCGTTTCTGACACAGTATATCATTTAATTGCATGAAAAAGTCATGTGCGTCTATTTTTTTTCTCGCCCTGAATAATCATGGATTCAATCGGAGGAAATGCTATAATTCTGCATGGTTCACAGGCCCGAAGACATTATCCTCAACTTCCCGCTTCCCGGCGCGCTCGCGACGATCGAAAAGTTCGGCTCCGGACTGATCAATGATACCTACCTCTGCACGTTCAGGGACGGCAATGAGATCCGCAAGTATGTGCTCCAGCGCATCAATGTCGCGGTTTTCAAACGCCCGGTCGACGTGATGGAGAACGTAGAGTTGGTGACGCAACATATCGCTGCCAGGCTGCGTGCACAGGGGGTGGTTGATCCTTACACCGTCACTCCGGCGCTGATCCACGCACAGAGCGGCCGTTCTCACCATGTTGACGGCTCCGGCAGTTGCTGGCGGGTATTTCATTTTATCGAGGACGGGACGGTTTTCGACCAGGTCAAGGATGTTCATCATGCCTATGAGATCGGCAGGGGGCTCGGCAGGTTTCAGTCGCTCGTCTCGGACCTCGCGCCTTCCCGTCTCCATGATACGATCCCGGGGTTCCATAACACCCCGCGCTATCTCGAAGCGTATGACGACTCGGTCGCCAGGAACGCTGGGGGCCGGGCGGCCGAGGCCGCGGTAGAATTAGAATTCGTTGCCCGCAGGAGGTCCCTGGCGCCGATGTTGACGGAGCTGATGGATTCCGGTCAGCTGCCGCTCCGCGTGGTGCACAACGACCCCAAGGTGAACAACGTCATGATTCACCGGGTCACCGGAAAAGCCCTTTGCATGCTGGATCTGGATACGGTGAAACCGGGGATCGTGCACTTTGACTTCGGCGACTGCGTGCGCTCCGTTGCGAACCCGGCAGGGGAGGACGGGGACCTGGACCGGGTAATCTTCGATCTTCAACTCTTTCAAGCGGTGACGCGCGGATATTTGAGCGAGGCGTCATCGTTCCTCACCCGGAAGGAGACGGACCTGCTCCCGCTCTCCGTACGTGTTATCACGTTCGAACTGGGGCTGCGTTTTCTCACGGACTATCTGAGTGGAGACACCTATTTCAAGGTAGCCTACCCTTTGCATAATCTGCATCGGGCGCGCGTGCAGTTCAAACTCCTGGCAGGTATTGAAGCCGTCGCCCTGTAAAACCGTGCTATACTAATACCATTCTGTTCGAAAAATCCCAGGAGCAAGGAGAATGGCTATGAGATCAATAAGGATGATAGCAACAGCTCTCGTTTCCGCGGTTCTGCTGTCGGGATGTTTCTACGCTCACGTGCTGACCCCTCTGGACACCAACGCTCGACAAGACAGTGCTCGGCCAGAAAACGGGCAAAGCCGCGTCCTATTCGGTGCTGTGGGCAGCCGCCTGGGGTGACGCGGGCACGGCGGCCGCGGCCAAGAACGGCGGCATCACCACGGTGAACCATATGGATAGGGAGATTTACAGCGTCTTCTTCGGCATCTACACCGAGACGACGACGATCGTGTATGGCGAGTAGGAGGTGTCCATGAAGCCCTATTGTTTGTTGTTCCTGGTTTTGACGCTTTTCCTCCTGCTCCCGGGCTGTGTGTATGTTCATACCGTGCAGCCGCTGACGCTCAACATGGACCGTACGCCCGTTGCTGCTGTGGAAAAATCGGGCAGCCTGAAGCTGATCACCTTCCCGCCGCTGACCGGCTCCTATCAGCTTGTTGCCTGGGACAGCGCTGCCATCGGCGACATCGCTAAAAAACAGGGGTTGCAGGAAGTGTACTTTGCCGATCTTGAAACGCTGAGCATTTTTCGCCTGTGGAACCAGTATACGGTCCACGTTTACGGGAAATAGACGACAACCAGATGCCTTCGGGTCATGGTGGAGGGACGGCATTGCCCTCCCTTTTTTCTTCGGCATGTAGCGCTTCCTCGCCGGCGGCCTGCTTCGCAACTTCCTGCTTTACCTTTCCCGCGAGAATGTGTTAATATACCAATCCGTGACGCCTATTAAACCTACCATCATTCCTCGCAAGGAACACAGTGTCTCCCGCAAGTGGATCAGCCCCAACGCAGTCCGCGTGCTGTACAAACTGAAGGAGCACGGATACTACGCCTATCTTGTGGGCGGCGGTGTACGCGACCTGTTGCTCGGCCGTGAACCCAAGGACTTCGATATTGCTACGGACGCCACGCCCAACGAGGTCAAAAAGGTCTTTCGCAACTGCAGGCTCATCGGCCGCAGGTTCCGTCTCGCCCATATTCACTTCCATAACGATATTGTCGAGGTCGCGACCTTCCGGTCCATGGTGTCCGATGAACCTGAGGTCATAGAGGCGGCTCCGGTGAACGGGCAGGTAATGGATCTTGTTGAACCGGAATTACCCGCTCGCGAAGAGGCGGCTCCGCCAGTCACTGAGGTCGTCTCAGCGTCCCCGGAGGCAAAGCCCAAACCGCCGCGCATGCTTAAGACCGAAGGCGGCATGATCCTGCGCGATAACGTCTTCGGCACGCCCGAGGAGGACGCCCTCCGGCGGGATTTCACGGTGAACGCGCTTTTTTACAACATCGCCGATTACTCGGTCATCGACTACGTGGGCGGCATGCAGGACCTCAGGAGCGGGCTCATACGGATCATCGGCGATCCCCTGGTCCGATTCACCGAGGACCCGGTGCGCATGGTGCGCGCCGTCCGTTTTGCAGCGCTGCTCGGGTTCGAGATCGAGGCAAAAACCTACCAAGCCCTCCTCGAACTCAAGGACCAGGTTGCCCTGGCATCTCCTGCCCGCATGTACGAGGAAGTGCTGAAGCTCTTCCTGCTCGGTGAGGGAGAGAAGACCTATCAGCTGCTTCGCAAGACCGGAATGTTCGGCGTGATCTTTCCGAAGCTCGACCGATGGGTGGACACGGAACGGGACGGTTTCCCGCATATCTGGATCGGCAAGGCGCTGGAGTGGGTGGATGCCTGTGTTCTGGCCGGCAGGCAGGTGCCGCCCCACATCCTCTTCGGGCTTATGTTCGGGCAGTATATGGAAGAAAAAGCCGCGCAGTACCGTTCCTCGGGAGCCAATGCGCTCGATGCCATGACCAGAGCAGTGTCCGAGGTCCTTATTGACCAGGCCCAGCGGGTCCAGATACCGAAAAAGATCGGGCTGATCATGCGCGATATGTACTGGAACCAGCAGCGCTTCGAGAAGCGGGAAGGCAGGCACCCGCGCTTTTTCCTGCGCAGGCCCGGATTTGCCGACGCCTTCGAATACCTGCGCTTTACGAGCGAGACCACGGGCGAGAAAAAAGAGATCCGCGCCTGGTGGAAAGAGTTCATCAAGGCCCACCCGCTCGCGCCTGGCGAGGAAAAGGAAATACAGAAGATCGTCGAGAAAAAAGCACAGCCAAAGCGGCGCAGGCGGAGACGGGGCGGCCGAGGCAGAAATGAAGGACAGGCCCCGAAGCCGAAACCCAGTCAACCTCTTTGATACTGATAACATCTGACAACGGCTATGAAAAATCATGATTCTTTATAGCTTTTCATCCGCTCCTATCCGTGTCAAAGATGCGGATCCGAACTGTTAACTCTAAATCAGGATCAGGCTTCTATGTCACGACCCCCTCGGTTTTTCATAGCCCCCTCCCAGGTCTCCGGCTCCCGGATCAGCATCACGGACGAAGATGTGCGCCATATTGCTGCGGTGCTGCGCATGAAGACCGGCGATGCGCTCCTTCTGTGCGACGGCCGGGGCGCTGAGTATCAGGTGACCATCTCCGAGATCAGCAAGTCGGCGATCCAGACCGAAATCGTGAGCCAGAGGCACCGGGAGACCACCGCTCCCCGCATCACGCTCTGCCAGGGACTGCCAAAGTTCGACAAGATGGACTGGATCGTGCAGAAAGCCACGGAACTCGGGGTGACGAATATCGTCCCCCTGGTGACGGAGCGAACGATCGTGAAGATCAGAGACGAAGAAAAGCGCATCGGCCGGTGGCAGAAGATCTGCCGGGAAGCGGCCATGCAGAGCAACCGACCCGACATCCCGCAGGTCGAAACAATCCGGTCCTTGCGCGATTTTATATCCTCCCTGAACCCCGGCCCCGGCACACTGCTTCTCCTTCCGTGGGAGGAAGGGACGCAGCCCCTGAAGGAAGTTCTCAAGCGCACGCCGGCCATGCATATCATCGTTCTCATCGGGCCCGAAGGCGGGTTCTCGTCTGGTGAAGCGTCATTGGCGCGGGAAAAGGGCTTCCATGCTGTGAGCCTCGGGCCGAATATCCTGCGCACCGAGACCGCGGCCATTGCCGTCCTCTCCATGATCGGCTACGAATTCCGGTAACTCGCCCCCCTGTCGCATCCACCACGAAGAGTCTTGTTCTGTTTGCGCGCCCTCCTGACGGGCCGGATGAGGTATTTTCCTTGACACAAAAACAGCTGAGATGTTAATATCACCCTCTACGAAAGGCAGGGTTTTTCATGAAATTGGCGATTGGCTGCGACCACGGCGGCTTTCGAACTGAAGGAAGAAATCCTCAAATATATCAAGACGGTTAAGAATGTCGAGGTTTCTGACTTCGGAGTGGGGAGCAAGGATTCCGTCGACTATCCGGACTACGGGGCCAAGGTGTCGGAGGCCGTGGCCCGGGGCGCGATGGACCGCGGCATCCTGATCTGCGGCACGGGCATCGGCATGTCGATCGTCGCGAACCGGTTCCCAAAGGTCCGCGCAGCGCTTTGCCATGACCATTTCACGGCACAGATGAGCCGCGAGCACAATGATGCCAACATCCTGGTCATGGGCGAGCGAGTTATCGGCAAAGGCGTCGCTCTTGAGATCGTGAAAACCTGGCTGGAAACGGAATTTGCCGGCGGCAGGCATCAGCTGCGGCTCAACAAGATAGACCAGATAGCAACGGGTAGCAAGTAGCGAAGTAGCAAGTGGCAAGGTGTGGGCTTCCTTGCTGCTTGATCCTTGACCCTATTATTCTATAAGGAACGAATCATGTCAGAACTCAAAGCTGCAGATATCGATGTGTACAATGCGATTCAAGGAGAGGAAGAACGCGAGCTTTCCAAGATCGTTCTCATTGCCTCCGAGAATTATGTGAGCCAGGCCGTGCTCGAAGCGCAGGGCTCGGTCTTCACGAACAAGTATGCGGAAGGATACCCCAATCGCCGCTACTACGGCGGGTGCGAGTTTGCCGATGCCGTGGAGACGCTGGCGATCGAACGGGCGAAGCAGCTCTTCGGCGCCGAGCATGTGAACGTCCAGCCTCATTCCGGGTCCACGGCGAACATGGCCGTGTACTTCAGCGTGCTCAAGCCTGGCGACACGATCCTTGGAATGGCGCTGCCGCACGGCGGGCATCTCACGCACGGCGCGTCGGTCAGCTTCTCCGGCCAGCTCTATAAATCCTTCTCCTACGGGGTGGATAAGAAAACAGAACTGATCGACTATGACGAAGTGGAGCGGCTCGCGGTCGAGCATAAGCCGAAGATGATCGTGGCCGGCTACAGCGCCTATTCCCGCATCCTCGATTTCGCGCGGTTCCGGAAGATCGCGGACAAGGTCGGCGCCCTGCTCATGGTCGACATCGCCCACATCGCCGGGCTCATCGCAGCCGGTGTGCACCCGAGCCCGGTGCCCTATGCCGATTTCGTTACGACCACGACGCACAAAACACTGCGCGGACCGCGCGGCGGCATGATCATGTGCAAAGAGCAGTTCGGCAAGGCCGTGGACAAGGTCATTTTCCCCGGCATCCAGGGCGGCCCGCTGGTGCATGTGATCGCGGCCAAGGCCGTCTCGTTCAAGGAAGCGCTCCAGCCGGAGTTCAAGGACTATCAGCGCCAGGTGGTGAAGAACGCCCAGGCGCTTTCCGAGGTGCTCGTGGCGGACGGCTTCCGCATCGTTTCGGGCGGCACGGACAACCACCTGATGCTCGTGGACCTCACCCCCAAGGGCATCACGGGCAACGAGGCCGAGAAGGCGCTCGATGCGGCGGGCATCACCTGCAACAAGAACAGCATCCCCTACGACCAGAAACCGCCGGTGGTGACCAGCGGCATCCGCCTCGGCACGCCGATCGTGACCACGCGCGGCATGCGCGAGCCGGAAATGAAGATCATCGGCGACCTTATCTGCGAAGTGCTGGCCAACGGCAAGTCGCCCGAGAAGCTCGAAGCGATCAAGGAGCGGACCAGCGCGTTCTGCAGCAAGTTCCCTCTGTTCGCGATGGAAAAAGCGAATGTCTAAGCATGTCCGCCCCTCTTGGGACGAATATTTCATGGAGATCGCGCACCTGGTGAAGAGGCGCGCAACCTGCCTCCGCCGCCAGGTCGGAGCTGTCCTCGTCAAGGACAAGAACATCCTCGCCACCGGGTACAACGGCACGCCGTCGGGCATTGAGCATTGTCTTGACCGCGGCTGTCTGCGCGAGCAGATGGGCATCCCTTCGGGAGAGCGCCACGAGATCTGCAGGGGGCTCCATGCCGAACAGAACGCGATCATCCAGGCAGCCAAGCACGGAACGAACATCGACGGCGCAACGCTCTACTGCACGAACCAGCCCTGCGGCATTTGCGCAAAAATGATCATTAACTCCGGCGTCAAGCACATCATCTTCGAGGACGGCTATCCGGATGCGCTGGCTGCGGAGATGCTGAAGGAATCGGGCATTAAGATAACGCAGTATAAAAGGCAGATATAAAATCCGAAATTCGAATCTCTAAATTCGAAATAATATCGAATATAAAAATTGCAAGGCTTCAAACATTTCAATTTTGAGATTGTTTGGAGCTTCGAAATTCGTGCTTGGAGTTTGTCACAAATGCGCTGCCCCTATTGCACCAGCCTCGACAATAAAGTGGTGGACTCCCGGATGGGGAAGGAAGGCGAATCCATCCGCAGGAGACGGGAATGCCTCAAGTGCGAGGGGCGGTTCACGACCTACGAACGGGTCGAGGAAATGCTGCCGCTGGTCATTAAAAAAGATTCCCGGCGCGAACCCTTTGACCGGATGAAGATCCTGAGCGGCCTCAAAAAAGCCTGCGAAAAGCGCCCCATCAGCATGGAGATGCTCGAAAAGACCGTGGAAGAGATCGAGAAGTCGCTCCAGGAAAAGGGGCTCAAGGAGATCCCGAGCACGGTCGTGGGCGAAGAGGTGATGGAGCGGCTGCACAAACTGGACGAGGTTGCCTATGTCCGGTTCGCTTCGGTCTACCGTTCCTTCAAGGACATCAACGAGTTCATGAGCGAGCTCAAGGACATTCTGGGCAGCAAGGAAATGAAAGCGCTGAAAGACAACGTTTAATTGCGGATTGCGGATTTCGGATTGCGGATTTTAACAGTCCAAACAACCAATCCTCTCACCCCTCGGAAGTATGTACCTGACGTTATTAGCACCACTCCATGGTAGCGACTCGAGCTGTTAATCCGAAATCCGCAATACGAAATCCGAAATGAATCTAATCGTTGACATAGCTGTCGGTGTTTCCGTCAACAAAACGTTCCACTACAGCGCCCCGGAAGCGCTGCAGGAGCGTCTTGTGGAAGGATCGCGCGTACTGGTGCCCTTCGGCAGCCGGACCATGACCGGCACGGTGCTTGGCTTTCCGGACAAGAACGACGCCATCGGCCTCAAGTCCATCATTGAGATCATCGGACAGCCCGTTGACGCCGGATCTCCTTGCCCTGGCGCACTGGATGGCCGACTACTACCTCTATCCCCTGGGACTGACCATCGAGTCCATGGTGCCCAAAGCCGTATCCCGTGCAAAACCCAAAAAGAAAAAGTATCTCACGCTTGCTGACGGCAACCACGATATGGATGCTGTCCGCGGGCCGAAGCAGAAAGAACTGCTGCTGCTTTTGTGCGAACGCCAGATCGTAAGCCTGGAAGAGTTGAAGGCCTTTTCTCCTGCAACGATCAAGGCTTTGTGCGAAGCCGGGATGGCGACTATCATCGAGAAGGCTGCAGAAAGGACTGAAATGCCTGAGGCGTTCGTGCCGTGCATGCCGCCCCTGTTGATGCCGGAGCAGGCCGATGCGGTGCGCAGCATCAGCGAGGCAGCGGCGCTGTCTCAGTTCGGCGTATTCCTGCTGCACGGCGTTACGGGCAGCGGCAAGACCGAGGTCTATCTCCATTCGATCAAGCAGCAGGCGGACCTGGGCAGGGGAACCATCGTGCTCGTTCCCGAGATCGCGCTGACGCCCCAGCTTCTGGGCAGGTTCCAGCGCCGCTTCGGCAGCCGCGTGGCCGTGCTGCACAGCGGGCTTACTGATCGCGAGCGGGCCGACGAATACCGGCGCATTCAGGCAGGCCAGGTCGATGTCGCCGTGGGCGCGCGCTCTGCCGTGTTCGCCCCCTTTGACCGCGTCGGACTCATCATCGTCGACGAGGAGCACGAGAACTCCTACAAACAGGACGAAGGGCTCCGCTACCATGCGCGGGACGTGGCGGTCATGCGGGCGAAGTTCCAGAACGCCGTTGCGGTGCTCGGTTCGGCAACGCCTTCGCTCGAAAGCTTTTACAACGCAAAGAACGGCAAGTACCGGCATCTCCGTCTGGCGCAGCGCGTTGACAACCGTCCCATGCCGGACGTCGCGATCATTGATGTCAAGAGCCTGCCGAAGCAGACCCTCTATGCTCCCCAGCTTCTTGCAGGGATCACAAAGCGGCTTGAGAAGAACGAGCAGACGCTTCTGCTCCTGAACCGCCGGGGCTTTTCATCGGTGATCATCTGCCAGGAATGCGGGGTCGTGATCAAATGCCCGAGCTGCAGCGTGTCGCTCACGTTCCATAAGAACGAGGGGAACCTGAAATGCCACTACTGCGGCTTTTTCACGCGGCCGCCTGACAAATGTGCTTCCTGCAGCGGCGTGGACCTCAAACCGCTCGGCTCGGGAACGCAGAAGGTCGAGGAGGAGCTGCAGGCATTGTTCCCCGCAGCAAGGATGCGGCGCATGGACAGCGATTCGGTCAAGGGCCGCGACGCCTATGAGCAGCTGCTGCAGCAGGTGGACCGGCGCGAAGTGGATATCCTGCTCGGTACGCAAATGATCGCCAAAGGCCACGACTTCCCGGCCGTGACGCTGGTCGGCGTGGTGGACGCCGACGTGGGGCTGAACTTTCCCGATTTCCGGGCAGCCGAAAAGACCTTCCAGCTCATCACCCAGGCCGCGGGCAGGGCGGGGCGGGGCGAGGCCGCGGGCGAGGTGGTGATCCAGACCATGAACCCGGCCCACTACTCCATCATCCACAGCAGGACCCACGACTACGAAGGATTCTACAACGAAGAGATCGCCTACCGCATCCAACTCGGTTATCCTCCCGTGGGCCGGTTCATCAAACTCGAAGTGAAAAGCCCCGACGAGGCCCGCGCCGCAGAGGCCGCACAGGTCGCCCGGGACCGCATCCGCTTCCTGATGCGCGGCAAGGAAACTACGCTGCTCGGCCCGGCCCCGGCACCGATCGCGCGGGTCCGCGGCCAGTACCGCTTCCAGCTGCTCCTGCTGTCGACCAAACGGGAGAAGATCCGGATGCTCGCTGCCGAGGGAAGGAACGCGGTCGAGGAGAAGTTCGGCAGGAAGTGCCGGGTGCTCGTGGATGTGGACCCGGTGAATTTGATGTAATTGAAAAGCATAAAACCTTTTAAGGGGAAAGGGAGAAAAAGAATGGAGAAATGGGGGAATGCAGAGCTTACCGAATAAGATCATAAATGCCTGTACCTTTGTCCATAAAGAATTAGGGCCCGGTTTCCTGGAAAATATTTACCATAATGCATTGTTGATCGAAATGAAGAAGCAGGGCATTGTCTTCGAGTCTGAAAAAGAAGTTATTATCTCTTACGATGGCTCTCCTGTCGGTGTTCATAAAATTGACCTGGTTATTGAAAACGAGATTGTATTAGAACTTAAGACAGTGGACGAACTCAATAAAAAGCATTATGCCCAAGTAAGATCATATCTGAAAGCCTTACGGCGACCTGTAGGACTTCTGATCAATTTTTGAACTTATAAACTTGATGTGCGAAGAGTAGAGCTGGACAAGGCTTGAAGTTGCTTTTTCCAGAGTTCTTTCACCCTTTCGCCTGTCACTTCCCCATTTCTCCAAATGCATTGCTGTACGTCCCATTGCTTGACGTCGAGAGCTCCGAATGGTATCATTGGTCACTATTCTGGTTGACCTGAACGAAGTTCATTCGACCCGCCTCCGGGACCGGATCTACGAGGAAACGTACCGGCTCATCAGCAAATACGATAAACAATAGGCAATCCAATGACTGAAAAGAAACATGATACCGCAGTAGCCACGAACCGCAAAGCCCACCACGACTACTTCATCGAAGAGACCGTTGAAGCAGGTATCGCGCTCCTGGGCACGGAAGTGAAGTCCCTGCGTCTGGGGCTTGCGAACCTGACCGACAGCTACGCCATCGTGAAGAACGAGGAGATGTTCCTGCTGAACGGGAATATCAGCCACTATCCCCAGGGCAATCTGGCGAACCACGACCCGCTCCGGACGCGCAAGCTTCTGCTGCATAAGGAAGAGATCCGCAAGCTAACCTGGAAAATGACGCAGAAGGGCTTCACGCTCATCCCGCTCAAGATCTATTTCGTGCGCGGCAAGGCCAAAGTGCTGATTGGCCTCGCAAAAGGCAAGAAGGCCTTTGACAAACGGGACACGATCAAGGAAAAGGAATCCAAGCGGGAAATAGAGCGCGTCATGAAGGACCGGAACCGCGTAACCCTCCCACCCCCCATCCACTTTTTTATCGTGCTAAACTATAGAAGTGAGAGGCAGCTGTCTTCTGAGACGCCGAGAAGAGCATATGGAAAATAATGAGTCTCTGCGTCTCCGCGGATTAAAAGACTTGTTACGGGATCATCAATACCGACAGGGGAGAAAAGCACGCTTTTGATACATCCTGTTCCCCCAAAAAGGAGGACGTCATGAATAAGCTGCTGCTGGCAATCATCAGTATGGTAAGCGTATTGCTTGTGGCTGGCTTGGCGCGAACGCTGCCCAGAAGATCAAAGGGGAGCCGGTGGAATACACCACGGGCAGCACGGTCCTGAAGGGCTATCTGGCCTATGACGAGAACGTCACGGGCAAGCGGCCCGGAGTGCTCGTGGTTCATGAATGGTGGGGGCAGAACGAATATGCACGCAAGCGCGCACGCATGCTGGCACAGCTCGGCTATACCGCCCTGGCCGTGGATATGTACGGCGACGGCAAGCTGGCCCCACATCCCGATGAAGCGGGGAAACTCTCATCCGAGGTCATGAATCATTTCAACGAATATGGCAAACCGCGGTTCCTTGCTGCTCAGGAATTTTTAATGAAGCAGCCAACCGTCGATCCTGACAATATTGCGGCCATCGGCTACTGCTTCGGCGGCGCTGTGGTCCTGAACATGGCGCGGCAGGGCGCAGACCTCAAAGGCGCCGCCAGTTTCCACGCCCCCCTTGCAGCGCTTCAGCCGGCAGTGCCCGGCGGCGTAAAGGCGAAGATCAGGGTCTATCACGGCGGTGACGACAAGTTTACCACCCCTGAGGGAGTTGAAGCGTTCAAAAAGGAAATGACGGACGCCAAGGCCGATTTCAAGTTTTTTTCCTATCCCGGCGCTGTTCACTCCTTCACGAATCCCGATGCGACAAAAAACGGGCTGAAGTTTAAGCTCCCGCTGGCCTACAATGCAAAGGCTGACAAGGAGTCGTGGGCTGATATGACGATGTTCTTGAAGGAGATCTTTAAGAAGTAACATCTCACTATAAGTAACGCAGGCGGGCGCAGATCTTCTCTCGGTCTGCGCCCGTGTTGTTTTAGAGTACTTCTTATAAAGGCGGATGAAAACAAAAGGGCAAAGTCTTGCTTAAAAAATCGAGCTTCGCGATAGACCCGGTTGTCACAAGACCGGTGGACCCTATGCAGAAAGTTGTGGTATAGTATGTCAATAAGTAATGCTTCCTTCATATGCTGTTGACCTGCAACCTGAAGCTGTTGATTCAGGACTGATGAGAGAGACCGATGAAAAAAGTGCTGCTGGCACATGAACTGAAAAAGCAGATCACGGAGAAGAGCGGTTTTCTCGAGCGGGCCGGAGTTGCTGTATTTACTGCGACCACGAACGATGATATCCTGAAGGTCCACAAGAAGGAAAAGGTCGACCTCATTGTCACTAAACTCGACCTGCCCGGCATGAAGTGCGAGGAGCTTTTCAGGCTGATCAGGGAAGGCCAGGAATTGCGTGAGGTGTCCACGATCATTATCTGCAAGGACACCCTCGCGCAGCGGGAACGCGTCAGCCAATGCAAGCCCAATGCGTTCTTTACCATGCCGGTCAAACCGGTGCCTCTGCACATGAAGATGCAGCAATTCCTGAATATTGCGCCGAGAAAATCCTACCGGGCCGCTCTTGCCGTCGCTATTTCAGGAAAATTCAAGAACATTCCGCTGTCGTTCCGGACGGAGAATATCAGCGCAAGCGGGATGCTCATCAGCGCGGAGGAGCCGCTTGCGAAAGGCGATGGCGTTTACTTCTCGTTCTTTCTTTCCAATGGAACACACGTCAGCGGATATGGAGAGATCGCACGGGTCAAGAAGGTCTCGGCCGCACCTGAATCCTTTTTGTACGGGATCAAGTTCACCGACGTTGAACCCGGCGTAAAGGCACTTATCGAGGCTGCGATCAAGAAGTGAGGTGGTCGACGTGCCCTGCCGAGACGATAATAAATTGTATAGACCCAAAGCCCCATCCCATGCTTCCTAATCCCGTTTTTCCGTATACCCCGAATCTACCCATTTTTGTTCTTTATCTTTCAGAGTAACTTCAATATACTCATAACCTGTGAATAGTTTTGCGTTCGTCGATGTCTTACCAATGCCGCATAATAACAGGACGGAATAGCCAATCATGCACGAGAACCTGATCGAAGGATACTGTCGGAGGCAGCGTGGCGCATAAAGGATTGGAAACTGATTCATGCTGTGTCTGGGACGGCGAAACGCTGGTGCTGAATATTCTCGGCAAGCCGAGCGCGAAGCAGGACGCTATTGGCAAAATTAAAGGTAACCAACTCAAAGTCAGTGTCACGGCAACGCCGGTGGCCGGCAGAGCAACCGATCACATGGTCCGCTTCCTGGCTAAAGAATTTGGCGTGACAGCCAATGACATTGAGGTTGTGTTCGGTAGGTTCAATGTCAACAAACAGCTGCGCATTAAGTCTCCCAAGAGGCTACCGTCGGTGATCGACAAATATTTAAACGAGAAAGAAAGTATGCTGCCTCTTTGAAACAGAACTAAAGACCAAAGGAAAGATCATGACCATACCAGCAATTCAGCGTAAACTCCGCAAACTCGCCAATAAAGAAAAAGCCAAACTCCTGCAGGGATTTTTCAAGACCGGGCCGGGGCAGTACGGCGAGGGCGATGTGTTCCTCGGCATCACCGTTCCGCTGCTCAGGAAGCTCGCAAAGGAATGCCGGGATACCACGGTTGCTGATTCGATAACGCTCCTGCAATCGGAAGTCCACGAACAGCGATTGCTCGCGCTCTTTTTGCTTGTCCATGCCTATGCACAGGGCGGCGAAGCTGTAAAAAAGCGCATATACGGAGAGTATCTCAAGAACACCCGCTACATCAACAACTGGGACCTGGTGGACCTTTCAGCGCCGAATATCGTGGGGGAATATCTTCGTGAACAGGAATAGAAACCCGCTCTATGCGCTGGCACGATCGCGCGATCTCTGGAAAAAGCGGATCGCCATCCTTGCCACGTTCCGGTTCATCAAAGAGGATGATTTTTCTGATGCGCTTGCCATCGCAGGGATGCTGATCAAGGACGACCACGACCTGATCCATAAAGCTGTGGGGTGGATGCTGCGAGAAGTGGGAAAACGCGATCTGCGGGCGGAAGAAGGATTTTTACAAGAGCATTGCCAGGCCATGCCCAGGACCATGCTGCGCTATGCCATTGAACGGTTCCCGGAAGCAAAGAGACAGCGCTATTTAAAAGGGAAAGTTTAGATCTAAAAAGAACATTTGGACGCGGATACCAGAAGTAGGCGCTTCTAAGCGAAATCTGATGAACGCGGATAAAGACTGAAGGCAAATTTAATAACTATCCTGATACATTGCCTTGTAGTGAAGTCCTTCCCTCCTGAATGGCCGGGTTTTATCTGCGAAAATCTGCGTCGCTTAAAAGCGCCTACTTTTGGTCATCCGCGTCCAACAGTTCTTTAAGGTTTGAAGGAAGGGCTTACTTTGCTGCCGAGCTGATGTCCCTCAGCTTCTGCCGCTGCTTGTTCGTTATCTGCAGGGCTTTCGCGATAGTCTTGTTCCCGGGGTCGAATGCCAGCACCTTGCTCCAGATCGAGAACGCTTCGTCGAGATTATCCTCCCGGTATTTCACCAGCCCGAGTTCCATAAGCGCATTGGAGCATGAGCCGATCCGGCTCAATAAATAAGCTGTATCAAACGACAAGGATTCCTGGAAACTTCTTTCCGTGATGCCGCTCTCCCGCAGGACATGGTAGATCCCGCCGGCTTGTTGAAAGTTCCTCTGCTCAAATGCCGTATCCGCAGCAGCCCTGATCAGGTCACCCGTCCTGACATAATGACGATGCAGGGACGGATGGTGCCCTGCTCTGTCGTCAGCGGCAGCATAAAGGGCGAGTGCTTTTTGGTAGTCACCCAGCGCGATCTGCGACTGGGCCTGCCTCACGGTTTCCTCGACTGTCTGGCGCTTGTTCTGGAAAGAGGCGCAGGAAGACAATAGCGCAGCCAGCGAAAGGCAGAGCACCAGCAACAGGGGCGATCGGGCGATCCGCATGGATCAGGCTCTCCTTGAAAAATGATCTGTCGGCAGGGGATCCATGGCAAAGATCGTGTGAAACACCTTAACGACCTGCGGGTTGAACTGTGTCCCCGAGCAACGGGCGAGCTCATCAAGCGCGTCGGCTCGGGAGAAAGAATGCTTGTAGGGCCGCACCGAGGTCATGGCGTCGAACGCGTCTGCAACCGAGATGATCGCGGCGTGCAGCGGGATGTCCTCGCCGCGCAGCCGGTCGGGATAGCCCTCTCCGTCGTACCATTCATGGTGGTGCCTAACCGCGGGGATGTACTTTTGCAGTGACGGTGCACGGCTCAGGATCGCCGCCCCATGCTCGCTGTGATTGGCGACCTCGCGGTGCTCCAGAACGTCCAGCGGGCCGTCCTTGTGCAGCAGGGCGTCCGGCGTCTTGAGCTTGCCCACGTCATGGAACAGGCTGGCGACCTCGAGGTCCTCCAGCTCTTCATGGGAGAACCCTAAAGCCTCCCCGATCTTCCGCGCGAGCATCGCTACCCGGGTGGAATGGCCGAGCGTGTAAGGGTCCCGCGCGTCGATGGCAGCAGAGAGCACTTTGACGGTGGAGACATAAGACTCTTCCAGTTCCGCGGCATAGGCACTGAGCTTGGTCTGCTGCCGGGTGATCTTTTCGGTCATCTGGTTAAAGCTCGCGGTCAGTTTGCCGAGCTCATCATGGGAATAGATCCTGAGCTTTGTGTACCGTCCTGCTTTGAGCTCCTCAACACCAAGCGTCAGCTCCTTGATGGGCCGCGCCACTACGGACGACAGGATGACGATGCATCCCGCGCCGAGCAGAATGACGATGACAAAGCCCGCGAGGATCCTTCTGCGTGTCTCGGTCCGGGCAGCCTGCAGCATGGAGTCGTTAATGCCGATGACGACGCTGCCCATCGGTATGTTCTTGTAAACAACCGGCGTCATTATCTCAAGAAAAAGGCCCGATGTTTTATCCGACCGGTAGATCGTGGTGCCGTCGCTGTTCTGCCGGATCAGTTCTCCCGGGGAGAGGGCCAGGTTTTTGCCCCGCTCTTCCACCCGGGTATGGGCCACGGTCCGCATGCCGGCGTCGGCCACGGCAACATAATCAACGTCGGGATTGGCCCCTTTTATCCGGGCAACGATGTTGTCCATCCCGAGAACGTCGCCGGCAAGCATGCTGTACGGCGCCAGCGCTGCTGTGCTTTTGCAGAGCGCTTCTGCGCGTTTGGTGACCTCATCGGTGATGCGGCTGTTCATGATCTGCACCGTAAGAAAGGAAAAGATGCCGGCAGTGACCAGCAGCAGAACGATGATGAACAGCGCGATCTTTGCTCGTAGTGTTGTATAGGGTGTTGCCGGCATGAATTCCTTCTGCTCGTTCTCCCGAAACTTGATTTTAACCCAGCCTCTTATTAGCATAATTTGGTTGTTGAGTCAATGAAACGTTGTGTATCACTTTGTGCAACAGATGGACGGAACAGTTTGAAAAAATGATACTAAAGGATTGTTACGACGGTGAGGTCCCCTTTAAAAAAGGATTTACCCTCACCAAACCGGACGGCACTGAGGACGCGGGATTCTTTCTGGCGCCCTCTGACACCGACAGTAATAATATAAAGGTCTTTGTGGTCGGCAGTGCGATCGAGAAGGTGGCGATCGTGGTGGTATAGCGGGAAAGGGTCGCTGCCTGAACGCTATGATGGTTATGGTAAGACCCGGCTGCAGGTGCAGCCGGGTCTTTTTTGCTTTATCGAGTTGTCAGGTATTAGAGTTGTCAGATATTAGAATAGATTAATTCAGCTGCGGGACTGCGGGCGCCGGCGCTGCTGCAGCCGGTTCTTCGATTTTGATCTTTATGGGCGTGAAGTTTGGGTCCAGTTCATATGCTTTGTCAAAATTTTCCATGGCTTTCGTGCGGTTCTCTCCATCGTTCTTTTTGCCCTTCATGTAATAAGCATAGCCGAGATAGTAGAACGCCGGCGCTTCCGGATTGATGCCGACCGCTTCTTCGAGCGCCTCGATGGCAGCGTCATAACGGCCGGCCCTCAGGTCTTCGATACCCTTCTTCACAAGCTCAGTTGAGGCTTCCGTATCAAAGAGCTCATCTGCTGCATGACCGAGCCCCGGCAGGATGCAGAGCATCATGACTGCGATGAAAATGACCGGTTTATACCTTCCCATTGCCGCCTCCTTGAACGTTATTTGCCTAACCATATCATAGTGTTTGCGCCTGTGTCAACCGTATGTTTTGTCGCTGGGAGAAGCTTCACCACTGAGGCACGGAGAAAAAAACTTTGACACTGAAAAAACATGATGGCTTATGATCACCTCGGATAAATCATAAACAATCAGTGAAAATCAGTGTCAAAAGAAATAGCTCCCACCCGTGTCCAAAAGCTTTTATAAATGCGGAAATAATTGTCGAAAGCATGTTAATCTGTGTTCATTATAAAATCAACTACTTAAAGCACTCCCACCATGTTCTAATTCGACAATAGTTTCCTGAAATTGACGCACATTTCTCGTTCTTACAAATAAACATCATAAAAACAACCTATTACGTATTTGGCATGCACATTGTAATATAACAGGCAAAGCTTGAACAATGGACGCTGCTAAACCCCTTCCTTTCCCCCGAAAGGCAAACCCCCCCGGCAGTGTCCATTGTTCGAGCTTCTCTTATACTTAGCTAAGTCCCCGCTATAATTGATAAGTGCAGATATGGCCCGTGTTGTAACGGAGGTACAAGACAATGTTTTTTCAATCCCATGGATTCGACAATATAGGTCCTGATGAGCTGAACAGAAAGATCACCTCAGGGGAGGATTTCCTGCTGCTCGATGTGCGGACTCCGCAGGAGAACGCTGCAGAGGCAATAGCGGGGTCCTACCTGATCCCAGTGCAGGAACTGGGGTTCCGGGTGAGGGAACTTCCGAAGGATAAAGAGATCGTTGTCTATTGCAGGGTCGGCAACCGGAGCGCTTATGCCAGCGCACACCTGGCGCGTCTCGGCTACAACGTTAAAAATCTCGAAGGCGGCATCGTTGTCTGGAACAGCGCCGGGTTTGCTGCAGGATCCTGCGCAACCATACCGCAAGGGTGATGAACATGAACAGGCTTCTGCGAAAAACCATGCGCGTCATTACCTGCACCATGCTGTTCCTGCTCCTCATGGCGGCAGTGGCGATCTACAGCTATGCAGCGGAAAGCCTCACGCTTCCGCAGGCGATCGAAACAGCACTCAGGAACAATCCCGGGCTCAAAGCGGCCGACGCGCAGATCGAGGCCGCAGATGCAGGCGTGCTCAAGTCCGCGTCGGGCTTTCTTCCGAAGGTGACGCTTTCCGAGACCTGGAGCAGGTCGGACAACCCGCTGATGGTGCTCGGCACCAAGCTGAACCAGGAGATCGTTTCCCCGGCAGATTTCAGTCCCGCGATCATGAACAACCCCGAGCCGATCAGCAATTACAACACGAGGCTGTCGGTGATGCAGCCGGTGTTCAACGGCGGCAGGGAATATATCGGCAGAACGCAGGCAGCGCTCGCACGGGATGCATCGGTCCAGGACCGGGAACGCACGCGGCAGGAGACCATCTACAACGTGGTGAAGGCATACTACGGGCTGCTGCTTGCAAAGGAATATCACAAGGTGGCGCTCCAGTCGCAGGAGACGAGCCAGGCGAACGTGAAGCTCGCCGAGGCGCGGTTCAATGCGGGCGCCGTGCTCCAGTCCGACCTTTTGCGCGCCCGGGTGCAGCTGGCCGAGGTGCAGGAGATGCTGACCCGGTCGGAGAACGGCATCAAGCTTGCCGCAGCGAACCTGGCTTTTTCCATGGGTGTGCCGCAGGGAACGGAATACGAGATCGAAGGAACGCTTGCAGCCCAGCCGGCGCCGGCCGACCTGAACGCGGCAATTGAAGAGGCGGCGGCAAAACGGCCGGACCTGATCTCGATGGGCCTGAACCGGCAGAACGCCGAGAAATCCGTGAGCCAGGCGCGCACCGAGTATCTGCCGAACCTGAACCTCATGGGCCAGATGGACTGGAACAGCGACCAGCTCGCGGGCAGCGATGCGAAAAGCTGGGCAGTCATGGCCGTGCTGCAGTGGAACCTCTTTGACGGGCTCGTGACGAGGGCAAAGGTGAAGGAAGCGACTCGCATTGAGCAGCAGAATGAGGATCGCTGGAAGAGCAGACCCGATCGGCGGCAGCAGCTCCAGGTCAGGCAGGCGTTCTATAATCTTGCGGCGTCCACGGACCGCATTGCAGCGACCTCCTCATCGGTACAGGAAGCCGAGGAAGGCCTCAGGATCGTTCAGAAGCGGTACGAATCAGGCATGACGACCTTTGTTGATGTGCTCGGCGCGGAGAGTTCGCTCATCCGCGCGCGGACCAACGCGCTCCAGGCGCTGTACGACAACAATATCTCCCAGGCCGAGCTGAAGCTGGCGAAGGGAACGCTATAAACGGCAATGCGGATTGCGGAATGCGGATTGTCGGATTTAGGAATGAGGAGAGCATTATGAATATCGTGACCATAAAAGAAAAGATCGGATCGATCGACAGGAATAAAGCTCTATGGAGCTTCCTTGATACTGGCTCTGGCCGATTCTAGGTGTGGGGTACGGCCTGCTCGGGAAAGACACGAGCTATGCGGAAGCGTCGAAGAAGGACGAGGCGCCGATCCCGGTATCGTCCGTGATGATCGCGCCGAAGACCATCGACGCGGTGGTGGCCGCCGTAGGGACGCTCAGCTCCAGGAACAGTTCGGTGCTGTCGAGCAAGATCATGGGCAAGGTCGTGGCGCTGAACGCGAAAGAAGGCGACCACGTTTCGCAGGGCAAACTGCTGCTCAGGATCGAGAGCGGAGAGATCAGCGCCCAGGTCTTTCAGGCGCAGGCTGCCTACAATAACGCCAAACTTCAGTATGACCGGATCAAGCGGCTCTTTGACGAGAAGGCCGCCACCCAGATGGAAATGGACCAGGCGACGCTCGGACTCGATTCAGCCAACGCAGGCCTGAAGGGTGCAAAGGCAATGGAAAGCTACACGATCATCGAAGCCCCGATCTCCGGCCAGATCATCGAGAAGCATATCAATCTTGGAGAGATGGCGATGCCGGGCCAGCCGATCATCAAGATCGAGGATAACCGGAACCTGAGGCTCGAAGTGACGGTGCGGGAGCAGGACCTCCGCTACATCCAGACGGGCAAGCCCGTGATCGTGCAGATCGATGCCTTGCCCGGCAGGGATATCAAGGCAACGGTGGCGCAGGTCGTTCCCGCGTCGGATGTCCGGACCCATTCATTTATCGTAAAGATAGATATCCCGTCCGACAAGAGCCTGATCACCGGCATGTACGGCAAGGCCCTGTTCAGCACCGGCAAGCGCGAGGCCATCCTGGTCCCGAGAGCGGCGATCGTGGAACTGTCGGGCATTTCAGGTGTGTATATCGTATCAGCCGAGGGGAGCGCGGTCTTTCAGATGGTCCAGCTCGGCGAGGTGAACGGCGACAGCGTCGAGGCAGTGACCGGTCTGAAGGCCGGCGACCAGGTGATCGTGAGCAGGCATGAAACGCGGCTCGATGGCAGGAAAGTCGTCAGTGCGCAGAAATAAATTTCGGGATGAAACGTCTCATATAAAAAATCTTTGACACGGATCAGGTCGGATAAAAATATGATTTTCACTGATACGTCAAGATCTTAATCCGCCTTGATCATAAGTAAATCCGCCGTGATCAGTGTCAAAAGATTTGGCTTCGGCTTTAGTATATATAAAGGTGTGAACAATGAAACTCAACATCAGCGGCAAGATAACGCAGTACTTCATCAATTCCCAGCTCACCGTGCTGCTCATGGCGGCAACGACGATCCTGGGGCTGTTCGCGCTCTGGTTCACGCCGCGCGAAGAGAACCCGCAGATAACGTGGTTCCTGCGGCGAACGTGATGGTCATGCTGCCCGGCGCGAGCGCCAAAGAGGTCGAGGAGCTGGTTTCAAAAAAGCTCGAGGCAAAGCTCTGGGAGATCCCGGGCGTCGAGGACGTGTACTCGGTCTCGATGAACTCCATGGCCATGGTCACGGTGAAGTTCTTCGTGGGCCAGGACAAGGAGCGGTCGCTGGTGAAGCTCTACGACAAGCTCATGTCCAACATGGATTTCGCGCCTCCGGGAGCATCCCAGCCGCTGGTGAAACCGATTGATGTGGACGATGTGCCGATCGTGGCAATCACGTTCTCGGCCGCGCCCGGATCAACCTATGACGACGCGCAGCTCCGGCTCGTTGCCGATCATGCGCTCGATGAACTGCGCAAGGTGCCGGGAGTGGGCAACACGGTCGTGATCGGCGGCCGGAGCCGTCAGGTGCGCGTGACGCTCGATCCCCTGCGCGCTTCAGGCTACGGCTTGTCGGTGCTCCAGATCGCCGGCGCCATCACGGCGTCGAACGCGAACCTGCTCTCGGGAGACCTGGAGCAGGGGAGCAAAAAACTGACCCTCGAGACCGGCGGGTTCTTTAGCAGTGCGAGCGAACTGAAGAACGCGGTCGTAGGCGTGGCGAACAACAAGCCGGTCTATCTGAACGACGTGGCCGATGTCTCAGACGGCTTCGAAGAGACGGTGAAGCTGACGCGCATCGCCTTTGGCGCGCATGCCCATGAGGGCCTCGCGGCCGGGGGCAACGGGGCCGAACGGCCTGCTGTGACCGTGGCCTTAGCGAAACGGCAGAAGCTGAACGCCGTTCAGATCTCGGGCGAAATTCTGACCAAGCTCGATGAGCTCAAGAAGACCAGTATCCCTGCGGGGATCAGTGTCACGGTCACGAGGAATGACGGCAAAGACCGCCAACGATGCCGTGAACGAGCTCGTGTTCCATCTGGTGGTCTCGATCATCGTGGTGATCGTCCTGTTGTTCTTCACCCTCGGATGGCGCGAGGCTGCCATTGTGGCGCTTGCCATCCCGCTGACCCTGTTCCTTACCCTTGCCATCGGCATGGTGGCGGGCCAGACCATCAACCGGATCACGCTCTTTGCGCTCATCCTGTCTCTGGGGCTTCTGGTGGATGACGCCATCGTGGTGGTCGAGAACATTCACCGCCACTACAAGCTGCAGCAGCACTCGCGGCTCCAGGCTGCGATCATGGCGGTGAACGAGATCGGCATGCCCACGATCCTGGCGACCCTGACCGTGGTGCTCGCCTTCATCCCCATGGCCTTTGTGACGGGAATGATGGGGCCTTACATGATGCCCATACCTTTTAACGTGCCCGTGGCGATGATCGTCTCGCTCGTGGTGGCCTTCGTGGTGACGCCCTGGGCGAGCTACCGGCTGATGAAGGCCGATCATCATGGCGAAAAGATGCAGCCGCTCGAAGAGACGAGAAGCTATCTTCTGTACAAAAAGGTGCTTGCGCCGCTGCTGGTGAACGCAAAAAAGCGAAAAATATTCCTGGGCATCATCATGGTGGTTTTTGTTGTCGCCATGACCTTTCCCCTGTTCCAGTTGGTGAAGTTCCGCATGCTGCCCAAGGCGAACAAGAACACCTTCCTGGTGTCCATCGATATGCCGGCAGGCACGGTGATCGAGAACACGGACCGTGTCGCGCGTGCTGTCGGCGACCATCTCCAGCGCATTCCCGAGGTCAGGGACTACGAGACCTTTGTGGGCACCGGTTCGGTCATGGACTTTAACGGACTGCTCCGGGGAGGCGCGTTCCGCGAGGCAAGCCACTTTGCCGATATCCGCGTGAACCTGATCGACAAGGAAGACCGCACGACCTCAAGCGAGAAGCTCGTGCTGAAGCTCAGGCCCGCCGTCACAAAGCTGGGACAGGAATACGGCGCGAACATCAAGCTGGTTGAAGACCCTCCGGGCCCTCCGGTCCGCGCCACGGTGGTGGCCGAGATCTACGGGCCCGATTACGACAAGCAGCGCGAGATCGCCGCGGACATCAGGACGCTCTTTGCAAAGACCAGCGAGGTCGTGGACATCGACGACAGCGTGAAGGAGAAGCAGGAGAAGTACCAGCTTATCGTGAACAAGGAAAAGGCTGCGCTCATGGGCATCTCGACGGAGCAGATCGTCCAGACCCTGCGGATATCCGTAGCCGGCATGGCAGTATCGACCCTGCACCAGCCGGCAGCAAAGGACCCCGTGGCGATCATGCTCAGGCTGTCGAAAAGCGACCGCACGGGCCTGTCGGACATGGACAAGGTCTTTCTTTCGAACCCGCAGGGCAGCCAGGTGCCGCTCTCGTCGCTCGTAACGATCGTGCCCGCAGAGATGGACAAGGCCGTCCATCACAAGAACCTTGAACCCGTGACCTATGTGTACGCCGAGATGGGAGACCGAAGCCAGGTCTATGCCGTGATCGATATGATGCGCTATCTCTGGAAGCACCCTGTGCCTGACGGTTACAAGATCAAGTGGGACGGCGAGATGAAGCTGACCCTTGACGTGTTCCGCGACCTGGGCGCTGCCATGGGCGTGGCCCTGATCGCGATCTATCTGCTGCTGGTCGGCAGGTTCCGGTCGTTCACCATTCCCGTGGTCATCATGGCGTCGATCCCGCTTTCGATGATCGGCATCATGCCGGGCTTTGCCATGACGAACGTCTACTTCAGCGCCACGTCCATGATCGGCGTCATCGCCCTGGCGGGCATCGTGGTCAGGAACTCGATCGTGCTGCTTGAGTTCATCCTGGACAAGAAGCAGGAAGGCCTGCCGCTGGAGCAGGCGCTGCTCGAGGCAGGCGCCATCCGTTTCAGGCCGATCGTGCTCACTGCCGCGGCCGCGATCCTCGGCTCCGCCGTGATCGTGACCGACCCGGTCTGGTCGGGCCTGGCCCTGGCGCTCATCTTCGGGATGCTGGCGTCAACGGCGCTGACGCTGGTGGTGGTGCCGCTGTTCTACTACATGGTGGAAAAGAAGCATTGGGAAGCGACTTAGAAAGACGGTGAAGCGGTTGATAGGTGAATGGGTGAATCGGGAGAAAAGAGCCTTCCTCTTCTTCACCAATTTACCGACTCACCCCTTTACCGATTCACCCATGAGCACTTGGAGGTACGTCATGTCAAACACATGCGTCACCATAGAATGCAAAGACTGGATCAGCACGGTCACGATCGATAACCCGCCGGTCAATTATCTGGACAAGGAGGTCCTGTCGAAGCTGAACAAGACCGTAAGCGAAGTGTACGCTGCCCAGGCAGACCTTCGCGTGGTCCTGATCGCCTCCCGGGGCAGGAATTTCTCAGCAGGGATCGATTATGCAGGCTTCGTCAAAATGACCAAGGACGAAGCGGGCCATTTTGCCGAAGTGGGCTACAACCTGCTCAAACACATCGAGAACCTGGATGTCCCGGTGATCGCCGCGGTCAAAGGCGAGACCACGGGCGCCGGCCTGGGTCTTGCGCTTGCCGCGGACATCAGGATCGCGGCTGCGGACGCGGTCTTTTCGTTCCCCGAAGCGCAGTTCGGCGTGCCGCCCATCTTCGGGTCGTCACAGCGGCTCGCCAAGACCGTCGGCATCGGCAGGGCAAAGGAACTGCTGTTCACCGGCCGGACCGTTGATGCCGAAGAGGCGCTCCGCATCGGGCTGGTGAACAAGGTCGTTCCGACCGAGACGCTCGACGAAGAGGCGAACAAACTTGCTCTTCGCATCGCCGGAAACAGTTTGAGCTCGCTTCGCTCGATCAAAATGCTGGTCAACTGTCGGGCTGAACGAGGGCTACGACGTGGGACTGCAGCAGGAGGTCACGGCTTTCAGCGAGGCCTTTAATCCTGATACGAAGCAGTGGGAGAGATTTTAACAAGGCAGGGTCAAGGAGCACAGTAGCCAGTGGTCAAGTAGCAGGGAATACCCTGACCCCAGCATTCAAGGAGGAAAGAACATGACAATAGCAGCGTGGCATATTATGCGGGAAAAAATCAGCGTCGCGCCGGATACCACGGCGCGTGAAGTGGCGATGAAGATCATATCGTCGGGACTGGCTGCAATGCCGGTCGTGGACGCCGACCGGAAGCTTCTGGGCGTTGTATCGGAAAATGCCATTCTGGACGTGATCAGAGAGGATCGGGACCTGGACTGTATCCAGGCTTCGGCTATCATGGTTCCCGCGCCGATCATCGCGGAGGCAACAACGCCGACCCCGGATATCATTTCGCTGCTTCTGAAAAGCTGCTGCTCCGTAGTCGCTGTGGTGAAGGACGGAAAGTACGTGGGAGTGATAAGCAGGCACATGATGATGGACATCTTCACGTCCCCCAACTATTCTCGATTCGCATCAAAGGACAGGAAAGCGCCGTTCGCATGCCTTTAAAAGACAGGAGTACAGGGGTCAGAGTAGCAGGGTTCGAATTAAAAACTGTGGCATTGAAGTTGATCCGCAATCCGAAATCCGAAATCCGAAATACAACAGGAGGTGACAACATGTTCATCGCAGACACAAAAACGTGGTATCTGGAGCGGTTCATCCGGCTGCTGGCCGGGATCTTCGTGCTCGGGAGCGTGCTCCTGGGGTATTTTGTACACCCGGGATGGTTCATCTTTACGGGCCTGGTGGGCGTTATGCTCATGATTTTTGCCTTGACAGGGTTCTGTCCCATGAGTATTATACTCTACGCTTTCGGTGCACGGGAGCGCTGTAAATGCTAGTTTTCAGTGCAGTTTTGTCAGAAGGAGGATTGAATATGCCATTTTATGAATATCTGTGCGGCGCCTGCGGCAAGGATTTCGTGCTGCTCCAGTCGATCACCGCAAAGGAAGAAGATACGGTCTGCCCCTATTGCGAGCAGAAGAAGGCAAAAAAACTCGTATCCAAGTTCTCTTCAGCCGGTTCGGGTTCAAGCTGCAGCATCGGCGGCGGCCATTCCTGGGGCGGCGGCTGAGGCACCTGACCGGTCCGCCGTGAGCGGATCAGAAAAAACGCAAACCTGAGAGTCGTACAGATTCTCAGGTTTTTTTATGGCAGAAAACACCGCGACGTGTCTCACCTGTATCGATCATTGATGCCATGACTGCCTTCTAAAGTTGTGATTATCATTAGTCTGAAATTACCCCATCGTCGTGATTGACACTAAACCCGCCTTCATGATACAAGTAACGCGCACTTCTTTTTCGTCTCACCTGTCATAGAACCTCCTTATCACTGCTCAGCACACCTGTCACTTCTGACAGGTGACAAGTAACAAAGACTATGCTACCCTGACGCACATTTTCAGCATTTAGTTGCGCTATCGTGTTTTTGCAGCACTCTATCAGTGGAGGAATCATGCGGACGTTCCATCGTGTCTTAAGAAACATCTCAGCCATTACGCTTTTCTTTTTTTGCTGGAGTTTTTTGCCGTTATGGCAGGCGGTTGCGTATGCGGCGGAGCGGGAGGCGCGCAAGTCGGGAATCAGTCAGGATCAAGTAGCAAGTAGCAAGGGGCAAGGACGGCCCGAGGAACGGTTTGAAAAAGCCCTCGACGGGATCCGGGAGAATGTTGACAAGGTCAGGGATAAAGAAGACAGGGGCGAGGACGATACGCGGGAACGGGATGCCATCAAGGCGAAAAGGGCAGACATCGAATCAGCGGATGTCGAGTTCAAAAAAGAATTCAGCGCCACGGAGAAGAAGCTTAAAGACGCAAAGCTTCCGAAAGAGATCCTCGATCGGCATTATAAATTCGTAAAGCACTATGAAGATAATCTGAAAGAGCTGAGGGCAAACCTCGACGGTGTGGAGCAGGCAAAGACCAAATCAGACCGCAGGGCCAAAGTAGAAAAGGTAAGGCTGCATCTTGCAAAGGTCAAAGCACCGTCAAAGCATCAGAAGCTCGATCCGAATAATCTTCCTTTCAGTGCGCGGAAGACAACCAAGGCGCGCGAACCGAGACTGAAAAAAGAGGAATTCGAGAGAGACTTCCCACAGGGAAAAAAGATAAAGAATTTGGCCACGCTTGAGCCTGAATTCACACGGATTGTAGATTCCGCAGCCCGCATTCCGCATTCCACATTGGCCAGTAAATCTGTTCAGCTTGCATTCAACGGGCCGGACAGCGATATATCTCTTGGTCTCCCTCTACCCGTCCGAGGAGAGGGCTGGGGTGAGGGAGCAATTCCGCAATTCACCTTCGCCGATTCATCAACATTCCTCATCGCGCTGACGCAAAACGCGCCAACAGCTGACGACCTCGCCGAGACCCCCGAAGTACAGTTCACCCAGGATATCATAGACCTCGCGGCCCAACTTGACAACAAACCTACCAAAATACTTGAATGGGTGCAGAATAATATTGAATTTGTCCCTACCTACGGCAGCATCCAGGGCGCGGACATGTGCCTCCAGTCAAAACAGTGTAATGATATCGACACTGCATCGCTGTTGATTGCCTTACTCAGAACATCAAACTTACCCGCAAAGTATGCTTATGGAACGATTGAGGTGCCGATTGATAAAGCGATGAATTGGGTAGGTGGTTTCACGGATGCCAGGGCTGCGGCTAACTTTATCGCAAGCGGAAATGTGCCGGTTAGTGTGATCATTTCAGGCGGCATGATAAAATCACTTCGATTGGAGCATTTTTGGGTGGAAACCTACATTCCTTACGGCAACTACCGAGGCACCATGATGGATGATAGCCTCAAAACCTGGATACCCATGGACGGCAGCTTCAAACAATACACTTACACAAACGGTTTTGATATCACTGCAGCCGTGCCGTTCAGCCAGGACGCATATCTCAGTCAAGTCCAGAACCAGAACGCTGTGCATTATTATCAAAGTCAAATTCAAAACTATCTTGACGCTAACATGCCTGACACTTCAATCGTGGATGTGAAAGGCTATCGTGAGATAACGCAAGAGACATATCATTTTTTGCCATCTACTTTGCCCTATATAACAGTTGTTCAAGGGGCGAAATTTGCCAGCATCACTGCCAAAATGGCGGCAACAGTTGCATTCACCCTCACGAATCCTGCAACAGGCTCAAATGTCTCATATAGCGCTTCCACCCCGGAACTAGCAGGAAAGCGGATCACTGTTTCATACATACCTGCGACGTCTACTGACGAAACCTTGATAGCGAATTATGGAGGTTTTATCTATGATGTGCCAGCGTATATGTTGAATCTCAAACCAGTACTCCGTGTAGAGGGTGTCATCGAGCTAACCGGAGAAGCCACAACTCTTGGAGCGGATCAGAGCTTGACCATGCGGTTTACGCAGCCGAACGGAAATACCGAAACCAGAGACAAAAAACTGCTCGCTGGAGCGTACTATGCCATTGGGCTGGACCTTCAGGGGATCAATGAGAATGTGCTCGGAAAGCGAAGATACCAGTTGAATACTAACGTCTTATCGCAAACAGCCGGTACGCTCGGAACAGACGATTTGATTGGAGAGCATCTGTTTATCCTTGCCACGACCTATTTTCTTGCGAACGATAAGGTCCAGAAGTCCGGCGCCAAGCTCTTCAACACGGTAATCGCTAGAACTATTTCCGAGGGAATTACATCATTCACCCTTACAGTTTCAAGCGTATTTGGCTTGCCGAAATCAGCTATGCCGTCCGGTATAAACATGGACGTTGCGATGACCGGAATAATCGTATCAGCGCGAGATGGGGACGCGAATAAAGAGCTGGCATACATGGATGTGCATGGGCTGGTAGGCTCGTACTACGAGCATGACATCTATGAGAAGATCGATGCATTCTTATCTGTCTCGGCTGTCAAAGCGTTGCAGACAGCGGCAACGAGTGGGATTCCGATTCAGCACATCAATGCAGCAAACATCAGCCAGATCCTTCCAACATTACAGGTAAGTTCGGATATCAAAACAGACGTCCAGAATGCAGTCAACGCCGGTAAAAATGTGACTATCTCTCAGACGAACGTGCAGATAAATGACTGGAGCGGGGCGGGATATATTATCAAGGATACCCTTACCGGAGCCGGTGCCTATATGATCAGCGGCGGACTGGCGGGTAGTGATAGTACGAATAAAAAAGATGGGATGCAAATTGTTCAGCTTCATAAAGAACCACTTGGATGGGTGAAAGACGGGATTGATCCTCAAACGAGGAATACAATTGCTACAGCCGCATCACTTGAGGAAGGCGAGCCAATCGTTTTGACAGCCGCAGATCTCTTAGGGCAAGGCTATCAGCAGGTTGGCCAATGTGTTGGTTTGGTGCGGAAAGCATATTGGGCAGCAGGTATATGCTTAGATGAGTGGGCAAATTGCGGCAATAATCTGATGCAACAATATGGCTTACTTTATAATGGTAATGGTGTCTATTATCATTATTTGATTGCAGTTACACAAAACTTAAATGGTGGTGTAGGTGATCGTGCCCCTTTAGTCGGCGACATCGTTTTCTTCAACGATACCACAGGTCCGAATCATCCATTAAGTCATGAGGGAATTGTAATTGCGCCATCAACCACCGACGACGCAACAGTGGTATTTATTGATGCGAGTAATTCAGGCGTTGGGATTAAATACTTGAATACAGAATATCCTAATGTAAATATTTCGCCTCTTACCGGAAAAAGACTAAATTCAGCACTTGCAAATAAACCATGTACAAGCTGTTATGCAGGTGAACTATTCGTTGGTTATGGGACTATAAGAAATCCTTAGTTCAACATCTCATGGGAGAATGAAAATGTTAACTCGAAAGACATTTATGCCAATGGTTACTGTTATGACTGCTTTAATTTGTTCCATGTCGATCTGTTACGCTGCGAGCATACAAAGCTCGAAGAATGTACGCACGTCTAAAACAACATTGCAGAAAAAATTACTTTATCTGAAAAATGGTGACATCTGGCTTATGGATATGCCTAGAAGGGCCCAAGAGAAATTGACTGCTAAAAAGGATATAACTAATTATTGTGTATCGTATGATTTAACAAAAATAGTTTACGTGAGAAATTTCAAAAAGATGTACGAATTGGACATCGCAACTTGGAGGGAAAAATATTTAACTGATTTAGAAACTGACATGAGCAATCCGAGTATTTCCCCTGCAAACGACAAAGTTGTTTTTATAAGCAATTCTCTTAAAGAATTCCATACCTCTTCATTTAACAAAGCTTACAAAGAAACGGTTAGGCATCTTTGGCTCATTGATCTTAAGTCACTTCGAAAAGAGGACCTGACAGTAGACAGTCCTAAACAATATTCAGCTCCCAAGTGGTCTCCAGATGGCCGAAGAATTTCTTTTGCCTCCGGAGCGTGGAATGTTTATTTGAAAAATATGACAAATTCTAATGACAATCTAATTAAAGTTGGCGAAGGCTACTATTCTGAATGGTTTGATGATAATACCTTAGCAGTTGGTAGTTCCGAGTCCGTCAGTTTATATAGTGCAGAAAAAATGGAAAAAATAAAAGAAATAAAAATTCAACCAGCCTTTGCTCCGGCAAAGTTTAGCTTGGGTTTGTCTAATGATCTGTATTACGAGGACCAAGCAGAAAACGTCAATTTGGACATTAGTTATGTTAACACAGTGACAGGCCAAAAGAGAAAAGTTGCTGAGGATGCGAGAAACCCTGTGTTCATTAGATAAAGAATGCACGATGCGTTAGTAACGATGGAGCCCAAATGAAAAGAGCAATTATTGCATTTGCTATTATTTTAATCTGCATGATGACATCACATGCTCAAGCTGAAGGGAGAAAGGTGTTTTAAAGAGCTGGTTATTAAAAACTCGGAGGGGCCTAATGGTTTCGGAAAGCTACAAAAGACTCTTGGTGATCCGGACGGCGAGAGATTTTCTGTCAGCCCTCGCGCGCTTGCCATAGATAGTAAGGGTAATATCTATGTTGGTAACTCGGTAAATTACCGTGTTTTGAAATTCAACGATACGGGGAAATTATTATTTGAATTCAAGTTGCAGCCACCTGTGAAAAAGATTAAGCCCGAAATTAGCCATATCATCCAGGATATAGGTATTGATAAAGATGATAAGGTGTATGTCTGGAATTTTTTTGAAGACAGAGTAGAAATTTACTATCCCGATGGAAAATATCAAGAGTCGGTCGGTTCTCGTGACGATAGGCAGAAAGGCATATTTGCTCATATCCCAAAGGGTAGGTTCGTCAATCATATTTATGACATTGAATCTTATATCCCAGATACAAAATATCCAGGAAAGATATTGTATTCAATTACTGTTAGAGATGGTAAAAAGATAGCAGCCCAATGTAATGGTGTTGAAATAGCTTCTGATGAAGATGGACCGATTTATAATTTTGATAAGAATGGTAATGTATATACTTTTGATTCTTTCTTGAATGTCATTAAAATAAACCCATTCAAATAAATTGACGATATTCACCGATGCTCAAGGCAGTCTCAAATTATGTGGAGTCTATATGAAAAAGATTCTTAGCCTGACGATAATTGCTTTCTCATTATGGTCGATTCCTTGCTACGCACAAAGCACCTCAATAGTTAACGGCATAACATGGCTATCGGAAAATCAAAACACTGATGGCAGTTGGGGCTCCCAGGCAGATTTGACTGTTGTATACAGCGCTGAAGTGGCCAATGCATTAAAATCTACTAGCACTGGTTCTGTAAATTATACAAACGGAATAACTTGGCTTGCCCTTCAAACTGCAAACTCTGCCGATGAGTTATCTCGTCAAATATATTCCTTGTACAGCAGCGGCACTGATTCCAGCGGACTAATAAGCACATTGCTCGGTCGTCGAAACATGGATGGTGGTTGGGATTATAAAAATGGACCTGCAAATGACCCTCTTTCAACCGCCCTCGCCCTCCAAGCCCTTAAAGCCGCGAATCACCCCGATCTCTCAGTCAGCAACACCGGACTCGCCTATCTCACGAACAGCCAAAACGCAGACGGCGGATTTGGGTTTCTTCAAAGACGATCCCAGCACAATCTACATGACCGCAATCGTCGCAGCCACACTCCAGCAATTCCCCCAAACTTCGACTATCGCCACAGCAATCACTAAAGCCACGGCATATCTCTCCAGTCATCAGAACACAGACGGCGGGTTCGGATACCCTATATCCACTGTGTATGAAACATCTCTCGCGTATTCCGCATTAGTCGGCATATCAACCGACGCGACGATCCTCGGCAATGCTCTGAACTACATCACAACCACGCAATCATCCAATGGTTCCTGGAACGACGATCCTTACAGCACAGCCCTTGCGCTCAAGGCGCTCTATCTCTCCGAGCACATACCCGCCTCGCCGCCGCCCGCAGCAACAACCGGCTCGCTCATGGGCACCATCGTAGATGCAACGACTAATACGCTACTATCAGGCGTCAGCATTCTGCTCACCGGTGATCCATCATACACCGCCACATCGAACGCAAGCGGCATGTTCGCGCTCTCCGGCATCCCGGTCGGCAGTCAGCAGATAACCCTTTCCTTGGCCGGATATTCACCACTCACCGTCACCGCATCTATCAGCGCAGGCACCTTCATCAACCTCGGCAAGGTCGTCATGTCCGTCAATCCCATATCCGGCACTGTCATGGGCATTGTTTGGAATGCTGATAATAATATCCCCTTCGCTGGCGTAACCGTACAGGCGACTTCGGGTATCTACGCCCTTCAGGCGATTTCCGCTGCTGACGGCTCGTACAAGATCACGGGCGTCAATCCCGGAACCATCACCGTCGGGACCCCCGCCGGACCCACTGGGGACGTATACTGGAACGTGCCCATCACCGGCGATCTGGCAGCCGGAGGGGTCCTGATCTACAACCCCATGATGTCCAAGACCCCTCCCGCTTTCGTGAATGTATTTGCCGAGACCGACAAGGCGATCTACAGGAAGGGCGACACCGCCGGCGTTTCCATCATCATCAGGAACAACCGCTCGATCGGATATCCGGTCACGCTGAAATTGCGGGTAAGCGATCCCTCCGGCGCGAGCGTATTCGACACGAGCCTGGACCTGAGCCTGATCGCAAAAAGCCCGACTGTCCAGAGCCTCAACTTTGCGCTGCCCGCAAATCCCCAGCGCGGTTTCTACACGGTTCTGGCGGAGGTCTATGACGCAAACGCGGCGAAACTAGGGGATGTATCGACCAACTTCGGCATATTCACGAGCCAGATATCAGTGACCCCCGTATTGCCCGCCGCATTCATCACCGGCGCAAACACTGTCTCCTTCAACCTTGCGAACACTGGCACATACGCCGTATCCTCCGGTGCGCTCAACGTGATCCTCACGGACCCCGACGGCCAGGTGATATCCAGCGCGACGCAGTCGTTTAGTTTGGGAACAAGTGAGACCAAAACTCTTGCTTATGACCCATCGCTACCTGCGATTAAGTTCGGCGCATACACGCTCACATATACGCAGAGCGATGAAACGATGGACGGGCAGGCGATGACGATCCAGCTGCCGAACACGGTGAACGCTACCATGATGTTCGACAAGGCATCGTACAAGATCAGGGAAACGGCGAATCTCGTGACCAGCCTGAGCAATACGGGAAATTTCAGCCAGGAGGGCATGACGATCACGCTTGCTGTCCCGGATGCGGGTTTTACGAAAACAATAACGCTTCCCCCTCTCCCGCAGGGGGCGAGGGTGCCGGAAGTGTTCAGATACCGGTTTCCTTTGCAATCCCTGATACTATGACTGCCGGGCAGCATACGGCAACCATAACGCTCACCCTGCCGTCGGGATCGACTACCGTCCAGAGTGCGCAGTTCACAATACCGGAATCCGCTTTGTCTCTGTCGCTCGACCAGACGGCATATACTGCGGGCGGAAGCATCAGCCCCGTTATTTCGAACACCGGGGGAGTTGATACTACCGTTCAGTATACGCTGGATCTCTTCGATTCAAAGGCCGCATTAATTTCCTGGGGAAGCAATAGCCAAATTGTACCGGCCGGATCGACCGCTACACCATCCCTCGCCATTCCTATCGGCGCGGTGGACGGCAGTTACAGCATCATCGCGAATTACAAAGATGAATCGACCGGAAAGACCGAAATTGTGAGCATGCCCCTCACGATTGCCGGCATCAAGGCCGGCCTGTCAGCCCAGACCGATAAGCCGAGCTATCTCACGACCGAAAATATCACGAGCTACGGTGCGATCACCAACACCGGCACCGCGCTCCAGAATGGAAACCTGCATTTACAGGTCACTGCGGCAGGGGACAGCCAGAAGTCGAAGACCTGGGCGAGTCAAAACGATTTTCAAGAGGGGGTTAGAAACGGTGTAGACACATATGGCATGAATGACTGGCTGATACCGAATGATGATTTCGACAAAACTTCTCTTGATAGCAATAAATGGTCCTCGTGGGGCAATGTCAGTATTCAGTCGGGCAAACTGTACATAAATGATGCTACGACTGCATCCGGTGCGAAAAGTTTATGGCAGCTTGACGGTGATTTCGATATTCAGGTTGATTTTGATTCGAATAACAGTGCCCTGGACGAGGGCCCTGAATTCGCTTTATATGCGAGTACTTACTGGGTCTTTGTGAAAAATATGTCATCGGGCGGCTATTCAAGCGGTATTAACATAAACGGAAGCAGGGTCGCTTCGGCGGGCGCGGGAAGCTATGTTTCCTCCGGCCGCTTGAGGATTACGAGAATGGGCAGCAATATTGCGACTTACTACTGGAATGGTTCCGGCTGGACTCAAATGTTAAGCAGGACGTATTCACAGTTTGCGGACAAACCCTCCGTTCAATTATGGATATGGCGAGGGCAGGGATATTCGGCAAACGCCAAATTTGATAATTTTAAGATCAACTCCGGCAGGATTGTAACCAAGAACGAGACGGTTGATTCCGTGCGGCTGCTGCCGGCTAATGACAATTACGATCCCGGAGTATTGAATATGGATCGATGGGAAAAGCTCGATCTGTGGGGGAATAACTCGGGGTCATTTGTCACCCAAAACGGCAAGCTGTATATCAAGGTGAATAACGGTTTATACGGCGAGAACGTAGAAACAAAGAACTGGTCTTACTTATTGAACGATTTTGACATCCAGGTTGATTGGAGCGAGTTCAGCACCAATGCCACTGGAGATACAGGACCGGAATTGGCTATTGTCGCGGACGCGGGTCAATTCTCGGGTAATTTTGCGATGATCAAACGGATGCATAACAGCAGCGGCGAATTTTATCTGCGAGGTATCAAGGTCAATGATGTGATGGCAAACACGGATGAAGTCCCCACTTCTGACACTTCGGGAAAACTGCGCATTGCCAGAACAGGCAGCCAGCTTAGCACGTATTACCATGATGGAACAAATTGGGTCATGCTTGGAAACGTAGCGAATTTTACAGCGGAACCGGTGCGACCTCTTATGAAGGTGTGGATGGGGAGTAATGGAAACGCAAGCGCAGGTTTTGATAACTTCACTGCGCGCAACACAAAATATGCTTCATCCGGTACGTGGCGCGCTAAATATGACGGCGGCCAACAGTCTCATTGGGAAAATATAACCTTCAATACGACTACTCCGCTCGGCACATCAATAAAGCTTCGCACCCGCAGTTCTGACACCGACGCTGGATTGTCCATCGCAACGTGGAGCGACTATATCACAGCCAGTGGATCGGCAATAACCAGTCCCAAGGCCGTTGGATCGAGATCGAAGCTGCTTTGGCGACAACAGACACGATAACTACCCTCTTCTTAACGATATTAAAGTTACCTATGGTTATTACGCGGGAGACGTCCTCTGGCAGACCGACGCGCCGATACATCTGGCGCAGGGCATGGTTTCTAATCTTACCAATTCGATCGGCACGCTCGATGTTCCCGGCAAGCTCTACCTGCAGGGCGCGCTGACCTCCAGCACCGGGCAGACCATCGCGACCTCGGAATATCCCTTCTATGTTATCCAGGGGAATACCATACTCTCCTTCAGCACGGACAAAAAGATTTACAAACCCGGCGAGACGGTGACGATCACCGGGGAAGTGAGAAACCTGGCAGCTAGTGCGACAGCTTATCGTAGCGTACGGTGTCAGCTGACGGCCGGCAACCAAGTTCAATCTATACGGAACCTTTCGATGTGCCGGCCAAGAAAGGCATCTCGTTCACCACGACAACCATGCAGGACCTGTCGGAGTCTCTTCGCTTGCCGGAACGGTGACGCAGACCGGATCGAATCTTGCCGAAATAGCAGACCAATACGAAGTTGGCTCATCGGCCGTGACGGCAACGCTCACCGCGCCTGATGCGGCCAGGCAACGATCCGTTTCCTGTCACCCTGACGCTCAATAACGTCGGCAAGGTAGCTGCGAGCACGGAATGCGGAGTGCAGGGCGCGAATTTAGATACATCAGAGCAAATCATGGTGCTTCCCGGAGAAACAAAGCTGTTCCAGTACTCGCAGCAGATAACCAGCGCTATGACGTACACCGCGACCTGCACCGGCGATTTAAACCAGACGATAACGAAAACCGTGGCATACAGCGGAAGCCTCGACGCAAGCATCAGCGTTGCGCTTGTCACGGACAAAATATCCTACAGCGCAAACGAACAGGCAACGATAACGTCCGTCATCACGAGCCAAAGCGGAGAGGGTGTTCACGAAAACCTGACGGCGAAAATAACAATCGCAAGGGCCATGGATCAAGGGTCAGGGGAGGGAAGCGCGCTCTATTCGGAAACAAAGACCATCACAACCCTCATGCCCGGCGCGTCATTCACGTTCAAGGCATTCTGGAACACCGCCGCGTACTCCCCGGGGACCTATCCCGTCACGCTTGAAGTGAAAGATGCGACAGGCGCGATCATCGCCACAGGCACGCAGAACCTCGTGATCAGCAATAACGTAACGCCCAAGTCCGCACTCCGGGGTCAGGTGTCCGTGGACAAGCAGAGCCTCATGGCCGGCGAGCCCGTGAACGTCTCTTATTCAGTGACGAACATCGGAAATGTCGACTTGCAGGATATATCGCTTTCCGCCCAGGCCGTCCATGCCGTCAACCAGACCGTGTACGATGCCCTCTCGTCCCAGGCGACGTTGTCCATCGGTGCCGCCTATTCAGGGAGCGGAACGATCGATACCACGGCCTACAGTGCCAAGGACTATCTCGTCGTTCTCCGGGCGCATATCAACGGCACCGAAGAAACGCTTGCAGCAACATATTTCAGAGTTGAAGGCGCGCCCACCGTCCCGGCGCTCTTCTCGCCCGGCGCCGGCTCTGATGTGGACACATTCACACCGTTCCTCACGATCAGCAATGCTGCGGATCCGAACGACGACCGGATCACCTATGAGTTCGAAGTATACGCAGACGGCGGGCTTATGCACCTGGTCGCTTCGTCCGGACCGATTGCTGAGCAGACCGGGACGACCGCCTGGGCCGTGCCGGCCGATATGCAGGAAAACAGTACGTATTTCTGGAGGGCCAGGGCCTATGACGAAAAGCTGTACGGCCCGTGGATGGCGGCAGCATCGTTCCGGGTGAACACCGCGAACGATCCGCCCTCGGCGCCGACGTTGACGAGTCCGGCTGACGGCACCTGGGTAGACACGCTTGCCCCGGTGCTCGCGGTCACGAACGCCGCAGATCCGGACAGCCCGGTCCTTACCTATAATTTCGATCTGGCCCTCGATCCCGATTTTGCACAGATCACCGCGACCATGAAAAAGGTTGCAGGTGGCGAGGGTACGACGTCCTGGCAGGTCCCGGTAAACCTCCAGGAAAATGCCTGGTACTTCTGGCGGTCACAGGCCGATGACCAACAGATCGAGGGACCGTGGTCGACAACGGGCAGATTCTTCGTGAGCACGGAAAATGATGCGCCGAGTTCGCCGCTGATCACCACGCCTCTGGACAACAGCACGGTACCGTTTCTTGCCGCCGATGTGGTCGTTAGGAACAGCGCTGATCCTGATTCAGCTGTCCTGACCTATTTCTTCGAGATCGACACGGTCCTGACCTTCGACAGCGCAGAGATCTTCCGTTCCGGAGGCATCGCGGAAGGACAGGGAACCACTTCCTGGCACGCGGAAGGGCTGCAGGAAAATACGCAATACTTTGTTCGCGCGAAAGTGAGCGACGGAGCGGCCGAGAGCGCGTGGTCGCAGATTATCAGCATCTTCGTAAATACCGCGAACGACGCTCCAAGCGTTCCTGTTCCGGCCAATCCTTCGAACGGTTCCGGCGTGACTGTGTCCAACCCCGTGCTGTCAGTTTGGAATTCGACTGATCCCGACAGGGACGTCCTGACCTATGAGTTCGAGGTCTATGGAGATGCGGGACTGTCAACCCTGGCAGCGAGTTCCGGGGTCCTTGCCGAAACACCGGGCAATACGACCTGGACCGTTCCGGTGGCGCTTTCAGAGAACGGCACTTATTACTGGCGGGCTCGTGCCTTTGACGGCGCTATTGCAAGCGGCTGGTCGGACGCGTCCTCGTTCTTCGTGAACACCGCGAACGACGCGCCGGGCGCGCCGGTCCTGTCTTCTCCGGCGGAGGGAAGCACCGTTGCGACGCTTAACCCGCTCCTTGCAGTAACGAACGCTGTTGATCCCGACAGCGACAACCTCACGTACGACGTCGAGATCTACAGCGGCATGGCGCTTATCCAGTCCCTCTCCGGCGTGCCCCAGGGCGGCGCCGGTATCACGACCATGACGCTTGCCGCGCCGCTTTCAGATAACACTGCTTACCAGTGGCGGGCGCGGGCCTTTGACGGCGACCGGTACGGCCCCTGGATGAACAACGCGTCCTTTACGGTCCATGTGCCTCAGACCGGCATCAATGTCGATATCGAGGTGGAGCCCGAGACGCTCAATAAAAAGAGCAACGGCAACTGGGTCATGGTAGAGATGGAACTACCCCATGGATACCGGGCATTGGACGTGGACCTATCCTCGATCAGGCTTGAAGGTGTCGTCCCTGCCGAGACGCGGCCTTATGATCACAGCTATCATCACTACGATCACGGGTGCGATCAAGACCGCGCGGAGCATGATCATGACGTGCTCAAGGTGAAGTTCGATCGAAGCTCAATGATCGCAATCCTTCCGGACGGCGACCAGGTGCCTGTCCACGTGACCGGCAGGATAGGGACTGCGACGTTCGAAGGCGTGGACTTCATCAGGGTGATACCTTAGAGGTTTTGCAGGGAGGAGGCAAAAGGATCCGACGCCATTGACAGAGGCCGGCAAAACGCGCACATGCACATTTTGCTCTTGAACTGGCGGGTCCGGCAGGCTACAATGCGCACTGCTGCCCGCAGCGCTGCCTGAAAGTACGTAACCTGCAGGACGCAGAAGCCGCAAGGCAGCTTACTAACTATGGCCACGGTAACCCTCAAAACATTTCTTCGCCCCCGGAACTGGTACGCACTGCTTATCCTGACCTGCGTCATCGTCATCAGCTGGCTTCCCCAACGCGTGCTCTGGGTCCAGGGCAATGCCCTGGGGTGGTTCTTTTCCCTGTTCAATTCTCCGGCGCGCCGCATTGCATCGCGGAACATCGAGCTCTGCTTCCCCGAGCTCGGCCCGGACGAGCGTCGGCGGCTGCTTGGGCGCCACTTCCGCGCCGCCGGCATCGCGCTGCTGAACCTCGGCGTTGCCTGGTTCGCGCCTGCCTGGCGGCTCCGGCGCGTCGTCACCCTGCGCGACGAGCATCATCTCGATGCTGTTCTGGCACGCGGTAGGAACGCAATCCTGCTTGCCCCCCATTTCATGGGTCTTGACATCGGCGGGATCCGCGTATCCATGGACCGCAGGATCGTATCCATGTACCGGAAGTCGAGAAGCCCGCTCCTGGAGTATCTCTTCCGGCGGCGGGAACGGTTCGGCGCGTTCATGGTGATGCACCTGGCCAGCCTGAGGCCGCTCATCAGGAGCATTCGCGACGGCATGCAGTTCTACTATCTCCCGGACCAGGACATGGGCGAGCGCTTAAGCGTGTTCGTGCCGTTCTTCGGCATTCCTGCGGCAACGGTCACGGCGCTCAGTCGTATCGCAGAGAGCACGAACGCGGCAGTCGTTCCCTGCACCACCCACGTTCTGCCCTACGGCCGGGGCTGCGAAGTGCGGTTCCATCCTGCCCTTAAGGACTTTCCCGGCAAGGACCCTGTCGAAGACGCCAAGCGCATGAACGAGGAGATCGAACGGCTGGTCCGCGAAAAGCCGGAGCAGTATATGTGGTCGTACCGGAGGTTCAAGACGCGGCCGAACAACGAGCCTTCGTTCTATAGTAAAAAGTGACCGCGGGGTCGGGGAGTCACCGCAAATTTGCTCTTCTGCTGAGGGATCTTTCCTGATGGATGCCCAGCTTTATCTGCGAAAATCAGCGTTCATCTGCGGCCAAATGCCGTTTTCAATCTTATGATGAAACCATGGCGATACATACATACCGGCCCCAACCTCGGCATCTACAACATGGCCCTTGACGAAGAGCTGCTGGCCCGCGCGCAGGCAGGTGAGGACCTGCCGGTTCTCCGGTTCTATGCCTGGCAACCCCCTGCGGTCTCGCTTGGCAGGTTCCAGAAAAGCGAAACAGCAGTGAATGCCGAAGGCTGCAAGCGGCTTGGCTTCGACATCGTGCGCCGCATCACCGGCGGAAGGGCAGTGCTTCACGATAAAGAACTTACCTACAGCATCATTGCCCGGACCGACAATCCTCTCTTCCCCGCTAATGTGCTCGGCACCTACAAGGTCATAGCCGCCGGACTCCTCGCGGGGCTCAGGAACATCGGCGTCCCGGCAGAGATCGTCTCGCGCGGAGGCAGACATGCAGAGCGTGTGGATAAGAATGCAAAGGACGCCGCCTGTTTTTCCTCCCCGTCATGGTACGAGATCCTGGTGCAGGGCCGCAAGATCGTCGGCAGCGCTCAGCGGCGGGCCTCAGGCGCGTTCCTGCAGCACGGCTCTATTCTGATCGACTACGACCCGCAGCGGGAGGCCCAAGTGATTCCCGGCGGATGCGCGGGAGATGTGGTCACGTCCATCAATCGGGAACTGGGCCGCGATGTTTCTCTTGACGAGGTGAGGCAGGCTTTTGTGCAGGGGTTTAGCGAGGCGCTGGGGATAGAATTCATTGATTCCGCCGCGTGAAGGGGCTCCAAGAAAGGCAGCTCACTTCAGTAAATGCGGCACTAACTACGTGATCGATAAATACTAAGGAAAATTCGGCCGCAGATAAAATCTGATAAACGCAGATAAGGCAGACTCTCAGAATTTATTTTGATATTCATGAAGGCCTATCCTTGTGATGAAAGATTCTCCCACTTGAACTACTATTTTTATCTGCGAAAATCTGCGTTCATCTGCGGCCAACTGCCGTTTTCAGGATCATAATAACAATCAGAGGAGGAATTGCAGATGGGATTTAGCGAAATAAAACCGGAACTGCTTGCCGACAATCCGTTCAAACTGATCGGGAAGGATTGGATGCTCATCACCGCGGGCACGCCTGAGTCGTTCAACACCATGACCGCGAGCTGGGGCGGGCTGGGCGTGCTGTGGGAAAAGAAGGTCGCCTTCTGCTTCATCAGGCCCACGCGGCATACCTATGGGTTCATGGAAAAGGCCGGGGAGTTCACGCTTTCCTTCTTTGAAGAGCGGCATCGCAAGGCCCTGGCCTTCTGCGGTTCGCACTCTGGCAGGGACACGGACAAGATCAAGGGTGCGGGACTTGTGCCCGTGAAAAAGGACAAGGTGATCTATTTTGAAGAGGCGAGGCTTGTGCTCGTCTGCAGGAAGCTCTACTTCCAGGACATCAGCCCCGAACAGTTCCTTGATCCAGGGATCAGTGAAATGTATCCGCTGAAGGACTATCACCGCATGTACGCGGGAGAGATCGTGCAGTGTCTGGCAAAGGAGAAATAGCCCAGTCAAGCCAAATGCACTAGCGTGATGGCGTGCCTGCTCTGGTAAACTAGTACATCGTAAACTTAGTTGTTAATGGTTCAACGCCGTCATTCCGGCACGTTCTAAGCCGGAATCCAGGGATTTAAACCTCTGGACCCCGGCTAAAATCATGCCGGGGTGACGAGAAAAAGAGACGCGATACCATCAAGAATTAGATTTACAGTGTACTAGCAGTTTACGATCGTATTTTCGCAAGAAGAAGCGTTGACATCTTGAACTTCAGGCCTTCTTCCTGCCGTACTGACTGATAAAAATCACACTTTTCACAGTTGTGATACTTCTGGGCGAACGTACCTTGCTCCTGATTGCCGCAAAAGGTGCCGGCGATTATCCAGCAAGCGCGGCCGGCGCAATCGCCGCCGTGTACTCCGTGCAGTTTCCGATCGATCGATGCGGGACAGATGCCCAACTCGCGGACATTCTTGCCGCCCGCTTCTCTACCGCATTGTTTGGCTTTCCAACAGTTCATTTTTTTCATTTCGCTACCTCAATTCCGAAAAAAGTCCGTGGATAATAACAAATAGGAACCGACCTGTCAAATAGTTTAATACAAATAATTACTGGAATTCCCTGGCGAACCTGCGCGCCGGGATGTATAGTGCGAGAGCGTGGTGAAGATCCTTTTACGAGGGATTGACATGAACGGCAGTGTAGTACCCTTCAGGCAGCGAGCTATGGTCCGCATCATAAATCTGAATGACCGCGGCGTCCTGCTGCCGCCTCTTGACAATGCCATCGCACGCTGGTAGCCTTTCTCGGCAGGGTCTTTTAGCTGCGCAGTATGTCATTTTTTCAGGACCGGAGTCGTGTATGTTGTCCTATGAAGAAGCCCTCTCGCTTTTGCACTGCTACGGCAGGGATGCGGCCTGGATCAGGCACTGTCGTGCCGTGTCACGCGTAGCGGAACGGCTGTCCGGAGCCATTGCCCCGAACTATCCCCTTGATGCCGGGTTTCTCAGGGTCGGGGCGCTGCTGCATGATATCGGTCGGTACAAAACGCATGACCCGGTCATGCATGGCGTCGAAGGGTATCATCTTCTTATGGGCCTGGGCCACGATCGCGAGGCCTTTGTCTGCGCTTCCCATGTGTTCTGCGGCATGCCGCGGTCGGAGGCGGTCCGTTACGGCCTTCCGGAGCAGGACTTTCTTCCGCGCACCCTCGAAGAGCGCCTGGTGCCGCTCATCGACAGCGTGGTCGAACTTGATCGTCCGACAACGCTGGAGTTGCGGATGCTTTCCATTCGCCGTCGTTATCAGGGCAACGGGCCCTTTCTTGAGCGGATGCAGCAGGCTGCCCTGACTGCCAGGGGGCTGCTCCAGGACCTGAAGAGCGAATTCGGCATCTCGCTGGAACAGCTCGCGGCAGAGGCCCTGCAGTGATGCGGAGCGCAGCTGTCTGCGGTTAATCGCTGCCGCGCCCCCGGTCGTTCCTTCCTTTTCCCTCAGAAGTAGCAATCGCAGGTCGATCTTGTTATCGTTCGACACGCAAACAGAAATTTGGTTGTTGACCTAGTGTGCAGTCCTGAATAGAATGGCAAGTCAGTCAGGGGCTGCCAGCGGTCGCGCTCGAAGACCTGGTCACCTGGAAGCGCGCAAAAGCACGCCCGAAAGATCCGGCAGGCCTGAAGGCGCTGGGTTGCTGCTGATTGATCCTTTTGCGATGCAGGACAGGAAAGAGAATAAAGAAGACATGAAGAAGAAGCATACGCCCGAAGATATTGAGCAATGCATTTCAATGCTGAAAGAGCTGGTGAACGATACGGAAGAGCTCGCCAACCTTCCCGAAGCACAGCGGCTGGCGCTCCTGAAAGCGGCCGGCGCAATATCCCGTCCGGATCGGGCAGAGGCCAAGAAAAGGAATAAGGCTGCGAAAAAACCGGAGCTCCTGGCAAGGCTTGAAAAGGACCGGCGTGCCAGGAATACGACGGGTATTCGCAGTGCTCGCAGGGATGCCGTATATACAGCACCTGCGCAGATCGCAGACGGCTCCTCCGGGACCGGGCAGGAAAAAGAAAAACTGCAAACGCCGCGTAATTGCTATGTGTGCAAGGAAGAGTTCACGACGCTTCACTTTTTCTACGACACCCTGTGCAAGAAATGCGGCGACCTGAACTATCAAAAACGTTTTCAGACGGCGTCTCTGGAGGGTCAGGTCGCCTTGATCACCGGCGCGCGCGTCAAGATCGGTTATCAGGCAACGCTTCTGATGCTGCGCGCCGGCGCCACCGTAATCGCAACGACCCGGTTCCCTGCCGATGCTGCGGCCCGCTATGCCAAAGAAGAGGGATATGCGGAATGGGGAGGGAGGCTGCATATTCACGGCCTCGACCTGCGGCATATCCCGAGCGTTGAACTTTTCACCAGCTATGTTGAGCAGCAGTACGGGCGGCTTGATATCCTGATCAACAATGCCGCCCAGACAGTAAGGCGCCCTGCCGGGTTCTATGCGCATCTCATTGACAAGGAAAAAAACGGTTATCCGGGCCTTTCTCCGGAGGCCCGGCAGCTCCTGCGAGGCCATGAGGCGTGTAAGAAACAACTGGCCTCTTTTTGTCATGCTACGGCGGATAACGATCCCGCCCTTGCCCTGGCCTGGCAGGACCAGGGCCCGGGGATCGGTTTACGTGAATCCGCGCAGCTCTCGCAGATCCCCTATAGCCATGATCGTTCCCTGGTGTCCGAGGAGGTCTTTCCGAAAGGGAAGCTGGACGTGGACCTTCAGCAGGTGGACCTGCGCAAAGTGAACAGCTGGAGGCTGAAGCTGGGAGAGATCGCAACCACGGAAATGCTCGAAGTGCAGCTGGTGAATGCCGTGGCCCCCTTCGTCTTGTGCAACAGGCTGATACCCCTGATGAAGCGCGATCATACGGGCAAGAAACACATTGTCAATGTGACTGCCATGGAGGGGAAGTTCTTCAGATACAAAAAGGACGAACGGCACCCCCATACGAACATGGCGAAAGCTGCGCTGAACATGATGACCCACACGTCGGCGGAGGAGCTTGCCCGGCACGGCATCTATATGAATGCCGTTGATACCGGCTGGGTCACGGACGAAGATCCTGTGGAGCTTTCGCAGTTCAAGCAGCAGGTGCATGATTTTCAGCCGCCCCTGGACATCGTTGACGGGGCTGCCAGGGTCTGCGACCCCTTCTTTGACGGGATCCTGACCAATAAGCACTGGTGCGGGAAGTTTCTGAAGGATTATTTTCCGATCGACTGGTAGCCGCGGGTTTCATAATATATCTCATTGACTGTCGGCGGATGTCAGGTATATTATTCATCAGCATGGCTGCGTGAATACGTCGTTTGCAGAGAAAGAATAAAGGAACTGGCGACCAACCATGGGAAATATCCTGCTGATCGATGATGATGCCGCATTTCTGAAATTGCTCGAAGACTATGTTGCCGAGCACTATCCCGCCCTCCATGTCTCAACTTGCAATGATCCGATAAAATGCCTTGTCTCCATCACCGCAGACCTCGATCTGCTGCTGATCGATCTGGAGATGCCCGCGCTGGACGGTTCCAAGGTCCTTGCCTATGCCCTGTCCAAAGGGGTGAACAAGAACCGCATCGTCATCGTGTCCGGACGCGATGCCGACTATCTGCACGAGCGCTTTCCCATGGGGACGTGCCTCGCGGTTTTGAACAAGTTCGAGGGCAAGCAGAAGCGGGTCCTGGACATGATCTTCAAGTCGCTCCATCAGAAAAGCCTGGCAAAAACCGGCCCGGGCGAGCCGCAGAAGAAGGGGAGTACCGACTTGTAGCGGCGGGTTTTAAGCCCGACCTGCGCTCTTGTATTCGTATTCATGATATGCCAAACATCCTTATCATTGAAGACAATCAGAAACTTTCAGAGCTTATCGCCAGGTTCCTGAAACGGAAGGAAATCGATGCCCGGATCGTGTCGGACGGCATCAGCGCGGTCCATTCCTTTGTGGCGGCGTCCTATGATCTGCTGCTGATCGATATCGAGCTTCCGATGATGAACGGCGACGATGTCTGCAGGAAGATCAGGGAAAGCACAAAAGGCAGGACCATCCCGATCATCATGATGAGCATGTCCGAGAGGGACCCCTCCGAGATCGAGCGGCTGACCCGGGAGCTTGCGCTCAGCGGTTTTCTGACCAAGCCCTTTTCTTCCGATACGCTGTACGAAGTGATCTCATCGGCATTGCAGGCCCGGACACCCGAGGCCGCAGCGCCCCCCCCGCAGACGTCCCTGCAGGCGAAGCTCGATACAACTCCCTTTGAAAAAGTGCTGTTCTATCTGCTGAAGAAAAAAGCGACCGGCGTCCTGACCGTTGCACGCGAGCCTTTGCAGCGGAAGTTCTTTTTTATCGATGGCGCGCTCGTCGAACTTGAGCTCTCCGCAGACGATGCCGGCTTCGGCGCCTTTCTGGCGCAGAAGAACCGTATCGACGGCGCAGAGCTGAAGGCCTATGAGGACCTGAAGAAGGGCGGAGGCTGCGGACTCGAGAAGCCTGTTCATCAAGATGGGCTGCCTGACGCCCCGGGCGTTCCAGGAAGAGCATACGCATTTTATGCATGACCGGCTGGTCGAATGCTTTTCCTGGAAATCCGGCACGATCCTGTTCGAGTGGAGCGCATCGTGCGTCACGGCGGTCTCCTGCCGCAGCTGCGTTCATGCCCGCGCTTTTTTACCGGGGGTTCAGCGCCCATCCGGACCCTGCGCTCATGAGCTCCTTTGTCGCACAGAAAGGGAAGCTCTATGCGGCCAGGACCGCGGAGTTCTTTGAGCACCAGAACCATCTTGCCGCGGAACTGACAAACCCGGAGCTGCTTGATCTCATCGACGGCACCAGGACCTGCGCCGACATCGCCGGCGTCCACTGATGCCGAAGATGTCGCGGTCGTGCTGTACACGCTCGACTACCTGAAGATGCTTTCCTACAGCGAAGCCCCGGTGCAAGCTGCGGTCCTGCCTCCCTTTCCGGTCAGAAAACGCGATCCGCACCACGGCTGAGGCGCCTGCAGAAATGTTCGAGGACCTGGGCGGGGCGCTCGCCGAGCTTGCCGACGAGGTCGGCGCTCTGGGAGCAATGAAGGAAGCTGCAGTGCCAACCGAAGGGCTCACGGCCCTTGAAGAGGACCTGAGCAGCCAGTGGGAAGCGATCAAGGAAAAGAACTTCTACGAGATGTTCGGGATGACGCCCAAGACCTTCTCGTTCGAGAAGCTGAAAAAAGCCTATTTCGAGATGACCAGGACCTATGGTCCGGAGAAGTTCTTCGGCAGTTCAGGCCAGATCATGGAGCTTGCCGGGGAGCTTCTGTCCAAGGCCTCCCATGCCTACGAAACGCTTTCCAACGTGGTGTCCAAGGAAAACTACGACGATATCCTTTCCCAGCAGGAGCAGGTACCGGCCGAGGGCGACGACAAGGAGTTCTACGAAAAGGTCCAGTTCCAGTCCGGCAAGGTGCTGCTGGAGCAGGGCCAGTGCGATAGCGCCGAGAGGGCCTTCACGAACTGCCTGAACCTCGATCCCGATAAAGCGGAATACCACGCCTACCTGGCGCTGGCTATCTACAACAATCCCGTTACCAAGGGGAATGGCGCAGCAATCAAACGCGCAAAGGATGCGGTCAACCGGTCCCTGCAGCTCGGAAAACTGGCCATCTCCTACGCGCTGAAGGGCACGATGTACCTTGATGAGGGCAGCGTGAACTTTGCCGAGGCGGAGTTCCTGAAAGCCCTGAAGCTCAACCCGAACAACAAGACCGCGTTGAAGCATATGGATGCGATAAGGCAAAAGAGGGAAGAGGAAAAGAAGGGCTTCTTCCAGAAGCTGTTCACCTGACCCCAAAAACGATCTGAGTCTGAATACGCTGCCCAGTACTTTCACCTTGATTCTTGCCGCCCGACCCTGTACCCTGTTTCCCATGCTGCTGATCTTTCCTCCTGCTGCCAAGGCCTGTGAACCGCCGGCCGGCATCGCAAAACTCGCCGGTGCCCTGAAGGCACACCATATTCCCTGCATGCTGCTGGATGCTAATCTCGAAGGGATGCTTTCTCTTCTTGAGCAGCCGCAGACCGCGTCCGATACCTGGACCCGCAGGGCGGTAAAAAACAGCTCAAAAAATCTTGCAGCGCTCAAAAACCCCGGCACCTATCTGTCGCTTGACCGCTACAGCCGGGCAGTGCGCGACGTGAACCGCCTCCTCGAAGCGTCCGCCAAACCATATCACGCGATCCTGGGTCTGGCTGATTATCACCATGAAATACTGTCTCCGATGAGAAGCGCTGATCTGCTTGCGGCAGCCGAACATCCGGAACGAAGTCTGTTCTATGGCTATTTCAGCACGCGTCTGCCGGAAATTATTGAAAACCATTTTACCACGCAAAGGCGCGGAGACGGGGGTGGATCGAAAAAGACGCCGCCCCTGGTCGGGTTCTCTCTCAATTATCTGAGCCAGGCATTGTGCACCTTTGCCATGATCGGGTACCTCAGGAAAGAGTTCCCCGGACTTTCGATCGTGCTCGGAGGCGGTCTGGTGAGTTCATGGGTGAAGAGGCCGGGATGGGCCGATCCTTTTGGCGGTCTGGTTGACCATATCATTGCCGGGCCGGGCGAATCTGCTCTGCTTGAACTGCTGGGTGTTCCTGGTGATCAGCAGATCCGGGCCGTACCCGACTACGGAATGCTGCCAACGCATGAATATCTCTCTCCGGGGTACATTCTCCCCTACAGCGCATCAAGCGGGTGTTACTGGAACAAGTGTTCTTTCTGTCCGGAAACTGCAGAGGGCAATCCCTATACCCCAGTCCCGGTCCCCCAGGCACTGTCCGAGCTCGAATCACTGACCGCGCAAACAAGACCGGTTTTGATCCATCTGCTCGACAACGCGATCAGCCCTGCGCTCATGCGGGCGCTCGCCGAGAGGCCGCCCGGCGTTCCCTGGTACGGGTTCGCGCGGATAAGCAGGGAACTGACGGACCTCGGATTCTGCATCGCGCTTAAACGATCGGGCTGCGCGATGCTGAAGCTCGGTCTGGAGTCAGGCGACCAGGCTGTGCTCGACAGGCTTTCGAAGGGGATCGACCTTGCCATGGCGTCGCAGGTATTGTTGAACCTGCAAAAAGCCGGCATCGCAACGTATGTCTATCTGCTCTTCGGAACACCTGCAGAGACCGCGGCCGAAGCGCGGAAGACGCTCGCATTTGTCGTCCAGCATGCAAAGGCGATCACGTTCCTGAACCTGGCCATCTTTAATATGCCTCTCTGCGGCGAGCAGGCCGGAGCATTCGGAACAGAACAGTTCTATGAGGGAGACCTTTCGCTCTATACCGGGTTCAGGCATCCGGCGGGTTGGGACCGGAAGCTGGTGCGGCAGTTCCTGGAAAGCGAGTTCAAACGGCACAGCGAGGTCTCAGGGATCCTGAAGCACGATCCGCCGCTCTTCACTTCCAATCACGCAGCATTCTTTACCTTCCACTAGCGGGTTGACTAGATCATGGACCTCCAGCAGTACACAGGAAAAGTCCGCACCATAAATGCAACATTTTGTCAATACCCTGAAATTACCCCATCGGAATCCTTGCAAATACCCGCCTAATGCTGTAGGTTTTAAACGATCAGAACGTCGCTCTTCCATAGGCGCTTGTCAGGTCCGGCTTTTCAGCCCCCGGCCTGAAGGTCAGAACAGTTGCTGGTCCTGATCCCGGCAAACCGGTGACATGCCATGGCGAGCAGGGAGGTACGAGATGGACGGGGAAATACGATCGCTCCTGGTCGTGGACAGCAGCGCATCGCATATATTCTTCATGGGGACCATGCTCCGGAAGCTCGATTACAAAGTGCGCTCCGCCATGAACGCCGACGATGCCCTGCGCGCCATGACCGAAGTTCTCCCCGCGCTGGTGTTGACGGACACCGCCCTTCCTGCCAAGAGCGGCATCGAGATGCTGAAGGAAATGAGGCAATCCCCGCAGTTAAAGACCGTGCCGGTGATCGTGCATTCCTCTGAAAACGATTCCAGCGTGCGGGAAGCCTGTTTTTCCGCAGGATGCACGGAGTTTTACCGGAAGCCGACTGATTTCAGTGTGCTCTACGGCGCCATTCAGGCTGCAACGGAGCGCATGCCGCGAAAGAACATCAGGATCGACACGCTGCTGAAGGCCGAAGTGAAGAGCAGGGCCGGTGCGATTCGGCAGGAACAGGTGACCTCCCTCTCGGAAGGAGGCTGCTATGTATACTCGAGCGCACCTGAGCCGGTACATACGGTCCTTTCCCTTACCCTGTTCATTATGAACAAGGTAATCAGCGTGTCTGCGGTCGTGCAATACAGCTCGACCATGATCGGGGGGCAGCATAAACAACCTGGCATGGGCTTGAGGTTCACGAGCATTCGCCCCGAGGACAGGATCTTCGTGCGCGATTACATCAGGGACCAGATCGCACGGGACATCCCGGCATAGAACCGGGGGCCTCATACGGGCTTTCATATCAAATCACACTTTCCCCCATTCCGCCATACCCGGGAAAGCGGGTATCCAGAGGCATCCCCCCCCAAGGTACCATGCTTGGATTCCCACTTAAACGGGAATGGCGGAAAAGTTCTTTGTGCTACTGGTCTTCCGGTCAAATGCCCTACTCCAAGCCGATCTCACACGGCCTTTGTCTTTACCCGCTTTCCGATACGACCGTCCATGCCGTGCAGACGACATCCTGCAATGCTTCTTTTTCACTTGCCCGGACAGGCAGTTCTATTGTACTCTCGTGAACGATCCTGTACGCACGCTCAGAGAAGAGGCACGGCCTGTTCCAGCAGCGATACCGGGGATCATCACGGGAGAATATTATTATGAGCGCTTCTGCAGATGCTAAACCAGGGCAGGCCAAGGCCGTCCGCGAGATACGGATCAATCCCATCGTGCCGTCGGAGTCGGTGCTGGTGGCCACGGCGCGCAGCCTGCGGCCCAAGAAGGAGGAAGCGCCGGCGCCCTATGACGCGCGGACCTTTGTGGAGACCTGTCCGTTCTGCAAGGGCAACGAGGACAAGACGCCGGCGCCGATCGCCCAGGTCCCGGCAGCCGGAGACTGGCAGCTGCGCCTCGTGGAGAACCTCTACCCGGTGCTGGGAGACGACCGCCGGAACCCGAACTTCGCCTTCGGCATGCAGCAGACCATCGACGGATACGGCCGGCATGAGGTCGTCATCGACCACGCCTCGCACGGCATCAGGCTCCATGAGATGTCCGAAGAGCATCTTGCGCTGCTCCTGTCCACGTACCGCAGCCGCATGGAGCAGCTCTACCATTCCAACGACCGCCTGAAGTATGTGCTCCTGTTCAAGAACTTCGGCCCTGCCGCAGGCGCCAGCATCGGCCACACGCACAGCCAGATCATCGCCATGCCGGTCGTGCCGGACAACGTGCAGGCAGAGGTGCGGAACAGCGCGGCCTTTTACCAGGCCTCGCAGAGCTGCATCTTCTGCAACTCCATTGACGAGGCGCTGACCTTCGAGGCGACCCTCTACGACCGGGAGTCCGGCGAGGTGCGGCGCAAGATCAACGTGGGCCAGTTCGTGATCGAGCGGAGCCGCTGCGTTCATCGCCATCAAGCCCTTTGCCAGCCGCTATGAGTGGGAGGTGCATATCCTCCCGCTCAAGCATCAGGCCGACTTCCTCGATGCCGACGCCGGAAGACCTCGCCGACCTCGCGCGGATCTTCCGAAGGACCATGGCGCGGCTCAACACGGTGCTCGGCGGCGTGCAGTATAATTTCTTCTTCCATTCCCTGCCCGCATGGCGAAGAGTACGCCGGGAACGCGGCCTCCTTTCACTGGCACATCGAGATCTGCCCGCGCACGAGCATTCCCACGGGGTTCGAGCTGGGGTCGGGCCTGTTCGTGAACACGGTCTGCCCGGAAGATGCGGCGGAGAAGCTGCGGAGCGTGGTGCTGCCCTCGTAAAATGCGCCTTTTTCTTGTTGTAAAAAAACTTCCTTTGGAATAAATTAAGGCATCGATGTCTACTATCTCGATTCGTCATAAAATGCAGGTCCTGGCACTGACCGCGCTCATGGTCTCTATCTGGCTCACTGCCGGCATGGTCTACCTGGACCAGTTTGTCCGGCCCTTTGACCGCCTTGAGCTCTGGCTCATGCCCTGGACGGCGCTGAGCACCCTTCCGGCCGAGGTCAGCCTTGATAACCGGCTTGCGGCCATGCAGCGGATGCTCGATGCGTCGGGCAATGTCGCACAGTATGCGCTGGCAGGGCTGATCCTGTCCTTTACCGCCCTCACGCTGTACCTGACCCTTGTCTATCAACAGCGGCAGCGGCGCGCCCGCGAGAACATGATCCTGCAGCTGAAGAACCAGGAGATCGCCCGGCGGAACGAGTTCATCCGATATATCTCCGCTACCATCGGGCACGAGTTCAAGAACAACCTCGGCCGGATCAAGCGCCGCATCAACCTGCTGCCCGGCCTGCCTCAGGACGCCCGGGAACGCATCGACGACAACCTGGACAAGCTCTTTGCCGACATCGATATTTTCAAGAAGATCTCCGACGAGCGCGAGGCGGGCCTGGTCGAGTTCAAGTACCTCGATGTCAAGGCCATGCTCGGCGAACTGGCAGGGCAATACGCTGATCTGGCGGACATCGCCATTGCTGAATGCCGGTCCGTGCCCATGCTCTATGCCGCTCCGCCGCTGCTCAAAACAGTGTTTGAAAATGTCATCGACAACGCAGTCAAATATAAAAAACCGGACCAGCCCCGTGCGCGCATCGCAGTGTCCTGCTCCATGGACCGGGACGGCACCCGGCAGTATGTAACGGTTTCCGTCCGCGACGCCGGGATCGGGATGGACGAACAGCAGGCGGACCAGTGCTTTTACAAGGGAATGGGCACGGGAGAGAACTGGGGGCAGGGACTCTATTTTACCAAATATGTCGTTGGCCTTCATGCAGGCAAGATCCGCATCGGCAAGGAATTTACTGCGCCGGGCGCGGGTACGGAGGTCATCATCAATCTGCCCTTCGTTGAGGAAGCAAATACGGTACAGGGGGTTGGCCACCATTGAGGAAGCATGTAACGCAGAGGGTGCCGGCCGCTCTTGAGGACACGAACCATGTTTAAGGTGCTGATCGCCGACGACGACTTCGAGGATCGCGAGCTTCTGAAGCTGGAGATCCAGCGGGCGCTCGGCGATCGCGAGCCGGACCTGCGCTTCCACGAGGTGGCAAGCGTCCGCGATGCCGTGAAGGTCCTGACCGCGCAGGTCTTCGACCTCATGACGCTCGATATCGAGTTCGACAAGATGAACGAAGGCGTCGACGCCCTGCCGCAGCTTTTCGAGACCCATCCGAACCTGAACATCATTGTCGTCAGCGGCAAACTGGACAAAAGCGAGGTCTCGGAGCGCCTGTTCCGCTTCACCAAGGACAACGTGCTGAAGGGCAAGCGCTGGGCCCGGCATTTCGACGTGCTCGACAAGAAGGACGACAAGACCGAGGCCCTGCGGCGCGCCCACGATTTCGCCGCCAAACAACGAGAAGGCGCCGACAACATCCGGGAACTCTTCCTCCTTGCGGAATCCTATCTTGACCAGAACATGCTGGACAAATGCGAGGAGGTTTATCAGAAGATCCAGCGACTGGCTCCCGGCGAGACCGAGTCACGGGAGAACCTCCACATCGTCAAAGGCGGCGGATCCGTTGACCAGGCCCTGGAATATTTCCGCGCAGGAGAACAGGTCGTCGCTGCCCTGCTGCTGGGCCACTATATCGAGAGCCGGTTGAAGGCGCTCACCACTGCGGCGACGGGCCGCGTATTCGCGGTGCTGTCCGAAGGATTGAAAGAGATGGAGCAAAGCCGCCGGATCAGCCGCTACCGGGCAGGATTGTTCAACGACCTCATGTATCTGCGGAACAAGGCGGTGCACAAGCCGACGACCATTACCGAAGAGGATTTCAAAACGCTGGAGAAGAAAATGACACTCCTGGAGAAGACGGCATCATGAACCGCCGGACCTGGTGGAAATACGTTCCGCCTGCCGGGCCGGTCCTGAGCCTGCTGCTGATCGGGCTGGTGGTACTGAGCGCGCTCCTCTATTACCGCGCCGTCAAGATCCAGCGGTACCTGGAACCGGCCCTGGCCCTTTCCCAACCGCGGAACGAGTTTGCCAGGAATCTCAGTCAGAACTTCCAGCAGGAGTTCGGGGCGCTGCAGATCAAGGGCCTCCAGGTCCGGTCGAGCTCGATCCTCATCAATGGGTCCGTCCTGTTCTCTGCGGACGGCGTTCTTAAACCATCGTCACAGAACATCACCAGGAAACTGTCCAGCCTGTTTCTTTCGCTCTTGTCCGACGCCCGCACCAGAAGCAACATCAGCATTGTACTGGTCAGCATCCACTACCCCGCAGACGGTCCTAAGCATGCCACCATCGCCTTGCGGACGCAGGCGCAGCAGATGGTCGCGCTCCTGGAGGATTCCCTGTACGAGGCGGAGCCTGAACTGGAACAGAAGTTCAAAGCCTATTTTGCGGCAACGGTCCATCCGGAGCATATCCTGCGCGGTGAGCGCGGCGTGGTCGAGCTGCGCATCATACCCTCCGAGCTGCTGCATATCGAGGTGTATCAAAAGTTTATGAAGTACGCGCGCTGATGTTCACGTGTTGAGGTCGAAGATTGAAGGTTTCTCAAGAAAATCAACTGCGATATTAAGGTCACTCCATTCCATTCGCCCTGATTTTTATAATGCCCATGGAACTTTTCTTAACCGTCTTCAGCCTTCAGTCTGTCAACCTGAACAGTGACGATTTGAGCAGCAATACCATACCGTGACCTCCTATCCCATAGACACCATTCTGCCGAAGCTCAAGGACGCGGTGGCGCGCCATCCTGCCGTCATACTGCACGCGCCGCCCGGGGCGGGCAAGACCACCCGCGTGCCGATCGCGCTGCTTGACGTGCTGCGGCCTGAAGCGGGCCGCATCATCATGCTCGAGCCGCGAAGGCTCGCGGCCGTCTCCGCAGCGCGCTGGATGGCGAAGTCGCTGGGCGAACCGGTGGGCGCAACGATCGGCTATTCCATCCGCTTTGACACGCAGACCTCGGCCAGGACACGCATCGAGGTCGTTACCGAAGGCATCCTGACGCGCCGCATGCAGTCCGATCCCGGACTTACGGGCGTATCCCTGGTCATCTTTGACGAGTTCCACGAGCGGAGCATCCATGCCGATCTGGCGCTGGCGCTCTGTCTCGATGTCCAGAGCGGTCTGCGGCAGGACCTGAAGGTGCTGGTCATGTCCGCCACGCTCGACTGCGGGCCCATTGCCGCGCTCCTGGGCGGAGCGCCAATCATCACGTCCACGGGAAAGGCTTTTCCCGTGGAAGAGCGCTACCTCGAAGACCGGTCGGGCCCGCTCCCGATGCGCGTCGCTGCCGCGGTCAGGACGGCCCTGCGCCAGACCCACGGCGACATCCTGGTGTTCCTGCCCGGGGCCGGCGAGATCCGGGCCTGCGAGCGTGAGCTGCGCGCTTCGCTGGACCTGATCGAGGACCGCCTTGCGCTCCACCCGCTGTACGGCGACCTGCCGTTCGAAGAACAGGAGCGCGCCATCCTGCCGTCGCGGGACCTTCGCAAGATCGTGCTCGCCACGAACATCGCCGAGACGAGCCTGACCATCGAGGGCGTGCAGGTGGTCATCGACAGCGGCCTGACGCGGCGGCTGCAGTACGATCCCTCGACCGGCATGAACCGGCTCGTGACGATCGAGCTGTCCCGGGCTTCGGCAGAGCAGCGCAAGGGCAGGGCGGGCAGGCTCGGGCCGGGCGTATGCTACCGCCTCTACGATCAGTTCGCGCTCAAGGGCATGCAGGCCTTTACGCTGCCGGAGATCCTCGGGTCCGACCTTGCGCCGCTCGTGCTTGAACTCGCGGTCTGGGGCGTAAAGGAACCAATGAAGCTTTCCTGGCTCGATCTGCCGCCTGCTGCGGCATGGAAGCTCGGGCCTGCAACTGCTGATCGACCTCGGCGCGCTGGATCGGACCGGTTCGGTCACCACGGTCGGCCGTGCCATGGCCCGTTTCCCGCTGCATCCGCGCTTAAGCCGCCTGCTGCTGCGCTCAAAGGAACTGGGTTGCACAAACCTTGGCGTCGATCTCGCCGCCATTCTCTCTGAACGGGACCTGGTGCGAAAAAACGCTGGAGCAGGGATCGGCAAAGAACCTGATGTCGCTGAGCGGGTCGTTCTGCTGCAGCAGTGGCGGAACGGAAAAGAAGCGGGCGCAGGCGCTGACCCCTCTGCGTTGCGCGCCGTGGACAGGACGGCAAAGCAGCTTCAGCGCCTGCTGCCGGAAACACGGAATACAGCCGCGCAAACAGGTGTGGATCCCGGCACGCTGTCCCGGCTGCTGCTCTCGGCCTATCCGGACCGTGTCGCTAAGCGCCGCGACGACGGCGGCCGGGTGTACATCCTGACGCAGGGAAGGGGTGTACGGCTGTCCATGGACAGCCATCTGGTCAACGATCCCTTTATCATTGCTGTGCAGGTCGATGCCGGAATGAAGGCCGAAGGCGTTGTTCACCTCGCTGCGCCGGTGACGGAAGAGCTGATTCGGGACGAATGCGCTGCGCGCATTCGATCGATCCGGCGGGTGGAATGGGACCGGAGCCAGGGGCGGATCGTTGCCGCGATCGAAGAGCGTCTCGATACCATGCTGCTGTCCTCCAGGCCCTTCAAGCCGTCCGACGAGGAGGCGGCCCCGATCCTGTGCGAAGCGATCCGCGCGGCACCCGGTATGCTGACGTTCACCAGGGAGGCGCGCCAGTTCCAGGCCAGGGTGGGTCTGATACAGAAAGCTTTTCCCGAAGAGGCCTGGCCGGACCTTGCTGATCACGCGCTCCTGTCCAGGCCGGAGGAATGGCTGCTGCCCTGGCTGGTGAATATCCGCACGACCGCGGGGCTCGGCGGGCTCTCACTCCTGCCGGCGCTCAAGGCCCGTCTGACCTGGGAACAGGGGCGGCTGCTGGACAGGCGCGCACCCCTGTCCATTGCCGTGCCGAGCGGATCTCAGGTAATGCTTGATTATGCTTCAGGAGATCAGCCCGTACTTGCCGTCAAGCTCCAGGAGATGTTCGGGCTGGCTGATACGCCGCTGCTTGCAGACGGCAGGGTCAGGGTGCTGCTCCACCTGCTTTCGCCGGCGCGCCGGCCGGTCCAGATCACGCAGGACCTGAAAGGGTTCTGGAACACCGGCTACCCGCTGGTCAAAAAGGACCTGAAAGGCCGCTACCCGAAGCATCCCTGGCCCGACGATCCCTGGAACGCCGTGCCCACGCGGCGCGCAAAACCGCGGGGTCAGTGAATCTAAGAAAAGCATTTGGATGCAGATAAAATCCGATGAACGCTGTTAAAAAAACTCACCTGTGAGACGAAGATTTCTCCCTGCTGATTGCCCAGTAATATCTGCGAAAATCTGCGTTCATCTGCGTCCGACTCCCGCTTTTATGATGAGGCGTTGTTGCTGCTGACCGTCGCCGCGCAGTACCACCTCTTCGCAGGCCATCAAGACCGGTTACCCTCAAATTACCCCATTTATTTTCTTGCTTCTTCAGGAGGTTTTAAGGTACTGTGCTTGCATCAGGCAAGAAGCCTTCCCTGTCCGTTGTACCGCGCTCTGAGCCGCCGGTCTCTTGACTATTTCCGCTCTCTTTTGGTAGAATCTAAACATATTCCGCACGATCACTCCTGAAGAGAGAACATCGCAAAGGTTATCTATAAAAAACATGTCCGATACCTCCGTCATTGTCCGGTGCAAGAACTGCCTGGTGTTGAACCGCGTGTTGCAGAGCCGTTTGAGGAGCAAACCTGTCTGCGGCAATTGCAAGACCGTCATTGAGATCCCGCAAGAGCCGGTCTGGGCAAAGGCCGATAGCTTCGACCGAGAGATCGCCTACTGGCCGGAAACCCTCCTGATCGTGTTCACCGCCTCTATGTGTCTCCACTGCAAGATCATCGACCCCCTGGTAAGGGACCTTGCGCAGAAGCGGGCAGGCAGGCTCAAGGTCATGAAGGTCGATGTCGAGACAGACGAATACCTGGCCAAGCGTTTTGCGGTCACGAAGACGCCCACCTTCATCGTGTATCAAAATGCCGTGGAAGTCATTCGCGTGGACGGCGCACCCAAGGACAAGACCGACTTGGTCACCTGGATCGACAACCTTATGGGTTTCACGAGCAATTGATCCATCACGGGCCTCCGCAAACGGGACGGCCTTTCAGCACAGTCTTCCGCTAGCTGTTCCAGGGCGTTTCTCTCTTATTGTGTCTGTTGAGAACTATGATAAAATAAAGTCATGGGAAAAAATGGCGATTCAAAAAAGCAGACCGCCGGCAAAGAACTGGTGCCTTACGAGCCTGCCGAGGAATTGACACCCCGCGATTATCTCCGGCAGGTGAAGCTCAATCTTTCGAAGGGCAGGCAGAAGGAAGCCTTCGGCCTGCTCCAGCGGGCTCAGGTGAATTTTCCGGACGATCCTTTCATCCTCTCTTATTTTGGCTGTCTTCAGGCGCTGGTGGACAAACGGTACCGGACCGGCATAGAAACCTGTAAAAAGGCACTTGCGTTGCTCAGGAAGAGCTCGTCCTTTGGAGAAGAAATGCTCTATCCCGTGTTCTATCTCAACCTCGGGAGGGCCTACGTTGCAGCGGGGAAGAAGAAAGATGCGCTTGAGACTTTTAACAAGGGACTGAAGTTCGATAACACCAACCGCGATCTTCAGAAGGAAGTGCGGGCGCTTGGAAAGAGAAAGGCTGCACCGGTGCCGTTCCTGGACCGATCAAACCCTATCAATAAATACATCGGCATGATCCTGCACACGACAAGCAAGACAGCAGGGAAGAAATGACGATCGGCTGTTGAAATGCGAGACCGGAGCATCAGCTTTGGACCGGTATCTGTCCGTACGCTGTATCCTGTCAAAGACCCTGAGAACCATACCCAGCATGAAACTCCAATATACCAATATATTCCGAGGAGCCCATTATGATCGTTTCAGATCTCAACCATATCAGCCGCCAGGCGGCACTGTCACCCAACCTTCAAAAAGCGATTGATTTTCTGCGGTCTCCGGATATTCAGATGCTGCCAGACGGCAGGGTGGAGATAGACGGCGACCGGGTATTCGCTCTGGTCCAGCGGTTCGAGACGATGTGGGCGGCCACGCCGAAATTCGAATGCCATCAAAAATACCTCGACATCCAGTTCATCGTGTCCGGCGACGAGATCATCGGCTGGGCGCCAGCAGAGCGGATGGAGATCACCGCTGCCTACGATGCTGACAAGGACATCGGCTTCGGCACCGTGGCAAAAGGGCAGTGGACCCCGGTTCATCTGCATGCAGGGCAGATGGCGGTGCTCTACCCGGAGGACGGCCATGCGCCAAAACTGGCACTTCGCAACCCGTCCAAGGTGATGAAGATCGTGGTGAAGGTGGGGATTTAGTTCGGAGTACGGGACGGATTTTTTGGACGCGGATTGACGCGGATTTTCGCGGATATGACCCAAGTATTAAGCTGGAAGAAACGCCACGAGAAGGCGGGAGTTTTCTCTCTGTCGTAATCCGCGTTCATCAGATTTTATCCGCGTCCAAATGTTTTTACAGTTTTGTTACAGCCATCGTTTGGGGTTGTACCCGCCGGTAATCTGCCGAGTGATCGCCTGCCAGAGCATCTGACGTCCCCAGTTATACTTTCCCCAGGGAGCAAGAAACTTCGCCACATCCTTCAGCACGATAAGCTTCTCGCGTGAGCTGCGCTTCGCAAGGGTGCCCATGAAGTCGGCCTCGTGCGGCCTGCCAAAGAGGATCTTGAGAATGTTCCACTGGTCAGAGCAGCGGCGAACTTCGCTCTGGATCATGGTCCGGTAGATGTCCTGGATCGGCTTGTTCAGCCGGAAGGCATCCACGGTCGCCTCGCCTGCGATCGCTCCCGAATGGAGCGCGGCAGACATTCCCTCAGCGATCATATTCAAGAACCCTGCTGCCTGGCCGGTCACGATGATGTTTCCCTTGCCGAAGACGTAGCGGTTGATGAGTGACAGCCCGAAGTTGTTCACGCTCGTTTCGCGCGTGATGCACGGGCCGAGCTTGACGTGGTGACGTTCTTCCAGATACCGCAGGGCCTTCGCGTGGCGTAGCTGCGAAGTCATCGTTCGCTTCATGCCCCACGCCCACGATCTGGCGGCCGTTCCTCTGGTGGCTCCAGGTGTAGTAGCCCAGCTCGGGGTGAAACCAGTAGTGGAAATACGCCGGGTCGAGCGGGCAGTCGATGATCTCGTGCAGATGCTGCTTCACCGTGAACCAGGTGATGGCGTCGCGATATTCCGGATAGAGCGTTCTGACCACCTTGGAGTTGGGGCCGTCTGCGCCGATGAGATAGCGCGCGCGGTAGAGCCGTTCCTCCTGCCCGTTGCCTGCTACGATATCGACATGGGTGCCCTGGTCCGTTGCTGACAGGAAACGCATGTTGTCATGAATTTCCGCGCCGCTCCGCTGCATTGCCCAGTGGTCGGCATAGGTGCGGTCCAGATGCGGCGTCGAACCGTGGTCGAACTCCATGGGAAGCTCGACGCCGCCGGGAAAGTAAAAGGTCACGCCTTTGCAGGATGTCGGTTCATGCAGCACTTCTTTCGGCAGGGGCCCGAAGTTCTCGATCAGGAAGCGGTGGCCACGGGGAGAGATGATGCCGCTGCAGGGTTTCGTTCTCGGCAGGCTGAACCGTTCGAGCGCAATCGTCTCATACCCCGCGTCAACAAGCCGCTTGGCCGTGGCTGCTGCGGAAAGGCTTGCGCCCACGATAATAACGTCTGCGGTCCGCGGTTTCGTCATATCTTCACGACCTCGGCAAGATGCACGACCGGCAGCTTCGTATAAGCGCCAAATGCTTCATAGTCGTCAAGACTCTCGACCACGATGCGTTCTGCCTTTCGCCCCTCAAGCAGCCATTTCACCTGTTCCTCGATAGAGATGATCGTGGCCAGGCCCTCGCGGTGCTGCATGCTTGCCGCTCCGGTCGGCGTTGCCACGCGCTGCAGGTCCAGGTTCATGAAGCAGCCGGTCTCCTGGCGCAGCGCGTCATAGATCGTTACGAACTCGCGGCGATGCGCGTTATACGCCCGCGTTTCTATCATGTAAAAATCGGTGGGCTTGATGCCTGCGCGCACGGATCGGTTCGAAAGCAACGCCTGCCCCAGGGGGCGGACCTTGACCGACGACGGCAGCAGCGAGCGGAGCACATTGAACAGCAGCCCATCGGCAACAACGACCTCCTCAGCCCGGGTCAGCGGAGAAATAAAGCCCAGTATGCGGTCATCGTTCAGTTCCTGTCCCGATTCAAGGGTCAGCAGAAGATCATATCCGTCATCGGAATGGAGCCCGGCTATTCTGTCCTAATAAGGCAAGGACAGACGCAGCAAGCGGTGTATTCGCCCTGAGCGCTCTTCCCGGGATCACGAGGTGCGATGAGACGTTGCCGGTCTCGTGCGTATGAGGCTGGATGGCCGGCTTTGGAAGGAACCCGCGTGCAGAGAGGTTCTTGCGGAGCCTGATCGTGGCCTGCTGCGTGCGGATGCCCATGGGGCAGAGGGGCTCGCAGGAACCGCAGAGGATGCAGCCGCGCGCCGCCGGAGCAAGGTCCTCCTCGTCAGCGCCGCCGATCAAGGCCCGGTTCCTGCCGCAATAGGTGAGCGCCTTGGTATGGTGCTGATGCCAGACCGGGCAGGAGAGCATGCAGACGCCGCAGCCGTTGCACTGCGAAGGGTCGGTGGCGCCTGGCTGCGGTTGATGGTATGCAGTCTTCTTTTTCATGAGCTAAAGTTATTGTGCGTCATTATCAGTTTGTGTCACTACAACCACCCCTCACCTTGATCCTCTCCCCTGATGGGAGAGGAATTTAATCAATCCCTTGCCCCGAAAGAGGAAGTTAAAAGACACCCTCGCCCCTTCGGGGAGAGGTCTGGGGTGAGGAGGAACTTTGCAGGCTCGTTGATCCAAGGCAGCGTCTCATCAAAAGATCACGTCCCGGTTCAGGACCATGGCCGGGTCGACCTCCCGCTTCATTGCCAGGTGCTTGTCAACGAGCTCATCGCCGAACACGCGCCTGATGTAGCCTTTCATCATGCCGCCGAAGCGGTAGTAGCTCGTGCCCATGTCGACGCCGATGTCGTAGATCTCGTTCTTGAACGCCTGCAGATGGTCGCGGCTGTAGGTCTTGCCTTCCAGCATGGGCTCGAACTCGCATCCATAGGCAATGCCTTCGGCATCGGGCGGGATGCACGACAGCTCGTAGCGCTCAGCGCGGGCCGATGAGCTTGATGCCGACGCAGTAGAGGGTGTAGTGGGGGAAGTATTTTTTGCAGACCTCGTTGCCGCGCAGGATGGCCTCGAAGAACTTCTCCCTGCTTGTCGCAAGGTCGGGTATCACCATCTGCCTGCCGCCCCAGAACTTCCAGACCGCCTGCGAGAACACGACCGTGCGGTCCACGATCTTGCCGCTTTGCATATGATGGGACGGCTGGAGCTCGGGCAACAGGGTGCGTTTCCGGTCCAGCAGATAGAGCGCTTCCTTATATTTCCAGGGCCGAAGCGCATAGTACGCGCCTGTGCGGAGCGCAAAGCCCAGTTCGCCGAAGCCCCTGAGGCGCGAACGCCATTTTGCAAAGAACGCCTTCTCGCGCTCATCCGAATCGAATGCCACGAGCAGGTTCACCGCCCGGTCGAGCATGGTCAGGATGCCGGTATAGTCCGCAGCGTCCTCGTCGCAGAGCATGACCAGGTCTTCCATGGCCGTGCGCAGATCGCCATAATAAAAGTAATGCATGGTGAGCGGTGTAAAAGGCCTGATGCGGAGTGTTGCTTCGGTGATGATGCCGAACTGGCCGTATCCGAGCAGCACGCGGTTGAACCACCAGGTGTTCTCGATTTCTGAGCATTCCAGTATCTCGCCGCTCGGCGTCACGATCCTTATCGACAGTGCCTGGTCAGCGCTGCAGCCCAGGCGAGGGGAGTTGATGTCAATGCCGCCGACGCCGAGTGTGCCGCCGACAGAAGCGGTCATGTTCAGTGGAGCCGAGAGGTAGTCGAGCTTATGCCTGCGGAGCGATTCCGCCAGGGAGTGCCAGTAGATGCCGGCCTCGCATCGCACGGTCAGGTTATCCTTGTCGATGGCAAGCACGCGGCTCATGCCGCGCATGTCCAGCTGCAGCCCGCCGAATGAAACCGTCTCGCCCTCGGTCGTGAGCCCGCCGCCGCGCACCGTGACCGGCACGCAATGCTTCTGCGCCGCTTTCATGACCTCAGAAACCATCTCGGTCGTGCGCGCGATCAGCACGCCGCGGGGAAGTCCGTACGCCATGCCGCCTGCGTCCGTAACGTAGAGCGTGCGCGCGGACTTCAATTCGTCAATGTTTATTCCTTTGGCAGCAAGGTCGTCCACAAAGGCATGCCAGCCGTCGCCTTCCCACGGGGAGGGATTGGTCTGCTGGCGCGGGATGCCCTTGAGCGCTTCGGTTGCCACTGGGCATGGGGGGATAACGCCCGGTTTTACAGGTTTGATGTCGAGGGGTTTATGCTTGAGGTTGATAGGCATGGTAAGGACTGTTTTGCGCTTGTAAATATACCCTGTCAGGGGAATTTAATCAAGAGACTATAAATAGTATAAATAGTATAAATAGTAAGCCTGGCGCGATAATCAAAAAACTTATAGACACACTGAAACGATGTAGCTACAATGGCCAAAAAGAGGCGATGCTATGAATAAGGAACTGCTGAGGAGAAAAGCTTATCTTGATTCCATTGCCAGGGGAATCGTGCCGATAGCGGAAGAACTCGGCACCAAAGAAATCAGGGACCAACATTAGCTTCCAGAAGGACAAAGGTTAAACTTGGTCGGGTAGAGCGTAGCGAAACCCGACACAATTGTAATCTACTGACCAAGCACCGGGGTATCATGCAATACAGAAGATCGACAGCGAAAGGGGCGACGTTCTTTTTACTGTTGTGACGGATAAACAATTACGCATGAGACGAGACCGTGACCAAATCTGCCGAACCGCCGTATACGTGATTCGTATGTACGGTGGTGTGGGAGTGGAAGGAGCCGTAAGACTCCCCCCTTTCCCGATTATCCTTCCCAAGACAAGAGGGATTAGGACTACTTGCTCCTTAGATCAACCGGTACGAGGTGTTCATGAAAAAAAATCAAAGTTCTGGTAATCGCTTCGTTGCTCTTTATTGGCAACGCGAATATTTCTATCGCGACCACTGAGGTAGAGACAAAGGAAGAGCTGCTAAATTATATAAGAGTATTGTTCTCGAATAAAAAAGTGATGGAAACGTACAATAAATTCATTGCAGAAGGGTATTCGTGGCGTGATGAATATAGTAATTTTGGTTCAATGGTCGATGAAAAGCGTGAAAGTTTTTATGGGCAAGTTCAGATAGTAATGGAGCAAGACAAAGGTGTGAATCGTCACAAGGTTGGCGAGAGGCGAGTGCTTGTAGTTGACTTTCTTTGGAGTAGAATTGGCAATAAAATAGAAAACATTAAAGTCGTAACATACTCGCAATAGTACGAGAATAACAAACGTTCGTGCCGATAAATCGGCTCAACTCATCGTTTGCAGCGGGAAAAGTAATCTGGATTTGTTTGTGAATAACAGAGGAAACGATCTTTACGCCACTCCATCGAACGCATGAAAACTCTGATCATAGAAGATGAATCGTCCATAGCGGACAATATCACCTATGCCTTGTCCACCGAAGGCCATGAGCCCATATGGTGCGAAACGGGCAGGGAGGGGCTCAAAAGACTCGCCGCCGGCGGCGACATCGGGTTCATCATCCTGGACGTGGGGCTGCCCGACGTCAACGGCTTTGACCTCATGCGAGAGATTCGCAGAATAAGTTCCGTCCCAGTCCTGTTCCTGACCGCGCGCGCTTCGGAGATCGACCGCGTTGTGGGTCTCGAACTCGGCGCTGACGATTACATGGTGAAGCCTTTCAGCCCCCGGGAGCTCGTCGCCCGCGTGCGCGCTATCCTCCGGCGCACTTCTTCGCCCAGCCGGGAACCGGTGCAATCCGCGGGCTCAGCGGGACCGTTCCGGATCGATGAAAAGCGTTGTGCCGTCCTCTACCATGGCCAGGAACTCGATCTTTCCCGGTATGAGTACCGCGTCATGAAGGTGCTCGTGGAGCATCCTCATAGGGTGTTCTCGCGGCAACAGTTGATGGAGCAGGCTTGGGAAGATCCGGACATGAGCCTGGAACGGACCATAGACACCCATATCAAGACCATCCGCCGCAAACTCAAACAGATACGACCTCACGAGGACCCCATCGCCACGCACCGCGGCTTCGGTTATTCCCTGGAGCTGTCAGAGGCATGAAGATCTTCGCGCGTATACTGCTCGGCATCTTTCTGGCCATTGCCGTGGGCTTCTCGTTCCTGCTGCTCTGGGTCGTGCGCGACCTTGAACCGCAGTATCGGAAGGTGACGGAAGAGCCGCTCGCCGATGCGGCGTACACCCTTGCCGCGCTTGCCTCTGCTACTGCAAAGGACGGAACGATCGATACCGGCCTGTTCGAGAGGATCTTCCGAGAAACTCGTCGCCCTTTTTCCGCACGGATCTATGACTTCGTCAAACGCGACGTCGACTTGCATGTTTACATCACGGACTACCAAGGCGTTGTTATTTTCGATTCCCGGGATGGGAAAGCCGTTGGCAGCGATTACTCACGCTGGAACGATGTCTATGGCGCCCTTCGCGGCAAGTACGGAAGCCGGACCACCCGAATGGTAGCTGAGGACCCCTCATCTTCGGTCATGTACGTTGCCGCTCCGGTGGTATCAGCAGGCAGGACCATCGGCATTCTTTCCGTGGGAAAGCCCACCCGGCAGTCCGACCGTTTTGTTTTCGCGTCGAAACAGCGGATCCTGATCGGCGGGTCAGTCGTCTTTCTGGCGGTCCTTATAACCACGGCCGTGGTCTCCGGGATGGTGACCCGGCCCATCAAGCGCTTGACGGAACATGCCCTTTCCGTAAAAGAAGGCAAGAGATCACAATTGCCCGATCTCGGCACGAGCGAGATCCGGCAGCTTGGCGTTGCGTTCGATGTGATGCGCGACGCCCTCGAAGGAAAACAGTACGTGGAACACTATGTCCAAACGCTCACGCACGAGATCAAAAGCCCCCTCTCGGCCATACAGGGCGCAGCCGAACTTATGGAAGAGGAGGGCATGGAACCCCGGGAAAGGACCCGGTTCCTCGATAACATTAGAACGGAAGCACAACGCATCCGTATGCTCGTGGACAAGCTCCTGCTCCTTTCGTCTCTGGAGAGCAGAAAGAACAGTGCCGACGCGGAACCGCTCGACATGAACCGGATCATTGACGATGTCCTTCTGGGGATGAACCCCCAGCTCGAGAAAAAGAAGATCCGCGTTGATCGACTTTGCGCCGGGGATTGCGCGTTTCGGGGAGAGGAATTCCTGGTGCGGCACGCTGTTCAGAACGTAATCCAGAACGCCGTTGAATTTACGCCTGCGGGCGGCACGATCACGATACGGTCCGAAGCAAGCGACAGCGGGCTTGTGGTCACTGTCGAGGATACCGGCCCGGGCATCCCGGATTATGCGCTGGACAAGGTTTTTGAGCGTTTCTATTCCCTGAAGCGTCCCGATACGGGCAGGAAAAGCTCCGGTCTGGGCCTCAGCCTCGTGCTCCAGGTCATGAACCTGCATAACGGCTCTGTCCGTATCGAGAATCGGCCAACAAGAGGCGCAGCAGCCGTACTGTTCTTCACAAAATCGCCCGTTCTTTAGCCTTAATTCCCTTCACCGATTTTTCTTCAGCAATTCACCGACACCTCATAATCCTTTCACGTTGGCCTGATACATTGGTATCAGCAAGTCCGGAGCAGACCCGGACTATAACGAGGAGGGCATTGAGATGGTCAAAAGAATCGTTTCAATCATGTTGATCTTTGCAGCAACCAGCATTGCCTGGATCATCCTGGGAAATATTATGCAGGGCAGGACCTACTTGCAGCAGAACAAACTGTTCGAACAGGTGGAAGGGCTCTGGGGGTCGTTGCATACGCAGACGGCGCCGGCGTTCTGGTATATCACGCAGGTCCAGAAGGAAGTGCAAAAAGAGGTGGAGGACGAAGCAGGGAAAAAGTTGAAGAAAACCGAGCGTCAGACCAGAACTGTCACGACCAGGGTCAATATCGACTCCAGCGATATCAAGGTGGGCTTCGATCTCACTCAGCGGCAAAAAGGGCTGATGTGGTACGATACCTACCTCGTCGATTTCCAGGCCGTCTATACCGTCAAGAACCCGCTGTCCCGGGAAGAGAATTTCCGGATGCAGTTCGTCTTCCCCGCAAAAGAGGCGACCTATGACAACATCCGCATGGCCATCAACGGAAGGGTCATCGAGATAAACGATCTGTCGAAGGGGGAGATAGAAGTGCCCTTCAGGCTTGGTCCGTACCAGACGGCGCGGGTCGAGATCAGGTATGCATCCCAGGGACTGGATAAATGGTTCTACCGGTTCGGCGAGGGAGTGAACCGCGCCAAGGACTTCACGCTCGCCATGAAAACGAACTTCAGCGAGATCGATTTCCCGCAGAAGACCATATCCCCGACAACAAAGACGCCGGCCGGAAACGGGTGGAACCTCGAATGGAAATACAGCGACCTGCTTTCGGGATTTGCGATCGGCATGGATATGCCGAACAAGCTGAACCCTGGGCCACTGGCAAGCCAGATTAGCTACTTCGCTCCCGTCTCGCTCCTGTTCTTCTTCTTTGTGGTGTTCATGATCTCCACGATCAAGAATATTAAGGTCCATCCCATGAACTACGTGTTCCTGGCCGCGGCCTTTTTTGCCTTCCACCTGCTCTTTTCATACAGCGTCGACCACATCGACATCGTTCCGGCCTTCCTGATCTCGTCGGTGGTCTCCATGTTCCTGGTCATTTCGTATATGAGGATCGTTGTCGGCGCCAGGTTCGCCGCGGTGGAGGTCGGCCTTTCTCAGTTCATATTCCTCGTGCTCTTCTCCCTGGCGCACTTCTTTGAGGGCTACACGGGTTTGACGGTGACGATCGGCGCGATCCTTACCCTGGGGGTGATGATGCAGCTGACTGCGAAGATCGACTGGGAGGAGAAGTTCAGACCTGCGTCAAGCGCGTCTCAGGGGGAGCGAACCCTATGAGATCGGAAAAACCAATGAGAGAAGCCTCGCAGCCTGCGCCGTCCAGCCGGTCCTTTTTCCTGACCGAGAGGGACATTCGAATAAGGAAATCGCGATCAGGCGGTCTCGTACAGGGAGTCAGGGGTGCCCGGGATGAATCTTCTGCACTTGAGGGAAGCCGGTCCACTCGCCGGTTCATTGCCAAAAGAGGTTTCGATATATTCTTTGCAACCGCGGCGCTTGTTGTCTTTGCCCTGCCTTCGGCAGTAATCGCCGTTCTCTTGAAATTCAAAGAACGGCATGCCGTCATCTTCCGGCAGAAACGGGCAGGGCTGAACAAAGAGCCCTTTCAGCTCCTGAAGTTCCAGACCATGGTCGATGGCGTGCCGACTCGGATCGGCCGGGTCCTGCGAAGGACCGGTCTTGACGAACTGCCGCAGTTCGTCAATGTGCTGAAAGGGGACATGAGCATCGTGGGGCCGCGGGCACTGACGCAGTTCGATATCGAGAGGCTCGGATGGGGCGACGCTCATCATGCCCGCCGGTGGATGATAATGCCGGGCATAACCGGATATGCACAGCTTTACGGCGGACAGCACAGGAGGACGTCCTGGTTCTGGGACCGCAAATATATCGAGACGAACAGCTTCTTCACCGATATCGGTGTAATTATCGCTTCTGCCTTCATGAACATTTTAGGGAAAAAGCGTGTGCGTCAGATCATCTGGCCCGAAAGGAGCCTAGAATAAAGCCATGAAGATAAAGATGATACTACCAGCTCTTGCAGAAGCAGAAAGCCCCTTTTGGAGGCCGATAAAGTATTCCCTGTTCCCTCCTCTGGGCCTGGCGACCCTTGCCGCCTATCTTTCTCCCAAGGACGAGATCGATCTCCAGGACCAGCACGTGGAGGAGCTGCATCTTGACGACAGCCCGGACCTCGTGATCATCCAGGTCTACATCACGAACGCCCGCCGGGCATACGCGATCGCGGATCATTACCGGAGGCGCGGCTCATACGTTCTCCTGGGTGGTCTGCATGTGACGTCGTTGCCGGAGGAAGCAGCCTGCCACGCGGATACGATCTTCCTGGGACCGGGCGAAGACACCTTCCCCCGATTCCTGAGTGACTTCAGGAAAGGCGCGCCGAAGCAGGTCTACCGGTCCGCAGTCAGGAACTTGCTCGCGATCCCGCCGGTCAGGAGGGACCTGATCAAGCGGGAACGGTATCTGGTCCCCAACTCGATCGTCGTAACAAGAGGGTGCCCGTATCATTGCGATTTCTGCTACAAGGACGCGTTCTTCGCTGGTGGAAAGTCCTTTTACACGCAGAGGGTGGATGCCGCACTGGCGGAGATCGACAGGCTCCCGGGGCGGCACTTGTACTTCCTCGACGATCACCTGCTGGGGGACCCGGCGTTTGCCGCCACCCTGTTCGAGGGAATGCGGGGTATGGGCCGCGTTTTCCAGGGAGCAGCCACGGTGGACTCCATCCTGAAACGCGATCTGATCGAAAAGGCCGCAGAAGCAGGATTAAGGAGTCTCTTCGTCGGTTTCGAGACCTTTTCACCCTCGAACCTCAGGCAAAGCAATAAAAAGCAGAATCTCGAGAAGGACTACACTAGGGCAGTGAACAGGCTGCATGCACTCGGGATCATGATCAACGGCAGTTTCGTTTTCGGCCTTGATGATGACGACCGGGATGTGTTCCATAGGACCGTTGATTGGGGAGTGAAGAACGCCATTACCACCGCGACCTATCACATCCTGACGCCCTATCCCGGGACGCGGCTGTACCAGCGAATGGAGGATGATCATCGCATCCTGACGCGGAACTGGGACCTCTACGATACGAGACATGTCGTGTACCGCACGGCCGGGCTGTCGGATGAAGAGCTCCAGCACGGGTACAACTGGGCATACAAAGAATTTTACCGCTGGACGAATATCTTCAAGGCGAGCTTCCTGCATGAATCTCACAAGCATAAGCTTAAGCACCTTTTCTATTCCGGAGGCTGGAAGAAGTTCGAACCGCTCTGGAACTTCATCATCAAGACCAGGAACCTGGATACCATGCTCCCCATGTTGGAAGCGCTTTTGTCGAAGGTCAACACTGCGCAGACCGGGGGCATGCGCGTCGAGAGCGGAGAGCCCGGGCTGCAGTCGGATGCGAAGAGCCTGCGAAGATCTGCTTGATCAACTCAGGAGCCGGTTTCGCTTCACCGGCTCCGCTTTACCACTGCCATGCCAGTAAAACCCACATCAGGCCCCAATCAATGCACCCGCACGATACCTTTTTACGCAAGGATGATGGTTCCCGCGGCATTTCCTCCGTTTTTCGGCATCGGCACAAGCGGCTACCGAGGCAGTTTGACCGTGTCTGCCTGGCGTTTTCGGAGACCCGCCGACAAGTCAATGAGATGCTGGATTCGATGCTCGATGAACTTCCCACAGCGACGCGCAAAAGGGCAACGCGTGACGGTACGTTCAGAATAAGAGAACCACAGTATCATGGAAATAGAAAAGCCCCCTAAGGAGGGGGCTTTTTTACTCATCATTGATGCTGCAACTGCCTTACGATAGGCTTATATCTTATCCAGCGCCTGCTTCAGATCAAAGATCAGATCGTCCACATCCTCCAGGCCCAGCGCGAGCCGCACCAGGTTGTCCACCATGCCGATGTTCTTGCGATACTCCTCGGAATAATCAAAGAACGACATGGCCCACATCTGCGTGACCAGGCTTTCGCTGCCGCCGAGGCTCGGCGTGATCAGGAAGAGCTCGAGCGCGTCGATGAACTGCCGCGTCTCCTTGTTGCCGCCCTTCACCAGGAAACTGATGACGCTGCCGAAGCCTTTCATCTGCTCCATGCCGATCTTGTGGTCCGGGTGCGACTTGAGCGCCGGGTACCAGACCTTCTCGATCTTGGGGTGCGCTTCGAGCATCTGGGCGATGGCAAGGCCCGCCTTGTTGTGGTGCTCCATGCGCATGCCGAAGGTCTTTAAGCCCCGCTCCAGCAGGAAGCAGGTGAGCGGACCCGGGGTCGCGCCCATCATGCGCTGCATCTTGTACAGATCGGTCATGAGGGCATTGGAGCCGAGCGCCACGCCTGCCATGAGGTCGTTGTGGCCGCCCATGTACTTGGTGGCGGAGTGGAGTACCACGTCCACGCCCATCTCGATGGGCTTGATGTTGTAGGGTGTTGCCAGCGTGGCGTCGATGATGGTCAGGATCTTCTTCGCTTTGGCGACCTTCACGATGGCCGGGATGTCGAGCACGCGCAGATAGGGGTTGGTCGGCGACTCGGTGAAGATGATGTTGGTCTTCGGGCTTGATGGCCTTCTCAATGGCCTCGGCCGTGGGGTCCACGATGGAATATTCGATGCCGAACTTGCCGAGGAAGTTGATGGCAAAGTCGCGCGTCTGGCGGTAGCAGTCGCCGGTGAAGATGATGTGGCCCTTGGGCTTCATGAAGGTCATGATCGCGAGCAGCACCGCTGCCATGCCCGAGGAGTAGAGCACGGCGCGCTCGGCCCCTTCGATGGCGGCGAGCTTGCGCTCCGTCTCGATCTGGGTGGGGTTGCCGTAGCGGGCGTATTCATGCTCGCGGATCACCTTGCCCTGGCCCTTGGCGCGCATGAAATCCTCGACCTCGTCAGCAGTGTCGAAGTAGTAGTTGGACGTGTGCATGATCGGCGTCGAGACCGCGTGATGCGCCTTGGGGAGGCGGCCGTTGCCGTGGATCGCGAGCGTGGAGGGCTTCCAGTTCTTTGCGTTCGAGTTCTTGTTAGACATTCTGTTCTCTCCTCTTCTTCAGGGCGTTCGTGAGCGCTTCCTTGACAGCATCCACGTTTGCGGCCACTTCGATGGGTTTATTGGCGTACTGGCTCGGGAAGCCCAGCTTCTCTTCATGATACTGGACCTTGAAGTCGGTGAACTTGAGGCCGTGGGCAGTGGAGATGACCACGACATGTTCGGACTTGTCGATCTTGCCGGCCTTGATCAGCTTGATCATGGCTGCCAGGGCAACGCCGGTGTGGGGGCAGTTGAACATGCCGGTCCGGTCGCCCAGCGCGGCCGCGTCGGACAGTTCCTGCTCGGTGGCGTCCATGACGATGCCGTCGAACTGTTTGATCGTGCGGATCGCCTTCTCGTAGCTTACCGGGTCGCCGATCTGGATGGCGCTGGCAAGCGTTTTCTTGGCCTCCATGGGCTCGAAGGAAGCGAAGTTCTTCAGATAGGAACGGTAGAGCGGATTGGCGTTCTCTGCCTGGGCCACGACGATCCTCGGCAGCTTGGTGATGAGGCCCAGGTCGCGCATCATGAGCAGGCCGCTGCCCGAGCGCCGAGACGTTCCCCAGGTTGCCGCCCGGGATGATGATGACGTCGGGCACCTCCCAGTCGAACTGCTGCACGATCTCGATGCCCACGGTCTTCTGGCCTTCGATCCGGAGCGAGTTCATGGAATTGGCCAGGTAGATGGTCTCGTCCTTGGTGATCTCGCGCACCACGCGCATGCAGCCGTCGAAGTCCGTATCGAGCGACAGCACCAGCGCGCCGTTGGCGATGGGCTGGACGAGCTGCGCCATGGAGATCTTGCCTTTCGGCAGCAGCACGATGGACTGGATGCCGGCGGCGGCGCAGTAGACCGCAAGGGCGGCCGAGGTGTCGCCGGTCGAAGCGCAGGCAACGGCCTGGATGGGCGCGCCTTCGCTGATCATCTGCTTGACCTGCGACACCAGCACGGTCATGCCGAGGTCCTTGAAGGACCCGCTGTGGGAGTTGCCGCAGAGTTTGATCCAGAGGTTGTCCACGCCGACCAGCTTGCCGAAGCGCTCGGCCCAGAAGAGGTTGCTGCCGCCCTCGTAGAGTGAGACGATGTTGTCGTCGGCGATCTGCGGCAGGACCCATTCCTTTTTGCCCCAGATGCCCGAGCCGTAGGGCCACTGGGTGGACTTGTAGCGGTCCTCAAAGAGCTTCATCCACGCCTTGGCGCTGCGGTGCGCCAGGGCCTTCATGTCGTGCTTTACTTCGAGCAGGGAATCGCAGGTCTTGCAGCGGTAGACGATCTTGTTCAGCGGATACGTCTCGTTGCACTTTTCGTTGATACATTGGAACCAGGCTCGGTATGCCATGTGTATTATCCTCTATTGTTCATATTCGCCGGCAGGGCTGATGCGGCCGGCAGCGCAGGGGGAAACAGGTGAAGAAGTATCATAAGCAGCGTGAAATATAGCACACTGGCCAGCCAATAATCAATGCAAAAAAGGCGGTGAAACAGGGGCGAAGAGCAGAGTCCTGGTCCGGGGCTCAGAGGGCAGGGAGAAGAGGCAGGGGGGGCATGGCATCAGGCGCGGACAGGGCGGTCATAGGCAAAATCATTTGACAGGCAACATGGTGCATGTTATACAATAGCACGCTCTATAACTGAAAAGGAGTCATACATGGATCTTTGTCCCTGCGGTTCAAACATTATCTACGATACCTGCTGCCGCCCGTTGATCAAGGGTGAACAGCCAGCGAAGACTGCGGAGCAGCTCATGCGCTCCCGGTACAGCGCCTATGTGAAGAAGGAGATGGACTATCTCGCTACGTCGCTCCATCCGGACCACCGCGCCGATTATGATGAAAAGAGCAGCCGCGAGTGGGCGGAGCGGGCCCAGTGGCACGGGTTCGAGATCGTCAAAACGTCCCAGGGCGGTCCTGATGACCGCGAAGGCCAGGTGGAGTTCATCGCATCCTATACGGAAAGCGGCGTCAGAACGGACCACCATGAACTGTCGTCGTTCAAGAAAGAGGGCGACCGGTGGTACTTTACGGTTGGCAAGAACCTGCCGCCGAAGCAGGTCGTGAACACCGCTCCCAAGGTCGGCCGGAATGACCTCTGCACATGCGGCAGCGGCAAGAAGTTCAAGAAGTGCTGCGGGAAGTGAAACAAATTGCGGATTTCGGATTTTGGCAGAATTAACATCGGATATCAATAAGTCATGCAGGGAGAAGGAAAGAGTGAAGATGCAGAAAAAAGACCATGAGCAGATCAAGCAGGAGTTCCATCAGCTCCAGACCCGTCAGATAATCGGCATTGCCATCACCATGTTCGCTGTGATGCTCTGTGCTGTTCTGTACAAACGCCCCGGGGTGCTGGGAGAATATTCAACGTCCTCGCTCGCCGCCGTGCAGATCGTGAGCATCGCTTCGTTCATCGTGTTTACTTCCTACAACTGGAGATGCCCCGCTTGCGGGAAATTCCTGGGCGCCGACATCCATAAGCGCGGATGCAAAAAGTGCAGGACCCGGCTGCGCTGAGCTATCGATCAGGTTTAAGAGGTTGTTGGCCATGAGCATTCAGAAGAACTCCGCCACAGTCTACTCAACCGAACACGGCAGGATGTGCCCCGGCTGCGGTAAGCCGGCCTCCGGCTGTTCCTGCAGCAAAAAGAACAAGGTTCCCCGCGGCGACGGGATCGTGCGGGTCAGCAGGGAAACAAAGGGGCGCAAGGGCAAGGGCGTGACCGTGATCACCGGCGTTCCGCTCGACAGCGACGGCCTCCTGGAACTGGCCCGACAGCTCAAGCAGAAATGCGGCACCGGCGGGACGGTCAAGGACGGTGTTATCGAGATCCAGGGAGACCAGCGGGAGCAGCTGGTCGATGTGCTGACCAAGCAGGGCTACAAAGTGAAAACGATCGGCGGGTAAGAGCCTGATTGTGGTTGCGCAGGCCGGAACAATCTCTTCTTAATATTCTCTTCTATTGGACGCAGATAAAATCTGATTAAACGCGGATAAGACTAAAAACTTTTTTTAAATCTAAAAACGCATCTCTGAGTTACTGGCTCTATCCCCATGAATGCCTCGTTTTATCTGCGAAATCTGCGTTCATCTGCGGCCAACCGTCTTTTCCAGTTTTGCCTCTTGTTACGGGCTTTTCAGCACGGTCAACTCTATGTGCACCGTCGTGTTCTGGTCCGCCATCCAGACCTGTCCTTCCTGGATCGTGAACTGGAGCTGCATCGAGCGCTGTGCCATTTTTTCCATGGCCTGGGCTGCAGCTGCAGGCAGGTTGACCACGGTCAGGTTTTTGACCCGTTCGAGTTTGGGACTGACCTGGTCCCACCAGACCTTGGCGCTGTGTCCGCTGTAGGTATACACGAACACCTGCCGGGCCCGGCCGCAGGCCTTGAACATGCGTTTCTCGTCGGGCTGGCCGATGTCGATCCAAAGCTCGATGTTGCCGGTCAGGTCGTTCTGCCAGAGGTCGGGTTCGTCGTCGGTGGTCAGCCGGTTGGCAAAGGCGAGCGAGTCGCTGGCGTGGAGGGCAAAGGCAAGCAGCCGCATCATCATCCGCTCGTCGGTTTCCGATGGCTGGCGGGCGATGGTGAGCGAGTGGTCCTGGTAGTAGCTGCGGCCCATGTCGGAGACCTGCAGTTCGGCTTTATAAACAGTTGCTTTCAGTGCCATAGAACCGTCTTTGCTTTCACCAGGCGTTGATCCTGGAATGCAGGGCAGCATCGTTTCCCAAAAAAAGCTTGAGTATGTACTCCGAGCGTATTTAGTCCGAATTCATAAAAAGTGCGCCAAATATAACAAATCCAGCCATGCCGGTCAATATAAATGGTGGCGCGCGGTTTCGAAAAATTTCGCCTTGACTAACATTCAGGCATGCGCAATAATCAACACCCGAAGAGCGAGCTTTTGAACCGGAAAGAATTTTCTCGCGGAGGCACGGAGATCGCGGAGAATAGCAAAGACAATGTACCAAGAGTAAGGGTTTAGAATAACAAACGATACCGCTTTTCTCCGCGTACTCCGCGTCTCCGCGTGAGACGGTTTTTATTTTGGTCCTGTAGGAGCATGTATAGAAGCTATGAAGACAAGTGACCAGAAAAAAGATTCAACTCAGTGGCAGAACGAGGTGAAGCGCGTGGCAGCCGGCATCCGGAAGCGCGTGCTCGACCACACGATCAGGAACAACGGCGGGTATCTCTCGCAGGCCTGTTCTTCGGCGGAGATGCTTGCAACGCTTTACGTCAAAGTGATGGACCTCGGCGCTATCGATGCGCCGCTCGTGCCCAAGCCCTTCCCCGGCGTGCCCGGCCCCGGTAATCCGCATTACTTTACCGGTGCATCCTTTAACGGCCCGGGCAAGGACCGCGACCGGTTCTTTCTTTCCCCGGCCCAGTACGCCCTGGTCCTGTATGCAACGCTGATCGAGACGGGCCGCATGGCGGAAGAAGGCCTGCTCCAGTTCAACAAGGACGGAAGCTCGGTCGAGATGATCGGAGCCGAGCACTCGCCGGGCATGGAGTCCATGACCGGCTCGCTCGGCCAGGGCATCAGCCAGGCGGCAGGCACGGCCCTGGCGCGCAAACGAAACGGGGAAAAGGGCAGGGTCGTCCTATTCATGTCCGACGGCGAGTTCCAGATCGGCCAGACCTGGGAAGCGCTTCAGGCCATGTCCCATCACATGCTCGACAACGTGATCATCTATGTCGACGTGAACGGGTTCCAGTGCGACGGCAAGATGTGCAATGTCATGGACATCGAACCGCTGGACAAACGGCTCGAGGCGTTCGGCGCCCGCGTGTTCCGCGTGAACGGCCATGACATCAAGCGCCTGGCAGAGGTCGGCGAGCTGACGCCGGACGGACGGCCCGTAGTCGTGCTGTGCGACACTGATGCGGCGCGGGGGCTTGAGGTGTTGAAGTCCCGGGTGCCGAAGATGCATTATGTCCGGTTCACGAGCGAAGAGGAAAAAAAACGCTACATCTCGGCCTATGAGGAACTGTCCGGAGAAAAGGCACCCTCTCCGCAGGCCGTGAAGCCTGATGCAAAGGCACCCCAAGCCGGCCCCGAGATCGTGACCCGCGTGCATGCGAAGAACCTTGTCCGATGGGCGGCGGACAAGCCGAAGGTGCTGGTGCTCTCGGCCGACCTCACGAGCTCCACAGAGATAGATCTGTTCCGGGACACCTATCCCGACCGCTTCCTGTCCATGGGCATCGCCGAACAGAACATGCTGAGCTTTGCCGGCGGTCTTGCGCGGGAAGGCTTCATCCCCTTTGTGCATACCTTTGCGGTCTTCATCTACCGCCGCGCCTACGATCAGATCGCCATGTCCGTGGCCTATCCCAACCTGCCGGTCAGGATGATCGGTTTTCTTCCGGGCATCACCACGCCGGGCGGTGCGACCCATCAGGCCATCGAAGACATCGCGATCATGCGCTCCCTTCCGAACATGACCGTGCTGGAGTGCGGGGACGCGACCGAGGTGGAGACCATTTTGGAGGTCATCGAGAAGATCGACGGCCCGGTTTATGTCAGGATGCTGCGGGGAGAAATGCCGCGTCTCTTTGACCGTTCCGAGCCCATGCAGCTCGGCACAGCCCGGGTGCTGTCCCAAGGCAGCGACCTGACGATCCTGACCAGCGGCATTATGACCGAGGAGGCGATGCGTGCCATACAGGTGCTTCAGAAACGCGGGCTGTCAATCCAGCACATGCATATCTCCACGTTAAAGCCGTTCAACGACAGGACCGTTCTTGATGCCATCGCCGGATCGCGGTTCGGCGTGGTCACTATGGAGAACCACACCATCATCGGCGGCTTGGGCACGATCATTGCCGAGCAAATGGCGGAGGCCGGCTTGGCAAAGAAGCTCGTGCGCATCGGGCTCAAAGATACCTTCAGCCATGGGGCGAGCAAACAGTATCTCTTGAAGGAGCACGGCATGGACGCTCTTTCATTGGTCAGTGCGGTGGAGGCGATGACGGGGCAGAAGTTTACCATCTCTGAAGAAGAGCTTGCGAAGGCGCATATTTCAGCCGTACATAGTACGGCAAAGGCGGAAGCGCTGTGACGGGAATAGGAGAAAATGATGAATAGAAATACTGTCGTGTCGTCAGGCATCAGCTTCGGATCAGCGCTGGCAATAACGATCTCCTGGAGCCTTAACAAGTCGGTTCTCTGGGCTATCGTACACGGGCTCTTCTCGTGGTTTTATGTGCTGTATTATTTGCTCGTGCGATAACATCGATCCATTCGTAAAAAGAGATAAGCGGCAGAGGCGCTGAGACGCGGAGAAATGCATAGTAAAAAATATGTTGATATTGCTGATCGAAGATGACCGGAAAATCGCCTCCTTTGTACTCAAGGGACTGAAAGAGGCGGGTTATACTGCAGAGCATGCGGCGGACGGTGAGGCCGGTCTGCACAGGGCACTGACGGAATCCTTCGACGCCGCCATCATCGACATCATGCTGCCCGGGCGGGACGGCCTCTCCGTGATCGAGGAACTCCGGCGACAGAAGCGAAACCTCCCCGTCATTATCCTGAGCGCCAAGCGCTCCATCGACGACCGCATCAGAGGGCTCCAGACCGGAAGCGACGACTACCTGACCAAGCCCTTTTCCTTCTCCGAGCTTCTGGCGCGCCTGCAGGCGCTCATCAGAAGGGCGAGCGGGACCCCCGAACCCGTCGCACTCCAATACGAAGGCCTTTCCCTGAAACTGCTCACGCGCGAAGTAACGCGGGAAGGCAGCACCATCGACCTGCAACCGCGCGAATTCGCTCTTCTCGAGTATCTGATGCGGAACGCCGGCAAGGTGGTCTCCAAGACCATGATCATGGAGCATGTCTGGGAATACAACTTCGATCCTCAGACGAACATCGTGGAAGCCCGGATATGCCGGCTGCGGGAGAAGATTGACAAGGATTTTGAGATCAAGCTGATTCATACCATCCGAGGGGCCGGATATGTTCTTCGAAAAATTTAGGAAACTGTGGCGCACACTGGCTTTCCGCCTGACCCTCTGGTACGCGGGCATATTTGTCCTATCCTCGCTGACGGCCTTTCTCCTGTTCTATGTTTCCGTCTCTTCCATCACGCAGCGGCGGACCGACCAGGAGCTGTCGAATGAAATAACCGAGTTCTCTTTTCTCTTCACCGCTCAGGGCATGGGGGCGGTCAAGGCGAATATTGCACTGGAGGCCGAGTCGCAGGGCGTGAAGGACGTGTTCTTCCGCGTGGTGACACCGGACGGGAAGGAGCTCGCCTCTTCGAACCTGTCGCCGTGGAAGAGCCTGCCCGTCGACGCGACGGCATTGAGGAGGATAGCCGGGGGCAGCGGGCGGGTTTTTACGACGCTCACGATCCCGGGACAACACCACGGCGTCCGGGTGGTGTACGGGAGCATCGGCCCGGGTGCGATCATGCAGGTAGGCGAGTCCCTGGATGACGATGAAGCGTTCATGGAGATGCTCAAGCAGATATTCGGGATCACCCTGGCTGCCCTCATGGGCACCGCTGTGTTGATCGGATGGTTCATGGCCAGGCGCGCACTCCAGGGCCTGGAGGAAGTCACCCGGACGGCGACGAAGATAGCAGGGGGGGCGTTGGAATTGCGCGTTTCCGTGAAGGCCCGGAGCGAAGAAATAGACAGGCTGGCAACGGCGTTCAACATCATGCTTGACCGCATCCACGCCCTGATCACGGGAATGCGGGAGATGACGGACAATATTGCCCATGATCTCCGCAGTCCCATTGCCAGGATGCGGGGCATTGCCGAAATGGCCCTGACAACAGGCGGAGAAGCGGGCGAGCGCGAGGCGTTGGCGGCAACCACCATCGAGGAGTGCGACCGCCTCCTGGAGATGATCAATACCATGCTCGATATCACCGAGACCGAGGCAGGCGCAAGCCCGCTCACGATGGAGGACGTCGATATCGCCGCACTGGCGAGGGACGCCTGCGAGCTCTTCCTGCCCCTGGCAGAGGATAAGTCCATCGCGCTCGTGACGGACGCGGCAGAGCGTTCTGTTGTCCGCGGAAATCTCCAGCGTCTCCAGAGGATGGTGGCCAACCTCATCGACAACGCGCTGAAGTACACGCCGTCCCACGGACAGGTGACGGTTTCCGTGCGCGACCGCGGCGAACTGGTGACGATCTCAGTGAGCGACACTGGCATCGGTATCCCCGGGAAGGACCTGCCCCATATCTTCACACGGTTCTACCGCGGTGACAGCAGCAGGTCCCAGGCCGGCACCGGGCTGGGGCTCAGCCTGGCCCAGGCAGTGGCCGTGCGGCACGGCGGCTCCCTGGTGGTTGCGAGTTCGCCAGGCAAAGGCAGCACCTTCACCGTGTCTCTTCCCCGGCGGTCCGCCTCCGCTGACCCGACTCAGACTTCCCTAAACATTGCCAAACGGTAATCTTCCGGCAATCTTCCCGTCATCATATCCCGGTATTATCTACCTGCTCGGATTTCTACCCCTGGCGTAAAAGGCGCTCGCCGCGTCCGCCGACCTCCGGCAGGAGCCCCCATGTTCTCAAAAAGCCGATTCGGGATTCTCTCCCTTCTCTTTTTTATCTTTCTGGTCCTTTCCTTTCTTATCCGGATGGTATTGTTCCTCAAGTCGCTTCCGTACGTTGAGGTGACCCCGTTGCTCATTATGAAGGTGTACGCCGCGGGTCTGTTCTATGATAGCACAGCCTTTTCATACTTCGCCGCCCTTGCAGCGCTCTACCTTCTTGCCGTGCCCGACAGGATATTCAGGACCGCCGGTCATCGTTCGTTCGTCCGGCTGGCCTTCTTTGTCGTCCTCGCGGCGCTTCTCTTTGATGCCGTCGCAGAGTACCTGTTTTTTGACGAATTCGGGACACGGTTCAACTTTATCGCCATCGATTACCTTGTCTATACCCGTGAAGTGATCGGCAATATCAGGGAATCCTATCATCTGAATTGGCTGCTGGCCGGCGTCTTTCTGGCGGCTGCCGCGGTGTTCCTGCTCGTCAGAAAGTACATCGATCGTTCCTTCTTCGCTACGGACAGCTTCGCACGAAGGATCAAGTATGGCGCTGTCCTGTTTCTTCTGCCGGTGCTGGCCTTTGTCCTGGTGGACCAGTCCTGGACATCCGTCTCGAACAACAGTTACGCCAACGAAGTGGCCGGCAACGGGATCTACGACCTCTTTGCTGCGTTCCGGAACAACGAGATCGATTTTGAAAAATTCTATCCTACGAAAGACGAGGACATGGTGCTCGCGCGGCTCAGAGACCTGGTGAAAGAGAAGAACAATCACCTCGTGAGCGGCGATGTCCGCGATATTACACGGGAGATAACGAACTCCGGCAGGGAGCAGAAGCTCAACGTCATCGTCATCGTTGAAGAGAGCCTGAGCGCCGAGTACCTGGGCGTGTTCGGCAACGCCGGCGGCCTGACGCCGAACCTCGATCGGCTCGCGAAACAGTCGCTACTCTTCACGCACCTCTACGCCACGGGCACGAGGACCGTGCGCGGACTCGAAGCGATCACCCTTTCCCTGCCGCCGCTCCCCGGTAGTTCCATGATTAAGCGCACGAAGAATGAAGGTTTCTTCTCCTGGGGATCGCTCATGCGTGGCAGGGGCTACGACACGAAGTTCATCTACGCGGGCCACGGGTACTTCGACAATATGAATTACTTTTTCAGCCACAATGGTTTCGACATCGTGGACCGGGGTGATTTTTCCGGAAAAGAAGTGACGTTCGACAACGCCTGGGGCGTCTGCGACGAAGATCTGTTCAGAAAGGTCATCACGGAAGCGGACCGGTCCCATGCCGCCGGAAAGCCCTTCTTCAACCTGGTCATGACCACCTCGAACCACCGTCCCTTCACCTATCCCGCCGGAAAGATCGATATCCCCTCAGCGGCAGGGCGCGACGGCGGGGTGAAGTACGCTGACTACGCCATCGGAAGATTCATCAAAGAGGCAAAGGACAGGCTCTGGTTCCGGGACACCATCATCGTCATCGTCGCCGACCACTGCGCGGGAAGCGCAGGGAAAACGGAACTGCCGGTGAAACGGTACGAGATACCACTTCTCATTTACGCGCCGTCGCAGGTGAAACCCGGAAGGATCGACACCCTTGCCAGCCAGATCGACATCGCCCCCACCGTCCTGGGCCTGCTGAACTTCAGCTACCGGACGAAGTTCTTCGGCAAGGACATCCTGAAGATGGACCCTTCCCAGGCGCGCGCCTTCATCTCCACCTATCAGAAGCTCGGCTTCATCAAGGGCGACAGGCTGTACATCATGGGTCCGCAAAAATACCTTGCCGGTTATGCCTTCGATCGGAACAGCGGAAACGTGATCGCGACAGCACCGCGAGATGCCGACGTCACGGACATGGTGAGCTACTACCAGGGGGAGAGCTACCTCTATAAACACGGATTGAACCGGACGAACTGACAGCCTCCGCCGGGTATCGTTATTCTCTGGCGGAGCTTGCCTGAATGAAGTTCTCCTACGATAGGAAAAGCCTTGCGACTGAAGGAAGAGTGGTTGGATGTGTGGAGCAGATTCGAGCCTGTTGCTGCCAAACCTCTCAGGGAAATGAAGCATCAGGTGCTAAAAAATGAAGGTGCTCAAAACCATCACCATCTATCGTGACTGCCCGATGGTGGAACTTCCTCAAAAGAACACGTTCGAGGTAACTGAACAGGCCAATCCTGCATCTTCGCACTTCTTCTGGTGAAACGAAACGCACCACGTTGCCCGGCCTACCCCAGTAACTGCTCAAGCTCCTGCGGCGAAACTGCCTTGCTGAAGTAGAAACCCTGCGCCATGTCGCACTTCAGCAGCCGCAGCAGTTTCCACTGCTCCTCGGTCTCAATGCCTTCTGCGATGGTTTTCAGGTTCAGGCTGTGCGTCATCTGAATGATGGCGGAGACCAGCGAGGTGGCGTCGGGATCCAGGGCCACGTCCTTGATAAAGGACTGGTCGATCTTGACGTAGTCCACGGGGAACTTCTTGAGGTAGCTGAGCGAAGAATATCCGGTGCCGAAGTCGTCGATCGAGATCGATACGCCCAGCTCCTTGAGGCGGCGGAGGATGCTGATGGCATACTCCTGGTTCTTCATGAAGGTGCTTTCGGTGACCTCGAGCGTGAGGTGGCGCGGGTCGATGCCTGCTTCCCGGATGGAGCTTTCCACGGTCTCGACCAGGTATTCATGCAGGAACTGCGAGGGAGAGAGATTCACCGCGATCGGGACGCGGGGGCCGTTGTTGCCATTCCAGTGCTTGATCTGCTGGCAGGCGGTCTTGAGCGCCCAGGTGCCGACATCGATGATCATGCCGGTCTCTTCGAGCATGGGGATGAACTTAGCGGGCGAGACCATGCCGAACTCGTTATTGTTCCACTTGAGCAATGCCTCGGCGCCGGCGACTTTCCGCGTCGCAAGATGGTAGTAGGGTTGGAAGGTGAGGACGTACTCGCGGTTCCTGAGGGCTTCGGAGAGGCGGCGCTCCATGAACACCAGCTCCGAAACGCCGAGGTTCATGTCCGCCGTGTAAAACTGGTAATGGTTCCTGCCCAGGTCCTTTGCCTTGGACAGGGCAGTGTCCGCATTCTTCATGAGCGTGCGGGCGTCCTGCCCGTCGGCGGGAAACATGGCGATGCCGATGGCGAGGGTGACCGCGATCTCTTCGCCGCCCGACATGATGATCTGCGGCACGTTCTTCATGATCATTTTGACGAAGAGCAGCACGTCGGCAGGGCGGCCGATATCATGGAGCATCATGCCGAACTCGTCGCTGCCGAGGCGGCAGACCATGTCCCCCTTGCTGACCGAAACGGACAGGCTTTCCGCCACCTGCTGCAGGACCTTGTTGCCCGCTTCGAGGCCGTAGATCTCGTTAAGGTACTTGAACCGGTCGATGTCGATGGCCAGGACCGCCATGGCGGCCGCCCCTTCCCGGGCGATATCGCGGGTCAGGCGGCTGTCGAAGTGGTTGCGGTTCGGCAGGCCTGTCAGCGCGTCGTAGGAAGAGAGGAAATCGACCTTGTCCCGCATGAGCTTGACCGGCGTCAGGTCCCTGCCGGTAAAGACCACGTGGGTCACGGAACCCTCGCTGTCCTTGATCGGGGTCGCGATCTCGTCGAGGTAGATGAACTCGCCGTTCTTGCGGGTATATATCACTTCCGCCTGGATCGGCTGACCGGCGAGCAGAGTCTCCCACATCGCCGCGTAATCGCGACGGTCACTTTTCTCGGCCTGGAGCAGGTCCATACCGCCGGCAAGGAATTCGTCGCGGGTATATCCGGTGACCTCCTCGACCGCTTTGTTTGCAAATTCGACCTTGCCTTCCCGGTTGGTGATCACCACGAGGTCGGCGGCCTGCTCCACGGAAAGGGAGAGCTTCGCGAGCAGTTCCTCGGCGCGCTTCAGTTCGGTCACGTCGCGGGCCAGCACAGAGAATCCTTCGAGCCCGTCTTCTTCATCCTTGATCGCAGAGACGGTCCAGCGCGCCGGGAAGGTTGGGCCGTCCTTGCGGAGGCAGGCGCCGGCGATCTCGCACCGGCCCTCGGCCTGGGCGGTCTTCAGGCAGCCATCGGGCTTGCCGAGCCGCACATCTTCATCGGGGAACAATGCCGCCAGATGTCTGCCATCGACGTCTGTGGGCCCGAACCCGGTCAAGCGCTGCGCAGCGGAGTTCCAGTCCGTGATCCTGCCGTCAGGATCGAGCATGATCGAGGCATGGTCCTTCAAACCGTCGCTATAGATAGTGAGCTGCTCCTGCAGGCTCCTGAAGGTCCTGGTCTCGCGTCGCGGCATGGCCCTGCCGATGAGCACGATCGCAACGATGACCATGACGATCACGATGCCGTAGGCCGCTGCGACCAGAAGCGAACTGGAGTACCCGATCCGTTCCTGCGCAGCATTCGGATCCGGAGGCGGGGGCGCCTTGTCCTGCTCCAGGCCGGCCAGGCCGGTCTCGATCTGTGCGGCGATCTCCCTGCCTAAGCCTGTCTGTATCTGTGCGTAGGCCTTTTTTCGCCCTTGCCTGTCCCTGGCCTCGACCACCTGTTCCGAGAACAGGATCCGCTGGGTAATCAGGGGATCGATCTGCATGATGTTCTGATGCCGCGCCGGCGCGGCATCGGACAGAGACTTCATGTCGCCCATGAGCCGGTGCACGTCAACTGCGGCAGTGCGGATGGCTGTTTTATACTGTTCTTCCCCCGAAAGGGCATAGCCCAGTTCCGCTGTCTCAAGGTCCTTGAGGATAGCGCGCAGGCCGGCCAGCGACTTCGGAAGCGCCTGATCGATCGCGGCGGGGAGGGGCTTTGCGGACGTGGTGTGATTGTTGCGGTACAGGCGGTATCCGATGCCGGCAAGGCAGAGCAGCCCCAGAGCAAAAACAAGGACCAGTTTCTTGGCAATGCTCAGTTTCATAAGACTACCCTGAAAAGGTGTTGGCTCCGGCGGGATTGAACGAAACGCCGTGAAATGAGAGTTGCAACGAAATGCTGCCGTAATTCTACGTGAAAAATCGTTATTGTCAAATTTTTTATCTTGCGCACCCGGGCTTAACAATGCCGACTATACGGGAGTTTCGCGTTTACAATGGTGTCCGGAACATGGTATAAGGCCGGGGAGGGGGTGCAGAGTGAAGGATCCACACAAACCAACGCGGGGTCCAGGCGTCATGCCTGAGCAGATGTCGCCGGCTGCCCTCCAGACGCTTGCGACTGACATCCTGCGCCTCTCGAAGCTGCTCACCAAAGACCGCAGCGAGCTCCCGGCGGCCTATCTGAACGACGCCGCCCTGCGCAAGGCCTACCAGACGTATTTTCTTCCGCCGAATCGCGCTAAAATCCGGCTTGCCCTGACCGAGCTTTCGCTCCATCCCCGGGAGGTGCTCCGGAAGGAGCGGCTCAGGATCCTCGACCTGGGGTCCGGGCCGGGAACAGCTGTGCTCGGCGCACTCGATTTTTTCTCGCAGCAGGACCATCGGCCCATCCTGGAGTTCTTTGCCCAGGACCAGGTGGCCGAGAACCTCAAGGAAGCGGCCCGGCTTTTTTCGAACCTGCAGCAGGGATATGCTGCCGTCTCCACGTTCACCACAGTTCATTCCACGATCGACAGGGTCGGAGCCGGACTGGACGGCCGTTACGATATCATCATGCTGTCAAACCTCCTCAATGAGCTTTACTCACAGGATGCAGCGAAACTTTCCCGGCGCACGGAACTCCTGGCGCATCTGCTGAGAACCTTCCTGAAATCGGACGGCAGCTGTATCATTATCGAGCCTGCGCTGCAGGGGACATCGCGCGACCTGCTGCTGGTCCGGGACGCGCTCCACGAACAGGGGTTCACGGTCTATGCTCCCTGCCTCAGACCGGAAGCCTGTCCCGCGCTCCTTAATCCGAAGGACTGGTGCCATGAAGATATCCCCTGGGAAGCGCCTCCCCTGGTCCGCGCGCTCGACAGACTGACCGGCTTGCGCAAAGACGCGCTCAAATTCTCCTATCTGGTGCTGCGGCTGGACGGGATCTCGCTTTCCGAGGTGTATGGCGTGGAAGCCTTTCGCGTGGTGAGCGAACCGCTCGTCTCAAAAGGAAAGGCCGAGTACTATGTCTGCGGCGCCGCGGGACGAAAGCTGATCACCCGGCTTGATAAGGACGCGAGCCCGCAGAATCAGGCCTATTCCGGACTACGGCGCGGTGATATCGCTGTTTTTGACGACCTGCGGGACGAGGGCAAACGGTTCAAGGTGGAGAAGGGGACCCGCGTGATCATGCGGCGCGGCGGTTCCGGAAAGACTGATCAAGGAACTGCTGCATTCGGTGAATAGAATTTTGCAAGAATGGAAAAAAAATTACCACGGAGGCGCGAGGGACGCGAGGACGTCAAGAACAAAAGTATTGGCTTTAATACAGGAGCTCCAAGATTTCTTTCGCGACCCTTGCGCCTTCGCGGTTCCAAGGTTTAGTTCTGGCTTGTTCAGGTCAGGATCAAACGAGGGAGGCGGGGGGCAGGGCAGTTCGTCGGATAACCGGATCACCGGGGCATTACCCCCTCGAGTAGACGACCGTCTGAATGGTGGTTTTATTAAGGTAGCAAATGGTCTTTCCTCTTTTTACGCTCAGGAATGCTTCTGGCAGGTTGAGGCAGTCAGACAGCCGCGCTTTTTCCTTCGGCACTTCCGCCAGGAGCTCGCCGCTCAGTGCGGAGCCGTCGGTGAACTGCGTGGTGATGTCCTCGATATGCATGAGATGGTAGGCCGGCTCCTCGTCTGAGATCGCCACTTCCAGGATGCTGACACGTTCCTTGTTGATGAACGTGGGGGGCATGCCCTCGGCAGTGAGTGGAAAGAACCGGTTGGCGTCCTCCAGGAACATCTTGACCTTCTGGTGCAGGGTCAATGCCTCGGGAAAGTATTCGAGAAAGATGTTCCCGGTCCTGGCCTCGCCGCCGACGAGGTGGACCGTCACCGGCTGTTTGTCCTTGGGTACCGCGAACTCATGCTTCATCGTCATCAGTGCATCCTCCGCCCGCTATTCCGCCATGCCCGAAAGCTTGACTGAAATGGCCTTGCTCTTGAACATGGTCAGAAGGCCCTGCTTGTCGATGGCTTTGACATAGGCCTCCTCAGGGGCGACCTGCTTGTCGACCACGAGCTTGAACAGTGCATCGTTCAGCATGACCATGCCCTGCCCCTTAGCGGTCTGCATGATCGAGGGGATCTGGTAAATCTTGCCTTCGCGGATGAGGTTTGACACGGCGCTGTTCACGAGCAGGACTTCCATTGCCGCGATGCGGCCCTTGCCCGTTTTGCAGAGCGTCTGGGAGATGACCCCCTTGAGCGAGCTGGCCAGCATGGTCCTGATCTGAGACTGCCGGTCCGCAGGGAACTGGTCGATGATGCGGTCCACGGTGGACGCCGCGGTGGTGGTATGGAGCGTGCCGAACACCAGATGGCCCGTTTCCGCCGTCTCGATGGCGATGCCGATGGTCTCGAGGTCGCGCATCTCTCCTACGAGCACGATGTCGGGGTCCTCGCGGAGCGCGGCCCGGAGTGCGTTGCTGAATGACTTGGTGTGGACGTGCACCTCGCGCTGGTTGATGAGGCAGTTCTTCTTCGGATGCACGAACTCGATGGGGTCCTCGATAGTGATGATGTGGTCCTTGCGGTTGCGGTTGATGAAGTCCACGAGTGCGCAGAGCGTCGTCGATTTGCCCGATCCCGTGGGGCCCGTAACCAGGACGAGGCCTTTGCTCAGGAAGCAGAGGTCGAGGATTTCCTTGGAGAGGCCGAGCTTCTCGGCGGTCACGATCTCCATGGGGATCTGCCGGAACACGCCGCCGAGCCCGAAACGGTCCCTGAACACATTGACGCGGAAGCGCGCCAGGCCCGGGATCTCGTGAGCGAAGTCCGTATCGTTGGTGTCCTCATACTGGGTCGCGTTGTGGGGCGGCATGATGGGGTAGATCAGCTTCTTCATCCGCTCCGGGCTGATGGCCGGCTGGTCGGCAAGCTCCATCATGTCGCCGTGCAACCGGATCATGGGCTTGTGGTTCGAGGTGATGTGGAGGTCCGACGCGTTCATGCCGAACATCTTCCGGAGCAGGACGTTGATCTCCGGTTCGGGACCTCCGGCCGCTGGTTTGGCTCTAGGCGCAGGGGCCGGGGACGCAGGAAATTCAGGCTCCTCCGTAATGACCTCGGGTTCAAAGTCAGGTTCGATCCCGGAATCGCTTTCGGGCTCGATCTCCGGCTCGACAACCGGTTTGGCGCCGTCCGCCTGCGAGATCACCGCCCGGACCTGTTCTCCCTGGGCCATGAACATGATGGTGTGAGCCTTGGCGTTATACTGGTACGCGAAGTTCGTTGCTTTTTTTTGAGTAAGGTTCTGCTTTTGGTCAGCAGGCGCGATCTCGGTCAGGAGCGCAATGATCTGGGGCGTAGAAAGCACCTGGTTGAGCATCGCTTTGGTGCCGAGCCGCGTGCGCATCATCGGTTCTTTCCCTGTTTCGAGAAGGATCTCTTGCTGGGGCTGCAGTCGTTCGATCAGTTTGTCGAGCTGGCTCATGCGGGCGTTTCCTCGTTTTTATCTCATTCTCAGGGTGGCGTCGGGTTCACTCAGTGTGGATGGCGGCTATGGCCAGCAGGAGGAAATAAATCATTATACAACAGGGAATTTATCCTGATACCGAGAAAGCGACGGGAGGTGCTCAGGAATAGCGCCCCATCTCAACCCCGCCTGCAGGAACGTCCTTGTTCAAACAGACGGCAAATAACATCGATGATATCCAGGAGATATTCCGGGGACCAAAGCTTATCGTTCAGATCAGGTTATTCAGCCTTGCCCGAAAGCTCCCGCATCAGCTCTTTGACCGAAAGGATGCGGTCAACGTGCGACGCATTCGTTCCTACGGTGTACAGCGCCTCTTCCTGGTCCGTATTATATCCTCCGGAGCTCAGAAGTCCGTTGCAGATGCAGAAAAAGTTCTCATTGCTTTCCTTGGCGCCGCAGACCGTGTATTTGCCTTCAGCGTCCCGTTGGAGCACGTACCCCTTGTCGCATTTTGGTTTCCTGAGCCGCTTGAGCGCCGATACATACATGGGGGACTGTTTGATGACGCGGAAGGGAAGGCCGCAGGGAGATCCGGGACGGTGCGCCACGACAATGTCCTCGTCTTTGGCAGCGACCACGGCCTGCTTGAAGGCTGCGGATGCGCTGCTTTCCTCGGTGGCCAGGAACCGCGTTCCCATCTGGACGCCTGCGGCTCCCATGGCCTGGTAGCGGACGATGTCCTCGTGGGTATAGATGCCGCCGGCAACGATGACGGGAATGTCGCCGTATTTCAGCGCCATGTCCTTGACCGACGGAAACAAATTCTCGAGCTTGTTGCTTTCGAGTTCCACGTCGTCGATGCGGAACCCGAGGTGTCCGCCGGCAAGGGGGCCTTCGAGCACCACGGCATCAGGCCGGTAGCCCAGCTTTTCCCATTTTTTGCAGATGATCTCGAGCGCACGGGCCGAGGATACGATCGGAATGAGCGCGGTGTCCTTGGGCGGCTGGATCGCCGGGAGGTTCAGCGGCAGGCCAGCTCCGGAGATGATCGCATCAGCCCCTGCATCGAGGGCGCCCTTTACCGAGTCGTTGTAATCCCGGAACAGTGCCCACATGATGTTGATGCCGGCATAACCGCCTTCCTTGGCGCGGGATACTTCTTCGTATGCGGCTTCGTAGGCATTGAACTTTTTGCCGGTCCGTTTTGAAACCAGCCGGTCCAGGCAGGCGCTCGAAACAAGGCCGGCGCCGCCTTCCCGGGCAACTGCACTGGCCAGCGGGAACAGCGAGACGCCAACGCCCATTCCTCCCTGTATGACTCGGAATGGGTATTTTTTTACCTTTAATAATGAGTGGTTTCAGTTTTGATCCTGATATCAAGTTGCCCCCTGTACATTCTCAAGCACTGCTCGGAGATGGCAGTCGGCGTACATCCTGGTGTGTTGGTATGCGCCTTCCTGCGGGAAAATAAGGAAAAAAGTGTTGTTCAATATACCATAACAAAAAACCGGATTCAACAACGAAATTCATGGCTGTCCGGCGAAGCCGGTGCTTGCCCTGATCAAGGGCCGGGCTGCATGATGATCAATGCTGCAGGTGTTCATTGACTTCATGAGCATTTTCGGTTACTATTCCCCTGCTTTCATCCATCTTAACCGGTTAACAGGAGGGTTCCCGTGGGCAAAGTCGACGCGCGCGCTCATCAGTGTTTCTCACAAAGAAGGTGTCCTTGATTTTGCCAAAGGGATCGAAAAGCTCGGGATCGAGATCCTGTCGACCGGAGGAACGGCCAAGCTGCTCCGGGACGGCGGCGTGAAGGTCAAGGACGTGTCGGAGTTCACGGGATTTCCCGAAATGCTGGACGGCAGGGTCAAGACCCTGCATCCGAAGGTGCATGGAGGGCTGCTGGGGCGGCGGAACAATCCCGAGCACATGAAGCAGTGGAAAGAGCATGGCATCGAGCCCATCGACCTCGTGGTCGTGAACCTCTATCCCTTCGAGCAGACCGTGGCAAAGCCCGGCTGCACCCTCGAGGACGCCATCGAGAACATCGACATCGGCGGCCCGACCATGCTGCGCTCGGCTGCCAAGAACTATACCGACGTGGCCGTGGTGGTCTCGCCCCGCGACTACGGCCGGGTGCTCGACGAGCTGCAGCGGACCGGCGAGGTGTCCTTAAAGACCCGTTTCGAGCTCTGCCGCACCGTTTTCCTGCACACGGCGCGCTATGACAGCGCCATCTCGGCCTGGCTCGACAACCAGGTGCCGGCCGACGAAAAGACGCGCTTCCCCAACATCCTGACGCTCCAGTTCGAAAAGGTGCAGAACCTGCGCTACGGCGAGAACCCGCACCAGCAGGGCGCCTTCTACAGGGAATTCGGGCGCAAAGAACCCTCCGTGGCGAACGCACGGCAGCTCCAGGGCAAGGAGATGTCCTTTAACAACTTTCTTGACGCCAACAGCGCGCTCGAGCTCGTGAAAGAGTATGGCCAGGTCGCGGCGGTGATCGTAAAGCATAACAATCCCTGCGGCGCGGCAACCGGGACGTCCCTGGCCGATGCCTACCGCAAAGCGCGCGACTGCGATCCGGTCTCGGCATTCGGCGGCGTCATCGCCTTCAACCACCTGGTGGACCTCGAAACGGCAAAGGAGATCACCGCGACCTTCGTCGAGGTGGTCGTGGCGCCGGAGTTCGCGCCTGATGCGCTCGATGAGCTCAAGCGGAAGAAGGACCTGCGGCTTCTTGATATCGGCCCGATGATCACCGGGACGCCCGAGGGCATGGACCTCAAGAAGATCACGGGCGGCCTCATCTATCAGGACCGCGACCTCGGGAAGATCGCGGACATCAGGACGCTCACGGTGGCGACGAAGCGCAAGCCCACCGACGACAGAATACGAGGCGCTGGCCTTCGCCTGGAAGGTATGCAAGCACGTCAAGTCGAACGCCATCATCTTTGCCACGCGCGACCGCACCCTCGGCATCGGCGCGGGCCAGATGAGCCGTCTTGATTCCGTGCGCATCGCCGTGATGAAGGCCCAGTCCCCGCTCAAGGGGAGCGTGCTCGCGTCGGATGCGTTCTTCCCGTTCCGCGACGGACTGGACGAGGCGGCCAAGGCCGGCATCACCGCGGTGATCCAGCCCGGCGGGTCGCTCAAGGATGAAGAGGTGATCAAGGCCGCGAACGAGCATGGCCTCGCCATGGTCATGACGGGGATGCGGCACTTCCGGCATTGATCTCCCCGGTTTTCCCGGAGCAGAGCGCCGGCCCCTTTGACGGCACGCTCATGAACAGAGCAGACAGGCGGTCCATGCAGGCAACGAACAGTACAATCATTTTCCTCCTCGTGATCGCCCTCGGCATGGGATGCGACCGGCCCCGGGAGCAGGTGCGGCCGGCTGTCGTCCCTGCGCACGAGGCAACGACAGAGCAGCAACTCCCGTACTATTACGGACTTATCGAAGAATACAAAACCATTCTTGCCGAAGATCCGAACAATCTTGCCAGTCTCATCGCGCTTGCCCATGCCTACGCCGGCGGCAACGAGTGGAATAAAGCGATCACGCTGTATGAGCATGCGCTCCGGATCGATCCGCACAACGCAGATCTCCATGCGGACCTGGGCATTGCCTTCCGGAGCGCCGGGCAGATTGACCGGGCGCTTGGCGAGTTCCGCAAGGCAGTGGACGATGATCCCTTGCACCAGAACGCGACGGTTCCACATGGGGATCGTGTATGCCTACGACAAAAAGGACTACCCTGCCGCCATCCGCGTCTGGCAGGAACTGCTCCATATATCACCCCACCATGTCGAGGCCGAATACATGAAACACTGCATCGTGAAGTTCGGCGAGATTGCACGGAAGGATGCCCGATGATACGCGCCCTGTTTATTTTTTTTCTGGCCATGCTGGTCTACTCCGCCATTAAAACGGTGCTCCGCGCGGCCGGCCGGGCGTACCATGACGGGGAGCGCAAGGCGCAGGTCCGTGGCGCAGAGATGGTGCTCGATCCGCAATGCCGCACCTACGTGATCAAGGACCGCGCCATAGCGCGCCGTATCAAGGGCAACCTGATCTACTTCTGCAGCGAAGACTGCGCGAACAAGCACGAAGCGCAGTCCGGCACCTGACTCCGGAACGACCAATGGCAGGGTTGATCGATCATAGCCTCTTTTTCCTCAGGTTCGTTGTCCTGCTCCTGCTGTTCAGCTGCCTCTCCCCTTTGCCCGGGACGCCAGCCCGCAAGGCCGAGACGTTCGCCACCCTGATCGCGGCGCTCCCCGGCGAGCCCCGGCTCGTCATCTGGAAGTCCCAGTACACGCTGACGCTGTACAAGGGCATGACCCCGGTGAAGACCTACCCGGCCGTGTTCGGCAGGGGCTACGGCGACGGCGATAAGCGGATGACCGGGGACCTGCGCACGCCGGAAGGGGATTTTTACATCTGCACCATGAATTCCAGCAAACGCTTCTACAAGTTCATGGGGCTCAGCTATCCCGGGCTCAAGCATGCCGGGTATGGGCTTCAGGAGCGCCTTATCACCCGGGCGGAATACGACCAGATCAAAAAGGCCATTGACGAGCGGCAGCCGCCGACCTGGAGCACCCGGCTTGGCGGCGCCATCGGCATCCACGGGAGGACCGCAGTGCCCGTTCCATCCGGCCCGCCCGAGGTCATGAACTGGACCGAAGGCTGCATTGCGCTGGCAAACGCCGACGTGGACGAGATCTTCAGCGTCGTGGCGCTCGGCACGGCTGTGACGGTGCTGCCGTGATCACAGCGGTTCGGAGTGCGGAGTTCAGAGTGCGGCGGAGAAAAAACGACAAATCATCTCTGGAGGGTCATCGCGCCGACATCAACCGCTGCGTGCGCTGCGGCGTCTGCCGGGCGGTCTGTCCTTCCTTTCAGCCTGACCGCGAAGAGTCGCTCTCACCGCGGGGTCGGATCGCGCTTATTCATGCCGTGCTGGACAAGCGGCTTCCCCTGTCCGCGATCTTTACGGACCGCCTCGCGACCTGCACGTCCTGTCTTGCCTGCGAAACCGCCTGCCCCAGCAACGTGCCCGTGACCGCCATCATTCAGGCTGCGAAAGAGGACGCCGTGCGCGCTTCCGGCCGCGGCCTCATCAGCCGCTTCGTGGAAGCGGCGCTCACGAATGACCGTATCATGCGCTCTCTGGCCTGGCTGGCGCCCGTGGTGCTGCGGTACGCGGGTATGGAGGGAGGAAAACGATTTCGGATTGCGGATTTTGGATTGCGGATTGAGGAGCGAGGGGCGGGAAGAGAGAACAAGAAGAGTACTGGGGCAAAAGGCAGGATCGCTTTTTATCCGGGGTGCGCCATCAAACACTTCCAGCCGGACATCGGCACTGCAGCCGTTGCCGTGCTTGAACGGGCAGGGTACGAGGTGGTCGTGCTTGACGATGCCGCATGCTGCGGCAGGCCGCTCCTGTCGCTCGGCGACCGTGAAGCGGCGCGGGCAGTGGCGGAGCAGAACCAGCGGCTCTTTGCGTCGCTTTCGGTAGACCGGGTGGTGACCGCCTGCGCCTCCTGCGGCTTGACTTTCAAAAGTGAATATCCTGCACTGCTCGCGCTTTCGGGAGCGCCTCCGGTGCCGGTGCTGGACATCCATGAAGTGCTGGCAGAGGTCATGCCCGCACTTCCGCTGGGGACGCTGACGCAGCGCGTGACCTGGCACGAGCCCTGTCATCTTGGCAGGGGACAGGGGTTGGCGAAGACGGCGCGGTCCGTGCTGCGGTCCATTCCCGGGATCGAACTTGTCGAAGCAGCGCATCCCGGCAAGTGCTGCGGGTTCGGCGGCGTCATGCGCATCAACCACCACCGTCTCTCCAATGCCATCGGCGACGCCCGGGCAAAGGACCTCATGGGTACGGCAGCGCCGGTCGTGGTCACGGGCTGTCCCGGCTGCCGCATGCAGCTGGCGGAATCGCTCAAGCGGGCCGGGTCGGACGCCGTGGTTCTGCATACGGTGCAGGTGATTGCAGCGGCAATGCGGAAGTGAATAGGGTCCAGGGTCCGGGGTTCAGGGGCCAGGGTTCAGGAAAAAACTAACAGGAACTGGAAAGGAACGAGCATGAAATTTTTTATCGATACTGCGAATGTAAAAGAGATCCGCGAGGCGGCGAGCTTCGGCGTGGTTGACGGGGTCACCACCAATCCCTCGCTCATCGCCAAAGAGGGCAGGGATTTCAAGCAGGTCATCGCCGAGATCTGCGAGATCGTCGACGGCCCGATCAGCGCCGAGGCCGTAAGCCTTGAAGCGGACAAGATGGTGGTCGAGGGCCTGGAGCTGGCGAAGATCCACAAGAACATCGTGGTGAAGCTCCCCATGACCAAGGACGGGCTCAAGGCGACGAAGGTGCTGGCTGACAAAGGCATCAGGGTGAACATGACCCTGGTGTTCTCCGCTTCCCAGGCGCTGCTTGCGGCCAAGGTCGGCGCGGCATACGTCAGTCCCTTCGTGGGCAGGCTCGACGACATCAGCCACTACGGCATGGACCTGGTGGAGCAGATGGTCACGATATTCGACAACTACGGCTATCCCACCGAGGTGATCGTGGCCAGCGTCCGGAACCCGCTCCATGTGGTGGACGCTGCCATGGTGGGCGCGCACATCGCAACGATACCGTTCAGCGTGATCGACCAGCTGGTCAAGCATCCGCTCACGGACATCGGGATCGAGAAGTTCCTGGCGGACTGGAAGAAGCTGGAGAAGAAGTAAGACAAGGCGGATTTAACCACGGAGACACGAAGACACGAATGAACGGCGTAATTCATGAAAAAACAGTAGCGTAACTATTCGCGTTCATTCGCGGTTGATCAGGCCCGAGCTGTCTTTAAATCTGCAATTTTGAGAATTCGAACTTATCTGTAGGATTTTGAGCTTCGGATTTGGACATTGGTGATCTTGATGCCTATCTACGAATATCACTGTAATGACTGCAATGCCGAGTTCGAGAAGCTGGTCTTCGGATCGAATCCGGCCGTGGCGTGCGAAAAGTGCGGCTCCGCCAACACGGAGAAGCTCATGTCGCGCTTCGGTACGGGCAGGTCGTCCAGCAGCGCGTCCTCAGGTTCCCCGGGCAGTGCCGGCTGCGGCGGCTGCTCATCGTCATCCTGTGCAGGCTGCAAATAGGCCGCTCCTGTCCGCATAAAAAAGGCAGGCGCATAATGCGCCTGCCTTAAAGTGTGCAAGACCGGGCAGCAGCTTACTGAGGAGCTTTTGTTCTGGGTGCTTCGGCAATCACTTTGATCTTAGTTGCCGTGTTTCCGGTCTTGTCGGCGCGATATTTCACCGCAGCCCGCTCTCCGGCTTTGGCAGCCTTGTTGCCCACGAACACGGTCTTCTCGTTCACTGCCAGTGTCACGGCGCCCCTGGTCTTCCCCTTGACCACGATGGAGGTATCGCTTACCGACACCACCTGGCCGGTAACCTGCTTTTGCTTCGACTTCGGCTGCGCCGGGTTGGCCGCATTGGCGCCGGCCGTCTGCATCAGCGCAAATACCGCGATCGCCGAAACAATAACCAACTTAATCTTATACCTGTTCATTTCCTTTCACCTCCTTTCCCCCAAATTGGCTTGAATTCGTGTGTCTCGCATTAATGCAGCACGAGAGGGCAGGACGCTCTTGGATGATTCAATCTTGCCTGCTCGTTTCGATCATAGTTACCAGAGCTGGATTACCGGATACCTACGCTATCCAGAAATAAACGGGTCATCCAAAAAAAGAGATTTTTGTGCAACCGACAGCGGCAAGCTTCTCGCTTCAGGCGTGTAAAAGGGACAACGCGTGGAAAAAAGTAACAATGTCGCCATAGTGTGTAGCATTTGCACACCCACCTGATCAAAATATCCTGCTGTTCTGCCTCGCAATAAACCTGATCCAAAAATAACGTCTTGAAAAATAATCTGTTTCCACGCGGCAGGGTACGAGCCTATTTTGCAGTCCCTGTTTTTGAGACAGGGCATGATAGTTGCTATAATTAATGCAAGTAAGTGGTTTATTGGGCTGTTAAGTTCACGCTGTCATTGGCGTGCATCAATCGATAAAACGGAGGCAGCATGAACCATTTCAGGTGAAAGGAGAATGGCATGAGAAAGGGGATGGAGCAGCAATTCAATCAGGAAGTGGAAAACTATCGGAAAGCACTTCTTTACCATGCACGGACCTGTGACTGGGAAATGTTCAAGGCGAAGGCCGGCAGAATGTTCGATTACGTGGAATCGATCGAGTATGCCGAACTGGAGCGGAGGTTCTTTACGAACTTTAATGTGATCCTTGCTGTCCTGGTCGTCATCATCGTCGCTCTTTTTAAAGTGGATTTTGCGGTCACGCCGGAATTGATGCGGCTCAAGAACACCATGATCCTGGCAGGCCTCGGGGCGAGCAGCTTCGAGTTGTACTTCTACCTCGACTACAAGATCTACCTGAGGGTCAAGACCGTCCATTATTCGGAACGACGCGAGAACTTCATCAGAAATATCGAAAAAGATTTCCGGAACTACATTCTCAAGACGGAGCAGAAAGCAGCGTGATCATCCTGCTGCCGCGACAGAGAACGATCTCTGCCTCGAAGGGGAGGGGCTTTGCGCCTGCAGGCAAAGCGCTGAACGAGAACCTCCCCAATCGCATACCTTACCGATTCACATCGTTACCTCGAAATTACCCCGTCCAATAACCTTGCTTTTTGCTATTATTTCCTATAACGTCAGCTCTGCATAATGCCTTTTATGTGGTTAAGTTCTTACTCACGGGCATAAGACACTGGCCCCCTAGGAGTTCAGAAGGAGATGCATCATGAATCGCAGGGAAAGGGTCAAGGAATACAAGAACAGCATCCGGCCCATGGGGATCGTCCAGGTTAAAAACGTCAGGAACAACCGTGTCTATCTCACGGCAAGCGTCAATACCGCGGGCACGATCAACAGCATCCGTTTTCAGCTCAAGATGGGGACCTTCCTCCCCAGTGCCGGCCTGGCAAAGGACTGGAAAGAGCTGGGAGAAGAGAACTTCGTTGTCGAGGTCCTCGACGAGCTCAAACCCGTTGACGATCCGGCGTACGACTACCGGGATGATCTGAAAGCGCTTGAGGCGATGTGGTTGGACAAACTCAAACCCTTCGGAGAGCGGGGATATCACTAACGGGTTTTCCATTACTACTACAAAAAGCCGCGGATTGAAAGCCGGCACAGCGAGGGCACGCGGAGATCGCGGAGAAAAAAATTCTTTAAAAACTTCGCGTTCTCCGTGACCTCCGCGTGAGAGCCTTAATCCCAGCTTTTTGAACCGCCCTTTGTATACGCTATTTCACTATCGTGGTGACCTCGGCCCCTTTGGGGATCAGAATGCTTACCACAACCCGCGCCGTCACTGTCCCTGCATTTACTACTGAATGGACATCGCCGGGGCGTTCGGTCCAAGTCTCCCCAGACTTGATCACCCGCTCGATGCCCTTCTCGTGCAGGGTCATTTCACCGCTCAGCAGCGTTACGAGCACGTGCCCGCCGTGCTTATGCGTTGGGAACCCTGCCCCAGCTGGAAAATCCTGGATTATCGTCATCAGGTCATAATCGCCGCCTCCCACGGTAATGGGGAACTTTGCCAGACTGATCACGACCGGGCCCGGCACCGCGGTCTGCCCGCCTTTCTCATCGGCTGCCGCTGTCGAGATCAGGAGAAACATCGTGAGAACGGCCAAGAGTAATTGTTTTACGGTTCTCATCGCACACCTCCTTGCTGCATGAAGTCAAACTCATGCCGCCTTCCGTTCAATTTTAAGCTTCCCCAGAAGCTCTGCAAGACGGTCCATGGTCTCTAACACGCCCTCCTCCATCCCTGCCTTGATCATTTCGTCGCGGTCCTCAACCGTCTGGAACACGGACCGGGCAGTGAACTTTGTCCTGCCGCCCATCTCCTCGAACGTCGCCGTTTCAAGAGATACATGGCCCGGCGTGCCTTCGAATTCAAAGGTGTCGACGATGCGCTCGGGAGAAAGGACATCATGATACACGCCGTGGAATGCGAACTTGTTGCCCGCATCATCGTGCTGCACAAATCGCCACTGGCCGCCCGGCCTCACGTCCATCTTGTCGATCACCGTCGTGTATCGTGCCGGCCCCCACCACTGCGGGATCAGGTTCGGGTCTGTGTGCGCTCTGAACACCTGAACTCGCGGCGCGTCATACACCCGTGTGATGACGACCTCCGGCTTTCCCGGTTCTGCAATGACCCGGGTGTGATCGACCGGCACGATGCTCTCGGCGAGTTTATCGAACGATCCGCTCCATCCGGTCAGCGTCATGTCCCTCATCTGGCCAGCCGGGAGACCTTCATGCCGCAGGATCATTTTTGTCTTGTTGCCGATATGCTTCGAACGTCACCGTCACCAGCAGTTCAAGCGGGAAGTCTCCGACCATTCCGTAGTGAGAAGCCGGTACGACTTTTCCCTGCTCATCGGCGAAACTATCGGTCATCACAAGCCGCTCCATTGGAACTATCTCGCGAAATACTCCCGTGCTCCAATAGTCCCTGCCGTCGGGACCGCGCATGCAATAGAGATACTTGCCGCCCACGCGGAGATCCATCTTGATGACCGGCGCGGTGAAATATTGCGGCCCCCACCACTTCTTAGCCCGCTCGGGCTCTGTCCATGCTTTCCAGGCGAACTCGCGGGGCGCATCAAAAATGCGTGTGATGGTCAGCTCATCTTTATTTTTTATCGTGGTTGCCATGTTATGCCTCCTTCTTAGGATAATCAGGACAGATACACTCCTCATTGTTAAGGATAGCACCGGATCGCACTATCGTCAAAGCGGGCGCATGTTTTCGCGCGTATTATGATACCAAGGTTTCAGAGCGGCCGCCACTCACAGGAGAGTTATCCACCACGCAAAAGATGCTATATTGGAAATAGTTTGGTTCTTTTGTCCCTTCTTCCAAGGCTACTCCAAGCGCATCTTGCAGGGCTTGCGTTTGAGTCGGGGTTCTTGAAAAGGCTGTGAACGGGGGTGCCATCATGTCGAATATGAAGGTGAGAACGCTCAGGGAAGGAGAAGCCATCCTTGAAGGAGCGGCAGTTGATGCTTTAAAAGCAAGCCTTCGCGGCAGGCTGGTCCTGCCCGATGACGATCTCTATGGACAATCGCGAAAGCTCTGGAACGGGATGATCGACAAGAAGCCAGGGATGGTCGTGGATCTGTCGGAGATGAGGTCCGTACGGGTCGACCTGAAGCATAGGCTCGTACATATCGAGGGCGGCGCAGTCCTCGGCGATGTAGACCATGAAACCGCCGTCCATGGCCTCGCTACGCCAACGGGTGTCGTGGCCGAAACCGGATACGCAGGTCTCACGCTGCACGGCGGCATGGGATGGCAGCTGCGGAAACGCGGACTCGCAGCGGACAACCTGGTCGAGGCCGAGATCGTTACCGCCGACGGAGCGCTGCGCCGGGCAAATGCCGAAGAGCACGCCGATCTGTTCTGGGCGCTCCGGGGAGGCGGCGGCAACTTCGGGATCGTAACCTCTTTTGTCTCGCGTCTTTACCCTGTCCCGCGCGAACTGCTGTTCGGCGTTACCCTGTTTTCCCTGGATCACGCTGCGGACGTTCTCCATTTCCTGCGTGCATACATGGCGGAGGCGCCGGACGAGCTTATGGTCCTGGCTGCGCTCTGGACGGCGCCGGATCTGCCGGATGTGCCTGAAAAATACCGTGGCAGCACCGTTCTTTTTCTGTTAGGCTGCTACCTCGGACCGCCGGAGAAGGCTGAGGCGATGCTGAAACCGCTAAGGACCTGCAAACCCGCGGTAGCGGACCTGACGAGCCGCAAAAAATGGGTAAATGTCCAAAAATTCTTCGATGAAGATTATCCGAGTGGCCGGCGATATTACTGGAAATCGACGTTGATCAAGGAGCTGACCGGACCGGTGATCGAAGCAGTGGTCCGGCATGGCGCCTCCCGGCCGTCCCTGCTCACGTCGATCGACATCTGGCCCATGGGGGGCGCGTTCGCGCGGGTTGCTCCCGCAGAGACCGCTTTCGGAAGCCGGGATGTCAAATTCACCATCAACTATGAGTCTAACTGGGATGCCCGGGAAGATGACGTATCCAATATCCAGTGGACGAGAACATCCCTCAAAGAAGTGCAAGACCTTTCCCAGTCCAGAACGTACCTGAATTTTGCGGGTCTTGCAGAGGAACAGGATAAGATGCTGGAGGCCAGCTTCGGGGCCAACTATGCGAGAATGCAGCAGGTAAAAGCACTATATGATCCTGCCAACCTTTTCCGCGTCAATTTCAATATCAAACCCGTGACGCAAAAGGCGGAACGCGCGGCGTAGTTTCCCCTTGTGTTCTATTCGACAGCAAGCTTTACGCACGGTGGACCAGCGACTGATTTATTGATCAATGATCCTAAGAGGTGCTTTCGTAAAAGGCGACGATACGGTGAGAGGGCGGAAGGGTTTTCTTCTCTTTCGCAATAGGCACTAAACACATCAACGTTATATAGGGGAACTTGATAAAAACAAGACGCACTCCTGCCGTAATTTAAAAACCCTGTTGACAAAAGAAAAGGCCGGATCACGGATAAGCGACCCGGCCTTTTTTCATAACCGGCTTCGTTAAAACATGATCGTCTTGACGACCTTAGACACCGGGACCTCGGCCTTGGGCGAGGGATAGGCCGTTATCTTCACCTCGATCTCGGCGCTCTTCGTTCCCTCGGGCAGCTCCGTTATGAAACGCTCCGTCGTGGTCTTGCGCGGCGGCAGCGAGAGGTCCACAATCTCCCTGATCTGCCATGCGCCCGTGCGATGATCTCCGTCCACGTCGAGCCCCACTTCCCAATATTCCTTTTTTCCTATCAATACGACGGTTCCTGCATTTGTCTTTGCGGTCACTTCCATGACCACTTTGGCTGTCCATAGTCAGCCATCGGGAATGCGGTGGCCCGCCTGGTTCGTGATCCCGATGTTCACGATGGCGGTGGGCACCCACTTGCCAGGCGACAGCTTCACGCCCACAGCCTGCACATCAAGGCCGATGCCGTCCTTCAGGATATCCGCATCATAGGCACCGGGGAACCGGTGACCCCGGTTCTGTGCCTTCATGTGGCAGTCCTGGCAGGTCTCGGTCCCGCCGTTGCCCCGGTAGCCGTCCTGATAGCTGCCGTAGAGCGTGTTGCAGACCAACCACTCGCCGTCGGGCGCGTTAAGGATCCCGTGGCATTGGCCGCAGAAAATGGCCGAGGTGATCTCCGTCGATCTCTCCGTCTTGTGGGCCGGCGAGGCTTTGCCGGTCGGGCCATAGTAAACGCCGGGGACCGGTGCGCCGCGGAGACTCTTTTCCGCGCCGATCTTCATATTGTGGCACACGATGCAGTTCACGTTGAGCTTCGCGAGTTCCTTTTTTGCCGCGGTCTTTTTGGCGTCGTCCTTGTCATCGACGGCAGCGACGATGAGGTCCGCGATCTCCTTCATCAGGGGTTCCGAGGCGTCCCTGAGCAGCGGGGCATGGCACTCCATGCAGCGCATCAGGTTCTCCCGGGTCGCCGGCTTCTTCCACTCCTGACCCAGTCCCACGACGATGAAGTTCCTCATGCCGCCGAGGGAGTGCACGATCGACTGGGAATGGTAGGATGCTTGCCATTCCCCGTGCACCTTGCCGTGGCAGGACTTGCACTGCTCGACGCTGTACGCCTTCGCGAGGGCATCGATCGTGCCGTACTCGGCCGGCGCCGCGGACGGCCAGGCAAGAAGCAGCATACCCAACAACAATGCTAATTGTTGCATATCCTTCCTCCTTTCGAGATCATTTTTTCTACCTACCGTTAAAGGTAGCCCCTTCCGCGCAGGGAGTCAAACCGGCGAGGGGAGGCCGGCCTTTCACCGCTGCAACTTTCCTATCAGGGAACGGACCGGCGCACCGTTGACGCCTGCGCTATCCGGTGATATCCTTTACATAGAAGATAGTATCAGTCCCAATTAAAGGATGGGATACGGAGGAACTTCAATGGCTGCGGGAACGATCTGGAAAGGGAATATCCATTTTGGTGAAACGGACGTGGCCGTCAAGCTGCATTCCGCGGTACGGGAGGAGCGGATCCAGTTTCACCTCCTTCACAAACATGACCGGGTGAGACTTCGCCAGCAGATGATCTGTGCCTATGAAAATCGGCCGGTGCCGGCGGAAGAACAAACCAAGGGGTTTGAATTGGAGGAGGGGAAATATATCCTGGTCGATCCGGAGGAGCTCGAACAGACCGCATCGGAAAGCAGCCGCATGATCGAGGTCCACGAATTCGTCAAAGTGGAACAGATCGACCCCGCTCTTCCTTGCTCGCGTTTACTACCTGGAGCCGGATGTCCGGGCAAAAGGATATACTGCACTGGTCAAGGCGTTGCAGGAGATGGACGTGGCAGGCATCTGCACCTGGACCATGAGAAAACGGTCCTATCCTCGGGGCCTTGCAAGCGAGCGGGAATATCCTTCGCCTGAACACCCTGCGCTATGCCGACGAAGTGGTATCCGTGGGATCCCTCGCCCTGGAGCATGTTCCCCTGTCGGAGAAAGAACTGAAGATCGGGAGCGAGTTGATCGACCAGTTGACCGTTCCTTTTGAACCGGCGCAAATTCCAGAACGAGCATCAGAAGAAGCTGCAGTTCATGATCGATAAAAAAGCACGGGGAGAAAAGATCGCGGTCCTGCCCCCCAGGCAACTGAGACCGACGGAATCAGACAAGCTGCTTCAGGCTCTTGAAGCGAGCCTGAAGAAAGCTGCCTGAGGGGAAGACCCGAGTTAAGGATAATTCGCACACAGGACGCAGGAGAGATCAGGAAAAACTTTGGACACGGATAGGGTCGGATGGACGTCTGATCAGGGGGATGAAAATCGAAGACAGATAAGAATCCGACCTTATCAGGCTCTTATCCGCCGTGATCCGTGTCAAAGGTGTTGTATCTTTAGATATCGTCAACCAGGAGGCATGCCATGGCCGTACAGGGAATATGGAGCGGGACGATCAGTTTCAGCCTCGTGGCGATACCGGTCCGGTTGGTCACGGCCCTCGAACCCGGGCGGGTCTCCTTTCATCTGCTCCACACCAAGGACTACTCCCGTCTCTCGCGAAAAATGTTCTGTCCGGAAGAGGGAACGCTGGTACCCCCGGACGAGATCGTCAGGGGATACGAGACAGCGCCGGACCGGTACGTCCTGGTGACGGACGAGGAACTGGAATCCTTGTCCCCGGAGCGGAGCCGTACGATCGAGATCCTTGAATTCATCGATCTGAAGGAAGTAGACCCGATCTATTTTGATCACCCCTATTATCTCGTTCCCGCGAAAGGGGGAGAAAAAGCGTATCAGCTGCTGGTCGAGGTGATGAACCGGACGAACAAGGCCGGGCTGGCAAAATTCGTGCTGGCCGAGCGTGAATATCTGGTGACGGTCATAAGCAGGGAGGGAGCGCTGGAACTGATCACCCTTCATTACAGCGACGAAATACTTCTCCACGAAGACATCCCGCCGAAGAAAGGCACGATCGAGGCTGAAGAAGAAACGCGGATAGTCAAGAGCATAAAGGACATGATGCATGACTTTGAGCCGGGGAAATATGCGAACGAGCGCAGGACAAGGATCATGGACCTCCTGAAGCAGAAGGCAAAAGAGCAGGCGACCGTTGAGGCGCCTGTATTGGCGGAAGAAGAGGGAGAAGGCCCGGCCGATCTGGTCGCCGCGCTTGAAGAGAGCATGCAGAAAGTGAAGGAGCATCGATGAGCCGGACATTCGTTGAAATGGCCGGGAGAAGGCTCCCGTTATCGAACCTGGAAAAAGACCTCTATCCCTCCCATGGCTTCACGAAGGCTCAGATCCTGGAGTACTATCGCGGGATCGCGCCGTTCATGCTGCCCCATCTGAAAGACAGGGCCGTGACGTTTACCCGCTATCCGGAAGGAGTGGGAAAAAGTTCCTTTTTCGAGAAACGCTGTCCTTCGCACCGTCCGGAATGGGTGAGAACAGCGGAGGTCGTGCATGGCGATGCAAAGCCGATGACGCAGTGCCTGGTCAATGATCTGGAAACACTGATCTGGGCGGAGAACCTTGCGGCCCTTGAGCTTCACGTGCCGCTGGCCAGGGCAATGATCGCCGGAGACGCCCGATTCCATGGTCTTCGACCTGGATCCCGGAGATGGGGCGGGCATCCTGGATTGCGCCAAAGTGGCGCTGATACTTCGGGACCTGCTCTTCCGCATGGGACTTTTCAGTGTTGTAAAGACCTCGGGCAAGAAAGGGCTCCATGCTTTTGTTCCGTTGAATCGAAAAGAGACGACCTTTGATGATACGAAGATATTTTCAAAGGCCGTGGCAGAGATCATGCAAAAACATTATCCGGACCTGGTGACCGCGAAGATGGCGAAACAATACCGGACAGCTAAGGTTTTTATCAACTGGTCTCAGAACGACGCTTCGAAGACCATGATCTGCGTTTATTCCCTGCGTGCCAGGGAAAAACCATTTGTTTCGTTCCCGCTTGCATGGGAGGACCTGGAGAGGGGAGACCCGGAAAAGCTTCAGATCATGCATTCGGAAGCTGTGCGCAGGGCAGAAAGAATGGGCGACCTTTTTCATGAGGTGCTCGTGAAAGAACAGAAGCTGCCGCATTTGTAATGCAATTAAACATGACCACGGAGGCACGGAGAAACCGCGAAACAAAGGCAGAAATCAGGTAACTATAGCACATCTGAAGCCAGTGGGCGTTACAGTCGTTCTTTTCGGAACTTCAGATTTTTCTCTCTCCGTGACTCCGTGGTAATAAAACGAGGCAGTTGTCATGAAATTGACTGAATATACAGGAAAGCGCAAATTCGAGAAAACACCCGAACCGGAGCCAGGCCTTCGGCCAGAGGTGGGCCGTCGCATATTCGTTGTTCAGAAGCATGCGGCCCGGGCGCTTCATTATGATCTCAGGCTTGAGCTCGAGGGGGTGCTGAAGAGCTGGGCCGTGCCTAAGGGCCCTTCGCTCGATCCTTCCCTGAAAAGGCTGGCGGTCATGGTCGAAGACCACCCGCTGGAGTACAAGGATTTCGAGGGCGTTATTCCGGAAAGCAATTACGGCGCAGGAAGCGTCATCATCTGGGACCGGGGTTTTTATCACCACCCTTTGGCACGAGATGAGAATGAAAACGAGAAACTGCTTCTGGAGGGCCTCAGAAAAGGGGATTTGAAGTTCGTGCTCGAAGGGGAAAAGCTGCACGGTGAATTTGCGCTGGTGAAAACCGGAAAGGACGGGAAGTCGTGGCTTCTTCTGAAGAAAAAAGACCGTGACCCTGCCAAAGGGGACATCCTCACGCAAAACCGCTCCGTGGTGTCCCATAAAACGCTGGAGGAGATGCTCGAAGCGGTTCCGGAGAGGTCCTTCCAGCAAAAAAAAATGAACCAGATCCGTCTTCACGAAGCCATGGAAAGCGAAGGCCTGAAGGATGCACCGGCCAAACCAATGCCGCACGCTCTGCAGCCGATGCTCGCGACCGTGGCCAGGGAACCGTTCGATCATCCGGATTGGATCTTTGAGGTGAAATGGGACGGATACCGGGCTGTTGCCGAGATCCGGGGCAAGGACGTTTCGCTCTATTCCCGGAACGGATCTATCGTTTAACAAAAGGTTTTCTCCTGTTGTGGACTCTTTGCGGAAATTAGGATTTGACGCTGTGCTGGACGGCGAAGTCGTCGTGGTGGATGACGAGGGACGGCCTGATTTCCAGGCGCTGCAGAATTACCAGGATTCCGGAAAGGGCCACCTGCTCTACTCTGTTTTCGACCTCCTCTACTTTCAGGGACATGATATGACGAACCTGCCTCTTCTCAGGAGAAAAGAGGTCCTGAAAAAAATACTTCCCTCCGACCCGCGGATACGGTTCAGCGATCACGTGGCGAAAGAGGGCGTGCTTGTTCTACCGGGTCGCCAAAGAAAAGGGGCTGGAAGGGATCATTGCGAAGCATAGCCAAAGCACCTACGAGGCGGGCAGAAGGAGCGGGCAGTGGTTGAAGATAAAGACGCGGCTGACGCAGGAGGGAGTGATCGCGGGCTTCACGGAAGCGGGGGGCGGCAGAAAATATTTCGGCAGCCTCGTCCTGGGCGCCTATGAAGGGGACGCGTTGGTCCCGATCGGTTCGGTGGGAACGGGCTTCACCTCGAAAATGTTAAAGGACATTCGCGAACAACTGGAGCCCCTGATCCGCAAAGAAAGCCCGCTCAGCGTCAAGCCGGAGACCAATGCCCCGGTCACCTGGGTAAAGCCGGAGCTGGTCTGCGAGGTTGGTTTTACCGGTTGGACTGCGGATGCTGTCATGAGACAGCCCGTTTTCCTGCGAATGCGCGATGATAAGAGCGCCCGCGATGTGATGCGGGAGAAGACCGTGGGAGATGGTAAGTCATTTTAAAAAAGAAAATTTTTCGCAGAGGCGCAGAGAAAAGCTCAAATGCTACATGAGGGCAAGAAGATATCTCGCAAAGCTCGCGAAGAGCGCAAAGGGAAGCTTGAATCAAGATCTTTTTTAGTGTAAAAGCAAAAGCGAGCCGCTCTTAGGATTTTCCTGGCGTCCTTTGCGAGAGATGCCTTTTGCTTCGGCTTGGGTCTCGCGATGAAGAAAAAAAGGCGGTGATGACCTATGAAAGTCCACGTCGGCACCAGCGGATACTCGTACAAAGAATGGAAGGGGGCATTCTATCCTGAGAAAATCTCTCCCAAAGAGATGCTTCACGCTTACAGTGAACGCCTCAACACGGTGGAGATCAATAACACCTTTTATCACATGCCTACAGAAAAGGTGCTCGGTTCCTGGGCGGAACAGGTGAAGGACGGGTTTGTGTTTGCGCTCAAAGCTCCCCAGGTGATAACGCACTGGAAACGGCTGATGAACGTGGGTTCGGAAATTGAATACCTCTTCAGGTCTCTGGCAACGCTGGACCAGAAGCTGGGGCCCGTCCTGTTTCAGTTTCCCAGGACCTTTCCCGCGAACGCGGCAGCGCTGGAGAAAATGCTCGCTCTTATCCCCGAGGTGGCGTCATGCGCATTCGAGTTCCGCAACGCATCCTGGCTCGACGGACCGATCCTGGACCTCCTGCGGAAAAAGGGATGCAGCCTGTGCATCGCCGATGCTGATGAGGACCCGGCGACGGAGATCGTCAGTACGGCGGACTGGGGATACCTGCGTCTGCGCCGCTCCGATTACACGGACGCTGATCTGTCGCAATGGGTGGAAATGATCTTGGCGCAGAAATGGGAGCGTGCCTTCGTGTTCTTTAAGCACGAAGGCGAGGGGGCTAAAGGGCCGGAACTGGCGATGCGCTTTCAGGGGCTTATCGATTCAAAGATACGCGAGCGCGAGGCGGAAAGGATGCGGAAAGCCGGTTAGAGAACGCATGCGCCAACGATCACCGATACCTGCCGGAGGGGAGATCGGCAACGAGTTTAAACAAGTTCGACTAAAGTACCAGCAAGGTGATGGCTTTTTTGTTTCCCCTTGCACATCCTCAATGTCACCGCTTGACAAAGGGAGGTATACTAACAGTAAGGCGTTGCCGGACCGACACTGAGAAGTGTTAAACGTATCCTTAACTTTCGTTGAGGGCCTTAAGCCCAACCAGGCGTGATCCGGAAACGGCAAACAGCAGTCCGTGAGGATTGTTACACTGCCGGTTTGCAGGTCACCAGAGATTGGTAAGCGGAAAGCCCCGGAGGCCGAAGGAGAATTCGGAAGGAAACGAACCATCTCAGGATTTGCGAGAGCAGATCTTCGAAGTGATCGTTCCTACCGAATATCCCGAGGATCAACGGTATGATTAAGATGCGGGTCCAAAGCAACGCCGTAATTTATTGTCAATAACGAAAGCCGGCAGGGGTCGAGGTCCCTGCCGGCTTTTTTCGTTCCCTCATCAGGGACAGCGACGTGCCCATCGGCAGAACAAAGGTAGTCATTACCGTCGAAGTCCGCGGGAGGGAACATCTCGCCGGGGTCTTCAAAGCACTTCGGGACAAAGGGTGCGAGGTCGATTGAATATGAAAGCGTCTTTGTGATCAGGAAAGCCCTCCAACTCCGCCTCCCATTGAAGGCCGTCGTGAGCTGCCGGCAACCGAACAAGCCGACAATCCCGCAAACCGCGGAAATCCGCTGACTCCATAGTTCGCGCCGGACCGCTCCACACCTCCACATAATCCCTTTACTTTCAGCGATTTTCTGTGATATCCTCCGATGAACAAGAATGGTTCCAGGCCAGCCTAGCTCAGCGGTTATGAGCTGCAAAAAAACCTGCAAAACGTATATTTTCAAAAATCCCTCCCCAAAGGAGCCGTTACCGTGGAACATATCAGTTTTGTAATTATCCTCATTGTTCTTATGGCCGGGTGGAGGCATTATTCCATCCTCCGCATAAACAAAGATCTTTTGAAGATGAAGGAGCAGCTGAAACAAAGCGAGTATCTTTCGAACTCCATTATCGAAACAGAGCCGGAATGTGTAAAGATAATAGATGCCGAGGGAAACCTGATCTTCATGAATAGAGCGGGTTTGAACATGATCGAGGCTGAATCGCTCGAACAGGTCAAGGGGAAATGCGTCTGTCCTCTTGTTACTTCAGCGTATCGTGACGACTTCATGAAGCTGACCAGGGACGTATGCAACGGCGGGTCAGGAATATTCACCTTCGAGATGGTCGGGTTGAAAGGACGGCGCCTTTGGCTTGAAACCCGTGCGGTTCCGTTCCGTAATGAAAAGGATGGGATCACGGCTTTACTCGGGATAACGCGCGACATCACGGAGAAGAAAAAAGCGGAAGACGCGATAGCTGCTGAAAAGGAGCGTCTGGCGGTAACCTTGAGAAGCATTGGCGACGGGGTCATCGTCACGGATATCGACGGCAATGTCACGCTGCTCAACAAAGTAAGTGAAGAGCTCACCGGCTGGACGAATGAAGAGGCCCTGGGAAAACCGCTTACCGAGGTGTTCAACATCATCAACGAAAACACGAGAGAAAAATGCGAAAATCCCGTGGAGAAGGTCCTCAAATCCGGGATGATCGTCGGTCTGGCCAATCATACTGCGCTCATAAAAAAGAATGGAACCGAGATAGTCATTGCAGACAGCGCCGCGCCGATCAAGGACAAGCACAGCAAGACCATCGGGATCGTTCTCGTATTCCGCGATGTCACGGCGCAATATCGCATGGAACAGGAGATGCAAAAGATCCAGAAGATAGAATCGCTCGGCTTGCTTGCAGGCGGACTGGCGCATGATTTTAACAACCTGCTTACCTCCATCCTGGGAAACGTCAGTCTGGTGAAGATGCAGCTTGGTGCCGAGCACCGATCATTCGCCAGGCTTATTGAAACGGAAAAGGCGGCTAAAATGGCCGCCGACCTGACACAGCAGCTGCTGACGTTTGCCAGGGGCGGCGCCCCGGTAAAGAAACCCGCATCGCTCCTTGACATTGCCAGGGAGGCGAGCACGTTTGCGATGTCGGGCTCCAATATTAAATGCTTTCATACCGTTCCCGCGTCCCTCTGGAGCGCCGAGGTTGACCGGGGCCAGATAAGCCAGGTGTTCAACAACTTGATCATTAATGCAGTCCATGCCATGCCGAAGGGGGGAGCAGTTCATCTGGCTTTTGAAAACGCAGTCGTGAAAAAACACAACGCCGCTTCGCTCAAAGCAGGCGATTATGTAAAGATCACGTTCCGCGACGAGGGAACAGGCATCCCGGAAGAACATTTGCCGAAAATATTTGAACCGTATTTCACGACAAAAACGAACGGGTCCGGGTTGGGTCTTGCCACGGTTTTATCCATCATCAACCGGCACGACGGGAAAATTTCCGTTGAATCAAAAGCAGGGGCCGGCACGACATTCACCGTATATATTCCCGCATTGAGGGACACGCTCTCCCCGGTGACCCAGGAAGTGAAATCAGTTCAGGCAGGTCAAGGGAAGATCCTTATCATGGATGATGAAGAATTGGTAAGAGATGTTGCCGGCCATATTCTCAGCGAGCTTGGGTATGTTGTGGAATATGCCAGGGACGGCAAGGAAGCGATAGCGGTATACCTGAAGGCAGAGAGTGAACAGAACCCTTTCGATGTCGTGATCATGGATCTGACCATTCCCGGCGGGATGGGAGGCAAAGACGCCGTCAAGAGCCTTCAAGCGCTTGCTCCTGATGCAAAGGTCCTCGTCTCGAGCGGCTATTCAAGGGACCCCATCATGGCCGAATATGAAAAATACGGTTTCTGCGGAGTGGTATGTAAACCCTATGACGTCGGTGAGATCAGCGGCGAGATTTCAAAGATTATGACAAAGAGAAAGCAGCCTGAGCAATAAGAGCGGGCAGAATAGTGAATTCGGACCAGGAATCTTCACTCGCGACTCAAGACCGTATATATAAACATTAAACGGCCCCTAAAGGGTCGCAAGATAAAACCATATGGCTGCGCTGCAAATCCGGCAGGGCAGCTATTTCCTCGTTGGCGGTTCGCGCATGACGATCGGCGCACACCTGTTGCCGATCTCCTTGGCCAGGTTCTCATCAATGAACAGGCTGACGGTCTTCTGCACCTTTTCACAGGCCTGTGCAGCGGAGAGCTTATCCTCGCCCCAATCCGCAATGATTCCGTCGATCCTGCCAAGGAAGATTTTGCTCGCCTTTCCGGCCAGAACCTCATGGATGATCTCACGCATCTGGTCGATATGCTCTTTCGTTACAGGGTTCATAGACCGAGGTCCTCGATGATCTTGAAGTAGAGCTTGATCACGATCACTACGAAGATGGCGCCGGCCAGGAAGATCACGCCGACGAGGAGGTCCTTGACCTCCGGGGGCAACAGGCGAAAGAAGGGGGTCGCGAGATAGCCGATCGTGAACATGACGATGAGCGAGGTAAGCATATTCCATGTTGATTTTACCTTGCCGCCGGGGATCTTGCTCTTCAGGGAGAGAGCGCTATAGAGCGCATAGACCATGACTAGGACCGCGGTGCCGCTCAGCAGGAGAAAAAGTATTTCCATATGAAACCTCCGTGAAAATTAAATAGCTGTGAGTTGTGAAACTGCTTAACTATAGTGTATTCCGACCACAGCGTCAATAATTATTTCCCCTGTTTGATTGCCGCTTGATGCCATTATTAGCCGAAACCACTGCCTGTAACTACGAACGCTGCGGCTTCTGGTGCTTGATGAACGTCCCGTCCCGGTACTCGTCAAAGGCCGTCTGAAGCTCCTCTTCCGTGTTCATCACGATCGGGCCGTACCAGGCAACGGGTTCTCCTGATGGGCTTGCCGGAGATCAGCAGGAAGCGGACCGGCTTCGCCCTGTGCCGCGACCGTCACCTGATCGCCGTCGCCGAAGAGCACCGCGGTCCCGTTGTGGATGATAGGGATCGCGCTCCATGTCGAAATAGTTCTCGCCCACGGCGTCATAGGCAAAGGGGTTCTTCTCGTTGCAGAATACGCCCTTTGCCGCCTATCACGTAGGCAAAGACCGTATGGCCGCGCCTGGTCGTATGCACGAACTCCGTATGGGCGGGCACGGTGACGTCGAGATATTCCGGGTCGATGACGATGTCCCTGACCGGGCCCTGCTTTCCGTCCACCGTCCCGCAGATGACCTTGATCCGTGCCCCGCTCTTCGTCACGAGCTCCGGCACCTGCGCGCTTTTAATGTCCCGGTACCGCGGGTCCATCATCTTATGCGACTTCGGCAGGTTTGCCCAGAGCTGAAAACCCTCCATCACGCCGTTGTCGTCTCCCTTGGGCATTTCCTGATGGATGATGCCGCTCCCCGCAGTCATCCACTGCATGTCGCCCGAGGTGATGACGCCCTTGTTTCCCATGCTGTCGCCATGCTCCACGTCGCCTGTGAGAACGTAGGTGATCGTCTCGATGCCGCGATGGGGGTGCCAGGGAAAACCCTTGATGTAATGATAGGGATCGGTGTTGCGAAAATCATCGAGCAGCAGGAACGGGTCGAAGAGCGGGACCTCGCTGTTCCCGAAAACCCGCCTCAGATGCACTCCCGCCCCTTCCATCGTGGGCTTGCTTTTGAATACTTTCCGGATCTTTCGGTTCTTCGCCATGGCGGCTCCTCCTTCTGCGATAAAGGTATGTATCAATAAGTATAGCAGGGGAAGGCCATGGAGGGTCGAGACTGCCCCCGTGCATGCAATTGGAAGATCTGGCTGGCTGAGATAGAGTCTGGGCTATGCGGCTAAAGGACGGGATGGGAGGGTAGTGCGCGATACATCACAGGGCCGTCTTTACGAGCGTTGCCTACGGATTCGGGTTGCGGCTCGATGTTTTTTTTGAACAGTACGATGCCTTAGCTGTTACGTACGTTACTTTCAACGGCGTCCCTATAAGCTTCTGTTTTTGCCTTCAAGCGAACTCTTTTGCTGCTTGTCCTTCTGCTGCTGCACGTCATGCACATGTTTCATTGTTTTCTGCTTCTGGCTCTTTTCCTTGCCTTTCTTGCCGCCTTTGTCTCCCATTGTGCGCCTCCTTTTTGCACCTGAATATCGTGTCTGTAATCATTATACCATGTTGCTTTTCCCATTTATGAGAGATTGAGAGGAATGTTATTGTGATTACAGAGTAAATGGGTTTTTATCATTCGGGTAATTCTGGATCACTTTTCGATCCTATGGTGATCTTTCCTTAATCGGGCCACCTGTGACTAAAATCACAGAAAATACTTGCAGTCTTTAATATATTAATTACATTGGCATTCCCTTGTAGACAATAATTTGTCACAGGCACCCCCATTACTACGTCGACCACAGTCTGCACTTGCCTTTAATGCTTTCATAAGTAATATTATCCGGTCCCGCAAGATAATGGCACCGCCGAGGGAACGCTATGAAGAACGTGAATATTAGTGTGCTCGCGATCGATGATAATCCAGACGATGCAGAATTGATTCGGCTGATGCTGGCAATGGTGCAAGAGCCTTCTTTTACCTTCGTCCGCGCGCTACGGCTGTCCGAGGGGCTCCAGGTCCTGCGCGAGGGCTCATTTGACATCGTGCTCCTGGGCCTGAGGCTTCCCGACAGCGAGGGGATGGACTCGGTCCTGAAGATCAGGAGCCAATCCCCCACTATCCCGATCATCGTATTCACCGGGTTTGACGACGACGAGGTCGCTCTTAAGGCCCTGCACCTGGACGTTCAGGACTACCTCACGAAGGGAAAGGTCGACCGCAATCTCCTGGTGCGCTCCATACGGTATGCCATCGAGCGAAAGCGGGCCGTCGAAGCCCTCCAGAATAGCGAGGCACGCTTCCGCCGCTTGAGCGAGAGCGGCATCATCGGCATAGCGTACTTCGATGCCGATGGGCGGATCACCGACGGAAACGACAAATTTCTCGCGATGGTCGGCTCCAATCGCGAGGAGCTCTCGGCGGGCCGGGTGCGGCGCTGGGGCCGTCTGGTCCCGCCGGAGTGGCAGGCGAGAATGAGAGAGGCGTCCGAGCAGTTCAGTGCGACGGGTCGCATCACGCCCTACGAAACGGAATATCTCAGCCGGGACGGGTCGAGATTCTGGGGACTTTTCGGCGCGGCGAAGCTCGACGGGCAGCCGGACGGAATCGCCTTCATCGTGGATATCACTGATCGCAAAAGACTCGAAGAGGAGATCAGGCATATGGCCCATCACGATGTATTGACGGGCCTGCCGAACAGGCGGCTGTTTATGGAACTGATCCGCTTCGAGATCGCTGAAGCCCGCCGCAATCGAACGAAAACGGGACTCCTCTTCCTCGATCTCGACCACTTCAAGGAAGTCAACGACACGCTGGGACACGAGGCGGGCGATCAGCTCCTCAAGACGGTGGCGGAGCGTCTCCGGGCCGCGATCAGGGATTCGGACGCCGTTGCAAGGATCGGCGGGGACGAGTTCAGCATCCTGCTTGCCGGCATCACACGGCCGGAGGACATGACGGAAATTGCCCTGAATATCCTGGACGCCATGCGGGATAAATGCATCACCGCCGGCCACGAGTTCACCATCACGACCAGCATGGGCATCAGCGTCTATCCCGACGACGGCGACAGCATCGAATCACTGTTCCAGTACGCGGACATTGCCCTGTATCACGCGAAAAACCGGGGCGGGAACACGTTCGAGTTCTACAATCCGGACATCAACCGGCGTTCGGCAGAGCGGCTTAAATTTGAAAACACCATTCGCTGTAACCTGGTGCGCCGACATAGGGACAATTAAGGTCGTCTCGCAAAAAAGGCGACAGAAAGACACTTAGGAAACTTGGAATAAGGGCGGGTTTGACCGCCCCTACGTGATTATCTTAATCCCCCGATTCGGCAGCACGCCTAAATTTTCAAATGGGACTTAACCCCGCCCCCACCATTTCGTGTTCCGAATTCCGTATTTCGAATTCCTGCCACTCCTTTTACGCTGCCTTGCGAGCGACGGCTTCCTTCCGTGCAACCGTCATCTCCATCATCTTCTCTTTCTTGCCGCCCTCGGGGGTGATAAACATCTCAAACTCCAGGGTATTGTCGTCCTTGATCCTGGTAACACTGCGCCAGACAGCCGGGCCTTTGACCGGGTCGTCGTAGCTGCATTCCTGCGTAATGGTCCTGCCATCCGTGCTTCCCTTCCCCACGAAGTAATAGATGGCTGTGCTCATTGAGTCGATCCAGATCGACTCGTACTTCTTGGTATGGTTATTGTACCCCAGGAAGTTTAATCCGGTAAACGGCGCTCCCATCATTTCTCCTCTATACTCCTGCCGCAGGTAATGGCCGTCAAGGACCATTTTTTGCTCGCACGCGCCGCTCGATTCCATGACCTTCTTGCCTTCCTCCCAACCAATGGACTTGGTGGTCCAGCTTCCCTCCAGTTTCGCCAGCAGCTTATGAGGCTCACCCGGAGTTCCCAGCTTTTTGTATATTTCCATCATTTTCTGCATGTCTATTTTTTCTTTTTGCTTTTTCATGGTAATTCTCCTTTAAGTGGTGCTTCAAGAATACCCCACACTTAAAGGAAAGCGCAACTCTATGGTTATGTCAATAATATAAAGGTATTACTAATAATCTCCGCATGGCAGCGATGCCAGCATAGGGCGCAAGGTACAAGCAGGGCATATCAGATCTGGTTCTTGTTCCATACTAAAGTCCGGCCTTGCATGTTGCTGCAAATCAGAGCCATCATACTAACTAAATAAGCATGAGGTCACGGAACATCGGATTAAAGGCTGATAAGGGCAGCAAAAAAACAAATCCTTTTTTCTCCTTATATTTTGCAACTAATTGCAGCATTCTGGCGATAGCCTTAAAATACCCCGAATTGTATCCGGCCGCTCATATCAAGGTGTTTATCGTCACTTCTGTTTTACTGATGTCTAAAACTAAAATTTTAGGTTGAAAAACTTCTGAAGTATGCTATATTTGCGCACTTTCTATTACGAATGCTTCCATTGCAGGACGGTGTACATGACTAAACGAACTCCTCCTGCCAGCTGACGGGCCTTCCATCTCTTTACAATTGTCACTTGTTATTTCTGATCCAGATTGCCGGGTCGGTAGATTCGTGACCTCAGGAGGATTACGTGCAGAAGACTTTTTCAAATTGTTGTTATATCCCGGAGGATTTCATGACGGATCTCAGAATGCGAAATGACTTTGTAACGCGGCCCACGCGGAAGTCAATTGTGATGGTAGTATTGACCACTCTCCTGATGCTCCTGCCGGTTTTTACCACAAACGTATTCGCCAGCCCGCCATCTGTTTTAATTACTTCACCGACAGCAACCCTCGGAAACAATAATACTCCGTTGCTCTCTTACAGTGTCAGTGACGGTACAGCAATTGTCAGAGTTGATGGCGCCGTTGTATCAAAGGTCTCAGGAGACAATCTTGATGCGCTGCCCGACGGCCCACATACCGTCCATGTGGAGGCTACGAATGCATCTTTAGAAACCGGTTTCGCAGAAGTCGCGTTTACTGTTGATGCCACGCCGCCGACAGAGAACGTATATATAAAGATAGTCGCCGGCACGTATCATACCGTGGCTATAAAATCCGACGGGTCGTTGTGGGCTTGGGGAAATAACGGTAACGGTCAACTGGGCGACGGAAGCGTAGTAAACAAATATTCCCCTGTGCAGGTTGGGACCGATACGAATTGGGCGGCGATCTCGGCAGGGAGCGCACATACAATCGCGTTGAAATCCGATGGGACTTTATGGGCTTGGGGATTCAACGGGAACGGTCGCCTGGGAGACGGAACCACAACGGAGAGGACCGCGCCGGTAAAGATTGGGACCGATTCGAATTGGGCGGCGATCTCGGCAGGAGGTACATACACAATAGCGTTAAAGTCGGACGGAACGCTGTGGGCGTGGGGCTATAATGGAAACGGACAACTGGGGGATGGTACGACTGTAGACCGGTATTCCTCTGTCAGAATTGGCACTGACAGCAATTGGGTAGTCATATCGACTGGCGCACAGCACACGTTGGCCCTCAAATCGGACGGCACCCTCTGGGCGTGGGGGTATAACAATGCGGGGCAGCTGGGCGACGGCAGCACCGTAAACAAATATTCCCCAGTGCAGATCGGGAGCGGGACAACGTGGACCTCCGTTGCATCGGGAAATAGTCACACCGTGGCCTTGAAGTCAGACGGCACCCTCTGGGCATGGGGGTATAACAATGCGGGGCAGCTGGGCGACGGCAGCTACGTAAGCAAATATTCCCCAGTGCAAATCGGGAGCGGGACAACGTGGACCTCCGTTGAAGCGGGAACTAGTCACACCATGGCCTTGAAGTCAGACAACACCCTCTGGACCTGGGGGTATAATAATGCGGGGCAGCTGGGCAATGGCACCACGACGAACAGCAGCACGCCGGTACAGGTAGGTACGGGGATGACGTGGACTGCGGTCTCGGGAGGAAACTGGCATACCGTTGCCCTAAGAACCGACGGCACCCTGTCCGTCTGGGGTGATAATTCTTATGGGCAGTTAGGCAACGCCGCCAGCGTCAACAGCGCCACCCCTGTTCAGATAGGATTTGATACTTCCTGGTCCATGGCCGCGGCAGGGGGTTCACATACCGCAGCTTTAAAGAACGATGGAACCTTATGGTCGTGGGGAAGTAACGGCAGCGGGCAGTTGGGAGACGGCACGACAACTCAACGAACTACACCGGTCAAGATCGGGAGCGATGCAAATTGGGAGGCGATCTCGGCAGGGCGCTTACACACAATGGCGTTGAAGTCGGACGGGACGCTGTGGGCATGGGGAAATAACGGGAATGGACAGCTGGGTGACGGAACGACTATCAATAAAACCTCGCCCGTGCAAGTAGGGATCGCGGACAACTGGTCGGCTGTTTCAGCGGGGTGGGCATATACCGTAGCCTTGCAGTCCGGGACACTCTGGACCTGGGGGCAGAACAACGCAGGGCAATTGGGCGACGGCACCACGACGAACAGGGCTACTCCAGCCCAAATAGGCACAGATACAACATGGACGCATGTTGCAGCAGGTCTTTACCACACCATCGCACTCAAATCAGACGGGTCTCTCTGGGCGTGGGGCATCAACTGGAACGGACGGCTTGGAGACGGAACCAGCGTTCAGAGACTTTCCCCTGTTCGCATAGGCGGCGAGACAACGTGGTCAGTGATCGCCGCCGGCGCGGCCCATACTGTTGCATTGAAAACGGATGGCACGCTCTGGGTGTGGGGCCTCAACGCCAACGGTCAATTGGGCGATGGCACTACAACAACCAGGTTTGCCCCGGTGCAAATCGGGAGCGATGCCGTGTGGACGCATATTGCCGCGGGCGAGTATCACACCATCGCACTCAAATCAGACGGATCCCTCTGGGCTTGGGGCAATAATTGTTATGGTCAACTGGGAGACGGCACCACCGCAGACAAGCATGTACCGACCCGGATTGGAGTTGAAAATGTGTGGGTGTCTATTGCGAACGGTCAATATCACACCGCAGCGCGAAAATCCAACGGTTCGCTCTGGGCTTGGGGCTATAACGCGTCAGGCCAGCTTGGGAATGGCGTAATCTCCAGGGAAACGACGCCGTATCAGATCGCATCAGGGAATATTGTGATCAACGACGGAGCGATTACCACAAACAATGCAACGGTGACCCTCGGTTTGACAGCTCTGGATGCGAGCAATATCGCCGAGATGCGGTTTAGAAATGAGGACGCTGCATGGTCCGTTCCGGAGCCTTACGCCGCGACAAAGGCCTGGACGCTCTCGGCGGAAGACGGGACTAAGACCGTCTCGGTGATGTTCAAGGATGCAGCGGGAAACTGGTCCGACCCTTATGCTGACACGATCATCCTCGATACTTCGGCCCCCATCGTTACCATTACATCGCCGCTTGCAGGATTTACCAACGTGGCAACACCTCAGCTGACATATGCCGTGAGCGACGGTACCGTCGTCGTCAAAGTGGACGGCAACATCGTTGCTAAAGTTTCGAGCAATGCGCTCGATACGCTGTCCGATGATTCTCATACTGTCCGGGTAGAAGCGACGGATGAGGCGCGTAATACGGGCTTTGCTGAGGTGAACTTTACGGTGGATACCATCCCACCGACGATCAGCATAGATCCGATAACCTCACCAACCTATACCAACAGCCAGACAATTACCGGGACTATGGAGAGTGGAGCAAGCGTAACTGTGTCAGTGAATACAACTGCTACGCTGGGTCCGGTCACCTATCCCACCGTAAGCACCTGGAGCTGCAGTATCTCGGGATTAGTTGACGGCGACAACGTCATCACTATTACAGCCAGTGATGCGGTAGGGAACAACGCTATGGTTGCGACGACCATAACTCTGTTGCAAAGCTTGACGATTTCCAATGTGGTCTCAGGCAGCAATATGATCAACACCAATGCTTTCGAGACCAGCACGATCTTCTTCACCGTCAGTTCAGCGGCAACGGTAACGCTCAAGGTCATTCCCGAGAAGCAGGGTCCGAGGGGAACGCCGATCTACCAGACTTCACAGAATTGTTCAACTCTGGGGACATATTTCTTTACCTGGGATGGGAAGGACAGCACAGGGAAAACCGTGCCGGATGAGGCGTATCTTTATATTCTTGAGGCAACAGACGGCGTCAGTTCGACCGTCTACAGTCCTTCTGTGCCGACTGGAACCGGGAACATAAGCTGCTCACAAGATGCTTTTGATCCCTATAAGAATGATCCCATGACCATAACCTACGTTCTCGGGCAGGCCTCGCGGGTAAACGTTGATATCTTCAATGCAAGAATTACAGATGGTTTAGCGACCGTTCCCGGCAGCCATACGTACGACTGGGACGGCAGAAACTCCGCGGGAGTGCTCGTCGCAGGCGCTGTTAATGCCACTGCGTCGTGTACCATAGCATCCCTTTTAAGGGAAAATCACATTATCACGACCGGAGATACCCCCAGAATTTTCAGTTTAAACAGCGACCCCTATGAGATTGTCCTCTCTTATGGTCAGTTTGCCTGCATCACGTACTCTCTTTCGCGCGTTGCCAATGTAACAGCCAAAGTTATTTCTCCGGCAGGGACGGTCACAATCCTGAGCAACGCGATGCAAGCCGCGGGTAGCCACAACATCGACTGGAACGCGCTTGATGCCCAAGATACGACTGGGAAGAAGTTCATCCTCTCCGAGGAGGGCGTATATACGATCATGATAGGGGCCAGCAATACAGTGACAGGTTCGAGTTCAACCGCATATGCAACCCTAGTGATCCGACGATAATAGCAGATGAGGATAATAAAATGTTGAATAGAATACTGAATCTTTTATTGATTTTTGTTGCTATCCTCCCCCCCGCGTTTTCATGGGGCGCCAACGGAATTATTACTGTTAATTCTCCGGCGTCCGACTACGTAGCCACATCGTTTTTTACTATTTTAGGAAGATACACGTTGACCGAGGACTCCGCCCCACAGCAGACCTTTAACCCGATGATCCCAAACGGGGCGCCCTGTAATCCGGGTTGGTCGCTGCAAGGGTTACAGCCCTGGGATTATAATCCGGTACAAGGAGCAGGGACGAGGGCTCAGCTTCATTATGAAATTGATGGAGTGTATAAAGGGTTTCTCTCAGAGGTATCCATATCAGTATATGGGGACCAACTGGGACTTGAGCAGGGATTTTCTGTCACGACGGGTATAACCGGGTTTACGTCGGGCAGTTTGCACACCGTCAGATTTTATTTGCAGGACATATACGGAGCAGGCTGTTGCCAAACGAACTTTCCTTCGAATTGTGGCTCCATGTCTATCCGCAGCCCTGGATACATAACGGATCAGATTTTCACTTTTCGCGCCGGGGGAAATTGTTCGAACGGCGAGATCAGTGCCTGCTATGAAGGTCCCGTCGGTACGGCCGGCGTTGGCATTTGTCGGCAGGGGAGCAAGACATGCTCGAACGGCCAGTGGGGAACGTGTCAGAATCAGCAGTTGCCACAGCAGGAGATATGTGACGGCTTGGATAACAACTGCAACGGATGGACCGATGAAGGCTTAGGGAATGACCCCTGCTGTGGCGACCCTTGCTGCGGAAATCCTAATTGCTGCCCGAACAATTGACAACGTATAGCGTACCATCAAAGATTTGTGGAGGATTTCATGCGTAGGTTGACAGGTTTATTGCTGATTGCATTTCTCTTTTCGGGATACGTCCCGAATGTTGCCCATGCCCTGTCGGTTTCCGAAAGCGCCACCAGGCAGGATGCCGTCATGAACGACACCGACGACATCGCCGCCTGCGCAGACGATCCTGCTCCCAGCATGAACGGCTATATCCCCGGCCTTGCCGGCAAACCCATCAACCTGCTGGCCGGCGCTGAAACCACCTCCCGCACCGATCTTACCATCGGGAACCTTTACCCGATCGCGGTACGGCGGATCTACAACAGCCGCTCCGGCTACGACAGCCCCCTGGGCTACGGCTGGGCCGTCAATTACGACCGCAGACTCTATACCTACCCCGACGGCTCCGTCACCCTCAGGAAAGAATGCGGCTGGAAACGGCGGTTCAGCTGGAACCCTGTTGATGTTGATAATAATCCTTATACTATTAACTATATCACCCCCCTCGGCGAAAGCGGCACCCTTGTCCAGAACGCTGACAACAGCTATACCTTCACCGACAAAAGCGGGGCCAGGGACGTTTATGATCCCCAGGGTCGTCTTATTCAGCTCATTGACGCAACAGGAGCCTCCATCACGATCACCTATACCGCCCAGGTCCGTGACGGTCTCATGGGCCTGCTGCTCTACAATGTCGGGACGACCCCGCTTATCGTGGCATACGATTACAAGATCTACAAAATAGAGGAAAAAAACGCCTCCGGGAACCTGACCGGCGCACAAGTAACCTTCATATACGACCTTAACGGCAGGCTCAGCAGCATCACCGACAGCAGAAGGACGGTTAACTACGGTCACGACAACATCGGCAACCTTACCTCCGTCACCGGCCCCGAGGCAAACATCACCTACGGATATACCAATCCCAACAACATGCATCTCATGACGAGCGTGGACGAAGGCAAAGGCGAGTATGTAAATACCTACACCAACGGACGGGTGACCAGGCAGACCCACGGAACAGGCGTAATCGATTTCGAGTACCTCGCTGCTTATGCAAAGACAAAGGTCACGACCACGATCAAAGACAGCTCCGGCGCGGTCCTGAACACGAACATTCGGACCGTAGAATTCGGCGAGAACGGACAGGTCGTAAAAGAGACCGACACCGTAGGCAACGTCACGACCTATGCAAGAAACAGCCAGACAAAGATCACCCGCGAAGAATACTGGGAAAACACGGGAACGGTGCCCGTGCCGGTCCTTGTGCTCAGGTCAGCTAACGATTTCACCTACGACACCTACGGCAACCTGAAGACCAAAACAGAGGCAAGCAAACCCAGCCCGAGTGATTGGGCTGCTATTCAGAAGACCACGACGTACATCTACCAGTATGAGATCGATCCGTTAGCCACAACTGCTACGTTCCACAAGGTGGCCCAGGAGATCGTCAAGAGCGTAGTAGACCCGAATCAGAACAAGACCGTTACCAACACCTATGACAACGCGACCGGCAATCTTCTGACAACGACCGATGCCGGACTTCTGGGCAGTGGCACGGCCTACTCCAATACCACGACCTATGGTTATACCAACGGCAAGCTCACGAGCATCGACGGCCCCAGGACCGATGTGACCGACGTTACGAGCTATGCCTACGATCCCACAACCGGGTACCTGACCTCATTGACCCAGCCCATTATCGGCACAACGACCTACAGTAACCACGACGCCCTCGGCAATCCCCGGAACGTCCTTGACCCGAACGGCAACAGCACAGCCTATACCTATGACGAAAACGGACGAGTGCTTACGGTCACGGCAGCAGGCGACACCAGCCCTACGCAATATGCCTACGTCGTGGGAGGCTGCACCTCCTGCGGAGGTGCGAACAAGATCGATCATATCACCCTGCCGGAAGGGAACACCATAACCTACGGATACGATGCGAACAGCAACCTCGCCAGCATCAGCGACAGCCTTGGCAACAGCATCAACTATACCTATGACTCCGAAGGGAATAAGCTCACCGAAGAGATCAGGGATGCAGGCAACAGCCTCCAGAAGAGCCTGAGCTACCAGTATGATGCTTTGAACAGGCTGAAAAGGACTACCAATCCCGATACCAGCTATACCGAATACTCGTATGACTCCAGAGGAAATAGGCTCTCACTCCGAACTCCGAACTCAACGCTCACAACTTACTCATACGATGCGCTGAACCGGCTGACAGCAACCATTCAGCCCGGTACGATCACCACCGGCTACGGCTACAACGCAAATAACAACCTGACCACGGTAACCGATGCCAATAGCAACGCCACCACCTACATCTACGACGACAAGGGCCGGGTGTACCAGGTTATCTCTCCGGATACAGGTACGACGACCTATACCTACGACCCTGCCGGGAATCTCATGACCAAAACCGACGCCAAGGGAATCACGATTTCCTATACCTACGACGCGCTGAACCGGTTGACGACCATCGACTATCCGGCTGATACAGACACGGTCTATTCCTACGACACCTGCCTAAACGGCAAAGGCCGTCTCTGTTCCATGACCGATGCATCGGGAACGACGACCTACGAGTACACGCCAAAAGGGCAGGTCAAAAAAGAGACCAAGGTAATCGACACCGTGACGTACGTGACGCAGTACACCTACGACCAGAACGGCAACCTGAAGACCATGACCTACCCGTCAGGCAAGGTCATCACGTACAACTACACCAACGACAGGGCAGTCAGTGTCCTCAACGGTGCCGCCAACCTCGCATCCAGCATCACCTACAAGCCCTTCGGCGGGATGAATGCGATCACCTATGGCAATGGCCTGAGCGGCACGATCGGCTACGATAACCAGTACAGGATCAGCTCCATAACAGCAGGGGCGGTCCTGAACCTCGGCTATACCGGATATGACAGCAATGGGAATATAACAGCCATTACGGACAGCCTCGATGCTTCAAAGAACAAGAGCTTCACCTACGATAATCTTGACCGGCTTTGGACAGCCACATCAACGGGTATCTGGGGCAGTTTGGCCTGGACTTACGACGGGGTAGGGAACAGGCAGACCGAGAATACGAATGCCTATACGTACTACCAGAATACTAACAAGCTGAACACTGCCAATGGCATAACATTTGGATACGACAACAACGGGAATACGACAACAGAAGCTGCTCGCCAGTATGTCTACAACCAGAACCAGAGATTGATCCAGGTGAATGACGGGTCAATGACGGCAAACTACACCTACAACGGCAACGGCCAGCGGGTGAAGAAGGTCGTGAATGGAACAACCTCGATATTCCATTACAGCCTGAGGTGGTCAGATTATCGCGGAGTCGAATAGTGCTGGAACAATCAGCAGCGGAATATGTATACTTGAATGGACAGCCGTTGGCGAAGATGGAGGGGGCGAATACGTACTACTACCACAACGATCATTTAGGTACTCCGCAGAAGATGACGGACAGCTTCAGGGGATGGTTGATGGTCCGCTGACTACAAACCCTTTGGCGAAGTCAACATCACCATCATGACGATCACGAACAACCTCAGATTCCCTGGGCAGTACTTCGATGCTGAGACGGGCCTGAATTACAACCTTAATCGTGATTATAATGCACCACTCGGAACATACGTGGAAGCTGATCCTATTGGGATCAATCGAGGGCAAAATCATCTGTATTTATATGCAAAAAATAATTCCATTAGTTATTTTGATGAAAAAGGCCTGAAGGTTGAAATATGCAGTAGATCAGTTAATGTTCCCTGGGTTCCGAACTGGGTACAGCATATGTGGGTAAGAACTTCTACAAAGTCTATGGGTATGGGTACAATGGACTGCGGTGATTTAGTCGGTTCTCCTTATTTAGCCCAGACTAAACTATGTGATCATAGTACCGAAACAGGCAGTTGCCAAGAATTAAAATGTGTTGATGAAACTTGCGTAAATAATGAGTTGATACTTGGTAAGCCTCTCGGCCGCTGGGGCCTAACGAACAATTGTGCGACTTTTGCTGGATATGTCACTGGTAAATGCTTTAAAGCCAACTCGCCTGAATGTTGCAAAAATAAGAAGTAGCAACTGACTGGTCATCACAATAACGGAGAAAGTATGGTTAGAAAAATAACTGAATTGACATTAATCGGTCTGTTGCTAGCATTGCTTGCCCAATGTACTCGCAATCCAATCATGCCAGAAACGGTATGTAATAGTCTGCGCGAGAGATTTTGCTGTTGCTGAATATTCGAGGGAACATCCGAAAGGCCAAATAATTTATCAACTTGATGAAGCAGGTGCTTACATGATAACGTCTGTCGCTTACGAACCACGAAGAAAGATTATCGCTGTTGCTGTCGCAAATAAAGAACCCCAGAAGGGTACAGCTTCAATAAGAGTGTTGGATGAAAAAACCTCTTCAATTTTGAAAGAAATACCAACAGGTAAAGATTATATTCGCGGGATGTCGATTGACGGTGAAGGAAGAATAGCTTTTGCTGCAAATGATATGCATCATGATCAACCAGGTGAGTTGTGCTATCTGTCAATTACTGACGGAAGAGTGTACTCCATTGCAAAAGGAAAACACTTCAGCTCTCCCACTTGGAGCAAGGGTTCAAAAAGAGTCTATTTTAGTTACGTTAAAGATTCTAATAAGAGGATTGCAAATGTTGAGCTTAATAAGTCAGGTGCAGTTAACCAAATAGATGACGGTCTATCAGTTAGCGTGTCGGGAAGTGGAAAGATAGTGTATCTGACGGACGCTGGCGATATTATCTTAATGCAAGAGTCAGACGGGATACTCTCAGGTTCTAAACAGAAATTGCTTCGGGTAGATCCTAGATTTGCTGACAGTATTCGATTTGTTAAGGGTACAGAGGATATCATTCTCCAGCGCTATAAAAAGAGCATTGTTTATGACCTGCTGGTTTTGCAACCACCATACACGGCTGAAAAAGTGTTATTACCCAACGCCGGACTAAAGGACTATGATGTAGCATTCCAAAATGCAGAGTAGGGCTGCTTACGTATTTCTATCACATACGCGAAAGCTCTTTGGCTTGTCAAGCTGAATGCACTTTAAAAGAGACCGACACCCTCCGCAACGTCACGACCTATGCAAGAAACAGCCAGACAAAGATCACCCGTGAAGAATACTGGGAAAACACGGGAACAGTCACCGTACCGGTCCTTGTGCTCAGATCCGCCAACGACTTCACCTACGACACCTACGGCAACCTAAAGACCAAGACAGAGGCAAGCAAACCCAGCCCTAGCGACTGGGCTGCTATTCAGAAGACCACGACGTACATCTACCAGTATGAGATCGATCCGTTAGCCACAGCTGCTACGTTCCACAAGCTGGCCCAGGAGATCGTCAAGAGCGTAGTTGACCCGAATCAAAACAAGATCGTCACCAACACCTATGACAATACCACCGGCAATCTTCTGACCACGACCGATGCCGGGCTTCTTGGCAGCGGCACGGCCTACTCCTATACCACGACCTATGGCTATACCAACGGCAAGCTCACGAGCATCGACGGCCCCAGGACCGATGTGACGGACCTTACGAGCTATGCCTATGATCCCACAACCGGGTATCTGACCTCGACGACCCAGCCGCTGATAGGCACAACGACCTATTCCAATCACGACGCCCTCGGCAATCCCCGAAACGTCCTTGACCCGAACGGCAACAGCACTGCCTATACCTATGACGATAGCGGACGAGTGCTTACGGTCACCGCGGCAGGCGACAGCAGCCCTACGCAATATGCCTACGTCGCGGGAGGATGCACCTCCTGCGGAGGGGCGAACAAGATCGACCATATTACCCTGCCGGAAGGGAACACCATAACCTACGGATATGATACCAACAGCAATCTCGCCAGCATCAGCGACAGCCTTGGAAACAGCATCAACTATACCTATGATTCCGAGGGGAACAGGCTCACGGAAGAGATCAGGGACGCGAGCAATGCTCTCCAGAAGAGCTTGAGCTACCAGTATGATGCTCTGAACAGGCTTAAAAGGACTACCAATCCCGATGCCAGCTATGCGGAAAACTCATACGACTCCAGAGGCAACAAATCCGCAATCCGCAACCCGAATTCAACGCTCACAACTTACTCGTATGACGCGCTGAACCGATTGCTAGCAACCATCCAACCCGGAACGATCACTACCGGCTATGGCTACAACTCAAATAACAACCTGACAACGGTCACCGATGCCAACAGCAACGCCACCACCTACATATATGACGACAATGGTCGGGTATACCGTGTTATCTCCCCCGATACCGGTACGACGACCTATGCCTATGACCCAGCAGGGAATCTACTGACCAAAACCGATGCCAAGGGAATCACGATTTCCTATTCCTATGACGCGCTGAACCGGTTGACGACCATCGACTATCCAGCAGACACAGACACGGTCTATTCCTACGACACCTGTGTAAACGGCAAGGGCCGTCTCTGTTCCATGGCCGATGCATCAGGAACTTCAACCTACGAGTACACGCCAAAAGGGCAGGTCAAAAAAGAAACCAAGGTGATAGACACCGTGACGTACGTAACGCAATACACCTATGACATGAATGGGAACATGAAGACCATGACCTATCCATCAGGCAAGGTCATCACCTACAACTACACCAATGACCGGGCCGTCAGTGTACTCAATGGTGCCGCCAACCTCGCATCGAACATCACTTACAAGCCCTTCGGCGGCATGAATGCGATCACCTACGGCAATAACCTGAATGGCACGATCGGCTACGATAACCAGTACCGGATCAGCTCCATAACAGCAGGGGCGGTATTGAGCCTCAACTATACCGGATATGACAACAATGGGAACATAACAGCCATTACGGACAGCCTCGATGCTTCAAAGAACAAGAGCTTCACCTACGATAATCTTGACCGGCTTTGGACAGCCACATCAACGGGTATCTGGGGCAGTTTGGCCTGGACTTACGACGGGGTAGGGAACAGGCAGACCGAGAATACGAATGCCTATACGTACTACCAGAATACTAACAAGCTGAACACTGCCAATGGATTGTCCTTTGGCTACGACAATAACGGGAATACGACAACAGAAGCTGCTCGCCAGTATGTCTATAATCAGAATCAGAGATTGATCCAGGTGAATGACGGAGCAATGACGGCAAACTACACTTACAATGGCAATGGCCAGCGGGTAAAGAAGGTCGTGAATGGAGCAACCACGATATTTCATTACAGCCTGAGCGGACAAATCATAGCAGAGTCGAATAGTGCTGGTACAATCGCAGTAGAATATGTATACTTCAATGGTCAGCCGCTGGCGAAGATGGAAGGGGCGAATACGTACTACTATCACAACGATCATCTTGCCACCCCACAGAAGATGACAGACAGTTCCGGCACCGTTGTCTGGTCTGCAGATTACAAACCCTTCGGTGAAGCGACGATCACAGTATCAACGATCACGAACAACCTGAGATTTCCAGGGCAGTATTACGATGCAGAGACGGGGAACCACTACAATTATTTCAGGGACTATAACCCCGTCGTTGGAAGATACATTGAATCTGATCCCCTGCAATTAAATTTTATTTCTCAATCAAAAAGTTTATTTGTAGTGCCTTTTTTTACTATGACACCTAATAATCTTCATGATTACGTTTATGCAGATAATAATCCAGTGGACCGGACGGATCCTGCAGGGTTAATCAGCGTAGGTACCGTAGACAGAATTTGTAGTGTTCTACAGTTTGCAGCCGGAGCTAGACAAAACTATTATGATATTCAGCGATTAGATATGCTTCAAGACGCAGCAGACGCAAATGCACGCTTGATAAACCAAATTCAGCGTGAATTGAATCAGTTAAGTTTTTGCTCTGAGAGAAGTAGGGAATTAAGAGAATTGTTGGCAAATGCACAAACTCGCCAGATATGGTTTGCTAGACAAATAGCTGACATTTTGAGAGGCCTTGGGATGCAATGTGTATATTAACGCTGTGTGAGAAGTAGGATAGCAAAATAAAAAATTTTACATATATACATTATGGGGTGTTAAATAATGAACTACTACTTGTATAAGAAAAACCTCTTTTTTATCTTTATCGCTTTATTGATCACCATTCTGATACTAGTACTGAATTCATACCAAGCACAATCAGGTAAGATAACCAGCACCTCATTTCCATTCCTTTCAACCTTACTTTACTATGTGTCTCGCATCCTATTCCTTTATCTTCTGTTCTTCAGTATTTATGCGTATATGTCGGGCGTTAAAGGAACGCGTAAACTTGAAACACCAATTATTCTCATTATAATTGGGGCGCTCCTAGTTATAACATCATTCGGTCCGCCCATTTTAAGCTTTTTTATGATGTCCGATACGATAACTGAAGTCTTTATCAAGGTGGATTCAACAGAAGCAAGAAAAGAAGCGATGAATAAAAATAGCACATCAAAACGGAGGCTTGAAATAGCCGAAAACCATTATTTAGCTACCGGTGAAAGTATATCGTACTTAAATAATGAAAATGGAGAAGTTCTCTATGCACCTGATGACAAAAGGAGTAAATTAACAGAGGAATTGAAGTCATCTGTCCATCAACTTGATTTAGCGAAAACTAATCTTAGAATTACAGCACTCAGCCTTCTTGTTACTTTGATCATTTCAAGTATTATTTTTATAGTTTTTCTATGGTATAAATTCAAGGTTGGAGCATTGGGGCACAATAAGGGAGCGTAATGGACATCTTGGGGACGTAACGAGAACATTGGGGACGTAACGAGAACATTGGGGACATCCTATAGCCCCCTTGTCAAGTGCAACTTGCTTTCGCTGAAATTCCAATACGATAACTGACGGTTTTTCTTGAAGACGCACTTCACCCATGCGTCCTGTTCGGACATCAGCATTTTCTTCGACGACTTTCTCACGTAAAGCGAACTTGCTCTCTAAGCGTTATAAATATCCGGCGTGCCGTTGCCGCCAAGCATCCCTTATCCAGATTCTCAAGTTCTATGAGAGGCCCTGTATTGTCCCTCACGAGGTCATTCGCCTCAACGTTGTGTCCCGGGCTCTCTACGTCGAAAGGGCATATTGGGGTCAGACTTTAGAATTGACATTCTCCCCTTCGAGTGATTGTCTCTCCGCATGCCACGGAAACCCCGCATCGAGTTTGAAGGTGCCTTCTACCACGTGATTACGCGGGGGAACTAGCGCCAGCAGATCTTCAGAGAAACTGCCGACTACAATAAATTCCTCCGATTCCTAAAGAGACCGACTCCCTGGGCAATGTCATAATCTATACCCGGAATGCCCTGACAAAGATCACCCGCGAAGAATACTGGGAAAACACGGGAACGGTGTCCGTGCCGGTCCTTGTGCTCAGATCAGCCAACGATTTCACCTACGACACCTACGGCAACCTAAAGAGCAAGACAGAGGCAAGCAACCCAGCCCGAGTGACTGGGCTGCCATTCAGAAGACCACGACGTACATCTACCAGTATGAGATCGACCCGCAAGCTACAGCGGCCACGTTCCACAAGGTGGCCCAGGAGATCGTCAAGAGCATAGTTGACCCGAATCAAAACAAGACCATCACCAACACCTATGACAACACGACCGGCAATCTCCTGACCACGACCGATGCCGGGTTTCTGGGCAGCGGCACGGCCTACTCCTATATCACGACCTATGGTTATACCAACGGCAAGCTCACGAGCATCGACGGCCCCAGGACTGATGTGACCGACGTTACGAGCTATGCCTATGATCCGACAACCGGGTTCTTGACCTCAACGACCCAGCCGCTGACCGGCACAACGACCTATTCCGATCACGATGCCCTCGGCAATCCCCGGAACGTCCTTGACCCGAACGGCAACAGCACTGCCTATACCTATGACGATAGCGGACGGGTGCTTACGGTCACCGCAGCAGGCGACAGCAGCCCCACGCAATATGCCTACGTCGCGGGAGGCTGCACCTCCTGCGGAGGGGCGAACAAGATCGATCATATTACCCTGCCTGAAGGGAACACCATAACCTACGGATATGACGCCAACAGCAATCTCGCCGGCATCAGCGACAGCCTTGGGAACAGCATCAACTATACCTATGACTCCGAGGGGAACAGGCTCACGGAAGAGATCAGGGATGCGGGCAATAGCCTCCAGAAGAGCTTGAGCTATCAGTATGATGCTTTGAACAGCCTGAAAAGGACCACGAACCCCGATGCCAGCTATACCGAATACTCTTACGACTCAAGAGGCAATAGACTCTCACTCCGAACCCCGAACACAACGCTCACGACGTACTCGTATGACGCGCTGAACCGGTTGCTAGCAACCATCCAGCCAGGAACGATCACCACCGGCTACGGCTACAACTCAAATAACAACCTGACCACGGTCGCCGATGCCAATAATAACGCCACCACCTACATATACGATGACAGGGGCAGAGTGTACCAGGTTATCTCTCCAGATACCGGCACGACAACCTATACCTACGACCCCGCCGGAAATCTCTTGACCAAAACCGACGCCAAAGGAATAACGATTTCCTATACCTATGACGCTCTGAACCGGCTGACGACCATCGATTATCCGACTGATACTGACACGGTTTATTCCTACGATACCTGCATAAACGGCAAGGGCCGTCTCTGTTCCATGGCCGATGCATCGGGAACTACGACCTATGAGTACACGCCAAAAGGGCAGGTCAAAAAAGAGACCAAGGTAATAGATACCGTTCAGTATGTAACGCAATACACCTATGACATGAACGGGAACATGAAAACCATGATCTATCCCTCAGACAAGGTCATCACCTACAACTACACCAACGACCGGGCAGTCAGTGTCCTCAACGGTGCAGCCAATCTCGCATCCAACATCACCTACAAACCCTTCGGCGGCATGAATGCGATCACCTACGGCAATGGCCTGAGCGGCACGATCGGATACGATAATCAGTACAGGATCAGCTCCATAACAGCAGGGGCGGTGCTGAGCCTCAGCTATACCGGATATGATAACAATGGGAACATAACAGCCATTACGGACAGTCTCGATGCTTCAAAGAACAAAAGCTTCACCTACGATAACCTTGACCGGCTTTGGACAGCCACATCAACGGGCATATGGGGCAGTTTGGCCTGGACGTATGACGGAGTAGGGAACAGGCAGACCGAGAATGCGACTGCCTATACGTACTATCAGAATACCAACAAGTTGAACACTGCCAATGGAATAGCGTTCGGGTACGACAACAACGGGAATACGACAACAGAAGCTGCTCGCCAGTATGTCTATAATCAGAACCAGAGACTGATTCAGGTGAATGACGGGTCAATGACGGCCAATTACACTTACAACGGCAACGGTCAGAGGGTGAAGAAGGTCGTCGGCTCAACGACAACGATCTTCCATTACAGTCTAAGCGGACAGATCATTGCAGAGTCGAATAGTGCTGGAACTATCGCAGCGGAATATGTATACTTCAATGGTCAGCCGCTGGCAAAGATGGAGGGGGCGAACACATACTACTATCACAACGATCATCTTGCCACCCCACAGAAGATGACGGACTCTTCCGGCCAAGTCGTATGGTCAGCTGACTATAAACCCTTCGGTGAAACGACCGTCACCATCTCCACGATCACGAACAATCTCCGATTCCCTGGACAGTACTATGATGCTGAGGCGGGGCTCCACTATAATTACATGCGTGACTACAGTCCAGTCATTGGAAAGTATATCGAGGCCGACCCGCTGGGACAAATAGGTGATTTTGCTCTATATCCTTATGCTAAAAATAATACGCTAATTTATGTTGATATTCTCGGATTGAAATGTTGCCCGAAAGATGAAGCAGATTATATACGCAGTAGAATAAGTGAACTTGAAGGTAACGGCAAGGGGAGTGGCAACAAAGTTCAGCTAGCAGTTACAGACTGCCGGATCAGGTTCGGGAAAAATACTGGCATCGTTACCTTAAACCCTAAACTTACGGAATGTCAGAAGCAGTGCGTTACTGCCCACGAAAATGTACATGTTAAGCAATGCGAAGAATTAGGGCCAGTTAAATTCGGACTGAAGAAATTGTTTTATGAAGATGATATGGAAAAGCCTGGTTACGCCGCTGAATTATCCTGCTATAAAAAACTAGAAGGTAGGATTAGTGAAAAGTGTGACTGCCAATGAGAGAATATATCATGATGGCCTTGTTGTTTTTAAATGAGTATAGCCAGATAATATTGGGCATCATCTATATCGCTGCTTTGAAATCGTTTACAACTACGTTTAATGACACAAGGAAATTCGTAGTAAAAGCGGTTGTCTTCTTGGTGTTTGCAAATGCCTTGTTCTGGTTGGGTATGTTTTGCGTGATGTTTTTGAATGAGCGTTATTTATTTGGAAATAAAGTACTGTTGATGGGTTTAAAAGGTGTCGCAGAGGAAATTATTGTTATAGTCCTTTTCTCAATGTCTTTGCCGCTTATTAGTATAAATAGAATGCTTAAGCTCTTTCAGAGCAAGACTGTCACTTCCATAATCTATATTTTTGTTTTCTGTCTTATTTATTACCTGACCTTTTTAGCGAGTAACCATTATTTTGGGCTTAGATGATAGTCGCATGATTCGTTGACTACCGCCTACTATCACAACGATCATCTTGCCACCCCGCAGAAGAAGACGGACAGTTCCGGGGTCGTTGTCTGGTCTGCGGACTACAAACCCTTTGGTGAAGCCACTGTCACCGTCTCCACGATCACGAATAACCTTCGTTTTCCTGGGCAGTACTATGATCCCGAGACGGGGCTGAATTATAATTTAAATCGAGATTATAATCCTGTGCTCGGGCGCTACATTGAGAAAGATCCCATAGGATTTAGAGGCGGGATCAACTATATGCGTATGTAAAAAACAACCCCATCATTCGAGTAGATCCCCGCGGTTTAGATTCTATATATTATTGCGATCCAATGGAGGGATGTGTGCCAATAGGAGGGGATCCAGCTCCTCCTAGCTACCAAGAATTAACTGCGATTGCTGAATATACCAATTCATTTACGTGCCCATATCTTACCTGCGTAGTGCGCTGTGAGACAAAGGTACTTATAGGAGAAATTAGAGATGCCATGAGGGATAAAATGATCGAGGAGGTAGCAATACGCGTAGCGAAGGAGTGGGCAAAAAAAGCGTTACCTTATTATGGCTGGATTAACACGTCGACGACGGTTTACGAGGCAGTTGAGTGTCTCGTCGATTGCCATAAAAAGAAGTGAATCGCTTATGAATAAAGTCTTTAAATGGCTTAAAGAAAATATCGTTAGCATAGTGCTTATAATAGTCGTTACGTATTTATCAATCGAAAACAATCTGTATAAATTAACTGGGACAGATGAGTGGAATATATTTCGGTCGCCAGCGTTACCGAAGCTTATGAAGCTAATCATTGCTTTCATCGTGGCAGTGGTTGTTTGGGAAATATATAAAAAAAGAAAAAAACTCAAATGAAGCTGCCCGTATATAGGGTCTACGTCGGTAATCAAACTAAAAAGAAAAAGATGGTAATGATGCGACCTATTTTTGTGCTCATTGTTTGTATCTCTGTCGGCATGGTGATGGCGTGTTCTAATAAAAGAACAGAAGTTTGCGGCATGGCTGTAGCAGAAAGAAGCTGTGATGGCACGATTACCATAGGAAAACCTACTTCGGCAGAAATAAATGATCTTTCTGATTTCGACAGGAATTTGAAAGAAATAAATCGTAAATATCCAGGTCCACAAATGCCGGTGAACGCGACTTTATACAAAGTCACATCCGTTATTGATGAGGGCACTATTGTTCTTGAAGATGGCCAAAAAATAAGAATGGAAGGTTTGGATTGCTCATCTGAAGGCACTATTTATTTGCAACGGTTTCTTACAGGGGAATCGGACAGGGTCTCATATATTGCCGCGTATTCTGATGGTCAGAGTCCCATACGTGCATATATATGGCATGCAACTCTTACTTTAATGAACGATCCTGAGCTAAAAAAATATGGGACAGGACCAGCGTACTCATCGCTGAATGAAGCTGCCTTGATGAGCGGTTGGTGCTCTTCAAAAAGGTCATCAAGTAACGCTTATAATGACAGATACGAGGCACTGTCGAAAATAGCGTCAAAAAGATGAGCCTTCCGGTCCACCTGGAGGAACCTATAGGGTCTTTTAATTTGTGGCTATGATGCCAACAGCAACCTCACCAGCATCAGCGACAGCCTTGGCAACAGCATCAATTACACCTATGACTCAGAGGGGAACAGACTCACGGAAGAGATCAGGGATGCGGGCAATAGCCTCCAGAAGAGCTTGAGCTATCAGTATGATGCTTTGAACAGCCTGAAAAGGACCACGAACCCCGATGCCAGCTATACCGAATACTCTTACGACTCAAGAGGCAATAGACTCTCACTCCGAACCCCGAACACAACGCTCACGACGTACTCGTATGACGCGCTGAACCGGTTGCTAGCAACCATCCAGCCAGGAACGATCACCACCGGCTACGGCTACAACTCAAATAACAACCTGACCACGGTCACCGATGCCAATAATAACGCCACCACCTACATATACGATGACAGGGGCAGAGTGTACCGGGTTATCTCTCCGGATACCGGCACGACTACCTATACCTATGACCCTGCAGGGAATCTCCTGACTAAAACCGACGCCAAGGTAGTCACGATTTCCTATACCTATGACGCCCTGAATCGGTTGACGACCATCGACTATCCGGCTGATACAGACACGGTCTATTCCTACGATACCTGCGTAAACGGCAAGGGCCGTCTCTGTTCCATGGCCGATGCATCAGGAACGACCAGCTACGAGTACACGCCAAAAGGGCAGGTCAAAAAAGAGACCAAGGTAATCGATACCGTGACGTACCTAACGCAATACACCTACGACATGAACGGGAACATGAAAACCATGACCTATCCGTCAGGCAAGGTCATCACCTACAACTACACCAACGACAAGGCAGTAAGTATTCTAAACGGTGCAGCCAACCTCGCATCGAATATCACTTACAAGCCCTTTGGCGGCATGAATGCGATCACCTATGGCAATGGCCTGAGCGGCACCATCGGATACGATAACCAGTACAGGATCAGCTCCATAACAGCAGGGTCGGTACTGAGCCTCAGCTATACCGGATATGATAATAATGGGAACATAACGGCCATTACGGACAGTCTCGATACTTCAAAGAACAAGAGCTTCACCTACGATAACCTTGATCGGCTCTGGACAGCCGCATCATCGGGCATATGGGGTAGTTTGGCCTGGACTTACGATGGGGTAGGGAACAGGCAGACCGAGAACACGAATGCCTATACGTACTACCAGAATACCAACAAGTTGAATACTGCCAATGGATTGTCCTTTGGCTACGACAATAACGGAAATACGACAACAGAAGCTGCTCGCCAGTATGTCTATAATCAGAACCAGCGATCTGATTCAGGTGAATGACGGGTCGAATGACAGCCAATTACACCTACAACGGCAATGGTCAGCGGGTGAAGAAAGTCGTCGGCTCAACGAACAACGATCTTCCATTACAGTCTAAGCGGACAGATCATTGCAGAGTCGAATAGTGCTGGAACTATCACAGCGGAATATGTATACTTGAATGGTCAGCCGCTGGCGAAAATCGAGGGGGCGAACACGTACTACTACCACAACGATCATCTTGCCACCCCTCAGAAGATGACGGACAGTTCCGGCACTGTTGTTTGGTCTGCGGACTACAAACCCTTCGGTGAAGCGACGTGTCACCGTCTCCACGATCACGAACAACCTTAGGTTCCCTGGACAGTACTTCGATGCTGAAACGGGGCTGAACTACAACTATTACCGCGATTATAATCCCGTTATTGGAAGGTACGTTCAGGCTGACCTGATAGGGATTGCCGGAGGTATTAACATCTATGCGTACGTCGGAAATAATCCGTTGAAAGGAATTGACCGTATTGGGTTAAGTCAAGAACACGGAAACTGGTGCGGTGGTGATTGGACAGGTGGAAAGAAAGAACAATACACTCCGCATCCCCCAGGTTATTATCTACCAGCGAAAGATGGAGACCCGCTGGATAGTGCATGCGAGACTCATGATAAATGCTACTACAACTGCCGAAAGAATTCTCGGTGCGATTGGAAAAAAAGAGCCAAATGTTTCCTTGATTGTGACGGCACACTTGCAGGTGAAGCCAGTAAAATTGATGGTTGGGATGCAACTAAAATAGGGACTGCAATGAAACGACCGGGCCAGCGTTATGAGCCTAACCCTTGTGACTGCCCCGGGGGGTCGGCTGACCCCCGGCCATTTGGGGATTAAAAACTGATAATTGTAATGTACTTCAATAGAAAATAGTCAACATGAAGCATCTATGAGGGTTTTTATATTATGTTGTTAAATTTAAGCCTTTTACATACGGTTCTTGGATTAGCAACTTCAATTGTTTTGGTAGCTTTCGCTACAAAACGACTGGGTTTCAAATTTTATTCAATATCGTTCGGCATTGGACATTTGCTTTTCATTATCATTATGTCCATTATTTATACCACGGGGCCAATGGTTGCGCAGCACCAACTGTTTTGGATTCCTGTCGAAACTGTCGATTTGCCGGTTTCTTTACTAATACAGATTCTCGCGCCTGACAGTATGGCATTATATATTGTTTTATTCGCCATATTGGGGTCAATTCAATATGCTGCTATTGGGTGGGGTGTCGATTATAAGGTCAGCAAGGATAGAAGTCGTTTAGCTCCAAACAGATTCTTTTTAATTGCAGTGGCACTTGTAGTAATAGGCATTTCTTATTGGGCCTACGTTAACATTTCATACTCAAACTTAAGCGACTTTGAGAAATCACAGATAGCATTAAATAAAGCAAAGACAGAGAGTGATAGATTCGATGTATTAGGTCGAGCAGCTAAGATAAGTTTCAAGTCTAAGCGTTATGACGAGGCTGGAAAATATGCGAAAGAACTATTAACAATAGCCGCTAGATATAAAGACGATCCGATCTATGGCAATGCCATCTATGATGGTCACGTTGTGCTAGGAAAATTGGCGCTTAACGACGGTAGGCCCGAGAAAGCTATTCATGAGCTATTGGAAGCAGTGAGAACCCCAGGTTCTGCCACTCTGGCTACATTTGGGCCTGATATGTCTCTTGCGAGAGATTTACTGAAAGAGGGCTATAAAAAACCGGTTATAGAGTTTTTAATTGGCTGCAAAAGCTTCTGGGAGTATGATGATGGGAAAATTGATAAGTGGATAAAAGATATCAATGAAGGGAAGATGCCAGATTTCGGGAATTCGATACGCGAATAGTCAGCCTCTAATGAAGATAGCGGAATGAAATACTTGTTACTATCACAACGATCATTTAGGGGAAACATTGGGGACATCCTATACCCCCTTGTCAAGTGCAACTTGCTTTCGCTGAAATTCCAATACGATAACTGACGGTTTTTCTTGAAGACGCACTTCATAGGATGTCCCCAATGTCCCGTCGTGGGGGGCAGAACTTGCGGTTGTACCAGTGAATGGAAAGCACTAAATGCATCGATGTCAAGTAGCCGGTATGTAACGTTCATCCCCGCTATTCGGTTTTTGCCGGTCCGCGAGTCCCCCTCAGGGCGGGAAAGCCGCCGGGCTCCGGATCAGGCTTGATCCGAAGGACCGCCAGCCTCTTCCGCATGGCTCCGATCTCGGCAGTCTGGGAGGCAATGATCTCCTCGGCCAACTGACGCACGAGCGGGTCCCGGCCGTGGATGAGGACCAGCCGGGCCATTTCCACGGCGCCCTCATGATGCGGGATCATCATGGCCAGGAAGTCCTGGTCCGGGTCTCCGGTCATCGACGCTCCCTCCATGTCCCGCATCATCGTATCCATTCCCTCATGCATGGATTTGCCGAACGCGTTTGCTGACGCGGAGTTCTCATGCCGATGCTCCTCCGCAAAGGCGGGTAGTGCAAAAACGAATAAAACCGCAAGGGCGCATGCCGTCCGGGTAGCATAGAGAAAACGTATCATGAACAGCTCCTTTCGGCATTCGCGAAATCGGCTCTGTTCTGCGGTTTCCGCGCCATGTTACCCCGTCTGCCCCTTTGTCCCGGGCCGCACGTAGACCAGGTTGATGCTCTTTTTGTTTCTCAATTCTCCCGAAGGGAGCTTCAGGGAGCCGAGCGGAATCTGGGCGATGAATGAAGGCTTGAACGGATTGGTCACGTCAAAGGCCGCGCACACGGTCTGCCCCTCGTTGGCGGTGCCGGGCAGTTCATCCTGCTCATGCGCGACATAGAGCAGGTTTCCGGCGGGGTTCGTCCAGAGCCCATGGGCCTCCCGGCCGTGCGTGAAGAACGTGGAAATCACCTTCCTCTTATCCGGGGCCACGGAACGGTCAATGATCGCGATCTGGCTCGATGCCGCTCCGCCCGGACCGCCGTCGTCCACCCGGGCCAGACTCACGTAGACGGCCTTGCCCTTTTTGTTCTCCACGAACTCCAGGTGGTTCGGTCTTGCCTTGTCGCCGAGCGGGATCGTCTGAAGGACCCGGAAGGGCCCTTTCGTTTCTATGACCGAGACCGCATCCGCGAGCTTGTGCGAAAGCCAGTTCTCTCTGCCGTCGGGCGTCGTCTTCTGGAACGGCGTAAAGCCCGCCTTGTCCCGGCTTTCGATGTCGAGGGTCGTCAGCCTCTTCGGCCGCGAAAAGCCTTTCTCATCAACATAGACCGAGAACACATCCACCTTCGGCACCTTCTGGCTCACCACAAAGGCCAGGCCGCCGTCCGCGGAAAACCATACCTGTGCCGGACCGTTGATGGTCGGCAGGTATTCGCGCACCGCTCCGGCGGCCGCGCCCCCTGCCTGTTTTACTGCCGCGTCGGTCGTCAGAATCGCGATCCGGTCCTCGCCGCGAACAGTGACCCACAACTCCTTCCCATTCCGCGTGAACGTCGGCTCATGGGGTTCCCGGCCGACGAGGATGCCGCTCGAGATGCGCTCCGGGTTCGTGGACGCGCCCCCGAGCGGATTAGGCGCGTTGCCGATCACCTTTTTGGCGAGCGTGTCGATCAAATACACGTTGCTGCTCCCCCGGCCGCTCGTGGCAAGCATTCTGCCGTCGGGTGAAGGCACGACGCCGTGTGCGTCGATGCAGCCGTGATACAGCGGTTTGTGGATCATGGCGGCGTGAGTGGGCTGGACCCCGCCGGTGACGAACCGGAAGGGCGGCCGCGGGTCCTCGTCGAAACTGGTGAGATTGATCGTCGTATCGACCGTGTTGCTCCGCGGATCGATCACGCTTATGGTGTTCGAGTCCTCGTTCGCGATGAACACGCGGTCAAGCGGTTCGATGTCTGCTCCGGATGTCTCCGCCCAGATGAACCGGGGGTCGGCTGCGGCTGCGGCCGTGGCCAGAGCGAAAAGTTTCAATACTTCGCGTCGTGACATGTCCATGGCAATCCTCCTGTACGGCAATGGCAGAATCCCTGGAACTGCAGGCGGCAGCGTAGTCCGCTTTTCATCCTATTCGCTTTTACCAGGATGAGGTATGTTCGCAATCTGAAGAAATGGAAGGGGTGAGACGCCACGCAACGCATGAAACAACGTCATCCTCGCGTTCTATGATTCTGTGAATTTTGCTGGACAAGGCGAGACGTTTTGCCCAACCTACCGGCTAGGATTTCTTGACATACAAGGCACAGTAGGCCTCTGGACTGATCGAACCCTCCACTACCTGACAGGTGCCATCGGCTGTTGGCGTCTTGCCGGGGATGAAGAGGCTGCAATTGCTGCATTTCTGATCGCCATTCGGTTTGTTTTGGTACTTCGCTACGGCTTTGGTCGACTTTGCAGCTTGTGCGCCGGCGAAAGCAGATACGAGTGCGACGCCTGTTACTGCAGCAGCGCCTTTAAGCAGTGTGCGGCGAGAAATCATTTTGTCCAGGTCTTCGTTCATTTTGTGTTTCCTCCTTCTTTAGTTATTTCCAGTCATCTCCAGAGTCATTGACCTCATCGGATCGAGCTACTAACTCCGCTACGGCTGCGGCGAAATTACCATCTGTACATGAAAAAAACGTAGCATGGGAAAGTTGTGTTGTCAATAAAGTGGGGGATCAGGGGCACGGCCTGATGATACAAAGGTATTCTAACGCAGGGTGATTATGTAAGAGGTTCAAAGTTTTTTATCTGGACAGGCACTCACGAAATGAGTATTTTGGGGCTTCGGATCAATGCAGCTTCGGCATAAGGAATGATTATATGCGCACGGTTTTTGGACTGGATTTTGGAACTACCAACTCAGCACTTTCCGTAAATTCCCAGGGCAGCACGGAAGTGATCGATATCGATCCGCACAACCTTACGGAAAAGACCATGCGGTCCGTGATCTTTGTGGACCGGGAAAACGGCTTTTATCTGGGCCAGGAAGCCATCCTGCAGTACATAGAACAGGGCGGTCAGGGAAGATTCATGCAGTCGATCAAGACCTTTCTGCCGAGCGCGGCCTTTGAATACACATACATCAACGGGAAACGGTACGAACTGGAAGATATGATCGCCCTGATCCTGAAGACCGTCAAACAACGGGGAGAAGAATTCGTGGGCCACGAAGTGCCGGATGTGGTCATGGGAAGGCCTGTTGTCTTTTCCGAGGACAGGAACAAGGACATTCTGGCGGAAGGCAGGCTGAAAAGGGCCGCCGAGATCGCCGGCTTCAAACACGTGGCGTTTCAGATGGAGCCGGTTGCCGCCGCCTTGACGTTCGAGAACAGCCTGGCAAAAAGGCGCGGAAAAGATCGTCCTTATCGGCGACTTCGGCGGAGGCACCTCTGATTTTACGGTCATCAAGCTGACGGGAGGCAAGTCCGGACAGCCGGACCGGATAAAGGACGTGCTCTCCCTGGGCGGGGTCTACCATCGCGGGCGATGCCTTTGATTCCCGGCTCATGTGGGAGAAGGTTGCCAAATACTTCGGCAAGGAAGTGCGGTATAAAAGCATGACCGGCCAGACGCTGGACATGCCGAGCCCCATCACGTTCAAGCTGATCAACTGGCACCTGATCCCGCAGCTCCGGACGAACAGCGTCAGGGAGGCCCTCCAGCCGCATAAAAATGACGGCTGACGACCCCGCTGCCATCACGAACCTCGAAAACCTGATCGAGGACAATAACGGGTTCCTGCTTTTCCAGGCGCTCGAAAAAGCCAAGATCGAACTGTCTTCCTATGAGAAGTCGATGATATTTTTCCGGGAGCAGGGCCTGGAGATCAAAGAGCCTGTTGATCGGAAGGAATTCGAAGCGGCCATCCAGGGCCATACCGCGAAGATCGCGGCGTGCATCGACGAGACGGTGCAGAAGGCCGGCCTGACGCCCGAGGACATTGACGTTGTTTTTACCACCGGAGGAACATCCCATATCCCCTGCGTCAAGGACCTGTTCGTGCAGCGGTTCGGCCCGGAAAAGATGCAGCACCGCGACGCCTTTACGAGCGTTGCCTACGGACTGGGATTGAGCGCCTCGATGTTTTTTAGGTAAGGGAAAGCAAGCAGAGAAATCACGGTTCCTTTCGCCGCGACAGGACGCGGAGCAACACCGGCACCCACTGGAACAACGAGGTAAGATCGACGCCGCCAAAGCCCAGAAAGCCGTTCACTGCGGTACGAATCCCCTTGATATCGTCGTGCAGGTCTGCGATCTGGGTCTTTACACGCTCCGCATCAGCAGTAAGCTCCGCCAGCGCGGCCTCGCGCAGGGCCTTCACGGCATCAACTTCGGGGCCAAGGTGCAGACGGCCGGCAACAACGACCGCCGCCACGGCCAGCACGATATCGACTATGGCAACCGCGAGAGCAGCACCTGCATTATCAAGACGCGGTGCGAGATACAGATAGAGGGCGATATTCAGCATCCCCGCGGCCAGAACGGCCAGAAGAGCGGCGGCGATGTAGAACGCGGCCTGCTGAACGGTGCGGCGCAGTTGGAGGCGGAACAGGATCATCTCCGCCTTCAGCAAGAGGCGCATCTTTATCAGAAACTCATCCATACTTCTACCCCCTGCGGCTGAGCAGCCGACCCATCAGGACACCGAGCGAAAAAATCACGAGTGCTGTCTTGGCCGGCACGTCCTTGAACTGAAGGTCGAGACCGCCCATCAGTTCCTCGGCCTGCTTGATCAAGTCCCGGAGCCAGGTTCCCGCCTCTCCGGTCTCTTCCCGCAGTTTCTGTTCCGGCTCCTCCGAGGATGCCTGCGCGCCTGCCCGGCCTTTGGCTGCCTGGAGTGCCTGCAGCTGTTTTTTCAACTCCTCGATCTCCTGCATGATGTCACGGTCTGCCATGGCTCATCCTCTCCTTCCGTTATCCCTAACGTCTCCTTTCAAGAGTATCATAAAACGATATTTTGTGGCAATGGACTTCCTTCTTTTTGATCTTGCGATGTTCGGCGACAATTCTACGCCCCGGCGCGTAGACCCTGAAAATGATAAAAACAACGCTCAGTTGTCCCCTGCAACACGCTTGTCCCCAAAGTCCCCCAGAACCCTGCACGAGCCCCGGTCCTCATTACCCCATCAGCAGCCTTGACAAAAGAGTGCATATCCCTATAATCAACCAATTCATACACGACACTGCTTTAATCATTAGAGCAGTGACCATTTCATTCCGCCTGTCCTCGGACTCCGCGGGGCAATACAAAACAGAAAAGTTGCAACCTGCGCTTTGTGCAGCATTGTGAGGGTGTTTCTCCCGCTCTCTACGGCTGGAGTGGGCGCAGTAATTGTGTCAATAGCATTGCAATAAAGAGAGGACCGGAAATGCCCGATTACACGTTTCTCGTTGTTGATGATTCACCCACGATGCGCCAGCTTATCTCCTTCTCCCTAAAGCGGATCCCGGGAAGCAAGATCGTCGAAGCGAACGACGGCGTCGATGCCCTCAAGAAGCTTTCGGTTCAGGAATTTTCCCTGGTCCTGACGGACATCAACATGCCGATCATGGACGGCCTCAAGCTGGTCTCGATGATGCGGAACGATCCGAAGTACAAGGATTTGCCGATCATCGTGATCACGACCGAAGGCGCCGAGGATGACCGGAAGGCGGGGATGGCGGTCGGCGCAAACGCCTATGTATCGAAGCCGGTCAAGACCGGGGACCTCCTGAACACGGTCAATCGGCTGCTCAAGCCAGCCTAGGACAGGGAGCTGAATACTTTTTGGGGAAACAGGAAATCAGCCAGCCGCGCGAGAGCGCCTGCGAAGGCGCTCTTGATCTTGAAGCACCGTCAGAAAAGAAGCTACAACAGTTTTTCAAGCAGCTCCGCCGATTCCTGCACGAACCGTGGGCAGATCGCTGCGAAGAGGTTCTTCTCGCGCACCACAGCCATGCCTTCCGGCGTGCTCACGTCAACGCTCAGAAGCTCGCGGCACAAAAGCGACTTGTTCCTCTCCCTGAACGCGTCCATGAACTCCTGCGCCAGGGCGTAGGACAGTTCACGGGAATCATCGTCGTCGGGACGCGTCTTGGCGTGCTTGAGCCCGATGACCATGAGCGCGCCGGTCACTGCCCCGCAGGTTTCTCCCGTCCGTGCCATGCCCGCGCCAAATGCTCCTGCTATGCGTAATCCCGTTTCGCGGTCCAGACCGAACCGTTGGCCATACGTCGAAAGCACGGCCTGGGTTCAACTGAAGCCTTGCTTAAAACACGCAATTGCCTGGTCTTTATCGTTCATTGATCGATCCTCGAATCTCGCAAGATCACACCCTCGGCTGCCGGGTGAGAATAACTGTATATCACGAATCGGGTTGAAGGACAACAGCATAGACTTCGGATGTCCTTTTGCGCACAACTGTTGCAAAATGCAGGCAGGAAATATTTAAGATTTTAGTTGCATTTTATTCCAAGGTAGATAATATTAGGTCACAAAAGTACATCTTTTTGCATTTCTCCAGATGGAACGATAAGCAGAGTTCGAAAAAATCGCACAGCTGTAAAAAATTCAGCAGATCTTAGGGGGAGGCTTTTTTCATGTTCAGTCCAATGTCAATTATCAAAAGAATAAGTGATTGGTTCAACACCGGTATTTCAAGCAGGGCCAGGATCATTATCATCGTAGTCTTGATCCTGTTCTCAATAGGGTCACTCGTTACCGCCTACCTGATCAACGATTATTTCGAGAACAATCCCAAGGCATGCGGCACCTGTCATGTGCATGATGAAGCAAACGTTGCATGGTCGAAGAGCGTACATCATGGAGTAAACTGCCATGAGTGCCACCATTCCACCAAGGCCGACCAGATGAAACAGGTCTTTGCTTTTGCCGTGCTCGGTCACAACAAGGTTTCACCCCGGCACGGTGAAGTTATCGTGCCGTGGAAGACATGCTTTTCCTGCCATTGGGAAAAGAACGATAAAGAGCCGAACGCGCCGAGCATAGCCAATTCGAGATACCACGCAAAGCATGTCTTTATGGAAAAGATCGAGTGTACCAAATGCCACGGCTACCGGACCCACCAGTTCAGCCTTGAGGAACGGTATTGTCTGACCTGCCACAAGGACCGGGAAGTGCACGGAACAGGGATGGAGAAGCTTGCGTGCCTCAATTGCCATACCGACAGGACCAAGGACCTCAAGCCGGGAATAAAGAAGTGCCTCTACTGCCATGGCGCAGAAAAATACCGGAAAGAACTGCTGGCTGACGCGACACTCGATGTCACCCATTTCCAGCCCGACGAAAAAACGATCCAGCGTGCGATCAAGATCGACCGGCCGGAAAACGGGCCCATGCAGTTCAACTGCTACGAGTGCCACAAGCCGCACAAATCCGCACGGCCTGACTGGGGCAACTGCCTCTCGTGCCATAAAAATATCCTGACGGTCGGCAAACACAAGACCCATGTTAAGGATACCGGCATGAAGTGCAAGGAGTGCCACAAGCCCCATGTTTGGAAAGTAACGGATGAGCAGGCCAAGAAAGTCTGTGTGACCTGCCATGAATATAGGAGCCCGAAGGCCTTTCTTCACTAGGCTGACGGTCGCGAGACCCAGACCGGCTCAGAGGTACAGGAAGCGTAGAAAACAAGAAGGCCCGGGAGATTCCCGGGCCTTTGCTATTTCACTGAGAGACGTGCCGCAATAATCGGGATAGTTGGGGCAGGGAACAACAAGTCAAGAAGTCGAGTCTGCCCAAACGCTCTTTAGCAGCCTACCGGGGCTTTCTTTTTTGCCGGCGCCGCGGCGCCGGAGCCTTTTAGCGACTTGAGGTAGGCTACGATATCTTTCATCTGCTCTGATTTGACATCCAGGGCTGTGCCCTTGAGGGCCATAGTGATGCAGGTGTTCACGGCCTCTTCCAGCGTTTTGAACTCGCCGCCCGGGGTCTTCCAGCCTTTTTTGTCACCGACGCCAAGAAGGCCTTTGCCATCCGGATGGCAAGTATTGCAGGAATTTCCCGCTGTACCGAGCTTCGTATCATTGAATAGGGTCTTGCCGCGTTCTTCCGGCTTGTGCTGTTTGGCTATTACGAGAGAGGACGCTACGAAAAGCACAACAATAACGGCCGCAATGATCTTTACTGAATTCATTTGTTCTCACCTCCTTTCCTGATTGAGATGGGATCAAACTGATTGGAAATCACCCCTGATTGGAAATCACCGTCACAGCGTTTCGCTCATCTCGCTGCTGCTTTCAGCAGGCAACTGCCGCAGCAAGACACTGAGACCCTAAAGGTCCGCCAGGATATTCGATGCGGAGGGGACGGGACATGATAAAAAAATAGCTGACGAAAGGGGAAATGTCAAGCCGCGAGACTGACCCTAAGAGGTCTTGGGACAACCGCAAGGATCGAGGTGCGTCCGATAAAAATGAAAGAAGAGAACACCAGCTTCGCCTATCCTACCGCCAATCGCCTAGGTGCGCAGGTCAGGAGAAGATGAAAGTGGTTGGGCATGAGGACATAACTGCAAAGCTTGACGCTGTAGATGTTGACGGACTGATTCAGGATCCGGAGGAAGCGCTCTCGGTCGGCGTCTTTGTAGATGTCTTTACGCTCATTGCCACGGCAGGTGACGTTGTAAATTCTTCATATTGGACCGTCTTTATACCATATACTGCCAGATTAGTTGCCATTTTTTTCACCTCCTTTAGGAAAAGGCACGGAATCCGTGCCTTTTTTTAAAAAGCTTGATGTGGAGACTGGCATCCTTTCTAAGCGTATGCAGCTGCTATGCAGCCTTTTTACTCTTGCGTCTTGCCATGAAATTGTCATACTCCTTCATGGCCTCATCCCGCGAGTAACCATACCGTTTTTGCAGGCTCCCGATCAGCTTCTCAGATTCGCCCTCTATCTGAGTCAGATCGTCTTCAGTCAGCTTACCCCATTGGACTTTGACCTCTCCTTTGATCTTCTTCCATCCGCCTTTGAGAATATCTGTGTTCATAGTTACCTCCTCTTGTATTTGGATTAATTTACTCATCTTTATTTTTCCCAAAAATTATCTATAAGTCAAGACGCAATAAGTATGAAACATGCGGTCCGTGTGCCCAAGGTTGCACATACCTCGGGGGTCTCGTGACGAGCAACGGTACGTTTCTCATCGAGCCTTGTCGTTATCTTCATCCTTAACCATTGCCGCAGTTTCATTGGTTTCGGGTGTCAGTCTTCACTGCACTAGTCACACATCGGGATTAAGGTCATTGGTGAAGCTCTTTATCCATGACCCTTACCGCCTTATACAACGTTCTCGATTCGACATCTGGATCTTCTACGAGGCACGTAAACTATCCGATGAGACAAAACTTTAGGGAGTAATCCGATATGGATAATTTTTTTAGAATGTAGTGTGCAACAACGGCATTTTTTGATATAGTACCTCAGTTGCATATTATTATAACCGGATAGTTTCAACAACTCACTTGGAAATCCCGGTTCGACGGAGGAAACGAATGCGATCAAGGTGCGGCAATGCGAGTGTTTTGACACTGTTTTTGGCACTGTTTTTGGTTCCGGCCTGTGCACCCGCGATGCGTGTGCCCGTTACGCGGCCCGCCGAGATCTATCTGAAGGAACCGCGGAAAGTCCTGATCACTGAGTTCAAGGGGGACGGCGGCGAGGTCATGACAGCGGCCTTGACGCGGCAGCTGGTAGAAACGGGAAAGTTCGAGGTCTTTGACCGTACAATCCTGGAGCAGAAGCTCCGGGAAAGCAACCCGAATCTGCAGCCGACGGCAACGCAGGCGCTGACGGGCGCGCTTCTTGACCGGTTATACCGCAGCGGAAAAAACCGGCTGCTCGGGCGGGAAGGCATGGAAAAAGTGCTCCGGGATGTGGACCCGAAGCTGGTTGGCCCCGACAGTCAGGCGATCGCTGCGGAAATGGCAAAGCTGGTAGGGGGAGGATATCTTCTGAGCGGCGACATTACCGCGTTCTCGTATACAAAACAGGACAGCAAGGAGCCGCAGAAAAGGGATGCGAAAGGGAAGGCACATACGACCTTTATCAAGCTGGGGACTGCCTCGGCTTCGGCAACAGTCCAGATCGTGAACATATCAACCGGCATGATCGTTGCGAGCAAAAATATCTCGAAGAAAGTACAACGGACTACCCGGGCACAGGACACGCTTCCTCCGGATCCCGACAAAAACGACATGCTGAACGAGGCAGTCAACGAGGGGGTGGCCGATTTTGTGCGGCAGATCACTCCGCATATCGACTACGTCACCGTGTCTTTCGCAAAGAACGGTCTCAAGCTTCCTGAAATGAACAGAGGCGTAGAGTTTGCCCGGAGCGGTCTTTGGCCCGAGGCAGCAGAGCAGTTCAAGGTCGCAGTCAAACAGAACCCGGGCTATCAGGGTGCATGGTGGAACCTGGGGCTCGCTTATGAGTACAGCTTCCGCTTTGAAGAGGCCGAAGCGGCTTTCAAGGAAGCGATGAAGATAGGCCGCTGCGACAAATGCAACTGGGAAATCCATAATGTGCGCACACTGGCAGAAGACGGGAAGAAACTGCAGGAACAGGGTGTGCAGTGAGACACGCTATTGACAGAGTGAAGCAGTCGACAACATATAAAAAGGGGGGCGCTATGTACGGAACAAAGATGATCAAGAAGCTGAAATTTTCTTCATGGGTGGCGACTTTCGCCGTGGTTGCAGCACTTTTCGTGACTGGATGTGCGGGAATGGTGAACCATGATGTTCTTATGAACGTCAAAAAAGTCGGCATCTTGTCGGTTAACATCGACAAAATCGGAACGCAATCGACCGACGATGAGGTGATGCAGTCAACCATCGACTACGCGGCCGGGCTGTATACCGATATGCTTGCGAACCGTCCGGAATGGAAACTCGTGCCGTTAAGCTATAAGAACAACGCGCTCTTCCAGGATTTTTTGAAGCGTCCGGCTGCTCCGAAACAGCAGAAGTCAGGAAGCGAGGCTACGGGATTTGTAGCAAAATTAAATCAACTAGGCGCACAATTGGAAGCAGAGTACTCCCTCGAAAATGTCGGACAGAATCAAATAAAGCACTATCTCGCTGCTCGTGACATGCCGGTCATACCCTGCAATATGATCTGGAAACTGCCGAGCAGCGCTGCGCCGAAAGACAAAAAAAAGGCATGAAGCAATCTGATCTAAGTGAGTACCGGGAAGCAATGTTGCCCAAGATCGGAGAGCTTGCGACCAAGCTTAATCTGGACGGGCTGATTGTCATATTCCTTCAGACCGGAATACGCCGAGCAGGAGAGAACATCACCTGGGGAGGGCGCGGCCTCGATACGATCAAAATGGAGCCGGCATTGATACTGGTCACAAGGGACGGCAAGGTCGCGATCGACACCGGTGCTCGCACCATCGACGATCTCTCACCCTCGAACGCCGGCGTCCCGCTCTATAAGGTTGATAGTAAGGGAGGATCTTTTGGTTTCACCAAGGAGAGAAATGGGATCATCGATTTGAAAGAACCGACGGAAAGGTGCAGCGGGATTTCTACGCGCTTACGGATGTCGCGTTCAAGGATTTCAAAAAAAATTTCGACAAGTCGTTGGCAAAGAAATGAATCTGACTTGTTATTTCCGAGAAACTGCGATGAGGCCGCAGAAAAAAGCTCAGCAGTGCCGATAGAGTTTTCGAGCGCGGCTGATGCTGATGCGTATGAAGGGCGATAGTAATCGAGACAAGGCCGGCAGATCATAAGACTGCCGGCCTTTTTATGGCTGATTGCGTCACAGCGTCACTTCTTTGCAGTGTTAAAGCTCATAACCGTATTTCGCGGGTGCAAGTCCCGCCATGGCAAAAAGCCAAAGCCATGTAGCTTGGATGGCAGGAGGTGAGGGAAACGTTGCCTTTTGAAGCCCATCGACAAAGCCCCGTATAGCGGGGTGAGCAAGTTTCCGGGTCGCAACGAAAGTGAACGTACACGTAGCCTCGAGGTCTTTCTGGGGTCAGATTTGATTGTGGAGTTATCGTAGTCTGCCTTGCAATGATGTCAATAACTACAGATTTAAGTCTGATAATCATATGAAGGCACCCCTTACACCCCGTTCTCGTCACGAGATAGCTGTTTTCGCTTGATGGTGCCCTTTAAATGGGTGACCCTATAGGTTCTTCCTTACCGAATCTGAGGCCTGCGCCTATGCCGAAGTGGCAATCTAGGGGCTTTTCAATTTCGTTCTGATAAAGGCATTCAGAGGATAACGCATATCGAATAATACCCACATCAATGTCGCGCGAAAGAGTTATTTTAAAAAACTTTGATTTTAAATTCGCATGCTGAACGCTTTTCCCAATCGCCAGGGTCGCCTCTTTCAATCTATTAATACCTGGCTCACACGTGCTTACACGTATGTCTGTTATTTCTGTATAAGCTGGAATTGTAATATCAGAGTCCTCAATTTTCATAGGCGTCATCTCAACAAAAAGTAGAACAGCTAAATCAGAATACTTATCAGGGTCCAATGCACCTTCTAAATCATAATAGGCTTGACCAACCCAAGAAGGAACTGGTTTTTTCTAAATACGGTCGGTAACAGGAGCTATTAAGCTAACAGTCCTCTTCATAAATACGCTATTTTGAATGACTTGAGTCAGGAGAACTGAAACAATAATCGATATAGTTAAAAAAGCGAATACTGACAATGAAGATTGAGTAACTTTTTTGTAAGGTCGTTGTGATGGCAACATAGCAACTCTGATACTTAAAATCCAATCGTGCAATCCTTGTTGGCCTCGACCTGCAATAATTGATATCGGCATTATTAATATGAACCATATGAGCGTTGCGAATTCTAGGAATGGGATCTGCAATTCAGAAGTAACATTACGCGAAGCATATGGAATGAAAATTAGATTAAGATAAAGATATGGCGGGCCTAGCAAGAGGAAAGAGCGCAAAATGCAACCTGCGACAGACATCCATGGAGAGGATAGAGAAAAAACTTTTAGCCTTACTAGCTTTGAGCCTATAGATTGTCCGTCAAACAGGATTGAATTGTTAATGCCGAGCATTATCGGAATTATTAGGACATGTGCGCCATTAAAGATACTTATGAATTGATTGGCCTTTTCCCTTGTGTCATATTGCGTGAAATGTGCTAAAAAAATGCCCATGAACCCTTCTATTAACAATAAGGTAAATAAAGCAAAAAAAACATCGATTGAAAATGCAATCAATCGTCTTGACGACAATATTAGTGCTCGTTTGATTTCGTAACTCATGATTTTGAAACATTCTTACTTTTATAATAGTATACAACCAATGCCATAGATAGTACTGTGACAACTATGACTAATGACCAATAACGAGCAAAAAAAAGTTCTATGCCCCTCACAGCAATAGTTTTAGTAGCGACGATTATTCCAAGGTCAGATTTAACCTGAACATATACTGGGTAAAAATTCCCCAGAATAAATATTTCATATTCTCTTTTTGATGGAAGGTCGTCGAAATGCGTTATTATTAATTTACCTTCGTTCTTTTCAAACGAATCTATCGCAACTTGATTGTAGATTTCATCTTGTTCATTATGTACGCGCGAAACATTTACACCATAATAATCCTTTAACCCATAGGCTTCGATTGAAGTTACAGCTACTGGCCTTTCTGTTTGGTTCTTTACAAGTATCCTCATCGCTTTCAATTTATTCACTTGCTGCTTGCCATTTTTATTCTGTAGAGCCAGGCTGGAGCTAACAGGTATTTTAATATCCACAATTGTATAATCAACTTCCAATTCATTTACAGTGTATCTATGGTATAAGTAAGAAACAGCTGCAGTTGCCAATAACAACAAAACTGCATAAAAGAACTCTTTCCGAATTGATTCAAACATAGATTCCTTATGTCCCATAGTTCCTTGTTTGGTGTCCTTTGGGCAAGCTTTTTTAAATCTTGATGTTCTTAAGTACCCTCGCCCGAGTCTCCGCTTCTGCCAATTCGCGTTCTAATCTACGTCGTTGCTCAGCTTCTTCCTTTGCCGACCGTGTTGCAATGTCGGATTGATACCCCCGTGTAGCCATTTGGATATATTGTTTAAAGTTATTTACTAATTGCTGTGCTTCTGCTTCTCTCGCCGGGATAACAGCAGTTTTCCCGCTGAATTGAAATGCAACCGGGCCTTTACCCATTATTTCAGAAAAACCTTCTTTGGGCTGCTGAAATCTTTGTATCCATCCAGGTTCAGGAACACGGCTCAGTTCGAATGTGAGATTCCCGCTCTGATAATCAACACCGATCAGGCGGACTGGTTCTACCTGATCAGCTACAGCCACTGAAATAACCTTTTTTCTCGCTTCGTCTAGTTGTTGCCTAACAATAAATTCATTTTTCCTGGCAATCAGCTCCCTCTTAATCTCTTCGATGATGAATATGCGAGTCTCCGGCTTTTGTTGAATCATTTTTTTTATAAGATCATCTATGTAGGCATAGTCTGGCGCCACGCTGCCCACTGTTTTATAATCGACCCCTTGCGGAATATCTCTTGTGAACATCTCATTTAAGATCAACCCGAGCGCATAAATATCGGCTCGCCGATCTATTTCATTACCTCTCCCTCGCTGCTCAGGTGCCGCGTATTGGAAATTCGCAAGACGGGTAGAGTCCTTGGTCTCTACGGCAGTATACATCTCTTCTTCCTCAAAATGAGCAATCCCGAAATCTGCGACCACGAGAAGGTCACTTTTGCTGTCATAAAGAATATTCTCTGGCTTCAGGTCGCGATGAGTAACTTTTAGCAGATGTGCAGCTTCTACACCATCTAATAGTTGCCCAAAGTAAGCCAATATCTTATTGGTGGCAATACCTGCGCGTATTAGTGTCCGGAGTGACCCATCATAAAGCTTCATCACATAAAACGGAGATGACTTCGTACCTTTCTTAAAAACACCGTGATCAGTAACGGTAACTATATTTGCATGCTCATTCTTCAAGCAGAAAGTCAATTCGTTTTTAAAACGCCTGACTTTGTCACCGGAAACTTTTTCAGGATCTAATAATTTTACAGCCCACATATCTCCTGACTTGTCTTTTGCCTTATAAATTCGTCCAGCGCCGCCTTCTCCTATTTGACTTACGGCTGTATATATGTCGAAAGCAGTTTCAAAAGTAATTAGTTTCTTTTTTGAGCGTGCACCAAGTGCCGGTTGTTTTGCAGGAAAGACATCACTCATAGCTATAAAGTTTTTTGACAATCGCTTGGTACGTGAAAGAGAACGTTCTTGTATAAGTCGTGCATTAATGCGATCATCGGACCACTTTAGAACCCGATCGATTGCTTCCTGGAAATTATTATATTTAACTATTTCCTCGGATGGCCTAATTCCAGGGTCTTTATCTATATAAAAATCTGTCGAGTGGCCTGCCCAGACAGGAGCAACGATCATGTAACTAAGACATTCCTTAACTTCCTCCTGCGCAAAACCAGAGAGCGACGCCAACTCGGCGACCTTCATGTAATCACGCTGGTTTGTCTTGTAATGGCTTTTTAAAATATTAAATAGAGTTTCAAATTTGGATATGAGATTTCCTACATATTCATTGCTATCGCTCAGCAAGACCAAGCCGGTTAATCGCATCCGGTATATATCATTCTCTCTTTTTACAAGGTCATCTCTTTCCAAGTTATTTAGAAGATCGATTTGCTCTGGATGGTTTGCCCGGTAATGTAAGGCGTCTACTCCCTCGTAATGAGGCAAAAATAATTCCGCCAATGTCTTTAACGTATCAGACCCTTTTGGATATTTATGTTTTTTTTCTAGGACCATATTCTACAATCTCAATGTGTTAGATGTGTATGGGCTCAGCTGAAAAACGGGGTTTCGATATGATGCTGGATACCCTCGACAATTTGCTAGCATGATTGTATCTGATTTACTGTTCGCCGTCACCTGTCAAAAGTGACAGGTGCCTTGTTTTTCCAATTAAGAAATTCCTTGGGGGTAGGTTGTCTCTGCCTCCCAGTATCCAGGGTAACTTGTAACAAAGCCGGAAGGGTTCACTTTGAGTTCAGCAACAAACGCACCGCCTGAACTTTCGTAACGGATCGTGTTGCCGTTCAAGCGCGTATACGTCTGTTCGAGCGGCTCCAGGGTAAACTCGGGAAAGCGCAGCCATGCAGCTGTCACGTGCACGGACCGGCCTTCCAGCAGGTTCAACCTCCGGATCGGAAGGAGATTGGTCGACGGACTGAAGTTCAGGTCCAGGTCAATGCATCCGGCCAGCTCCGGGTGGACGGACCCGTTCATTCGCCACGATCCCTGGCTGTCAATGGTCACCTCAAGGGAAATCTGCCTGCCGCCCACCCATCCGGAGACGCTCCGCCGATCTCGTTCGCCATTGTTCGTCGCAGAGGACGACATAGGCAAGCATGCAGGGCTGCTGCTCATGCTGAAAAACCGCTGTTCCGGCCAGCCGCCATCCCGCATCGTCTCGCGACAGCCGCGCGTACTCATGACCCGGGCTGTCCAGCCTTCGCCAAAGGATCGCTTCAATTGTCATCGTACTCTCCATAATCCGATCGACCGGGGACCTCCAAGTGTCTTTCGTTTTGGTGTCTTACATTGGTGATGCACTTGGGATGAATAGGTTGATTATAGGAACGCAGTGGGACTCCTTGCGGGACAAGGTTTTGATGAGCGATTACTTCTACGGTAGACAAAGGCGACGAGCAGGGCGCTGCGTAAGAAGACCGCCGGAAGAACACAGGGGTTCCCCTTCCTTTGCAGCGTTGAAAACATATCCCCCTGTCTTCCTTCTGGCGTTATCGCACGAGTTTGAACGCGTGCATCCAATCGTTCCTGAGGAAACCGGGAATGCACCAGAGCATGCAGAGCGGTTCTATGGCACGCGCTGCTTCCGCCTTGCCCATGTCCTCGGGTTCCCATCCGAATTGTTCAATGATCTTTATGACGGTCTTCTTGGCAGCGTCGTCATTGCCGCAGAGGAACATCGTCGGCTTCCCGCCAGAGAACGCCGGGTTGACCATACCGGCGTTACCCACGGAATTGAATGCCTTGACGAATCGGGCAGCGGGGAATTCTTTCTGGAGGCGCTCCATCAGTGACCCGTTGATGTCGGTAAAGTACCGGATCACGCCGTTCTCCGGGGGAAGGTCGGCAATCGGGTTTGTCACATCCATGACCGCTTTGCCTGCCAGAGCAGCAGCTGCTGCACGGAGCGCTTCCGCTGCTGCCGAGCCTTTGACCGCCAGGACCACGAGTTCGCCGAAGGCCGCTGCATCAGCGAAGCTGCCGACACGGACTTTCGGATTTTTCGCCTTCCAATCCGCCAGTTTGCCCTGGTCGCGGGTTCCCATCATTACTTCATGGTCGTATTTCAGAAAACCACCTGCCAGAACCTGTGCAACCACTCCTGATCCGAGTATGCCGACTTTCATACGAATGCCCCCTTTTCCATGATCCTCTGAGACCGCCCCATGACATGCGGCAGTTTATATATGATCAGGACGTTCTTCTACGGGTTCAACATCCCAAACCATTTCATCTGCTCGAACACCCATTCATCGGAAGCCAGTTCGTCGCCTTTCAGATCAGGAATGCTCGATGCGTATTCCTTCAGAAAAAGATAGGAGAGCTTCCTGGTCGCTGAATTGAGCAAGTCCGCCCGGTCGAAGGCCACGCTTTTGAGCTGGCTCCGGATCCGGAGGGCGTTGATCCTTTCCTCGATGACCTGGTCGGGGATCATCGCGGCGATAAGCATGTGCGTGCCGGCGCCGTTCCCGGACACGAGCTTGAGCGGTTTGTCCCTGTCCCGCTCCTGCACGCCGTGCTCCGCGCACCACGCTGCGATGTCCTCTACAATGACAACGTCCTCGGGTTTCATGCGGACGTGCTCAGTCAGGTGCCTGACATACCATTCGTAATCCCGAACGAACATACTGCATCACCCCTTTTCCTGGGAGAGCTGCCGTGCGCCGATCATGCCGGCTGGACAGCCATACGTATATTTAAAGGTTACCACGCAGGCTTGTGATGTCAAGATTGTTCTGCAAAGGCAAGCGTGCTTGAACAGTCGCGCCTATCTGCGGACGCTTCCATCCACCCGTGTACTGCAATATCATGAATAATGCTTCTGATCACCTGCATGAATTTTCCCTCTTTAGTCGTAGTTGTCCCTTTCTTGACAACGCGAAAGCCGGAGATATAATCGAGAAATATTTCAAGTGAGGGAAGGAGGTGATACCTATGAAAAAGGTACTATCCCTTTTAGCGGGAATGGCGTTCGTACTTGCCTTTGGAATGGCCTATGCAGATGACAAGATGCCCGAGAGCAAGGACCTTGGTGACAAGATGATCAGCAACGAGGATCTCCAGAAGCTCGACCAGGATCAGAGCAAGAGCACGGTCAACCAGATGCAGTCACAGCCGGGCGCAGGAGGCTCGGCTGCCGGCGGAATGGAAAAGCCGGGTTCCAACCCGATGGACGAGACCTCCGAGAAGCCGGCTCCCACAGAGAAAGACATGACCATGCCTTCTGACACCGGACCCGCCATGAAAGAACCGGGCCTGGATAAGAAGGAGGACATCTACCGCTATTGATCGCGAAGCACGGTCCCGACGTATCCTGTCCCTGATCGTTTGAATCATAAAATTGCAGGGAGATATCAGGACGTCCACGTATAAGCAGGCTGACGAAATCGGGGGTCGTTCCTTCAACGTTGACAACAATGTCAGATGGTGAAGCGACCCCCGTTGCTCTCTTGACTTCCCTCTCCCGGGTGTTATCTTTTTATTGTCCTTGCGTTTTTCACGAGAATTTATCGGTAAACGGACTAAAGTATGAACAGAAGCCGCAGAGGAGCCATCTGACTGCGCATACGTGAATGAGGCGTCCCATGGTCATAGCGCTCGCAGCTGATCACGGCGGGTTCCGGTTGAAGGAAGTGCTCACCCGATACGTGTCCTCGCTCGGCCATACGGTGCAGGACTTCGGCACGAACAGCGAAGAGGCCGTGGACTACCCTGATTATGCCCGTGCCATCGGCAGAGCCCTCGGAGCGGGCAAGGCGGTCCGGGGCATTCTGATCTGCGGCAGCGGCGTGGGAGCCAGTGTAGCGGCGAACAAGATCCCCGGCATCCGGGCCGGTCTTTGCCATGACACGTTCTCGGCCCATCAGGGGGTGGAGGACGACGATATGAACGTGCTCTGCCTCGGCGCGCGGGTGGTCGGGCCGGAACTCGCCAAGGAGGTCGTGCGCACGTTCCTTGCCGCGAAGTTCTCCAAGGCCGAGCGCCACGTCCGACGCGTCGGCAAAATCATTGGAAATCGAGAAGGAATGTGCACACTAGCGTCAGGGTAAGGGACGCATCATAATTTGGACAAAAGGGAATAAAACCTTGGACACGGAAGTGTCGGATGAACTTCTGATAAGGGCGGATGGGAACAGAGGCGGGTATTTTTTCCAAAGAATGGGTTTTTTCTGAGAAAAAAATCCGAACTTATCCGACTCTTATCCGCATTGATCCGTGGCAAAAAGACTTTTCACGTTCATACAAAGTGTGAGGATCGAAAATGAAACTGGGATACATCGGCCTCGGCAAGATGGGCTACAACATGGTGGAGCGGCTCCTGGAGAAGAAACATCAGGTCGTGGTCTTTGACATTAACCAAGAGGCTGTTTCGGCCATCGCGGCAAAGGGCGCGGAACAGGCAAAGGCGCTCGAGGAGATGGCGCGCAGTCTTGCGGCTCCGCGCCTGTTTTGGATCATGGTGCCCTTCGCGGCTGTTGACGCTGTTCTCCAGGAGCTGATGCCCTTTCTGACAAAGGGAGACACGGTGATCGACGGCGGCAATTCGCCTTACAAACATTCGATGCGGAGGGCCGCGGAATTGCAGCGCCTCGGCATCGACTTTCTCGACGCAGGCATCAGCGGCGGCCCGGCCGGTGCGCGCACCGGGGCCTGCATCATGGTAGGAGGACGGGAAGAGACGTTCAGTGCCCGCGAGGCGTTGTTCCGCGATCTTGCCGTGGAGAACGGGTACGTTTATACCGGCCCCGCAGGTTCCGGCCATTTCGTCAAGATGGTGCATAACGGCATCGAATACGGGATGATGCAGGCGCTGGCGGAGGGGTTCACGGTGCTGAAGACGTCCCCCTTCGGCCTCGACATGGCTGCCATCGCGAACCTCTATCAGCACGGGAGCGTGATCGAGTCCCGGCTCGTGGACTGGCTGCGGCAGGGCTACGAGCAGTTCGGGCCGGACCTGAAGGAGGTATCGGGCTCGGCTGCGCAGAGCGGAGAGGCGATGTGGACCATCGAGGCTGCGCGCGAACTGGATGTGTCCGTGCCCGTGATCCAGGCGTCCCTCGATTTCCGGCTGGCCTCGGCCAGGAACCCGAGTTATACCGCAAAGGTCGTTTCGGTGCTGCGCCATGAGTTCGGCGGGCACGAGCTGAAGAAAAAGAGCTGAAGCGAAAAACATTTGGACACGGAAGGAGCGGATGAACGTCCGATAAGGGCGGATAAAATCGAAAATGAAACGGTCTCTAAAAAAGTCCGTATACTGTCATTGCGAGGAGCGGAACGACGCGGTAACGCTCAAAAAAAATCCGATTTTATCCGGCTCTTATCCGATTTGATCCGTGTCAAAAAAAGATTTAGGTTTGTCTTTACCGCAAGGAGGCGATACCTATGAAACCCGACAAATTAAGAACACGAATCTTCCTCGACGGGGGAGACCCGGAGGAGGCCAGGGAGATCAAACAACTGCTCGGATTTCTCGACGGCCAGACCACGAACCCGACCCTGGTGGCCAAGAATCCTGAAGCCCGCAAGCGCATCGATGCGGGCGACAAGTTCTCGGAGCTCGAGCTCCTTACGTTCTACCACAGGGTCGTCAATACCATCGGCGACCTCATCCCGAACGGCTCGATCTCGATCGAGGTCTTTGCCGACGCCGGGACCTCGTCTGCTGCCATGCTCACGCAGGCGGCCGAGATGTATAAATGGATCCCGAACGCGCACATCAAGTTCCCCACATCGACGGAAGGATTGAAAGCAGCTGAGCAGGCGGTGAAGAAAGGAATGCGCGTGAACATGACCCTCTGCTTCTCGCTGGAACAGGCGGCGGCGGTGTACGCTGCCACGCGGGGAGCGAAGCGCGGGCAGGTGTTCGTTTCGCCATTCATCGGCCGTCTGGACGACATCGGCGAGAACGGCATGGACTTGATCGCCAACATCCTCGCGCTCTATAAGCGTGGAGACCGGCACGTGGAGGTGCTGACCGCGAGCGTGCGCACGCTCGACCATCTTCTGTATGCACTCAGACTCGGCTCCGACATCGTGACCGCTCCCTTCCGCATACTGAAGACCTGGGGAGAGCAGGGGATGCAGCTGCCCGGTCCCGACTACCGTTATCCCGCTGGGTCGCTGAAGCCGATCCATTATAAAAGCCTCAGCCTGGATCTGCCCTGGCAGGAATACGACATCCGTCATCCGCTTACGGACAAGGGCATGGAGCGGTTCTCGGAAGACTGGAACGCCCTGATCCGCATCGAGGAACGGAAAATAGCCTAGGCCATGGAGGACCGCATCGTTCAAGAGAGCGCAACGACGTCCCGGACCGGGGCGGAGCTCGTGCAGGAATATCATATGGTGGCCGACTGCGAGGTCGAGGTGCCTCAGCCCGCAGGGCTCATCATCTTCGGAGCGTCGGGCGATCTGACGAAGAGAAAGCTTTTTCCCTCGCTCTTTCGCCTGTTCCAGCACAGGATGCTGCCGAAGCAATTCTTTATTCTCGGCACGAGCCGCATCACTTTCACCACGGAGCAGTTCCGTTCGGCGATGAGTGATTCCGTCCGGGACGCCTTCCCCCTGGACTTCGACCAGGCGGACTGGGACGAGTTCGCTCTGCATATTTACTACGCGACCTTCGAGTACGACGACCTTTCCTCCTACACGAAGGACCTCGTCGACATCCTGCCCCGCCTCGAAGAGAAGCACCAGACCCGGGGCAACCGGGTGTACTATCTCGCCATTCCGCCGCAGGTGTTTGAATCAGTGATCCATAATCTCGGGACCGCCGGCCTCAACCGGGAGGACCGGGGCTGCAGCCATATCGTCATCGAGAAGCCCTTTGGACGCGACCTGGCCTCGGCACGGAAACTGAACCAGCTCGTCCATACTTATTATAAGGAAAGCCAGATCTTCCGCATCGACCATTATCTTGCCAAGGAAACGGTCCAGAATATCCTCATGTTCCGGTTCGCCAACTCCCTCTTCGAGCCGCTGTGGAACCGGCGCTACCTGGACCACGTGCAGATCACGGCTGTCGAGACCCTGGGTGTGGAGCACCGGGCAGGCTATTACGAGCAGGCAGGCATCATCCGCGACATGTTCCAGAACCACATGTACCAACTGCTCTGCTTGACAGCCATGGAGCCGCCGGCCCTGTTCATCGCCGACCGGGTACAGGACGAGAAGGCCAAGGTGCTCCGTTCCTTACGAAGGATCCCGTCTGACCGGATAGGGGAGCATGTCGTTTTGGGGCAGTACGGACCGGGGACCATCATGGGCCGGCAGGTGCCCGGTTATATCGAGGAGGAGGGAGTGTCCAAAAGCTCCCGTACGCCCACCTACGCGGCCATGAAGGTGTTCGTGGACAACTGGCGCTGGCATGACGTGCCGTTCTATCTGCGGTCCGGCAAGCGGGTCGCGAACAGGAAAACGGAGATCTCGATCCACTTCAAAGAGGTCCCTTTTTCCATGTTCCCCGACTCCATCAGCGGCCCCATCGAGCCGAACACGATGGTGATGAGGATCCAGCCTGATGAAGGGCTGAGCCTCACCTTCCAGACGAAGCAGCCAGGCACCAAGGTCTGCCTCGAGCCGGTCCGGATGACCTATTCCTACCCGCGCGGCGTACTGCTCGAAGCGTACGAATGGGTGCTGCTCGACTGCATGCTGGGGGACCACATGCTGTTCATGCGGGAGGACAGCGTGGAGCTTGCCTGGTCCACGCTCACCCCGCTGCTTGAGGGCCTCGAGTCAGGCGGACGGGTCCCGGTCCCGATCTACCCGGCGGGCAGCGAAGGACCTGACGAGGCTCGGCAAATGATGGAGCGCGACGGGCGCTCATGGAGATCGGTATGAAACCGGTTGAACCAGTGGTCAAGGTGTACAATGACTTGGACGCCCTGAGCAGCGCTGCTGCCAACCTTGTCCTAGACTGCGCGCTCTCCAGCTTCAACGCCCGGGGCAGGTTCATTCTTGCCCTGTCCGGCGGCTTCACGCCAAAACAGCTTTTCTCGTTCTTCGCAGCAGATCCCTGGCGCAGGAAGCTGCCCTGGTCCAAAACGCACCTCTTCTGGGTAGACGAACGCTGCGTCCCTCCCGACCATAACGATAGCAATTACCGCCTTGCCCGCGACGCATTCATGGATTATCTGCCGCTTTCCCCGTCACAGGTGCATCGCATGGCCGGAGAGGACGGTCCGGACAAGGCAGCCGCGGCCTATGAGCAGGAACTACGCAGCTTCTTTGCGGGAGTTCTGCCGCGGTTCGATGTAGAGCTTTTAGGTATGGGTGTGAACGGACATACGGCATCGCTCTTCCCGGGCGCAGCAGCGCTTCACGAACGCGAACACTGGGTCCTGCCTGTTCATCTCGAGCCTCCCCAGTTAAACCGGGTCACCCTGACGCTCCCGGTCCTGTGTAATGCGAGCGATATAATCTTCCTTGTCAATGGGCGGAGCAAGGCCGCTGTCTTGCACGAGATCGTGGAGGACGGGAACCCCAGGGGATATCCAGCGGGCCTGGTGCAGCCGGCTAGGGGGAATCTTACCTGGATGGTGGACCATGAAGCGGCCTCTCTGTTAGAGAGTTTCTCTCGCTCCTGAACCACGACGATCTAAAATTATTTGCACGTCAAGAGTAGGGGGCTTATCGGATGTTTTCAGAGGAGGGTGAATTGTTTCTTTTGCAGTATTAGGCGACCGTTGCCGGGTGAACCAGGGGAAGTATCGCAGCTTCGGGCAAGGCATGGTAAGTCGCTGCGGGGAAGACGCTATTTCACCGGAGGCGGAAAGATCCCTGCCCAGCTGGCCTCATACCCAATTTCTATTCCATCGTACCCTTCTTGCCAGGTGGGAACCTGCTCCGGGACCCCCGGATATTCCCGCACTTTCTTGATCAGCTGGAACAGAGAATGTCCGACGAAATTCAAATGAACGAGATCCCTCGTATCTTTGGCAAGTAGTGACATGAAAACCGTCCTTTCCCGTGCAATACGTCCGGAGCCGCTCTTCAGCCGATCATAGCTCTGTGAACCGCTAATCTTTTTCCCCAGCGTGCTTCGACAAATTTTTCATTCTATCCCGCTTGGCGGGGTTAAGCCGATAGATCGTATTTGAACCCGGTATTTTTTCTTCTAAGATCGTTCCTTCCAGAACAAGGTCTTTTAGTACTTCTTGTACTATTGTCGGTTTGTACCTGTCCTTCCGGTCGAGAAACCAGACTTGCAGAATACCATCCAGCGTATCCTGTGCATTCGGATGTTTATTTAAATACGTCAGGATCTCACGCGCGATTTGCGACTTATCGGGTAAACATACATCCCCGTTCATACAGCCTCCCTGGATATGCGTGACGAATCGTTCTCTGGCGATGGTAATGGACTTTCTCTGCCATGGGCTTCACCGATAAATCCGTCCACTAGGTGAAGTATAGCACTTCTTTGATACTTTGTTCCCCCAGGAGGTGCGATTGGGCGGGATCGGATGAGGAGAACGTTTCAGGGGACGCCTGCATCATGCTGATGCAGGTCGAGAGCGCGCAGATAACAGGAAACGCTGCCAGGTGCTCATTCGCTTATCTGTAAAAAAAGGAAGAAACGGTCTTGTTGCTGTTCCTCCCGAACATCTTCCGTCCAGCTCTTTGCGCACTGCACCATGATTTTTTTCTGCGGTTTGGCGACTTGACTTTTATCTCGCCCTTCACGATCCTGCTCACCGATCCGTCCGTTCTGGAGTATCCAGAGCCCTGAAAAAATCATCCCCGCGGTATGCCGTTCTTATAATTGATTGATTTTAAAGGACTATTTTTTTACTTAATTATTTTACAAATACTAATTCTTGTGATAAGCTTTTAATACTTTTGTAATACTTTAGTCGTCCGCCGGGGTAACCGAAGGGGGTGAAGGGGGATAAGCGGACAAAACAATACATCAAATCTGTTAATCCCAAATGGAGGTGGATCATGAGTAAGAAAATTCTTGCCGTTCTGGTGCTGATGCTTCTCGTGGCTGTGTCACCGGTAGTTTTTGCGGAAGATCAAGATGGTGAAGGTGTTGGAGAAGTTGCAAGTGCGATCAAGTCGAATGGTCCGATCCCGGCAGGGCAATTTGCGATCATCGCGAAATATGCCGATCTGTATCTGAGCGCAGCAGGCGGCCCTCATCGCACGATTTTTGCTTCGGTCTTTAATGATGGTGTCAACAATGTGGACAATCCTTATGATGACCTGTCCGATTTCTTTGTTCTCGATATCAGGACGGCTGTTGATTTTGCAAAAGGCCATATTGAAGGCGCCACCAACGTGCAGTTTGCAGATGTAGCCAAGCCTGAAAGTCTCCTTCTGTACCCGACCGATAAACCGATCCTGGTTGTTTGCTACACGGGTCATACTGCTTCGGTCGTGACCGGTATTCTTAACACCCTTGGTTATGATACCTGGACACTTCGTTTCGGCATGGCGTCCTGGACTGCTTCATCTTCGCAGAAAATATTTATTCCCACCAAGTCACAGATCGTCTACGGCGGCGGTTATCCAGTGCAATAAAAAAGTCCTGGAAAAGGCCCCCGGCAACGGGGGCCTTTTTTTGTTTGCAAGTTGCTGTTTGGGAAAAGGCCTGGTATGGTGCAACAGCGGGAGAAGCGTATTCTCACCGTTTCTCCCGATCATCGTCCTGACTGTTGTTTCGCGAAGGCAGTTCTCAATTCACGCTCTTAGAACTTCTTGGGGAACTGCTTCACGATGCCGTCTGACAGGGCATCGGCTATCGTATAAATGTGGTTCTTCATATCATCCCAGGTCTTTGCCTCGGCAGCAACATCCTTGCTGTTGACCTGGTCGATCTGGGCAACATGATGCACGCCGTGGGCCATGAGCAGACCCATCAATGCGTCCTTGGGCCAGTTCTTCGGATTGGCGGAATTCAGGAACGTTGCTATCTCTTCGGCATTCGCCTTGATCTTATCCTTGGATGCGCCCTTTGAGCCTTCGTCGCCCGCAAAGGCCGTGGTCATGTAGCCTTTGACCGCCCCGTAGTGGCCGGCAAGAAGACCAAAGAGCTTGTCCCCGGCCTCCTTTCCGTAGATCGGGACGATAGCGTCAGCTATTGCCCTGGCGTCCTCCACCACTTTGGTCTCGGCTACCTTGGCCGCTTCAGTGTTGCCCGCCTTGGTCTCCAGGACCACGTTCCTGACCCAGAAGATATGGCCGACCCAGAGGTCCCGCATGGCGAGCTTCAATTCAAGCGCCTTCGGCGTCACCAGAGCGCCGCCCGTCTTTTTTGCCGCGAATGCGGTGGGGCCGGTCAAGAGTACGAACATCCCCAACAACAATGCTCCTGCTTTACGAGCTGTGCTTTTCATGGTCGTTGCCTCCTGTGATGAAGCTGTTTTCCTGCTGAGCAGTTCCTTGAGCACAGCAGCGTTTGAATGTTCGCTGTCCTTTGCCGAGAACAGAAGAGTCAGTGTCCCTTTTTTCCCCTCCTGCTTCAGCCGGGTGACCAGTTCCGCGTTGTTTCGTAATTCCTTCAGATACCGGTTTCTGAACTCCTGCCATCTGGCGGGCTCATGCCCGTACCAGGCGCGAAGCTCGTTGCTCGGCGCTATATCCTTGAGCCATTCATCGACGTGGGCCTCTATCTTTTTAACGCCGCGGGGCCATAAACGGTCGACGAGGATCCGCTTGCCGTCGCCCGGCAAAGGCGGGTCATAAACTCGCTTGATCTTTACCATCGCCCAAAAAACCTCGCAGCTGCGCGGAAAGCGGCAGCGAATGCAATTTAAACATAGCACTGTCTCTTGTGTTGTCAATGTGCTGAAAGGAATGCACGAAGAGCAGGTCTTTCTTCAAAAAATCTTGCTATGCTTTATATAAGCAGACGTGCCATTTGTCTTATACAACTACAACTTTAGTCGGTCGGTCCGGCAGAAAAGAGAGGCCAAAAAAAGCGGAATATTACCGAAGAAGAGGTCACGATGCAATCGACCCGGAAAGGTAAAAACCATGATTATCGAAATTTCACCAAAAGAATACCGCGAGCTGTTGGACATTCTCCATATCTCCGATGTGGTCATGTCCGGGCATCGTAAAGAAAATATCATGCGCAGCAGGGAACACCGCGCACTCATCCAGAAACTCTATGCTCTCGCAGGGCGGGAAGGACTGGATCAACTGATCGGCTATAACGAGCATGAACATACGTACGTGCCGACCGCGGAATTTGAAGAAAACAGCATGGCCCATGACGTGATCGACGAATTCGGCGACCACCTCTTCTGGGATCAACTGATAGCCAGATTGTCCGCGCGTGATGCAGCGCAGATGGCGGGCGGGATCGCCCACCTCAACGAAATGAGCGACAGCGAACGGCAGGCCGCGGAAGAGCCCATCCGGCAGCGTTATGTCCAGGAATTCGCAGCGAATGGCGTTGCAAACCTTGAAGTCGTCGAACGGTTCGCTGTCGGCGGAGGAGCGCAGGTCAGGACCTCGGACTGATCATATTGTTTATTGGGAGTAGACGGGAAAGGCGGAGGCGCCTCATGAGAAACGAGATGCGCGCGGGCCGCTAGGAGCTTTGCAGCAGAAGGGGGGTGGACATGGACATGGGAGACCGCGTCTACGACTGCATAATCATCGGTGCGGGACCGGGCGGATTGCAGGCGGCGATCTATCTCGGCCGGTATAACCGGAACGTGCTGCTGCTCGACCGCAGCGGCGGACGCACGTGGCACGCACCGCACATCGAGAACGTGCTGACGCACGCGCATATCTCGGGCAGCGAGATCATCACGCGCGGCATGGAGCAGGCAAAGAGCTTTGGTGTCAGGATAGAACGGGAGCGCGTGGTGGCCGTGGAAAAGGCCGACCTGTTCCTGGTCAGGACCCAGGACAAATCGTACTTCTCCCGCTTTGTGATCGTGGCCTCCGGTGTCTATGACAAGCTGCCGGTGCTCGGGAACGTGACCCGCTTTCTGGGGCAGGGCTACTACACCTGCATCGATTGCGACGGGTATAAGACCAACGGCAGGAAGCTCGTGGTGATGGGGGACGAAATGGGGTCCGTCAACCTTGCCGTGGCCATGAAGCGGCTGTTCACGCCGGATGTCTCCTATTTGCCCTGGCGCTTCACCTTGCCTGAGAGCAGCCGGGAGCTGCTGGAGGAAGAAAGCATCACTGTCATCAAAGGCGAGCCCAAGGCCATCCAGGGTGGAGCCGCAGTAAAAGGGCTCGAGATGGCCGACGGGAGTGTGGTTTTCTGCGAGGCGATCATGGCATCCTTCGGCGTGACCTTGAACGACGATTTCCTGAAGGAACTGAAGCTGAAGCGCGACGCCCATGGTTTCAAGTACATCGTGTCCCGGGAGTTAGAGTCCTCCCTCGACGGCCTGTATATCGTCGGCCCCCTGAACACGGGCCAGGACCAGGTGGTCATCGCAGCAGGCGAAGGCGCAACAGCCGCCCTGGAGATCAATCGCCGCATATTGCAGACGGACATGGAAACCAGCCCGGAGGCTGCTGTCTGCGCATGGCACGGATGATGCTGCCACTGTCGCACACAACTCGTTTTCGCCCGTGTTATACTAAATACATTCGTAAAAAAGTCACTGTCCACCGCCGAGACGCGGAGGTGCGGAGGAAGGCACCGGTAAAAAAAGAACTTCTTTTGACTTGATCATACTTGAAGTGCAGGCAAAAATGGATCCACAATGCGCGAGGAGGTCGCATTCCATGGATGAACGGGCATATGCATACATCATTGTCGGCGGCGGCCTGGCGGGGGCTTCGGCCGTTGAAGGGATTCGGGAGCGCGACAAGAAGGGGGCAATCCTGCTCGTCAGTTCCGAGAAGCACCTGCCCTATGACCGCCCGCCGCTGACGAAAAAGCTCTGGTTCGGCAAGAAGAAGGTCGAAGAGATATTTATCCACGATCAGAAATTCTACGACGAGAATAAGGTGACCGTTGCATCGGGCATCACAATCACGTCGCTCGATCCGAAACAGAGGTCCGTCACGACGAAGGCAGGAAAACAGTATCGATATCAAAAACTTCTCCTTGCCACAGGCGGTGTCCCGCGGACGCTTCCCATCCCCGGCGGCACCCTTGAGGGGATCTGCTACTTTCGCACGCTGGACGACTACCTGAAGTTACGGAACGAATCCACAGAAGGAAAAAAGGCGGTCGTCATCGGCGGCGGGTTCATCGGCTCCGAGATCGCGGCTGCGATGGCCATGAATAAGATCGACGTGACCATGATCTTTCCCGAAAGCTACCTCGTGAACAGGGTCTTTCCCGAATACCTGGGGCGTGCGCTCCTGGACCAGTTCCTTTCTCGCGGGATAAAAGTCCTGGCCAATGAGAAGCCTTCTGCTTTTTCCAAGGAGGGGGATCGGTTCTTCACGTACACGGAGAGCGGGAAAAAGATCGAATCCGACATGGTGATCGTGGGCATCGGTATCGCGCCTTCGCTCGATCTTCCGCGACGCGCGGGGCTGCAAACCGCCAACGGGGTCATTGTCGACGAATATCTTCAGGCCTCGCTCCCCGACATCTACGCTGCGGGCGATATCGCGTTTTTCCCCTACCAGGCGCTCGGGAAACAAACGCGCGTCGAGCACTGGGACAATGCCCTGAACCAGGGCAAGTGGGCGGGCTTGAACATGGCCGGTGCGCACAAGCCGTACGACTATATGCCGTATTTTTTCTCCGACCTTTTCGAGTTCGGGTACGAGGCGGTGGGAGAGGTGGACGCGTCAGCTTGAGACCTTTGCCGACTGGCAGAAAGAGAACGATACCGGCGTGATCTACTACCTCAGGGAGGGCAAGGTCCGCGGGGCGATGATGTGCAATGTGTGGGACAAGGTCGAGGCGGCGCGCGAACTGATCCGCAAGGGCGGACAATGGACCCCGGAGAGCCTGCGCGGGGCGATTCGATGACACCGGCTGGTTGGCCACAGAAGGCACAAAAGAACATCGGAACAACAAAGGCGTCTCTCGCAAAGCACGCAAAGGAAATCTTTAAGTTTGGTTCATTCATACTTACGTTGCAAGAACCTCTTTGGAGGAGAAAGGGGGAAGTTGGGAGAAAAGGGGTAAGCGTCTTTTAATTAAGAATTAATCCCCATTTCGCCATTTTTCTCCATTTCTCCTGAAAGGTTCTTCTTGGAGCGCCAGGATTGGCGATCGCTCGTAAGAAAGGAGATGATCCCATGAAACTCTCGGAACAGACCGCAAAGCCCGTAGCAAAGGGGACCGTTTCTTTGTCGAGTCGGGAAGCCAAAGAGCTGCTGCAACAAATCCCGCTCTGGTCGATTGGTGAACGGACGATCGAAAGAGAACTGCGTTTCAAAGATTTTCGCGCGGCCATGGACTTCGTGAACCGCGTCGCGGATCTGGCGAATGAGCAGGACCACCATCCGGACATGTTCATTTCCTATGATAAGGTCCTGCTGAAACTGTCAACACACAAGATCGGCGGTCTATCGATGAACGACTTCATCGTTGCTGCGAAAATAGACCTGCTGACGGCCCCCCTGCTGCGCGAGAACGCCGCATGACCGGGCATCTCAGCGGGGACAAAGCGACCTTGCAGAAACTGAAGGGCAAGGTCGCGCTGGTAACGGGTGCGAGCAAGCGCATAGGACGGGCCATCGCGATCGCTCTTGCCGAGGAAGGCGTGCACATCGTTGCTCACGACCGCAAGGCGCAGGAAGCAGAGACAAGAAAGGTTTGCGACGAAGTAGCAAACTGCGGAGCAAAGGCCTGGAGGGTCATGGCAGATCTGGAGAAGCCTGAAGAATACGAGTCCCTGATCGTGCAGGCACAGAAGGCAGCCGGGGGCCTTGACATCCTCATCAACAATGCCTCCATTTTTCTCCCCAGCACCGTCCAGGATGCAGGGTTCAATGACGTCATGCGGCATGTGCAGGTGAATGCTTGGGCCCCTTTTGTCCTCTCCCGCGATTTTGCCAGGCTTGCGGGCGGCGGCAAGATCATCAACCTGCTCGATTCCCGCATCACGGGACGTGACCAGACGCATATGGCGTACCTTCTGAGCAAGCAGATGCTCGCGTCCCTGACCAGGTTATGCGCGCTGGAATTCGCCCCCGCCTTCGCCGTGAACGGAGTGGCGCCCGGCCTTATCCTCCCGCCCGCGGGAAAGGATGAGGCCTACCTTGACCGACTTGCAGAGAAGGTCCCCCTCAGGAAACACGGCGGGCCGCAAGATATCGCAGACGCGGTGATCTATCTGCTCAAAAGCGATTATGTGACCGGCCAGATCATTTACGTTGACGGCGGCCGGCACCTTCTGGAGGAAGGCCATGGACCGGATCCTGATCAGTGACCTTCTCGTGCGATGCATCATCGGCATTGGCGACGACGAACGAAAGAATAAGCAGGACGTACTGATCAACCTGTCGCTGTCCGTCGACCTTCACAAAGCCGGCAAAAGCGACCGTATCGAGGACTCGGTAGACTATGCGGCTCTCAAGAAACAGATCGTCGCCATGGCCGAGGGTTCCCAGTTCTTTCTCGTGGAGGCCCTGGCAGAAAGGATCGCTGAGATCTGCCTCGAACACACGGCGGTTTATCAGGCACGGGTGCGGGTGGAAAAACCGACTGCGTTGCGCTTCGCGCGAAGCGTGGGCGTCGAGATCACCCGGAGTCGGGGCGCCTAGCCATGGCCCGGGCTTTTGTGGGTATCGGCTCGAACGTCGAACCGGCCGAGAACGTTGAAAAGGCTATCCGCCTGCTCTCTACAGCGGTGCAGGTCAGGGGAATATCCACGGTCTACCTGACAGAAGCCGTGGGGAGATCCGGGCAGCCGCCTTACTATAACTGTGTCGCGGAGATCGAGACCGACGTTATGCCCGTGGAATTGAAACAGCAGGTATTGCGGAGGATCGAGAAAGAGCTGGGCCGTGTTCGGAGCGACGATCGTTATGCTGCGCGGACGATCGACCTTGACCTGGTCCTGTATGACCAGTTGGTAATGGCAACCGAGGGTCTGACGCTGCCGGACCCTGATATCGTCCGGAGGCCGTTCCTCGCAATTCCGCTCCATGAACTTGCGCCGGACCTGCAGCTTCCGGGATCGGACCTGCGCATAGGCGACATAGCAGCAGCGTTGCCGCGGGATGCCATGAAACCGCTGCAAGACTATACAGAGCGGCTCCGAAAGGGGACAGTCCATGGACGGAAACAGTGAACGGATCCAAACCCTGGTCAGACAATTGCTCGTCGAGCTCGGCGAGGACCCGGACCGGGAGGGGCTCGCTGCCACGCCCCGGCGCGTCGCCGCCTCCCTTTCCTACCTGACCTCGGGATATGACGCTGACGTCCAGGGGCTGATCAATCAGGCGATATTCGAACAAGAGACGACCAGTATGGTCGTGGTGAAGGACATCGAGGTCTACAGCATGTGCGAGCACCACATGCTGCCGTTCTACGGCCGGTGCCACATCGGGTATATTCCCCGGGGGAAGGTCTTCGGCATCAGCAAGCTGGCCCGGCTCGTGGACATGTATGCGAGGCGGCTTCAGATCCAGGAGCGTTTGACCGAGCAGATAGCCTATGCCATCAAGGATTCGATCAATGCCGACGGCGTTGGCGTGATGATCGAAGCGCGCCACCTTTGCATGATGATGCGCGGCGTGGAAAAACAGAACTCCCTGTTCGTGACCTCGTCGGTCCTCGGAGTGTTCCGGTCCAACCCCGCGACAAGAGAGGAATTCATGTCGATCATAAACAGACAAAGGACGTTGTGATACAAGCATGCTGAAGTTCCTTTCATCCTTAAAAAAGCACTTGGACACGGATAAACACGGATAAGAGCCGGATAACGGCGGATTATTTCTTTATAAGAGGTTCACCCAATAGATGAATGTTTTGCTATAGAATTTATCCGCGTTAATCAGATGTTTTCGATTCTTCCGTGTCCAAATGCCGTTTTTAGGTCCATGCTCTTTGGTGCGAGAAGCAGGTTCACCTTCTGTTTCTCCGGATAATGACTATGACCATCTTTTTCATAAAATCGCTCCTGTCCCTCCTGCTCCTGGCGGCTGCTGTCTACGGCATGTACAGCATGTTCCAGGTCTTCGGCGGTGCGGCTACCGAAAACGTCACGCGCGTCAAACTTCGTCATAAGCTTTCCGGCTATCTGTATGTACTGATCCTGCTCTTCGTTTCCTACCTGTGCGCCGGCTTCGCGGCCGCATCAAAGGCAGAACCTTCTCCCCGCGCAGTGGTCCATATCGTACTCGCCCTTTCGATCCTGACGCTCCTCGCCATCAAGGTGCTGTTCGTCCGGCGCTTTCGCCAGTTCTATGCGCAGGCAAAGACCATCGGCATCGTGATCGGGGTCATGAGCATCGTGATGATCGGCATCTCTGCCGGATACTTCCTGACCATGACCCGTTTCGGCCAGGACCGGTCCGCGGACAAGAGCGTCTACTACCGGCTGGAGCGTCCGTTCCTGACGATCGCGCGGATGGGCGGTGCCGGGCGCGGCCGCGATCAGGACCGACCGCCGGAGCATCGCGCGGGGCAGGAACGCTCTTCGCTGCCCGGTGCTCGGCCTGCCACGATCCCTTGAGCACCGAACGATCGTGGGTCCGGGGCTCAAAGGCCTGCTGAAAGCACCCAACGCTTCCGAAGAGCGGGCATCCGGCCACTGCCGAGAGCATCCGCTTCCAGCTCCGCCAGCCGATGGGGAGCATGCCGTCCTTTGCCTATCTCGCAGAGGACGAGATGGAAGACCTCATCGCGTATCTGAACAAGCTCTAGAGCATCGAAGCGCAGGGCTCCGTTACCGTTCTTCGCCGTGTTATCCTTACCAGCAGGTAGTCCTTATGGAGGTTCCTATGCGCCGGCATCCCGTTGTCGCATCCGCTCTTATGCTTCTTTTTGTTCCATCTTTTTCCCTGGCTGCAGCACTTTCCTGGCCCGCTCTTGCACCGGGGAAGAAGATCGCATCCGTTGAGAACCCCACCTCCATCACCCATGCCAATGACGGGAGCAGGAGGCTGTTCATCACCGAGCAGGCCGGAAGGATCGTGATCGTCCGGGACGGCGTTCAGCTCAAGGGACCCTTCCTCGACATCCGCGGGCGCGTGAAGTGCTGCGGAGAACGGGGCTTGCTGAGCGTGGCCTTTCCTCCCGGTTATTCGGAGCAAGGCCGCTTCTATGTGAACTATACGAACAGGGAGGGAGACACCGTGGTCGCACGGTTCCGTACCACGAAGGACCCGGACCGGGCGGATGCAGCGAGTGAAGAAGTGATCCTGATGGTCAAGCAGCCCTTCGCCAATCACAACGGCGGACAGCTTGCGTTCGGCCCGGACGGCTACCTCTATATCGGCATGGGCGACGGCGGGTCAGCGGGCGATCCTTACGGGAACGGACAGAAGCTTGACACGTTATTGGGCAAGCTGCTCCGGATCGACGTTGAATCAAACGTGAAGCCCTATGGCGTTCCGACCTCCAATCTCTTCGTAGGGAAGAAGGGCGCACGTCCGGAGATCTGGGCGTTCGGCCTGCGGAATCCCTGGCGTTTTTCTTTTGACCGGAAGACCGGCGATCTCTTTATTGCCGACGTGGGCCAGAACACGTACGAGGAAGTGAATGTCCAGCCTGCATCGAGCAGAGGCGGCGAGAACTACGGATGGAACATCATGGAAGGCATGCACTGCTTCAGAGCGAAGACCTGCGCCACCTCCGGCCTGGTCCTGCCTGTTGCCGAGTACGATCATGACGCGGGCTGTTCCGTGACCGGCGGCATGGTCTATCGCGGCAGGACGTTCCCGCTGCTCAACGGCATCTACCTCTACGGCGATTATTGCTCCGGACGGGTCTGGGGCATGAAGAGAAGCGGGGAACAGTGGCTTGCGCAGGAGCTTGCGCGCACGAAACTTTCGATCTCCACCTTTGGAGAGGACGAGGACGGAGAGCTGTACATCGCGGATCACGCCCGAGGCGGCATCTATCGCCTGGAGATGAAAGGGCAGGACGCTGATGCGGGTAAGGAGAAGCCTAACAGATCGCGTGTTAAAGGTTTTTGATTGGAAAAAGGGGAGGCGCAGGCGCCTCCCCAGGATGACCGTTACTTATTCGGATAGAAACGGACCTGCAGATTTTTTACTCCGCTGTTATCGATATCCCAGAGATAGGTGACAAAATCGGCTATATTGAAGATCCACTCATGCGTGTAGGTCCTGCACGCAGCGGTTACATCGACGGTGCCCAGGGAACAGAGGTCCACTTTCGGCGCGCAGCTGTCATAGGTGCCTGCAACAGCGCCGGGCGTGCAGCACAGGTTCGTTGTTGTGCACGAGTCGGTGCAATCGGCCGCGGAGACGTAGCAGACGCTCCCGCTCCATTCGAACAAACCGGTAATATCCTGTGCGCGCGACTGCCCCTTCGTTCTTGAGAACGAACCATAGGGCGTCTCGAAGCCGGTGCTGGTGACCAGGCCGAGATAAACAAGGTCGTTGCCGTATTCGTCAACAGCCGCGACGAGACCGCCCGCGATCTGCATCGACGGCTCGTCCGTCGGTGTTGCCAGCGCCCTGGCGTATACCCGGTACCCGAGATCGTTCTTCGGGATCTGGATGAGAGCAGCGTCTCCGTCCATGCTTGCCGTGCAGGGGTCAATCGCTTGCAAATTCGTGATATCGGCCGCTTTCTTTCCCGTACCAGACTGCATCTCGATCTTGATGTTGTTTCCGTTCAACGGCACGAAAACAACGTTGCCGTAAACCGGGTTCCCATACTCGTCAACCTGCTGTTCGCAGGCAAACCCGTCTTTCTTCGCGATGATGTTGAGATTATAGTGCTCCCCGAACGGGAATCCATTGGGGTTCACGATTTGACCAGGCTTGGTCGCAAAGGCAGGAACTGGGTCAAGTGATGCAGCTACGAAAAAAACTAACAGGATTACCTTTAACGGATTCTTCATTTGCGGCCTCCTTACTGCGTAGTAAGTCGGCTGGTTGCGCCACTGGCTCCACCACCTACCCTGGCGCCCATATCGGCCGGGTGGTTTCATAGCCGCCCTATTAATAAAAAGTAACCTTCCAGAACAACCTCCCCTGTATGGCCCGACCAACCTCCTTTCTGATCTGATTCTGCGACCTAAGGATTATAGTAAAGCATAAATCCAACAAATGAGATGTGATATGAATCACCACGGTCAGCGGATTGGAAATAGAAGAAATTCATGACTGCAACTAAAAGTATTCGCCGGGAAACGGGCACTGATCGTTGCAGCAGTGACATCGCGCGCTGTTTATTAAGCGCTCGAACACCGCAGGGCACGGTCACAGGCCACCAAGCAGGTTGGTTCTCCTTCCCTTGCCGCAGAACTCGATCATGTCATGCTTTTATCCGCTCATTCCCCTTGAACGCTAGCCCTTCCAGACCACACGCCAGCACAATAACTAACACTATCTGTCGACTAACGTCTGAATTATGTCAATAATAACAATGATATCCTGAGTACTAAAAAGTATTTGACAAAAATTACAAATGTAGATAAGCTCTTCACTATACTTTTGTAGTACTTTATGCTTACCCTTGGAAAGGAGGGTTTTAAGTAAGGAAGAAGCGGCCGAAAAAAAATCGTAAAAAATGGGAGGGACATCATGAAAAAGATTTCAGCTCTGTTACTCGTATCGATGTTTGCTTTTGCGGCACCTGTTTTTGCAGATGAAGAAGTCGGCGAGATTGCCAGCGCAGTTACATCAGCTGCACCGCTACCGCCGGGACAATTTGCGATGGCAGCGAAGCGCGCAGATGATTTTTTCAGCGGTCCCGGACGCACCATTTTTGCCTCGACATTTACGGATGGAATCAACGATTCCGCAAATCCTTATGATGACCTGAGCGATTTCTTTGTTCTCGATATTCGGTCAGCGGCAGATTATAACATCGGCCACATCCCGGGTGCCGTCAATGTTCCCTTCGCGGTGATCGCAAAACCTGAGAACCTTGTCCTCTATCCTACGGATAAACCGATTCTCGCTGTTTGCTATACCGGACAGACGGCGTCAATGACCACCGCTGTTCTTAACCTGTTGGGCTATGATGCATTTGCTCTCCGTTTCGGGATGATGTCCTGGAACGGGGCTACTTCGATGAAGGTTTATTCAAGCAAGGCTGCTGCTCAATTAATATATGGCGGAGGATATCCGCTCGAGAAGTAAAAACCATCAAAAGGGGATCTCTGCAAGGAGATCCCCTGCTTTTTTTGAAGCATTGTCCCGTTCTTTTCGAATCGCCTGCAGGAATAAGGCGTATCTTGTTAGTGGTAACGACCGTTTTATTTCTCAAGGGAACGCTAGAGCACTTGACACTGCTCTCGGAAGATCAGTTTTGAGCTTCCGGGTAAATATAATTTTGGAAGATTTTCAATCAGCTTGAGTTAAAGGGGGAACGTCATGCATTTAGATCGCGAACCGGGCCGGAAGCGTATTGTGGAAAGTTCGAAAATCATACTTGTCCTTATCCTGATGTTGTCAGGAGCTGCGAAGGGTTGGACTGCAGAGAAAACGACGGATCAGCTCCTGGAAGAGGCACGAGCAGCGGCTAAAAGCATCTCCATTCAAGAAGTAAAAGAAATAGCCGAGCGGGATGTCAAAAGTGACAACATCATGCTTCTCGATATCAGAGACATGAAAGAATTTACCGTGGATCATATCCGGGGCGCACAGAATATGTCCCGTGTCGTCGGCCTTTCTCCCCGTATTCTGGAGCATCACTTGCATAAGCTGGTGCCGAATAAATCGACCAAGATCATTGTGTACTGCGAATTCGATACAAAAGCCCCGATCGCAGCAAAATCAATGAACGAGATCGGTTATTCCAATGCCGTATATATGAAAGGCGGCCTGAAGGCGTGGAAAGAAGCCGGATATCCGCTCGAAAAGAAGTAATTGAGCTCTAGGGGGGAGGCATCGATCATGAATAATAAACGGAAAATATTGATAACGGTCTCTATCCTGGCCGTGTTCATTGCAGCGATTTTTTTCGTAAGTTGCGGCGGCAGCGGTGATTATGAAAAACCATCGACTACGCAAACAGGTTCTGCGCTGATCTCTGCGTCAACATTGAAGGCCTGGATAGATGAAGGAAAGGTAAACAGTACGGGCTATGACAGAGTGGTCATTCTCGATCTTACCAGTTACGGCACGTACACCCAGGGCCATATCCCAGGGGCTCTGTTTGTCGATTCCGGGGACATCGGACAGAACCGAAACGAAGGCGTCGGGGCATCAACCTACGAAGTTCTGGATGGATCGAAAATGGACGAGCTCATTCAGAAGTACGGCATCGATGGAAATACGACAATAGTATTTACATCAACCTCTCTCACTCACCCCACACGGGCCTATGCCACTTTTAGATATTGGGGATTTCCTAAAAGCCGGCTGAAACTGCTGGACGGCTTGAACACAGGTTGGAAAACTGATTATGGGTTAATCGCCGAATTCCCCACTGGTGTCGCCCGCTCTACTTACAGCGTAAAAAATAACGGCGTCTTGCGGGATGATCTGAGGGTCTCGCTGGCCGAGATGATAGACTACACTGATGGAAGAGCGCCTGAAGCCGTTGTCATAGACGTGAGAAGTGCTGCTTCAGCCGGATCCTATGCCGGCGTTCGCGGTTCTACGTCGAGTGTATTTAATCCAACCGGAGACTTCACGGTATTCGAAGGACGGATAAAGGGCGCCAAGGCACTTGCGGGAAGCACCCTCTATTCATCATCCAGCAACACATTTAAGACGGTTGATGAACTGATTACAGCTTTCACGAACACGAGTATCGGTCTGGACAGCACAAAAACGGCCTACCTTTACTGTGTAAAGGGCGCTGCCAGCTCAGTAACTTTTTTTATTCTTGATGGAATTCTCGGTTGGCCTGCTGCCGTGTATGACGGTTCCTGGCAACAATGGGGTCAACTGTCGGGAAATCCGAACATGAAAGGCATGCTCAATCCGAATTCACCGTGGAGAACGGATCTGCCGACCCGAAGCGACCTGGTTGTTTATAACTACGAATCAGTGCCCTTCAGCGCGGTCACTACTACCGCTAGCCTGAATTTAACGACGAGCGGCACGTTCACAGGCGCCACAAATTCCACATTCATTGTGAACATAGATTCGGAAGGGGTTCCGGATACGTTCAGCTGGATCATCAGTGGGACGACCACATCGAAAACAGGTGTTGCCATAACGCCTGGTGTTCCCCAACCCCTGGCTAATGGAGTGTCTGTTACGTTCGCAGAAGGGACAGGTCATGTCCTTAACGATACCTGGTCCTTTACCGCGTTCGCGAGAAAGGCTGTAGAGCAGCTGACAACCGACGGAAGCGCGTGTTCAGCAACATTTCTCGCAAACGGTTTGACCACGAACTCAAACGGCGGCACAACCTCCTGCACCAATACGCCGAACTCGTATGATACTGACGTAAACCGGATCGAGATAGAGGATAAGGCGTACATGAACTCGGGCGGAGGCAGGTCCGGCGGAGGTTCGAATTCAGTTCCCGCTGGATGCTGATGTAACTAGTATTTAATGCGGAGCATAACACTTTTGACCGGCAATGAGGAGGCATTATGATACCCGCAATACGAAAAACTACGCTGACCGTGTTCAGCGGTTTTATTCTCCTTCTGCTCGTGCTGCAGCGGCCCTGTGCCGCTGAATCGAAGGAACCTTGCCTGCCGCCTGAAGGCGCAACGATTAAACTGAGTGATATTGCATTCATGCGCCTCAACTATCAGACGCAGTTCTATGGCGAGTGGCGCGATACGGGGTCCGGCCTGGACGGCACGAAACCGACAACAGATTTTTATTTCCGGCGCAACCGTCTTTCCATAACAGGGCAGGCATCCGACGTAGTTGGTTACTCCCTCAAGATCGAGCAGTCGGGCCCGCGCCGTATCGGTCCCGTGGATGTAGCTCAGGAACCGGTAGACGTTTTCGAAGTGCTTGAATCATACATAACGGCTGATCTTGATGATTCTTTTCATCTTCTGGTAGGAAAATCCAAGATACCCTTTACCCGTGAGGTATTGGATGCTTGTTTCAGCCCCCTGACGCTTGACCGTTCCGTCTTTATCGGAACGCCCGTGGCGAGGACCAGGGACACGGGCATCGTGGCCTGGGGAAATTTTGCTAACGCGAAGCTCCAGTATTTTGCAGCTGTCCAGGAGGGTCAGGAATCGGCGAATGCTCCTGAGAGCTCCCCCCGCTATACGGGGCGGGTGCATCTTGCTTTGCTTGATCCAGAGGATGCCTACGGCTACAGCGGCACCTACCTGGGCGATAAGATGATCTTCACCGTCGGCGCCGCTGCCCAATATGAGCCTGGCGCCGTCTTCAGCGATGTGACGAACAAGACCGGCGAGAAAAACTACTCCGCCTGGACAGCGGATGCCTTTTTTGAATATCCGGTAAGCGATGTCGGCTCGGTCACGCTGTCCGGCGCTTATGTCCGCACCAGCTTCAATGACGCTTATCAAGGGAGCGACCCCGACCCTGAAAGCCTCGGGGTTGACGGTGACAAAAAAGGATGGTATGCCAAGGCGGGGTACCTGTTCATTGAGAAGATCGGACCAGGCCAGCTCCAGCCTTTTGTGCGTTATGAACGATGGGATTTTGCCGTGTTGAGCGATGTATATGACCAGCACATCGACTGGATGGCAGGCGGACTCAACTACTTGATGAAGGGTCAGAATCTCAGGCTTACGCTTCAATATGCCGTTACCGATTTTAAAGATGAGGGAAATGCCGCATCTCAGGACTTCAAGACCGTTACTGCAATGCTTCAGGCGGGGTTTTAAGCGCCGCCAGGGCGAGAGCGGCCGAGTGGGGAGTGGGTATGGCAAGGTAAGACGGGGGCAAACGGCTGAATGCTTCGCGGAAGGGGATTGATGAAAAGATCGCTGGAAGATAAGATCGGGGAAAGTATCGGCAATAAGCTTGTGCTGGCGATGGCTTTTGTCATCACGATCATTATGATCCTCAGTTCGACGTATATTGCCCGGAATCTTTACGAGATGCAGGTGCGCACTCTCGACGCCCGCGGTCATGAGCTCGGCTTCTTTCTCGGGAAGAATCTCGCTGAGCCGATGCTGTTCAAAGACGCGATGGCAATAGACAGTCTGATCGCGGAGGCTGCCGCGGCTCGGGAGATGGTGTTCACCTACGTCTCAGATACCTCCGGCCAGATACTCTCGAGCGCAGTCGCGAGCTTCAACGAGAAGGAGACGGCGGAACTGCTCAAATCGGAGAAAAGCGAGGATGTCCGGATGCTCGCGGAAAAGGTCTCCAAGGCACGTGATGTAATGACCGTAACGAGCGACGTTGAGGTGGATGGGAAAAAGTTGGGCACGATCACCATGGGGTTTTCCCGGCAGGCGGTCGATCAGGAAACGAACAGAATAATTGGAATGCTTATCGGGACGAGTGCAGGGATCATACTGTTGGTGGCGGGAACGATCTATATCATGGTTCGCAGAATGGTGGTCCTGCCCGCGGCGTCAGCCGTGAATGTGGTAAGACGGGTGGCGGCCGGAGATCTGACAAAGGAGATTCCCGTCCGGTCGCGGGATGAACTCGGGGAACTGGGAGGGATGATCAATAAAATGATCATTGATCTCAGGGGCCTGATCGGGAAAATCCGGGAAAGTGCCGAGGGAACTGCAGCACACGCAGAGCAAATTGCGTCCGGCTCGGACGTAGTGTCGCGCGGTGCTGCCGAACAGGCTTCCTCCGTTGAAGAGGTGTCCTCTTCCATGGAGGAGATGGTGGCAAATATCCGGGGAAATGCGAATACGGCGCAGCAGACCGAGAAGACAGCTTTGATCGCGGCTGAAAACGCGAAAGAGGGTGGCAGGGCCGTTCATGAAACGGTCATCGCGATGAAGGAAATAGCGGGGAAAGTCTCATTTATCGGGGAAATTGCACGGCAAACGAACCTGCTCGCCTTGAACGCCGCGATCGAGGCCGCGCGTGCCGGAGAGCATGGGCGTGGTTTTGCCGTGGTGGCAGCGGAAGTCAGGAAGCTCGCGGAGCGAAGCCAGGCTGCTGCCGGTGAAATCAACAACCTTTCTCTGACCAGTGTCAGCGTAGCCGAGCACGCAGGTCAATTGCTTGACACGATCGTATCCGATATCCAAAAGACAGCGGAGATGGTAACGGAGATCAGCAGTGCAAGCGCTGAACAAAATTCCGGCGCGGAGCAGATCAACAAGACGGTTCAGGAGCTCGACAAGGTGATTCAACAAAATGCCGGCGCTTCTGAGGAGATGGCATCGACGGCGGAAAGCCTTTCGTCTCAGGCTGCCCACCTTCAGTCAACCGTCTTGTTTTTTAAAATAGATGAACAAAAAAAGGGCAGTGGCGACGGTACAACACGTGGTGCGCATTTGGCCGCGCCGATGCTTACCGCCTCCAGAAATTAGATAACCGACAGCGTTAAAACATGATCGTCTTGACGACCTTATGCACCGCGACCTCGGACTTGGGCGAGGGGTAGGGACCTCGATCCCGGCGCTCTTTGTCCCCTTCGGGCAGCTCCGTACTCCAGTTTATATCCGGCGGGCGATTGCCAAACATTTCGCGCTGAGCTATTATAACAGCAGTCAGATCTTGAGTTCTTAGGCGGATATAAACCTTAAAGACCTTAAAATCTTACCTGTTATGATTTTCCTCAGGTTACAGGGGGATAGGCGATGGAGCAAACGGGCGGCTTAGGCGGCGAGACACGTCTTGACTGTATCGTCATCGGCGCGGGCCCGGGAGGCCTGCAGGCCTGCATCCACCTCGGCCGGTACAACTTCCGCGTCCTGCTGTTCCACACCCCCGGGGGGCGGACCTACCACGCGAAACACATCGAGAACTACCTCGGCCTTCCTGTCGTCTCAGGCCCGGATCTCCTGGAAACCGGCCTTGCCCAGGCAAAAAGCTTCGGCGTTGCTGTCGAGAACGCCAGGGTGGAGCGAGTCTCGGGCAGGGAGGGGCACTTCGAGGTGCTGGCCGGGGGAAAGACCTACCGCTACCCGCTTCGTCATCGCCGCCTCCGGCGCCAAGGAGACCCTCGCCCCCTTCAAGAACCTTTATCGCTTCTTCGGCATCTCCTACTACACCTGCATGATCTGCGATGGCTACCGCACCACCGGCAGGAAGCTGCTCGTCATCGACCGCACCGTAAACGGGGTGCGCACGAGCATCGGCATGAAGCGGATGTTCACCAACGACGTGACCTTCCTCGCCCACGGCTTCTCCCTGGCGCCGCGATACGCCGCGCTCCTCGAGGAGGAGGGGATCGGCCTGGTCGAGGGACGGCCGGAAGAGCTGCTCGGCGAGAAGACTCTCGAGGGGGTGCGGCTCAGCGACGGCCGCATCATCCCCTGCGAGGTCATCCTGGGGTGGGGCGGGATCTCCCTCAACGACGAGTACCTCGATGGCCTCCCCCTGGAGCGCGACGCCGAGGGGTTCAAGATCGTGACCAAGGGCTCCGGCGAGTCGAGCATCCCCGGCCTCTTTGTCCTGGGCGCTCTCCGCCACGGCCACTCCCAGGCGATCATCTCCGCAGGTCAGGGCGCCGAAGCGGCGATCGAGATCAGCACGAGGATCGTCGAACTCTAGCAAGGACCTTGCGGCATGCCGTGCGGCCTGACAATCCACTGCGCACCGGATCTCTCCTTCTTTATTTGCTGCCTCAGCTCTTGAAAAAAGAATACCACAGACGTATCATACCCCAGACGGATACGGCATTTTCAAGGATGGCATATGAACGAGGCATTGCAGGAAGAAGAAAGAAGACTGCGGATGCTGCGGTTTGTCGTGGACCTCAACCAGGCAATACTCATGCAGCAGGCGGACCTGACGCTGCCGGAGGCCTTCGAGATCCTGAAGAGCACGCGGCAGGCTGCGCGGAACCTTTTCCCGGGCAAGGATGATGTCTTCGAGCTTATCTACACGCCGCGGTTCCGGAGGATCATCCGGGAGCGGTTCCTGATAACCGGAGGGCTTTCGAACGATACCGCTCCGTGAATCCTCAAGATCCTCCAGACGTAATTCACATGAGAGCTACAACCCTTCCGCGCGTTCTACACGGTTGCGGCCCTTGTCTTTTGCCCGATAGAGCGCTTGGTCTGCCTGCTCGATTAAATGCGTGACCCCTTCCTTGCCCTGCTGGTAACATGCCACGCCAAAACTGGCCGTAACGCGCAGTTCAACCCCATTTTCAAGCGTGACGGTCCTCGCCTGGATCGCCGCCCTCAGTTTTTCAGCCACGGCCGAGGCCTCCGCGGGGCGGGTTTCCGGCAGGAGGAGCGCAAATTCTTCGCCGCCGTAGCGCGCCGCGATGTCGGAATGGCGGCAGTATTGGCGGAGGACGTCGCCTACGACCCGCAGCACCGCATCGCCTGCCGGATGCCCGTGATCGTCGTTGATCTTCTTGAAATGATCGAGATCGAACAGGATGAGGCAGGTCGTATGGACGTAACGGAGTGACCGGTCCGCCTCCTCTGCGAGACGCTGGAACAGGTTCCGCCTGTTCCGAAGGCCTGTCAGTTCGTCGGTGATCGCCATCTCGCGTATCCGCTGCTCGGCAGACGCCAGTTTGCCGTGGAGACGATGCGTCAGCAAGTAGACCAGCATCAGCATCGATGCTGAAGTGACCACGAACAAGGCTGCCGTGATCATTCTATTCAGCGACAGTGTTTGTTCGGCTTTCGTTATGTTGAATCTGATGCTGATCCCGCCGCGTACGTCGCCGACCTTATACCCCAGGTCGCCGTGGCATCCCAGGCATTGCTTTTCGGTATAAAGCGGCCCCATGTAGCGAAAGTACACGGCATCGTCGGTCCGCTCTTTGAGGAACACTTCCTTCTCCCCTTTTTCAAACGCTGCCAGGGCTTTTCGCTCCGCCGCGTCCGGCGCATTGTCGGGGTTCAGGGGACGGAGACTGGTGATGTGAAACTGGAATGCGCCCCGCTGTTCGGCGAGTTCGGAGATCTCCCGCGTCATGAGAGCAGGGTTCTTTTTAGTATAGTGTTTGCCCGTGACCGTTGTTATGTCAGGGTCTTTCAGGTAGGGATTGGACACGACCCCCGGCACTTTCTCGACGTAGACGCCGTCGTGATGGGCGTTCCAGCTTCGCATCAGGACTATGCTCTCGAATAGTGCCCTGGCCTTGCTCTGCAGTTCCGCCTCGATCGCCTTTTGGCTGTTCACGAAAATGAAAAGGAACAGACCCGACATCACGAGTATGATGGGAAGCATGAGCGCAACATTGTATGTTTTCCAGATCTTTTCCTTCATTCGCGGCATGGTGCGCCCTCACGGAACCGCACGTTCGGTGTTCCCTTATACCTCAAGTAAAGCACCAGTTGTGCTCAAATTCAATCGTGTATCGGACGATTCATGGAATTCCTGCCTCTCCGCGGCCAATCATTCTTCCCTTCTTCCCAGGCCCCGATCCGTGGTAAAATGATACGCCATGACACTCGAAGAAAAACTCCAGAACCTCCCGGATTCCCCCGGGGTCTACATCATGAAGGACCACGCGGGGCACATCATCTACATCGGCAAGGCCCTGTCGCTCAAGAACCGGGTGCGTTCCTATTTCCAGAAGGGCTCCAAGGGCGAGAAAACCGAGATCATGGTGCGTTTGATCGCGGACCTTGAGACCATCGTGACCCACACGGAGCTTGAGGCCCTGATCCTTGAAGCCAATCTCATCAAGAAGCACCACCCCCGCTTCAACATCGTTCTCCGCGACGACAAGAACTATCCCTACCTCCGGTTCGATCTCAAGGCCGAGTATCCCCGCCTTGATGTGGTCCGGGGACTGAAGAAGGACGGCGCAGTCTACTACGGCCCTTATGTGCCGGCCGGCGGCATGTGGGAGCTTTTGTCGCTCATCCGCCGCACCTTCCCGCTTGCCACCTGCAAAAAAGAATTCAAGGAGGACAAGCCCGAGCGGCCCTGCGTACAGCACCAGATCGGCCGGTGCATGGCGCCCTGCTCGGCAGGCGCGGACAAGGAAGCCTACCAGGACATGGTCGGCCAGGTGCGGCTGTTCATCGAAGGCAAGAACCGCGACCTCGTCGACATGCTGAAGCAGCGCATGGAAGAGGCGTCGGAACATCAGGATTACGAGCGCGCGGCCGAGCTCCGGGACCGGATCGCGAAGATCGAAGGGGCCTTTCGAGAAGCAGAAGATCATCTCCCCGGGCTTCGAGAACCAGGATGTGATCGGCATGGCGACCGAAGGCGGCCACGCGGACATCCAGATGCTGTTCATCAGGAACGGCATGCTTTTGGGCAGGAAGGATTTTTATATCGCTGATGTCCAGGGCATGGCAGATGAGGAGGTCCTTGCCGATGTGCTGCATCAGTTCTATGCCAAGGAGCTGATCGTGCCACACGAGGTGCTGCTGCCGATGGAGATGCCGGACCGCCCGGTGTTCGAGGCCTGGCTCATTGAAAAGCGCAGCGCCAGCGTGGACGTCCAGGTCCCGCAGCGCGGCAGGAAACGGGAGCTCGTGCAGATGGCCTCGGACAACGCGGCCCAATCGCTCAAGGAACACCTGCTGTCACGCAAGAGCAAGGAGCGCATCCTGCTGCGGCTGCAGGAGGAGCTGGGGCTTCGGAACCTGCCGCGCAGGATCGAGGCCTTCGACATATCGAACATCCAGGGCACGGAATCGGTGGCGAGCCTGGTGAGCTTCGAGAATAATCTGCCTGACAAACGCAACTACAAACGGTACAAGATCCGGACGGTCGTGGGGCCCGATGATTTCGCGAGCATGGCCGAGGTCATCAGGCGGCGGTATACAAAGGCAAAGGAAGAGGGTATACTCCCGGACCTGATCCTGATCGACGGCGGCAAGGGGCAGCTGAACGCCGCGCTTGACGTGCTGATGGAGCTCGGCATTGACGGCCCGGACGTGATCGGCCTGGCGAAGGCGCGGAGCGGCGAAGAAGGAACGATACGGGAATTCGAGCGGGTCTTCCTCCCGGGTGTCGAGGAGCCGATCATCCTGGAGCCGACGAGCTCGATCACGCACCTGGTCGCGCGGGTGCGGGACGAAGCGCACCGCTTTGCCATCACCTATCACCGGAAACTGCGCGAGAAGCGCGCCATCAGGTCCGAGCTCGACGACATCCCCGGCATCGGCGAAACGAGGAAAAAGGCGCTGCTCCGGCATTTCGGCAGCCTCGAGAAGATGAAGCAGGCGACGGTCGAGGAGCTGGCGGCGGTTAAGGGAATGTCGAAGAAGGCGGCGGGGGAAGTAGCTAACTTCTTCCGAGTCGCAAGTAGCAAGTAGCAAGGGATTCATCGTCGCCATTATGCCGTTCCATGCTACTTGTTACTTGACCCTTACTACATTTATTGAAGGAGCTATCATGACCAACGAACAATGGCTGGAATTATTCAAGAACATCGGCAAAAAGATGCGCGACGGACTGTCCGTGATCCTCGCGCAGGAGGGCGGCACGATCCCGCTCGGCAAAGGCGCGGGCGGGGACAAGACCTTCCCGGTGGACAAGTGGGCGGAGGACATCGTCATTGCCGCGCTCGAGAAGGCGCACAGGGAAGGCGAATCTTTCACGCTGATCTCCGAGGAACTGGGCGTCAGGAAGTTCGGCGACGGCGAGAAGATCGTGCTCGTGGACCCCATTGACGGGAGCAACAACGCCAAGAGCGGCATCCCGTTCTTCTCCACCTCCCTGGCGCTTCTGAACGGCGAAACGCTCTCCACGCTGGCCGTGGGATATGTCATCAACCTCGCCGTGGGCGACGAGTTCTGGGCTGTGCGCGGCAGCGGCGCGTACAAGAACGGCGCACGCATCACGACCTCTCCGCTGCAGGGCATTTCCATCGTGGCCTTCGAAGCCTCATCGCCGAAGAGCCGACATCCCGCGGCTCATGCCGCTCCTCGGCCAGGCGCAGCGCACGCGGTGCTTCGGGTCGACGGCACTCGACCTCGCCTACCTTGCCTCGGGCGCCCTCAGTGTCTTTGCGACGGCCACGGCCTCGCGCGCCTTCGACTATGCCGCCGGCATGCTGATCCTCGAAGAGGCCGACGGCGTGATCACCGACCTGGAGGGCACCTCGCTCGACCATATCGTCGTCGGACTGGAGCGGACGGTGCCGCTGCTCGCCAGCAAGAACGATGCTACGCATATCATGGCGTTGAACACGCTCACCGCGCAGAAGCGGTGAGCCGCGGGAGTGGAGCCCCCGCCCGGAGCCACGGGATTCCAAGCCGCAGTATTGACATACTTTGTGATTTATGTAATTATGAGCATATGGCATTAGTTAACCACACGACCAGGGAAATCAACGCGAAGATCGTGTATTACGGGCCGGGACTCTGCGGCAAGACCACGAACATTCACCTGATCTATCACCGCATCGCGCCGACGCAGCGAGGCAAACTCATCTCGCTCGCCACGGAAACCGACCGGACGCTCTTCTTCGACTTCCTTCCGGTCGAACTCGGCACGATCAAGAACTACAAGGTGCGCTTCCATCTCTACACGGTGCCGGGCCAGGTGTTCTACAACGCCACGCGCAAACTGGTGCTCAAGGGCGCTGACGGCGTCATCTTTGTTGCTGATTCCCAGCGTGCCATGCTCGATGCGAACCTCGAAAGCCTCTCCAATTTACGCGACAATTTTGCCGATATGGGCATCGATCTGACTGATTTTCCCATGGTGCTTCAGTACAACAAACGCGATCTGCCCGACGTGCTTTCCGTCGAGGAGATGAACGCGGCGCTGAATCCGCGCGCGGTCCCCTTTTACGAGGCGGTTGCCATGACCGGCGAGGGCGTGCTTAAGACCTTCACGGCTGTTTCCAAGCAGGTGCTGCAGGACATGCAGAAGCACCCGGAGCGGCACAACTTCTCGATCGGCGATATCGTATCGCGGGGGGATACAGCGAGCGCGGCGCCGCTGGACCGGACGCAGCCTGAACCGTCGATGGCGGGTGCGGCCCTGGCGGAAGCACGGCCGGCCATGGCGGCGCTGGACGAGGCTGTCGAAGCAGGCATGAATGTGCACCTGGGACAGCCGCACATGGAGGACAGCCAGATCATCCTTCCTTTTGAGGTGGTGACCAACGGCAAGGAAGACCAGTTCCAGCTCCGCGTTACCATCGACATGGATGCTCCGCTGGCGAAGCGGTTTAAGGTCTTCGTGAAGAACGTCAAAAAGTGATGTTCTGCGGCATCGGTCCCTGCCGCTCCTGACACCAGCTGTCTGCGTGAGGGCCTTGTGAAAGCAGGCCGGCTTCACCGGCCGGCCGCCTGCACCATGGTCCGGCTCCCTGGAGGTGAACATGTCGAAGGTAACCGTGCTCATTCCCGCAGCGGGCATGGGCAAGCGGATGGGGAAGGCAGTGGCAAAGCAGTTCCTGCCGCTCGGCGACAAACCCATGCTGGCGCACACCCTGCTCGCCTTCCAGCGGGCATCCGAGATCGACGAGATCATCCCGATCCTCTCCGAAGAGGACATGGAAAGCTGCCTCCGGGAGATCATCGAACGCTACCATATCACCAAGGTGAAAACGCTGGTCGTGGGCGGCAAAGAGCGCCAGGAATCCGTATCGCACGGCCTGCAGAAGCTGGATAAGGACGCCTCCATCGTGCTCGTCCATGACGGGGTGCGTCCCTTTGTGACGCAGGAGATGATCCGCGAGGTCGTCGAGCACGCCCGGAAGGGCGAATGCGTCACCGTCGGCGTGCCGCTCAAGGACACGGTCAAGGAAGTGGACGACCAGGGCATGGTCCGCCAGACGCTGGACCGGAGCAGGCTCTGGGCCATCCAGACGCCGCAGGCCTTTCCCGCCAAGATACTGAAGCATGCTTATGAAGAGTCGTCCCGGCATAATGCCTTCGGCACCGATGACGCCATGCTGGTCGAACGGGCAGGCGGCAAGGTCCGCGTGATCATGGGAAGCTACGAGAACATCAAAATAACCACGCCGGAGGACCTGATCCTGGCCGAGGAAATACTGAAGGGGCGGCAGTGATGAGGATCGGCACCGGCTATGATGTCCATCGCCTGGTCGAGGGGCGGAAGCTCATCATCGGCGGCGTGGATATTCCTCATGAAAAAGGCCTGCTGGGACATTCCGACGCCGACGTGCTGCTCCATGCCGTCTGCGATGCCCTGCTCGGTGCCGCCGGGCTTGGCGACATCGGAAAGCATTTTCCCGACAGTGCTGTTCAGTACAAAGGCATCTCAAGCCTTCTGCTGCTTGCTGAGGTTCGCGGCCTTCTTAGCCGGAAGGGGTATCGCGTGAACAACGTCGATGCGACCATCGTTGCCGAGCGACCGAAAATGGCAGACCACATTCCTGTCATGGTCGCGAACATTGCATCGGCGATCCAGGTGGAACAAGCGGCCGTCAACGTCAAGGCGACCACGACCGAAGGGCTCGGTTTTGCAGGCAGGGGTGAAGGAATCGCCGCGTACGCCGCCTGCACGATCGTGCCAGAGGTTTAAAGGAGGCGTCCCATGAACATGAAAAACGTCATGGCGTTCCTGTTCCTCGTCCTCGCCCTGCCGAACCTTGCCCCGGCCCAGACGGAGCCGGAGCAGGAGTTGGAGCCGGCGCCGGCTCCGGAACAGCAGCCCGTGCGGGAGCGGTTCGTTTATGAGTGGACCGATGACAAAGGTGTGGTCCACCTGACCGACGATCCGGGCCAGGTGCCGCAGAAATACCGGGGCAGCAGTCTGAAAAAGAGGGCCGAACCCCGCAAGGAAGAGGGCGCGGAAAAACCTCAAGAAAAAACGGTCAGATCTGCACCGAAGACAACAGTGACTTCGGACCAGGATCTCGAAGAGCGCCGGCGCATGGATGAATGGCGGCAGCGATATCTGGAATGGAAGGATAAACTGCGGCAAGCGGAACAACGTTATCAGTCCCTGCAGCAGCGGCGGACGGACCTGCTGGCGCCATGGGGGTCGCTGTCCCTGGCCCCGCCCCCGACGGTCGCAGAGTTCGTCCAGGTGGAACAAGCCCTGAAGGACACCCAGGCAGAGATCGACGAGGCCAGGCATATGGTCGAAGTTGTTCTTCCTGACGAGGCGCGAAAGGCCGGTGTCCCGCCGGGGTGGCTGAGGGAGTGATGATTGCGGATTTCGGATTGCAGATTGCGGATTAAAAACAAAAACGCCGACATGCAGTTATTCCGAAATCCGCAATCCGCAATGCGAAATTGAATTATGCGCGAGACGTTCGATAAAATAAAAAAAGATTTTCACGCGGCGCTTTCCATGGACCCCGCGGCGACGAGCAGGCTTGAGGTCGTCCTGACCTACGCGGGGTTCCATGCGCTGTTGTCCTACCGGCTTGGGCACTGGCTATGGAAGCGGCGTATTCCCTTTGTGCCCCGTGCCCTGTCGCAGCTTGCGCGGTTTTTTACCGGCATCGAGATCCATCCCGGCGCGACCATCGGTTCGGGCATGTTCATCGACCACGGCATGGGCGTCGTTATCGGCGAGACCAGCGAGGTCGGGAACAACGTGACGCTTTTCCAGGGGGTGACGCTGGGGGGCACCGGCAAGCAGCGGGGCAAACGGCATCCCACGCTCGGCAGCCATGTGGTCGTGGGCGCCGGCGCGAAGGTGCTCGGTCCGATCACGATAGGGGACTACGTCAAGGTCGGGGCCAATGCCGTGGTGCTCCAGGACGTGCCCGACCATTCCACGGTGGTCGGCATTCCCGGCAAGATCGTGAGGATCAAGGACGAACGGGTCGCCGATGAGGCCCTCATGGACCACATTCACATTCCCGACCCCATTGCGGACCGGTTTATCGACATGCAAGTGCAGATCGATGTTCTGAAAAAGGAACTGGAAGAGATGAAGAGAAGGGCATGAAAAGGGCATCTGGACGCGGATAAAATCTGATGAACGCGGATACTGATGAAAATTCTTTCCATCTGAAGGCCGGCCCTATCGGCGCTCAGATCCGTCCAACTGCCGTTGTCAGTAGTTAACCTTCCACGATCCTGAAGCTGTGCGTTATCGTGCCGGCCTTGGCCAGCGTCGCACCTACCGAGCAATACTTCTCCAAAGAGAGCATGATCGCCCGCTCTACCGCCTGCTGCTCCACACCCTTGCCGGTCACTACGTATTCGATGTGGACTTCCTTGTAGATCTTCGGGGCGGTGTCCGACTTCTCTCCCTTGACATTGATCTCGAGGCCGGTCACCTGCTGCCGTTTCTTCCTGAGAATGGAGATCACGTCCATGCCCGAGCAGCCGCCGAAGCCCACCAGAAGCAGTTCCGTGGGGCGGAACCCGGTGTTGCCGCCGCCTACGGCCTCATCAGCGTCCATGGTCAGCGTATGGCCTGACGTGGCAGTCCCTGAAAATTGCATCCCGTTGACCAGTGTCACTTTTGCTTCAACCATTTCATTCTCCTTGGCGGTCGTTCGTTGCTCAGGCTCATGTGCATTGATGCGGCCCATGGTAGCAGATGGCAGAGTGCCTGTCAATAAAGCGCAGCGGCTTCGGATAAACATCGCCAGATGTAAAAACATCCTGTAAAAACATCCTGTAAAAGACATCCTGTAAAAACATCCTGTACTCCCAAAATGATAATGTCCTATTCTCCCAAAGTAGAAATGTCCTATTCTAAGTTACAATACCCTGATGTAATTGGAGGGTACTGTGACAGAAATGGACATGATCACTATGAGCAGGAGAGAAACAAAAAGACTGCACATTATCCACCAAGCATTGGATAAAAGGATCACGCAGAAGACAGCTGCTGAACTTGTAGGCTTGAGCAGCAGGCAGATTCGACGGATACTCAAACGAGTACGGAAGGAGGGAGACGACGGCATCAGTCACCGATCCCGCGGCAAAACCTCGAATCGTCGATTCCCTCAGAAGGTAAAAGACAAGGCACTCAAGCTGTATCGGGAGAAATACAGTGATTTTGGCCCCACCTTTGCCTGCGAAAAGCTTCTTGATGTTCATGAAATCAAGCTAAGCGACGAAACCCTCCGTCTATGGCTTAATCAGGAAAGCATCCCTTATGAGAAGCGCAAGGGTAGAAAGCACCGGCAATGGCGCGAGAGGAAGCATCATTTTGGTGAAATGCTCCAGATGGATGGCTCCCATCATGCCTGGTTCGAAGGCCGGGGTCCTGAGAGCGTATTAATGGGATATATCGATGATGCCACAGGAACGGTGTATGGGCGCTTTTATGATTATGAGGGGACCATGCCAGCCATGGATAGCTTCAAGCGGTATATCAAGCGCTACGGCATTCCACAGAGTGTCTATTTGGACAAGCACTCAACGTATAAATCCAATGCCAAGCAGAGCATCGAGGATGAGTTGGAAGATAGAAAACCCATGAGCCAGTTCGAAAGGAGTCTAACCGAACTCGGAGTAACGGTCATCCATGCGAATTCACCCCAGGCAAAAGGCAGGATAGAAAGAAGTTTTCGAACGCTCCAGGATCGATTGGTTAAAGAGATGAGGCTTGCCAGGGTAAACAGTGTTGTGCAGGCAAACGAATTCCTGATAAAGTATCATCCAATATACAATGCGAAATTCAAGGTAAAACCCGTTTCTGCAGCCGATGTACACCAACGCGCGCTATCCATAAGGGAACTCGACAAGATCTTCTGCATTCGAGAGGAGCGTACGCTACGGAACGATTTCACCATTGCGTATAATGGCAAACTGTACCAGATCAAAGACGCTATAAAGCTCAAAAGGTCGCAGTGGAAGAACGACTCGATGGATCTCTGCATATCACTCACAGGGGCTTGGAATTAACATATCGGGAGATCAAAACACGGCCAGCGAAAGAAAACCCTAAAACACCGGCAGTCAATAAGAAACCGACAAGTCGGTATCAACCATCAGATCATCCATGGAAGAGACTCCGCAGAGCAAATGTACAATTTCCAATTGCTTCCTAAAAGCGGACATTTCTATCTTGGTAAGAGTAGGACATTTCTACTTTGGGTTGACATCCTGTAAAAACATCCTTGACAATCCACCGCATTGTCTTTATATTACACGCCATGCCGAAGTGGTGGAACTGGTAGACGCGCTGCGTTCAGGGCGCAGTGGGAGCAATCCCATGGGGGTTCGATTCCCCCCTTCGGCACCATATTAACAATAACCGCACAACTTCCAAGTGAACTGCATGGAAGCTTTTTTACATCGTTCCTCCGGTCTCGGCGTGACATAAACGTAACACCGCCCAATCATGTTTTTCTCGTCAGCCCTCGCTCCTATCCCTACAGTACCCTGGCAGTCCTATACGCTCCGGCAAAATCCCCATTTTGACGAATGTTACGGTTCTGTTAAATCTTTTCGCTCCTCTTGAATTCTCGTAATGGTAAATGGTATAACTACGCCCATGAATGATAAAATACTGATCGTTGACGATGAACCGGATATTGTTGACCTCGTGTCGTACAATCTGAAAAAGGACGGCTTCAGGGTCACGACGGCAACCGACGGCGAAGCAGCTCTCCATAAGATCAGAAAGGACCGGTTCGATCTCGTGGTCCTCGATCTCATGCTCCCCGGCATACAGGGGGTGGAACTGTGCCGTATCATCAGGAACGATGCCAAAACTGCCAATACTCCCATTATCATGCTTACCGCGAAAGGCGAAGAGGTGGACAGGGTCATAGGACTGGAAAGCGGCGCCGATGATTATATGACAAAGCCGTTCAGTTCGAGAGAGCTTATTGCGCGCATAAAAGCCGTTTTAAGAAGGACAGGAGAAAAACCAACAACGGAAAAATCAATCAGCATCGGCAATTTGCTCATCAACCTCGAGACCCACGGCGTTATCAAGGGCAAAACCCCGCTGGAGCTTAGCGCGACCGAGTTCAAACTGCTGGTATATCTGGTTATTAGAAAAGGCAAGGTGTTCAGTCGTGAACAGCTGGTCGATGCCGTCTGGAAGGGGGAGGCCTTCATCGAACCTAGGACCGTCGATGTCCACATCCGGAGACTCCGGACCCAGATCGAAGACGATCCTTCCGATCCGGTCTACATAAAGACCCGTCGAGGAGTAGGGTACTATGTGGATGGAGACGTATGAAACAACACCTCTTCGGGCGGATCGTCATACTGTATGCTGTCATGATGCTTGTTACGATCGTGCTTGTCGAATTCTTTATTACCGATACCGTGCGAAGCAGCCATATCAATGATCTTCGGGAGCACCTCCTTTCTCAGGCAACACTCATTTCCAATGACATACCGTTCGATGCCCAACCCCCTCTCGACAGTCTCTGCAAAGCAATTCAAGGAGCAGACCGGTCTCCGGGTGACCGTAATCGACCTCGACGGACGGGTTCTCGGGGACTCAGACACGGAATCATCCCTTATGGACAATCACGCGGCCCGCCCTGAGATCCAGCAGTCCCTCCTGTACGGCACGGGCATGTCTACCCGCTACAGCGATACCCTGCACGACGACCTGCTCTATGTTGCGAAGCGGATAACGCGTGCAGGCCTTCCCGTTGGAATTGTCCGGCTCAGCATGCAGCTTAAACAGGTAAATGCCTCGATCAACGCCCTCAGGTTCAAGATCATCGCGGTCGTCATCGCGATCCTGCTTGCGACGGGCCTGTTCTCAATCGGACAGCTGGAGCGCATCAGAAGACTGACGAAGCAGATCGGGGATTTCTCGCGTTCTCTTGCGGGCGGCCTGATCGGGAAGAAACTGTATCTTGACCGTGCCGGGGAGTTTGACGAGATAGCCGAAAGTCTGAATACGATGTCGGCGGAGCTGCAAAACAGTATTGCTGTGAACGAAGGAGAAAGAAAACGGCTCAACGAGATCCTGCGAAGCATTCCCGATGTTCTTATGATACTCGAATCGAACGGCGCGATCCAGCTGGCAAGCTCCGCATCACGGCATTATTTCGGCGAAGTGATGGGGAAACAGGTGTTCGAGGTCATCCGTAACCCCTTATTCCTCTCGCTCATGGAAGAAGCGCGCAAGAACCTTACGCCCGGCGTCGGCGAACTGCGGCTTGATCATCCGGAGGAACGATATTTTTCCGCGAGGGTTTCGCCGCTCACCGACGTGGAAAAGGACCTGTCCGGTTTTGTCGTCATCTTGCATGACATCACGCAGCTCAAGAAGCTGGAGCAGACCCGCAAGGATTTTGTGGCGAACATATCGCACGAGATAAAGACGCCCATAACCGCGATCAAGGGGTTTTCCGAAACCCTGCTGGAAGGCGCCTTGCATGATACGGAGCACGCCGAGAAATTCCTGAAGATCATCAAGGCGAACAGCGAACGGATCAACAGCCTGGTGGACGACCTGATGACGATCTCCAAGATCGAACTCGGCGTCGCCAGAATAGAGCGAACTGAGGTGGATCTCTCCGATGCGACCGAACATGTTCTCGTGCTGCTGAGGCCCAAGGCTGCTGAAAAGAAGCTGTATCTGAAAACCGATTTCCCCGCGGAACATATCAAGCTCTTTGCTGATCGGGACAAGCTGATCCAGATACTCACGAACCTCGTCGATAATGCAATAAAATTCACGGAAACAGGCGGCGTGACGATCGGCTTTCGCATAGAGAACGGCAAACCCTGTCTGTACGTCGAAGACAGCGGCGTCGGGATCCCGGAAAAACATCTGCCGCGCATTGGGGAACGGTTTTACCGCGTGGATACAGCACGATCACGGAAGATGGGCGGCACCGGCCTCGGCCTGGCCATCGTCAAGCACCTGGTAAAGGCCCACGCCTGGGAGATGCAGATCGAGAGCTGGCCGGAAAAGGGCACGAAGGTAAAAATCAAGGTTGAAGGTTGAAGCGTGAATGGTAAGGGTGAAGAGGTATGATAATCGGGATACTCGGCGATGTTCATGGAAATATAGAGGCGCTCAAAGCCGTCTATGATTCGGCAAAGGCGATACACGTTGACAGATTGTATCATCTCGGCGATCTCGGCGGTTACGCGCCTTTTGTGAATGACGTCGTTGATTTCATGATCGAGCACGGCATCGAAGGCGTTCAGGGCAATTACGACGAGGCAGTGGCGCACGATCGGGAACATTGCGGCTGCAAAGCCGAGGAGCCTGTGCAGGAGGAGATGGCGCACCTGTCCTTTGTCTGGACGAAGAACCACGCATCACCGAAAAGCAGGGACTATATGAAAAATTTGCCGGCGGAGATACAGTTCAGCGCCGAAGGCAGGAAGATACTGTTGTTTCATGCAACGCCGCGTAAGAACAACCTCTACTGGTTTGAGGATAGGCCGGAGAAGTTCTTTCTTGAGATGGCGTCAAAAACGGACGCGGACATTCTGATCTACGGCCATACCCATAAGCCTTACAAAAAAGAGTTCATTGGGAAAACATTTATCAATGCCGGGAGCGTCGGAAAACCGAAGGATGGCGATCCGAGAGCATGCTTTACGCTCATAGAGATAACACCGGCAGGAGTGAAGGTGGACTTCATCCGCGTTGCCTACGATGTCGAAAAAGTCGCCGCGGCAATAACTGGCAGCGGTTTGCCGGTCTATTTTGCTGAAAGACTGAAAGAAGGCAGATAGCCGAGGGATTGCGCAGGATACCGCATTAGACATATAGCAAAAGCTGACCTTTGGCCTAGATTCCGAAACCTTCCCTCTCCTGTTTGAAACAACAGTTCATGCGATTCTCTCATATGGATTCCATGCTACGCCTCCGAAAAAGCTTCGCTACTTTAAAGACCGCTAAATATCCTTCTCCGTTTCTGAATCGCTCTTGATAATATTTCACGAAGGTTTAACCAAGTCGACATACTGATGTAACACAGAGAGAGTAAGTTACCCTCCATGCAAAAGCGCGACGTGTCGTATGGTGGTCGCGTTCGCAGGGGAGCACTTCCGTATTAAACGGAATAATCATAGATCACGGAGGGTACAAAATGAAAAAGGTTTTAGCAGCGTTAGCGGTAGTAGCGGTAAGCAGTTTCGGTTCCCCGGTTTTTGCGGCGCACGAAATAGTGGATGTTGAAAAAGCGTCTCCAACCGGCACCCTACAGGTTTACGGCGCGGCCAAGCTGTCCGTCGACCTGATAGACACCGGCAGCAAAGCGGCGGGGGCGGACACCAGCCTGAGCAGGGTCTCCAGCAACTCGTCGCGCTTAGGCTTCAAGGGTGCGGAGGAACTGAACGATGGATTTTCCGCCGTGTACCAGCTGGAACTGGGCGTCAACGTGGACGGCACGACCACGACCGTAGCAACGGGCGTAACCAATACGACGACCGGCGCGGTCAGCACGACGAGCGTGAACAGCATCGGGCTGCGCAACAGCTATGTCGGCCTGAAATCGGATGAGCTTGGGCATGCTGATCCTCGGCACCCATGACACTCCTTACAAGACGGCGACCGGCCAGTTCGATCCCTTCGGCGATTCCATGGCCGACTACAATGCGATCATCGGCAACGTCAACGGAGCATCGAACTTCGAACTTCGGCCCAAGGACGTGATCGCCTATTCTTCTCCCTCCTGGGGAGGCTTGCAGATCAGCGCGGCCACGTCACAGTCCGGATCGGAAACTGCAAACACCACCGCGGACGCGCGCCTCGTTTCCGCCTCGGCTGTCTTTAAAGCAGGCGCCCTGGCAATCGCTCTGGCGGCTGAAAGTCACAAGAACGGCGTAGCCACCTGGGACGTCGCTGGTAAAGAGGTTACGGGCGCCAGACTCGGTGCGGGCTACACCATCGGTTTCGGCACGAAGATAGGGTTCGTCTTCGAGACCCTCAAAGATGACACCGCTGCTTCAGCGATCACCCGCGACGCCATGTACCTTGCGGTGAGCCAGAAACTCGGTAAGGAAACCATCAAGCTCGCATTCGGCATCGCCGACGACGGCGATTCGGTCGCAGAAACGAGCCGCAACGTTCATGGCTGTCGGAGTGGACCATGCCTTCTACCAAGCGCACCGTCTGCATATATTCTGTACGCAGCCACGAAAAACGACGCTGGTGCCACCTACGGTCTGGGTCAGGGCGGCGCTGGTGGAGCGTATGCGCCGGCTGCCGGTTTAGACCCGGCGGTACTCTCCGTTCGGCGTCAATTACAGCTTCTAACGCCATCACAGCAGCGTATCCGGCTTCATCGTCCCACCTCCTGGGGACGGGCCTTATCAGCCCGTCCCACACTTTTTGAAAAGGACAAAACCCATGAAATACTTTAGCAAGATCGTCGACAGCATGATCAAATTCATGATCCCGATCGTGATCCTTGCTCTTTTGATGGGCATCGCCCGGGTCATTCTCGACCTTCGTGCGGTGTTTGGAAGTCAGACATTGGCTGCCGCTTTTGACATGATCGTAACGAATATTCTTTCCATGTTCATCGTGATAGAACTGCTCAGGAGCCTCATAGAATACTTCACCGTGCACCGGCTCAAGATCACCTTCATCACCGACGCGGCGCTGGTCTTTGTCCTGCGCGAGATCATGGTCGGGCTCTATCAGCACAAGCTGGAGGCGGGCATGATCATGGCGCTCGCGGCCCTGATCCTGGTGATCGGCGGTATCCGGACGCTTGCGGTAGTATTTTCACCGGAAAAATGCAGTGATACCAAAGAGGTGACCCATGCATAACAATATACAGAAGCAGCTTCCTGAAAGAATCGAGGAAATTCTCATTTTCGCAGCTTCCCTGGCAGGACTTCTGCTCATGGTCCTTTATTGGCAATAACCGGGGGAGACAGGGGCATCGAGATGCCTGTGATAACGAGGAAACCGGCTTTTCCGGAAAACTTTCAGTGGGGAGTTGCGACATCCGCCTTTCAGCTCGAAGGCTCTCGGAACGCTGACTGGTCAACCTGGGACCCGGTATTAAGCGATGTCCCGGAAATAACGAACCACTATGCCGTTTTCAGGGAGGACCTCAAGCTCCTGAAGGAATTAGGCGTAAATTCCTATCGCTTCTCCATCGAATGGAGCAGGATCCAGCCGCGGCCGGACACCTGGGATGAAGAGGCCATCGCGCATTACCAGGAGATCATCGACATCCTGCGAAGCTACAACATCGAACCCATGGTCACGCTCCATCATTTTACGCACCCCAGATGGTTCCAGGAGCGAAGTCCCTGGCATCGGACCGCATCGATTGAAAAATTCTTGCGCTTCACCGAGAAGATGGTCTCAACGCTCAGGAGCGTAAAATACTGGATCACGTTCAACGAGCCCTATGTCATCCTGATCGGCGGGTACCTTGACGGATGCACACCGCCGGGTCTGCGGGACGTTCCCCGCTCCCTGGTCGCGCTTAAAAATATATTCACCTGCCACGGCAAGGCCTATGACATCATCCACCGTTACGTCCCCGAGGCACAGGTTAGTATCGCGCATAACATGTCCGTGTTCGCTCCCTGGAAAAAATGGAACCCCCTCGACCGGCTCCTGAAGAAGTCGGCGAACTTCTTCTACAATCATTCGATCATCAACGCATTTCAGACCGGCGTCTTCATTATCAAATTCCCTTTTTCCCGCGCAGTGGAGATCGAGGTCCCGATCAAGGACAAGCTCGACTTTTTCGGCGTGAACTACTATACGCGCATCCATCTCCGGTTCAATCCTTTGAAAAAAATGGGCGTTGAACTCCGGCATCGGGACATCGACGGTCACGGTCTTACCAATATCGGGTGGGAAGTGCATCCCCGCGGCCTGGCCAAGGTGCTCCGCTACGCCTCACGACTCAATCTGCCGCTCATCATCACCGAGAACGGCATTGCGACGCATGATACCGAAATGAAGGTCAGGTACATGAAGCAGCACGTGGATGTCATAGAGCGCTGCCTGAAAGAGGGACTTGACGTCCGGGGATATTTCTACTGGACCCTCATCGACAACTACGAATGGCTCCAGGGGCTCGATTCCCGGTTCGGCCTCTACAAGGTCGATTTCAAAACGCTCAAGCGTTACCCGACGAGCGCCGCGACCTACTATGCCTACCTGATCCAGAGCAGATCGAAGATTTAATAAAAACTTCATCCCTTCTTCATACTGGGGTCATACTCTTCCTGTACACTGGAGAACATAGTAGACAGGCATCAGGAAATCAAAGGAGGAGATCATGAACCATATCATAATCAAGATTGAAAGCGGCGTCGTAGCCGACGTGTATTACACCGAGCCGCTCTACGTGACGATCGTGGACCATGACACCATCGAGGGCGGAGAAACGTTCGAAGAGCGCATGAAAAAATCGGTATTAAAAATGACGCCGGAGCGGCAGCTCCGGCCGGACGAGATCGAGCAGGCGGTCAAAACGCTTGTGCTCGAATGCCGCCGCCCGGCGGACAGGAAACTGCCTGGAAGGACCATGATGCAGGTCGGGGCGGCCGCCTGAGGCGCAGTGCCCGCTCATCTCAAAGAGGAACTCACATGAGCAAGACGATCCTAAAAGCAATTGAATATCTCCTGACCGCGGCGGGACTGCTCATAGGCCTCGACCCCCTCCCATAACGCAGCCGCCCGCGACTACTTGCAGGCCTCCCCGGTGGGAGCCGGGGGATTCTCTGCCGCAGCGATTGACCCTACACGTTCAGCCACCGTGGATTACTATCCCTCAGCTCCCGGCGAAAGTTTAATGGTAATTTCATTTTTCCTTCATACTCCAGTAACAATTCTCCTGTATCCTCCGACTCAAGGCTAAAGAACCATTCGCGCAAGCATAATAGTGCTTCCCGGATTTATTGTGGTGATCGCGGCATAGCGACATTTTCGGGCGCTTTCTTTGCTGAAGCTGCCGGTGATCACAGGGAGTTCCCGCCAAAAACGGCAAGGTAGTCTTTTATCACGCTCATCACGTGCATGAAGTCAAGACCGATTGCACAGCCTGCTACAAGAATATCCCGGCAGGGTCCAGGGCTTGGCGAGGACTAAGCCCGCAAGAGCTGAATCAGACTGCCATAAGAAGCCGAACGGCCCCGAATGGTCCGACCAAAAGCGAAGCGTCGCACACAATCATGAATAACGCAGCCACGCGTCGGCGAAATCGGATGGCCAGAAAAGGAGGTGCTTCTCACATTTCTTTGCAGTCAGATTTTGAAGCAGGAGAGGTCGCTGCATGCAACTTCTCTCATTCCGGGTCGCAACGACCTGAAAAAGGAGGAATTATGAATGTACTAAAAAGAAGCATCGGAGTTTTACTGGTCTTTTTGTTATGCACTACGGCGGCCTTTGCCGGCATAACCAAAGTGCCTTACCTGATCTATGAAAACACGAACGCGGCAATGACCGTGCTCTGGCAGGACAACGCGACGGAAACGAACGTGATCAAGTGGGGCACGGACACCAGCTACAGCCTGGGAAGCGCGAACGTCGCGGAGTACGGCACCAGCAACCAGCACAAGTACGCCATCACCGGCCTACAGCCGGATACCAAGTATTATTACCAGGTTATCTCCACCGCAGGCGGGACCGTGTACGGCTCCGGGTCGTTTGTTACCGCTCCGGCAGCCACGGCCACGGCTGTGAAGTTCCTCGCCTTCGGGGATACCCGCTCCACACCGTCGGACATGGAAAAAGTGGTCACGAAGATGCGCGCGGAATACGCTTCGGACCCCGCATACCAGGGCCTTGTCCTGCAGGCCGGAGACTGGGTTTCGAGTGACGCCGAATCCGCCTGGACCGCGGAGTGGTTCAATGCGAACCCGCAGACGCGTGCTCTGTTTGCCGAAACCCCCATCAACGGCGTCAAGGGCAACCACGAAGGGACCGGCACATATTATAAGAAGTACTATCCCTATCCCTATGCAGCCAACTTCTACTGGTCCTTTGACTACGGCCCGGTCCACTTCACCGTGGTGGACCAGGACACGAATTACACCATGGGCAGCGCCAACGTGGCGGAGTACGGCTCCAGCCACCAGCACAAGTACGCCATCACGGGCTTAACGCCTTCCACCAAGTATTACTACCAGGTATCAGCCACCGCGGGCGGGACCGTCTACGGCACGGGCTCGTTCGTGGCCGCGCCGGCCGCAAGCGCAACGGCGGTGAAGTTCCTCGCCTTCGGCGACACCCGGTCCAACCCGGCGAGCATGGAACAGGTCATTAACCGGATGCGCGCGGAATACGCAACGGACCCCGCGTTCCAGAGCCTGACCCTGCAGGTCGGGGACTGGGTCTCGAGCGACGCCGAATCCGCCTGGACGTCTGAGTGGTTCAACGCGAACCCGCAGACCCGCGCACTTTTGGCCGAGACCCCCATCAACGGGGTCAAGGGCAACCACGAGGGCACCGGCACCTACTATGCGAAGTACTATCCTTACCCGTATACGGCAGGCGCCTATTGGTCCTTTGATTACGGCCCGCTCCACGTGAGCGTGGTAGACCAGTACACGGGCGGCGGCTACACCTCCGGCACCGCGCAGTACAACTGGCTCGTCAACGATCTCGCCACGACGACCAAGCCCTGGAAGATCATCCTGATCCACGAGCCGGGCTGGGCCGCGGGCACCCACGCCAACAACACCACGGTCCAGAACGTCATCCAGCCCCTCGTTCTCCAGTACGGGGTCGATATGGTCCTGACGGGCCACAACCACAACTATGTCCGCGCCATGGTAAATAATATTCCGCACATCACCGACGGCGGCGGCGGCGCGCCGCTCTATGCCGTCGATATGGGGCAGCCCAACGTTGTTGCGGGCTACAGCGGATTGAGCTATTGCTCCTTCGACATCAACGGCAACACCATGACCATGAAAGCCAAAAAGACCGACGGCACGGTGGTCGATACGATTACCGTGACCCACGGCGCGTCCGTTCCCGCGGCTCCCACGGGCCTCACCGCGACTGCGGGCAATGCCCAGGTGAACCTTTCCTGGAACTGCCTCCTTCGGCGCAACGAGCTACAACGTAAAACGCAGCACCGTGAGCGGCGGGCCGTACACGACCGTGGCGGCGGGCGTGACCTCGACGAACGTCACGAACACGGGCCTCACGAACGGCACGACCTATTACTACGTCGTGACCGCCGTGAACGCCAACGGCGAGAGCGGCAACTCCAACCAGGCCTCGGCCACGCCGACCGCGCCTGCCCCACCGGTTGCCCCCACGGGCCTCGCCGCGACCGCGGGCAACGGACAGGTCAGCCTTTCCTGGACCGCGTCCTCCGGCGCAACGAGCTACAGCGTCAAGCGCGCCACCGTGAGCGGCGGACCTTACACGACCGTGGCCACCGGCGTGACCGCCGTGACCTATGTCAACACCGGCCTGACCAACGGTACGACCTATTACTATGTCGTGTCCGCCGTGAACGCCAACGGTGAAAGCGGCAACTCCAACCAGGCGTCCGCCACGCCCAGCGCTTCCACGCCCGTCACCGTAAACTCCCAGGTGAACACAAGCAATGACGACGTGGAAGAGCGCCAGACCGGCGGCACGATGTACAACAACAGCAGCGACCTGGAACTGGTCTATGACTCCTCCACGACCGGCAACCAGTACGTCGGCATGCGCTTCACCAATGTGAACGTGCCGAAGGGCAAGACCATCACCAATGCCTACATCCAGTTCACCGTGGACGAGACCGGCTCCACCGCCACGAGCCTGACCATCAAGGGCCAGGCCGCGGACAATGCGGCCACCTTCACCACGGCGGCCTACAACGTCTCCTCCCGTGCCAAAACGACCGCCTCCGTAGCCTGGAGCCCGGTTGCCTGGAACACCGTGGACGCCGCGGGCGCGGACCAGCGGACCCCGGACCTGAAGACGATCGTCCAGGAAATCGTGAACCGTACGGGCTGGGCGCAGAACAACGCCATGGCCTTCATCGTCACCGGCACCGGCAAGCGGACCGCCAGGGCGTACGACGTGTCGGCGACCAAAGCGCCGAAGCTTGTTATAACGTACCAGTAGGTCGATCGTATCAGAGCAGCATAAACTGCAGTGGCAAGGACATACTGTTATTCCCTCACCTTTGTCTCTCCTCGATGGGGAACGGACAAAGGTGAGGGTTTCCTTTGCATTCATCAAAAGGCAGCCGGGGGGTTTTGACGATTATGCCATTCAGAAAACCTTTATCATTCATCTTCCTGATCCTGTTTCTTTTCATAGCTGTCCCGGTGTCCGCTCACAACATGCCCATGGGGGGCTCCCGGTGGTGTTTCGGAAAAAACAGCCTCACCGCCATCATGGAGTTCAACCCGCTTTTATTCGGCGACATCAAAGGGGTCAAGGAAGCTGGTTACAATCCCGAAGCTCTTTCCCCTGAACAGCTCCCAAACATCGCCGCTTCCGCGCTTCAGCCCTGTGTGAATGACAAACTGTCCCTCTCCGTCAACGGGACGACATATCCCCTAAAAGTCACGAAACTTACCAGAAATGAGAATAACTATTTTCAAATATGGCTTGCGGCGGAAAACATCGGCTTCCACAACAGCCCAAACCAGGTCAAAATCGAGTATCGCATGCTGTTCGATGAAACGGACAACCAGCACGTCAACCTTGCGTTTTTCTATTTGACGGATGCCGTCGGTGCGGACCTTCAAAAGGTCCTGGATTTTTCGCAGCCTGAACGACAGTACCTTTTTCGAGAACACTGTCCGTGTCTGGGAATTTACCATTCAGGGCCCTGTGGCCGGCAGTCCCGGGGCCGAAGACGACGAAGAGCGGGCAACGCAAAATCGAAAGGATAGTGCGGCCGTACACGCAACAGCCGGGAAGCCAATGAGCGCAGCCGCTCAAGGAAAAGAGGCAGTACGCACCGATCCGGAGCGCATCAAGCAGGTCCTGAACAACCCCGGCGCGCCTGTTGCACAACAAAGTGTCCGGCGCAGTCCGGCGGGCCATCCGGTGTGGACCTCTATCGGTCAATTCATCCTGCTCGGCATCGAACATATTCTGACCGGCTACGACCACATGGCATTTCTCCTGGCGCTCATCGTGATCGGGCTGTCAATCAAGGAAGTCTTGAAGATAATCACCGCATTTACGGTAGCGCACAGCATTACCCTGCTCCTGGCGGCGATGCAGGTCGTCAGCTTGAATTCCCGGATTGTGGAATCGGTCATAGCCTTTTCCATTTGCTTTGTCGCGCTTGAAAACCTGTTCAAGAAAAAAGTTAATTACCGCTGGCTCGTGACGTTCGGTTTCGGGCTGATCCACGGCTTCGGTTTCGCAAGCGTTCTCCAGGAGTTGATCGTCGGAAAATCGAACCTGCTGGTATCGGTAGTCTCCTTCAACCTGGGTGTGGAAGTCGGACAACTGATGATTTTCCTGGTACTGTTGCCGGTCCTGTACCTGCTTAAAAGTAAAATGGAATTCAGAAAAGTGACCTTTGGAGTGTCGCTGGCTATTTTCATGCTGGGCTTTACATGGCTAATCGAGCGGTTGTTCAACTTGCGGCTGATCTCGTCTTAGCCGGATGAAGCCACCTCATCGTTTTGCCAACCGGCTTCGTGCGTGAAAACAGCTTTAACACAAATATAATATCGACGTAATATCCCCGTAACAGAAATAGAGTAATATTCCGGCGAGGATAAAGATGATACCCCTGAATGACATGCCGAAACTAAAATACACTCCTCTGCTCGTCTTGGCATTTTTCGCTGGTCTGCTTTGTCTGCCCCTCGTCGCCCCGGCATCACCGGCGAGTACCTTGGCGGATGATTTGCAGAAGAAAGCCCAACAGGACTTTGTCCAAGGCCGCTATGCCGACGCCGAAACCGTCAATCTGGAAATAGCGACAAGCACCGGGGAAGCAACGCGCGCCGGTATGCCGTGCAGATGCTGGGGAACCTTTATGAAAACAACCTTGTCGACCTCAAGAAGGCCATGAAATGGTACGGGGTATACAGGGATGAATATGCCGACGCGCGTCAGGCGATTGTCTACCGAGACAAAATTTCCCTGCTCGCGGCACTCCTGCCCCAGGAGCAGGCCTTCGCGGACTACCAGGCCATCCGGTTCTCCAATGCGGGAGACAAGGCTGTTGTGGAAAGGTACGAGGCGCTGCTGGCCAGGCGCCCCGATTTTCTTTTGAAGGCCGAGGTCCAACGGGAGCTGGGCCAGGCCTATGACCGCCTGGACAAGCGCGGGCAAAGCTATCTCGCCTTTCAGTACCTTGTTCAACGCGGCGGTAAAGACGTGACCGAAAGCGATCGGCTGGCTCATGCGAAGGCCCGCCGCCACTGGCGGATGACAACGGTCTGGGCAGGCGTTGCCTGGGGAGTCGTCGCGGTCCTTTGGGCCGCGGCCCTTTTGATGAAGCCCTGGGAGGGGATGACCCGGGCCTCGCTCAAAACCTTCATGATAGTCAGTTGTCTTTGGCTCCTCCTGGCCGCCTCAAGAATACCGTCCTTCTATGCCATCGACAGTTCAGCCGATCAATTTCGCTTTCCGGACTCCGTGGTCTACATCGCGGCCGTCATCAACCTGCCGGTCCTCTTCTGGCTGCTGCTTTTGACCAGTGGGAACTTCTGGCAGACACGGCGGCGCGCGCTGCTTTGGCTCAGTCCTCTCCTTACTGTGTTGATGACGACGGCGGTGCTCTACCTGTTCTTTATATACCAGCCGAACGGCCCCAAGATCATGGACGATTTTGCCGTCAAGTACCGCGGCTGGTTCGAAACAGGACAAAATCCGCAAGCAGTCCAGAAACCCGTGTCAGGTGAAAAGATCAATTGAACGTGAGAGCCGGGGCAGCGCGCAATAAATCCGGACAAGGAAGGCAAGAAAAATGAGAGGACGCATCCTGAAGATCAAAACCGGCTACAATCCGAACTCCAGCAGCGTCGGCGCAGATATAATCGTCTTCTTCACCGCGGGAGCGGCAGCCACGGTCCTCTTTAACACTGTCGCGGCGATTGCCGTTGCGGCCAAAGCTCAAGAGGACGGGCGACTGGAAGAGGCGCAAAAAAAAGTGAACGGCCGATGATCGGATACATGGCCAGAAGGAGCAATGATGGGCGTCATGAAACATCGCTTAGAGACGTTCGGGGGGATACTGTCATTGGAAAATCCCCCGACGCTGGTGCACGTGGACCGGGAATTCATGCGGAGCCTGGGCCACGAGCACAGCCCGCTGTGGGAAGGGCCGGAAACCCGTGTTCTTTCCGCCCCGCTGGAGGTCCATTTTTCAGTGACCAACGCCTGTTCCCAGCAATGCGGCCACTGCTATATGGATTCGGGAAAAACGGACACGGGCGAGCTGACGGCTGAAGAGTTTCGCAAGGCCGTCGATCTGCTGGCCGGCATGGGGGTGTTCCATATGGCCCTGGGCGGCGGAGAGGCGCTGGAGCGCTCCGATTTCTTTGAACTGGCCGCCTATGTGCGCAGCCGCGGCATCGTCCCCAACCTGACCACGAACGGCGTCTTGATGTCCAGAGAATATGCCGCACAATGCCGCATGTTCGGCCAGGTAAACGTCAGCATCGACGCCACGGCGGGTGACGGGAAAGCCGGCCGGAGTCCCGCTTCTTTCGCAGCGGCAATGCGCGGAGTGGATATGCTTCTGGAGGCGGGCGTCAACGTCGGCCTGAACTGCGTCGTGACCAGGCAGAGCTTCGCTCACCTTCACGAGTTGTTCACCTTTGCCCGGGAACGGGGGCTCTCCGATGTGGAGCTTCTGCGCCTCAAACCCTCGGGCAGGGGGAGACAGAATTATTTCGAACGGCGATTGACTCCGGCCCAGAACCGGGAATTCTATCCGATGCTCAGACGCCTCTCCCTAGATTGCGGGGTCCCGGCCAAAATCGACTGTTCCTTTGTCCCGATGTTCTGCTGGCACCGGCCGGACAAGAAGATGATGGAGCAGTTCTCGGTATACGGCTGCGAGGCCGGCAACGTCCTTCTGGGGGTCCGCTCGGACGGCAGGTTTGCGGGCTGCTCCTTCTTGTCCGGTGAGGAGAGCGTTTTCGAGCTGCCCCGACTCTGGAGCAGCTCGGAACATCTTTCGCGCTTGCGTACCTGGACTGACCGTGCGCCGGAGCCCTGCCGATCGTGCGACTATCTCGAAATCTGCAAGGGGGGGTGCCGCGCCGTGGCCGGGTTCGTGGGAGGCGACTTCTCCGCTTCCGATCCGGAGTGCCCGTTCGGGGGGATTTGAAATAAATTGAAAAACTACCCGATAAATGGGCGAGAAGAGAAGGAACGATAACGTATGGTAAATCAATTATTACTGGTAGCGTTTTCCACAACGATGTATGCCGTTGTACGATATTGCGGGTTCGGCGGTGTTTCACTCATCCATGTGCCGGTTTATGTTCTGAACAAGGCCCTCTCCATGACGGCGGCGGTATCGCTGCTCATTGCAGCCATGTCTCTCCTGCGCAGCCGGCGGGAAGTTACCGCTTTCTGGAGCCGAGCTTGCACGAACCTGGTCTTCGTTCATGTCCTTTTATCGCTTTCGATTCTTTCAAAAAGCTATTTTGATAAATTCTTCGACAATGGCAAGATGAGCCTGACTGGAGAGGCGACGGTCCTCTTCGGGGCGATGGCGGCTTATTGCATCTGGCGCCTGAATGCCTGCGTCCTGAAGCCGGCGGAATGGAGAACCACGACAGCCGCTGTGTACGCCCTGGTCGCAGGCCATCTTTTCGCCATGGGCTGGGACGGCTGGTTGCAGGTCCGGAAATGGAACGGCGGGCTGCCGCCGATCACCCTGCTGAGCTTTCTCTTCATAATCTTTGGGTTGATGGTGTTCCTGATGTCAAAGGAAGCAGGGCTCGTATCATTGCCGGGTGAAAGCAACAGTAAACCGGCAATCGAGCCCTGACGCGCTCCCGTGCAGCATATTCATTTTGGGGTCATGAACGAGGGGAAAAGGCGATGAGAAACACCGTGTGCATCATGGGTCTGTTGCTCGTCCTTCTCTGCCCGGCCGGGTCTTTTGCCGCGATGCAGATGCTTGTCACGCCCAACGGCGATGGTGCGTTTTTTATCGAGGGTGATAATATCATCGGCGTGGAAGCCATGGACATAACGATCGATTACGACACGACTTCCCTGGCGCATCCCCGGGTGACGGCGAACGGAGGCACCCTCACTAATGTTTACGCAAATACTCCGGGGACGCTGCTTGTCAATGTGTTCCGGGAAAATCCCGATGCGGCCTTCGAGCTCGATCTGAGGTTCGAAAAAAAAGGAGATTTGCCCGGGGTCATCAATCAGGTAACTGCAACCGTCAGGGACACAACGGGGAAAAGCTTCCCCGTCCCTGCCCTGACCTACTCCCCGCCGCCGGGCCCGTCGGACGAGCCCCGCGGTGAACCGGCCTCGAGAGTGCCGGGTGCGGCAAAGCTGATCAGTTTCGATGAGCGGGAAAAGAGCGTTCTGCAGCGATTCAGGGAATTCAAGGGAGAGAAGGGATTGCAGACTTTTTCCGCCCTTTTTAAACGCAATGACGGGAAGAGGATAGCGCAGGATCCGGCCATTGCCCTTTCCGACGGGAAAACTCCGGTCGTGATCAGGCTGCAACTGCAGGCCGAGGGGAATCATTCACCCGATATCGCACTGTTGGACGCGAAACTCGTTTCGGTGCAGAAGGTAGACGAAAAAAGCTGGGTCATCACGGTGTTGCCGGGCGAAGGGGCATGGGAGGCGAGATTGGCACTCGGGACGGGAAAGGAGATGGTCGATTTTCCCCTTGTCGTTGCGCCGTTGGTAAAAATTCAAGGCGGCATAAACGATCAGAACTTCCTTGCCGCGCTCAATAAATATCTTTCAGATCAGGCTGCCGGGCGAACGAGCGAAGGGGGGACGTTCAAGCAGGCCTTGTGTGAGTATATTTTCACCGCCAATTACCTGGCTAATCCGGCAACCGCCCCTCCGAGGAAGGCGTCATGGTAACGTTTAAGTTCATTCCGTTGCTTGTCCTGGCACTGCTTTGGCATCCCCCCGAAATCAAACTCGTCGATCTCAAGAAGGCGATCACATGGAACCGTATATTCCTCGATGATTATGCAGACCCCCGGCAGGCCCCTATTACCGGCAGAAACCGGCCTTTCTTGCGCAACTGACGCCGCAGGAGAAGGCCTTCGCGGCATATCAGGCGATCCGGTACGCCAATGCGGGCGACAAGATCACGGTGGAGAAGTACGAGGCCCTTCTGGCGGAGCACCCGGACTTTCTTTTAAGGGCGCGGGTCCTGAAGGGAACATGCAAATTTAATAGAAACTTCACCAGATCGTCATGTTCCTGTAACGGCCGGCATGTAGTATCGACTCACTACGCGCGTATTCGCGGCCCGTTATAAAGCATGAAGGAGGTACTGCCATGGCGAACCACACACTAACGGACCCTGCACGGTACAGCTACGACAAGGACAACGATCTTCACGTCCGCGCCATAGACAGACTCGTGCACGAACTCGGCATTTCGGCGGAAGAGGTCAACAGAATGTACCGGGAACTCCTGGAAGAACTGGGAAAGGACTGCACAGTGAAGTCCTTCCTTCCCATTCTGGTGAGCAAGTGTGTTAAGGAACGTTTGACGCAAAAGCGCTGATACCGTGTGGCCTGCACTATGCTGCACGGCCCCACGATGAGGGAAGGCGCAGAAAAGCGATGAAGGTGTGGAGGAAATGCCGCATGAATAAGAAGATCCTGAAAACAATAGAATACGGACTGACTGCAGCAGGGCTGGTCCTCGCGATCGGTTTTATTGTTCTTATCATTCATGGAACGTAAATACGCCGGTCCCGAAGTAGCGCTCCCTGTCGTTGCAACCTCTTCGCCTGCCTCCCAAGCGTTGCAACGGAGCAGCCTGTTTGATCCGGATCCGGTCGATAACTTAACCGAACTTTTACGGTTATTTCACGCTCCTGTAATACCTCTCCTGTATCATCGCTCAATAACGGATAAACGCTTCTGCACCACCATGGGATGTCCCGTAAGGAAGAGCGGTGGAGTGGCGAAATAGGCGGCCCAGGAGGCAGAAATGAACCACATCATCATCAAGATCGAAAGCGGCGTCGTTGCTGATATCTATTTTACCGAACCGGTCAACGTAACCATCGTCGATCACGACGTTATCGAGGGCGGCGAAACGTACGAGACTCGAATGAAAAAAGCGGTCTTTTCCATGACTCCCGAGCAGCGCGTCAGGCCCGAGGACATAGATCAGATCGTTAAAAAGCTGGTGCTCGAATGCAAACGTCCGCAAGACAGGCTGGTGTCCGGGAGAAGGATAGCCGCCGCTCAGGAGGCCGCATGAGCGATCCCGACCAGGGAAGAATTAACGCAAACTTCACGACATTGTAATGCTGGGGTAACAATTATCCGGTACCATGCCGACCATGATGTTATGCGACTTCCATATTCACACTACGTTTTCGGACGGCTCGCTGGAAATGGGAAAAACGATCGATCTCTTCGGCCAGGCCGGGTTTGACGCGATCGCGATCACGGACCATGTCGTCAACGGCGACAACACGATGGGCAAGTTCGCCCGCCAGTTCAATCTCTCGGTCCGGGGGGACAACTTTGACGAGTACCTCGATACGCTCAGGCAGGAGTCCGCTCGGGCCTGGGAAAAATACGGCATGCTCGTAATCCCCGGAGTTGAAATCAGCAAAAATTATATATCGAAAGACGAGTCAGCTCATCTCCTGCTCCTCGATATCAAGGAGTTTATTCCCGCCTGCATGAGTTACGAGGACATTTTTCTCGAAGCAAAGCGCCAGGATGTCCTGACCGTTGCCTGCCACCCTCACCATACACCGGGACTCGTAAACAAGGATACGCTCTATCTCTGGAACAACCGTGACAAATACGCAAAATACATCGATGCCTGGGAGATCGCGAACAGGGACGACGTGTTCAACGTGATCAGCCTGAAAAAATATCCCTACATTGCCAACAGCGATTTTCACAAGGCACGACACCTGTACTCATGGAAAACACTGTTGAACTGCGATAAGAACGTTGAATCCGTAAAGAACTGCATTCGCCACAACAAGGGTGTCGCGATCACGCTCTTCAGGAATTGAACGATGAAGAATATAACGACCAATAAGAATTCTCAAGGAGGAGACACATGACCATATTTCTCATATGTGCTGCGATCTCAATGATAGGGATCATTCTCTACCTGCTCCAGGTTGGAGCAACCTATGCACTTTTGAGAAAGAAGGCGAAACCGGAAGCCCGGACAACAGCGTATACAATGGACCATACCCCGCCGGTGTCGATCCTGAAACCCCTCAAGGGACTTGACGACAACTTGTTCGACAACCTCGCAAGCTTCTGCACCCAGGATTACCCGACCTACGAAGTTATTTTCTGCCTGCAGGACCTCAACGATCCGGCCTACAAAGTAGCAAAAAAGGTACAGGAGAAGTACTCAGACCGGAACATCTCCCTCGTTGTCGAGAAGTGTCATGCCGGACACAACCCGAAAGTGAACAACCTCATACCGGCCTACCAGAAAGCCCAGCATCCTTACATCCTCATCAGCGACAGCAATGTGATAGTAGGCAAGAGCTATTTGCGTGAGATTGTGCGGCAGACAGCGGACCCCTCGGTCGGACTGGTCAGCAACCTCATCCACGGGGTTGGCGGACGGAGCCTCGGCGCCACGCTGGAAAACCTCCATCTCAATTCTTTCATCATGGGAAGCGTCAGTTTCCTCGACCAGGCCCTGGGCATGCCCTGCGTTATCGGGAAGTCAATGCTCATGAAAAAGACGGATCTTGAGGCGCTGGGAGGCCTTTCCGCTTTCAAGGACATTCTGGCCGAGGATTTCATCATCGGCAGGGAAATGAACAAGAGCGGCAAAAAGGTCGTGCTGTCGAACCATTTGATCAGCAACGTCAACGAGTACTGGGACATCAAGCGGTTCATGAACCGCCACACCCGATGGGGCAAGCTCAGGTGGAAGATCGGCGGAGCGAAATATATATCCGAACTGCTCGTGAACCCGGTGTTCATGGCTGCATTGCCGGTCCTGCTCACGGGCCCGTCGCGCGAAACGCTTTCTTTCGCGGCTGGTCATCGGACTCATCAAGGTCCTGGGCGACCTCCTTCTCGGGAGCATGATCGAATCGGCAGCAGGACGCACCTGTGCTCACCGGCAATCGCCCCTCCGGTATTTCCTGGTGCCGGTCAAGGACCTGATCATCGGAGCGCTGTGGTTCGTGCCGCTTTTGAGCTCGACCGTGGTCTGGCGGGGGAACCGGTATGTGATCGGGCAGGATTCCCGGTTGTCACCCTGCCCGGAGACCGGTATCTGGTCTTGGAGCTATCGTATCACGGACAGCATTCGCACCCGCGTTGCTTAACGGAAATCGGCCTCCTTATACATGTCCGTCCGTAACCAACATTTAACCCAGGCTTCATACTCCTGTAACAGAGTGTGGGTATAGTACATATCGCAACTTCTTGCAAGGATCAGGGCATAAGCTTTATGAAACAACAAATTCTTATTGTTGATGATGAAAATGACTGTGCCGAGCTTCTCCGCTATCATCTTCAAAAAGAGAACTATGAAACTGAGATCGCCCGTAATGGGAAAGAGGCCATAGAAGCGGTACAGCGCCATACGCCGGATGCGGTCCTGCTGGATATCATGATGCCCGAGCTCAATGGCTGGGAGACCTGCCGTATCCTGCGGGAGGGTGCAAAAGGAAAATCGCTGCCGATCATCATGCTTACCGCGCTGTCAAACGAGGACGAGCGGGTCAAAGGCCTCAGCCACGGCGCCGATGATTACCTTTCCAAACCCTATTCTATGAAGGAACTGCTCCTGAAGATAAAGAAACATATCTACCGGCAGCAGACGATCAACCAGCTCCAAACCCGGGAACGGGAGCAGGACACCTCAGTGCGGTATATGGTCCATGAACTCCAGAACGCACTGAGCGCCATCGGCGGGTTTTCTTCTCTTGCTCTGCGGAAGGGAGAATCGAATAAATATATGAAGACCATCAACATGGCGGCCTCCCATGCCGAAAGTCTGCTGCAGGACGCATCGCTCCTGTCCCGGCTCGAGCTGGGGAAGGAGGTCCTGACCGCTCAGCCTGTTGCTATCGGTCTCCTGGTCGATGAGACGATTGAGCTCCTTCGGGACACCGCGAAAAAAAAGCATATCGAAATAACCTCGGTGAACAGCAGTTCATCCCTGGTCCATGGCAACAGAACGGCGATCAAACAGGTCATGATCAACCTCCTGTCAAATGCAATCAAATATAACCGCGAAGGCGGAACAATCCGGATCTCCTTCGACAACAATGATGACCGGGTGAACATTTCCATACAAGATGACGGGGACGGCATAGGGCAGGCCGAGATCGGCCGCATTTTCGATAAGTTCTATCGTGCCACCGGAAGTGAGCGGGTAAAAGGTGCCGGCCTCGGACTCTATATTGTAAAGCATCTTGCGGAGGCCATGGGCGGCAAGGTCTCGGTCGTGAGCAAGCCGGGGACCGGCAGCACCTTTACCGTGACATTTGTGAAGGTAGACGCCGCCACGCCTTTACTCGGGACAGGGCTTGGCGTGACGCAGGTGCCGAGGGCGGGTTTTAAACCCGCCCCTACAACCCCTGGAAAATATCACCCAACAAAACAGAAATATAAAGATCAAGAGGAGGTTGTATGCAGACGATAACGGTACAGGATTCAGTGCTTCCCGTAGGAGAACTCATTATATCGAACGAACAGATCCCGCCGCAGACCACCGTGAACAAGGTGGCGGAGCGGTTCTTCAGCACGACCGACCTGGATGCGATCGCGGTGGTCGAGGATCAAGAGCCTGTGGGCCTTGTTACGCGGACGAAGCTGCTCTTTACGCTGTTCCGCAGATTCGGCTTCGAACTTTACGGAAAGCACCCTATCATCGCCATAACCGACACGACCCCGCTCATCGTGCCCGAGAACGAGCGGCTTGACGTGGTCATTGACAAGGCCCTGGAGCGGACACCGCAGGACATCTATGACGAGATCATCGTAGTAACCCCCGCAGGCACCTACAAAGGTCTCCTGTCGGTCAAGCAGCTCGTGATCCAGCAAAGCAATGCCCTGGCGAACAGCGTGCTTCAGAAGGAAATGGCCAGCGCGCGGGCGCAGGAGCTGGAAAAGATCAATCAGGTGAAGTCCCAGTTCCTGGCGAACGTAACCCATGAACTCCGGTCCCCGGTGAACGCCATCATCGGACTTGCCGAACTGCTGCGCATGTCGGCGGACAAAGGCTCGATCGAACAGATCAAGGAACGCCTCTCCTTTATGATCTCCAGCGCGACGAACCTCAGGACCGTCATCACGAACATCCTCGATCTCTCGAAGATAGAAGCAGGCAAGATGGAAGTGGCGCACCAGAATGTTGATGCCGTTTCGCTCCTTGCTGAAATAGCGGAAACCACCCGTATCCTTCTCGGGAAAAAACCGGTAGTGGTTCAGGTGAATGCGCCTGCCATGGCCGTGATGATAACCACCGACCCCATTAAGCTCAGGCAGGTCCTCATGAACCTTGCGAGCAATGCGGCGAAATTTACCGAATCCGGCACGATCGAATTAACGCTCTCCATCCACGGAAGCAGTCTGGCGATCGCCATGAGCGACACCGGCATAGGGATAAAAGAAGAGGACCTCCATAAACTCTTTACCGCCTTCAGCCAGATCGAGGACGCCAAAACAAAAAAACATGAAGGCACCGGGCTCGGTTTGACGATCAGCAAGAATCTGACGGAGCTGATCGGCGGTACGATCTCGATTGACAGCATCTATGGTAAAGGCACGACGTTCATCGTGTCTTTACCGCTACAAAATATGGAACGACGAGGAGGGCTTTACAATGCAGAATAAGAAAAAAGTGCTCGTGATCGATGATGATGAAATGCATCTTTATACCACGAAGGAGCTCCTGCAGAATGACCTGATCGAGGTCGGTACGCACAAGAACTGGTTAGGCGCGACGAATCGCGTAAGAGAGTTCCAGCCTGATATGGTGCTGCTCGACGTCAATATGCCCGGGCTCTCAGGCGATAAGCTCTCGGAGATCGTTAAGCCCTACTGCGATGCCCGCCGCACGCCGATCTTTTTTCATTCATCCAATGACGAAGATAGTCTGAGAGAGCTCGTTAAAACTCATGGGGTCCGGGGATACATCTGCAAAGGCAATATCGCCGACCTGCGAAGCAAGGTCAATCTGCAGCTCAAATTGCAGGCATAAAAAACCGATGGCACGGTTAAAAAAGCCGTAATAAAGGAGGTGAATGAGGTAGACTATTTAACAAAAGCTTAATCAACTTGTAACAATCCTGTAACAATTCTGTGGTATAACGTGCTAACATAAAAATATGACAAGGAGAAAAGAGATGAAACGAATTTTGACAACCGCGTTACTGTTGATCGGAATGCTGTCGGTCAACCAGGCGCAGGCGGAAGAGATGCTGAACGGCGCGGGCGCCACGTTCCCCTATCCCGTTTATTCGGCATGGGCCAATGAATACAACAAGATAACCGGCATGAAGCTGAACTATCAGTCCATCGGTTCGGGCGGCGGCATCAAGCAGATCACCGAGCGGACGGTCGATTTCGGCGCATCGGACAAGCCGCTCAAACCGGAAGAGCTTGCCAAGGACAACCTGCTCCAGTTCCCGGCAGTGATCGGCGGTGTCGTGCCGGTGGTGAATATTGCCGGCATCAAGGCCGGAGAATTGCGGCTCGACTCCGGAATCCGTATGTAAGATCTACATGGGAGAGATCAAGACCTGGAATGATCCGAAGATCAAGGGAATGAACCCCAAGCTGAACCTCCCGGACAATACTATCACGGTGGTCCACCGCTCCGATGGTTCGGGTACGACAGCCATCTTTACGGATTATTTGAGCGACGTTTGCCCTGCCTGGAAGGAAAAGGTCGGCGCCGGCACGTCCGTAAGCTGGCCCGCGGGCATCGGCGGGAAGGGGAACGAGGGCGTGGCCAATTATGTCCAGCAGCAGGCGAACTCCATCGGCTACGTGGAATTCGCCTATGCCAAACAGAACAACCTCACCCATACGGTCCTGAAGAACCACGCCGGTACGTTCGTGGAACCGAGCTTCGAGAGCTTCGAGGACGCTGCAGCAACAGCCAACTTCGACCCGAAAAAAGATTTCTACCTTTGGCTGAACGATGCGCCGGGCAAAAAGTCCTGGCCGATCGCAGGGGCGACGTTCATCCTTCTCGGCAAAGAGAAAAAGGATTCCAATGTGAAGGTCGTCAAGTTCTTTGACTGGGCCTTCAAGAACGGCGATGCGAAGGCCAAGGAACTGGTGTATGTTCCGCTCCCGAAATCGCTGAAGGCGAAAGTGCAGGCATACTGGAAGGCGAACGGCATTCAGTAGGATTTACCAGGAAATGTACGCACAAGGAAATGTACGCACATTGACATCTGCGGGTCAGGTATATATACTGATGATACCTGACCCGTTTCATTTTCCTTCATCGTTCGATAGAGCAGAAAGGTCCTGCAGTGGCAATATCTCCCAAGAAAAATCTTCCTGAACTGCTTTTTTTCTCCCTTACCGCAGTCGCGTCCTTTACCGTCATCATTTTTATCATTGGCATCATCGCAGTACTTTTGAAGGAGTCCTCGCTCGCAATAGGGAAGTTCGGGGTGATCGGTTTTCTGACCTCGACGGCATGGAACCCCGTGACCGGGATGTTCGGCGCGGCAACCACTATTTACGGCACGTTCCTCACGACCGGCCTTGCCCTGCTCTTCGCCATTCCCACTGCCATCGGCATCGCGATCTTCGTCACCGAGATCGCCCCGAATTTTTTGAAAGGCCCCATCGGCATTGCCATAGAACTGCTGGCCGCCATCCCGAGCATCATCTACGGCATGTGGGGACTGTTCACCCTGGCGCCCATCATGTCGAAGTATATCGAGCCTGCGCTTCAGAGCACCATCGGAAAACTGCCTCTCGTCGGCATCCTGTTTGAGGGCACTCCCATGGGCATCGATCTGCTGACGGCAAGCGTCATCCTCGCCATCATGATCATCCCGTTCACGGCAAGCATCGCGCGCGACTCCTTCAATCTGACCCCCGCTGTGGTCAAGGAATCGGCCTATGCCATCGGGGCGACGAAGTGGGAAGTGGTCAAGAACGTGGTGCTCCCGTACTCCAAACTGGGCGTGTTCGGGGGCGTTGCCTTGTCCCTGGGGAGGGCGCTGGGCGAGACCATGGCGGTCGCCTTCGTGCTCGGGAACAACCATAAGATCGCCACATCGCTGCTCGACGCTGCCTCCACGATCACCGTCAGCCTGGCGAACGAATTTACCGAAGCGGACAGCGACATCTATCTTTCCTCGCTCTATTATCTGGCGCTCGTGCTGTTCGTGATGAGCTTTATTATTCTGGCGATAGCCAAGTTCTTTCTGCTGAAAGCGGAGAAGAAGTACTCAAGGTAAGAAACAGAATTTGGCAAGATTCCGAAGGCACGCAAGTGTTATGACGAACGTTTAGAATTAGGATATTGATCATTGTAGCTTATTTGTGATCTTCAGTATTTGCTGATTTTCGTAATCTTGGGTTAATAAACTATGAACATAGAACAAAAACGAAAAATAGAAAGTCATCGTCGCGCTCACCCTGAGCGGCCTGGCCGCAGCAATAGGCCTCTTCTGGCTCGTGTATATCCTGGCCGATGTTCTTATCCATGGCCTGGGCGCTTTGCATATCAGCCTGTTCTTCAATGACCCCGCGGCCGCCGGCGTTGAAGGCGGAGGCCTGAGAAACGCTTTCGTCGGACAGTTGATGATCACCCTTGCAGCCACGCTGATCGGCGTCCCCGTCGGGCGTTCTGGGCGGGACCTTCCTGGCCGAGTATGCGCGGGGAAAAGCGATCGCACGGATCATCAGCATTATTTCCGACATCATGGTAAGCGTTCCGTCCATCGTTATCGGCGCGTTCGTCTATGCGATCCTTGTCAGGCCGCTCCATCATTTCAGCGGCTGGGCAGGGGCGTTCGCCCTTTCGATCATCATGATCCCGGTGGTGCTCGAGGACCACGGAGGACATGCTGTCACTGGTGCCCTGGACCCTGCGGGAAGCGGCGTTCGCGCTGGGCGCACCGTATTACAAGGTGATCATCCAGATCGTGTACCGGGGCGCGGCCACGGGCATTCTGACCGGCGTCCTGCTGTCGATCGCCCGTGTTGCGGGCGAGACAGCCCCGCTCCTGTTCACGTCGTTCAACAACAACTTTTTCTCAACGGACATGAACCGACCGATCGCATCGCTGACGGTCACGATCTTCCAGTATGCCATGGGGCCTTATGAGAACTGGCATTCCCAGGCATGGGGCGCGGCCCTGGTCATAACTCTTTTCATTCTCATGCTGACCATTGCCGGAAGACTGATATTAAAGTGGAGGTACAAGCAGTGACACCACCGACCGAAATCGAGGTCAAAAGCCTGGATTTTTACTATAACGGCACTATTCACGCCCTGCAGAAAATATCGCTGCCGATCTACAAGAACAAGGTTACCGCCCTGATCGGTCCGTCCGGCTGCGGCAAGACCACGCTGCTCCGATGTTTCAACCGGATGCACGACCTCTATCCGAAGCACCGGTATGAAGGGGAGATCCTTTTTCAGGATAAGAATATCCTGGCGAACGACATCGACCTTATCAATCTGCGCAGCCGCATCGGCATGGTGTTCCAGAAACCCACGCCCTTTCCCATGAGCATCGCTGAAAATATCGCCTACGGCCTCAGACTGAAGGGCATCAAGAACAAGTCGGAACTGGTGGGACGGATCGAGGAGGCGCTCAAGCATGCCGCGCTCTGGAAAGAGGTCAGGGACAAGCTGAACGCGAGCGCCTACGATCTGTCCGGAGGACAGCAGCAGCGGCTGGTCATTGCGCGGGCACTGGCCGTTGAGCCCGAGGTCCTGCTCTTTGACGAGCCCACCTCGGCGCTCGACCCTATTTCGACGGCCAAGATCGAGGAGCTCGTCGTTTCCCTGAAAAAGGACGTTACGATCATTATCGTCACCCATAACATGCAGCAGGCCGCACGCGTCTCGGACATGACGGGCTTCCTGTACATGGGCGAGCTGATCGAATACGGGACAACGGAAAAGATCTTCACGAATCCGGACAATAAACAGACCGACGATTATATTACGGGAAGGTTTGGGTGAAGCTATTGCGGATTGCGGATTTCGGATTGCGGAGTAAAACCTCAGGTCCTTCGCTTCAATTCACCATCGGCATTCCGAGATCCTGTTCAATCCGTAATCCGCAATCCGAAATCCGCAATTGAAAGAGGGAGACCACATGGCCAGACAGAAAGAACAGGACCTCGAAGCGCTCAAGGAACGGGTGCTCAAAATGGGCGGCTTTGTCGAAGAGTCGATCAGAAAATCCGTCACCGCACTGGTTGAACGCGACCGGAACCTGGCGATCGAGGTCATCGACGGCGACGCCATCGTCAACAATTTCGACGTCGAGATCGAGGAGGAGTGCATCCGTTTCCTCGCCATCTGGCAGCCCACGGGCAGCAATCTCCGCTTCATTACCACCGCCATCAAGATCATCACCGACCTCGAACGCATGGGCGATCTGGCCGTGGACATCTGCGAGCGCGCGATCGAGCTGAACGACGAGCCGCCGCTCAAACCCTACATCGATATCCCGCGCATGGCCGAGGCGGCCCAGAAGATGCTCAAGGACAGCCTCGACGCCTTTGTGGCCAGGGATGCCGATCTCGCGTTGAACGTGTGCGCGGCCGACGATTTTGTCGACAACCTGAACCAGCAGATCTTCAACGAATTGCTTGTCTATATGCTGAAGGACCCCAAGAACATCTCACGGGCCGTGCGCCTCACCTACATCACCAAGTATCTGGAGCGCATAGCAGACCACGCGACCAATATCGCGGAAATGGTCGTGTATATGGTCAAGGGGAAGGTCATTCGCCATACGGCATGTGAGGCACGGGGGGACAATAGTCGGCATTAGATTAGGATGGTATTTGCATCGCTGAATCAGGCAATCAGGCTGAATCAAGCAATCATTGACAAAGGGAAAACCGCTATGCTATAGTACCACCGTTGTCGCTCTGAAGCCGTGTACCTCGCATAGGTGCCTTCCCTTCGGCACCATTCCAGAAAGTGATCCTCCTCATGAAAAAACCGCTTTCCCTCCTGCTGCTCGTTGTTCTTGCCGGCTGTGCGGAAAAACAGGAAGTCTTCGACCCGACGGTTCTGTTCAAACAGGCTGAAGAGAACATGGTCAAGGGTTCCTTCGAAAAAGCGCGCAAGGACTATCAGGAAATACAGGAAAAGGCACCGGACCGGAGCTATGATCCGGCCCTGATGCTGCGCATCGCCGACACCTACTTCGGAGAAGAAAAATACGACGAAGCCCGTGTCGAGTATCAGGCCTTCCTCAACTATCACCCGGTGAACAAGGATGCGGCCTACGCGCAGTTCCAGGTCGCCATGTGCAGTTACAGCCAGCTCACCACCATCGACCGCGATCCCGAGCCCGTGCACACGGCGGTAAAAGAATTCGAAACCCTGAAGAGCAGATACCCGAAGAGCGCCTATGAAGAGCAGGCGATCCGCTATCTTGCGCTCTGCAGGGACAGGCTCGCTGCATACGAGCTCTATGTCGGACGGTTCTACCACAAAAAAGGCTCGTACCCGGCTGCCGCGGCGCGGCTTGAGCAGCTGCTGCAGGATTATCCGGGATCGACGGCGGACAAGGACGCTCTCTACTACGCCGGATTGTCCTATAAGGAACTGGGCAGGCGTGACGATGCGCTTCGGATGTTCGAACTGCTCGTAAAAAAGTATCCCTCCATGCAGGATACCGTCGGCCCCCTCATCAGCACGCTCACGTCAAAATGAGATACTATCCCGTGAACCTCGACCTCCGTGATCGGCGCTGCGTGGTCGTTGGTGGCGGCCAGGTCGCTGAGCGCAAGACGCTCTCCCTTCTTGAAGCGGGCGCCGGGGTGACGGTCGTGAGCCCTTCGCTTACGCCAACGCTGGCTGATCTTGCCGCATCCGGAAAGGTCCTTCAGGTCCCGGCCTTGTTCCAGGAATCCCATCTTACCGGCGCCCACCTCGTTATTGCCGCAACCAACGACCTCACCGTCAATCGTGCCGTAGCGCAGCTTTGCCGAAAAAAAGGGATCCTCGTGAATGTTACCGCGCCGCCCGAAGAGAGCAGCTTCATCGTGCCGTCGGTGGTGGAGCGCGGGGACCTGGTGATCGCCGTATCAACGAGCGGGGCGAGTCCGGCGCTGTCGAGGAGCATCCGGCAGGAACTGGAGGAGCAGTACGGGCCTGAGTACGGGTTGTTGCTGACGAGGCTGGCTGCTGTGCGAAAGCGTCTTCAGGAGAAGGTCGGGAGCGAAAAGATCAGGCGGGAGGTCCTTGAAGCGATCATCGGTTCAGGTGTGCTCGATCTGTTGCGGAAGGGGAAGTCTCACGAAGCTGATCATCTGATCGGCGAACTTCTGAAACTGCATGCAGGGCTATAACAAGGTCAGGGCTTCTTGCCGTCCTTGAATATTTTTTTGAACACACCGCTCTGGTCCGTGGGCTCTGCATTCGGCGCAGTTGTTCCGCCGGCGGCCTCAACGGCTTTTCGGGCAGCATCCGATGCGGGGTCCAATTCGAGCGCCTCGTTGAAAAGCTGCAGAGCCCGGGTTTTGAGCCCGCCCTTCAGGTAGAGGTTCCCCAGTTCCAGATGGTAGCTGCTGATCTCCGGATCAAGCTCGATCGCCTTACGCAAGTGCTCCTCGGCTTCGTGGCTTCTCCGGGGAATGCGTGACAGCGAAATACCGCGAAAGTGAAAGTATTTGCTGTTCTCCGGGTCGAACTGGCAGGCCCACTTGAAGGATTCCTCAGCGCCCCAGAAATTGCCTACCTTGAAGGCGGACATGCCGGTCTCAAATTGTTTTGCCGCCGTCGCCCTTTTTTCCAGCTTCTCGCTCCGGGCCTTGACCACTTCGGGCGACTTTTTTGTTCCCTGCACCTGCATGCGGTCGTACTCATTGCGTTTGAAATCATTGCTGAGCGTCTCGTATGCATGGTTGACCTTGGTGAAAAGCGTTTCGAGTCTGGCTTTCATGTCGGCCATGTCCGGCTCGATGTAACTGTCAGGGTGGTAGCGCTTGGCCAGCCGGAAATATACTTTTTTCAGTTCGGCCGGGGTGATCGTTTTGTCGACGCCGAGGATCTGATAATGATCCTGCTTGTCCAGTGCGGCATAGGCTTCCTGGATCGCATCCCGCGAAATGGGACCTGCCTTGCCTGCCTCCGGGTCCCCGCTGTCCGCAGAGGCGGCCCGTGCCGGTATCGCGCGTTGACATGCGGGCGTCCTCGGCCGTTCCCGGCTCTACCATGCGCACTGCCAGCAGGGCGTAGATCGCCTTGTAGGTGTTGAAGTCGCCGACCACCGAAAGGGAGCAGAGCTCCTCGATGGTGCGGCTGCCGTTGATCATGGCGTAGATGTTCTTCTGCTCCGGGGTCAGGTCGGCGACGCGGAAGAGCCGGGGCGGGACCGCTGCCGGCCGGAGCACGGTCTCGGGCGGGGGAAGCACTCTTCGGATGACCTGCCAGTCCAGCGCTCCGACGCCGTCGAGGATCACGCTTGCCGTTGTCATGGAGAGGGGAATGATCTCGGCCTGCGGCAGCGATCCTTCATTGAACTGATAGGTGCCGTTTCGCCAGGTGAACAGGTCCAGGATGATCTGCTTGACCTGCTGGTTCACCTGGTCGACCAGGTCGGCAGGCCTGACGATGCAGCGCTCAATGAGCACGGTACCCTCCTGTTTGCCGGACGTCCTGACCGCCTCTATAAGCGTATCGCGCTGCTCTGCCGTGATCTTGCCGGTACGAACCAGGAACTCGGCCAGCCGGTCCTCATTGAGGCTGGACGAGGCAAAAACGATGTCGCCGTTGCTGAAATAGATCTTTTTGATCGCGCCGTCCTTTTCGAGGACTGCGGTACCGGTCTTTTTATCGTTTTTGATGTCCTGAAAAAGCCAGGGGATCGCCAGATTTTTTACGATGCCTGAGAGGCCGGCCATACTGCTCCTTGGGTAGGGTGAATTTTACTGGTGACGATAGTGCATTATATAACATTTTTTATTATTGCTTACAAGTATTTTTACTAAGTGATCGGCGACGGCTTGCCTCCCGGAAAATCCCTGTGCAGTTGACTCGGGTTGCTGTTCTCCTTATAATAACTTTATTAACTTTATATGATAATTTTCCGCAGGTTCACGCGGGTTCCGGACACGTTTGATCCGGGACGTGTACACCTGCTTTCCGAACGAGGCACTATTCATGGACAACGATCTTTTTCTCGGCATTGACATCGGGTCGGTCAGCATCAAGACCGCGCTCATTGACGCTCATGCCGGCCTGCTTGCCGAGACCTACACGCGCATCAAGGGGGACCCGCTCAGCTCCCTTGAACAGGAGCTCGCTTCATTGTCATCGCGGTTTTCCCTGACCGCGGTCAGGACGGCGGGCATCACCGGCAGCGGCGGCAAACAGGCTGCGGAACTCATCGGCGCCCGGTTCGTCAACGAGATCCTTGCGCAGGCGCGCTTTGCCGGCCGGTTCCACCCTGAAACGGCGAGCATCATCGAGATGGGCGGTGAGGACGCCAAGCTTATCATGCTTGGGCACGACGCAACGGGCGGCGCGGTGAGATCGAGGATTTCTCCATGAACACGGTCTGCGCCGCGGGCACCGGCTCCTTCCTCGACCAGCAGGCGTCGCGGCTGCACCTTACGATCGAAGCCTTCGGCCGCCTTGCGCTCAAGTCAGCGAAACCGCCCCGGGTGGCCGGCCGCTGCAGCGTTTTTGCCAAGAGCGACATGATCCATTTGCAGCAGATCGCCACGCCCGATCATGATATCGTGGCGGGGCTCTGCTTTGCCATGGTCAGGAATTTCAAGGCAACGGTCGGCAGAGGCAAGAAGATCGTCACCCCGGCCCTTTTTCTCGGCGGCGTGGCCGCCAACTTCGGCATGCGCCGGGCATTGCAGGAAGTGCTGCGCCTGGACGCATCGGAACTGGTCGTGCCAGAGCATTTTGCGACATCGGGCGCCATCGGCGCGGCGCTCATCGCCCGGGAGCAACGTGACGGATCTGTCCGCTACGTGGGGACGGCCCTGCTTGCAGCTCGTCCGGCATCAGGTCGTGAGGGGAAGCCTGTTGGCGCGAGTCCGCTTTGCATGCCTGCCCAGTTCACGCGGGTACCGGACCATGACGGGCCCGTTGGCACGGATGGGCCGGTCGAAGCCTACCTCGGTGTTGATGTCGGGTCCGTTTCGACCAATGTTGTCGTGATCGATGCCCAAGGCCGCGTGCTGGCGAAGCGGTATCTGCCCACAGCGGGCAGGCCCATCGAGGCCGTGCAACAGGGCCTCGCCGAGGTTGGGGCGGAGATCGGCCATCGGGTCTCCATCCGCGGGGCAGGGACCACGGGCTCCGGCCGGTACCTTACGGGCGACATGATCGGTGCAGATGTGATCAGAAATGAGATCACGGCGCAGGCGACGGCAGCGGCAGCGATCGATCCGTCGGTGGACACCATTTTCGAGATCGGCGGGCAGGACTCGAAATACATCAGCCTGCAGAACGGGGCGGTCGTTGATTTCGAAATGAACAAGGCCTGCGCAGCGGGCACGGGTTCGTTCCTCGAAGAACAGGCCGAGCGGCTCGGGATCAGCATCCGGAAAGAATTCGAGGACCGCGCCTTTCAGGCGGCAACGCCCTGCGGCCTGGGCGAACGCTGCACCGTGTTCATGGAATCGGACCTGGTGCATTCCATGAATACCGGCTCAAGCGTGGAAGAACTGACCGCCGGGCTGGCCTACTCCATTGCCTATAATTATCTGAACAAGGTGGTGGCCGGTAAAAAGGTGGGCAGCCGCATCTTCTTCCAGGGCGGCGTTGCCTCGAACAAGGCCGTGGTGTCGGCCTTCGAGATCATAACGGGCAAGACCGTGTCGGTGCCACCCCACCACGAGGTCACGGGTGCGATCGGCGCTGCGCTTCTGGCCCGGCAGGGACGGAACGGCGGATCAAGCTCGTTTAAAGGCTTCGATCTGAGCAGCAGGCCCTACGCGGTCACGACCTTCGAATGCGTCGAATGTGCGAACCGCTGCTCGATCCAGCGGGTCAGTTTCGACAATGAACCACCGTTGTTCTACGGCAGCCGGTGCGAGAAGTATGACGTGAAAAGAAAAACCGCGGACAACGCCGGCCAGCAAGACCTGTTCGTTGAGCGGGAGCGTCTGATTACGGCTGCAGGAGCGACGGCTGATCCCGCAGCGCCGACCATCGGCATCCCGCGCGCGCTGTTCCTGCTCGACTATCTGCCCTTTTGGCAGGCATTCTTCACCTCCCTGGGCTACCGGGTCGTACTGTCGGACCGCACGAACCGGACGCTCATCAACAAGGGGCTCGAAGCCGCAGTTGCCGAGACCTGTTTCCCGGCACGCGTTGCGCTGGGCCATATCCAGAATCTTCTTGACCAGAACGTCGACATCCTGTTCCTGCCGAGCTTTGTCAGGCTGCCTGCTCTGGCCGAGGGCGCGGACTCCGGAACGCAGGCCTGTCCCTATGTGCAGTCCCTGCCCTATGTCGCCCGGGCCACACTGCAGCTCAAGAATGTCAGGACGATCGAACCGGTGCTGCATCTGCAGGACCGTCGCCACCGGGACAGGAGCCTCAAAGCCGTTGGCGCTGCCCTGGGCAGATCGTCCGCACGGGTCAAACGGGCGCAGCAGCAGGCGGAAGATGCCCAGCAGGTTTTTGTGAGCGCGCTTGCGGAACGGAGCAAACAGGTTCTGTCGACGCTCGCTCCCGACGAAAAGGCCTTTGTCCTCATCGGGCGCTCCTATAATACCTGTGACGCCGGGCTGAACATGAACCTGCCCGCAAAGATCCGCGATCTCGGCATCCGCGCCATCCCCATGGACCTGCTGCCGCTGAACGAGGTCGACCTGGCGGGCTGGGAGTCCATGTACTGGCGGTCGGGACAGCGGATCCTGGCAGCAGCCAGGTTCATCAAGGACCATCCGAACCTCTATCCGGTCTACATCACCAATTTCGGGTGCGGACCCGATTCGTTCATCACGCATTTTTTCCGCGAGGAGATGGGCTCCAAGCCGTTCCTGCAGCTCGAGATCGACGAACACAGCGCTGACGCCGGCGCGATCACGAGGATCGAGGCTTTCCTGGACAGCCTGGGCCAGAGCGCCAGCGCACCGAAGCCTGCTCCGCGCAGCGAAGAGGACGGGTCGCTGGAGAACCGGACCGTCTATGTGCCGGCCATGGCAGACCATGCCCATGCGCTTGCCGCGGCGTTCCGGGCCTGCGATGTCGATGCAGTCGTGCTGCCTGAATCGGACAGTGAGACCCGTCGCATCGGCAGGGAGCACAGCTCCGGCAGAGAGTGCTACCCGCTCATGCTCACGGTCGGTGATATGGTGAAGGCCACGCAAAAAAAGGATTTCGACCCTGGCAGGAGCGCCTTTTTCATGCCGGGAGGCAAAGGCCCGTGCCGCTTCGGCCAGTACCGGCAATACCACCGGCAGGTGCTGGACAGCATGGGTCTGGAGCACGTGCCCATCTTTGCGCCCATGCAGGATGAGACCCTGCACCGCGACGTGCGCGTGCTGGACCGGAACTTTGTGCGCATGTGCTGGCAGGGGACGCTTGCCGTCGATCTGCTGGAGAAGATGCTGCGCGAGATCAGGCCCTATGAACTGCAGCAGGGCCAGACGGACCGCATCTACGGCGCGTCGCTGGATTCGCTCGTCCGAGCCATAGAGAACCGGTCCGCGCTGTCCACCGTGCTGGAGCAGGCCTATGCCGCGTTCATGCAGATCGCCGTAGCGCCGCGCAGCAGGCCGGTGATCGGTGTGGTGGGCGAGATCTATATCCGCTCGAACCGTTACAGCAACGAAGGGCTGGTCCGGCAGATCGAGGCTCTGGGAGGCGAAGCCTGGGTCGCTCCCATCTCGGAGTGGCTGCTCTATCTTACGGAAACCTCCAAGACGTCGGCGCGCATGAACCGGTCCTGGAAAGCGCTGCTCACCGCGCATCTGACCGCCTGGGTGCAGCAGCGCGACGAGTCGCAGTTCCTGGGAAAATTCAACGGCGCATTCAGAAGTCTCCATGAACCGTCCATAGCGCGGACCCTGCAGCTGGCGCGGCCTTACCTCCATGACTCTTTCGAGGGGGAGGCTGTCCTGTCCGTGGGCAAGGCCATTGACTTTATCAATCAAGGCGTCTCCGGCATCGTGAACGTGATGCCGCTTTCCTGCATGCCCGGGACGATCACCTCGGCCGTGCTGAAGCGTGTGCGGGAAGACCATCCGTTCCTGCCAATGCTGAACATCGCCTACGAAGGGCAGCAGGATTCCCATACACTTACGCGGCTTGAAGCGTTCATGCACCAGGCGCGGTCCTGCGGGCAGCGATCATGATGCCGGAAGCCCGGAGCGCCGCTCCCGGCGCGGCGCCTAAAAACGTAAATATCAGCTTGACACGGTACCCGGAAAACGGTATGCTTCTAGCATCCGTGGAGTATTCCCGGGTAGAATTCAATCAAAGATGCATAGGAGATGGTAAACATGGCAAATGGAGTTGTCAAGTGGTTCAACAACAGCAAGGGGTTTGGTTTCATCACGCAGGAAAATGGTGAGGACGTATTCGTACATTTTTCGGCAATCGCAGGCGATGGCTTCAAGTCGTTGAATGAAGGCGACAAGGTCACCTTCGAGGTCGTGAAGGGCCCCAAGGGACTTCAGGCCGCCAACGTTATGAAGGCCTAGGCCATTTCCTAAACAGTACCATTGCATATACCTTATCCAAGCCCCGGAACCTTCCGGGGCTTTTTTGTTGTCCTCGAAAGCCTTCCTTTCATGTTTCGTTGCGTTGCGTAAACAAGTGGTTCTCTAAGGGAGCAGAGGGTCGCAGTGACATTTGTTCGTACCCTGGCTCCACGATGGCGCCCTTCTGCCAAATTATGGCTATCGATCTATTAATACCGTAGTGTTTCCGGACAGTTTCTTTGATTTTATAACAGCTAACTATTTGATTTAAGACGACTATTAAAAAAAAGCAACTGATGGTACAAATATTGCTAAATAATGCAAGGCGGATAGCTATAATTTGTGATTATCTGCTAAAATAAGTCTCTGAAAAGATAACCGGCGTAAAAAGATCGTTCAATTTCTAATGCAGTCAGTCGAACCCTTCATTCAAGGACGCATTAACGCGATTGGTTTGCAGATAAGGCGGGCAACGTTTATGGGTATTCATATCGATCAGTCAGACAGAAAATGTGTCATAACCTGCGACGGCGAGCTGACCGAGCATCAAATGCATGATGTGCGGACAGTCCTTGATCAAGGCACTGATCAACTCCGACGAGGTCGCACTGGACCTCCAGAACATTACGAAAACGGACCTGGCTTGTCTTCAACTCCTCTGCTCGGCCCATCGCTCCGCAGGGAGGCTGGACAAGCACTTCACCTTCACAGGACCGCGTCCGGACATCTTGAACCGGGTTGCCGCATCAGCCGGCTATCTGCGTCAGGTCGGATGCCGCCTCGACAAGGACAGGACCTGTCTCTGGACAGAGCAGTATGACAGGAGGGCGTCATGAGCGACGACAGGGAACCGATCGACGAAGAGTCAACCGAGCAGATCGTCGCCAAACTCCGTGAATCCTTCAGGGAAGAAGCGCAGGAACTTCTTGCCGAGCTTGAAGCCTCGCTGCTGGAGCTTGAGGACGTCCCGGGGGACGAGGAGCATATCGGCCGGGTGTTCCGGGTCATGCATACGATCAAGGGCTCGGGCGGGGCCTGCGAATTCACCGAGGTTTCGGCCTTTACCCATGAAATCGAGAGTTTTTTCGACCTCGTGCGCAAGGGGAAGATCGACGTGACCAAGGAGATCATCGATCTCACCCTGCGGGCCCGCGATCAGATCAAAGAGATGTTCGACGCATACTACTGCGGCGGCTCCATCGCTCCCGGTATGACGGCGGATATCCTGTCACAGTTTAAAAGGCTTATTCCCGCAGGCCTGGCTGCTTCGCGGGGTACCGCGCCTGCATGCACTCCCAAACAACAGGCTGAAGGCGCAGCGCCGGTCCCGGGGAACCAGGTGACCTACCGGATCCAGTTCCGGCCCTCGCCTGGCATCCTCGCCGAAGGGACGAATCCCCTTGATCTGCTGAAGGAGCTGATCGGCCTCGGCGACGGCAGGGTAGTGGCCCGGACCGACGCCATCCCCTATTTCGAAGATTTCAATCCCGACCTGTGCTACACGTTCTGGGACGTGATCCTGACCACGTCCCAGGGGATCAACGCCATCGAGGATGTCTTCATCTTTGTCAAGGACAGGAGCGAAATAACGATCACCATCATTGATGAGGAAGGGTGCCTTGCATACGATGAAGCAGCCTACAAAACGCTCGGAGAAATTCTGCTTGAGCGCGGCGATATCAGTTCCGAGGACCTTCACCTGGCGCTGAAGTCGAAAAAGCGGGTCGGCGAAGTGCTGGTCGAGACCGGCCTCGTCAGCGGTGATACGGTGGAGTCGGCCCTTGCCGAGCAGGAACATGTGCGTGAAATGCGGGAGCGGCGCCAGACCGCGGAAATTGCTTCGAGCATCCGGGTCTCGACGGACAAGCTGGACGGCCTCGTCGACCTGGTGGGAGAACTCGTCACGGTCCAGGCCCGCCTGAGCCAGACGGCTGCCACCCGCAACGATCCCGCGCTGCTCTCCATTGCCGAAGAGGTGGAGCGGCTGACCGCCGACCTGCGCGACCGGACCATGAGCATCCGCATGCTGCCCATCGGCACCACCTTCAGCAGGTTCAGAAGGCTGGTCCGCGACCTGGGCAAGGAACTGGGAAAGGAAGTGGAGCTCGTCACCGAAGGCGCCGAGACCGAACTGGACAAGACCGTGATCGAAAAGCTCGGCGACCCGCTGGTCCATCTGATCAGGAACAGCATCGACCATGGCATCGAATCTCCCGAGGTCCGCAAAGCAGCCCGCAAGCCTGCGGTCGGCACCATCAGCCTCTCCGCCGTGCACTCCGGCGCCCATGTCCTGATCGAGATCAGGGACGACGGCGCCGGCCTCGACCGCGACGCGGTTCGCGCCAAGGCCGTTGAGCGGGGAATGATCAGGGATGACGCGGACCTGACCGACAAGGAGGTCCTCGGGCTGGTCCTGCTGCCCGGCTTTTCGACGGCAAAGACGGTTACGAGCGTTTCGGGCCGCGGCGTGGGGCTCGACGTGGTGAAGCGGGCCATTGACGCCCTCCGTGGAACGATCGAGATCAACAGCGACAAGGGAACAGGGACCGTGATCACGCTCCGGTTGCCGCTGACCCTGGCCATCATCGACGGGTTCCTCACGAAGATCGGCGATGAGCACTTCATCTTCCCCCTTTCGCTGGTCGATGAATGCGTGGAGCTGATCGGCGGCAGCTTCCGCAACAGGCAATAACAAACACCTGATAACGTGCGGGGGCACATCGTTCCCTATGTCCGGCTGCGGGAACAGTTCAGCATCGCCGGCGCCGGGCCGGCCATCGAACAGATCGTGATCGTGCGGCATCGAGCAGAAACGGGTCGGTTTTGTCGTCGATCATATTGTGGGCGGCCACCAGACGGTCATCAAGAACCTCGGCACCTACTACCGCGATGTGGAGGGGCTATCGGGCGCCACCATCCTGGGAGACGGCACGGTGGCGCTGGTCCTGGACGTGCCGAAACTGGTGCAGATCGCGGAAGCAGACGAGCTCTCCTTTACTTCGGCAGGCGGCATGGGGACGTTCGATCAATAAGGACAGCAGATAGCGGCAGGCGAGCGCTGCTTACCTGCATTTTATTGTTTAACGACATTACATCAAGTAAAGGAGAGAAGTAATGCTGAAGAACATGAAGATCGGGATGCGGTTGGCTTTGGGTTTTGGAATTGTGTTGCTTATTCTTATCGGTATCGCGGTGTCCGGGCTACTGGGGCACCAATGCCATGTCCACAGCAACGATCAAGATGCTGCAGGGCGACGCGACCATTTCCGAGCATGCTGCCCGGGCGCGGGCCAATGTGCACGCGCTCCGGCGGTACGAAAAGGACCTGTTCCTGAACATCGGGGACAAGGAAAAAGAAATGAAGTATATGGACAAGTGGAAGGAGCAACATGAGGCGCTGACCGCGCGGCTCAATGATCTTGAAAAAGTCGTATACCTCGATGCTGAAAAGGAAGAAGTAAAGACCATGAAGACCGAGCTGGCCGCTTACGACGGCGGCTTCAAGAAGGTCTACGGCATGATCCAGGCCGGATCGATCACAACGCCCCAGCAGGCCAATGCCGCCATCGACGAGTACAAGGATTCGACCCATAAGATCGAAGCGACTGCCAAGGAACTTGCGCGAGAGTCCAACAAGCGCATGGACGCCATGGAAGGTCTATTTCACGGACCTCACAAAACAGCACCAATATTATCATGTTCACCCTCGCGCTGATCGCGATCATCGTGAGCATCGTCATCACCCTCATTATCACGCCGCAGCATCACCGAACCCGGTGAACGAGGCGGTGGGCGTCTCCGGCCGTCTTGCAGAGGGTGACCTGACGTTGAATATCGAGGTCAAGAGCGACGGACGAGCTGGGCCAGCTGCTCGGCGCCATGAAGAACATGGTCGAGAAGCTCAAGACCGTGGTCGGCGACGTCAAGACCGCGGCGGACAACGTGGCCTCGGGCAGCCAGCAGCTCTCGGCCGGCGTCCGAGCAGATGTCCCAGGGCACGACCGAGCAGGCGGCCTCGGCGGAAGAGGCCTCGTCGTCGGTTGAAGAGATGAACGCCACGATCAAGCAGAACGCGGACAACGCCCAGCAGACCGAGAAGATCGCGCTCAAGTCGGCCGCCGACGCCAAGGAGAGCGGCAAGGCCGTGTCCGAGACCGTGGCGCGCCATGAAGGAGATCGCGGCGAAGATCTCGATCATCGAGGAGATCGCGCGCCAGACCAACCTGCTGGCCCTGAACGCGGCCATCGAGGCCGCGCGGGCCGGCGAGCACGGCAAGGGCTTCGCCGTCGTGGCCGCGGAAGTGAGGAAGCTGGCCGAGCGCAGCCAGACCGCGGCAGGCGAGATCAGCCAGCTGTCGACCTCGAGCGTCGAGGTGGCGGAGAAGGCCGGCGAGATGCTGGCCAAGCTGGTGCCGGACATCCAGAAGACGGCGGAGCTGGTGCAGGAGATCAGCGCGGCGTCCAAGGAGCAGACCACGCGGCGCGGACCAGATCAACAGCGCCATCCAGCAGCTGAACCAGGTGATCCAGCAGAACGCGGGCGCTGCCGAGGAGATGGCGTCCACGGCCGAAGAACTCTCGTCCCAGGCCGAGCAGCTCCAGGGCACCATCGCGTTCTTCAAGGTGGACAATGTGGAACAGGGGAGCGCGCGGCGCGCTTGCCGGCGCCAGGCATATGCCGGCTTCACACAAGGCACATCATGGCCCAGATCGCCCATCGGCAAAAGGCCCGGCTGCACAATGCCCGCAGGCGTTGCGCTCAACATGGGCCATGACGGCCATGGGCAACGGCGATCGCCAGGACAGCGGAGTTCGAGAAATATCTAATAAATGCGGAATGGCGAATTCGGAATTCGGAATGAAGAGGCAGGAGCGTGATCTGCTCGCTGATTTCATTCCGGATTCCGCACTTCGCATTCGATAACAGGAGGCACCTATGAGCCGCAGCGGAAATCATGGAAACAACACAGTATCTGACCTTCAAGCTCGACGACGAGGTCTTTGCGCTCGACATCGCGCAAGGTGCGCGAAGTGCTCGACTTTACGTCGATCACGAAGGTGCCGCGGACGCCGGAGTTCATGCGCGGAGTCATCAACCTGCGGGGAAGCGTGGTGCCGGTGGTCGACCTCCGGCTCAAGTTCGGCATGACGCAAGACGGAAAAGACGGTGAACACCTGCATCATCATCGTGGAAGTGACCGTGGACAACGAGACGACGATCCTGGGCGCGCTGGCCGATTCGGTGCAGGAAGTGCTCGACCTGGAGCCGGAGCACATCGAACCGGCGCCGCAGATCGGGACGAGGCTGAACACCGAGTTCATCAAGGGGATGGGCAAGCGGGACAGACAAGTTCATCATCATTCTCGACATCGACAAGATCTTCTCGACCGACGAACTGGCCCTGGTGCAGGATGCGGAACACACGCAAGGATAAAAAATATTCTGAGGCCGCACGGGAGAAAAGCAGCAGTAAATTAACAAGAGGGATGCATGAAAAAAGAATTTGTCGTGCTGCAGATATCGCTGGTTTTGGGGGTCATGCTCTGTTCCCCTGCAGCATATGCCGCCCACCCGTTGATCACCGATGATATGGGAACGCAGGGCACAGGAAAGTTTCAGATGGAACTGAACGGCGAATACGCCTCCGACCGGGAAACGCCGGCGCCCGGCATCGAGAAGGTCGAGCGAGCGGTCGGGGTGGGGGCCACGCTCTCCTATGGCATCACGGACGCCGTTGATGCGGTGATCGGCGTGCCCTATGTTTGGGTCGAGACGAACGAGAGCGACCTGACCGTGCCAGGCTCCGCTCATGCCAGTGAGAAGGGACTGTCGGACATCTCGCTCGAGATGAAGTGGCGGTTCTGGGAACGGGAAGGCCGGGGCCTTGCCGTGAAACCCGGCATAAGCGTGCCGACGGGGAACGATCAGCGCGGTCTCGGCACGGGAAAGTACGGGTACAGCCTTTTTCTGATCGGTACACAGGAGGCAGGCCCCTGGGTGTTCCACGCGAACTTCGGATATATCCACCATGCGAACCGGGCAGATGAGCGTGAAGGCCTCTGCCATCTCTCCCTGGCATCGGAATATTCGGTGAACGAGAAGCTCCGGATAGTGGGGAACTTCGGCCAGGAGCGCAATCCCGACAAGAACGACAGCACCCGGCCGGTCTTTGCTCTTGCCGGCCTTATTTATGGAATTTCCGAAAATCTTGACATCGATCTCGGCGTTAAGGCCGGGCTCACCGATCCCGAAACGGACCATGCCGTGCTTGCGGGCCTGGCTGTAAAATTCTAGAGTTTTCCGGTAGAGAGAAACAGCAATAAAATCTTTGATGAACGCCATTATCGCGAAGCCTAAACGATTTTAAAAATCTGACAGTGGAGGGTATCATGAATCTGGGCAATATTAAGATTGGGACGAAGTTGTTGGCTGGCTTTTTTCTAATAACGGCACTGTTGGCAATATCGGGTTTTGTTTCCTACATCCAGCTTAACCAGGTGATGTCGGCAGCCGATATGATCCTGGACGAGAAAGTGCCGATTGCCGATACGGTCATGGAGGCAAAAGCAAAGGTCCTTCAGGCGGGAGATGCGCTGGCCGAGTATATGCTTGAGCCTGATCCGGGAAAACTGGCCGGTATTGAAAGCGAATATGAGCAGTTCATGAAAGAATTTGACAAAATGGCTGAAGCTGTTGTGAGGGGGAGCAATCTCGGCGATATCACTGTTATTGCGACAACCAACAAGGACCTGATCCGGCAGATAGAGGAAGCCCAGGCAGTTCATGACAAGCTTGCCCAGTACGGCAAGGAAATCATCAGTCAGCACCGCCAAACCGTCCAGGCAGGAACCGTGCAGCTGGCTGAATCCGAGGTCAGAGCCCGTGAGGCAATGGAAGGGGCAGATGCGGCCCGGAACGATATCCTGAGGAAGATGGAAGATGCGGAAAAAATGGCCGGCAACGAGATGGGCGAGGCCATGAAGCTTGCAGATGCAGCTTATGCACTGGCAAACAGGCTTATTCTCATCTTTACCCTGATAGGCATTATTCTTTCCGCTGTCATCGGGTTTACGCTTTCCCGGAATATTACCGTCCCTCTCGTTGAAGCGGTTGCCGTGAGCAATAAGCTGGCCGATGGCGATCTTACGGTTTCGATCGGCGAACAAAACAAGGACGAGACTGGCCAGGTGCTTCTGGCGATGAAAAAGATGATCGAGAAGCTCAAAACAGTCGTGGCCGACGTTAAGACCGCGGCGGACAACGTGGCCTCGGGCAGCCAGCAGCTCTCAGCCGGTTCCGAGCAGATGTCCCAGGGCACGACCGAGCAGGCGGCATCGGCGGAAGAGGCCTCGTCATCGGTTGAAGAGATGAACGCCACGATCAAGCAGAACGCGGACAATGCCCAGCAGACCGAGAAGATCGCGCTCAAGTCGGCCAACGACGCCATCGATAGCGGCAAGGCTGTTTCCGAAGCCATGGCCGCCATGAAAGAGATCGCATCGAGGATCTCGATCATCGAAGAGATCGCGCGCCAGACCAATTTGCTGGCCCTGAACGCCGCCATCGAAGCCGCACGTGCCGGCGAGCACGGCAAGGGCTTCGCTGTCGTGGCCGCTGAGGTCAGGAAGCTGGCCGAGCGCAGCCAGACCGCCGCAGGCGAGATCAGCAAGTTGTCCATGTCGAGCGTCGAGGTTGCGGAGCGGGCCGGTTCCATGCTGACGAAGCTCGTACCGGACATCCAGAAGACGTCGGAGCTCGTGCAGGAGATCAGCGCGTCGAGCAAGGAACAGGCGTCACGGCGCCGACCAGATCAACAGCGCCATCCAGCAGCTCAATCAGGTGATCCAGCAGAACGCCGGTGCTGCCGAAGAAATGGCGTCAACGGCCGAAGAACTCTCGTCCCAGGCAGAGCAGCTCCAGGGCACCATCTCGTTCTTCAAGATGAACAATGTGGAACAGGGGAGCACTCGGCGGCTTGCCGGGGCCAGGAAGCCGGCTCACTCCGCACATCAGGTCCAGATCGCCCGTCTGGCAAAAGGCCTGGCTGCAAAACCTGCAGGCGTCGCGCTCAATATGGGTCATGACGGCCACGGCAAGGCTGACGGCAAAGACGCGGAGTTCGAGCGGTACTAAAATTACGGATTTCGGATTGCGGATTTCGGATTTGATGAAACCGTGGACATCAATACCAAAGCTTTTTCCGATTTTCATTTCGCAATCCGCAATTACCTAATCCGAAATTGCGAGGGAGGAAACCATGAGCATAGCAGAAATCGAAGCGATGACACAATATCTTACCTTTAAGCTCGGCGAAGAAGTGTATGCGGTTGATATTACGAAAGTGCGCGAAGTGCTGGATTTTACGATCCGTCACGAAGGTCCCCCGGACGCCGGATTTCATGCGGGGAGTCATCAATCTGCGCGGAAGCGTGGTGCCGGTGGTGGACCTGCGGCTCAAGTTCGACATGAGCAGGACCGAAAAGACAGTGAACACCTGCATTATCATCCTGGAAGTGCGGGTGGACAGCGAGACCACGATCCTGGGCGCGCTGGCCGACTCGGTGCAGGAAGTGATCGATCTTGAGGCGGAGCACATCGAACCGGCTCCGCGGATCGGGACGAAGCTCAAGACCGAGTTCATCACGGGGATGGGCAAGCAGAACGACAAGTTCATCATCATCCTCGACATTGACAAGATCTTCTCGACCGAGGAACTGTCCCTGGTGCAGGAAGGCCAGGCCGGGGCCGCAGGGGAAGCAGCGCAGTAGTCGGGAAGGCGAAGCGCAAGGACGACGGGGGGAAGCATGAGCTGGAAGGATATCTCGCTCGGCAGAAAGATCCTGATCGGCATGGGGATGGTCATGCTCATGATGGGGTTGATCGCAGCTTGGTCGATCTACGGTGTAGGCATGATCGTTGATGGCGGCATAGAGGCGACCGAAGGCAGCAAGCTCCGGGGCGAGCTGTTGCAGCGGGAAGTGGACCATCTCACCTGGGCGCAAGTTCTCGGACAGTATGTCTACGATGACCGCGTCACGGAGCTGAAGGTCCAGCTGGACCACACCCAGTGCGCCTTCGGAAAATGGTATTATGGGGGCGGCAGGACGGCAGCCGAGAAGCTGCTCCCTGCTTTAGCAGAGCCGCTGGCTGCGATCGAAGCGCCCCACCGGATGCTGCACGAATCAGCCGCCCATATCCAGCGGGTGCGGAGCCAGGGCCAGAGCGAGGAGGCCCGCGAAATTTACAAGGCATCCACGCTGACGCACCTTGAGCACGTTCAGACATTGCTCAAAAAAACGTGCGAGCTGGCGAGCCGGAATATCCTGTCCGAGGACGTGATGCTGCAGGACGCCCTGAGGACCCGCCGGACGATCATCAGTCTCAGCCTGGTGATGATCGTGTTCGGCAGTCTCTTCGGCTTGCTGCTGACGCGGTCCATCACCCGGCCCCTGGTCAGGGTTTCCAGCATCCTGAAAAAGGTCGCTAACGGCGACCTGCGCAACAGCCGTGCCCGGATCTGGGACCTCGAAACCCGGGACGAGGCCGGTCAGCTGTTCATTGCCATGAAGTCCATGAGGGCCAGGCTCGGCGAAGTCATTGCTGAGGTGCACAGGATGTCCGAAGAGGTGGCGTCGCGCAGCAAGGACCTGACAGCAGGGTCGGAACGAATGTCCCAGGGCACATCCGAGCAGGCGGCTTCAGCCGAGGAAGCCTCGTCGTCGGTCGAAGAGATGTCCGCGACGATCAAACTGAATGCAGAGAACGCGCAGCGGACCGAAAAGATCGCCCAGCAGTCGGCTGCTGATGCGACCGAGAGCGGACAGGCCGTGACAGAGGCGATGGCTGCCATGAAGCAGATCGCGGCCAGAATATCGGTCGTCGAGGAGATCGCGCGCCAGACCAATCTGCTGGCGCTGAACGCGGCGATCGAAGCCGCCCGCGCAGGCGAGCACGGCAGAGGTTTTGCCGTGGTCGCCGCCGAGGTGCGCAAGTTGGCCGAGCGGAGCCAGACCGCGGCCCGGGACATCGGAGCGCTGTCCGTTTCGAGCGTTGCAGTTGCCGAGCGTGCCGGGACCATGCTGGCCAGGCTGGTCCCCGACATTCAGAAGACGGCGGAGCTGGTGCAGGAGATCAGCGCATCGAGCAAAGAGCAGTCTTCGGGCGCCGGCCAGATCAACAATGCGATCCAGCAGCTGAACCAGGTCATCCAGCAGAACGCGGCCTCTGCCGAGGAGATTGCCGCTACGGCAGGAGACCTTTCGTCCCAGGCGGAGCAGATGCAGGGAACGATTGCGTTCTTCCTGCTGGACGAAATGGACTCCCTTCCGGGGACGGGCGATGAATCCCGGGCCGAACAATACGCCCTGCCGGGTGGCACTGCCTGATCAGCACGCGCTCTCTTCCCGCGCTCTCCAGTTAACCTGCTGAACATGAGGCGCTGAAGAATACAATTCTTTTCGTGATGTCCCAGAGAGGTCGTCATCATCGTCCCTTGTGAGAAAAGGCTTTGCATTGTTCCAGCCTATCAGGTTATCATAAACGCCGGATGAACGTGCAGTACTGCTGCAGGACACAGACACAGTATCCTCCATCCTACCCTTCGTACTATTTACCCTTTCGTGTGGACGGAAAACAACGGCACCCGGCTTTAAAGCGCCGGCGCGGGAAGAACAGGCATGACAGACAACGGCTTTCAAAAAGAAATGGCAAAGCCCATGACCGCGCAGGAGTTCACCCGGCTGAGCGAGTTCATCCATACCCAGTGCGGGATCAAAATGCCGCCCGGGAAAAAGATCATGCTGGAAGCACGGCTGCAGAAGCGCCTCAAGAGCGTGGGCGCCGCCACCTTCGGGGACTATTGCGAGTACCTGTTCAATTCCCCCAACGGCCAGGATGAACTGGTGCAGATGATCAATGCCGTCACCACGAACAAGACCGATTTTTTTCGCGAACCAGGCCACTTCCAAATTCTGACCGACACCGTGCTGCCGCCGTTTGCCGACCCTGCCTCAAGCAGCGGGTCGTGCTTCACCATCTGGAGTGCGGGATGCTCGTCCGGCGAGGAGCCCTATACGCTCGCCATGGTGCTTTCCGAATTCGCAACTCTCCATCCGGGATTCCGCTTCACTGTTCTTGCCACGGACATTTCCACCAAAGTGCTGGAAAAGGCCAAACTCGGCATTTACGATGAGGAACGCGTTGCCCCGGTGCCGCTCTCGATCAAACAAAAATACCTGATGAAGAGCAAGGACCCCACCAAGGGACAGGTGCGGATCACTCCGGAGCTGCGCTCCCTGATCCGTTTCGAGCGCGTCAACCTGATGGATGAACAGTATCGGCGGCCAGAGCTCCTGGACGTCATTTTTTGCCGCAACGTCATTATCTACTTTGAGCGCCTGAACCAGGAAAAACTGCTGGGACGGCTGTGCAACTTCTTGAGGCCAGGCGGGTACCTTTTTCTGGGGCACTCGGAAACGGTGCACGGCTTCGATCTTCCGCTCCAGCGGGTCACGTCCACGGTGTACAGAAAGATCGCATGAGCCCGAACGAGAACGACCTGCCTGTCATCTATCTGAAGTCGGGAGAACTGCATTTCTCGGACAAACCGTCGAGCGTTATGACCGTGCTCGGTTCCTGCCTGTCGGTGACCATGTTCCACCGAAAGACGCGCGTGGGCGCGATCTGCCACGGTCTGCTGCCGAAGTGCCGCGAACGCGCTGTCTGCAGCCGGGCCTGTGCAGAGCGGGCGAAGTATGTGGAATGCGCCATCGAGATGATGGTGAAGCTCTTTGACGAGCACAGAATGAAACGCGGCGAGATCGAGGTGAAAGTCTTCGGCGGCGCCGACATGTTCAGCATACGGCTCAGCGGGAGAAACACTATTTCCGTGGGCAGGCAGAACATCGATATCGCGCAGCAGACGCTTGAGAAGGTGGGCATACGGGTGATCGCCATGGATGTGGGCGGCACGACGGGACGGAAACTGTTCTTTAATACCGCGACGGGAGAAGTTTTGATGAAACGGCTGCAGGCGGGCATTGTTCTCGCCGACAGCGGAACGGACGCGAAATGACCAGGAAGATACGGGTGCTCATAGTTGATGATTCGGCGTTCATCCGCCAGCTTCTGAGCGGGGTCCTGTCGTCCGACCACGGGATCGAGGTGATGGCCGTGGCCGCGGACCCGTTTTTTGCCGCGGAAAAGATCCTGCACGAGGTCCCGGACGTGATCCTGCTCGACGTCGAGATGCCGCGCATGGACGGCCTGACGTTTCTGCATAAGGTCATGAGCCAGCATCCCATTCCCGTGGTGATCTGCTCCTCGCTGGCCGAGGAGGGGTCCGAGACGGTGCTGCGGGCGCTGGAGTACGGTGCGGTCGAGATCATCCAGAAACCCCGGATCGGGACCAAGCAGTTCCTCGAAGAATCGCGGATACGGATCTGCGACGCGGTCAAGGCCGCTGCCCAGGCGCGGGTGAAACGCATTGCCACGGGCATCACCGTGGTCACGCCGAAGCTGACAGCGGACGCCGTCATGCCGAAATCGACGCGGCAGACCGAGGCAATGCTCCGGACCACGGAGAAGGTGGTTGTGGTCGGCGCATCAACCGGCGGGACCGAGGCCCTCAAGATGTTCCTGCAGGCCATGCCGCCTGACTCCCCCGGCATCGTGATCGTGCAGCATATGCCCGAAAACTTTACGCGGGCCTTTGCCACGCGGCTCGACGGGATTTGCCGGATCACGGTCAAAGAGGCCGAGGACAACGACACCGTCATCCGGGGCCGGGCGCTCATCGCCCGGGGCAACCGCCACCTGCTGCTCAAACGAAGCGGGGCCCGGTATTATGTGGAAATGAAGGATGGCCCTCTCGTGAGCCGCCAGCGCCCGTCGGTCGACGTGCTGTTCCGCTCCGCAGCACGCTATGCAGGCAAGAACGCTATCGCCGTGATCATGACCGGCATGGGAGATGACGGGGCCAGGGGCATGCTCGAGATGAAGGAGGCCGGGGCCTATACCATCGCCCAGGATGAAGATTCCTGCGTCGTCTTCGGCATGCCGAAGAAGGCCATCGAGCTTGATGCTGTGGACCGCATACTGCCGCTCGATGCCATTGCAGGAGGGGTGCTGCGGGAAGCCGGTCAGTGGTAAAGACGAAAAAGCGCCGCTGCCGGGAGGGATAAAGGCGGCCCGCCCAGCGAGTAGGGCAGAGAGCAGTCTTATCGCGGCTGCGATGCCAGGGATCAGAAGTGGAATGCGGCGCCGAACTGCATGCTGAAGTAATTGTCCGTGATGATATGGATCCTGCCGAGGGCGAAAATACTGACGTCCGGTAATACCCGGAATTCGATGCCGCCGCCCGGCGTGATCCCGAAATTCACCTCGTTTTCCGTATGCTTGTTCACCGTGCCTTCATAAGACTCGAAAGAATCGAAGCTGGTCTCAAGGCCTGCCTGGGCAAAAGCTTTCAGCCGGCCATTGATCGGAAAGTAATAACGAGCGCTGACGGTGATCGGTACGCGCGTATAGGACAGGTCATAACCCAGGAAATCAGTGCTGAAATCATAATAGGACATATCGACGCGCGCCTGAAGGTTGCTGTCGATGGTGTTCAGCATAGAGCCTGCGCCGAAGTTGACACCGCCGCCGTTGTCCAAAGGTCCCGACCCGCTCCCAAAGCCAAAGGAGCCGTCCACTTCGAACATCCCTTTGTCCGAAACTGTCGTGGAATCTGCAAAAGCCGCTGTTCCGCCCGCCAGGAAGAACATTGCCAACGCCATTGCTGCCAGTTTATGCATGATCCCTCCCTCTTCTTTTGACAGGAGCGTTGTTTTCCCGTATAATAAACGTGTTATTATTGTGTTGGGAAAATCGTATACAACAACTATACCATACTTGGTAGCGAGCATGGTTCTCCTACGGGAGATCATTTCAGGAGGAACATCGATGAAACTGGTACCTTTGCAAGACTGGGCAGTGATCAAGCCATCCCCGGCTGAAGAAGTGAGCGCGGGAGGCCTCTATGTTCCCGATTCGGCCAGGGAAAAGCCGGCACAGGGCGTGGTAGAGGCGATCGGACCGGGTGCGCTTGAAGAAGAACCCTATGACAAGAAGAAAAAGAAGGACCCCAAGGACCGGAAGTTCATAAAAACGACAGTCAAGCCGGGAGACTATGTGCTCTACGAGCAATATGCCGGCCAGACCTACAAGGTCGGCGACGAGGACCGCGTCCTGGTTCGCGAGCGGAACATCCTCGGCATGCTGCCCGGCGGCGCGCCAAAGGCGAATCCCGCGCCGAAGCCGCTCCAGCTGCCGGCTGCGACATCGGCTTCCAGCGGCACCGGCATCATGGCTGCAGGCACCCGGGCGATCACTACGCCGGGGAGAAAGGAGCTTGCAACACTTGCGTCGGTGACCCCCAAGAAGCCTGCCCAGCCGAAAAAGAAAACAGCGAAAAAAGCTGTAAAAAAAGCTGCAAAGAAAAAAACAGCAGCACCGGCGAAGAAGGCGGTAAAAAAGGCCGCACCTGCGAAAAAGAAGGCAGTGAAAAAAGCAGTGAAGAAAGCTGCGAAGAAGGCCAAACCAGCAAAGAAAAAATAATAAAACCACCCCCTCACCCTACCCTCTCCCCTCGGGGGAGAGGGTAAAGGTGGAATTTGTCATGAAAGAGCAGGCAAAGATGGAAGACGAATTAGTGCAGCGTGAAAAAAAAATCTTTGCGATCATCGAGCAGGAGATGGAGGACGGCGCCCATCTTGCTGCTGCAGCACGCAAGATGATGTACTTTCTTCTCCTGGAAAAGAAAGGCTATGCCGCGGAAGAGGTCGAGCGGAACGTCATTTTTACCGTTACGCTCGGTGCTGAGAACGCGCATTCCTCTGTGGATTTCCTGGTGACCCTAGGTGGGAAAAAAGCGATGGTCATCAAATGTTCCGCGGGCTCGCTCTCTTCCCGTGAGCGCCAGGCCATTGCCGCGGCCCGGCTGCTCGCTGTACCGCCTGTGCCGTTCGCGGTGGTTGCAGATCCGGAGCATGCGGAATTCCTGGATACCGCAACCGGCAATGTGATCGGAGAAGGCTTTGGCTCGGTCCCGGTCAGAGAAGAGCTGCTGAAGATGCTTGCCGGCATCGACCAAAAACCGCTTGCTGCAGAGCGGATTGAGAAGGAAAAGCGCATCCTGCTCGCCTTTGACGCAATTCGCTGCAGCGTTCCCCAGGGTGCTGATGGCCGCGCCATACAGATCGGCGAGGCTTGTGAAAAGAAAAAGACGTGCAGCGAGTAGTCAACGCGTTGTTAACGACCTCCCGTTCTCCGGCCCGTGTGAACCCGTCTTCGGATCGATTATCATGAAGCTTCCCTGCGCAACGCAAAACTCCGCATCTGGATCCTTAGTGAAGAGAAAATGAAAACACTCGTCCGAAAAATTCAGATCCGGGATCTTACCATCGATCCGCCTCTGCTCCTGGCGCCCATGGCAGGCCTGACGCACAGCGCTCTCCGGCAGATCTGTTCCGGTTTCGGCGGGGTCGGCCTGTTGTCAACGGAGATGCTGGCGGCAAAAAGGCTGCCCACCGAAAGTCCCCGGTTCTCGCCGTACATTATCAGGACGGTGCTGGAAAAACCGCTTTCCTATCAGCTGCTGATCTCCACGGACCAGGAGATCGGTCCGGCCATCGATGTTCTGCATAAGCTGAAACCGGATGCGATCGACCTGAATATGGGCTGTCCTGCCCCCGCTGTTGGTAAGATGGGAGCGGGTATCAGGCTGATGGAACAGCCCGAGGATGTACGCCGTATGGTGGCCGAAGCCCGGAAGCGAACCGAACTCCCGCTTACGGCAAAGATCCGGCTCGGCATCGAATTGGACGAACAGAAATTACTGGACTTCTGCAGCATGCTCGAAGATGAAGGCATTGATATGCTCTCGGTCCATGCCCGGCTCAAAAAAGAGTCCTTTGCCAGAGCGCCGCGCTGGGACTGGGTCGCCAAGGTAAAAGGCCGTGTCAGGATCCCGGTCATTGCCAATGGCGGGATCTTCACGGTCCAGGATGCGGAACAGTGTCTTCGCATGTCCGGCGCCGACGGTCTGATGATCGGCCGCGGAGCAGCGATACGACCCTGGCTCTTTGCCGAGATCGCCCGGGACGTGTACGGCTGCGCCATCGATCATCCATCAGTTTCGCTTCCGATGGTCTATGGCAGTTTTATCAAGCACCTCAACGAGCTTTTCCGGCCTGAATACCGGCTCGGCAGGCTTAAGGAATTCACGCATTATTTCGCCCGAAACTATCAGTTCGGCCACCTCCTGGCATCGCGGGTCCAGTCCAGCGCGACTATGGATGAAGCGTGGGAAAGGGCAGGTCTATTTTTTGAAAACGGCACCTGATGTTCTAATTCGGATTGCGGATTTCGGATTGCGGAATCGGTGGTTCAAATTCGGAATGTGAAATAACGGACTGCGGGATCGACCGCTTCCGGGGCTTCTCTGCACGTTCTGACTCACCCCTGCCAGGCTTATCGCTCTTTCTTCTCCGAGTGAAAATCCCGTTACCGAGGTCTTGTCGAAATCATCTGCAGCCCTGTGCTATACTTTCGGCATGACCGTTCCAAAAAGGTGAGAGGATCCACGCAGGAGATGACCCGTGAGCATACGCGATTATTTTAAGCCGGTGCCGACGATGAGCGCAGCGCAGGTCAGGGAGCTTCTCAGCCGTAAGGACGCCTCAGAATATAATCTGATCGACGTGCGGCAGCCCGGGGAATATGAACGAGCCCATCTGCCCGGCGCCCGGCTCATGCCTGCCGCCGATCTCCTGTCTCTTGCGGATCAGCTCGATCCGAACAAACCGACCCTTGCTTATTGAGGCTCAGGTGTTCGCAGCCGTGCCGCTGCGTCGATGCTCGCCACTGCCGGATTCAAGGAAGTGTACAGTATGGAAGGTGGGATGCGGGCGTGGGACGGCCTCGTCGCGACTGGCGAGCCTGATGCAGGGATGGCCCGCTTTCCGGATGACGCGCCGACGGAAGAGCTCATTGCCCTGGCCTGGTCATTGGAGGAGGGGAGCCGGAGGTTTTACACAGAGATACAGACCTTGCTGATCGATCGGGATGCAGTCGAGCTCTTTGAGAACCTTGTTGTTGCGGAAGAGCTTCACCAATCAATGCTTGCGGACCTGCTCCGCAAGCTGACCACTACATCATCCGGCTTTCCACTGGCCAGCCTTGGAACTTCCGAGGATGTTATGGAAGGGGGCATGAGCATTTCCGGTGCCCTGGACTGGGCCAGGGATAAAAAGCTCACTGATGTGCTGGATCTTGCGATCGGCCTCGAAACAAATTCCTATGACCTCTATATCAAGATGGGCCGGAGAGGCTCTGATACAAATGCCAAAGAGCTCTTCTCTCTGCTCGCAGCAGCTGAAAAAGAACATCTGGAGCGTCTTGCCGGTTTGCTCGACAGAAAATTATGAAACATCCAGGGATCAGACCCGTGTTAGTTGCCGTGACTGAGTGAATTCATTGGTCACCAGGATGGTAAACTTGCTGGCAATTGCTCGGTATTTCAACATATTGTGAGTGGTAAAAAATATGCTATCATAGAAAGTATCGACGAGCAGGAGGGAGGAAAGAGATAATGACAGCGGTCAATATGAGTCACGTGAGAGAGGGGCGGTCTGTTGGTCCGGCCCTGTCATACACAAGAAAAAGAACGTCGCGCAAACCGCTTAAGCAGGTGCGAGTGTGTCCTTATACGCTTGAACGTCGTGAGGATTGCTCCGCGAAAAAAATCGCTTAAAAGAGTATGTTCATTCACCCTTGAGGCGTGCTGCAGTTGACTTCACGCGATTATCTGCCTCCTCAGCTTTGCCCCCTCATGTTTCCCCACAGTTTGCCTAGCATTGTTTAAGCACGCTCTGCGTTGCATCATTATGCAACTTTCCGCATATGCCCTGAAAATACCCCTTTTCTTCTGCAGATTTTCTCTTGCTGCCATTCACAGACTCATATAAAATGCATAATACTAAAGACTGAAAACTGGAAGCAGCAGTCTTTCATAATATATTCAAGGAGGCTTTTGATGAAGAACATTCTCGTATTGTGTATTTGTTTTGCAACCGCGCTGGTCCTGGGAACATCTGATGCCCATGCCGCAGGATTCGGTATTTACGGCTCCGTCGGCGGCGACGGGTCTGCGACGTGGTCGGATGACTACTCCAGCACCAGTTTTAAAGATAAGACCGCGCATCAGGGTGCGGGGTTTGTATTTGACACTGCTGTGGCGCGGGACAGCTTTTTCAACTATCAGCTGAATCTGGGATACGATGAGTTTACCAATAAATTTGCAGGTCAGTGATCTGAAGCTTGGCGGCCTGATGATCAGCAATTCCTTCGGGTTCGGCATAGTGCGGACAGATGGCTTTCGTTTGTGGATGGGACCGGAGATCCGCCTTGCCTGGCCGAAGGGAAGCGATTCGCTCAATGACTATGATTTTTTCGGCGGTGGCGTGGGGCCCGTGCTGGGCATGAATTTCAATTTACCCGGTACGGTCACTTTCGCGGTCAAGGCAGGGTATCTGTTCATGAATTATGAAGGAGATTCCACAACCTCGTTCTATGATCTCGACATCAAGGAACGGCTGATCTATGTGAATATCGGCATTCTGTTCCGGTCGCCCGGAGACGTCTTTTGATCTGCCTTCCGCTTGCAGGCGCACTGATTGTCCAAATTCGGCAGACAAGGACTGATGTATGAGATATCTGTTGCTCCGCATGATCATGATCGGATATGTGCTGCTCCTCACCGGGTGCGCCGTGGCAACGGTCGGCATGACCCAACAGGACCTGCTTTCGGCGGAGGGCAGGCCTGGCGATAAATGGGTGGGGGCCGGCGGCATCGAATGCTGGCGGTACGGCGTGCGGCATGTTATCCTGCAGAACGACCGCGTGATAAAAATCGCCATGCGCGACCGCAGACTTCAATAGTGCTTCGCTCATCATCGGGATGCCCGAGGAGGCGGTGACTATCGCTTGAGGGGCCGCCTTTGAGCGTATCGGCAAAAAAAGATGTCAAATATCTTGTGTACATGAACAAGACGCGTAAATTCAGATCAAATAAATTTTACATACGCATCATCAACGGAGTCGTTGAATCCTATGGCGACGAGGATATTATTGATCCGCCCAAACCCGAATAGATCTTCTCCACGGGTGAACGAACGTTGACAGCATTATCTTTATTCTCTCTGTCATCTGTGACTTCCGTGCAACCCGTTATCCGGGTCTGTAAGACCAGCACTTGACGTGAACGTGTCCGGGTTAGGGTGAATGAATATTTTTTTCCGAACGATCATCCTCTTTATTTCCCAGGGCGCCTATTCCGGCCTGTCGCCCTTTGCTCCGGGTACAGCCGGGACAGTTGTCGGAGTTCTCCTCTATTGGTGCATGAAGGGCTTTTCGCCGAGTTGGTACGCGCTGCTGATGCTTGCAGTGTTCCTTCTCGGGACCTGGGCCGCTGACCGCGCCGAAGTCCTGCTTGGGCGCAAGGACAGCCCCTCTATCGTGATCGATGAGATCGCAGGATACCTGGTGGCCATGTTTCTGGTCCCTGCGGGGTTGTGGTATGCGGCAGCTGGTTTTTTTCTGTTCCGGTTCTTCGATATCATTAAGCCCTTTCCCCTGAGACGGCTCGAAAAGATCCCCGGCGGACTCGGCGTGATGCTCGACGACATCGGCGCCGGGATCTATACGAATCTCGTGCTTCAGGCTGCGGTGTTTTATTTCTCCCGATGAACCAGATAACCGAAGATACCTTCGAACAAACCCTCAAGTCCTTTATTCGCTCGGAACAGATAGACCTCAGCACAGTTTCCTTTATCGATCCCTATGGCATGCTGGCGCTCCTCGAAATCGGCGAGCTTTGCCTGCTTGAGGATGTGAGGAAGAGCGTTATTCTCCCGCAATCTCCCGAGGTGATCGCCTACCTCGACCGGATGGACTTCTTTACGTTTGCGAAACGTTATTTCACCCTCGACTATTCTTCACCCGACCTTCCCGAAAAATATGACCGAAACCCCGATTCCGATGTCCTGCTCGAAATCACCGCGATCGAGAAGTCCAACGACATCCACACCATCGTCGGAAAGGTAAGAGACCGCGCTCAGGCCATACTCGCAACGCATCTTCGATACGACGACCGGACCATCAACGGTTTTATCGTGGCATTGTCCGAGGTCTGTCAGAACATCATCGAACACAGCGAGACCACGGGCTATGTAGGGATACAGAAGTACCGCTACCAGAGCATGAATAAGAATGTCGTCAAGATCGCGGTCATGGACGTGGGAGTAGGATTTCGCAAATCTCTTTCGCACCGGTTCAAGCTGAAGGGAGACCTTGACGCCATCGACCATGCGCTCCTGCACGGCGCGTCGCGCTATGAAGACGAGGGCAGGGGCCATGGACTCGCCGCGGTCAGGCGTTTTGTCGAGCAATGGCAGGGCAAACTTTCCATCCGCTCGGGTACTGCCCGGCTCTCCATCATCCCGCCCTGGGCCAGGGGCGCGGCACAGGAACGAAATCTCATCTCTTTCCCCGGAAGCCAGATCAATATTCTGCTGCCGGAAATGTAATCTTCTCACCTCTCTCTTCATCTCTAAAATTTCCTCTTGACAAAAGTTCTTAAATATGGTTCAATTGAATCAATTGAACCATAGCGTGTTGTGGATTGGATGCTTTATGCTTCTAGTAAACAACTTGTTAGAAGCCAAGGAGACATCATGACAGTCATGCGTATGGACAACGTCGGCATCGTGGTTGAAGACATCGATGCCGCCATTGAGTTCTTCACCGAACTTGGTCTCGATCTCGAGGGGCGTGCCACAGTTGAAGGAGACTGGGCAGATGGCGTCACCGGATTGCGCGACATGCGCGTCGAGATTGCCATGATGCGTACGCCGGACGGTCACAGCCGGCTCGAGCTGTCCCGCTTCCTCGCGCCGCCCGTGGTCGCCGATCACCGCAGCGCCCCAGTGAACGCTCTCGGTTACCTACGCGTCATGTTCACCGTGGAGGACATCGACGATACGCTCGTCCGGCTCGGCAAACGCGGCGCGAAGCTCGTCGGCGAAGTGGTCCAGTATGAAAACATATATCGGCTCTGCTACATCCGGGGTCCCGAAGGAATTCTCATCGGGCTCGCCCAACAGCTCGGGCAGCAGACTTCCCGAGAGAATCCCATAGGACGCAAGCGTTGATTAAGTACGCAGTTTCGTAGGTCGGGTAGAGCGTAGCGAAACCCGACACAATGCTAACGATTGACCAGCATCAGAGGAAGGATGCAATACAGAAGATCGACGGCGAAAGGGGCAACGTTCTTTTTTACGATTGTGACGTACGAACGACGTGCCATCCTCTGTCATGAATCAAATGTTTCACTGCTGAAAGAGGCTTTCCAATCCATCATGGAGCGACATCCATTTACCGTAGAAGCTTTTGTATTGCTGCCCGACCATCTGCATTGTATCTGGACCTTGCCGGAAAATGACAGCAACTTTTCCATGCGCTGGCGTCAGATCAAGAGTCATTTCAGCAGACAATGCCGGGAGGAGTTCAAGGGGCGGCAAATGGCAGCCCATCTCGATAAAGGTGAACAAGCAATCTGGCAAAGGCGTTACTGGGAACATCAGATAAGGGATGATGACGATTTTATCAGACATGTTGAATACATTCATTACAATCCGGTAAAGCATGGTTTGACGAAGGCCCCAAAATTATGGCCGCATTCGACCTTTAATCGCTATGTGAAACAGGGAATTTATCATGACGATTGGGGTGCGCATAATGAGATTACATTCAAACATCGTGTCGGCAATGAATAAAGGATGATGTCGGGTTTCGCTGCGCTCTACCCGACCTACCGACTCAACAAGTTCAATCCCAGCGGCTGCGGCAACCCGCCCCGCTGATTTTAGGTGCTGGCACTCAAACAGGAGGAGCAATGCAAAAAAAAAGCTTCAAACAACTCATATTTGTCATTTTAATAGGGTTTCTTTTCGCGGAATCCGGTATGGCAGAAAGTTCCAAGGAATACGCGGTCATGGCGCGTGAAACATGGAGTGCCTTTGAATGTTCCGCATTAGCAGAAAAGAGTAAAGACTTTAAAGAGCAAGAAAGATTATTCAAGTTTGGATATGATCGAGGATTGATGTTTATTTCCGCATTGAAGTCCGAAAAGATAAAAAGAGAGGATATAAAGACAGAAGTCCCTGTAGGAGTTCTGCTACTCTTACAGGGACCCTCAGAAGATTTTATGATTGGTCGGATATTTGAGCACGCTTTGGAATCAGCATTGGAGAATGTCTATAAAACTGGAAATAACTTCAATTCTGATGAGACGCAAGAATTAATTGCAAAGAACGAATTTCAGAAACGTAATTGTAAGTTGATCGGAAAGAAAAAATAAATACCCAACAAGCGCCAAGCGCCTCGACAGCGACGCGCCAAAGTCGGTGCGTCAGGCGTGTGTTGTACATCAAGACAAAGGCTCCGTCTTGGTGCATCGGTATAACCTGGAGCCACTTCCTAAGGAGGTCACAAATGAAGCTCCTCACAGTTTTAATAGTAATTGCGGCATTTGTCCCTGGAATTGCCATGGCCTGTCAGTTTAACACGGATTGTGAAGTTGGAAGTAAATGTATCAAATCCAGTGGTTCAATTTATGGTGTCTGCATGGGCGGCATGTCTCCCGGCAACAAAAATGACGATAAACCCGTATACGCACCCCTTGACACTAACAAAACCTATGGCGATACTTGCTCATTCAATACAGACTGCGGTCCAGGTTCGAGGTGTGTTAAAGAAAGTGGACAGATATACGGCACCTGTATTCGCTAATTCAATGTTGTTTCTAGAAAAGGAGCGCCGTTGACACCTGATAAATTTATTCAAGAACTTGAACGGTATCACTCTGAAATTACTGCCATTTTGGGTCGTTTTAATGGTTCTTTTATTAATAAGGAAGATACCCCTCGAATACGCACTCTTGTTGTAGAAATTATAGACTTACTTGACGATACACTCGGACAAAATCAATATTCTAGTTCTATTAAACAAATTTTTCTCAAAGGACATACCAACATTTATCGCACTCAGTCTTACAATAGCGTAGAGGCTATAATTGCTACGTTAGCACCTATTATTACGCGCCTAAAAAGAAACCCTGAGCTATGCAAGCTAAAAGAAGATGTTATATTAGGGAATAAACAAATCGAATATCCAGACAAAATTACGATGAAATGGCTTTGGCACAATGTCCCTTATAGTTTTTGGTTCTGGATTATTTCTGTCTTAATAACTGTTTTTCTTGCTGGTGTTTTTGTTGGACAAACAAAGTTATACCATGACCTAATTACAAAAAACGAAGATTCGACAAATCTAACCAAGAGTACAGCGCAAGTTCCTATAGCAAAAGATAACAATTCAGACAATACTGCCGCTCCTATTAAGAACATACCTTAAAGAAATAGACGTCGTACTGTACTGTGATGTGTAGTCTGAACTAAGCATAATCCAACTAACGGATCAATCCCCACGCTATGAAGCGCGGGGATCCTAGCGTTGACTTGATCAATGAGGAGTTTGCCATGTCAAAACCTTCACCAGAAAAACAACAGCCAGTTTTCGGCATAGGTTTCTACCACAAGGACCAATGGCCGCAGCTGCTCGACACAGCAGGTGACCGGGAGGAGCTTGAAGACACCTATGATGAATGGAAGTTGAACCTCGTAAAGAGCGTTAAAAATTTGCAGGCACTCGGGTCGATTCCGCTCAAAGTGGATATTGATCTGGATGAACTGCTTGCGTGGTGCGCGGGACGAGGTTTCAAAAATACCGGTGAAAATCGAGCTGAGTTCATTACTGACCTTCTCCGTCAGGGCGGGGAAAGAAGATCGAGGAACGGGATTTGGAATGATTAAGTACGTAGCCCGGGCTGAACATTCTTCGCAAAGCCCAACGTTTTATTTATCAAGGAGGGTGTATATCATGGCCATCACCGCAAAAATCGAAGGCACCAAACTGATCATCACCGCTGACCTGGAAACGCCGACCCCGAGCGCATCGGGTAAAACCCTGGTCGTAGCCAGCACGAGGGGGAACAAGGAAACCGATGTCGTCATAGACGGGAAGCCGGTGATCATCGGGCTCAATGCTTATATCAAGAAGTAGGCGCCAACATTTGAAATGATGAAATCAATTGAGTGGCGAGGAACGGGATTTGGAATGATCAGGTACGACCTCTACAAATTGCTAAAAGAAGAACTCGGCAACGGTTCAAAGGACCTCGTGACCCGGCCTTCGGGCCAGGCGGTCCGGCAGCGGATCGAACGGGGCATCGAAAATGAAGCGGACGGCTCCGTGGTCGCCCTCGATTTCTCGGAGATAGGGGTGATCGACTATTCCTGCGCCGATGAGATCGTGACGAAGCTTGTTTCGCGGCTGCTCTCAGGCGAGTACGGGGACAAGTATCTTCTCCTCACCGGACTGAATGAAAACCAGAAGGAAAATATCGAAGTCGCGCTCGAGCGCAAGGACCTGGCGACTCATGGCTGAAATGCGGGACAACAGCAGAGTGGTTTTGGGTAATCTCAACAATTATCTCAAGGACACGCTGGACTTTATCGTGAAAAAAAAGAAGGCCACCTCCAAAGACCTCTCGGACGCCAGGAAGCTTGAGGCGAACACGAGCGGCACCCGGCTTTTGAACCTCCATAAGAAAAGGCTCGTGAAAAGGGTTGAAGAGGCGAGGGCGGACGGGAAAATCTGGGTCTATGAGCTTTTGTGAAAATCAATTTTCATTGACTGTTAACGCATTGCAATGATACAATAACACCTTGTCGACAAAGCGCCTTTAAGGCGCCTACTATGAATTATGAAGCAAGATTGGCGATGATATGCGCGCTGAGATCATAGCTACAGGCACTGAACTGCTCTCCGGAGGGGTGCTCGACACGAACTCCCTGTTCCTGGCCGAAGAGCTGATGCTGTGCGGCATCGAAACCGCCTTCAAGACCGTTGTGGGCGATGACGAGAAGGACATGGAGGAGACGATCCGCCGTGCCTTAGCGCGGGTCGATGCGGTCATCATCACCGGCGGCATCGGGCCCACGGAAGACGATATCACGCGCAAAGTGATCGCGAAGATCGTCAAGCGGCGCCTGGTGCTGAACGAAGAGGCGCTCAAGGCCATCCATGTGCGGCTGGCGGGCAGGGGCAAGGAACACGCTACGTCCAACGACCGTCAGGCGCTGCTCCCGGCAGGCGTGCGCATGCTTGCCAATCCCGTGGGCATCGCCCCCGGATTCTATCTCGATGAAGAAGACACGGTTCCTGGCGGTGCTGCCCGGCGTTCCGAGCGAAATGGAGGCCATGTTCAGCGAGGGACTGCGGCCGGTGCTCGAAGAGCGCTTCGGCAACCGGTCTGTTCATCAGGCGCAGGATCCTGCGCACCGCCGGCCTGTCCGAGTCCGCCGTGAACCAGGCGCTCCAGGACATTTTAAAACAGGAGCCGCGGATCGTGGGCCTGACCGCGAAAGAGACCGGCGTGGACATCCGCATCGTGGTGCGGGAGAGCAGCGCTGAGCGGTCCCAGGCAATCATCCAGAAGATCGAAAAGACCGTGCGGGAGCGGCTTGGCGACGCGGTGTACGGCGTCGACGGCCAGGAGATGGCGGAAGTGGTCGGGGCGCTGCTCAAGCAGCGGCGGCTCAGGCTTGCTGTGGCCGAATCGTGCACCGGAGGAATGATCGGCTCGCGCATCACGGAGATCGCCGGCAGCTCGGACTACTTTGACCGTGCGGCAGTTGTGTACAGCAATGATTCCAAGACGGCCATGCTCGGTGTGCCGAAGGAGCTTATCGAAAAACACGGCGCGGTCAGCAGCGAGGTTGCAGCTGCCATGGCGCAGGGCATCCTGCAGGCCAGCCGAACCGATATCGGGATCGCCGCGACAGGCATTGCCGGGCCGGGCAACGAAAGCGAAGAAAAGCCCGTGGGGCTGGTGTATATCGGTCTGGCGTCTGCCGAGGGCGTCAAGACGAACGAATTCCGCTTTCTCGGGACTCGGGCGCAGATTCGGCTTAAAACGTCCCAGATGGCGCTCGATATGGTGCGGAGGCATCTCATAGGCTAATGCGGATTGCGGAATGCGGATTGCGGATTGAAAATCAGTGACACAACGGCGGCAAATGCGGAATGACGAATTCCGCAATCCGCATTTATAAAACATGCGTACGTTCATCGCCATAGAGATTCCTGAAGAGACGAAGAGGGCAATGGCGGAAGTGCAGGCGCGGCTAAAAGTATCCGGCGCGGAAGCGAACTGGACCCGGCCGGAGGGCATACATCTGACTTTGAAGTTTCTGGACGAGGTCCCGGAAGAACGTATCGACGAGGTTAGGGCAGCATTGGCGCAGGCTGTTGAAGGACGAGGCAGGTTCCGTTTAACGGTTGCCGGTACCGGGGTCTTTCCGCATGAAAGAAATCCCCGGGTTGTCTGGGTCGGGATTTCGGGAGAGCTCGATAAACTCAGGAGACTTCAGGTCCGCGTGGAAGAGGAGATGATACGTCTTGGGTTTCAGCAGGAAGACCGGAGATTCACGCCGCACCTGACGCTCGGCAGGATCAAGCACCTCCTGTTGCGCGGATCGTGGATGCGGGCACTGGAGGGTGTCAAGGATATCACGCTTCCCGGGTTCGATGTGACGGCGATCAGCCTGATGAAAAGCGAACTCACGCCGACCGGCGCGGTCTATACGGAGATCGGAAGAGCCGAATTATCCTGATTCTGAAAACAGCATTTGGGCGCAGATAAAATCTGATAAACGCTGATAAAGACAGATACAAGACGCTTGTAATGATAGAAAGATCCATAAAAGGAGATTCACATGGCTGATAAAGACAGAATGAAAGCGCTGGAACTGGCGGTAACCCAGATCGAGAAGGCGTTCGGCAAGGGCTCCATCATGCGGCTGGGCAGGGAAGAAATGCCGGCCGGCATCCCGGCGATCTCCACCGGCTCCCTCGGTCTGGATATCGCCCTTGGTGTGGGCGGCGTGCCGCGCGGCAGGATCATCGAGATCTACGGCCCCGAATCATCGGGCAAGACCACGCTGGCGCTTCATATCATTGCCGAGGCCCAGAAGGCCGGCGGCCAGGCGGCTTTCATCGACGCCGAACATGCCCTGGACGTCACCTACGCGCGCAAACTCGGGGTGCGCACCGACGACCTGCTGATCTCGCAGCCCGACACGGGCGAACAGGCGCTCGAGATCACGGAAACGCTCGTCCGGAGCGGCGCCATCGACGTGATCATTGTGGACTCCGTGGCAGCGCTCACGCCGCGCGCCGAGATCGAGGGCGAGATGGGCGACGCGCACATGGGGCTGCAGGCGCGGCTCATGAGCCAGGCGCTCAGGAAGCTTACGGGCGCGATCAGCAAATCCAACACGACGCTCATCTTCATCAACCAGATCCGCATGAAGATCGGCGTGATGTTCGGCAACCCCGAGACCACCACAGGCGGCAACGCGCTCAAGTTCTATGCGTCCGTGCGGCTCGACATCCGCAAGATCTCGGCGGTCAAGGACGGCGAGGAAGTGACCGGCGGCCGGGTGCGGGTGAAGGTGGTGAAGAACAAGATCGCGCCGCCCTTCAGGTCGGCGGAGTTCGACATCATGTTCAACGAGGGTGTTTCGAAGATCGGCGAGATCATCGACATGGGAGTTGAAAAGAACATCGTCGAGAAGAGCGGCGCCTGGTTCTCGTACAGCGGCACGCGCATCGGCCAGGGCCGGGAGAACGTGAAGGCGTTCCTGGCCGAGCATCCGGACATGGCAGCCGAGATCGAGCTGAAGGTGCGTCAGGCGGCGGGGCTGCCAACAGGGAGCACCCCGGCCGGAGACAACGGTTCGGGGGTGAAGGAGGCGGCTCCGCAGAGCGAACGCGGAGGAAAGCCCTCTAAAGGTCAGAAGACGGAAAAGCACGCGGAGGAATAAATACATGAATCTGAACGATCTGCTTAAATTGACCTTTGAAAGGAAAGCGTCGGACCTGCACCTCAAGGTCGGCGTGCCGCCGATCCTGCGGATCGACGGACGGCTGACGCCGCTCGAGAACGAAAAACGGCTGACGCAGGAGGATGGAGTGGCGATCTCCTCCGGCATCATGAACGCCGTGCAGAAGGCAAAGTTCAAGGAACGGAACGAGCTGGACATGGCCTATGCCGTGCCCGGCCTGGGACGTTTTCGCGTGAACATCTTCCAGCAGCGCGGCAGCGTGGGCATGGTCTTTCGCGTGGTCCCGGCGAAGATCCTGAACTTTGAAGACCTCATGCTTCCGTCAGTGCTGACGAAGGTGGCCCTGGAGCAGCGTGGGCTCATCCTCGTCACCGGCACGACCGGGAGCGGGAAGTCCACGACCCTCGCGGCCATGATCGATTACATCAATACGTCGAGGACCGCCAACATTGTGACGATCGAGGACCCCATCGAATTCCTGCACCGCGACAAGAAGAGCATCGTGAACCAGCGTGAGATCGGCTCGGATACCTTCTCCTTCGGCGACGCCCTGCGGAGCGCGCTCCGGCAGGACCCGGATGTGATCCTCGTCGGCGAAATGCGCGATTTCGAGACCATCTCCATCGCGCTGACCGCAGCCGAGACCGGCCATCTGGTGCTCTCGACCCTGCATACGGTCGATGCGGCCGAGACGATCAACCGCGTCATCAGCGTATTCCCGCCGTACCAGCAGAAACAGATCAGGATGCAGTTTTCCGCGGTGATCAAGGGCATTGTGTCGCAGCGTCTCGTAACCAGGGCAGACGGCAGCGGCCGCGTGCCGGCAGCCGAAGTGATGCTCGGGACGCTTTCGGTCCGCGAGGCCATCATCGATGAGACCAAGACCCGCCAGATCCCCTCGATCATCGCCGCGGGTCTCAGCCATTACGGCATGCAGACCTTCGACCAGTCGCTGCTCATGCATTACCAAAAGGGGCTGATCACGTACGAGGAGGCGATCCTGACGGCGAGCAACCCCGACGACTTCGCGTTAAAGGTGAAAGGCATCCAGTCAACAAGCGACATGTCCCTGGAGGAGGATGAACAGCGGAAGGGCTCCTTCGGCGCCAAGACCGCGCCTGTCGCGCCGCAGAAACCGGGCGAGGCCAGGGAGTACAAGCCGGCACCCACCAACAGCGATTTCAAGATCGACCGGTTCGGGGACAAGTAGGCTATTGCGGATTTCGGATTGCAGACTTCGGATTTAACAGAAAAAGAACTGACACGGGCGAAGAACGCTGCCTATCGATATCTTTCCTATCGTCCGCGCAGCAGGGCGGAGATCGAACAAAAGCTGCGTGACAAGGAATTCGATGACGCGATCGTAGCAGCAGTGCTTGCCGACCTGGCACGGCTCGGGTATGTGAATGATGAGCAGTTCGCGCGTGCGTGGGCGAGGGGCAGGATCAGGCTCCGCGGGCTCGGCAGGCGAAGGATCGATCAGGAATTGAAGGCGAAGGGCGTTGACCAGGAGATCATACGGGAGACCTTTGCCGAGGTTTTTGGAGATACAAGCGAGGCCGAGACAGCGATGCAGGTGGCTGAGAGGAAGCTTCGGACGATGCAGCACGTCGAGCCTGATGCGCGGAAGCGGCGTTTGGCAGGACTGCTGGAGCGCAAAGGGTACACCTTTGAGGTGATCCGGGAAGTGCTGAGGGCTGTCAGGAAAACGAAGTGAACGAAACGGGCTTCGGACACGCTTTGGACCGCTCGTCTGAAATATTCCGGCCCTTTCGTATACTAGTTGAAAAAAGGATCTAGCTTCAGAAACCCGAAAAAAGAACCTTTTAGAAACTAAAGAATAAAATTCTTCTCAAAATGGCAAAAAAGTTTACCACGAAGAACGAAGCGCGCAAAGTTAAAATCAATATTTTGATTTTGTCTTTTTCAACTTTTTCGTGATCTTCGTGCCCTTCGTGGTGAAAAGGCTTTTTGGCTCCGGCTTGTTCGGGTTAGGAGAAATGGGAGAAGGATGGTGAAATGGGGATTAGCTCCTATTAATAAGGCAGTTACCCCTTTTTCCCCAACTTCCCCCTTTCTCCTCCGAAGAGGTTCTTGATGTTTGGTTTCGGTTTTATGAACATTTTAACTTCAATACGAATGAACCAATATTCCAGTTCCCGGTCTTGCTGTCCCGGGGCCGCCTGCATCGATATCGTACCAGTGGTCAAATCAATTTTCTAAGGAGTAGGCTTTGAAGGCGAACGAATTACGGAAACTGTTTCTGGATTACTTTGCAGCAAAGGGCCACACGGTCGTGCCGAGCTCGGCCCTTGTTCCCCGAAACGACCCAACGCTGCTGTACACGAACGCGGGCATGGTGCAGTTCAAGGGCGTGTTCCTGGGAGAGGATACGCGGAGCTATAAACGCGCCGTGACTGCCCAGAAATGTGTGCGCGCCGGCGGGAAGCACAATGACCTCGAGAACGTGGGCCATACAGCGCGGCACCACACCTTTTTCGAGATGCTCGGGAACTTCTCTTTCGGAGACTATTTCAAAAAAGAGGCCATCGAGTTTGCCTGGGAATTCCTTACAACGGTGGTCAAGCTTCCGGCTGAAAAGCTCTGGGTAACGGTCTATAAGGACGACGACGAGGCCTTCGAGCTTTGGCGGACCGTGGTCGGCATTCCCGCTGAGCGCATCGTACGCCTCGGCGAGAAGGACAACTTCTGGTCCATGGGAGACACGGGCCCCTGCGGCCCCTGCTCCGAGATCCTCATCGACCAGGGCCCCGCGATGTCCTGCGGCAAGCCCGGCTGCGCCGTGGGCTGCGACTGCGACCGGTACCTCGAGATCTGGAACCTGGTGTTCATGCAGTACAATCGCGACGAGACGGGAAAGCTCACGCCGCTCCCGAAACCGAGCATTGATACCGGCATGGGATTGGAACGCCTTTCAGCGGTATGCCAGAAGGTGAAGAGCAACTTCGAGACCGATCTGTTCCAGCCTATCATCAGGGAGATCGCGGCTTTGGCCGGCGTCCCGTACCACAAGGACCAGCAGACCGACATTTCCTACCAGGTCTGCGCTGATCATCTCCGGGCCATGACGTTCCTGATCTCCGATGGCGTGCTGCCGTCGAACGAGGGCAGGGGATACGTGCTCCGCAGGATCCTGCGCCGGGCAAGCCGGTACGGCAGGCTCATCGGCATTGTCAAACCGTTCCTGTATAAGCTTACGGGCGTGGTGGTGGATGAGATGCGCGATGCATACCCTGATCTTGTTGACAGCCGCGAGCATGTGGCCAAGGTGGTGCTGCTCGAGGAGGAGCGGTTCGCCACGACGCTCGAATCCGGTCTTGCGCTTCTGAATGAGACCGTGGACAAACTCAAGGCGACCGGCAAGGTGATGATCCCCGGAGACGTGCTGTTCAAGCTTTACGACACCTTCGGCTTTCCCCTCGACCTTGTAACTGATATGGCCAGGGACATGCATCTCGAGCTTGACGAAGATGGCTACCGCCGGGCCATGCAGGAGCAGCGTGACAAGGCGCGGGCTGCTTGGGCCGGATCGGGCGAGGAAAAGATCAGGCCCGTGTACAAGGAGGTCGGTGCTACTGTAGTACGGACGGTCTTTACCGGGTACGACGCGCTCGAAGGGAGCGCGCAGGTCGTGGCCATCATCAAGGGCGATAAGATCGTGACCGAGGCCCGGGAAGGCGAAGAGGTGGAGCTCATTCTTGACCAGACGCCCTTTTACGCGGAGTCGGGGGGGCAGGTCGGCGACCGGGGCGAGGTTCTGGGCGAAGCATCGAAGTTCCATGTCACCGATACGGTGAGGCCCGTGGAAGGGCTGATCGTGCACAAAGGAACGATAAAAAAAGGCATCTTCAGGACCGGCAATGCCGTGCTCGCGAAGGTGGAAGCCGAGGAACGGGCTGCCACTGCCCGTCATCACACCGTGACCCATATCCTGCATGCAACGCTGCGCTCGGTGCTCGGCGACCACGTGAAGCAGGCCGGTTCGCTCGTGAGCCCGGATCGGCTTCGCTTCGATTTCACGCATTACACCTCGTTGACCGCCCGGGAGCGCGACCGGGTCGAAGAACTCATCAACGAGCGGGTGCTCGAGAACCATCCGGTCGAGACGGTGGTCATGGACATCGACCAGGCCGTCGCTACCGGGGCCATGGCCCTGTTCGATGAGAAGTACGGCGATAAGGTGCGCGTGGTATCGGTCAGGGACGTGAGCAAGGAACTGTGCGGCGGCACGCATACGCGGGCGAGCGGGGACATAGGCGCTTTCAAGATCATTTCCGAAATGGGCATTGCCGCCGGGGTGCGCAGGATCGAGGCTGTGGCTGGCAAACGGGCCTACCAGGCCTTCAAACGCGAGGAGCAGGACCTTCAGGAGATCGCGCAGCTGCTCAAGACAACGGAGTTCGATGTTGTCCCGCGCGTGGAAAAGCTGGTCGCGCAGATCAAAAGCATGGAAAAGGATACTCGATCAGTTCAAGCACAAGCTCCAGTCATCCCAGGCAGGTGACGTCATCAGCGAGGCGCGAACCATCAACAACGTGCGGGTGCTCGTGAAACGCACGGACAACATGGACGCCAGGGACCTCAGGGATTTCGGCGACAAACTGCGGGACAAACTCGGATCGGGCGTGCTGGCCCTCGGCTCTGTCAAGGATGAGAAAGTGAATATGATCGTCATGGTCTCCAAAGACCTTATGAGCCGGTTCCATGCCGGCAATATTATCAAGGAGATAGCGCCAATCCTGGGAGGAACCGGCGGCGGCAAACCCGACATGGCCCAGTCCGGTGGAAAAGAACCGGGGAAGCTGGACGCGGCGCTTGAAGCATTGTATACTATAGTAGAAAAAGGTTAGCCTTCCGGTACCTTTGCACTCGGGACGAATCACAAAGGAGGATGCCATGACGGTTGCGGATATCATCAAGAAAAGCAATGCTTGCGGGGCTGGGCGCACAGGAAAAGGCCAAGGAATTCGTGGATGAACTGGTGAAGACCGGTGAACTCTCGAAGGGTGAGGCTTCATCGCTCGTCAAGGAGTGGGTCTCCAAAGCGGAGGATAGCAGGAAAGAACTGGACCTCAAGATCAAAGACGCGCTGGCAAGCACCCTTGAAAAGCTGAACATCCCGTCGCGCGATGATATGGAAAAACTGGAGAAGAAGGTCCAGAACCTTACCGCACGAATAGCGAAACTCGAGGGCGGCGAAGGGAAAGGCGGGGCGTAGGAGCCTCACAGCGTCCATGTCTCTTGCTCGGCTTCTGGAGAAGACATTACCGGGACATCCCGAGGATCAGGCAGATCATCATGGTGGCCACACGGCACGGGTTCGGCCACCTGGTTGAGCAGCTTGGCTTGAAGGCGGTTTGTTTCACTCGGCAGACGTGCGATCACGTTCCGGACCAGGCCGTTTCCCGAGCAGCGCAGCAGCGCGCCGGTGCGGCTGCGGATCATGTTCGAAGAGCTGGGCCCCTCGTTCATCAAACTCGGCCAGGTCATGGCCTGCAGGCCCGACCTGCTGCCCGTAGAATACGCACAGGAACTCTGCAAACTTACCGACTCCGTCCCCCCTTTTCCCTTTCCTGCAGCACGTGAGATCGTCGAGCGCGAGCTCGGCGCGCCCTTGACGCGAGTCTTCTCCACGTTCGATCCCGAGCCGATTGCAGCAGCATCCATCGCCCAGGTCCATGGGGCGCGGCTTCTCGACAACACCGAGGTGATGGTCAAGGTACAGCGTCCGAATATCGAGCAGATCATCGAGCGGGATATCAGCATTCTCCGGGGCATTGCCGAACTGATCGAGATCTATGTGCCTGACATGGCCGTATACAATCCGCGGGGCATCGTTGAGGAGTTTGCCCGGACCATCAGCCGGGAACTCGATTTTTTTATCGAAGCATCGAATGCCGGCCGCCTCCGGGAGAACTTTCTTACCAGCGACATCCTCTATGTCCCCCGGATCTTTCCCGAGGTTTCAAGCAAGCATGTGCTGGTCATCGAACGGATCCAGGGCCTGCGCATCGACGAGTTCGACCGGATCGACCGGGCGGGTTTCGACCGAAAGGAAATCTCGCGCAACGGAGCAGCAGCGTTCTTTCAGATGGTCTTTCAGGACGGATTTTTCCATGCCGATCCCCATCCGGGGAACATCTTCGTGCTCGCCGACGGAAAGATCGGGCTCGTTGATTTCGGCATCATGGGCCGGGTCACGGAAGAGAACATGCAGTACTATGCCGACACCATCGTGGCGCTGGTGGAGCGCGATTTCGACAAGCTGGTGCAGGAATACATGAACATGGGGTTCGTTCCCGACGATGTGGAGGATGTGGACCGGTTCCAACGGGAGCTGAAAGAGGACCTGGTGGAACTGCTGGAGCCCTACTACGGCATGAAGGTCAAACAGATCGACTTCGGGATGTACGTGGACCGGCTGACGAAAATATCCCTCAGGCACGGACTGGTCATGCCGCAGAACCTGTACCTCGTGAACAAGGCACTGGTGACCCTCGAAGGGATCCTGCGGCAGTTGGACCCGGATTTTGATTTTATCGAGATCGCCCGGCCGCATGTCAAGCGTCTTCTCCTCAAACGGAAAGACCCGCTCAGGGTGCTGCGCTCAGCCCGGAAGAATGTGGTCGACTTCTACGAGGTCTTCACGGTCTTCCCGAAGCAGCTTCACCGGACCTTCCGGAAGCTCCTGCGGGGCGATATTCGCGTCAAGGTCCAGCATGAGGAACTTCAACACCTGATCCGCGACGTGGACAAGGCCAGCAACCGGCTCTCCTTCAGCATCATCACCGCCGCCATCATCGTGGCGTCATCCATCATCATCCATACAGGGCAGGGACAGATGCTGTTCGGCATGCCGGTCTTCGGCCTGATCGGCTACCTGCTTGCAGCAGTGCTCGGATTCTGGATCCTGATCGGCATTCTCCGGTCGGGACAACTGTAAGAAGGGATCTCCCATGAAAAAAGAAATAACGCGGCCGCGCCATCGCGTCCGCCCTTTAAAAAGATGAAGACCTGGATCAGGCAGCACTCGGTACTGACCTTTCTCATGGCAACGGCAGCGCTGGTGATCCTGGTCCATTTTTACACGGCGCTCTTTGTTCCCCCCTCAAAGGAAGCGGTCTGGAAGGAGGTGCAGGTGACCGATGGCATGAGCTTCAAGGCGATCACTGCCATGCTCCAGAAAGAGGGGATCATCCGCTACCGCGGTTATTTCGAGATCATTGGACGCCTTCAGGGCATCAGCCGGAAGGTCCGCACAGGGTTCTACGGACTGAACACGAACATGAACATGTGGGAAGTGCTCGAGGCGATGCGCAAGGGCAGGATCATCGAGTACGAAGTGGTGATCCCCGAGGGGTACAACCTCTACCAGATCGGCTGGACGCTTTCCGGCACGCCGCTCATAGCGGACCCGCAGCAGTTCATAACCCTGGTGAAAAATAAGGACTATGTCCGCTCGTTGGGCGTTGAGGCTGATACGCTGGAAGGCTATTTATTCCCTGATACGTACTATCTGCCGAAAGGGATCAAGCTCGAAGATATTCCGAGGAGGATGGTGCAGCGCTATAGAGCGGTTTTCGATGACAGCTACCGCGATCGCGCCAGGTCGCTCGGTTTTACGGAAGGCCAGGTGCTGACGCTTGCATCGATCGTTGAAAAGGAAGCAAAGGTGGATTCGGAGCGAAAGCTCATTGCAGCGGTATACCACAACCGGCTAAAGATCGGCATGAGGCTCCAGGCCGACCCTACCGCGGTCTACGGCACCAAGGCATGGATCACCAGGGTCACCCGGTCGGATCTGAAGCGAAAGTCCCCCTACAACACCTATCTCCACAAAGGACTCCCTCCCGGCCCCATCGCGAACCCCGGACGCGGCGCGATTCTTGCCGCGCTTTATCCGGAGAACGTCGACTACCTGTTCTTTGTGGCCCAGGGCGACGGCAGCCATTTTTTCTCGAAGGATTTCGGCGATCATGAGAAGGCTATCGGCAGGTACCGGTCGAACCAGAGGAAGGCGCTGGCCAATCAAGTGAAGCAACCGTAAGAGTGAGGCAGGAGCGCTTTCCTATTCGATGGTGATGGTGTAACCGGAGAATTCGGGGAGCGCACCGAGAATTTCCTTCAGCCCCGTCGCGTCGAACTTTCCGTAGGCCATCGAGTCGTCGTACAGCTTGATGGTCTTTTTATTTGCGTCCCGCTCGAACTTACCCCCGCCGACGATTTGCCACTCGTGGTCAGTGATCGTGAACTTCTCCCGTTTCGCATCGTAGCTTCCCTCGATGCCCTTGTCCATGCAGAACCGTTCGACGATATTCGCGTGGTACTTCGTGAACTCCTTGGGCGAGAGAACAAGATACAGCGTATTTCCGTTCCTGACCTGGACGAACTTGCCAATGGCGACGGCCGGCACAGGTGCTCCGGCGAGGGAAGTGTAGTAGAAGGGAGTGTAGTCGATAAGGACGAAGGACATGATGAACGATTATCCTTAAAAAAGCATTTGGACACGGATTAACACGGATAAGAGCCGGATAACGGCGGATTATTTCTTTTATGTTCACCCAATAGGTGAATGCTTTGCTTTAGAATTTATCCGCGTTAATCAGATGTTTCCGATTCTTCCGTGTCCAAATGCCGTTTTTAGGATTATACCTGCGCATGACGAGACATCGACATCGGGAAGAACTACTACTCCCGTTGCCGCGGGTCCAGCGCATCCCTGATACCTTCGCCTAACAAATTGTAGCCCAGCACGGTAATGAGTATGGCAAGTCCCGGAAATGCCGACAGCCACCAGGCGATCTCGATATTGTCCTTGCCCGCTGAGAGCAGGCTGCCCCAGCTCGGGGTCGGGGGCTGGACGCCGAGGCCGAGAAAGCTCAGGGCCGATTCCACGAGGATGGCGCCGCCGATGCCCATGGTGGCGGAGACGAGGATGGGCGAGAGGCCGTTGGGCAGGACATGCTTCATGATGATGCGGCTGTCCGTGGCGCCGATGGCATGAGCGGCGACCACGAATTCGCGCTCCTTGAGCGTGATGAACTCGGCGCGGATGAGCCGGGCGGGCTCCATCCAGCTGGTGAGGCCGATGATGATCATGATGTTGATGATGCTCGGTTCGAGAATCGCGATCACGGCGAGGATGAGGAAGATCGTGGGAATGCTCAGCATGATGTCCACGGCGCGCATGATCAGGCTGTCGATCCAGCCGCCGTAGAATCCCGCGAGCGAGCCGAGGATGATGCCGATGATCGTGGCGATGCCGACGGCGACGAACCCGACCTCGAGCGAGATCCTGCCGCCCCAGAGCATGCGCGAGAGCACGTCTCTGCCGAGGTCGTCGGTGCCGAGCCAGTGCGAAGAGCTGGGGCCCACCAGGATGCTTTTGATGTCGATCGTGGAAGGATTGTAGGGAGCGATGAGCGGCGCAAAGATGGACAAAATGAAGACGAGCAGCACGAGCATCGCCGCCGATGACCGCGAGCTTGTTCTCTCATCAAGTAATGAAGCGTCTGGGATGTGAAGGATTCCGCGTTATTCATGTCCGTTTTTGCTGTTCCGCAAGCCGCATTACTTCAATCTCACCCGCGGGTCCGCAAAAGCATACCCGATGTCCGCAAGGAAATTGCCGAGCATGGTGAGGAACGCCGCGGGCACGAGGATGCCCATGACGAGATTGTAATCCCGTGACATCACTGACTGGAACATGAGCTGCCCCATGCCCGGGATGCCGAAGACCTGTTCCATGATCACGCTGCCGCCGATGATGCCGGGCAGGGAAAGTCCGAGAATGGTGATGACCGGCATGAGTGCATTCCGGAGAGCATGTTTGTAAATAACGGCAGATTCCGTCAACCCTTTGGCGCGGGCCGTGCGGATGTAGTCCTGGCGCATTACCTCGAGCATGTTGTTCCGTACGTAGCGTGAAAAACCTGCCAGGCCGCCGAAGGCCGAGACGAAGACCGGCAGCACCAGGTGCAGCCCCCAGTCCGAGAGCCTGCCCCACATGGTGAGCCCCGTGGTATCAAGGCTCTGGATGCCGGAGATCGGCAGGATGCCCCACTGCACGCCGAAGAGGTAAATGAGCAGTAAGGCAAGCCAGAACGAGGGCGTGGAGAATCCGACGAAGACGAACATCGTCGTGAACCGGTCGAGCAGGGAGTATTGCCGGGTCGCCGACAGAATGCCGATAGGGATGGCGATGAGCAGCACCAGTCCGAGCGAGAGCAGGTTGATCGCGAGCGTGATCGGAAGGCGTTCGAGGATCTTGTCCTTGACCTTGCGGCCGTCGGCAAAGGCGGTGCCGAAATCGAGGGTCACGAACTTTTGGAGCCAGGTTGCATACTGTTTGTAGAAGGGCTGGTCGGCACCGTAAAGCTTCCGGAGCCGTTCCCGCGCCTCTGCCGAGGCCTTGGCCGAGAATTCCATCTGCGCCTCGGCGGGACCGCCCGGAGCGAGCCGCATGATGCCGAAGCTGAGCACGGTGATGCCGATCAGGATGGGGATCATCAGGAGCAGGCGCTTTAGCGTATAGGCAAGCATATCGGGGAGATTCAGCCCGTGACCTTGTAGACGAGGTCAAAGGGCTTTGCAGGCTGGGAGAGCTTGAGCCCGGTGAACTGGCCGCGCAGGGCCTTTTGCACCGGCTTGTGATCGAATTCCATGGCATCCACCGGCTGCATGAAATCGGTGGACGGCCCCTTGATGCGCACGTTGTCGCCAAGGCAGAGTTCGCCGAAATCCAGTTTTACCGCCGCCACAGAGGTTTTATCAAAAAACCTGATCACCGATCCGATCCGCTCTTCCATGGCGCTCATCATAGTACAAAAAGCCGGTCAATTCAAGGGAAAAGGGCGAAGGAATGAAAAGGCCGGGCCAAGGCTGCTACCGTCCCGATGGTGCTGAAAAATATGTATAATTATTGCATATAGCGCTTGACAATGAATGGCTTGCTGAGTATTATAGGCCGGTGCGGAATCAGCGATTTTTTTGGCCTATCCTCGCGGGGCGTGGCGCAGCCCGGTAGCGCGTCTGCTTTGGGAGCAGAAAGCCGGAGGTTCAAATCCTCTCGCCCCGACCAATTACGATCGCGCCTGTAGCTCAGTTGGATAGAGCAACAGCCTTCTAAGCTGTGGGCCATGGGTTCGAATCCCGTCAGGCGCACCAATAGAATAAAATGCGGAATTTAGATCGCTGCATGCGGATTGTTTATTGACAAATCGTGCGGTAATCTATAAAATGACGTCATTCTGCAATCTGAAATAAACTGTCCGATGTAGATTCATGGTGGGCGTAGCTCAGTTGGTAGAGCTCCAGGTTGTGGCCCTGGTGGCCGCGGGTTCAAGCCCCGTCGCTCACCCCAATTTTTGATCGTAGAGACGGTCGCGTCGGCCGTCTCTACAACGTTTTAAGAGGCTTGTTATGCGCCCGTAGCTCAGCTGGATAGAGCGTCGGACTTCGAATCCGCAGGTCGCAGGTTCGACTCCTGCCGGGCGTACCAGAAAGTCAATGCTGAATGGCGAATTGCGGATTGCGGAATGAAACCGCAACAAGAACAATCCGCAATTCCGAATTCGCCATTCCGAATTTAAGATGCGCCCGTAGCTCAGCTGGATAGAGCGTTGGCCTCCGAAGCCAAAGGTCGTGGGTCCGACTCCCGCCGGGCGCACCAAAATTTCACACGAATTACGTTTTTAGTTGCATCTGTGGTCAAAGATAAGTATAATGGTTCCGTTTTGCATCTGGTTCCACAAAAGTTAATTTATGGGCCGTTAGCTCAGTTGGTAGAGCAGCTGACTCTTAATCAGCGGGTCGAAGGTTCAACTCCTTCACGGCTCACCATAAAAACACACAGGGAGCAGTGAGCAGCAGGCAGCGAGTCGTGGATCTGCTTGATGGCACACTGCTCTCGTTGTTATGGAGCGAGAGTGGCGGAACTGGCAGACGCGCCAGACTTAGGATCTGGTGGGCGACCGTGGGGGTTCAAGTCCCCCCTCTCGCACCAGTTGTTCTCTGTGCGGAATCACGTCCCAGCCCCCGGCTACCGAAGGTAACGCAGTTCCCGCACACGCTCTACATTCGAACGATCACAACGATCCCAACTCATAAGTAAGAACGCTCAAGCAAAGGTGGACAAGCCATGAAAGCTGTTGTAGAAGATATCGGAACCCTGAAGAAAAAGATCTCGATCGAAGTTTCCCCGGAAGCCGTGGATAAGGAAATCGCCCGGGCGATCGCGGAAGTCTCCAAAACGGCAAAGATCCCCGGTTTTCGGCCCGGCAAAGCGCCGAAGGCCATTGTAGAGAAGCACTACGGCGACGAGGTGCGGTCCGAAGTGCTGCAGCGGCTCGTGAGCGAGCACTATCTCCGGACCCTGGAACAAAACAGCCTGAATCCCGTGGATGTGCCGCAGATCAGCGATGTCTCGCCGCTGGCCAAAGGCGCTCCGCTCACCTTTGTTGCAACGGTTGAGGTTCGGCCGGTCATCGAGCTCGGCACCTACGACGGCATCGAAGTGAAGGAACAGAGCGCTTGAGGTCACGGACGGCGAACTCAACGAGACCCTGGACCGTTTGCGGGAGATGTATGCACAGCTCGAGGTCGTCGAGGGCAGGCCGCTCGACAAGACCGATACGGCCATCATCGATTTTGAAGGGTTTGACGACAGCGGCAAGTCCATCGAGGGCGCCAAGGCAGCGGACCACATGCTTGCCCTCGGCACGAACTCGCTGATCCCGGGCTTCGAGGAACAGCTGGTGGGCATGAACAAGGGCGAGACGCGCAAGATCAAGGTCACCTTCCCGAAGGATTACAGCAGTGCGGCACTGGCGGGCAAGGACGCGGCCTTCACGGTCACCTTGAAAGAGATCAAGAAAAAGGTGCTGCCTGAACTGAACGACGAATTTGCGAAGGACATCGGCGGCGACAAGTCCCTTGACGAACTCAAGGCGGGGATCAAGAAGGACCTCGAGCTGAGAAAGCGCGACGAGCAGACCTCGGCCCAGCGGGAAGAGCTGCTCTCGAAGCTCATCGACAGCCACCAGTTCGACGTTCCTCCCGGCATGGTGGAACGTGAGCTTCAGTCCATGATGCGCAAGCAGGCAACCCGCATGGCGCGGCAGGGGATGGATGTCAAATCCTTCGATGCGGCGAAGTTCATTGAAGAACATAAAGCCCTGTCCGAACAGCGTGTCAAGGGTGTCCTGATCCTGGACACGATCGCAGACAAGGAAAAAGTGGAAGTGAGCGAAGCTGAGGTCACCTCGGCCATCGCGGCAATGGCCCGGTCATCAAAGCAGTCGGTGGAGGCCATCAGGAAATACTACGACTCCGTCGACGGCGGACTCGAAAATCTGCGGTCCTCGCTGGTGCAGGAGAAGACCCTGACCCTCTTGCTTTCCCGGGCGAAGAAGAGTTATAATTAATTGCCTGAAGTTCAGGCGATGCAGGTAGTACCCTGCGTGCGCAGATCGGGTGTTCTGAGCGGACGCAGGGCGATGAAGGAGAAGGCATGTCATTGATCCCGATGGTAATTGAGCAAACAAGCCGGGGCGAGCGGGCCTATGATATTTATTCCCGGCTGCTGAAGGACCGGATCATCTTCCTGGGTACGGCCATTGACGATATCGTTGCCAACACGGTGATCGCCCAGCTGTTGTTCCTGGAGGCCGACGATCCGGATAAGGACATTTTCCTGTACATCAACTCGCCCGGGGGCATTGTGACGGCAGGATTGGCGATCTACGATACCATGAACTACATCAAGTCCCCGGTATCGACCATCTGCATCGGTCAGGCCGCAAGCATGGGTGCGCTGCTGCTCGGATCAGGAGCGAAAGGAAAGCGGTTCTCCCTTCCCCATGCGCGGATCATGATCCATCAGCCGCTCGGCGGGTTCCAGGGGCAGGCCACGGACATTGAGATCCATGCCCGGGAGATCCTGAAGATGAAGGACACCCTGAACCAGATCATGGCGAACCATACTGGACAGCCGCTTGAGAAGATACACGCGGATACGGACAGGGACTTTTTCATGTCCGGCGAGGACGCGAAGCAGTACGGCCTTATTGACGAGGTCATTGCCAAGAAGCTGCCTCGGGCCGTGAAGGAGAAATAGCGTCATGACGGAAAAGAAAGAACATACAGACCCCCTCAAATGCTCGTTCTGCGGCAAAGGGCAGGAAGAAGTCAAGAAGCTGATCGCCGGTCCCTCGGTCTTCATCTGCAACGAATGCGTTGATCTCTGCAACGAGATCATCGCCGAGGAGTGGGAGGACGTCAAGGAAGCAAAGCTGCCCCGTCTGCCGAAGCCTGCCGAGATCAAGCGGACACTCGATGAATATGTCGTCGGGCAGGAGCGGGCAAAGAAGATCCTGTCCGTGGCAGTGCATAACCATTACAAGCGCATCGGCATCCAGCAGGAGATCGGCGACGAGGTCGAGCTGCAGAAGAGCAATATTCTGCTGATCGGCCCGACCGGCGTGGGCAAGACCCTTCTGGCCCAGACGCTGGCGCGGATCCTCGATGTGCCGTTCACGATCGCCGACGCGACCACGCTCACCGAGGCCGGCTACGTTGGCGAGGACGTGGAAAATATCATCCTGAAGCTCCTGCAGAACGCCAACTACGACGTCGAACGCGCCCAGCGGGGGATCGTGTATATCGACGAGATCGACAAGATCAGCCGCAAGGCAGAAAATCCGTCGATCACGCGCGACGTATCGGGCGAGGGCGTGCAGCAGGCCCTGCTGAAGCTCATTGAAGGAACGGTGGCCAGTGTCCCGCCCCAGGGCGGCCGGAAGCATCCTCACCAGGAGTTCATCCAGGTGGACACGAGGAACATCCTGTTCATCTGCGGCGGCGCCTTCGTGGGGCTTGATACGATCATTGAACAGCGTGTCGGCACCAAGACCATGGGATTCGGCGCCGATATTCAGAGCAAGCAGGAACGGAAGCTGGGGGCAACGCTGGCGGTGCTGCAGCCCCAGGACCTGCTCAAGTACGGGCTGATCCCCGAGTTCATCGGCCGGATGCCGGTCGCGGCCACGCTCGAGGAACTCGATGAGCACGCGCTTATCGATATCCTGACGCGGCCGAAGAACGCGCTGATCAAGCAGTATCAGAAGCTCCTTTCCCTCGAAGGGTGCAAGCTCCGTTTTACCGATACCGCGCTCGTTGCCATCGCGAAGAAGGCGATCCTGCGCAAGACCGGTGCCCGGGGCCTTCGCGCCATCCTTGAGGACGTGATGCTGAACGTCATGTATGACGTACCCTCCCAGCCCGGGATTCGTGAGTGTGTCGTCAGCGAAGAAGTGATCAACGAGGGGGCGGAGCCGCTCCTCATCTACGAAAAGATAGCGTAAAAAGACAATAAAAAGACAGTATTCAGAAGCCAGGAGTCAGAATCCAGTAAATGCGGTTCTCTCCTGGTTTTTTTATCTGACTACACGCTCCTGACTCCTGTATAAACCTATGAAAATACTTTCCGCCGAGTTTGTGATCAGCGCCCCGAGTTCGAAACAGTGCCCCATAGACGGCAGGCCGCAGATCGCCTTCGCCGGCCGGTCCAATGTCGGAAAATCCTCGCTCATCAATGCCGTCCTGAACCGCAAGCACCTGGTCAAGACGAGCGCCACGCCGGGCAAGACCCAGCTTATCAACTTCTTCGTCATTAACGATCAGTTCTACTTTGTCGATCTTCCCGGGTACGGGTTCGCCCGCGTTCCGCGCAATGTGGTCGATACCTGGGCGCCGATGCTGGAGGAGTATCTTCGCGATACGCACCAGCTGCGGGCCGTCGTGGTGCTGCTCGATATGCGCCGCGAGCCCGATGAACGTGACGCCCGGATGATCGCCTGGCTCAAACATTATAATATCCCCGCCGTGTATGTCTTTACCAAGGCCGACAAACTGAACCGCCAGGAGTTCCTGCGGGCCGAACAGACGGTCAGCGCGGGCCTGGGAATAACCGAAAGGATCATTCCCACTTCCGCGACCAGCGGCCTTGGCCTGGATGAATTGCGGAGCAGGATCTTTGCCTTGCTGTCCGGCCGGTAGGGAAACTGGCGCGGCCTTCCTGTTCAGATCTATCTACCTTAAAAAAGCATTTGGACACGGATTAACACGGATAAGAGCCGGATAACGGCGGATTATTTCTTTTATAAGAGGTTTACCCAATAGGTGAATGCTTTGCTTTGGAAATTTATCCGCGTCGCTTAGAAGCGCCTACTTCTGGTAATCAGATGTTTCCGATTCTTCCGTGTCCAAATGTCGTTTTTGGGATCTACGGAGACCTGTTGTCGTCAGGCCCGATAGCCCGCTTGTCCTGAAAAATCATCCAATCCTGTTTTCGCATTCCTCCTTTCGCTGCATACCGGTTGCATACCTCTGCACGTCCCGGTACACCCTGTTGACATGAGGAGGCATCTGGGCTACTATCACCAGGATTACCGATGCCCTCTCTGGACATGTCACCGCAGGGAATAAACCGCGGCGGCTTCAGTGCCGGAAGCAGTCTCCCGGCAGGAACCAAAGAGTGCTTGCGGCTCAACTTCACGATGAAAAAGAAAATTCTTATCATAGTCAGCATTTTTTCTCTGATCGCCGTCGCCGGCGGCGCCGGTCTCATCTATTCCATCGGACAAAGCTCATCGAATTTGCAGGAGTTGATCATGCTGCACCAGGTCGAGATCCAGCGGGAGCATCTGCTGCTGAACATTCACCAGGTTCAGGAAGATCTGTACTCGCAAACCACGACGCACCCGGAAAGCGCCGACGCGATGAAGAACCACGCGAGCAGCATGGAGGCCGCGATCAAGGCCTGTTTCTCGTGCCACCATACGCAGAGCGTGACCGAACGGCTTTCTGATCTGCAGCACCAGGTCTATCAGCTGAAAGAGTCGCTGGACCTGAGCACCCGTGACGGCCATTCCCGCGGAGAACTTCAAAAAGCGCACGTCATTGGCGATTCGCTCATCAGCAAGGTCAACACCATGATCGTACTGACCAACCAGAAGCTCATGGAGCGGACCGACAGCTCCCTGCAGGCGGTGAACCAGTCAAAGATCATTGTGCTGCTGCTCGTCATCGCCGGCCCCCTGATGGTCGCTGTATTCGGCTTCATGACACTCAACAGTTTTGCCAAACCGATACAAACCCTCCTTGCTGCAACGAAACAATTGAAGACCGGGGACCTTGATTTCCGGGTCGCAGGCCTGAAGCATGAGTTCGCGGAACTGGCGATCGCTTTCAATGATATGGCCATCGCCCTTCGGGAGCGTTTGCGGGAAATAACGGAGAACGAACGCCGCTACCGCCTGCTGTTCGAAAGCGCGGCTGACGCCATCTTTATTCTCGATGCCGAAGGGGAAGGCGCGGGCAGGATCGTATCCGCCAACCAGTCCGCGGCCGCAATGCACCGATATACGGTGGAGGAGCTCATGACGCTCCATATCCAGGAAATCGATGATCCCGATGCTGCGCAGCTTTCGTTCGAACGGATCAAACGGTTGCTGCAGGGGGAATGGATTAAGACCGAAATTAATCATGTGAAAAAGGACGGCACCGTGTTCCCCGTGGAGATCAGCGCCGGCGTGTTCGAGTTCGACAATCATCGGTATATCCTGGCGATCGACCGGGACATGACCGAGCGAAAGCGTACGGAAGAGACGCTTCAGCGGGCCGAACATCTCAGGACCACCGGCGTGCTGGCTGCAGGACTGGCGCACGAGATCAAGAACCCTCTGGCAGGGATCAAGGTGACCATGGAGACCCTTGCCGGCGAGTCCTACATCACGCAGGAGGACCGGGACGTTCTTTTCAAGGTCATTGATGAGATCAAGCGCATCGACGGCTTGTTAAAGGGCCTGCTGAATTTCGCACGGCCTCCCAAACCGCAATTCATGGCCACCGATGTGAACGCCGTGCTCGATGCCGCTGCGCAGATGGTGCTGCAGAACCGCCCCCCATCAATCGGCGATTCGCGCACGATCGATCTGGCGAAGGACCTTGCGCAGGACCTTCCCGAGGTCATCGCCGACCCCATGCAGCTGAGACAGGTATTTATGAACCTGCTCATGAATGCCGTGGATGCCATGCCCGAAGGCGGCACGATCCAGTTGAAAACATCCTTTGATGATGCCCTTTGCGCCGTCACGGTTGTTATCGCCGATACCGGCAAGGGGATGGATGCCGCGGTCCTGGGCAAGATCTTTCAGCCTTTTTTCACGACCAAGTCCGGCGGGACCGGCCTGGGGCTGGCCATATCCAAACGGTTGATCGAGGAGCAGGGGGGCCGGATCGCCATCGAGAGCAGCGAGGAAAGGGGAACGGCGTTCAGCATGACTCTCGGCTGCAACCAGGGAAAGGAAACTGCAGGGGATGAAGGTTAAGGATAGAATTCTGGTCGTTGACGACGATGCGCTCATAGGGTCAATGCTCTCCCGGGCGCTGAAGAACGGCGGCTATGATGTCCGCGTCGAGACCGGCGCTGACGGCATTGTGGGGAAAATAAAAACCTGGTACCCCGATATCGTGCTCCTGGACAACAATCTGTCCGGACGGAGCGGGCTCGATATCCTGCGGGAGCTGGTGGAGCAGAAGATCGCCACGCAGGTCGTCATGCTGACGGCCGACGATACTGCCGAGACGGCGGTGAAAGCGATGAAGCTCGGCGCGGCGGATTATCTCACCAAACCGTTCAATATCGAAGAAGTGAAGATCCTGCTCCGCAACATCATCGAGCGGGCGCAGCTGACCCGGGAGGTCGATTATCTCAGAAAGGTCAATGCTGAATCCTTTGATCGGGAGATGATCGGCGGGTCGCGGGTGATGATGGAGCTGCGAACGACGGTGGAAAAATTAGCCTCCGCCCACGTGACGAGCCTCCTCATCACCGGGGAAAGCGGGACCGGCAAGGAACTGCTGGCCCGGTACTTTCACAGCATGCTGCATGGCGCCTCCGAGCCAAGGAGGCTGCCCTACATGGCGGTCAATTGCGCGGCGCTGCCGGAGCACCTGCTGGAGAGCGAGCTTTTCGGTTATGAGAAAGGATCCTTCACAGACGCCAAGACGGACAAAAAGGGAGTGTTCGAGCTTGCCAACGGCGGCGTGATCCTGCTCGACGAGGTCGGCGAAATGCAGCCTGCTCTCCAGAGCAAGTTGCTGCGGTTCCTCGAGGAGCGGCAGGTGAGGCATGTCGGGGGATCGGAGAGCATTCCCGTGGACGTTGCAGTGATTGCCACGACGAATATAAACCTTGCTGATGCGGTCAAGAAGGGGATATTCAGGAGCGACCTGTTCTACCGTCTGAACAGCTTTCATGTCACCATGCCGTCGCTCCGGGAGCGGAAGGAGGATATTCTGCTGCTTGCCAGGCATTTCATCTCCCTTTTTTCCGGAAAGTATAACAAAAAAGGCATTACGTCCATCTCGTTGGAAGCGGAAAAGATCATGCTCGCCTATCCATGGCCCGGGAACATCAGGGAACTGAGAAATTGCGTGGAACGACTTGTTGTGCTCGGCAGCGAAGGGGAGATCCGGGCTGAGCATCTGCCGGCAACACTGACCGGCAGGTTGTCGGCAGCGGACCTCTTTGTGGAAGGGCGTTTTCTTCTGCCCGACGCCGGCATCTCCCTCGAAGACCTTGAGCGGGACATCATTCTCCAGGCGCTCGAAAAAACGAAGCATAACAAGGCTCAGGCAGCAAAACTGCTGAACCTCACCTACGACACGCTGAGATATCAGGTGAAAAAATACGGGCTGTAAGATAGAGGTTGCACCACGATTTCCGCTACGAGTGCCTTGAAACCACCGAATACAATCGCAACATATCCCACAATAACTGAAAATCACATCCAATATAAAAAATAAACGATCTAAGCAAAACCTGCTCCTGGTGAAATAGCCACACCCGCTCAGGTCATTTCACCACGTCCGTACTAAACTCTATTTAGGAAATATTTTAATAAGTTGTTTTTATGATGTTTTTTTATAGTTGTGAAACGGTATGCCTATTGCATTAGTATTAGTAAATAAAACCATATTTATTTGAATGACTTTAGAATTAAAGTCGTCGGTGTTTATACAAATAAAAAAAAGGAGGCATATGCATTAGTATCACCGAATAGTGGTGTGCAGTTAGTTGCAGTTTGTTGAATTAAAAAACGAAAAAGGGGAGGCAACGTTTATGAAGGTTCAGTCATTGACAAAGAAGTTTATGCTTTTGCTCGTATGTTTTACCATGCTTTTCACCATGAGTCTCCTGGCCGGCTGTAAAGGCGATAACGGCGCGTCAGGCGCGAATGGCGCGACAGGTGCGACGGGTCCTGCAGGCCCGGTGACCACGACCAATGAATCATGTATGGTATGCCACAAGACGGGTGCGCTCGCGGATGTTGCGGTTATGCATCCCGACAACACCAATGAAGGTCTGATCGTTACTGTCACGAGCGTGGAAAACGTGGGCGGTTTCCCGAAGGTTAATTTCATGTGGATAGGAAAGATCGTCAAACCGGAACTCTTGCGAATTACACCACGATTACCTTCAGTAATCAGAGCTTCAAGATAGCCGACCTGATCCCTGCCGGTACTGTGACACAGCCGTCGGTACAGTCTATGGAACCGATTACTACGAGATGTGGGTTTCGGAGACAGCGGGGAAACTTGCCGCCCCTGCATGTGCTGCGGGCACCAAACTGGATACAGCGACAAAATTAGCGGACGGTCTCACGAATCCGACGTACAACACCTGTATTGCAAGTGCAACATCGACAGGATCACTTGCAACACCAGCAACCAACGCCCTTGTTAATAGCGGCAGCGGCAATTACTCGTATACCTTTGTCACTCCGTTTGGTTCAGCGTGGCCGAGCTACAACAATGCCGACTATGCGGCTGCCAATAAGAAGCGTGTAGTGATAGAGATGAGCTCTCCTCCCACCGGATTTAACAAGGCAATCGGGATCCTGGATTTCGATGGTGATCCTGGTGTGGCGATATGCTACCGCAATCGCTTCCCAGCGACAGTTCGTCACCATCCAGGCCTGCCAGAAGTGCCACGGCCCGCTGATGGATGGTGCTGCCCATGCCAACAGCCGCAATGATATCCGTGCGTGCGACTTCTGCCACAGTGCTTTGTATGGCTCTGGTAGCCATGCGGTGGGCTTTATGGTAGAAGACACCGCCGACCTCCCGGTATTCATCCACAAGATCCATGCTGCCAAAGAAGTGCCGGCATTTGAAGAGCGGATGGAAGGCTATACGGCTGTTACCTATCCGCAGAACGTCAAGGACTGCGTCAGTCTGTCATGTCAACTTAACCGGAGCGTCCCTTGGCACTGGCACAAAACTCGATAACTGGAAGACCAATCCGACCGCTCGGGTCTGCTCCTCCTGTCATACCGGGAATACAGTAAATGCCGACGGCAGTATGATTCATGACCCATCTATCGCAAGTACACCTACGGGTACAAGGATTGCCACATCATGCGCTGGCTGCCATGTGGCCACCGCTGATGCTGCGGACATCGTTAACGCTCATGCCGCTACCGTCGCCAGTGCTGATATTCCGGAATACGACGTAACGCTCGTCTTGACCGCTCCCGCCAACGGCACGCATTACGTTACCGGTGAGACCTTTACCGTGGACGCCACCTTGACGCTTCATGGGACCGCAACCCCGGTTCCTACATCAGTCTACACCACGGCTCAGGATGCCGCATATGTTAGCGGCGGCGGACTTCGCACCGCGAGCCTCTATGTCTATGGTCCTCGCAGCCTTGCCAAGCCGTTGCTGGGCACCCAGGCCTTGAGCCTCTTTGGTAAGGGCGATGCAACCGGCTTTCATTATGCTGTGACCGTTCCGGCCAACGCAACTGCCGGCACCTACATGGTTCGCGCCAGGTTTGGTGACTATTCGTACAATAGAAGCGTTCCCGGACCGGCTGCACATCCGTACCAGATTGAATCGATCGCACTGACGACCATCAAGATCGGTACGGCTGACGATCAGAAGAAAGTTGCCGGTGATGCCTGCATCAACTGCCATGGCGCCACCACGATGCACACGAATGACCATGTCGCGCCCTTTGATACTGATCATTGTCTGTCCTGTCACGATCAGAATCAGCCGACCAGCCATGGCGCTCAGATCTCCAATCGCGTACATGCTGTCCATTCCGCCTCTGCAACCGGCGACATGAACGATGGCCGTGACTGGAGCGAAATCACCTATCCGCAGAGCACAAAGACCTGCGTGACCTGCCATACCTCCGGGGCGACCACCTATAAGACCAATGTCTATGAGACCCCGTGCCTTGGTTGCCATGGTGACAATCCCGGCGCAACCGACCATATGCTCCAGAATGGCGGGATCTATCAGAAGGCTCAATAGCTTTGAAAGGGTAATTTAATTTCAGAGACGTTCAGCAGGGCGGACCGAAAGGTCCGCCCTTTTTTGTGCGCGGACCATGGTTCAATACGAATGAAGGATCAAAACCTTGGTTGCACTTACTGTTAAATCCTCGACAGATGCTTCAGGGCGCGTTCTAGTCTGTCCCGAGCACGGGCTTGGAAGAACTTGGGAGCTAGCGCTGTTTCTGTAGAAGCATATGCGAGGTAAACATTAGTATCAGGGGGGGGTATGTGCAGTTAGTAGCAGTTTGTTGAATGAAAGTTCATTATTGCATGCCGAAACAAAACCGATTCTCACACACCTGAAGAACGAAGCATCCTTACTCGATTTTTCTAACCCTCCCTCGAGCCTTTCGCCATATACCAGACAATGCGCGCTTTCCGAACTATTGATCGCTGCACAAGGCTGCCGAGACAGAGGGGTTTCGCCCATATTAGCGCAACCTAAAGTCACATTGAGCAAGCACATTAATACGAAAGTATTAAGTTCGTGCCTACCTTATGAATGGTAGTTGAATTCAGCCGGACCGCAACTTGACAAAATAGAAAATAGAGCTAAGTTCATTTTATATGTGGAAAATAACAGTTTAATCATCGGATCGCGAAAAACTCATCCTAACCCGGACAAACAAAGTCTGCGCAAGCGGAACAGGCCGAAACCAAAAAGAATAATAATTACAAAGAATGAGAAAAATTATACCCGCAGCTTTCACAGCCTCTCGGTGCCGTTTATTGAGGGGGACTTTAATAATGAATCTGACTAAAAATTGCGGGAGCTTTTTTTTAGCACCAATGAAAAAATCGGATGGATGTGATGCAATTCGTGCAACGAACATCCAAGAGGGGAGGGATGGGATGACCAGACGATCCGGCTTCTATGTTCGAATACGTGTCGAGGGGGCAAAATTTTTTTTATTTTAAAATTAACGAAAGGGAGAAAAAAGCTATGACTCGTAAGAAGGTCCATCAATTCGGTGCAATATGTTTTTCGCTGCTTTTTATTGTTTTTCTGCTGGCTGGCTGTAAAGGTGACACAGGGTCGGCCGGAGCGCCAGGCGCACCCGGGCAGGATTTGACGGCAGGCGCAGCTAATGAGCAGTGCCTCATTTGCCATGGTCCCGGCGCCATAGCGAATATTACGGATGTGCATGCCCTGTCCTCGCAATCGCCCTTCACGGCGCCGCTTACGGTGACTCAGCTTACGGCGACCAGTGGTCTGGTGGTGGACATCAATCAACAGAATGCTGCACAGCTGGCCGGGATCAAGATGGCCGGCACTATCGATCTCGTCACCATCGCTACGGTGACGCCGGTCGTCAATTTTACCATAACTGATGGCGCGGGCCACGGCATCGTCGGCCTGAAGGCGAATGTGTCGGGAGCGAACGTGGTCAACTTGCGCGTAACTCTTGCCCAACTTGTTGAATCTGCCACGAACTCTTTCCCCTCCTATTGGCAGAGCTATGAGGTGGCCACAGCGACCTCCCGGCCGACTGACGAGGGTACAGCAGCAAACTTCGTGGACAATGGCAACGGCACCTACACCTACACCATGAATAAGAACGTAACAACGGTTCCCGGCGTAACCTATGATCCGAACAAGACCCACCGTCTGGCGATCCGGGTCTTTGGGGCCGTTGCCGGGGGCACGCTCAACGAGGAGCCGCTGGACCTGACCAGGGACTTCGTTCCCGCGCAAGCTTTCCCGGGCACACCGATACAGCATGACATTGTTGCAGAGGGCGCCTGCGATGCCTGCCACTACCAGCTCGGCATTACCACTCCTCACGGCGGGCGTGACGACCCGAAATACTGCGTCATGTGCCACACCTATCAGCGTGCAAACGGTCGTACCGCATCATCTCCGGATGCAAACGGTGTCCTGACCGGCAGCACCAATATCGTGAGCGGCCAGGTGGCTCTCGGCTCTGATCCGACCTCAACAGCCGGCGGTTTCGCGTCCGGTGAATTTGTCAGGTTGATCCATCAGATCCATAAGGGCAATAAACTCAGTCTGCAGGGCTATAGTTATGGCGGTGTTCTCGTACAATGAGGTCACCTATCCTCAGGATGTCCGCAAGTGCACCACCTGCCATGCCGGCACTGAGGGCGGCAGACACCTGACCAATCCCAGCAGGAAGGCCTGCGGCGCCTGTCATGACAACATCACCTTCGTGAGTCCTGCTGGCCGCCGGGTTTCACACTGCACACCGGCTTGGGACCAGACCGACGACTGTCAGTGTACTTTATGTCATGACTCTACAGAAATTTTAAATCTCCATGTCGCCATCGCAGAACCAGACCCGAACAACGCATTGGCCGGCGGCACGAACAACAACACCAATGCCGCCTGCGTCGTAGCGTCGAATGATGTGCCGCCCCCGGGCGCAATCGTGGTCACCTATAATGTCTTGAGCGTCGCGACGACCTCGGTGAACGGCGCACTCCGGCCTTCGATCGGGTTCCAGATCCTGATGGACGGCACCCCGGTCAGCTTCAACACGAACACGTCGGGCCAGCTGTTCAACAATTTTGTCGGCTCGCCGAGCGTGCAGTTTGCCTGGGCTGTTCCTCAGGACGGTATCGCGACCCCGGCAGACTATAACGTTACGGCCGGCGGGTATATCAAGAACATCTGGAAAGGTACCGCGACCGGAACCGGCGCGGGCATTCTGGATATAAGCTCAGCTCCCACGTACACCATCACGCTGACGGGAGTGCAGGTTGCGCCCGATGCCACCATGCTGACCGGCGGAGTAGGCTACACCTACAGCTTGTCGTCCGCACCGCCGCTCACCCAGACCACGGGTTACACCTTCTCCGATCCGAACCTGGTTACTGCCTGTACGTTCTCGCAGACGAACGCGTCGACAGGCATCGGCGTCGGCGGTCTCATCGTGCCGGCTCCTGATAAGTCTATGGCAGCTGCGGGATACACTGCACGGCGCAGCGCCGTCGACACGGCCAAGTGCAACGCCTGTCACGGACACTTGGGAGCGAACCCGTCGTTCCATGCCGGTCAGCGCAATGACGCACCGACCTGCTCCTTCTGCCACAATCCGAACAGAACGAGCAGCGGCTGGTCCGCGAACTCCAAGGACATAATGCACGCTATCCATGCGTCCGCAAAGCGCGAGGTGCCGTTCACGTGGCATGCAGTCTCAGCAACGGAGAATTTCTCGGAAATCACCTATCCGCTCTCTGGCGATGGCTCCGACCTGCTGAAAAAGTGCGACGCCTGCCATGTAACCGGCTACTATGACTACAGTAACAGCGCGTACACCTCGAACAACGGTGCCTTGGTGAAAAACGGGCTGTTCAGCTACGTTGCAACCGGCACGCTTGCTTCGAGTTCGACCAGCTCATTCGCGTTCTCGCCGTATGTCACGCTGGACACCAACTATGGCAGCGGCTTCAGCTACAACGCCGCTACGGGGGTTACAACACCTGCTGCAGGCACTACCCTGGTGACGTCTCCGATCACGGCGGCATGCAGCGCCTGCCACGACAGCACCATTGCACAGGACCATATGAAGGCGAATGGTGGCGCCATCTACAAGCCGCGGAGCACTGCTATTAAACCGTAAGATGGTGTCGTGAGTACAGAACAAGTGCGGATTTCAGCGCATGCAAAACTAGCGAGGCGGACCCCATCGGGGCCGCCTCTTTTTTTAATCCCGTTATTTTGCGCGCAATGGCTAAGGCTTTGACAAACAGGAGCGCTTCAGGTAGTATTGATATTGTTAGTACTTTCGGGAATCGCTCGACCTCGATGATGCCTTCCTGGAAGATCGATTAAGTGAAAAGATAGCAATATCATCAATCATAAGGAGATCGAAACAGATGAAAATCAGAGTAATGTTTTTTTCGTTATTATTATTGCTGTCGGCGTTACTGGTGAATGGCACCGGCTGTTCCAGTTTTTCCCGGCCATCGGACGAAGAAGTGGTAAAGGCAATAAACGATTCCGGCATCCTGAAGGGCGATAATTTCACCATAATATCACCTCTGACCGTCGTGGAACGGGGTAGTCAGAACAAGGATGGGTCTTGGACGTTCAGGGTAAAGATGACCATGACCATGACCTTGCCGAACGGGAAAATATCCGAGCCCAGGGAAAATGCGCCGTATTTTCGGATTTCTAAGGAAAAAGACAGTTTTGGCAAAAGCGTCTGGAAGGCAAGACTGGGTTCGTAATATCTTTTGAATCTTCGCAAAGGGAATGTCTCAATAATACTGCCTTACGTGCGCGCCGGTTTTCTCTATAACTACGTTTTCAACATGCTCGGCGGAACGTGAGGATCTCCATTGAATCTTGCAATTCGTTCCCTGGGTAGGCGATCGGAATAAGTGGACAACCGTATTTTATTTTAGAATTCGTCTTGTTTTTTTATATCAAATCAATATAATAGGTCACGATTTCACGATTACTGGATTTAAAATCAGAAGACAGCGAAAGGAGATAACAACGTGATGAGTATCAAGGTGGCGAAACGAAGCATGAGTGGCGGTCCCCCGATCAGCGCAGTGACGGGTGTGCTTCTCTTCGTGCTGATCCTGCTTTTAGCTCCAATTGATGCGCCGGCAGCCGATATGGCCGGTAATTCGAATACGTATCTTTTGTCCCGAGAATCGACGGATGGCAGCAGACTGCTGCCGCTCTATGAATATCTCGATTTCACGGTGCAGGACCTGGGGAGTGAGTCGCTTTCGGCCCACGTCGGCGGCTGGTTAGGTTACGATCTGCGGGATGACTCCTTCGGGAATGACAAGAAGAAGGGCAGTGATCTCCAGTACGGATATGTAGGTTTCCGGACGAAGGAGCATAATGCGGTCGTGAACCTTGGCCGCGTGATGGTTTTTGAAGGCATCGCTGCGGAGCGGGTGGATGGCATCTACGCGAGGACCGATATTCTGGAAGGGCTCGGCATCTCGGCCTTCGGCGGAGCTCCCGTGGAAACGGGGATCGACGCGCCGGGCAACAACACCATCTATGGCGGGCGGGTCTCCCACCAGAGTGCAAACCTTTATACCGTCGGGCTTTCCTACCTGAGAGAAGACAAGAACAGCGATACCTTCCGGCGGGAGTCGGCTCTTGATCTGTGGCTCAAACCGATCGACAAGGTTGAGCTGATGGGCAAGTCCTCGTACAACTTTCAGACGACCGGCTGGATGGAGCATTCGTATTACCTGCTGCTGGGCCCCTTCAGCAAAGTGAGGCTGAACACGGAGGCGACCTGGATCAATTATGAGGACTACTTTGCCGGTGCGACCACGAGCGTCTTCAGCATGACGCCGGGAGGTCCGATCGATCCCAAGGAGAAAGTGAACATCCTGGGAGAAGAGATCTTCTACGCGATCAGCACCAATTGGGCAGTTTCGGCAGATTACAAGAACTACGGCTATGATATCGCCGGGACCGCTAATTATTATGGCGCCAAAGCGACCTATAGCCAGCCGAAATCATACAGCGCGGGGGCCTCGATCCACAAGATGGACGGAGAGACCGACCGGCTCAAATACGACATCTATCGGATCTATGCTTCCAAAAGGATCAACAAGACGGACATCTCCCTCGATCTCCTGGAAGTGAAGTACCAAGAGCCTATCAATGGTGTTGACAAATCCTATTCGGCCACAGTTGCCGCCCTCTACGATATGACGGAAAAGTTGAAGCTGGGCGCCGACCTGGAATACTCGAAAAATCCTGATTTTGACAAGGATGTCCGGCTCTTTCTGAAGCTCAATTACCGGTTCGATTCCGAACTGGGCAAGCGCAAGGGGGTGTAGCATGAATAATAAGATGAAGAAGACGTTCCTACTGCTCCTGCCGGTGTTTGCTCTCGTGCTGCATGCTGCTATCGGCACGGCAGGCACGGCCCTGAAACATCCTGTGGAGGTTGAGGCGCCGGTCATCTGCAGCCAGTGCCATACTGACTGGCGGGCATCGATGGACCATTCGGCCGAATTCGGCGGTGTCAAACATAAATTTTCAGCCCGGCAAAACGCGCAGACTTGCGGCCTTTGTCATGTCGAATCATTCTGTTCGGACTGTCACGCGCACAAGGACGAGCTGAAACCGAGCGACAAGTTCAAGGACTCACCGGAACGGGAGCTCCCCCATCGTGGAGATTACCTGAACCAGCACAAGATCGACGGCCGGATCAACCCGGCATCGTGCATGAAGTGCCACGGCCGTCAGAATAATGAGAGGTGCAGAACATGTCACAAATAATGACGATAGGAAGGTATAGCTTCCTGCTGCTCATCGCTCTCATGGCGTTGGCCGGATGCGGAACGCCGAACGATCAGGCGCCTTTTGATTCCGATGCCGGGAAACATGCGTCCGATTGGGTGTATGCGAAACACGCAGCAGCCAGCAAAGAGGACATTAATACGTGCATGGAATGTCATGGGAGTGATCTCGACGGCGGAATGTCCGGCGTGTCCTGCGGCCAGTGCCATCTGCAGGGATCTCCGCTCACCTTAACAGGATGCACATCCTGTCACGGAAGACCACCGACGGGATCCGTTGCTCCGAACAGGAGCCTATCGCATCCGGCGCACAATGCGTTACCCAATGTTTCGAATGTTTGCGGTACTTGTCATAGCGGCGCAGGAACCGGCACAGCGAATCACTATAACGGTGCTGTGGAATTGATGTTCCTGAACGCGTACAATGCAAAAAGCGGCGCCGCCGTGCGAAATGCGGACGGTACGTGCTCGACGGTGAGCTGCCATGGCGGACAGACGACGCCGCTCTGGTCTGGCGGAATAATCGACGTAAACACCCAGTGCACCGCGTGTCACGCATATGGTACGGGTGAATATAACAGCTACAGCTCTGGGGAACATAACCTTCATGTCAATACGGAGGGATTCCCCTGTACGAGGTGCCATGACGCCGCGAAGCTTGCAGTCAGTCACTTCACCAATCTGAACACCTCGTCCATGGAGGGTCCGGCATCAGCGACCTTGAACAGCTCTCTTACCTATACAGGCGGTTCATGCACGCCGTCCTGTCATGATACGCGATCCTGGTAACGGTTGCTGCGATGGTCGTGTAGTGAAATAATACTAGCGGAATGGGGAGGCCCGGAAGAATATCCGGGCCTTCTTTTTTGAGGCGAATTTTAATGCGCAGCAGCAATTTCGACGGTGCTGGAAGGCTGTTCACTCCTCATTTTCCGGCTCAATATCTCGAGCGGTTCTGCCTCTGCGCCGATGCGGTTTTGTCGCGGAATCCGGCACGGATTCTCTTGGCGCGGGAGGGGTGATGCTTGGCGAGGGCATGGCCGTGACCGCTGAATTCGCGCCGGAGGTGGTGAATATCTCATAGAGTGCGCCATCGTTCTTCTTGACGACGATGCTCTTGCTTCGCACCTTGAGGAGAAGTGATCCATCAGGCAATTTCCCGTGAAGCGGGTAAAAAGATTGGACGCCTGTGCCATCATCGAATACCGCACCGGAAACAGGGCCGCCTTCCACTGTTCCGACCAGCCGGGAAACGGATGATGAAGCTGTCTGGCCTGCTGACAGCGACTGAGCCCCGGCCCGGTCGCTGATCAGTACAGCAGCTATGAACAGGATGCACAGAAAAGGATGTGAGCGTATTTTATTCGAGGATCCCATACCGGTAGTTCTGCGATAACCGCGTTGGCCTGACCACTGTTCCGTCCGCTGTCGCCGCAGACGATGCGGAAACGATCGGCGACAGGAGCTTGGGATGGCTCTTTTCGGAAATCAGCCCGCTGTTCAGATTGGTGCTCATGTATGTCGAGACTGGCTTACCGTGTTATCTCCGTGCCGATTCCTTCTTTGGTGAAGATCTCAAGCAAAAGTGCATGGGGCACACGGCCGTCGATGATATGGACCTTGACGCAGCCGGCATCGAGCGCTTCGAAACAGGACCTGGTCTTAGGGAGCATGCCCCCCGCTATAACTCCGGAGCTGACCAGCGTCTCTACCTTTTTCTTGTTCAGCGTCGAAATGAGGTTCTTGTCCTTGTCGAGAATGCCCGCCTGGTCCGTCAGCAGAATGAGCTTCTCCGCTTTTAAAGCGCCTGCCACGGCTCCGGCAACGATGTCGGCATTGATGTTATACGTCTCTCCAAGGGCACCGACGCCCACCGGTGCGATGACCGGAATGAACCCGCCCTGGTCGAGCGCATGGAGAGCTCCAGGCCGCACCTCCGTGACCTCTCCGACGAGGCCGATGTCAATGATCTCTGTCTCGCCGGTTTCCTCGGATTTTTTTGTCATTTTAAGCTTTTTCGCCTGGATCAAACCGCCGTCCTTGCCCGTGAGGCCGACTGCCTGGCCGCCTGCCTGGCTGATGAGGTTCACGATCTCCTTGTTTACCTTGCCGCCGAGCACCATTTCGACGATGTCCATGGTCTCCTCATCCGTCACTCGTTGGCCCGACACGAAAGAAGGCTTCTTCCCCATGCGCTCCATGGTCTTGCCGATCTGCGGTCCGCCCCCATGGACAATGACCGGGTTTATGCCGATGAACCGCAGCAGGACCACATCCTGGGCAAAACCCTGTTTCAGGTTTTCGTCGATCATGGCGTTCCCGCCGTACTTGATCACGAAGGTCTTGCCCCGGAAGGTCTGGATATAGGGCATGGCTTCGATCAGGATCTTTGCTTTTTCGATCAGTTTTTGCATGAAAACCTCAATATACGGCAAATGCGAAATAAGAATTTCTAAATGCTAAACAATGTTCAATCTCCCAGTGATTTATTTAGGATTTCGATATTCGTATTTCGTGCTTGTTCTAAAGGATGTAGCGGCTCAGGTCCTCGCTCTTTACGATGTCCGCAAGCCGCTCACGGATATAGGCCGCGTCAATGGTGATCCGGGCGCCTTTCCTCTCGGGCGCTTCGAAGGAAATTTCGTCCAGTATGCGTTCCATGATCGTATGGAGCCTCCGTGCGCCGATGTTCTCGGTGCGCTCATTCACGGTAGTCGCTGTTCCCGCTATCTCCTCGATACCGTCATTGGAAAATTCCAGGGTGATGTCCTCGGTCTGCATGAGCGCCACATGCTGTTTGATCAGCGCGTTCTGCGGCTCCGTCAAGATGCGGATGAACTCCGCCTTGCCCAGGGAATCCAGCTCCACGCGGATGGGGAAGCGTCCTTGCAGCTCCGGCATGAGGTCGGAGGGCTTGGCGGTATGGAACGCGCCGGCCGCGATGAACAGGATGTGGTCGGTCCGGACCGGGCCGTGTTTGGTCGAGACCGTCGATCCTTCGACGATCGGCAGCAGGTCGCGCTGCACCCCCTGGCGGGAAACATCGGGCCCCTGCGAGTCCCGTCCCGCGATCTTGTCGATCTCGTCAAGGAACACCATGCCGGACTGCTCCACACGCTGGAGCGCTTCTCGGGTCACTTTCTCCATGTCGATGAGCTTGACCGCCTCTTCCTGCACCAGCAGGCGCAGCGCCTCGGGGACCTTGAGCTTCCGCTTCTTCGTCTTTTCCGGAAGGAGGCCGCCGAGCATTTCCTTGAGATTCATTTCGATCTCTTCCATGCCGACGTTGGAGACGATGCCGAAGGGCATGACCTTTTCCTTGATGTCGATCTCGACCGTCCGCTCATCGAGTTTGCCTGCCCGGAGCTGCTCTCTCAGCTTGTCCCGCGTTCCGCGGTGCTGTTCCTGCTGGTCCTCGGCCGGGTTCTCCTGATCGTGGGAGGGCCTGACCGGCGGAAGCAGAAGATCGAGCAGGCGTTCCTCGGCCAGAATGGCAGCTTTTTCCTGCACCTGTCCGGATACCTCGTTCTTGACCATGTTGATGCCGATCTCGGTGAGGTCGCGGATGATCGACTCGACGTCGCGTCCCACGTACCCGACCTCGGTGAACTTGGACGCTTCGATCTTGAGGAAGGGAGCCTGGACGAGCTTCGCCAGGCGCCGCGCTATCTCGGTCTTGCCGACCCCGGTGGGGCCGATCATGATGATATTCTTGGGCATGACCTCGTCGCGCAGCTCCTGCGGCAGGCGCTGGCGCCTCCAGCGGTTGCGGAGTGCAATGGCAACGGCGCGCTTCGCCTTATACTGGCCGATCACGTACCGGTCAAGCTCTTCGACGATCTGGCGTGGGGTCATGGTGTCGTTCAATAAAACCTCCGGTTCGATTGCGGATTTCGGATTGCGGATTGCGGATTGCGGATTAACAATAAAGCTAGCAGAGTACAGTATTCGGACGTTCTTTAAAACCGTTCATTCCGAAATCCGAAATCCGCAATCCAAATTGTCAAAGTTCTTCTATCGTAATTTCCTTATTTGTATAAATGCAGATGTCCGCCGCTATCTTGAGTGACTCTTCGACGATGTGCCGCGCATCGAACGTGGTGTGGTCAACGAGCGCCCGCGCAGCAGCAAAGGCATAGGGGCCGCCGGAACCGATGGCAGAGATGCCGTGTTCCGGTTCGATCACGTCGCCGCTGCCCGAAAGAATGAAGGACCGTTCCGTATCGGCAATGATCATCAGCGCCTCGAGCCGGCGAAGGACCCGGTCGGTGCGCCAGTCCTTGGCAAGTTCCACAGCGGCCCGCGTCAGATTTCCGTGATACTGCTCGAGCTTGGCTTCGAACTTTTCGAACAGCGTGAAGGCGTCGGCGGTCGCGCCGGCAAAGCCGGCCAGGACCTTGTCGTTGTACAGTTTGCGGACTTTCTTTGCGTTGTGTTTCATCACGGTGGCGCCGACCGTTACCTGACCGTCGCCTGCGATAGCTATCTTGCCGTTGCGCCGTACTGCCAGGATCGTCGTGCCGTGAAGCGGCGGCATTTCACTCATGAAGCCTCCCTTATGCTGATCCGGGCTGATGGATCAACTCTTGCATCATGCATCCCGTTTCCTGCATCGCTTCTGTGTTTGGCGGCTACTGCTTTCTCGCCTTCGGATGCGCCTTGTCATAGACCTCCATCAGCGCATCAAGGTTCACGTGGGTGTAGCGCTGGGTGGTTGACAGACTGGCATGACCGAGAAGTTCCTGAATGGCGCGTAAATCAGCTCCGGATTCGAGCATGTGGGTCGCGAAGCTGTGGCGGAGCGTGTGCGGGCTCGCTTTCTGCTGCAGCCCCAGTTTTTTTCTGTAAGTTTCTAAAATACGCTGAACCGTACGGGCTGTCAAGCGTTTTCCGCCCGGACCGACGAAGACAGCGCTGCAGTCCGCGGTTCCGCTGCTGCTGGTCAACATAGGCGTCGATGGCTGCAAGTGCGATGGCCCCCAGCGGCACGATCCGCTCCTTGCGCCCTTTGCCGCGGATGCGGATGAGCCGGTCGTGGCGGTTGATATCGTCGTGGTTCATGCCGATAAGCTCGCTCGCCCTGATGCCGGTCGAATAGAGCGTTTCGAGGACCGCTCGGTCCCGAAGTTCCGTCGGGCCATGCGGCGAGGCCGGAGCTGCCGGGGCGTCCATGAGCCGCTGAGCATCATCGGCCGTCAGGACCGCGGGAAGACGTTTTTCCTGGCGCGGCGTTGCAATGAGCCTCGCCGGATTGCTCGACAGAATACCCTGGCGGTTCAAGTATTTATAGAACGCACGAAGGGCGGCGAGCTTTCTGGCGATCGAGGATTTTTTCAGCTTCAGTTTGAGCAGATGGGCGATGAACAGCCGGAGTGTTTTGTGGTCCACGGCTGCGAGGTCCGTTTCTCCGAGAAAGTCGAAGAACTGATCAAGGTCGGAAAGGTAGCTGCGCTCGGTATGCGGCGACACGTTTTTTCCGATCTTGAGGTATTGCAGAAAATCGAAGATGTACTTCCGCATAGCAATACTTTAACGTAACCGTGATGATTTTGCAAGGGAGAACCAGTTTGGAAGCGAGAAGAACGGCACGATGAGCAACTCTTGCCCTGTCTCCGGGCGGAGAACTATGTAGTTATGTTCTGGGCAGACGCGCTGTCGAGTTATGTGGCACAGGGATGGAAAAGGCGGTCATGCGTATGTCGGGATAGGCACGCTGGAGCTTTAAGCTTTTTTGGCGGTATGTGCCTTTACCTGAGCTTTTTTCTTCGCCGGTTTCTTGGCAGCCTTTTTAGCAGGAGCGCGCTTCTTGCGCACAATACCGTTGCCCGCGTTTTCGCGGCGGATCGCCAGCAGTTCATGGGCGCGTTCAGGCGTCATTTCCTCGAGGCGGTCGCTCCGCGTAAGGCTGGCATTGGTCTCGCCATCGGTGACGTATACGCCGAACTTGCCTTCTTTGGCCACGATCGGCTTGCTGCTCACCGGGTCATTGCCGAACTCGCGCAACGGAGGCTTTGGCGCTCCGCGACGGCCGTATTGGCGCGGGGTCGCAAACAGCGCAAGGGCCTGTTCTACGGTAATGTCGAAGAGCTGTTCTTCGCTGGCGAGCGTGCGACTTTCCTTGCCCTTCGTGATGTAAGGACCATAGCGGCCATTTTGTGCGGTGATCGTCACGCCGTCAGCCGGATCAACGCCGACCACACGCGGCAGCGATAACAACTTTTCCGCATCCTGCATCGTTATGCGGGCGATGTCCATTGTTTTGAACAAAGATGCCATTTTCGGCTTATCAAGCCCGGGCGGGGGTGTTTCGGGAGTGCCCCACTGTACATAGGCGCCGTAGCGGCCGTTCTTTGCGAACACGGGGATCCCCTCGATATTCCCGATCGGTTCTTCACCTTTTGGCGCAGCGAGCAGTTTCAGCGCCACTTCAAGGGACAGCTCATCGGGCGCCATCGTATCGGGTACGCTGGCAGTATCTTCACCGCGGCGTACGTAGGGGCCGAACTTGCCCGGCTTCACCACTACTTCAAGGCCGGTGACGGGGTCAATGCCAAGGGGAAAGGTGTTGATCGCTGCGGCATCGATCTCGTCCAGGTTCTTTGCAACGCTTCGCTTGAGACCGATGGGGTCGTCGTTTTTGCCGAAATAAAACTCATTGAGCCACTGTTCTTTGTTCTGCAGCCCCTGCGCGATCTCATCCAGATCTTCCTCGGCATTCGCGGTAAAGGCGTAATCGACAAGGCCGAGGAAATGCTTCTCAAGCAGATTGACAACAGAGAAGGCGACCCAGTTGGGCACGAGCGCCTGCCCTTTTTTCCATACATAGCCGCGGTTGACGATTGTTTGCATGATGGATGCCCATGTTGATGGACGGCCAATGCCCAGCTCCTCGAGCTTCTTGATCAGCGACGCCTCGGTATAGCGCGCGGGCGGCTGCGTAAAGTGGCCATTCGGTGTGATGCTCGCAATGGCGACACTGTCGCCTACAGCAAGCTTGGGGAGAAGCGCTTCACGCTTGTTGTTTTCGTTGTCGTCATCGGTGGATTCCTCATATACTTGCCGGTATCCTGCAAAAGTGATCGTGGTGCCGCTCGCAGCAAATTCGCAGTCGTTTCCATTGCTTGTGGCGCCCAGCCGTACGCTGACGGTCGTGCCGTTCGCGTCGGCCATTTGCGAAGCGAGCGTGCGCTGCCAGATCAGTTCATACAGCGAGAACTCCTGCGGGTTGAACTCACTTTTCAGGTCGCGCGGTGAACGCATGGGCGTGCTCGGACGGATGGCTTCATGCGCTTCCTGGGCGTTCTTTACCTTTGATGCATAGGTGCGGGGAGTTGGAGAAAGGTATTGCTGGCCGTATACCTTCTGGACCTCGGCGCGCACTTCCACAAGCGCGTCCGGGGAGATGGTCACATTGTCGGTGCGCATGTAGGTGATGAAACCGCGCTCATATAACCCTTGTGCGATTCGCATCACCTGAGCGGCGGACAAACGGAGCTTGCGCCCGCCTTCCTGCTGCAGGGTGGAGGTCATGAACGGCGCTTTTGGCGATGAGCGGTAGGGTTTGTCTTCAACGCTGCGAACCTTGAGCGATGCGTTGGCAAGACCCGCTGCGAGTGCCATGGCCCGGGTCTTGTCAATGACGACGACCCTGTCGCTCGGCCGGCCCTGGCTGTCAAAGTCCTTGCCGGTCGCGACCCTGTTCGCATCGAGCGAGACCAGGGTCGCTGTGAACGAAGGCGTCGTTGCGGTCACTGCGTCGATCCCCCAATATTCGGCAGCGACATGGGAGATGCGTTCACGCTCGCGTTCTACTACGAGACGGAGCGCCGGGCTTTGCACCCGACCGGCTGAAAGGCCCCGATTCACCCTTCGCCACAGCACCGGGGATACCTCATAGCCAAAGAGCCGGTCCAAAATTCGACGGGTTTCAGCAGCATCAACCAGCCCCTGATCGATGCCACGGGGGTGGGCGACCGCGTGCTCGATGGCGGTCTTGGTGATTTCGTGGAACACCATGCGTCGCACAGGTATTTTCGGTTTCAAGTGTTCAATGAGGTGCCACGAGATCGCCTCACCCTCGCGGTCTTCGTCCGTCGCGAGATACAGCGCACTTGCGCCTTTCATCGCGGCCCGGAGCTCCCGCACTACCTGATTTCCGCGTTCGGTGAGCTCGTACGTGGGTTTGAATCCGTTGTCGACATCGACGGCGAGACCTTTGCTCGGGAGGTCTGCAATGTGCCCAATAGAGGCGCGAACGTCAAATGCATCGCCGAGATACTTTGCGATGGTCTTTGCCTTTGCCGGTGACTCAACAATGACGAGAGATTTCATATGTTAACTATACCTGACCATGTTAATTCCACGCGGTCCGCTTGATCCTTCTCCGTGAGGAGGAGGGTACATCGTCGTAGTCCGTGTTCGTAGCAGCAAACACCGAGAACGCAACCAAAGCCTTTACCTGGTCGAGCTCGATGCGGCCGGCATAGAGTTCCAGCGAACGGTCAAGCACGTCCTCGCGCTGGTCCTCAGAAATAATGCCGAGGTGCGTGAGCTTCGTGACGAAACTGAAGGCCTCGACCGTAAAGCGGCCTCGCTCCTCGCTGTTCATGGCACGCGCCCCTCTGGTCGGCACAGCCGGATCCGGTGCGAAAAAGGTCTCCGCTTGTTTCTGCACCAGGGTCTGCATGAGCGTGAGCGCGGTATCCGCGTCCTGGATCCTGTAGCCGCTGTTCAGCAACGAATCCATAATCTTGCCTTCGTCGTCGAAAAGCTCCTGTTTATTCCTGACCTGGTCCGCTATGAGCGAGAACAGGTTCATCATCAATTCGTCCAAAAAAACCTCCAGAACATCATTATCCTGCTGCATTATGCTTCCTTAATATAGTACTTTCCGGGAAGCTGTTTGACAAGTCCTTTCAGTTCCAGGGTGACCAGCGCTCCGCTTGTTTTTGCAGGGGTGCTGCCGCTTTCCTTCATTACTATATCGATATGCTTCGGTTCATTCGTGATCTGCCGGAAGACCGATTCCTCGTCCCTGGTCAGGGAGGGCAGGTCACGGGCTGTGCCTGCGCGTTTAACGCCCATGGTCTTCATGTTCAGGTCCTGCAGGATGTCCTGGGTACTTTCCACCAGCACGGCGCCCTGCCTGATCAGGCTGTTCGTGCCGCGGCTGTTCATGGATCCGATGTTGCCCGGCACGGCAAAGAGCTTTCTGCCCTGCTCTTTCGCATATTTTGCCGTGATGAGCGACCCACTGTCCTCGGTGGCCTCGATGATCACGGTGCCGCGCGCCAGGCCGCTGATGATGCGGTTCCTGGCGGGGAAGTAGCCGGACTCGGGCTGCGTGCCAAAGGGATTCTCGGTCACCACCGCGCCGGATCGGCTGATGTTCTCCATCAGGCCTTTGTTCTCCGGCGGATAGGCCACGTCAATGCCGCATCCAAGTACGGCAATGGTCCTTCCCGCTGCAGCAAGCGCGCCCCGATGCGCCTCTGTATCGATCCCCCGCGCCATGCCGCTCACGATGGTGAGGCCGGCTGATGCCAGCTCTGAGGAGATGCGTCGGGTCACGGTCAGGCCGTAGTGCGTCGGCTTGCGCGTGCCGACGATGGCGATACCGTCCCCCTGATGCAGGTCGCCCTTTACGTACAGAAAGAGCGGAGGATCGGGAGTATTTTTCAGCGCCGTTGGATAGGCTGCATCGTCGGCAATAATGATCGCGATGCCGGTTTCCTGCGCCTTCTCCAGTTCCAGCTCCGCGTATTCTCGCCAGGAGAAGGACGTGATCTCGTTGATCACCTTATCGGACAATCCCGAGATGGATCTGAGATCATGGGGTGATGCGGAGAGGGCTCGCTCCGGTGATCCGAAATGCTGTGCGAGCTTTCGAAAGGTGACCCGCCCGACTCCGGGGATGCTGCTGAGGCCAATCCAATAGAACGCAGGATCGTTGCTTTTTTGCATTCAGCAGCCCGTCTCGCGAAGGATTTCTACACTTAAGGGTAGAAATTATACAGAGTCAGAGAGGATAGTCAAGGATTTTTTTGGAACAGGCGGGCACACAAATCAATTTAGCCTTATGTTACAACGACAATGCGGGCATTCTGCTCTTCCGGGCAGAGCAGAACTGTGTAATTATCTGTTCGCTGACTGCAGATCGGAGATCAGTCCAGCGACCTGGGATCCCCCGACTCCTGCTGTGATGGATTGCCTTAAGGGAGCGGGAGATCCCGTTCTGTCAGTGAAATAATCCGAGCGTGCTTCCCTCGTTGCTATTTTATCTTCTTTACGAACTCCTCAACGGAAATGGCGGGGAGCGTCATCATATGGACCGAGCCCCGCGAGCCGATCTCGACGGACATTTTCATGACCGTTTCGTTGTCCGGCGCTTCCACGATGTTCACAAAGTCATAGGAGCCAAGCAGGGCATATTGCTTATGTATCTTGACGCCCATGGCCTCGACCTCCCTGTTCACTTCAATGATCCGTTCAGGTTTTTGTTTGATCGTCCTGCGGCCCTCGTCCGTTAAATTGCTCAGGATCACATAGTACGGCATGGTTCGTTCCTCCTTTTCGCTGGGATGTCTTGAACGCGAAACAGGTCTTTGGCGTTACCGCGTTTCGAGAACATGCTTATGAGTATAGCGCTTTTTTACCGGTACTGCGTTCCTGATCGTGCGGGAACGGCCGAGGGCGATCTTAAACATAAAAAGAGCAGTTCAGCCACAAAAGGCACATAAAGCACATAAAAAGCAAGCAATAATTTGGTAAAGCGCTTCATCAAGAAGGTGACGATGCTTTTTGCGTTAAGAGACTGATGTTACTATGTGCATTTTGTGACTTATGTGGCCAACTGCCGCATCTAGGTTAAATGGTATCTTCCGGCTTCATAGATGCTTCGTGTTCCCGGTCCCTGCTGTGGTCGCGGGCAACGAGCATGTAGATGGAGGGCACGACGAAGAGGGTGAAGAACGTACCGATGAACAAACCGCCCACGAGGACAATGCCGATGGAGTTGCGTGCGGCGGCGCCGGCGCCGGACACGAGGGTCAGCGGAAAGTGGCCGGCGATGGTGGCGGCGGTGGTCATCAGGATTGGCCTGAGGCGGGTCATGGAAGCCTCGCGCACGGCAGCGAGCTTGGCAAGACCCTGAAGCTGGAGCTTGTTGGCGAACTCGACGATCAGGATGCCGTTCTTCGCCACCAGCCCGACCAGGGTCACCAGGCCGACCTGCGAGTAGATGTTGAGGGTGGTGGTCCAGCCGCGGGTCCAGAATGGCGTGTTCGGGTCGGGTATCTTCAAAAAAGTGAAGAGGAGCGCTCCGAATATCGCGAGCGGCACCGACCCGGCGAGGATGACGAAGGGGTCGCGGAAGCTGTTGAACTGGGCTGCCAGCACCAGGAAGATGAGGATGATGGCGAGGGTGAAGGCAGGGAGGAACTTGCTTCCCTCGGTGCGCAGCTGGCGCGATTCGCCGGTGTAGTCGAGGACATACCCTTTGGGGAGTATCTTTGTTGCCTCATCCTCCAGAAAACGCAGGGCTTCGTCCAGCGGCCGCATTGCCACACCGCTGATCTTTACCGCGTTGAGCTGCTGGAAACGGTTGAGCGAGCGGGGGACCACGGTCTCGCGGACGGTCGCGACGGTGGAAAGCGGCACCAGCGTCCCATTAGGGCCGGTGACGTGGATCTCCTTCAGCTGGTCCGGGGTGAGGCGATTGACGCGCTGGATCTGGGGAATGACCTTGTAGCTCCGCCCCGCGATGTCGAAGCGGTTCACGAAGCCGCCGCCGACCATCCCTCCCAGATCCGCTCCGACCTGTTCCAGGCTGAGACCGAGGGAGGCGACCTTATCGCGGTCTATTTCGAAATCAGCCTGGGGCTGGTCGATCTTGACGTCGATGAGAGGCGGGAAGGCGAACATGCCGCTCTGCATCGCTTTCTGCTGGAGCGTCCGGGCAAACTCGAGTATTTGCCCGGTCTCGGCCGTGGAGGCAAGAATGAACTCTACCGGGAACTGGCCGCCGCCGGGGAGGGCCGGCGGTGCAACCGGGAACATCTGGATGCCGGGGATCGCCTGCAGCTTCCGCTGCATCTCGGGCAGGATCTGGAAGACGGTGCGCTTGCGGTCGTCCCACGGTTTGACGACCATGCCGAGGAAACCGGAGCTGGGGAAGGTGACCTGGAAGGTGAACTCGGTCTCGGGTACGCTCAGGAAGGCTTTGTTGGCCGCAGCGGCGTAACGGCTGGTCTGATCGAGGGTGGAGTTAGCCGAGGCTTCGAGGATACCGAAGATGACTCCCTGGTCTTCCAGGGGCGCAAGCTCGCTGGCGGACATGATGAACATTGGTATGGTGAGCAGGCTCACCGCGATCCATACCGTATAGACCGCCGGACGGGCGCGGAGGGTGGCGTCAAGAATGCGTCCGTAAACGTTCCGGAGGCGCTTGAAGTCGCGGGAGATCCGGCCCGCCAGGCCGCGCTCTCCGGCACCGGGTTTGAGCAGCGTTGCCGACATGACCGGCGACAGAGTAAGGGCTACGATCCCGGAGATGGTGACCGCCCCGGCCAGGGTGAAGGCGAATTCGCGGAAGAGCGATCCGGTCAGCCCCCCCTGCAGGCCGATAGGGAGGTAGACCGCCGCCAGGGTGATGGTCATGGCGATGATCGGGCCCACCAGCTCGCGGGCGCCTTGCAGAGCAGCCTCCAGGGCGGACTTCCCCATACTCATGTGGCGCGCAACGTTCTCTACCACCACGATGGCGTCGTCCACCACGAGGCCGACCGAGAGAACGATAGCCAGCAGGGTGAGGAGGTTGACGGTGAAGCCGAAGGCCTGCATCAGGAACACGCCGCCGATGAGCGACACCGGGATCGCCACCACCGGGATGAACACCGAGCGGAACGAGCCGAGGAAGAGGAAGATGACGACCACGACGATCAACAGCGTATCGCCGAGTGTTTTAAGCACCTCGCTGATGGCGTTGTTGATGTATTTGGTTGCATCGTAGGCGACGCGTGCCTTCAGACCGCCCGGCAGGTCGCGCTGGATCGCCGCCATCTCCGTGCTCACCCGCCTGATGACGTCAATGGAATTGGCGTTGGGGAGTGGCCAGATGCCCATGAACACGGCGGTCTGGCCGGAGAAGCGGACCTCGGCGTCGTAGTCCTCGGCGCCCAGCACCACGTCGGCGATCTCCCCCAGGCGCACGATGGATCCGTTCTGCTCGCGCACCGCCAGGCGCTTGAACTCATCCACGGTGCTCAGGTTGGTGTCGGCGGTCAGGTTGACCTGGATGAGCGCACCCTTGCTTCTGCCGAGTGCGGCCAGGAAGTTATTCGCGGCCAGCGCCTGGCGCACCTGTGCCGGGCTGATGTTGAGGGCGGCCATTCGCTCGGGCTTGAGCCAGATCCTCATGGCAAAGGTGCGGCCGCCGAGGATGTCGGCCCGCTGCACCCCGGCGACGGCAGAAAGGCGAGGCTGGACAATGCGCGTCAGATAATCGGTGATCTCATTCTGCTGCAGGATGTCGGAGGTGAAGCTCAAATAGGCCGAGGCGAACTGGCTGTCGGCCGACTCGATATTGATCGCGGGCACCTCAGCCTCAGGAGGAAGGTCGCGGCGCACCTGATCGACCTTGGAACTGATCTCGGCCAGGGCCCTGGTGGAGTCGAAGTTGAGCCTGAGTCGCGCCTTGATGGTGGAAAGGCCGAGGCTGCTCTGCGACTCCATGTATTCGATGCCGTCGGCGGCTGCGATGGCGCGCTCCAGCGGCGCGGTGACGAAGCCGCGCACCAGTTCTGAATCTGCGCCCACGTAGACGGTGGTGACGGTGACCGCGGCGTTCTCACTGCGCGGGTACTGGCGCACATTAAGGGTGCGTACCGCCTGCAGGCCGGCAATGATGATTACCAGGCTGACCACCAGGGCCAGGACGGGACGGCGTATGAAAAGGTCGGTGATCTTCATGAGGACCAATCGAACTCGTGTTCACCACGGAGACACGGAGGCACGGAGAAATTCGAGGGTAAAAAGTTAGGAAGGAAGGGGGCATTTTTTCCGTACCTTCTTACCCTCACACCTTCTGTGCTTCAAGTATTTCTCCGTGTCTGTGGTAAAAAAATGGATTTCGTCTTAGTTGTTCTCCGGCGTGGGCGCTTTTTTGAAATCCGGGGCCAGCTTGTTGTCGATGACCACTGACTGGCCATTGCGTAGTTTGAAGACACCGGTGCTGACAAGCGTTTGTTGCTCCTGTATTCCGCTCGTGACGGCGACGAAGTCGCCGCGCTTGAGGCCGAGTCGCACGAACTGCTGGCGCAGCACCTTTCCCTTTTTATCCGCCGCATTCTCGATGATGAAGACCGAGTCGCCATAAGGGGCGTACAAGACGGCCGTTGCGGGAACGGCTAGCACTTTCTGTTGTGCAGGGAGCTGCACCGCTACATTGGAGAACATGCCGGGGCGCAGTTTGTTACCGCGGTTGGCCATAGTTGCCTGCACCTTGATCTGGCGGGTCTCGGCGTCCACAAGAGGATTTATGGCGGTGATACGCCCCTTCACCGTCTCAGCCGGCATGGCATCGGTGGTCACCTGCACGGTCAGACCCAGGCGCAGCAACGGGAGTTGCTGCTGGGGAAGGGTAAAGTCGACATAGATCGGATCGAGGGCTTGCAGGGTGACGATGGGGTCCCCCTCGCGAAGCATCTGTCCCTGATTGATCTGGCGGATGCCGAGATAGCCGTTAAAGGGGGCGCGGATCGTCTTTTTGGCGATCGTGGCCCGTATGTTCTCTGCCAGGGCCCCTGCCTGTTCAGCAGCCGCGACAGCATTATCGTGCTCGGCCTGAGAGATCAGGTTCTTCGCGAACAACTGGTCAAATCTTTCGCGGTTGGTGCGTGACAGGTTCTCCTGGGCCACGGCTCCGGGAAGCTGGGCCTCTTCCGAGGAGGTGTCCTGGCGCAGCAGGAGCCCCCCCTTCTTCACCGGCCGACCCGCCTCGAAAGCGACCTCGACCACTTTGCCCGGCAGCTCGGCGGACACCGTGACCCCCTGCACGGCGTTCAGCGTTCCGACCGCGGTCAGGGTGGTTTCCCACGACTCGGACCTTATTGCCGTAGAGGTCACGGTTTCGGGCGGCGGTACGAACTTCTTGCCCTGGTCGACCATCGCACCGATCTGCAGGGCCTTGACGGCGACGAGAATGCCGATGAGGATGATCAGTCCGACGCCAGTGAATATCAAACGCTTCTTCATATCTCAATGTACTCCGATTACAGGAGGGTTCCTGGGAGCGTCCCATCCTGAAAAAAGATTAACACCAGCGGCGCAAATTATCAAGGCGGGGCCGACGATTTTGCAGCTTGACCACGATGCTGTATAATTTCGTGCCAAAGGCCCTGCGCAGCAGCCGTTTCGTGCAGGTACTGACGGGATGTCGGAAAGCTAACTGACGCTCCGACACTCCTCCTGAATATGCCCACGCCGTGATAAAAAAAGAGGAGCCAAATGATTGCCGGCTCCTCCCTTGCAGTTTAAGCTATACGGTGAAAGGCCTTCGTTATTATTTGAGCTGACCGCGAACTTCTCCTCCCGGATGTCCGACTGTATGAACATTGACATACGCATCCCCATCCTTTATCAGTTTAACGAGATCAGCGACCGTCTTTCCCGCCAGCGGCCCTGTCAGGTCCTTGTTCGTAATGGTCCCTTTGGCGAGCACACCGCTGAACGTGCCGTCTTTTTTCGGCCCTCCGAAAAGCCCAACGACCGGCGGGCCTTCAACGCCTTTCTTGCCCGCATGGATATGTGCTGCTGTCACGTTGATAATATCTTTGATGTTCAGTGTATATCCAAGCTCACTGCCGTCCTTGCCCGGCATAATTTCCACATCGCCCGTTGCCTTTGTGTCGACTGCCGCTGGCATGACCTCTTTTCCGGACAGCATGGCCTTGAAACCGCTCCCGGCTGCAATGCCCAGCGAAACCGTTATAAATAGAGCGAGCGCAACAAGCAGCGCCAATTTCATCGTTCTCATGGCTTCCTCCTCCTTTGTCAGTTGATCTTTACTATTCTAATTAACTATAGCGCTATACATGAAAATCTGTCAAGGAACGCTTACTACTACGTACTGCAACGAAAGTTTCAGGTGATATTGACCAAAAGTCTTTTCTGGTGCTGGCAAGCTGTTCATCGGCGAGGGATTGAGGAGCGAAGACAGCGTCTGCATTTACGGAAATATCCTCGCGGTTGAACGGTCATTGCCCGAAATGGCGATATACTTAAATCAAATAAGTACACTCGGGCAGAGGAGTAGCGTTATGGAGAGAAACACTGTTTACGATGTCATCATCGTGGGAGGGGGGCCTGCCGGACTGGCTGCAGGGCTTTACTGCCAACGCGCCGCGGTCAAGGCCGTGCTTTTTGAAAAGGGTCTGATAGGCGGGCAGATCGCCATATCAAAAGAAGTGGAAAATTATCCCGGCGTCGAGGGTATCACCGGGTTCGATCTTGCGGAAAAACTCCTGCATCACGTCAAAGCCTTTGGACTGCAGATCATCCAGGAAGAAGTCGTGGCGATAAAAGCCGGAACCGACCTGCACACCGTTCGGCTGGCCAATGGTGACCTCTATCGCACCGCTGCCCTGATCCTCGCGGCAGGCGGGTCGGTGAAAAAACTCGGCGTTCCCGGGGAGGTCGAATACCTCGGCAGCGGCGTTTCCTACTGCGCCACCTGCGATGGCTTCTTCTTCCGGGACAAGACCGTCGTCGTGGTCGGAGGGGGGGACACCGCGGTGGAAGAAGCCGTGTATCTCTCAAAACTGGCAAGCAAGGTCTATCTTGTTCACCGGAGAGACGCACTTCGGGCGAACATGCTGCTGCAGAACCGCCTGCGGGCCGAGCCCGGTATTGAACCCATCTGGAACACGGTCGTCAGATCGATCAGGGGCAACAGCAGAGAGGTCAACAGCGTTATGCTCGAAAATATCGTTACTGGAGAAAAGGGGTCGCTTGCGGTTGACGGCGTCTTCATTTTTATCGGTTACGATCCGAACAACATGCTGGTCCCCCCTGAAGTCAGGACCAATGAGCTGGGTTTCGTGGTCACCGACGAAAAAAACGAGACGAACGTCCCGGGCGTTTTCGCCTGCGGCGATCTGCGCCAGAAATTCGCCAACCAGATCGTGATTGCGGCAGGCGACGGGGCTGTGGCTGCCCTGGCCGCGTCCCGCTACGTGGAGCTGCGGAGGGCACGCGAGCCGGTTTCCAGGCAGGGATCGATGCGGTGATTGATCGAAAGTGCAGCAATGCAGGCGGAATTGGCTGGCATGCAGCATGATCCTTGTTCGGGAGGGAATATGAGGTACCGGTGGGTCGTTTGCGTTTTCATCTTCATCACGGGGACTGCGGTTGCGGAGACGGATGAGAATGTGCAAGGAACACAAGCCGTGAAAACACTTGTTGTATTTTACTCGTTGACCGGAAAGACCGAGGTCGTGGCTCGGACGCTGGCCTTGGAACTGAAAGCGGATATACGGCGTGTGGAGGATGTTGCGACGCCTTCTGTTTCCTGGTGGTTCTACCTCAGCGCGGGATTTGCTGCAAAGCGCGGCAAGGAAGCGGAGATCAAGCCCATTGATGCCGGTTTTCAGGGGTATGACCGCATCTTTATCGGCTCCCCTGTCTGGGGAGGGAGCCCGTCCACTCCGATAAACGCCTTTATCGGCAGGGCTGACTTCAACGGGAAAGAGGTGGTCGTGTTCATGACGATGGGCGGAAAGGATGCATCCGTCGCCCTGAAAACAATGGGCGCGCGTATCGAAGCACGGGGTGGAAGGATCGCCGGTTCCTTTTCCGTTTCCTCGCGAAAGACGACGAACGAGGACCTCGCGGCTAAAGCGGGCGACATGGCGAAGCGTTATCGTTAGGGCCAGAAGATGTTATTTGAAGGTTTTCCACAAGTAGGCGTATCTCCTGGACACAGGTTTCAATGTAAGCACTCTTCATCGATAAATAATAAGAGAAGGGTGCAGCTTTGCAGGAGCACTGAAGAAAAGGACGCGTCTTAATCTACTGTGTCTAGGGCTTAGTGCCTGTGGTGTACAGCACGCCGATATCGAGCCAGATGCCGTCCTTTGTCCCGAGCACTTCGATCTCCTGGAGATGTTCCCGCTTGAATCGCTGCTGGTCTGATGTCGAAAGCCCGCTCACCATCCTGCGTAATCCCGCATTCCAGACAATACTCCACCAGTCTTCAGCACTGTCCAGAAAATAGCCGATGTTCCTGGCTTCCACGCGGATATCAGACAGGCCGGCTTTTTTGAAAAGCTCCCTGCAGCCTTCCTCGTGCGCAATACGTTTCCAAGCCTGGGGAGGGTTCTGAACGCCGTAGCTTGCGATCCGGTCGAAGAACAGATCTTTGAGCGGCGAGAAGTAGTTCTCCTGAAAGTTCGATATCATGATCCTGCCGCCCGGCTTTACCCTTGATGCAATGTGCGCCAGTTGTGTCTCCATGTCCGTGACAAAGAAGATACCGAAAGCGCAAACCGCACTATCGAACTGGTTTTCCGGAAATCCCAGGTTCTGCATATCACGCTCGACGAATTCGATATTGGTAATATTCAGCGCAGCGGCTTTTTTTCGTGCCTGTGTAAGCATTCCGGACGAAAAATCCACTGCGGTCACGCGGCCGTGCGGCAGCAGGCGGGCGATCGCGACAGACGCATGGCCCGTGCCGCAGGCAATGTCGAGCACCTGTTCGTTTCCACGAAGTTTGAGCATACCGGCCATGTTCGCAGCGCTATCCGGGAAGAAGCGAAGCGGTTTGCCGTCATAATCCCCGGATACGGTATTGAAGGTGTCGATCAAAAGTGTTTTTAACTGCTTTTCGTCCATGGTGATCCTTTCCCATAGCAGGCTTCAACGGCAGATCTGCTGAACAATGGTCTTTCATGCGTTTGATGCTTTACATCCCTCCACTTTCTCGGTGAAGCGAATGTGCAGTGTTGCACAATAGGCGAATTGTCCGCTGTGAGCACTTCGCTTTTTCAATAATCAACGCCCTTCTGCGGTTCGATCTTCTCCTGGTAGGCATGTTTGATCTCCCGCATTTCCGTGACCGTATGGGCATGCGCAATTATCTCCGGGTGTGCGTAGCGTCCGGTCAGGACCAGGTGCATGTCGGCCGGTTTTTTTTCGATCAGCTCCAGTACCTGAGGCAGATCCACGAGGTTTAGTTTCAAGGCAACATTGATTTCATCGAGGATCATCATGTCGTATGCTCCTGTTGCCAGCTTCTCGCGGGCAAGACGGATAGCGGCCTGCGCGCTTTCGCGGTGTTCCTCGGGAGAGGATTTGTCTCCCGGGATGCCGCAGAAGCCTCTGCCCATGACGTAATCCTCCACGTTCGGGCCGAGCAGTTTGATGCCGTCGAACTCACCTGCATGCAGCCCTCCTTTCATGAAGTGGATAATGCAAACCGTCATGCCATGGCCGGCAGCGCGCAGGGTCATGCCCAGGGCGGACGTGGTCTTGCCTTTGCCGTCCCCGGTCAGGACGACAACCAGCCCGGTCACTTTGCGGTGTTTCTGCTGCGAAGAAGCTTTTTTCATGCATTCCACCTCATTCTTCAGGAGTAATATGAAACGTCCGAAGCACTATGCGCCTCTCCACGGTCAAGATATCACGCTACAGCCGATTCGATGGACAGATGTCGAATAAAACGCATTGGCTGTGCTTTGGCTTCTGCGCCTGGCAGACGGCCCTGCCGTGAAAGATCAGGAGATGGGAAAGGCTGCCCCACTCTTTCTGCGGAGTGACCGCGATCAGGTCCTGCTCGATCTTGACGGGATCATCGTGCTTGGTCAGGCCGAGCCGGAAGGCGAGCCGCTTTACGTGCGTGTCCACGGCAATGCCCTCGTTGATGCCAAAGGCGCTCGAAAGGACGATGTTCGCCGTCTTTCTTGCGACGCCCGGCAGGGAGACAAGCTCCGCCATGGCCTGCGGCACCGCGCCATTGAACTGTTCCACGATCATTATGGCCGTTCTGTGGATATTCTTTGCTTTGTTGTTAAAGAAGTTGACCGAGCGAATGTCCTGGGCCAGTTTTTCCGGCAATGCGTTGGCGAAGTCTTCTGGCGACCGGTATTTTTTGAACAGCGACTCCGTCACTTTGTTGACGAGCACATCCGTGGTCTGGGCGGACATGATCGTCGCCACCAGCAGTTCGAAAGGAGAGTTGAACCGGAGCACGGTCTGGGGCGTTCCGGTATACTCTTTCTTCAGCAGTTTGATGATCCGGGTGACCTTATCTTTCTTGTCCAAGAGAGCTCCTGTATTGGTATTAAAGATAAAAACCTACTGCCTCACCACGGAGACACGGAGACACAGAGAAAAGCAAAAACCTTTGACACTGAAAAGGCATGATTCGTATGATTCCCGGATCGATCATAAAAAATCAGTGAAAATCAGTGTCAAAAAAGGGCCATTCCTTAGCAGGGGCCTTTCCGGCTTCTTGCAGCTTTGATGCGGCTGTACAGGGCCGGGAAGAGCGCGAAACATGCAAGGAGCATCAGGGCGATGATCACCTTCGTCGAGAGGATATCTGCCGCGGAATTGATCGAACCGATCTGGCGTCCGGCATAGGCGAATACAATCGTGCCGGGGATGATCCCGAGCGCCGTGGTCCAGGCAAAGGTCCTGAGCGGCACCCTGGTCAAGCCTGCCAGGAAGTTGATGAGGAAAAAAGGGAAGATCGGGATCAGGCGAAGGGTGAGCAGATAGCGCGATCCAGAAACCTCCATCTCACGGTTGAACCGGTCCAGCTGCTGCCGATATTTGTTCTGCAACTGTTGACCGAGCAGATGGCGCGCCACGAGGAACGCGAGCACGGCGCCTGCCGTGGCGCCCAGGTTCACGTAGAGCGTTGCCAGCGCCGTGCCGTACAGGAATCCGCCCCCCAGGGTCAGGACAACCGCCCCGGGAATGGACAGCCCAGCGATCGCGATGTACAGAACTACAAAGAGGACGACCGAAAGGGCATAGTGGTCGCGGACGAGCACGAGGAGCTCCTCCCGGTGCTGCTTCAGATTGTCGAAGGTCAGGAGCGAGCCGATCGGAGACTGGCGCACTGCTATGATCACGGCGATGAACACGACCAGGAGCAGGATGTTCCTTCTTTGTTTGTTCATGAGGTTTTCGTCGGTCTTTCTTCTCTGAAGTTGTTCATGCTCCCGGGAGTTATTGGGCAGGGGTAATGAAGAAACCCCAGAAACGCTGCCAGCGGTCCTCACGGAATTCTTTCAATCCGAGCGTGATCGTGAGCGTATCATCGCGCATTCTGAATGTCTTGAACAGCCGGTCCCAGCAGGAGAGCAGACTCGTAAAATTGGAGTTCGTCTCCTCACGCTCAATGGAATGATGGACACGGTGCATGTCAGGCGTAACGATCAGGACGCTGAGTGAGCGGTCCCATGCCCGCGGCAGGCCCAGGTTGCTGTGATGGAAAAGGGTCGAGAGGTTCAGTATGGTCTCGAACAGGATGAGCTGTCCAAAGCTCATGCCGAGGACCACCAGGACCGGCATACGGATCAGGGTCGAGAGGATGAGCTCTCCCGGATGGAAGCGGAGCGCCGTGGTCGTATCCATCTGCGTGTCCGCGTGGTGCGCACGGTGGAACAGCCACAGGAAATCGATCCGGTGGTTTGCCTTGTGCCAGAAGTACATCCAGATGTCGAAAAGGATAAAGAGGGCCACAGTTGCGGCAACCGGTGAAAGGCGCAGCATATGCCGGAGGCCGAACGAATGGACCGCCGCCCAAGCCGTTATCTGGAGGGTCACGCCGGCAAGGATGGACCGCGTCAAGAGACCGTTCAGGAGCGCGGTGAGCACGTGCGGAAAGGCATGCCGGAGCCGTGAGGTGCGGCCCCGGTAATGCGGAACAATGTCCTCAAGCAGGAAGATCGTCACAACAGCTGCTGCTATGATGAGCGGTTTCGCATTCATGCCCGGAAAAACCTTCCTTCCTGTTCTGTCAGATATGCAAGGGTCCGGGAAGGGCCGGCCGGATCGTTCCGGTGTTGTTTGAAAAAGATGCTGAGGTCGTCCTTCGTATCGACATCATGCAGTTTCGGCAGCAGGTGGACCCGCCGGCCGGATTGCCTGACCTTGGCGAGTGTCTCATCGCAAACCGTGCTTGTGCTCCAGGCGATATCGTGGAACACCGATGGCACGAAGGCTGTTGCGGTGAAACCGATCAGATAGTAGCCGCCGTCTGCCGCCGGCCCGAGGACCGCGCCGTGCGTGTCCAATGCAGCCAGGGCCTCATGCATTACCGCTCCTGTCAGCTCCGGAATATCGCTTCCGATCAATAGCGCCCGTTCATAGCCTTCTTGAAAGACCTGTTCAAACGCGCGCTCCATGCGTTCGCCGAGGTCATTCCCCCGCTGGGGCACGCAGTCCCGTTCGCTGCCGAGCCAGGTGCGGATCGCGGCCACGGCATCAGGCGGGTAAAAGCAGATCCGCACCGGGATGGCGAGCGCTTCCACGGTATCGATAGTGTCGAGTACAAAGCGTTGGTAGAGCTCCAGCGCCGCATCATTACCGATGGCTGCGGCAAGGCGCGATTTTATCCGGCCCTTGAGCGGGGCCTTTATAAACAGAAGAATGATCGGTTTGTCGTGCATGGTTGAAGAGGCAGCAGGTTTTTTAAGTATTGCATAAACGGCTGGTCAGTTCAAGGACAATCCCTGACACGATCGAGTAAACAACGTAACGTTACTGGACGGAGAAACGTTTACTTGCATATTTCAATATAATCCATATACGACACCGAACTTTCGCCGGTATTGTCGGAATCATTCATCACTGCGATGCGCGCGCGTGCAGGAGGCTTTACCCCGAAGGCCTGCTGGTAATCTTCGAGGATGTTGATCTCGGCCTCCTGCCAGCTTCCCGCATTCTCCGCACCTTTTTCAAGCAGCACCATCTTTGCCCTGCTCGTGTAGGGGCTGGTCAGGAACCTGCCGGCCTCATCCTTGTTTGCCCAGACATAGCTCAGGCTGCTGTGGGGCGGGTATGCGCCATAGATCGACCGCGCCATGCCGTATTTCATCTTCTCAAAAGCGCCGGCTTGTTCAGGGTCGTACTCGAACATGATATAGACACGGATCGGATAGTCGTCGCCTTCCCTGGTGCGGGCATCACCTTTTTTATAGACGCTGCCGATCTTCCAGCGCCATTTCATCCGGGGGTGCTCGTAGACATTGAATGAATCCTTGTACACGATGGCCGAGGCAGAATTGCTGCTTTCGGCCTTGAGCATGTGCTCCTGCCCCTCTGTTGCGATGGTATAGGTGGAATGGCTTTTTATTTTGGGGAAGAAAAATGGTTTCCAGTTGTCGAGGCTGTTGAAGTCCTCGCGAAGAAGGATGTTCCGATCGTCGGAGGCGATGGCGGATGAGGGCACGCCGGCCGGCAACAGCATCAGCGTGATGAGCACGCAGTACAGGATCGCGTTCATGATCATCGGTACCATTTTACAAGCCTCTCCGGTGATACCCCTGCACGATAACACAGCTGGAGCGCCCAGTTCCTGAACGTGCAGTACAGGATGCCCTCCTGTTCGTACCGACGCGGGGAGGTCATGACCTTCAGGGGGATGATGCAGATGCGGTCGCCCCGCTTTCTGATGCGGCCCATCAGCTCAACATCCTCCATCAGGGGGATCTCAGCGTACCCGCCGATCCTTTCAAAGTATGCCCTGCGAACAAAGATCGCCTGGTCGCCGAAGGGGACCCTCGTAAGCCGGGTGCGAAGTGCGGCATATTTTTCCGTGATCCTGAATATGCGTCTCTTCGTATCGAATCCCAGGTCAAAGGCCCCTGCTGCGATGCTGGTGTCTGCCAGGGCGATCCCTATCCGCGTAAGTGCCTGGAGGGGAAGCAAGGTATCGGAGTGCAGGAAAAGGAGCACCTCTCCCTGAGCCCGTGAAGCGCCGCAATTCATCTGGCGCGCCCGTCCCGGTCCCGAGAGCACGCGCACGACGCCATTGTCCCGGATCGCCTGCAGGGTACTGCCTGCAGGATCGCCGTCTACGACGATGATCTCCAGCGGATGGTGCCGCTGCAGGCCGCGAAGATGGGTGAGCACGGCATTAATGGCTTCCGCTCTCATGCAGCACCGGCAGGATGATCGAAATGAGCGTTCTGTCGTTCACTATCGTTCCTGTCTGCTGTCCTGCGGCCATCCACTTCGACCTGATCTCTTCCACCCGCTTCCGGTTCACGCCGAGGTCCGCTTTCCCCAACCGTGAGGCTGACCGCACATTGATCGATCGCGTGGATTCATCCAGAGAAAACTCGACATCATCGACAAAGCGCATGATGGCACTGGTGAATTCGGCATGAAGATAGGCCGGAGTTTCGGTCACGATCAGGGTGCGGGGCATTGCTTGTACGATCTTTTTGAGCTTTGACATGGCTTCGGCAGGTGATGACGTGTAGGTTAGGGCTGCCACCGCATGCTCAGGGTCCCTGCTCTGGCTTGATACGCAGTTCGGCGTCGAAGGACAGGGGGCAAGCAGGCCGTTCGTGACGCCGAGGTTTGCGGGACGGGTTCCCGAGCAGGAGGCGATGATCAGGCCGGCTGCTGCGCATAGGATGATGGGCGAACATTGTGTATTGTCCATAGGGTCCTTTATTCTGTCGAGGATTTAATTTCGTTTTTTCCGGGCTTCATTGTCATGTGCGCTGTGTATACGCGGGAAAAAAAGCCGGCAGTTCTGCTTCAAATGCCTCCACGGTCGTGAACAGGATCGTTCTGAGGCCTTGCTCTGCCGCGCGGCTGATATGCCCTGTATTGTCGTCGATGAAAAGCGTTTTGCCGGGTGTTGTGGCCAGTGCGGCGCAGACATCCGGGAAAACCGCAGGATCCCGTTTGCTCCGATGGATCGAGAACGAATTAAAGACCTCATCAAAGTGCCGGAAGATGCCGTTCGTTCTGTCCAGTTCGTCGAGCCAGTTGGTCTGGTCGCTCAGGAGGGCGACGATCGATCCCGCTGCACGCAGTCGATCAACGTGCATGAGCATCGCCGGCCGCATGACGAACCGCGTCAGGATCTCGGCGCGGAACTCGCTGTCAGAACCGCGGATGCCGGTCTGTTCCCGCAGTGCCTGCCAGTAGGCCTCTTCGCTCGCCCGGCCTACCAGGTAGCCGGTCTCGTAGATGAGCCTGTCAGCGGTCCTGAAAAAAAGTTCCGGATCCAGCCCCTGTCCGCGTCCGATGGCCAGCAGTCCCTGGTGAAAACCCTCGTCAGCCAGAACTCCGCCGAAATCAAACAATACCGCCGCCGGTGTTTGAGGCGCAGTCTTTCCCTCATTGTTCATCTGGTCATTTCCTTCCTGATCAGGTACTTATAGTATAGCCGCAGCCGCCTGGTGAGGAAAGTAAATTGTTGTGTTCGTCTCTTCCGGTATGCTAAAATCATTTAGTTGATCCGGAGCCGGTTCCAGCAAGGCGGCTTGCAGAAGGAGAGGTGCGGAGCGTGCATACTGATCGCGTACGGACGATGATCGTTCTGGTTCTGGCGTTTCTTGCTCTACTGATGACCGGGGCGGGCGGAAAACAGACGATCGTCCTTTCACCCCATGCAGAGGAAGTGGCATGCCAGATCGGATTTGACAAACAGGTCCTGATCATCGTCAAAGAAGAGACCCATGAGCATATTCAGCGGCTCACGGGATACGATGAGAACGGTTACCAGATCATGGCCAACGGCATCTCGGTCGATGTCCCCGAGGACCGTTCAGACCTGATCCTGAAGAAGCTGCGGACCCGCCTGCAGCCGCGTCACTACATGGCCTTTGTGGTGGCCATGAATGACGGTCTCGAGCAGGAAACGATCGGCGTCATCAAGGGCGCAGACCAGTACGATATCCTGCGGATCATGCAGACCAACGGCGAGGAATACGAAATCCTGAACGAAGATGTGATGGCGCGGCTCAAGGACTGGGAAAAGACCTTTTCCTTCGAGATCGTCGGCGCTGATAACGACTGGGTCGAGATCGAGTTCAAGACCCTGCCCAAGGACCTCTCTGCCTTTGCCGAAGAGGTCTATGATTTCTGTCCTGATGCGGTGGACCAGGGACCGGGAAGTGTCAGCGGCCTGGTGAAGGAAATGCAGGCCACGCGCCGGCTGTTCCTGTGGTGGGATTAAGCTGCACGGACTGCGGCCGCCATGGGAAATAGAATAGGCAGACGGTTTGATCCGTCTGCCTGATGAAAAATCACATCCACAATAACAGTTGTCCGCTCGGAATAATGAATTAGCGGTATAGGGTACTGCAAACTACTTTGCTGCCGGGGCTGCTTCCGGAGCTGCTGCCGGAGCTGCTGCTGCCGGAGCTTCGGCTGCCTTCTTGGCTGCCTTCTTTTTCTTTGCTTTCTTCTTTGCCGGTGCCGGTGCCTTCTCCTCTGCCTTTGCAGGTGCGGGGGCTGCTGCCGGTGCCGGCTGCTGCCGTTCTCCTCTGCGAATGCAACGCCGAGGGTCAGAGCAAATGCCATTGCCGTGAACAATGCGATGATCTTCTTCATGTGGTTTCACCTCCCTCCCAATTGGAATATAACGATGCATATTATTAACAAAATACCGCACATTGTCAAGAACATTAAAAGTTGAGTTTAAAGCGCATTATTCTGCACATTATAGACCGGATGAAAACAAAAAAAGCAGGGATTTCATCAAACGGTAAAACTGTTTCCAGGCAGAAATCCGAAGAGGAGCCTTTCCTGCCTGATCCGGCAGCCGCCCATCCCTGCAGCTTGCTGCGAAGAGCCGCAGTGTGGTATACTGCGCACCATGCGCAGGATGGTGACAGGTCGTTTCGGTTCGGTGCGGCAGTATGTGCTGGCCGGTCTGCTGGCGTTTATTTCGGCGATCCATTATTTTCTGGGCGGGCACGGCGCCGGTTTGCTCCACAGCATGCTGGGGCACCTCTATATTATCCCGATCGTTCTTGGGGCCTACTGGTACGGTATGAAGGGCGGGGTCCTGGTGTCGATCAGCTCGACCCTGCTGTTCGCGCCGCACCTGTTCCTCCACTGGACCGATCCGTTCCTCGACGTATACAACTTTGTGGAAGTGTTCCTTTTTCTGCTGCTCGGCGGCGTTACCGGCATTTTGAGCCAGATGGAGCGCAATCAGCGGGCGCGCCATGAAGAAGCCCTGCTCCGCCTCGATGAGTCGCACCGGAAGCTCAGGGAGCAGACCGATATCCTGTTCCAGACCGAGGAGCAGCTGAGGCGCGCCGACCGGATGTCGGCACTGGGTCAGCTTTCCGCGGGAATGGCGCACGAGATCCGCAACCCCCTTGGTGCGATCCAGGGGGCTGTCGAGATCCTGAGGGACGACTATGATCCGCAGGACGCCAAGTACGAATTCATCCAGATCCTGCTGAAGGAAACGGACCGGCTGAACAAGATCCTGCAGGAGTTTCTCGGATTCGCCAGGCCCAAAGAGCCTGATCTTCAGCAGGCCGATGTGAATGAAGAGCTCGAGTCCGTCCTCCTGCTCACTGCCCAGGAGGCGCTGAAATCGGGCATCCGGATTGATAAACGGCTTGACCATTCTGTGGGAAAGCAGCGTCTCGATGCCGGATTGCTGAAGCAGGCGTTCCTGAACCTGATCCTGAACGCCCTGCAGGCCATGCCGCAGGGGGGCGTCCTGACCGTGGAGAGCGGTCTGAGCAACGGCATGGTCGTGGTGCGGATCGCTGATACCGGGGTTGGGATCAGCGAAGAGAACCGAAAAAGGCTTTTCAGCCCTTTTTTCACGACCAAAAAGAACGGCACCGGCCTGGGCCTTGCGATCACCTACCGGATCATCGAGAACCACCACGGGACCATCGATGTGGCGAGCGAACCGGGCAAGGGAGCGACGTTCGCGGTGAAGATCCCGGTCGGGTAACGGAAAAATGTATATTATGAAAAAACCTTCGATCCTCCTCATAGACGATGATGACAGCCTGCGCCGGGTGATGGAGTTCAGCCTGGTCGAGGCGGGCTACACCGTGCGTACTGCTTCAAGCGGCGAGGACGGCCTGCGGCTCTTCGAGCAGGAGGCCTGTGACGCCGTGGTCACGGACATCACGATGCCGGGCATGAGCGGCATGGAGGTTCTGGCCCGCATCCGCGAAAAGGACGAGCAGGTGCCCGTAGTCGTCATCACGGCCTACGGCACGATCGAAAGCGCCGTGGAGGCCATGAAGAAGGGGGCTTTCGATTACATTACGAAGCCCTTTAACCGCGATGAGCTGCGGATGACGCTTGAAAAAGCGCTTACCCTGCGCCGGCTTGAGCGCGAGAACCTGGAGCTCCGGGCGGCGGTGACGGACCGGTACAGCTTTGCCGGCATCATCGGGACGAGCGAACGGCTGAAGGACGTGCTCGATCTGGCTGGCCGCGTCGCCCCGAGCGACGCCAGCGTGCTCATTACGGGCGAGAGCGGCACGGGCAAGGAGCTCCTGGCCCGGGGCATTCATGTCAACAGCACCCGGGCCCAGGGGCCCTTCGTTGCGGTGAACTGCGCATCGATCCCCGAGGGGCTCATCGAGAGCGAGCTCTTCGGACATGTGAAAGGCGCGTTTACCGGCGCGGTGCGCGACAAGGCGGGCAAGTTCGAGCTTGCCCGCGGCGGCACGCTGTTCCTGGACGAGATCGGCGATCTCCGCATCGATCTGCAGGCGAAGATCCTGCGGGCGCTGCAGGAACGGCAGGTGGACCGGGTCGGCGGCAATCATCCTCTTGCGGTCGACGTGCGGGTCCTGGCCGCCACGAACAAGGACATCGAACGCGCGGTGAAGGAGGGGGCCTTCCGGGAGGACCTCTACTACCGGCTGAATGTGATCACGCTCCAGATGCCGCCGCTGCGGGAGCGGCGCGACGATATCCCGCTGCTGGCCCATTATTTCCTGAAAAAGTTCAATTCCGCTGGTGTCGGGATCGATCCTGCGGCCCTCTCCGCGCTCCGGGCATACGGCTGGCCCGGGAACGTGCGCGAGCTCGAAAATGTCATCGAACGCGCCTCGGTGCTCAGGCGGGGTGACCTGGTCACGCTTGCCGATCTGCCGGAAAAGCTCGGAAAAGAAAAGCAGGGGGTCGAGGATATCATCCTGAACCTGCCCGAGGACGGGATCTCGCTCGAAGACCTCGAAAAAAGCCTTATCATCAAGGCGCTGGAAAAGCACAAGAACAACCAGACCAGGGCGGCGGAATACCTCGGCATCACACGGCCGACCCTGATCTACCGCATGGAAAAATTCGGGCTGAAATCGGCCTGACGAACGTGGTATAATCTCAGCAGAACTTCTCAAGGAGGAACCGACAATGGCAACAACAACGCTCAAGATACAGGGGATGACCTGCAACCACTGCGTGATGCGGGTGGCGAAGGCGCTCAAGGCTACCGCAGGCGTGCAGGATGCGCAGGTTGACCTGCAGAAAGGCCAGGCAGTGGTCACCTATGACGATGCCAAGGTGTCGTTGGACAAACTTTCCTTTGCCGTTGTGGAAGCAGGCTATAAGGTCGTATAATCCTGCCCCGCCTGCTTGACAGCGCAGGCGGCAGTTCAGTATAATTCCACCGCATCCGTGATCAGCAAGACGTGACCCGGAACGGAGTTCATACCGGGCAGTAATGAGGATATCCGGGCAAGTCCCGTTCGCTCGCTGAACTCATGTAGAACGCTGTTTTGGTCCGCCGAGACGAAGAGGCAGGTAATGGAAGAAACAACACTATGGAGCAGGATCCATTCGACGCAGCAGGCGGCAGCTCCCCTTCGATGTCGAACACTGCTCGCCCATTGCGCTTCGGAACATCCTTCTTGATGTCTGCACGCCTGCGGACATGCTGGAGCGGATCGCGCACGTCTATTATGACGATGACCATATTGCCCGCGACCTCATCCGCTGCCCGAACCTGACCGAGGCCACGCTGGTGTTCCTGGCCCTTACGTCGTCCGAGGAGATCAAGCAATTCATCACCAGTACGCGCGTTGTGGACGTGGTGATGGAGGAAGATGCGGCAGCAGCGGCGGCAGAAGCGGCCAAGGAACAAAAACCGAAGAAAAAACTGAACATGTCGCAGATCGTCAATAAGATGACCCCGTCGCAGAAGATCAAACTGGCGCAGACCGGCGCCAAGGAGGCGCGGGGCCTGCTCATCCGGGAGTCGAGCAAGATCATTGCGCTGGCGGTGATCGCCAATCCCAAGATCACCATCGGCGAAGTGGAGTTCTTTGCCAAGTCCACCAGCCTGAACGAGGATGTCCTTCGCAAGATCGGCTCCAACGCCGAATGGTGCAGAAAGCCGAGCGTCGCCTCCGCGCTGGTGAACAATCCCAAGACGCCGGTCGGCATTTCGCTGGGTTTCGTGAGCCGGATGACGGAGCGGGACCTTGCCTTGCTCGAACGGAACCGCAACATACCCGAAGCAGTGCGGGCGTCGGCGCGAAGCCTTGTCATCAAGAAAAAGATGGGCAAAGGGTAGCTGCCGACCCCGGTGCTCGCCCGGTTCGTTCACCTTCAAGCCCCTTCGTAAGGATACCACGTGAAAAAATCACTATTGCTCGTGCTTGCGCTGTTCGTCAGCGCTTCCGGCTGCTCTGGCCCGAAGACCGTGCAGAAGACCGAAAGCATCATGGGCACGGATGTGACCATCACGGTCGTGGCCGGGACCGAGAAAGACGGCGAAGCCGCCATTGACGCGGGTATGGCGGAGCTGCGGCGGCTCGATGCCATGATGTCGCTCTATAAGGACTCGAGCGAGATCACGAAGGTGAACCTTGCCGCAGGGAAGGGCCCGGTCACGGTCTCTCCCGAGATGATCGAGGTCGTGGAGCACGCTGCGAAGATCTCAGCGCTCTCGAACGGGGTCTTTGACATTACCGTCGGCCCCCTGGTCGTTCTGTGGCAGATGCGGCTGAAGGAAGGGACCGTGCCGACCGACAGGGAGATAGGCCGGGTCCGTGCTCTCGTGAACTATCGGAACATCATTGTTGACAAGAAGGCTTCGACGATCTTTCTTAAGAAAACCGGCATGATCATGGACTTCGGCGGCATGAAGGGGTACATGGCGGACCGGGTGGCTGATATCATCAAAAAACGCGGTATCACCAACGCCATCATTGCTGTTGCGGGCGACATCTGGGTCCTGGGACGCCGGGAGAACGGCGACTCCCTGGAAGATCGGCGTGCAGCATCCGCGGGAGCATGACAAGACCCTGGCGGTCCTGGAGTTCAGTGACAAATATATTTCCACCTCGGGAGATTACGAACGGTTCGTCATCAGGGAAAAGAAACGGTACCATCACATCATCGATCCCCGGACCGGGAAGCCGTCGACAGGCGTCATATCCGTGACCCTGATCGGCGACCAGGGGCGCGGTCATCGATCCGCTCACCAAGGTTCCGTTCATCCTCGGCCCGGAAGAGGGATTGAAGCTCGTGAAGAAGGTCGGGGCTGAGGCCATTATTGTTGATGAACAGGGCAAGGTTTTCATGACCGATGGGGTCAGGAATCTGCTGGATCAGACGAAACACTGAATAATTTATTCTTGACATTTCAGCGACGCCCCTCTAATATATAAATAAATGTTTATATGTTGGAGGGTGGAATGCTCAAGGATTTCTCGCAGTACATTGTTTATTCGCTTCTTGGCCATGGAACAGGGCAGGCTTTCCGGAGCCCTGGAATTCTTCATTTATGACACAATAAAGATCTTTCTGCTCCTTTCCGTCATTATCTTCATCGTTTCCATCATCCGGTCCTACTTTCCTCCCGAACGGACAAAACGCATCCTATCCCATAAACGAGAGTTTATCGGTAACATCCTCGCTGCCCTCCTCGGCATCGTCACTCCCTTCTGCTCCTGTTCTGCTGTCCCGCTCTTTATCGGGTTTGTTGAGGCGGGAGTTCCGCTCGGCGTCACGTTCTCTTTCCTCATTTCTTCCCCCATGGTGAATGAAGTTGCCGTTGTGCTCCTGTGGGGGCTCTTCGGCTGGAAGATCGCGCTGATCTATCTGGGGACCGGTCTCCTTGTCGCGATCATCGCGGGCATGATCATCGGAAAACTCAAGCTTGAAAAATGGGTCGAGGAGTATGTCTATAAGATCAAGTCCCTGGGTGCTGCTGCCGACATCGCAAAGCAAACTTTCAAAGATCGTCTTGTGTACGCCCGGGAAAATACGACGGATATCCTGAAAAAAGTTTGGGTCTATGTATTCGTCGCCATTGCTATCGGCGGATTCATCCACGGGTATGTGCCTGAAGATTTTCTGGTAAAGTATGCCGGTCCGCAAAATCCCTTCGGAGTTCC
>CAWFSF010000004.1:0-20644 GCA_963818475.1 Nitrospirota bacterium | reverse complement strand
ACTGTGACGCGGATACTCCATAGGTCTAGGATTTCGCGGTAAACCGGTTCCTTTATATCTCACAAAGAGATTACTGAGTATGTCACCGAGACGTGTACAAAAGCCGGAAACCAGATACAACTCCTCGCCTCAAAGCCGGACCCAGCAAGAACAGGGAACGACATCTTGAAGATGCCCGACATCATCCTTCCGATCATCCCCTTCCCCACCCCCCGCATAAAACCATAAAAAAACCTGTTCTTTCTCCAAAGCATACACCCCACTCCCATCCTCATGGTGATGAATTACCCTCTCATACAAATCCACCGGGACCCATTAAACCGTCAAAAAAGATGACCAAATCCGGTCCCCGGCCATAATTTTTTCACCATAACTGTTCCGGCCAGTATAACTCCAGGACTAATGGCAGGAGTATTTTCAGAATCGTTTTTCCGGGTCTTTCAACACGAGAGCCAAATAAAATTGCAAATGCTGCAAGGGATTATGCTGTTTGTAAACACGAGGGTTTGAACCCTGGTTTTTGTTTTTTAGTTATCTGAACAATGACAGAAGTCCTGACCGGAAAGTGGGGCTGCACACCTGAAATAGCAGGTTTGAGCAGAAGTTTCCTGACCAGAACACCGGCGGTCATATCCCCATATTCAACGATCGTGTGAACAATATCCGGATCACTCAGTGCACGGATCAACGCATCCATTTCCTGGCCGAGATTGTCTGACGCATCTGAAAAATCCGTAAAACGAGACCAGATCCCATCCCATATCTGCCTTCCATCGTTGTTCATACGCAGCAAGAGCCGATCAGTAAATATATCAGTTTCACAACAGACAGCCGCAATTGAGGCTGCGTGACGGGCGGGCGGATACCGGTATATACTCCCCCCCCGGAAGTGGGTTTGGCAAACCCGGCAGCATCCCCAACAAACAGGGTGCGGTGACCGTACGTCTTTGGCATAAGGCCAAGCGGAAGGGTTCCGGTGACATAATGTGTGCAGTCTAACCACATTCTTTTGAGAACGCCCCAATCGGGCCGATACCTCCGACTGCCCGCACAGTCCCCATACGCACCCGGTCCTTTCCGGTCGAATCATCCATGCGAAAAAGTCGGGTGAATGCATCAGGATAAATTTCCACAAATCGGGGATCGCATTCTGAGCAGATCGACCTGGACACCCGGAAGATACGTCTTTGCACGGGGCATTCTGTGGATACGGGAAACGGGACTCCGCGGACCATCCGCAGCGATTAAGAGTCTGAACGGGATTTCTGGATGCCCGTTCCCGCCCCGTGTAAGAGCGTAGTTCCCCGAATGCCAGACGCCGCAGTTTTTAAGAGGAATTCCGCCCCCGAGTTTGCCGCAGATTCTGCCATCTCACGGTCAAGTGATCCCCTGTCGGCAACGACTGCCTTTGGATCTTTGCATCGATAAGGATCTCGCTGCCCAGACCGGATACAACCCGTGCACCGGGTACCCGGGGAGGACCCGTCGTCCTGATACCCGGCATTCTGCAAAGGCAGCATTCGACAGGAGTCCGGGACACTGGACCGGGAACCGATAGTACCGTGCTCCTCGATGCAGAGGGTCGGAGTCCGCCGTGCGCATTCGGATGCTGCTGCGCTGCCGGGTGGACCGGCACCGATGACTATAACATCGTACGACATGGAAACCGACACACTTAAATCCTGTACGTCGTTCGTAAGGAACCGGGAGTTGTTTTTCCTTACTGTTCATGAAACAATCCAGTGGGTTCCGAGACGTCGATTCATGCTCCTACCGGATATCTGTCTCTTTCTGGAAATAGCCCATCAGGATCGAGAAAAGGACAAACACAAAAGCGAACGTGCCAAGGATAACGATCACGGGATTTTCTGAATAATCAGGAAAATACCAGAGTACAACGGGAAGAGGATATACCGCACATAAACATACCCGGGAATAAGAAGATATCTGGTTCCTGGATGGGTGAGTGCAAGCGTGATATCGGTGAACCCATTGTAAAATGCGATTCCGGCGACAATTAGCATAAAAATGATCGCGAAGATTGCTGCACTAAAAATGCAAACGACTCCAAGATGAGCAATCCTGCCGAGAGACCAAACCAGAACAATGATTCATCGCTGTCGGAAGTGATGGCGAGGAGAAGAGACAGTGCGATAACCAGTCCGATCAGTACAAGAAATATAACATAAAAAGTTGCAAGCATGAGTTCCGGATCGGGAAAGCAGAGTCAAAAGCCCCGAAAATTACCCCGATAATGCCCCAGACAATGCATGATAAGTTCTTTGTATTCATGGTAGTATGACCGTAAAGGAATCGGTTTGCACGGGTTTCCTAATACCGTGTTAGTGCCACAACTACAAAATTTATCCTATTTTTCCACCACTCCATTACCACAAATATTCACCTGTTACCCTCAACCGGGTCATCGATTCTAAAAAAGACCGGAATCCCTTTGTGCTTTTTGCAGGTAGTTAACTAGTCGTTATTACTGCTATTGGTAACGATTTTCAATATCTGAACAGACAAACATTTAATTATTATAGAGCAACTTTAGGAGTATGGATAACTTAACCCTCAAAATCAAAAAAATGTGCTTTTCCCAGCCACGGACGGGTACGAATCCACTAACTCAGACTTACGGATCTCCATATTGTCAACGGTGATCACATTGATCTCATCAATGAAACTGCGAAAAAAACAGTCACCGTCACGGTTATTTCTGACACCATGGTTGGAAGAATGAAATCCGGGTCAGTGAAGAGCACGTGAGTCTCTTGGACTCGGTGAAGGTCAAGAGGTATCGATCGGAATCCCTCGGACTCAAGGAAAAGGCATCAAAAACTGCCGGTGACGTATCTGCCGGGGCAAATAAGCGTGGTGATGTAGCTGCCGTAGACAAGAAAGCCGGGGCCGCAGTGGGAAAAGCCGCTGGCAGTGCAGCAACACCGTGAAAAAAAAGGTGAAGGGGAAAGACGATCTCTATCCCGGTGGATTTCCTTATGAACGTGATTTTATTTATTAAATCAGAGAGGTGATACTTATTATTAATACAACCCCGCAGACCGTAGTATACGTGTCACAACGTTCCCATTAATGACACATCTTTCATGGTAATTCTTGGCTTATTTATTATAATAATTATCTACCTAATAGTTCGCGAAATTCGCCTGATGAAAGCCTCTAATACAGCACCCAGTCGGAACAGGACAAAGGCTCAAGATTATCCAAGATGGGATGATAACGCGCAAGGCGTATCCCTTTACCCGGCTCACGAACAGACAGCAGAAATCAGAAACGTGGAAGACGAGAACATAACTCTCGAAACAAATATTTTTGCCCGGGAAACTCGTCGAGAAGCGACTGGACAGGCTCGAGAATTATGTCAAAGTCAGAAAACTGGACAACATGATAGGTAAGATTCAGACAGAAGAGAAAAAGGTGAAATAAAAATGAACACCGTTGTTAACCAGACCGAAACAGCCCCGGGATACTGGGATAAGGTCTCCAATTTTTCTGCGTCAATCGGGTCAAAAACAAGGCAAAAGGTCTGGAATTTCCGGTCGTTTTCCTGCCCGCCGTGAACCAGCAGCCGCGATCGGTAACCACCGGCCCGCTGGCGATAGTGGAGAACAGCAGCAGCGGAATGAGGCTGGCAGTCAAGGATGGGGACAACCCCCTGTATGAAGCTGTGGGACCAGGAGAAGCAGAGTTCCAGCGGGAGCACCAGCGCCTGCTCTACGTGGCGATGACGCGCGCCCGGGACTGCCTGGTCATGATCGGGACGCTGGATAAGAACAGTAAACCGTTCAAGGAGAGCGCCTGGCTCAACTACCTGCATCAGGCTATCCCCGTGAGCGCGGACGGTCGCAGCCGGACGGCCCTGGTGTAACGGTTTCCGCCTATCCTGAGTGGCAGGCAGAGATGCTTCCTGTGCTGCAGGCGGGCGTTTTCCAGGAGGAGCAGAAGGAAGAAACGCGCACAATGGTCAACGCGCAAATCATCCTGGAGAACATCGCGCCCGTTCCTTCTTCCACCTCGCTCAAATGGAAAACCGCCACTGACCTCATTTCGCGGGACCGGGAAGATGCCGCCGAGCGCCTCTCCCGGGAAAAGAGCGAATTGCTATATCGCCGCTTACGCGCGGAAGCATCCTGCACCGCTGTCTTGAGGAACATACGAAGACGGGCGTATTTAACTTGACCGCATCATCGACGAATACCCCGAGATGCATGCTGTCAGCCCTGAGGTGCGGCCGTCTTCGCCGCCGACGCCGATGCGGTACTGAAAAAAATGCTCCACACGCCGAACTTCGCGTGGATCTTTGAGAAACTCGACACCTCCTATTCCGAACTGCCCTTCATCTGCCGCCGCGGACAAACGCTCATCAGCGGCATCATGGACCGGGTGGTCATCCAGGGAGACGCCGGATTTGTCATCGATTATAAGGCCATCGACGCCCGGACGAAACCGAGCGCTGCCTGGAAAGCTCACTATCGCCCCCAGGTACTGGTCTACTGCGAAGCAATCAAGGAACTGTTCCGCCTGAACAAGGTCGAAGGTCACCTCCTCTTCCTCGACAGCGCCCGCCTGGAGCTGACCGTATCCCTCTAGCCCGCCCTGTTCATTTTCACCCTCTTGACTGCGGAGATCATTTTTTTTATAATTATTTGCACCTGCTGGGCAACCAGCTAAATGCGCGCTATACTTACGGAGTACGGCGTGTTATTTAGCAGTATCTCACCGGGACAAACTGGAACCAACGATTTGCCACAGTGGCCACGAACAAACGCTGAAATCCCGAGAATATTCAAAAACTTTTAAGATGCTGTTTTCTGAGGTAGACGTTCTTTGTGTCTTCGTGCCTTCGTGGCAGAGCTAATGTTTCCATTTTTCGTTTAACTTTGTTCAACTGTATCTATTAATAAGGAGGAGATCATGAAAAAGACACATCTACGAACAGGTTTCTTTGCATTGCTCGTCATCGCAGCACTCACTCTCTCGGGGACCGGCCTCTCGGCAAAAGAAGCGAAGGTCTCGCCCGAATCCACCAAGTTCCTGTCTCAGTTGAGCATCGCCCTTGACGAAGTGGCTGAAACTGCGGGCCCGTCGGTCGTGAACATCTCGACCACCACCACGATCACCATGGAACAGAACCCCTTCGGAGACATGTTCAACGACCCGCTCTTCCGCAGGTTCTTCGGCGACGGGAACGGCCATGCCCCCGGCCCGAAACGAAAACAAAAGTCCTCGGCGCTCGGCTCCGGCGTGATCGTATCCGAGAACGGCTACATCCTGACCAACAACCATGTGGTGCAGGGTGCTGACGAGATCAAGGTCGTCCTGTCCGACAAGCGCGAGTTCAAAGGCAAGATCGTCGGCGGCGACCCCAAAACGGACCTCGCCGTGGTCAAGATAGACGCCAAGAACCTGCCGATCATCCAGATCGGGAAGCTCGGGCAAGCTCAAGACCGGCGATGTGGTGCTCGCCATCGGCAACCCCTTCGGCCTGAACCAGACGATCACCATGGGCATCGTAAGCGCCGTGGGGCGGTCGAACGTGGGGATCGCGGACTATGAGGACTTCATCCAGACCGACGCGGCCATCAACCCGGGCAACTCGGGCGGCGCGCTGGTGAACACCAGCGGCCAGCTCGTCGGCATCAATACGGCGATCTTTTCGACCAGCGGCGGCTACATGGGCATCGGCTTCGCCATCCCCATGGACATGGCAAAGACCGTCATGGACAGCATCATCAAGACCGGCAAGGTCATCCGCGGCTGGCTCGGCGTCAGCATCCAGAATATCACCCCGGACCTGGCGAAATCGCTGGGCATCAAGGACACCACGGGCGCGCTGGTGTCGGGCGTGATGAAGAACAGTCCCGCTGAAAAGGCAGGGATCAAACGCGGCGATATCATCACCGAACTGGACGGGAAAACGGTCGAAGACTCGCGGATGCTGAGGAACATGGTGGCCGACAATGCGCCGGGAAAGACCGTGACGGTCACGGTGATGCGCAAAGACAAAAAGGAGCTGCTGAAGGTGACCCTGGGCGAGTTCCAGGACACCAAGGTGGCAAAAAAGGCTGACTTCGATTTCGACAATCTGCTGAAGGACGTGGTCGTCCAGGACCTGACGCCCGACCTCAGAGAGCGGCTCAACATCCCCGCTGATATCACCGGCGTCGTGGTCTCGCAGATCGATCCGGCATCTGAACGTGCTGCAGCAGGGAGACGTGATCATGGAAGTGGAGCGCAAGCCTGTTGCGAACGTAAAGGAGTACAGCGAGATCGTATCGAAAATCGGGCCCAAGGACGGCGTGCTGATGCTCATCTACCGCGATGGGGCATCCATATTTATTACGTTGAAACCGTAAAGAGGGATCAGGGTTCAGGGGTCAGGGGTCGGGGTCAGGTTTGGACCCTGGTCTTTCATGCTGACTCTGACTTCTCACACTTACTCCTGACTCCTGACTCCTGACTCCTCTTCTATTTCCTTTTCCATCTTATAGTCGTCCATGACAAAACCGCTGCCGATATCCTGGACAAGAGCTTCAATTTTCCTAAATCCGATCGCCTCATAGGCTTTGATGGCGAGAGTATTGTTCTTGTTGACGGTGAGAACGATCTTTCCCAGGCCTTTCTCTTTCGCCAGTTCTTCAACAAACCGGACAGCCTTCCTGCCATACCCCTTGCCGCGGCGAGACGACAGCACATAGATCTTGCTTAAGAACAGTTCCTGTTCTTTCGGCTGGACGCTTATATATCCGATGAACTGCCCCGCTTCCCGGATCAGGAAATAGAGATAACCGTTCGCGATCTGTTCCGAAATAGCCTGCGCGGACTGGAACCGGGAGAGCATGTAATCCACCTGCTCTCTGCCGATGATGGGGATGTAATGCTCGGTCCAGATCTCTTTGGCCAGGGCTTCGACGGCCTCGATATGCTGTTTGGTTGCAACCTTGATGAACATGGTTTTTTAGTGACTCTTCAGGTGGAAGGTTGTAGGACTGAAGGCTAAAGGTCGTAAAACGTGATGTCTGATCTTTCACGTAAGGATTTTCTTGAGTGATTGAGCACAAGCCTTATCTTTGACCTTCAGTCTTCGGCCTTCAGTCTATTCACCTGAATGGTACCTTTTTTATATCGTTATTCCCTCCATAAGTCAAGGTGAAGCATCGCCTGCGTTGACTCTTTTCCTAATCATGCTACAATTCAGAAAGAGGTGAACATGAAAGAATACGACGTGATCATCATCGGATCCGGGGCCGGCGCGAACCTGGTGAATGACGCGCTGGAGCACAACAAGACCGTGGCCCTCGTGGACAAAGGGCCCGTCGGCGGCACCTGCCTGAACGTGGGCTGCATCCCGACCAAGCTGATCGTCTACCCTGCCGACCGCATCATGGAGATCCGCGAAGCAAAGAAGTTCGGCATCACGGCCGAGATCAAGGAAATCGATTTCAAGGCCATCATGGACCGGATGCGAAGCAACGTCAAGAAGAGCCACGACCACATCCAGGAAGCGCTCGAAAAGGCAAAGGACTTCGATTTTTACTTCGGCGAAGCGCGGTTTACCGGCGACTATACGCTCGAAGTGAACGGCCAGACGATCAAGGGCAAAACGATCTTCATCGCATCCGGCGCAAGACCGCTCATCCCTCCCATAAAAGGCATCGACGACGTCCCCTACCTTACGAACGAAAGCGCGCTCCAGCTCACCGAGCGGCCCGAGAGCATGATCATCATCGGCGGCGGATACATCGCGGTCGAGTTCGCCCATTTCTTCGAGGCCGTCGGGACCACGGTGACGATCATCCAGCGGAACCAGCACCTCGTGCCGGAGGAAGAGCCTGAGATAGCGGAGCTCCTGCAAACGGCCCTCTCCCGCCGCATGACGGTCCATACGAACACCGAAGCCGTGGAAGTGCGCAAAAGCGACGGCGGCATCACCGTCATGGCCCGCGAACGGGGCGGCAAGACCATGGAGCTTGCGGCGCAGACGCTCCTGATCGCGGCCGGAAGAAGGTCGAATGCGGACCTGCTGCAGGTGGAGAAGACGGGGGTCAAGACGAACGAGCGCGGCTATATCGTCGTGGACGACCATTTCGAGACCACGAAAAGCAATATCTGGTCCTTCGGCGACGCCATCGGCAAAAAGATGTTCCGCCATGCAGCGAACGAAGAGGCGGAGCTCGCCTGGCACAATGCCGTTCACGGGAAAAAGTCGCGCATCAACTACCTCACGGTGCCGCATGCCGTCTTCTCCTTCCCCGAGATCGCCTCGGTGGGGCTTACCGAAGCGCAGGCGATCAAGCTCATGGGCAAAAAGGAACTGCTGGTGGGCAAGGCCATGTATACCGATGTGGCGCGCGGCGAGGCCATGATGGAGCGGGAAGGGTTTGCCAAGGCAGTGGTGCTTCGGAAGAGCGGCAAGATACTGGGGTATCACATTATCGGGCCGCAGGCCTCGATCCTGATCCAGGAGGTGGTGAACGCCATGGCAGCGGACGGCAATCTCTGGTCAGTTGCCAAGGGCATGCACATCCATCCGGCGCTGTCCGAAGTGGTCCTGAAGGCCTTTGGAAAGCTGGAGGAACCGGAGTGAACGCGTATTTCTGAACGCAGGAGAAAAACGGCATCCCATTGCTAAATCGGATGATAAACCTTCGGCCCTAGAACGAAGCACCGATCCTCAGGCCGAACATATCCGCATCCGACCGGGGCTGCTGATAACCCACATACCCCGGCAGGGAAGGATCGTAAACCACGACTGTTGGTGATTTTTTGAAGCGCATGCTGTCGTAAAAGGCGCTGATCCTGAAGGACTGCAGTTTTACACCGGCCTCGGCGAACAACGAGGGTTTATTGCCTGGTTCGAGCGTTATTTCCTCGTAGGAAACATTGTCGTCGTCGATATAATTTTCCGTGTAAAACGGCAGCTTCACCCCTGCCTCCAGGAACAGTTTGTTCACCTGCCCCAAAGACTGCTCTCCCCTGATCCCGAGGCGTCCGTAAAACGTGCTCCAGTCCTCGGTATACCCGGCTAGCGAAGATCCGTCCGCGGCAACAGTGTCCTCAATATCCCGGAACCAGGACCTGAAGCCGATGCCTCCAAAGGGTTCGAGAACAAAGCTCTGCGACGGCCTGATCCTGCCTCCCAGGTCAAGCTCAAATTTGAACCCGAAATAGTTTGTCGTCGTAGGCTGCCGGCACTCCCGCCTGTGTTTGTCCGTCGTAATCCACAGAACCGCCGTTGAGCTCGATCCTGGGCTTCATGGTCAGGTGATTGGGGAACTCGTGCGCATAAGCGACCCCCACGCCGAAACGGGGACCCGACTCCTTCAAAATCTGCCCTCCGGCGTCGTCAAATTCCCTCCACGTGAAGCGCTCTATGAGGCCATAGACCTCCATATCGCCCTGCATAAGGGCATGGACATCCGAAACTCCGAACACCAGCGAGCATGCTACGATCAGCAATGAAAACTGCTTCATCTTGTTCATGAATTTCATGCGTATCCTCCACATAAAGAATGAAATAATCTGCACCCGTCCGGCTGCAGGGGCGATTTCGATCCTGGCCTAAGCATACCAGACTTTTATCGAAACCGGGAAAAAGCGGGAATTTCCATTATTATTCCATTGACAAATCGTACCCTCACAGGGTATTATGCCCAGCTTCATACAGAATCCATTTCGTTCCACGGAACCCCACGTCACCAAGAACTTCTTCCTGCGCGACCTGCACTTCGTGGTAAAAAAGGACAAAACAGAATGATCAAAAGAACAGACCTCAGAAACATCGCCATCATCGCCCACGTCGACCACGGCAAGACCACCCTCGTGGACACCCTCCTGCGCCAGAGCGGCACCTTCCGCGACAACGAACGCGTCCAGGAACGGGTCATGGACAGCAACGACCTCGAGCGCGAGCGCGGCATCACGATCATGGCCAAGAACACCTCGCGTGCAGTACGGCGACGTCAAGATCAACATCGTGGACACGCCCGGCCACGCCGACTTCGGCGGCGAAGTGGAGCGCACGCTCAAGATGGTGGACGGCGTGCTGCTGCTGGTGGACGCCTCGGAAGGCCCGCTGCCCCAGACCCGGTTCGTGCTGAAGAAGGCCCTGGAACTCGGCCTGCCGCCGATCCTCGTGATCAACAAGATCGACCGGCCCGACGCGCGGATCGCCGAGGTCGTGGACGAGGTCTATGACCTGTTCATCGACCTCGACGCCAACGACGACCAGCTCGACTTTCCCATCGTCTACACGAACGCCCGCGACGGCCTTGCCAAGCTGAAGATGGAAGACGAAGCCACGAACCTCAAGCCGCTCTTTGACCTGATCGTGAAAACCGATCCCGCCGGCGGAAGGCGACGAGGCAGCGCCGCTCCAGCTCCTGGTCATGAACATCATTTACAACGATTACGTGGGCCGCCTGGCCATCGGCAAGATCTTTGCCGGCACGGCAAAGGTCGCCGAGCCCATCGGCGTGGTGACCAGCACCGGCGCCGTGGTCAAGACCAAGATCACGTCGCTGTTCGCATTCCAGGGCCTGAAGCGGGTGGATGCGCCCAGCGCCACCGTCGGCGACATCGTGGCCCTGGCCGGCATCGAAGGCGTGAACATCGGCGACACGATCACCGACCCCGAGAACCCGAAGCCGCTGCCGCGCATTCACGTGGACGAGCCGACCATCTCGATGATCTTCTCGATCAACAACTCCCCCTTTGCGGGCAAGGAAGGCAAGTTCGTCACCTCCCGCCATTTGAAGGAGCGGCTCGACAAAGAGCTCCTCTACAACGTGGCGATCAAGGTTGAACAGGGCGATGCAACCGACAGCTTCAAGGTCCTGGGCCGCGGCGAACTGCAGCTCGCCATCCTGATCGAGATGATGCGGCGCGAAGGCTACGAGCTTTCCGTGTCCCAGCCCGAGACCATCACCAAGATCCGCGACGGAAAGACCTTCGAGCCCATGGAAAACCTGGTCATCGACTGCCCCGACGAGTTCATCGGCGTCGTGACCCAGAAGCTCGGCACCCGCAAGGGCCGCATGACCAAGATGGCGAACAACGGCCACGGCCGCGTCCGCCTCGAGTTCCGCATCCCCGCGCGCGGCCTCATCGGCTTCCGGTCGGAGTTCCTGACCGACACGCGCGGCACCGGCCTCCTGAACCACCTCTTCGACGGGTACGAACCCTGGCAGGGACCGATCGCCAAGCGCAGCACCGGCGCGCTCGTGGCGGACCGCGCGGGCAAGACCACGACCTACGCCCTCTACCACATCCAGCCCCGCGGCGAGCTCTTCATCGGCGAGACCACCGCGGTCTACGAAGGCATGATCGTGGGCGAGAACTCGCGCGAGAACGACATGGACGTGAACGTGATCAAGGAAAAGAAGCTGACCAACATGCGCGCCTCCGGCGCCGACGAAGCCCTCCGCCTCGTGCCCCATCGCCAGCTGTCGCTCGAGCAGTCGCTGGAGTTCATCAAGGAAGACGAACTCGTGGAAGTGACGCCGCACCTCCATCCGGCTTCGCAAAAAGGTCCTCGAGCAGAACAAGCGGCCGAAGAACAAGCAGAGTGAAAAGCAGGATTAACGATCCAAACACATTCTGCCTGAGTCATCAGGAATACAAAAACAACAGCGCCGCTGAATAAATTTCAGCGGCTTTTCTTTTGCGCAACTTCGACGCATCCCCCCTTCTTCGGACTACCGGTTACATGCTCACCCTGATCGGGTGAACCAACAGATGCAACAATGAGTCATTTACCATTGACCACGCCGGCGATTTCTGTTACATTTTTTGAAATTGTTTTTGGCACGACAGAATAAAGGAGGATCGTGACGATGAAGAGAATGCGGGAATACGCGTTAGGAATAGCTGGACTGGCCATGCTTGCCGGCTTGCTCGGAAGCGGGTGCGCGACCAGTCGAGGCATTTTGGACGTACGGATAAAAGAGCCCGGGAATCCCGCATCAGGCCCTGCCATAGCGATCGTTCACGTCACCGATAACCGTGTGTTCGAAGAAGCGCCCCGCAAACCTTCGATCCCGTCACTCAAGGGAAAAGAGATCGACGACAAAACCATAACCTCCCGGGCAATTGCCCGCAAACGAAACGGCTATGGAAAAGCCATCGGCGACATACTCCTGCCGGAAGGCCGCACTGTGGAAAATGTGGTTCGGGAGGCGCTGGTGAAGTCTTTTCGCGAAGCCGGGTATCGCGTCAGTAGACGAGGCCTCGGGATCCAACAGAACACCGCTGTTCCTGTCGAGGCGGAGATCGAACAGTTCTGGTCATGGGTCGTACCGGGGTTCTGGTCAATTTCTATGGAATTTGAGAAGCGAACGTCAAGATCAAGGGCAATGTTGCGTCCTTCAGGGACGGGGAGATAGTCCGGGGGTATGTCAAACTTCACTCGCAGGCGCCCAGCTCCAAGGCGTGGTTGAATACGATCAACAAGGGGATCGAGGCGTTTAGTGATGAAGTAAAGAAACGGCTTGCGAAAGAATAACAGCCCCGGCTGTACTCCACCTGGCTGCGTGTCTCTGTACTGACTGCTACAACTTGTCGGCTACGATCCCGTCAACGGACCACTTTCCGCCGCCCTTGATGATCAACGCAATGGCGATGGCGATCACCAGGATATGATATTCATATCCTTCTCCTGCCTGTTTGCCGAACCAGTTCATAAAGAACCCGTTCTGAAAATGCATCATGTACACGGCAACCGCCATGTTCACGGCGATCCCGAAGGCCGAAAGCCTGGTCAGGAACCCGGTGATCAGACCGAGCGACCCCAGCCCTTCTGCAATGATCGCAAGGAATGCGAAAATCAGCCGGGAATACCGAGCGTTCCCGTAAAGAACCCCATGGTCCCTTCAAAACCGGAGCCGCCGAACCAGCCCAGCAGCTTCTGCATCCCGTGGGGAAAGAACACCACGCCGAGCAGCACCCTCAGGATCATGGTTGCCGTATCATCGTTTGTTTGAAATAGTTTCTTTAACATATATGCCTCCCTTTCAAAATTTGCCGTCGTGACGTCCTACACCTTTGCGTGCGTGCCATCGCAATAAGGCGCGTTCTTGTCCGTCCGCAGGTGCACAGTCCTGCTTTCTTTTTTACGTCCACAACGAATTCCAGCGGTAAGAAGGCCGTGCCTTCATGCGAACCGTCGCAAAACGGCTCGGTCTTGCTTTTCCCGCACCTGCACCAGTAATGAGTCCCCGGCTCCAATTGCATGATCGGCAATCCTTTACCCATACCATTCCTCCTTTAATTCGATTACGACGCCACCATCAGGACCCCTCGCCAGCTGCAGCCCCAGCTTGCGGCAGAGATACCCCAGCTCCAGCAGTTCCTCCTTCGTAAGAACGTTCATTTGAGCGGCGATCTTCTCGGCATGACGGGGGAATATGCTCTTTATCAGCTTGCTTCCCCCGGAGGTCAGCGAGATCCGGTACAGCGCGCCGGTCCTTCTCGTCCCTTTCGCGTTTCACTAATCCCCGTTTTTCGAGATTGTCGATCACCATGGTCACATTGCCGCCGCTTTTAAGGATCTTTTGCGCCAGTTCCCGCTGGCTCAGCGGGCCAAGATGGAACAAGGCCTCAAGCACCCCGAACTGGCTTACGGTCAAACCGTCATCGTCCAAATGCCGTATCACCCGGGAGGTTACGGATTCCGACGCCCGGATGAGCTTGATATACGCGTCCAACGCCTGCCGAACATCAGGTGATCCTTTATAATGAGTCCCCATAATAGTTCACCATTAATTGTTTAATGTTAAACTAATTATACCGCGGGATGAAGGAATGTCAAGGAGGATAAACTAATTGCAGCGAACCGTTATGCACGGAAGCCACCTGAGCCCAACCCTCTCGCCTACTTGGCGTGAGCGGACTCAGGGGCGCACTGCGTTGACGGTCACTTGAGACTACAGGTCTTTTTTGAGGCGGTACCAGGACAGGCTGAGGCGTTCGGAAATGGCCGCGGAGGAAATATTGAGGAATTCCAGGCGTGGAATAGCGTCATAGAAGGTGCGGTCCCGCGGCGCCGCTCAGGAACCCGGAGGGCTGGGGCAGCACCTCAAGGCCCTGTTTTTGGAACATGGCCACGGACCGCTTCAGGTGATAGGCCGAGGTGACCAGGACCATGCGTTTCCCGGCAAACGGCGGTCTTCATGTTCCTGGCGCTGGCCAGCGTGTTGAACGAGGCATTGTCGACAATGATGTCTTTTTTCGGCACGCCGAGGTCCAGGGCAACGCGGGCCATCGGGGCGGCATCGGAAAGCTCGCGGCCTGGCAGGGTCGCCGGCGCCGCCGGTTATCACCGATCGGGATATGCAGCGAACGATAGAGCTTTACCGCGGCAACCACCCGCTGGAGCGAGTCCGGCATTCGGCACGGGATCCAGGCCCAAGCGACGAAAGATCGACAGCCCCGCCGCCCAGCACGACGATAAGGTCGGCCTTGATGCTCTTCACATCAAGGGGCCGGTAGTCCGGCTTCCAGCGGCGCGATCAAGGCGTCGGACACGGGGCTGATGCTCAGGCCGTAGAGCAGAAGAAATGCAGCCGTGATCAGCAGGCGGCCCAGGACGCGATGGGACCACATGAGCAGAAACCCCAGGAACATGAGCGCAGGATGCTCGCCGGCGGCAGCAGCAGGAACAGCAGTATTTTCGTGATGATAAAACCCATGAATCGTTCCTCCGTATTTAAAAATTCGAAATTCACGATGAAAAAATGGTATAGTCTTCTCAGGACGGAGGTTCACTATATGGAATTCATTTCGAAAATGCCGTGGAGCTTGCTCATTCTTGCCTGCCTGACGCTGGGGCTTGCGCCCTTTTCACCGCCCCACATCTGGGAGAAGCTGCAGATGCTGTCAAAGGGCCAGCTGGTGAGGCCCATCGACTGGTTCGATCTCGTGCTGCATGGCACGCCCTGGGCGCTGCTGATCGCAAAAGGCGTTGTAACGCTGATAAAGAAATAGAAGCTCAGGTATTCGGCTGAAGGCTGCTACATCTACCCTTCAACCTTCAGCCTGCCCCCGATTCCTAATCCTTCAAAATCTCTTCCAGTATCAGAGCGGCATCCTTCACATACTCGGGACAGCGCTTTTTAAAATGTTTTTCCTGTTTTGCCGTTTTCAGCCCTTCCGGCGTGGTCACGTCGCATCCCAGCAGATTCCCTGCAGACCACCGTCCCGTGCAGGGCTTTGAACCGCTCCACGAATTCATGGGCCACGTCCTCGGTCCTGTCCCTTGAAAGCAGCCTGATCCCGGAAACTTTGGAATGCTTCAACCCGATGACCATCAGCGCGCCGGTCACGGCGCCGCAGGTCTCTCCCATGCCCATGCCCGAACCAAAGGCAGCAGCGACCTTGAGCGCCTTTTCCTTGCCAAGTCCGAGTTGGGGGCCGTAGGTGGACACGACGGCCTGCGTACAGTTTATCCCCTTCCTGAAACAGGCGACGCATTCGTCGGCCAGGTTCAGCGTAGAGCCCTCGTCACGTCGTTCATTGAACAACACGGCCTATCGTTCCCCTTTCATCCGCCTGCAGCGTCTGCATCCGTCCGACACCGGCCATTTTCCCCTTGATTTATCATGCAGCTTGCATTAGATTATAAACCTATTTACCCATTAGCCGCAAGGAGGTTTCTCATGGCAGAGCAGGATTTTTCGAAAAAGGAAAAAAATTACTACATCGATATCCCGCAAAAGAGCGAAGCATTCTTCCTGAAAGGATCGAACTCTTATGACTGGGGCATGAAGAACCGTCTTGCGCGCATATTTAAACCCGCGGTCCGGCAAGACCGTGATGCTGGCCTTCGATCACGGGTATTTCCAGGGCCCCACAGACCGGGCTCGAGCGGGTCGATATCACGATCAAGCCGCTCATCCCCTCGGCCGATGCGTTGATGCTGACGCGCGGGATCCTGCGCTCCGTCATCGATCCATCGCATACCAACGCCGTGGTCATGCGCGCAAGCGGGGGGCCAAGCATCCTGAAAGAACTCTCTGACGAGCGCATCGCCGTGGACATGGAAGACGCCGTTCGCATGAACGTGAGCGCCGTTGCGGTCCAGGTCTTCATCGGCGGCGCCAATAGAGACCCAGTCGGTCAACAATATGACCAAACTTGTCGACAAGGGAATGCGCTATGGCATGCCCGTGCTCGGCGTCACGGCAGTCGGCACCGAGCTCGTGCGCGACGCCAGGTATATCGGCCTGGCGACGCGCCGTCCTGGCGGAGCTCGGCGTCTCCATCGTGAAGACGTATTTCGTCCCGGGATTCGAACAGGTCGCGGCGGCATGCCCGGTTCCGATCGTTATCGCGGGCGGCAAAAAGCTTCCCGAAAAAGAAGCCCTGCAGATGGCGCGCGATGCCATAAACCAGGGCGCCTCGGGCGTTGATATGGGCAGGAACATTTTCCAGTCCGAATCCCCGGTCGCCATGATCGGCGCCGTGCGCAAGGTGGTGCACGACAACATAAGTGTCAAGGAAGCGTACGAGTATTATCTGGACATGAAGAAGAAATAGAACGCAGCCGTAAGACCACTTGACAGGGGAGCCGGTAATTTACCTGACAACAGCACACTCACCCTCCACCGCACCCCTCCCATCAATGGAGCGGTTATTTTCGTATCCTCTCCGCCCCTATCCGTGGCAAAGGTTATATCCTGGGTGATGTGGGGGGTAGCTATCACATGAAAGTCGGTGTCTACACAAGAACAGCGATGTCCGTGTGGAAGAACGTCCGGAGCCGAAAGCCGGCGACCGCGACATCGTCGTCAAGGTCATGGCCTGCGGCCTCTGCGGGTCGGACCTTATGGAGTGGTACCGCATCAAGCGCGCGCCGCTGGTGCTGGGCCACGAACCGGCCGGGATCGTTGTCGAGGCCGGAAAGCTCGTGACCAACGTCAAGATCGGGGACCGCGTATTCGTCACCCATCACGTGCCCTGCAATGCCTGCTACCACTGCCGCACCGGCCATGAGACCGCCTGCACAACCTTCCAGAGCGCACCAACAACTTCGAGCCAGGCGGTTTTTCACAGCTGCTGCGCGTTACCGGCAAGAGCGTTGAGACCGGCACCTTCGTGCTCCCCGATCTCATGACCTTTGAGCAGGCAACCTTCATCGAACCACTGGCCACCGCGGTTCGGGCGCTCCGGACCGTGGCATTGAAACCCGCCCAGACCGTGCTCGTCTGCGGCAGCGGCGTTGCAGGACTGCTTCTCATCAAACTGGCGCGTGCCATGGGCGCAGGCACGATCATCGCAACCGATATCAGCGCCTACCGGCTTGAAAAGGCACGCAGTTCGGAGCAACGCACGAATAACTGCCAACGAAGATGTGCCCGCCTTCGTCAGAAAGGTCAATGACGGCCGTCTGGCCGATGTGGTCATCCTCTGCGCCGGCGCGCTTCCGGCGGCAAAGACCGGGCTCATGTCCAGCGAAGAAGGCGGCGCCATCCTCTTCTTCGCCGTCCCCAAACCGGGCGAGACCGTGGACGTGGACTTCAACCCCTTCTGGCGCGACGACATCACGATCAAAACCTGCTACGGCGCCGCCCCCCTCGACAATCTGCAAGCCCTCGAACTCATCAGGCACAACACCGTGACGGTAACCGACATGGTGACGCACCGCTTCGGCATCGACAAAATCGGCGAAGCGTTCACGACCGGCGCCAGACCGGACGGCTGCATGAAGGTCATCATCGAGCCGAACCAGTAGGCAGCTTTCGGTTTCAATCATTTTGACGTATGGTTCAATCTACAAGATCGAACCAGCAGGAGCCGACGTTACCTCCCCCTTTTTTCTCAGTGCGCTCTGTGGTACATCTTCGCCCCTTTCCGTGGTAAAAAGTTTTTGCCGTTTTCGTACAATTCTTTTGACTCTTCCCTCCATTCCCTTTATAATTCAGCACTATTCTGAACACTACAGATCGCGGTGATCGGCGCCGGCGCATGGGGTACTGCCCTGGCAATGCTTTTGGCTGACAACGGGCACGACGTAACGCTCTGGATGTACGAGAAGGACCTTGCCGAAGAGACCGGCAGAACCCGAGAGAACCGGGTGTATCTCCCGGGGTTCACCCTTCCCGCATCCATTGCCGTAACGTCCGACATGGAAACCGCTGTCACAGACAGGTCCGTGATTCTTTCCGTGGTTCCATCCCACACAGCGCGTGCCGTTTCAAAACAGTTCGGACCATTTCTTTCAGAGAATGCGATCATTGTCAGCGCATCCAAGGGCATAGAGATCGAAACACTGATGCCGCTTTCCGAGGTATTCAAGGATACCCTGCCTGCGGCCTTCCACGAAAATCTCTGTTTCCTCTCGGGCCCGAGCTTTGCGAAAGAAGTCGCCCAGAAAATGCCGACCGCTGTTGCGCTCGCGGCGTACGATCCGGACATCGCAAAAAAAACACAGGCGATCTTCAGCAGCCCCTACTTCCGCGTATACACCAATTCTGACGTCATCGGCGTGGAGCTCGCCGGTTCGCTCAAGAATGTGGTCGCCATCGCGGCAGGCGTGCTCGAAGGCATGGGCTACGGGTACAACACCATGGCAGCACTCCTCACCCGCGGCCTGGCAGAGATGGCGCGGCTCGGTACCGCCATCGGCGGCAGCCTCCCAACTTTCTCCGGCCTTGCCGGCATGGGGGACCTCGTACTCACCTGCACCGGCGGTCTTTCGCGCAACCGCACCCTCGGCACGCGGCTCGGCAAAGGCGAGAAGCTCGACGGAGATCATGAGCACGGCTAAGACCGTTGCAGAGGGCGTCAAGACCGCAAAGGCCGCACGGAACCTCGCGAAGAAATACAACGTCGCAATGCCGGTCGTCGAAGAGGTGTACCTGCTCCTGTACGAAGGCAAGGATCCGAAAACCGCGGTCAAGGACCTGATGAGCCGGGAGCTCAGGGCGGAGTGACGCAATTGCAGATTCCGGATTGCGGAATAAGAAATTTTCTTCGAATCAACGAACAAATCCAAGATAATAATAATGAATAAAATAGAACTCACCAAACTGCTCCAAAGCGTCCGCGCCGGCAAGACGGATATTGATACTGCGCTTACGCGGCTCAAACACCTGCCTTTCGAAGACGTTGCCTATGCCCACATCGACCACCACCGCCAGTCTGCGCCACGGCATGCCCGAAGTGATCTACTGCGAAGGCAAGACGCTGGAGCAGATCGTGGGCATCACCAAGCGCATGCTCAAGGCCGGGCAGCGACATCCTCGCGACGCGGGCCTCGGACGCGGTGTTCAAGGCGATCAAGAAGCTCGACAAACGCGCGGTCTATCACAAGGCGTCGCGGGCCATCGTCGTGCAGCGACGAGAAGAAGAAGCCTACCACGCGGCATCGTCCTGGTCCTGACCGCCGGAACCTCGGACATCCCCGTCGCCGAGGAGGCGGCGGTCACCGCCGAGACGCTCGGCAGCACGGTCCAGACCGTGTATGACGTCGGCGTGGCCGGCATCCACCGCATCCTGAGCAAGAAGGACATCCTCGATTCCGCGCGCGTCATCGTCGTCGTCGCGGGCATGGACGGCGCCCTCCCCTCCGTCGTCGGCGGCCTCGTGGACAAGCCCGTGATCGCCGTGCCGACGAGCGTGGGCTACGGCGCGGGCTTCCACGGCCTGGCCCCGCTGCTGACCATGCTCAACTCCTGCGCGTCGGGCGTGGCGGTGATGAACATCGACAACGGCTTCGGCGCGGGCGTGCTGGCGCATAGGATCAACCTGGGCGGAGAACTGACATGAAGATCGCCTACTTCGACTGCTTTTCCGGTGTAAGCGGCGACATGATACTGGGATCGCTCATTGACGCCGGCCTTGACCCGGACGCGCTCCGGAAGACCCTCGCGGGCGTCCCCCTTTCCGGCTATGACATCACCTTCGAAAAAGTGGTTAAAAACGGGATCACCGCCACAAGGGCCAGCGTCACCGCGTCAGAACACCATCCCGCACGCCGCCTGAAGATATAATTAAATCATCGACGGGTCAGCACTCAGCGCACGGGCAAACAAAGACGCCCGCGACATATTCATGAGCATCGCGGCCGTGGAGGCCGGCATACACGGCACCAGCATCGAGGACGTCCACTTCCACGAAATCGGCGCGGTGGATTCGATCATCGACATCGCCGGCGGCCTGCGCCGCGCTCGACCTGCTGGGGATCGAGCGAGTGTACTGCTCCCGCATCAACGTGGGTGAGGGGACCGTGAACACCGCGCACGGCGTCCTGCCGGTGCCCGCGCCCGCCACCGCGGCGCTCCTCAAGGGCGTCCCCGTCTACTCGAGCGGCATACCGGCGAGCTTACCACTCCCACCGGCGCCGCCATCATGACGCACTTTCGCCCGGCGCTTCGGCCCCATTCCGGAACTGACAATCATGAGCGCGGGGTACGGCGCCGGAATGCAAGGACCTGCCGGTCCCGAACCTCCTCCGCGTCTTCATCGGCGAGAAGAATCACGGGCGGGACGTGACGACATCATCTCCATTGAAACGAACATCGACGACATGAACCCGCAGGTCTATGAGCATGTGATGAACAAGCTCATGCAGCAGGGCGCCCATGACGTCTATCTCACGCCGATCATCATGAAAAAGAGCCGTCCG
>CAWFSF010000003.1:0-277796 GCA_963818475.1 Nitrospirota bacterium | reverse complement strand
CAGAGATCGGATTCGGGCCTGAGCATGCGGAGCAGGTTTCGTTTGTCGAACTGATCGATGTCCCCACGTACGGCACGAGCAAACTGGTATCGAATGACTTGAAATCCACGCACATAGACCGTCTCCTTGATTGGGTGCCAGAACGGCAGCGCGAATTTATCTTTATTCCGATCGGCGTTGCCGTCTGCTCAAGTGCTTCTCGCAATTCTCATGGCTTCCGGATAGATCAACGGGACACTACAAATCCTTGCCCATCCTTTTCCGCTCGGATAGCAAGACCGTGTTCTCTCCGTATCATTTCTCGTGCATCGGCCGCGGCTCCTGAAGAAGGACCGTGATCTTCAGATCAGGGATATCGGAACGCTTATCAGGAACTCCACTTCGGAATCTATAGGGTCGGGTCTCTTTTGTTGCATTCAGCTTCGATGGCAACGTGACGATGATGCCTACCTTCCTTGGTCATGCAGTATCCGGGCTTGCCGTTAACGCCCTTACGCAGCAGAAAAGTTATTCCGTGCGGAATGCGGTCATATGCGCCGTTTGCGCTGTGGCTCCGGACCTCGACGGGATCGGTTTCGAACTCGGCATTCCTTACGGGCATTGGCTGGGCCATCGGGGTTTTACGCACAGTGTGCTTTTTGCCGTGCTTCTTGCGCTGCTCTTTTCGCTGTTCACGAAGAAAGAACCGTCAACGAAGATTCGCCTGTTACTCGCGGCCTCATTTTTCTTATCAGCTTTGCTGCATGACGTCCTCGACGCAATGACCAACGGAGGGCTGGGCGTTGCTTTTTTCTCGCCCTTCAGCAATATCAGGTATTTCCTGCCCTGGCACGCCATAGAAGTTTCTCCCATCAGTCCGGCGCGCTTTTTCTCGCTCAGGGGGCTGGTCGTCCTGAAAAGCGAGTTTCTCTGGGTCATGGCGCCTTCATTTGTTGTCATGATTCTTTCGCGGTTTATCCAGCATAGAACGATGAAGATCCCTGAAAAGGTGTGATTATCGCCTTAGAAGACGATGCAAAACTCAGGCGAGCACTGGCAGCAGCGTCGAACGTCTTCTACCGATACCAAATCAATTTTAAGCTGGTGAAAGGCTAAAAGGCCGCCTGGCACAACTAAGAATCTGTATCTGTTTACCGCAAAAATAGGGTTGATGGGTGCACCATGACAGCAGAAAAGAAAGACGGAGCGACCGGATCCGATGGATCGGGCGAAGAGAAAAGGAAAATGAGGATTCGGCCGAGCGGCGGTTACCGAAAACTCAGATCCTTTCAGACGACGACCGTGATCTACGACGCGACCGTCTCGTTCTGCGACCGCTTTATGGACAAGCGCTCACGCACCGTAGACCAGATGGTCCAGCGCGCGGAGCAGTCGTCAGAACATCGCCGAAGGCAGCCAGGGCAACGGCCACGTCCTCGCAGACAGAACTGCGGCTGATCAATGTTGCCCGGGCCAGCCTCGACGAACTGCTCCTGGACTATGAGGATTTTTTGCGCCAGCGCGGTCTTCGGCAATGGGACAAGGACGATCCGCAGGCGCTGGAAGTGCGGGCAGTGGGGAAGAGGATCGATTCGACTGATCGGTCAGATCAGGCAGATGGCGAAGCTTATTCCCGGTGGCTTGGCAGCAAAGACCCTGCCGTGGTTGCCAACGCGATCATTTGCTTGATCCATCAGGCCAACTATCTGCTTGATCAGCAGATTGGCGGACTGGAGCAGCAGTTCGTTGAAGGTGGCGGGTACTCAGAGCAACTGGAGACCGCGAGGTTGGAAAAACGAAAAAAAGATCGGACGGATCCGGATCAGCCGGATCGTAGAGGTTACAAAGCCCCTACCTGTCCGCTCTGCAAAGGCCTGATGGTGCTGCGAACCGCGAAGAAGGGCAGCAATGCAGGCTCGCAATTCTGGGGTTGCGCGGACTATCCACAGTGCAAGGGGACCGTTAAATTGGCCTGAACGGTTGACCTGGCTGATCAGGCGGAGCGGAAGCCATTGCCTTATTTTAGATTTCGCGCAAAATCTAAAATAAGAGATGCCGCTATTTTAGTTTGTATTTGCAGCTATTCAATTAACAACGGTTCAAACACTTATGAAATCATCCATCGAAGATCTTGTTAAGCGAAAAAGAGCGGGTATGAACCGGACCGGGAACCAAAGATCACGGTAATCAATTGTTGTCTTGAAGAGCGGACCACGTTCTTTAAAGAGCAGGTAAAGAGCTTTCGAGTCCGCGAAGGAAGCGCAGCACCAAAGAGAACCGGTGCATCATGCAAAACAAAAAACAACGGATAACCGACCACATGGCACGCTGGCTGATCTTTGTCGTATTCGCCTGCCTCGTGGCAGCGCTGGCAGCGGTGCTTTCCGGCAAGGCTTTTCCGTACCAGGATCTTGTGATCCAGATACTGCTGGGCGGGTTCATCGGCGGCATCACGAACACGATCGCCATTACGATGCTCTTTGAAAAGAAATGGTATCTGCCGGGGTCCGGCGTCCTGCTCAAAAAACACAAGGATATCGTACGCTCCCTCGCACGGACGGTGGAGACCCATCTGGTGAACAGTGAAATGCTCCAGGCGGAAATGAAAAAGCTGCTCGCCCCGGTCAATGCCGATAAAGCCGGGGAGATCATGAATAGCATTATCGACGAGTTCCGCGGCGACGTTCGCGATTATCTGCGATCGCAGCCGATCCATGATGAGATCCGCGATGCGCTCAAGGCCAGGCTCGGGTTTCTCGGAAGGTTCCTGAACGTCACGCGCATCAAGGAATATGACGAGATGACCGACGCGATCGTCGGGGAGCTTCGCGGGAGAATTGACCGGCTGCAGGTGTCTAAGGAGATGGTCGACAGGACCCTTGAGAAGGTCGGTACGCTTGAGGATTTCCTGTTCCGGCCGAACAACGAACTTGTCCTCCGCCATTATCAAACGGAAAAATCCATCGCGCAGCTGTTCTTCGACAAGCTTGATATACAAAGCATGGTCGCGGACAAGCTCGAGACGTATGCTCCGTCGAGGGTGCGCGACATCATTGCGGAGAATATACGGTCGCACCTGCTCTGGCTTGAGGTTTTCGGCGTCCTGCTGGGCATGCTCTTTTCCGGAGCACTCTATTTTGTGCTGCGCGCCGGAGGACCTATCGGGGGCCTCTAGGCCCACGACCCCTGTTTTGCTCACTTCGCTCGCTCCCGGATTCAATACCTGACCTTCCCTGACCCTCCGAAGTTCCGTTATCCAATCAAATTCCATGGAACAAAGCTTGATGAACTCGTAAGAAGTCAGGTTGGCCACATAATGCACATAAAGCGCAAAAGTAAGGCTTTCAAAAATCGAAGATTATTTTTGAGTCTTATGTGACTTATGTGGCAAAAAAAGGGACTTTTTACGAATCTGTCAAGTTTGACAAATGGCCCTGCCACGTCTAAAGTTATTTCAAGTAGGAATCACTCCTAATTGTGCTCTTTTATGTAAAGATTGCCGCCGAAAACGTGCGGGCTGATTAACCGCGACGGAGCGGTTTCTCTGTCACCTTTCTTGCGTGCCCAAGCAAGGTGACCCAAAGAAGGGCACCCGGCGGAAATTCTTAACGCCAGGCTCGGTCGTCCTCGGTACATTTCGGAAACTCGCCCTGCGGGCTCAGACAGTCCGAAATGTTTAACCCTCGGACTCGGTCGCCTGGCTAAATTTTCGCATGGGGAACCCAAAGGACCCGTTTCAAATCTTTACCCCAACCCCGCACGTCCCCGGAGCGGACCTACGAAATTTTTGGGCAGCCAATCAATAACGCCCTCACCCCTGCCCCTCTCCCTCGAGGGGAGAGGGAATAAGGGAGGGTGCTTTATCACCGATCGACGAAAGGAGAACTATCATGAACGACGACAGCAAGTGCCCGGTAACCGGCAAATCCGGCAGGACCACTGTTGGCAGAGGCACATCGAACCGCGACTGGTGGCCGAACCAGTTGAAGCTCGATATCCTGCACCAGCATTCCTCCAAGTCCAACCCGATGGGCCCCGGTTTCAACTACGCCAAAGAATTCAAGAAGCTTGATCTGGCCGCCTTGAAGAAGGACCTGTCCGCGCTGATGACCGACTCGAAGGACTGGTGGCCGGCCGACTGGGGCCACTACGGCGGCCTGTTCATCCGCATGGCCTGGCACAGCGCCGGCACCTACCGCACCGGCGACGGACGCGGCGGAGGCGGCACCGGCAACCAGCGTTTTGCGCCAATCAACAGCTGGCCCGACAACGGCAACCTGGACAAGGCGCGCCGCCTGCTCTGGCCGATCAAAAGGAAATACGGCAACAAGATCTCCTGGGCCGACCTGATGATCCTGGCCGGCAACGCGGCGCTGGAGTCCATGGGCTTCAAGACCTTCGGTTTCGGCGGCGGTCGCGTGGACATCTGGCAGCCCGAGGAAGACATCTACTGGGGTTCCGAGGACAAGTGGCTGGGCGACAAGCGCTACAGCGGTGACCGCAATCTGGAGAACCCGCTGGCTGCCGTGCAGATGGGACTGATCTATGTGAACCCCGAAGGACCCAACGGCAACCCCGATCCGGTGGCTTCGGGCCGCGATGTGCGCGAGACCTTCGCCCGCATGGGCATGAACGACGAAGAAACCGTCGCCCTCGTCGCCGGCGGCCACACCTTCGGCAAGGCGCACGGCGCGGGCGACCCGAAACTGGTGGGCCCCGAGCCCGAGGCCGCCCCGTTGGAAGAAATGGGCCTGGGCTGGAAGAACAGCTTCGGCACCGGCAAGGGCGCGCACACCACCACCAGCGGCATCGAGGGCGCATGGAAACCGAACCCCACGAAATGGGACAACGGCTACTTCGATATGCTGTTCGGCCACGAGTGGGAGCTGTCCAAGAGTCCGGCCGGAGCTCATCAATGGCATGCCAGGGACGTGAAGCCGGAACACATGATTCCGGACGCCCATGACCTATCGAAGAAGCACCGGCCGATGATGACCACGGCCGACCTGTCGCTGCGCTTCGATCCGATCTACGAGCCCATCTCGCGCCGGTTCCACAAAGATCCGCAGGCCCTTGCCGACGCTTTCGCCCGCGCCTGGTTTAAGCTGACCCACCGCGATATGGGGCCCAAGGTCCGTTACCTCGGCCCTGAAGTCCCGGCCGAAGACCTGATCTGGCAGGACCCGATTCCCGCCGTCGATCATCCTTTGGTCGATTCCAAGGACATTGCCGACCTCAAGGCCAAGATCCTGGGCTCGGACCTGTCAATTGCGGAACTGGTGTCCACGGCATGGGCCTCGGCCTCCACGTTCCGCGGCTCGGACAAGCGCGGCGGAGCTAACGGCGCGCGCATTCGCCTGGCGCCGCAAAAGGACTGGGACGTCAACCAGCCGGCGCAGCTGGCCAGGGTGCTGGGCGTGCTCGAAACCATCCAGCGGGACTTCAACAGCAGCCGGACAGGCGGAAAGAAGGTCTCCCTGGCGGACCTCATCGTGCTGGCCGGCGCGCAGCGGTTGAAGCGGCGGCCAGGCTGCCGGCCACGCGGTGGAGGCGCCTTTCACCCCGGGCCGCACCGACGCCTCGCAAGACCAGACCGATGCGAAATCGTTCGCCGTGCTGAAGCCCGAGGCCGATGGTTTCCGCAATTACCAGAAGAAGGCATTCACCGTGCCGGCCGAGGAAATGCTGGTGGACAAGGCGCACCTCCTGACCCTGGGCGCGCCGGAGATGACGGTGCTCGTCGGCGGCCTGCGCGTGCTGGGCGCCAACACAGACCAGTCGCAGCATGGGGTGTTCACGAAACGGCCCGGGAAGCTGACCAACGACTTCTTTGTCAACCTGCTCGACATGGACACCGTGTGGAAGCCCGCGGCCAGGGACGCGTTCGAAGGGCGCGACCGCAAGACCGGCGAGCTCAAGTGGACCGCTACCCGGGTTGACCTTGTATTCGGCTCCAACTCGCAGCTGCGCGCCCTGGCCGAGGTCTATGCGCAGGACGATGGGTCGGAAAAGTTCGTGCGCGACTTCGTCGCAGCCTGGAACAAGGTCATGAACCTGGACCGCTTCGACCTTGTCTGATCGCGGCAGGAACCTATAGGGTCACCCATTTAAAGGGCACCGTCAAGCGAAAACAGCTATCTTGTGACGAGAAACGGAACGTTTCTCGTCGAGCCTTGTCGTTATCTTCATCCTTACCATTGCCGCAGTTTCATTGGTTTCGGTGTCAGTCTTCACTGCACCAGTCACCCATCGGGATTAAGGTCATTGGTGAAGCTCTTTATCCATGACCCTTTCCGCCTTATGGCGGACCAGAAAATCTTCGGTTCCATGCCGTGTCCAGGAGTTTGTACAAGTCTTATGGTTGTTAACCAGCCCCAAGATGGCTCGCGGTATGGGCAGCAAAGATGCTGATAACGCTATCGTAATAAAGGGTGGGACGGATTACCAATCAGGTCTCGTGGTTTTCCTAACCCTAAGCAAAGACGACGGGGCCAGGTCTTTCTATTTGACATTGCCCGCTCATGAACGATCTGCTTGTAGAGCGCGATTAGGTAGAGCAGCATTCTAAACATGGGTCGTCCGTTGTGTTCCCCTTGAATCCAGGAGAGCGCGCACTCCCCGCAGCTTGCTGCGTAGCCAATAATTGGGTTGTTATAGGTACTGTTATATGGTATTATATCGGTACCATAATAAGTACCGAAAGGAGTAACTTTAATGAACGCAATTGCGGCCCAGGACATCAAAAAAAGAGGGATTTCGGCAGTGGATGAGGCGCTGAAAGAGGGGCCTGTCCATGTGATCAAGAACAACCAGCCCCGGTACGTCGTGCTTTCCGAACAGCGTTATCGAGACCTCATCGAGGCGGAAGACGAGGCCTACACAGCCCGTGTACGCGCATCTCTGGAAGACGTCAAAGCGGGGCGGGTAAAACGGGGGAGCGCGAAGGACCTGATCAGGGAACTGGGGTTGGAAGACTGAGCTATGTACACCCTTGTATGGACGGCGCACTTCACGCGTGCGGCAAATAAATTCACCAAGCGCCACCCTGATATAAAAAAGAAGGTCTGCCGCCATTCTGCGCGATCTGGAAAAAGACCCCTTTCAACCTCATCTCGTCTATCACCATCTCGGCGGTAAGCAAACCGGCATCCAGGCAGTCAGCATTACCGACAGCTATCGTATTACCCTGACCGTTATCATCACAAAAAAGGAGATCATCCTTCTTGATATCGGGAGCCACGATGAAGTTTACAAATGAATCCATTTCCCATTCCTCAAAAATACCCCTTCATACCATATATTCCTATTGAAATAGCCGCAGATAATAGTTATAATTATGCTAGTACTTAAGTTTTCAGGAGAGAGCATGCCTGGACAGAACAAGGGAAAGCATACAATCGTGATTCGCGCTTGGAGTATTGTCTGTTTGCTTCTACTCTTCGGATGCTCTCCGGACCACAGGCGAGGATCGAACCCGACCGGTTCGGGCAATCCGGTCGGCAGCACGAATTCCGCTCCGGTAGCGAATGCCGGATGGGATGACTCCGTGGAGGCCGGGACAGTACTTGGGTTATCTGGAACCGGGAGTTATGATCCGGACGGAGATGCTCTGACATACACCTGGACGATCACCGCCAAGCCGGAGGGAAGCACGGCAGCTCTTTCAGGCGCGCATGACCTTTACCCGACCTTTACTGCGGATAGCGCCGGCACGTATGTGATCGAACTTGTGGTAAACGACGGGCAGATCGACAGTGCGCCCGACCTGAAGACCGTTACCGCTTATCAGTATTCGGGAAACAATTATTCGCCTGTTGCGGATGCCGGTTATGACCAGTATGTCCTGACCGGAGACGTGGTTAACCTGGACGGCAGCCTGAGCTCCGATTTCGAAGCTGATGCCCTGACCTGCACCTGGACGTTCGTCTCGAAACCGGACAGCAGCCTGGCGAGTCTTTCGACCGTGACCGGCCTTTATCCGAGCTTTACCGCGGATAAGGAGGGGACCTACGAGATCCGACTGCTCGTAAACGACGGGCATACCGACAGCTATCCGGACAGTGTTTTTGTGACTGCAATAACTCTTGTCCCCTCGCGCGTTCCCGACACCGGCCAGACGACCGATTACACCGCAACGTTCGGCGAGGACGCGGACTATGCGATCAATACTCCTTCCTATACCGGCAACGGGAACGGGACGGTCACCGACAACGTTACCGGGCTCATGTGGCAGCAGCAGGATGATGGATCGACCATGGATTGGAACGCTGCAGTGGCCTATTGCGGCGATCTTGCCCTCGCCGGATATACGGACTGGCGCCTGCCGGACAATAAGGAACTGATCGGCATTGTGAACTACGGTTCGTCAAGCCCCGCGATCGACAGCACGTATTTCCCGAATACGAAAACAACGAGCTACTGGTCGTCCACTGCCTATATGACCGACACGACCACCTGGCTGGAGGTGGTTTTTGACGACGGAAGCAACGCAATGACGGCCAATAATCACTCGACAAGAACCTATCCCGTTCGCTGTGTGCGGGGCGGCCCGGAATGGATCGTGTTCACGGACAACCAGGACGGGACGGTAACGGACGATATCACGACGCTGATGTGGGAGCAGGCTGACGATGGAACCGCACGATCATGGGAAGAGGCGCTGACGCACTGCGAGGGACTTTCACTGGCGGGGTATTCCGACTGGCGCCTCCCGAACCTGAAGGAACTGCTTTCGATCGTTGAATATAATGTCTTTCCCGCGATCGACACGACCCTGTTCCCGAATGCGTCGGCCTACCGGCACTGGTCGTCCACTACCAGGGATTCCTTCCCGGGCATTGCGTGGAACGTGAATTTCGTGACCGGCACGGTTGACTTCATCAACAAAACGCATACGAATTACTCCCGCTGCGTTCGAGGGGGCTATTAATACAAACGCATTTAGATTCGTTACTGATTTGCCCCTCACCTTTGCCCTCTCCCCAGCGGGGAGAGGGTAGGGCGAGGGGGGACTTTCCTGGATGTAACAATATTTAATTCGTTTGCATTAGTTGCGGCAGGAATGCGGACGGTTTTTTTCGAGATTGTTCTCTGATAACGCGAACAGTGACTCAATGGTGCTGAGGATTTTTTTAATCTCATACTGACGAGAAGGCGGCAAGAATGAAAAAACTTTATGCGTTATTCGTCCTCGTTCTCTCTGTTTGTTTTGTCACTGCCTGTTCCAGCGGCAATGCCGGAGGAGCAAAGCTTGCATCGCCGACCCATCTGTCCGTTACCGCGGGCGACAGCGAATTAGTCGTAAGCTGGGCTTCCGTGGACGGCGCAACATCCTACAACATTTATTATGACAGTTCACCCGGGGTCACCAGGGCAGGCAATAAAATTCCGAATGCCGGCTCGCCCTACCGCGATGCCGGCCTGACGAACGGGTCAGTTTATTGTTACGTTGTCACTTCCGAGAATGACGACGAGAGCGATCCCTCAGCAGAAGTTTGCGGAACTCCGAGACGGCACGTTCCCGGTGTGCCTCAGAATGTGTCGGCCTCCGGAGGAAACCGATCGGCGACCATTCAGTGGGAAGCCGTGCCCGGTGCGGCATCGTACAATGTATACTGGTCGAACAGTGCGGGGGTCGACAAGGAGAACGGGACACGGATATCCGGGGCAATCTCTCCTTACAGCCATACCGGTCTCACCAATGAGATGCCGTATTATTATATCGTTACCGCTGTCAAGCACAACACCAGAGAGAGCGCCGAGTCGGCCGAAGTGTCCGTGACGCCGCAGGACGTTGCCGATCCGGACACGGGAAATGATGAAGACGACCCGGATGATGCAAACAGCGGGACATACCCGTCGTCGCCCGGCGATCACGTCAGTATCGGCGGCGTGGCTGCCTTCGCTCCGAGTGTCGCGAGTGACGACTCGGGAAATAGTATCATCGCATGGAATCAGCCCTACGGTTATTATTATCAAGTGTACCTGAGCGAATACCGAAACGGACAATGGCACCATCCGGCCGGCCTGGAGGACCATATCAGTATTTACGGACTGCAGGCGCAGAATCCGAAAGTCGCGATGGATAACAACGGAAACGCGATCGTCGTATGGGTAGGAAGCGGCAATATTTATAAAAGCGAGTACCGGGACGGCGTCTGGACTCATCCCCGGGATGAGAACGACCATATCAACCCTTTCAGCAACAGCGCAGTATGTCAGCAAGTGGCGATGGATGACGAGGGGAATGCAATTATCGTCTGGTGGCAGTCCGACGGTACGAATTACCAGATCTACCTGAGCCAGTATCGCAACGGCGCGTGGAGGCATCCGGCCGGTCTTCAGGACCATGTCAGTCTGGCCGGCCGGGATGCCGGGCAGTGGCCCCGGGTAGTGATGAGCAAGGGTGATGCAATCATCGTCTGGAGCCAGAACGACGGAACCAACTACCAGATTTACAAGAGCGAATACCGGAGCGGGGCCTGGACGCACCCTGCAGGAATAACCGACCGTGAAAGCGCAGCCGGCACGAACGCCTGGGGGCCGGCAGTCGCGATGGACAACAACGGAAATGCGATCATCGCATGGGGCCAGTCCGATGGGTCAGCTCAACGGCTGTACAAACGGGAATACCGGAACGGCTCCTGGAGCGCGGTGCCGTCTCTGGCAACGGATGCCTTCAGCCCGGGAAGTTCCTGGGCGTATGACCCGAGTGTGGCCATGGATGACAACGGCAATGCTCTGATCGTCTGGCATCAGACTGACTACATAAACTATCGCATATTCAAGAGTGAATACCGGAACGGGAGCTGGCATCATCCTGCCGGGTTGAGCGACCATATCAGCCCTGACGGGCAGAATGATTATTATGCCCAGGTTGCGATGGACAGCCGCGGCAACAGCATCATCATGTGGTGGGAATTCCAGGGGTCCGATTTTTATCCTTACATAACCAGATATCAGAACGAAACATGGTCGGCGCCGCTCAATCTAGCGGGCCTGACAAGCCAGGGCCCGGCCGGCGGAGGCTTCCCTAATGATTCTGCGATAGCCATGAACCATACCGGCGCAATCGTCGTATGGCAGCAGTTCGATGATCACGATATGACCCAGATTTACAAAGCGCAATTCAAATAGGCGAGAGGTAAGGGGACGGTCTATTCCGGGCGAAGACGATTTCGCAAGAGCATCACATCACGGGGTCAAATCTTTACGGGCTATTGCTCAAATGACTTTACGACTAAAATTCATTCTGAGCGCAGCGAAGAATCTCGTATTTACAACGTGATGAGAGACCTTCACTACGTTCAGGGAGACAAAATTGGGTTTGGGCAACAGCCCGTTTGATCTTGACAACCATGTTGCCGATAAACGGGTTGTTGCTCAAATGACTTTACGACTAAAATGTCATTCTGAGCGCAGCGAAGAATCTCGTATTTACAACGTGATGGGAGACCCTTCACTACGTTCAGGGAGACAAAATTGGGTTTGGGCAACAGCCCGTAAAGATCTGACCTCATTGGTCCCAAAAGCTCTTACGAAACCGCTCTTGCTTTACGCCGCATGCTCGATCTCATGCTTCCCTTCGACGAACGCTTTCTTGCCCGCTTCCACGGCTTCGGTTATCGCACCTTTGCCCGCCACGTAGACTCCCTTGCCCTTGTCAATGGTGGAAACAACCCTTTCCCGTGCGCTCGATGCGAACCGCTTCAGGTCTTCCCTGGTCTCGCTTCCCGACTTCGGCGCCAGCAGCAGCGCAACGCCTGCCCCAATGCCCGCCCCGATGATACTGCTCGTCAGGATCGGCACCAGGAGCGAGCTCCTTCCGTTGCTCATGTTTATGGGCTCAAGGGGCCTTTCCTCCACGTAGGCCTTCTTGGTCGCATCAACGGCTTTGCTCACAAACACTTTGCCCTCTCCGTAGAGGTCCTTGCCGATATCAACGGCATGTGAGAACCTGTCTGCGGCCCGCCTCAGGTCTTTCCTGATCTCTTTTCCCGATTTCGGCGCCAGCACGAGCGCCAACCCGGCGCCCAGGGCACCGCCCACCAGAACCGTCGTCAGGGTCGAGCCTCTCCTCTGTGTGCGTTCCTCTTTCATGATTATCACTCCTTTCTTTCTGTCATTTTTCTCAATAGGGTTGAGAGCCCTGCTTCCGTGTTTATGTAGTCTTTTAGTATATAGTCTTTTTTTATTTCAAGTATAGCACTGTAGTCAAAAAAGGGGACAGGAATGGATGCCCCGAACATATCTACGACGAAAGCTGTATTGCAGCGCGCCCGCGTGAATTGAAAATCAAACAAAAAAGGAGGTCTGGATTCCCGCGGCGTTTTTCTGTTAAGATGAAAGAACAGGGCAAAAGGTTTTCGAGGGATGCATCGGTATTGCTTAAGGGAGATAAAAAAGATGAACATTTCAGACTGGCTGGATAAAAAGGAAGCAGAGAACGTGGATGTATCTCAGATCGAACTGCCTGCAGATCTGTCTTATGATGAAGTCCCGGAGGAAACCATTTTTTTCAAAGAGATCAAGCCTTGCGGGCTTCTTTGTACCGGCAATCATCCCTTTTCCACGGTCGAGCGCTTTGGACACTGGTATTACAGCAGAGGGCAGGACAAGAAAGCAGGCATCCATTCATCAAACATGAAGTGGAGGCTGTTTACCAGGGATAAAGAGATTGCGCTCAAAACGGCAAAAGCACACCTGGAATAAAACCGACCCTGTCTTTATCACTTACCTTCCGGCGATGGAGTCCGTTGGTATGGTATATTTATTTCCAATGGTAAATTCCTCGGGGTATTTAATGGGCAGAGGGGGATCTTAGAAATGAAGATCAAAAGCATGGACGATGCAAAAAAGAAAACCAGTAAACCTGCAAAGGTTGTAGAAATCGAAAAATACGCAAAAAAGCGGGAAGCGCTCGCCGCAAAGATTAAAAAACTTCAGGATGTCAGAAAGATCGCAAGAAAAATGGGGATCGACAGAAGGAACGCGAATCAAACAGACCTTATCCGGGCGATTCAAAGAGCAGAAGGAAACAATGCTTGTTTTGCCACCTCGGCCGTTAAAACCTGCGGTCAGATGAATTGCCTGTGGCGCGCGGACTGCGAAGAGCCGTCGGGGCCGGTCCTTTAAACCTGCCATGTGAGTAACTAAAGAATAAAATTCTTCTCAAAATGGCAGGAAAGTTTACCACGAAGAACACGAAGCGCGCGAAGTTAAAATCAATATTTTGATATTGCCTTTTTCAACTTTTTCGTGATCTTCGTGCCTCACGCAAAAAGCATAGTCACCTTCTTGGTGAAGCGCTTTATCAAATTATTGCTTCCTTTTTATGTGCTTTATGTGTCTTTTGTGGCTGAACTGCTCTTTGGGAGGAAGGCAGAAGATGCTTTTACTCTTTAAGTTCAAGATGTTCTGCGTGCGCTCTGTGGTTAAAGTTTGAGTATCGCAAGGAAGATACCGGCAATGACCTTCAGTCTCTCTCTACGATGACCGGTACGCGCTGGACGCTGTTATTGCCGAATCCTCCGAAGTTCCACTCCTGTTGCATCGGCTGAACATTGCCCTCGGAATCCGTTGCCCGCACGCAAAGCGTGTACGCGCCCGGCGCGGCGTTCCACAAGAAGGTCCAGCTCCTCCAGGCGTAGGGAGAAAGGTGCTCTCCGAGTGCGGCATCGGACCACGTGGCGCCGTTGTCGGCGCTGACCTCGACCCGCGACACGCTTTTGCGGCCGGCCCACGCCCTTCCAATGAGCGTTACCGGTCCTGCCTGGACCAGCCTCGTGCGTGTCAGAAAGTCCGGGATCCCGGGGGGGACCATCAGTGCCCGGACCCTGATCAACCTGACTTCCTCGCCGCGCTCGTTCACCGACCCGGCATAGCGGTACGAATGGTCCATCTGATATCCGTGAAACGGTTCTGCTGCGGCCTCGATCCGGGTCAGCCACTTGACGCTCGCCATGCCGTACCACCCGGGCGCCACCAGGCGAAGGGGATATCCATGCTGGGGTTGAAGAGGCCGGCCGTTCATCTCGTACGCGAGCAGCATCTCGTCCCGCATCGCTTCGCTTACGCTCATGCTGCGCTGATAGTACTGAGCCTCGCCGCCCTGCACTCCCTGATCGATGCCGGTGAAAACGATCTCGACAGCCCTATCGCTTAATCCTGATTCTTCGAGCATCGCGCGCAGCGGCGTTCCTGTCCACTCGAACGTCCCGATAGCTTCGAGAAGCCAGGGCTGGCTTATCGGGCGCGGGTCAAAAAGAGCCCGGCCGTTGCCGGCGCACTCCATCGTGATCGCAATGGTCCGGGCAGGGCGGCTTCTGATCTCATCGAGATTGAGGCTGAGCGGTTTTGAAACGAGGCCCTTGACCTCCAGCCGCCAGTCTTCGTCGTTTGCACCGGGAATATCGAAATGAACAAGAAGATAGTGAAGGCCGGCAGGCGTTATGGGGCAGCGAAGCGCTTCAAGCGGCATCCCGCGATTGCGAAGGGCGAGCTGGACTTCTTCTTTATAAAACCTGCCTGTCTTATCGATTCCGGCTGCGTCACCCACGGACGGCATGTTTTTTCGTGTTGTCATCTTTCGGCTCCCTTCATATCCGGGTGAAGACACCCAGGAGCGTGCTGGAATCGAGCGTCAGGCGCGTGCAATCTATTCGCCGATGTCTTCGTTCCAGAGCTCCGGATGCTCCTGCACAAACTCTTTTATCATTGCCACACACTCTTCATCCTGTATGACCTCGACCGCAACGCTGCGGCTCCTGAGCCATTCCTCCTCCCCGACAAAGGAGCGATTTTCCCCCACGACGACGCGTGGTATGCCGTAGAGCACAAGTGCGCCGCTGCACATGGCACAGGGCGAGAGGGTCGTATAGAGCGAGCTTTCCCGATATACCTTCGCCGGGAGCCTGCCCGCGTTATTGAGGGCATCCATCTCCGCATGAAGAACAGGACTGCCCCTTTGAACCCTCCTGTTGCGGCCCCGGCCAATGATCTCGCCCCGATGAACAAGAACAGACCCGATGGGTATGCCGCCTTCCTCCTTGCCCTTCCGCGCTTCGTCCAGCGCAGCTTGCAGAAACCGATCCATAGCTGCTCCGCGTTATCGGATCTTCAGACTGCATCAGCCAGATAGCTATCCACGTTCTCCTGCGTGATCACGTCAATGCCTGTATCAATGCTCTGAGGAAGCTGAACGCCCAGCGATGCCTGCCATAACAGCAGGACCGACATCGAGCCTTGCATCTTCGGAATGGTCGCCGAGGAGGAGTCGATCACGCCTTCTTTAATGGCATCGAGTATGGGCCTGATCCCGTCCATGCCGACTACTTTTACTTTGCCGGCTTTCCCTGCCTGTTTGACGGCGGCCGCGATGCCGATCGGACCGGCAGCATCGCAGCACAGGTAACCGCTGAGATCGGGATGCGATTCGAGAACAGCCGAAGCCTGCTCGGCGGGCAGTCTCAATGTCGTCATTGTCAATGCCACCGTCTACAATACTTATACGGGGACACTTCCCCAATACAGCCATCTGGGCTTCGTATCGTTCTTTATGGTTCGGCGCCGTGGGATAGCCCTGCATCACCGCCACCTTGCCGGCGTACCCGATCAGCGCAACGAGACGTTCGGCCGCAATAACGCCCTGTCTGGGCAAAATCGTTCCCGATGCCCGTAATGCCGGCATGAAGCGACGGCGAGTCGAACAGCACGAGCGGAATGCCCTGTTTCCTGATGCGCTCGATCGCTTTCAGATGATCGACGGCATCAACCGGATCCACGGCGATGCCGTTCGGACGGCCCCTGGCTGCCTCTTCCAGGACCGCGTTCTGTTCAGCGACGCCGGCAATGGAGGGCGGCCTGTAGTCGATCTCTATCGGGACACCGAGTTCACGGCTCAGGATCGCGGCCTGGGCTTGCGCACCCTTGTTGACCTCCTCGAACCAGGGATGGGCGACTTTCGGTACGATGATGAATCGAAGGGCTTTTTCCATTCTTCGAATCTCCTGCGAGGGTAAGACCAGTGCTTTTGCGACCCGCTCGAGCCGATTGTTAGATGTCGCCGGGTTTCACTTCGTTCTACCCGATCTACCGACTAACGCTTTCAGTTATGCGGCAGCGCGCAATTCGCCGGCCACGCTCTCCTCCGGAGCTGTCATAAACGGGGTCCTGTTCTGCCTGCACAACAGCTGGATGAGCTGGCGGCCGGACATCGCCGCAATGACCGTGCCGGTGAACGGCGCGGTCCACTGCCCCACCATGTACAGATCTGGCAGGCCGGGCAGCGTCCGGAGCATGCTCCGTTTCCTCATGTTGTCCGGCGTGATATACCAGCCATCCGGCGAGCCCTGCCAGTTGCCGGTGTAGCGGACATAGGTGGCGGGCGTCGGAACATCCACGACCTCGACCCGGGACGCGAACCCGGGCCAGCGCCTGATCCAGCTCGGCAATGGTCGCCTCGGCGATCCGCTTCTTTTCCGCTTCGTAGGCCGCATGGTCCCGCGCGAGCGTTTCCCAGTAATCATAGCGCGTCGCGTACCATACCTCGATCGCCGCCTTTCCCGGAGGGGCCATGGTCGGATCGAAGCAGTGATGGAGAAAGCACATCCACTTATGCTCCTCGCCCGCGATCGTGATGGGCTTATCGAGTTCGAAGATAATGCGATGGGGCTCTTTCGACATATCGCGGTTAACGCCGATGGCCACGTGCACCATCGGAAGCACCGGGGTCCAATCACGGTACATGTGTTTGATCTCCTCATTAAGGTAGCGCCCGCCGAGAATGTCGAAGATAAGCTTGTGGCCGTCGCCCGCCCACACAACGATATCCGCGGGTTGTTCCCTGCCGTCTTCGAGCCGGACGCCGGCTGCCCGGCCATTTCGTATGATCACATCCGTGGCCCGGCTCGCATAGCGAATCTCGCCTCCGAGCTGCTTGTAGAGTTCGGCGATCTTGAAGACGACCTTCTGCGATCCTCCTCTGGGCACGCCGGCCTCGTAAAGGCCTTTCATGAAGCCTGCCATGGCAACCATGGGGTAGCGAAGCATCGGCCACCCGGGCGCGTCGATGAAGAACCTGACGGCGCTTCGCAGAAATGGGTCCTGGAAGCGCTGCGCAAACTCCTGGATCGTCGTCTGCCCGTATCTCCTGAAGACGCCCATGAGCGGAAGAAAGGCAGCCGCTGTTTTGATGCTGTCCATGAGGCTGAACATTTCCGCCGGTTTCAGGGATGCGCCGTTCATAATGCTCTTTCCTGAGAGCAACCGGATGAACTCTTTTATCAGGTGGGCGTCAGCCGGTGACAGGGCCAGCATCTGTTCCTCCAGCCGCCCGGGATCGGCGCAAATGGTGAGGCTCTTTCCGCCACTCTCGATGCGGGCGACCTCGTCATGGTAGAAGAACTCGCGGCCGGTAAGTACGCCGAGCTCCTGCCACATCCGGTTAAACGGCCCGGACCTGCTGCCGACGAGCATGTGCATGCTGATATCGAAGGTGTATCCCTTTCGCGTCCAGGCAGTGCATAACCCCCCGGGAATCGTATGCATCTCGAAGATAGTCGTCTTGTAGCCGTTCATCCGGGCATAACAGCCTGCCGAAAGCCCGGCAATGCCCGCACCGATGATTATCATTCTCTTTTCCATGTGTCTCCCTCCTTTCGGATCCATTGCCACCGCTCATCCACGGCGTCGGCAGGTTTGCCGCAAGCCGGGTTGGTCCAAATCTGTCAAAATTCCAAACGCGACGAGTAACGCGGGAGCTGTCAGGTCGGAATTTGCCACCACCTGCATCCCTTCCCACTAAAATATGGGATTTTAAAAGCCAATAATATGGGCTCTATTTTTGCATCCCGTCATCATTGTCTGGCCAGCACCACAAAGCCGTTGGCGGGGATTTTCGCCGTGAGACGGCCTTGGGATGAATGAATTGCGGCCCCTCCATTCCCCATGTTCTGGCCCCCATAGATGGCGGAGTCGCTGTTGAAAATCTCCTTCCATTCGCCGTCGGGAATGGCCAGCAGATCCTTCTCGATTGCATAGCCGCCGGCAAACGGAGCGTTATTAAGACTTGCGGCGATAATGACCTCATCGTCCCCACTCCACCTCTTGAAGGCAATGACGCGATTGGAGTTCGACTCGTGGAGGATATCAATGTTGTGGCTGCGGACCGAGCGTAGTCTGTGTCTGAGGGTGATGAGGTCCTGATAAAAGCGAAAGAGCGTCTTGCCGCTGTTATGCCGCTCACCGAGAATATCTTCGCGTTCCTCCAGAAATTTATCGTACATAAATGGCTTATGCGCCCCGACCTCCTCGCCCATAAAGAACATGGGTGTGCCTGCCGAGAGCAATGATAGGCCGAAGCCTACCCGAGAGCGCGCCTCCGCCCAGGGACGCGTAGCATCATTTAAAACGCCAGCGACAGCAGTTTCAATTGTTCGCTGCGTCCATATGTTTTTGTTGTCATCATGATCATTACCGGCTTCATCGTGCGATTCGTGATAGACGACTTGATTGTAGCGGCTGCCATAAAGGGCGCCGGCAAACCAGTCCATTTCCAGCGGATCGCTCCCGCCGTATCCGGCCTGTTTCAAAAGTCGCGCTTTACCATCTGCAGCTGGAGAGTCGCCGATCAAATTGTGATAGAACTCCGCAGCCCACCTCGCCTCAAACCCCAGCCCACCTTTAGCCGCCAGTTTGGTCACAGAATCCCATCCGGTGTGATCCTCCGCGATCAGCATGACGGTCGGATGAATCATGTGCAGCGTTCGGCTCCATTCCCGCAGGAACTTCTGCCCGAAGATATTTGCATTACCAACGGAACTGCCATTGGCATGGAGTATGTTGTCGCGGTGGATCGCCTGGGTCAGGTCAACGCGCAGCCCATCTACATGCATTTCTTCAATGAGAAAGGCGGCGCTGCTGATGAACTGCTGGCGCACGACTTCTTCGCAGAATCGTGGAGTGTAGCCCGTGGAGCCGTTATCAAGATAGCCGCCGTGTCGTGAAGCTGGACGCTGATTGGGTGGCTTTGAAGGATCATTTGCAGCGCGTTCATAGTCTGGATAGTCGTCTGGCAGACCCTCATACCAGTAATAGATATTCTGCTCATGAGCGGTTGAGTCGAATTGCCATTCGGCGCGATCTGCTTTAGCGTCATAATGGTTGTAGACGACGTCCTGAATCAGTGCAATTCCGCGTCGATGGCACTCTCTCACGAAATGGCGGTATTTGTCGCGCCCCCCGGCGCTGGTTTCTATGCATAAATGGTGAGTATCGCCATACCCCCATGCTTTATCGCCAGAAAACTCCGCCATGGGTAGCAATTCGACAGCGTTCACGCCGAGAGTAATCAAGTGATCCAGGAAGGCTATTGCGTCACTCAAATCGCCCGGGCTGAGCTCACCGTCCGGTCCGCGTTTTCCAAATCCCAGCGAACCTACATGCAATTCGTAAATGACCATATCTTCAAGGCGAGTGGGAACCGGCAACCCAAACGTGAATTCCGAGGCCCAGAATTCCTCAGCAGGGATGAGATCGGGCTTTTTCCCGGGGGGAGTGGATCGGAAATCCCGACGCACCACATCGGGATCAATGACCACGCTGCAACTCACACTACCGTCCAGGGTGTCCACCGTTCCCGGCCAAGCAGCTATAAGGGGATCAATGCCGCCCTTTCCAATTTGGCTGCGGGAAAAAACATCGGTGCGATACACGGTTTTGTCTTGAGCATTAACGATGCGATACATATAGGGTAGGCTTTTAAAAGACTCAAAATGCCCAGCAGGCCCGCCTTCCCAGATGCCATCAGCCCCGCGTACCAGGGGAACCACCGGCTGCTTTGGGTCAATCCCTTTTCCGTCATCGACAATGTAACCACTAGTCGGGTTTCCGAAGACGGCTTCTACTTTTTGGGCATTTGGCGCCCAAACAGCAAAACGCAGGCCAGGCGCGCCCCTTCCGGCAGCAAAATGTTTATTGGCTCCCAAGCGACGACCGTAAGTGAAGTAGTAACGTTCGACTTGGGACACCCCGCCGCCGGCGAGCTGGAACTGACGATATCGATCAGTGGATTTGTGGTCATGTACTTCGGTAGGAATCCCCCAGAAGTTAGCTCCCTGCGGCCCATCGAGTATCACACCCCATTTAAATATCTTGTCCTGATCGGCAAGATCAAGCGAGACTGATGCCTTGAAGATAGGACATCCATCTGTCCCGATGTGCTCCATCATTGTGGATTCCGTCCAGGTATCGGAATACCGGCCATTGATGTCCCAACTCCCATATAGGCGGGCGTTGCGAAAAATTTTCCGTTTCAGGCCGGTGATGAACTGAAACTCTATTGAATGCATGGACATAATGATTCTCCTTTTATTTATGCACCTTTAGCAACGTTTAGTAGCAGAGCCCATCGTATTTCCCAAGGACACATTCCCTGACAGCAAAAGCACGCAATACACCTGCCGGCATCTACCTGGGAATAGTACCAATCATCAGCTCAGTGCAATCCGGGCTGTCGATAGATGCTTTCCTTCGCGCAGGTGATCACGAGACGCCACGGCGTTCCGTGCAGCGCGACGGTCCGCCAGTAGGCAACCTTCGTCTTCGGCGCTTCCGGGCCTTCTGGCTGCGCCGATAGACCTCGGCACCTTCAACGGCGACAGGCAGCTGCAGTGTTTTTTTGGCTAAATCTAATCTTTTTATAAGGTTAGCTTTCCCTCCGCATGCTGTCAATTATACTTAAGTAGGGGTAATGGTCAGACGTATTGAATGGTCACATTGACAAAGGGGACGAAGACCCGCTGTACAAACCTTTTCCCCAGCTTCTTGCACTCAGCACGCTGATCGCCCGTGAAAAAACCGGGACAGCAGCTATGGCTTCAAGCTACTCTGGAGATGCCCTTTATATCGTTATACAGGTCTTTTATTTTTTGACCTTTCACATTTTCTCTGCTCAGTCCGGCCCGTCCGCTTCGCATTGAATTCTGGAGTAAGCATTAGCGAGTGATACGATAAATTCCCTCAAGTACCACCTTTCCTGGCATACCATACAGAGTCAAAAAAACTCGACATCCCATAATAACGCTTAAAGATCCTGAGCTCCCGGTCCCGGCACGGATCTGAAAAAAGGGCTTGCAATGTCATGGATGCCGTGATACAATTTTAATTGTTAATACTAGTTTAATTAGTTAAAGACCTTCCACGGGCTTTTCGCTTTCTGGAGGAGAGGGGGCTTTGCAATGAAGAGGATCATCAATGCACTTCTGGCTGCAGCTGCAGTCTCCGCCGCGCTCACCGGCTGCATGGCCGGGGCGGTGGTGCAGAAGGAAAGCATTGCCGAAACCAACAGGATCGCCATTGTCAGCGTTGTCATGCCCCGCATCGCGGACACCGCCAGGGAGAGCAACAGGGCCGCGCTCCAGACGGTCGTGGAGCGGGCGCTGGTACGGGTGCAGGCGGACCTGAAGACTGTCCGCAGCTGGACGGTCGTTGATACGGCAGACTACAAAGGCGGGTCTGCAGTCATGTCCTTCGGCAGGGTTTCCGACGAAGAGATCGCGGCCCTTTTCCCATCGGGCGAAGAGCGAAAGACGGCACGGGAGATGATCGAGCGGGAACTGCCGCAGTGGAAACGGTCCTTCATCGGCGCGAAAGGCCTTCCGATCGTTCCTCGTTCCGCATTGGTGCCGGAGAAGGGCGAGAACTCCGCTCTCGCGATGGTCCCGTTGGTCATGCAAAAACATGCGGCCAGGCTGTGCAGCGCGCTGAACGTCGACGCGGTAGCCTTCGTTCACGTTCCGGCGAGCATCACGCATCCAAGGCCCAAGACCTTCATTGTGAGCGGCAACCGGACGGACGGCGCCATTCACGCGGCGCAGACCATGGTTATCGTGGACAAGACGGGCCGGATCATCGCGGACATGGGATGGCCGTCGCTGGCTAAGGGCGCCAGATCAAGGGATCTGCTCCCCCTTTACCTGGGCTCGGGGCAAGACGCGGTAAGGCAGGACCATATCGATCTGGGCGATCCCAAGAACAAGATCGTGCAGGAATTTTCCTCGTTGATCGACGAGACCACGAGCGACATGATCGAAAGCCTCAAAAAGGCTTTAGCCAGGTAGGAGCTCGTCTAACCTGGTACAAGAGAATCGCGGCAAGCCCGCCCGGACAAGGGTTCGTGATGAAAAAACTGAATTGCATTGCCTTGATAACGCTGTTGTTCGTGATGGGCGGTTCCGTCCGGGCCGCAGCAGCCCCGCTCGTCATCTCGGGTTCGACAACCTTTCAGAAGCGTATTCTGGAGCCGGCGCAGGCCGCCCTCGAGAAAAAGACCGGAACGAAGCTCGAGATGAGGTGCGTGGGAACGATCAAGGGGCTGAAGGAGCTCATCACGGGCGAGGCTGCGGCGGCAATGATCTCCGTCCCGCTGGATAGTGCCTTCCGGGAAACAGGCGTGCCCGAGGAAGGGACCTACCAGGAGCACGTTATTTTCAAAGACGTCATGGTCCCTATCGTCCACCCGAAGAATCCCGTGAAAACCCTGACGTGGGAGCAGCTTGCGGACATCAACAGCGGCAAGATCGCCAACTGGAAAACAGTGGGCGGGCCGGACGAGCGGATCGTGGTCGTTGTTCCGCCCAAAAGTTCGGGCACGCGGAAATTCCTGCAGGATACAGTGATGAACCGCGCAGCTTTTGCCGGAAGCGTCTTCACGGCCGTGACCACGCGGGAAGAGATCGACCTCGTCTCGCAGTCGCCAATCGCCATAGGCGTCCTGTCGGAAGGGTTCGTTAAAATGAACCCGGGCAAGGTGAAGGTCGTCAAGACCAAGCCGATCACCCGTCAACTCAGCATCGTCACCAAAGGTGAACCGTCCAAAGAGCTCCTGGCGATCATCAGCTTCCTGAAATCCGCAGCAGCAAAAAAATATTTCAAATGACTTCGAAACACCACAGGGCCGCCCATTTAAGGGTACATCCAGTCCGACGATCACCTGCTCCGTTGAACCGCTAATCTTTCCTCAGTTGAAAGAAACTGCTCACGTCTGATATCATCTACATAGTTCATGGAAAGCCCCTCCGCAAGAATGAAATTCCATCAGAAAAGACTGCAAAAACAACTCCTTCTCAGCTTTAAACGGAAAGTTTCATCTCATGCTCTGCCCTCTCTAGCGTCGATTCATTTAGTCCTAAGGTTTGACAACCGGTAGTCGGCAGGATAGAATTGTTCCATGCCACGAAGAACGCGTCGGAAGCATTGCAGTACTCGGTGCGTCCGTGGACATTGCTCCAAGAACCAGGGAAAGAACAAGATCGAGGTATTCTCATAAAATGCCGTTCAGTTCACTCCCGATAAAGGATTTTTTCGGAAGGCAGATAGAGCTGCCAGGCCTCTATAAGAAGGTCCTCCAGGCGGACGAAGGACAGGCGCACAGCAGCCTTCTCTGCGGCCGCCGGGGCATCGGAAAGACCGAGCTGCTCAAACATCTTTTCAGCCGGCTGTTCCTGAACCAGGACCGGATAGTTCCCTTCCTGTATACGGTCAACCCCGCGCTGTTGTCCATACCAGCCTTTTCAAAATCCTATCTGAGCAGGTTCATTTGCCAGAGGCTTGCGTTTGAAAGAAAAGACCAATCCCTGCTCTATCGTGACGGGATCACGATCGACGGCCTGTCCACGCTTGCCGAGGAACAGGGGGCCTTCTGGGCACAGGAGGTCCTTGACCGGTATGTGCAATGCGCCGGTGAACCTGTAGAGGCGCTTCGTCTCGCGCTGCTGGCCCCGCATCATTCGACGCTTTCCACCGGGATGCCGGTTGCCGTTCTGATCGATGATTTTCATTGGGTGAAGGACCTTCGTCTTGACGGCGTCCCTGATCACCGGATGGCCTCACTTTTCCAGGAGCCGATGTCGCACAGCAGAACGCCTCATGTGGTCACGGGGAACATGGCCGAGCTCCAGGAGATGGCGGTGGTGGGCGGTCTTGAGCGCATGCCGGTTCCTCCCCTGGGGCCCGAGGCGGCCTCGTCGATGGTCAATGCCCTCCTGGGCGCACAAGAGGCGGAAGGGAACGTGCCTCCGCTCCTGTTGCGTCATCTTGGCGGAAACCCGTATTACATCGGGCGCATCGTCACCCGGGCGCGCGTGAAGAACAATCCTGATGACAGGGATTTCTGGAACGCCTATATCCAGGAGATCATGGAAGGAACGCTCGCGCTATCGTGGCTGATGGTGCTGAAGGGCCATTTCCCCGACCTGGGGCAGAGAAGAACAGCCCTGGCAATAGTCTCCAAGATCTTCCATGCCACCGAGGCCCTGTCCTGTCAGCGGGTCGCGAAGGTCTTTTCGCTGACCGCGGTCCAGGCGCAGGAGATCCTTCATGCGCTGTATCTTGCCGGTTTCATTCGCGGAGAGTTCGGCAGCTTCAGGGCAATGGACGACCGGGTCTTGCGGGACATCGTTGACGCCCTCTCCATGAGGGAAGTCCTGGCGAAGTCCCCTCATGAGGTGGAGACGCACTTTCTTGAAGCGCTCATTCCGCAAAAGGGGCAGGTTGTCCGTTTTGACCTGACGCTGTCGATGGCCGGAGAGGCGGAGCTCATAGTTGCCCGGAGCCTGGAGCAGATCGGAAAAAACCTGAACCTCGATCAGGATGCCATCGGTCAATTGCAAATAGCTGTTATCGAGGCCTGTATCAACGCCGGCGAACACGGCAGGGGAATGGATGATAAGGTCTATGTCAGTGTATCCGTTGATGAGGGCCAGGTGGAGGTTTCGGTCGAAAGCGCTGGACAGGAGTTCATCATCCAGGAAACGGGAGAACCCTATCGCGGCGAGGAGGCTGAGAAAAAAACAGGAAGGGGATGGGGCATAAAATTGATCAAACGCTTTGTGGACCACGTTACGTTTGAAAAGACCGCCTACGGTACAAAAATAATCCTCGTCAAAAAGATCGAAAAATCCGCAGGCATGCAAAGGGAGGAGAGGGCAAACCGTGAGTAATTTTTCGATAACATCCAGATCAGAACACGACATAGCCGTCATGATGCCAAAAGGGTACATCAATAACATCGGGGCGGAACGGCTCGAAGTGACCAGTGAAGAGTTCATTGACCAGGGATCGAAAAAACTCATCGTCAATTTTTCCGATGTTCAATTTATCAACACCATCGGGCTTTCCATCTTTTTAGGCATCGTGCAGAACATGCTGGAATCCAACAGCCAGCTCTGTTTCACGAATATGAAGAAGGACCATCGAGAGATGTTCGAGATGGCGGGGTTGATAAAACATGTAAAGGTGTTCAAGGATGAAAAGGATGCCTTCCATTACTTGAGCGGGAGCAATTAGCATGCCGAACAATACCTTTCATCTCAAACGCCTGATGTTCAGCATTGCTTCGCTGGTCGATCTGGGGCAGGAGGCAACGTCCTCCAAGGACCTGCCGGCAAAAATGAAATCAGCACTCTATATCATCAGCGGGACGTTTTCCGTGCCGAAGGCCGCCCTGTTCATTTACCATCCCCAGAACAGGAGCCTGGAACGCCTCGCGGATAAGGGATATAAGGGGAGCGCCCGCCAGGAGATACAATTATCCGTTCTGCCGCGGCATATCAAGCAGTTCCACGGGAACGAGCCGCATTCCCTTAAAGAGATGGCCGGGAGCTCTTTTTACGAACAGAATGACCAGGTGTTCGCGAAGCTGCAGGCAAGACTCTTCATCCCCCTTTTTGCCAGGGATGAGTTTGTCGGAGCTATTGCGCTTGGCGAGAAGCTCGGCCGGGCATCCTTCCGTCAGAACGAAAAGGATGTCCTCAAGGTCGTAGCGCATCAAATGGCGATAACGCTGTATAACGCGGCACTCTTCGGGGAACTCACCAAAAAGGCCGCGGAGAACAAAAAACTCTATGAAAGCATGCGCCGTATTTATCATGACACCGTCCAGGCATTTTCAGCCGCCATAGACGCCAAGGACGGTTATACGAAGGACCATTCCTACCGTGTGGCATGTTATGCCGTTGCCATCGCCCGGGAGCTCGGATGGAAGAAGAAGGAGGTGGAAGGCCTCTACGTCGCCGGTTTGCTCCACGATATCGGGAAGATCATCATTGACACCAGCCTCATAAAGAAGGGAGAAGGGCTTACGAGCCTTGAAAAAATAGAAATAAATAAACACCCGCAGATATCATACGATATCCTTTCAAAGATAAACTTCCCCTGGAAGAATATCGAACGATTTGTGCTGCATCATCATGAGCGGCTTGACGGGAAGGGCTATCCTGATGCGCTCCAGTCGTCCGAACTGAGCGATGGTGAAAAGATCCTTGCACTTGTCGATGCCTTTGATGCGATGACTACGGACCGGCCCTATCGGGACAAATTGGGGCTCGATGAGGCCTTTCATGAAGTAATGAAATGCTGCGGAACACAGTTTGATGACAGGATCACGGATGTTTTTTTCAACTTGCTGCTGCGGGAATTGAGCGGTGAGGTCAAGGATCCGCAGATAACCCCGCACTTGAGCAGCTACGGAACAGAGCCGTCGTTGCCAACAGGGGCCAAGACGTCCGGCTTTCCCGGCGGTCCTTTCTGGAACAAACGCTGACGCGCAGCGCCACGGTTCGCCCGGAGAACCTTACCTGAACATCTGAGGGTCTCTGCTGCCGGACCGTGCGCAAACTCCTGATAATCTTCCCTCATGACACCTCTCGTTTCTTACGAGCCTCTCCGGCCCGGGTCTTTTGTTTTGACATTTTCCCATTTCTTTGCTAACTTCGCTGTGACGCGGCACCTTCGCAGATGAACGGCGGTGCGGTCTACTACCTGTAAGGAGGATATCATGAAAAAGCTATTTGGTGCGATCGTGGTGGGAATGGCGTTCCTGGGAGTTCTTGTCGTCGGGTGCGAGACGAAGAAGGCCGAGCAGAAGCCGGCTGAGCAGCAACAGACAGAACAGCAGAAGACGGAGCAGGCGCCTGCGACCGAAAAGGCGCCGGAAAAGAAGGCCCCGCAGGGGTGCTGACCCGCCTCAGCCGCTGATTGCGCCTCGGTACTTACAAAAAAGGAGATTGATGATGAAACGGTCTACATTGGTATTCGCAGCAGGTGTTCTGTTTTTTATCATCGCCAGCTGCTTTGCTGCAAATACGGTCCGGGCTGACGATTCCCTTTCGGGGAAAGTAGTGGAAGCGATGAATTCCGGGGGCTATACCTATGTTTCTCTTGAGAAGAACGGGAAGAAGACCTGGGTTGCCATACCGGAGACGTCGGTCAAGGTCGGTCAAGAGATAACCTGTAAGCCCGGCATGGAGATGAAAAATTTCACGAGCAAGACATTGAAGCGTTCGTTCGAGAGCATCATCTTCTCCTCGGGTATTCGCTGATATCGGGGCCGGACGTTAGAATCCGAAGGTCGCTGAGTTTAGCTCAGCGGCCTTTTTTGTGCAGGGACTTTCTGGCCCGTGGGCTTCCAGTTCATGAGCACAGAGACCGTCGCTTTTCGATGAACAAAAAAGGAGAATGACATGAAGGCATTGGCGAACATCCTGCTGGGTATCTGGCTGATCGTGAACGGCATGATCACCCTGGGCGGCATCCGGTTCTCCGGAAGCGGCGCCATTCTCGCTGTTCTTGCGGTTGTGGCAGGCATCCTGTTCCTGCTGGTTGATCGGTCCGAAAAGCTCTTGCCGAGGCTGGGAAATATTCTCCTGGGGATCTGGCTGCTGGCCACCGGACTGATGCCGCTTCTGCATGTCGGATTTTCCGGCAGTGGTGTTGTGCTTGCCGTACTGTCGATCGCCGCGGGGGTGCTGGTGCTGATCCGGCGCTGAGTTTTCTGAAAAAACCGCTCTCGCCTTATCTTTCTCCCCTGACCTCGACAACTCCCTTAAAGTCGAAGACTTGAGGCCGGGTTACGATGAGAATAAGAAAAAGTCTGCGGGGAAAATAGTTGACATTTGTCCAGGGTATCACTATTATCTACCGAAGTCCGGATGGAGGGAGAGAGCCTTTCATGGCCTGCCGCAGCGCGCTTCAACGAGATTGGTTGCCGATATTCTGTTTCCTCTGCATCGTTGTTTTCTTTCCCGCCGCCATTCTTGCGGCTGATGCAGATCCGTCCCCCGTTTCCGGCCTTCCTTCCCCCGATCTTTCAACGAACGTCAGCGGGTATGTCTCCACACGATACCATTACCGGACAGCCGAGCTTCCCGATGCGCGGATCTCCGACCAGGATATTTTCGCCGACCTCCGGCTCGACATCACGCGGCCGCAGGACAATGACTACGAATTTCATTTCCTCGGCTCCGCTCGTTCCGACATTGACGGGAACCAGAACGCGAGCACGTTCTATCCACTCGAAAACGTCTGGGACACTTTCGGTACCCGTTCGACCGGTAAGGTCTACGAGGCCTACCTTGTGCTGAACGGTGGCGCGGCGGTACCCGATTCGAGAGCGCGCGTCGGCCGTCAGGCAGGCACCCGCGACGAGCCGGTGATCTTCGACGGCGTTGCCGTGGACACGGGGGCGGAGAAGTGGAACCTTACGCTCTTCGGCGGCGCGGCGATCAACCTCTTCGAGGTCAACGCGCACTGGGGAGAGGATACCCTCAAGGGCGCGGGCATCGATTACCGCCCCTTCTCCGCCACGGGCGTGAGCGTCGACTACCTTCTGGTGAAGGACGCGATGTCGCTCTTCCCGGAGGACACGACCCAGTACGATCGGCTGACGTCCATCAAAATCTCGCAGCGGTTCGAGCCCTTCACCCGGATCACGGCGAAGTACCGCTTCAGGGACGGCGAGCCCCGGGACCTTTCGCTCAAGTCCGCGGCGGCATGGCAGACGGCGGAGGCCGAGTTCAGCGTGAACTACTTCCGCCAGTTCCGGAGCCAGAACGAACTTTCGAACCAACTTTCCCTCTTCTATGACGTCATCGGCCGATCCGCCCCCTATGAGAGCTACGACGTCAAGATCAGAAAATTCTTCGACGAGTGGATCGCCGTGGACCTGGGGTACTACAAGCGCGGGCTTCTGGACACTGCTGATACGGGCCCCTTCAACAAGGCGTTCGAACGGATGTTCGTTGATGTGGAGGCGAGCGACCTCTTCGTTGAGGGCCTTTCGTGGACGCTCCTCGCCGAGGAGTGGGAGAGCGCGGGCAATGACCTGTACGCCGCGGGCGTCGACCTGTCCTACCGCTTCAAGCGGAACAGCAGGGAAGCGAAGGTCAGCATCGGCACGAACTATAGCCTTTATAAATACGACGACTACATCGAGCTGGGCGTGCGGGAGCAGGTGCGCACCTATTATCTGAACGCGAAATATCCGCTGAGCGACGGCTTCTCCATGAACGGAGCGTACGAGTACGAGCACGGCATCGAGAATTATCAGACTCTGAGGCTGGGGATGCGCTATGATTTCTGATCGAACGACAGGAAAAAAATCCATGATTCTCCTTCTGGCCCTTGTCGCGTTCGGGACCGGCATCACGGTCCAGGCGGCGCAGAACGGCGAGCAGGATACCCGGATCCCCTTCCCGAGGCCGGACTCCCATCAAGGGAATTGGCTCGAGTATCACGGAAAAACGACAGGGGCCGAGGGGAACAGCCCGGGTCAGCCCGGCAATGCGTGTCTCATCTGCCACGATCGAACCGTTTGCATCGCCTGCCACACCACGACGATGCCGCGGGATCACACGACCTTCTGGCGCACGCGGAGCCACGGCCTCATGGCGGACGCCAACCGGGAGCGGTGCCTCGCATGCCACCGGCAGGATTACTGCGTTCGCTGCCACAGCGAGACGGCTCCGCGAAGTCATACCGCGAGCTGGCGGACCCGCCACTGCACGTGGTGCCATTTTGGCGCGGGTCTGTCGCTTGAGGGCAATAATTGCACGGTCTGTCACCGGCAGCGTGTCTCGCATGTGCCGCCGCCGCATCCGGTGAATGCCGGTGTGGACTGCACGCAATGCCACCAATAGGATACAAGGAGACGGGGATCTGATGAACGTTTTTCGCACATGGATTTCGGTCATCGCGCTGCTGATCGCGACGGGATGCAATTCCGGCTCAGGCCCCGACTCGCTGTTCGCTCGGCGACCGCAGACGCCCCGGGAGCCCATCTCAGACTGCGTTCGCTGCCATTCCAGCGCGAACTCCACTGCCCTTGATCCCCTGGTGTCAAATGGCTCCGGCTCGCGGGGCAAGCACGTGAAGCACTTCAGCGAGAGACAGATCTCTTGTGAGCGGTGTCATAACGGCTATTTGAATGCCGCCACACACATGAACGGGACCTTTGACACGGCTGATCCGACCGTGAGCCTTGTCTCGATGAGTATTACCGGACCCTCGGGCGCATGGGTCAATGACACCGGGGCGGGTACGGGCGGCTGCGTCGGCGTCGCGTGCCACGCAAACAATACGCTCGACTGGTATGGAACGACCGCCTGGACGACCCCTGCCTGCACGACCTGTCACAGCTCATCATTTTCCCCGGTGCTCGATCCGATTGCAACGAACGGAGCACCGCCGGCGGGACAGCACATAAAACATGTGAACTCCCGCTCTATCGATTGCGAAAGGTGCCACTACCAGTACCCGGGCAGGACGACCCATGCGAATGGGCAGCTGGATACGCCCGACCCGACCAAGAACGTGGTCATATTTAATATTGTGGCAACAACAGGCTCCTGGACCAATGACACGGGCAGCGGGACCGGACAATGCGCTGCGATCTCCTGCCACGGTGTGGACACTCTCTCCTGGTACGGCACTGCGGGCTGGACGGCGCCAACGGCCTGCACGACCTGCCATTCCGCGGCATATTCCACGGTCCTCGATCCGCTGCTCACCAACGGGGCCGGCCTTTCAGGCAAGCATGGCAGACACGTCGGGAGCATAGGCTTTGCCTGCAGCAAGTGTCATCAGAACTATCCTTCCCGCGCATCCCACGCAAGCGGCGTTCTCGACACGCAGGACCCTGCGGTCCCGCTGGTGTTCTTTGATGGCACGAATTCTTCAGGGACCTGGACATCGGACACCGGTCAGGAGACCGGAAGCTGCGCGACGACCAATTGCCACGCGGGTGAGAGCCCGGAGTGGTATGGAACAGCAGGCGTGGCCACGCCTGCCTGTGCTATTTGCCACGTGAACGCGATGGGGAGCAGGCGGCCGGTGGTGGGTGCGAACGGAGATTTTGGTGCAAACGCTGCCGTTAAGTCGCATCACGTAACACGGGGACCGGGGAACGATCCCTTGACCGACCAATGCCTCGTATGCCACGATATGTCAGTCCACATGGGAGGGACCGTGAGGCTCAGGAGCGGGGACACGGGTGCGGCGATCGCGTACGATTCGGCGAACGCATCAACGCGCGAGTCATTTTGTCTGAGCTGCCACGATACCCAGGGTGCGACCTCTACCTACATTACCGGCGGCACGCCGACCGCTCCCTTTAACGACGGTTCGGTCATCGGCCAGACGCCCTATCGGGCGAGCGCTGAGATCAGCACCCAGTGGAATAAGACCTACGGCCACAAGCAACAGGGAGTTACCTGTGTGGGGGACGGCACCATCAACACCGGATGCCATGGGAACGGGCATGGAACAGCGAATGTCGGCTTGCTGGCGAAGAACCTGACACTGCCAATTACGAAATATACTTTCTTCAACTCTGCAGATGAACCGGATTACGATCTCTGTTTTAACTGTCACGCTTCCTATAGCAGAGTCTCGAAAGAAGCTATTTTGGGAATGAGAGCTGACGGGATCTTTGCGACGGATCTTTTGGCGACGTGGGGTGTATTGCCGGCGTATACGATTGCTGACATACAGACACTTTTTCGCGATGTGAACCTGGGGACCACGGGAAAGGCGTATGATGACTTGGCGTTCTTCAGCTCGGCTCATGAAAACTTGCATATGTACCACGTGCAGGCCGGAGACACGTTCTATGGGTGGAGATATCGCGATACGACATTGTCAGCGATAACGTGTATCAGCTGTCATAGCGTCCATGGTTCCAATACACAGTGGGGCTGGGTTCATGATGCCATGCTGTTCAGTCATTTGTCCGGCACAGGCGGGGATCAATACGGAAGGATCGGAGTTGATCCCAGCAATCTTGATGTCTATCCGATATCGTGCACATTTAGCTGCCACATGTTCTTTCCGACTACGAGCAGCTGGTTTGAACCGTCCCAGGAATAAGGTCGAGCTTCTTAGATGCACAGTAAAAAGGCCAGCCGATATCGGCTGGCCTTTGTTGTTTGAATATTATTTTTCCCGAAAGAGCTATCCCGCCTGCTGCTTCTCTTCCGCTTCCTGCCTCGTCTTGCACTCGATGCAGAGCGTGGTCACCGGCCGCGCCTCGAGCCGCTTGGTGCTGATCTTTTCGCCGCAGGATTCGCACACGCCGTAGGTTCCGTCGTCTATCCGTGCAATGGCCTCGTCGATCTTTTTGAGCAGCTTGTTTTCCCTCCCGCGAAGCCGGAGAAGAAAACTGTTGTCGAGCTCCGCAACGGCCTGATCGGTCGGATCGGGGAAGCTCTCCTTTTCCGTGCTGATCTTGCTGTTCAGCGTCTCCTCTGCTTCCGTGAGCAGTTCAGTCCGCTGTTTCACGAGCTTTTTTTTGATTGCCAGAAGCTTGCTGTCCATCGTCACTACCTCACCATGCTGCCCTGAAGCGCAGCGATTGCAATGAAACCTGCGGCACCAAGGCCGGAATGGCGTACTATAGCAAAAAAGCGCATGCGAGTCAATCGCAAACTGGTTTCCTTGCCACGATGCCGCGTAATTGACAAACACGGAGCGAATGAGTACTATAGGCCATGCTGACGGAAAAACAAAAACTGACCCTGGTGATGAGGCTGGGGGTCGAGCTTACCGAGATCAAGGACGTCGATGTGCTGCTGGAGCGGATCCTGCACGAGGCGCGGGGGCTGGTGAATGCCGATGCAGGCTCGATCTATATTAAAGAGAACGAAACGCTGAAGTTCAGCTATACGCAGAACGAGACGCAGCAGAAAAAACTGCCGCTCGGCAAAAAGCTGATCTATTCCACCTTCTCCATCCCGATCAACAACCAGACGATCTCGGGGTACGTGGCGAACACCGGCGAGGCGCTTAATATCCCCGATGCCTACAAGCTCACGTCCGGCCTGCCCTATTCCTTCAACCGTCACTACGACGATCGTCTCGGGGTATCGGACCCAGTCCATGCTGACCTTTCCGCTCAAGACCAACCGGGGCGACACCATCGGCGTGCTCCAGCTGATCAATGGGACGAATGCCAATGGCAAGGTCCGGGCCTTCTCGAAAAAGGACGAGCCCCTGGTCATGCATTTTGCCAACATGGCGGCCGTTGCCATCGAGCGGGCCCAGATGACCCGCTCCATGATCCTCCGGACCATCAAGATGGCCGAGCTGCGGGACCCCAAGGAGACCGGCGCTCATGTGAACCGGGTGGCCGCCTATGCCGTTGCGATCTATGAGGTGTGGGCAGCCAAGCGGGGCGTGCCCCGGGATGTGATCGACAAGAACCGCGACATTCTCCGCATGTCCGCCATGCTCCATGACGTGGGCAAGGTGGCGATCTCGGACGCCATTCTCAAAGAAACCGGCACGGCTCGATGATGCAGAGCGCGAAGCCATGAAGCTCCATACCGTCATGGGGGCGCGCCTGTTTTCCGAAAAATATTCCGAGTTCGATGACGCTGCCGCGGTCGTCGCCCTCAATCATCACGAGAAGTGGGACGGCACCGGCTACCCGGGGCACGTCAACGCCAGCGACGGAAAGGCGATCCCCGGCTACGAGAAGAGCGATGGAACGCCGCTCCCCAAGAAGGGGGAGGAGATCCCGGTATTCGGCCGGATCGTGGCACTTGCCGATGTGTACGACGCGCTGGGATCACGCAGGACCTATAAGGAGCGGTGGGACGAAGCACAGGTGCTTGATGAGCTGAAGGCCTCGTCGGGAACGCACTTCGATCCGGAGATGGTAGAGACGTTCTTTTCCTGTCTTGAGACGATCCGCAGCCTCACCGAACGCTATCCCGATCATTAACCTGCTTGTGTAAAGGCAGTGTTTAAAACCTGCCGCTACCACCGCACACCCGCGACGCCTGTATGAAAAAATCAAAAAAAACTGAAGAAAAACCTGCCGCTGATTTCAAGACCAATCCGTTCAAATCGCTCAAGGGCTTTGCCCCCCAGCCGGTTCCCAAGGAAATAAAGCAGACCGCACCGCGGCCGCGTCCCGGGAAAGATGACCAGGATGAGGACGATGCGTCGCTCTTTCTGCGCTCGGTAGAAGGCGCACGAAGGATTGCGGGCGATCCCGGAGTTGCGCCGCTCCGGGCCGAACAGGCGTCCGAAGCAAAGCCGCGGACGGACTCGCAGGAGGACGTGCAGCTTTTTCTCAAGGCCATGCAGAAGATGGGCACGACCTTTACTTCGGCAGTCTCCGAATCCGAGGGGGGCGGGGAGGAGCGGCGAACGGCAGCGGGCCGGACGCGGCAGTTAAGGCGCGGGAGCATCAGCATCTCCGAGACGCTGGATCTGCACGGCTATATGAAGGACGAGGCGCTGCAGCGGCTGGCGCGGTTCATCTCCGGCGCCTATCACCGCGGCAGCAAGGCGGTGCTGGTGATCACGGGCAAGGGGCTCAATTCTCCGGACGGACCCGTGCTCCAGGGCAGCGTGAACGCATGGCTCCGGGAACAGGGCAAGGGCATGGTCATCGAGGTGGCGCAGGCCCCGCGGGACAAGGGCGGAAGCGGCGCCGTCGTCGTATTTCTGAGGACGAAAAAAACGGGGTAGTCCCGTCACAGGTATGGAATGAATGGTTCATTAAAATCGGAGAAGAGTACGGCGGTAAAGTTATAGCATAACGCGATATTACGCTATCATTTGGAAGGGAGTCCGTCATGAAAAAAATGTATCTTGCTTTATTGTTGGTGCTCGCAGTGATTGTCGGGTGCGCCCGGACCTGGTTGTTCCAGCCCATCGAGACTTTCCGGCCGGCAGACGGCGTTCCGGCCGCCACCGTATGCCAGAGTTGCCACGCCGGCTCAGTACGAGTCCTGGAAGGAGAATCGCCACAGCAACGAGGAGCGCATGGCGGTCATTCCGGTCGCTGAGCTTCACGAGTGCGGTGCCTGTCATTCCGGACTTGCTGCGCATGTCGCGAACCCTGCAACGGTCCCGAACAGGATCTCGCAGCTTACCAAAACGGAGCAGAACACGAACTGCGGCAAATGTCATTACAATCAAGCCTTGTTCGGCAGCAAGGCCATCAATCCGCATGACAAGCACGCGCTGTATGCCAGCGTGGGCTTCGAAGGCCGGACGCAGCAGCTCTCGTGCCTCGACTGTCACTCGGGACACCAGGGTAAGTCCGAAATGCTGGTCAAGATCAAGGCACACATCTGCTATAAATGCCATACCGGTGCGATCGTGGGCATGGCGATATTTCAGCCCTTTGGCTACCTTACCTTCGGCAAGGCCTGCCAGGCCTGCCATGCGGTGCACGGCGGATCAAAAAGCGCGCAGTGGGGCCGTATGGGCGCCGGTGTCTGCGTCATCTGCCATTTCACCGGAGTTGCACTCGTAGATTAGTCAGCATTGTTCTCCGGGGCTGCGTGCACCGAGTCCGCGCACGCAGCCCCGGTCCCTTCATAACGCTTCCGGAGCCTGCTCCGGCACGAAACGCAATGTTTTGTTGACAATCCTGCCCCTGCGCATTACAATTCCCTCCGAACCGATGCCGGCAATCCCGCAGAATAATGAAGGAGAGTAACCCGTGGCAATCACTGTCAAGAACCCCATCGTCGAGATGGACGGCGACGAAATGACGAGGATCATCTGGAAGATGATCAAGGACAAGCTGCTCCTGCCCCATCTTGCGATGGACCTCAAATACTTTGACCTGGGCGTCAAGCACCGCGACGAGACCGGGGACCAGGTCACGATCGACGCGGCGAATGCGGTCATTGAGTTCGGCGTGGGCGTCAAGTGCGCCACGATCACGCCGAACGCGGCACGCGTCAAGGAATACAACCTCAAACAGGCATGGAAAAGCCCGAACGGCACGATCCGGTCGATCCTCGACGGCACGGTCTTCCGAAAGCCGATCATCGTGAAGAACATTCCGCCTGCAGTGCGCAGCTGGAAGAGGCCGATCAGCATCGGCAGGCATGCCTACGGCGACATCTACAAGTCGGTGGAGTACAAGGTCCCCGGCGCCGGGACCGCGGAGCTGGTGTTCACGCCGGGCGGGGGCGGAGAAAAAAAGACGCTCGTCGTGCATGAGTTCAAAGGGCCCGGCGTGATCATGGGCATGCACAACACGGAAAAATCGATCAGGAGCTTTGCCCGGGCCTGCATCAGCTACGCGCTGGCTGAAAAGACCGACATCTGGTTCGGCGCCAAGGACACGATCTCGAAGACCTATCATGGCTTTTTCAAAGAAGTGTTTGACCATGAGGCCGGGGCGAAAAAGGCCGAACTTGAGAAGCAGGGCGTCAGTTACCGCTATATGCTGATCGACGATGCGGTCGCGCAGATCATGAAGGCCGAGGGCGGCATGCTCTGGGCCTGCATGAACTACGACGGCGACGTGATGAGCGACATGGTCGCGTCGGGCTTCGGCAGCCTGGGGCTCATGACCTCGGTGCTGGTCTCGCCTGAAGGCAAGTATGTATTCGAGGCCGCCCACGGTACGGTGATGCGCCACTACTATGAACACCTGAAGGGGAATCCCACGTCGACCAATTCGGTGGCTTCCATCTTTGCCTGGACCGGCGCGATCGCGCGCCGCGGCGAGCTTGACGGCACGCCCGAGGTCGTGGCCTTTGCGCGAAAGCTCGAAGCTGCCGTGATCGGGATGATCGAGGGCGGCGTGATGACCAAGGACCTGGCCGCCATCGCCGTGCCCAAAGTTTCAACCTATGCGCAGACCGAAGAGTTCATCGATGCCGTGGCAGCGCGGTTGTAAATGCCGTGGTGAGAGCTAGATAAGCGTTGACAATATCTTTTACCCCGTGCTACTATTACATGTTTTTCACGCGAGGGAGCTGAATGGCAGGCGAAAAAATACTCGATATTGACGATAGTCCGACGGTTCAGCGGCTTATCGAGATGATCCTGGCCTCGCAGGGATATAAGGTCGTTCTTGCCTCTGACGGGGAAGAGGGCATTGCCATGGCGCGGTCCGAGCGGCCCGCCCTGATCCTCGTTGATTTTGTGATGCCCAAAATGAACGGGTTCCAGGTCTGCAAGACGCTCAAGGAAGACCCCGAGTTCAAGGATACGCCGATCATCCTCGTGACATCCAAGGGCGACAAGGTCGGCAGCAAGTTCGTTGATGTCCTCGGCATCAGCGAATACTTTACCAAGCCATTTCAGCCGGAAGAGCTCCTCGCCAAGATCCGGGAGGTGCTCGATCGAACGAAGGCAACAGCACCAGCACCGCCTTCGCCTCCGCCAACACGAGAGATCATCCCTCCTGCGCCATCAATTCCCAGACCCTATGTCCCGCCTTTGCCGCGCGAGGCGCCCCGGGCTTTTGAGCCGCCGCCGTTGCGGGAGGGTCTCCGACCGCAGGTTCCCTCTCCTGCATCGCCCCCGCCTCACACGGCCGCTGTCGGCATAGAGGCGACGATCCGGGCAATCGTCACCCAGGTGCTTCGATGAGTTCATTGCGACGGACCTGCCTGAACTGATCCGCAAGGAGATCGGCAGGACGCCGCAGGAGACGAGTGCCGGGATCAAGGGAAACCTCGCCAGTTTCAGGATCGTCGAGGTGATGCAGATGCTCAGTATGCAGCGCCAGACCGGCAGACTGACCATCCGTTCATCGTCCGAGGAGGTGGGGATCTACTTCAGGGACGGAGCGGTCGTCTTTTCCTCGGGAAACTGCAGCGATGCCAACGCCGGCATGGACACGCTCCTCCGAAAGTCCTGCCGCGTCGATAGTGACAGCCTTCAGCATGCCATGAGCATCGCCAGGATGACCGGTGAGCAGGTCGACAAGGTCCTCATCCGGGAGAAACTGCTCGACGGAAAAACATTTGCCGACTGCCTGCGCCGGCACACCGAATCGGTCGTGTACAAGGTTATGGCCTGGAAGGAAGGAGCATTTTTCCTTTGAGGCTGTTCCCCCGCCGGTCTTCGCCGTGCCGCTCCAGATCAAGGTGGATGACCTGCTGCTGGAAGGCGCACGGCAGGCCGATGAGTGGACGCTCATTCAGCAGAAGATCCCGAATTTGAACATCGTGTTCGAACCCATGATCGGCAACGCCGAGGAGCTGACGACCCGGGGCATGAGCGACACGGACCTCAAGGTGTTCTCGCTCATCGACGGCAGGAGAACGGTCCAGGACATCATTGATGCTGACTACGTGGGTGAGTTCGATGTGGCGAAGAGCATCTTCATTTTGCTCTCCGTCAATCTGATCCGGCGGAAACGATAAGGCCGGAGACCGCGGAAAATAAAACGAAAACTTGACACTACCAAAGAAATGTGTTAATTTTTAACATTCATTGGAGCACTGAAAAAGGAGACAAGAATGGCCAAAATCCTGATAGCCGACGACAGCCTGGCGGAACTTCAGATCTTTCAGGCAGCACTGCAGCCGACAGGCCACTCCATTGTGACCGTTATGGACGGGGAGGCTGCCGAAGCGAAGGTGAAGTCGGAAAAAATAGATCTCATCATTCTGGATGTCGTCATGCCTAAAAAAAATGGTTTCCAGGTCTGCCGGGACATAAAGAGCAACGACCAGTACAAGAACATTCCGGTCATCATGGTAACGTCCAAGGACCAGGAAAGCGACAAATTCTGGGGGATGAAACAGGGCGCAGATGAGTACTTGATCAAGCCGTTCAAGCCGGAAGATCTGCTGAAGGCCGTGAAGAAATACATCTAGCCCTGGAGGGAGGCCGTTTGGCCGACATGCGCAGTGATGTAGTTGCGAACGCAAACGAGATCATGCCCGGCGAAGAGATACGGGTGTGCCTCTTCCGTATCGGCGAGGATTCCTATGCCATACCGGTCGGCATGTTGACGGAAATCATCATCCCACAGAAGCTGTTCCCGGTTCCGACCACACCGCAGCACGTCCTCGGGATTATCAACCTGCGAGGCAACATCGTTCCGATCGTTGATATCCGCCCGGTGCTTTCCCTGCCACGCCAGTCTGAACCAGGCCAGATCGCAATTTTAAAGCACGGATCGATCACGCTGGGCATCGTTGTTGACGACGTCTCCGAAGTGGTCGCCGTACCGGAAAGCAGTCTCATGGCGATCCCGGCGGAGAATGCCCTGCAGTCATCCGCCGGCAAGAACCGGAGCCGCTTTGCCCTGGCCCTGATCCCGCGGGAGCACGGCGTGGCGGCGCTGCTGAACGTTGAAAAGATAATCGATGAAATCAAATTGTCGTGATCGAATTGTTGTTCGCTGAGTCTTCCGGCGGCAGGACCTCTGCCGCTACATGCGTGAAATATCCACACGTAAGGAGCAAACCATGAAACTCAAGAATCCCTTCAGACGCCTAAGCATCCAGACCAAGATCGTGCTCATGATCCTGAGCATGTCCGCCATTTTCGGCGCCGGCATCCTGTTCTTCATTTATGCCCAGATCCAGACCACCATCAAGGAAGAGGCGATCAATAAAACGCTCATTCTGGCCGACGGCCTGAGCGTGAAGGCCGCTGAACCGGTGCAGGTCGAAGACCTCAACGCGCTGCAGTTCATACAAGGTGAAGCGATCAGTCAGCCTGACGTGGCCTATTGCTTTATCCGTGACGGCAGGGGACGGGTGCTCTCGTCCTCCTTCGAAGGGAACGTGATCCCGGCCGAGCTGCAGAGCATTAACATGCTGAAGGCCGGCGCGCCCTTCGGGACGCAGGCCGCAACCGTGTCCATGAGGGACCGCGTTATCGAGATCATCGACATCGCCTCACCTATCGCGAACGGCACGCTCGGCTCGGTGCATGTCGGTCTGAACATGACGCTGATCAAGCAGAACATCAGGAACCTTCTCACCACGATCATGTATTGGGGCATCGGGGCGCTGTCGCTGATCGTCTTCTTCACCGTCTTCATCACGTACCGCATCATTCGCCCGGTCAAGGACCTGATGGTCGTGGCCGAGGCCCTCGGCCGCGGCGATCTGTCAAAAAAAGCAAATGTGAAAACCGGCGACGAACTGGGGCAGCTGGGAGACACGCTCAACCAGACGATCGACCGTCTCCAGGGTCTGATCCAGACCGAGACCGACCGGGACAAGATGCAGCATCAGGTCATGGACCTGCTGTCGGTCGTGAGTTCCGCAGCAGAAGGCGACCTTACCGTGAAGGCCGAAGTGACCGCCGACGCCCTGGGTTCCGTGGCTGACGCATTCAACCTCATGATCACCGGTCTTATGTCGCTGGTCACCCAGGCGCACAATGTGGCCCTCGAGATCCAGCGGTCCACGACCGACATCCTCCACTCTTCCGACCGGATGAAGCAGGGCGCAGAGCAGCAGACCAGTCAGATCAGGAGCGCATCGGACGCCGTGAACACCATGTCCAACACCACGCAGCGCATGGCCCAGAACGCCGATGCCGCAACGCAGACATCACTCAAGGCCACGCAGGCGGCTATCAAAGGCGGGACGTCGGTGGCGGAGACCATCAAGGGCATGCAGCGCATCCGGGCCGCCGTGCAGACCACCGGGAAAAAGATCAAGGGCCTCGGTGAGCGTTCGCTCGAGATCGGCGCCATCATCGAAGTGATCAACGAGATCGCGACCCAGACGAACCTGCTGGCACTGAATGCCGCGATCGAAGCCGCGCGGGCCGGCGAGCAGGGCAGGGGCTTCGCCGTCGTTGCCGACGAAGTGCGGAAACTGGCAGAACGCGCCGCCCGTGCGACGAAGGACATCACCGGCCTGATCAAGGGCATTCAGGTGGAAACGAGCGAGGCCGTGACGGTCATGGAAGAAGGAACGCGCGAGGTGGAGGAAGGAACCAAGCTTGCCGACCAGGCGGGCGCCGCACTCCGCGAGATCGAGCAGATCGTTAAGCAGACCGCCGTGCTCATGACGGACATCACCAAGGCGGCCGACGACCAGGTGGAGGTCACGGCGCGGGTGGTGCACTCCATGGATACCATATCCAAGCTGACCCAGGAAACCACTCACGGTGTGCAGGATACCGTGTCGACCATCGGCAAGCTGGCCGACCTCTCGACCCGGCTGACCAGCGCCATTGGCCGGTTCAAACTGGGCAAGGAATACGAGCTTCAGGCGGCCGAAGCGGAGCTCCCCGCGCTCGAAGGTTTCCCGGCTATCACGACGGACATCACGACGAGCGACGAAGAGATCAAGCTCGGATTTATTGAGTAGAGACCTATGGCCGCACCCTTTGACAAATCCGGGATCATAGAGTTTTTCCTGATGGAGGCCGGAGAACACATCCAGAACCTCAATAAGGGACTGTTGTCCCTTGAGAAGGACCCGAAGAACAGCGGCATGATCGACGAGCTTTTCCGGGCCGCGCACACGCTCAAGGGATCGGCCGCCATGATGGGCTTCCAGGGAATCAGCGATGTGGCGCACAAGGCCGAGGACATGCTCGGCCAGTTCCGCGTCGGGCTCGGCCCCGATCCGGAAGGATACGCTGAATTTCCTCTTTGACAGCGTCGATGCCATCAACATCCTGGTCGACGGCGTGTCGTCAAGCAAGCCCGAAGATCCCCTTCTCGTAGAAAGCATTTCGCAGTCATACAAGGACGTTTTTGATAATCTGAATAAATCCGCTGCGCCTGCGCCGCAGAAGCAGAAGGACGCGCCCGCCGAGGCGAAGGGCACAGGCGCCGCCCCGGCGGTTTTTGGCGCCGTCGAGATGGACGAGCTCGACGAAGCCTGGGAAAAGAGCTTTGCTCCATCACCTCCGGCCGGCAAGGCCGCGGCTCCCGCCCCGGCTGCACCAGCAGTGTCTCCGGCGCCGCCAAAAAAGAAAAAAGACGAGGTTGACGAAGCCTGGGAGCGGACCTTTGACATCGGGATCAGTGCACCGTCGCAGGCCCCTTCAGGAGGCGGGAAACTCCCGCTCAGTCCGTCTGCCAAACAGGTCGGCCCGGGAGCTCCGGCTCCGCGTTTCGGGAAAAGCCACCTTGATGAGGAACGCCATCCCTTTGCGCCTGCCGGTGAACAGGCAGCAGAACCGGCCTCTGCTGAGGCTGCATCGCTGAGAGATGAGATCGAAGCGGCAAAACGCGGGGGGACCCAGGAACGGCGCGGCATCGGCCGGCGGGCTGCGGACGCGATCGACGTCGAGAAGCAGTTCATCCGTGTCAACATCGAGCGGCTCGACAACCTCATGAACCTGGTGGGCGAAATGATCGTCAACCGCAACCGGCTTGCGCGGCAAGTGGATTTCATCAAGTCGCTCCGCGAGGAGCTGGCGTTCAGCCAGGGGCGACTGCTCCATGAGATCAAGAAGTTCGAGGAGAAGTACGAGTACACGATGAACGTATGAGACGCCGGGTCCGCAGCAGCCGCGGCCGAGCAGAACCAGGACTTTTTTGAGCTCGAGTTCGACCGGTATGACGACTTCAACCTGCTGTCGCGGAAATTGACGGAGATCACGAACGACACGAACGAGATCATGACGGAGCTTGCCGGGCTTCTTCGATTCCTTCGAGCTCGATACGGCGCGGATCTCGACGATCACGACCAACCTGCAGGACGAGATCACCATGGCCCGCATGGTCGAGATGGACAAGCTCTACCAGATGTTCCAGCGGCCTGTCCGCGACCTTGCGCAGGCCGAGAACAAAAAAGTGAACATGGTGGTGAAGGGCGGAGAAACGAAGATCGACAAGACGATCTTCGAGATCATCTCCGACCCGCTCATGCACATGATCCGGAATTCCATTTCCCACGGCATTGAGACCGTCGACCTGCGCACCAGGGCGGGCAAGGAGCCGGTCGGCTCGATCCTCCTGAACGCCCGGCACGAAGGCAACAATATCGTGATCGAGATCGAGGACGACGGCCGGGGCATGGATCCGGTCATGCTCCGGAAGGCAGCGGTGGACAAAGGTTTCATGACCGCCGCCGAAGCGCAGGCACTGTCCGACCCCGAGGTCCTGAACCTTATCTTCCGCCCGGGGTTCTCGACGGCGGAGACCGTGGGCAAGGTCTCCGGACGGGGCGTCGGCATGGATGTGGTCTCGACGCATCTGGCCAAGATCAACGGACGGATCGAGATCAAGACCGAAAAGGGCGTGGGTACCAAGTTCGTGATCAGGCTGCCGCTCACCCTTGCCATTGCACAGGCCCTGATCATCAAATTCAAGGACCAGGAGCTCGCCGTTCCGATGACCCTGGTGGAAGAGACCACCCGGTTCTCGGAGAAAGATATTCAGCGCGCTGCGGGAGAAGAGATGGTGAACCTGCGCGGCACGCTGGTGCGGCTCCACAAGCTGAATGAAATCCTCGGTGTCGGCAAGTTCCCGAAAAAAGAGGAGACCTACCGGCATCCCACGCTGATCCTCGGCATGGCTGAAAAGCGGCTTGCCCTGATGGTGGAAGATATCACCGGCCGGGAAGAGATCGTTGTGAAGTCCCTGGGCGATTACCTGAAAAGCGTCAGGCTGTTCTCCGGAGCGACCATTTCCGGAGAAGGCAATGTGCGGCTGATCATCAATGTTGCCGCGCTCTTTGGCGACGAAACTTCGGTGACGATGACGGCCAGCATCGTAGCGGCGCAAAGAGGCGGCTCCGGAGATCTCCAAGCGGAAACCGCGGATCCTGGTCGTCGACGATTCCATCAGCATCCGGAAATACGTGCAGCGGTTCCTGGACCGCGTGGGGTATGATGTCGAAGTGGCGCCCGACGGCATGGAGGCGCTCAATATCATGGGCAAGTCAAAGTTTGATGTGGTCATTTCCGATCTTGAAATGCCGGTGATGCACGGCTACGATCTCATGGCCGAGATGAAGAGAAACCCGGCGCTCATGAACATTCCGGTGGTCGTGCTGACGTCGCGCGCGGGAGACAAGCACCGGCAGAAGGCGATCGAGATGGGCGCCCAGGACTACCTGGTAAAACCGTTCGAGGAGCAGGAAATGCTCGGGGTGCTCAAGAAAGCTGTTGAGCGGCGCCGTTCCTGCCGGCCGCGGCTGATCTCCACGAGAGCGTATGGCTGAAGGAACACGATATCTTATACTCTCGCTGCAGGGAGAGGGCTACGCCATTCCTATCTCCCGCCTGCTGGAGATCACGGTGCCGCGCGATATCCAGAAGGATAAAAGCCTCTCCGAGGTCTTCGAGGGAAAATGCGAATACCGCGGCAGGCTGGTCCCGGTGCTCAACCTGAAAAAGATCTTTAACCTTCAGGGAAACAAAGGTACGGCACTGCTCATGGTGCAGAGTGCCAAGGGTACGCTGGGCCTCCTGGTGGATGAGGTTACGGAGATTTTTGACACAGCGCAGAAACCGGCCCCCGTGCCGGCGGGCATCCTGAACCCCAGTATGCGGTATTATGGCGGGATCCTCCGGTACCGCGACAGCCTGGTGCTGCTTCTGAACGAGGACGGCCTGCTGCCATGACGATCAACTATTTGGTGTTTTTGCTGTCAGGACGGCTCTTCGCTGTTAAGCTCGACGGCGCCATCGAGATCCTGCCCTGGCGCCCGTCACGACGGGTGCCGCTGGCCTACTCCTATGTAGAAGGGCTGCTCGAGTACCGGGGGATCGTGTATCCCGTCTTCAATATTGCTCAGCAGCTTGGCATGGCCAAGCCGGGCCCGATCGGTTTTACCGCTGCCGAGCCTGCCGGCGCGAGGGGCGGACAGAGCATTATTCTGCTCGAAGTGAACAGGAACCCCTTCGGCATTGTCGTCGATTCTGTCGTGAAGATGGCCCCGCTGAAAAGCCCGGAGGCAGGCATGGCCAAGCCGAAGGGCGTGGACCCGAAGTTCGTTAAGGGGCTTGTGCATGAGGATGATCAGGAAATCATGATACTCGATGGTGAAAGGTTGCTACATGCCGGTTAAAATTCTCTTAGCAGACAAGAGTATCACCATTCAGAAGGTTGTGGAAATGCTGTTCTCGGGCAGGGAGTACGAGGTCAGCTGCGCCAGTGATGGCGAAACGGCGCTCAATGAGGCCGGGAGAACACTGCCCGATGTTGTATTGGCGGATGTCGACCTGCCGCGGATCGACGGCTACAGCTTTTCTGCGCGGTTGAAGCAGATTCCCGCGCTTGCCCAGACGCCGGTGATACTCATGCTGAGCCGCGACGATGTGTTCGACGAAGCAAAGGCAACGCAGGCCGGAATTGTTGATAATATCGCCAAACCCTTCGAGTCGCAGGAACTGATCGGCAAGGTCAGGAAGGCGATCGCAACGGCTGCACCGCGGGCCGCCGAGCCTGCAGCTGCCGCACCCAGGCCTGCCCCGGCAGCAGCGGTCAGGCCGGCTCCCGCAGCTGCGCCGCCGCAAGCGGCTCCGGTTCCGAAGCCGACGCAGCCGGCGCCGATGGACATTTTCGATATCATCGAGGAAGCCCCGAGCCCCGTTGATCTGAGACCGGGCGCATCGGCGCCGGTTGAGGAAGAAGAGGCGGTGTTCGAGGTCGAGCCTGAGTTCGAGGCGGAAGAGCAGCTGGCCGTTGAGGCGGAAGAGGCGCTGCCCGTCGGAAAGAAGGCCGTCGAGGAGATGCGGGCAGGCCTCGGTCTGTCTGCTGCCGCAGAACAGGCAGAGGCCGGCGGTGCCGAATCTCTCGGCCTGGCTGCCATTGCCGCACTCGATGCCTTTGAAAAACCGGCGCAGCGCCGTCCGGAAACGCCTATACCCCAGATGCCGGAGGCGCGCGAATATGTTCCCCCGACAAGCCCTGAGCCTGCGACAGCGGCCTCGTCCGTTGCCGTGTCCGAGGAGATGCTCCGGAAGGTCCTCCAAGAGAGCGTTGAAAGGATCGTCCGGGAAACGGCGCGTCAGGTGATCGAGAAGGTTGCGTGGGAAGTTATTCCGGACCTGGCCGAGATGCTGATCAAAGCAGAGATAGAGCGGCTGAAAGCGGAGCCATAGTATTTCGGATCGTTCGGATTTCGGATTTCGGATTGAAAAATACGAGGGGACTTGCTCCCCTCTTTTATTTTGGTTAGCGATGTGATCGCTCAAGGAGATCGTTTTCATGTCAACGAGAGAATTGCCCAAGGCATACGAGCCGAAATCAGTGGAAGAGCGGTGGTATGCTTTCTGGCTGGAAAAAAAATATTTTCATGCCGACGAGAACGACCAGAGCGAGTCCTTCTCGATCGTGATCCCTCCGCCGAACGTGACCGGCTCGCTCCATATCGGCCACGCCCTGAACTCGACGCTCCAGGACATCCTGGTGCGCTGGATGCGGATGTCCGGCAGGAATACGCTCTGGGTGCCGGGTACGGACCATGCGGGCATCGCGACCCAGAACGTGGTCGAGCGGCAGCTCGCCAAGGAGCAGGGTGACCGGCACGCCCTGGGCAGGGAAGGGTTCGTCGAAAAGGTCTGGGAATGGAAAAAGGAATACGGCGGCAGGATCATTAACCAGCTCAAGCGGATGGGCGCGTCCTGTGACTGGGAGCGCGAGCGCTTCACCATGGACGAGGGGCTGTCGCGCGCCGTGCGCGAGGTCTTTGTGACGCTCTACGAAGAGGGGCTCATCTACCGCGGCGAGCGGCTCATCAACTGGTGCCCGCGCTGCCACACCGCGCTCTCCGACATCGAGGTGGAGCATGAGGACGAGAAAGGCAAGTTGTACCACCTCGCCTATCCCCTGAGCCACGACCCCAACATCCGCCTCACGGTGGCCACCACGCGGCCGGAGACCATGCTCGGCGATACGGCCGTTGCCGTGCACCCGCTCGATCCGCGGTACAAGGACCTCATCGGCAAGACCGTCGATCTTCCACTCACGAACCGGAAGATCCCGATCGTCGGGGACGCGATCCTGGTGGACCTGGAGTTCGGCACGGGTGCGGTCAAGGTGACGCCGGCCCACGATTTCAACGACTACGAGGCGGGCCAGCGGCAAAAGCCCGAGCTTGCGCGCATCAAGATGCTCGATGACAAGGCCCAGATCCTTCCCGATATCCCTGACGTGCTGCCCGACGTACAGAAGCTGGTCGCGGGGAAGCCGGCCAAGAAAGCGCGCGGCATCGTGGTCGAACTGCTGAGCGAACAGGGCAAGCTCATCAAGACCGATGACCACGCCCATTCCATCGGGAAATGCTACCGGTGCCGGTCCGTGGTGGAGCCTTATCTCTCGCCCCAGTGGTTCGTCAAGACAGGACCGCTTGCCGAGCCGGCGATCAAGGTCGTCGAGGACGGCCGCGTCCAGTTCTATCCCAAGGGGTGGGAGAACACCTACTTCGAATGGATGCGCAACATCAAAGACTGGTGTATTTCACGCCAGATCTGGTGGGGCCATCGCATCCCCGCCTGGTTCTGCGACGACTGCGGCCATATTTCCGTCAGCCGCACGGATCTCGCCTCCTGCGGGAAATGCAGGAGTACGCACATCCGGCAGGAGACGGATGTGCTCGACACCTGGTTCTCGTCGGCTCTCTGGCCGTTCTCGACGCTCGGCTGGCCGGACCAGACCAAGGAGCTGTCCACCTACTATCCCACGTCGGTGCTGATCACGAGTTTTGACATCATCTTCTTCTGGGTGGCCCGGATGATCATGATGGGACTTCACTTCAAGCGCGAAGTGCCGTTCCGGCATGTCTATATCCACGCGCTGGTGCGCGACGCCGAAGGCCAGAAAATGAGCAAGTCCAAGGGCAACGTCATTGATCCGCTTGTGATGATCGATCAGTACGGCACCGACGCCTTCCGGTTCACGCTCACCGCATTTGCGGCCCAGGGCAGGGACATCAAGCTCGCGCCGGAGCGGATCGAAGGCTATCGGAACTTCGCGAACAAGATCTGGAACGCCAGCCGGTTCGTCATGATGAACCTGGAAGAGGGTTTTACTCCGAACTCCGAACTCCTGTCTCCCGACGCATCCCTCGCCGACCGCTGGATCCTTTCGCGCTTGAATTCGGTTATAAAAGATGTTGATACTGCTCTTACTGACTATCGGTTTAACGATGTAGCCTCGACCCTTTACCATTTTATCTGGCACGAGTACTGCGACTGGTATCTGGAGCTCTCCAAACCGGCACTGATGGGCGATCTCGGCGCAGCGCCGCGAAAAGCTACCCAGACGGTTCTGGCCCACGTGCTCGAAACAGCGCTCCGGCTGCTGCATCCGATCATGCCGTTCATCTCGGAAGAGATTTGGCAGAATCTTCCGGAGGAAGTGCGGGGTGCAGGAGTCCAGGAGTCCGGAATGCCAGAAGGAAAAGGCAAGATGCGAATCGATCATGGTGGCGCCATTCCCTGTCGCGGACGATGCGCTGATAAACGCCGGGATCGAGCAGGACATGCAGATGGTGATGGACCTGATCCTGGCGATCAGGAATATTCGCGGCGAGATGAACATTGCACCATCGATGCAGATAACGGTGATTGTCAAGGTGGAGAGCAAGGAGCTCGGCGAACATCTGGAAAAGAGCGCAGGGTATGCGAAGACCCTGGCGCGGATCAAGGAACTGCGCATCGGCATTGCTGAGGAGAAGCCGAAGAATGTTGCCACGGCGGTGATCAAAGGAGCAGAGATCTATGTGCCGCTCGAAGGCATTCTCGACCTGACGCAGGAACGCGACCGTCTCCAGAAGGAAATCGCCAAGATGTCCAAAGACATCGAAGTGTTCTCGAAGAAGCTTTCGAACAAGAATTTCGTGGACAAGGCTCCGAAGGAAGTTGTAGAAAAGGACACGGCAAAACTCGAGGAGTTCAAGGTGAAACGCGAGAAGCTGGAGGAAAGCCTGAGGATGCTGGGGTGAACATCGTCTGACTCGTCTGACATGTCGGACCTGTCAGACCGGTCGAATCTTTGAGGAGCGATGCCATGAGTGACAACCATGATTTGATCCCACCTCACGGCGGCTACCGCAAGCTCCGCAGTTTTCAAATTGCCCAAATCGTGTACGATGCAACCGTAGTCTTCTGTGATCGTTTCGTGGACAAGCGCTCGCGCACGCATGATCAAATGGTTCAGGCTGCGCGGAGCGGTGTGCAAAATATCGCGGAAGGCAGCATGGCCTCCGCAACCTCCAAGAAGACCGAACTCAAGCTGACCAACGTGGCGAGAGCCAGCCTTGAAGAACTGCTTTTGGACTATCAGGATTTTCTCCGCCAGCGGAGACTGCGCACCTGGGACAAGAATTCTCCGGAAGCTCTCGCAGTACGCAGGAAGTACCAGTCAGACCCATCCGACTCGTCAGACCGGTCCGACCCCTACGGGGTTAGGACCACCACCGCCGAAACAGCGGCAAACACTCTTATCTGCCTCACCAACCAGGCCAGTTACCTCTTACGCCGGCAACTGCAAAATCTTGAGCAGGCTTTCCTTACCGAAGGCGGCTTCACCGAGCGGCTTTACCAGAAGCGGCAAACTGCGCGTAAAGACCGCAATAGCGGGAAGCGAGATTGATAAGCCTCTTATGGCATCAAGGATCTCGATTGTGAAGAAAGAAGCTAAACCACTCCCCTCCGCACCGAAGGCTTGGCTGAAAGAAATCGCCGCCGCATATCTCGATGCGGAAGAGGCTATTCCCTTCGGTCCCTTGGCCGGTGTTACGATTACACAAAAGGACCTGTTCCACCTGGCCCCCAGAGTTTGCCTCAAGTTCAGGGGCATGGAACAATCGAATAAGAACGTTAAAAAAGTGACGGAAGCCGCCCTGAGCAGCTATGTTGCAACGCTGGATACAGCACCTGATGACATGGCGGATCCGCAGATGTCTTTTGCATTCTGTTACATTGCGAGTCACTTCGGGATGGGGCTTGTGAGCGACGACGAGGCGACCGGCATATTGGAATATGTTGAGAAACATTTGGATGAACTGAGAAGGAGGATGCTGAATGGCGAGCCATTGTAAACAAACGGGTCATATGGTAGTGGAATGCCAAGGGTAAAGAAACGAACCCCGGCGCAACGAAACTGAAGGTTTTCGTGGTTATATTATTGGAGGTGGTAGTCGATGATCTATCCGCTCAGACACATATCGATTCGCGTCCCATGGCACGATACCGGCTGGGACGGCCGTGTTTGCGCAAATCCGCAATTGAATGGCGCATGTCTTAATCTCAAACGCATTGGTCAGGATCGTAATGACGCAGCCGAAATGACCGTAGCGGGTAAGTCGATAAAAGATTTACCACAGGAACAATGGCCGTGCTGTGTGGCCGAACGCGTCGCTTTTATGGCACCGTTTGAGTATACCCGCATCGCGAACCATCCCTACAACAGAGGCCCCGAGTCCAGCCACGCTCATTTTGCGCCGACTTCTTTACGCCACCCCCCATACTCAGCGCCTGCGATTCCTTTCGCTTGGGCGTTGCGTGATGCCATGGAAAAGTTTGGAGAGGATTATGGTCTTGACGTGCAAGCGGAACGCGAGCCGAAACTTAATTTTCCGACAAGTTGGGTTCAAGAACGGTCGAATCAGAAAGCTCTCCTCGACTGCTTCGTTGCTCATCTGAAGCATGAAAAATCCCTTTGCTTATTCTACGCGAAAAAAGTCCCTTTTGTTGAAGAGGCTGGCTCAAGACGAATCCTAATCGGCGTGGGGCGTGTGCTGCATGTTACGCCAAATATCGAATACAACTATACAACCAAAGACATGAGCGGTAAGCTTCGCGCTATGTTGTGGGAGCAGATGGTGCAGCATTCAATCCGTCCTGATTTTAAAGACGGTTTCTTACTTCCCTATCATGCCGCTATAGAAAAGGCAGCTCAGGAGCCTGATTTTGACCCTGCTCAAATTGCGGCTTTTTCTCCTGACGATCGGCTCCTCGAATTTTCTCACGCCTCGCAGCTGGTCACACACGATGGCGCGATCTCTTCGTTGTTGGCTTGCGCGGAGTCTCTTCGCAAGTCCAAGAGTGTGCTTCCAGGTCCGTGGGATAGCTGCCTCAAGTGGATTGATGATAGGCTGGGTGAACTATGGAAAACGCGTGGCCCCTGTCCGGGGCTTGGTGCTGCGCTCTCCGCTTTCGGTCTTGAGCTTGGTACTTTTATTTCTCGCGCTTTAACCGAGAAAGCCGGTGATAATACTGATCCCTGGCCGCTTGTGGATAGGATGTTCGCTGATCCAAAGAAACACCTGCCAGCTGACTTAGCCGAGGGGGTCGGGAAGACACTATGCGCTAAATGGACTCGCTTACCAGAAGAACGACGGGCTCTGTTGAAGCTGATAAGCCGATTCGAGATCATACGCGAGCAGGCGACCACCTTATATGTGCAGGAAGAACGGACCAAAGCAGGCATTGCATGCAGCGATACTGATATCCTCAAAAACCCATATATGCTCTATGAAAACACAAGATTGACCTCCGACCCGATCAGCGTATGGACCGTCGACCGAGGGGTCTTTCCAGACGAAGTGATACGTAAACAACATCCTCTTCCGGAGCCCACGGCATTGGATGCGGGAACGGACGCTCGACGGATTCGCGCGCTAACCATTAAGGTGTTGGAGGATGCGGCAAATGGCGGCAACACACTGTTGCCTCAGGATCAGGTCGTTCTCGGTATCCGTGCCCTGCAGCTCCAACCGCCATGTGAGGTAGATGCTGATCTCATGAATGTTGCGAAGGACGACTTCGACGCTGTTATAGGTGAAGTTGCAATGGCCGATCAAGCACCTGCACTTCAGTTGGGTCGCTTGGCCGAAATGGGTGAGAACTATCCGCTCTGCCATTGACAAGCGTATCAAAGGTAAGCGATTGGTTGTGGAGGCCGATTGGCGCAAGCTCCTAAACAAGCACCTCACTGCACAAGGAGCAGGCAAGGGCGATGAGTTAGAAGAAAGTGCACGCGCGGAGAAGACAGCAGCGCTCAAAGAATTGGCAGAATCACGGCTTTCCGTGCTTGTAGGTCCCGCTGGCACAGGAAAAACAACTTTGCTTTCGGTGTTGTGTTCGCATCCCTCGGTTGCAGAGGGTGACATCCTGCTTCTCGCACCTACAGGCAAGGCGCGTGTGCGCATGGAGCAATCCACAAAAAATCTCAAACTTACTGGTTATACTATTGCCCAGTTCCTGAAGCCACACCGGTATGATAGTCGGACCCAACATTATCACCTATCCGATCATCCGACGGAAGTAGGGGCGCGCACAGTCATCATTGACGAAGCGTCTATGCTTACCGAAGATATGCTCGCAGCACTGATACAGGCACTGAAGGGAGTGTATCGTCTCATACTTATCGGTGATCCGCGTTAGCTACCTCCCATCGGCGCAGGTCGCCCTTTCGTGGACATTATTGAGCACCTCGCCCCCGAAGGTATCACAGCGCAGTTTCCGAGAGTAAAACCAGGATACGCCGAACTTACCATTCGTCGTCGACAAGCTGGTGCTGACCGGGAAGACCTACAGTTCGCTGAATGGTTCAGCGGCTCACCCATCGCACCCGGCGAGGATGATGTGTTTGATAAAGTTGTGCGCACGGGCAAGAGTAACCACGTTCGATTTGTGCAGTGGGAAACTGCTGAAGAGCTGCGCACGAACCTCATACAGGTATTAGTTGATGAGTTACACCTTAGTGGTGCTGATGACATCGCTGGTTTCGATGCTACGCTTGGAGGCGAACCTTGGAAGGAAAAGGACATCCGGTTTTTTAATGCTCGCCGTGGAGAGGATGCAGGAGCAGCAGAAACTGCAGAAGGTTGGCAAATTCTTTCTCCAGTACGCTCTGCAGCTCATGGTGTACCCGACCTGAACAGACTGATTCATAAACAGTTTCGACAGGCGATGATAGATACTACACGCCAGCAGGGTTGGAAACGAAAATACCCAAAACCGATGGGGCCGGAGGAGATTGTCTATGGTGACAAGGTCATCAACCTGGTCAATACTGACCCGAGTCTGTGGTGGAACAAGCATCGCAAGGTCTGGCCTGATAAGGACGACGCATATATCGCTAATGGCGAGATTGGCATGGCTGTTGGGTTCTTTTGGAAGAAGGGACTCCCGGACTTGCGCTATAAACTGGAAGTGGAATTTTCATCGCAGCCTGGCTTCAAATACGATTTTACGAGCAATAAGGACTTCAGTGAGGACGGCAATCCGGTACTTGAACTTGCCTATGCACTTACTGTTCACAAGTCGCAGGGTAGCGAATTTGGAACAGTTATACTCGTCCTGCCCAACCCATGTCGGCTTCTTTCTCGCGAGTTGCTCTACACCGCGCTAACAAGACAAAGAGATCGTGTCGTCATTTTACACCAAGGACCACGAGCCGAGCTGCGCAAGTACTCTTCTGACGATCGTTCTGAAACTGCGCGTCGCCTGACCAATCTTTTCACTGCACCATCACCCATCATTATTGACGGCCGATTTTATGAAGAACATCTCATTCATCGCACCGCACGAGGCGAGATGGTACGATCCAAATCTGAGGTGATAATTGCCGACCATCTTGCCAGCAAAAATGTAGAATATGGTTACGAACAACCACTCACTATCGCGGGCGTAACCAAGTATCCCGATTTTACCGTCGAAGATATGGAATCTGGTCTGACCTTCTATTGGGAACACTGTGGCATGCTTCATGTTCCAAGTTATCGACGCCGTTGGGAAGAAAAACTTGCTTGGTATAAGGCCAATGGCATTCTGCCGCACGATGAAGGTGGTGGAGAAAAGGCCACATTGATTATCACGCGCGATGAAGCGAACGGCAGCATTGACTCCGCGAAGATCACTCATTTGATCGCTGAGGTCATTGGTGTCTGAAGCCAAAATCATTCATGGTCTCAAGCCTTATCCTGTTGTGAAGGTTTGCGGTGTGTCGTGGCTCGCAACTTCATGGAGCCAGGTCACTAATATTGTATTTGGGTAAGATAATACCAACATATTTATGGCCAAGCCCAAAACAGACAAATCCCGCGAGGCACGCATTGATGAAGAAATCATCGTGGATTGCTACGGCGAAGCCGAGCGCGCCATGGGGTGGTACTGCTACCTTGAGGACCGCCTGGAGTTTCCCTTTGCCGCCAAATGCATTGCAACCAGATCAATTTCCCCGTTAAAGACCGGCGAGGTGGTGGAAGTCGTCGGCATGGCGCCGGAGGATGAATGCGAACGGGAAATGTTCGTGACGATCCGATGGGAGAAACGAAAATTCGGCGTGCCGCTGTCGCAGTTGGAAGGCATCAAGGCGAGCAGGGAGACCAAAGAGGCTGTCGAAGACTGGCGCTACTGGGTTTCGATGGGATATGAGTTTTGAAAGGATCTGGCTTCAGAGGAGAAACCGTCCAACCTTCCGAATACTAGAATTGCCAAAGGAGGAATTATGAGCAACTCTGATTTCGATTACGATGTCGTGGACCCGAATGCTTCCGAGCAAATCGTACCCGTTTATCCTGTGGCCCAGTGGCACAACGGGCAGCAGGCGCTCAAGGCCCTCGGTGGCGTGCAATTCTCCGGCGGTGCGGTGCTGCCGGAAAAGTATCTGTCCGAGGGCGCTTCTTTTCCCGGCTGGACAAAGGAGCGGATAATCTTCCGCAGCGGGAAGGAAGAAAACGCGTTGACGGCGCATAAAATCAGCATAGCCCCGATCCGTACGCGCTTTCGTTGGTTTGCAAGGCAGGGCAGCGAGACCGCCTATTATCCGCGCCAGGCCTTCGTCATGGGCGCAAACATGCGAGGGCACTTGCAGGTGCTTGCGGCGGTGCAAGGGGCTTCTGAACCGATCGTGATCACGTTCAAAGGGAAAGCCTCGCAGTCGTTTGAAGCGGTGTTGAAGGACTTTTCGGCAAAGGTTGTACAGACGGCGAACCGGCAGGCGCCGAAAGGCAAGCCGCTGCCGCGCTACGCATTCTGGATGCCCATCGCTCCCGGTCCGCATACCAAGGCTGGGGGCGCAGGGCACGAATCGGTTGTGACGCTTCCGACCCTTGGTTTGCCCGCGGACATTAACCAGGAGTATCTGCGGTCGCTCTACATAGGCCGCGACAGCTTGATCCGCTTTCAGGAGTGGCACCAGGAAGCCGGCGCCTGGGTCGACGCCTGGGAAAAGAGCGGCGTGGAGCATGGCGAAACCGCTACGGACCATGATGAGGAACCAGATGGCGGATACGCGCAGAAATAAAAAAAATTCGGGAGTAAAATCTCGACGGGCTGTTGCCCAAACCCAATTTGTCACCTTGAACGTAGTGAAGGGTCCGCTATCATGTTGTTTATGCGAGATTCTTCGCTACGCTCAGAATGACATTATCGTCGTAATGTGATTTGGGCAACAGCCCGTCAATTGTCGGCATGATTCGACAATCTCATATGGCAGCATCACATCGCATCTGGGGACAGGAATAAGTTCATGATAGCTGTTTTGACCCTCAACGCCATCCGCCGTATCGCTGATCCGAGTTCCTTCGATCGTGGAGAACAGTACTTAGCTCTCGGTTTGGTTCAATCAATAACCGAGTATAACGGTACAATAACAGCCACGGTCAAGGGAACTCGCACGTACACAGTCAAACTTCAATTTGATGATGGTGAGGTGGAACACTCCTGCACCTGCCCCATGGGCGACGAAGACATATTCTGCAAGCACTGCGTGGCTGTGGGTCTGGCCTGGATAGAAGGCGGAAGCAAAGATAAGGGCGAAAAAGGCAGTAAGGCTGCTAAAGCCGAGATCACGATGAAGGACGTGAAGAGCCACCTGGAAGCTCTTGAGAAAGACGCTCTCGTCGAGATGATCCTGCAACAGGCGCAGGACGACGACCATCTGCGCGAGAAGCTGTTCATGCAGACGGCGAAGAAGCTGCCGGGCGGGCGCAACCTCTGCGCATTGAAGAAGATCATCCGCAACGCCATCGACCCGGGCGATTTCGTGGATTACCACGCCATGCGGGGTTACACAAGGAACGTGGACAATGTTTTTGATACGATCGAAGATCTGCTGAAGGATGGCCATGCAACGGAGGTCATTGAGCTTGCCGAGTATGCGATCGACGAAGTTGAGATCGCGATACAGTCGGTAGACGATTCGAATGGCGAGATGGGCGATATGCTCCATCGATTACAGGAGATACATCTTGCCGCATGTCGCAAGGCCAAGCCTGATCCGGAGAAGCTTGCCGAACGCCTTTTTGAGAAAGAACTGAACGGCGAGTGGGATGTTTTTTACGGCGCGGCGAAAGCGTATGCATCAATCCTCGGGAAAAAGGGACTCACAATCTACCGCGGTCTTGCTGAAGAGCAATGGAAACAAATCAAGCCGAAGGGACCACGCAAAGAAGATCGGGAAGAACATTCACACAGACGATTCAATATCACCCATATCATGGAAACCCTGGCTGAATTGTCCGGCGATGTCGAGGCCATGGTGGATATCAAGAAACGCGATCTTTCCTCTGCCTATTATTATTTTCAGATTGCTGAGCTCTACACTAAGGCCAATAAGCAGGATAAGTCCCTGGAGTGGGCCGAGGCTGGGCTTAATGCGTTTCCCGAGCGGACTGATTCCCGCCTCCGCGATTTTCTGGCTGCCGCGTATCACCGGAGCAAACGTCATGACGAGGCCATGAAACTCATGTGGCTGGAGTTCGTCGAGCGCGCTAGTCTGGAGACTTACGGAAAGCTCAAGAAAAATGCGGATGGAATCGGCCAGTGGCAGTCATGGCGCGATAAATCGCTGGATTTCATCAGAAAAGAAATTGAAGCGAGAAAACGGAAATCGACGCTCAGATCATGGGGCTTCGTTGGCCCTGATAACTCCCTGTTGGTTGAGATCTTCCTCTGGGAAAAGGATTCCGATGCCGCGTGGTCTGAAGCGCAGACCGGCGGTTGTTCAGAGCAACTATGGATGAAGCTGGCAGCTGTCCGGGAGAAAGATCATCCCGCAGATGCAATAATGGTTTACAAAAAATGGATCGACCCTATTGCATACCGCAAGGACAATCGGGCATATGAAGAAGCAGCCGCGCTGATCCGTAAGATACAGTTGCTTCAGCACCGTTTGAACCAGGATGAGGGTTTTACCGACTTCCTGCTGGCCGTCCGTGTTACGCACAAGCTGAAACGGAATTTCATGAAGCTACTCGACAAGATTAAACCATAACGAGGAATACCGGGGCATTCTCAGCATGCATATCAAGGGAGCGCCCAGGTCGTTCTCATTGATACTGACCTACCAGCGCTTCTTATTGACGTCTCTGGGATTAATAAATACCTTTAAATATTAATTGGTTGCAATTGAATTTTAAAGACGATATTATTAGCGTCAAAGCTTTGCTCTTAGTGTGTTGGGAACCTTTATGCGGGAAAGAACTGAACGGGAGATCATAGAAATTTGGATTTCAATCTGAAAAACCTTATCGCAAACGCACTCGTCGAAGACCTTGGACATGGCGACATTACGTCCGAAGCCACGATCCCGGCCGAATCCACGTCGGAAGCTGTGATCCTTGCCAAACAGCATCTCGTGCTTGCCGGGATCGATGTGGCCAGGGAAGTGTTTCGCCAGCTCGATCCGGCCATTCAGTTCTCGCCATTCGCGAAAGACGGCGAGGTCATTCACGCAGGTTCCGAACTGGCCCGTTTGTTCGGGAACACGCGGGCACTGCTTGCCGGGGAACGGGTGGCTCTGAACCTGCTGCAGCACCTGTCGGGGATCGCAACGCTGACGGCAGCGTACGTCGAAAAGGTCAAAGGTCTGCATACCGAAGTGCTGGACACGCGGAAGACCCTGCCCGGTCTGCGCATGCTCGAAAAATATGCCGTGCGCATGGGCGGCGGCAGGAACCACCGGTTCGGGCTTGTCCGACGGCGTGCTGATCAAGGACAATCATATTAAAGCAGTGGGCAGTATCACGCTCGCAATCGAGCATGCAAGAAAGAAAGCCCACCACCTCCTCAAGATCGAGGTCGAGACAAAAAATCTCGGCGAAGTGCGGGAAGCGCTGGCAGTGAAGGCGGATATCATCATGCTGGACAACATGCCGATCGACGTCATGCGTGAAGCGGTAAAGATGATCAAGGGGCAGGCGCTGGTCGAAGCATCGGGCAATGTTACGCTTGAGACCGTGCGGCATATTGCGGAGACCGGGGTCGACCTCATCTCCTCGGGAAGCCTCACCCACTCGGCGCCTGCAGCGGATGTCAGCATGAAGATCAAGTAGCAGGGTGGGGATCAGAGTACAGTAGTAAGCAGGGCGAGGCTTTTTTCATTGCCTGAACCCTGACTCCTGGATCCTATCCCCTGGTGTATTATGTCCAAAGATAAAATCCTTCAGCTCCTGCAGTCGTCCAAGACCGCCTTCCTTTCCGGCGCAGCCCTGGCAACGCGGCTCGGCATCTCCCGCACCATGGTGTGGAAGCATATCAAGGCGCTTGAGCGCGAAGGTTTCGGGATCGAGGCGGTTCCATCCCAGGGATACAGGATCACCCTTGTGCCAGATACGCTCCGGCAGACCGATCTGGGTCGTGGGCTCAAGACCAGGAGCATTGGCAAGGACATTCGCCTGTTCCCCGAGGTTGTTTCCACGAACACGCTGGCCATGGAGGCGGCGTCGCAGGGCGCGCCCGAGGGCACGGTCATCATCGCCGAGACGCAGACCGGCGGCAAGGGCCGGCTCGGCAGAACATGGATCTCGCCCCGGGGGAACCTGTACTTGAGCGTCATCCTGCGGCCGCAGATCCCTACGCATAAGGCTCCGCTCATCACGCTGGTGGGGGCAGTGGCCGTGGCTACGGCGATCAGGAAGCACTGTTCTGTTCAGGCGGCGATCAAGTGGCCCAACGACATCCTCATCTCCGGAAAAAAGGCGGCCGGCCTGCTTACCGAGATGAGCGCCGAGCCGGACCGGATACGGCACATTGCCCTGGGCATCGGGGTTGATGTGAATATGGATCTCCAGGAGCTGCCCCCGGATGTCAGGATGCACGCAACGACCCTGGCCGCAGAAACCGGCGCGAATATAGACCGCAAACTGCTTGTTCAGCAGATTCTGCACGACCTTGAGCACTGGTACCGGATCTTCCTGCGCAGCGAGAGTGAAGTGCTGAAGGCATGGGAACAGCTGAACATGACCATAGGCCGCCGCGTAACGGTAAGCGGCATGGGCGAGGTCTTTGAAGGCCTGGCGCAGGGCATCGACCCTGAAGGCAGGCTCATGGTCGCGCTTGATGACAATACGATACGGATCGTCGCGGCAGGGGATGTGACGATCGTTAAAAAACAGGGGCAAGGGTCAAGTAGCAAGTAGCAAGGAGCTTAGACAAGCCGGATAATTTTTGTTTATCCTTGCTCCATGCTACTTGACCCTACTCGTTCCCGGAGGAACCATGCTTCTTGCCATCGATATCGGCAACACGAACGTCGTGCTCGGCGTGTTCGACAAAGAGCGGCTCGTTGAGAACTGGCGCGTAGGAACGAACGCGCAGATCACGCCGGATGAGTATGCCATGATCTTCAAGGACCTCTTCGGCTTTGCCGGGCTCGAGTTCAAGCAGATCACGGGCGTTATCATTTCGACCGTGGTGCCGCCGCTCCTGCCGGTCATGGTCGAAATGTCCCAAAAATATTTCCGGATCGAACCGATGATCGTGACCCACGAGCTCAAGACCGGCATCACGATCCGCTACGACAACCCGAAGGAAGTGGGCGCGGACCGCATCGTGAACGCCGCGGCCGCATTCAAGCTCTTCGGCGGGCCGCTCATCATCGTGGACTTCGGCACGGCGACCACGTTCTGCGCGGTGACCAAAGACGGAGAATACCTTGGCGGCGCCATCACTCCCGGCATCAAGATCTCCGCGGAAGCGCTGTTTCAACGTGCATCGAAATTGCCACGGGTGGAGCTGTCCAAGCCCCAGAAGGTCATCGGCCGCGATACCATCAGCGCCATGCAGGCTGGAATCATCTATGGGTATGCCGGGCTGGTGGACGGCATCGTGGAGCGCATGAAGAAGGAGCTTGCCTCCGATGCCCGCGTTGTGGCGACCGGAGGGCTTGCCGAACTCGTTTCACCCGAGACGAGGAGCATCCAGGAAATAAAACCGCAGCTGACGCTGGAAGGCCTCCGGCTGCTGTACGACATAAACCATTGATATTTCATACGCCTAGGGCATGGAATACGAAAACTTTTGCTCTTGCGCACTGCCCCGCTCCCCTTTGCCGTACCTTGACGATTCACGGTTTTTGTGATATTTTTCATACACTGACGATGTTTCAAAAGAAGAGGCGGTTGGAGAGCAGATGAAGATTCTTGTTGCTGATGATGAAGAAGGCGCACGCGAACTTTTTTTTACCATTCTCGCGGACGAAGGACACACGATCACCCTTGCCAATGATGGGGCCGAAGCGCTTGCGTTGTTCGGCGGCAATTCCTTTGACCTGGTGATAACGGACATTAAGATGCCGGTGATGGATGGTCTGCAGCTGGTGCAGGAACTCCGGAAGACCGGCTCGAAGACCGATGTGATCATGGTCACGGCCTATGGCGAGGTCGAAACCTATCTTAAGGCAATGAGCCTGGGCGTTGCGGAATACATCAACAAGCCCATCCGCATCAAAGAACTGAAGCGGATCGTTCACAAGGTCCTTACCGAGAAGCAGGCGAGGTCGGGAAGCTGATGTCCCGGCTGCGGAAAGACCCTATTGTAGGCCGGTGGATCATTGTCGCCAATGACCGGCCGAAGAAGCCGGAAGAATATATCTTCGAAGAACCTGCCGATGATGTGACCCCTGCCGAATGCCCCTTCTGCTCGGGCAACGAAGCCAAGACCCCTCCGGAGATCGCCGCATTCCGCGCAGAAAAAACGCAGCCCAATACCGCCGGTTGGTGGGTGCGGGTCATACCCAGCAAGTATCCTGTCCTGCACATCGAAGGGAGCCTTGAGCGCGAAGGCACCGGCATCTATGACACCATGAACGGCATCGGCGCCCACGAGCTCATCATCGAAAGCCCGGAGCATGCACTCAGGCTCGAGGACCTTCCCGAGAGCCAGGTCGAAAAGGTCCTCTGGGCCTACCGCGACCGCATCCTCGACCTCGAGCGTGACAGCCGTCTCCGGTACGTGCTCATCTTCAAGAACCAGGGCTGGACGGCCGGTTCCCTGGTAAACCACACCCATTCCCAGATCATCGCCACGCCGGTCATACCCAAGCTCGTCAAGGAAAAGCTGGACGGGGCCAAATCGTATTATGATTACAAAGAGCGCTGCATCTTCTGCGACATCATCAGGCAGGAGCTGGCAACACCCGAGCGGATCATCGAGGAGACCCGCCATTTTCTGGTCATGGCGCCCTTTGCGCCGCGCTTTCCTTTTGAGACCTGGATCTATCCCAAGAAACATCTCTGCTCGTACACGGACGTGACGAAAGAAGAGACCATGGATTTCGCGCGGACACTGAAGCATACCCTCAAGCGGCTCGGGATGGTCCTGAACAATCCACCGTATAACTATATGCTGTACACTGCTCCGAACCGGGTGCCGCGCCGCGGGCACTGGCACACGCTGAGCGACGATTTTCACTGGCATCTCGAGATCATGCCGCGGCTTACCCGCGTTGAGGGATTCGAGCGCGGCTCCGGTTTTTATATCAATCACACGCCGCCAGAAGCCGCTGCAAAATATCTGAGGGACGTGAAACTGTGATCGTTGGTCCGATGGATCATCTATCCCACCAGCCGCACCTCTTATGGTGCGGTTTTGTTTTGTCCGGTGGCAACATATGTGACCAGCAGCACTAAATCGAATATAACCACGGAGGCACGGAGACACGGAGAAAAGCCACGTCACGTCTACTGTTCTTCTCCGTGACCCGTGTCTCCGTGGTAGATAATGACCAAACCAAGACTTCGGTAACTACTGCAAAACCTTCAAGGAGAAGCCGCACGATATGCTCAACTACGAAGTAAAATCCGGACGAAGCGCCATCGAGGGCACGGGCGTTTTCGCAGCCACCCGGATCCCTCGCCGTGCAAAGATCGGAGAGGTCACCGGCGAGATCATATCCATTCGCACTGCGCGCCAGAGGGCAAGGGGCAAGTGCCGGATGTGCCTCATCGACCTGGATCACACCCATGCGCTGGATTGCACCCGCGGGAACGCGCTCCGCCATCTGAACCACAGCTGTGGCCCTAATGTTTTCATGCGCATTTTTCGGCACCGGGTGGAGATATATGCGAAGCGCGATATCAAAGCCGGGGAAGAGCTGACTCTGGACTATGGTGAAACGCCGCATGATGACGGCATGCAGTGCAGGTGCGGGCATCGGGAGTGCAGGAGCAGGATATAGTTCCAAAAAGAAGCGATCAACCACGAATTACGCGAATGAACACGAATGCCGTGAACCTTTGGGCAGGGAAAAGTCGGACGAAAACCCCTCACCCTACCCTCTCCCCTCGGGGGAGAGGGTAGGGTGAGGGGGGATTTTAAAAATAGAACAGGGGCCAGCAAAGAAAAAAGCCGCACTCAATTGAGCGCGGCTTTTGGTTTGAGCAACGTTTCTTCCGAAGATTACTTCGCGTGCATCTTCGTGTAGTTCAGCATGCCGCCGGCAAGCAGGATGTCACGCTGCCTGCTGCTGAGCGAATACTTGAGCGCGATGTTCTTGCCATTCGTCTTGTCCGAAAGCATAAGCTCCGCACCCTTCTTGAGCGCATCCATGATCCCGCTGATCTCGACCTGGTCGTTCGCACCGATCACATCGTAATCAGCCTCGTTCGCAAAGGTGAGCGGCAGGATGCCGAAGTTGATAAGGTTCGCGGCGTGAATGCGCTCGAAGGACTTGGCGACAATGGCTTTTACCCCCAGGTACATGGGGCAGATGGCCGCATGCTCGCGGCTCGATCCCTGGCCGTAGCTCACGCCGGCGATCACGATGTTGTGCACCCCCGCCTTCTTATTCTCCAGCGACTTCTTTGAGAACGATGCGTCCAGGCCCTCGAACACGAACTCGGCATACTTGGGGATGTTGGAGCGGTATTTCAGCCGCGACCCGGCAGGCATGATGTGGTCTGTTGTGACCTTGTCGCCGACCTTGATGGCGACCACGCCCTTGATCGTTTGCGGCAGCGGCTCGGCAGCGGGCGGTGCGCCGATGTTGGGGCCGCGGTAGATCGAGACGGCCTGGGGCTCTTTGGACGGAGGCAGGATCATGGAATCTTCGATCCAGAACTCGCCAGGAAGGCTGATCTCCGGATAGGGGATGCCAAGGCCGCGCGGGTCCGTGATAACGCCGGTCAACGCTGCTGCCACGGCAGACTCGGGGCTGGCCAGATAGACCTTGGCGCTCTTGGTGCCGGAGCGCGCCTCGAAGTTGCGGTTGCTGGTGCGGATCGAGACCGCATCGGTCCGGGGCGCCTGCCCGCTGCCGATGCAGAAGCCGCAGGTGGATTCGAGTATCCGAGCGCCCGAGGAAATGATGTCCGCAAGCGCGCCGTTCTTCGCGATCATCTCGAGCACCTGGCGAGAGCCGGGAGCAACGCCGAAGCTGGTATCGGGATCGATCTTCCTGCCTTTGAGCATTGAGGCCACGATCATCAGGTCGCGATAGGATGAATTGGTGCAGGACCCGACCATGACCTGGTCCACTTTTGTTCCTGCCAGCTCGGCAACAGTAGCCGATGTTGTCCGGCGAGTGCGGTTTTGCCATGAGCGGCTCAACGCTCGCAAGATCCAGCTCGATCACCTTCTCGATAGGCTGCGTCAGTGTCAGCTGCGAGGGCCGTCCAGTCGCCTTCACGCTTCTGCGCTTTCAGGAAAGCGCGCGTGACCTCATCGCTCGGGAAGACCGAGGTCGTTACACCAAGTTCCGCGCCCATGTTCGTGATGGTCGCGCGCTCCGGGACCGAAAGCGTTTTAACGCCGTCGCCCGCGTATTCGATCACCGTGCCGACATTTCCCTTGGTCGTGAGCATCCTGAGGATGGTGAGGATGACGTCCTTGGCAGAGACCCAGGGCTGAAGCTTTCCCGTGAGGTTCACTTTAACGACCTTGGGGCAGGTGAGGTAGAACGGCCCGCCTCCCATGGCAACGGCCACGTCCAGACCGCCTGCGCCGATCGCGATCATGCCGATGCCGCCGCCGGTCGGCGTGTGCGAGTCAGAGCCCAGGAGGGTCTTGCCCGGCCTGCCGAACCGTTCGAGGTGGACCTGGTGGCAGATGCCGTTGCCGGCACGCGAGTAAAAGATGCCGTGCTTTGCAGCCACGGTCTGAAGGTAGCGGTGGTCGTCCGCGTTCTCAAACCCGTCCTGAAGGGTGTTGTGGTCCACGTAGCTCACCGAGAGCTCGGTTTTCACCTTCGGAACTCCCATGGCCTCGAACTGGAGGTAGGCCATGGTGCCGGTGGCGTCCTGCGTAAGGGTCTGGTCGATCCTGATCGCGATCTCGGTGCCGGGCTCGAGCTTTCCTTCCATAAGGTGGGACTCCAAGTATTTTATAAACGATGTTCTTACCCATGCGATTTATGCTCCTTTTTTGTACTGACATCGGCGACATTATATTTCAAGCAATTACATAAGGCAACTGAAATTACAGTATGTCAGCAGACTGCCCTCACCAAACAGGCTGATCAACTCGGAAATACATCAACGGCATTACCCTGAAATTACCCCATCAGCATCATTGACAATTAGCATAATGTATCTATAATCGAACCACTCTTCGCCCGCCGCAATAGTATTCGTATCCATTTCACGGAATTGTTTGCAGACGTGTTGCAGGGATAAATACAGGTCCGATAATACCCAAAGAATGTACATTGATATTGAGGAATGGATAAGCTCGCTTCCTGCAGAGAAAAGAGACCAGGTAGCAAACATCATTCACAAACATTCAGAAACTGTGCAAAATCAGCGAATAGCGTGAATGAAAAATACATTTTCATGTTGCCTAAATAGCGAATCGATCACGCCGACCGCTACGCGGCGAGTGAACTCGGCATTGAATAGTAAAGTTCTTTAAGGCTCGTACGCAGGCACCAATTCAAGGAGAGCACAATGAACAGGCAAGTCTTTTTTTTAGCAGTTGCAATGTGTATCATGCTTATCGTCGTCTCACATGCAGAAGCAAAAAAAGGATTTTATATGGGCCTTGGGGCAGCATACAATACGGTCCAGGGTGACTTTAAAGGCACGTCGGCGCTGCAGGGCGGATCGGAGATCATCATTCTGCCTGATGTTGATAATGCCGTTGGCGTCGACCTCTCGGTAGGTTACGGAATAACGGATGCTTGGGCCATTGAGCTTAACTGGATCGGCTCGGACCATACCGGCACATGGGCAGGGCTGAAGGGAGACGTCAGTTTCTTCAGCTTCAGCGTCAACGGGAAATATAACTTCCAAAGTTCGACCACGGTGCAGCCATACCTGCTGTTCGGGATCAGCGGCAATGCATTGCAGATCTATAATGGTGCACAAAATATCTATACGGGACAGGTCGGGGATGCCACGCTCTCCGGGGCCGGGTTTAACCTGGGAGCTGGCGTGGACCATTATCTTACTTCGCACCTTTCGCTGAACCTGGGGGTCCTGTACCGTTTTGTAGACTACGACCAGGCCGAGGGTATCGATACCAACGGATCTATAGACGACACGGTGAATGGAAACGGATACAGCTTTTTGCTGTCTACGGCCTATCATTTTTAAGGACTGATCCGGGTTGGGAAAAGGAGCTTCATACGTATGAAAAAAACCACTGTGACAACCGTCATTACTATCGCCTGTCTGGGACTGCTTTGCATGTTGCCGGGGTGCAACTCGAACAATAACGGATTTCTGGGGGCCGGGCCGGCGGGCTCGGGTCCCGGGCCTGGCTCCGGCCCCGTAAACAACTTTCCGGTGGCGAACGCCGGCGCGGACCAGAACGTTGTTATGGGAGCTACCGTCATGCTGAACGGGAGCGCAAGCAATGATCCCGACGGTGATGCGCTCTCCTATTCGTGGGCATTCGAATCCTGTCCGCAGTATGCTTGCCCGACACTGGTCGGACCGTACACGGCCACCCCGTCCTTTGTGGCGGAACGGGAAGGCGCCTATGTAGTGCGCCTGGAGGTTTCGGACGGCCAGTACTCCAGTCTGCTGGATACCATAAGCGTGGCGTCATCCGCGGCCCCTCCCAGCGACCCCGGTCTTCTGCAGATGCAGTGGCAGTACGGAATATTCGGTACCAGCATAGGCCAGGCCGGACTGCTAGTCTCCGATCTGGACGGCGACGGGACCCCGGAGATCATTGCGAGCGGAAGCAACACCTTCTGGTATATCGTCCGCCATGCGGCGGGCGGGTCCTACGAGCAGATCTGGCGGAGCAAGAACTACAGCGTCACCCTTGCCGGTCTTGTTCTCGCTGATCTGACCGGGGACGGGAAGGACGATATCATCGTCGGGTTTTCTGACGGCACCGTGGAAATGTATGACGGCTCGACCCGGGTTACATTACAAAGCATATCGGTTGCTGCTCCCCTGACCGCGCTTGCTGTTGCCGACCTCGACCAGAACGGAACAAAAGAGCTCATCACCAGCAACGGAACCGGGGTCTTTGTGTATGCGGCAGGATCGGGTGAGCTCTTGTGGTCGACCGCAAGCGGCGGCGGTTACTCATTGGCAGTGGGAAATGTGGATGCTGACGCGGCGTTAGAGATCGTTACAACCTACTCCTATGGGAAAGGGTATGTTGTTGATGGAGCCTCCCATGCTGTTGAATGGGAATATGTCAACAGTTTCGGCGCACACGTCGCATTGGGAGATCTTGACGGCGATGGCATGCAGGAGATCGTGGGCGCTTCCCGTTGGGGTAACGTCACGATCTTTGATGCAGACCGCAAGACCCCGTCCTGGGAGATCCCGACGAGCCAGGACATCGGGGCTCTGCTCGTAGCCGATGCGGATGCCGACGGCGTTCCCGAGATCCTTTACGGCGACGGCCAATGGGGCAATATCCACGCCATCAATGCGCAGACCCACTTGGAGAAGTGGTCCGTGAACAATCCCGAGCATGGCGTGTCGGGCATCGCTCTGGGTGACGTGGACCAGGACGGCAAGAATGAGGTGCTGTGGGGAGCCGGCGGCAGTTCAACCGGCCCTGACCACCTCTATGTTGCCGATCCCTCGACCGGAGCAGTCGAATGGCAGAATAAGCACCTTGACGGGCCGCTCAGCGCTTTGTCGATCGGGGACGTTGATGATGACGGCCAGGACGAGATCGTCATGGTCTCCACTTCCAGTGACGCCGGTTACAGCGAGGGAATCATCAACATTTTTGATGCGAAGACCCATGCTCTTGAATACCAGGAGAAGCTGGGGATCATGGACTGGATGGGCGTCCGTTCGGTCAGCATCGGCGACGTGGACAATGACGGTCATACGGAGTTCGTGGTCACGACGGGAGACATCTATGACGGTGTCATTCGGGTGTACGATGGAGCCTCGCATACGCTTAAGAAGCAGAGCGCCGGGTATAACGGGAACTTTTTCTCCGCGCTGGTCATCGGCGACGTGGACGGCGACGGCAAGACCGAGATCGTCGCGGGTCAGGGCATGGAGCACACCGGGGCTACCGGCGTATACCTGATCGTTTTCGATGGAGCAACGCTTGCTGAGAAATGGCGAAGCGTTTCCCTGGGCTCCTCCTGGGCGGGTGTCTACGATATCAAACTGGCCGATCTGGATGGGGACGGGCATGTGGAGATCATCGCTTCTCTTCTCGGCAGCAGGCTGATGGTATATGACGGGGTTACCCACGATCTGCAATTATTGATCGACCATCCGGCCCGCGCGCTGGAAGTCGCGGATATCGACGACGACGGCGTTCTTGAGATCCTAGCCGGCCGCGACGACGGCAAGATCGAGGTGTTTCATGGATCGACCTTCGACATCAAGAAGACCGTTCTGACCTTTGACACGGCTCCGATCAATGCGTTGAAAGTAGCGGATATAGACGGGAACGGAACACGTGATTGGCTGGTGACCCGGGGTAATGAGCTGGTAATACTTGAGGGTCAGGACCAGGGGTTGAAATGGAGAAGCCTTGATCTCTCCGGGAATGCCGGGCTCTACAATCATCTGGGCATTAAGGACATTGATGGTGACGGCAAACTGGATATCTTTCTCGGCTCCGATCTCGCCATGTATCAATTTGAATAGGCTCACGGTTACCAGGATGTAACGATCATGAGCGTTACGGTCTTGAGAAGTTCGTTGGTTAGGCAGCGCTGAACAAAACACAATAAGTTGGCCTTAACGTCGCCGTCGAAGGGCTGCGCAAAACGGACCCTTCGCGGCGCGGTTATTGTATCGCTGCCGAAGAATTGTTTTCCCGCACAGGCTTTGTCCCCGCTCGTAGCCAGGCAATTTTCTTGACTTCTATTTATCGTCGCATTCTCACTAAGCACCGATATTGAAAGCATGCAGAATCTTTTTTGACTTGAGCAAAGCAGTATGATACATTTCATGACTAATTTTTAGGAACGAGGTCACTCTTTGAAAAACCTTTTCGAAAAAACAACGATCAACGGCATGGAGCTCAGGAATCGCTTCGTGCGGTCCGCAACCTGGGAAGGCATGTGCGACGAGCAGGGCAGGCCGGGGGAACAGCTTTTGAACTGCTACCGGGAGCTTGCCCGCGGCAGGGTCGGCCTGATCATCACGGGCTATGCCTTCGTGCGCCCCGACGGGAAGCAGATGCCCGGGTCCATCGGAGCGCAGAGCGATGATTTTGCCCCGGAGATGCGTGCGCTTTCTAAGGCCGTGCATGACGAAGGCGGCAGGCTCTGCATGCAGCTGGTGCATACGGGCGGACAAGGCAGGGCGCAGGGCGGGAACAAGCTGATCGCCCCTTCGGCTGTTGAGGCGGCGCAGTATACGTCGCCGCCGCTCGCGATGAGCCAGAAGGACATCGATGAGGTCGTGGCTGCCTTTGGCGCAAGTGCGGCTAGGGCGAAACAATGGGGCTTCGATGCAGTCCAGCTTCACGCGGCGCACGGCTACCTTATCAACCAGTTCCTGTCGCCGCACACGAACCAGCGGACCGATGGATACGGCGGCAGCATCGAGAACCGCTATCGCTTCCTTATGGAGATCTTTCGGAGCGTTCGCACAGCGGTCGGTCCCGACTTCCCCGTACTGGTTAAGCTGAACGGCTCGGATTTCCTTGAGCACGGACTTGAGATCGACGAGGCTGTGATCGCAGCACAGGCACTGGACCGCGAAGGCGTGGACGCCATCGAGGTGAGCAGCGGCACGCCAGCATCAGGTGACAACAACCCGGTGCGGAAAAAGATCGATACGCGGGAGCAGGAGGCATACAACCTTCCGCTGGCAGAGCGGATCAAACAGTCCGTCAGTTGTCCCGTCCTTGTCGTCGGCGGGTTCCGGAGCCTTGATCTGGCGCGCGAGGTCGTTGAACAAGGCGCGGCGGATTATATCTCGCTGGCGCGGCCGCTCATCCGCGAGCCCGAGTTGGTCAAACTGTGGCAGGAAGGCAGCACTAGCCGCAGCCGCTGTATTTCCTGCAATGGCTGCTACCGTCCCGGTCTCCGGGGAAAAGGGATCGCCTGCATCATCGAACAGGCTGAGCGCAAAAAGGCCGCGGGAGTCTAAGGTGTCTCCGTCACCCTCCCCCAACCCCTCCAATCAAGGGAGGGGCTACAGCCTGTCTCCTCTGCCCTCTGGGGCGAGAGGACGAAAGTGAAGGGGCTGTCTCGAAAAAAGCACCGGATTCTGTGCTATAGTTAATGCATCTTCGGGCGACCCCGACCAACAAGGAGGAGCATTATGGTGCAGAAGGCAAGTCCCAAACTGACGGAAATGATGAACCAGGCCATTGCTGGAGAACTTCAGGCGATCGTCCAGTACATGTGGCATCACATTATGGTCAAAGGCATGAACTCCTCCTCGCTCATGGATGTGTTCGAGGATGTTGCCATGGCGGAGATGAAGCATGCAGAGAAGATCGCGGAGCGGCTCTTCTATTTTGACGTAAACCCGACGACCAAGCCGAACCCTATTGCCATGGGCGGCACTCCCGAGCAGATGCTGAAGGCCGATGTAAAGGCCGAGGAAGAGGCCATCACGCTGTATAAGGACATCATCAAGCAGGCCGCTTCAGAAGGTGATGAGACCACTCGCCTATTGTTCGAGAGCATCCTCTCCGATGAGGAGAGCCACCACGATACCTTCACCACGCTACTCGGGCAATAACGAACACGGGCAGGCCTTTATGGCCTGCCCGTGATAAGCTCCAAACATCAAGCATCAAATCCCAAATAAATTTCAAGCTCAAAAATCAAATCAAACAGTGCGGACATCCAAATTGTCATTTTGATATTATTTGGGATTTGCGATTTGTTATTTGGAGCTTGCCCCCGCGAAACGCGGGGGTCACGGCATCTTGAACTCCCTGCCTGCGGTGCGGACCGTCAGGACCGGGCAGGGCGCTTTGCGCACCACCTTCTCCGCAGTGCTGCCGAAAAGCATGTGGTCGATGCCGGTCCTGCCATGGGTCCCGATGACTACCAGGTCCGCGTTCCTTTCTTTTGCTATTCTGATGATCTCGACAAAGGGCACGCCCCGCTCCAACATCGTATCCACATCCTTTACCCGCGACGCTGCTTCTGCTTCCCACTTGGCCATTTCTTTTGAAGCGCTTTTTTGCATATCCTCCACGAGGTCGGCGACCGACAAGGTCGAAGGTATGTACCATTCCGCGATGCTGATGTCTTGAATGACGTACAGCAGGATAAGCTTCGCCTCGTAGTCCTTTGCCAGGGACAGCGCATAGTCCATGGCAGCGCGTGCACCGTTCGAAAAATCGGTCGGGAAAAGGATGGTCTTGATCTGCATGGGGGCCTCCTCAAGTTGGAAACGCTTAAATTTTATCTCTCATCCGACGCAATGTCAAACCGGAATCCGGCTAAAGGCGTCTCTCGCGGAGGCGCGGAGGCCGCGGAGAAAAGCAGATATTTTGTTTTTTAGAAGCCTTTTCATAGCCGTTGACGTTCTCTGCGAGCTCTGCGTCTCTGCGTGAAATATTCTTCGGGTTTACGTTTAAAAAGCGACTGTCTTGGGAGTGCCTTCGCAGCATCAAGCAGCGGAATTCCATCGGCGTGAGCGGCACAGAACGGGCAACAATCAGCAAAAAAACGATTGACAATTATGGCTCAGGCTGTTATAAATGTCCTCTGTTATGCTGCCTGCCACCGAGAAAATATGGATGAACGGCACCTTCGTGAAGTGGGACGATGCCAAGGTCCACATCCTGACACACTCCATGCACTACGGTACGGCAGTATTTGAGGGCATCCGCTGCTACAAGGCTGATGCGGGATCAGCGGTGTTCAGGCTGCAGGAACATGTCAACCGCTTGTTCGAGTCCGCCCACATCTGCTATATGGAGATGCCCTTCACGCGCGAAGCGGTTGTCGAGGCGATCCTGGAAACGATCCGCGTTAACAAGATCGAAGCGTGCTACATCAGACCGCTTGCGTTCCTGGGCTACGGCGCCATGGGGATCTTTCCCAAGGTAAATCCGGTCCAGATCTCGATCGCGGTCTGGCCCTGGGGCAGCTACCTCGGCGAAGAAGGGCTCAATAACGGCATCCGCGTCAAGATCTCTTCGTTCACCCGGCCGCATGTGAACTCGACCATGGTGCGCTCCAAGACCACGGCGAATTATGCAAATTCCCTCCTTGCCAAGCGCGAGGCGCTCAAGGACGGATACGACGAGGCCGTGCTGCTCGACACCGACGGCTACGTGGCCGAGGGAAGCGGCGAGAACGTCTTTATGGTCCGCAAGGGCGTGATCAAAACACCGCCGCTCACATCGATCCTCGAGGGCATCACGCGGGAAACGATCATGGAGTTGGCCGCTGAGCGCGGGATGAAGCTTGTTGAAGAGCGGTTCACGCGCGATGAACTGTACGTGGCCGATGAATTGTTCCTTACCGGCACGGCAGCCGAGATCACGCCGATACGTGAAGTGGACAACCGGGTGATCGGCACGGGCAAACCGGGTCCCATAACGAAAGAACTGCAGACCGCCTACTTCGACTGCGTGCACGGCCGCGATGCCAGGCACGGGAAGTGGATCACCTACGTACAGGCAGCAAAGAAATAGGCCCCGCACCGCAGGACGGCCGTTAAGCCCTTCACGATGGTTTCCCTCAGGGATTGTCGGGCGTTCTCGGATCACATACGCAGCAGAAAAAATGCCGAAGTGGTGGAACTGGTAGACACGCACGTTTGAGGGGCGTGTGGGGCAACCCATGGGGGTTCGATTCCCCCCTTCGGCACCATTTTTTATCCGATCGCCGCGCGCAGCGCGGTTCTCCGTTGTTCTCCCGAGTTTGTTCGACATGAAAAAGCCTTTCCCCATAGCCGTCCTTATCAGCATCATTCTCATTGTCGTTTCCAGCGCTCATGCCCAGGAGACGAAGGCGGGCAGCCGCGGCATCATCTCGGTCCCCCTGGCGAACGTCCATGAAGAGCCGCTGCCCAAATCCCGCTTGGCGACGCAGGTGCTGATGGGCGACGAGGTGCGCATCCTGGAAAAGCGGGACTACCGCTATCACATCGCCATTCCGGGCCAGGACGGCCGCGAAGGCTGGATCCAGCAGGAGGCAGTGCTCATCCCCCGGGACAAAGGCCTTGCCTATCTGAATGATTCCCGCAAGAAGATCGTCATCACCAGGGCCAAGACCGAGGCCCTGATCCTCGACAAGACCGGGGATCATAACGTGCCGCTCTATGCAGGCACGCGGCTGCCGGTGGTCGACCAAACGGTCAAGGGCTACAAGGTGCAGTTCCCCGATCACACGCTTGCCATTGTCGATGCAGCAGACGTGATGCCGATCAAGACCTCCGACCCGATCATGAACGATACGACTCCGGAGGAGATCATAAAGACCGCGCAACAGTTCGTCGGTGTAACCCACCATGACGGAGGGCTCACGTCCCAGGGCATGGATACTGATGGACTCATCTATATTGTCTACCGGATCCACGGCATAGCCCTAGGCACGGACCGTTCCTCGTTCAAGGCCCTGGCAGCGAGGGTGGACAAAAAAGAGATCCAGGCCGGGGACATCCTGGTGTTCTCTGGCGAGAGCTCAGGACTTGCGCTCGGCAACGGGCGCTTCCTGCAGGCCACGAAAAAGCGCACGGTCCAGCCCGCAGTCATCCATGCCAATGCCCTGCAATACGGGCTCCGAGTCATCGGTGCCGACCCGGGCCAGAACAAGATTCCGGCGGCCATGACCGCTGACGAGATCCTGCTCGCCCAGGCCCGTGCCGCGCGGCTTCCGCTCAACAAACGCATTGCCTACTGGGCCGGCCGCTTTATCGGCACGCCCTACGATCCCGACCCCCTCGGCCTGTATGTGCGCACGAACCGCATTGTGGCCGATGAAAAGGTCGATTGCATGTACCATACGTTCCGTTCGGTCGAGCTTGCCCGGAGCAATGCGCCCGACGAAGCCGTCAACCAGGCGCTTTCGCTCCGGTTCATCACCGTGGGAATGCAGGCGGACGGCCTGGTCACGAACTACGACCAGCGCTACCAGTACGGCGAAGACATGGTATTCGGCGGCAAATGGGGAAAGAACGTGACAGCCGAACTCGGCGCCACCACGACGATTCCCGGCTCCCGCGGCAAGGACCAGGTCGACATCCTGCCGAAGTCCACGCTCCTTATGCAGGGCCTCCAGAAGAACCTGCAGGATGGAGACATTATCTACTGGGTCAAGGACCCGAAGAAACGCGTTGTAGAAGAGATCGTGGCCCATCTCTCCATCGTCCGCGTCAAAGGGGGCAAGCCCTATCTGATCCATGCAGCCGGTGACAAGGACCGGTCCGATCGGCCCGGCGGCGGTGTGGTGAAAGAAGTCCTTTTTGCCGACTACGTAAAAAACATGCGCTTCATCGGCGCTTTTGTGAGCCGCTTCGAGCAGTAAGGAATGAAAACGAAATAAAGGTTTCTCTATCCCGAATGGATCCGCCTCACCCTACCCTCTCCCCGCGGTGGAGAGGATGAAGATGAGATGCGGTTTCATCAAAGCGAGAAGCGTTTGTAAATAGTACGAATACTTTCAAATTGACATTTCTCGTTGTTCTCTGCTATTCTCCTACTCACCATTGCCCCTGTCCCGGAGTAAGGTTCAAAGCTTCTCATTCCGCAATCCGCATTCCGCAATCCGCAATTGAAAAAGGAGCCCTATGCTCTCGAAGGTCATCAGCTCGGCAGTACTCGGCATTGACGCCTATCCTGTCGAAGTTGAGGTCGACATCGCGGCCCGGGGGCTTCCCTTCTTCTCAACCGTCGGCCTTCCCGATGCCGCAGTCAAAGAGAGCAAGGAGCGCGTGCGCGCGGCGCTCAAGAACACGGGCTTCGACTTTCCGCTCAAACAGGTCATTGTCAACCTGGCGCCTGCTGACATAAAAAAAGAAGGCTCCGCCTTTGACCTGCCTATCGCTATCGGCATGCTGATCGCCGAGGGCGTTTTGACGCAGGAGCAGGCTTCGGGCTACCTCATCGTGGGAGAACTTGCGCTGGACGGAAGGGTCAAGCCGGTGCGGGGCGCACTCTCCATGGCAGTGCTCGCCAAAAAAGCAGGGTACCGCGGCATGATCATCCCCGCTGATAATGCCCAGGAAGCGGCCGTAGTCGAGTCCGTCAAGATCTTCGGCATGCAGACGCTGCCGCAGGTGGTGGAGTTTCTTCTGGGCAGGCAGGCGGTTGAGCCGATCGCCATGGATGTGAGGAACGCCTTCGAGGCCTACTCTGCATACCAGGAGGACTTCCTCGAGGTCAAAGGCCAGGAGCATGCCAAGCGAGCCATCGAGATCGCCGCAGCAGGCAGCCATAATATCATCATGATCGGGCCTCCGGGCTCGGGCAAGACCATGCTCGCCCGCCGCTTGCCGTCAGTGCTGCCGCAGATGAGCTTTGACGAATCCATCGAGACCACGAAGATCCACAGTATCATGGGGCTCTTGAAGCACGGCCAGCCGCTCATTGCGACCCGTCCCTATCGTTCGCCGCACCACACCATATCCGATGCCGGGCTCATCGGCGGCGGGCAAGTGCCGAAGCCCGGCGAGGTGAGCCTGTCGCATAACGGAGTGCTGTTTCTCGACGAACTGCCCGAGTTCAAGCGCAATGTACTCGAAGCGCTCCGCCAGCCGCTTGAGGACGGCCAGGTCACGATCTCGCGCGCGATCACGTCGCTTACCTACCCGGCGTCGATGATGCTTGTGGCAGCCATGAACCCCTGCAAGTGCGGGTTCCACGGCGACCCCTTCCACCAGTGCCTTTGCACGCCGCACCAGATCCAGACCTACCGCTCCAAAGTGTCCGGCCCGCTCATGGACCGCATCGACATCCATATCGAAGTGCCCGCCATCAAGTTCAACGAGATCGCCTCCGACACCCTGGGCGAACCGTCATCATCGATCCGCGACCGCGTGACCCGCGCCCGCACGATCCAGCAGGGGAGGTTCTCCGGCGACGGCATCTACGCCAACGCGCAGATGAAGCCGCGCCATATCCGCAAGTACTGCAAGATCGATGAGTCCTGCACGACCCTCATGGAGTCTGCCATGAACCGGCTCGGCCTTTCGGCCCGTGCGTACAACCGCATCCTGAAAGTGGCGAGGACGATCGCTGATATCGATGGCAGCTGAGAAGATCGCGACCGAGCATATCTCTGAAGCGATCCAGTACCGGAGTTTGGACAGAAGGGTGAGTTAAGAACAGCCTCTACTGAAAAAGCCCCTCCTTCTCGCCAACCTTTCGTAAGATAATCAAACAATTCATTGACAGATAATCGAACCTGTGGTAACATGGTGTCAAGGGGACACTTCATGAGCATTTACGTAAAAATAGGGCACAGAATAAAAGAGCTGCGGGAAAAGGCCGGGATGAGCCAGGACGCGCTGGCGCAGGCTATGAAATTGCCGCGCCCCGCCATCTCGCAAATAGAAAGTGGCGCACGGAAAACCGCGGCCGACGAGCTTGTTAAGTTCTCTCAGATCTTCCGCGTGTCCTTGGACGACTTGTTGAATCCCGGAACACAGCCCGATGTCCACCTGCAAGAGGGGAAAGGGGGGAAGGAAGAAAAAGCTTCCAAGCCGCAAATGCGGATCAGTGTGCCGCAGAAGAACCTTCAAAAATTTAAGGAAGTGCTGTTGTACATCCTGAATAAGGTAGGCGCCAAAGAGAACATCGGCGAGACGGTCATTTACAAGCTTCTCTATTTTATCGACTTCGATTTCTATGAAAAATATGAGGAACAGCTGGTCGGCGCTACGTACATCAAGAACAAATTCGGACCGACGCCGGTGGAGTTCGTCAAGATCGTCGAGAAAATGATCAAAGATGGGGAGCTCGAAAAGGTCAAGAGCGAGTACTTCAAGTTGCAGCAGACCAAATATCTGCCCCGCCGGAAGCCTGACCTGGTGAAACTCACCGGGACCGAGCTCGAGGTGATTGACGACGTCCTGAACCGACTATCCGATATGAACGCAAGCCAGATCAGCGCGTACTCTCATGGCGACGTGCCTTGGGTCACGACCAGCGACGGTGACGCCATCGAGTACGAATCCGTCTTTTACCGAACACCGCCCTATTCCGTGCGGGCATATGCGGAAGAGAGCTGATGGGGAAAGAGTTCTACGGTGAATTCGCAGGGACGCTGTTTAAGCAAATTGCTCAGGTCCCGGAATTCGAAAAGGACCTGAAGAAGCTTCTGAAGAGGTTCTCCTCCCTCGAAGAAGACCTGCGAATGTTCATCAAGGTCGCGATGAACGCGTTTCACAAGAAGAAGGTCGACAGCAACGCGATCTTTCATATATCCGATCTCGGCATTCGCTCCCCGAAAATTTACAAGGCCAAGAAATTTGCCTGCAAGGCGCTGAAAGGTAAAGGCGCGCAGTCGGGGATACGGGTCATTTATGCGTATCACGAGGAGGAGGACGGGATAGAGTTCCTTGAGATTTATTATAAGGGAGATAAGGCGAGTGAGGACCGGGAGAGGATAAAGGGCTACTATATCAAGAAGTAAAAACGCCCCAGTGACGAGCAGGCCGAATGTTACTTTGTCGAAGAGAAGAAAGAAGAAGAAAGCTTGAGGAAGCTATTCAAATAGAACGCCGCAGAAGTGGCATATGACGAAGGAAAAAGTAAGAACTTTCCGCGGTAGATTACGCGAGGACTTAAAAGACCCTGTCTTCAGAAAAAACAACGGACGCTTAAAGTGGCTATAAAGATTGCCACGCAGTGCGAGAAAAAGGTTTGACGTAACAGCAAATAGGAATAAGCCGCGAATCCATCAGAGACCTTTCGAAAGTATGAAAAAAACAAACTACATGAAAGCCTCCGGTGCCGTGCTGCTAGCGGTCTACGGTATAATGCTTGCCCACGACGTATCCGAATACCGTTTTCTCGACCGTGTCGACCTGGCGGCCCACGAGGCAGGGCATTTGCTCCTCAGCTGGTTCGGCGAACGCCTGATGGTTACGGGCGGCACCCTCGGGCAGTTGTTCGTGCCGACAGCGTTCACGGTCTACTTCTTCCTGCGCCGCGAGCTCTATTCCGCAGCGGTCACGCTTTTCTGGGTCGGCCAGAACCTGTTCAACATATCGGTGTACATCAAGGACGCCCAGGCCATGGCCCTGCCTCTGGTCTCGGTGGGCGGCGGTGAGGACTCGATCCACGACTGGAACTATATACTCTCGGGCCTTGGCCTTTTGCGTCATGACCAGGCAGTGGGAACCCTGGCCTACCTCCTCGGTCTTGTAATCATCATCGCTTCGGTCTTCTGCTGCGGATACCTGTCCTTCCAGAATGAGCAAACAGCACCCGATTAAGTATCAACCTGCCTGTCAAAATGATGCGTGAAAAGCGGCTCAGAATCTCTGAAGCGATCCAGTGCCGGAGTTTGGACAGAAGGGTGAGTTGATTCTTTCATTTAGCTCCGGCTTGTGACGCAGAATATTCTGAAATACCATGCAATAAAATATTCAGAAGATACTCTTGACACCACCCCCCTCACCGATTCAAATCCTGAGATATAGTTGAATTAGTTAATGTGCCTGTATGATAAGAAAGTATGCTTTCTCTATCTTTATTTTTTCGTGACCCGAATAGATGAATACGAAGATGACAAAAAAGAGTTGAACCGACAATCTCTTTTTGGCAGGGGTGAATTGCGAAGGTTAAGCGGAAAAAATGCATAAAAACGTAAAACAGAAGCCAGCCGAAACGGTCCGCCTTCCCCGTCTGGCGGCAAAAAAAATATTCGAATTGATGGGAGATCACTATCTCCGATCGATTGCGGAAATCATCGTCCGGGACATGGATCTTTGCCTCGACTATGCGTTTGTGGGCGAACTGACCGAAGGGAAGAGAATAAGGACCACGGCGCTCTATGCGCAAGACCGCTTCATCGAAAATATTGAGTACGACCTGGAGAATACCCCCTGCAATTTTGTAGCGGGCAAGCAATTGTGCATTTACCCGCGGGACGTCCAGAGGCTCTTTCCGAAGGATGCGGTCCTCTCGCACTTCGGCGCAGAGAGCTATATGGGGATTCCGCTTTTTTCATCAACAGGACGGCCTCTGGGCTTGATCGCGGCGCTCGGGACGAAGGCGATACCGGCGGACCGACAGGAAGAAATAACGGTGTTTCTTCAGATCTTCGGGGCCAGAGCGGCCGCAGAACTCGAACGAAAAAACGCCGAACAGGCGCTTAAGAGATCGGCCGAGAACTACCGGTCCATATTCGATGCTGCGAATGATGCTATTTTCATACATGATATAAAAACCGGGGCGGTCCTCGAAGTCAATCCAAAAACAGCGGAGATGTATGGATACTCGGTTGACGAAGTGGTCGGGATCGATCCGGAAGCCATAAGTGCGGGAACCCGAGGCTATGGCCGGAAGGAGGCCATGCAATGGATCCGCCGCGCGGCCGAAGGCCCGCCGCAGGTGTTCGAATGGCTGGCAAAAAATAAAAAAGGTGAATTGTTCTGGGTCGAGATCAATCTCAAGCGGGCCGACGTCGGGGGGCAGCAGCGGATACTGGCGACCGTGCGGGACATTACCGCGCGCAAGGAGGCCGAGGAGCGGCTGAAACAGCTCAGCCATCTTCATCAACTGATCCTCGAGGCTGCGGGCGAAGGGATCTTCGGGCTCGACAGACTGGGCAATTTTATTTTCATGAATAAAGCCGCTGCCGCCATGCTCGGTTTCACTCCCGAAGAATGCATCGGCAGGCACAGCTCCTCATGCATGCCCTATGTTAAGTGGGCCGACGGCACCTGCTATCCCGAGAAGGAGTGCAAGACGTATGCGCCGTTCGAGGAAGGAAAAGCGAGGCATGTTGAAGACGAATGTTTCTGCAGAAGGGATGGTGCGAGATTTCCTGTTGAATATACCAGTACGCCAATTGTAGCGGACGGCCGGATACTCGGCTCCGTCGTTACGTTCAGCGATATCACCGCGCGCAGGAGGGCCGAGGAGGCTTTGCGCACGTCCGAAACAAATTACCGCGAGATCTTCGAGTCCGTCAATGATGCGATCTTTGTTCACGACATAGATACGGGTGATGTTATTTCCTCCAACCGGAAGACATTCGAAATGTTCGGCTATCCGCAGGAAGAATTCCGGAATTTTCTTTCCGAATCCCTCTTTAGCGGAGCGCCGGGCTATACCGTTCAGGATGCGCTGAAATGGATCCGGCGCGCTGCCGAAGGTCCTCCCCAGCTTTTCGAATGGCTGAGCAGGAGAAAAAGCGGGGAATTATTCTGGGTCGAGGTGAATCTCAAGCGCGCGGTCATAGGAGGGGAAACCCGGCTGCTCGCCATTGTCCGCGAGATAACCGACCGGAAACAGGCCGAGCAAAAATTGCAGGAAAGCGAAGAACGTTTCCGGCAGCTCGCAGAGAATACAGACCAGGTATTCTGGTTCACCACCGTCGCGCCCGAGCGGGTGCTGTATGTCAGCCCGGCGTATGAGAGGATCTGGGGGCACCGGGCCGAAGACCTCTATCGCAATCCGCGGCTCTGGGTACAGGCTATTCATCCCGAAGACCGGGACCGCGTGGATCAGGTCTTTAACGACTGGGCAGCAGGGAAAGTTGCAGGCTTTGACATGGAATACCGCATTGTGAGGCAGGACGGCGGCGTACGATGGATACGCGACCGGGGCACGATAGTGCGGGACGCAAAGGGCCGGGTCGTCCGTTTGAGCGGTATTGCGGACGACATAACCGATCGCAAAAAAAATGAACAGGAAGTCCAAAAAGGAAAGACCCTGCTCGAAGAGGCCCAGCGCATAGCCGGAATCGGCAATTGGGAATGGGACGCCCAGACAAACAAGCTGACATTGTCCGATGAAGTCTACCGCATCTTCAATATACCGCGCGGAAAATCCAAAGGAGCATTTGAAGTCATTATGGCGAGGGTGCACCCCGAGGACAGGCCCGGTCTGGAAAAATCGATTGCAGAAGCGGAAAATATGCAGAAAGAGACTTCCGTGAACGAGTTCCGGATTATCAGGAAGGACGGAGATATTCGGATCCTGCATTCCCGATCGCTCTTTCAATACAACAGCGCCGGCGCCGTGGTCGGGATGAGAGGAACCACGCAGGATGTAACCGAGGCGCGCCTGGCCGAAGAAGAATTAAAATTAACGCAGTTCTCGGTCGACCACGCTTCGATATCGGTATTTCTGGTAGACCGGACAGCGCGGATTCTCTATGTTAACGAGCAGGCATGCCGCGTCCTCGGGTATTCGCGCGAGGAACTGCTGGCCATGAAGATCTTCGATCTGGACCCGAATGTCCGGGCTTCGTCATGGAATGCCGGATGGGTGGAGCTCAAAGAAGGAAATCGTTTGCATTTCGAGACCCTGCACACAAAAAAAGACGGGAGCGTGATCCCCGTCGAGATCACCAGCAATTATATAGCATTCGGCGGCCGTGAGTATAACTGGGCATTTGCGCAGGACATCAGCGAACGAAAAAAGGTCGAGGAAGAACTTATAAGAATAAACCGCCAAAACGAACTGATCCTTGAATCGGCCGGCGACGGAATCATCGGAATGAACGCAGAAGGAAATCACATTTTTTTGAACAGCGCAGCGGCACACATTCTCGGGTATTCATCCGAAAAGCTGATGGGGAAACACAGTCACTCCATTTGGCATCATACCAAAGCGGATGGAAGTCCGTTCCCTGAAAGTGAGTGTCGGATATATCAAACCAGATGGGACGGAAACTCGCGACACGTTGACGGTGAAGTATTCTGGAAAAAGGACGGAACGAGCTTCCCGGTGGAGTATGTGACGACACCCATTCGTGAGGGAGACGCCATCGTCGGCACCGTGGTCTCGTTCAAGGATATTTCGGAACGAAAACGGGCCGAGGCCGCCCTTCTCGAAAGCGAGGAGCGCTTCCGCACCCTGGCCGACAACATCGCTCAGCTCGCCTGGATGACCGACGAGAACGGGGGAATATTCTGGTACAACAAACGCTGGTTCGACTACACGGGAACGACCCTGGAGGAAATGCAAGGGTGGGGGTGGCAGAAGGTCCATCACCCCGATCACGTAAACCGGGTCGTGAAAAAGATCAGCCACTGCTTTGAAACGGGAGAATTCTGGGAGGATACCTTCCCGCTGCGGAGCAAGGAGGGCGAGTATCAATGGTTTCTCTCGAGGGCAATACCCATTCGCAACGCCGAGGGAAAAATCGTCCGCTGGTTCGGCACCAATACGGACATTACCGACCGGATGCGGATGGAAGAAGAGATCCGGCATATGGCGCAGCACGACGCCCTGACCGGGCTTCCGAACCGGCGACTGTTCATCGACATCCTGCAGGTCGAGCTGGCAGAGGCCCGGCGCCACAGAACGAAACTTGCGGTCCTGTTTCTCGACCTCGATCACTTCAAGGAGATCAACGATACGCTCGGCCACGATGCCGGGGACCGTCTGCTCAAAGCGGTCGCGGAGCGGTTCAGGAAGGCCACCCGTGAATCGGACACCGTCGCCCGGATCGGCGGGGACGAATTCAACATGATCCTCGCGGATATCGGCCGTATTGAAGACGTGAGCGACATCGCGGTCAAGATCGTCGATGCTCTCAGGGAGCCTATCATCATCAACAGTCATGAGCTGCATGTCACGATGAGCGTCGGGATCAGCATGTATCCGGATGACAGCAACGATATTGAAACGCTGATCCGCTATGCGGATAGCGCCATGTACCACGCGAAGGAAAGCGGCAGGAATACGTTCCGGTTCTCTGATCCCTCGATCAACGTGAAGACCATTGAGCGGATGAAGCTGGAACGATGGCTGCGCCAGACGATACGCCGCGGGGAGCTTGCGGTCCTCTATCAGCCCCAGATCGACATCAAATCGAATAAAATTTCCTATGCCGAGGCGCTGGTCCGATGGAACCACCCGCAGAGGGGTCTGCTTGAGCCCCGAGACTTTATTCCGCTCGCCGAGGAGACGGGGTTCATAACATCGATCGACGAATGGGTGCTGAGGACCGTTTGCTCTCAGGCTGCTGCGTGGAGGAAAGCGGGATTGGAGAGTTTTTGTGTTACCGTCAACGTTTCCTCCCGCCGGTTCCAGAGCCCCGGCCTCGTGAAGATGCTGTCTGCCATTCTGACGGAAACAGGACTGCCGCCAGGCTGCCTCGACCTGGATATGGCCGAAAGCACGGCAATGAGCGATGTCAGGCAGAGCGCTTCACAGCTCCAGGAATTGCGAGAACTGGGAGTGCATATTTCGATACACAATTTCGGCACCGGCTGCTCGTCGCTCAATTATCTCAAGAAACTGCCGATCGAGCGGATCAAGATAGACCAGTCATTTATTCACGATATTGCCACAGATTCCGATGACCGCGCGATCATTGGCGCAGTTACTTCAATGGCGCACAAGATGGGCATACGGACGGTTGCCGAGGGCGTTGAGACCGAAGAGCAGCTCGCGTTCCTGCGCGATTCGGAATGCGATGGGGCCCAGGGATACTTGTTCAGCAGGCCGATGCCGGCTGAACAATTCAGCGAACTGGTGGAGGCGGGGAAATAGACCTTCCCATGAAATCACAAGAACCTTTCCGTGCAGACAGGTCATCGCCTTACGATGAGGAGCGGGATTTTCGTATCCTTGTGCATGACGCCGTACGTAACGCTGCCGAGCACGGCCGCCTTAAGGGCGCTTTTGCCATGGGAGCCCATAATGATCAGGTCAACTTTTGATTTTTTTGCCTCGTTCATAATTTGTTCCACGGGATGACCCGTCCTCATGACCGCTTTATATCGAATGCGATTCCGTTTACATATCTTTTCTATCTCGTCCGTGGATGATTGCGCTGACTGCTTCAGATAGTCTTCAACAGACTCTTTTAAATGGGTCGGCGATGCGAAAGCTGAAATCGCCTGTTCGATGACGAAGCGATTGTCGATGACGCTCAGCAGCGTCAACGATGCGTCTGTTTGCTTCGCGAGCCCGACCGCGTATTGTGCAGCCTTATGTGACATTTTTGAACCGTCTATTGGTACAAGGATCCTTGAAATCATAAGCCCTCCTTTTTCTCTCTCTCCCTCCATGCCATACCCTGATCTAAAGTATAAAGCGCTTTGCGTGGAGTTTCAAGGAAAGGGGGCACTTAAATAATGGTTCATTCGTATTTAAGTTGAGCGCTCAGAAAATAAAAATCCAAGATCAATAACCTCTTTCAGGAGAAAGGGGGAAGTAGGGAGAAAAGGGGTAGCCGCCTTATTAATGAGAGTTCACCCCCATTTCCCCTGAAAAAAGATCTTCTTAACTTTTATACGAAGAGCACTAAATAATGAGGAATTCCCCATGAAGCATTATCGCTTATGAGAGCGGGAATTGCGGAGTTATCTGCGGCTAAAGTACCAGCAGTCATATACGATCCTATTTAAAGTGGCATACACCAACGGCAATTTGAAAGACTCGTTCCATGCCGCTCCGCCTTCGACAAAATGACGCTTGAAAAGCGCCTCAAAATGCGGTACCCTCATTCGGAAAGCTCATTACTGACTACCTCGTTCCTCAGCAAGGAGACACACGCCGGTGCCTGATATCCCTGATGATCTCCCTTCCGCCGCACCTCTCGTGTCTGCCGGTCCCGCTCTCTCGATCATCCCGCTGGGCGGCGTGGGCGAGATCGGCCTGAACATGACCGTGCTCGAATACGGCGACGATATCATCGTGATCGATGCGGGCCTCATGTTCCCCGACGCCGAGATGCTCGGCGTCGACATCGTGATCCCCGACTTCACCTACCTCGTCGAGAACCAGACACAAGGTGCGCGGCATCCTGATCACCCATGCCCACGAGGACCACATCGGCGCTCTGCCGTTCCTGCTGCGCGAGATCAACGTCCCGGTCTACGGCACCCGGCTGACGCTCGGGTTCGTCAAGGAAAAGCTCCGGGAGCACGGGCTCGATGCCGATGCGCAAGCTGGTCACGGTCAAGCCCCGCGATGTGGTGGAGCTCGGCTGCTTTCCGGTGGAGTTCATCCGCGTGACCCACAGCATCGTGGACGGCTGCGGCCTCGGCATCACGACGCCGGTGGGGCGCGTGGTGCACACCGGCGACTTCAAGATCGACCCCACGCCCGTGGACAACGAGATCATGGACCTCCGCACCTTTGCCGAGTACGGCGACAAGGGAACGCTGGTGTTCCTGTCGGACAGCACCAACGCCGGGCAGGGCGGCTACACCTTCTCGGAAAAGGAAGTGCGGCGCGGCCTGGAGGACATCTTTCACCGCGCAGCCGGCAGGATCGTGGTGGCCACCTTTGCCTCGAACATCCACCGGGTGCAGCAGATCGTCGACGTGGCCGTCATGTACGGCCGGAAGGTGATCCTGAACGGCAAGAGCATGATCGCCAACGCCCAGATCGCCCTCGACCTCGGCTATCTCCGGATGCCGCCCGAGACCTGGCTCAAGATCGACGCGCTCAAGAACCTGCCCGACGACAAGGTCGTGCTGATCACCACCGGCAGCCAGGGCGAGCCCATGAGCGCGCTGTCGCGCATGGCCGCCAACGACCACAAGCATTTCCAGATCAGGAAGGGCGACACCATCGTGCTCTCGTCCAAGATGATCCCGGGCAACGAGCGCGGCATCACGGGGATCATCAACCATCTGTTCAAGCGCGGGGCCGAGGTCTTCTACGAGAAGGTCTCGGAGATCCACGTGTCGGGCCATGCGTCCAAGGAAGAGCTGAAGCTGATGCTGAACCTCATCAAGCCGCGCTACTTCATCCCGGTCCACGGCGAGTACCGCCACCTGGTGTACCACAGCCAGCTGGCAAGGAAGGTGAACATCCCCGAAGAGCACATCTTTATCCTGGAGGACGGCGAGGTGATGGAGTTCACGGCCAGACACCGCGACGCAGGGCAGGCCGGGTCCAGGCGGGCCGCGTGCTACATCGACGGCAAGACCGCCGGGTCGGCGTCGAGTCGGCGTGGACACGTGATGCTCGCGACCGGATGAGGCTCGCCCACGACGGCGTGGTGATCGTGATCCTCGCCATCGAAAAGCCGACGGGCAAGGTCGTCTCGGGCCCGGACATCGTATCGCGCGGGTTCGTGTTCGAGGACGCCTCGCAGGAGCTTCTGGCCGAGGTGAAGGACCTGGTGACTGGACACGCTCCGCTCATGATCCCCGAGGCCAAGGGCGACTGGTCGCTCGTTTCCGCCAAGGTGCGGAGCGTGCTCAAGAAGTTCATCAACAAGCGCATGGAGCGGCGGCCCATGATCCTGCCGATCATCATGGAGATATGATACAATGTTCCTCGTGGCTTCGAGCTCGGTGGGTTTTGCTGTCCGGGATTTAGCGCTTATTGGTTCTCTGCACGGAGGCGCCATGACCATCAAGAAGATAGACGGATTCGAATACAGCAAGCGCGGACGGGACCGGGCGGCGCTCAAGCACTCCCTCGCCAACCGCCTGATCTACTCGCTCGGCAAGGACCCGATCACGGCCACGCACCGCGACTGGTTCCATACCACGGCCTATGCCGTGCGCGAGCGGCTGATCGAGCGCTGGATGGAGACCATGCGCAGCTACTACCGATCCGATGCCAAGCGCGTCTACTATCTGTCCATGGAGTTCCTGACCGGCCGGCTGCTTACGAACAGCCTGCTGAACATGGGGTTCTACGAAGAATGCCGCGAGGCGCTCTGCGACCTGGAACTGGACATCGACCGGATCCGCGAACTGGAGAAGGACGCCGCCCTGGGCAACGGCGGGCTCGGCAGGCTTGCCGCCTGTTTCCTCGATTCCATGGCCACGCTCTCCCTGCCGGGCTACGGCTACGGCATCCGCTACGAGTACGGCATGTTCACCCAGCGCATCGAGAACGGCTACCAGGTGGAGCACCCCGACAACTGGCTGCGCTACGGCAATCCCTGGGAGTTCCCGCGGCCCGAGGTGCTCTTCCCGGTGCAGTTCGGCGGCCGGGTGGTGCAGTTCAAGGACGAGCAGGGCCATGCGCAGTTTCACTGGGTGGACACCGAAGACGTGATGGCCATGGCCTACGACACGCCGGTGCCCGGCTACGACACCGAGCACCGTGAACAACATGCGGCTCTGGTCGGCCAAGGCGTCGCGCGATTTCAACCTCAAGTACTTCAACGAGGGCAACTACATCAAGGCCGTGGAGGAGAAGAACGAATCGGAGAACCTGTCCAAGGTGCTCTACCCCGACGACACCACCCAGATGGGCCGGGAGCTGCGGCTCAAGCAGCAGTACTTCTTCGTCTGCGCCTCGCTCCAGGACATCCTGCGGCGCTTCACCAAGTATCATCCAGAACCTGGACGAGCTGCCGGACAAGGTGGCGATCCAGCTGAACGACACCCATCCGTCCATCGCCATTCCCGAGCTGATGCGCGTGCTGGTCGACATCCATCACCTCGACTGGGACCGCGCCTGGGACATCACGCGCCGCACCTTCTCCTACACGAACCACACGCTCATGCCCGAAGCGCTGGAGACCTGGCCGGTGAGCCTCTTCGAGGAGATCCTGCCGCGCCACCTGCAGATCATCTACGAGATCAACTACCGCTTTCTGGAGGAGGTGCGGCACCGCTATCCCGGCGACGTGGACCGGCTGCGGCGCATGTCCATCATTGACGAGGAGGGCGGCCGGCGCGTGCGCATGGCGCACCTGGCCATCGTCGGGAGCCACCAGGTGAACGGCGTGTCGCAGATCCATACGGACCTGATGAAGAAGACCATCTTCGCCGACTTCGACCAGTTCTTTCCCGGCAAGATCATCAACATCACGAACGGCATCACGCCGCGCCGCTGGCTGCACCAGGCCAACCCGGGGCTGTCGGCGCTCATCACGCGCGCATATCGGCGACGACGTGGATCAGCGATCTCTGCGGAACTGAGGAAGCTCGCGCCCCTTGCCGAGGACGCGGCGTTCCGGCAGCGAGTTCCGCGACGGTGAAGCGCGCGAACAAGGAGCGGCTGGCCGAGATCATCAAGATGCGGCTGAGGCTCGTCGTGGACCCGGCGTCGCTGTTCGACGTGCAGATCAAGCGCATCCACGAATACAAGCGGCAGCTCCTGAACGTGCTGCACGTCGTGACCCGGTACAACCGCATCCGCGAGGGCCGGGTCCAGGACCTGGTCCCGCGCACGGTGATCTTCGCGGGCAAGGCCGCGCCCGGCTATGCCATGGCCAAGCTGATCATCAAGCTCATCCACTGCGTCGGCGACGTCGTGAACAACGATCCCGCGGTCGACAATCTGCTCAAGGTCGTTTTCCTCCCCGACTACAATGTCTCGAACGCCGAGAAGATCATCCCGGCCTGCGACCTGTCCGAGCAGATCTCCACCGCCGGCACCGAGGCCTCGGGCACGGGCAACATGAAGTTCGGCCTGAACGGCGCGCTCACCATCGGCACGCTGGACGGCGCGAACATCGAGATGAGGGAGGAGGTGGGCGACGAGAACATCTTCATCTTCGGCATGACCGCAGACGAGGTTGCCGCGCTCCGCGCACGGGGCTATCATCCCTGGGACCTCTACAACGCCAACGACGAGCTCAAGCAGGCCCTGGACATGATCGACAGCGGCTACTTCTCGCCTGATGCGCCGGACCGGTTCCGCCCGATCTTCGATGCGCTGACACGTACGGCGACCATTTCCTGCTGCTTGCCGACTATGCATCCTACATGGCTGCCAGGAGCGGGTGGACGCGCTCTACCGCGATCCTGAAGAGTGGTCCCGGCGCGCGATCCTGAACGTGGCGGGCATGGGGAAGTTCTCCAGCGACCGCACGATCAGGGAATATGCAGACCGTATCTGGAACGTGAAGCCGGTGGCAGGGAAGCAGTAGAATTCCAAAAAGAGAAAAAAACAGGCAACCCCAGAGGGTACGACACAGAGGAAGTTGCTGTCTACCGTCAAGCTCTTCACCTGTGCGCTCTGTGGTTAATTCTTGATACCGTGTAGCACCAGAAGGGGGAACTATGAAAATATCCGAGCGTATCAGACAGGCACTGGAGAAAAAGAAATTTAAAAATTTGAAGGATTCCGCAAAGTTCCTGGACATCAGCCCTGAGCTCCTCCGGGTCATTCTCAATAAAGGACATCTTCCGAAGGACAGAACGCTCAGTACCATAGCGAGCAGGCTTGGCCTGGATGCGTCGGGATTGATCCTGGCCGCTCACCAGGAAAAAGTGCCGGCCGACGTGAAAGGCTATTTCCTCTCCCCATCGCAAACGCATTACAAGGAAGGAAAGCGGATCTTTCCGTTGTCCTCGGAGCAGACCGATTATCTCGGCAAGATCCTGAGTCCCGTGGAAATACAACTGATCAGAAAGTATCGACAGGTCACGGAAGAAGGCAAGACGCAGATCATGGGGTATGTTGATTACACCTTCGCGTCAAGGAAGAGTTGACAGCGTCTTCTCAAATGGCAAGAAAGTTTACCACGAAGAACACGAAGCGCGCGAAGTTAAAATCAATATTTTGATTTTGTCTTTTTCAACTTTTTCGTGATCTTCGTGCCCTTCGTGGTGAAAAGGCTTTTCGGCTCCGGCTTGTTCGGGTTAGGAGAAATGGAAAAGGATGGTGAAATGGGGAGCAGCTCTTATTAATAGCATTTGCCCCTTTTCCCCAACTTCCCCCTTTCTCCTCCGAAGAGGTTCTTGATCTTTGATTTCGGATTTATGAACTTTTCAACTTCAATACGAACGAACCTTTTATTCTCATCATCCCGATACGGACCTTCACGTTCAACCGCTGTTCTTTGCATTATCCCGCTTCATGTTTAATCCTCTCAGAGCCAGACCCTGGGGCTTTCGATATTGTTTGCTCTCCCGCCGCCAGCTCTTCTTCCAGCCGATCCATCCTGAAGTGCAGCAAGGTTTGCATAAATAGCGGGGAATGCAGCGGGTCTTCCGCCATGCCGAAGAGATGGCTGCTGCAGCCGCAGTCGGCTGAACCGAAGCCGGGAATGGACCAGCCTGCGATCGCCCGGAGCGCCCCGGCAATGCTGCAGGCGAGGTCCGCGCTGGCACGCACGGGCAGGACGGCCGTCACCTTCGCCTGTTCCCTGAGATAATCGATGTCGCGCACGGGCTGTTTGCGAGTCCGCTGATAATGGGCAACGCGCCTGCTCAGGTTGTCCTGCGCTGAGCCGACATAGCAATAAAATCCTTTGGGAAAAGAGAGCGGACCGAGATCGCCGGTCTTGATCCTGCGGGTGCGCGCAAGATGGAGGACCACGATGCAGCTCCCGCGGTCCTGCGCTTCCCGCTCGATGATCGCCCAGGGGATCGGGAGCTCCCGCACCGAGCTGCCGAGCGAGAGGTCGCGTTTCCACTCAACGGCCAGGGCCCTGATCATGACCCGGTCTTTGACCGCAAGCAGCGTGCGGCTGAACTCGAGGTCGGTATGATAATCGGGCATGAAATACCGCGGCGTTGGCGAATGAACAACGAAGAGCACTGCTGTTGCCATACCTGAGCCGGCAAGCCCTGCCAGTTCGAGCAGATGCCGCCTGCCTCGCTCGGTCACGGCATCGGGGAACATGGCGATCCTTTTTCCGAAGAGGGTGCAGGATTTGACCTCGAGCACCACATTCCTGCCCCCTTGGCGCAGCAGAAAATCGAACCGGCTGCGGCCGATCGTGTGCTCCTGTTTTATGACAACAGCCTGTTCAAGGCCCGGGATACGGTTCTCTTCGATCAAATGCTTTGCCACCAGGTTGTTCGCATGGGTGTGGAGCATGATCGGCCGGTGGTCCCGCTCGACCGCCACGACCAGATAGGGTGTCTTCCTGCCTGGCCGGACTTCCTGAGGGACGAGAAAGAGCCGTGCTCCGGGCAAAAAGAGCTCGTGGAGCCTTCCCGGGTTCGGCAGATAGGCGCGCACGAGCCTGTCTCCCACCAGGCAGTGGACAATGAACCGGTTCGGCCTGGAGCTGAAAACAGCGGTAATGATATTTGGGAAGAAGATCATCTTAAAAAAGCTGCCGGCCGCAGATGTACGCAGATTCCCGCAGATAATACGAGGCAGGTACGAGGAGAGAACCTTCTTCTGCAAAACTAAGCAGAAGATGACTGCAGAATCATGACGCGTCCGGTTGTGCGCCGTCCAGCGCTTCCCGCACTTTCCTGAGCAGGTCGCCCGGGGAGGAGGGCTTCGAGATAAAGAGCAGCCCCTTTTCGAGGATGCCTTTTTTATGGATGATGTCGGCAGTGTAGCCGCTCATAAACAGCGCTTTGATGCCGGGTTTCAATTCCTGCAGCCGGTTATAGGTATCCAGACCGTTCTTCTTCGGCATGACCACGTCAAGAATGGCCAGCGAGACCGTGTCCGCATTCTCGCTGAACTTCGCCACAGCATCCTCGCCGTCCCGCGCCTCGATGACGCGGTAGCCGAACTGCTCCAGCACCGTCCTGGTCAGGTTGCGAACCGCATCGTCGTCCTCGGCAAGAAGCACGGTTTCGGCGCCCCGGGGCACGGGCAAGGCCGCAGCAACGTCATCCTCCCTGCTGTCGTCCCCCGGCATGAGCGGAAGGTAGATCCTGAAGCATGAACCATTGCCGGGTTCGCTGTACACGGTGATCAATCCGTTATGCTGCTTGACGATGCCGTAGACCATGGCAAGGCCCAGGCCCGTGCCTCTCCCGACGTCTTTGGTCGTGAAGAAGGGGTCGAAGATCCTCTGCCGAGTTGCTTCATCCATGCCCAGGCCGGTATCGGTGATGGAAATGAGCGCAAAAGCACCTTTGCCCCCAAAGGCATGCAGTTTTTTGAAATCGTCGTCCAGAACGGTCCTCGCGGTCTCGATCAGGAGCGAACCGCCTGACGGCATGGCATCGCGCGCATTGGTGCTGAGGTTCATCAGTGCCTGGTCGATCTGGACGCTGTCGGCCATGACCATGAGCCGCGCGTCCGCAAGCTTCGTTCTCAGGTCGATGTCCTCGCCGATCAGCCGGCGGAGCAGCAGCGCTATCCGGTTGACCAAAGCGTTGATGTCGACCGGCTTGGGATTGATGATCTGCTTGCGGCTGTAGGTGAGCAGGCTCTGCGTCAGACGTGCGGCCCGTTCGGACGAGGAGAGGATCTGTTCCACGTTATGCCTCAAAGGGTCGTCGGCTTGCAGCTTCATCAGCAGGAGGTTGCCGTATCCGGAGATCGCGGTCAGGATGTTGTTGAAGTCGTGCGCCACGCCTCCGGCGAGCTGGCCCACCGCCTCCATCTTCTGAGCCTGCCGGAGCTGGCCTTCGAGCTGACGCCGCTCCGTGATGTCGGTTGCGGTGACCAGCCGGGCGCGATGGTCCGCAAAAACCACCGGGTGTGCGGCGATCTCAACGAAGATCGTGTTCCCGTCCTTTTTCCGGTGCCGCCAGACGCCGCCTGCATCGAAACCCGCGGTCGTGTGCGCAGAGTTCCCGGCCGGTGCAGGGATGTCCTCAGCCGGCCGGATATCCGCGAAGGTCATGGAGAGGAATTCTTCCCGTGAATACCCGTAGGCCTGCTGCGCGGCATTGTTGACGGCGAGGAACCGGAGAGTGTCCTGGTCGTGGACCCACATGGGATGAGGGTTGTTCTCGAAGAGCAGCCGGTATTTCTCCTCGCTGCCTGCCAGCAGTGCCTGCTGTTTTGCGAAGGTGCGCGTTGCCAGAAGGATGCCGCCGAAGCCGATGCACCACAGGACGGCATGGGTAAGGCCGATGGTCCGGCGCTCCTGCAGCTCGGCTACGAAGTACGGCTTGAGCGGAACGGCAATGCTGATGCCTCCCCGGACGTCACCTACGGCATACCCCTGGTGGCCGTGGCAGGTGAGGCACCCTTGCTCCGCCACGAAGGGCTTCATGACCCGCTGGTATTCATTACCATCGACCTGCATGGTGGCGCTCGCTTCCGTGCTGCCCTGTTCGAATGCGCGAAGCGCCTCTTCTTCCCAGGCGTCGGGTTTGTTGGCCGGATTGACGAACTTGAGGCTCGTCAGGTGGCTCCTGATCGGAAGCGGCGATTGACGGCCCAGGATCTCGAAGACCTGCCGGTTCATCCAGGCGGGGTTCACGAGGGTAAGTTCCTTGCCGGATTTCGTTGTTACCTCCCGCTGGGGCGCCTTCAGGTAGGGGTTCGGCTGGAATGTTTCTGTCACGGGCACGTATACGCCGCCATGCCCGGCGGCCCAGTTGCGATAGGCCAGGTTCAGTTCGTAGAGCGTCAACGCTTCTATGCGCGCCTTTTCCAGGATGTTAAGATGATTGTGGTACAGGTTCCAGGCCAGCGAAATAATGATGATGGCGGTCCAGCCCAGCATGAGACTGCCGGTGACCGTGTTGGAGGGGCGGAGACTGTCGGTCTTGCTGGTCTTTGTCATAAGGCTACCCCTTCATGGGCGTGCCGGACTCGATCCAGATATCAACGGCAGCAGGGTCCATGGCCCGGGAGAAGAGGAACCCCTGCCCGAACCGGCACCGCAGGTCCTTGATGCTCGAGAGCTGGTGGTCGAGCTCGATCCCCTCGGCAATGACCTCCAGGTTCAGACTTTTGGCCAGCGTAACGATGGAGGTGATGATGGCATCGTTCTCGCCGTTCGCCAGAAGCTTCCCGACGAAGGCGCGGTCGATCTTGAGCGCCGTGATCGGAAAGCGGTGCAGATGGCTCAATGAGGAATAGCCGGTGCCGAAGTCGTCGATGTGGATCTGAACACCCATCGTGCGCAGGCGGCCCATGGTCTCGATAGCGCTGTCGATGTCCCCCATGATCATGCTTTCCGTGATCTCGAGCGCCAGGCACTCGGGCTTGAGGCCGGTTTCAAGCAGGATCCGCGTTACGACCTCGGCCAGGTCGGAGCGGGAGAACTGCTTTCCCGAGATGTTCATGCTCATCTTGAGCGGCGGGTCCTGGGGGTACTGCTGCTGCCACAGTTTGAGGCGGCGGCATGCTTCGAACATCACCCATTCTCCGATCGGGCCGATCAGGCCGGTCTCCTCAGCGAGCGGAATGAACTCCATGGGATAGATCAGTCCCTGACGAGGGTGGTTCCACCGGATCAGGGCTTCGAAGCCGATGAGGCGAGAGGCCTGCAGATCCATGATGGGCTGGTAGTGCAGGATGAACTCCTGCCGGTCCACGGCCCTGCGCAGATCCGCCTCGAGTTGAAGGCGCGCAATGACCCCGGCATGCATCCGTGAGTCGTAGATCTCGAAGCAGGATCCGCCCCGCGCCTTGGCCTGGTACATGGCGATATCGGCGTCGCGCAGCACCTGTTCGGGCCGCTCATAGCCCGGGGCTCCCGGGGCGATGCCGATGCTGACGCTCGTAAAGACACTGTTCCCGGCGAGGAGGATCGGGAGCGCCAGCTCCATGCGGATCCGTTCGGCGATATCAACGGCGTCGTTGACCGTGCTGACGTTCTCGAGCAGGACCGCGAACTCATCGCCGCCGAGGCGCGCCACGGTATCGCCCGGCCGCAGGCAGCCGGATACTTTCTTGCCGACCGCGATGAGCAGCTGGTCGCCGGCAAGGTGGCCCAGGCTGTCGTTGACGACCTTGAAGCGGTCCATGTCGAGGAACAGGACGGCAAAGAGCGTGTCCTCCCCGCGCCGCCTGGTGCTGTCAATGAGGTGCTGCAGCCGGTCCATGAACAGCGCCCGGTTCGGCAGCCCGGTAAGGGCGTCGTGGAAGGCGTCGTACAACAGCTGCGCCTCGGCGTGCTTCCGCGTCGTGATGTCGGTCTGGGACCCTGCCATGCGGTAGGCCTGTCCGGTCTTGCCGCGAACGGCCATCCCGCGGTTCAGCACCCAGCCGTATGCGCCGTCCTTGTGGCGGATGCGGAACTCTCCCTCGAAAGGCTGATTGTCCCCCATGGCATGGGAGGCGATCATGGCTTCAAGCGCGGCCCGGTCGTCGGGATGGACCCTGCCGAGCCATTCCTCGGGGCTGTTCGATATTTCCTGGTCGCTGAAGCCCAGCATGGACTTCCAGCGGGGCGAGTAGTAGATCGAATTGGTCCGCAGGTCCCAGTCCCAGAGGCCGTCATTGGCGCCGCGTGCGGCGACGGCGTAGCGCTCCTCGCTTTCGCGAAGTGCCTCTTCGGTCTTCTTGCGTTCCGTGATGTCGCGGCTATACTCGACCACGTGCGAGATCTGTCCGTCCGGAGAAACAATGGGGTACGTATAGATCTCGAGCCACATCCGGTGGCCGTCGGGCGTGCTCACGAGCTTCTCCTTCGCGCAGGAGTCGCCCGATAAAAAGGTCTTCTGGACGATGCAGTTGTCGCAGTGCGCGGTCCGGCCGTAGAGCGCGTCGTAGCAGCTGCGGTCGACCAGCCCGGAGAGCTGCACGCGCTTGAGCTCTGCATAGGCTTCGTTCGCCCGGACGATGCGGTAGTCGCGGTCGAAGATGCAGAAGGGGTCGTGGATGCTGTTAAAGATGTTGTTCAGGAACGTCTCGGATCCCGTCAGGGCGGCTTCGGTCTGCCTGCGCTCGGCGATCTCGGTCTCGAGCTTGGCGTAGCCGTCCTTCAGTGCCGTGCTCATGGTGTTAAAGCGTGAGGAGAGTTCGCCGAACTCGGTCTTGTCGGCAACCGCGACCTGGTATCCCAGTTCGCCTGCCGCGATCCGCCTTGTGGCCTCTACCAGGATGTTGATGGGCCGCGTAATGGCAGCGGTCAGCTGCAGGGCGACGGCGGCGCCGAAGACAAAGGTGGCGATCATCATGCCGAAAATGATCACCCCCGTCCTTTTGATCTTGCTCATGACGTCGCGCGTCATGCCCTCGAGCCGGCTGCTGGCCCGGAGGGACATCTTCTCGGTTTCCACCAGCAGCTTGTTGCCCGTGGCCGCGGCCTCCATCTTCATCTTCAGAATGTGCGGGCTGTTGGCAGACGCGGTTACGTAATAGCTCAGGTCCCCTTCATAGTCGAGGACCATGGATCGGATCGAGTTAAGCTGCGCGGTGATCTCGGGCGAGTGATGGCAGGTTGTGCAGTTTGACGACGCTTTGTCCAGGCGATTGACCCTGTCCGAGATATCGTCGAGCTGGCTGCCGAGGGCGGTGTTAACGGTGTAGAGGTCGGACTGGACCGCCTGGATGGACATGATGAGGTCCTTCCGGAGGTCTTCTATCTGGTGGAGCGTGACCAGGCGGCTGAGCGTGCCGGTGGTGTTGATGATATACAGCGTGGCGAAGCCTGCGCTCAGCACCGTGAAGAGAAACAAAGCGAGCAGGTACAGCAGGATCCTTCGTTTCATAGGGCGTCAGTCCCTGCTGCAAAGGAGCGATGCCCCTGGGCGTTATTTGTTCCGGTAGTCATACTGTTTTATATCGATCCCTGCTTTTTTGGCCATCTCAAAGACCGGCCGGTAGTCGCTGACATTCGTACTTATGAACCGCAGGGCGCCGAACTGCTGCAGCACGGCAGCCCCCTCGGGGTCCTTGTCCAGGCCCAGCAATGCCTGCTTGAGCTTCTGCATCAGCCCTTCATCGAGCCCCTTGCGCACGCACAGCCCGTTCGAGGGCACCCAGGGTGATTCGGCAATGATGACCAGGTCGCGGGCCACGCGCGGATCGTCTGCTTTCATCCGGTCGTAGATGCTGTGCTTTGCCGCGCCGATGTCGGCCTGGCCTTCCAGCACCGCATGAATTGCCGCATCATGGCTTCCGGTAAAATAGGAGCTGCTGAAGAAGTGGTCCATATCAGTGATGCCGTGTTCTTTAAGATAGGCGAGCGGAAAGAGGTAGCCGGCGGTTGTCGCTTTTTCAACAAAGGCCATTTTCCTGCCTTTCATGCTGCGGACATCACGGATCCTGCTGTCCCGGCGCACGAAGAGGTACCCGCGGTACGATGCCGTGTTGTCGAGGTTCACCGGGCGGGCAAGAGGGATGACCCCCAGTTTCTCGATGGCCAGCGCGCCGGTAAAGGAGCCGAAAAACGCGCCGTCCATGTTCTCGGACGTAAAGCGATCAATGATGTTGCCGTAGCGGCTCAGGATGGTGAATTTCACCTCCGCACCGGTCTTTTTTGAGAGATAGTCGCCGAGCAGGCGGAACCGCTCCTTCTGCTTGAAAACGTTCATCTCCGGAATGAGGCCGATGAGGAGTTTTTGCTGAATAGCCTGGGGAAAGGCCAGAAGCGGGACAAGCATGATGATAGAGATAAAGAAAACCGTCCGCATGATCCGTTTCATCATTACCTCCATCAGGACTCACAAAGTAGCATCTGCAAACAACTTATTGTAATATATTGCGACAAAAAGTCAACAATAATGTATATTCTTTGGTTTTAAACAAATTAAATTGTGCGCAGCGAGGGCGTGGGGAAATACGGATTTCACCCGAAACAGGTACAGGCGGAATGCGGGATCGCCGCCGGGTTTTCCAATTGCCACTGATGCAGTAACCGGTTATACTGGTACCCGCGAGCATGGCCGCCATGCTTAAACAGCCGGCCCCTGGAGTACGACCTTTCAGTTAAGCAAAGGACCAATGATGTCAAAGAGCGAAAACATCGCCAGCCATCGTGCCACGTTGTTCCGCATCCTGCTGGTCATCGCGCTGCCGGCAGTATTTTTTCTTGCCACGACGCGCCTCGCCATCCCTGTTGCCGAGAATTTGAACGACAAGATCGGCCACGTGATAGCTTTTTTTATTCTCGCCCTGCTGGTCGATTATTCATTTCCTGCATGGACCTTCAGGACCAAAGTGCTCGTGCTGATCGCCTACGGACTGTCCATCGAGATCGCGCAGGCCTATCTGCCTTATCGCAGTTGCTCGCTCTTTGACCTTGGAGCCGATGCCGCTGGTGTGGTCCTCTACGGCATTTGCCAGCCGGCGCTCAGATATTTGCCTGTGCTCAGGAAAGGGTCTGAGGATGTTGGCAGGGAGAATCCGTAATCCCCAAGAAAGAGGTAACGCATGAATGAACCTCCCCTAATGTCGAAATCCAACCACAGAGCACACCGTGAAATCTTTAAATGATCAAGGCATTGGAGGTCCTTTCATGAAAAAAAGTTCAGCGCTGCTGATCATCGCCATGCTGCTCCTCTGCGGCTGCACAATTCGCCATGGCAAGGAAGCCGGCCGTGCGGCCCCTATCGAGGACCGGCACATGAAGAACGTGACCAGGCTCACCAATGACGGCGACAACGGCGAGGCCTACTTTTCCCGGGACGGGAAGAAGCTTATTTTCCAGTCGAGCCGTGGCGGCTATGCCTGCGACAAGATCTGGACCATGAACATCGACGGTTCGGACAAGAGGATGGTGAGCCCGGACCACGGGGCCAATACGTGCTCCTTCTTCTTTCCCGATGGACGGATCGTCTTTGCCTCCACGAACCATCTTCCCGGCGACTGTCCTCCCCGGCCCGAGGCGCCCCAAGGCGTCCGCTACGTCTGGCCGCTCTATCCCTACGATATCTTCACCGCAGACGCCGACGGCTCGAACCTCAGGAAGATCACGGACAATCCGAAGTACGATGCCGAACCCGTGGTCTCGTCCGACGGAAAGCAGATCGTGTTCGGGTCCCAGCGGGAAGGCGATTTCGATATCTATATCATGAACGCCGACGGCACGAACGTGCGGCGGCTCACGGACCGGATCGGCTACGACGGCGGGCCCTGGTTCTCGCCTGACAACACCAGGATCGTCTGGCGCGCCTGGTATCCCGAAACGGATGAAGAGAAGGCCCGATGGCGGGACGCCATGGACAAGGACTACATCATCGCCGTGCCGCTGGACCTCTGGGTCATGGACGCTGACGGGTCGAACAAGAGGATGGTCCTGCATAACGGGGCAACCAACTGGGCGCCGTCGTGGCACCCCGACGGCAAGCGGCTCATCTTCTCGAGCAACATGGACGACTGGCGCGAGGACATCAAACAATACGGCCACAACTTCGAGCTCTACCTGATCAACCTCGACGGCACGAACCTTACGCGGCTCACGTTCAACACCACCTTCGACAGCTTCCCCCTGTTCTCGCCGGATGGAAAGAAGCTGGTCTTCGCTTCGAACCGGAATCCGCAGAGAGCCGCGCGAGACGGACATCTATATCGCGGACTGGGTGGAGTAATTTTTTTCTGCAATCAGTGTGTTTTGGGAAGGCGATCAAACAGGTAACCCTCCGCTTTCGTGAGGGAAAAGGAGTGTACTGCTCCGGTTCATTGAGAAGAGCCAGCTACCACGAAGCTCTTTTCCCGCAAACTTGTTTCATTCGCGTCTAAATGTTTGCGCTTTTCTGCTATACTACATTAGTATTACATCGGGCACGTAAGTAAAAATCCTGAGCTATTTTGAGTGGTCCGGGAGTGCAAGCATGCCGAAGAAAAAGGAACCAGCAAAGGGGAGCAAGCCGAAAGCAACCGCTTCCGGAAAAAAAACCGCGGCCTCGTCACGGACAGCAAGTCCTGCGAAAAGCCCCGGGCAAAAGGCGGCAGATCACGGCGTTTTGCAGGACACGCCCGAATGCAAGAAGGTTGAAGAGGCGGAATCGTCGCAGCGAAGGAATGAAGATCGCCTTTCCCGGGCGCAGGTGATATCCCATGTAGGCGACTGGGAGTGGGACCTTGCCACCAATGCGGTCCACTGGTCCGATGAACTCTACCGTATTTATGGTTTCGAACCGCGGTCCGTGGCCCCTGACTACGGCCTGGTGCTTGCGCAGATGCACCCCGAAAGCAAGGATGTTTTTTTGAAGGCCATCGACGCCGCGTTGAAAGAAGACCGTCATTTCGAGATGGACTACCGGTTCTTCCGAAAGGACGGCTCAGCGGCAATGCTGCACACGATCGGGCAGATTATCCGCGACGCGTCCGGAGCACCGGTGCGTATGCTCGGTATCGTGCAGGACATCACAGAACGGACAGACGCGGAGCGCATGCTCCGGGAGTCCGAGGACCGGTTCCGGTCCATTTTTGAGCAGGCGACCGACGGGATCATGATAGCCGATCCCGCGCAGAAAAGGAACATCGAGGCGAACCAGGCCATCTGCGCCATGCTTGGATACACTCGCGACGAGCTCAGCGCTCTCAGTGTTGAGGAGATGCATCCGAAAAAAGACCTGCAGCGCGTCCTGGACCTTTTTGAACGCCAGGTGCGGGGAGAGATCTCGATGGCGCCGGACGTCCCCTTGGTGCGGAAGGACGGCTCCGTTGTCTATGCAGACATCAATGCAACGCCCGTGGTCATCGGAGGGAGACAATGCCTCATCGGAGTCTTCCGCGATATCACCGAACGCAAGCTGGCTGAAGAAAAGCTTAGCGAGAAAAACACCATGCTCCAAACCTTGCTACACGCCATTCCTGACCAGGTTTTTTTCAAGGATTCCAAGGGACGTTTTTTGCTGGTAAACAAGGCAATGGAGGAAACCTGCGGCCTCGGGCAGGATGCGCTTGCGGGTATGACCGATGATGAACTGTCGCCTCCGGACGTTGCTGAAAAGTGTAAAAAGAGCGATGCGGAGGCGATAAAAAGAGGCAGACCTGTTTCTTCCGACGAGTACTATACCGATAAGAACGGCGAGACGAGGTTCCTCGATGTTGTTAAAGCCCCTATCTTTGACAACAAAGGCGATCTTACGGGGCTGGTGGTGGTCAGCCGGGACATTACCGAGCGCAAAGAGGCCGAGGAAAAGATCCGGCAGAACGAGGAGTTCATCAGGAGCATCCTTGACACGGTGGACGAGGGCTTTATCGTCATTGACAAGGATTACCGCATTCTGACCGCCAACAAGGCCTACTGCGGCCAGGCGGCCCTGCCCTGTGAAGAGGTCATCGGCAGGCACTGCTACGAGATATCGCACAACAACAGCCGGCCCTGCTACGAGGAGGGAGAGGAATGCGCGGTCCGGCAGGTCTTCGCGACCGGGAAGCCTCATGCAGTGCTCCATCGGCACCGTGACCACGAAGGGCATGTGCTCTATGTGGAAACAAAAGGATTCCCCATCAAGGACACCGAAGGCAACGTTACCTCGGTGATCGAGACGGTCAATAATATCACGGAGAAGCATCTCCTCGAGGAAGAGCGGCTCAAGACCCAGAAACTCGAATCCATCGGCACGCTGGCCGGCGGCATTGCCCACGACTTCAACAACCTGCTGCAGGGCATTTTCGGCTACATTTCCATGGCAATAATGACCTATGACCAGAAAGAAAAGTCGCTCGCCATGCTCGAACAGGCGGAAAAGGCGCTCCACCAGTCGGTCAACCTCACGACCCAGCTTCTGACCTTCTCCAAGGGAGGCAAGCCGGTCAAGAAGCCGTTGTCCCTGGAGCCCGTGATCGAGAATGCCGTAAAGTTCGCGCTCAGCGGTTCGCGCACCGAGTACCAGTTGAATATCGACCATGGACTGTGGCAGGTGAATGGCGACGCAGGCCAGCTGGGCCAGGTGATCCAGAACATCGTGCTGAACGCCGACCAGGCCATGCCGAAGGGCGGCGTGGTGAAGATCGCTGCGCGGAACGTTGCCGCCGACGACAGATCGCTGCCGTCCACGCTTGCACAGGACAACTATGTCGTTCTCACGATCGAGGACAATGGTGTCGGCATTCCGGAGGGCTACCTGAACAAGATATTCGACCCCTATTTCACCACCAAGGACAAAGGGAGCGGCCTCGGGCTGGCGACCTCCTATTCGATCATCCGGAATCACGCGGGAGAGATCCTGGTCACATCAGCGGCCGGCAAGGGGAGCCTGTTCACACTCTATATCCCCGCCACGACGGCCAGGTCGGTAGTGGAGACCACTGGCTGGACGTCGCCTGCAGGGGCACCAAAAGGGCGGATCCTGGTCATGGACGATGAAGAACTGATCAGGAGCCTCGCGAGGGAGTTGCTGCGCGCGCTCGGGCATGAGGTGGAGGTCGCAGCCCATGGCGAAGCGGCGCTGGCCAAGTATCAGGAAGCAGCCAGAGCTGGCAGGCCGTTCGATATCGTCATCCTCGACCTGACGATCCGCGGCGGCATGGGAGGGGCGGAAACCGTTAAAAAACTCCGTGAGTTCGCCCCGAACGTCAAAGCGATCATGTCCAGCGGCTATTCCGATGATGCCGTTACCGCGGACTACCGCGAGCAGGGATTCACCGAAGTCCTGAAGAAGCCCTATGACATAGCTGAATTAAATAAAATCCTGCACACGTTGTTAACCTGATCTTCGGGCACCACCAAAGGAGGATGGTTCCGGGAACCCTCTGGCGGTCAGCGCCATCCACGTGGTTATGAAGAAAAATATTCCAATCCATCTTTTGGTGTTCGTTGTCCTGGCCGGCCTGATTCCGTTGTCCGGACAGGCTTCTGCGCGCGACGCATACATTCACCACGACCTCACGGTCACCCTCTCGCCGGAAAGGCATCGCCTAAGCGCCATCGACACGATCACGCTTCCTGCCGGCACCCCGGACGAGATCACCTTTGTTCTCCATGCCGGTCTCAAGCCCGCGTCAGCGACCCGGGGAGTGAAGATCACGAAAGAGGCGAGCATCACCCGTGCCGTTCCTGTCGAGGTCTATCGGGTGCGCTTTCCGGCAGCAGTGCGCACGCTTCACGCTCCGGTACAGCGGCGTCATCGATCATCCGCTGGAGGCCGCAGGCGCGGAACAGGCGCGGGGGTTCCAGGATTCGCCGGGGCTGATCACGAGTGACGGCGTGGTCCTGTCCGGGAACACGAACTGGTATCCCGATTTCGGCACGGGCCTCATGACCTTTGATCTCGAGGTCGCGCTGCCGGAGAACTGGGACGCCGTAAGCCAGGGCGAACGGACGCTCCACGAGCTGAAGAAAAAAAAGACCACGGTCCGCTGGCAATCTTCGGAACCGCAGGAGGAGATCTACCTCGTTGCCGCGAAGTTCATTGAATACGACAAGCCCGCGGGCCCTGCCGAGGCCATGGCATTCCTGCGCACGCCCGACCCCGGCCTGGCCGGGAAATATCTCGACGCCACCGCAAGCTACCTCGCCCTGTACGACAAGCTCATCGGCCCCTATCCCTACAAGAAGTTCGCGCTGGTCGAGAACTTCTGGGAAACGGGCTTCGGCATGCCGTCGTTCACGCTGCTCGGGCCGAAGATCATCCGTCTGCCGTTCATCATCAACACCTCCTATCCGCACGAGATCCTGCACAACTGGTGGGGCAACAGCGTGTTCCCGGAGTACGAGAAGGGCAACTGGTCCGAAGGCCTCACCGCCTATCTTGCCGATCATCTGATGAAAGAGCAGCAGGGCGGCGGGGCCGAGTACCGGCTGAACACCCTCCAGAAGTATGCTGACTACGTGCTCGGCAACAGGGACTTTCCGCTCACGCAGTTCCGTTCGCGCCACAGCTCGTCCTCTGAAGCGATCGGGTACGGCAAGTCGCTCATGTTCTTCCACATGCTGCGGCTCGAGCTGGGCGACGACGTCTTCAAACAGGGCATCCGGGGTTTCTATACGAACTACCGGTTCCGTTCGGCGGGTTTTGACGATCTGCGCACGAGCTTCGAAGCAGCTTCGGGAAAAGACCTGGCGCAGGAATTCGAACAATGGGTCGCGCAGAACAGGCGCGCCGGCCATCAAGGTGAGCGAAGCCAATGCGCTTGCCGTGAAGGACGGGTTCATTCTTTCAGCCCGGCTCGAACAGACCCAGCCGGGCGAAGCCTATGATCTGCGCGTTCCCGCTGCGCGATGACCATGGGCGGGCAAAGACAAGGCGTTCCAGACGGTCGTGGAGATGCGGGAGAAAAAACTGGAGATGAACCTCCGGCTGCCGGGCCGTCCGGTGAGGCTCGACATTGATCCGGAGTTCGACCTGTTCCGCAGGCTTGATCGCGAGGAACTGCCGCCTGCCATGTCGCAGGCGCTGGGCGCAAAAAAGATGCTGGTCCTCCTGCCGTCGTCCGCGCCGAAGGAACTGCTCCAGGCCTATCGCGAGCTTGCCGCAGTCCATCGGCAGGTCCGGGCCGGACGAGGTCGAGGTTAAGCTTGACGCAGAGGTAGCGGCCCTTCCCGCGGACCGGGCCGTGACCCTTCTTGGATGGGAGAACCGTTTTCTGAACGAAGCGACAGCCGCTCTGTCAGGATATGATGTGCTCGTGAGCCCGCAGGCTGTGCGCATCAGCCAGACGGAGATCGACGGTCACGGACATGCATTTGTGTTTTCCGCGCGGCTTCCGAAGAACAAGGACCTCGCCCTGCTGTTCATTGCAGCGGACCGCGCGGACGCCCTGCCCGGCCTCGGCCGGAAGCTGCCGCACTATCACAAGTACAGCTACCTCGCCTTCGAGGGAGCCGAACCCGCCAATGTGGCAAAAGGACGATGGCCGGTCGTCGATTCCCCCCTGACCGTGCTGCTGCCTGATGTCGACGGAAAGGTGCGCAGGGTCGAGATGGGCAAACTGGCTGCGCGAGAGCCGCTGGCCGTGCTGCCCGCGGTCTTCTCAAAAGAAGCGATGATGGAAACGGTGCAATATCTGTCGGATAAGGAGCTCGAAGGCCGCGGGTTCGGCACGCCGGGGCTTGACAAGGCAGCCGATTATATTGCGCAGCAGTTCAAGCAGGCCGGGCTGCTGCCGGCCGGCGATCAGGGACAATACCTGGTTCCAGGCCTGGGAAGAAAGCGGCGGAGAGCCGATGCGCAAGGCGGTCATGAAGAACGTGATCGGCATCATCCCGGGAAAGAACCCGGCCATGGCAGGCCAGAGCGTCGTGGTCGGAGCGCACTACGACCACCTGGGGCTCGGCTGGCCGGACGCACGGGAAGGCCAGAAGGGCAGGGTCCATCCCGGTGCGGACGACAACGCAAGCGGCGTGGCAGTGCTGATCGAGCTTGCGCGCGTCCTCGCCAAAGCACCGCAGCCGGACCGCACCATCGTCTTCGTCGCCTTTACCGGAGAGGAAGCGGGAAAGCGGGGTTCGCAGTATTACGTTGTGAATGAAAAGAAGTATCCCGCGGACAAATGCATCGGCATGGTGAACCTCGACACCGTCGGCAGGCTCGGCAAGGGGAAGCTCCTGGTGCTCGGCGCGGGCTCGGCAAAAGAGTGGGTCCATATCTTCCGGGGAGCAGGGTTCGTAACAGGCGTCGATATCGAGACCGTGTCGCAGGAGCTGGATTCGAGCGACCAGAAGAGCTTTCAGGAAAAGGGCGTGCCCGCGGTCCAGCTTTTCTCCGGCCCCAATCCTGATTATCACCGCACAACCGACACGTCCGACAAGATCGATGCAGACGGGCTCGTGAAAGTGGCGGCCGTTGCCAAAGAAGCAGTCGAGTACCTTGCGGGCAGGCCGGAACCGCTGACCGGATCGGGTGCAGCCCCGGCCAACGCCAAGGCTTCAACGAAAACAGAACGGAAGGTGAGCCTCGGCACGATCCCGGATTTTGCGTATCAGGGCAAAGGGTTCAGGCTTTCCGGCGTGGTACCCGGATCTCCGGCAGAAGCCGCGGGAATGCAGGAGGGCGATGTGATCGTCAAGATCAACACCGTGCCGATCAGCGGACTGAAAGAATTTTCCGATCTCCTGAAGACCTTGAAGCCGGAAGACCGGGTGAGCATTCTATTCCTGCGGGATGGCAGGGAGATGAAGGTCGAAGCAGTGGTGAAAGAGCGGTAGCGTGTGCACGCTAGCAGTTTATGATACCATTTGAAGGTTCCCCGTCCAGATGCCGCTAGTCAAGCGCCCCATGTTCTTTTGCAGTCTTGATCCAGTGTTCGGCCAGTTCGGCAGGATTTGCGCCCAGACCACGGCCAAGGTGCAGCGCCAGTCCCATCAATAATTCCGATGCTTTGCAGAAATCGGTGACATTGTCCAGTGTGCCAAATGATTCTTGAGCTTTCAAGAGGAGTAGATCGTGATGCCGGCGGGAAAAAGCTATGGGATCATGTAAGCCATCCGTTAACTCAGGGAGCATCAGCAGGTCGATCCACTCGGGACCAAGCCGGTCCTGCAATTGTTCGGGCTCTTCTCTACCCATCTCTCGCCAGAGACGCAATGTCTGCCGGTCACCCGATTCGGCCAAACCACTTTCCAGCAGAAGGGCGAAAGCGCTGTCAGCTAAATTTTGCATCAGTTCGAGATACTCATCCTGAGCAACTTCGAAGCGCTTCGCGGCCTGTCCTTCAATGTAGGCGGCGACACTCAATTGAGGTAAATCTAAAACTTCCGGACACCCTTCCATACAGGGTAAATCACTCCCCTGGTACATGTAGTGCAGTTCCTCGCCCTGCCTTTGGCGGCCAAGAGGATATAACCGGCAGGCCAATGGTCGCCCCACATGCACGCTGCATCCAAAATCAGGTACATACTGGCTGCACGCCGGCTGCTGTCTCCAGCCGGGTGCGCCATCAAAACGCAAATGGATGCCGCCAAAATCGCAGTAACGATCACGAAACGCCCTCGGGGTCAGTCCTTTTGCTTCAGCCAGACACGCCAGTTCCCACGGGTTCAGCCTGACAGTTTTGCCATGACAGCAGGTGCCTGAACGTGAACAGGTAAGTGGCAGATTATCAGTAAGGGTGAGTTTGGTCGTGACCGACATTGTGGGTTTTCCTTCTGTATTCCATTTGTTCAAATTCTCGCATAACGAGCGCGTGAGAGGCGCGGTTTTCGCGACCCTCTCGACGCGAGTGTTAGGCTTTAGCTTCTCTTCAATAGCCCACGGCGTTCGCCGACCTCATCGTAGTAATAGGCTAATTTCCCCGGTATACACGATACTATAGTGCCCGATCCATTCATTGAAGTTTCATGGATTGCATCGGGAAGAGGCATAACCTTGCCGTCTAGCTTGCTATCCGAAATCACATATACTTCTGCCGGTGATCCGGCTTGCAACAGAATCTTGACTACATCTGCATTGCTCGGCAACCATTGAACAAAGCGTTCATCAAAATCCTTACAATGATTAAGTCGGTCTAGAACTTCCTTTCTTCGCTTTTTATTGCTCAAAAACGAGAGATAACGTTCGCTTTTCTCTTTTAGGATGAATGCTTTTATTGTTTGTTCTTCGTGATTGGTCATCGAGGGTGTTTCGCTTAAAAAGTCTATTCGATCATTCGTAAATTTGATTGTGGTTCTCCAAAACCCTTCACTACTTTACTGACGGTAGTATAGTGTATTCCTATATGATCGGCAATCTCTTTCAGGGTATATCCGTGTTTCATCCTCCGCACGATCCAGACGCTCCTAAGCCATGCGGACATCAGGACGACGATGATCTATCTGCACTGCCTCCCGCCCGAAGAGAGACGTTACCTGTTTAGTCTCAAAATGTTTATCTGTCTTTATCCGCGTCCAAATGCTCTTTTCCGGCTGATCCCCCGCATTCCCCGTTGACAATCTTCCGATGCCCTGTTACAGTGCCGACCATGATCGCCATCTCACTCCAGTCGGGCAGCAGCGGCAACTGCATCTACGTCGAGACCTGCGGCGTCAGGCTTCTGCTCGACGCGGGCATCACCGGCGTTCAGGCCGCCGAGCGGCTGGCAAAGCACGGCCGCGACATCCGGAAGGTGGATGCGGTCATCATCTCGCACGACCACGGCGACCATATCGGCCATGCGGGCGTGTTCCAGCGCAAGTTCGGCCTGCCGATCTACGTCACGCCGGCAACGCTCGCCGCGGCAGCGTCGCGCAGCAGCACGCTCGGCAAGCTGAAGGATGTCCGTTCCTTCCGGTCGGGCGACCGGCTCAAGTTCGGCGAGGTCCAGGTCCACACCATCTCGACGCCGCACGACGCCGTGGACGGCTCGGTCTTTGTGATCGAGGCGGGCGCAAAACGGCTGGGCGTCATGACCGACCTGGGCCACGTGTTCAAAGACCTCATTCACCTCGTTTCCTCCCTCGACGCGGTGTTCCTCGAAAGCAACTACGATCCCGACATGCTTGCTAACGGGCCCTATCCCGCTTTTCTCAAACAGCGGATCAAGGGTCCCAAGGGCCACATTTCGAACCACGAGGCTGCCGAGGTCCTGCGCCGCGCCGGCGAAGCAGGCCGTCTCAAGTGGGCCTGTTTGTCCCATCTTTCCGACAAGAACAACCGGCCCGACGTGGCACTCAAGACCCACCGCGAAGTTGTTGCCGGGCACATCAGGCTCTATACTGCCGACCGCTACGCTGTCTCCGACCTGTTCTCCCTCTGAGCTTTCCCACCCCGTCAAGAAGGCAACACCCTGCGCCAAATAGCGTTTTTTCTGGTATATTTTCAGTATGGCCTTGCCCTCGTAGGGGCGGGTTTTAAACCCGCCCCTACAATAACAAACCGCACAGGACCTTTGCTTATGACGCCGAATGAAAAACAGGGCACTATGACGAGCATCGAAAAGCGAGGCCGACTGATCGATGCCGAGGCGCAGCTGGCGCTCACGATCCGGAACATGCCGCTCGGGTACATTGTGTGGGACCGGGACCTGCTCGTGCTCGAATGGAACAGGACGGCCGAGCGCATCTTCGGCTGGTCCGCTGACGAGATAGAGGGAAAGCACGCGTCGGTCCTGATGCCGTCCCTGTCCGAGGACGCCGCCCCGGAACCGCTGCAGACAGCGCTCCTCCCGAACGGCGATTCCGGCTCCGCGGTGCTGAAATGCGTCAGCAAGGACGGCGCTGCCCTGGTCTGCGACTGGCACACGTCCGTGCTGCGCGACGCCTCGGGCGCGGTGCAAGGCTACGTCTCCATGGTCAAGGACATCACGGCCCGGGAGCAGGCGGAGCGGGAGCTGCGCAACAGCCGCACCTTTTTGCAGACCATCATCGATACGGAACCGGAATGCGTGAAGCTCGTCGCCGAGGACGGCTCGCTGCTGATGATGAACCGGGCCGGGCTCGACATGATCGAGGCCGATTCACTGGAGCAGGTCCGGGGGCATGCTCTCGGGCCGCTCATTGCAGCCGGACATCGCGAGCCGTTTACCGCGCTGCTCCATGAGGTGTTCCAGGGAAAGACCGGCAGGCTCGAGTTCGAGATGGTCGGTTTACGAGGAGGAAAGCTGAGGCTCGAAACCCACGCCGTGCCGCTTCGCGATGAAAAGAACAAGATCATCGCGCTGCTGGCGGTCACGCGCGATGTGACGCAGCGCCGCGCAGCCGAGGAGGAGCTCAAAAAAGAGCGTGACTTCATCGCCAAGGTCCTGGACATCGTCGGCGCCATGGTCCTGGTCCTCGACCGGACCGGGACCATCGTCCGGTTCAACCATGCCTGCGAAGAGGTGAGCGGCTATACGGCAGCGGAAGTGCTCGGCAGGCACGTCTGGGATTTCCTGATACCGCCCGAGCAGGTCCCCGGGATCAAGAACGTCTTTGCGAACCTGACCGCCGGCATGTTCCCGAGCAGGTACGAGAACTGCTGGATCACGAAGGACGGGAAGCGCAAGCTGATCGCCTGGTCAAACACGGCGCTGCTGAACGGGTCGAACGAGGTGGAGTATGTGATCCCCACCGGCATCGACCTCTCGGAGCGCGCGAAGCTCGAAGAACAGCTGCGCCAATCGCAGAAGATGGAGTCCCTCGGCGCGCTGGCCGGAGGCATTGCCCACGATTTTAACAATATCCTGACGGCCATCACCGGCTATGGAAGCCTGCTGATGGCGAAGCTTGCCGACAACGAGCCGCTGCGGACCTATGTCGCGCAGATGATGACCGCGGCGAACCGGGCAGCCACGCTGACGCAGGGCCTGCTGGCCTACGGCCGCAAGCAGCTGCTTTACCCCGTGCCGGCGAACCTGAACGAGATCGTGAACCGGGTCGGGGATTTTCTCAAGCGGCTGATCGGCGAGGACATCGAACTGAAGATGCTGCTGACGGACAAAGACCCGACGGTCCTGGCCGATGCGGTCCAGATCGAGCAGGTGCTCATAAACATAGCGAGGAACGCGCGGGAGGCCATGGCGGGCGGGGGCTATCTCTTTATCGAGACCGACGTGGAGGACGTTGATGCAGCGTTTGCCGCAGAGCACGGCCTGGAGAAAGCCTCCTATGCCGTCGTCACGCTGACCGACACCGGCAAGGGGATGGATGACGCGACCCGTGCGCGCATCTTCGAGCCCTTCTTCACGACCAGGGAGCGGGGGTCGGGGAGCGGCCTCGGCTTGTCGATCGCCTACGGCATCATCAAGCAGCACAACGGCGCGATCAGCGTCATCGGCGCGCCCGGCAGGGGAACCACCTTCAAGGTCTATCTGCCCCTTGCGCGGGCAGCGGACGCGGGAATTCCCGCGCCGGGCGCCGCGATCATCGGCGGCACCGAGACCGTGCTGGTGGCGGAAGATGACGAAGTCGTCCGGCAGGTCATGACCGCCATTCTTTCTCAGTACGGCTACAGCGTTATCGAGGCAAGCGACGGCGAGGAGGCGGTGAACCGGTTCATGGAACACCAGGACCGGGTGAAACTGCTGCTCCTGGACGTCGTCATGCCGAAGAAGACCGGCCGCGAAGCCTATGACAAGATCAGGATCTTTCGCCCCGAGGTCAGGGCCCTGTTCCTGAGCGGCTATCCAGCCGACGTCATGGTGGCGAGGGGCCTGGTCGAACCGGGGACGCCGGTCATGGTCAAGCCGGTCGGCTGGAAGAGCTTCTGCGGAAAGTGCGCGCAGAGCTGGACAGCTGACGAACCGGAAAAGACTGTTGGCCGCAGATTGTCGCAGATAAAAAAACCGAAAAGGTGAAAAGAACCGAACAACAAAGATGAATCTTTTTTGAGTATCAAAAGACTTCGTTACTTATCTTAATCGCGTTTATCAGATGTTATCTGCGGCCAAAGTTCTTTTCAGCGTTGTCTGTCGTTGTCATCCAGGAACCCATCCATGAGGCTCTGGTCCCTCCATCCCCGCTATCTCGATTCCCGCGGTCTTGTGGCGCTCTGGCGCGAAGCGCTTCTTGCGCAGAAGGTGCTGCAGGGCGGGATCCGGGGCTACCGCCATCATCCGCAGCTGGAACGGTTCCGGGCTGTCCGCTCTCCGCAGTCAGCCATCGCATCCTATCTCCGTGCAGTTCATGATGAGGCGCTGTCGCGGGGATTCTCGTTTGACCGGACGAAGATCGGCAGCGGCCGGCTCCGGAAGCCTCTGCCGGTCACGCAGGGACAGTTGGCCTGCGAGATCACCCATCTTCTGTCAAAATTGCGGACTCGGGACCCGGAGAAGTACCGGGGCCTCAGGAACCTTGCAGGACCGGAGTGCCACCCGCTGTTCCATGTCGTGCCGGGCGAGGTTGCGCCATGGGAAAAGATCGCGGTCAAAGAAAAAAGCAGGCCGCGAGTGCGGGAAAAAAACACGAATACCTGTTAACCTAAAAAGAGTTGTTAGCCGCCAGAGAACGCAGAGATCACAAGGAAAAATCGGTAGTTTAGGAACTAAAGTCACATCACCAAAATGGTGGGTAGGCTTTCAGAATTAATCCTAAAAACGGCTTTTGACACGGATCAAATCGGATAAGGGTCGGATAACAGCGGATCTTTCCCTGATATGTAGTTCACCCATTAGGTAAATGCAGTGATTATCGATTTATCCGCTTTTATCCGGAGTTAATCCGCTCCTTCCGTGTCCAAAGGCTTTTTTCAGGTTTATCCGTGTTCCAATGTTTTTTTAGGTTTAAAAGCAGGGCTGAACCTGCGATACAAGAAATTGCTTTTCACCTCCCTCCAAAACTGGTATATTTCCCTACGATCGTTCAGGTCGCACATTCCGCGTACTGTCCCGCCGGAGCACGCCGCCATCGGCATCTCGCAGGACCACAAAGGAAGGCTATGGGAGTTCTTGACTGCATCGGCAACACCCCGCTCGTGAAACTGGAAAAGCTGAACACGAATAAAGCGGTAACGGTCTTTGCCAAGCTGGAAGGCAATAATCCCGGCGGTTCGGTCAAGGACCGCATCGCGCTGGCAATGATCCGGGATGCCGAGCAAGCGGGGCATATCAAAAAGGGCGACACCATCCTGGAGGCCACGTCGGGCAACACCGGCATCGGTCTTGCCATGGTCGGCGCGGCCCTGGGATACAAGGTGGTCCTGGTCATGCCCGAGTGCGTCAGCCAGGAGCGGCGGAAGATCCTCGAGGCCTTCGGCGCCGAGCTGATCCTGAGCCCGGGGTGCGAGGCCACCGACGGCGCGATCAAGCGCGCCCGGGCCTTGGTGGAGGAGCGGCCGGGCCGCTACTTCATGCCGAACCAGTTCGACAATCCCGCCAACATCAGGGCGCACTACGAGACCACGGGGCGCGAGATCATCGACCAGACGAACGGCGCCATCGACGTCTTCGTTGCCGGCATGGGCACGACCGGCACGCTCATGGGCGTGGGCAAGCGGCTGAAGGAGTTTCGGAGCGGCATCCGGGTGGTGGGCGTCGAGCCGCTTCTGGGCCACAAGGTGCAGGGGCTCAAGAACATGCAGGAGTCCATTGTTCCGAAGATCTACGACCCCGCCTTCCCCGACGAGATCGTCAGCGTGAATGACGACAACGCGTTCACGACCACCCGGCGCCTTGCGCTGGAGGAAGGCATCTTCGCGGGCATGAGCAGCGGCGCTGCCGTGTACGGCGCCCTCACCATGGCGAGCCGGCTCGACCGCGGCACCATCGTGGTGGTCCTGCCCGACCGCGGCGACCGCTACCTCAGCACAGCGCTCTTCACCTCGGTCTGCGCCAAGTGCCCGCCGTGATGAATCGACGCCAGTCTGAAACGTCCTTTGGCACGAGGCACGAAGAACTGCTGAAAGCGGATCTTTTTACAGGTAAGTTAAAGATGTTCTTCAGATGTCTCGTGCCTTCGTGGCTGAAATATCTTTAGCCGTTTTTATCCGCGAAAATCCGCGTAAATCCGCGTCCAAAACGCCGTTTTCGTCTGAAATTCTTTGCCCAATCCCCGCAACCATAGTATAATCCCCGCATGTCACGAAAGCTCTTCGATAAAACCGACGCCCTGCTTGCAGCCGAGCGCGGGACCATCTACAAGGCGCGCGACGCCGGCGTGGCGATCGCGCTTGCCTATCCGAACACCTACCACGTGGGCATGTCGAACCTCGGCATGCACCAGATCTATTCCATCCTGAACCGCCGCGCTGACACGGCATGCGAACGCGTGTTCCTTCCCGATGAAGAAGATATCGAAGAGTACGCCAAGAGCAACACCCGGCTGTACAGCCTGGAGAGCAAGCGGCCGGTCCGGGAGTTCGACGTCCTCGCCTTCTCCGTCTCCTTTGAACAGGACTATCTCAATATCCTGGAAATGCTGCGGCTCTCCGGCATTCCGCCGGACAAAAGGGAACGAACAGAAGACGATCCGCTCGTGATCCTCGGCGGCATCTGCTCCTTTTTCAATCCCGAACCGCTCGCGGATTTCTTTGACGTCGTGATCGTGGGCGAGGGCGAAGAGGTAGCCGGCGAGTTCGTGCAGGTCTATAAAGAGAACAGGGAGCGCGGCCGCCTCGACCTGCTTCGGGCCTTGTGCCGGATCCCCGGGGTCTATGTCCCGGAATTCTACGATGTGGTCTATCAGGACGACAACACCATCAAAGAACGGACGCTGCTCGAGCCGTCCGCGCCGGAGACGATCGTCAAACGCAGGGCCTCAGGATTTTAACCGGGCGCCGGCTGCAACGGTCATCCTCACGCCGAACACCGAGTTCAGCGACATGTACCTTTCGGAGATCACGCGCGGCTGCGGCAGGCACTGCCGGTTCTGCATGGCCGGGTATATCTATCTTCCGCCGCGGAACCTCGGTATCGACGAAGCGAAGCAACAGGCTGCAAAGGCTGCTGAGCAGTGCGGCAAGATCGGGCTCGTCGGGGCAGCGCTGTCGGACTATCCCGCCATCGGCGAGCTCTGCTCCGCCATCGAAGGCGGCCTGTCGGTCTCGTCGCTCCGCGCGGATTCGGTGAGCCAGGCGCTCATCGACCGCCTGGCGGCGAGCGGGCACAAGACCATTGCGATCGCGCCGGAAGCTGGGTCCGAGCGGCTCAGGAAGGTGATCAACAAGGGCGTGACCGAGGACGATATCCTGCGCGCAGCAGACCTGGTCTTCGGCAGCGGCATCCCGAACCTCAAGCTTTATTTCATCCTGGGCCTGCCGACGGAAACGCAGGAAGACGTGGACGAGATCATCACGCTTGCGCTGAAGGTCCGCGACGTCCAGCTTAAGCATGCGCGCCCCGCAGGCAGGATCGGCAGGATCACGCTCTCGGTGAACTCCTTTGTGCCGAAACCCTGCACTCCCTTCCAGTGGGACCCCATGGAGGCCGTCGAAAGCCTGAAGAAAAAACAGCGGCTGCTCGAAAAAGCAGTGCGCACGATCGGGAACATGAACATGATCCATGACCTCCCGAAGTGGGAATATGTCCAGGCGCTTGCTTTCGCGCGGCGACCGGCGGATCGGCAGACTGATCCGGCTTGCTCACGAGAAGCAGGGGGACTGGAAGCAGGCGGCCAAAGAGCTCGGCATGGACATGGACTTCTACGTTACGCGGCAGCGCGCCTTTAACGAGGCCCTGCCATGGGATTTTATTGACATCGGAGTTCGGAAAGATTATCTTATGAACGAACGCGAGCGGGCGCTGGAAGGCAAATTCACGCCGGTCTGCAGGGTCGGTTCGTGCAAGACCTGCGGGGTGTGTGAGTAGGACAAGCACCGAAGACACTGAGAGTTTTTTACACGGATCACGTCGAATAAAAAGCGAATTCTCGCGGAAATGGACAGGACCTTAAACACGATCTTATCATAAGTAAATTCGCACGATCTGTGGAAAGGTTATTTGACCGATTCATGCTTGGAATAGTTACGGAATTTCATTGCAAATCAGAGTCACATGAAGTATACGACCAGCTCTATAACCATTCCCGCGCTTAACAACATCGACGGCATCCAGCATGCTTTCACCACGCGGCAGGGCGGTCTTGGCGCAAGGAACAACGGCATCAAGTCTCCTGACGACTGGAATGCCGTGGCAGCGGCCTTCGGCATCGCGCCCGACCGGCTGGTTACGGTGAACCAGGTGCACGGCGAGGCCATCGTTACGGTCGATGAACAGAATTATTCGGAGCATGCGCTCAGTCGCAGGCCGACGGCCTGATCACGAACGCGCGCGGGATCGCCATCGGCATAGAGACCGCCGACTGCGTTCCGGTCCTGCTCATTGATCCGATCACGCCTGCCATCGGGGCAGTACACGCGGGCTGGCGCAGCACGGTGCAGAAGATCGTGCAAAAGGCAATACACAGGATGCAGGACGAGTTCGGCTCCGACCCTTCCCGCATGATCGCTGCCATCGGTCCGGCGATCGGGCCGGAATGCTACGAAGTCGACGAGCCGGTGATGGGGCCGGTGCGGCAGAACTTCCTGTTCTGGAACGAGGTCGCTGTTTCCCGCGGCAACGACAAGTGGGGGCTGGACCTGGTGAAGCTGAACCGGCATGGAGCTGATGCAGAGCGGACTGGCTGAAAAGAACGTTCATTCGCTCGGGATCTGCACGTGCTGCAGAAAAGACCTGTTCTATTCGTTCCGTGCCGAGGGCCGGACCGGCAGGATGCTGTCGGCGGTGATGATAAAACCTTGAGAACACTTTCGCCACGAAGGCACTAAGACACGAAGAAAATATTTAAATAAGATCAGTTGGGACTTCTTCGTGCCTTCGTGTCTTCGTGGCAAACTGCATTATGCCTATTGCGGACAACTTCAAGATAGTGATGAACAGGATCGCCGCAGCAGCGAAGCGGGCGGGCAGGGACGCCGCATCGGTCACGCTCGTCACCGTTACCAAGACCGTCGGCATCGAGAAAATCCGCGAAGCACTGACTTCCGGCGCAGCGGTCCTCGGCGAGAACCGGGTGCAGGAAGCGAAAGAGAAGATCGAGCAGCTCGGCCCGGGTGCTCAGCTGGCATCTGATCGGCCATCTCCAGACGAACAAGGCGAAATATGCGGTAAAGCTTTTCGACCTCATCCACTCCGTCGACAACCTGGAGCTTGCAGCCGAGCTCGACAAGCAGGCGGCAAAGATCGGGAAAATCCAGGACGTGCTGATCGAGGTGAGCATTGCGGGCGAGGCAGCCAAGGCAGGGGTGGATATTGACGAGGCGGTAGATCTTGTGAGGCGGGCAGCTTTGCTCAGGAACATCAGGATCAAAGGGCTCATGACCATGCCGCCCTATTCGGACAAGCCTGAGGACTCGCGGCCTTATTTCAAAAAACTGAGAGAACTTTCGTCTAGTATAGATAAAGAGAACATTCCCGGTGTTTCGATGGCAGAGCTTTCCATGGGCATGAGCGGAGATTTCGAGGTTGCCATAGAAGAAGGCGCGACCCTGGTCAGGGTGGGAACGGCGATATTCGGGGAGAGGTAGTTCTGATTGCGGATTGCACCCTAACCCGGACAAGCTGGAACAAAAAGGCGTCTCTCGCAAAGCTCGCAAAGAGCGCAAAGGGAACCTTGAACCAAGATCTTTTCTGGTTTAAAAACAAAAAGCAAGTCGTGGCTTAAGATTTTCTTGGCGTCCTTTGCGCCTTTGCGAGAAAATTTCTTGCCGTTTTGAGAAGGTTTGATTCCTTAGTATATCCGGAGGGTTCATGGCAATAGATAAAAAGATCGCTTTCCTCGGCGGCGGGAACATGGCCGAGGCGCTCATCAAGGGGATGCTGTCGGCAGATGTCGCGAAGTCCCGTCAGATAGTGGTGACCGATACGTCTCCGGCGCGGCTCGACTATCTCAAAAAATACAACCTCAACCTGGTGAAGAGCAACCAGGAGGCGGTGCAGGGGGCGGACATCGTTCTGCTCTGCGTGAAGCCCCAGGTGATGGATGCCGTGCTTGCGGAGATCGCGGGTGTTGCCGATTCCTCGAAGCTCGTGATCTCCATTGCCGCAGGCATCACGATCAGCCGCCTGGAACAGGCGCTCACGGCCAACCCCCGGGTCATCCGCGTGATGCCGAACACGCCCGCGCTGGTGCTCTCCGGCGCAGCAGGCCTGGCAAAGGGAAGCAGCGCGACGAACGAGGACCTGGCGCTGGCGCAGGAGATCTTCAGTGCCGTGGGCAGAGCGGTCGTTGTTGACGAAAAATTGATGGATGCGGTGACCGGGCTCTCCGGGAGCGGTCCCGCCTTTGTGTTCACGGTCATCGAGGCCCTGTCCGATGCAGGCGTGAAGGTCGGCATTCCCCGGCCGCTTGGCGCTGGAGCTTGCCGCTCAGACGGTCTTTGGTTCGGCGAAGATGGTGCTCGACACCAAAGAGCATCCTGCCAAACTCAGGGACATGGTGACCTCTCCCGGCGGCACGACCATCGCCGGCATGCACGAGCTGGAGAAGGGGAAGCTCCGGGCAGTGCTGATGAACGCAGTGGAAGCGGCGACCAGAAGGAGCAGGGAGCTCGGCGGGAAGACCGTGAGCGCTGCCAGGGCAAAGGGTGGCGTTAAAAAAGCCGTGAAAAAAGCTGCAAAAAAAGACGTGAAGAAACGATAAGCTCAATAAGACCTTTGACACGGATTTACACGGATAAAAATCGGATAACTGCGGATCTATCTAAGAGGGATTCACCCGCAGGCTACGTCTCAACAGAAAAACACTCGGTCTTTATCCGCTTTTATCATAGGTTAATCCGCTTCTTCAGTGTCAAAGAACCTTTTCAAGCTTTTTATCTATACCTAACCCGGACAAGCCGGAACCAAAATTTGCCACGAAGACTCGAAGTCACGAAGAAAAACGAAATTTGCTTAAGCTACTGTTTTAATAATTGGATTAAGGCCGTACTTTGTGTCTTCGTGCCTTCGTGGCAAAATATTCTAGCCGTTTTGAGTAAAATTTTATTCGTAACTAATACAAACGCATTTAGATTCGTTACTGATTTGCCCCTCACCTTTGTCCTCTCCCCAGCGGGGAGAGGGTAGGGCGAGGGGGGACTTTCCTGGATGTAACAATATTTAATTCGTTTGCATTAATTAACTACGAAGGAGAACACATGGGCAATATCATCCTCGGCATCGCCAGCGTGCTGGAAGTCGTTCTTGACATCTACAAGTGGATCATCATCATCCGGGCGCTCATCTCATGGGTCAACCCCGACCCCTACAACCCCATTGTGCAGGCCCTGACACGCTTGACCGAGCCGGTGCTCCGTCCGATCAGAAAACTTGCGCCGCCCTACAAGGTAGGCATAGACCTTTCGCCGCTGATCGCCATCCTGATCATCCTGTTCCTCGACTACGCGCTCATTGCGAACCTCAAACAGCTCGGCCACAGTCTGAGATAACCAGGAGGCCAATCATGAACATTACACCGATCGATATTCAACAGAAACGGTTCCATGTGACCTTCCGCGGGTTCGAACAAAAGGAGGTCGAAACGTTCCTCGACCAGGTGCGCGAGGAGATGGAAGCGCTCATGCGCGAAGTGGCCGAACTGCGCGAGTTCCGCCAGGTCTACGACGACCGGATGTCCGAGGTCCGCCAAAAAGAGGAAACGGTCAAGAACACCATGGTCATGACCCAGAAGCTCATGGAGGACCAGAAGGACAATGCCCGGCGCGAGGCAGCGCTCGTCATCAAGGACGCCGAGATCCGCAGTCAGCAGATCGTCGCAAGCGCGCACGAACAGAAGGTGAAGCTCGATGCCGAGATCCAGAACCTCAAGCGCATGCGGCATCATTTTCTGGAAGACCTGAAGAAGATCATCCAGATGCACCTGGAGATGGTGAACTACGAGGAAGGCGGCAATGCGTCCACCGAAGAGCCGGCCAAAGGATAAGGACTCCCCGGGCGTTACCCTTTCGGTGCGCATCCAGCCCCGCGCGTCGAAGAACGAGGCCACCCGGCTCGAGGACGGCAGCCTCAAGATCAGGCTCACGGCGCCGCCCGTGGACGGTGCGGCGAACGAGGCCCTGGTCAAATTCCTCGCGGACCGGTTCTCGGTCGCCAAATCCCGGGTCGAGATCGTCTCGGGCCACACGTCGCGCGACAAGATCGTGAGGATCAGCGGGAAGAGCAGTGCTGACGCGGAAAGCCTGTTGTATAAAGAGAGTAAATAGCGTACTATATAAATAGGAGATGCTGGATAGCAGATCCGCATTGCGCAGTGGCTGTGGTGTTCGGGTGTTCAATCCGCATTCCGCAATCCGAAATCCGCAATGCTTTACGAAAGGGGGGCGACAGGCTTCGACGGGGACACGGAGGTCAGGAGTTGCATGCCGAGGTACCATGGGGCTCGTTAAACACATGGTAAAGATCAACTGCCAATAACGAACTGGCACTCGCAGCCTAAATAGGTAGCGCGTTTCGCGGCCGGCGCCTGAACAGCCGCAGAGACGTTATAAACCAGGCTGGTCTTCCCGACTTCGTCCGGGGCGGGAAGATAAGAAAAACCGGGCTGGCCGAATCCAAAGCTTTCCCTGAGGCGCTGGATGAGGCGAGAGCTTTAAATGAGGGGACAAGCATGTAACGAGCTTCTGGCTAAAGGTTTTCGGACGCGGGTTCAATTCCCGCCGCCTCCACCATTAAGTAGTTGATTTTACATGGTTATTTTGATATTTTCTGAAAGTCTCCATCGAACTCAGGTGGAGATCAGAGCTAAGTCATTAAAAGACTTAGCTCTTTTTTTGTTTTCCAGTGTTCATAATTTGGGGTAGTTTTTGGGGTAGTTTGTAATAACTTGATTTCTAATTATAGGCGGTAATTCAGGTGATTGGACAAACTGTTCATGGCCGTTCTTAAAACAGGGGACGAGTCAGGAGTCAGCGGTTCTTATAGATAGATTGAGTGCATTTGTCGCTTGTCATCCTGTGCTGAATCATGATATTCTATGTTCAGATTGATTCCATTGATATTTGAGTATGAGACGACGCATTAAAATATATCTGGATACCAGCGTGTATAACCGGCCTTTTGACGACCAAAGCCAGGCCAGAATCAGGCTTGAGGCGGAGGCCTTCCTGTCTATTTTAGAAAAAACGATGACTGGTGGTCAGCATCATCAGTTCATCAGTGCTGGCTTATGAGAACAGCCTGTCACCTTTTCCTGAGCGCAAAGAACGGGTTTCCCATTATGTTGCTCTGGCGTCGCGGTCCGTGAAAATGAGCGATACGATCAAGAAGAGAGCAACCTTATTAGAAGAGTCCGGTTTTGACTCGCTCGATGCAATGCATCTTGCCTGTGCTGAATCCGGCGGCGCGGAATACTTCATCACCTGTGACGATAATATCATTAGAAAAGCCAGGAAAGAGCGGAATGCGGTTTCCTTGTCGGTATGCAGTCCCCTTGAATTTCTCGTAGAGGAGGTGTTTAAGAATGCTTAAAACACATCAGAAAAACCTAAGTGGCTATGCGTTGAGAGATGCAGGCTGGGAGGCATTGGTAAAGAATCTCGGACTGGTCAATGCAACGCGATTTATCATGCAGTCTGAAACCGGATACGGAGATTACGCAAAAATCAGGAAGGGTGCCGTAAAGGGTAAACGCGTTGCCGATCTTTATAAAGAGATAACTCTGTTTGAGAAGAAGCATTAACCTCAAGATGCTGATTTCCTATGGAAATAAAATATTCGGAAAGAGCGGTCAAACAGCTTTCGAAGTAAAGCACAGGCAGAAGGCATACCATGATTAAGACTCAGATCGTGAAAGAAAACGACAAGCCGGTTGCCGTTGTCCTCGATTATAAGGAATATCTGCGGCTCAAGGAAATCGAGCAAGATAAAAAGGACTATTATTCCGCGTTGCAGGTGAAAATGAAGAACAAAAAATGGACAAGTCACAAGGATTTAAAGAAAGCGATAGGACTATAATATAAAAGTGTTAAGCAAAGACTTGACAGGTGCGCGGTCGTTTACTATCGTTATAAGAACAGTCCGAGCCGGTTAAAATGAGTAAAATCATCTTTGACCGGCTTTTCTTTGTTCAAGGAAAATCCACAGGCTTTCACGGAGCAGACCATTCCGCGGCGCGAGCTGGATATCATCCATAAGAGACTGAAGGAGATTTGATCATGGCTTGGACACCTGTCATTTTCGACAGGTGACAGCGAGTACTCAATCAGCTACACTCATGCAGCAAATTGTCGCGGGCGGGTCGGCCACGATATCAACGATCCACGATGAGAACCTGCTGCAATCAGGGGTGCAGATCGGACAGAAGTTGGGATATGGGCCAGGGAATAAAGGCTTGTGTTGGCGGAAAAAGTTGAAACACCAAAATAAAAGACCTGACACTGTAGGCTTGCATCGTTGGCAGGAGGAATAACGTGGTGATTCTGACAAGCCCGTCTTTGGCGCACTGGAATTACTTTCTCGCTTTAGAGAAGGATCTTGAAGTGCTGTCACGATACATTGAATTCGCCGAAAACAATTTCAATTGTTATTCACTTGAAATATCAAGGGTCCTTTTCTCTGCTGCCTCAGAAGCAGATGTTGTTGCGAAGCAACTTTGCGCAAAAATAAATCCGAATTCTTCAGCTTCAAATATTAATCAGTATCGAAATGAAATTCGGGCTGCGTATCCAAGCTTTCAGAATTTCAAAGTTACGATTCCTAGATTTGGTCTTGAGCTCACACCGTGGTCTAATTGGAGCGAACCGACGGGAGTGCCCGATTGGTGGACCGCATACAATAAAGTTAAACATCACAGAAATACAGATTATCATAAAGGCAATCTGAAAAATTGCCTGAATGCCGCAGCCGGTCTTTTTGTGCTCATTTTATATTTTTATAGAGAAAAAGCAGAAAATGCTGAATTGATTCCGATTCCATCTACCTTTCGCGTAACAGAGAATAATTTCAACGGAACGACCTTCAATAATATCGAGTACGGTATTAATTATAAATTTTAGAAATAGAAGCCAGCCATCGGGTCGAAATCGACGCAAAAGACGCGCGTCTCACCCGCGCGTTGAACCTGTAGGAAAAGTCATTTTATGCTATAATGACGCCATCAAAACGCTGTAAGGCATCATCAAAACCCCTCACCTACGGGAGGCGTATGGCGAAGTATAAAGATTACAATTATTCCCAAGGCAAGTTCATTCCGATCAACTTCGACAAACAAATCCTTCACGGCACCTTCGAACACACTCTTCACTATCTCATCGACAACGACATCGACCTTTCCGCTTTCGACCTCCAGTACAAGAACGATGAGACCGGCGCTCCGGCCTACGATCCCCGGATTCTCTTAAAGATCGTCCTCTACGCCTATTCCAAAGGAATCACCTCAAGCAGAAAGATTGCCGATTGCTGCAACGATAACGTAATCTTCATGGCCCTTTCCGCCGACACCCGGCCGCACTTCACCACGATAGCCGACTTCATCTCCTCGCACGACCAGGAGACGATCAAGCTTTTCCTCGAAGTCCTCCTGATCTGCGACGAGATGGGCCTGATCGGCAAAGAGATGTTCGCCGTAGACGGCTGCAAGCTCCCCTCGAACGCCTCGAAGGAATGGAGCGGAACCAGGGAAGAACTCGAACATAAAAAAGAGAAGATGGAGAAGGCCATCCGGGAGATGATCACCAAGCACAAGGAACGAGATGGCATCGAGACCGACAAGGCCGTCATCGAGAAGGAAGAACAGTACATTTCAACGCTCAAGGCGAAGATCAAGAAGATCAAGACCTGGCTTGCTGAAAACGACGACAAGCCCGGCAGCAAGGGCAAACCCCGGAAGAGCAACATAACCGACAACGAAAGCGCCACCATGAAGACCTCACACGGTGTGGTCCAGGGCTACAACGGCGTGGCGATGGTAGACAGCAAGCACCAGGTAGTGGTCCATGCGGAAGCGACCGGAGACTCCGAATCCGCAATACTAAAACCCATGGTCGAAGGAACCCGAGAAAACTTCGAGACAATCGGCAAGGAAAAGAACATATTCAAAAAGACCAAACTGACCACCGACGCGGCTTTCACTCCGAAAAGAACGTGGAGATGGTAATTGAGGACGGCATCGACGCATACATCGCCGACAACAAGTTTCGTCACCGCGATCCCCGGTTTGCGGATGCGGACAAACACAAGGAGAGGTTCAACAAAGAAATGGCCAAAAAATTCGACCGGCCGATCATTTTTCAGCCGAGAGACTTCACGGTCAGCCCTGACAAAAGCTTCTGCATCTGCCCTGCCGGGAAACGGATGTACCGTCACGGGAATGTACCGTTTCACGGATTACAGGTTGTCAGGTTCAAAGGAGCGAAGACGAGATTGCATCCCTTGTCAACTTAGAGAGAAGTGCTTGAAGAAACCCGACCGGACTGAAGTTCGACAGTTCGCGCACTTTACCGGAAGGACCGAGAACAAGGAGAAGACGTTTACTCAGAAGATGCGGGAGAAGATAGACTCGGTCAGCCGGCAAGCTGATCTACGGACGAAGAATGGCGACGGTCGAACCCGTCTTTGCCAATGTCCGGAGCAGCCTCGGCCTGGATCGCTTCAGCCTCCGAGGGAAAAAGAAGGTAAGCATTCAGTGGCGGCTCTATTGCGTCGTGCACAATCTATTGAAGGTGCATCGATACGGGTTTGGATTCGCGGGTAGTTGAGGTAAAGGGAAGCAGAAAGGGAATGAAAAATGCGGTAGCGAGAACAAATCAGCTCTCCTAAACCGATAAATCAGCAGAATCGATAAAAACGTCCCCACACCAGGATACACAAAGAACCAGATAACGGGGAACAGGCAAGCTATTCAAACTGGCTTTTTCTACAGACTCGCTTCATGTTTCAGCCTGCGGCAGCGTACGATCATCACCATTACGATCTCCGATAGCGGCATAATGCTGATGTGTCCGGTTTTACTGTGGTAATAAAAGGAGACTGTTGTGATAGAAAAATGCTTATTACTTTTTGTTTTCTTACTTTGTTCCTCGTGCGTCACCGTAGGGCTTACACCGGAAGGCGAAGCAGTTCGCCTCACCTCTAACGCAGAGGTAGTACGAAACTGCAAATACATTGGCCAAGTAAAAGGCACTGACCACATGAATGGCGGTATTTCCGGCCAAGGAGCAGCAGAAGAGAATGCTATGCGGGAAATTAGAAATAATGCAGCCAACATGAGAGCAAATACAGTTCATCTCCTAAACGTTACAACGGGCACGTCCGGTTCTGCTGTAAGAGGCGAGGCATACCTATGTAGTCAGTCCCAATAAAACATCCTCACGATACCATTGCTCTATCTGCAAAGGAGACACAATGAAGCTCGGAAAACTGACAAACGTAGATCTGCGCGAGTACTGGAAGCATGAGGCGCTTAACTTTACAAGCTGGCTTGCCGAACCGGAGAACCTTGCGGAATTAGGGGATGAAATAGGACTTGATATTGAGTTAATACAAACCGAGGCAGGAGTAGGCAGATTCAGCGCAGATATCCTGGCCCAGGAAGAGAATACCGGCAAGAAAATCGTTATTGAAAACCAGCTGGAAGCAACAGACCATTGTCACCTGGGCCAGATTCTCACCTATGCAGCAGGAATTGAAGCGGAATACATCGTATGGATCGTTAAAGATGTAAGAGATGAGCACAAGCAAGCAGTCGACTGGCTCAATGAACATACTGATGAAAAACTGAATTTCTTCCTTGTCCGCATTGAGCTTTGGAAAATAGGCGAGTCTGATCCTGCTCCAAAGTTTGTTATTATTTCCAGACCCAATGATTGGACAAAAACCGTTCGTGGCGGGACGAGTACTGACCCGAATGAACTAACAGATACGAAACTTCTTCAACTTGAATTTTGGACACAACTTCGTGATTATGCCGCAGTTAATTCGGCCCTAAAGTTGCGCACACCACGAGCACAACATTGGTACGATGTCTCAATAGGGCGGTCGGATAGTCATCTCACTCTGACAGTGCTTACGTTAGAAGATCAAATAGGCTGCGAGCTGTATATTCCAAACTCAAAAGCTTTGTACGCGACACTCTTTTCAAACAAAGAGGCAATTGAGAAAGAGCTTGGTCTTGGTGCGCTGTTGTGGCAGGAATTGCCAGAGAAAAAAGCTAGCCGTATACGCTTGACGCGTAAGTTTGACATAAGTAGCCGACAACGGGACGAAGCATTCGCATGGCTTGTCGCTGCAGCCATTAAGTTCAAACAGGTTTTTTCAAAAGCCTGGCCCAATAACGGATAGAACTAACAGTTGAAAGGATATATAGAAACATAATGGCACTCTCCCTTAACAAACCAAAGCTCGACAACCTTGCCGGTGACATCTGGAAATCTGCCGAACGACTTCGCGGAAAGTTCAAGGCTTACGAATACCAAGGCGTCATACTGCCGATCATAGTTATACGACGTCTGGAGTGCGTGTTGCTTGCATGGCGTGAGGCAAAGCGAGCCGAGGTGCTGGCTAAGCGGCCAAAGCTCACAGAGAAGGAGCTTAAAAAGCTTGTAAAAGAACTTGAGCTGAATCCCAAGCAGTCACCATTTTCAAACAAGACCGACTGGACGCTTCGTAAAGTGTACGAGGAAGACCATACGCTGCTCGAAGAAAACTTCCGCGCCTATATCAACGGCTTCTCAAAGAATGTTGACGACATCATTGAGCACTTTAACTACCGCGCCATCATCGGCACGATGGTGAAGAACAACCGGCTCGCCCCGATCCTGAATCAATACAAGGAACTGAACCTTGGGCCGGATCAGCTTTCCGGCCTGGAGATGGGGTACATTTACGAGGAGCTGCTCCGGCGATTCTCAGAACAAAGCGGCGAGGAAGCTGGAGAGCACTTCACCCCGCGTGAGGTTATCCGGCTCATGGTCGAGTTATTGGAGATACCGATCCCGGACCGGCATTTTTCCATTTACGACCCGGCTGGCGGAACAGGCGGCATGGTATCCATTGCTAAAGAGCACATGCTTGATCGCGCTGCCACTCCGGCGGAAAAGGAACGCGTTGAGAAGTTCCTTACCCTTCATTGCCAGGAGCTATCGCCTATTAACTACGCCATCTGTAAGGCCGACTTTCTTATTAAGAACGACAAACAGGCGACGGTCCTGCTTGGCAATTCTCTCATTCCGCACGATTCGCGCAGCAAAGAGCCTGGAGACCAGTTTTCGGAAACGAAATACCGCTTCAACCGCATGCTCAGCAATCCGCCCTTCGGCGTTACGTGGGGCGGCAAGGACGGATATGAAACAGAGGCGAAAAAGTTGGAGGGGACTCGCTACCAGGCTGGTATGCCGCGCGTGAACGACGGCGCGCTGCTCTTCCTGCAAACGATGCTGGTGAAGATGGTCTTGCCCGAAGACGGCGGCAGTCGCATCGCTATCATCTTCAATGGTTCTCCACTCTGCAACGGGGATTGTGGCTCAGGCGAGAGTGAAATCCGCCGATGGATTCTGGAAAATGACTGGCTCGATGCTATCGTTATGTTACCCGACCAGATGTTCTACAACACTGGCATCTTTACCTACATTTGGCTGCTACGAAACGAGAAGCCCGTCACCCATCGCAGCCGTGTGATGCTGATCGACGCTCGCCAACAGTTCGAGAAAGAGCCGAAGTCTTTCGGCAACAAACGCAACCGGATGACTGACACTCACCGGCAATGGATCGAGGAGCGTTATCGCAAAGGCTGGAAACCCAGTTTTGATGATGAGCATGTAAAGCTCTACCGTGGGAAGGACTTCGCGTTTCATAAGGTCAAGGTGGTTTTCTGGCAGACTGACGAGCACGACCAGCCCGCCATCGTCACCGAGCCTTACGAGAAGGCGTTCACCGCAACCAACCTTTCCAAAGAACAGACGTTTCATGAAAACGACATCACCTTCCGCGTGCGCGTGAAGACTGATATCAAAGAGAAGACCGTGGAGTTCGTCCTCAAACCAGGAGACAGCGCCGCTAAGAAGTTAAAGGAAGCTCTCGGAGATCGACCTGAAGTCCTTTCTGTCGAATGGACGCACAGGCACTACGTGCAGGATGACGAGTACATTCCGCACGGCGAGGATATTGAAGCGTTTCTGAAGCGCGAAATCGCCAAGCCCATCATCCGCTGGGAAGACAGCCCGCAGCTCGGCTATGAAATATTGCCGAACAAATATTTCTACCGCTACCAACCGCCCACACCAGCTAAGGACTTGTTAGCAGAGTTTTGGACACTGGAGAAGGAAGCAGAGAAAATGGTTGGTTTGCTTGAAAAGGGAGGGGCTTCTCGATGAGTGTCTTTCCCTCCGATTGGAAAGATGATAGGATGAAGGATCTTTGTGCTATTAATCGAGCCTCTTTGTCAGCCAGCACATCTCCCGATTATGAATTTCCTTATCTTGAAATATCCAACGTGGACTATTTCGGCATCGTAGATTTAAATGCCATCGAGCAACTGCGGTTTGAGGACGCACCATCGCGAGCACGCCGATTAGTTTTTCAGAACAGCATAATCATTTCCTCCGTTCGCCCCAATCTTCAGGCGGTAGCATTCTTTCCGAATGACCCATCAGGGTTAGTCTGCTCTACAGGATTTAACGTCGTGCAGACAGATGAGAACCGACTTTGGCCCAAGTTTGCTTACTACGTCCTTATATCAGATTATGCTCGCCAGTATTTTGAGGCATCAGCAACGGGTGTTGGTTACCCCGCAGTTGGTGACAAAGAATTTGGGTCCCTTGTATTGCCGCTTCCAACGGTCCAAGAACAAAAATTAATAGTGACATACTTGGACAGTAAATGCACCGTGTTGGATTCGGTGGCATCGCTACACAAGGCACCAAACGAAATCGCCCGACCAATTGGAGTTCTGAATAGGCAAATGGGAACCCTATTTGCGTATCGCAAAGCGTTGATAAATGAATGCATCGCCGGCCAGAGGCGGGTCACAGCTGCGGACTTGAACCAGGTAAAAACGAATGGCTAATCGAAAGAAAGCACCTGAACTGGTCTTTCAAAAGCATATCGCGGACTTCCTGATCCGCGAACACGGTTATGGTTTGCTCGAACAGTCTGATATCACGGACACCGAGCACTACATTGCAGAAGATCAGCTTTGGGGATTCCTCAAAGCCACGCAGTCCGGTACGCTCAAAAAGCTTGCAGATGACTACGGAGCAGACGCGCGAGACGAGGTGTTTAAAGCCCTACGCAAGGAACTGAAGCACACGCCGTTGTGGATACTCCTCCGCCATGGATTAAAAGTGCGCGGGCAGGAGTTTCGGCTTTTCTATCCAAAGCCCCGCTCCGATGAGAGCACAGCCACCAGCAAATTCGGCGAGAACCGCATTACCTTTCGGCCACATTTCTACTTCGGCGAAACCAATCAGGAGATTGATTTCGTCGTTTTCCTCAACGGTCTGCCTATCGTGGCGTTGGAGTTGAAACACGAGAAGAATCAGACCGTGCATGATGCTGTGGCACAATTTGCTGCACGCGATCATGCACGCAATATTTTCCAACACCCGTTCCTTTACCTTGCTGCTGACACAAGCGATGTGATGGCTGCCACAGACCCGCGCCGCGAACAAAACTTCCGCTGGCATAATACGGGCCTGAAGAACGAGCCCGTCACTAAGGATGGCAGCGAATACCCAGTGGAATTCCTTTACGGCGAGGTGCTATCCAAGGAGCAGTTGTTCGAAGCGCTTTCATTCTTTCTGGTCCGCGTGCCGGAACGAGAGGCCGATGAAGACAAACCGGCGCACGCTGCTTTCACCCTATTTCCCCGTTACCACCAGAGTCGTACGGTGAGAAAGGTGGCAGAAGACATCTCGGCACAATTCGCATCGAAGGCCAACATCGGCCGCAAGTATCTCATCAACCATTCCGCCGGCAGTGGCAAAACGCTCACTATGTGCTGGCTGGCGGACCGCCTGCACAGCCTTTTTAAGCCTCGCACGAACGAGAAACTGGTGGACCAGGTATTCATACTTACCGATCGCAAGTCGCTGGACACAAACATAAAAGATGAGGTCGAGCACTTTACGCACCTTAAGGACATTGTGGGTCTGGCACGGAAGTCCGCCGACCTGCCGCGCTTCCTCGCGGAGCGAAAGCCGATCATTGTGACGACTCAACAGAAATTTGCATGGGTGCTGGAAGAGATAGAAAGAAATCCTGAACTGAAAAAGCTGCGAGTTGCCTTCTTAATAGATGAAGCTCACCGTTCGCAGGAAGGCCAAATGGGGGCGGCCATCCGGCTGCCTTTCAGACAGGCAAACGAACCGGATGAAGAAGCTACTGAACAAGACCAGGAAGAACAAATAGCCAAGGTTATCCGGGAACACGACCTTAATCAGTTATTCGTTGCATTCACAGCTACGCCAGCGCCGGCGACCGTCAGCTTGTTCGGCGAACCATTTGACACATACAGTGAAGCTGAAGCAATCGAAGAAGGTTATATCGTAGATGTGGCAGCCAGCATCATTTCCTACAAAACACTTTACAATCTGCATTGTCAGGTAGTGCCCAACTCGGACGAGGAGGAAAAGCTCTATCCTAAAGGCATTGTCGCAAAGGCGCTGAAGAATGTAGCATTCAATGACGAAGGGCTGATTCAATACAAGGCTGAAGTGATGCTGCGTATCTTTGAGAAAGATGTGAAGCATCTTATTAATAATCGCGCTAAGGCTATGATCGTAACCAGTTCCCGCGTGGCTGGGCTGCGATATTTCCAGATCATTAAAGAAAAGCTTAAAGAGCGTGGCGCTGACTACAAGGTGCTCTATGCATTTTCAGATTTCGTTCACACTGTAACGAACGCAAATATCAATGAACATGCAGTGAATGAATTGAAGGAAGGGGAGTTGATCGAGGAGCGCTTTGAGGGCGATGACTACCGGCTGATGATCGTTGCTAATAAGTTTCAAACAGGTTTCGACCAACCACTGCTTGCCGGTATGTTCCTAGACAAACCCGTTATGGACCGCAATGCCGTTCAGACATTGTCCCGATTGAACCGCTGCTATGAGGGGAAAAAAGATGTCATAGTAGTGGACTTTACCAACAATGCAAAGGCCATTCTCAAGGCATTTTCCAAGTACCGCAAAGGTACACCGTTTGAACCAGAAGAACCGGACCAGGAGCTTTGTCCGAAATTATACGCTGAGATCCTAACGGCAGGGGTGTTTACTCAGAAAGATGCGACAGATTTTGTGCAAGTGCTCGCTACGGGCACTGACGCCCAGGTGCAGTTCATAGTAAATTCGCTTCGGACGCGATGCCAGGAGAAGCTTGTCGACACTGAGGAGCGCAAAGATTTTGTTTACTTGCTTGCTCGTTTCGTTAAAAGCTTTCATTTCCTCACTTGCTTTTTTACCTATTCGCCAGCGATCAAAGAGTTCGCGACATTCGCGGAATACGTTGGACCGCAGCTCATCAAACAAGGCAGCGTATCTGATTTGATGAGGCAGATTAGACAGACAGAGGTTGTCAAGGCGGCCGTGGAATACCAAGGCGTGGTACGCAGCGGCGGCCCCGTCAAACTAAAAACTGGCACAAGCCAGAAAGGATCTGGCCCACCACTCATAAAAGTTACTGTTCAGGATATGATTGCTGAGATTCGAACTAAGTTCGATATCAGCGAAGAACAGGCCCTTTATATTAAGCAAGTTACCGAGCAGAAGGCAGCAGACCCGGACATCCATAGTACCGTCAGGGCACACCGGGAGGATGTCGTTTTTCTAAATGGCGCATATCGTGGACAAGTCAACGGTGAAATTCAGGACGCCTACAATCAAATCGGACGATATGAAGATCTGACCGATCCAAAATACAAAGATACTGGCGGTATTTTCGACATTATGTCCGTCACGGTGATAGATCACCATTTGGCGGTGACGCTGTGAACCGTCCCGCAGCCCAAGTCTTTATGTAGGGCGAGGACTAAACTATTCTCCGGTTCTCTACCGGACAAATATCTGGAGGAATCTTTGCCGTGGATGATGTGAAAAGGATTACAGGATTCGTTGCGTTAATAGACGTTCTGGGTTTTCGCGAGCTTGTGGGCAAGGATGATGGGCTCGACCAAGTGCAAAAATACATCGAGTCAGTCATTTCCATACTTGACAGTGCCAATCCATCACTGCAATTCGTACTTTTTTCAGATAATCTCGTTATTAATACAATTGATGAAACTGATGAAAGCTTTGCAAACATCATTCGCACCTGCTCACATCTGTCATATCAACTTTCTCAGCAACGCATCGCTGTTCGTGGGGCAATCGCGTACGGTACATTTATGCGTTCACCAAATACGCGACAGGGTGTTATTTTGGCAGGACGACCGATTGTAGAGGCCAATCATTATCAACACTCTCAGAATTGGATAGGTACCATTCTGACACCTTCAGTTGTGGCTCATTTTGAGCATCTGGATAATCGCTGCAAAATAACTAAGCCCAAGGCCAGTGAAAGTGGCATTGAATGGGCTAAAGATTATTCTTTTGCGATGCATCTACAGCCCTACCGAGAAATACCTTTTCATAAAACATCAACTTATGACAATGGTAACTTTGATGGTTATGTTGTTGTGCCGGTGAATCCCAACGTTCGTAACTGGGGGATGTATACCCTATCACACTCAAATCTAGCTCATCAACTTGGGATCATGAAGTTAGCCGCTCCAGACCCACTATCCCAGGAGAAATATGCAAGGACACTGGACTGGTTGGGTTATCTACGCAAAACTGTCATGTAGTGAGCTGCCAGAAAGATAGCAAGTAAAAGACGCAAGTAGAAAACCGAACAACTCATAGGGTCAGGTCTATAATGTTTGACTTTTATCTTTTCTTCTGATATCCTCTGGGCCAATGGCTCGACCTTTGCGAATAGAGTATGCAGGTGCTGTCTACCATATTACTTCTCGTGGAAACGAGCGAAAGCCCGTTTTTAAAAGCGACCAGGACCGCATCAACTTCCTCAATACCCTTCAGCATGTCAAAAAACGCTACAACTGGATCTGCCACGCCTGTTGCCTCATGGACAACCATTACCATCTTCTGGTCGAGACGCCGGACGGAAACCTTGCAATCGGCATGCGGCAGTTGAACGGCGTGTATACTCAGCTCTTCAATAAGCTTCATGGACGTGCCGGCCATCTCTTTCAGGGAAGATACAAATCCATCCTTATCCAGAAAGACAGCCATCTTCTGGAGGTTTGCCGATATGTCGTCCTCAATCCGGTAAGGGCAAAGATGGTGGATGCTCCCGAAGCATGGAAGTGGAGCAGCTACCGGGCTACAGTTGGAAGGGAAGGAGCGCATCCCTGCCTTACGACCGACTGGGTACTCGGTCAGTTCAGTGGAAAGAGGGGCAAGGCTGAGAAAGAATATAAACAGTTTGTCCATTGGGGAATTGGAAAACAGACGATCTGGACTGAAGTCAGAGGTCAGATCATTCTCGGGGAAGAGGAATTTGCCGATAAGCTTCTCGATCATCTGAGAAAACACAAGGATGTCCCGGAAATACCAAGAAGCCAGCGATATGCGCATAGGCCTGAACTCGCAAAAATCTTTTCGCTGGCTGTACTGAAAGACAAGCAAAAGCGCAGCCGGAAGATTGCGGAGGCTGTTGAGAAATACGGATATACCCAGCGGGCGATAGCTGATCACCTGGGGATGCACTTTACGTACGTCAGTCAGCTTATGAAAAAATAGAAATATAAACATTATAGGCCTGACACTGAGGGGTGCAAAAGAAAACGACCTCGTCAGGCTAAAATAACTACGATGCTTATTTTAGATTTTACACGAAAACTAAAATAGCGCGCAATGGCCGCGTGGGGCGGTTACTGATCACCCTTTACCTTGTCAACAGAGGAATACTAAAACAGCTCGAGCGTAATCGAACGGTGTATTACGATAATCTCATGCGTGCGAGGGAAAAGAACGACCTTTTTCAATGGTTCAAGTTTTTCCTCATAGGAATAATCGAAACCGCGAAAAGCAGCATTGCGACGTTTGACAACATTCTCAAGCTGCAAAAGAAGGTGGAAACCCAGATCCAGACGCTTGGAAGCAGAACGGCAAATGCACAGAAGGTTGTTCATTACCTCTATCAACGTCCAATGATCGATGCTGCCAAGGTTGGAGAAGTGACGGGAATATCGCCGGCATCTGCATATAAACTGATTGCTGATCTGGATCGGTTCGGAATATTGAAGGAAATCACCGGTGGTAAAAGGGGAAAGCAATACGTATTTTCAGCCTATTTGAAATTGTTCAAATAAGTGAGTAAGTCACATCTCCCTTACCCCATCAACGTCCGTGCGAAAGCCCCTGAAATCAGGGGCTTTTGCTTTTTCTGCTGTCCTACTCAGTGTCTGTCATTCCCGCGAAAGCGGGAATCCAGAGATTCGCGAAAAAAAACTGGATTCCGGGTCAAGCCCGGAATGACGGCATGAGGTAAGATATTGATGCTTTACCAGACAAGGCTGAAAACACTGGATTCCCGTTTACACGGGAATGACGCAAAAAGACGGACGAAAGCAAAAAACTGATTTTGAGATAGGTTCTAATACAAACGCATTAAATATTGTTACATCCAGGAAAGTCCCCCCTCGCCCTACCCTCTCCCCGCTGGGGAGAGGACAAAGGTGAGGGGCAAATCAGTAACGAATCTAAATGCGTTTGCATTAGTAACCTTGTTCCTCCTTACGTAATATGAATTGACTCCCAAACTTTCACTTCCTGAGCGGCGCGTACAAGGCATCAAGTTTCCCGATCTTTGCCAGGCAGTTAATTGCCTGATAGGTGCTCGACTGAGTCGAGCCGAGGCCCGGCTCAGGGCCGAATCCGCCGTTCTTCGGGATATAAAGTGATTCAATGAGTTTGTATACACTGTATTTATCGATGACGTTCAGCGATGAAAGCTCCGCGAGAGTATCGATCACCGCAGCCAAGTCCTGAATGCCCGGCGGAGTTGAATACGTGTTCTGTTTCATGCGCCCGGAGTAGCGGGACCCCTTCAGATAGTTCACGACCTCTTTCCGGATGGAAGGGGTCAACCCGTTGAGAAGGGAAAGGGACTTTACTGCCATAAACGTCGGCCCGGTCATGGAGATCTTGCCGGGGATAAGGCAATATCCCTTGCGCTCGTCCCGGTAGGTATTGATGTAGACAATGACGCTTTTTCCGTCCACCGTGTCGAGGGCATGGAGAAGCCCGAGCGAAGCGACCCCGTAATAGGTCGTGGCCAGGGTCGCTCCGGTGTCCGCGGCCTTCGCCTTGATGCTGCCGTTTGTCTGGACCAGCGAGCTGACATACGCGACGGCCTGCTGCCGGTCTATTGCATCCAGTGCTTTGAGAAGATCAAGGGCCGCCAGCGAGTAATAGGTGAATATCGTATTTGATCCCGTTTCATCGCCCGGCCCCGCGGAAAAACCGCCGTCTTTCATCTGGCAATTCTTTATCGCATCGACGATCTTCTGCCTGAGTGCCGGGCTGATCTCACCGTTCAGGGCTTTCAGGGAATAGACGGTATAGTAGGCAGACGAAGGGGACTCGGGGAATTTGTTTGCCGCGGACCAGCCCTGAACGAATTTCAAGGTCATCGCAAGGTCGATCTTCTGCTGAGCTTCCGCGGCCGGTTGCTTTGCATGGATCGATGAGGTAAAGGAAGACAGCAACATGAGAACGAACACTGATAGGGCGAAAAACTTTTTCACTTTCATCTCCTTCGTCAAAAAGGTTCATTCGTATTAAATTTAAGTTGAAAAGTTCGTAAAACCGAAATCCAAGATCAACAACCTCTCTGGAGGAGAAAGGGGGAAGCTGGGAAAAAGGGGGTAACCGGATTATTAAAAGCAGTTAATCTCCATTTCACCTCTCGTCTCCCTTTCTCCTGAAAGGTTCTTCTTGTTTCTGAAGCTAAATCCGTTTCATCTACTTTTATACGAAATAGCCTTGAAAAATGTGGGATCCCCCATGCTCAGGTCAGGAAGCTCATAAATTGCATCTGTCGCGCAATACTTTCGTAGCACATAGCAAGTGAAATGCCATAAGTTGCGTACTTGCGATACTCTCCTGTTTTTATGGGTAATTTTTATTTTCCCGTTTCTAGAGGGCAGTTCATGACCGAATAAGACTGTATGGATTTCACTGCAGTAACACTTTGGTCTTAGTGACTAAAATAAATATTTAGAACATACAAACAGACGGTTACGGCAATGTATGGAATTTCATACTGCACAAATTCGGATGATCGCACATTGGGCAAACGTTCTCGCACTAAATAAAAAAGCATGTGTAAGCTCTTTGCTGCTTCCCCGCTGAGCCATTTTTATTTCCCGCCTAATGAAATTTCTTTCCTGATTAACTCTATATTGCGGTCATTTTCAGATTGTTGCACACTGTTTCGTAATTGCATAGTTAATGCTTGACATGCTAAAAAAACCCTGATATTTTCCACATGACGACAAAAGTATCAGTCTAACTCATCCTGGATCCTCCCATCCTTTGCAACTTGCGCGTCACCAAGTCAAAATTATTTTTATTCTTGAACAGTGCTGATACGGAGGCGACAATGAAAGAAAATAAGAACGGATCGATTGCTTCATGGATTCTGCTTGCCCTTGCTGTCATCCTGATCACCGGTTCACCGGGCCTCGCTGTCATGAAGGACGGGGATGATAAGATATTGGCTGAAGACCAGATCGAATACGTGCAGGACGAGGTCATAGTCAAGTTCAAGCCGGAGATGGATGAGGCTGAAAAGCAGGCATTAAAGGACAAGGTTGGCATACGCACGGTAAAGAAGCATACCTTGACCGGAAGCGAACTGGTCAAAATAAAGAATAAGGATAAAGATAATGTCAAAGATGTCATCCTGAAGCTGAAAAAGAATTCAAACGTCCTCTACGCCGAGCCGAACTACATTGTACGGGTCCAGGCCGATGTTAACGATCCAAGACTCAACGAGTTATGGGGCATCCATAACACCGGCCAGGTCATACAGGGCGCCGCGGGAGTCGCGGATGTCGATATCGACGGTCCCGAAGCATGGGACAATGAACAGGGGTCGCCGGAGGTCGTTGTCGGGATCATCGATACGGGTCTGGATATCAGCCATCCCGATCTGGCCGATAACATCTGGACCAACCCGGGAGAAATCGCGGGGGACGGCATCGACAACGACAGCAACGGTTTTATAGACGACGTGCACGGCTGGGATTTCGCCAACGACCATGCCAGCGTATTTGAAGCCGGCGACCATTTCCATGCCACTCACGTCGCGGGTACGATCGCCGGTATTGCGAACAACGGCATCGGCGTCGCGGGAGTCGCGCCCCACGTGAAAATAATGGCCATACAATTTTTGGGCGCGGGCGGGTATGGCACGATCGACGATGCTATCGACGCGGTAGGCTATGCCGCATTAATGGGAGTAAGGATCACCAACAACTCGTGGGGCGGAGGCGGCTATTCCCAGGCTTTACACGATGCGATCGTGAATTGGGGCGGCGTCTTTGTGGCAGCGGCCGGCAACAGCAGCCTGAATGCCGATGTATCTCCCATGTATCCCGCGGCGTATGACTGCAGCAATATAATCTCCGTTGCCGCGATTAATAACCAGGGAGGATTGGCCTACTTCTCCAACTACGGCGCAACTACCGTGGATGTCGGCGCGCCGGGACTGGATGTTCTGAGCAGCATGCCCGGAAATGCATACGGATATCTAAGCGGAACCTCCATGGCAACTCCGCATGTGGCGGGCATTGCGGCGCTGATCCTGAGCCGGGCCCCTTCCAGAACCGCCGAAGACGTCCGCGATCTGATCATGGAATCAGCGGCGCCTTTGGCGTCACTTCAGGGAAAAACAGTTTCGGGCGGCATGGCCAAGGCCGGCGCCGCTTTGATGAAGCTGGACGTGCGGTCCACCGACCCGGCGAATGGAGCAATCGAAGTTCCGGTCGATAAGACTATAACCGTAACATACAACATGGAGGTGCAGGCGGGGACCGGGTTCGGCGCTATCACCTTGAAGACCGGGGAAACAACGGTTGCAATCGTTTCACAAGTAAGCGGCAGCGTCCTGACCATAGACCCCGTGGCTGATCTTGAGCTGAACAAGGCTTATACCGTAACCATCCCGGCAGACGGCGTACAGAAGATGGACGGAACACCCCTGGCATCATATACCTTCAGCTTTAAAACGCCGGACACCATAGTTCCGGTCGTGACAGGCACCGATCCGGTTGACGGATCTGAAACCATACTCGCAACTCAAACCGTCACGGTCACGATCAGCGAGAACGTGGTCAAGGGAAGCAATTTCAGCCAGATAGCTTTAAAGGTCGGCACGTCGGTTGTGCAGTCAACGATAAGCATAAACGGAGCTGTTTTAATCATCGATCCGGTTTCAAATCTGGGCAACAATACCGCATACACCATTACCATCCCCGAGGGCGCAATAACCGATCCGGCGGGCAACGCCCTTGCAGCCTATACATTCGGTTTCAGCACATTGCCGGATGCTTTTCCGCCGACGGTGGCAGGCAGCGATCCGTTAAACGGCGCGATAAACGTGCCGGTTACAAAGACCCTGGCGGTAACATTCAGCGAGAGTATACAGGAGGCGACAAACTTCAGTCTTATTACCCTGCAGACTGGGTCAACAGCCGTCGAGGCAGCATTGAGCATAAACGGAAACGTCCTGAATATTGATCCGGTCTCAAGCCTGAACGGCGAAACCGGCTATACCGTAACCATCCCCGCGGACTCGATAAAAGACATGATGGGCAATATGCTGCAATCCGGGCACGTTTTCAGCTTCGCGACCGCGGATATCGTCCCGCCCGCGGTGAGCAGCACCAATCCCGCAAACAACGCGATGAACGTGCCGGTGGCCACGACCATCACGGTTAATCTTACAGAAAATACGGTAGCAGGGCCTAACTTCACCGCCATCGTTTTGAAAGATGCAGCCGGCAATACGGCAAGTGCAGCCATCAACTACGCCAGGTACTGGGACGACGAGTACGAGGAATGGTTCTATGATACCAGCGTTATCGTAATCGACCCGGCCGCGGACCTTCAAATGGGCAAAGCCTATATCGCAACCATTCCGGCGGACGCGGTCAGGGATGCGGGAGGTCTGGCCAATAAGGTTTATGTCTTCAGCTTCCGAACGCCCTTTGCCGTAATTTCCACTGACCCGGCCAATAACGCGACCAAAGTCCCGGCGGATAAAACAATTATTGTTACGTTAAGCGAGGACGGAGTGCAGGGCCCCGCGTTCGGCAATATCACGCTTAAGGCCGGAGCGACGACGATCCAGAGCACGGTCAGCCTGAATGGAAATGTTTTAACGATCGACCCGGCCGCGAATCTCGCCAGCGACACCTCGTATACGGTGACCATCCCGGCTGATTCCATCTTGAATGCCGGCGGCTTGTCCGTGAACCCGCACAGCGGCGGCGTGTCCGTGAACCCGCACAGCTTCGGCTTCAGGACCCTGGACATCATAGCGCCTGCAGTAAGCGGCAGCATGCCCGCGAACGGCGCGACCAACGTGGCCGTGGGCACGACCGTCACGATGAATCTTACGGAAGAAACGTCAACAGGGCCCAATTTCGGCGCAATCACCCTTAAAGACGCAGCCGGGAATCCGGTGAACGCGGCCATCGACTACTACCGGTACTGGGAAGAAGTAGGTGAAGAGGAATGGGAAGAGAGAGTCGACACCAGAATCATCGTGATCGACCCGGTCGCGAATCTTGAAATGGGCAAGACCTATACTGTCACCGTCCCCGCGGACGCGGTCAGGGACAAGGACGGCAACGCGAACGCCCAGTACACCTTCAGCTTCAGCACGCCGTTCATAGTAACGGCAACCAGCCCCGCGAACAACGCGACCATGGTCCCGGTCGGACCAGACGATCACCGTAACCTTGGGCGGCGACGGGGTGCAGGGTCCCGCGTTCGGCAATATAACGCTCAAGGCCGGGACGACGACCGTCCAGAGCGCGATCAGCCTGAACGCAAACGTGCTCACGATCGACCCGGCTGCAAACCTCGGCAACGACACCACCTACACGGTGAACATCCCGGCCGACGCGATCAGGAATGCAGGAGGCGTTTCAATAAACGCCTACAGCTTCGGCTTCAGGACCCTGGACATCATAGCGCCTGCAGTAAGCGGCAGCATGCCCGCGAACGGCGCGACCAGCGTGGCCGTGGGCACGACCGTCACGATGAATCTTACGGAAGAAACGTCAACAGGGCCCAATTTCGGCGCAATCACCCTTAAGGACGCAGCCGGAAATCCGGTGAACGCGGCCATCGACTACTACCGGTACTGGGACGAAGTAGGTGAAGAGGAATGGGAAGAGAGAGTCGACACCAGAATCATCGTGATCGACCCGGTCGCGAATCTTGAAATGGGCAAGACCTATACTGTCACCGTCCCCGCGGACGCGGTCAGGGACAAGGACGGCAATCCCAACAGCCAGTCCAGCTTCAGCTTCAGCACGCCGTTCATAGTAACGGCAAGCCAGCCCCGCGAACAACGCGACCATGGTCCCGGTCGGCCAGACGATCACCGTAACCTTGAGCGGCGACGGGGTGCAGGGTCCCAACTTCAGCACGATAACGTTGAAGGCCGGAGCAACGACCGTCCAGAGCGCGATCAGCCTGAACGCAAACGTGCTCACGATCGACCCGGCTGCAAACCTCGGCAACGACACCACCTACACGGTGAACATCCCGGCCGACGCGATCAGGAATGCAGGAGGCGTTTCAATAAACGCCTGCAGCTTCAGCTTCAGGACCCTGGACATCAGTTCGGCGGCGGTAAGCAGCACCAGTCCCGCGAACGGCGCGACCAACGTAGCGGTGGGCACGACCGTCACGGTGAATCTTACGGAAGAAACGTCAACAGGGCCCAATTTCGGCGCAATCACCCTTAAAGACGCAGCCGGAAATCCGGTGAACGCGGCCATCGACTACTACCGGTACTGGGAAGAAGTAGGTGAAGAGGAATGGGAAGAGAGAGTCGATACCAGAATCATCGTGATCGACCCGGTCGCGAATCTTGAAATGGGCAAGACCTATACTGTCACCGTCCCCGCGGACGCGGTCCGGGACAAGGACGGCAACGCGAACGCCCAGTACACCTTCAGCTTCAGCACGCCGTTCATCGTAACAACAACCAGTCCCGCGAACTACGCGACCATGGTCCCGGTTGGCCAGACGATCACCATGACCCTGAGCGAAGACGGGGCAGCGGGTCCCAATTTCAACAGCATCACCCTGACGGACGGAACAACAGCCATCGAGGCGGCCCGCAGCCTGAGCGGAAACGTTTTAACGATAGACCCGGCTGCGAACCTCGGCACCGACACCACCTACACGGTCACCATCCCGGCCGATTCTATCAGGAATGCCTTCGGGGTCTCCGTGAACCAGTACAGCTTCAGCTTCCGAACCGTGGACATCGTGGCGCCCGTGGTAATCGGCTCTAATCCGGCAAACGGCGCAACCAGCGTGCCGGTGGATACGACCGTTACCGTGAATCTGAGCGAAGTGACGGCAGCAGGGCCGAATTTTACCGGCATCACCCTGAAAGACGAAGCCGGCAATACCGTGAACGCGGCGATCGACTACTCCCGGTATTGGGATGAATGGGAATGGGCCGAGATCGTTGACACCAGCCTTATCGTCATCGACCCGGCCGCAAATCTTGACATGGGCAAGATCTATATTGTCGCCGTCCCGGCGGATGCGGTCAGGGACAAGGACGGCAATCCGAACAGCCAGTACAGCTTCAGCTTCAGCACGCCGTTCGTTGTAACGGCAACCAGCCCGGCCGACGGCGCGACCGGGGTGCCGGTGGACCAGTCGATCACTGTAACCCTGATCGGCAACGGAGTGCAGGGACCCGCGTTCAGCAGCATCACGCTCAGGGCAGGGGGAGGGGCGAACGTCCAGAGCGCGGTCAGCATAAACGGAAACGTGCTCACGATCGACCCGGCCTCGGAACTCGCCTACGACACCACGTACACGGTAGACGTCCCGGCGGACGCGGTCAGGGATGAGAATGGCAGGCCGAACAGCCGCATCATCTTCCACTTCAGCACGCGGTATTCGGTAACGTCAACCAATCCCGCTAACAGGGTGATCAGTTTCCCGGCGGACCAGACGATAACCGCGACGCTGAGCGAAAACGGGTTGCAGGGCCCCGCGTTCAGCAGCATCACGCTCAAGGCCGGCGAAGCAACCATAGAGAGCTCCATCAGCCTGAACGGAAACGTGCTCACGATCGACCCGGCGGCGAACCTTGCGAACGACACGACCTACACCGTAACGATCCCGGCCGATTCCATCAGGAACGCCGCAGGCGTGTCCCTGGCCGCCTACAGCTTCAGCTTCAGGACGCTGGACATCGTACCGCCCGTTATAAGCGGCAGCACTCCTGCAAACGGCGCGACCAACGTGGCGGTGGACACGACCATTACCGTGAATCTTTCTGAAGGGACGTCCGCAGGGCCTAATTTTGCAGGAATCGTTCTGAAAGATCAGGCAGGCAATACCGTGAGCGCCGGCATCGATTACTACCGGGTATTTGACGAAGAGGAATGGGCTGAGATCGTTGACACCAGCATTATCGTCATCGACCCGGCCGCAAATCTTGAAACGGCCAAGACCTATGTTGTCACCGTCCCGGCGGACGCGATCAGAGACAAAGACGGCAACCCGAACGCCCAGCATAGCTTCAGCTTCAGCACGCCGTAATTACAACAACCCGTTCGAGCAACGCACCCAAGGCCACGGCGACCGTTTGGTCACCGTGGCCTTCTGTAACCTGCGCTCTCCCCCCATGGCGCATACGCCATGCCTGGTCGTCCCCGGTACATTTCGGAAACTCGCCCTGCCGGCTCAGACAGTCGTAAAGCGCGGCTCGATGCGCCCGGTGCACTGCATCACCTCCGGCCGGAGACCTCAGAATTTCTGGACTTTGTTGAACAGTCCGGACGCACCGCTCGGGGCAGGCGGCATTTCCTGAACGATCTGCTGAGCGCTGCTCCCGTCATAACAGCGCACCGTGAAGGTATGTTTGCCCGGCTGGAACGGCCAGTCATAGCGCCAGAGCACCCACGTTGTTTGCGACAGCGGAGTTCTGATCGCAGCCCCCTGCCAGGGGCCGTCATCGACCCGGACTTCGACCTTCGAGATGCCACGGGCACCCGCGTGGGCGATGCCGCCGATCGGCACCAGTTTTTGCTGATCAGCGCTGATGATGGTCATGTCCACGGCGATGGTGTCGATCACCGACGTTGCCTTCATCCTTGCGACCTTGTCCCAGCCGCGGACCACCCAGTAGCCCGGCTCCCAATGGTCCATTGCCTCGATGGACTCGATCCATTTGGGCTGCTTCATCCCGTGCAGGTCCGGAATGTAGATGCGCAGCGGAAAGCCGTGATCCTCATGCAGCGGCACCCCGTCCCAGGCGTAGGCCAGCATCACCCTTTCGTCGGCCATAACCGTTTCCAGGGGCACGATCTCAAAGAACCCGTCAGCCGAGCTGATCTTCAAGTGCGTGGCGCCGGGCTTCAGGCCGAGGTCTTTCAGGAAGCTTTTCAGGCTGACGCCGGTCCAGCGGGTCGTGCCGATAAGATCGCCGCCCACCGGGTTCGAGATGCAGGACAACGTGACGAACTGGTGCATGGGTTCATAGCGCCGGAGCTCGTCCAGCGTGAAGGACAGCGGCTTTTCGACCAGTCCTTCGATCTTGAGCCGCCACATCATGGCGTCGATCTTCGGCGAGGTCGTGTTGATGTCAATGCGGTAGTGCCGCTCCAGTGGGGTGTATTCGGGCCGCGTGCCGGGCGCGGGCTTGAGAGCGGCGCCGGCGTTCGGCAGGGCGTGCGTTGCGGACCAGGGCATCAGGCTCTCCAGTTTCATCCTGCTGTGGCGCTCCGACAGAAGCCCCACCAGTGCACCGGAGACCGTGATGGTCGCCGTGTACCCCGCAAGCCGGATCAGGAATTGACGCCGGTTGACCCGCTGGACAGAGGGTTCCAGGTCCGTGCCCGGTCCCGTGGAAGCGCTGAAAACGGCAAGCCACAGATAAGCCCAGCCGATCGCCAGCCCCCAGGAGCTGAAGACGAACAGGATCCAGAGCGCGCCGGCCAAAGGCGGGGCTGCGGCTGTCTTACCGAGAAAGGAACTGACGAGCACGGCGGGAACGGCCGCCATCAATCCGAGGAACAAACCCGACACGTATGCGTACCGGCCGCGCAGCGCGCGCAGCACGCCGAAGAGAACCGCGCCGGCAGCGACGCCGGTGGCGAACAGGCCGGCGATCCCCATCGCCTGCTCAATGATCTTGGCGACTACCGAAGTGGGGCCCAGGTGCAGCCCGCGAATGGCTGCCACCATGGCGCTGATGACAAATTCGATGAGCGCTCCCGGCAGCACCCGTGCCGTCCAGTCGAACACGTCAAAGGGGACGAAGGGCAGGTCCGCAAGCCGCCAGCCCGCGTAAAAAACAGCGATCAGCGCCGCGGTCAGCAATGCTCCGACCAGTGCTCCGATGAAAACTCCCGGCGTTCCGCGCATCTTCACGGCCTGCCCTTCCCTTTCTCAATAAACAAGCGAGCTTTTCCTTTTCATTTAAGTCCGCATGCGACACTTCCCGCTGATGGATCGTTGCTTCACATCGTTTCTCCCTTCATCTTTTTGCCTTTATCCATCATCATTTCTCCTTCTTTCATCATCATGTCGCCCTGTTTCATCATCATGTCCTTCTCCATCTTGCCTTCCTTCATCATCTTCCCGTCCTTCATCATCATCTTTCCATCCTGTATCATCTTCTTGTCCTTCATCATTTTGCCGTTCTTCTCCATCATCTTTCCTTCGTTCATCAACATGTCGCCCTCTTTCATCATCGCGTCCTTATCCATCATGCCTTCCTTCATCATTTTGCCCTTGTCCATCATCATCTGTCCCTTTTCCATCATCATATCGCCATGTTTCATCGTCGTATCTTTGTCCATCATCTTTTCTGCCGCCTGGGTGAAATTGACCCCAATGGAGAGCGTCAGAACCGTGGCGGAGATAATTACTGCAGCAAACACCAATATCTTTTTCATGGTAAATCCTCCTTCTGCGATTTGGAAAATTTTCAGGCTTAGTTTTAAAATGCATACGTAGCAGATATTTCGAAAGTTCTTCCGACTTTATTCATGCTCCTGATAACTTTTTATCCCTGAGACTGCCTTTTCACCTCCTCTCTGTAATCATTTTAGGAGTCTGTCTTATCCTGCTTTCCGCTTTGCTTTTCGAAAAGAGGGCGCGGACGTCTCAGGAGTTGCATGCCGGCAGCGTGTTCTCCAGCCCGCGCCCGAACAGCCGCAGCGACGTTATAATCACAGAGCCCGTCTTATTGTACCGTCACCAATCCCAGCATGACGGTATGAATTGAACAATGATAGTTAAACGCGCCCGCTGCGGAGAACTTCAGACAGACCGATACGCCGGGATTCACCGTCGCATCGAATGTGCCATTGGGCGGCACAGTCGTGCTGGTCACCGTGTGTTGTACTCCATCATTGTTGGTCCACTTCACCGTGGTATTGATCGGCACGGTCACGCTGCCCGGATTAAAGCCCGAAGCCGAGCTGTCCACGATCGCTATGTTGGTGGTATCGCTGACAGGACAGGCCACAACCGTTACCGTGGACGTTGCCGGTGTGCCGCCGCCGTATCCGCCACCGCCACCGCCGCCGCAGCTAAACAACGCGGTCGCCAGGAAAAGCCCAAGGATCATCACTATGCTTTTTGTACTCTGTTTCACGGTTCTCACACTCCTTTCATCGCAAGAATATTTGTCAAACAGGGTGGTCAGGTCGTTTTCACCGCGCAAGCACGTCAGGCGGCTTTCGCAGCTGCGAGCCGCGCCCGGAGTTTGACCTCAACGCCGGTCAGCGCCATGGAAACAGGGCATCCCTTCTTGGCTGCTTCGGCCTTTTCCTGGAACGTATTTTCGTCAATGCCCGGCACCCTGCCTTCGGTCTCCAGATCGATCGTCGTGATCTTGAAACCCTCGGGCAATTTATCAAGGGTCACCCGGGCGGTCGTGTCAATGCGTTCGGGCTTGAAGCCTGCCTGCTCCAGGACCATGGACAGGAACATGGAGAAGCATCCGGCGTGGGCCGCTCCGATCAGTTCCTCGGGATTGGTCCCCACTCCCTGTTCGAACCGCGAGGCAAAGGAATATTTTCCTTCGTATGCGCCCGAACCGATCTTCATGGTCCCCTTGCCGTTCTTCAGGCCGCCTTCCCACATTGCAGTTGATCTGCGTACTAACATGGTGCACCTCCTTCTTTCTGGCTATGCCGCATATTGGTGGAATTACTTCCTCACATTGAAAACAAAAAACCGGCTACCAAAGTTTCATCCTTTAGCAGTCCGGTTCTTATCTCTCCGCAGTCCCTGTGCAGGAAACCCGCGGTACTCCGACGCTTTCCTCGCGAGAAGGCCGGTAATATTGTGGTTTAAAGCTAGCACCGGGCGTGAAGGCTGTCAAGGGAGGGTCGAGAGCGTGGTCATGCACGGGTAATTTGCATGCATAAGTAGGAGCCTTATACTTCGGAAGCCGTGCAATCCCAGTACCTCTGACCCATGAATTCACATCCAGTAACCGAATAATTCATCTCTAACAACACCTGTCACTTTTGACAGGTGACAGAAAGTGAAAAACCAACTACAATCCTGCAACATAGTGTCGAGGTTCCCTTTCCATCCCCATCAATTTGTCATGAAGCTTGCAACAGGGGTCGCCTTCTGTCTTCGGAAGGTTCATTGCCCTTGCCTTTTGCGGCTATTTCCTGTAATTTCGTGTTTGCACAATGTTTTTACGCTCGTTATGTATTTAAGGATGAATGCATGCCCCTTGGCCCCGAAGACATAGCCCGCGAACGGATCGACCGCATGCTGGTGGCAGGGTGGGCTGTTCAAGACGCGAAAGCGGTCAACTTCTTTCATAAGCCCGAAACCTTTGCTGATTGGCTTACAAATAATTCTTTAAGCCGTCATTCCCGACCTGATCGGGAATCCAGGGACTCTTCAGGAAATTCTCTGGATCCCCGCGTGCGCGAGGATGACGAACTAAAAATGGCAGCAGAAGGGCAAGGCTTATTCGGCAAACAGCCGACGCTCAACTCCCGCATCCGTCAGATGCCGCCCCTGATCGGGCAGGCGAATGGAGCGGGTGCGGCTGCGTGTTGAAGCACACAAAGGCGCGGCATAGGGAACATAAACATTGTAGACACCTGAGGTTCTGCCTGTAACAGGCTGAGCAGGCTGGAACGGATGGTATTGTCGTCAGAGGAGGCAATAGTGCATAACGAATGGTGTCTGTTCTTCCTGGTCGTCGGTGTCGTAGTTCTGTTCATCCGCTCCATCAATATCCGACGCGACCTGGAGACGCACGTTGAGAAGCTCAAGCGGGAGATCGCGGAGCTGAGAGCGGCCGCGGCTGCGCCGCGGCGGGAAAGCGCAGCGGAGCGGGCCGAGGCGATGAAAAGACCGGTCGCGTCTGTCTCACGCGCTGTCGAGATGCCTCCCCCTCCCGTGGTACCGCCCGCATCTCCTGTTCCTCCTCCGTCGCCAATGCCTGAAGGACCCGAGGTGGAGCCGCCTCCGATAACACTAACGCCGTCCGGATTGCCCGAAGGGTCCTATCCTCCCTCTGCGCCGGAAACGCCGGAGGAAGAAGAGTCACCAGCGATCACACTTCCTCTCGCGCCTGCATATGCCGCTGCCGCGCGGGTCGATCTTTCATCGGTGGCTGCCGAGCCGTCGGTTCCGTCCGGTCCGAGCCTGCTGGACCGCTGGGAAGCAGTTCAAGGCGAACGTGGACTGGGAGCTCTTCACCGGCGTCAAGCTCTTCGCCGGGCTCGGCGGGCTCGCGCTCTTCATCGGCGCCGGGTTCTTCGTCAAGTATTCCATCGACCGGAACCTCATTCCCGCCGGCGCTCCGGCTGGCCGTCAGCGCCGTGCATCGGCCTGGCGCTGATCATCTGGTCGGCCCGCATCAACAAGGAACGGTTCTCCGTGCTGCGCCATACCCTCGGCGCGGGCGGCATCGGCGTGCTGTACAGCGTCGTATTCGCGGCCACGCTCTACTACCATTACCTGTCCAATCCAGTCGGCTTCGGCCTGCTGACGATCGTTTCCGCAACCGCCTTCGTGCTAGCCGTCTTTTTCCGCGGCATCCCCATCTCGGTGCTCGGAGCGCTCGGCGCGTACCTGACGCCTATCCTGGTAAGCACCGGCCAAGGCAGCCTCATCGGGCTCTTCGTCTACCTCGCCGTGGTGAACGTTGGTCTTTTCCAGGTCGTGCAGCGACTGCGTTCGGGGCTCTTGCTGTTCATCGCGACCGTGGGGACGCTTGCTACGCTGTTCCTCGCGGCCTTCTCCGGACGCATCAATCCCGAGAGCATTGAGATCGCCGGGGTCTTCATGGCCAACCTGGCCCTCTTCAGCTATTTTCTCGACCGGGCCGCGAAATGGGAGCTCTCGCAGGTCCTGCTCTGGTCCGGCATCACGCTCTATCTTTCGGCCGCCCTTACCGCGCTCCTGCTCCTGGACAGGGATGGTATCGGTCCGCTCCTGATCGCGATCTTCGGCATGGCAGGAAGCGTGGTGCTCGCCTTCCGCGACCGCAGATGGTTTGGCGGGGTCGTCCCGTACGGCGCGATCATGTTCGTGGTCGCCTTCCTCTGGACCTGGCTCCGTTTCGATCCCCGCACTCTGTCCTGGGGTTTTCTCGGCCTTCTGCTGTACGGGACCGCAGGCGGCCTGGGGCCGGTGCTGCTCATCCGCCGCTACGGGCTCGACAAGGTGAACCTGGGATGGTTCCGCGTCTTTCCCGTGGCCCTTGGCGTGATGCTGCTCGCCATTGTGATGAAGGAGCAGGATATAGCCTTCTGGCTCTGGCCCGTGATCCTGGTACTGCAGGTCATGGGCATCATGATCAGCCTCATCTTCGGCGCGCTGTTGCAGGCCGGCCTCCTCGTGCTGTTCTTCCTTGCCTGCGGACTCACCTGGCTCTTCCGCGTTCCGCCGGAGCTCGGCAGCCCGGTCTTCTTCGGGTTCCTGCTGTTCGCCGGAGCGGCCACGGCGCTCGCCATGGTCTACGCCTTCAAGAAAATGAACGACTGGCGGGCCGCGCTGACAAAGGACGCTCCGGATGCCGCCGCGTGGACCGCCGGACCCGTGGTGACGGAATGGCTCTCCGCTTTCCCCGCATCGGCCGTCTTCATCCTCCTTGCCGCCTCCTTCTGGCTGCAGAGGCCGCTCCATCCCGAACCCGGCATGGTCACGCTCGCCTGCTTCCTGGCCTTGAGCATCTTCCTCAGCCGGCGGCTCTCCGCGCCGGTCATGGGCATGGTGGTCCTCTTGTCGTCGCTCGTCAGCCAGGCGGCATGGGCGTTCCGGCCCGATCTGTCGGTGGACCTGCATGTCGTCGGCTTCCTCTGGTCAGCGGCGTTCTTCGTCGTCGCGGTCATCGCGCCCTTCCTCTTCTTCCGGTCCATCGAAAAATGGTCGCGCCTCTGGATGGCCTGGGCGCTCTTCGAGGTAGCGCAGGGGCTCTTCGCCATCTGGGCTGCGGACCACATCTGGCCGCGCGAGACGAGCGGGTGGCTGCCGCTCGTGCTGGCTGTGGTGAAGCTGCCGGCCGTGGCCATGCTGCAGTCGCGGCTCAAGGACCGGCCCGAACGGAACGCCGTGCTCGCCTTCCACGGCGGCGTGCTGCTCTTCTATATCTCTTCGGTCCCGGTGATGCTGCTCGACCAGGGCTGGATCGGCCTCACGCTCGTGATCGAGTCCATGCTGCTGCTCTGGCTTAATCGCAGAGTGGTGCACGAGGGCCTGCGCTGGGTTGCATCGTTCATGGCGCCCATCGGGCTGCTGCTCCTGTTCTTCGCCCTGCCGCAGATGAAGCATGCAGGCGACATGGCGATCCTGAACGCAGCGGTGCTGGCTGTTGCCGGCGCGGTCGCGGCGCTCGCATTCAGCGTGCCGCTCAGCGGCTTCCCGGACCGGAAGCTCAAGGACGCTGACCTGCCGGAGTATTTCCGCTGGCTTGCAGTGGGCAGCGGGTTCTTCCTGCTGAACCTTGCCATCGCGGACATCTTTGCCGAGACGGATCAGCTCTTCCGCATCGCACCGGGTCCTGATGCCGTGCAGGCAATATGCTACGCCTTGGTCTGGCTGACCTACGGCGGCCTGATCTGGTCACGGCTGAAGATCACGTCCGTCATGCGCCACGCCGGGCTCATCCTTCTCTGCATCGGCACGGGCTTTCTGCTCGTTCTCCCTGTGCTTTTCCCAGCCTTCGTGCCGGCAATGTCGCCCTTTCTGAACCTCGGCCTTCCGGCGTATTTGTACGCGCTGGTCGTGCTTGCCCTGCTGGTGCGTCTGGAACTGAAGCAGCAGACCTCGCGGGACCTCTACAATCTGCTTGTATTGCTGCTGCTCCTGACCGGCTTCGTGGCCGTGAAGATCCAGATGAGCTCCATCGTGCAGCCAGGCCAGCCCTTCCGGTTCTTCTTCAATCAGTCTTCGAACATGGCAGTGGGCTCGGCAGCAGGCTGGCTTGCCTACGGTTTGGGGCTCTTGTACTGGCCGCGCGGACTGGACCGGCCCTTCCGGATCGCCGGCGTGGTGCTCGTCCTCGCTGGGCTCGTCAAGGCGCTGACCTATCCGTTCCTGTACAGCGCCGCATTCGGCGCCATGACGCCGCTCGTGAACACGCCGTCGCTTCTGTACCTGGCGATCGTTATTGTCCTTATAGCGCTCACCCTGAATCGGCCGCAGCAGCAATGGCCCTTTATCTCTCCCACGCTGCGTGCCTTCTGGGGCGTGCTGCTGGCCGTGGTCACGTTCTGCGTGCTGAACATAGAGATATCGAGCGTCTTCATTGAGACGGGACGGAGCTTCAGCCTCGAGACCCATGACAACCTGGCGCACCAGCTTGCCTACAGCCTGAGCTGGCTGCTCTACAGCATCGGGCTGCTCGTCGTCGGCATCAAGTGGCAGACCAGCAAGGTGCGCTGGGCCGCGCTGATCCTGATGGTCGGGACCACGGTCAAGATCTTCTTCATGGACCTCTGGCGGCTGGGGCAGCTCTACCGCGTGGCGTCCTTCGTCGGCCTCGCCGCGGTGCTGATCCTGGTGTCGTTCCTGTATCAGCGGTTCATGACGGGGAAGGATGAGGAAGTGAAGCTGGATGGGTGTGAACAGTGCGAGTATGTTATCGGGAAGAGGAATGTAGGAGGCCGAGCAGCATGAATCTATGCCGGGGTGAGCGGCTGCGCCCCAACGACAAAATGACCGCATGATATATGACCGCGATAAACATCATAGACAATCGATACGTCTGAGGACGTATGATTATTCCCAGTCAGGAGCGTATTTTCTGACACTATGCGCATGGAACCGGGAATGTTTATTTGGAGATATTATTGATGGCAATATCTGTTTGAACGAACAGGGAAGGACTGTAAAGGAAGAATGGAGCCGGTCAACAGCGATCCGGCGGGAAATAGAAATTGGATGAATTTATCGTTATGCCGAATCACATTCATGGTATTTTATTGATACATCATGTAGGGGCGGACGGCGTCCGCCCTGAATTTGATGCGCGGCATATTGCGGGGGCGGACGGCCGTTCGCCCCTACAGACATGCAATGAACCGATTGTATGCATGAAACCCAAATCGTTGTCATCGTTTATGGCGGGTTTCAAATCCGTGGTTACAAAAAGAATCAACGAGCAACGATTGTCGCCCGGTTCGCCGGTATGGCAGCGCAATTATTATGAACATATCATAAGAAATCCGGAAGAAATGCAGCGAATTCGAGAATACATACAAAACAATCCAATGAAATGGGAAATGGATGAAAATAACCCCGATCGTATTGTATCGTAGGGGCGAACGGCCGTTCGCCCCTACAAAAACCATGATGACCTTGAAACAATTCACAGCAAAGCCCGAGACGATCTCCATGATCACGTCGTGGTATCTGGCAAGACCTCGGCGAAGTCCTTCGCGATCTCCAGAAGGCAGGCAACGTGGAATGTCTGGGGCGGGGACCGAATGTAAGTAACATCGTCCTCTCGGTGCTCAAAGAACACATGAACTTCAAATGTCTCGACTAATTAATATGCGGGTTGATATGCGAGCAATCTTTGTTTCGAGCCTCTGTTTGATTCTTCTTACCGCCTGCGGCACCAAACAGGTGAACCTGGCAGATCAGTCCTCTGGCTCTCTCCGGACGGTCATCCTGAGGGAAGTGGAATATGATCAGAGGGGATTGCCCCTGTTTGTGAAGACGCTGAACAAGCGGCCTGTCGATCCGGGAGAACGGTTCACGGTAGGGTTGTTTCGTGGCGATACTCCTGTCAAGACGTTTGATATCGCGATCAAGCGGTCTCATGGCGATTTCAGGGTCCCTTTGCGAATCGTGTACGACTGGACCGGTAAGGGGTTCGAGAATGGTGCGGCGGTTGGATTGGTCATGGCCCTCGCGTTGGCGGACGCCTCGACCGAGGAAAACAGCAGCAACGATCTGGAACTGATGGCCGGAGGCCTGGTCGCAGGGGCTGTTGTCGGCACAGCAGGCGGGTTCGTGGTCGGATTGGCGGCAAGCACACCTTCAGCTTTTGAAGAGACACAAAAGAGCATACTGCGAGCGCAGGAGGCGATCGTTACGTACACCGAATATGAATATAATGACCTCGGACAGCTGCGTGAGATGATCATGTACGGGCCGGACACCAGGGAACCGATTGTGAGGACCGATTTCTATTACGAGGATGACCGAAACATACCAATACAGGCCAACATTAGAAGTTATGCGGAAAACAAGGTGCGGGTCATTGACCAGAATGGAACGAGGGAAGTCGAAGTCCAGAGGTAAACAGTATGGACCTGACCCTATCAGTTCCATTAGAATTTCGAGGAAGAGAAACGGGAAGCATAGAAGAGAAGAACATCAACATTCAAAACCCTCCGGGTTCCCTGAAAGGTGGTGGATGCATCATGATGTGCAGGAATGCAGTTCAGTGGCTGTATCGCATCGAGAAGAACTATACCTGGGATTCCCCGCTGCGGGTCAGCGAAGACCTCGTCTTTCGGGATGAGCAGAAAAAAGTGCGATTGATCATCGAGGTAAGTGGAAAGCTGACCGTGATGAAGGGGTACACCTGGAATGGCTGCAGCCCGAAGTTTTGTCTGCTCGATCTCTGTATAGGTACTCCGGACGGGATTGTCTCTGCGGAGACCGGGAAGCCGAAGGCCTACTATGCGTCACTGGTGCATGATGCGCTCTATCAGTTCCTTCGCGAAGGTACGCCGATCAAACGACGTCAGGCAGATAAATGTTTCCTCCTGCTCATGGGGAAGTCAGAGTTTCTGTGGCGGTATGTCTACTGGATCGCGGTACGTCTCTTCGGATGGTTTGTCTGGGGAGGCAAACAAGTAGTTCGCAAATGGCGCGGAGAGGTCGTGCCGGCTAAAGCGTTTATGCCGTGACCTCTGGGCTCGGCCAGCTCTACCGCGTGGCATCCTTCGTCGGCCTCGCCGCGGTGCTGATCTTGGTGTCGTTCCTGTATCAGCAGTTCATGACGGGGAAGAATGAGGAAGAGAAGCAGAAAGGATAAGGGCAGCTTCGCCACGGAAGAGGCGAACATCAAAATTTAGCACCTGATCCTCAGGAGTTTCTGCAAGTGTGGGAACGGGGGCTTTGTAATACAAATCTATGGAAACGAATAAGGGCGGGCAGATGGATGACATAGCTGCGATCAAGCATCCCTGGAAAGCAGTATTTCTCACTGGTTTGTTTACGGGAGCAGGGCATCTCTACGCAGGGGCAAGATTACGCGGGATCTTTTTAATCGCATTTGCGATCATTCTTGCCCTCACGGCTTTTGGGGGTATGGCGGGTTTCCTCGCCTTGGATGCTCAGGCTGCGGCAAGGGCCTCCCTGATTGTCAGTCTCGGCTCCTTGCTTCTTATCTCGGTGATTCATATTGCTGCTCTCTTCGATGCCTACAAAGTGGCCGGGAAATTCAATAGCGTTTACGGTCTGATCGTTGACACGACAGGACGGAAGAAAGCATGGATGGCAACGTTCCTGTCCTTATTTTTGTTTCCGGGAATGGGCCAGTTTTATAACGGGCAGGTGGTGAAGGGAATTGGATTTGTTGTCGCTCTTCTTTGCGTGTTTGCAGGGGAAGATATCTTTTATCAGTTTTCCCTCCTGGCTTTGGCGCTGTACTTTTTCTCGATAAAGGACGCTTTTGATTCAGCTGAGAAACGCAATGGCTCATCGGAACGGTTTTTAAATCAAGGCAACGGCTTGCTGGTCTTTATTATGGTAATGTTGTTTTTGAAAACGATGCCTTATGGGCCTATCATAAAGGAAAATTTCCTGAAGGCCTATAAAATCCCGGCCGGCTCCATGGTCCCTACGCTCCAGATCGGCGATCACCTTCTGATCGACAAGAGACAAAAAGCAGTGGACGGTCTTCAGCGCGGAGATATCGTTGTTTTCCCTTATCCTGAGAATCCAGCGAAGAACTTCATTAAGCGGGCAATAGCAATCGGCGGTGACAAAGTGCAGTTCATAAACGGCGACCTCTATATAAATGACAATATCGTTCCAAAAAAACTTATTCAGACACGGCCGGGTAATCTCCCTGGCAGGACTTCAAACATAATGGTTTACGAGGAACAACTTGGTGACAAAGCTCATAGTATCCAATACCTGAGGGATGATCTGGCAACCTTCAACCAGGGGCCGTGGATCGTACCTGACAACGAGGTCTTTGTTCTTGGCGACAACCGGGATAACAGCCAGGACAGCCGTGTATGGGGAGCGGTGCCGAGGAATACAATTGAGGGGAAAGCTTTGAAGCTTTATTGGTCATGGGACGGGGTGGATGGAAGGGTGAATTGGGAGAGAATAGGGCAAAGCATACTTTAGGCGGACTGTTAAGGTTTTTAAACCGCCGCGCAACGGGCGCAACTACGTCCCCTTGGCGGTCCCCGAGCGACCGGGCGGGAGCGTGGCAATCCTGTCGTTGATACGTATCGACCCGTTGACTTTCGGAAAAAATAGTAATACTATGTATTACCTCGGGAGGGACTACATTGTTCATCAAGGAATTTGAATGGGACGAGGGCAATGTCGTGCATATCGAGCTTGGTCATGGTGTAAAGCCCGAAGAGGCGGAAGAAGTCTTCGCGAGCAGGCCGTTATATCGAAAAACGAAGAAGGGCCACTACGTCGCGATGGGGCCGACAGAGGAAGGGCGTTACCTTGCCGTCGTGTTTGTCCTGAAAAAGAACGGCGTGGCGCGGGTCATAACGGGCTGGGACATGGATAAAGCGGAAATCAGGTACTGGCAGAAACATCGAGGTTGATGCGAGGAGGCGGAAGCTATGAAGGCGAAAACAGGAAAGAAAAAAGTGACTGATGAGGAGTACTACGATAAACGAGGTATTCTCGGTGAAATCGTGGAAGGTGAAGTCGCGCTGAGTCTTGAAGACGCGCTCAAGCAGGATATTCTCTCGGGAAAACGAAAGAGAAAATTGCGGAACATAACGATCAAACTAGACCCGCTCTATCTCTTGTCGATCAAAAAAGTCGCCACGAAGAAGGGAATTCCCTATCAAACCCTGGTGCGGCAGTGGGTCGCGGAAAATATACGCAAAGAGCTGAAGATAGCGTAGGGGGGAAGCATAATTAGAAACAACGGAGTCGCGCCGAGAGAAACGGAAGCGTTATATCAAAAGACCCTTTGAGTTCTTCTTGGGGGTGGGACGAAACGACACCTGGGCCACAACGTCCCCTGAATTCGTAGATGAAAAAAACTATAAATCTTTAGTGAGGTGTGTTAATCTACTACAAATTGAGCTTTTATATGTAGGCATGAGGTAACAATATGGCGACTGCGGAACAATTAAAAGCACTTATCCGATCGCATTTCAGCAGCGATCCTGAGCGTTTTTTCACTACAGCTCTTCAGGTAGCGGCGCATGAATCTCAGCAGGGGCACGGTGCTTTAGCGGTCGATATCCGTGAAATTGTTGATAAGGCACGGAAGGAAAGGGGTCCGCGAGTACTGAAGTTTCCTCAAGATTTGCGGGGTCTCGTGCTGTCAGAGCAACCGAAAACGTCCAAGGCGACCCTCGTGATGCCGGACAGTCTTATGAACCGGGTTGATCGGATTATTCATGAATATCGGCAGCAGGAAAAACTGAAGAGCCACGGTCTGTCCCATCGGCGAAAAATATTACTTGTAGGGCCACCCGGGACGGGCAAAACAATGACAACTCAGGTATTGGCAAATGAATTACGACTAACTCTTAATACCGTTCAGGTCGACAAGATGGTTACAAAGTTCATGGGAGAAACCAGTGCCAAGCTCAGACAGATATTCGAGCTGATCCAGCAGGAGCCAGGGGTGTATCTATTCGATGAATTCGATGCTATCGGCGGTGAGCGATCTATGGACAACGACGTAGGTGAAATGCGCCGGGTTCTGAATGCTTTTTTGCAATTCATCGAACAGGACACTTCAGATAGCTTGATAGTCGCTGCCTCAAACAGCCCAAAATTATTGGACCGGGCACTGTTTCGCCGCTTTGACGATGTGCTCTACTATAAACTACCGGATGATCAGGCCAGGAAGCGCTTAATGCAAAATCTATTGAGTTCATTTCTCGCGGTTAAATTTTCATGGAAAGATGCGGTTTCTGAATCGAATGGTTTGAGTCATGCTGAAATCGACCAAGCCTGTCGGGATGCGATAAAACAGACCATTCTCTCTGATAAGGAGAAGGTTAGCCCAGCTTTCTTGCTACAAATGCTGAAGGAACGTCAGAGCATTCACCAGTAATTAAGAGGATAAAAGCCGCATGGCTGGAGAGCATTATAGACACATATTATTGTCAGGACCTTCACGCACTCAGGGGTATACCAACCCACGGCGGGGCAGTTCTACCGACCGCATCCCGAAAAATAGAGACCGCGATCTTCACAGTGCTTATCTGCAAGAGCGTCTTCGGCAAACGTGGAGTGAAGTTGATCGGCAACTGGCCGTTGTTCAGGTTGAACGTCATGGTGCGTATCTTGAATTTGAGAGCGAACCGGGGTTCGATTTAGCAATTCAAAGTCTCGAAAATATTCGATCAGGAATTCGTCTTCTGAATATTCGTAAAGAAGGAGGCGAATCGTCACAACGCACACTCGCAACCGTTTATGTCCCGCACAGGCAACGGGGGTATTTTCTCAAGAAGATTGAGGCATACGCGCTGGAGCATGGGCCAAGCAATAAGCCGAAAAATGCCAAATTAGTTGATAGCATTTCCGATATTCGCAAAGCGGTCTTGAAATCCTTCTGGCGTTCAGATGAAAATGATTTGATACCAGGTGACGATCCTGAATGGGTCGAAGTGTGGCTGCAAGGCGATAAGGTGGAGATTTTGTCGCGCTTTGAAGCATTACTTAGAGAGGTTAACATCGAGGCATCTGAGGGTGTCCTGAAGTTTCCCGAACGACAAGTGATGCTTATAAAAGCAAATCGGAGCCAATTGGAACGCTTGGCCGAGTCTTCTGATGACATTTCTGAGTATCGCGCTGCTAAGCAAGTAGCAACCTTTTTTATTGAACTGCAAAATCGCGAGCAAGTGGAACGTGTACGGGAATTGCTAAGCCGTACCGACTTTAATGATAACGCGGGCGTGTCAATCTGCATTCTCGACATGGGAGTAAACAACGGGCACTTACTCCTCCAGCCAGTCCTGAACAACAGCGACCGCCACGCAATCGATCCCTCATGGGGGGTGCATGACCATAAGGGTCATGGGACCCTGATGGCTGGAACAGCAGCCTATGGTGATTTGCTTGCTTTACTCAATAGCCGAGACCCGGTCTACGTAGGCCATCGTCTGGAATCCGCAAAAATCCTGCCACCTCCGCCCGCAGAAAATCAAAAAAGATTATGGGGTCACATGACCTCACAAGGAATTTCGCTCGCTGAAATTCAAGCGCCTCAGCGTAAGCGAATTGTGTGCCTGGCAATAACTTCAACGGAAGACCGTGATCGAGGACGACCTTCCTCTTGGTCGGCCATGGTGGATGAATTAGCCTCGGGATATGAAGGCGACATTCACCGGCTCATAGTGCTGAGCGCAGGTAATGTTGAAGATCCGATCAATTGGCGCAATTATCCAACTGACAACCTTACGAACCAAGTTCATGACCCGGGGCAAGCTTGGAATGCCCTTACGGTCGGTGCCTTTACCGAAAAAACGCATATAGCTGACGTGACTCTCAGTGCTTTTACTCCCCTCGCACCTTCAGGCGGACTTTCCCCATATAGCACTACTTCTTCTACTTGGAGTCCGCGCAAATGGCCTATCAAACCTGACGTTGTTTTTGAAGGGGGGAATGTAGCGCGCGGACCCAATGACTCTATGTATGACCCTGAGGATCTTAAGCTACTTTCCACGTCGCATGAACCACATGTGGAACAATTTGCACCATTTCATGCTACAAGCGCCGCAGTTGGACAGGCCGCGTGGATGGCTGCACAAATACAGACTCAATATCCGAGTTTCTGGCCTGAAACGGTACGCGCCATGATCGTGCACACCGCCGATTGGACCGATGTGATGAAAGCGCAATTCATAAACACTCTTGAACCTACCAAACAAGATTACGCAAGATTGCTTCGCATTTGCGGATACGGCGTTCCGAATCTTGAGCGAGCGTTATACTGCGCGGCTAATTCATTGACTTTGATTTCAGAAACTGACTTGCAACCCTTTGATAAGATAGACTCTCGATATGTTACCAAGGATATGCATCTGTACAAACTGCCGTGGCCATCCGAAGTTTTAACTGAATTGGGTGAGACGCTGGTAAAAATGCGGATCACACTCTCTTACTTTGTTGAGCCAGGACCGGGCGAAATCGGATGGGACAACCGCTATAGATATGCTTCCCATGCTCTTAGATTTGAAATGAATGGACCAAGCGAAACGGAAGATGAGTTTGTGCAGCGCGTGAATACGCAAGCACGAGATGATGAGGGAGAACATCCGGGTACCGAAGGTCCACGGGACAAATGGCTTATTGGAGAAGCCCGTAACGTCGGCTCCATACACTCCGATATTTGGCAAGGAACAGCTGCCGATCTTGCAACATCGAATTTAATTGCCGTTTATCCTGCTGTTGGCTGGTGGAGGGAACGACATCAACTAGAGCGATGGAATAAACGATGCCGTTACTCCTTAATTGTTTCCATTAATACCCCCGATCTGGCTGTGGATATTTATACGCCGGTCGCAATTCAGATCGGCGTGACTACGACGATACCTGTCAGGGTAAGAAGGGAGTGAAAAACCGCCGCGTGAGACCGTTTCCGGGATGTTGATGGAATTTGTGATTTTCTTCACAAACCATCAGGGGGAATTAGGTACTGTTATGAATATACGATGTCCTTGAACATTCTGCACCTATTTCGCAGCAGCATAAAAATTGTCCGCGCCCGAGTGACGTTGTTGCACCCGTTGCGTTTCATTACGTAATGCAATTTCAACAACAACGTTATATGGGATGGTAGAATCAGGGATATATACATTAACGCAACGGACGACTAGCTCTTAGTTGATTCTTTTAAGACGGTAAGAGATATGTACATTATAATAGATACCAATATATTCTTTAACAACTGGTTCTTGAAGAGTCCACAGTTCTCCTTGCTTGCTAACTTCGCAAACAATACGAATGCAAGGCTTCTGCTTCCGAGAGTCGTTTGCATGGAATTGAAAAATAAGTTCGATTCCGAATCAAAGGCGACGCTCGAAGAAATCGAGAAAATATCGAGGAGATGTAGCGACCTTAAAATCGATATGAAAATCGAAGGGCCGGCACAAAACAGCATAGAGTATGATTTTGCCAAAATAATTGCAGAAAAATTTGATAACGTTGATATTATAGAACACGATCTAGTAACACACGATATTCTTGTACGCAAGGCTATAAAAGGTCAGAGACCCTTTCGTGCTCGAAGAAAAAGGATATCGAGATGCCCTGATCTGGCTTTCCACAATCCAGCATCTAAAAAAACTTAATAAAGATGAATGCGTCGCATTCATCAACGCAAATACGAATGATTTTTTTGAGATCAATGATTCGACAGTCGCTTTGCATAAAGATTTACGTGATGATCTTACTTCAAATAACGTATTGAACGAGTTCCAGCTATACATCTCACTAAAAGATTTCGTCGAAAAAAATATCGAGAAAGGCATACATAGCTTCAATCACGATAAATTCCAAGAAAAATATGGCAACATGCTTGAAGACTTCGCTACCGACGCTGGGATAAACACTTTGAACGAGCTGCCTATTCATGAATGCAAGGTTCTTCTCGAAGAGGATGACTATCCACAAGAATGTATAAAGCACATGGAGCGAATCAGTTTTGTTGATTTTGAGGGAGTTGAATATCCCGAAATAGTTAATTTTACCGAAGTTTCCGGCGATGATATCTATATCGAATATCGATTCACTCTCCTCACTGTAGTAGCAAAGCTCGTGATTCCTATCGAAGAGTACTTTGGCAATATAATAGCATTCGACAAGGTGTTCATCAATGCAGAGCTAGAAGGCATGGAAAGCCACGTTGAAACATATTTCTCTGCAGATTTTGAAGCCAGTGTAATTTTTAATACACGGTCAGAACAGATCCTCGAATTTTCCATTGATACTATTAGTTTTCACAGAAGAAGATGAAACGTCGTTAATCCGCAGTGAATTCCCTTTTCATAGTATTTCTTCCTAGAGACATGGGGCCCAACAGGGTCAGGTCCTTTGTTATGGTATCGGCTCTAAAGAGCTATTAGTGGAACCTTTAGGGTCTTGCGTCTTGACATTTGTCGTTCTTCGCCAATATTGCTCGATTCCTTGCGTGAGTTTTAGCCAGAGTTGGAAAAGAAAGCTGAGTCATCATGAGATGGTTCTTACTGCCCGGAATGGGCGCAACAGATGCCATGTACAACGGGCTGAAGCATAAGCTGGGATTCAAAGTCAACTTTCTCAACTGGCCTGAATATCGCGGTGAGAAAACGTACGCAGACGTGGCCCGGAGAGTCATCAAGGAAAACGATATCGGCGCTGATGACGTTGTGGGTGGATCTTCCCTCGGGGGCATGGTTGCTCTTGAGATCGCCCAACTGGTCGAGTCCGAAGGCCGTAATCCTGCTCGGCAGTGCCGTAAACCGAAAGGAAGTACAGCCGATGCTTTCGCTGCTGTCTCCGCTTGCTAACGCAGCCCCTGTAACGATAATTCAGGCTCTCGTCGGAAAGCATCGAAGTCTGGTGAGTACGATGTTTGCGGATTCCGATCCAGAATTCATCCGAGCGATGTGTGCCTACCTGCCTTCATGGGATGGCCAGGTGGTCCGACAGGTAAGATATACCGCCTTCACGGCAGGAAGGACCACGTCATACCCTGTCCGGCAGCCGGATGCGAGATCGTTGAAGAAGCCGGTCATTTGCTTGCCATGACTCATGCAGCGGAAGCTGCCGCATTTCTGGAAAGTGTGAATGCGCGATTAGCCGTTAAGGAATAGTAGCAATAAACTAACGTGGGGCAGATATTCAACGGCAAGGGAGATTACCAAAATGAAAAAATTTGGCTTTTTTTTAACGCTCTTCATGTTTGTCGTTTCGGCTTTCGGGCAGCCGCAGAACCTGCCTGTTCTGAAGCCGAAAATCGGCGACGTTCCCGATCTGAGCATACGGAGGCAGAATGAATTCGAGCAGAGAGACAAAGCGATTGAAAAGGTGAGAAAGGGCCTCTCGGACGAATTGACTGACCGGGAGAAAGAGCTGATGCTTAGACTGGGAGAATCCGAAGACTTCGGAATCTGGGACATCGAAGATCAGGGCTGCAGCTGGTACTGCGGCGGGGGGCCGTACAAGGTGGCCGCGTCGTCCGCGCTCAAACCCTCGGGGAATGTCACCTATGACGCGGAGAATGCCCATGACAACAGTTTCAAGAATGCCTGGGTCGAGGGCGTGCAGGGGTATGGAGAAGGACAGTATCTCGAATGCTTCTTCAAAAACAATAGTCCGCGGGTCACGGATATCCTGATCTACAACGGGTATATAAAAAGCGAAGAAGCCTGGAAAAAGAACTCGCGCGTGAAAAAACTGAAACTGTGGGTAACGGGCAGGCCGTACGCGATTCTTGAACTCCAGGACACACGTGCGCTCCAGACGTTCAAGCTGGCGGGTCCCCTCGGAAGGACGAGCGACGGCAAGGATCTTGTGCTCAGATTCGAGATCATGGAAGTGTACAAAGGCGATGCATACGATGACACGGTGATCACCGAGATCCGTTTCGACGGCTTGGACGTGCACTGCCTTGCCAGAGGAACGAAGATCGCGCTGGAAAACGGGGAAAAGCCGATCGAAGCAATTGCGGTCGGCGACCGGGTAAAGCAATTCGATGTCAGTAAACCGGCCCTGACTGCTGCAACAGTTACCAAGGTTGTCAAGGCGGTTCACTCGCGCCTGCTGACGCTGAAACTCGACAACGGGGCGGAAATAACGACAACCGAGGACCATCCATTTCTGGTTGCGGGAAGGGGGTGGTGTTCGTATAAACCGGGTAAACGCCAGGCAGGGAGCGTTGGACTGTATCAACCGGGAGATGCTTTCTATTTTTATAATGACAGAACAGGAATGCAGCAGGCCAGATTGCGCGAGATCATAGAACGGGATTCAACGGAGGAAACATTTACACTCGAGCTGGAGGCGGGTTCCAGCTTCATAGCCAATGGTATCGTAACCGGCTTGGAACATTAGAGCGAAGGAACATCTTAGGGTCAAGTCTCTTTTGTAGCATTTAGTCCTTTTCTCGAAGACGACGGGACCAGCTTTTAATGTTAGGCTTTGCACATTGCCAACTGATCGCACTGCAATTACCTAAAAGCCTCTTGCGATCTGATTTCAATTAGTATATATTGACCGTATAGACTAATTGGAGGTGCGTAATGAAGACCGCAAAGCTGTTTCAAAATGGACAAAGTCAGGCTGTTCGCCTGCCTAAGGAATTTCGTTTCGAGGATGACCACGTGTACGTGAAGAAGTCAGGAAACGTCGTAGTGCTGATCCCGACAAAGAACTCATGGGACACCCTGATCCAGAGCCTCGATAAATTTTCCGATGACTTCATGGTTGAACGGAAGCAGCCGAAGATGCAAAAACGGGAGGACTTTTGATGAAGTATATGCTGGATACGAATATCTGCATTTACCTCATCAAACAAAATCCCGCCAAAGTGATCAAACATTTCAAATCTCACGCTATCGGCGATATCGGCATTTCATCCATAACCCTTGCTGAGCTTCGCTACGGCGTATCCAAGAGCCGGCACGTAGAGAAAAACCAGCAGGCCCTCGATGAGTTCATTCTTTCGCTCGAAATCGCGGACTTCGATGAAAAGGCGGCACAGGAATACGGAGCAATCCGGGCAGAGCTCGAACGAGCGGGAAAGCCCATCGGGTCGATGGACATGCTGATCGGTGCGCACGCACATGCGCTTGGCGCGACCCTCGTTACCAATAATACCAAAGAGTTTAAGCAAATAAAGAACCTGAAGATTGCGGACTGGAGCGTTTGATCGGATCGAAGCAGAACGCGCTTTGTCGCTTCACTTATCGCAATGACATCATAAAGGCCTCGAAGAAAGGTGACCTGCATGAAACAGTACCGAACTTCAACGTTCTTCATCATCCTCGTTCTTATCCTTATCGCATCTCCAAATCCCGCTCTGGCCGACCAGCAATGGCACTATCAGGCCATCGGCGCAGGTCACCCAGCCGGGGCTGATCGAGACGGTGCTGCCTGCCGGGGTCTTCTTCGGGACGGACGGCGCGGCCAAGACCTCGCAGCTGGACCTGACCCTGGTCGGGCCGGACGACAATCCGCGCTCCTTCGAGCTCTTCTGGAAAGGCGACACCGGACCGCGCAGCGTTGCGCTCAAGCCCAGCCGCCTGCTCTTCGACAAGAAGCGCATGCTCGTCTGGGAAGCCGACGCGCCGAAGGACCTGCTCGTCGAGACAATCCGGATCGACGTGGATGCCCTGCAGACCATGGGGACCGTGAAGATCGAGGGCTTGGACGCAAAAGGCTGGCGCGTGCTGGCTGAGAACGCGGCCCTCTATTCGACCGGGGGACGCTTTGCTGCCGAGATCATCATCAAACCAGCCATCTACGAGAAACTCCGCCTGAGCTTCAAGGGCTACGACAAACGTTTCCGCGAGACGACCCTGCCGGTGACCTCGGTGACCCTTTCGGGCAAGAACGCTGCGCAGGACTTACGCTCAGCAGTCCGTGCCGCTCAAGTTCTCGGACAAGACCGACGACCGCGTTCGAGTCCTCGCTGCCACCCTGCCGGGCCTGGGGCTCTGGATCAAGAACATCGAGCTCGCGACGGAGGCGCAGTTCCAGGGCAACTGGGAGCTGGGCGTCCGAGGTGGTGAGCGGCGGCAAGCTGCAGTTCGAGAAGCTGTTCTCCGGCAGCGTCACGACCGTGGGAAAAAACGGCGCGCTGCTCGAGATCCCCGTGAACGGCTACTGGGCCACGCGCTCGCTCGTGCTGCGGCTCGATCCGGGCAACAGGTACGTCGGCGCGGTCAAGTCCATGGCGATTGTCGTGAACCTGCCGCGCATGACCTTCTACGCTGACAAGGCCGGCACCTACCAAGCGCAGACCGGCCTGGGGACCCAGGTGAACATCAAGGAGACGCCGGGGGACAAGGAGCGGAAGGTCAGTGCCGTTGTCGCATTCTCTCCCATGCAGGAGAATTCCCAGTGGCAGCCTGAAAGCCTGCTCGCGAAGTATGCTGTCGCGGGCGGGCCCTTTGACGGGAAGGGGTTCCGCTGGCAGATCGCGGCTGAAGGTCACTGAGGCAGGATACTACCGGCTGGTGCTGAACCGCGACGCAAGCCTTCGCGCGGGCTTCGGCACGGTCCGGATCGTGAAGGACGGCCTCCAGGTCCCTTACTTTTCCGGCCCGAGCGAGGAGCAGGTGATCGACCTTGCGGCAGCGCCTGAGTACGACAAGAAGAAAAACAGGACCTTCTGGACCGTCGAGCTGCCGGACCGGTCAGCTGACCTGCGGGAGCTCACCGCCGAGTCCGCCGGGATCTTCGACCGTACGGTGCAGTTCGAGTTGCCGCTCCAGGGGCGCGCGGGGTGGCAGGTCTGGAGGACCATGCGCTGGCAGAACGCTTCGCAGACCTCATCGGTCCTGCGGCTGTCGCTCGCCGGCCTGCCGCTGGATGCGAAGAAGCTGCGCATCACCATGGAGCACGGCGACAACCGGCCTATCGAGCTTCGCAAGCTGCAGGCGAGCTACGCCGCGCCGGCGCTGCTCTTCCTGGCGTCTGCTGCCGGGGAGTACGCGCTCTACGGCGGGAACGAGAAGGTCAGCGCCGGCGAAGTACGACCTGACCCTGGTGCAGGCGCACCTGGCCGATGTCCTGCCGAAGACCGTGGAGATGGGGAGCGTCGAATCGGCAAGCTCCGCTGGGTTCAAGAACGCTTTCGTGGGAGCGTTCGAGGACAAGAGCTGGGGGCTCTACGCGGTGCTCGGCGCGGTGACCCTGATCCTGATGATCGTGATCGCCAGGCTCTTCCCTAAAGCGGAAAAGCAATCCTGAACATTGAAAATAGATCGAGGTGACTATGGTGAGGCGGTAGGGTCACCCATTTAAAGGATATTGTCAAGGCACAGCACTATCCATTGATGAGAAGCTAAACACGAATCGTAAGGTTTTCTCCGCGTCTCCGCGCCTCCGCGTGAAACGACTTTTCTTTCTCTCGTGTACTTTCCTTGCTTCACAACTCGTGTTGTTTCCTTTCGAGTGCCGTATTATGTCATCCGCTCGCGAAAAATGGCACAATTTCCGGAGCGCCTTCCTGAAACCACTTAATTTTCCTACAGATTAAAATGGCAAGAAGAATGCAGAAATAGCCCTTGTAAATGTGATGAGTTTTAAATTTATGAGGAGAAAATATGGATTGCCCACTACTCCCAAGCAGTCGTTTGAAACCCTGCAGATCTACAAGAGATGTGTTCGCGCACACTCTTTTCTCATCGGAGGAATATTGTAAAGGCCTCTGGTTTGCCCTCTGCCCGCGGTTCCGCCAACAGCAAGTCCAGGTATCCCTCTCTGCCGACACACCAGCGGCCTCAACTACCCGCAAAGAAACCTCATAGGTTCAAAAACTTCTGGAATCAAATCTCACTGATGACATCATTGTCGCTAGATGATATTTAACACCGTAATTGCTCCTTTCCGCCAAGGTCCTTGAAAAACCTGTCGTCAATGAAGCAACTCGCCAGCTCAATCCCTTCTGCCATTCCCTTCCTTTTCGAGCCTCTTTAGAATCAACTCGTGCGGCCTGACAAATTTCATTTCGGTCATAGGTGATCTTGGTCACAGATTGTTCTCTCAGATTCCTCTATTCTCATTCTGAAAGGAGAGGCAGAATTCTTATGTGACGCAAGGTTGTGCGATACGGCAGCGGAGCCGTCAAATTCAGATCTCGGAGGGTAAAAATGCTAAAACAGGAAGAGATGATCGAGGTCAGGGTAGCAGAGAAGAATATCGCGGCGAGCGCGGATAAAACCGTCGAGCAGGGAATTAACACGATATTCAAGGGAAGCAAAGTTACCGGCAACATGGTCGTCAGCCAGGACCTGCAGATGAACGGCGACCTCGAGGGGGATATCATTGCCGAGAACAATGCAAGCATCTTCATCAAAGGCACGTACAAGGGGAACATCGATGCCAAGGGAGGCAGCGTCGAGATCGAAGGCGAAATGAGCGGAGGGAATATCAGCGCCGGAGGGTACGTGAAGGTGACCGGCAAGTTCCTCGGCGGCAAGATCCAGGCAAAAGACAGGATCCACATAAACGGCGAGTTCACCGGCAGTCTTGAGAGCAACGACGTGGAGCTCGGATCCGCCGCGAAAGGCACGGGGGAGATCTTCTACAAGGAGACGCTCTGCATACAAAAGGGAGCAAAAATGGAAGGCCAGATCACTCGTGCCGGTGGCGAAGCGATACGGATGCAGGTGTTGGAACGAAAACCCGAACAAATACCCGAACAAAAAGTCGAGCAAAAAGTCGAACAAAAACTTGAACAAAAGCCCGTGCAAAAAGAGGAGCTGAAGCCGAGAAGAGGTTTTTTCTCGTCTCCGGAACCGAAACCGAGAAAAGGTTTCTTTAAGGATTAGGAGCATAAGCAGCTCAGGCATCGGCTCAGCGAAAAAGGTCATCTTGCGGCGAGAAACTGCACGTTTCTCGCTGTGTCTTTTTGTTATCTTCATCCGCCACCCATTGCAAACTTCTGCGTCTTTGCATCACTTCCTTCGTGTTGATGATCTGGTATCTCCCCCTGGCACCTGTGGTCCTTGTCACCTTTCTTGTTCCGCATGGGAACCATGTAAGAAACATGCAGTGCTATACTGGTTACATGCAGACTTCACACAGGATAAAAGAAAGGAGAAGATCATGAAGAGGCCATTGGCGATCGTTCTGCTCGTTGCAGCCGTTGCTACAGGGGCGATGACCCCGGGGACCCTATTTGCAGAACCCGAGAACTCCATTAATTTCGGCATTGGCGGAGTGATAAAGACCATGCCGCACTGTAAAGCGACTGTCTACATTCTTGAGTACGAACATATGCTCGGCTCGAAGATCGCGTTCCTGGGACGGGCCAGCGAGGTTGTCTACAAGTCCGACGATAGTGTATTGCTTGAAGAAGGAAGGCCGAAGGGCGCCGACATTGGCGCGCGTTACTATCCCTCCGGCGGCATGCAGGGGCTCTTCATCGGCGGAACATTGGGATACTGGAGCTCGGACTGGACGTTCACCCAGAACAAGGGAAGGTCGGACGAGTTTCGGGGCACAGGAGACACCGATTCCCTCAGAGCGAATGTGGATATCGGCGCACGCTTCCCGATCGGCTCCTCGTCTGTCTCAATCATGCCCGCGCTCAATATCGGTAAATTCTTTTCGTCCACCTCGTGCGAATATACCGCTCCCGCGTCCCGGGTCGGAACTTCATGCAACCAGGATACCGAAGTTGAGTACTACCTGTTCCTGGCATTGACGGTCGGCATCGGATTCTGACAGAGAATCTGTCACCCGAACCAAAAACAGCTTAGAACCATTGCAGGGAGTACTGACCTAACTCGGCTGGTTTCTCTTTGTCTCTGTCCAGGGATGAAACTGATGCTTCGGAAAGGAGGGTGTCATGCTGTACTCCAGGAATACACGAGCAAAATCGATCTTCTCTCTTTCCGCGTTTCTGGCCCTGACAACATTCAGTGCAGCTTCCAGCGCGCAGGAGGTCCGCTATTACTCTGTCCCCCGGGGCTCCCAGCCCCATGATGTTGCTCCGGCGCCTGATGGAACGGTCTGGTACACTGCCCAGGCCCGGGCTTCGCTCGGCAGGCTTGATCCCACGACAGGCAAGGTCGAGGAAGTCCCCCTTGGCAGCGGGTCTGCGCCCCACGGGGTGATCGTCGGTCCTGACGGCGCGGCATGGGTGACGGACAGCGGCCTCAACGCCATCGTGCGCGTCGATCCGAAAACAAAAGCGATCAAGGTCTTTCCGCTGCCCGAAAACAAAGCACACGCAAACCTGAACACCGCGGCATTCGACAAGAACGGCATCCTCTGGTTCACCGGCCAGAGCGGCGTGTACGGTCGGTTTGATCCGAAAACAGGGGGCATGCAGGTGTTCGATGCTCCCCGCGGCCGGGGCCCCTATGGCATCGCCGCGACGTTGCGCGGGGACGTTTATTATGCCTCTCTCGCCGGCAGCCACATCGCACGGATCGATAGTGCAACGGGCAGGGCCGTCGTGATCCAGCCGCCCACTCCGGACCAGGGTGCCCGCCGCGTCTGGTCTGATTCGAAGGGAAGGATCTGGGTAAGCGAATGGAACTCGGGACAGGTGAGCGTCTATGATCCGGAAAGCAGGGAGTGGCAGGGCTGGAAACTGCCGGGCGGATCTCCCCGCGCTTACGCTGTGTATGTGGATGAGCGGGACGATGTCTGGTTGACGGATTTCGGAGCGAACGCCATTGTGCGCTTTGAGCTGAAGACCGGAAAATTTACCGGCTTTCCGAGTGACCGCAAAGGCGCGAACGTGCGCCAGCTTCTGGGACGGCCGGGAGAGGTCTGGGGCGCGGAATCGGGGAGCGACCGGCTGGTCGTCATAGACAGCAAGCAGAGCCGCTGAGTGCTGCGACTTGTTTCAGATCATCACTGCAGTCAGACTTCTCCACTGACTCATAATACCAATGTAGCACTGGAGAGGATGAAAATGGAAAAATTCAATCTTTACGCCTTCCGGCAACTTTACTTTACGCCCGGCCTGCGCTAGGTATTAGGTAGTAGATGTGGAAATCCAAAAAGTGAACTAATCCTGAAAGACTGTATTTCTCTGTTACGTTAATTTTCCAGCGGCATGCTGGAGTCTGAAGGAGTTCTGGCATTGAAAAAATCGTCACTGCTCTTAGCGGTTGTTCTCGCCGTGGCATCATTGACCGCAGTCTGCGGCCGGGAGGGACCGCTTCCGCCTCCAGACGAGACACCGCCCCGGGTGAACTCGACCATTCCTGCAAACGGATCGGTGGGTGTCCCGATCAACCTGAATGAGAGTGATGGCATCACGATACTGTTCAGCGAAGTAATGGATGCCTCAACCATCAATGGTCAAACGATCACGCTTACTACCGGCCTAAACAGCGTCCCGGGAGCGATCACCTATCAGGACAGCGCCGGTGTCTCCACTGCTGTCTTCACGCCGTCGTCCATACTGATCCCGGCGACTCTCTATAAAATCACCGTCGACAGCAGCGTAATGGATTCGTACGGGATTCCCATGGCCGCTCCCTATATCAGTTCATTTAGCACCGGAGCGGCGCCGGACACGACACCTCCCGGCGTAATAGACACCATGCCTGAAAACGGGAGTGTCGTTCTGCCGAATGCTACCATCAGTATTACCTTTAGCGAGCCGGTGGACCCGGCAACCATAGTATTCACGCTCACTGCAGGCAGCGAGACCACTCCCTGTACCATGAGTTACAGCGGAACCACGGCCACCTTCACGCCGTACAGCGATCTTAAGAAAGGTACGCGGTACTCGGCCCGGCTGAGCGCCGGGGTGATGGACCTGACAGGCAATGCGATGGCAACTGATTTCTTCTTGAGCTTCTCGACCAGGAAATGATCCTTATCGTGCATCGTAAACCCCGCACGTCTCCGGAGCGGACCTATACTCGCGGAATGCACTTCATCTCTGACCAACTGAGTTAAAACCAGGTAAAAATCACCCACACCAAACCCGGAAGCCCCTTCTTTTATTGACCCCAAAAAAACGCGAGCCCCTATCCATCCTTCTTAAGGTACTGACGTGCCGCGTTCTCGAGCGGATCAATAAGGCTGTGAGGAGCATCATAATGAATTTGGGGCGCAGCCTCTTCGACCCTAGACGTCGAAAACTTGCGGGGAACATAAAAAAGGTTCGTGCTGAAAGGAGAGAGAATTTTAGCTGCAGAAAAAAAAGAATGAGCGTAATCTATCAGTGACGCTCCGCGATGCCTGCTGGTGCCCGCGTGATCACCATGTCCTTTTAAATAAGGAGGAATAAGCTATGAACCTGCTGGTTCTGCTCGGAAGGATTCTTTATGCCGCGGTGTTTCTGCTCTCCGTACCCGGTCATTTCACCCAAAGCACGATCCAGTATGCAGCGAACCAGGGCGTTCCCATGGCCTGGGTCTCTGTCCCGCTGGCGGGAATCATCTCGCTGCTGGGAGCAGTGTGCATCCTCGTCGGGTATAAGGCAAAAGAAGGCGCCATGCTCATCGTTATTTTTCTCGCGCCGGTGACCCTGCTGAACCATAACTTCTGGAATATCGCCGATCCGGCCGCGGCCGCGTTCCAACAGGTCGATTTCATGAAGAACCTCTCCCTGCTCGGCGCAGCCTTCCTGATCGCTTATTTCGGCTCGGGGCCGATGAGCCTGGAGGGCAGGACTCAACGCAGGTCCCGCGCGCTGCACCGTTCCGCGATGATCGACCTGACATTGAAGCGACGGGGGTGACCCGGGGAAGTTGTGTTTTATTTTAGACTTACTACGTTAAAAAATTCGAAAACGCTCAAGGGTCATAAAAACAGCGATCGGAATTGGCCGCTTTGTTTCCGAGTCGCACCTGTCACGATTGCCGGGGGAACATTTTCGATTGCATGTGATCGACTTTCTGGTATATTCTTAGAACCAGGATACGAGGTTCCTTGTTCAGATCGGCGTTTTACTCACAGGCTGATCCTGTTCAAAGGACCTCCGGATACGACCATGGACCGGCGAACGGACATATCAAAAACCGAACTCATTTCTGAGCTTTCCCTGGATGCCGGCTTTGCAGCCGGCCTGCGCTATGACTGCTTCGGCTGAGAGGACCTCGCATGGGGATCAGTAACCACAGAACGGGCCTCCCCTTTTTCCAGCTCCCTGTTTCCTTCCCGCATACCGATCTTTCTTTCACCTTTTTTGTCCTGCTGATCCTTTCATTTTTTGCAGCCACTCCCGCTGGGGCCGATGTCAGGACCGTGACCGTCGGCGTCTATGAAAACGCCCCGAAGGTCTTCACCTCCGGATCCGGCAAAGCCTCAGGCATCTTTATCGATATCATCGAGCACATAGCGAAAAGCGAAGGGTGGGAGCTGCGCTATGTATCCGGCACCTGGGCGGAGGGACTGGACCGCCTGGCAAAAGGGGAGATCGACCTCATGCCGGATGTGGCGTATACGACGGACCGGGAAAAGATGTACTCTTTTCACGAGGTCCCGGTCCTGTCCTCCTGGTCGCAGGTCTATGCTCTCAAAGGCAGTAATATACAATCGATGCTGGACCTGAATGGAAAACGAATTGCCGTTCTGGAGCATTCGGTTCAGCAGAGCACATTTGTCAGGGGGGGTCTGGACTCGTAGCACGCGGCGTCTTTTTTTGTGCAACCTGCATCATCCACGGAGAGTGACTCCCTTCGTTTGGAGAGGGCGGCAATTATCATGAAGAAACAAGTAGCGTATCTGCAGAAGTTGTTTTACGATATCTGGAACGATTTTGGAAGCGTCTATCTCCTCGTGAAGCATTCGAGCAGGACCAGTATCGGCAAGCGCGGCTTTACAGAAGAAGAGATGCAGCGAGGGCTGATCCTGGTCTTCAACGACAAAACCAATGCCGCGCTGGACTGGGATGCCGAGGGAAATCTCACCTGCATCCTCGCCTTTGGCGCACGCAAAGAAGAGGTGTACATTCATCACGATGATCTGGTCGGCGTGTTTTCCCAGGAAGCAGGCGTGCAGTTTATGAGAAGCGACAGCAGCCGCGAACCGGCGGCATCGCCCGAAACGGATGCCGCGCAGGTCGTTTCGATGAACGATTTCAAAAAGAGGAAAACCCCCTGAGCGGAATGTAAAAAAATACAGCAGGAAAAATTTGCCATTCCCGCAACCGGGTCAAGGGTAAACACAAAAAAAGGGCCTGCCAGCTCTGGCAGGCCTCATACTCTAGCCGGTGAAACTTCTCCCCGTCAGTTAACAACTCCCGTCTCCAGGTCAACAAAACCAGGAAGCCTGCTCGGGTCGATATAGTTCAGGAATGTGTCAGGCTCCATGCCGATGCCGCCTGCCGCCGACCCTCGTGCGGTAAATATCACGTGCCCTCCGTTGACCACCCCGGTCTCCCGATCAATATAACCGCGAAGCCCGCTCGGGTCGATATAGTTCAGGAACGTGTCAGGCTCCATGCTGATGCCGCCTGCCGCTGACCCCCGTTCCATGATAAACGGGTGTGACGCAGGCAGGGTAACCGCCCCGGTCTCCAGTTCCACATAGCCGGGAACTTTGCTCGGATCAAGCGTGTCCAACAGGGAATCAGCATAGGCCATTCCGAAAGCAAGAACGAACCCTACTACGGCCACCATCGATAAAATTTTTTTCATTTCAAGTCACCTCTTTTCTTGCAACTTTTGCAACCTCTTTGGTTCGAGTATAGCACTATTTTTTTAAACCGGATAAAAAAAATCCTTTTTCCAGTAAAAACGTCAACCCGGAAAGACGGTCGTTTTTTGGATTCGCTGTCCGGCTGAGTCATAGTACCAATGTAGCAATGGAGAGGATGAAAATGAAAGAATTCCCTCTTTATGCCATTTCGGAAACTTTACTTTACGTTCGCTGCGCGCTAGGTATTAGGTAAGTAGCTGCTTAGACGAGAACTTTTCTCTTGATCCGATGCAGGTCAATTGATAATGCCTCCCCCGTCATGGGTAAAAAGAGTGAAGGGTATGAAAAAATCGTTAATTCTGTTAGCGGTTGTTCTCGTCGTGGCATCATTGACCGCAGTCTGCGGCCGCGAGGGACCACTTCCCCCTCCAGACAAGACACCGCCGCAGGTGAACTCCACCGTTCCTGCGAACGGATCGGTGAATGTCCCGGTCAACCTGAGTAATGGCATCATGATACAGTTCAGCAAAGCGATGGATGCCTCAACCATCAATGATCAAACGATCGCGCTTACTACCGGCCTAAACAGTGTCCCGGGAGCGATCACGTACCAGGACAGCGCCGGTGTCTCCACTGCTGTCTTCACGCCGTCGTCCATGCTGAACCCGGCGACTCTCTATAAAATCACCGTCGACAGCAGCGTAATGGATTCGTACGGGATTCCCATGGCCGCTCCCTACCTCAGTTCATTCAGCACGGGGACGGCGGCATCGGACACGACACCTCCCAGCGTAGCTGACACCACTCCTGAAAACGGGAGTGTCAATGTTCAGCTGAATGCTCCCCTTATTATTACCTTAAGCGAGCCGGTGGACCCGACAACCATCGTATTTACGCTCAGCGCAGGCGGCGCCACCGTTCCCTGCTCGATGAGCTACAGCGGCACGACCGCTATCTGCACTCCGTTGAATATCCTGGCATACGGCACCCAATACACGGCGGCCGTGAGCGCAGGGGTACGGGACCTGGCAGGCAACGCGATGCCGAAGGATTACTCCTGGAGCTTTTCGACCATTGCCGGATCGGAGGAGGACATCACCCCACCCATTGTCACGGCCACTACTCCTGCGGCAGGAGCCACGCGCGTGGCAGTGGACATAGCCCCCAGCGTGACGTTCAGCGAGCCGGTGGACCGGACAACCATCGTATTTACGCTCAGTGCAGGCAAGGAGGAGGAGAAGGCCACCACGATGAGTTACAGCGGTGCCACGGCAATCTTCACGCCGTCCAGCGCTCTTAAGAAAGATACGCAGTACACGGCACGCGTGAGCGCCGGGGTGAGGGACCTGGCAGGCAACGCGATGCCGAAGGATTACTCCTGGAACTTCAAGACGCGCAAGTGAATGAATCTTTGTTGATGACACCTTCCGAGCAGCTTCGAGGCAGCATGACAAGAAGAAACTTATCACTCCGTGCTATGCGCTCTCAGGGGTTACGATCCCTTCCATCAGCTCCTGCTTGATGAACTCCCGCACGAGCAACTGCTCATGATCGCCGATCTTCAGAAACTTCACGGCCATGCCCGGGATCTTGGCTTTGTTCGCGCCGAAGTTGCAGAACAGGACCTGCCCCTCGACCCGGATGATCCAGCCCGGCGCGTTCGGCAGGTAAAAGGTGAAGGGAAGTATCTTGCCGAGCGCGAGGGGGACAGCGGTACTCACGAACATCCCCTGTTCCGAGATGGCGGTAATGATTTCGTTGGGTGCGCGGTCCGCGGTCCGCTCATTCCCCACGACCACGTTCAGGGCGGTGGTAAGACGGACGAAGCGACGGGGCTTCGCCTGGGTGGACCTCTGGACCGCTGCATACAGCTCTTCGAGGCTGCAGGGATGGCGCAGGAACGCGGAGCACCCGGCTTCTTCGCAGGCCTGCCGGACCTCCGGCGACCGATTGGACGTGTAGACGATGAACGGGACGCTTCGCGTCCGGCGGTCGTGCTTTACCCGCTTCAGGAGCTCAAGCCCGGTTATCTGAGGAAGGTCGTAATTGGCGATGATGATCAGCGGAACGGTCAGCCCCAGGAAGAGCAGGGCGTCCTCCGCTGTCCTGGCCATGATGACCTGGTACTTGAGCCGCTGCAGGAAGATGCTGGTATAGAATTGCCGGAGGGGCCGGGCATCCACGACCATGACGATCTGTTGCTGCGAGCCCCTATCCTTCGGCGTGCTCTGTGGCATTGTCTCGCTCATATACTCCCTCTCGCCGCCCTGAGAAAAAATGCATCCGCTGGAAGATATTACTGTAGACAAACTGTCTTTGCAAGGTTTTCGATGGGGTATTTTCGGGGTATCTGACAGAAAGCTCGAGGAACAGATCTTTAATTTGATGTTCCCGTTTTATGGGCTAAAGCAGGTCTGGTCATTGGGTGGTTTCATTTCCAGCACCTGCCCTGAAAGATCGCGACAGGCCTGGTTTGCTTTTCCAAGCCTGTCGCAGTTCAGGCACATTGAGCGCTTGCTTAACTCCGCGGGTATCCCGGAGGATAGGGCGCATACCCATCGTTATCCCACAACCGGTTCTTCCTCTCCTTCCCGCATTGCAGGATGCCTTTTTTGCAGAGCGTTTCCCGCCACTCATATTTGAGCAGGGTCTTCTGGACCGGGACGCTCTCTGGTTCGAATGCGACTTGCACCACCGGAGAATAACGCGAGTCACCGAAACCCGTGCCCGCGCTCTCGCCGGCGAGTGCTTTTCCCTGGCTCTGCCCGGTATGGTCCATTGAAGGCGCGGCTGGCGCAGCCTCCTTCCTGCTCATATCGAACAGCGGCTGCGGCCGGTCCTTCTCCCGGTATACAGCGACGGCTATCACGCCCATGGCTGATGAATCGGAAAAGGTACGGACGCTGTAGGAGTCCGCTGGCTCGGTAAAGTAGAACCGGTGCACCTCGTTGTCCGTGGTCCTCCACCCGTCGTATCGCGCGTGCTCGTAGGCATTCACCAGGTACATCGCCTCATTGCTCCTGAGGTCCGATCGTGCGCCTGAAATGATGTTTCTGCCGTCAACGGCAATGACCACGCCCAGGCGTTCCGCAGAATTGTTCCTGATCACGATGCCGTAGTTCTCTCCCTTTTTCGCCTCAAGATACTTTTTGATAAGGCGGGTTTCGTCCTTCCTGTGGTCTGAAGCCGGAAAGTTCCGGAACGCGCTCCCGCTGTCCGAGATGATCTCGACAGACACGTCTCCTGCCAGAGGGGCGCTGCCATGCCCGAATACCGGTGCTGCTGATAGTAGTACTGCCACGACGATCCCGATCAATCTGTTTCTCATAGCCTTCTCCTTTGTCGTCCCGGTGGGAAATAAAGACAATCGTCTTTTGCTGTTTCTACTGTATGAGACAGGATAAGGACGGATTTTGTTCCCGAAAGAAAAAATTTAATTCTATCGGGATGACCTGCAACTATCTGATAGAAAGAGACTTCAATGATGAGCTCGTAAGCAGTTAATTTCTTTTACGGAGGCGAAGCGAGCACGAACACAATCCCGCAAAGAATGAAGAACTGCAGGGTGAAGGCACCGTACCAGGATCTGCGGCTAAAGGATTCCTGCATTTTTGACAATGTCATTCAAGAGCGCTATACTAAAATAGTAAAAGGACCACATGCGTCCTGTATCCAAGTCTGAAGGTCGGTCGAAGGTTTAGCGCTTCGGACTTTAAGAGGAGGGTCACTATGAAACGTTATTTGATCCAGACACCGCATAAAGCGGAAGATTGTCTCAAAGCATTGGATGAGGAATTGGCAAAAGGAACGGACGTCCTGGGCAAATTTGATTATGGGTGCATGGCCGGCGACCATACGGGCTATGCGATCGTTGACGCGAATACCCGCGAAGATGCCGTAAAGATCGTTCCGACCTTCCTGCAGAGCACCGCAAGGATCGTGGAAGTTGGGAAGTTTACCCCGGATATGATCCGTTCATTCCATAAGAAAGCTGCATAGCGGAAAGGGAAATAGCCGGTTAGGATGAAAATATGAGCATGATGAAAATCATGCTCTTTTTTTTCTTCGGGTCGCCGTTTGGAACAGCAGAGGATCAGATCTGCAGGACTTTTTTATCAGAGCTCAGCTGTAGTGACAAAAGAAGGATTCGAAATGATCAGGCACGCCACGAGATGCTTGTTCCTTGTGCCGCTCCTCGCGCTCACGCTGCAAGCCTGTGCTGCCGGCAAACAGCTCGCCACCGGCCCGGCAGACGCTGCAGAACTGAAGGGCACCTATACCCTTCTGCTTTATGGCTGTCATTATTCCGACGACATCAAGAACCTTGCGGTCCTGGTCGACGAAGGGAGCAGGTATCCCGTTGAAATTTACGATACCCCGACCTCCTACCAGGTAAAAAAGGGATTGACCGGACCGCAGGCCCTCAGGGAAGCTGATTCTTTTGTTCGTTGCAGCATCCGGCGTGTGGTCCAGACGCAGCTCCGCAGGATCATGGATGAAGCCGGCGGAACGATCGGTTATGAGGCGAGGCCCCTCTATTCCCCGCTGGAGTTCGGAAGGACCGACGTCCTGCTCGTTTCCTACTCCCTGCAGAGCGGGATTGTCAGAACCTATATCAGGCTGGACCCCGATCTGGAGCGTACGCTCGAATCCCCCGGTCCGGACCTTCGCGATTCTTTCGGCCACTAAATAACTCCAGCGCGATCAGCTGCGTCAGTTTTGGGTATAATTAAGCATCAGGTCATCCATTCCAGGATAAAAAGGACACGGTGCTCATATGAGAAACTCAATATGGTTCATGCTGATGATGGCGGTCCTGCTGAACGCCGGGAAGGCCATTGCTGAAGACTGCAACGACTGTCATGGAAGTTCCCAAAAGATGAGGGACTCAGGCTATCCGCAGTTCGCCCTGTCCCCGGCAGAGGCCAGGGCCCAGACCCATATGCCCGCGTCTTGCCCGGACTGCCATCTGGGCAATGCCGGCGCCGCTTCCAAAGAGGATGCGCATGGGGGGATGCTCATGCTCAGGGCAGTGCGGCAGAAGACGTGGGAGGCAACAGCCAGAAGCAGCATGGCGCCGGAGGATGTCAGGGATTGGCCGGACCTGGAACCGAGGGGCGACAGCCGGGCCACACAGCTCTTTCCGAAGCGACTCTATGACGGCGTGCTCAAAGACAATCCTGATTATAAGACCATCATCTACCACGATAAGAACCCCGGCACCCTTGCGTTCGATCCCGTGATCACAGAAAAGACCTGCGGAAAATGCCACGCTGAGATCGTGCGGAGCTTTCTGAAGAGCCCGATGGGCGGGGGAACAGGCGCGCATACGCAGAGCCAGTACCGGACATGGACCGGCAGAACGGGGCCGCAGAGCTGCGGCCTGTGGATGGGCGTTCTGTCGAAGCCGGACCATGCGCGTTTCAGCGATGAGAATATCAAGTATTACAACGAGCATTCCACCATGCCCCTCTCTGAAAAAGACGGTTACAATTCGCAGAGGAACTGCAACCAGTGCCACGTCGGCTGCCTGGACTGCCACCTCGAGGTCCGGAAGAGGAGCGCAGAGAACCCGGGTGACGGGCCCCATACCTTTGTTAAAAAGCCGGCGCCCCTTGCCTGTTACGGCGGCGGGAGATCGTTCGCCTGCCACGCCGGGCCGCTGGAGAGACGGCGGGGAGACGGGTATCTCCGGCAGGAGTTCACCCAGGCAAGCCCCGAAGGAACGGCCATCCTGAAGGAACAGACGGATGTCCATATGCAAAAGAACATCTCCTGCGTGGACTGCCATGAGCCCAACAAAGCCACCGGATTTCACGGAGATCTGCGAAGGGACGTGGCGTGCGAAAAATGCCATGCTCCTGTCGTCCGGGCCCACAACAGCGGCCCGCATAAAAAAGTGGACTGCGCAGCATGCCACACAGCCCTGATCGGCGGATATGCCTTTAACTTCTGGTCGGCAGTGGGCATGCGGGGCAAGGAAAATCCGCTTACGAGGATCCAGGATTATCTGACCGGCGCGACGACGCCGCTTCTGATAAGGAACCCCAAGGGCCTGTGGATACCGGTGCATGTTGTTCCTCACCTGTCGGGCAATGTCAAGGCGGAGGAGGTAAAAATATCGCGCAGGCTCCTTTTCCGGAACAAGCCCGATGTTGCTATTCAGCGGCGTTATGCTTCGAACGACTCCTTCGCCGTGACCAAGCTCATACGGAGCCTTGACGACATTGACCGGAACGCCATGGCCTGGCTGAATGTCGATCGGGTTGCACACGGAACAGGGAAGGCGAGGGCCTGCGAAAGCTGCCACGCATCGACGGCACAGCGGATCACGGTCAAGTTCGCGGGAGGGTCGTACAAAGACGTTGAAGACGGCGAGTACACGATCATCGCCGATGGGCAAGGCCTCCGCGTCGCCGATTTCAAGGACGCCGGCGGGGCCATACCGGAGGGGCTCGCATTGCTCAAGGATGCGTGGAGTCTCAAGGGGAGTTTTTCCCTGCCCGGGATAAAGGATAAAAAGCAGTATGAGCGGGTAAAGAAGGCTTACGAGGATGGGGCGTTCACGCACTAAAGGAGGGATTGCTATGAAAAGGAAGATCGCGTTCATTCTGGCCGCGCTGTGTTTAACGTTCCTGGCCGGTGCTTCCGGAGCGGAAGAAAAGATCAGCGGCAGGGTAAAGAGCATCGATCTTGAAACGAAGACCGTTGTTGTTACCACCTATGAGGGGCAGGAGGTGACGATCACGATCAGACCGGAAGATACGTCGACCCTGAACAAGCTGAAAGAAAAACGGGTCAAGGTGGACGATGACATCAAGGTGAGGTACATCAACAGGGACGGCAAGAACGAAGCGACCTATTTCAGGAAACCCGCGGGGTGTTGATCGCGACCCTCGACCTCCTTGACAGCACGCGAACGAGGTGTTATCCTAAAAACAAGAGTTGAACTATCCTGTTAAGGACGCCCAAGGGCGGTTGCGGGCGGCTTTGCAGGATCGAAAGTAGAAGGAAAGAGGGGGGGCGGATACTATGTCTGATCCTCAGAAAACGGGGATATCGGGCATCACAGGGAAAATGGTAACAATCCGGCATGCAACGGAGAGCGACCTTGTGGATGTCGAAGAATATCTCAGAAAGCACCATACGGATTCCGACCTCAAGCTTGCCGAAGTCGTGGTCGCGTCGGAAGAGCGGCGCATTATCGGTTTTGGCATCCTTAAAAAGGAAAACGAGGCGGGATGCGTTTCATTGTTCGAAGACAGCAGAAGGAAAGGCATCGGCTCAACGATCATCAAGCACCTGCAGGAACACGCAGCAGTGAAGCGCCTGTACGCGTCCCGCTATGCCAGCTATTTTACCCACTACGGGTTCCTGCGCTCGGGGAGACCGTCCGCGCGCGCGACCAGGAGCGGAGATCAGTGCAAGGGACTCCTGATGGAACGGCTGTCACTCGCGACGTACGCGAAGTGACGGCCGCAAAAGGAACCGGGTTTCCGGATGCGTCATCAGCGCGGGGCCGGATGAATAACCGGCCAGCATAATCCTTAAAAAAAGCATTTGGACACGGATCAACACGGATAAGAGCCGGATAACGGCGGATTATTTCTTTTATAAGAGGTTCACCCAACAGGTGAATGCTTTGCTTTAGAATTTATCCGCGTTAATCAGATGTTTCCGATTCTTCCGTGTCCAAATGCCCTTTTTAGGATAATGGGCTCTCACGGGTTCCTCGATGGGGAAAGCAAAGCGAAATCTCGACCAGCGCGATCTTCCCGCGGCGCACGATACAATCCGTCAATCGATCATATATGCCCTTGAGTCGGGGTTGCTGTCTGCAATTGATGTGTCGGGAATGGTCGGGATCCCGGAAAAAGAGGTCGCCGGCCACCTTGAGCACATCCGGACGTCGCTCCACCGAACGGGAAGGAAATTTATTGTCCAACCGGCGGAATGCGTGAAATGCGGATTCGTTTTCGAAAAGCGGGGGCGGCTCAGCAGGCCCGGCAGGTGCCCGGTCTGTCGGAGCGAATCGATCCATGCGCCGTTGTTCTCGATCAGCTAGGGGAAAGTACCTCACCTGAGACTCCGCATTATTCCAGGGCGGAAAGTCTCTGGTCATACCAAAGTGCGAAGCGGCACCATCCCGTGGTATAGGGTTGACAGCGGCCGCGGGTACGGGTAAACTACGGTACTTAAATCACTACTGAATTTCCGGGAGGACATCGATGGAGAAGCCAAGCAAATCCGCAGCAGGTCTGAAAGAGCTCATTAACCAGGCCATCAGCGACCTTGAGATAACGCCGAGCGAATATCAGCAGATCATGGACCACGCGCAGGCTGACGGTCATCTGGATAAAGAAGAACAGGCCCTGCTTGCCCAGTTCCATCAGATGCTCAACAACGGCACGCTCAAAAGAGTTCGCGGGTAGACGCTTCCGGAAGCAATTGCGAAGGCAGTCGAGAACCTCGCTTCAGCTGCCAAAGTCCGAATTAATTGCATGTTCCATTGAAAGGCCGTCAGGCGCTGACCTTGACGGCTTTTCGTTTGCACAGAGCGCACGCGGGCACGACCGGAGATACTCTGCCGCTTATACTGCAAATCAGCGGGGTCATGCATGCCGCTGTGCCGAATGCAGGGCGCATCAGTTGGTAACTTTTTCTTGTGTCCATGGTTTCGGGTGCGGTATAATTCCGTCAATTGCTGTATGAGAACTGCAAAGGAGTAGTATCGTATGGGACTTTTTGAAAAAATAAGCGCGCTGTTCGGCAACAGCGAAATGACCGGCCCCGCGACCAAACCGGAGCGGAACGACCTTTGCTGGTGCGGGAGCGGCAAGAAGTATAAGAAATGCCATCTTCCCGAGGACGACCGGAAAACAACAAAAAACAGCTGTTCTCTGAACTGCGGCCCCACGTGAAAATAACAAAGAGCTGAGTTTCAGCTCAATGAAGCGACCTGCCAGCGAGATTCCGAAGACTGTGGCTGAGAACGATTACGATCCTCTTGCAAATTCGCTTTCCGGTGCGGTATCCTGCGCATTCCTTTCTGTCGCGTCTTCCCTTTACGGGTCTCTTGCCTGTTGCTGATCTTTTTTCCTGCGTCCGGTTACCGTGAATCGGGGCCCCTCCCTTTAGTCGTACGATCGCTATACCGTTTTCCGTATTGAATTTTCAAGTGAGGAAGGTATAATATCACCGGTAATAAGATCTGAGCTGCCACGGGGACAGGCAGAAAAACAGCAGTAAAACCGAAGTTTTTTTGCAGTGCCCTCCTTTATGGTAAAAAGCACCGTTGCTTGTTCCGGCCTGAAAAGAAAAAAGGACCCCTATGGCTGACCATCCGGTTCCAGCAGCAGACCCAACACATCCCCGTATGCGCCTCACCCCTTTCAGGATCGCCGCCATCTATGTTCTGCTCGGCGGGTTCTGGATCCTCTTCTCAGACAGGGTGCTTGCCTTCTTCATTGCCGATCCCCTGGCGCTGACCCGGCTGCAAACCTATAAAGGCTGGCTCTACGTCGTGGTGACCGCCGCGCTGGTCTACGCCCTCATCCGGCGTTTTGCCGAAGAGCGCCGCCATGCCGGTGCATCGCTGCAGGCAGCGATGCAGAAGGCTGAAGAGGAACAAGCGCGGACCAAAGCGATCATTGCCGCCATGGGAGACGGCATCAGCATCCAGGACGCGGATTTCCGCATCCTGTTCCAGAACCAGAAACACCGGGACCTGGTGGGAGACCACCAGGGCGAATTCTGCTACGCAGCATACCAGCATGGCGACCAGATCTGTGACGGCTGCCCCGTTGCCCTTTCGTACCGGGACGGCGGCGTCCATACGGTCGAGCGCAGCGCCGTGACGGACAACGGAACGCTCTTTGTCGAGATCACGGCGTCGTCAGTGCGTGACGCAGACGGCAGGATCATGGCGGGCATCGAGATCGTCCGGAACATCACGGGCCGCAAGCGGACCGAGGAGGCGCTCAGGGATTCCGAGAAAAAATACCGGGACCTCGTGGACACGGCGCTGGTCGGGATCTATCGCACCACGGTGTCCGGTCGATTCCTCTACGCGAATGAAGCGCTTGCGCGCATGTTCGGGTACGATTCCGCGGAGCAGCTGATGGCTGCGGGCAAGGCGGCAAGCCATTACAGCAGACCGGCGCAGCGGGAAGCCCTGCTTGCGGCATTGCAGCAGACGGGCAGGGTGAGGAACTTCGAACTTGAGCTGAGGACGCGTTCAGGCGGGATCAAGAACGTTTTGATCAGCGCCACCCTTGACAAAGATACGCTCTCCGGGATGATCCTGGACATCACCGAGCGAAAGCATGCCGAAGAATTTGTGAAGAACGTGCTGGAGGCAGTGGATGAGGCGTTTGTGGTCATCGGCCGGGACTTCCGGATCCTCATGGCGAACCACGCCTACGCAGCCCAGGTGAAAATGGACGTGGACGATATCATCGGCAAGCACTGCTACGAGGTTTCGCACAAGCAGCAGCAGCCCTGTTATGAGACCGGCGAGGAGTGCACGGTGCGGAAGACCTTTGAAACGGGGAAATCCCACACTGCCCTGCATACGCACCATGACAGCCGGGGTGATGAGGTCTTTGTGGAGACAAAGTCCTTTCCCATGCGGAACAAGGCCGGCACGGTCGTGTCGGCCATCGAGATCATCCATAACATCACGGCCAAGCGCAAGCTCGAAGAACAGCTTAACCAGGCGCAGAAAATGGAGGCAGTGGGAACGCTGACCGGCGGGATCGCCCATGACTTCAACAATATCCTGACCGCCGTGCTCGGCTACGCCGAAATCCTGAAAAAAAAGCTGCAGCACGACGAGGCACTGGCAACGGTGAGCGACCACATCGCCGCGGCGGCCAAACGGGGAGCGAACCTGACCAGGAGCCTGCTCGCCTTCAGCCGGAAACAGGCGATCTCGCCCGGGCCAGTGGATCTGAACGAGATCGTGTCGGGCGTCGAGAAGCTGCTGCTTCGGATCATCGGCGAGGATGTGGAGCTGGTCACGATCCCGGCCGCAGGCGAGCTCATCGTCATGGCGGACCGGGGCCAGACCGAGCAGATCCTGATGAACCTCTGCTCCAATGCGCGGGACGCCATGCCGAACGGCGGGACCCTGACCATTGCCACGGAACGCACGGACCTTGACGAGTCTTTGGCCGGGGACCAGGGGATCGGCAGGCCGGGCAGCTACGGTCTGCTTTCGGTCACGGACACGGGCACGGGCATGGACGAGCGCATGCGGGAGAAGATCTTCGACCCCTTTTATACGACCAAGGAGGTCGGCAAGGGAACGGGCCTCGGCCTGTCGATCGTGTACGGCATCGTCAAGCAGCATGGCGGTTTTGTCGATGTGGCAAGCAGGCCCGGAGGCGGCTCGACCTTCAGGGTCTATCTGCCTATGATCCCCTTTCCTGCCAGCGCCCTGAAGCCGGCAGCAGCAGCGGCCCCGACGCGCGGGACCGAGACCGTCCTCGTTGCCGAAGACAGCCCGGAAGTGCTGCGCATGGCGAGCAGCTCGCTTCGGGATGCCGGGTACCAGGTCATCGAGGCCATGGACGGCGAGGACGCCTTGCGCAAATATGCCGAGAACAAAGACCGGATCCAGCTGCTGCTGCTCGATGTGATCATGCCGAAGAAGAACGGACGCGAGGTCTATGACGCGGCGAGCTCGGCCAGGCCGGACGTCAAGGTGCTGTTCATGAGCGGCTACACCGCGGACATTATCGACAGCAAACGGGTGCATGCCGAAGGGCATGATTTCCTTTCCAAACCATTTCTGCCCGAGGAGCTTGTCGCTGCCGTTCGCGCAGCCCTGGACAAAAAGCCGGGCGAGCGGCGTTCCTGACCTGGCCGGCCCACCCGCCCACCGATCTCATCGCAATCCAACCGCAGCCCACCAATCAATATAGCAAAGATTGAACGCAAGATTCGCAAATTGATAAAATCGTAACAAACCTTTTTTCACCACAGGGCACGGAGGTCACAGAGAAAAGCAGTAACGTTTTCAAATCGACTTTCTCCGTGTCTCCGTGTCTCTGTGGTAGATTTTGACTTTTTACGTATGCCTCAAATTTTACAGGCAGGAAAGTCCCCCTCCCCCTGCCCTCTTCGCTCGGGGAGAGGATAAAGGTGAGGGGCGAATCAGTTACGACTTTCAAATGCGCTTGAATTGCCTCCCTTTACAAAAGAACGATCCCGTGATATCTATAAGAGAAGGTCCGACGGCCCGATCACACACCGCAGAGAGGAAGCAAACAACGATGGAAGAACGAACAGCATGGCATCGCCTGGGCATTGATGAAGCGCTGAAGCAGCTGGGAAGCTCGCCTTCCGGGCTCACGCCCGCTGAAGCAGGTCTGCGCCTCGAGCAGCACGGCCCCAACGAGCTGGTGGAGAAAAAGAAAAAGACGCTGTTCATGATGTTCCTCGACCAGTTCAAGGACTTCATGATCCTCGTGCTGATTGCCGCCGCGATCATCTCGGGCATTATCGGAGAGGCCTCCGACACCATCGCCATCATCGTGATCGTGGTGCTGAATGCCGTCATCGGCTTTGTCCAGGAATACCGGGCGGAAAAAGCGATGGCAGTGCTCAGAAAAATGGCCGCCCAGTACGCCCTGGTGATGCGGGACGGAAACCCCGTCAACCATCCCGGCGTCGCAGCTTGTTCCCGGCGACGTCGTCATTCTGGAGGCGGGAAAGATCGTTCCCGCTGACATGCGGTTGATCGAGACGGCCCAGCTGAAGGTCGAGGAGGCCGCCCTGACCGGCGAATCCCTGCCCGTTGAAAAGCACGCCAAGCCGCTGCACGACGAGCACCTGTCCATCGGCGACCGGAAGAACATGGCCTATAAAGGCACGATCGTGAGCTACGGCCGCGGCAGGGGACGTGGTCACGGCAACGGGCATGGCGACGGAGCTCGGAAAGATCGCAACCATGCTGCAGGAGGAAGAGGAGGTAAAGACGCCGCTCCAGAAAAGGCTCGCGGCCTTCGGCCAGAAACTCGCCCTTGCCGTGCTTGCCATCTGCGCCATTGTCTTTGGCGTCGGCATCCTGAGAGGGGAGGAGCCGCTGCTCATGCTGCTTACGGCGATCTCGCTCGCCGTTGCCGCGATTCCCGAGGCCCTTCCCGCGGTGATCACCATCTCCCTCGCTCTTGGCGCGAAGAAGATGGTCAGGCAGAACGCCCTGATACGGAAACTTCCGGCGGTCGAAACGCTCGGCTCCGTCACCTACATCTGCTCCGACAAGACCGGCACCCTGACCCTGAACAAAATGACCGTGGAAGAGGTGTATGTGAATGGGAAGCATAGTTCTGAGTGCGGAGTTCGGAGATCGGAATCGCCCCTCACCAGCCCTCTCCCCAGGAGGAGAGGGGGTTCTATTTCGCAATCCGCAAGCCGCAATCCGCAATCGCTTCTCATGACCGCCCTTGCCGTGAGCAATGACGCGGAGGGAGACGCATCAGGCAAGGTGATCGGCGACCCGACGGAAGTCGCCTTGTATGTCATAGCGAAAAACAGGGGCTTTGACAAAAAAGCCCTTGAGCAGGACCTCCCGAGAGTGGCCGAAATTCCCTTTGATTCCGACAGAAAATGCATGACCACGTTCCACCGGGGCCAGGGATGGGAAATTCGTCTCCTTTACCAAGGGCGCAATCGATGTTCTGCTGGACAAGTCAGCGGGCATCCTGACCGACGAAGGGTTGAAGACCGTTGACGCCGGGGAGATCCAGAAGGTCAACGACAGGATGTCCGCCGACGGACTCCGGGTCCTCGGCATTGCCATGAGGACCTGGGACGCATTGCCCGACGATATGTCGCCGGAGCATGTTGAAGCCGGGCTCACCATCCTGGGCCTCGTCGGCATGATGGACCCCCCGCGGGAAGAGGCCAAGGAGGCCGTGCGCTTATGCAAGACCGCCGGGATCAAGCCGGTGATGATAACCGGCGACCATCCCCTGACCGCAACGACCATTGCCAAAAGACTGGGCATCCTCGAGCAGGACTCCCGGGCGGTGATCACCGGCAGAGAGCTCGATCAGCTATCGCTGGAGGAGTTCGAGGAGCGGGTCGAACATCTGCGCGTGTACGCAAGGGTCGCGCCTGAACAGAAGCTGAAGATCGTCAAGGCGCTTCAGGACAAGGGCCAGTTCGTTGCCATGACCGGCGACGGCGTGAATGACGCCCCCGCGCTCAAGCGGGCCGATATCGGCGTTGCCATGGGCATTACCGGAACGGACGTTTCAAAAGAAGCGTCCCACATGGTCCTGCTGGACGACAACTTTGCCACCATCGTCAAGGCCGTGAAGGAGGGCAGGCGGATCTTCGACAATATCCGCAAGTTCATCAAGTACACCATGACCAGCAACTCCGGCGAGATCTGGACGATCTTCCTCGCGCCGTTTCTGGGGCTCCCCATCCCGCTGCTGCCCATTCATATCCTCTGGATCAACCTGGTAACCGACGGACTTCCCGGCCTTGCCCTTGCGGCCGAGCCCGCGGAAAAAGGCATCATGGAAAGACCGCCGCGCCATCCCAAAGAGAGCATCTTCGCCAACGGTCTCGGCGTCCATATTGTCTGGGTCGGACTTCTGATGGGCGCCGTGTCCCTGTTCACCCAGGCCTGGTCCCTGAAGACCGGGCATGCCCACTGGCAGACCATGGTCTTTACCGTACTGTGCCTGAGCCAGATGGGGCACGTCCTTGCGATACGGTCTGAACGGGAATCGATCTTCACCCAGGGCTTTTTCTCGAACAAGCCGCTGGTGGGCGCTTTTCTGTTAACGTTCGTCCTCCAGATGGCGACCATCTATCTGCCGGTGTTGAACCCGATATTTAAAACAGAGCCGCTGTCGCTGGCTGAGCTGCTCTTTACGCTCGCGCTGTCATCAGTTGTTTTCATTGCCGTGGAGATCGAGAAGTTCTTCAAAAGACGCGGCAAAGGCGCGGCAGGAGGGGCGGCCGCCGGGTGATCCTGGGAGATCCGCCCTGGACATCCATCCAGAAAGAAAGCCCTCGTTCGCTAGGGAACGAGGGCTTGGCACGTGCGATCCCGATTATTTCGCAACCACGAGCAGGGGGTCCATGTCATAGGTCCACGGCAGGTTCTTGTTCTTCCAGCCGTCAACCGTCTTTTTGCCGAAGTTCGGCGAGGCCTTGTCTTTCTCCGCGATGCCCTCGAACCCGTCCCACATATCATACAGGTTGGTGTACCCGGCCTGCTGCAAGGTCTTGATCGCCTTGGCACTGCGATGTCCTGAACGGCACATGAGAATATAGGCCTTATTTTTGTCCGGGAATGCGGTCGAAAACTGCTTTACGAAATCCGGGTTCGGCTCCATGCCAAAGGACTTCTTCTGGTCGTCCCATTTGCCCCAGAACGATACGGGGATGTTGCAGGTTCCGGGAACGTGCCCGATCAGCTGGTATTCCTGCGCGGTCCGTATGTCCACGATGACCGCCTTCTGAGAACTTGCCATCTGGTTTGCCGCCACGGCATCGATCTGCTTCTCGAGCGGGTAATCCTTGACAATGCGTGCCTCGTCCTTTACCAGTGCCTTGAGAGCATCTATGTCTGCTGCAAAGACCGGCTGCATGGACACTGCCGCGAAAAAGCTCATTACCATTACCGCAATACCGACTCTCTTCATGACATTCTCCTTGTGGGAAAAAAGTTTAATAAAAATGCAATAAGTTCGGTTTTTGCCGAACGCACGACACTTTTTCATCACCTCCTTCGCGCTCAAAATCTGCAACAATTATTATGTTAGTAGAAGAAACGAAAGAATTAAATCACCCTGCCGGGGTATTTTACGGGTAGCGGATAATATGTTCATTGGAAAAATTAATAACCTTCTTCAAATGCCGGGCTGACAGTTCGCGCCATCCGGCAGCTTGCTCCGGAATGCGCAGGCAAGCGGCTGATCCGAGGCGGGGTAAAGAAGTTCTTTACCACACTATTTTTTTGATATACACTTGAGCTGCACACTTGGGTACCGAGGTGCCGATCGCGGCACCAGGAGGGACGACAGTCGCATGAATTTCGCAGAACTTGGCACCACCAGCCTGGACGTGGCTTTTCTCTCAAGCCTCCTCAGCATCATTATCATCGATCTCGTCCTTGCCGGGGACAACGCCGTGGTCATTGCCATGGCGGTCCGGTCGCTGCCGAAGGAGCAGCGCATCAGGGGGATCCTGTACGGCGCCGGCGCAGCAGTGCTGCTCCGCGTGGTCCTGACCTTCTTTGTCGCCGAGCTGCTGACCGTGAACTATGTGAAGCTGGTCGGCGGCATCGTGATCCTCTGGATCGCGGTCAAGCTCTTTGTCGAGGATGAGGAAGCGACAGCGACCCATCACGAGTCGGCCTCCCTTTGGCACGCCGTCCGGTTCATCGTGGTCGCCGACATTACCATGTCGGTGGACAACATGCTTGCCGTGGGCGGCGCTTCGCAGGGAAACCTGTTCCTGCTGCTCTTCGGCCTGGGCCTCAGCATTCCCCTCATCGTGTTCGCCAGCACCCTGCTCTCGACGCTTATGGAAAAATACCCCGCGATCATTTATGTCGGCGCGGCCATCCTCGGGGTGGTGGGCGGCGATATGATCCTGACGGACCCGGTTGTGGCCGCCCATATTGCCCCGGGCAGAACCGCCACCTATGCGCTCAAGCTTCTCTTTGCAGCAGGCGTTCTTGGCGTCGGGCAGTTCTGGCTCAGGCGGGACCTGAATAAGCTAACACGGACAGAGCGCGAGCGCCCCTGATCGCGCGCTGAAACCCGTTGATCCTTAAATCAGGAACAGTGTCCGCACGCCTGTCACGCCGGGCGCGACCCGTTCCGCGGAGGGTGCCTGTTGAAAAAAATCCTTGCACTATGCGCTGTTCTTCTGCTCCTGGCCGTACCTGCCTTTGCCAAGTTCGATCCCTCCTTCACCTGGACCACGCTCGAGACCCCGCACTTCCTGATTAAAGTAAAGTTCGCTCATCTCCCGGCTACTTGCTGCGGCACGGGGGACCTCAACTCTGGCTCCACAACCCACGCCATTTTTCGCGAGTCCGAAACCCGCAATCAGGGCGTTTCTCCGAAATTACCCCGTCAAACTTCTTGACAACAGGTTGGATATCCCTATAATCAACGAATCTTTCATTAGCATTCTAAATCCATAACACGCACGTTGTTTCTCGGCATGTTTTAAGGTTCTGGCTGGATCGCAGATGTTAAATCCGCAAATGCGCCGTAAGAACCAAGGCAAGATGTCGCAGGATTCTCGAAAGCATAGGATGTCCCGAAAGTTCCCCGCCCCGGAGCGTCCCTGTGCGGGAAAACCGCTTGCATGGTTTGATGAGGGGGGCAGAGCGAGCAGTTCTCCGCTCTACTTAGAGGTTTTACCTTGGAAATCCGTGGCGCATATTTAAAAATAAATAATGAAAAAAGGGGGAAAGTATGACTGCAAGAAAGTATGTCTCAAGGACCTGTAGAGAGATCGATTCAATGTTTTGTTATCGGTGGTAATTTATTGTTATTCTTTGATCCTCTGCCCTCAACAGCAAAAGCTGCTCGTACCATAGATCATAACGTTACGACAATAGCCGCAGGAGAAAACTCACCGTTGGGCTCAAAGCGGATGGCACAGTGCTCGATCGTGGGGTTAATGTGAACTCTGCTGGTCACTCGGCCAGTTGATCGTCTCCTCGTGGACGAACATAAAAGCCGTTGCAGCAGGCGCTTCTCACACGGTCGGGCTTAAAATGGATGGAACAGTCGTGGCTGTGGGGAATAATTCTTACTGGCCAGTTGAATGTCTCCTCGTGGACGAATATAAAAGCCGTTGCAGCAGGCAATGGTTACACAATCGGGCTTAAAGAGAATGGAACAGTCGTGGCTAGTGGGCAGATAAATTCTATGGCCAGTTGAATGTCTCCTCTTGGACGAATATAAAAGCCGTTGCAGCAGGCGCTTCTCACACGGTCGGGCTTAAAGAGGACGGAACAGTCGTGGCTGTGGGGTCTAACTACCTATGGCCAGATGAGTGTCTCCTCGTGGACGAATATAAAAGCCATTGCAGCAGGCAGAGATCACACGGTCGGGCTCAAAGAGGATGGAACAGTAATGGCTGTGGGATATAATTACAATGGCCAGTGCATGTCTCCTCGTGGACGAATATAAAAGCAATTGCAGCAGGCGAATATCACACAGTCGGGCTCAAAGAGGATGGAACAGTCGTGGCTGTCGGGAAGATAATTCGGCTGGCCAGTTGAATGTCTCCTCGTGGACGAATATAAAAGCCATTGCAGCATGCACTTATCACACAGTCGGGCCTTAAAGAGGATGGAACAGTCGTGGCTGTCGGGATCTAACAGCTACGGCCAGTCGAATGTCTCCTCGTGGACGAACATAAAAGCCGTTGCAGCAGGCACGTAGCTCACACGGTCGGGCTTAAAGAGGATGGAACAGTCGTGGCTACGGGGTTTAACAACAATGGCCAGTTGAATGTCTCCTCGTGGACGAATATAAAAGCCGTTGCAGCAAGTGCGAATCACACGGTCGGGCTTAAAGAGGATGGAACAGTAGTGGCAACGGGGAATAATGATTACGGCCAGTTGAATGTCTCCTCCTGGACGAATATAAAAGCCATTGCAGCAGGCCAGGGTCACACGGTCGGGCTTAAAGAGGATGGAACAGTCGTGGCTGTGGGAGATAATTACTATGGCCAGTGCAATCTCTCCTCGTGGACGACCGTAACAGCCGTTGCAGCAGGCCCGGATTTCACGATCGGGCTTAAGGAAAATGGAACAGTTGTTGGTGTGGGAGATTGCAATAATGGCCAGTGCAGTGTTTATTCTTGGACGAATATAAAAGCCATTGCAGCAGGCGCTAATTTCACGGTCGGGCTCAAAGCGGATGGAACGGTCGTGGCTACGGGATCTAACGGGTCCGGCCAGCTGAATGTCTCCTCCTGGACAAACATAAAAGCCGTTGCAGCAGGCGCTTCTCACACGGTCGGGCTCAAAGCGGATGGAACAGTCGTAGCTGCGGGGTCTAACAACTATGGCCAGTTGAATGTTTCCACGTGGACGAATATAACAGCCATAGCAGCAGTTGGGTATCACACGATTGGGCTTAAAGAGGGTGGAACCGTCGTGGCTGTGGGTTATAATTATTGCGGCCAATTGAATGCTTTTGATTGGTCCAATATAAAGCAGCCGGTTTGCGCATCGCCGGAGATCTCCGCTAGTTTAGCTGCGATTGCTTTTGGCGAAGTTCAGCTGGGAAGTGCGGCCACATATACGTTTTCGATCTTGAACGGGGGCTCAGCAGCGCTTTTGATAAGCTCTGTAAGCGTTACCGGACCAGATTCCACTCACTTCAGCCAGACAAATGATTGTACGTCTGTAGCTTATAATACTTCATGTACGGTAACCGTAACATTTACGCCAGCCTCCCAGGGCGCGAAGAGCGCGACACTGGAGGTCGCCTCCGATGATCCCGATACGCCGACGCTGACTATTTCGCTCACCGGCACGGGGGTGGACGTAACTTCCCCGACCACGAGCATCGCGATCGGAGGAGTTTCGGGGAATAACGGCTGGTACAAGTCCGATATGCAGATCACCTTGACGGCAACCGACAATACCGGCGGCTCCGGGGTGAAGGAAATCCATTACAGCATCGACGGGACCGAGACGATAGTGTCGGGCAGCACTGCCTCATTTACGGTCAGCCCGGAAGGCATTCACAGCGTCAGCTATTTTGCGAAGGACAATGTCGGCAACGATGAGGCGCTTCATGTTCCGACCGTCAAAATAGATAAGACGCCGCCAGTTTTGACTGTCATTGTCAACCCGTCGTCCGACGTCGTCACTGCGCTCGTTACGTTTGAATGCAACGATGCTGTCTCAGGCGTTTTCACCTGCCCTTCGTTAATAGGGTGGCCGGGACAGGGCATAACCGGAAATGCGGTTGATCTGGCAGGCAATACCCTTTGTTTCAGCATGGGCATAGGCGGAACGTGTCAGTGAGTATAAGACACGGCATCCGAACTTAATGTAAAACCGAATCGCTCACGACCGCGAGCTTCGGAACGCAGCAGACACAAGGGTAGAGGGAAAAGTAATCCTCCGCCACAGAATAGATGAAATGAAGCCGTCCTCATCGGGACGGCTTTTTTTAATGGTGTGCCGAACTGGAAGCTTAGGTACAGCAGGGGGGGGCAGACTTGAATCTGTGTTATTGACATTCTTAACCGGGTCCCGTCTCCGCTTCCTGAACCATCGCTCCTGCCGCGCCCGGAGAAGAGCCGCTGCCATATTAATCACTTGACACCACGCAAAGCCTTGGACGATAATCCGTCCAAGGCTTTTATTTTCGGGGCGATTGCCCTGCACCAGCGAGGAGCTGCATAATGGACCGGGTTCGTTCGGAGCTGTCAACTTCGACCTGTCGTTCTTGTCCGCGCTCGCCAGCATCGTCGTCATCGACCACATTCTGGCGGGGGTCATTGCCATGGCAGTTCGGTCCCTGCCCCACGAGTCCTCAAGAACATGCCCGTTGCCGGGGAAGCCGTGCGCTCCCTGCATATCCGTACCAAGGCCGCAAAGGTCAAGGCAGGCATCGCCACCAATCCGAAGTTCTTTCTTCCTGTCTTCGATGTACTTCCCGACGGCGAAGGTCTCGTCCTGCGGGGCATCACGCACTCCCCCACGGAGCACAAGCGAATCGAGGAAGAAGCGAAACGCCTCGCCGGGGAGGTTGCGCTCCGGTGCGAACTGCATTTCCGGAAGTAGGCGGGGCGATCGCTACGCCGAGTATCATATGACAGGTCCGATAGGCGGCATGATCTTTATAATCGCCTGGGCACAGCGTGCAATGACAGCACAATTGCTTTGATCCCCATGATGTTCCATTCCTGCTTCCAGGACTTATGTCTTGACTTGAATGCCGCCTCTGCTATGATTTGACGAGAAAGCAGCATGTTCCACTTCCGGAGGCCACGTTGAAAAAGACGATCTTCACCATCTTTATTCTCATGCTCCTCGCAGCTCCGTCGTTCGCCAAGTTCGATCCCTCGTTCACCTGGACCACGCTCGAGACCCCGCACTTCCTGATCCATTATCACCAGGGCGGCGAGGCCCTTGCGCGCAAAACTGCGCAGATAGCCGAAGACGTGCATACCCGGCTGGTCCCGCGCATCAAGTGGGAGCCGAAAGCAAAGACCCAGGTCGTTCTGGTCGATTCCATGGACGAGGCGAACGGCATGTCAACGCCCATCCCGTACAATCTCATGGTGCTGTTCCTGACGCAGCCGGTGGGCGAACCGGGCTTCGGCGCCACGCCCTACGAGGACTGGATGCGGATGCTCATCACGCACGAGTACACGCACATCCTGCAGCTCGACATGGTCACCGGAGGATTGGGCGGCGTGATGAAGCCGATCTTCGGCAGGTTCTATTTCCCCAACGCGCTCCAGCCGCTCTGGCTGATCGAGGGTCTCGCGGTCTACGAAGAGACCGAGCAGACCATGGGCGGCCGGAACCGCTCGGCCGGCGCGGACATGGTGCTCCGCATGGCAACGCTCGAAGGCCCGTTCCCGCTGCTCAGCCAGATGACCGTGTTCCCCGATTCCTGGCCCCAGGGAGACGTGCCCTATCTCTTTGGCGGGTCTTTTTCCCGTTTTATCGCCGATACCTACGGCAGGGAAAAGCTTGCGGACTTAAGCGTCGCCTACAGCGGCAGGGGGTTTCCTTTCCTGGTGAACTCGACGGCCAAACAGGCTCTCGGCCAGAACTACGGCAGGCTCTACCGGGAATGGAGGGATGAGCTCCGGGTCACCTATGTCAGGCAGCAGGAGGCGGTCAAGGCCAAAGGAATGACTCCCTCAACAGCGCTGACGCGCAAAGGCTACCAATACGCTGGCACCTTCCTTTTCGCCGGACGGCGCGAGCATCGCTTATCTTGAAGCGAACGGGGACGAGTTCCCCGGCATTTATGTCATGAACGCCGACGGCACGAACGACCGCAAACTGACGGAGAACGTGTCCCCCTCGAGCGCGACCGGCCTGACGCCTGCCTGGTCAGCCGACGGCAGCAGGCTCTTCTACACCAAGATCGAAGTGCGGGGCACGAACTATCTATGACGACCTCTATTATTACGATCTGAAAAAGAACCGGGAGGTGCGGCTCACCAAAAAGCTTCGCGCCCGCGATCCTCAGCCTTCTCCGGACGGGAGCAAGCTTGTTTTTGTGACGAACCGGATGGGCATGACCAGGCTCGCGCTGCTCGATCTCACGTCCGGCCGGAAGCATCCCGCAAAGGAGAAGGACGTTGTTTTCCTCACTGCGGAGAGCGAGCTCCAGTACGAGGGCCCGCGCTTCAGCCCCGACGGTTCGAAGATCGCCGTCAGCCTGTGGCAGCCCGGCGGGTACAAGGACATCTGGATCCTTGACAGCACGGGAGCAAAGATCGATGAGGTGATGCACGACCGGGCCATTGACGGCGCGCCTGCCTGGAGCCCTGACGGGAAGACGCTCTATTTCGCTTCGGACCGCACCGGGATCTACAACCTCTTTGCCTTTGACCTTGAGACCAGGAACCTGTACCAGATCACGAACGTCCTCGGCGGCGCCTTCGCACCCGCTCCCTCGCCGGACAACCGGGTGCTTGCATTCACGTCCTACAGCGCAAAAGGCTTCGACGTCCATACCCTTGCCAATGACCGGGCCTCCTGGAAGCCTGCCGAAGCCTACCAGGACCCCTATCCTGCTGTGCAGTACGAAGAGCGTCAGATCGAAACCGCGACAAAGCCCTACAGCCCGCTCCCGACGCTCGCACCGACCTTCTGGATCCCCTGGTACGGCTACAGCTATGACAGCGGCACGCTTGGCGGGTTTGTCACCTTCGGCGGCGACGCTGTTGAGCGGCATCAGTATGTGGTGAGCGGCCTCTACGGCCCCAAGACAGGACGCACCTGGTATACCCTTGACTATCTTTACGACGGCTTCGCTCCCACGATCCATCTTTCCGCATCGGACACGGATACGACCCACACCGACCTGCTTTCGCTTCCGACCGGGACCAGGGATTATGTGGAGCGCGAGCGGAGCTACGGCGTTTCGCTTATCGCGCCGCTCATCAAGACGCAGACCCAGCACATCATAACGCTCGGCTACCGATGGCAGACGAGTCTCTTCGCTTACGAAGCTCGCATCCTTCCCTCCGTCGTACACTCCCACACCGGCGGAGGGCGAACTGGGCTCGGGAAGGCTGGTCTATCTGTACAACAATGCGCAGCGCTATGATTTTTCGATCAGCCCCGAGAACGGGCGGACCATTGAGCTGGGCTATGAGCGGTTCGACAAATCGCTGGGCAGCGATTTTGAGTTCGACAAATATACGGCCGATTGGCACGAATATCTCACCTTCCCCTGGAAACACCAGGTGCTCGTTGTCCGCGCCTTTGGCGGCATCTCGACCGGCCGGCCCCTCCCGCAGGGGGCCTTTGCGCTCGGCGGCGATTCGCCGGGCGATGTTACGCTGGCGGTTGGTGATCAGTCCGTGTATCTCAGGGGCTACCCGGAAAATTCGTTCCGGGGCAGGAAGGCCGGGCTTGCCAGCCTTGAATACCGCTTTCCGCTGAAAAATATCGAACGGGGCGGCGGCCAGACGCCCTTCTTTATGAGGAGGCTGCACGGCGCGGTCTTTGCCGAGGCAGGGAACGCCTGGGACGATCAGTACCGCTCATCGGAGCTGAAGCGCGCCGTGGGCGCCGAGCTGCGCATGGATATTTCCGTTGCCTATAATCTGCCCGTAACGCTGCGGTTCGTGCTTGCCAAAGGGCTGGATGAAAAGGGCGAGAGTTGGGTCGGCCTCCTGCTCTGGCTGCCGTCGCTGTTCTAGGCAGAGGTTGAAGGTGGATAGACTGAAGGCCGAAGGTCAAAACAGTACCCGCGGAAAATATTAGCGTGTATTAGCGTTCATTCGCGGTTTAGTAGACCGGTGTTGCATCAAAACACCCTTCTGGGAGGTCCTTCATGATACTCGTTACCGGTGGTACGGGCTTTATCGGCAGTCATCTGATCAAACGAATGCGGCAGGAAGGACTGGCTGTCAGGGCGGTAGTCAGGAACCCGGCAAAGGCGACAGGGTTGCGCGACCTCGGCGTGGAGGTGGCGCCGGGCGACATTTCTGACAAGGCGTCCCTGGAAAAAGCGGCCCAGGGCATCGAGCGCGTGGTCCATCTCGTCGGCATCATCCAGGAAGCTCCGGGCGCCACCTTCCAGAGCGTGCATGTGGACGGTACGCGCAATCTTGTTGAGGCGGCGCGGAAAGCAGGCGTGCGCCATTTCCTGTTCCAGAGCGCGCTCGGCACCCGCGCCAATGCCGTGAGCCAGTACCACCGGACCAAATGGGAGGCCGAAGAGCTGGTGCGCAACAGCCGCATTCCCTCGACTATTCTCAGACCGTCGCTCATCTACGGCCCCGGCGACCAGTTCACGATCAGGCTGTCCGAAATGATCCGGCTATCTCCGGTCCTGCCGATCATCGGTTCAGGCAAAACGAAGGTGCAGCCTCTCTTCATCAACGACGAGGTGGCATGCCTCCTGAAGGCCGTGACCAGCGACGCTTATCTGAACGAGCTCTACGAGCTCGGCGGACCGGAACAGCTTACCTACGAAGAGGTGACCCGGGCCATTGCCGCGGCCCTTGGCGTTTCGCGGCCTGCCTTGCATATGCCGCTCCTGTTCATGCGTTCCATGGCGCGGGTCATGGAGACCGTGCTCCCGAAGCCGCCCATCACCACGGACCAGCTCATCATGCTTCAGGAGGACATGGTCTGCAGCATGAAGGACATCCGCGACGCCTTCGGGATAGAGCCGGTCCCGTTCCAGCAGGGTTTGAGCACCTTTATCACAGAGCGATCCTGATCGAGAGGTAAGGAGCAGATGTCCAAACACGGAACGCATTCTTACGAAAATATCAACCGGGAAAGGGTGGAAGCGATCATCAATGCACTGAAGACACACGGGTCCGCCGTGATCGGCCAGAATCCCTGGTCCATTGACACGCGAAAGCACGGCGTGCGGCTGCAAGGGCAATGGAGCGAGGAAACCGCGACCCTGGATATCACGGTCACGCACGCAGACTGGTATGTGCCGTCCAAAACGCTCTGGGAGAAGATCGATTCCCTGATGAGCGAGGTGCAGGAAGCCTGAGCGGACCGCAGCATGAGGAACGGGTTCCGATGAGGAGGAGCAAGTCGTGGCTGAGCTGATCAAGATCGTATATGATTTCAGGTTTCAAGACTACACGTCGAAAAAATTCGACATCCACCTTGACAAGGAAAACCTGCTGTTCGTGACCGAGCGGAAAGAGGACCTGCCGGCCTGGGCGCGGCTGGAATATAAGCAATGTTCGAACTGCCCGCTCGATATAGACCGCCATCTCTACTGTCCTGTTGCCGCGAATCTGCCCGGGATCGTGCAGGAGTTCCGCGGGGTCACCTCCAAGGACAACGTTGACGTGACCGTCGTGGTCAAGGAGCGGACATATAGCAAGGCCACGTCGATAAAGGAGGGGTTGAGCCCGCTGCTCGGCGTCATCATGGCTACGAGCGGCTGTCCCATCATGGAACCGCTCAAGCCGATGGCCCGCTATCATCTTCCCTTTGCCAGCCTGGATGAAACGGCCTACCGGACGGTCGCCATGTTCCTCGTGGCGCAGCTCATACGGGAGCAGGCAGGCAAAAAGCCCGAATGGGGGATCGAGGGACTTGCAAAGATCTACGGGGAAGTGAAAATATTGAACAAGGATTTCAGCCAGAGGATGATCGAGGCAGCGCGAAGCGACGCGAATGTGCACGCACTGGTGAACCTGAACGTCTTTGCTATCATGGTCCCCATGGCAGCCGAAAAAATGCTGAAAGAGATGGCTCCCTATTTTTCCTCATACCTGAAGTAAGAGCGGCTTATTTGAAGAAGTTGAGCATTCCTTCGTCACTCTAGAAAAACTATTCAATATATGGTTCAGCATTTGAACCTTAAAAAAGCATTTGGACACGGATTAACACGGATAAGAGCCGGATAATGGCGGATTATTTCTTTTATAAGAGGTTCACCCAATAGGTGAATGCTTTGCTTGAGAATTTATCGCGTCGCTTAGAAGCGCCTACTTCTGGTAATCAGATGTTTCCGATTCTTCCGTGTCCAAATGCCGTTTTTAGGTTGAAAGGATGTTTCGTCACATGCCTTTGTTGTCAGTAGCACAGGCGTTGGAGCAAGCATCAGTTGAGAAGCCAGTAGTGTGATGGTTGCGCTTTGTCATTGGCGGAAGGATAGACATGAGGACCAGTAAATCTCACGGGATGAGAAATGCAGTCTTAGTTGCGTTGTTCCTTCTTGGTTGTGGGATACTTGCAAACATGCACATGAAGAATCGTGTTATCGCCGGGTTTGGCTCTTCCGGGGTTGGCAGGTGGATTGTTGAGACTCCGGTCTTCTCGTTTTTGCCCAGATGGTTTCTCGATAGGGAGGCAGTGTCAATATCGCGAGAACGCAACGCCGGTGTATTGAAGAATGCGTTTGAGGTCTTCGACCCATCACTGAGATCCTTTCTGGCATCGGTGCCGATAATTCTGGATTCCTCGGCAAATACGGCAAAGGCATATCGAGCAAAAGGCTATATTGGCGTCAGTCCGGACTGGGACAATACGGTGCTTCAATCACGGTACCGGGCGATTTATGAACAAAGGGGAATGAAGCCAGAGGATCCTGTATTCATGCATGGCTTCAAGACGAATTTGTTGATACACGAATTCCTGCATATACTCCAGGTCCACCAGGGAATCGACAGCCGTTCGTGTTACGAAGCTGTTGCGCGATGGTATAGGGACCCGCGGTATGGCATGCCGTCTCCCAATGGCATCGTCAATGCCGATACGACGAAAGAGCGAAGACCGGATGCACTCGCGATCAATAGGATGAAATTTATTGTATGGTATCAGTTGTACAACTATCAAAGGTTAAGCGATGTGCCTCAGGATGAGAGCTGGAAGAATATGAAATATGGGGAAAGGTACCGATCGGCGGAAAAGGGAGTGGAGGAGTTCGCCTACATCGGGGAAGAAATACTCTCCACCGGAAGTGGTTCTGAGAACTACATTAAGACAGGTCAGTGGTGCGATAAGGACTGGAAGGACAAAAAAAAGAGGTTGTTGGAGGTCTCCCCGGAAATTATTGCACTTTTCAGAGGCGTGTTCAATCCAGAATTGACGCACTAGCAAATGCCGAACCACGCATTCGAGCGGACAGCGGTAAAGGCCACCTCCCTGCCGCCGTTCAACGCCAGTCATACAAGACGCGGAGTGTGTGGCCATAATGAAAGAGTTTGTGCAGGCGCATTCGAAACTCTGGAACGAAGACATCGGCGAATAGACCCAGCACCTTTAAACAGCGAGCGTAGCCGCTCTGAGATCAATGTCATTATGCCTATAGGAGGAAAACATGAAGCTCAAAATATTTACACTTCTCTTATCTGTGGTCGCTCCATTGTTGGTGAGCTGCGCTCTAAATTCTGACGCTGACACAACGGTCAGCTATTCCGTAATAGCGGCAGGTGACAACACAATAAGCGGCGTGCCTGCAAATAGGAAACTTGAGGTATATACAGATCAAGCATCGTTTAATGCAAGTTTGTATTTATTCCTACAACCAGTTGCCGAGCACACAGTGGATTTTTCTTCTCGAAGAGTAATTTTACTGAGCCTTGGCGGGCGCCCTACTGGCGGTTATTCAATCGCGGTGGAGAAAATAGTGGATTACGGTGAGTTTATTAAAGCATCGATTGTAATTAAAAAGCCCGGTAGCAATTGCATTGTTACGCAAGCGCAAACGTCGCCCTATCAATTTGCTGAAGTGGAAAGTGTGAAGGAATTGCTTTTCGAGGAAAGAGCTGAAGTTGTGAATTGTATATAAAACATATGTGGAACATGGCTGTCCCTTTGGTGGGAACTGATCTGAGGGACGGCCGCAGATACTGATTCATAAAGATAAGGAGACTGAGGCCTGCACAGGGAATGTAGAGCAACCCGTCTAAGGCTTTTGAGGAAAAAACGCTGAGCGTCTGGCTAAACACAAACGTTCGTAATATAAAAAGATCATGCAACTTTTTACGATAAGCCGTGTCTTAAAGAATAGTAGTCAGTTATGTCCAGGCAGGACAGTTTGTTTTAGAGCAGGGAAATGATCTCATTGGTTGCGAAAGCGCTTACAAGAATCGGGTGTCAACGAGCCGTAGTAAGGAAGGAGCTGTACTAATGACCAGGACCTTTATAAAGGACTTTCGGCTTGTATTGATGGTGTGCCTTTTAGCGCTCCTCTCCACGCAAGTCCGGGCGGAGGACCCGGATGTGACATTATACGTAGCCTTCACGGACCAGGAGCTTGACGATCTTCTTGCTCCCATCGCGCTCTACCCGGACCCTCTGCTGGCCCAGCTGTTGCCTGCCTCAACGTATCCGACAGAAGTTGCCGATGCGGAGGCGTGGCTCGTTGATGGAGGGGATCCGTCATATATTGACGAGCAGGATTGGGCCGAGTCCGTCAGGGCAATTGCCCACTATCCAGACACCCTGCGCATGATGGCCGAGAATATGGATTGGACCGCCAATCTGGGAGACGCCTTCCTCAATCAGCCGGAAGACGTGACCGCCTCGATCCAGCGGCTCAGGTGGCGGGCGAGGGCCGTCGGTAATCTGGTCAGTAACGCCGAACAAACCGTCATCATCGAAGGAGACTATATTCAGATCGTCCCGGCCCAACCTCAGTACATGTACGTTCCGCAGTATGACACTTCGGTTGTCTATGTTCAGGCTCCGAGTTATTATTCGCCGTTCGTCACCTTTGGCTTTGGTCTGATGGTCGGGGACTGGTTGAGCATGGACTTTGACTGGGGTCGCCGCCACGTGATCTATCATGGCTGGGACCGGCCGGGCTGGGTCGACCATGCCAGGCCCTATGTTCATGTAAGGGATGTGTATGTCAACAGAAGCAGGCCCTACACAAATCAGACATGGAGGCATGACAGATCACACGGTGACCCCGCCAGGTACCTGGCAAGACGGCCCAGTGGCCCGAACGCCGACAGGTATGCACGCATGGGCGAGGTCCGGGGGAGCACTCCGGTACAGACCAGGCCGCCGGCCGTAAGGTTATACGGCCGCGGAGGGAATGCCCAAGCAAACAGCGATCGCGGACGGGAAAGCCGTGGTATTGTCAATCAGCAGCCGGCTCCCTTGACACCGGTTATCCGTCGGCCGGCCATACCGACTCCGAACGTCGGCCAACGACCGACAATGCCATCTCCGAGTATCAGTGAACGACGAACGATACCGACCCCGAATGTCGGCCAACGGCCGGCGATACCGGCTCCAAGCAACAGTCAGCCGACAGCAGTTGCTCCCCGGGGAGGCAGCTTCGGCTCGAATCAGCCCAGTCCGTCGCGAGCGGTCCAGCAGCCCCAGCCTGCGAGAACACCATCAGAGGCCTTTGGCGGCTACCGGGGGACCGGCGAAGCCAGGACGCAGGGCCTTCGCGGCCAGGCCAGCCGTCAAAGCAGCGAACGAGCACGACCTTCTGCCCCCCCGGCAGGCCGGGGCAGTGGTCCTGCAGGCAAGGACGACTCCGGCGACAGGAAACGCAGGTAGCAGGGAAGGCTTGCTTCAACTATTTTAATTACCCGGAATACCTTGAGTTAAGAAAGGAAAGATCAATGGAGACGAGGCGACAGAAAAGGCTCTTTTGTACATCGCGGGGTATGGTTTTTATTGCGGCGTTTTTGGTCTGTGCAGCGTTTGTAGTTGCCTGGAGTGTGCCGGCATCGGCAGCGGCATCGCAAAAACGCTTTTCCACTCCTGAAGATGCCTTGAAGGGACTCGTTGAAGCGGTCAAGATACACGATAAGGCTGCCCTCGACCAGATATTCGGGCCCTCCTCACAAGACCTTCTCTCGGGTGATGCGGTGCAGGACACCACGGAATCAGCGGAATTTGCCAGGCACGTGGCGGAAAAAACCAGTCTTGTGAAAGAGAATGATTCAAAGGTGATCATTCACATAGGCAACGAGAACTGGCCTTTCCCGATTCCCCTGGTAAAAGCGAATGGCGAATGGTTCTTTGATACCGAAGCGGGCAAAGAAGAGATCCTGAACCGCAGGATAGGCGAGGATGAGCTCACGGCCATAATGGTCTGCCACACCTATGTCAAGGCACAGCGTGAGTATGTACTCAAGGACTGGGACGGCGACGGGATAGTCGCCTATGCACAGAAACTCCGAAGCGATCCCGGCAAGAAGAACGGCCTCTTCTGGAGGCACGCGCAGGGCGAACCGGTAAGCCCTCTGGGTGAACTCGTGGCGCAGGCCAGGATGTCGGGCTATAAGAAGGAGAATTCCCTCTTCAAGGAACAGCCGATCCCGTTTCATGGCTACTACTTCAAGATCCTGACGCAGCAGGGCAAGAATGCGCCGGGGGGGAAATACAGTTACATTATAAACGGCAACATGGTCGGAGGCTTCGCCCTGGTTGCGTTCCCTTCAAACTGGGGCAAGTCGGGAGTAATGACCTTTATGGTCAATCAGCAAGGCAAGGTGTACCAGAAGAACCTCGGACCGGACACCCTGAAGACGGCCCAGGACAAGGACACCTACGATCCAGATGAGACCTGGACGCCGGTTAAGGAATGACGGTCTGTTCCTTCCGTAAGACCGGTAAATACATGCAGAAAGCATATTCCTGGGGAGTTTTTGCACCGATGAAGTTCACCGTGACCTTCATAAGAAGTTAGTTCTAGAAGACCAAGCATTTTATTTTATATTAACCCAGCTTGATATAGATGAACTCCGACACAATGTCGACATGATCGAACGTGAGTTTACTAATACAATAAAATCGAACCTCCCTGAAAGGATTATGGTGGGGTATAACAAAGCTATTTGTGATTCGCGACTAGAAACGCTCCATACCGCTACTGAAATAACCATTCGGTTTGGTGCGCCCCAAATGAACCTTCAGGTATGTTGAGGAGGACAGATCATGAAGCTATTTCCGAGCATCGCACTATTTCTCGGTCTGTGTTCGCAGATGGCATTTGCAGGCAACGTTACACAGAAGTTTGTTTCACCAGATAAGAGCTGTCATCTAATATATGAGGGTGCTGAGAGTAGTGGCGCCGGTGTTTTTTATGACATTACGGCCGGCAAGAAAAAACTGATCCGCAAGGGCTATCTGAGAATCGGTCCCATTGTAAACTGGATGTCGAATTCCATCGCAGAGCTGTTAATTTCCGAAGGCTCTCCGAGCTACCATAGCTACTACTACGACTGTCGTGAACAACGCACCTCACCGTCTTACTCGCTCCCCATCGCAGTTGACCCGCAAAATAAGATCATTGCGACTTTGGAACAGGAAGAGATCGTGTTCTACCGGCTTTTTAGCAATAAGCCGTTTTATCGCGCGAAAGCAGCCGGTGTCGGACTCACGGAATATTTCGAATCATGCGAACCTGACGCAAAGTTTGAAGATGCCAATATATTTCACATAACGTTGAAGTGCGAAGCGGGTGACAATATTGATCTAAAGATAAAGGTAACTATTTAGGGATCTTCTGGCTTTCTTGTGGGTGGAATAAGCGCCTATATGATTTACCTTAAGCAGTATTTGCGCCATTTTACGCGTTTTCTGTTACCTTTCTTGCTTGCCCTAGAAAGGTAACCGAAAGAAGGGCACCCGGCGAAAATCCTTTACGGCATGCTCGGTCGTCCTCGGTACATTTCGGAAACTCGCCCTTCGGGCTCAGACAGTCCGAAATGCTTCACCCTCGGACTCGGTCGCATGCCTAGATTTTCGCATGGGAAGTTTCTGGTGCAACGTATTTAAAACAACCCCGCATGTCCACGGAGCGGCCCTACACTCGCGGAGTGCAGGTGAAATTTTGGGCACCCGTCTTGGCCTAAAGAAGCGTCCCGGAAGGGCGAGCGCGCACTGTCTGAGGCCAAAGGCCGAGTTTGCGCGATCGAGCGGATGTGGCCATAGGCGGGTCAAAAATTTCATTCAGGCTGCGAAGGGGATATGCAAGAAAATCGATAAAGGGTGAAAAACTATCCACACAAAACCCGGAAGATCCCTATTTAGCATATTCACCAGCTGGAATAAAGGGCTGAACTCGCGCAGAGACGCAGATGCGCAGAGAGAACGAAAAATTAATCTTTATTTGAAGGATGGATGATGCAAGCGTTCAAGTCATCCGTATGTAGTCACGGTCGGCGCTGCCTCTGCTATCGTGGCTAAAGATATTTCCGAAAGGACCGATAGTCCCATGCCTCTCAAAAATAAATTGATCGTCCTGTTTATCGCGTTCACCCTCCTCCCGCTGATCGTGTTCGGAACGGTTGTTTATTTTCAGGGCAAACACATTCTGAAGACTGTCCGTATCGACCAGCTGAACAGCATCGCGGATCTAAAGAAGGACAGGATCGAGACTTTTTTTGAAGAACGCAAGGCCGACATCAGGGCGGCCCAGAACTATTACAATATCAAGCTTAACCTGCCGGTATTAAGCAGGCATGAGAACGGCAGGGCCAACCCTGAATATCTGAAGGCAAAAAAAATGCTGGACGATCAGATAAAGACATTTCAGGAGGCATCTGACTACATGGACGTTATGCTCACGGACAAGCAGGGCAGGGTCGTGTATGTCAGTAATGCCGAACATGCCGCCCTGCAGCTCGACAGGCCCCTGCCAGGCAAAAAAGAGTTTACTGACGGGAAGAGTGATATTTATTTTTCCGATGTGTTCACCATGGGGGATCAATTCGTCATGCTGGGCGTGGCGCCGGTACGGGATTTGCGGGGTGCTTTTGCCGGAGAGGTCGCCATTGTATTTGATATGGGCCCCATCTTCACCTTTGTCCAGGACACGACCGGCCTGGGAACGACCGGCGAAGCGTTAATTGCACGAAGGGAGGGAGACCGGACGTTGTTCGTGAGCCCCCTGCGGCATGACCCGAACGCTGCGTTAAAGAGGAACGTGGATCTTCGCGATAAAATCGCGGTCCCTGCAATAAAAGCGGCGCAGGGAGAAAACGGGTCCGGCGTTACCTATGATTATCATGGCCAGGAGGTCTTTGCCGCCTGGCGTTACCTCCCCTTCCTGCGATGGGGACTGGTTACCAAGATCGACGCAGTGGAGGTATACGCGCCGATCGGGCGGTTACGAAACATCATCATCTCGGTGGGGATCTTCATGGTGCTCGTAGGATTGTTCATGGCGTCAAAAATCGCCGGAACGATCACGGGTCCCATACGCTTCCTTGCAAAAAGGCGCCGAAGCCATCGCCGCGGGCGACCTGAGCCACCGCGTCGGCACTGATGCGCAAGACGAGGTCGGCCGGCTTTCACGGGCTTTTGACGCTATGACGGGCGCGATCGATCGGCGGGTCCGGGAGCGGACGATCGAACTGGAAAATGCCGTCGCTGAGCGGAAAGCAGCGGAGAAAATCCTGGAGCTCGCGAACGCCTACAACCGAAGCCTGATCGAGGCCAGCCTCGACCCGCTGGTGACCATAGACACAAACGGCAAGATCACCGATGTGAACGCTGCCACGGAGAACGTGACGGGCTGTTCCCGCGAAGAGCTTATCGGCACCGAATTTTCCGATTACTTCACGGAGCCGGCGAAGGCGAGGGCCGGATATCAACAGGTATTTCAGGAAGGCGCGGTGATGGACTACGCGCTCGAGATCAGACGCAGAGACGGGCACATTACGCCGGTCCTGTACAATGCCGCGGTGTACCGCGACGAAATCGGGAACGTCCTCGGCGTATTTGCCGCGGCCCGCGATATTACCGAGCGCAAGCGGGCGGAAGAAATCGAGAAGCTGGACGAGGCGCGCAACAAAAGTATTTTAGCAATATCACAATTTCAGGCTGCATCATTAGGAGCATTGCTGGATTTTGCGCTTGACGAGGCGATTGCTCTTTCCGGCAGCAGATTCGGCTATCTCTATTTCTACCGTGAAGATACGCGGGATTTTATCCTGCACGCGTGGTCAAAGGAAGTAATGGCTGAATGCACGATCGCCAACCCGCAGACGGATTACCAGCTTGAAAAAACCGGCATCTGGGGCGAAGTGGTCAGGCAGCGCAAGCCCATCATCGTAAATGATTTTCACGCTCCCCACCCCTTGAAGAAAGGCTACCCGGAAGGCCATGCGCCGTTGTTTCGGTTCTTCAGCGTCCCTGTTTTCAGCGAAGGAAGTATCGTTGCGGTCGTAGGCTTTGCCAACAGGCCCACCGATTACACCGACCGGGACGTCAGCCAAATGACGCTCCTGATGGATTCGGTCTGGAAAATCGTCGAGCGCAAACAAGCTGAGGAGGAGATCAAAAAGCTCAACCAGGAACTCGAAGCGCGCGTGGTGGAACGCACGGCCCTGCTCGAAGCCGCCAACAGGGAACTGGAAGCCTTCGCGTACTCCGTGTCCCACGATCTGAGGACGCCGCTCAGGGGCATCGATGGCTTCAGCCTTGCCCTCCTGGAAGATTACGCTGATAAACTGGGCGCCGAGGGAAAGAACTACCTTCAGCGCGTGCGCGCGGCCACCATAAAAATGGGGCAGCTTATCGATGCGTTGCTCAATCTGTCCCGTCTGACGCGAGGCGAACTCAGGCGCGCACCGGTGGATCTGAGCGCGCTGGCGAAGGCGGCGATAGACGAGTTGCGAAAGGCGGATCCCGGCCGGCAGGTGGAGTTTATTGTTGCAGAAGGTGCAACCGCCCAGGGAGACCCCGTAATGCTGCGGGCCGTCATGGACAACCTTTTTGCGAACGCTTGGAAGTTCACGGGAAAATCTGCCGCCGCCCGGGTCGAATTCGGGGTCCGGCAGGTCGACGGAAAAACCGCCTACTTCGTCCGAGACAACGGCACGGGTTTCGACATGAGCTATTCGAATAAACTGTTTACGGCCTTTCAACGTCTCCACGGAACAGATGAATTTGCGGGTTTGGGTATCGGCCTGGCCACGGTCCAGCGTATCATCAACCGCCATGGCGGCCGTGTCTGGGCTGAGGGCGAGGTGAACAAGGGCGCAACGTTTTACTTTACGCTGTCCTGAGCATCACCAAAAAAGTTTTGAAATGAAACCAGAAATGATTATAATGGTGGGGTAGGATCCGCATCAGGCATCATGTCCGGGATCGCATATAAAAAAGTCAGGAGCGCAGAATGAACAACAAGGTCATTTTATTGGTTGAAGACAATCAGGACGATATAGAGCTGACGGTACGCGCGCTGAAGAAGGGCAATATCCTGAATAAGGTTGTGGTGGCGCAGGACGGGGCCGAAGCGCTTGACTATCTTTTCGCCACGGGCAAGTACACGGGCAGAAACAGCGAGGAGCAACCCCAGGTGGTCCTGCTCGATTTAAAGATGCCCAAAGTCGATGGACTGGAAGTCCTCCAGCGTATTCGGGCGGACGAGAGGACCAGGCTTCTTCCCGTGGTCATCCTTACAACCTCGAGCGAAGATAAGGACCGCATTACCAGTTATCAGCTCGGTGCAAACAGCTTTGTCCGCAAACCTGTTGATTTCAACCAGTTTACGGAAGCGGTGAGGCAACTGGGTCTCTACTGGCTGCTTTTGAATGAAAGACCTTAACGTGAGGTAAGTGAAAAGTTCAGAGTATTTGAACTTGAAACTCTGTACGGTGTACCCGGTACCCTTATCGCTTTATTATGACCAAAAAGCTCAAGATACTGATAGTCGAGGATTCGGAGGACGATGCGCTGCTGCTGCTCGTCCAACTGCGAAAAAGCGGGTACCAGCCCGACTTCATGCGCGTTGAAACCCCTGAATCGATGCTGGCAGCGCTCGATCAGCGGACATGGGACGTCGTGACGTCCGACTACGTTATGCCCCGGTTCAGCGGTCTCCACGCCCTGTCAGTGCTCAGGGAAAGCGGGCTCGACCTCCCCTTCATCATCGTCTCCGGCAATATTGGAGAGGACGTCGCCGTCGAAGCGATGAGGGCGGGAGCGCACGACTATGTCCTGAAGGGGAATCTGGCGAGATTGGCGCCCGCCATCGAACGGGAGCTCCGTGAGGCGGACACGCGGAGGGCAAGAAAACGGGCGGAGGAGGAGCGCATTCGCCTGGCGGCCACAGTCGAATCAGCGGCGGATGCGGTGGTCATCACCGACCCGCACGGCATGATCCAGTATGTGAACCCGTCATACGAAAGGATCTCGGGCCACACCCGGCAAGAAGTCGAAGGACAGGAACTCCACATTCTCGACAGCGGCAGACTTGACGAACCGTTTCCCCGGAGGATGCGGGACGTGATGAAACGGGACGGGGCCTGGACCGGCCGCCTTACGAGTACGAAGAAGGACGGCACGCCCTATGAGGAAGAGTGCACCTACTCATTGATCAAGGCCCCCTCGGGCGAGATCCTCAATTATGTGTTCCTGAAGCGCGACGTCACCGACAAGCTCAGGCTCGAATCGATTGCCCAGGCCGTAGACACCATGAATAACATCGGCTACATCTTCACGGGGGTACGGCATGAGATCGGCAATCCGGTCAACGCGGTCATTATGGGCCTGAGCCTGCTCAAGGCAAAAATAGACACCTTTGACAAGGCGACTATCGCAAAATACATCGATCGCGCACTGGACAGTTGTGGAAAAGTAGAATATCTTTTGCGAAGCCTCAGGAATTTCAACATGTTCGAGAAACCCGAGCTCCAGGACGTTGACCTTGAGGATTTCCTGGGGAATTTCCTCGCCCTGGTAAAAGAGGACTTCGAGAAAAAGGGCATTGCGATCGATATCGAGCAGGACGCGGCAAGCGTTTACGCGGACCCCCGGCTGCTCCAGCAGGTTTTGCTGAACGTTTTTACGAATGCCGCGGACGCCCTGAAAGAACGGAAGGATCCCAGGATCTCGGCAAGCGTTTCTTCGTCAGGATCGATGGTGCGGATCCGGGTACGGGACAACGGAGGCGGAATACCTGAGGAACGCCTGAAAGACCTTTTCAAACCCTTTCATACCTCCAAGGCTCACGGCACCGGCCTCGGCCTGGTGATCGTAAAAAAAATGCTCACCATGATGAACGGCACGATCACGGTGAAGAGCCGGAAAGACGAAGGGACCACGGTGGATTTATTCGTCCCCGCAGGAAAGGATCGAGAGACCCCGGTTTCTCTCTAGATTGGGTTTACACCTATGGTTACGAAGCCAATTGCGGTGCTGCTCATAGAAGACGAACCTGGTGACGCAATACTTATCCAGAGGTACCTGTCCAGCAAGCCGAACGTTCATTATGACGTGACGCATGTTGACCGGCTGAGCAAGGGGCTGGCATGTTTACAGAAAGGCGGCTTTGACGTCGTGCTTCTGGACCTCGGCCTGCCGGACGCGGCAGCGGGCTTCGATGGTTTTAAAAGGGCCCATGCGCATGCACCCGACGTCCCCATCATCGTACTCACCGGCTACGATAATGATGAGTTCGCCATCGAGGCTGTTGAGAAAGGCGCCCAGGATTATCTTGTCAAAGGCCAGATCACCGACGTTCTGCTGGGGCGCTCTATACGCTATGCCATCGGACGCCAGAAACTGCTCGTTCAACTGGAACGTTCCGCAACGGAAATTAAAACACTGCGGGGATTTTTGCCGATCTGCATGTACTGTAAGAAGATCCGGGACGACCATGGCTATTGGACCCAGATGGAAGCCTATATTTCCGAGCATTCGGAAGTGGAATTCAGCCACGGTCTCTGTCCCGAGTGTGCGACCAAACTGTATCCGCAGTATTTGAAGAAGAAAGAATAATGCAGAACTGGCCGAAGAACAAAGGTCGAAAAGCGACCCATTTGTTCATTTAAGGAAAACACCATGGATAGTTCGGCATCGTTACTCTGGGGTCTTTTGTTCGGCTCGATCGGCATGGGCTACTTCGTATATGGGAAGAGACAAGGACGGTTCATTGCGCTCCTGTCCGGCATGGCGCTGATGGTTTTCCCCTATTTTTTCACGAACTCGTTTTTGATCGTTCTTGTCGGTATTGTGCTCATGGCCTTGCCTTATTTTATGAGGGGCTAGGTCGCGAGATTTGAAGCTGATCCATAAAACCCGGATTCAGAAAACAATGGAAGATCAACAGAACTTTGACGAAATAGTGGGCGTGACCAGATGTGTTCGGTGCGGACATCGGCTGGAAGACGAGATCGAATGTCCATTTTGCACGCTTTTCGAAGAATCAGACAGAAAGAATGTCTTGCCGAAATGCATTTACCTTACCGCATGCTTTCTTACTTCTCCCTTGAGTATTTATTTTATTGTTAATACTGACCGGCTCAATATATTTGAGAAAATCTTTGCAGTGTCAGGCTGCTCCTTATGGTTTGCTACTTACCTATGGCGGCTCTAGAGATCGGCAGTTGCGCCTTTCAAAATTTTTGGTAAAACGTGCGATGGTCAGTTCTTCCTACTCCACAGTGATCAGAGAGTCGAGATCATTGTAAGTTTCATTCGTAATCGATGTTGCTTCACGATCCCGCGTCACCTCGTGGCTTCACTATCACCGGATCAGACCCATATTTTCCTTGCTCCCTTTTCTCAAATCCAGTATCCTCGTTACATCAGGTGCTCCGATGCTTTTTCCAACTGGCCAAAAACCGCCCCCGCAGATTTCTTTGTAATATGAGGCAAAAACGCTTGAGGTCCAGAAACTATCGTATGGCTCAACGGAGCAGGATCCGATTCTCCACGACAACTGTAATACATGAAAACAAACGAGAAATTCCTTGACCATGAACAGATGTTCACCTATAATAAAACCACAAACACCACATGTCGCCTGGAACCGATCAATGCACTCGCACTGACCCAACTCCGGATGCTAAGATTTGCAAGAGGTCGATATGATGCTACGGTACATTTGGTTTAGCTAAAGGAACTAATGCCGACACAGCTTGAAACAATCGATTTTATCAGTGCGGGAAAATCAGCACCCGGCCTCGTCTCTCTGCGTGACAATGCAGGAGCCAATTTAGCCGTTGACGAGCGTGCGGCCGTTAATGAGGCAAAGGCGTTTGATCATGTCGATTATATTTATTTTCGGCGGTTTACCGACGGCCGGTCGTCCCAAATCGCGGCTTATATTGTTGACAACTCAAACCACCGACTCGATGAAAAAAAATTGGCTGAGCTCCACTGGAAGGTCTGGTTATACGGACTGGCTCCGTTGATTTACGTTGCCTGGCAGAGCAGAGTTGATATTTTATCGTGTGTAAGAGGCCCGGACTTTTGGAAATCAAAAAATGAAGAATACTGCTATATCCCGGCTAAAACCTTTGAAATCGACGCACTAAAAACAGCGGGCGAAATATCGGACAACCTCTGGAAATTTACAATTTTTCCGCTTGCCGATGGAACCTTCTGGGAAGATCCGGATAACCGCAAGCTGGCGGACCACACAAAAGTTGCCCATCAAGAACTGATTCAGGCGATAGTGGAAGCAGATGAGGAGCTCGAAGGAGAAAACCATCCGATTCTGCGACGCCTGCTTTTTTTGCTGGTGTTGATCAAATATCTTGAGGACCGGCGAGTATTTCCGGGAGACGGCTGGTTCGGGGCCTATCGAAAGGGAGCTCGAGGCTTTTTTGACGTACTGCAAGGAGGCGAACCTGAGGAAGTGTTACGTCTGCTTGCTAGACTGGAAGAAAAATTCAACGGTGATATTTTTTCCTTGCCAGTTGAGGGTCGGCAAAAAATTACAAAAAAAGCGCTTCTTCGCTTTGCTGAACTCGTAGAGGCGAAAACACTCAGCAGACAGCGCTATCTTTGGAAACGGTTCTCCTTTGCACATCTACCCGTCGAGGTCATCAGTCACCTTTATCAGCGCTTCGTCAATGGTGGCCATGGTGCAGTTTATACCCCGCCTTTCCTAGCCGCATTGCTGCTTGACTATGCCATGCCGTACGATAAACTTTCGGGCGATGAACGGGTTCTGGACTCGGCGTGTGGTTCTGGTGTTTTCCTCGTTGGGGCATTCAAGAGACTTGTCAATGTCTGGCGCAGCCGCCATGGGTGGAGAAAACCCGACGTTCAGACTCTCAAGAGAATTTTGAAGAGAAGTATTTATGGAGTCGAACTAGACCCAAATGCCGTTCATCTTACGGCTTTCAGCCTGAGCCTCGCGGTTTGCGATGCTTTGCAGCCTGCTGTTATTTGGCGCGAACTGAAATTCGATCCTCTCCACGAATCCAACCTGCTTGAAGCTGATTTCTTTACCTTATGCGACGATACGCAACAAGGCAAGCCTTCTCTCCCGACGGGCGGATTCGACATCGTTGTTGGCAATCCGCCCTTTGAATCCAAGTTGTCGGAAGCCGGTAAGAAGATTGATAAGCTTGCGAAACAGCGGGACAGCACACGCGGATCGTTGCCGGACAAACAAGCAGCCTATCTATTTCTGGAGGAAACGCTGAACCTGCTTAGGCCAAACGGTCGGCTATGCCTGATTCAACCCGCTGGTATTCTTTATAATCGTCACGCACAAGCGTTTCGAGCCGCTATCCATCGAAAATTTCAGGTGCATGCCATTCTCGATTTCAGTTCGATACGCAATTTATATGATGCGGCGGACCCCAAAACAGTGGCAATGTTCGTTCAAGCAAAAACCCCACACGAGAACCACTGGATTAATCATCTGACATTCCGCCGGACGAATAGCGCGCATGAGCGAATTTGCTTTGAGATCGATCATTACGATCAACATCACGTGACCCAGGCACAAGCAGTGGCAGACCCATATGTGTGGCGCGTTAACCTGCTCGGCGGTGGAAGACTGCTTGACCTCTCGCAACGTCTACGACGCATGCGCACATTAGAAGAATTCATCGCCAAGCAAAAGGATTGGGACTATGGGGAGGGCTTCATTGTAGGAAGCGGTAAAACAGAGGCTCCCTTTTTAACAGGTAAAAAATACCTGCCTACGGAAGCGCTTACAATAGACGGCATAGATGAAAGCAGTATTGGTGTTGTAAATGAAACAAAATTCGAAAGTCCTCGAAATGAAAGGCGGTTTACTCCGCCGCTCGTAATGATCAAAGAGTCAGAGTCGCTTCCCATTGCTTTTTGGTCTAAGAGTTCTATAGCATATCGAGACAAAATCGTAGGAATCCATGCGCCTCGCTCACAGGAATCAGATCTCCGTTCGATTTATAGCACTATTGCACACAACCGAGACATGTATCGGTTCACGTGCATGCTAAATGGGTCGCAAGCGCTAATAGGCAAGGCGACAGCAATTCTGAAGCAAGATATAGATGTGCTGCCGTTTCCTGAAGACCCGAGCGAGTTGACATTCTGTTTCTGGGAAGAAACACTACGAGTGGATGTCCTTAAATATATGGCTGATTATGTGCGTCTCGGGCAGAATTCCGCGCTCTTGAAAAATGCAGCGACTCCAAGCGATCTCAACGCCTACGCCAATCTGTTCATGCGAATGCTTGGCAGCGTTTACGATAATCTGAAAGCAGCGGCGACCATTCATCTCGATGGTCTCATTTGTCAGCCATTCTATTTCGGAGAGCGGCCAAATCTGACCTGGATCGAAAAAGGGATTGAGGCTGATTTGCGAAAGCTTATCTATCACGAAGAGCAGTATAAATTTCTTCGTACCATACGGGTATTGCGGTTCTATTCTCAAAATGTATTTTTGATAGTGAAGCCAGACCGGCTACGGTATTGGATTCCTTCGACCGCTATACGGGATGCTGATGAATCGCTTCTAGATTTGCGCGAGCAGGGCTTTTGAATATGAGCGAAAAAACGGCTGCAGCGCAAACCAAAGGCGGTATTACTTCCGGTATTCAAAAAGGCACACTTGTCTCAAAAACGATCGCTTATATTGTGCGACAACTACCAGCATGGAGAGACGATCCAAACCGAAGGGACGCACAGTCTGAGAATCAATTAAATCTACAGCTCGTCAAATATCTCGATGCACATGCGCGAAGTGAATTTCCGATGGTGCGTTTCGACCATCAAGAAAATCAATCCGGTCGACGAAGTGTTGACATCTCTGTATCTCCGGTTGAGCCGATAACCATAGATGCTAGGCTTCACACCATATACGACACTATCCTCGTCATTGAAGGGAAACGTCTTCCCGCTCCTTCCCTCGACCGAGAAAAAGAATATGTTTCTGGTGGAAAAGACAAAGTTAGCGGGGGGATCCAACGATTCAAACTCGGACTGCATGGAGGTGATCATAATATCGTCGCATTGGTCGGCTATGTTCAAAAATGCTCGTTAAGCCAATGGCATAGCCAGATTAATGATTGGATCGCAAAGTTTGCGCAAGGAGTATTTGAAGATACCTGCCATTGGAGCGATGGAGAGAAGCTAGATACCTTTGAAGAAGATTCGCTCAACGGAGTTGCAATTTCTAAGTCGGTTCATAGCAGGGTCGGAAGCGTAAAAGGCAAGAGACTCGCGCTTCATCACCTCTGGATTGAAATGAATCTCAATAAACATAAAAATCAAGGGACAGCATAGGTCGACGTTCTAGCCTTGTTGGAATTTTAAATGATAAACCTATTTACGCGAGAAACTCCTATTGCCTTGGAGTCTTTAGGATCACCCACTTAAAGGGCACCGTCAAGCAAAAAAGCTATCTTGTGGCTAGAAACGGACGTTTCTCGCCGAGCTTTTCGTTATCTTCATCCGTACCATTGCTGCAGTTTCATTCGGTTTAAATGTCAGTTGTCACTGCACCAGTCACCCATCGGGATTAAGGTCATTAGTGATGGGCAGTCATGGCATTCGTTCCGGCAGTCATAGCTTGGCACTGATTTAATAGTCTCCGCGTGAGGAAGGGCAAAATAGGGAACGTTGGTTCTTACGGTGCTTTATTTATGTCCCTCACAATGCACTCTAAGAACCAACGTTCCCAAAGTTGCACTCGGAGATGAATCGCACACGCGCACAAATCTTCGCTATCCTGTCGCTCGTTGCGACGGCGGGTTTGCCCGTGATGTTCCTGCTGTTGCGCTTGCATATATTCACGTTCCGCGACGACTTCACTGGCTTCAACGCCTTGGGCTTCGCGCTCACCTGGGCACTGGTCTTGCTCCTGACCGGCACCTTACTGGGAGGACTCGCCTGGCGCGCCGATCGTCGCTCCTGGCTTGCCTGGTCCGCCTTGGGTATCAACGTGGCGCTACTGGCCGGATTGATCTGGCTGCTGGCCGCAATGAGATGGTAGTCATGGCCGAGGTACGCCGAGGGTCTGGTTGTGGCCGAAAGCCGACACTTGCGGGACACATTGAGGTGCCCATGCCACTGAACGTTAGGTTGCTCATGACACGTCTCCTCAGTACCGAAGACAGACGGTTACGCTCTGTCGTGGGCCAATCTCGTGGCAACTGTCTTCGTCGGTCTCGAGCAGGGTGGTACGCGCCAGCCTTCTTCCTCCTGGCCTCATGTGCGCTTGCCTCCGCCGCACATGCGAGTTACGGCCAGATGCGATTGGAAGGGATTGGATTCTTTCTGGCCTTCGCGCTGACCGTCGCGTATGGCGTGATTGTTGACGTGGCTTTGTTTGCCAAGATCTTTCGCTACCGGGCGGCTCTCGTCGGCGGGCTCATCGTCGCCCTGGTGGTGATCTTTCTCCTCCTCGGCTTAGCCGCTTCTCCCAGCGAACGAGCAGGATTCTTCAAAGGGGCCCCGGGTGGGGCGTCGCTGGTCGTGCTCTTGATGACCAGCGCGGTATTTTTGCCTTTCATCGTCATCGCTCCGCTCGCGCAGTACCGGGCCATGCGCCAGGGCCGGCGCTGGCCGGGTTGGGTCACCGCATGGATGGCCTTGCAGGTGGCGCTGCTTCCTGGTTTCCTCGTTCTCGCAAACACGGAAGAGCATTTTTGGAAGCAGGAGTACTCAGCAGGGCAGGCCGTGGGTCGTGAAGCCGGAGCCGGCGGACTTGGCGTGATACTGGAACTCGCTGAACAACAACATGAACGCATCTGGGGCACAGGATGGACCTATCCTTGGCGGCAAGAGCCTCCGAGCGGTTATCTTGCCAGACGTTCCGGATGGATCGCCGGCCTGGCAAAGGGCGTGAACGATTCCGCACAAATCGCAGCGAACGAACCTCTGAGCGAGCCGGACCGCGCGGTGCTGCGGACGCTGATTGAACGGCATTTCACTGGGTACGCCATTCCGAATATCAATACCAAGCTGATCTGGGATGCGCTCGAGCCCGGCAACTTTTCCAGGCAGCTCGCCCCTCACGGGTTGAATGAGCAGGGTGTTGTAAACGAAGAAGTGATCCCGCTGTTGCTGGAAAGGCTTGAAGAGCACGTCGAGGCGCGTCTGTGCCCCGGCGGTCGGATGATGGACGCCGACCGCGCCGTGCTGAGTCAGCTGGTCCTGGCCAAGGTGAGCATCTATGACGAAGCGAAGAAGCGCGAGCTTCAGGCCGAGCTTGAGGCGAAGAAGCGCGAGCGTGAGATGTTGGAAGCTCCCATTCCGTATAGGCTCATCTGGACAGCGGCGAACGCGCTGGGAAATAAGTACGGAGGGCAAGATGTCAGGGTCCCGGATTGGAGCAGTTATCCGCAGCGGGTCGAGCGACTTTGTCGCGAACCGGAATAGCAGACGAAGGCTCGGCCTGTGCCGGAAGCCGACAATGCATTTCACCGGAAAGGCAGACAGCGAATTCATGGACTCGCTCGCCGTAATCCGTCCCACTCAACTGGCATGACACAGCAACCTAACAATGCGCTGCACCCGACCTGCTACAGCGGGCTACGCCCACTTTCTCAGGCGGGTGAGCTCGAACGTTATATGGTGAAAATATGATTATCTCAAGCAGAACTAAATATCTGGTTTTTATAATACCAGTGCTGTTGCTCAGGCTCGCTAATGCCGAAGAAAATTCTTGGACAAAGGTTGACGGCGGAACGTGGAACCCCTCAGACAAAATTCTTTCAACAATTAAAATACATCTTGAGCCATATATGAAATCGCAAGAGAAGGTCTTTGGAAGATCGCTCAAAAAATGGAACACCTACCGTCTTCAGTATCAAGGACAAGAAGAACAGGGACGTAAATTTGTTTACATCAATGCATTTTGCAGTCTTCACAACCCCAAAGGCGTAAATTTAAGCAAAGATTTTGTCCTTGTCCACGATGGCGGTGGTTGCTTCTTTCAACTTAAATACGATCTTATTGCAAACAAATTCTTTGATGTATTTATCAACGGCGAAGCATAGTGCCAAATAACAATGCATTCGAGTCCTGCGCTCTACGGCGTGGGGCTCAACTCGTCGTTATATTCCTATTTCCGCCATGCCTAAACGATTAACTCTATATATATGTCTTTCTGTATTGATAGCCTGGAAATTAGGACAGGTGGTGTTTCCGAATAGTCTTGCTTATCACGCTATATATTTTGGATCTGTACTGATTCTTGGTTTTGCATGGGCTTTATACATGAGATTCCATCCACTAAGACGGCCATTTCATAGTAATGCGAAAATCCGGGAAGAATTTCTTAAAGAACAACCTATAAACAGAATACGGACCGAACAGTACCTGAACGAACTTCTGGATAAAGAGAAAACTGATATTAAGAAATGGCAAGACGAGGTCAAGTTACCCACTAGTATCAAAGATGGCTTAAAGATTTTATTGATCAGACGGTGGGCACAGGATGCTTCTGATCAAGAGTTTACCGAGTGGGCGGTCAAAGCTCTCGAATATAATCTTGATTCTCCTTCTCTAAGAATTCTTGCTGGGCTAAACCTCCCTGCTGATCGTGAAGACATCCCTCAGTATTTTGAAGCCACTCTTCACGAGTTATCGATTCCTCAGCTAAGCCAAGATGGAATGATAATGGATTATTTTCACTATATTTGCAAAGCGATTGTTAATGGAGCGATCAGCCCTGATCAAGGAATTCACTTGATACATCTAAAAGTTATCGACCCTCTTTCCCATCCTGATGGCTTGATGGCATGGTGTTACATGTGGGAAGGTAATAGCCCTGACGGCAGTTTTGCGGAGTTGAATGGCGTAGCACGAGATAATCTTATTCTCGAATACGCTCGTAAAGAACTTGAATCGATAAAGGTATAACGAGTCATTCGAGTCCTGAGCTCTACGGCGTGGGCTCAACTCGTCGTTCATGTGCAGGATACAATTGGCATGCTCTAGTTACAATATCGGCTGTGCAGAATTGTAGGTGTAATTCGCAGTTCCCCTCTGTTCTCCCTCTCGCTTCCAGCTGCTTCTTCACCGTCGGTAACGCATCCAGACTCGTGAGCCGGCAGTCATAGCTTGGGACTGATAGAGCGGCGGCAAAAAGTATTACGATAATCCTTCTTTTCATAGTGTTCCAAACCTCAAGTGTTATTGATCTTACCGTAAGACGGAAAAAACGATGAAAAAGTTACCCGGAGCATGGCTAGAACGGCGTTCGGAAAAAAAAGAGTCCTGGCTGTAACCTTTCTCGATTGCTTTCGTCTAATCTCGGAATGATGCAAAAAGATCATTGCCATCATGCAATAACAATTCGGGTATAGACTTGAGGAGGTCTGAAATGAAAATATTCAAAAAAAGCCAGGCAGTGTTCGTTCTTATGATCGGTTCTCTGTTCATGCTCTTTGGGTGCGGCGGCGGGGGCGGCGGCAGTGTGACTACCCCGGGTACGACCGGCTCCGGGATGATCAGCGGGACGGCAGTCAAGGGCCCGGTGAGCGGCGGTACGGTGATGGCATATGCCGTGAACAACGGCGCCAAAGGCGTTATGCTGGCCAGCGCAACGACGGACACGCAGGGCAATTTCAGCATGAACATCGATAATTATACAGGTCCGGTCATGCTGCTGATGAGCGGCGGGACCTATACGGACGAGGCAACAGGTTCGGTGATGCCCATGGGAGCGAATGACGTGATGACGGCCCTTATTCCAATGATGGCGAGCAATGCCACCATGACCGGAGTTCAGGTGACCCCGCTTACTTCCATGGCCCAGGCAATGGCAAGCACCATGGCAAGCGGCATGACCGCAACGAACAGTGAAGCCGCGAACACGGCAGTAGGTCATTATTTCATGGTCAATGATATTCTCCACACGACGCCGATGAATCCGCTCGTTGCCGGATCGGGAGCCGGGGCGACTCAGGACATGAGAAATTATGGAATGACCGTTGCTGCCATGACGCAGTTAGCCCAGACCCTCGGAATGCCGGATTCTTCCGGCATAGTGACCGCAATGATGGACGATGCCACCGACGGTACCATGAACGGCATGATGGGGAGCACGCAGATCACGATGGGCGGCGGAATGAGCATGATGGGCGGCGGGACGATGATGCAGTCGACGGCAGGTACCAGCGGGTTGGGGAATGCCATGACAGCGTTTTTGGGCTCAGGCATGAATCAATCAGGGCTGACGGCCACCGACATGCAGGCGCTCATCAGCCGGCTGACCACGACCAATGGGACGATCTGAGGCGGCCTTGCGCTGTTCCCGGGAGTATCCTGTTCAATTCACGTAAGTGTACGGCAGCCGGATAAAGGTCCGGCTGCCGCTGTTTTGTCCACCGGTTTTTCTTAAACGTCATCAAAAGATGAATTAGCCTTGCGACCTCAAGGCATGGGCGCTATCATAGCAGTAGAGTAAATTTCAAAAAACGATGAAACCATGCCTGATCATAATTCCGGCAATGTTGTTTTGCTCGCTGCTCGCGGCCTGCGTACCGAAGCATCCGGGTCCGGAGATGACGAAAGAAGGAGTTTCGTTCACCTTGTATGCGCCGAAGGCAACAAGCGTCGCCATTGCCGGGAGTTTCAATGCCTGGGACACCCGGAAAGACCGCTTGTCCGGACCGGATAAAAACGGCTTGTGGAGCATAGTTCTCCCGCTTGCCGAGGGGCGGTACGAGTACCTCTTCGTCATAAACGAAAAAGACTGGCAGCCGGACCCCGCTGTGCCCGAAGTTGACGACGGGTTCGGCAGGAAGAATTCCGTTCTTCTCGTGGGAGAAGAACTTTCCGGGCAGTAACCTTTTCGCGCGACCATCGTCTAATAGGTGCTACATGAGTGCAGACAGAGTGAAAGAAGAATACGCGATCATCCGGAAGGTCCTGGCCGGCGATAGCGACCAATATGCCGTGCTGATGGACTCCTATAAGAACATGGCATACAATATCGCTTTCCGGATGGTGGGAGACGGGGATGCGGCCAAAGATATGGCGCAGGAAAGCTTCATTGCCGCTTACAACGCTCTCGGGGATTTTAAGTTCAATTCCCGGTTCTCTTCCTGGCTGTACCGGATCGTGGTCAACAAGTGCCGCGATCATTTCAGGGCCACCAGGGAGACCGTGCCGGTGGATGATATCTGCGAATATGTCGCAGGGCCGGACCGCTCGCCGGAGCAGGCCGCTTCCTGCCGCCAGAGCGGGGATGCGGTCCAGCTAGCGCTGAACGGGCTGCCCCCTGACTACCGCGAGGTGATCATCCTGAAGCATATCGAGGGGCTCGATTTTCAGGAGATCGCCGATTCCCTGGGGGTCTCCGTCAGCGCTCTCAAAGTACGGGCGCACCGGGGAAGAGAGATGCTCAGGAAGCTGCTGGAGGGGATGGGGGTCACGTTATGAAAGATGAAAAAGAACTCGATAGGGAAATCATTCACCGGCTGCTGGACGGGGACCTCGGACCGGATGAAAAGAAGGCACTGATCGATCAGGTCACGGCAAATCCTGTGTTGCAAGAAGAATTCGACAGCCTGAGGGAGGTGGTCCGGGCTGTTGAGACGAGCGAGCGGATAGCAGCGCCCCCTTTCTTTACCGCAGAGGTCATGCGGCGGCTGCAACCGAGAAAAGCGACCATGGGAAGGCGCATGCGGGATTTCGTGCTCAAGGGCCGGGTGCTCAGGTGGAACATGGCCACAGCAATTGCGGCTGCGGTGCTCTTCGCTCTTGTTTTCACGCTTGCTGTTCGCACCCGGAACGTACCAATAGAAACCGCGGTGGTCCGGCAGCAGGAACAGGCCGTGACGGTGACCATGAACCTGCATGCGCCTGAAGCTCACCACGTCGCGGTCGCAGGCACGTTCAATAAGTGGAAGACCGACACACACGTGCTCACGAAACAGGAAAACGGAATTTGGACCATCAGCATACCCTTGCAACCGGGGGAACACAGCTATATGTTCGTTGTGGACGGAAAGGCATGGGTGACCGACCCGAATGCGGAAACTTACCGGGACGATGGCTTCGGAAATAGAAATGCCGTGATGAGGGTCAGGACATGAAAAGGAAGAAACAAATGACGAAGGCCGTTCTCAAGATCCTTACTGCTCTGCTGCTGACTACAGCAGCAATTCTGACAGCACCGCCATGCGCCAGGGCGGAAGAGGCGGGATCAAAGCATCTCGAAGCCGCTCGGGTTTCAGTCGAAAAGTCCCAGCTCTCGAGGGAATCGAAGTCCGGTATCCTGACAAAAGCCGACCGGGCAGTGGCAGCGGGCGTTCCTGCCGAGGATGTCTCCATCATCATCACCCGCGGGCTGGAACAGGGCATAGAGAGCCGGCATGTCGAAAAATTCCTTGAAACCGCAACCAGGGCAAAGGAACAGAACCTGCCGGTACGACCCGTCCTTGACCGGGTGGAACAGGGGCTCGCCAAAGGCGTGCCTGCAGAGAAGATCGTTGGTGCTACCCAGCGGCTTTCCGACAACCTCTCAGCAGCCAGGCCGATCGTGAGCAAGCTCGAGACAGGGGGCATACGACCAACAGGTGCAAGAGGATCGGATGATGCAGTTGAAGCGGTGGCGAGAGCTTTGGAAAAATCGATCCCGCAGGATGCTGTTATGAAGACGGGCGAAAAAGTGAAGGACCGGAAAGGATCGATCGGACTGTTTAACCGGGCAGTGGATACGATGACCACCTTTGTGGGCAGCGGCATGACTGCCGAACAGTCCGCGAAGATGGTGCATACGGCCGTGGACAAGGGCTATTCCGAACGGGACCTGGAGACCATGGAGCGCTACATGGTGGGCGAGCTCAGGAAGAATCGCCCGATGAACGAGGTCGTTTCCAACATGAACTCCCGCATGGAGCGGGGGGAGATGATGCATGACATGCAGGAAAGACCGGGAGCAGGATCCATGCACAGTCCGAATTCAGGCGGTATGGGAGGAATGGGCGGCATGGGCGGAAAGCGGTAAGAAGAGACTGTACCTTTAAGGAGAACGACATGAAAAAAATATTGATGGTAATTGCGATGGGAAGCATTCTGATCTTCGGAGCAACGACGTTTGCGCTTACCCTGGATGAGGCAAGGGCAAATATCGATAAGCAGTCCACGGAAAAGAAGCTTGATGCCAAAGACCACTCCCAGGCAACAGCCACGCTCCAGGGCCTCGTTGACAAGGGTGTGCCTGTTGAGCACGCCTTTCGCGTGGTTGAAGCATCCATCAACCAGGGAATCAAAGGCAAAGACCTTGCCGAGATCGCCAGATCCATAGAAACAGCAGGAGGCGCGAAGAAAGACGCGGCCGCGGTCGCTGCGGATGCATTAGAGCACAAGTACAACGCGCGCGAAACCGTGCAGATGACGAACACCTTTGGCAAGACCGTGGCAGCCGGCGCACCGGCTGACAAGACGTCGCAAATAATGTCAAACGGGATCAACAAAGGGGTCCAAGCCGGCAGGATCACCGCCGCAACGAATGCCTACGCCGGAGAGATAAAATCCGGGACCGCTCCTGACAAGGCCGCGGAAAACGCGACGCGGACCATGGACCGGGACAGAACCATGCAGCATGACCGGGACACGACACGCGACCGTGACCACATGGGCACCGATTCGGGCATGGACCACGGCCCTGGAATGGGGTCAGGCGCCGGGCCTGGCATGGGAGGTTCGAGACGGTAGCAGTACAGGGTGTGCACATGAACAGGTGATATAAGAGGCAGTTGCACGCTGTTGCAGCTGCCTGTTTTTTTATTGTGCTCTGCTATACTTATGACAGATTCGGCCAAAAAAATGTCATTCGTGAACAATGCAGGAGGAACACTCTATGCGAGCCCATCGATCACCGAAAAAGTTTGCAATTATTTTATTCGTTGTAATCCTTAACGTTCTTTTCACGCCTGCCGTGCACGCGGAAATCTACTATAATGCAGCGATCAAAGGGGTCTACGAAGATAACGTTGTGGGACTTCTGTCCGACAAGCGCGGCGGTTACGCAGGCATGCCCGGTGCTACCGGGGGATCGATGATGGGTGTTGCCGGGGTAATGGGACCGATGGGGCCTTCCTATACCGGATCGAGTTCGACGTCGAACAGTGATACATCGGTCGTGCTCTTCGCGGACCTGGGAGCATCCAGGATGATCGCAGAGGCCACGTCCCTGTTCCTGACCGGGAGCGCGGAACGCACGTCCTACAGCAGCTTTACCGAGTTCAATTCCACGATCGGCGGATTGAGCGCCGGGCTCAATAAAGGGTTCGGCGAGATGGTGACAGCCAGGGTCGCGGTCAACGGACTGCTCAAACGATTCGGCGATTCACAGCGCGACAGTACCGCTTACGGTGCGTCCCTCACGCTTAAGGAGAAGTTGAGTGCGTTGTTCTGGTTGAAGGAAGGTTACGTATACGAAAAGGACCATGCGGATTCCGCTCTTTTCAGCTACAGCGGCAACGCGGTCAGCATCTGGGCCGGGTATGTAGTCCTGCCGAAAACGACGGTCCTTCTCGGGTATAGTTACCTCGCTCGGAGCTATGACGAGCCTTCGGATTTCAAGGTGACCGCCAACACGGTATCAGTCGGTCTGGAACATAATTTCCTGGAAAAATGGTTTGTGGACGCGCAGTACGGCCACCAGGCAAGCGATTCTAACGTGCCGGGCACGAACACTACCGATAATATCGTCAGCCTGGGACTAAGATACAGCTATTAATGGTAGAGAAATCAGCAGCCGGAATTGAACTGCTCCCTTGACCTCCCTGACGCCTTTTCCAAATTTTTTGGAAAAACGTGCGGCGGTCAGTTCTTCCTGAAGTCATTGAAGTTGCACTTCATCGAAACCTCTCATGTTACAATCCGTATCCGTTGTATTACCCTTAAATTACCCCATCGGTTTCGTGTACTCCCAAAATGATAATGTCCTATTCTCCCAAAGTAGAAATGTCCTATTCTAAGTTACAATACCCTGATGTAATTGGAGGGTACTGTGACAGAAATGGACATGATCACTATGAGCAGGAGAGAAACAAAAAGACTGCACATTATCCACCAAGCATTGGATAAAAGGATCACGCAGAAGACAGCTGCTGAACTTGTAGGCTTGAGCAGCAGGCAGATTCGACGGATACTCAAACGAGTACGGAAGGAGGGAGACGACGGCATCAGTCACCGATCCCGCGGCAAAACCTCGAATCGTCGATTCCCTCAGAAGGTACAAAGACAAGGCACTCAAGCTGTATCGGGAGAAATACAGTGATTTTGGCCCCACCTTTGCCTGCGAAAAGCTTCTTGATGTTCATGAAATCAAGCTAAGCGACGAAACCCTCCGTCTATGGCTTAATCAGGAAAGCATCCCTTATGAGAAGCGCAAGGGTAGAAAGCACCGGCAATGGCGCGAGAGGAAGCATCATTTTGGTGAAATGCTCCAGATGGATGGCTCCCATCATGCCTGGTTCGAAGGCCGGGGTCCTGAGAGCGTATTAATGGGATATATCGATGATGCCACAGGAACGGTGTATGGGCGCTTTTATGATTATGAGGGGACCATGCCAGCCATGGATAGCTTCAAGCGGTATATCAAGCGCTACGGCATTCCACAGAGTGTCTATTTGGACAAGCACTCAACGTATAAATCCAATGCCAAGCAGAGCATCGAGGATGAGTTGGAAGATAGAAAACCCATGAGCCAGTTCGAAAGGAGTCTAACCGAACTCGGAGTAACGGTCATCCATGCGAATTCACCCCAGGCAAAAGGCAGGATAGAAAGAAGTTTTCGAACGCTCCAGGATCGATTGGTTAAAGAGATGAGGCTTGCCAGGGTAAACAGTGTTGTGCAGGCAAACGAATTCCTGATAAAGTATCATCCAATATACAATGCGAAATTCAAGGTAAAACCCGTTTCTGCAGCCGATGTACACCAACGCGCGCTATCCATAAGGGAACTCGACAAGATCTTCTGCATTCGAGAGGAGCGTACGCTACGGAACGATTTCACCATTGCGTATAATGGCAAACTGTACCAGATCAAAGACGCTATAAAGCTCAAAAGGTCGCAGTGGAAGAACGACTCGATGGATCTCTGCATATCACTCACAGGGGCTTGGAATTAACATATCGGGAGATCAAAACACGGCCAGCGAAAGAAAACCCTAAAACACCGGCAGTCAATAAGAAACCGACAAGTCGGTATCAACCATCAGATCATCCATGGAAGAGACTCCGCAGAGCAAATGTACAATTTCCAATTGCTTCCTAAAGCGGACATTTCTATCTTGGTAAGAGTAGGTACATTTCTACTTTGGGTTGACTAAATTACCCCATCGGTTTCGTTGACATCGACATAGATCAAGCATATAGTCATGCATACTAATTCGAGAGCTTTGGCATGTTCATTGCTAAACTGGTAAAGAACGGAAATCCGTGCTTTACTATCCCCCATAGTAAAGACCTAAAAACAAGGGGATAGTCAATAACTTGTTGAACTAAGCCGCTACGCGGCGGTGCTTTTCACTTTCCGCTGCTTTTCGCTGTAATCCCATCGCACGAGTCTCATTCGAAATTACTTCCCCAAAATCTTGCAACTCAATCCCAGTCATTTTACAATCTTCTTTCGCAACACCAGCGGCGTCATGCCGTTGGAATTTCTATTCAGCGGAAGGAGATTGTGCAATGGAGACGTACAAAGAACAGATGCAAGGCGACATGGTGCTTCGGGGATTGGCCCCAAAGACGCAGTCATTGTATCACCGGGCGGCGCGCGACATGGAACGCCATTTCAAAAAGCCGCCCAACCTTTTGGAAGACGGAGATGTCAAAGCGTACCTGCTCTACCTCGTCCGGGACAAGAAAGTATCCCAATCTACCCTGAAGATAACCTACAGCGCGCTGAGGTTTCTTTTCGAGACAACGCTTGGCAAAGGTTGGGTGATGGACAGGATTCCCTATCCAAAGAGCGCCAAAACACTTCCCATCGTTCTCGAGCGGGACGAGGTGCTGTCCTTATTCGAAGCCGCACCCAGCCTGAAGCAGCGCGTGATGTTGATGGTGACATACTCCGCAGGACTCCGGGCGAGCGAGACCGCCCGGCTTAAGATCACGGACATCGACAGCAGCCGCATGCTAATACGCGTGGATCAGGGCAAAGGGAAGAAGGACCGATACACCCTTTTGTCGCAAGTTGCCTTGGAAACGCTCCGGGACTACTGGAAAAAATACCATCCCAAACAGTGGCTCTTCCCGGGTGAAAATCCGGAGCACTACGTTTCTGTCAGCTATATCCAGGTTGCGTTTAAGCGAGCAAAAACTAAAGCCGGTATCACGAAACCCGTAAGCTGTCACACGCTCCGGCACAGTTTCGCCACGCACTTGCTGGAGGCGGGCGCTGATCTGCACTATATTCAACTGCTCCTGGGCCATGCGTCGGTAAGAACGACCACCATCTACCTTCACGTGAGCAAAAAGCACCTTTCAAAGATTGTGAGCCCGCTGGACTCAGATCCCTTCTCAAATCCTCCACAGACCTCGTAGCCAGCGCACGCGGTGTCCGCCGTGTTCACGCGGGATAGCCGACAGCTCGAGGTTGCCGACATCTTTCGCCGGTACGGTCCTGATTACCGCCACGCTCATCCCATGCCCCTAAATCGTCTTCGCGCCATGCGATCGATCGAGACCTGCCGCACCGTCGATCAAGGCGGCCATGTGGATGAGTGCGAGCACTGCGGCACAAAGGTGATCTCGTACAACTCCTGCAGAAACCGTCATTGCCCCAAGTGCCAGTTCCTCAAAAAAGAGCGGTGGATCGAAGACCGGGGAAAGGACCTGCTTCCCATACCGTACTTCCACGTCGTCTTCACCATCCCCGACACTCTCAATCCCCTTGTGCTCCGGAATCAGAACGCCCTCTATGGGATTCTATTCAAGGCTGTTTCAGAAACCCTGCTGGAGCTTGCGGCGAACCCAAAGCGCCTGGGAGCGCTGATCGGGTTTATCAGTATTCTGCACACCTGGGGACAAAACCTCATGGACCATCCCCATCTCCACAACATTGTGACCGGCGGGGGCTTGTCCCGTGACGGGCGGAAATGGAAGTCATGCAAGAAGGACTTCTTCGTCCACGTCAAGGTGATGTCGAAGCTCTTTCGAGGGAAGTTTATCGCTTATCTGAAAAAGTTCCGTGCTGAGAACAAACTCATTTACCCCGGCGCCGTAAGCCACCTTGCGTCGCCGGGGGCCTTTAATGCCCTGATCTCAAACCTGTACAAGAAGAACTGGGTCGTCTACTGCAAAACGCCTTTCAAGCATACCAAGGACGTTCTGGAGTATCTCGGCAGATACACTCACCGGATCGCGATCAGCAATCACCGAATTATGAAGTTCGAAGACGATGAAGTCTCTTTCCGGTGGCGCGACTACGCGGACGGGAACAAAACCAAAATCATGCCCCTGAAAGCCGAGGAGTTCATCCGGCGGTTCCTCCTTCACGTCCTTCCTGACCGGTTCGTGAAAATCAGACATTACGGCCTTCTGGGCAATCGCTGCCGCAAGGAGAAACTTGCCGCCTGTCGTCAGTTTCTTGCCTGCTACAGCAAAGGTGAAAAATGAAAAAGTTTTTGTTGTTACTCTTAATCATATTTTTGCCCCATTTCGCTAATGGAGAAACTTATCCAAATGCACTAGACATTATAAAAAAGGAAGGCCAATTTGTTTTTACGGATGGTTCCTCTTATTATCGTTTTTCATCTGATGGTTCCTTTGACTCTGGCCCACTCTCTTTTAGTGGCCGAACGATTAACGGAAAATGGAAAATCGATGGTGTTTATAAATTTACTATTGAAGGGCAATGGGGCTGGATGAATGGTATGAGCTCAATAAATGATAACAGACGACTTATCCTCACAGTTCAACCAGATTTTATACTGCAGCCAGCCCCTGATAAACAAACAAAAAACATTATACTCGATTCAAAAGCTTATCCGAAGATTTACAGGTGTTATTTTGCGGTTGAGGAATTGGTGAAGTTAAGAAGCCAAATTGAGTTATGTCAATAGCTGCATGACGTCAACGCATTGAAAACTTCTTCCGCTGAGGAGTGAAAACGACTAAAGTGACTCCGCAAGCCCAATAGCACTTGACGCTGTTGGCCTTTGCGGGTAAACTGTCTTATAGTAAAATCAAGCTGAAGGAGGTCATAGTCATGTTATCGCTTACCATACCCGATTCGGTGCTACATTCACTCAAGCTTCCTGAAAAGACACTCCCGAGCGACCTTATGAAGTTGTTAGCCGTGAAATTATATGAAAAAGGCGCTCTGGGCATCGGTAAGGCTTGCGAGCTGTGCGGCAAAAGCAGGATGGAGTTTATGCAGGTGCTGAAAGACGAGGGCGTCTTTCTGAATTATGATGACGCTGAGCTTGACCGTGACCTCGCCAACATGGATTCTTTCCGGTGATAGTCGTCAGCGACTCCTCGCCGCTCATTGCCCTTTCCTCCGTGGATCGTCTTGACCTCATGCAACACTTATTTGATACGGTCATCATCCCTGTCTCGGTGCGTGACGAAGTTATGGGCACGGCAGCGAAAGTTACTGTGGAACTGCCTCCGTTCATCCGCGTTGAACCGATTGCTGCCGAAATGCCCGTTCGTTTCTTGAAATTGAACCTCCATGCAGGTGAAAGCGAAGCGATTGCCCTCGCGTTGGAACGGGGTATACAAGGCATTATTTTAGATGACAAACAGGCTCGGGAAATCGCAGACGAGCTTGGCCTTAAAGTCATTGGCACACTGGGCTTGCTCATCTTGGCAAAGCGGAAGGGTTTTCTTTCCGAGGTGCGTCCCATTATAGCCCAAATCATCGAACGGGTGCATTTCCGCCTCACCCCTTCAGTGCTCAACCGCGCACTATCCCTTATCGACGAAGCCCCACTGTAAACATAAATTTGCAGTCCATGAAGAATAAAGCAACGACTCGATGATGATTCCAACCAGCGGGTCGTGTGGGTCGCTGTGACCCGCGCCCTACACCCGCGCGTTAGGCAATAATATGACCTTCAGAGCAAACCTATACGCAGTTGGCCTATTCGGGCATGGCCTTACAGCCCTGTTTCTACTTGCAACTTGCAGCCTTTTCTACATGCGAGAATATTTCGCGATGCTAATACTCGTTTGCGTTGTTATTGCAGCCGTAGCTCGATTGTACAACAGGAAAATGTCATTTGGTGACCATGTATTTCGCTATGATGGATGGATTCGTACTATTGAGATCACCTACTCAGAAATAATAAAAGTTGAAAACGCTGAGCGTCTTGGATATCCAGCAGACAGATTGCACGGGCCGCACGAATATCGCATAACCACGAAACGACAAAAATTGTGGATCAGTTTGCTTTGGTTCGAACGGGAGGCAGCGCGAAAATTTCGTGAAAAGATCATCAAGCGCAATAGATCAAAGGTCTAACCTGGCGCTCAATCCAATTCGGGTAGCTCGCTGCTGGGCAACAGTGAAGGAGTGTGCGAATGTGGTTTAGAAAGGGCGCAATCGTTGGGATAGTTGCAACAGTTCCTCTCGTAGCCCGCCGTTGAGTTGTTTGTGAACACGGTTGCAGAATCGATCAAAAATACAACAGGCTGACCGAAAGTAACCGGTCAGCCTGTAAGTGTTTCAGCAGTATGTGGTTGTGAGTTACTTCTTCCTCTTCTCCAGCTCCTTCTTCACCGTCGGGAACGCATCCAGGTTCGTGTGCGGCAAAAACAGCGCTGACATGTACTCGTCCATGAAACTCCGCGAGACCGAGAGCTCCACGTAGGTCATCTTCTTCGCGATCTCCTCGGCCTCGTGCCGCAAGCGGTCGCAGAGCAGCGCATAGTAGGCGCCCATGATGGACGTGTTGCCGAGGAACTGGAACTTCTCGACCGGCAGGTCGGGCAGCATGCCGATGGTGATGGCGCGCTCCACGTCGATGTACCTGCCGAAACCGCCGGCGATGTAAAGTTTCTCGATGTCGTGGAAGCCCATGCCCATATGCGCAAGCAGTGTGGCAAAGCCGGCGTAGATAGCGCCCTTGGCGCGGATCAGGTTGTCCAGGTCCACTTCGGTCAGCACGATCTCCTTGTTGATGGCGCTTTCCACCCGCCAGGCCAGCACGTATTCGAGGCCGCTCTCTCCCCGCCGGATGCGCTTGGACCCGATCTCCTCGCGGATCTTTCCCTTCTGGTCGATGACGCCCGACAGATACATCTCGGCCAGGGCGTCGATCATGCCCGAGCCGCAGACGCCGATGGGCTTCACGTCGCCGATGACCCGGAAGTTCACTTCATAGCGTCTTCGGGTCGATCTCCACCTCTTCGATGGCCCCTTCCATGGCGCGCATGCCGAACTTGATGCCGCTCCCTTCGAAGGCCGGGCCTGCCGAGCAGGCCGCGGTCACGAGCCACTCCTTGTTGCCGAGCACGATCTCGCCGTTGGTGCCGATGTCGATGAAGAGCGAGACCTTGTCCTGCTTGTGGATCTGCGAGACCATGATGCCCGAGGTGATGTCGCCGCCCACGTAGCTTGCCACGTTCGGCATGGAGTAGATGATGGTCTGCGGGTCGAACTGGAACCCGACGCTTTTCCCCCGGATGATCGGGAAGAAGGTGGCGGTCGGGATGTAGGGCTCTTCCCGGATATGCTGCGGGTCGATGCCGTAGAAGAGGTGCATCATGGTGGTGTTGCCGGCCACGACCATGTAGTCGATCATGCCCGGGGGGATGCTGTTCTTCTCGGCCAGGTCCGCCAGCATGGTGTTGATGTTGCCCACGGCCAGGTCCTGGAGCTCCTTGAGCCCGTTCCGCTCCGTGGCATAGACGATGCGCGTGATCACGTCGTCGCCGCACTTCACCTGGCTGTTGTAGGTCGAGGCCGTGCCGACGATCTGGCCGTTCGTAAGGTCCACGAGGTAGACGACCACGGTGGTGGTGCCGATGTCCACGGCAGCGCCGTAGCGCGTCTTCGTCGCGTCGCCCGGGAAGATGTCGAGCACTTCGAGCACCGCGGTGACGTTGAACAGGGAGACCGTGACCTTCCAGTTGCCCTCGCGCAGCACATGGGCGAGCTTGGAGAGCATCATGTGGCTCATGTGGAGGTGCGAGGCGTCAAAGCCCTCTTTGTCCACGGCCCGCCGGAGCCGCTCGTAGTCGGCGATATTGTCGTCGATGGTGGGCGGATCGATCTCGAGATAGACGCGGCTGATGCGGGACTCCAGGCACCCGCCGGCGCTGCGCATGAGATCGAGCAGCTCGTCGGTCTTTGCGCCGGTGGCGATCTTGTGCTTCGCCTGCATGCGCGATTCCTGCGGGATCTCGACGACCAGGCTGCTTTTGACCTTTGAATGGCAGGCGAGCACGTAGCCGCGTTCGATCTCTTCGGCAGAGAGGTACGAGCGGGACTTGCCGGGTTCGACCGTGCCTTCCCTGACCACGACCTTGCACTTGCCGCAGTTGCCTTTGCCGCCGCAGGACGAGAGCACGTAGACCCCCGCGGATTTCACGGCCTTGAAGAGATTGGTGTTGTCGTCGACCGTGACAGTGACGTTGTCCGGGACGAAGGTAATGGTATGTTTCATGGGGGGAATATAGCAGGGCAGGGAAGAGGGGTCAAGGGGTTTTCTGGCTCTTTTTGATTACAGAAGCGCAATATTGTGGTACAATCTGTTCTACTCTGCTTCAGACCGACGCACGGGCTGACGCGGAACGCCAATGCCCGGCGGTAGAAATCCGGCCCACGGGGATGCAGCATGAACCTGTTTGAAATCATCGGCTATCCGCTCCTGATCATCGCGGCCTTCGAGATCCTGCTGGGGACCGCGTTGTTCAGGCACAACCGGCTGCGCAGCCCCGTGAACAGGTCCGTGGCGCTTTTCTCCCTGTTCGCCGGCGCCTTCGCCCTGCTCACGGGCCTCATGTATGTCCTCGCGTCCTTTGGCCGGGACGTCACCTTCCTTGCCCGCGCCAGTTGGGTCGGGTGGCTGATGATACCGGCGGCACTGCAGTTCGCCTTCTCTCTCAGGGACGAGGAGAGCCGGGCGGCCCGCATCGTCGGGTACGTGCTCTATCCCTTCTGGACCATCGTTCTGTGCGTGAGCGTGTCGACTGCCCTGATCGAGAGCGGCAATTATGCGCTGATCCCCTATGTCGACCGGTCCGGCCCTCTCGCCAAACCGCTCCGGTTCCTCGGCATCGTCCAGCTCTTCTGGGGGATGTTCGAACTGCTCCGGCTCAGACGGCAGGTGAGCGGGATCAAGCGGGTACAGCTTGGCTACTTCATCCACGGCATGCTCATTTTCGCCGCCGGCGGCACGCTGATCGCGGGCATTCTGCCCCTGGTCGGCGGTTCCCCGCTCGAGCCGGGACTGAGCTCTTACTTCAGCCTTCCCTGGGTCGCTCTTGCGGCGTACGCGGTCAGTCGTCACCGGCTGTTCGACATCCGGTTCGTCATCTTCCGGATGCTGACGGCCGTGCTTTTGTCGGTCCTGTTCATCGGGATGCACGTCATCCTGTTCACCCTGCTGGAGCCTTCCCTCGGTGCAATAGCCGCCATCGTTGTCTCGCTCCCGATCGTCGGCCTGATGTTCTTCGGGACCCGGTTCAGCCGCACGGTGGCGGAGTGGGTCCGGCAGCGGGTCGTGCGGAACAAGTACGATTACCAGAAGGTGCTGCGGGATTCGATCAACGCGATCTCCACGCTCCTTGACCTGGACGAGCTGCTGGCGTTCATCATCGTCAGCATGAGAAAGAACCTGGAGGTGGAAAGCGTCTGCCTCTTTTTGCGGGCCGCGGACGGGTCGTACCGGCTGCGGCAGGGGTTCGATATGCAGGAGCGGGTCGGGCAAAATTTGTCCCTGGCAGGCGACCTGGTCCAGCGGCTCACCCTGACCGGGAAGATCCTGATCCGGGAAGAGCTCGAGGCGGAGCGCCGGGAAAAGGGGTCCGCGTTCATCGTCGGATACCTGAGGGACATCGATGCCGCGGCAGTCCTCCCCTTGTTCTTTATGGACCAACTGCTTGGCGTGCTGACCCTGGGCCAGAAAAAAAGCGGAGAGCCCTATTCGCCCATCGACATCGATTTCCTCGAGGTCCTGGCAGGCCACATCGCCGTGGCGATCGAGAACGCCACGCTCTATGAACAGATGGAGGCGAAGGTGCGGGAGCGGACCCGGGAGCTCGAGGAGGCGCGGATGGTCGCCGAGGCCGCGAACAAGGCAAAGTCCGACTTCCTCTCGAACATGTCCCACGAGCTCCGGACGCCGCTGAACTCGATCATCGGTTTTTCCGAGATATTGCGGGACGGCGCAAGCGGGCCGCTCACGCCGGACCAGGAGCTCTATCTCAAGGACATCTGGGAGAGCGGCAAGCACCTGCAGCGGATCATCAACAACATCCTGGACCTGTCGAAGATCGAAGCGGGTATGATGGAGCTCGATCTTGACGACTTCTATCTGAAAGAGCTCCTCGAAGGGAGCCTTTCGCTGTTTCGGGAGCGGGCGCAGAAGCAGGGGCTCAGCCTGGCCGCGGAGATCAGCGACGATGTCGAGCTGGTCACGGCGGATAAGACGAAGGTCAAGCAGGTCGCCCTGAACCTGCTCGCCAATGCGGTGAAGTTCACGCCCGCCGGGGGGCGCGTAAGCATCAGCGCGCGGAGAGTCAACGGCCAGGCCCCGGCCCCTGACCTCGTCGAAGTTAGCGTTACGGACACCGGCATCGGCATGACGCAGGAGGAATGCCGGAGGCTCTTTCGACCGTTCGTGCAGCTCGACAATTCCTTGACGAAAAAATTCGAGGGCACGGGGCTTGGGCTCCACCTCAGTAAAAAGATCGTGGAGCTGCACGGGGGCAGCATCCGGGTGGAGAGTGAACCCGGCAAGGGCGCCTGCTTCAGTTTCACGATCCCGCGAAATGCCAGTGTGCATGAGAAGGAGAGAACATGACGGAAGCGAGCAAGCAGCCGAGGATCCTGATCGTTGACGATGAGGAGAAGAACTTCAGGCTCATCATGGCGATCCTGAAGGGCCTGTCCTGCGTGTTCGATACGGCGAAGAACGGCAAAGACGCCATCCTCAAGACTGTGGAATTCAATCCGGACCTGATCTTTCTCGACATCATGATGCCGGAGCTGGACGGGTACGCGGTCTGCAGGATGCTGAAGGACAACATCGACACCCGGCACATTCCGATCCTGGTCATGACGGCGCTTGACGACAAGGCCTCCAAGCTCAAGGCACTCGAAGCCGGGGCGAACGACTTTCTGACCAAACCGGTAGACAGCACCGAGGTGATGATCCGGACCAGGAACCTTCTCCGGATCAAGGAATTTGAGGATTTTCTCAAAGACCACGCAGTACGCCTCGCGGCCGAGACCGAGAAGAAGACCTCCGAGCTCAATGCTGCCCTGCAGGACATCGTCAAATCGCAGCGAAAACTGAAGGTGAGCTATCTGGACACGATCTTCCGGCTGACCATCGTGGCCGAGTACAAGGATGAGGCCACGGCAGCGCATGTCAAGCGGGTCGGGCTGTGCTGTGCTCACATTGCGCGCGAACTTGGATGGTCCGAGGACAAGGTGGAAACGATAAAATACGCGTCCCCGATGCATGACATCGGGAAGATCGCCATCCCGTCAGATATCCTTTTGAAGCCCGGCTCGCTCACGCCTGAGGAGCTTGCCCTGGTCAAGACCCATACGACCATAGGGGGAAAGATCCTGCAGGGGTCCCACTCCGAGTTTCTCCAGATGGCGGAACGGGTGGCGATCAATCACCACGAGCGCTGGGACGGGACCGGGTATCCCGGCGCCTTGAAAGGCGAGGAGATCCCGATCGAAGGAAGGATCGTGGCCTTTGCCGACCAGTATGATGCGCTCAGGAGCACCCGGCCCTACAAGCCTGCCTTCGACTACATCATGGCGTACCGGATCATGGTCAAGGGAAATGAGCGCATGGGTCCCCATCATTTCGACCCGAAGGTTCTCGAAGTATTCGAGGACACGCACAAGTCCTTTGAGAAGATCTATGACCACTACAAGGATGCGCCGCCGACCTATGTGTGATGGAAAGAGGGGCGGCCGGGCGAGGATGAGATACATGAAGAGAGGCAGCAAGATGGTGAGGTGGTATGCGTTTGCAGGAGCTTTGTGGCTCATCATCGGCCTGGTCTCCGGGTGCGTGGCAGCACCGCCGCGACCGGCTGGAGCATACTCCGCAGCTGCGGCTGATACGGCGGCGGACATTGCCCTCACCATGGTCGGCAAGCCCTATCAGTACCGGGGCGAAAGCCCCGAGGGCTTCGACTGCAGCGGGCTCGTGCGCTACAGCTATCTTGCCGCCGGCATGAACCTGCCGCATGGAACAGGACCGCTCATGCAGCGCACCGTGCCGATCCTGTCGCGCGACATGCGGAAAGGCGACCTCCTGTTCTTCGACCAGTCCGGAAAGAAATACTCCCACGTCGGCATTTTCACCAGCAATCGCCGGTTCGTGCATGCGACGAGCAGCGGCAAGAACGTGCGCGAGGACAGCCTCGACGATCCCTACTGGAAAAAACATTTCCTCGGCGCCCGCCGCGTATCCTAACCCTGAGGATCATGGGTAGATACCATAACAAAGGACCTCACCCTGTGTTCTTATGAAAACCCGGACCAAAAAGGCGTCGCATCCGGTCTGCTTTGATCACTCGCTTGAGGTTGTTTCGATTGGTGCTTTAATGTCAGGTTCAATCGTTGTTTTGAGATAAACGATGCCCATGTTCTTCCTCATCTTTTTAGGCGCCTATTTACTCGTCGTCACCGCCGTTACGGTCGGCGTCTTCCGGAGGATGAAGAAGCGGGGCATGGGCAAGGCGCTGCTCGTGACCGGTCTCACCATCGGGCTCCTTTCACTCTTTTACCCGATTCCCATTCACGGAGGCTTCACCTTTCCCGGCGAGATCCTGCTGCACGAGCTGAAAAGTGAACGAATCCAACTCGAGCAGTCCATGAAGAACGAACAAAAAGAAGCGTTCCAGCAGAAGCTGGCTGCCAGGTTTTCGGGGCGGCTTGCCTTTTCGGCAAGAGAAAAATTGTCAGGGCAGTGGTCATCGTTCCGAACAGCAGTCGGAATCACCGGCTGGTATGACGAACAGGGTGGACTTGCTTGGACCGACATGCTGCAGATCGAAAGCAGCCTGTCTCCTCCTGATCTCGGTCGCGCCAAAGTGTTCTGTGCGGAGGTGGAACCGAAAGGCTGCTGGGCGCTGCCTACGGAGGCTGAACTCTCGCTCTTCTGGAGGGCGGGGGGCTACAAATTCTCGCCTCTGGGCGGGTACGGGACGGTGAGTCTGCTCGAAAACAGCGATCTCCAGATTGAGATGCCGTCGATACGGATCAGCAAAAATGGAACGTACGCTGTCAGGTGCGTAGCCCTCGGGCCGGAGGCGCCGGCTGGAGGTTATTCGACCAAAGACATCCCTCTTGAGGAATGGAACGCGTATCAATTGCGCAAAACCATGCCTGGATTTCCTGATGGAGAATGAATAACAAAAGGGATATGACGTTTAGGGTTTTCAGGATTGACCCTGTTGGTCGGGTTACGGGTTGTTGCTCTTCAGACCGGATGTCACAAAAGAACGGCACACCGCTTTCGTCTTCGAGAAGCTTTTGATTCAGGCGGAGCGCTCAAGTGCAGCATTGCTTGCGCAAAGTGGACCGACGTTTATCATCGGACCGGACCATGTTCTCGCCTGGGACCCCGACGGATTAGTAACGGCTTGTATCTCACTGGTACTGACATTCCTGACAGCGCACGGAGCTTTTGCTGCCTCCGGCGCGGTCATTATGACTCCGGCCTCGGACAGCGCGTATGTGATCCAGGGCAATGATCTCTCCGGACTGTCCGGCTTGGACATTACGGTCAACTACGATCCTTCATCCGTTTCCAGTCCGAAGATCACGCAGGGAGGTCTGGTGGGAGGAGCCCTTTCAGCAGTAAATGTATCGAAACCAGGAACCATGCGCCTGGCCATTGTCCGGACCTCGGAGATCAAAGGCAACGGCACCGTCGCAACCGTATCCTTTACCCGGCTGAAAAGCACCGGGGCCGATATCAGGTCGTTGTCGGCTTCGGGTTTATCGGAGCAGGGACGCACCGTTCCGGTCTCCTCCAGCTTCGTGAACGCGATGAAGACCGGTGACGGGGCAGCGAACAGCGACACCGGAGGGCAGACGGGCGCCGAAGCGCAGGGAGGCAGCGCAGCCCAAACCGCCGGCACAGGCGGCAGTACCAATGCGCCTGCGCAGCAGAAAGAGAATTCGACAGCGGGATCTTCACAAGACGCATCCTCGAGCGGGACAACGGGTGCCGGCGTTCTGCTCGTTCCCGTAACCCTTCCGACCGAAGGCAAGACGACTCAGCCGGGCGGGGAGAAACCTGCTCCTGAGGGAGCTCAGCCGGAGAAGGAACAAGCTCCTGAACAGGAGCGCGTGACGGTCGCCAAGGCTGAAAAACCTGATATCAGGATCCACGAGCCCGAAAAGAAGAAGGTTCCGGCTTACCAAAGCATCCTGGAAAAGTTCCGGGAATATAAGGGACAAAAAACGCCGGAGTCACTCATTGCGTTGTTTAAGACGGACATGATGCCTCAGGACCCGCCGCTCGTTCTCTCCGACGGCAAGACGACGGTCAAAATGATCATTGAGCTCGATTCAAAGGGCGAGAATAATAATTTCCTCCTTGAGGGCGTGAGCCTGGTATCGCTGACAAATAAGGAAAACCAATGGGTCGCGGAGCTGCTGCCGGACAAGAGGACATGGGAATCAGCGGTCATCTTGCCGAAGGGCCATCAGCTGAGCGTAATGCCTCTGACCGTAGCCCCACCGATGGATGTCAATATCGACCGGTCGTCAGGCAAACTGACGGAGGCGGATTTCAAGCTGTTCCTCAAGGAACAGGGGACCGCAAAAGCGCCCCGTTTCGATCTCAACGGCGACGGCAAACGGGATTACATCGACGAATACATTTTTACGGCCAACTATATTTCGCAGCAGCACAGAAAGGATACACCGAAGGGGATCAGGTGAGGTATTCCTGATTTTAGACGTAAGCTTCTCCCTGCGGGATGCCGCAGGGAGGAATTGTTCAACGGCAGCTCCGCAGTGGCCCCGCGGGCTGTCGTTGACAGGGGGACAATAGATGATCAAGGATTACCAGACGACGATGCTTTCCCTGTTCATAGGACTGGAACTCAAACTCGCTCAATTGTACCGGTGGCTCGCGATAAAGTTTCCTGAGGAGGCGGATTTTTTCATGGAACAGCACAACGAAGAGCTGAAGCATGCGCAGTGGATCGAATATTTCACCGATAAGGTGAAAGCGGGACAGCTCATGTTCAATGAAGACAAGACGCGCACCTATACGGTGAATTCGTTCGTCAACTATGTGGAGAATATCTTCGTCCAGACACAGGGCACCCTCACGCTTCTCAAGGCGCTTTCATTGGCGGCCAGCATCGAAGAATCCCTGATAGAACGAAAGGTCCTTGACCACTTTTCAGCCGAATCGCACGAACATCGGGTCCTGATCGAGCGTCTGAAGTCCGATACGAACGAACATGCCGTCCGGTTAAGACAGCTTCTGAAGAAACGCACGAATTCTGCCGGTATATGATACCCGTGTTCCCCACCCTCATCGAACAAGATGCCGCAGGAGTTAAGCCGTCAGTTTTATTCAGGCTAGCAGTACGGTGAGGCCCAGGAGGAGAATTACTTTTTGGATTTCTTCGTTGTTTTCTCAACAGCCGCAAGCCGCGCCCGTTCGTTCTTCCCGCGCTGCACCAGTCCGCTCCAGAGTCCGTAGAGCAGCACCTGGAGCGCGATCCCGACCAGAAATCCCGCGCTTATCACATAACCCAGGGAATCGGCAAACTGGACCGTGACCTCTTCCAGCTTGCGGTAGAGGGTGAGCATGTTGGTCATGGCCATGATCACGGTGACCGCGGCCCCGGCGAGCACGCCTTCCAGGATGGCCATCCCTTTCGATGTGTACCCGATCCAAAGGCCGGAGAGGAGGCAGGTGATGAGCGCGATAAGAGCCAGCAGGTACATGCCTTCGTTCCCCGTGAGCCAGGGGTGATCGCCCCGGAGGAGCTTGCCCACGGTATCGATGGAGAACGTGCCGTAAGCCTCGCTGAAGGCCTGGCCGCTGAAGCGGAGGAAGAGCGCCAGGAGGAACATCTCGACGGAGAACTTGATGATGAAGATGACGCCCACGTCTGCGACGAGTTTTGCCGAAGGTGAGCGGTTCGGCGGCGAGCGCTCCGCGCTCCTTCACCTCTGTCTTCTCCCGGGTTGCCTGAACGACCTTACCCTTGCCCTTTTTGTTGTGTTCCAGGACCTCGTAGACGATGGCGTAGAGGATCGGAATGAGCGGTAATGTCTTGCTGGTGTAGTTCTCGAGGTTGAAAACACCACTCAGAACTACGAGACCGATCGCGCCGGAAATGGCTATGGTAAAGCTGAGGAAGAGGTTTCCCATAGGTTAGGTGTACATCAACCACCGAAGGACAAAAGATTATCTACCACGGAGGCACGGAGTCACGGAGAAAGGCATCTTGAAATAAAAGGATTTTCTCTGTGTCCTCTGTGCCTCTGTGGTTAAAGTCGACTTGCTATATCCCGCTACTTCTTCTTCGCGTAGGCTTCCAGTTCCTTGTAGAAATCCTTGCCCAGGTAGGTCTCGATCGTCTTCTTGAGGCTCTTGTACATGGGGTCGCCCTTCGGGCTTTTCATGCACGGGATGTGGTCCAGATAGGGAGTGTCCTGGATGGAGAGCACCTGCTTGCCTTCCCCGGTGGTGTAGAAAGCGAGGGGATACTGCACACAGTCGGCGAACTTGTACTCCTCCCAGACCAGGCCTTTGTCCATGGCATAGGTATGCACGGCGCAGTACTTGAGCCCTTCCTTGTTGGTGTAGAGCAGGGCAGCAGATGTTGTTGTGGATCAGGACGCAGCGGAATTCCTTGCCTCCGAAGGCCCGCTTGATGGCCTGGGCCTCGTCGTCGTGGATCTCGCAGCCCTTGGGGCATTGTTTTTTGCAGTCCGCCAGGATCGTGCCGTTTTTTTTGAGCACGTCCCGGTTCTCTGAGCTAAGATAAGACAGGATGTCGTCGAAGTTCGCCTCGATCCTTTTGGCCTCGTGCTCCGGCACGATGCAGGCGCGGTAGCAGCACTGCGATTTGCAGTCATAGCCGACCACGTCGCAGGTGTAGGGGCGGGTGAAGATCTCGGGATTGACGAGCACCGAGCCGATCTCAACGAACTTTTTGGCAGACATGCGGGTAAAACCTCCAGAACTGAGTTCAGGTGCCGAAATAACGACAGCGGTCAGGGTGAAACCCCGGTGCTCATCCGGCTCTTCGGCGGTTGACCGCCGATTTAAGGCACAATATTAAAACTATCTAAGACAGATGTAAAGTGTTTTTTGATGAAATGGTCGGCGTGGTGGACGCGAGACAGGTCGACGGGAGCTCAGGGGAGGGAAAAGGGTGTATGGAGCGTCGAGCGCGGCTTCGTGAGGAGGTCTTTTAGCGTTCACCAGACGAGATCTCGCACTCATGAGAGGAGAAAATGCTCTCTCTTCTGACGCTCGCGCGACGTCGCTCGCTCATGCAAAGAAAAGCGAACGGTCGTCACCCGGTCGAAGCCTCAAAATCGACGACAAAAACCGTGCCGTGACCGCGATGCGAAGTCAAAAATCTCCGCTGGGAGTCGTGTCGGGGTCGTTCTCGCGTCTCGCGCGAAAAAAATGAAGCGAGATCCATTTTATTCTTGACAAAGAAGCGTAATTTTGATAAATCACATTACAAATTTTACAGTATCTGGGCCCGTCAGAAGTCGAGGCGGATTGGATTTGGTCAACGAGCCCTCTCGAGAGATCGGGAGGCTGTCCTGCTGAGATCCCGATGACCTCGGGAAGCTTGCGAAGCGGGCTGAGAAGGAGGTAAACAGGTTGCACGCACTAGGAACTCACCTGTTGTTGGAATTAAAGGATTGCAACCCCAAAACACTAGGCAGCCTAGAGTTTGTACGGGAAACACTAAAAAATGCAGCACTTGAGGCTAAGGCGACCATTGTTGAAGTCGCTTTCCACGAGTTCAGCCCCTTTGGCATCAGCGGGATGGTGGTCATCGCCGAATCCCATCTTGCCATCCACACCTGGCCGGAATACGGCTACGCCGCAGTCGACGTCTTCACCTGCGGAGACCTGATCGACCCCAGGGTCGCCGCAGACTACCTCATCGAGAAATTCCAGTCAAAGAGCCCCTCCATGGTTGAAATGAAGAGGGGGATCCTCGGCAACGAAAAGCTTCCGCATAAACCGGTTGTTCAGGGAGAATTGGTTTCAGCATGATAGAGCCCAAGAGCAACAAGTGGTTCATTGAGTACACGAGCCCCGACGAGGGGCATATCCACGGCATCAAGATGATCCAGTATGCGAGCCAGACCAAGTTCCAGAAGATGGAGATCATGGACAGCGGGAGCTATGGCCGGTGCCTGGTGCTCGACGGCAAGATGCAGTCCACCGTCACCGACGAGTTCATCTACCATGAGGGCCTGGTCCATCCGGCCATGCTTACGCATCCAAACCCGAAGCGGGTGTTCATTGTCGGCGGCGGCGAAGGTGCAACGCTCCGAGAAGTTCTGCGCCACAAGAGCGTCGAGTACTGCATGATGGTGGACATCGACCAGGAAGTTGTTGAAAAGTCGAAGGAACTGCTTCCCGAGTGGCACCAGGGTGCCTTTGACGATTCGCGGACGGACCTCCGGTACATGGATGCTCGCAAGTATCTCGAGGAAACGACCGACACCTACGACGTCATCATCATCGATATCTCCGAGCCTGTGGAAGAAGGTCCGGCGTACCTCCTGTACACCCGCGAGTTCTACGAGATCGTGAAAGAGCGCTTAAGCCCGGACGGCACCATCTCGCTCCAGGCCGGCACCACTGCTTTGCACCAGCTCTTGAACTTCACGGCGGTTGACAAGACCCTGAACGCGGTCTTCCCCGTTGTCGCACCCTATGCGGTCTCGATCCCGTCCTTCGGCCTTCCCTGGGGCTTCACCCTGGCATCGAAGAACCTCGATCCAAGGAAGTTCTCTCCCCAGGAAGTGGACGAGATGATAAAAAAGCGGATCAAGGGCGAGAACCGGTACTACGACGGCATCACGAACCAGGGGATGTACTCTCTGCCGAAGCACATCCGCAAGGCCATGGCGGAAGAGACGAAGATCATCGAGGATAATGCACCGCTCTTCACCTATCATTAGCGGCTTTGCACAAAGCCAAACTGCAGCATGGTGCTGCGGATCAAGTTCTGACTGCGGCGTACTAACTCCTGTACGCCTCATTTTTTTGGAGCAGCTCCCTGTGCTTTTGAAGCGGATTTCTCCTGCTTCGGGTACAATACTGATAGAACGCCATGACCCCCCCTCCCAACAAACCCGAGGACGAGCAGTTCCGCACTCCCTTGTTCGACGCAATGGTGAACCTTGCCGAAAGCCGCAAGGTCTCGTTCCATACGCCCGGGCACAAGAGCGGCAAAGGCATTGCCACCCGGTTCCGTAAATTCGTGGGGCCGCGCGTCTTCTCCATCGACCTCACTACCCTGGACGAGGTCGATTCGCTTCAGAACCCCACGGGAGTCATCAAGGAAGCCCAGGAACTGGCTGCCAAGTCAGCAGGCGCTGACCGCTCCTTTTTCCTCGTGAACGGCACCACGGTCGGGAACCATGCCATGGTGGCTGCCACCACCGGTCCGGGGGACAAGGTCCTGATCGCCCGGAACTGCCACCGGTCCGTGCTTACGGGGCTGATCATGAGCGGGGCCTCTCCCATTTTCTTCCAGCCCCGATTCGACCGCGACCTCAAGCTTACCCTGAACGTGACCTTTGAAACGGTCAAAGCAGCGGTTGACGCCAATCCCGGAGCGCGTGCGCTCCTGATCACCAGTCCGAACTACTACGGCCTCTGCGCGGACATCGAAACAATCATCTCGTACGCCCACGACAAGGGTCTTCTGGTGTTCGTGGACGAGGCGCACGGTCCGCACCTCAAGTTTCATCCCAAGCTTCCCAAATGCGCCTTAGAGGCCGGAGCGGACATGTGCGTTCAGTCCACGCACAAGATCGTGGGCGGCATGACCCAGGCGTCCATGCTCCATGCGAACGCCGGCAGGGTCAACCTGGACGATGTTACGAACACCCTGAAGCTCCTTCAGACCACCAGCCCCTCCTACATCCTGATGGCCTCGCTCGACCTGGCGCGCATGCAGATGGCCACGGAAGGCAAAAAGCTCCTGACCCGGACCATCAAGTTTGCCGAAGAAGCGCGCGCCGAGATCAACAAGATACCGGGCATCACCTGTTTCACCAAGGACCAGGCAAAACAGGCAGGCATGCATGACATGGACGTGACCAAGCTGACCATCACCGTGGCGGACCTGGGATTGTCGGGCTACCAGGTCTCCCACCTGCTGAACATCCGCTTCGGCATCCAGGTCGAGATGGCCGACCCCTTCCATGTGCTCGTCATCGTCTCGATCGGCGACCGCCAGGACGACCTGAACCGGCTTGTGGAGGCGCTCAAGGTGATCTCCGCCGAGACCGGTCTGCAGGGCGCGCTCTTGCCGCTCGACAAGGTCCACCCGCCGGTGCTGGACAACCGCTTTGCCATGACCCCGCGCGACGCCTTCTATTCCGACAGCGAGCTCGTGAATGTGAACGATTCTATCGGCCGGGTCTCGACCGAGATCGTGACCGTCTATCCCCCGGGCATCCCGCTCCTGGTCCCGGGAGAAGAGATCTCCCAGGACGCCTTGAACTACCTCCGGAACATGGCAGGCCTCGGCGCCATCATCGACGGCCTGAACGAGAACAACACCCTCGTGCGCGTGGCGAAGGCCTGAGCCGATCGTTCAAGTCAGAAACCCCATCATCTTTTCATGGTCATAAGGTTCAAAATATCTTCAGGGTGATATGGTTTCAGTAAAAAAGCATCCGCATCTGCAGCGAGAAATGCTTTTTCCATGTCGTCAAAGCTTACGCCGATGATAATTGATGCGGGAAACCGCCTGCGCAGGTGTTTTGTCGCTTCAATGCCGTTCATGTTCGGCATTCGGTAATCGGTAATAATGACGTGGAAAGTGGTTTCCGCCGCGGCCTCCAGCGCCGACACCCCGTCTTTGCAGCCCCGCACTTCAAAGCCGTTGGCCTCCAGTAAACCGCACAACAGTTCTCTGAGCAGCCGGGCATCCTCGATAACAAGAACGGTCTTCGTGTTTTTCATTTCCCCCTCCCCAGATAGAAGTACCGTATTATGCCACTCACGGTTGTGTCAGTCAATATAATAATACAACCATGGGTTGATAGACATTTGCGGCGATTTTTCCTAAAGTACAGGCATGAAATTCGACAACAGGCGCATCGGGCAGATGATCAAGGAAGCAAGAAAAACGCGCGGCATGACCCAGATGGAGCTGTCTGAGCTGATCGGTGTTTCGTATCAGCAGGTGCAGAAGTACGAAAAGGGCAGCGACAATATCAGCGTGGAAAGGCTGAAGCAGATCGCCAAGGCCGTCAATGTGCCAATAACGCTTTTTTTCCCAGCAACGGAAACCGTAGCGGAAGCCCCGGCGGCTTACGGAAAAGCGCCGAAGGATGAAACGGAGCTTTTGCGGCTCTACCGGCGTATCAAGTCCAGGAAAACCAAAAAAGCGGTGATTGATCTGCTGAAGACCTTTTCTTCCAAATGACGCTGTGATGCTTCTTGATCAAAAAGAACTTCAGTATCCGGGAGTTTGATGCTATGATATGCGGCGATGGAACCTATCCTTTGCGCCAAGGGGTACCATGGCTGATATCGACTCATTCCGGGAAAAACTGCGCTCCTTAGTCTCGAAGTTCGAACAGGACAAAAACCACTACCTCCAGAAGGGCTATCCCGAAGCCCAAGTACGCATCGATTTTCTGAATCCCTTTTTCGACGCCCTCGGCTGGGACATCGAGAACAAGGCCCACAAACCGCCCCATGACCGCGACGTGATCGTCGAGCTTTCCCCGGAAACATCCCTTCGCCCTGATTACAACTTCCGCATAAACGGCAGCACCAAACTCTTCGTCGAAGCCAAGGCCCCGTGGGTGCCGCTGGACGATGTGAACCATATCATGCAGGCAAAAACCTACGCATGGTCGACCAAGGAAGTCCAGTTCGTCATCCTCACCGATTTTGAACAGTTCAAGCTCTTCGACGCTTCGCTCAAACCGAATCCGAAATATCCCCAGGAAGGTCTTCTCTATAATTTCAAATACACGGACTTTCTCGCCAACATCGAGAAGCTCTGGGAGCTTTCGAAAGAGCGTGTTACGGCGGGTTCGCTGGAGGCGCTGCTTCCCCGGGACCCGAAGAGCAAACGCCTCAGAATCCCGCCGGACAAGTCTTTCCTCGAAGACCTGACCGGGTGGCGTACGGAGCTTGCCAAGGACATCAACAAGCGAAATCACGACCTCGACGTCCATGTGCTGAATGACGTGGTCCAGAAGCTGCTCGACCGCATCATTTTCATCCGCATTGCCGAAGACCGGAAGATCAGGCCGGAGCGGGAGCTTTGGGAGATTGTGGCGCAATGGAGGGAAGAGGGGAAGCGCAAGTCCATGATGCCTGCGCTTGTTGACCTCTTCCGCGAGGTGAACGACGACCTGAACGGCGACATCTTCAAGCCGCACGCATGCGAGAGCGTGGACGTTGATTCCGATCTTCTCTCGGACATCATCGACAACCTCTACTTCCCCAAGACAAGATACCGTTTCGACGCCATCGGCGTAGAGCTTTTAGGCAGCATCTACGAGCGTTATCTCGGCAGCACCATCCGCGTCACGCCCCAGCGCGTGAAGGTTGAGGAAAAGCCGGAGGTAAAGAAGGCGGGCGGCGTTTACTATACGCCGAAGTTCGTTGTCGATTATATCGTCAGGAACACCGTGGGTAAGCTTATCGAGGGCAAGACGCCGAAGCAGATCGAGAAGATAAAGATCCTCGACCCGGCCTGCGGTTCGGGCTCGTTCCTGCTCGGGGCCTATCAATACCTCATCGACTATCATCTCCGCTACTACCGGGAGCACCCCAAAGACGCCCAGACCCTTTTTCTGGATATCTACACAAAGGTGAACCCCGACGACCTGGCCCTGCCGCTCAAAGAGAAGGCGAATATTCTCAGAAACAACCTTTTCGGCGTGGACATCGACGCCCAGGCCGTGGAAGTCACGATGATGAGCCTGTACCTCAAGGCGCTCGAAGGGGAGCGCGGCCTGCTGCCGAGGAAGCAGCATCTTCTCCCGGCCCTCGGCAATAATATCAAGTGCGGCAACAGCCTGGTCGGGTATGACATCTTCGACGCTCCCTCCCCGCACCCCTCCCACAAGGGGAGGGGCAAAGCCTCACCTTCGCTTTCCCTGCACTTAAAACCATCCTCGCCCCCTGTGGGAGAGGACAGAGGTGAGGGGGATGCTTCGAAGTGGGGTTGGACAGACGAAGACAAAGCCCGCATCAATCCCTTTGACTGGACCTCCAAGACTGCCGGCTTCGGTGAGATCATCGAGAACGGCGGCTTCGACGCGGTCATCGGCAATCCGCCCTATGTAAGGCAGGAGCTGCTCGGCGATTTCAAGGATTACTTTCAGCAGCATTATGAGGTTTATCACGGCACGGCCGATCTCTATGCATACTTCATTGAGAAGGGTGTGTCGCTGCTCAGGAAAGATGGTCTCTTCAGCTATATCGTTGCCAATAAGTGGATGCGGGCCAATTACGGTGAGTCACTTCGTAAATGGATGAAGAAACAGCGGATTGAAGAAATCACTGATTTCGGTGATTTGCCGGTATTCGAGACGGCAACGACTTATCCGTGCATCGTCCGTATCCGCAAGGGAGCCGCAGCAAACAAGTTTTCCGCTACGCAGGTAAAGACACTTGAATTCAACGACCTTGCCGACTATGTGAGCGAAAGCTCTTATACTGTTAATAAAGCCGCGCTTAACGATGATGGGTGGTCATTGGTGAACGAGGCGTCCCAAGCGCTGTTGACCCGATTGCAAGGTATTGGCATTCCGTTAGGGAAGTATGTAAATGATAAAATCGTGTATGGCATTAAAACAGGGCTTAACGAAGCTTTTGTCATAGATGCTGCAACTAAAAGACGGCTCATAAAGGAAGACTCCAAGAGTGCCGATCTTATAAAGCCGTTTCTCGTTGGGAGGGATATCAAACGCTATGAGATAACTGATGCCGATAGCTACTTAATCTTTACTCGACGTGGAGTTGATCTCAAAAAATATCCATCAATTGAAAAGCATCTTTTTCTCTTTAAAAAGCAACTTACACCTAAACCAGCAGATTGGAAGGGTGGCGAATGGCACGGACGTAAGCCTGGCTCATATAAATGGTTTGAGATCCAGGATACAGTTGACTATTATGAGGAATTTGAAAAGCCTAAGATAATGCTGCCGGACATGTCGGTAAGAGGAAATTTTGTGCTGGATCAAGATGGCAGATATTATTCGGCCAATACAACGTATATTATATGTAGCGATGACAAATACCTCCTCGGCATTCTGAATTCCGCCTTGATGACGTTCTTTTATAAAAACTCCTTCGCTGCATATCGCGGGGGGTACCTAAGATTTTTTGCACAATATCTTGAGAAATTGCCCATCCGCACACTCGACTTCAATAACCCGTCTGAGAAAGCCATTCACGACAAGCTTGTCTCTTTCGTAGACCGCATGCGCGAGCTCCATAAAAAGAAAGCCGCTCTGCCTCCCTCCGCAGAACGCGAAAAGATCGAACGTGAGATTGCAGTGACGGATGAAAAGATTGACGAGACTGTGTATGGGTTATATGGAATGACGGATGAAGATCGAAATATAGTTCAACATTCAAGTGAGTCTTGAGTTCAAGAAGGAAGCGATATATGAAAATACCAAAAGAACTCAGATGGAAACCCACAGGGAAAACCCTTGGAGAAGGCGGACAGGCGCAAATTCAAGAGGTAGAAGATTCCTTGGGCGAGTACAAGGGGAAATACGCGCTCAAAGGGCTTGCTAAAGGGAAACCACGTCAAGCCTATGAGAGATTCTATCGTGAGTTAACTGCTATCAAAAGCATTCAACACACCTATATAATTAAAGTTGTTGATTCATCCTCGGGCGAGGACGAATTTCATTATTATGTGATGGAGTCAATTGAGGGTGCAACGCCGCTGCAGAGTATCCTTGGCGCAGCTAACAATCCATTTTATTGTGATCCAGTGCAAGCCCTCGAACTATTCCGCATGCTCGCAGACGCGATATTGGCATGTGAAAAGAACGATCCTGTAGTTGTTCATAGAGATTTGAGTCCTGCGAATGTCCTCATGGTCCCAGATGGCACTATCCGAGTTATCGATTTTGGTATTTGCCAAGTCGAAGGAAACGAAACCATTACTCTTACGGATGAGGGTGTTGGCACAGTTAACTACATGGCACCAGAGTGCGAATCCGGAGCGACTGGAAATATAGGCATCAACTCTGATCTTTACTCTGCTGGTAAAATCTTGTGGTCGGCTGTTACGGGCCAGCGTGCCTTTTCAAGAGAAAAGCCAGCGTTCACTGCGAAGTCTATGCCCAAAATGTTTCCGCTAAACCCAGATACGTGGCATCTTCATCATATCTTTTCTCGAACAATCAGACATAATTCGGCAAATAGATGGAGTAGTGCACAGGAGGCCATCACGGCATATAATCATGTTCGGCGACTCATTATGCGTGGTTACCCGCCAATCGAAAATATGTTTGACTACTGCCCCGCCTGTGGTGTCGGAAAGTTGGAAGACTTCTCTGGTAGTCATATGGTTTTTGGCAATCCGAATCCTGCCGGAATCTATGCCAGGCAATGTAATTATTGCGGTATCTGCTTGGCCATCAATGGCAAGCGTCATCGGGATAGTGTCAAAGGGATAGAATTACTGGAGTAACTCGGAAGAATGTTGGGCAGAAACTCCACCCAGTATTTGCATATACACAGCTAACAAGGAATCATATGGACAAAAAGAGACACACAGTCCCCGCTAAGCGCGTAGGCGGGTGAACTTCATTATTTTTGCGAGTTTCAATAGGCGACACAAGAGGTTTGAAGTCGATTGTGTAATAAACTGAATGTAAGGTAAAAAGATGAAGTGCAGATATAAATTCAAGGTTCACGGTCAAATAAGGGTTGCAGATTTAAAGCCGATTAAAACAAGAGGGTTAGAATTTCAATTTGTTGCCGAGAATGAAACGATCAGCCAGTTAATGATTACAGCTCCGGCTAATGAAGCTGGTGATATTCCAGTGGTTATTGAAAACCCTACCGCAGGAGTTAAAACTCACATAAACGTTCCTTCTCCCTGTTTTCTATTTGTTCAAAAAGAAGTACGTGCAATTGAAGTTCTTTTGTCAGTATTCGGCCTTCACTCTGTTGATTTAAAAAATTTTGAAATAGAATGGCTTCCTGAGAATGCAGAAGAAAAGAAAAAATTAAAAATTGATAGATTTGAAACCCATCGTGGAGAGATGAATGCTTCTGACCTACCCTTCTTGCCTTTTGATTTGTTAGCACGGAGTATAATCGCTGCTGATGATGCTGCAGAAGTGGAAACGTCGTTAAGTTTTTTTCGTAAAGGGCTGATAGACATATCTGAAGAGAGATACATAGAAGCTTTTTATGATTATTATTTTTTTCTTGAAAGTTTTTTCGGTGAGGGCAAGACGAAGAACCAAGCAGTCAAGGAGGTTTTTGAAAAATCAACGCCTTTAAGAAACTGCATTGAGAAAATATTAAGAGGTCCAGATTCAGAATTAATGATCGGCACCAATCATTATGGCCGTTTTCTGCAAAAATTTAAAAACAAAACTGCCGAAGAGATTATCGAGCATATGGTTAAGCTTAGAGGTTACCTGCATCACCATTCAGCAAAAAGAAGAGACGCTTGGCATCCGGACGACCATGGGCGATTTGAGCTGGACGCTCTGTTACTTCATAATATTGCGTACCGAATTGCGATGGATACCGTTATCCCTCTTTTATATCAGGAGAATACAACTGAAAAGTATCGAGAGATGCACGGACCACGAAGGTGACGTTGTGACTGAAGTGACTTATTGATCTTCAACAAATGTGCATGTTCGTAGATGGCGTCGATGAATCCTAAAAAACGCTATCATTTATAATGAATCAATCTGTATATTATCCTCTTGAGGCTTCCTGCAAATATTAGTGGAGAATCTTCGTGCCTAGGCAACAAGGACCGTTCGCATTCGACAACTGGAAAGCGCATTTAAATGGTGCTCCCTCGTACGAAACGTATGAATATCCCTTATTCACAGACGCTCACATAGTCGGCGAGCTTACATCTGGTTATGGGCCTTATCTGTTTTTGAATACCGTCCCCATAACATCGCGACATGCTCTTGCCCCTTCAATAGTGCTTAGAGTGGAGTATCATGTCGAGTACCAACACGACACCTCGTGGTTCGAGAAAACTGACTTTCAATGGTATCACGGGGGTCTTCTCAACGACGAAATTGCTGCATTATTGGCACTGTGTCTCGGCATAAGGCTTAAGTCCGGCGGTTACACTCGCCATTTTCTTCCAAAGGGAGACCCCAGAGGAGAACCAACAGAGCATGAAATAGGTCGCAACCCCGTACTTCCTTCTTCTGCGCGGATGTCGGTTATTTTGCCCCGGGTATTGGGCGAACATTCGTTAGATATGGCTACGCCCTTCAAAAATTTTCCACTACTCACGCCCGGTGGTGCTGCTGCATTGGTTAGAGCAGCCAGGCAATATCAAGACGGGGTGTGGATTGCCGAAGCTGAACCTGAACTCACATGGTTGATGCTTGTGTCCGCGCTGGAAACAGCTGCTGGACACTGGCGCTCTAAGAAGGAGAGCCCGGTATTAGAACAAATTCTAAGAAATGCGGGTGGGCAGCAATTAGTCGAGCAGGTAGCGAAGCAAATCGCAGACCACATGGGAGCCACAAAAAAATTCGTAGATTTTGTTTTGGAGTTTTTACCTGAGCCACCTCTCGATCGTCCGCCGATTGGTTTTCAACACTCTTGGGATAGGGAGTATGTTAGGGAGTCGTTGAAAACCATTTACAATTGGCGCTCTATAGCATTACATGGAGGCACTCCATTTCCCAAACCCATGTGCGAGCCGCCCTTTCGAATTACGGAGGCATATTCTGAGAAGCCCACTGGCCTGGCAACTAAGGCCAGAGGGGGTATTTGGTTGGCAAAGGACACGCCTATCAACTTGCATACTTTTGAGTATATTGTGCGTAATACACTTTTAAAATGGTGGGATTCGATGATAGGAGAATAGGACCAACTTTCGTTGGTTCGTACGGAGACCTCGAAGGACCTGCTGAAAAAAGTGAGATACGTGCTGGATGAGGGCAAGGCCGGGCCTGTAGGTCGGGTAGAATGACAATGAAACGCGACATCTTTATCGGACAACTTTCGGGAGGTTGGTTCTTACGGTGCATAACTTTTAACGAGCCAGCTTTGAGGAGATTTTTATGGACATAGAAAAATTCAGAAAAAGCTCGTCTGGAAAAATCATAAAAGCCGGTCAAGGCGATACAGCATACTGGTCATTTAATCCCTATCTTCTGCCGCCGGAGCTTGCCTTCGACCATGAGCTGATCCGTGCGTTGTCCGATGCCGATCGCAGTCTTGGCGAGCTGGCCGGACTCGGCCGCGCTATGCCGAATCCCCATTTACTGATCCGGCCCTTTATTCACCGGGAGGCCGTGCTCTCTTCGCGGATTGAAGGGACACAGGCAGATATCGCGGAATTGTATGCTTACGAAGCCGGACAAGCGCCGCTCGCGGGCAAAGGGGCCGCGATACCGGAATCCGACGTCAAAGAGGTCCATAACTACGTCGTTGCGATGGAATATGGGATGAAACGCTTGAAGACGCTTCCGGTCAGCCTTCGGCTCATGCGCGAGATGCACGAGCATCTCATGAAGGGTGTGCGTGGAGGCCATGCAACACCGGGTGAATTTCGCAGGTCGCAAAACTGGATCGGACCGGCAGGCTGTACTCTGAATAACGCCACGTATGTACCACCGGCTGCTTCTGAAATGTCCGCAGGTCTTGATAAACTTGAAAAGTATATTCACGCCGACGAGACCTATCCCCCGCTGGTCCGTATTGGACTCATTCATTATCAATTTGAGGCCATCCATCCTTTTATCGACGGAAACGGCAGGATCGGGCGTCTTTTGATCTCCATCCTGCTCTCAAGCTGGGGTCTTCTGCCGCTGCCGCTCTTATATCTCAGCGCATTTTTTGAACGAAACAGGCGGATATATTATGAACGACTACTTGATGTCAGCCGGCGCGGTGCGTGGAAGGAATGGTTGCTGTTTTTCCTCCAAGGCGTTTCCGAGCAGTCCAGGGACGCAATCGGCAGAGCAAAAGAACTGCAAGACTTGCAGCTGGTCTGGCGTGCAAAACTGAAAGAACAAAAGCGCGTGTCCGGCTTAGTCCTCGGTATTACGGACGCCTTGTTCGAAAAGCCGATTATTTCTGCTCCAGAGGTTGCCAAAAAATTCAAGGTGAGCCATCAAGGCGCCATGAAGGCACTCCAGGGGCTTGAAAAACTCAGGGTTGTGAAACTATTGGAGGACAAACAGCGAAATAGAATGTACGTAGCCAAAGATATCCTAAAGATTATGGAATAAAAATAAAGTCATATGTGCTGAACGCTATGTAACTTTAAGATGATTAAGTTACATAGCGTGAAATTAATGTAACTCAAGTTACATAAGGATAGCGACAGATAATCGTCTCTCGGGGCTCAGGGACGCATGACAAACAGGATCGCCAAGGAGATGTTCTACGGCGCATAACCGCTGCTGGGTCAATCATGCTGATTGAACCGACTAATTAACCTGTGGTTCAGGCTGTAAGCCTGAACCAGCGAATGAGTGCCTGTGAAGCCGCCGCAGAATCCGGGTGCCGGAAAAAAGTAACCGTACTGCCGCTGTCATGACTTCAAAGCCACTGGGTTTCCCCGAAACTTATGAGAATGAGCAAAGGTTGGAGCAGGAGGGACGATGATCAGACTGGATGCCGGACAGATTGAGGTTGTGGACGATGCAATGGCGGAAATCCTGAAGCGAAAGAGGCCCTGCAAGCGGATACAGATCGGCTTTACCATGTGGGAGTCGTCTCACACGATGCTGACGGTTCACCTCCGGAAAACTCACCCGGAATGGGACGATAAAAAAGTCGCAGGAGAAGTGGCTAGGAGATTTCTTCATGGGACCACATGAATTGCTTGAAAAGGTCGTCGAAACATTAATCATAGCTCTGGAGGTGCCCTTTATATGGTTATACACGTCTTTTATCTTGGTGTTATACCCTACCAAACGCTACAGCCTGTATTCGGTTAGAATGGCAAGGGGAGCAGGAGGCGACGTTGATGCACCCGTTGCGTTGTGAAAAAAAATAAAGCAAGAGCCATTCGTTATCCGGATCCGTTGAATCCGGAAGATATTGCGAATGAACGCGAAGGTGGTAACGATGAAAAAAGTGGTCATAATCGGCGGCGGGATAACCGGTCTTTCGGCGGCGTATGCAATTAAGGCAGCCCAGAGCGCGGGTGTCGATATCGATTATATACTTCTTGAGAAAAGCTCCCGTCTTGGGGGCAAGATTCAAACAGAGCGCACACATGATGGTTTTGTCGTCGAAGGCGGACCGGACTCTTTTATTTCAACCAAGCCCTCGATATTCGAGCTGGCGAGAAAGCTCCATTGCGACAATAAATTAATAACGAGCAACGACAAGTTGAAAAAGACCTTCATTCTCGTCAAGAATAAACTGCGCGAGCTGCCTGACGGGGTCATGCTGATCGTTCCCACCAAGTTCCTGCCCTTTCTTACCACCAACCTTTTCTCCTGGCCGGGCAAACTGCGCATGGCCATGGATTTGTTCATCCCCAGGAAGAAGCCCGGCGACGAGACGCTCTCGAGCTACGTGAAGCGGCGTTTAGGAAAGGAATGCCTTGACCGGCTCGCCGATCCGCTCGTTGCCGGCATCTATTCCAGCGATCCGGACACCATGAGCCTCGAAGCCACCTTTCCCCTGCTGCTCGACACGGAACAGAAATATGGAAGCCTTACCAAGGGGATGATCGTTGCCATGAAAAGCAGATTTAAGGCCCCGGGACACGGTGCAACTCCCGGCGCTTCAGGCCCGGCCTCGAAAAGAACGCTGCATATGTCCTTCAAGGGCGGCATGCAGGATATTGTAGACGAGGTTTACAAGGCGCTCGATAAAGACAAGATAGTTGTCGGTGCCGACGTGCGCATGGTTGAAGAGATCAAAGGCGCGGATGGTACGAGCACCTACAAACTCCGGATGGCCGATGGAACGACGAAGGAAGCCGATGCGGTCATTCTCGCCTCGCCCTCGTATGATACCGCAGCCATGATCGACAATATCGACGGAGAACTCTCCTCTGTATTAAATGAAATACCGCAAGTCTCGTCGGCTACCGTGTCCTTCGCGTATCGCAGAAGCGACGTAAAACATGATTTCAAGGGCTTTGGGTTTCTCGTTCCGCTGGGTGAGGGGCATAAAATCAAGGCCTGTACCTGGTGCTCGACCAAGTGGAGCGGGCGCGTGCCAAATGACGATTATGCGCTCGTTCGCGTATTTCTCGGGGGCGCTCGAACGGAGGATCGGGCGTTCCTGTCCGACGAGGAGATGATGAAGATAGTGAAAGTCGAGCTGCGAGACATCATGGGGATCGACGCCGAGCCGGTGCGCACGTGGATATTCCGGTGGCCGAAGGCGATGCCTCAATACACCATCGGACACCTCGATCGCCTGAAGAAGATCAATGAGCGCGTGGCGCAGCACCCCGGCATGTTCCTTGCGGGTGGGTCATACGGCGGCGTCGGCATACCCGATTGCATCAATTCCGGCGCCAAGGCCGCGGAAGCGGCTGCGGCCTATCTTACTGGAAGCCCGGGCTTGTAAAGGCTTAACAGGCCCTCAGCTTATAGGGTCGGAAGCCTATAGGGTCGTGTCTTGAATGTTGCCGCTGCTGGTTCAATCATGCTGATTGAACCGACTCATTAACGTGTGGTTCAGGTTTGCAGCCTGAACCAGAGAAAGCCGCCATAACTACATGATGAAGAAAATCGCTAAACCTACGCTGGCTCAAACACACGGGAAGCTCGCCCGAGAGTGGCAGCTCACGAAGAACGCGCCGCTCACGCCGAGGAATGTGACCGCGGGTTCCAATAAAAAAGTCTGGTGGGTCTGTAAGAAAGGCCATGAATGGACGGCCGCGATATGCGACAGGAGCAGTGGTGGCAGAGGATGCCCCTATTGCGCGGGACGGAAGGTTACCCCGGACACCTGTCTCCAGGCGATAAACCCGGAGCTTGCAAAAGAGTGGCACCCGACGAAGAATGCCCCCTTGACGCCGAAGGACGTGATGCCGTCCGTCAGGAAGAAGGTATGGTGGACCTGCCGGAAGGGTCATGAGTGGGCTGCTGTTATATACAACAGGAATAACGGCTGTGGATGCCCCATCTGCGCGATGAGGCGGGTGGACAATGGCAACAGTCTTCAGACGCTGAGGCCCGATCTGGCCCGGGAGTGGCATCCCACGAGGAATGCACCGCTCATGCCGGGGGACATCGTTCCCGGCTCCGTCAAAAGAGTGTGGTGGCTGTGCGGGAAAGGGCATGAATGGCAAATTCCGGTTCGCGCAAGAAACAAGGGGAGAGGGTGTCCTTATTGCGCAGGGAAGAAGGTCGGTAAGGACAACCGCCTTCGGACGGTAAACCCCGGTCTTGCCAGGCAATGGCACCCGACCAGGAACGCTCCTTGGACGCCGGCGGATGTCACTTCAAGGTCCGGCAAAAAAGCCTGGTGGCTCTGCCGGAAAGGGCATGAATGGGCGGCTGTTATCGCGAGCAGGACCGGCGGCAACGGATGCCCGTATTGCGCGGGTCAGTGGGTAAATGAGGAAAACTGTCTTCAGGCCGTAAAGCCGAATCTTGCAAAGGAATGGCACGCGAGGAAAAACGCCCCTTTGACCCCAACGGATGTGATGCCCTTCTCCTCTCGTAAAGTATGGTGGACCTGCCGGAAGGGTCATGAGTGGGAAGATTCTCTCAGCCACAGGAGCGGAGGGAGGGGATGTCCTTATTGCTCAGGGAGAAGACCCGACAGGAAGAACAGCCTCGAGATCAAAGGGCCCCGGCTTACCCGGGAATGGCATCCGGCAAAAAATGCGTCATGGACGCCGAAGGACGTATTGCCTTATTCGCGAAGGCAGATATGGTGGAAGTGCGAGAAGGGACATGAATTGCGCGAACCGGTCATCGACCGATACAAACGGGGTGGCTGTCCCGTGTGTTTATTGAAGAAAAAGGCGCCCCGGTTGTTCGACAGCTTCGAGGGCCTGACTTGAATCCGGAATGAGTGGAAAATGAGTACTTACAAGTCAATAATAACCGAGGAGCATCTCATCAGGGATTATCGCGACCTCGAACGAAAACTGGAGAGACAACCCTCCTGCGCGGAATATGCGAAGAATTGTCACAGCGTTACCTTGCTCATAAGTATTTTCGGAAGACCGGGATGGAGAAACTTCCTCAAAACTGTCGGCGCGAAGCCCTATCCCAAATTTACCAGAGACTCCGTCCAAAACTCCTACCGACGCCTGAAAGCCGAACTCGGAAGAATTCCCTCCCTCGAGGAATTTGAAGAACAGTGCTGCAGCACTGCCACGTTAAGCAGATTGTTCGGCGGCTGGGACAAGCTGCTTAAATCCGTCAGAGACTATCGCAAGCCGAAAACGCGCAAGCGGAAAGGCCCGACAAAGGCCATGATGTTGAGCGCATTTCGCGATCTCAGAAGGCAGCTGGGAAAAGCGCCGAGTTTTGCACAGTATCAAAAACTCTCGGGATACTCCCTCAAGGACCTTAAATATCGTTTCGGAGAGAACGCCTGGCGAGGGTTCGTAACGTACGAAAATAATAAAAGGGGGTCAAGGCCGTGGTCTTTGAGCGCGAAACACCTCATTCAGGACTTTCTCAAGCTCCAGCAAGCGCTCGGCAGGCGTCCGAGTATCAGTGAATATTTAACCCAGTGCCATACACCGAAAGTCCTGGACAGGGTATTTGGCAAACCGGGATGGAAAAACCTGATCGCAGCGGTCGGCTCCAAGGCGCTTCCGAAGAACATTATCTCAGCCTCCCATCTGGTTGATGATTATATCGAAACCCACAGGCTTCTCGGGAAAAATCCGAAATTCGAGGAATTCAGAAGAATGCAGCGACATACCATAAAAGTGCTTGCTCGCGTATTCGGCAGGCTCGGTTGGAGTAGATTAGCGTTTGTGGCGCAAAAGAAAATGCGGACGCTGTAGCTCCTGTAGCGAACCCATAAGGTCACGAAACACGCGCCAAATCCTGCAACCTTCAACACTCCATTTCCTGCTTTTAAAAGCCTTTCATCCGTTTCTCATTACGAGCTCTCTTCTGTCCGTAAATATCGGCCATGCGTCCTCTCCGAGGGGCAGGAGGGACCTCTTTGGGGCCTTGAAATATCAGTCTGTAGGGTGGTTGAACTGGGTGACTGGGAGGGGACGTTGATGCACGCATTGCGTCGCGAAAAAAAATGACCCGAAGATGTTCTTCGCGCCATTGAACTTCAGATACCCCATAGGAGGGTCGCGTCTTGGCGGGCCGTTGCTCAAATGACTTTACGACTAAAATGTCATTCTGAGCGCAGCGAAGAATCTCGTATTTACAACGTGATGGGAGACCCTTCACTACGTTCAGGGAGACAAAATTGGGTTTGGGCAACAGCCCGTTGGCATGTGGCACTCCAATCCCGTTTTCCGCTCGGATTATTTGTTAAAATCTTTGCCACTGAGTTCCCGGAGCACAGAGGAGATCCATTTACTTTGCTACGGGATCTACGGCAAGCGCCTTTCCTCCAGCTCTTGACTTTCTTCTCTGCCTCCGTTACCTCGGTGGCAAATTTCAATTGACCTCTCTTACACGCCGGGCACTATCAACCCTCGACACGTTCCCATGATAAACACGTTATGCAGCTTGTGCATGGAAAGACCTGATCTCCGCCGGAGTATACTTGTCAACCTTGGTGATGCATGCCGTTTCCTGCAGGAAGCCGGGAAGCATCGCAAGCGCATCGCTCAGGGTCTTCACCTCCACGATCGCATAGGCGACGTGGTCGCCATCCTTGCATCCGTAGACGAACTTATCCAGCATGCCCGGCCCCTTCGCCAACTCTTCGTCGAGGGCGCGCAGACAATCCGCAGGCTCGTGCCTTGAAGCAATCAAATACTTCGACATACTCTGTCCCCCCTTTTCCGGGATGACCTTTCGTCTGTCCTCTTTCGCATATCTAAACAGGACTTAATCAATCCTCTTACACGGGTAATATACTTCTTTCAAGGTGGGCAGTCAATGGCCGTTTTCCGCGGCCGGCCAAGACCAACCATCCCTTCAGAGAGGGATTGCCATGGAAATTGCCGCCTTTTGTATGATAGGTCGCTTCAAGGCCCGGCGCTTCCGCATCGAATGCCCCGGCGGGTTCTATCTCCGTTTGCGTTCATTCATTCCAATATGAAGAACATCCGCAATATGGTATCTACGTTCCGCGAACCACCGGTAGAATGCGCGGGACAGGGGCATCACTCCCGGCAGTTTGAAAAGGGCGGAAACATAGTAAAGCCGTTTGAGCCTCTTGAAAATCTCCGGTAGTGCCTGCTCGCCGGCCAGGACCGCTCCGTCGGGCAGCACAACGTGCATGGCGCGCATGCACGCGTCAGGGTCCACAGAAGGGAACCGTTTTCCGAGCGACTCGGACTGGCAGGGCAGCATCTCGAAAGAACCAGCCTGCTCATGTTCTTCCATCCACGCTACCGTCTTCGAGCATATGGGACAGGTACCGTCATAGATGACCGTTGCCCTTTTGATTGCCTTCAACTTGTCCCCGTGTGTCATGCCGTTTCTCCTGCTCTGTTACAGCGCCCGGTTTCGGCCTCAATACATCACGCGCCAGGCGGGCTGTTCCTGCCAGGCCGCGGCTTTGCAGGATGGTCCTGAATTTCGAGAACCAGGAATAGGCGAAAGTGAGGGGAGCACGGAGGTTTTTGTCCCAGGCGTAATCGTATTCCCACACCAGCACGTATCTCGCGCCGAGCTTCTTTAATATCTGCCGGGTTTTCATGCGGTCGCGATCCAGGGAATAGACGTTGACGGCGCTGGGGTCTCCGTTCCAATACTTTGCGCTCTCGATCTCTCCATTGTCGATGTGCGGCCCGAGCTTGCCGACGAGATCTTTGATCCGCTCCTCGCTGTCGAACACGATCCACTTGCCGCCGTGCTTTGTCCATTCCTGCGCGTCGATCGTCCTGTCTTTATCAGGCAGGAGCCGGGTCCAGATGATGTCCTTTATCTGTTTCATAACAATACCTTCTTCTCAAAGTATCCGCTTTGATTGAAAAGGTCGATCCCTCTTTCGAAGGCATCATGTTCCGTCGTCACCGTTTTCATGTTTTACTTTTGCCTGAAATGAAAAACCGGCGGACGAAGAGGGGTAGGCACCGGTATGGAGCCGATGTTTTTTTTCACCCTCCCGTGGAGAGTGGGAAGCGCAGGTATGGAGCCCATGCTTCCGGATCCGTCACCAGGTTCGCCGGTCTCGGCCCGACCTTGTTTTACACGAGGATGACCCGACATTACAGGACAAACGCTATCCTATTTAAATCATAGCACCGGTTTTCACTCTAGTCAATAATACCGGCGGGGTCGGAAAAACAAGTGTCCGGTATATACGGTCCGAGCATTCCTTCGCTCTTCCGGCGTTGGCGTGGTTGATGGAACGCTCAGACTTCGGTAGTTCCTTTAACTGCCGACGGAAATGGGCTTGACATCTATTGACAGCGGACCAGCAAAAACACTTTGACTTTTCAGGTCCGGCTATGTTAAAAGCATCCACATATCGACCACATCCAGGCGAAGGGAATCCCGTTAAAATCGGGAGCGGACCCGCCGCTGTATCCCGGCCCGGAAGCATTGGGCCATAATTGCTGCCAGAACATGCCACTGACCTTTAATTTGGTTGGGAAGGCAGGCAGCGAGGGGAGAGCCAGAAGACCTGCATGGATGTTCTCGCACTGTCTTCGGCGTTAAGACCTGGTGAGGGTTAATAGTACCTATTAATCCCCAGCGGCAGAGGACGTTGACTGGAGCCGAATGGTCGGCGGATCCTGCCAGTAGCGGATGTTGAGGTGCCGGGGCACAGAGCCCGGCGGAGGAGGCACAACGGCAGAGCTCTATTTATCAGGGTTGCAGTACTGGATATTGACCTCATAGGCGATGCTTGCGTGGCCGACGGTATCGTTCGTTCCATGACAAAAGATCTTTCCCTTGACCGTTTTCTTGCGGGAGTTCGTCAGGCTTTTCACCACCGGGGCAAGGTCATAGCCGCCATCCGTGCAACCTTCATGCAAACATTTTATGTGAAAGCTGGCATAATTGGCGGGCAAAAAAGTGAGCGTGCGTGTCATCAGGACCGGACGCAGGCCGCGCTGGTAATAGGTCATCTGCAGTTCGATGTTCGAAACCCCGGCATAGCGTTCTGAAACAAGTCCGGCAGCGGCCATGGCGGCCCTCTCCAGTTCCTTCTTTTCCTTGTAGCTCTGTTTATACCGCATTTTTTCTCCTCAGTTTTTCACGCCTAAAACAAAAAAAACCACAAAGCGCCTTTCTTTGTGGCATGAGCTCTTATTGCTGAATTAACTATTCTATATATAATGGCACTTTACACGAGCAATAGCAACAGTTGTTTTGCCTCCAGGAACAGGGACAACAGTGCGTCTGCTGTCTGTTAGAGGGACGGAGAAAGGGCCGGAGGGGCGTGAAGCCTGCGGGAAAGCAAGGAATAAAAAAAGCAGACCCTGAACGAACAGGGCCTGCTTCAAAGTTCAAGCAATAAGCTTAGAGCTTTACAACGTTGGCTGCTTTGGGGCCCTTGGGCGAGTCGACAACGTCGAACTGCACCTGCTGGCCTTCGGCCAACGACTTAAAGCCGCTGTCCTGAATGTCGCCAAAATGCACGAACACATCGCCGCCTTTTTCACGGGTAATGAAGCCAAAACCTTTGGCATCATTGAACCACTTTACCGTACCATTTTCCATGATGAGCTACCTCCTTCTCGTGAATTGAAGCGACGGACAAGGACCAAAAAAATAACCACAAAGTCGATCTGTCTTTGTGGTTTCCCTACAAGTACATCCGGAACTTCTGAAAGTAATAATGCCACGTTGGCGCGAGGAAGTCAAGCTTTATTATTGGCAATAAGACAGTCGTTTTTCAGCTCGCCTGCGTTCATGCCAAACCCAAAGCTTTGCGGTTCGTCCCTTCCCGCTCCGTCCTGCTGAAGCACCAGCCCGTTCTTTTGAATTGAAAAATATTTAATCACATGCCATAATGGCGCGCATTCGGCGGGCTGACAAAAGGAGAGGAGTCGTCATGTTCTTTCAACCACTGCTCGGCCTCGCGGTGTTCACCGGGATCGCCTGGCTCATCAGCGAGAACAGAAAAAGCGTCAAGTATGCCACCGCGCTTATCGGTGTTGCGGTACAGCTTTGCATCGCGGCCATCCTTCTGTATGTCCCCTTCTTCAAAAAATTCTTTCTTCTGCTGAATACGGCCGTACTGGCCCTTGAATCGGCGACCAAGGCGGGCACCTCCTTCGTGTTCGGGTATGTCGGCGGCGGCACTCCCCCGTTCATGCTGACCGACCCGGGGTCGAACTTCATCCTTGCGTTCCAGGCGCTTCCGCTCGTGCTCGTGATCGGGGCCTTGTCGGGCCTGCTCTTTTACTGGAGGATCCTTCCCGTCGTGGTCCGGTCCTTCTCGTTCCTTCTCCAAAAGACCATGAACATCGGCGGCGCGCTCGGCCTCGGCGCATCCACCACGATCTTCCTCGGCATGGTCGAAGCGCCGCTGCTGGTCAAGCCCTATCTCCGGAGCATGACCAGGAGCGAGCTTTTTTCGCTCATGACCGTGGGCATGGCCTGCATCGCCGGCACCGTGATGGTCCTGTATGCCGCTTTTTTGACCGGCGTGATCCCCGACCCGCTCGGCCATATCTTGATCGCGTCCTTTATCCACGTAGCAGCTGCGATCACGATCGCGCGCATCATGGTGCCTGAGACGGGAGAGGAAACCTCGGGGAGCCTGGCGCCGACGCAGACCGCGACCAGCGCCATGGACGCTGTGGTGAAGGGGACCATGGACGGACTGCACCTGCTGCTGAACATCATCGCCATGCTCGTGGTGATGGTAGCTCTGGTATACCTGTCGAACCTGATCGTCGGGCTGCTGCCGGATCTGGGTGGGAAACCGCTCACGCTCCAGCGGATCCTCGGCTTCGTCATGGCCCCGGTCGTCTGGCTCTTCGGCATTCCCTGGCCCCAGGCGCAGACGGCGGGCTACCTCATGGGCACCAAGACCATCCTGAACGAGCTGCTGGCCTTCCTTGAACTGGCCAGGCTCCCGGCGGAAGCGCTGGACCCCCGGAGCCGCCTCATCATGACCTATGCGCTTTCCAGCTTTGCCAACTTCGGCAGCCTCGGCATTCTGCTCGGCGGGCTCGGCAGCCTGGCGCCGGAGCGGCGCGACGAGATCGTGGGGCTCGGCATGAAGGCGCTGGTCGCCGGCACGCTCGCGACCTGCATGACCGGCGCGGTGATCGGGATATTTACGTAGTCATGGCAGGCAATTCTGCTTCAGGTGTTTCTGATTTCGTTTTTCCGGTTTCGACTGATACCCTTCAATCTTCTTATCTGGTATAATCAAGTATGCACTCAACGAACTACCGGGGCAGATTCATCCAGGGCGTTCTCCTTTTCCTGCGCGTGCTCTTGAGCTACAAGCTCCTGGGGCTCAGGAACACCTTTGCCGCTCCCCGCCTCAGACAGGAGCGGCTCAAGCAGCTTCATGCAAAGAATGCCGTCCTGCTCCGGGAGCGCATGATCAAGATGCGCGGCGTACTGATCAAGATCGGCCAGTTCCTTTCTTCCCGCGTCGACATCTTGCCTGAAGAGTACACGAACGAGCTCTCAAAGCTGCAGGACCAGGTTCCGCCCGCGCCGTTCAGCGATATTGTCCAGCGGGTCACCGAGGAACTGGGGCCCATGAGCGAGGTCTTTTCGTCCTTTGATGAGACGCCCATCGCCTCCGCTTCGCTCGGCCAGGTGCACCGCGCCTGCCTGCGCCACGGGGACTGCATCGTGGTCAAGGTCCAGTATCCGGGCATCGATGAGGTGATCGCCGTGGATATGCGCACCCTCAAGTTCGTCATCCGCATCCTCCGCGTGATCTACCGCCATATCAATATCGACGTGATCTATTCCGAGTTCTCGCGCATCATCCTGGAGGAGCTGAACTATCTCCAGGAGGGGAAGAACGCCGAGACCTTTGCCCGGAACTTCGCAGACGACCCGAAGATCAGGATCCCGCTCGTGTACTGGCCCTTCACCACGTCCAAGGTCCTGACGCTTGAATATCTCGCCGGCATCAAGATCACGGATTTCGACGAGATCGACCGGCAGGGGATCGACCGAAAGGAGATCGCGCGCACGCTTGCCGAAGCCTATGCCCAGATGTTCTTCAGCGACGGCCTGTTCCACGGCGACCCCCATCCCGGCAATCTCTTCGTCACTCCCGGCCCGGAGATCATCCTGGTGGATTTCGGCATGGTGGACCGCATCTCGGGGCCGAAGCGCGACGGGCTGCGGCGTGCCTTCAGCGCTGTCGTTGACCGCGACAGCCGGGGACTGGTCCGCGCGCTGGTGGACATGGGGTTCATTCCGCTGACCCAGGATATTCAGCCGCTGGTCCAGTTCGTTGACCGCATTCTCCAGAAGTACCGCGATATCTCGCCCTCGGCGTTCAAAGCCATGGACATCGAGGAGATCGGCAACGACATCATGGAGGCGCTTCGGCTGAGCCCCTCGATCCAGATCCCGAACGACTTCATCCTGTTCGGCAGGGTGGTCGGCATGCTGAACGGCCTGGGTTCGCAGCTCGATCCGGAAACGAACATCATCGAGATCGCCGCGCCTTTTGCCAAACGGTTCATCACGGCAGAGAAATACTCCGCGGCCGGGATCCTGCAGCAGGCCGGCACCTCCGTCCGTGCGCTCGGAAAACTGCCGAAGTTGCTTGCTGACTTTCTGGTAACGACGGGCCGGGGAGAGACGCGCGTAGAGATCACCTCAGAGGATGTCGTGCGCGAGCTCCGCAACATTTATCGCATCGGCAAGGGGTTCATCCTTGCCATGCTGACGACCGGTCTCGGCGCCGGCGCTCTCCTCCTGCGCTTCAACCATTATCCGGTAGAAAGCGCCTGGACCGCTGCAGGAGCGGGTGTCCTGTTTGTCTGGCTGCTGCTGGTGGTGAGAAGGTCTTAAGGGACGGACAATCCGAAGCGTTGGCGCGGAAATAGCCGATTACTTCTGCCAAGGGTTGATGAGCCTAAAAAAGCATTTGGACACGGAAGAAGCGGATTAACCTCGGATAAAAGCGGATAAAAACAGAAGACACTTCTATAACCAAAAGGTTTAAGCCTCTGCAAAAAAATCGGTAGTTATCCGGCTCTTATCCGCTTTTATCCGTGTCAAATTCTGAAAAAGATCTAAAGGTACCTGCCGCATATTCCGCACTGCCCCACCTCAACTGACGTTTCCACCCTGCTTCGATCTGCCCCTGTTTTACAATACGGGACGTGACGATCCCGCGGTTGATCTGCATGCCGAGCAGTATGACGCATGCGATGGTGATGGCGAAGAGAATAATTGACTTCCCGCGCTGACCAGGACTGAAGAGATTTTTTTAGAAATTATCATATTGGAATTTCGAGGGATCCAGGGTGTGTTGTGTTTACCTGCTTTTTTTCAGATACTCTTCCATGATCGCCGCGCCTGCGCTCGTTCCGATGCGTTCAGCTCCTGCCTCGACAAGTCTTGTCAGTGCTGCCAGGTCTTTGATCCCGCCCGAGGCTTTGATGCGGCACTGGGAGCCGACAGCCTTGCGCATGAGCAGCAGGTCCTCGACCGTTGCGCCGCGCGGACCGAAACCTGTCGAGGTCTTGACGAACTCGGCTCCGGCTGCTGCCGCGATCTGGCAGGTGCGGGTGATCTCTTCGGGCGTGAGCAGGCCGGTCTCGATGATGATCTTATGGACCTTCTGGGGGGTCAGGGCGAGGACGTTCTTGATGTCGATCTCGACAAAGTCGAACTTGCCCGATTTTATCATGCCGATGTTCGCGACGATGTCGAGCTCGGACGCGCCGTTCTTCATCGATTCCATGGCTTCAACGATCTTGACCGTTGTCGTCGATGCGCCATGCGGGAAGCCGACCACAGCGCAGACCTTGATCAGCGTGCCGTTCAGCAGCTCCTTGGCGCGGGCGACATAGGAGCTGTTCACCACAACGCAGGTAAATCCGTACTTCCTTGCCTCGGCGCAGGTCCGCTCGAGGTCGGTCAAGGTCGCGTCGGGCCTCACCAGGGTGTGGTCGATGAGCTGGGCTAGCTGGCTTGCATCGGTATACATCTCTGGACCTCCCTGGTATACGCCTGGCTCAGCAGAGCGGTGACCGGCCCCGGCCTGCCCGTTCCGATGATCTTGCGGCCGATCCTGGTAACGGGCATGATCTCCATGGTGGTGTTGGTGATAAAACATTCATCAGCAGCCAGGAAATCCCGCGGTTTGAGCAGGGTCTCTTTGGCCGGAATATGCTTCTTTTTCGCCAGGCGGAGCACCAGCTCGCGTGTTACGCCCTTGAGTATGCCGGTCTTTACGTGCGGCGTGTACAAGATGCCTTTTTTGACCATGGCGATGTTGCTGATGGTCCCTTCCGCGACATAGCCCTCCCAGTTCAGCATGATGCCTTCATAAGCTCCTGCCCTGATCGCTTCGATCTTGGCCTGAATGTTGTTCAGGAAGTTCGTGCTCTTGATGGAGGGAGAAACGGCAAGAGGATGGTTGCGCCGGGTCTTGACGAAAGCAACCCTGACGCCGCGGCTGTAGTGCTCTGCAGGATAGTCGCGAAACGCTTTTGCCACGATGATCATGGTCGGAGCGCTGCACAATGCCGGGTCCAGCCCGATCTCTCCCGGCCCGCGCGAGATATGGAGCCTGATGTACGCATCCTGCAGCTTGTTGATCTGAACGGAACGGTTCAGCGCCTCGGCGATCTTTTCTATCGGCAAGGGAAGTTTAAGCGAGATGGCGGCAGCCGAGTGCTTCAAACGGCTGAGGTGCTGTCTCAATTCAAAGATCGTCCCCCGGTAAGCGCGCATGGTCTCATAGATGCCGTCGCCGTAAAGAAAGCCGTGGTCAAAGGCGGATACAACTGCTTTTTCTTTTGGTACAAAACGCCCATTGAGATAAACAAGCATGGCGAAAAGTATCATTAATGCCCGGGGGTGTCAAGAAGAACCATTGCGGAATTCGGATTGCGGAATGCGGAATACAAAAAGCAGGGGCACAACAGTGGCAGGACGGAGGTCCAGGCGTCAGGGGGCAGACCAGTGCAGCCATCGTACGATGGCGGGAAGCAGCTTTCGTGGAGCGGTCCTGAGGCTCAGGGTTGTGAGCCTGTTCAGCGTGCCGTGAACAGCCACGACCTTTCCCTTCATCATGGCTTCGTAGCCATAGCGCGCAACGTCCGCTGACGACGCCGGCCTCGAATACCTGAAGAGCCTTGATCGCTCCACGCCCGCCGTCGATGCAAATCCGGTGGTGGTAGGGCCCGGGCAGAGAGCGGTAACCGTGACGCCGGTCCCTTGCAGTTCGTTCGCGAGCGCCTCTGAAAAAGAGAGCACATATGCTTTCGTAGCATAATAGACCGCCATGAACGGCCCGGGTACGAATGCGGCCAGGGATGCCACATTCACGATCCTGCCGCTTTTGCGCGCGACCATGCCTTTTGCAAAGAGCCTGGTCAAGCGCGTCAGCGCGGTGATGTTGACGGCGATCATGTCCGATTCGCATTGCCAGTCAAGGTCAACAAATGCTCCGTGGACGCCAAAGCCTGCATTGTTGATCAGGATGTCCACCGTGATCTGTTCTTTTTCCAGTTTCTCCGAGAGCCGGTCTGCAGCGCCGGTAAAGGAGAGGTCTTCGGGAATGACCATTATCTTCACGGGAGCACCGGCTTCGAGCTCCTTTTTTATCTCGTCAAGCTTGTCTACGCTGCGCGCGACCAGAACCAGGGTGCCGCAGTCCATTGCAAGCAGTTTGGCGAATTCATATCCAATGCCGCCTGATGCGCCGGTGATGAGCGCAGTCTTTTTTCGCATGATGTTCTCCTTTACCGCAGGTCCAGCAGTTCTCCACGCAGGACCGTGACCGCCTGTCCGCTGAGCATGACGCGGTCACGCTGTATGCTCAGGCGCACGATGCCGCCGCGGGCAGAAGCCTGATAAGCGGTGAAGGAGTCCTTCTTGAGCCGTTTTTGCCAGTAGGGGCCGAGGCAGCAGTGGGCAGAGCCAGTGACGGGGTCCTCGTCGATCCCGACAGCCGGCGCAAAGAAGCGGGAGACAAAGTCATAGTCCTTCGAATCGGACACTGAGGTGACGATCACACCGCGGGCAGGGATTGTTTTGAGCAAAGCAAGGTCCGGATGCAGGTTGCGAAGCACCTCTTCCGACTCGAGCTCCACCAGATAATCAAAACGGTTCTTGCCAATGGAGACCAGTGTCGTTCCGAGTGCCCTGCTCAGTGCCGGAGTGGCTATGGCCGGCTTTGGCGGCTCAGCAGGAAAGTCCATTTCGATCCATCCATCCTTTCTGGTCGCCGCGAGGAGCCCGCTCCGGGTGTGGAAGCGCGCAGGTTCTTTTTTGTCAAGGATCTCCTCTTCCCACAGCACATGAGCGCTTGCCAGAGTTGCGTGGCCGCAGAGATCCACTTCTACCTCAGGAGTGAACCAGCGCAGATCAAAACCATCATCGCGTCTTATCAAGAATGCCGTCTCGGACAGGTTCATTTCGCGCGCCACGTTCTGCATCCAGCCGTCCTCGCGCGGCGCGTCGAGCAGGCAAACCGCAGCTGGATTGCCCGAAAAGGCGCGGTCGGTGAAAGCGTCAACTTGAACGATGGGAAGCGTCATTGATCTGGACATATGATGTCATTTCCAGCTGGGCGAAACATAAAACAGGCAAAAGGACCTTTGACACGGATCAGGGCGGATTAAATTATGAAAAATCCGGATAAGGCCTTGCTGTATCCGCCGCTATCATAGCCTTTATCAGCCTCTTCCGTGTCAAAGATTTATCGTAAGCGTGCACCACGCTCGTCGCGCTGTCCAATCCTCCTTCTGAAGGATCGAGTACCAGGGGTCGAGGGTCGAGCAGCAAGGGATAAGTAGCAAGTAGTCAGGAAAGCCCGGGTCCACCCTTGCCCCTTGCTACATGCTGCTTGCTACAGTATTCCTAGACCTTGCCCAGTTTCTTTAAGAACCCGTACATGTCGAATCCGGCGCTGATCAGCTCCCTGATGCGGGTCATCTTTTTCTTTTCCCGGATGCTCGTTTTTCCCATGCGGAGCTCGATCTTGTTGATGGCGCTGAAGGTGTCGTCCGACACGGACAGAATGGGAACGCCGCGCGCCTGCGCTTTGCCGAGCACTACCTCGTTGGTCTGGAACCCGCCGGTCAGGATGATGCATTTTGTCGAGGTCTCCAGCGCGGCAAGCTGTATGTCGGAGCGGTGGGCGCCGGTGATCACGGCCTTGTTCGGCGTCCTGCGGAAATAATTGAGTGCGCTGTCCACATCCATGGCGCCGATGAGAAAGTTCTCCACAAACTCATCGAGCTTGTCCTCGCAGCAGAGCACCTTGCCGTTCAGGATCTCGTTCAACTGGGCCACGGTCGTGGACTCCAGGAACTTGTCCCTGGGGATCACGCCGAAGACCGGCACGCCTTTTCGCTCCAGGAACGGCTTCACGGTCTCTTTGATATGGTCCAGCATGGTTGCCGGTATCTTGTTCAGTACGCCGCCGGCAAAGCGGTCGCCCAGGAGGGTGCGCGCGCCGAAGAGTGCGTCCACCGAATCATCGCCGCGCCAGGGTTCGACCATGAGAACCTGCGCTTTTATTGCGGCCGAAAGGGAGAGCGTATCGAGCCCGAGAAGCGAACCGTCAAAAAAGTCGCCGCCTCCGCAGATGATGACGAAGTCCTTCTTCTTTAATGACTTGAACGCCGCCAGGACATCCTTCTGCGCGTCCTTGATCTTCCCCTGGTACAGCAGCGTCTGGCTCTCGTAGGTCTGCATAAAAGGCGTGATCGTCTCGAGCGGTTCGTCCAGCTCCAGGACCTCCTTGATGAACAGGGCGTCGGCATCATATACGCTGTCACCCGATTTTATCGGCACGGTCCCGATGGGCTTCATGAACCCGACCGTGTGGCCCATGTCCATGAGCTTCATGGCAATGCCGAGGGAGATGAACGTTCTGCCGGCGTAGCCGGTGTTGGATGCTACTAAGATGGGAATCATGCTGCCTCCTAAAATAAAGGGTCAAGTATCCAGAATCAAGGGTCAAGTAGCAAGTAGCAAGTGGCAAGGGTGAAAAGAGATAGGGTCAAGTGTCAAGTAGCATGTAGGAAGGAAACAAGACCCGGAACTTTTTGTTTGATCTTGTTCGCGGCATTTAGTCTTCCTTGCTGCTTTCCCTTTGCTACTTGCAACTATCCGTTCGTCTTTCCACTGCCCTAATAAGTCCTTTGATGATGCGAGCTGTCTCTTCCCGGATCGCACTTGCTGTAGAGTATTCATTCTCGGTCATGTAGCCGAGATCTCTTGCCAGCAGGAGATAGGTTTCAACTTCCCCTAATGAACCCTTTGCGATGAACAGGAACTGGAGATATTCTTTTCGATGATTTCGTTCGTATCCTTCTGCGATATTTGCAGGAACTGAAACCGCAGCTCGCTGAAGTTGAGATGTCAGTGCGTAGATTTCTTCCCGGGGAAATTTTTTTGATAGCCGGTAAACGTCAAGCGTCAACTCGTAAGCTTTTTTCCACGCAGTAAGCGTTCTAAATCCCTTTGGTTCATTTTTCAGTGCATCTGACACTCGTTCCTCCTTGCTACTTGCTACTTGACCCTTGACCCTGCCCTGCAAAGATGATCCTCGCGTCCAGCGCCATGGCGCCTTCTTCCATCACCACCAGCGGGTTCACGTCCAGCTCCTGGATCTCGGGGAAGTCGGACACGAGGCACGAGAGGTTCACGATGTAGCTTGCGATGGCATCGATGTCCGCCGGCCGCTCGCCCCGGGCGCCGCGCAGAAGCGCCAGCGGTCCTGATCTCGTTCACCATGGCCACGGCGTCGCGCCGCGCCACCGGCACGATCCTGAAGGACACGTCCTTCAGCACCTCGACATAGATGCCGCCCAGGCCGAACATGATCATATGGCCGAAGGTGCGGTCATAGGTCACGCCGAGGATCACTTCCTTGCCGCCTTTGACCATTTCGCTGATCATCACGCCCTTGATAAAGGCATCGCGCATGATGCGCCGGGCGTTGGTCGTGATGTCGGTGAAGGCCTCCTCCGCCTCCTTCGCGGTCTTGACGTTGACGCGCACGCCGCCCACGTCGGTCTTGTGCAGGATGTCGGGCGATAATATCTTCATCACCACCGGGAAGCCGATCCGGGCAGCCTGCTCGGCGGCTTCACGAGAGGTCCGGGCGACAGCGTGCTTCGGGAACTGGAACCCGTAGTAGGTGAGGATCTGCATGGCCTCTTCCTCGCCCACCTGGTAGATGCCCTGCTTCAGGATGGACGAAACGGTCTCGGCAGCAGCATCGAAATTATACCAGCAGGTGGAAAGCTCCTCCGGGACCACATTTTTCCAGGCCTGCTGGTCAGCCAGCCGCTTGAAGGCCTTGACCGCGAGCTCGGGGTAGGAGAAGTTGGGGATCGACGCGTCCTTGAGCTTGTCGATGGCCGGACGCACCCGTTTTTCTCCCATGAAGGACGTGATGATCGGCTTGTCCGTGGTCTGTGCCGTCGCGATGATCGCATCGGCGGTCTTCTCCATGTCCGTCATGGCCTGGGGCGTAAGGATGACGAGGATGCCGTCCACGTTGGGGTCCTTCGATGCCTGTTCGAGCACGGCTGCATAGCGCTCCGACGTGGCGTCGCCGATCACATCCACGGGATTGAAGACCGTGGCATTGGGCGGCAGCTTGAGCGCCATGGCCGTGATGCTCTCCCTGGTCATGTGCGGGAGCGCAATGCCGAGCCGCTCGGCCGTATCAGCCGCGATAATGCCCGGGCCGCCGGCATTGGTGATCACGAGCAGGCCGTTCCCGGCGGGGATCTTTCCCTCGGAAAAGGCCATGGCCGTGTCAAAGAGGTCCTGCACGCCCTGGGCCCGCACCACGCCGGTCTGTTTGAAGGCCGCGTCGAAGGCAACGTCGGAGCCGGCAAGGGCGCCGGTGTGGGACGAGGCTGCTCGCGCTCCGGCCTCGGTGCCGCCGGATTTGAGCAGGACGATGGGCTTCACCTTTGTGGCCTTCCGGGCGACCTCCATGAACCGCTTGCCGTCCACCACGTCCTCGATATAGCCGAGAATGAGGCTCGTTTCCGGGTCGTCCATGAAGTATTCGATGAAGTCGATCTCCGACAGATCGGCCTTGTTCCCGAGGCTGATGAACTTCGAGAAGCCGACCTCGTTCCCGATGGCCCAGTCCATGATGGCGATGCCCATGGCGCCGGACTGCGAGAAAAATCCGATGGAGCCGCTGCGGCAGCATGTCCGCGGCAAAGGTGGCGTTCATGTTGTTCGCGGTGTTGATCAGCCCCAGGCAGTTGGGCCCCAGGATGCGGATGTTCCGCTCTCTGCTGATCGCTTTCAGCTCCTCTTCGAGCAGCGTTCCTTCCTTGCCCGCTTCCTTGAATCCCGCGCTGATGACGACGGCAGACCTGATGCCTGCTGCCGCGCATTCCCGGAGCGACGCAGGCACGAATTTGGCGGGAATGACGATGACCGCAAGGTCGATCTCCCTGCCGATGTCGGCGATCTTTGGATAGCGCCGTCAGCCCCAGGATCTCGCCGCCTGCGGGATTGACCGGGTAGAGGCCTGCCCGTGAAGTTGAATTTTTTAAGATTATTCAGAATTGCGAAGCCGACCTTTTTGGGGTCTTGCGAAGCGCCGATGACGGCGATGGAGCGGGGAGTAAACAGGGCGTCAAGCATGGTGTAAGTGTAGTTGAGAAACAACGAAGGGTCAAGGGAAGAAAAGTCGGAAGCCGGAGCAGAGAGCAGGTTTTTTCCGTCCCTGATCGCGCGCTCACTGACGCCGGTCTTAATTGGTGACGAGCCAGTTTTTCGCGCTTTCAAGGTCGTCGAAGGTGTGGAATTTCCGCTTGGAGAACAGCATGACGGCACTCAGGATGATCTTTTTAACGCCCTCAACACCAACGACCGCTGCTGCTCTGACGTACGGTCTATTGTGAATGGTGAACTCTTTCATCCGTTCGCTTACGCGCTCGTCGAAACGCATGTTGGTCACGTTGGTAAGCGTAAACACGCTGTTTTCCGGGCGCGTGCAGATGGCTTTTTTCGCTTCGTCAATGATCGGGAAAACGTCATCGGGCCTGCAATTCGAAAAATCCAGAAAGAGGATCTCTTTGTCGCTATGTTTGATGAATGCAACCCGTGTCATCCCTGCCTCCAAGTGTGCTCGTGCCTGTTCTCAGGCGGAATGACACTATAGCACAACCGGAATCAGCATGAGAAGAACTTTGTAAGGCGTTGGCCGCTAATTATTGTTCGCCAGCCAGTGTTTTGCCTGTTCGATGTCATCAAAGGCCTCGAGGTTTCTCCGGGAAAAGGTGAGGACAGCACTGAAGATGATCCGCTTGAGGCCCGTGACGCCCACCACGGCACCGGCTTTCACATAGGGCTTGTTGTGGGCCGTGAACTTCTTCAGGCCATCGCTCACTGCATCATTGAACCGGGCGTTCGTTACGTCGGTCAGGGTCAGGATGGAACCCTCCGGCCTGGCGCTGATCACCCGCTTGGCGACTTCGATGGTCTGCAATACTTCATGCGGCAGCGTGTTCGAAAAATCGAGAAACAGGATCTCTTTTTCGTGGTGCGTGATGAACTTGACCCGCTCGGTTTCCATTCGGCCCCCCCTGGTGCTGTGATGCGCTTATCTCTCTGATATATGCCGATTTTACTGGAAGAGCAGCTATGCGTCAATGACCCGGTCAGGGTAATTTCAGGGTATGCATCCCCGGGGCCGAGACGGAAGCAACTAGTGTGAACGGAAAGACCGGTTTTTTGCTATACTCAGCAATGAGAGTTCGTCGTAACGAGGTGCGAAAGCGTGGCCATGCAGAACTGCATAAACAACTGGAGATCATGAAGGCGCTCTACCCGGAGAAGTTCCCGACCGAGGAGCGGATCTTCAAGAATCATTCATCCCGGCAACCGGATCTTCATCGGCACGGGGTGCGGGGAGCCGCAGTACCTGGTCAGCGCGCTCATCAACTATGTCACGTCCAATCCCAAGGCCTTCTTCGACACCGAGCTGCTGCAGGTCTGGACCCTGGGCGTGGCGCCCTACGCGGACGCGAAGTTCAAGGAGACCTTCCGGCACAACTCCTTCTTCATCGGCAACAACACCCGCGAAGCGGTCAACCAGGGGCTGGCGGACTACACGCCGATCTTCCTCTCCCAGGTGCCCGGCCTGTTCCAGAAGAAGCTGGTGCCCGTGGACGTGGCGCTGATCCAGACGTCGCTGCCGGACGAGCACGGCTTCATGAGCCTCGGCATCAGCGTCGACATCGTGAAGGCCGCCGCCGAGAACGCCGCCCTCGTCATCGCCCAGGTGAACGCACGGATGCCCCGCGTGCTGGGCGACACCTTCATCAATATCAAGGACGTGGACTTCATCATGCCCTGCGACGAGCCGCTCCTGGAGTTCGAGGACACGGTGGCCGACGACATCGCCCAGAAGATCGGCAACTATGTCGCGCGCATCGTCCAGGACGGCGACACGATCCAGGTGGGCTACGGCAGCATACCGAACGCGATCCTCGCCCATCTGCAAGAACAAGGAGCACCTCGGTGTGCATACCGAGCTTCTGACCGACGGCATCGTGGACCTGATGCGGGAGCGGGTCATCGACAACTCGCGCAAGGAGCTGAACCGCGGCAAGACCGTGGCGGCCTTCTGCATGGGCAAGCAGGACACCTACGAATTCCTCCACGACAATCCCGGCATCGAGTTCCGGCCCGTGAACTATACGAACAATCCCACGGTGCTCGCGCGCCAGAAGAACATGACCGCCATCAACAGCGCGCTCGAGATCGACCTTTCCGGCCAGGCCACGGCCGAATCCCTCGGGCAAGACCTTTTACAGCGGCATCGGCGGCCAGGCGGACTTCATGCGCGGCGCCATCCTGTCCCAGGGCGGCAAGACCATCCTGGCGATCCAGTCCACGGCCGAGGAGGGGACCGTATCGCGGATCGTCCCCGTTCCTGAAGGAAGGGCGCCGGCGTGACGCTGTCCCGCGGCGACATCCACTACGTCGTGACCGAGTACGGCATCGCCTACCTGCACGGCAAGAACATCCGCGAGCGGGCCATGGACCTGATCGCCATCGCCCACCCCAAGTTCCGGCAGTGGCTGATCGAGGAGGCGAAGAAGCGGAATCTCATCTACAGCGACCAGGCCTTCATCCCGGGCGTGCAGGGAGAATATCCCGACGAGCTCGAGGCCTACAAGACCACGCGCACCGGGCTGCGGCTGTTGCTGCGGCCGGTCAAGCTCTCGGACGAGCCGCTGCTGAAGGATTTTTTCTACTCCCTTTCGAACGACTCCATGTACCAGCGGTTCGTTTCCACGCGGACCGACATGCACCATGACCGGCTCCAGCCCTTCGTGGTGATCGACTACACCGAAGGAGATGGTGATCCTTGCGGTGGTCCAGGACAGCAGGACGAAGGAGATGATCGTGGGCATGGCGCAGTACATGATCGACGAGAACACCCACACGGCCGAGGTCGCCTTCGTGGTGCGCGACGACCACCAGGGCAAGGGCATCGGCGCAGGAGCTGCTCACCTACATCACGTACCTGGCGCGGAAGGCAGGGTCTCCTCGGATTCACCGCGGCGGTGCTGATGGAGAACCGGCAGATGCTCCAGCTTTTCGAGAAGATGGGGTTCATCATCGAGAAGCGGGCCGAGGGCGGCATGTACGAACTGAAGATGTCGTTCCGGGATTGAACTCGGCGTAGTTGTCTTTCTATAACACATCAGGTTAATACAAACGCATTTAGATTCGTTACTGATTTGCCCCACCTTTATCCTCTCCCCAGCGGGGAGAGGGTTGGGCGAGGGGGGACTTTCCTGGATGTAACAATATTTAATTCGTTTGCATTAGCTTCTGTATTCCCGGTAAACTCGCAAAATACCCCTCAGACATACCCTCCGATATCGTGTACTCCCAAAATGATAATGTCCTATTCTCCCAAAGTAGAAATGTCCTATTCTAAGTTACAATACCCTGATGTAATTGGAGGGTACTGTGACAGAAATGGACATGATCACTATGAGCAGGAGAGAAACAAAAAGACTGCACATTATCCACCAAGCATTGGATAAAAGGATCACGCAGAAGACAGCTGCTGAACTTGTAGGCTTGAGCAGCAGGCAGATTCGACGGATACTCAAACGAGTACGGAAGGAGGGAGACGACGGCATCAGTCACCGATCCCGCGGCAAAACCTCGAATCGTCGATTCCCTCAGAAGGCAAAAGACAAGGCACTCAAGCTGTATCGGGAGAAATACAGTGATTTTGGCCCCACCTTTGCCTGCGAGAAGCTTCTTGATGTTCATGAAATCAAGCTAAGCGACGAAACCCTCCGTCTATGGCTTAATCAGGAAAGCATCCCTTACGAGAAGCGCAAGGGTAGAAAGCACCGGCAATGGCGCGAGAGGAAGCATCATTTTGGTGAAATGCTCCAGATGGATGGCTCCCATCATGCCTGGTTCGAAGGCCGGGGTCCTGAGAGCGTATTAATGGGATATATCGATGATGCCACAGGAACGGTGTATGGGCGCTTTTATGATTATGAGGGGACCATGCCAGCCATGGATAGCTTCAAGCGGTATATCAAGCGCTACGGCATTCCACAGAGTGTCTATTTGGACAAGCACTCAACGTATAAATCCAATGCCAAGCAGAGCATCGAGGATGAGTTGGAAGATAGAAAACCCATGAGCCAGTTCGAAAGGAGTCTAACCGAACTCGGGGTAACGGTCATCCATGCGAATTCACCCCAGGCAAAAGGCAGGATAGAAAGAAGTTTTCGAACGCTCCAGGATCGATTGGTTAAAGAGATGAGGCTTGCCAGGGTAAACAGTGTTGTGCAGGCAAACGAATTCCTGATAAAGTATCATCCAATATACAATGCGAAATTCAAGGTAAAACCCGTTTCTGCAGCCGATGTACACCAACGCGCGCTATCCATAAGGGAACTCGACAAGATCTTCTGCATTCGAGAGGAGCGTACGCTACGGAACGATTTCACCATAGCTTATAATGGCAAACTGTACCAGATCAAAGACGCTATAAAGACTCAAAAGGTCGCAGTGGAAGAACGACTCGATGGATCTCTGCATATCACTCACAGGGGCTTGGAATTAACATATCGGGAGATCAAAACACGGCCAGCGAAAGAAAACCCTAAAACACCGGCAGTCAATAAGAAACCGACAAGTCGGTATCAACCATCAGATCATCCATGGAAGAGACTCCGCAGAGCAAATGTACAATTTCCAATTGCTTCCTAAAAGCGGACATTTCTATCTTGGTAAGAGTAGGACATTTCTACTTTGGGTTGACAATACCCTCCGATATCGTGTACTCCCAAAATGATAATGTCCTATTCTCCCAAAGTAGAAATGTCCTATTCTAAGTTACAATACCCTGATGTAATTGGAGGGTACTGTGACAGAAATGGACATGATCACTATGAGCAGGAGAGAAACAAAAAGACTGCACATTATCCACCAAGCATTGGATAAAAGGATCACGCAGAAGACAGCTGCTGAACTTGTAGGCTTGAGCAGCAGGCAGATTCGACGGATACTCAAACGAGTACGGAAGGAGGGAGACGACGGCATCAGTCACCGATCCCGCGGCAAAACCTCGAATCGTCGATTCCCTCAGAAGGCAAAAGACAAGGCACTCAAGCTGTATCGGGAGAAATACAGTGATTTTGGCCCCACCTTTGCCTGCGAGAAGCTTCTTGATGTTCATGAAATCAAGCTAAGCGACGAAACCCTCCGTCTATGGCTTAATCAGGAAAGCATCCCTTACGAGAAGCGCAAGGGTAGAAAGCACCGGCAATGGCGCGAGAGGAAGCATCATTTTGGTGAAATGCTCCAGATGGATGGCTCCCATCATGCCTGGTTCGAAGGCCGGGGTCCTGAGAGCGTATTAATGGGATATATCGATGATGCCACAGGAACGGTGTATGGGCGCTTTTATGATTATGAGGGGACCATGCCAGCCATGGATAGCTTCAAGCGGTATATCAAGCGCTACGGCATTCCACAGAGTGTCTATTTGGACAAGCACTCAACGTATAAATCCAATGCCAAGCAGAGCATCGAGGATGAGTTGGAAGATAGAAAACCCATGAGCCAGTTCGAAAGG
>CAWFSF010000002.1:0-850496 GCA_963818475.1 Nitrospirota bacterium | reverse complement strand
CAAGAAGAAAGACCTGTATAACCATATAAAGGGCACCTCCAGAGCATACCAGAACGGTTAAGCTCTGATATGCTCTTGGGAGAAGAGACCAATCCTATCCCAGGAAGGTGCTTTATGAGATTGTACACAGGAATAGATTTGCATTCAAGCAACAGTTACTGCGGCAGTGGTACGGATGAAGATAACGACAAGGCTCGGCGAGAAACGTTTCGTTTCTCGCCACAAGATAACTGTTTTCGCTTGACGGTGCCCTTTAAGTGGGTGACCCTATAGGTTCAAACACAGCTTGCCCTGAACTTGAACGCCCCCTCGTCATAAGCCGGATACAAAGGGGGACCTCTGCGGCGTAAATGAGGGTATTACATCCGGTCCTGAATACCGTACGGGTCCTTGAACTCAAAAGCAGGATTACCCTTGAGCTTCTTTTCTCCCCTGCTGTCGAGGTATTTCTTCAGTTCGAGGTCCACTTTGAGCGGCACATTGACCCCGGCTTTTGTCAGCGCCTGTCTCAGCAGGCCTTCGGCTTTTTCGGCGAAGGCGATGGAATCTCCGAGGATCCTCAGCGCTTCCGTGGGATTATGGAAGCCGACGGAGTTCTCAGCGCCGACATACACACCCCGGTAAAAGGCCTCTTCGTAATAGTCCCTGGCCTTGTCGTAGAAGGCCTTGTCAATGGCCTTCCCTGCTGCCTGGGCAGCATTAGCGGTCTCGAACAGCTTTGCCGCTGTTGCCGTAGCGTAGCCTGCCCGCAGCAAAAGCGCTACGGTCCTGTCCTGGATGGCGATGACCTGTCCTTTCAGCCACTCGGGAGTTTCCGTGTGGCACTGCATGCATGCTCTCATGTCGTTCTTGAGCGGGCTCATCACGCGATGGTCTGAGACCTTGTTCACACCGACCTTGGTATAGGGCATATGACAGTCCGCGCAGGCTGCCCCGGCCTTCCAGTGGACGCTGTTCATCGAGAACATTTCAAACTCGGGGTGGCGGATGAATGCAAGCTTAAAGCCCGTCACCGTCTGTTTCCATTCGCCATAGGACGGATCGCTGCGGATCTTCTTGATGACCTTTTCGACCGTGATATTGCCCCACGTGCTTCCCTGCCAGGGGAAGAAGACGTTGGTGGAATGCATGTCCTTGTCTTTTTGCACAACATAGGTCACATGGCACTGTGCGCATACAGCGGTCCGCATTTCCTGGCGCGTTAATTTGGCGGGATCGACACCCATGTCCTTCAGCGCAACGACCAGCGTAAAATCCCTCGATAATTTCAGGCTCATGTCCTTGTTGTCATGACAGTCGATACAGGCAACGCCGAGCGTCCTGTGCTTCTCGGGGATATAGCCGAGGACTTCTTTGTAAGGCTTGGAGAAGTAATCGAGCCCCTTTTCTTTTACCAGGGCCGGGGCATAAGGCGTTTTGCAGGTGAGACAGGCGCCGCCGGCCTTTACTCTCGACGGGTCGACCTCGAGCTGGTCACGCAGCATGTTCGCATGGCCCCGGGGTTCGTTGTATTCGACGCCGAATCCCCATCCATTGAAGAGAAGCGCCATGTACGGAAATTCAGCCAGCTTGTCGTACGTGACCCTGTCAGCGTCAAATCCCCGCTTGTACTTGCTCTTTCCCGCCGGCTCAGGCACTTCCGTCTTTTTCCAGAGCTCGTATTCCGTCGGATAGGCCTTCCCCCATTCGGCGGGCTCGATCGTTCCGTCCGGAATGGTTACGGTCTTGACGGGTTTGCTTTCGGGCGGGGCACACCCGAACAGGGATAGGGATAATAAAGCGGTTGTGAACAGCACGAACAACATTGGTGCGACAGGTGATCTCTTCATGGCGGAACCTCCTTCAGAGGACCAGGTTGATATTCGCTGAGATTGACGTGGTCATAGTGTTTCCATTGCTCCGCTCCGGGTATGAATGAGCCTGCGGTGACATTCCCAGCACTTTCTTTCATGATTGATGAACTCGACCGTGCTTTCATGGCAGCGGATGCAGTTGGCCTGCAATACCTTCTCGCCGTGAGCAGTCAGTATGATCCGTTCCGGAACGCTGCCGGAGTAGAAAAACACCACATCTTTCAATCCGTCCAAAGCCTTCCAGATATAGTGGATGCCCAGGTTTCCGTTCGGCAAGTGGCAGTCCACGCACAATTTTCTCCGGTGCGCTCCCATGTGCGTCCACGCTTCAAACTCCGGCCCCATCACATGGCATTTGGAGCAAAAATCAGGAGACTCCGATTTGGCAAGCAGTTTGGGCGGACCGAACATGAGGAAAACCATCACTGCGGCCCCGGCGATGCAGACAAGAACAATAACTTTAATAACGGTCCAGGTTCTGGCCCTGTTCATCGAATTCGCCTCCTTTCACCAAGAAAGTGACTATGCTTTTTGTGTTAAGAAGATGTTACCATGTGAATTTTGTGACTTATGTGGCCAACTGCCGTATCTAGGATAATAAGAAACTCATTCAAACAGCCTCTTACTCTTAATATAGCAACTAATCGGGAGGGGGCAATCCGTTTTGCTTTTGAGGAGGGCGGGAACTTTCGTTGAAATAGTAAAATAGTCAAGAAATGTTTATTTTTTAATACTAAGGTCACATTTCATGGGAGATATGATGAGAGGGATGGCATGATGGATAGATCCAGTTATAACGTTTGTTCGCAGTAGAGGTCCGTGCCCCGTTCCTTGTAGCGCGAGGCAATGCGCAGGTCCGCGCATCCGACGACCGAGAGCGGTGCCCGTGCAATGAAGCTGACGTAGTCGTGTCTCAGGCCCGTCTGTGCAAGCTTGTTCCGAAGAGCTTCGTTAAAGACAAAATAGAACTGTCTGCTTTGGAGGTTCCCGGCGCTCGGCGCCCAGCGAAGGGCCTCGATGAGGACAATCAATAGCACTCTCGGGGATCTCCTGGTCCTTGACCTCCCTCACGCTGCGTCTGTCCTTAATGATATCGTCAAGGTTCATTATCTACTCGCAATGCCTAATTTTCTTTTCTTCGCCGACTTATATATTACCGCGCCTAGTATGAATACAAGTCCGGTCAAAAAAGTGTCAAGCCCATCAGGACTCGGCGAGCCGATCGCGAATAGAAAAAATATTCCACATGCAAGCGCCATCGTCGAGCCCAAAAATTTTCGATGCATGTTTTTCCCTTCTCCCCGCTTCATTGCGTTTGAGCCGGTGCCTCTATAGAATTTTAAGAGCCTTGAGAAGTTGCCGACGAACAGGCATCATGTAGTTTCTCAGAAAGATGCCGACAACGCTTATAACAAGACAGGGCACCCACACCCAAAGGAACTCGGATTTAATTACCCTGAGGCCCCAGGGGCCGAAGAACCGGCTTACGCCGAACGGCGAAACAGCAATGGGATGCCAGGGCCAAAAGTAGCGAAGATTACTGAAGGGGCTCAGGAACGCGACGCCGAGACCGCCGCTCGTTGCAGCATCGAGCACCCCGTGCGACACCATGGAAAGGAACAACACAACGAAGACGGACAGGTAGCTCGTTCTCACCTTGCGCCATGCGAAGGCAGCCAGCGGGCATATGAGGAGAGCGAACAGAGGCGCGTGAAAAAAACCGCGGTGGCCAAAGACAGAGGCATAGGGAATCCCGCAAGCAAGCCCGATCACGTCGGCATCCGGAAGCATCGAGGCCGCCATGGCCGCCACCAGCAAGCGGGGCGGGATTTTGCGGGTACCGGCAGCACAGGCAACAGCGATCGGCACGGCTGTGTGGGTTACAATAGACGGCATTCCTTGACACCCTCTCTGATGCGACTGGAAAAGGGTATCAGAATATTAAATAAAAGTCCAATAGTACAGACGAGACTTCGAGACGTTCGGCGGTTAAGCGAGCTGGCGGAGCTTTCGTAAATCACTGCAAAACAAAAGGCCAGAGAGCGTTCTCTCCGGCCTTGCAAGGCTTAGTTGAAATAACTACAGAATCAAGTCAGACATTAACGGGCTTAAGCCCTTGCAGCGAAACGAGCTGCATGCAACAAAAGAGACCTGCCCTATAGGCACACGGCTTCCCCAGCGGAATCAGATCGTCAAGATACTCGCGACCCTAAAAGGCCGCCTTTTACTTCAAGCGTTCTCGTGGTGCGACGGTCCTTCTTCTGATGCATCTCATGCGCAGGCTTCGTTGTTTTCTGCTTCTGGCTCTGACCTTTGCCCTTCTTGATGCCCTTGTGTCCCATCGCGCGCCTCCTTTGTGCACCTGGATATAGTGCATATAAGTGATGTGTTCGTAAAAAGTCCTTTAAGCCGTCTTTGCGAGCAAAGCGAAGCAATCTCGCAGTTTGTAACCGCCTGAAAAAACGAGATTGCCGCGTCGCTCCGCTCCTCGCAATGACGGCAGAGGAGCCTTCTTACGAGACCATCATAAATATTATATCATAGCTATTGTTTTCTATTAGTTGAGGGGAAATCAGGGTGCTGACAGAGGGCCGCCCGGGATCCTGATCGTCCTTGAAGACGGGCTACTTCTCGTTGCCGCGGGAAGTGATGTGGTATACGGCACCAGGATATTCTATGCGAAGGGGACGGGAAAATAGCTTAAGAAAAGGGAAATGTCAAGCCGCAAGACCCTAAGAGGTCTCGAGACCAGGCATTATTGATTGGATTCGGTTGAAAGCTTTTGTAGGTCTTGCTGAACAAGCTTGCCGGATTGGAAGTTTTTCATTAAGAAGCCTCTTGGCTACCTAAAATTAGGAACACTGCTGTTTTAGATTTTACACAAAAACTAAAATAAGGCAACCTCTTATTTTACAGGCGGCCTTTTAGCCTTTCACCAACTTAAAGTTAATTTGGTATCGGTAGAAGACGTTCGACGCTGCTGCCAGCGAGCCATGTGGTCGGTTATCCGTTGCTTTTTGTTTTGCATGATGCACCGGTTCTGTTTGGTGCTGCGTTTCTTTCGCGGTCTCAAAGCTCTTTACCTGCTCTCCAAAGAACGTGATCCGCTCTTCAAGATAATCATTGATTACCGTGATCTTTGGTTCCTGATAAGCGCGCCAATATCCCTGATCTGAAGATCGCGGTCCTTCTTCAGGCAGCCGCGGCCGATGCACGAGAAATGATACGGAGAGAACACGGTCTTGCTATCCGAGCGGAAAAGGATGGGCAAGGATTTGTAGTGTCCCATTGATCTATCCGGAAGCCATGAGAATTGCGAAGTACGCTTGAGCAGACGGGCAACGCCGATCGGAATAAAGATAAATTCCGCGCTGCCGTTCTGCACCCAATCAAGCAGTCGGTCTATGTGCGTGGATTTCAAGTCATTCAATACCAGTTTGCTCGTGCCGTACGTGGGGACATCGATCAGCTCGACAAACGAAACCTGCTCCGCATGCTCAGGCCCGAATCCGATCTCTGCGAACCGCCGATGATACAATGCGCCGTCGCATCGATAGTGCGGAAGCCGGAACGGATGATGCACTCCGCGCCGTTTCCAATAGTCGACACCGTCTTCTAGGTAGGAAATTATTTCGGAGAAGTATGGCTTGTCTTCTATCTCCGGATCGTAGTTCGCATCAAGACCGAAGAAGAGAAAGCGGGATGAGGAGGGATTTGAGCCCTGGTAGGGTTTGAGGGAAAAGTGGTCATGGAGCTTTTTATTTGGGTGGGGGAAGAACATGGTCACCATAACTGCATAGCGTCAAACCGAAGAGACTGCACTAGGAGTTCGCATCTCATGGGTGTCGCTAATAGGAGAATGTCAATTCTAAAGTCAGACCCCAAAAGCCCCCTGAGCTCTATGAGCTTCCTATGAGCTTCTTAGATTCTGCTATTGAAGTAGTAAACACAACTGTTGCCACGCATATGCCCAAGGAATCCGTTCCTGTTCCAGCCGGAGATTGATGTTCCATTGATCGTTGCTCAGAGCAATATACACTTCCCTCTCGTCGTCCGTTAGAAAAGTCAGGTCTGCATTTTTTTTCGGTTTCCCTTCATTTACCCAAAGATCTCGGTTCTGAAGAAGCGTTTCTTTATCCATGAGCACTGATTTGGTCTGAGAAAAGTGATTACGCATGCGATTCAATATGGCAAAACCGTGGGTATCGATGTCGCCCCAGTAATAGCATGGCAAGTGTCGGAGCCATGGAAGTTTACCAAACAGGTCCACCGCATATCCAGCCCTCATAAATACAATTGAACCGGGCAGGTCAGAGAATGCCAGGCCGGTTTGCAAATTTTCGACAAAGAAAACGTATTTTACCGGCAGATGCAAAGTAGCCAGATCTTCCACTGGCGCAGAAATATCCCCTACTCCACCAAACATGCGCCTCAGATCGGGGTCCAGAAGTCGACAACGGAGTAAAGTCGGCTCCTTGCGCAGTCCGGCCAGGCCATAAAGGTCCTTTTTTTCATTAACGCCAACAATGGTTTGCAATAGTGAGAAGACAACTGATTCGCGGTTAGAAAGCCATTTTGTATCAAGACCTATTACCGGTAGTTGACGGATATAAAGCCCGGAATTAGGATTGACCTCAAGCCACATGAGCATTGCGACCAAGCGATTAAACTCGTCCTCCTGATAATCAGCCAGGACTTCAAAATGCTTTTGAAGCACTCCTGACAAGCAGGGCCATGACAAGGTCATTTTACTGTATCGCGTGACAGCTTGTATCCAGCGCTCTGATTCGCCTATCCAGGCTACCACCTGCGACGGCGTATGGAACAATATCTTCTCCGGTAAATGCTGGTTTCCCAGGCCCGTCCATCGCCGCTCCACCCAGACGATCTCGCCTTCCCCTCGCCATGTATGCCAATGCTGCTGCCATTCCTGAACGTCTTTTATGTTCTCCGCAGCATTACGCTCAACAGGTAGTCCAAGAGAAAGCACAACAGGCCAGACACCTTCCCCTGCCAGCCAATCCCGGTGGTTGTTCTGGTATTTCTGACGCAACTTCTGGGTGATCTCTTTTTTCCCGAGTAGGATTGATTTACCCATTTACGGTCTCTGGCAAGTTCAGGCGCTGCTTGTCCTCGTTATATTCGATCTGTAGCGTGCTGGATTGTTTATTCTCGACGATATCGATAAAAGTGGCGCCGCCGATATAAGGCTCGATCGTCATCACGCTCTTGAGCGGCGTGGCGAGAACAAGCTGGAAACCCATACCTATGAAGATTTTAATTACCGTCTCGCTAAACTCATTGTCGCTGTTCGCGAGCGCTTCATCAATAACCACAGGTGCGTAGACCGGCGGCTCGTTGTCGGCACTCCCAAGCTGATACCGAAGGGCTGCGGCCAGAATAGTTGCTGCCAGTTTTTCACGCTGCCCGCCTGATTTTCCGGCGCCGGAGCGGTGCGCCTGCTTTTCCTGTTTGCTCTCCTTGTCGTATTCTTTGCCCACAAACTCAACATGTTGACGAACGTCAAGAACGAGCTTCTTCCACTGCAGATCGCTCTTTTCTTCAGAACCAAGTTTATGCACCAACCCGCGTAATACTTCGAATCGTGCCTCGGCGTCATCCTTAGTGGTAATCCAGCTATTATTCAGCACCTGTTTAATCTGTTCCCTGAAGGCCTGAACCTGCGATAAATGACGATCACTCACTTCAATCTGAAGGAATGTTTCCAAATTGTAATCCACCGTCTCGAGGACCGAATTGACTTCATCCATCCGGTCCCGGATTTTCTTTCGTGCTTCTGAAATATAGCTGTTTAAAGCAGTAATATTTTGAGTTCCCTGATCACTAAGCAAAGCAAAAAAACGGTCCTCGACCTTTGGCAACCCATCACATTCCAACTTTTCCAGATGTATTATAAAATCCGGTGCAAAATCCAGGGTATCTTTGAAGTTACTATCGAATCCTCTCCACTGTCCAAGAAAATCACGAAAGCACCTTTCTATAGCTGCTTTCTTTTTCGCTTGTTCAGCGATCAAGTCATTCTTTTCACCAACAATTCCAAGTCTTACCTTCCCCTGCAGCTTATCCAGGCTATCAAGCGTAAGTACACCCGCTGATTCAAATCGTGTAGACAGCATTGATTCATGCTCATTTGATAATAACGTATCTGCGATTCTGATACGTACCTCTTCCAGCCTTTTTAGCAATTTATCATTATCTTTTTCTATAGCCTTGCGATCAACCCTTATATCACGTAATACAGCATCGGCATCGCTGAGTTCCTGCTTTTGATGACTGATCCGGTCTGCGATCTCTTGTAATGTGATACTGGCGGAATTACGCAAATCATCCCTCATCTTCGATAATTCCTTGATCCGACCCATAACGCTGCTGACGTCTATTTCCTGCCATTGGAGATTGGCAAGAGTCTGGCATGCTATCAGACGGTCCTGTTGGTTCTCAATTTCTTCCTGAAGCTTTTTATGCTGTTTACTGAGACCCGATATTTCTTCTGCCTGCTGTTTTGCCAGCCCCTCGTAGAGACGTCTTTTTTCACTATTGTCAAACCCTAACGCCCACTGGCTTTGGTCGTTGATAAAGTTACGATCATCCTTTTCGTGTTTAGATTTACCATGTTTGACCTGGCCTTCCCGGGAAATAGCGTAGTCGGCCTGTCGGAATTCCTTCATATCACGAGCACAGATATAATCAAATCTCTTTTTTAATTCAGAGTCGAGCCATGGCTTATAAACAGTCTCCTTAATAATCAACTTGTTGAACAATGACTGATCATCTGTGGAACGACTAAGACCATATCCTTCAGGTGTTGTCCTGTAATAAACTAAGCGTCGCCTATTCAGGTCGGTGTTATTGATATAGTTTGACACGGCCGCATAATTTTTATCGTCTACAAGAAGAGATAATGCAAATCCCCTCAAAAGTCGCTCAGCTGCGCCACGCCATGCGGATTCTTCCTTTTTGACCTCTATCAGCTCTCCGACAAATGGCAGATCATCTTCGGGAATGCCTACAGCAGTGGCAACCTGCGACCGAAGTTCATGCATGTTTGCGTCTATATTGGACGGTTTTCGCTTCAACATATTGACTTCACGAACCGTATTTTCGAACTTCTTTTCGACTTCGTCCAGACGTTTGCTTAAACCTACGAGTTTATCACTGTCCTGCCTGCTAGACTCCTTACGTCTGTCCAATATTCCCCTTGCTTCTGAAGCAAGCTCTGAGAATTCGAGAGGTTCTTTCGGCAAGATGCGGTCCAGGGTTTTACATGCATTAACTGCTTGGATTTCCTTTGCAGCTCTATCACCTCTCTCACGTTCAGCTTCCTGTATACTGCGTTCTAATTCCTGTATGCGGGCGCCACCCTTCTCGCCGTACTCATCCTCGAGCAGTTTAAGGTGTTTGGACAGATCGAGATATTCTTGAAGCTGCTGTTTTTCCTGTGCCTCCAACCCCTTATCCTGTGTATTCAGCTTCTCAATTGCATCTTCCGCAAGCACTTTTTCTTGCCGATTTTTATATGGTTCTACTGATGCTTCCAAGTCAGCAAGTTGAGCAATCTTCTCCTCGTTAATTTTATGCTGCCGGTAGTCTTCCCTTGCAGGAATCAACACTGCGATTTGCTTTCTTGCATCGACAACCTCTGAATGCGCAGAATTCAACTCCGTAAAACCTTCAACCAGCCGATCCGCGACCTCAAATGTTTCTGGTGTATCAAGCATGAAATCACGTAAAAATTCGTTCAGGTCCCTGCCAAGATCCTTTGCCGCTTGTGTCTTTTGGAGCAATTTAAGAGCAATGTCGTTTTCGATGCTGAAAAGTTGTCTGAAATGTTCACCATAGGATTCAAATGTATCGAAGGGCTTAACTTCGACGAGTCTTTGCTTCAGTTTGCGGATATCTGTGTCCTGAAAACCTTCCAACTCTTTTTTTACATCAAATGATCTTTTTGCGATCATAAAATGGTGCTTTACATCACCTTCTTGATTAGAATTACCTTTTATCCAATGTAGCTGTATAAGACTAACAATTTGCCCCTGCTCGTTTCCATATTCAAGCGCGAGCGCCGACCACGTCGTTCCCATCCGGAGAAACTGCGTTGCGATCTGGCCGTCATCCATGGTTTGTTCACTCCAAGCTCCGCGGATGTAAGATACCCAGTTTCTATCGTGCCTCCCTTTTTCACCCTTTTTTGCCGCAGCATTGAATTCCCGCCATCGTTGAGGGATCAGTAGGGCAGAAATTGAGTCAAGAAGAGAACTCTTGCCTGATCCTGATCGGCCGATAAACAAGTGCCCTTTCTCGGAAATAGGTACGATATGAAGACCGGAGAATGTTCCCCAGTTACAAACCTGGAGACGTCTCATCCGGAACTGCTGCTCCCGCCATTTATCATTCACGGACATTTTATTCCACTCCCCCGGTGGTTTCCTGGAACCCGCCGTCTCGAAGCTTCTGATACTGGCGGGTAAAAGCATCAACGTCCTCTGGCGTGCACAATAACTTTAAAGTTGCCGATACTTCATATCGGTCTTCGCTCCCGCGGATAAGACTCAATATGCTGTTTTTCTTCATCTTGTCGATCGCCGAAGACACATGTTTTTCAAAGCCTGCGCGATCTGTATTGTCGGCGGTATCATACAATTTCATTTCTTCGGAGATTTCAGTATGAGAAGTAATCGCCGCCTCACCTCTCGCAATGGCATCCATAAGCAGCTTTCGAAGATACAGTATCAGGACCGACTGCATGTAGGTCAGGGACAACTGACGAACCAGGATCGGGGCATCCAGATCGCCGGTTCGCGCCTGACGAATGAATGCAACACCCAGTTCTTTGTCGACCTCCAGGTCCAGGAACAACTCGGAAAGCCTGCTTCGAATTTCCTTTTCATGTCTGAGAAGTGTCGGCCACATGATGGCATGACGTTTTTCCTCCAAGGACGGTCCCGCCAGCAGATGCGTCAATACCCTTCGCGCATCCCCAGGAAGGGATCCCGTGTCGCCTGGATAGAGCGGTTCATTCTTTACGTTATCGGATAAAGAGCTCTGGCTATCTTGTTTTTTGTCTGCCATCGAAACAGCCTTTCTGAAAATAGATGCAAGGGATCCGGGCAATGCGATACTGTCCATCCATACCCTTCCATTGCACTATTTCTTCTTTGTCTCTCGACAATACGCCATGCCGTGTACCGATTGACAGATATCCTATTACGCTCCCAAGGCCCTGCTCTGCGGGATACTTATCCAGGATATCCTTAATGGTAACCAGGTTGCCGTTTATGATTATGGCTTGAATATTCTTCTTGAGCTGCCTGAAGTTGATCTCGGAATTTGCGACCATCTCGCTGACGGATTCGAGGGAAATTCTTGGAGGGCCCGCGAGGTCTATACCGGTTTTGGAATAATGGAGACTTGGGTCGTTTAACTTTAATTGAGATACAGAGGAGAGCTTGATGCTGGTGAGGCGGAGATTGTAACCTATTTGGTCCGTAGGCTTTACACTGTTTTTTATTTCCAAGGCCAAGCGTTGCGCTTCTTTTATTTTTTGACTGAATCTCCGGTGCTCAAGGTATTCCCGGCTTGTCACGTACTGCTTCAGGCTCCTGGCAAAGAACTGCAGCGTTTCATGCACATCACTTCCGCGTACCAACAAGAGTCTTGTCATTCCTAACAAGAATTTCCGCTCCTCGCGACTCAAAGATTTTGAAAACTCCCTCTCCGTGAGCTGGTCCAGTGACACTTCCAGCTCCATGCTTTGTTGGGGATCGGTGAGTAATGACCAGAATGCTCTAAATGTCTTGCCTGCATCGCTTTCAGCAATAACATCCACTCCCGCAAAAAGCTCCTCCAGCACTCCTCCGCGTGACTCTTCACTTTCAATTATTTTTTCGCGCAATTGAAGATTCAGCTGGTTGAATTTGTCCCTGACCTGTCTGAAATCATTTGCCAGTTCATATACTAGTAGAATGATATCCCTCAACCGCTCTAAAGCCCGGTCTTCCGCAAGCGGTTTTTGGTCTCCTGACCTGATAGCGTCAATTTTTGTCTGGATTCTCGCTTGTTCCTCTATCAGACTTTTAACCCGTGATTCGGGATCCGGGTCTGTTTCTGTCGTAAGTTGGGTAAGCTGCTGGATCACCATGGAGAGACGGCTTTCGGTTGCGACCGATCTTTGCTGAGAAAGGGTTTCTATAAACCTGATCGCCTGGATTGCCCCGGCGCTTAACTCATATACTTCCTCGCCGGACTTTGCGTCATATGATCGCTCAAGATATCCATCGGATAGCCACTGCTGCAAATAGGCCTTGGCTTCAAGTTTATTCTCAAGCTCCTCAAATCCAGATTCTTTTAGCAAGCGCAGATCTTGAGCTATCCGTTCATGCAGAATAGAGCTCGAAAGTCGCCGCTCGTCTCCGAAAAGATGGGTGTGCAGAATTCCGATGATTGCTGGCGCATTTTTGGCGGCCAGTAGTTTCCATGTCGTCTGGCTTCTCAAACCGTGATTGTTTGTGACCCTATGAATCAGTTTCATAGTATGATGCCCAATTTATTCAATCCTGAAAGATGTTTCCACTAGCAGTTTGTCTACTCAATAATAAAGAATCCTCGCAACAACTCCGAGTACGGGGTGGTTGAGACTGCTGTCTGCGACTCTTCCAAGATACTTTTCTTCGGCATAGTTTTCTTGTTTCAGCCTTCTTGAAAACACTGTTCTAAGGATAGTACATTTGCAGGTTCTATCGCATGTATAAATCGCAAATGTCGTCAAGAGATCCGATACTGAAATCAAGGTGGTCCTTTACCTGTCCGCGTTTTTGTGGGTGCCAAATCAGTCTATATTCCATTTGATAGGCGACAGGGTTGGGTAGAGTAGAGAGCTGGTCGTATTGACCAGCCCTCCCTCATCAAACCGTGCATGCAGTTTTCCCGCACACGGCTTTCCGATGTTCTTCACCGCAAGGCATGCGCCTTCAGCCAGCCCGCTGTCGTCGGCACTTTATAGAGCCCATACTTCTCGTACAAAGACCTGTTGGTGAACCTGGTAAACCCCGCTGCCCTGCTTTTGATCTTATGCCGCTTTCGCAGATGCGTGCGCACTCGCGCTTCCACATGAAACTTGAGACGATTGAACGCCTTGCTGCTATTGCGGTAATGAAAGTACCCGACCCAGCCCCGGAGGGCGGTATTGATATCTTCGATTATCATAGTAAGCGGCTTCGGCGTCATCCGCCTGTGTGTAAGAGCGGTAACGCTGTCTTTGATCTTCTTCAGGGCTTTTCGTGACGGTTGTATAAGGGGGTAAAGGTTGCCCGTTCTCCGACTTTTCCCCATACGAAGTTCAAATCCAAGGAAGTTGAAGCCTTCTTGCTTGGCGTTCACCATGCGGGTCTTGTTCTCATTGAGTACAAGTCCCAGTCGTTCGAGCACCCGGCGCACAACCGCCATCGGCTGCTCAGTTCCCTTTCTGCACAGCACGACAAAATCGTCGGCATACCGGACAAGACGCGCTTCGAGCCTATACTGAAGCTTCTTCTTATGCCATATCCTATCTAACAGGTGCAGATAGAGATTGGCCAGGAGCGGCGAGATGACACCGCCCTGCGGTGTTCCTTTGGTGTTTGCCTTGCCGCCGCCGATGTTGCGCTTCGTTCCGTCCTTGTCCACTTCCATAACCGGGGGCCTTGAGCCACATCTGGATAATGTGCAGAATCGCACTGTCAACGATGCGCTCGGCGACCACGGCCATGAGTTTGGCATGGGGAATGGTGTCGAAGTACCTGGACACATCGGCGTCGATGACTTCCGTATAACCGCAGTTAAGGGCATACGATATGTCTTCGATTGCATCATGGGCCGACTTCTTGGGTCTGAATCCGTATGAGGTGTCTATAAAATCCGCTTCAAATATCGGTTCGATGACCAGTTTTACGGCCATCTGGGCCACCCTGTCCCTAATGGTCGGGATTCCCAAGGGACGCTCTGTGCCGTCTCCTTTGGGGATCATGACGCGCTTTACAGGGTTTGGTGCATAGGTCTTGCTCTTCAGTGCTTCTTGCAGCTCCGCCAAAAAGGCGATTACCCCTTCTCCGGTCTCTATGGCCTCGAAGGTGACGCCGTCGATGCCGGCGCTTCCTTTGTTGGCCCTGACAAGATGGTAGGCGTGACTGAGGATGTCGGCCCGGTGTATCTTGTCGTAGAGCGCGTAAAAGCGGTAGGCCGGTTCTTGCTTGGCCTTACGGTAGAGCTTCCTCTGGAGTGTCCTGATTGTATCTGGGGTTGTTAGCATCTCTGCAATCCCCTCATCCTCTCTCCTTCGGTTGCGTGAACAAAGCAGGGTCCCTTTTCTCGGGCAGGGTTATGTTGTCCCATACCTTCAAACGATACTATGGACCCCTCCGACTCCCGATACAGCCCAGTGCGTTTTCGTTTCCTTATACGCACCGGTTGATGTTCCTCTAACATCACTGTATGGGGTCTCCAGCACTGGACTGCTTATCTTCCGCTGCATGCCGCCCCTGCTACCCCGGGAGATCGCACAGATCGATTCCGTTGTCTGAATCAGCGCGCATCGGCCTTCCCCATTTGACCACAAGGTCGGCATCTCCGAATAAGTTACGAGGCTACGTGTAGGTTCGCTTTCGCTGCGGCCTGTAGCTTTGCCGTTTGGGAACTCACGACCTCTGATTGCTCAGACGCCGCTCCCTCGTGCTACCAAGGTGTACGGACAACTCCTTGGGCGGGACTTGAACCCGCGAGATAATCAGTTGTTACTGCGAACGGTCGCTTCTTTATCCTTGCTATGCCTGTCAAGGTCAAAGAAGTGACCCTATATGAACCCGAGATATGAATCATGCATTGAAATGCATATCCAGTTTGAAGACCTCTTGATAGCCGTTTGGATATGACAGTGTCAGCGATTGACGGTCGAAAATTGGAGAAGCCTTATGGATGACGCGGTGATGATTTGAGCAAATCACCATTAAATTGTCATAATCATTGTTCATAGAGCTAACAAACTGGATAATGTGGTGAACTTCGACAATCCGCTGATCGAAGGGCTTACCGAAGTTATCGCCACAGATTTGGCACCGAAAATCATAGAGCGTCTTTAAGTCTTCGCCAATCGAACGGTCAAGCTTACGAACCTTTGCCAATTGCGGGCGCATTACGATTGAAGCAGATTCGTCACGACGAGCAAATTCACCATACCGTTCGAACTCCTCCTCTGTTAGCCCCGCTAGCATGGTGTTAACCGCATTAACTTCAGACGTAATAATCGTCTCCACAACAAAGACCTCTGGGCGTGCGCTTGCATAAAGAACGAAATATTCCCGGCTGTCCTCCGGCAGGCGTACAAAGGTCCTTCTTCCCTGCGCCTGTTCTCGTTCTTTTTTAAGGTAATTGTAGCTTGCTGAAAAGATTTCCTGGAGCTTCCGAGGCAGGCCACTCTTTGCAGTAAACCGAATCTGCACCACATCAGAATGATGAGCAAATTTCTCGCGGTCAAAAGCTTGGTTTATCAGCATCGCCTCGAACGGCTGACCATCGACGAGAAGACTGACTTTTCTGCCAACGCCCCGCTCGTATACATCGAGCAGACTCCTAAATGCAATCTGAAGGCGAACTGGAATCGTCAACCCCTCGTGGAGTAACGACCAATCGACTTCCTTTCGGTAAATGTAGGATTCATCGAGGGGCATAAAATATCACTATCTCCGATGAAATACTTCGTCGCGGTGTTTTTGCATAAAATCTGACACGGGCAAGAATTTATCCGGCATTTGTATCTGTTTTCCTTCATAGGCAAGAAAATTCCGTTTCAAGGCTTCGTTCGGAAGAAATTCCCTCAGATATGGACCTAGAACGAGTCTATAATCTTCGTCAAAGGTAATCAACCCCTTGTCAAAAGCGGCGTCTTGTGTTTGTGCAAGACATAGTCCATTTCTGGGATTTAGTCGATGCTCCGGATAATCACCCCAAGAAAGAATATGGCTGGCAACAAGCAGTTCCGGGATAGGATTGCCAGTAACGCAGCACCGGCAGTTATAGGAGGCAAGCACGCTCTGACGAAAAAATCGTTGGCCTAATCGTGCTTTAGCTGTCATAAACGTTTCCGTTGGGCCAGTAGGCTCATACGTGGGCATTTTTATGGTTGCTTGTTTTCTGAGCCTTCTTTTTGTCGCAGAAATACTTGGCCCATCCTCAACAATCTCTCCAAGAAGCAACTGCAATTTCTCCTCGCTCTCCACGCCCAACCTTGCCCAATCAGAGTTAAACTCGTTCCATATTTCCCTGTCCGCTCTACTTGTGCTGCTAAGGCCCTTTATCCCGCGTGCTTGGTGATATGGATCTAGAGAAGCGAGATTGCAAAGCTTCATCGAAAGACTGCTCGGCGTTCTACCTAGCTTCCGCGCAACCTCAATTATCAAGGGATTCCCGTGACGAAGCTGACCAAACGGGAGTTTGCAATAAAGATTCATCGCAATCATGAGTTCATCGTTTGTCCATGGTTTTCCGCTTGGCATTTATAAACTTCTCCGATGAGTCTTACAGCGGAGGCCGACTCGGGCCGATTCGGGGCTGATGCAGACTTAAAACATGAGTTATCTACCCACTCGACCCAACCCCTGGTCAGTTTATCTTTCTTCCTGACCATTTTCCCGGAAGCACCTCAGGCCCCTTATAGACAGGTCCTTCTCGTCGGTTATTGGGGGCACTTCTTTACTCTTGATAAAAAGCATGTCACACATCGAGCGGGATCCCCAATAGCCTCTCCAGCTCAGCAGCCGATCGGCGGCGGCATTATCCTGGTCACGACCTTCTTTCCGCCTTCTTCCTTGTAGATCACCATTACATTGTCGCCGTTCTTCCACCCCTTGAGCAGCGATGCCGCCACGCCGTCAAACTGCGTATTGTCCTTGAGTACTATCACGCCTTTTTCTACATCAACCGCCGCTACGGCCCCGAGCTTCTCGCCCGCGAGCGCTGCACCCGCCAGAACCAGGAGCAGAGTGACTACAAGGAAACTGATCGCTGTTTTTTTCATGGGAACCTCCAATGGGGTAACGCTCGCAGGGTCAGGCTCGACAATTTGCTGCATGAGTATAGCTGATTGAGTACTCGATGTCACCTGTCGGAAATGACAGGTGTCCAAGCCATGGTCATATCTCCTTCAACTTCTTATCGATGATATCCAACTCGCGCCGCGGGATGGCCTGCTCCGTGAAAGCCTGTGGATTTTTCTTTGAAAAAAGGAAAGCCGGTCAAAGATGATTTTACTCATTTTAACCGGCTTGGACTATTCTTATAACGACAGTAAACGACCGCGCACCTGTCAAGTCTTTGCTTAACACTCTTATATTATAGTCCTATCGCTTTCTTTAAATCCTTGTGACTTGTCCATTTTTTGTTCTTCATTTTCACCTGCAACGCGGAATAATAGTCCTTTTTATCTTGTTCGATTTCCTTGAGCCGCAGATATTCCTTATAATCGAGGACAACCGCAACCGGCTTGTCGTTTTCTTTCACGATCTGAGTCTTAATCATGGTATGCCTCTTGCCTGTGCTTTACTTCGAAAGCTATTTGACCGCTCTTTCTGAATATTTTATTTCCATAGAAAATCAGCGCCTTGAGGTAAAACAATCTAACATAAATGCCAGGCAATGTCAAAATAGACCGCAGAGGATCAGGTCTCCTTTGTAGCATTTCCCCTTACGCCGCCTTCCTCGTCACCACTTTATAGTCAAGTCCCAGGGCGACCAGCATGTTGAAGAGCACATCAAAGGTGACCTTCGCCGTGCCGACGCCGGACTCGATCTGCGCCACCCGCGCCTGGCTGATCCCGAGCTTCCTTGCAAGAGCGGCCTGCGACAGGTCCTTGTCCTTCCGCGTTTTGACGATCAATTTGACCAGCCGCTGCTTCTCGCGCGCCCCGGCGACATTTGCGCCCAGCGTTTTTGCCAGCTCCTCAACGGTCACTTCCTTCCAAGCCATCGTCATAGATATTCTACCATTCCTGTCTCTGATTTATTTTTTTGTTAGCTCGCTCAACTCGTCAAAAGCCCTCTTTGAACATTCAGGGCACAGTCCGTGGGTGAACTCCGCTTCCGAATGTTCGCTGATATAGGCTTCTATGTGTTTCCAGCTGCCCTTGTCGTTCCGTATCTTTTTGCAGGAGCAGCAGATCGGCAGTAAACCGCTTAACTGCTTGACTTCCCCGAAAGCTTCATGGAGTTGAAGGATAAGCTGGTTTCTTTCGAGCGCGATCCGATGAAACGTGTGAAACAGAAAATAGAGGACGACAAGATATGCTCCCAGGCGCTGCAAGTGCCAGAACCACCATTGCGCGTTCCAGGCCGCGGAGAAGGGAAACTCCAGCTCGGCCAGACCGAAGAGTAGATACAGGCAGGAAAAGAGATAGGATTCGCTCTTATGAAAGCGGAAGAAATCGACCAGAAAATAAACGAAGGCGGCGATGAACAAAACCCCGGCAGCGAGGTTGATCGTTATTGCGGCCGGGGTAAAAACGTCGTTTTCCACCATCGCCGGGATCCATTGTTGATACCGGACCGTAAGGACTCCGAGTACGATCAGACTCCCCGCGATCGTCCATGCAAGCTGCCTGTCTGTTTTTATTGAGCGGTTCACATAGTGGGGTGACCAGATGAGCGCGGAGCCGAGACCGCCGGCGAGACTTGCGACGCTGTGAAACAGGATAAAGCTGTGTCCGCGTCCGGAGACGGCGTGAAAGCCGTCCAGGATGCCCATGGAGAGAAAGCCGATGGCGAGGGGAGAATATTTCTCGATATCCTGTTCTGATTTGCCCTGCAGAAGAAATATCGCCATGACGACCGCGGCCATCGCGCCCAGGGCCTCGAGCGCTGAATGGAGGGGCTCATTGACGAACGGTGTATTTCCCCACAGGGCGCCCAGCGCAAGCGTGGTCAATACTACGAGTAAAAGTGCCGCGCCGAACAGCAAAAACACGGGTGAGAGTTTCGTTCTTGCCGTAAGCATGTTCACTCCTGGGAACCCTCCGGGGGTCAGTCTTGCGGCTTGACATTCCTCGTTTTCAATCGCCTGCTCTCGGCACGGACCCGAGTGTCAGGACCCGAGTGTCAGGTCTTTTATTTTGGTATTTACCGCACCCTGGCATTGTTAGGGTTGCTCTTTTTCGGGAACAGCCCCTTCATTCCATCTGCCACGGCTTCAAGAGGAACAGCGGCCACGTTGTCTCCCAGTGAATACCGCTTCGTTCCCGGATACACCACTGCGATCTGTTCAAGCTTCAACTCTTCCAACGCAGTTCGCATTGATGGCGTCATTCGCGGTGCGTCCATGCGCTTGCATTCCACTCCCAGGAGGCGGCCATCCTTCACCAGGAGCAGGTCTATCTCAGCCCCGCCGTGGGTTGCCCAATAGTAGGCCTCGTCAGGTTCAATCGCCTTGATCGTTTCTTCGATCACATATCCTTCCCAGGATGCGCCGCTTTTCGGGTGGCCCAGCAACTCTTTTTCCGATCGGATGCCCAGCAGGTGGTGCAGCAAACCCGTGTCTCGGAAGTAGATCTTGGGCGCCTTGACCTGCCTCTTTTTCAGGTTGGCATGCCACGGGAGAAGCTGGCGCACCATAAATACCCCGGAGAGAATGTCGAGATATCGCCGCACCGTGGGCTCGCTCACTCCGAGGGATCGTGCGGGCTCCGCTGCGTTCCAGATCTGGCCATGGTAGTGAGCAAGCATGGTCCAGAATCGCAGCATCGCTGCCGATGGCGCCCCGAAGCCCCACTGGGGCAGATCCCGCTCCAGGAAGGTCTGAATGAAGTTCTTTCTCCATGCCAGGCTGTCCGATTCGGCCCGCGAAAGAAAGGAGGGAGGGAAACCGCCCCGCAGCCAATGTCGAGGCTGCGCGGGCTTCCCGACCTCGGCCATACTGAAACCGCTCATGGGGATTGTTTCGATCCGTCCGGCCAGGGATTCAGATGACTGCCTGAGCAGTTCAGGCGACGCGCTGCCCAGGATCAAGAAACGGGCAGGCAGGGGTTTCCGATCCGCCAACACCCGAAGCACCGGGAATAGATCGGGCCTCCGTTGAACTTCATCGATGACCACGAGCCCTTTCAGACTGCCGAGCGCGATCATGGGTTGATCAAGGCGGGCAATGCTTGACGGGTCTTCAAGATCGAGGTAATTGGGGGAATCGGGAGACACAAGCTTCCGCGCCAGCGTGGTCTTCCCGCACTGCCGCGGTCCGATGAGCGCAACCGCACGGCTCCTCCTTATGGCGGACCGAACCTCCTGCATCAGTTTTTCACGTTTTATCATCGGCGGTAAGTATACCATGAAAATCGAATATGTCACGTTCGATTTTCATGGTCGAGGACTTCTTAGGGTTTCTTTTATTTTGACATCCACCGTTTACTGCTTGTCAAAAACATCGACGGCCAGTTCTCTGTTCCCGCCAGACCGCTCACTACCCGGGGAACTAATACCTTCTGACTGGTCCCCTTTACCTTCTCCACCGAATGCTTCACTTCATTCAGACAAGCAGCTTACGCTCCATCTTCACCCAGATCTTGGCAGTGGTTCGCGCGTCCTGCAGCGCACGATGCATCTCCCTGGGCGGCTTCTTATAAAACTGCTGATAGAGCGTTACCAGATCATGTTTTGCCAGCGCGGGGAACATGCTTCTTCCGAGCTTCAAGGTGCAGAAACAGACGTTGTTCAGATCGAATTTCAGCAGGGAAAATTCGTGGCTCATGAATCGAACATCGAAACTCGCATTATGCGCCACCAGAAGGCTTTTCCGGATGAACTTGTGGAATTTCGGCATGACGAGATCGGCGGTCGGCTGACCTTTCAGCATCTCTTCCGTAATGCCATGCACCGCCTGGGCAAAAGGATTGATCGGCTGGTTGACCTGTATCAGGCTGTGGAACTCATCAACGACCTTGTTCCCCTCGATGGCAACAGCGCCGATCTCGATGACCCGGTCCCCCAGCCTTGTTGACAACCCTGTGGTCTCTACATCGAATACAACGGAGCGATAGCCGCGCTTGCCTTTCGGATCAAGTATCAACATGCCTTCCTGTTCAACCCTTTCGCCTTCATCCAGCCAGCCAATTACAACTCCTTTAAAATTTCTTTCCGCTTTATTTCGTATTCCTTCTCCGTTATCAGACCCTTGGCCTTCAGTTTCTTGAGTTCCTGAAGTCTTGCCTCAGCCGACGATCCTGCCGGCGCCTCTTTTTCTTTATCCTGCTTAACTTCCGGCCTGGTGGAGACGGACTTCTTTGCAACATCATTGGAAACATCGTCCACGAGCTGTTCGCTGATCTTTTTTACGCAATTCTCCCATCGCTGAACGGACGTCTCTTCATGAGATCTCCCGATGAGATCGATCCGGTCTTTGTTCTGCACGGTATAGCTGACCTTCACCTTTGCGGTACGGCCGAACGGCCTTTTCCCGCCCAGTTCTATTTTTTCCACCTTGACGAGCAGAATAAACCGTGTGGGGTCCGCTGCGATGTCCTGCTCGGACCCTATGATGTTTACTTTCATTCCCCGTGATGCGAGCCCGTCCCTGATCTGATATATTAAACTGGCATCAGCCTCCCGGTAGACCCGTGCGAGCTCCCCGTCTGTAACACTGCTCGTGTCGGTCGTGGACAAGATGTAAATCGCCGCCTTTTCTTTCTGCTCCGCACTTGCATTGCCGGCAGACGCAGCCTGGACCAAAGACAATAAAACAAGGCAGATAAAGAATGACAGCAGAGCACCTATTTTGCGTTTCATGATCGATTCTCCTTCCTTTTTAATGGTCGTTTTCAGATCCATCGGGTCATGTCCCACCCCGACTTGATGTTCCAAAATGGAATTTCAAGTTGTTGAATTCCTCAAGGCTTAATTGAACCATAAAGTCTTGCTCATTACCACTACCTTCCGGAACGAGGAGAGTCAGTTGCCCCGCACTTTGAACAGGACGGCGCTGATCTTATCCATCCGGACCACGGCATCGTAGAAATCCCTGCCTGAGAGCTTCGAGATATGCACCAGGCTGTCCCCGACCCTGCTCACGGTGCCTTCCAGATCGTCGCCGGTTTCCATGCGCACGATCACCCGCTTGCCCATGTTTTCCGCCAGAACGTCCCTGACCGTTGCTGCCGCGGACTTCAGTTCGTACTTCTGCTCATCGGCAAACGTGTTGGGAGCATACACCGCCAGGGAGCACACCACAAGCACTGCAGCACACAAAATGTATTTTACCATGAATATACCTCCTTGAAATGCGGCCGTACCACATAGCGTAAATGATTGAATAATTACAAACGTTACTCCAGTTCGTTGCAAATGTCCAGCCCGAATCAGCGCTTCAATGCGCCGCAGGTCTGGCAAGAGGAGGAAGTGAGGCAGACTGTCTGCAGTTGGCCGCAGATTTACGCAGATTCACGCAGATAAAATCAGGCATTCAGGATTAACCTAAAAACGGCATTTGGACACGGAAGAATCGGAAACATCTGATTACCAGAAGTAGGCGCTTCTAAGCGACGCGGATAAATTCTAAAGCATTCACCTATTGGGTGAACCTCTTAGAAAAGAAATAATCCGCCGTTATCCGGCTTTTATCCGTGTTAATCCGTGTCCAAATGCTTTTTTAAGGAGTAAAGAAGTTTTTCGGCGTTGCCTGCTTTTCTTTTCGAATACCTCATGACAACCGTTCGCTGTTTTGCAGCTGCTGCAACAGATATCCTGCCTTTAGTCGTGCTTCTGTAGAGAGTGGCGCTGGGGGGCACAAAAAGGACACAGCCAATGAAAAAGGGCTACAGCAAAATGCTGTAACCCTTTGATTATCATGGTGGGCGATGCAGGGTTTGAACCTGCGACCCCTGCCGTGTGAAGGCAGTGCTCTCCCGCTGAGCTAATCGCCCGGGAACGGATACTTTTTAACACAGGGCATGCTGCTTAGTCAAGATAAAATTCAGTAGGTAGTTCAGGTGTTGAAGGTTGAAGGCTGAAGGTTATTTTCCACTTACCTCTAACCTTCCCGCCTTCAGCTTTATTATTCGATCACCAGCACCGCGCACTTCAGGTACTGCGTCTCGCGCGCCGCGAGCAGCATCGGATGGTCCCGCGCCTGGGAGCGCATCTCGAGGAGCCGCGCCTGCCTGCCGGCCGACTGGGCCGCGTCGATCAGCATCTCGCGGAACAGGTCCTCGTCGATGTGATGCGAGCAGGAACAGGTGACCAGCACCCCGCCGGGCTCCAGCAGCTTCATGCCCCGGAGGTTGATCTCTTTATACCCCTTGAGCGCCTCCCGCACCTTGGCCCGGCTCTTCACGAATGCCGGCGGGTCGAGGATGATGCAGCCGAAGCGTTCGCGCTCCTTGTCGAGCCGCCGCAGCTCCTCGAAGGCGTCGGCCTTCACGAACCGCGCCGACAGGCCGTTCAGGGCCGCATTTCGCGAAGCCAGGTCCACGGCCTTCTGGGACGAGTCGACGCCGATCACCTCTGCTGCGCCGTAGCGCGCGGCGCTTAAGGACCAGGCCCCGACATAACAGAAGCAGTCAAGGGTGCGCCGTGCCCTGCACCAGGCCTTTGAGCGCCTGCCGGTTCTCGCGCTGGTCAAAAAAGAAGCCCGTCTTCTGGCCTTCGAGAACATCGACCGTATACGTGATGCCCGACTCTTCGATGGCCACCGGGCCGGTGACCTCTCCGCGGACAACGCGCGTTTCCTGCGTCAGCCCTTCAAGTTCGCGCGAGGCCGTATCATTCCTGAGCACGATCGCTTTCGGTGCATATTCGTCGATCAGTGCGGCGAGGATCGGGTCGAGCTGTGCTTCGATGCCCGCGGTCGTGGACTGCAGCACGAGCGTGTCCGCGTATTTGTCCACGATCAATCCGGGCAAGCCGTCGCCTTCGCCGAAGACCGCGCGGAAGGAATCGCCGAACCCGAGCAGGGTGCGCAGGGAGCGTGCCCGCGCGATGCGGCCGCGGAAAAAATCTTGATCGATCTCTTCCTGCTTCCGGGTCAAAAGCCGCACGCAAATGAGCGAATGGGGGTTGATGTACCCGCGGCCGATGAACGCGCCCGAAAAATCAAGCACGTCCACGATCTCGCCCGGCATGGTCCCGGCGGGGATGCCCTGCAGTTCGTTGCTGAACACCCAGGGGTGGCCGCGCAGGATGCGGCGCTCTTCTTTCTTTTTCAGGCGTACGGTTTTCATAAGTGGGGGGGATAAGGACAGAGGTAAGAGGTAAGAAGTTAGACTAACACCTTGCGACTTCTAAGCACTTGCTTCTGAATACATCTGGTCTTCTTACTTCTCATCTTCTTACTTCTGACTTCTCATTTACAGCCTGTTCTCGATGTGCGAATCGCCCCGCAGGGTCTGGAGCCAGGTACGGTAGGTGTTATCGAGCTTCTGCTGGTACAGGGTGGACTGGATCTCGTCCTTCACCCGGTCAAAGGGCATGACCGGGGTCCTGACCTCCTCGAGCCGGATGATATGGTAGCCGCCGGCGAACTGGAGCGGACCGGCGATCTCGCCGGGCTTGAGCGACCGGGTGGCCTGCTCGATCTCCGGGAAGGGCATGGTCCCGGCGCATGAAACCGAGGTCGCCGCCTTCGGCCGCGTTCTCGCTCGCGGACAGTTCCCGCACCAGACCGACGAAATCCTCTCCCCTGCGGGCGCGTTCGGAAGCTATCCTGGCGCGCTCACGGGCAGCAGCCGCCTGGGAGGCTGTCGCGTTGTCCGGCTGCTTTATGAAGATCTGGCGCACGCGGATCTCCTCGGGCAGCGCGTAGGCCTTCTGGTTGCGCTCGTAATAGGCGCGCAGTTCGGCTTCGTCCAGGCCCAGCCCCGACCGTACGTATTTGTTGAAGATGCGCGAGAGCGTGATCTGCTCCCGGAGCTCGGACCGGTACTGGTCATAGGTGAGCCCCTCCTTTGCCAGTTCTGCGTCGAACTGTTTGCGGTCCATGGTGTTGCGCTTCATGATCTCGGCCAGCGCCTCGGCAAGCTCAGCGTCCGTCACGTCGATGCCGGACCGCTTGGCAGCTGCCAGCTGGAGCTTCCGGTCGATCAGGTCCTCGAGGATCAGCCGCTCGTCCCGTGCGGCGCTGCTCTTTTTCAGGTCCTCGCGCTGCAGATCGCTCAGCGTAATGATCTCGTCATTCACCACCGCCACCACGCGGTCGACGACAACGGACGCGATCGTTGAACGCTGTTCTGCCGGACCGAATAGCATGGCGCACACTGCCGCTATGATCAAAAAATGTTTTTTCATTGTTCGCTCCACTCGCTTTGTCCTGCTACTTCCCTGACAGATCGCCCCCAGGAGGCTGCTCCTGGATCAGCGCCTGATAATTGACCTCGAACTTCGTCCGGGACCGAAGCTCCTTTAGCCATTGCTGGTACCTGCGGTCCTGCTTTTCCTGCAGCAGCTTTTCCCGGATCGCCGGAGATGCCTCTTCGAGGCCCATCACTCCGGCAGGCCGTTTGTTCTCGAGCTTGAAAATATGAAATCCGTAGGGGCTCTTCACGACGCCGCTCACGCCGCCCTTCGGAAGGGTAAAAACAATATTGAACTCCGCGGGCATGTCACCGCGGGAAAAATATCCCAGATCGCCGCCGAGTTCGGCCTCGGGCGCCGTTGACCGCTCGCGCGCGACCGCCGCAAAATCCGGATTCGCCTGGAGCTGTTCCAGCGCCTGCTGTGCTTCCGTCTCGCTCGAGACCACGATCTGGCGCACCCGGACCTGTTCGGGCCGTTCAAATTGCTGCAGATTGTCCTGATAGTACTTGCGGACCTCGGCGCCGGAAACAGCGGCCTGCCTGTTCACCTCGCGCGCCAGCAAGCGCTCGATCATCAGGTCTTCCCAGATGTCGTTCTTCCACTTTTCGAAATCGATGCCCTGGCCCGCCAGGACCTCTTTGACCTCCTGGCCCTGCTCTGCCCGGAACGACTCGATCCGTTTATTGATGTCGGGCAGCCCGATCTTGATCCGCCGCCGCTGGGCTTCGCGCAGCAGCATCTTGCGCTCCACCAGGCGGTTCAGCAGCTCTTCCTTGACCTCCGGCTCCACCTCTTTGCCGGACTTGAAGCCTGCGCGGACCAGCCGTTCCTGGAACTCGGCCAGCGTAGATGGGGTCGCCGTTCACGGTCGCCACGACCCTGACGTCAGGCGAGACCGCAGGTGCCTGCTCCGGGGCCGGAGCAACGGCCTCCTCTTTTTTCGTGCACGAAAAAAAGATAAGCCCCAGAAAAAGCGCCGGGGCCATATATGTCACGAACCGATGGTTAGCCATGTTTCCTGCGTTATTTCCCGGACGCTTCCTTTTTGGCCGCGTCCTTTGCAGGCGCCTCCGTCGCGGAAGACGGCTTCTGGCCTTCCTGTGGCAGCAGCTCGGCGGTATCGGTGCCGAGCGAAGCGAGGGCCTTTTCGTCTATCGTGATCTTGGCCTTTTCCTTGAGGCCCTTCACATACCCGACAAAGGCTTCGCGCTGCCGCTCGTTGGCCATCCGCTCCTTGATGACGGGCGCGGCCTGCTCGAGGCTGACCTTCTTGCCGTCGGCCGTACGCATGCGGGTGATGTTCTTGGTGTAGTAGTCCTTGACCTCCTGGTCGGTGGGGGCCGTGATCTTGTTCGCCAGCTCTTTTTTGACCAGGTTGGACAGCAGCTCGAACTTCATCGCCTCCTGGACCTTGCGCTCCATCTCTTCGCGGTACTCGGCCACGTGCTTTTTAAAGTCCGCGTCCTTGTCGAGCCCGAGCCGCTTTGCCTCCTGAATGGCCACCTCGTATCCGACGATCTGGTCGAGGAACTCCTTGCGGGCCTTGGCATCGGTGGTCACGATCGGCTGGACCTGCGGATCCAGGTCCTTGACCTGTTTCTTGAAATCGGCGATCGTGATCGTGGTCCGGTTCACCTTGGCAAGCACGGCGCTGTCAGTGCCCTTGTTGCAGCCGACAAGGCCGAGCGCAAGCACAACTACCGTTGCGGCTGTCTGGAAAAACAGTTTCATGAAGATTCCTCCGATAGGTTTTATGCGTTATTTTGCTGCAATGAATGCGCGTCACCGCGTGCGGGACGCTCTTGTATATAACACTTTACAGCAGTTCCTGCAAGCACTTTTTCACCGCATTTGACGCGGTTTTGAGCGATTCGTCGCCCAGGACGAGCTGCAGCGTATACTCGGGGACCAGCTTGATCTTCCCCTTGTTCTTCTTGAGCAGCAGCATGACCCGTTCGGGCGAGATCTTCGCGCCTTCGGCGAAGGTGATCTGCACCATGGTCCTTGCCCGCGTCGATCCGCGCGACCTGCGCCTTCTTGGCGATGATCTTGACGCTCATGATCTCGAACAGGTTGGCCGCGGGCTCGGGCAGCAGGCCGTAGCGGTCGCGCAGTTCGTCGGCAAGGTCGCGGAGCTGCTGCTTCATCGGCCACGCTCGACACCTCCTTGTACGCCGCCAGACGCAGGCTCGGATCGTTGATGTAGTCCTCGGGGATGAAGGCCGAGGCGCGCATGGTGATCTGCGTGTCCGGCTCCACAGCGAGTCTCCTCGCCGCGCAGCTCGGCCATGGCCTCCTCCATCATCTGGGTGTAGAGATCGATGCCCACGGCCGCGATATGGCCCGACTGCTGCTTGCCGAGCAGATTGCCGGCGCCCCGGGTCTCCAGGTCCTGGGCCGCGATGCGGAAGCCGGCGCCGAGCTCGGACAGCTCCTGGATGGCCCGGAGCCGCTTGCGCGCCGTTTCCGTGAGCGCCTCGTCTGCCGGCGCAAGCAGGATCGCGTAGGCCTTCTCCCTGCTCCTGCCGACGCGGCCCTTGATCTGGTAGAGGTCCGCCAGACCGAAGCGGTCGGCGCGGTTGATGATGATCGTGTTCGCCGTGGGGATATCGATGCCTGACTCGATGATCGTCGTGGTCACGAGCACGTTCAGCTCGTGCCTGCGATGAACTTCGTCATCACGTCCTCGATCTCGTCCTCTTTCAGCTGGCCGTGGGCAATGCCGACCTTTGCCTCGGGCACGAGGTTCTGGACGAAATCGGCCATGCGCTCGATGCCCTGCACGCGGTTATGCACGAAGAAGACCTGGCCGCCCCGCTCGAGCTCGCGCAGGATCGCCTCGCGGATCACGCGCTTGCCGAAGCGCGCCAGCGACCACCTGGATGGCCTGGCGGTCGAGCGGCGGCGTCTGGATGATCGAGAGGTCGCGGATGCCGGCGAGCGACATATGGAGCGTGCGCGGGATCGGCGTGGCCGTGAGCGTCAGCACGTCCACGAGCTTTTTGAACTCCTTGATGCGCTCCTTGTGCTTCACGCCGAACTTGTGCTCCTCGTCCACCACCAGAAGGCCCAGGTTCTTGAACACCATGTCCTTCTGGAGCAGACGGTGCGTTCCGATCACGAAGTCCACCGTCCCGCTCTTCAGGCCCTTGAGCGTCTCCTGCTGCTCCGCTTTGCGTGCGGAAGCGGGAAAGCATCTCCACGCGGATCGAGAAGGGCGCGAGCCGCTCCGAGAAGGTGCGGAAATGCTGCTCCGCCAGAAGCGTCGTCGGCACGAGCACGGCAGCCTGCATGCCGTCCTCCACGGCCTTGAACGCGGCCCGGAGCGCGACCTCGGTCTTGCCGTAGCCCACATCGCCGCAGACCACGCGGTCCATGGGCCGCGGCCGCTGCATGTCGGAAAGCACGTCATCGATGGCCTTCTGCTGGTCCGGCGTCTCCTCGATAGGGGAAGGCGGACTCGAACTCGCGGTAGAGATTGTCCGGCGGGGTGAAGGCAGCGCGGGTCTGGGCCTCGCGCGCGGCGTAGATCGCCACCAGCTCCTGCGCCATGGCAAGGATGTCCTTCTTCACCTTCGCCTTGGTCTTTGCCCAGGCAGGCGCGCCCAGCCGGTCGAGCTTCGGCGCCGAGCCCTCGACGCCGATGTACTTCTGCACCTTGTCGAGGCTGTAGAGCGGGACGTACAGCTTCACGTCAGGCTCGTAGCGCAGCGTCAGGAAATCCGTCTCGAACCCGTCCAGGCTGATGTGCGTCAGGCCCTGGTATTCGCCCACGCCGTAATCCGTATGCACCACGAAATCGCCGGGCTTCAGCTCCTTGAAGGATGAAAGGAAGGGCGCGACCTTCGACCGCGGCGCAGCAGGGCGATGGACCTTCCTGCCGAAGATCTCCTCTTCCGTGATGAAGGCGAGGCCCAGCTCCTGCCACAGGAACCCTTCGGACAGCCGGTTGACCATCACCAGGATCGGCCAGGGCCCGGTCTCCTGGCCCGTCACATGATCGCTGACCACCACGCTCAGGCCGTATTCAGCAGAACAGCTTCTTGAGCCGCGCGGCAGCCTCATCAGTGCCGCAGACAACAGCCACGCGGCTTTCCGTTCGCAACCGCTTCAGCTTCTCCACCAGTCCGGCCATGGTCCCTTCAAGGGACTCCCGCTCCCGTTCCTGCTCTCCCAGGCTGATCGGTTTGGTGAGCCGCACGCCGAGCCACGATGCGGACTTCGTATCGAGACGGTGTCCGACCCCGGTGCCGAGCAGACGGATGGTCGAGCACGGGGAAGTTTGAAAGCCCGGTACGAACACCTTCCTGGTCAAGGTAGAGTTCTGCCAGTTTCCGGCAGGACCCTGCCTTCCTCGATCTCTTCTTCGCGTCCGGTTTCTATCTTCTGCCCCTGCTCATCGATCGCTTTGTTGATATCGTCGGGCTCGATCAGCGCTACAAGACTTTCGGTCGGCAGATAGCGGAACAGGCTTTCCATGTCGTAGAAGAACGGGGCCAGGCTTTCGACGCCGGGCATGAGCGTGCCTTCGCTCAGCTGGTCATGCAGAGCTTCATCGTCGACGCGGCTTTGAAAGCGCTCTCTGCCCTGGTCCGTGACGATCAGCTCACGCACCGGCAGCACCACCACCTCGGACTGGTCTCCCGTTGAGCGCTGCGTCTCGGGATCGAAGCTTCTCATGGACTCGATGGTGTCGCCGAAGAACTCCAGGCGCACAGGCTGCTCATGGAGCGGAGAAAAGAGATCGACGATGCCGCCGCGCCTGCTGAACTCGCCTACGCGCGTGACGAGCGAGGACGATTCGTAGCCAGTTGCCACGAGCGAAGCAATAAGGTTTTCGGGGTCGAGCCGGGCTGCTGCTTTGATCGTTCTGACGGAATCGACAAAGAGCTCCCAGGGCGGAAGCTTCTGCAGGAGCGACTGGGCCGGCACCACATAGATGCCCGGCAGGCCGGAGATGAGGCTGTAGAGAAAATGCATGCGCTCGCCCACGGTGCGGCTGTCAGGCGAGTCGGCTTCAAAGGGCAATAAGTCCCCAGGACGGGAAGCTGCGGAGTTCGGGCAAGGGCTGCCCTTCTTTTGCGAAGATCGTCCTGCCGAAGAACTCCAGGTCCGAAACGAGCGTCTCCGCTTCATCACCCGTTGCCGTCACCACGATGAGGGGGCTCCGGGTCTCTTGCTGCAGGCCGAACAAAAAAAGGGCCTTTGAGGCCCCCCAGAGTTCGCTCACTTCTATCGTTCTTTTTCCCGCCCGGATCTCGCTTACAACAGGCAGGAGCATATCGCGCAGGTTCTTCATAGGCCGCCCACTATACCATGACCGGCCGAAATAATGCAACAGGACAGCGTACGGCCGGACCCTGTTCGATCAGCATCTTTGAGCAGGAGGAGTCGGAAGGGGCAGGGTAAACGTGAACGTACTCCCCTTCCCGTACGTACTCGTGGCCCATATCCTGCCGCCATGGTGTTCGACGAGCAGGCGTGTTATGGCAAGGCCGAGACCGCTGCCTTCGATCGCGGCAATTCGCTTGTCTTCCGACCGTTGAAACGTCTCGAAAATCAGCCCGAGATCCTCTTCTGGTATGCCAATGCCGGTATCGGAGATCTCGACCACGATCTGCGCCGGGGAAGCCTCCTGCCGTACTGCAACATGGATCGCATCTCCCGTCCGGGTGAACTTGACCGCATTCGAAAGGAGGTTGGTCACGACCTGAATGAGACGGTCGCGGTCACCGGAGAGACGGGAGAGGGGTGAGCTGAACGCAGTGCTCACCCGAAGACCTTTGTTCTCGAACAAAACCTCCATGCTCCTCATGACGTTCCTGATGACTTCTTCGAGGCACACTTCTTCCACCGTCCAGTTCATGGCACCGGACTCGATCCTGGCCAGATCCAGCAGCTCCGTGACGAGGCGTGCAAGCCGGTCGGTCTCGGCATTGATCGTGCTCATCAGCTTCACTTTTTTCTCTTCCGGCATGCCCTGCTTCATCAGCAGCAGTTCGACGAAGGCCTTAATGGTGGTGAGCGGCGTACGAAGCTCGTGGGAGACCGTGGAAACGAAATTCGTCTTCATTTTATCGATCGACTGAAGTTTCTCGTTCGCCTCCTGAAGCTGTTCGATCAGATGCTCCCGCTCCTTTTCGGCACGCTTGCGGTCGGTGATGTCGTTCACCAGGCAGACGGTTGCCACCGGTTCTCCACTCGGGTTCCGCATGATGGAAGCAGACATGCTGAACGTTCGAAAAACGCCGTTGTGCGGGCAGCACTCGGCTTCAATGTTCCCGACCGCGCCCTTCTCGATGAACGTCTCGAACTGTTCCGCGAATTGCCGGCACGCTGCCATGCCTTCTACGGGCCGCCTGCCGATGAGGTCCTGTTCACGACAGCCGAGGAGGCTGCACGTTGCCTGATTGACCAGTCTGACTACCCTCTCGGGATCCACCACGATCAGCGCATCGTTCATGGTATCGATGATCTCGCGCGCGGCGAACGCCGGAGTGATGTCCACGAGACGATACCGCCAGATCGCGCGTGAAACGAGGATAAGCATACAGATCATCGGGACAGAGCTGAGGGGGTAATAGGGAACCCCGACGGCGGGGAGGAAGTCGAGCGTGCCGAGATAGCCGATGCTGAAGGCGATAAGAAACTCCCGTGCACGGCGGTGCTTCGTCGTATTCCGGTCTGCCTTCCGGTACTCGAGCCAATAGAGTCTCAGCGTGTCGGCCGTCATGACGAAGAAATAGAATATGAACAGAAAAGCAGGCCGCCGGAATTTCAGGAAGATGCCCCAGGAGTAGTGATGGAACCCGTCGAACAGGACGTTCGTCAGCAGCGAGATCGCCAGAAAGAGCGTTGAAACCGCCCACGCGAACCAGATGCGCGTTCGGTGCCCCTTTTCCAGCCCCAGCACCACGACGGTAAAGTGGTACAGCGCGGCGGGAATCACCGTGACTCCCGCGTTGGCGAACCTCATCCATTCGAATGCGCTCTCTTCCGACGACATAAATAAAGCCATGGAAGCGGAGAAGAGCCATGCACAGGCAGCCAGGGTGTAGCTGAGATAGAGCAGGCTGACGCGGGACCCCTTTTCCCGGACAACAACGATCAAACCGAGAAGTAATACGGAAAAGGCCGTGATGAGCGGGGGGACTGCATGGAGATTAAAGGAATAATTGGATGAAGAGAACAATGCGAGCAGGGGCATTTCGTGCAGGTTCTTCATAGACCGGCGTACTATACCATGACAGGCCGAAATAATGCAACAGGACCGCATGTGGCCGGGCCATGTTCGATCAGCCGGATCAACTGCGGTGACTTGCCTTTACGGCCCCTGCCGGCGTCCGTTCCAGGATCGAATCTATTTCAGCGCTGGTCAGGGTTTCATTCGCGACCAGTTCCGCAACAAGGGCCTTCAGCATCTCGATGTGCGTCTGCAGGAGCGTCCGGACGTCAGCGTACGCCGCGGTCACGATCGACCGGATCTCGGAGTCGATCTCGAGCGCCGTCGCATCGCTGAAATTCTTCATCGCCTGCCCCCCGTCCTCATTGGAACCGGCGCTGTCGTGATTGCCGAACGCGACCGGCCCGAATGCGTCCGACATGCCCCACTGGCAGACCATCTTCCGCGCCATCTCCGTCGCCCGCGCGAGGTCGTTGCCCGCCCCGGTCGTCGTCGTACGGAACACCAGTTCCTCGGCGGCCCGGCCCCCCATGAGCACCTTGAGGTGGCCGACCAGCATCTCTCTCGTGTAGCACAGGATGTCTTCTTCCGGGATCTGCACGGTGACCCCGAGCGCCCGTCCCCTCGGGATGATCGACACCTTATGGACCGGATCGCACCCGGGGACCAGCTTCGCCACCATCACGTGGCCGGCTTCATGCCAGGCCGTTCGCAATTTCGATGCTTCCGAGAGCACCATTGATTTCCTCTCGGCGCCCATCACCACTTTGTCCTTCGCGGCTTCAAAGTCAGCCATTTCAACGACGGGTTTGTTCGATCGGGCCGCGAGGATCGCTGCCTCATTCACCACGCTGGCAAGATCGGCTCCCGAGAGGCCGGGTGTTCCCCGGGCAAGTATCCGCAGATCGACGTCCGCGCCCAGGGGGACCGTGCGGGTATGGACCGTGAGGATCTCCTCGCGTCCCCTGATATCAGGGGCGCCGACAACCACCTGGCGATCGAAGCGGCCGGGACGGAGAAGCGCCCGGTCCAGCACCTCGGGCCGGTTTGTGGCGGCGATCACGACGACTCCCGGGTTTATGGTGAACCCGTCCATTTCCACGAGCAGCTGGTTCAGGGTCTGGTCACGCTCGTCATTTGCGCCGCTGCCGCCCCCGTCGCGCCGGCGTCCCACCGCGTCGAGCTCGTCGATAAAGATGATGCAGGGAGAAGCTTTTTTTCCTTCCTTAAAAAGATCTCGCACCCGGGAAGCGCCGACGCCGACATACATTTCGACGAATTCCGATCCGGACATCGCAAAGAACGGGACGCCCGCCTCGCCTGCTACGGCCCGCGCCAGCAGGGTTTTCCCCGTACCCGGAGGGCCGACGAGAAGCACGCCGGTCGGCATTTTGCCCCCGAGCTTCGTGAACTTCATCGGGTCCTTTAAAAAGTCGACGGTTTCCAGAAGGTCGGCTTTTGCCTCTACTGCCCCGGCCACATCCCGGAAATACGTTTTTGAAAGCGACCCGTCCACGGGCTTCGCCTTGCTTCGGCCGAACACGGCCACCTTCTTCATGACGAAGAAAAGGGACGTCATCACCACAAGCACCATGGCCAGCTCGAACCATCCCATGCGCGTGGACCGGGGCTTTGCGGAAAGATCGATATGCTTCGCGAGGAGCAGCTTCGACAGCTCAGCGTCCAGAGGCCTGAAGAGGCGGTACTTCGCCCCGGACCTCCCGTCGGCCGTGATCTCGTCGCCTTCCATCCTGACGTTCGCGACCTGCCCGGAATTTACCTTGTCAATGAAAGCGGTGTAGCTGATCCGGTCCTTCTCGCCGGCTTGATAGTGTTGCCATGCGTAGATGCAGCAGCCGATCACCGCGACGATGCCCAGGAGGGCAATCAGTTTTAACAGGCCTTTCGAATTAATCATTGCTCCCTCGCATTTCGCCTTCACGGGACCGATGCCGTCAGCGGACAAAAGTTCCGGTACGATATAATAGCCCGGCCAGGTAATTTTTACTGTGATGCAGGTCACCAAATTGCGCTCACCGAAAGACGAAAACAATCGAATGAAGCGGATCGGGACGACCCAGCAGTTCCCCAGCTCGAAACAAAGGGCTTGTCCCCTGTTCTGCAGAATCTCCGCTTGCCTGCGGTCCTGTCGACCCTGCACTCACGGGGGCAGAGTTTGCAGCTCTTGAGCATTTTTTCCGCAATTTCGGCCTTTTCCGTCAATATGCCGGAAGGAAGCTTGAGATAGGCCAGTATGAAGTTCCGATGTTCCATTTGCCCGCCGCATCCGGATCCTGAAAAATAGTATGCCGCTTTTTGCTAAGCTTATGATAACACCGATCGGGCGTCAGCAGAAGCGATCATCGGCGCAGACCGCGGGGATCGTGCTACAATACTCCTATGTCCGACAGGCCATGCAACTGGACTCTGTGCCGTGGTCATCGGTTCGTTCCATGACGAACAAGTACGAACAGTTCTCCATCTTCCTGAACAGGAACAGCCGCTCTCACTCATGCTTGTCGGAAAAAAGCGGCGCCGCAGGACCGGCGGAGGGGGGCAATGAACGAAAAGGAGCGAAGTCCCTGGACGATACAGGGCTGGGTCGTGCCTCCGCCGAAGGAGCCGACGAAGACGGTGGAGGAGTTCAGGGAAGAACGGGAAGAGAAGGTCCGGTGGCTGATGCAGCGCGGATTTCTCCACTCCGGCCGCATCAGACAGGCGATGCTCACGGTCCAGCGAGAGCAGTTCATCCCGCGCCTGTTCCGGGACTACGCCTACCGGGAGGTGCCGCTCCGGCTCCCGGGGGAACGGGCGACCATCTCATGCCCGCACAGCTACCCGCTCTTCTATGAGCCTCTGGGCCTGGACGAAGGCCACCGGTTCCTTGAGATCGGCCTGGGCTCGGGCTACGGCACCGCGCTTGCGCGGGAGATCGTGGGGGAGCGTGGTCTCGTCGTGTCCGTGGAGATCGATCCCCTCACGTACCAGTTCGCGAAGAACAATATCGAAAAGGCGGGCTACACAGACATCATACTCGTACAGGGCGACGGAGGTTTCGGATATCCTGACCGGGCGCCCTATGACCGCATCTGCATAACCGCTGCGTGCGCGGCAATGCCACCCCCGCTGATCGACGAACTCGCGGTCGGCGGCCGGATCATCGGTCCTGTGGTCGAACAGGGAATACAGAACCTCGTGATGCTCGTCAGAACAGAACAGGGCATGGCTCGGACGGTCATTTGCCAGGTGCTCTACATTCCCCTGCGCGGAACCTACGGCGTTTTTGAGCAGGAGATGCCATGATAAAGATCGTTATTATCCCCATCGGCGAAGCGGATCAAAACACCCTCGACTCCATCGCCAGCGCGCTGCGGGAAATCTACGGAAGCGAGACCGGTATCGGCGATGCGGTGCCGATTCCGGACAAGACCTATAACGCACGAAAAGGGCAGTATCATTCAACGAGGATCTTGAAAGCACTGGAGGCCTTGAAACCCGGAGGGTGCGACATCGTTCTCGGCGTGATCGATCAAGACCTCTACGTTCCGGAGCTCAACTTCGTGTTCGGCGAGGCGGATATGCTCGCCCGGACCGCGATCATCGAGCTCCCGCGGCTGCGGCAGGAGTATTATGGTCTCGAACCGGACCGGGAACTCTTTCTCCTAAGGGCAGCGAAAGAAGCAATTCACGAAGTGGGCCACGCCTGCGGTCTCGGACACTGCCCGGACCCCCGGTGCGTCATGCATTTCTCGAACAGTCTCAGGGACACGGACGTGAAGGAGCCGGAATTCTGCTTCGCATGCAGGAGCCGGTGCGGAGTCATAAAAAACACGGCGCTGGAAAAATGCCCGGACGGGGGCATACAGAGGTGAGCCATGAACAGGCGAGAGTTTTTGATGACCATGGCAGGCGGGGCGATCTCCGCTGCTGCAGGAAAGGCCAGGGGAGGCACTGAAGTGAGCAAAGAGGTGAAGAACGGCCCGAAACGCAGCAAAGCAACCGTATCGCTGGTGAGGACCCGAGACAGGGCTGCAGCCATCAGCAGGGCCGTTGACCTGCTGAACACTGATCCGGTGAACGGAAAGGACGTTCTGCTCAAGCCGAACTTCAATACCGCGGACCCGTTCCCCGGTTCGACCCATAACGACACACTCGTCCACCTCATACTGAAGCTCAAGGCAATGGGCGCAAAAAGCATCACCCTCGGCGAGCGGAGCGGGCCCCCCGATACGGCCGACGTAATGCGGGAGAAAGGTGTCTACGAGCTTTGCAAAGAACACGATGTCCGCATCATCAATTTCGAGGACCTGACGCAAAATGCATGGGTGCGGTTCCAGCCCGAAGGGAGTAACTGGCGGAACGGCTTTCTCGTCGCCAAACCCGTGGTCGACTCACCGTGCATCGTGACGACCTGCTGCCTCAAGACGCACGGTTATGGCGGGGTTTTCACCCTGTCGCTCAAGCTCTCCGTGGGCGTCACCAACAAGAAGAACCTGACTGAGCTCCATACCTCTTTTTTCAACATGCGCAAGATGATCGCCGAGATCAACACGGCCTACCGGCCCTCCCTGATCCTGCTGGATGGCATCGATGCCTTTGTGGACAAAGGCCCTTCGCACGGCCCCGTGAAACAGGGGAACGTCATACTCGCCGGGACCGACCGGATCGCGATCGACGCCGTCGGGCTGTCGATCTTAAAAGAGCTGGGCAGCAACAAGGCCATAATGGAGAAGAAGATCTTTGGGCAGGAACAGATTGCGAGGGCCGTTGAACTCGGACTGGGCGTATCACGTCCCGAGGACATCGAGATCGTGACGGATGACGCGGCAGGCAGGCAGTATGCTGAAAGGTTGACAGCCTTATTGTTGAAGGGATGATGCATGCTTCAAGCGGTGAATGACAATACGGCACATTTTTCAGGAGGAGCGAGATCTTTCTTTTTTCTGCACCGCAGTTCGCAGCGATGCTCACGGGATGCAGGGGCGGTAGGTTTACTTACCCATCCAAAAAGGAGAAGACCCATTACAATAAAATCACATGGCACGGGTATCACTCATAAAAGGCGGCGATAGGAGAGAAATTGCGAGGAGGTCCCTCGACCTTATCGCCGATGACATTACCAGAGGACTGGCTTCCCGGCGACCCGTAATAAAACCCAACTTCGTTTCTTCAACAAAACAGCTCGCATCGAGCCATGTCGAGCAGATACGGGGCATCCTTGATTTCTTTACAAGCATTTACCGGGACAAGATCGTAATTGCGGAGGCAGCGTGCTACGATACCCGGAAGGCATTTATGAACTTCGGGTATGAGCGCCTTCTTCAGGAATATAACATAGAGCTCATCGACTTGAACAAGGGCCCGTATGAGACGTATTCGCTCATCGACCGGGATAAGAAAACGATTGCCGTGAGGCTCTCCAGCCTGTTACGGGACAAAGATAATTTTATCATTTCGGCCGCCAAAATGAAGACGCATGATACCGTCGTGGTGACCTTGTCCGTCAAAAACATGGCCGTGGGGAGCATCGTAGGAAATGACAAGAAAGCCGTACACCAGGGAGTCAGGCTGACCAACTTCATTATTGCCGAACTTGCCGGACGCGTCTGGCCGGGTTTGGCAATCATCGACGGCTTTGAAGGCATGGAAGGAGATGGTCCGATAAGCGGCGATCCGGTCCATCTGGGAACAGGCATAGCGAGCATTGACGCACTCGCAGCGGACCGGGTCGCCTGTGAGATCATGGGCGTTGACTTTCATGACGTCGGTTACCTGCATTACTGCGCGGAACAGGGCATGGGTGAAGCTGATCTGAAAAAGATAGAGGTTCTCGGAGAACGTTTGAGCGACAGCATCAGGCCCTTTAAGCTTCATCGATCGGTGAATGAACAGTACGCCTGGAAGCGTGAAACGTAAGGACGTATAGTATAATGCATCCTTGATCTCTTTACAAGCATTTACCGGTACAAGATCGTAATTGCGTGATGCAGCGTGCGACTGATACCCGGAATGCATTTATGAACTTCGGTATGAGCGCCTTCTTCAGGAGATAACATAGAGCTCATCGACTTGAACAAGGGCCCAGAGCACGTATTCGCTCATCGACCGGGATAAGAAAACGATTGCCGTGAGGCTCTCCAGCCTGTTACGGGACAAAGATAATTTTATCATTGGCCGCCAAAATGAAGACGCATGATACCGTCGTGGTGACCTTGTCCGTCAAAAACATGGCCGTGGGGAGCATCAGGAAATGACAAGAAAGCCGTACACCAGGGAGTCAGGCTGACCACTTATTATTGCCGAACTTGCCGGACGCGTCTGGCCGGGTTTGGCAATCATCGACGGCTTTGAAGGCATGGAAGGAGATGGTCCTGATAGCGGCTATCTGGTCCATCTGGAACAGGCATAGCGAGCATTGACGCACTCGCAGCGGACCGGGTCGCCTGTGAGATCATGGGCGTTGACTTTCATGACGTCGGTTACCTGCATTACTGCGCGGAACAGGGCATGGGTGAAGCTGATCTGAAAAAGATAGAGGTTCTCGGAGAACGTTTGAGCGACAGCATCAGGCCCTTTAAGCTTCATCGATCGGTGAATGAACAGTACGCCTGGAAGCGTGAAACGTAAGGACGTATAGAAACGTCGCGATCATCTATGATGTTCGAGATCCTTAACTTCGTAGGTCCGCTCCGGGGCATGCGGGGTTTGGGGTAAAGATTAGAATTGGAGATTCTTGCATGTTCCCATGCGAAAATTTAGCCAGGCGACCGAGTCCGAGGGTGAAGCATTTCGGACTGTCTGAGCCCGAAGGGCGAGTTTCCGAAATGTACCGAGGACGACCGAGCATGGCGTTAAGAATTTCCGCCGGGTGCCCTTCTTTGGGTCACCTTTCTTGGGCAAGCAAGAAAGGTGACAAAGTGCGCAGGTGTGTATGGGGGGAGATAACAAGTTAATGGGCATCTTTATTCTGATGGGATGTACAAAAAATAACCATGGCAAGCATAGCGAAGAACATTCTTATTACGGGCCTGCCGGGAAGCGGTAAGACCACGATCATAAAGAAGCTTGCGGATGAGCTTCGGGAATACGAACCCGCAGGATTCACCACCGATGAGATGCGGTCGCAGGCCGCGAGAACAGGCTTCCGGCTCACGAGCCTCGACCTCAAAAGAACGGGCATACTTGCGCATGTGGAGATCAAGGAGCACCGGGTCGGCAAATACGGCGTTGATCTAGTTGGATTTGAGCGGTTTCTCGGAGCGCTGCCGCTGCCTGACCTCTCGTCACGGCTTGTCATCATCGATGAGATCGGCAAGATGGAGTGCCTCTCCGCAAAATTCCGCGACCTTGTCACCTCGCTGCTCGATGCGCCTGCTCCAGTCATTGCGACCATTGCCCTGAAGGCCGGCGGCTTTATCGATGAAGTGAAACGCCGTCCGGGCATTCTTCTGTTCGAGGTCACGGAGAGGAACCGGGACACGCTCCTGCGGGATATCGCCGGCCATGTCCGTTCCTTAATTGAAGGGTGAAACGTAAAAAGTGAAAAGGTTTTACTTTTCACTATTCATGATGGTCTCATAAGAAGTCCCACAGCTGTCCTTGCGAAGAGTGGAGCGAAACGGAATCCGATTTATCAGACAGCTACGAATCAACCAGATCGATGCCGTACGCTCGCAAAAACGGTCTTCTCCACTTTTTACTTATCAAGGACACGGCGCCCTGACAACCAGAACGGCGCAATTCGCATGGCCGATGACCTTTTCCGTTGAGCTTCCCATGAGAATTTTCTTGAGTCCTGTTTTCCCGTAGGCCCCCATGACGATCAAATCAACGCCCCTGCCGCCCGCGGTTTCGACGACCACCTCGTGAGACCTGCCTGCCGGGGTCGATGCCTCCACGGGAATGCCCTCCTTCCGGGCCGATCCCAACCGACGGCGCCGACATTTGCCCTTTGCTTCTTCGAAACCTTCTTGAACGTACATGGTGGACAGAGCGATAATATTGCCTCCGCAGCGTTTTGCGATCCCGATCGCTTCCGCGGCCGCGGCGATACTGTGCGCTGAGCCGTCCGTGGCAACCAATATATTCCTGCATTCGATCCGTGCGGCCCGGGGAACGACGAGGACCTTGCAGGGCGCATGACCGATGACTTTTGCAGCCACACTGCCCATCAACACCTTCATCAAGCCGCTGCGGCCGCGCCTGCCGATGACGATCATGTCGACCTTTTTCTCGACAGCCTCATCGGTGATCAGTTGATGTGGTGTCACCCCCTCGCGTAAAATGGTAGAACAGGATACCCCTTCGTGTACAGCCCGTGTTTTTACGGCTTCAAGGTATGCCAATGCCTCTTTTTCCTCTTTTTCAAAAACACTGGCCCCGATGGTCTCGTATTCAGGGTTTGATTCCATAACAGCCATTACGTAGAGCCAGCTTGAACACCTCTTTGCGCAAAGTCTATTGCTTCTCTCACCGCTCCTTCGCTGAATGCGGACCGGTCCGTGGCCAACAGCAGCCTGTCAAGTATGGATATCGGACAAAATTGTGCAGAACTCATGACAGGATCTCCTCAAAATGCATCAAAATGCCGCTCTGCTTCTGCAGATCATGGTTCCATCCCGCTTCCCGACCGCTCCTGTCGTACTTATGTTTGATTATATCAGATTCAACCTTGATTCGTGGTAGACGGCGATCCGCTCCGAACTCATGACGCAAGCGACCAATCCCGTCCGTAGTTGCTCGGGATGAGAAGCCACGTGTCTGCACCGGTCACGATTTCTTTCAGGTTGAGACGGTCATCTTCCTTACCGTGAAGTTCTTCCTCATAATACCCCGCTTGCGGGAAAGGTAAAGAGATCCGCTGATCCTGTCGCCAAAGTTCAGCGCAACCAGGGTGAAGTTCCTGCCGGAGGAACGGGAAAAGAGCAGTACCTTCTTTGACTGGTAGCGATCATCGTGGTTGTAAAAGAAGTGGTCTCCGGTGCGAAGCTGCGGAAGACCTCGGCGCAGTTTGATGAGTTCGCGAACGAGGCCAATCGTCTGTTTGCCGATCGCATCGTAGAAGTAGTCCCAGCGCTCCGGCCTGAGAGCGCGACCCGGCCCATTCCCTGTTCCGGAATGTAATAGTTTTCGCCAAACTCCTGTCCTTGCCAGAGCATGGGAATGCCCGGGCAGTCAGCATGCCTATCAGATAAGGCTGGACCTTATACCACAGTGCCCGGTTTCCCTCGCAGAGAAGTTCATTGTCACTGCCGGTGATGCTGAAATTGCAGACGAATCGGGAGTGATCGTGGTTTTCAATGTACTGGAGCGCGGTTTTTTTGATCGTATCCACGTTGCACGTGATGGCCCCGGGGTAGCCCAAGAGACCGAGCCTTAAACCGAGATTCACAATCTCGTCATGGTTCCCCTGTGCCACTCCTTGAGCGGCATCCAGCGTCTCGTTCTGCCAGGTGCAGGTGCTGTAGCTTTTATCCAAAATGTCCCGGCCTTCGAGCTGCTCGGCGCACTGGATGAGATTTATGATGCCGCTCTCGAAGAAGCGCTGCCAATGGATTGACTCGTCCGATTTGCCTTTACGGTCTGATAGGTATGGTAGATCAGAGCGGCATAGCCGTTCCCCAGCGGGCCGTCCCAGTAATTGGGTACACAGTCGTAGCGGAACCCGTCCACATGATAGCAATCGAGCCAATGATGATTCACGGTAAAGAAAAAGTCGCGCGTGAACGCCCGGTTGAAATCTGTACTCACACCGAAGTAGTCTTTGGCAAAAGGGCCCATGAAAGGGTTCTCATGATATGCCAGCTTCTGATAGACGTAACAAAAGGGGAAATTTTCACTCGTGTGGCCATATACTGCATCGAGGATCACTGCAATGCCACGCTGGTGGGCCGCATCGACTAGTTTCTGGAGATCTTTCCGTTTACCGAAACGCTCATCAACGCCGAAGTACCCGATGGGCAGGAATCCCCAATCCACGGTATTGGAAACGTTCGACACCGGCATGATCTCGATGCAGTTGATCCCCAGGTCAGCGAGATAATCGAGACGGGCGATCGTGCCGTCGATGTCCCCGCCGAACTCGTTGATCATGAGTTCATACAAGACAAGATCTTCGAGTGCAGGCGTCTTCCATACCTGTTCCTGATCACTCCATTTGTACTTCTCAAACTTATCGTACCCCAGCGTAAAGGCAGACAGCTTGCCCACCCCGAACTCCCTGGCAAAGGGGTCTATGATCCAATCGATAAGTTCGGGACTATTCGGATTCTGGAGCACATACCGGTAGACATATCTGCCCGGATCGCCCCAGGCGGACTTCGGATGAGGTCTTCCGCCCGGGTCGATGGTGACTTTTCCTGACCAGTAATCATGGTAATCGGGATCAGGCGAGTGGGAGAGCTCGAACAGGAGCGGTTGGATCTCCTGGAGGAACTCCTGCGCCGAGACCCAGGGCAGGAAGAGCCCGAAGTCAATCACTCCGGGCGACGTCTCCCGAGTACCGAGTTTATCAAGCGGCAAGAGTTTTATGCGATACCCCCTTGATCCCAATGATATTCATGACAGCTCAACCAACGACGTCATGTGCACTGCCTCCTCTATCCACCGTGCAAGCTTGTCACTTTCAGGCAACGTTACAACTATTTGTCGCGTTTCTTTCGCATTCTTGAGTTCACACAGCAACTCTCGTTCTTTCTTCTCTGAAGCGCTTAAGCTCATCAATTGATTCTATCCCGACCGCATAAAATAGAGCAGCGACACCAATATCAATCCCTTTGATACGCGTTAACTCTACAACTCTTGCCCACTGTAATAGTTGTTTCTCGTTCAAATAGCATTGCTTGGCCAAATGCTCTCTGGACGCATGTTTTCTTGTTTCTCTCAACAAGTCTTCTGACAACTGTATGTTGGCCTTCTGCAGGATCGCCGCGCTTCGCCTCCTACAAGATCAGCGATAGAAGATGACTTAGGCTTAACAGGGGCAGATGGTTCGGGAGCTATATCTTTCAACATATCTAGCAACTCTTTCCCTTTCTCTTTATTGTCTCGCAATGTCCTAAGCGCAGGATCCGTCATGATCATATTTTTATAACGGTAAGGGTCTACTTTGAGGACTTTCTTCAAGTGGGACACTGCATTTTCCACCAGCTCCCGGTCCGAAGGGTCTCCTGCATATATTTGATACTGGACCGATCTGCTCTTAAAACACGCTAGGTTGTATAGAATGCGAGATGAGGCGTAGTGGTGATTTTCAATATTTTCTATCTTGTCCAAAATTATATTCATTTTAGGTTTGTATTTTTTAGGATTAGTATGCACTCTGGCAACCAAATTCAATGCTTGGGCGCCCAGATAAGGAATTTCTAGCATAATTAACAACTCATCAGTTATTGCGCATTTATTCTTCCTATGTGCTTCCTTTGCACCATTAACGGCTTGTCTTAACAATTCCTCCGCACGAGCAAGGTTTCCTTGTGTTTCTTTTGTGACACCATACTTATAGAGTTCAATGACTCCCAACCAATAATTTGCTAAGAAATGAGCCTTGTTCTGCTGGTCTTTGCCCGTCTGCCTTTTAACGTGTTCAAAATTCCATACGGCATTCTCGTATTCTTTTTTTGCATCTGGAATCTTTAGCTGATCCATTTCTTGACGGATGCACTTGTCAGCCTCGCTGACTTCAATCGTTGCCAAAGTAAACCTGGCAAGGTAATTCTTGTAATCGTGGGTCAGAGCTCTAATTAGTGTTTTCTTCATTAAGTCAATATTTGTCGACTTTTGGCGCAATGCAATTTGAGTGTAAATATGGCTCTCTACCTCTTCCGTTCCGAATACGTTATGTAAAGTAATAAGCTTCATTCTTTCAAGCAACTTACGGATGTGGATCAAATCACCCGGCTCTATATACTTGAAGGCGCCACGCACATCGCGAAACGTTATTCTATGCTTTTTATATATCGTCCAATACGCCCTTGCGGCAGCAGGTTTAACCAGCCGCATGTAATCATTTAAACCAGGGTCCCCAGCTCCAACCTTGAACTCTGGATCAACGTCACTTTGCCAAACGGTGAAGGACGCCCATAACGAGTTTCCTTTGCTGTGGATGAGCTTGACATAAAGACCAGCCCCTTCTATTTCTTCGTACTCCAAGCTTCCTTTTATAGTCAACGCATTGTCTGGGATAAACTTCGTAATAAAATTCCATAAGTCACTTGCTTCTTTTGGCATAGATGAAAAATCGCCTGGTAGCTGAGGTATCTGAAGGGGCCCATCGATCATGTCAGGATTATTAAGCCTGCACGCTTTGCAGAGTCCAGACAACTTTTCTTCAAATATTGCCGGAAGAGCCTTATTCGGGTCTGGACTTGCGTTTGCATCCTTTTTCAACAGAGCAGACCCCAGCGTAAATTCGCCAACATCGATTTTCATCTTAAATAAAATGCCTAACCACCAGGGAACTAGCCAAACCACCAACGTCAATATGAATACTATCGCTAACCATTTCAAAGCCTCTTTCAGCAGAATATAGAAACGGCGGGACATAATCGGCAAACCTTTGGACAAGTTCTTCAACTCAACATTCTTCGGATTTACCGCTCTAGCAGAACTAATCCTTTTCCAGGCCTCATCATAGTTCCCAATCTTGATCAGGCCTTCAATCTCCCTATTCAGGATCCATTCGAGTCCGGCGGCAGCGCAGTACATATCCGGATATAAGTTGAGCATTTTTGAAAATAGATTTTTTGCGCCTTCAAGGTCGCCAGCGGATGCCAGCTGCATCGCTACATCACACTTTTTCTCAGCAACGCTACGCAAACCGGCCAAGGCACATTCAGATTTAGTTTTTTTGTTAAGGACTTCCGTGTATTTATTTTCAGCGAGATCGAGGGCGCCGTCTTTTAGATATGCCTCCGCCTGAGAACAGGCCGCTTGTTCAGTGATCGGGGCAGATGGCTGTTTAGCAGCTGGTGCATAGGGTACAACAAGGAGTATAGTCAAGCTTACCGTTACGAGGAATATCACTATATTCGATCTATTTCTCATTTGGAGCTCCTATTAAAAAACTGCATGAGGCACAATACTGATAAACTGTGTCCGTTAGGGATAGATAGCTTGAGCCTGTCAAGCTCAGTCCACATGTCGGAACAGCATAGCTTGATTAAGAAATATCTAAGCCCTCCAAGTATGACTTAAATTTGTCCCTATATCTCGTTGCTTTTTCCTTTTGATACTAATTTCACTGAAAGACTCGATCGTGTCATGTTCAAGCCTCTTTATCTTTACTCTCTGCCGCATCCTCTGGAATAACATCGGAAAGCGGGCTGCCATTTTTCCTTCTTTCGACTATTCCGTTACTTATCCTAAGGAGGACAATTATTCGGACATTGTGGCGCCTGACCAGCAGCATGTTCCAGGGAGGCCAAGGGAACATAACGACAACCAATCCTCGAAAATAGACCCAGTATCCTCCGGCTCGACCGAACATATCCTTCCTACCTTGCCGCCCGCGCCTGCTCCTTTCATTTTAACAATATCTCCATTTGTAAAAGACATGGTGTTTTCTCCTCATAAAATAATATGTTTTTACTGCTTACTGATTATTGCTCTCCTGTGATAACGTCAGTCGAGTTTTATGGGCATTAAATGTTTGTTTGATAGCAGTGGTGGCGGCTGCATACTTTGCTTTGTCATTCAGATCGTCTTTTTTCTCAACGATCGATTTTGCGATGTCAATCAGAGCGCGTCGGTAGTTTACATATTGATTCTCGATAGTGTTCAAAGCATTCTGTTTCGCTAAAAGAGCGTCATTACTATTCGCCATCGCTTGTTTCTCTCCGGAGTTTGAATTCGCAGCAACCCTTGGGGACCGGTACGCCTGAGATCGATACTGCTGCTATCAATGCTTGCGTAGTGACTTTTGACGCCATCTCGGCTACTTTGCTGGGATCGAACGAGATTCCCTTCATTCGAAAATTGCCTCGTTTATCCAGCACTATTATGAAATCGGTATTTCCAAACAATCCGAATCCTTTGACGTCGTTATAGCGTATCGCCCACATTTCTTCTTTTGCTGATGCAACAGAGTAAGCAACCGGATCCTCATGTATTGCCTTCCACCCTCCTAAAGTCAGAAGCGTCGTCTGTTCCATACTAGAGAAGCGTTTATCAATCTCTCTGACTGCTCTGTTTTTTTTCCTTAACGTTTAAATTTTCATCTGCTCGCAACGCCTTGTTTAAATTCTTTCTTTGACCTTCAATAAGGCTGCCCAGGGATTCTCTCTCGAATCGTTGGTTGTTCAAAATAGTGACTACTTTGCTTGGTATCGGCGCATCACCTCTTAGGACACTAATGTAATTGGCTTCTCTCGATACCTCAATGCGTGTTTTTTCATTCCACTCGATAATTTTTTGAATGCGGTTTTGTAGAATTTTATTAAATTCTCCTTCTGACCCAGCCTCGTCTAACCACCTTTGAGAAGCGATTGTCAAAGTAGTACGGCTTGGATCATCAGTTTTCAAGGTTGCAGCCTTCTTGCCGTACTCATTCGCCAATCGTCTATAGGTTTCGTCAAGCTTTTCGATATCGGCTTTGTATCGATTTTCAATAAAAGTTTGATCCTGTTCGTAGGCAGCACGCAATTCAGCGTACTTCATTTGCTCCATTTTGATACCATCTAGATATGATGGTTTCAAAACGGAAACATTTGTTATAATAGAACCGCATCCTGCTAATAAAACCAAGATGCCTGATAACGCGAAGATAAGATGTCTCAGCATTTTCGAGTCTCCTATGGTTTCGATGGCAATGCGTCAAAGAAGGCTTTGGCTTCGTCCAGATTTTTGAAACTAGCTTGTAAATCGACGCCTCGTGCGATGGCGGTAAGTAGATAGATATAGCTACTTAAATCAGGTTGCGCGTCATTGCCGGGTTGGTCTGGGACTTGGCTTATCAGACCTTCTAACTCCATACGAATGGACGCTATGGCACCCGCCTTCTGATTCAGCGTTTTCTCCTTGTCATCGAGCGCTGTTAACTTTTCCTTATTTATCAGGGCGCTGATATAGTCGGCGACAACTTGATTTTCAGCGAACGCACCGATAGTCCTCGCGATATCATCAGCATTTGTGCTGAAAATGTAGGCATAAACACCATTCGAACTCAGCGGTTTTAGTTGCACATGGCCGTCTTTGCTGGTAGTTTCTGCGGTGCTCTTGTCGAACATTGTTTTTTCATCAGATTGGGATATAGAGCTCACTTGGCCGGATTTCGCGTAATCCTTACTGCCAAACTCGTTGAGAAAGATATCCAAAGCTTTTTCATCATAGAAGCCTGATGAGTACTTGGCTCTTGAAAGAAAGCCTGTGCTCTCTATAGATAGGCGAAAATAATTAGGCGGGTCGTAGTCTGTCCGAAAGTGTTGTACTTCGCTGTGCGTTACCATACAGCCACTGGAAATGCACACAGTTAAGATACTTGTTAAAATTTTTATTTTCATTTAAAGATCCTCCCTCCCTTGCCTCTGTATCGTTTGTTTCCCGCGTCCGTCTTTTTTTTATGATTCTTCATTTATGGGAAAGTTGCATGCCTGAACAATGTTGAGGCACCCGGGTGACGTTGTTGCACCCGTTGCGTAACGCTTTCACTATCAGTTGCCCCCTGGACGAATCCGGCCGACATCTTTATCGATATCCCTGCGACGAAGTTGAACTGCTCGATGGCCTCCAAGTTGGCCACATTATTGGTTGCGAATTTCTCGATATACCGCTGCCGAATGGGTCCTTTCACGAACTTTGCACCCAAGGGAACGACATTACGGTATTCCCCTTGCCGATCGACTGGAGGGACCAGTTCACCTATTTTCTTCTAGTCGTGAGCAATCCCCCTTTGTAGTGCCACATGCAATTAGTGGCCAATTCGGTTACGAATTTGACTGTTGTCATGGTATCTGCTCTTATATTAGCACTTCCCCGGGATCGATCCGTGCTTCAACTTTGAGAAATAGAAGTTATTGCATTCTTATGAATCAAATTGCCAGTTGTTGAAACCTCATGAGGGGGAGGTGATTGCAACCGTTCCGCAGTTACGATTGTCTTCCTGAACTTGCCAGGCTCATGATGTGGTCGAGAAGGGTTTCTCTGATGAGGGAACGAAAAAAGCCGGCAGGAACATCTAACCCCTGCCGGCTTTCATACTTTCATATTTGACGATAAATTACGGCGTTGCTTTAGACCCGCATCTTAATCATTCCGTTGAACCTCGGGATATTCGGGAAGATCCACGATCACTCTGGGATCAGCTCTCGCCAATCCTGAAGCAATTCGTTTCCTTCGCCGAATTCTCCTTCAGCCTCAGGGGCTTTCCGCTTTCCAGCCTTTGGTGATCTGCAAACCGGCGGGTTAACAGCCCTTACGGACTGCTGTTTGCCGATTCCGGATCACGCCCGGTTGGCGCTTAAGACCCTCAACGGAAGTTAATGATACGTTTGACACTTCTCAGTGTCGGTCCGGCAACGCCTAATTATTATATACCACACCTTGTCAAGCGGTGATATTAAAAAGATGTAGGGAAACGAAAAACAACCACCTTATTAGCACTTTAGTACCCCTTGGCCGGTACGCTCCGGAGCGACAAAGGGTCAGAGTTGTTTAATTAAAATACTCCCTTCGTACATATCTTTTCCACGTCCCAGAGGATATTTAATTCCAGCCACAAGAGATCGTACCAGCGAAGTGCGGAGTCGTCGGGGCCATTGCCGTCTAAAACTTATTCTAAGCACTCAAACCCAATCCCTTTCTCTTCTCGGTAATGTGGGCAATGATAAGATCAGCTGCTCTGTCGGGGTTGGCTTCTACAGCAAAGCTGGCGCCGAAGACATCCTTCAGCCCGGACGTTGCGAGCTTCGTTACATTCGTGCTTCCACCGATAGGCGGCATTACCCCGAGAACGGTATAAATCCCGCTGGCCATAACATAGAAGGCAATGGCAACGGCCTTTTCAGAATACCACTCCGGGGCCGCACCGGCGAGGGGCAGTTTATCGATGTCAACGCCGAGTGCGTTGGCCAATGCGCAGGCGATAACGACAATCCTTGAATTATCTACACAGGAGCCGACATGAAGTGAGGGAGGTATATTGAGAAGGCCGCAGATCTCTTTCAGGCCGGGACCGGCCCATTTAGCTGCCTGCGGCAGCTGCAAACCGGCCTTTCCCGCAGCCACATTCGCGCATCCCGTGGTGAGAACAAGGATGTCGTTCGCTATGAGGCGTTTGATCAGCCCTACGTGACCGTAATCCTGTCTTATTTTCGGGTTGTTGCATCCGACCACACCTACGGCACCTTTTATTTTCCCGGCCTTGATCGCGTCGATCAGAGGCGTGAGGCTACCGCCCAGCGCCCCCACAATAGACTCCACGGAAAATCCGCTCATAGTCTTGACCGGAGAGACGGGGATGGATACCCTGTCCTTGTTTCTGCGGACATAGTTTTCTATCGATGCCCGTACCACTTTGAAGGCCTGTTCCTTTGCGTTCTCAGGGTTGAATTCAACGTGTTCCATAAAAGGAAATTTTGCCTTGTTAGATGTGGAATACAGCTTTGTGTGATAACACTGCGCCACCTGCCCGAGGGCAGGCATGACGCACTGGTAATCCACGATGACAGCTTCAACGGCGCCGGTGACGATCGTCAGTTCGGTCATGAGATGATTGCCGGCCATCGGTATCTTTTTGCGCATCATGAGTTCGCTGCCGGTACAGCACAAACCGGCGAGGTTGATGCCCTTTGCGCCTTTCGACTGCGCAAGTTTGATCATTTCGCCGTCTTCGACCGCCAGCCCGATCATCTCGGACACGACGGGGTTGTGGCCATGAACCAGGATGTTGACGTGGTCCTCTTTCAATACCCCCAGGTTGACCGTGGAAAGACCGGGTTTCGGCGTCCCGAAGAGGATGTCGGACAATTCAGTGCCGATCATCGACCCCCCGTAGCCGTCGGAGAGACTGTTCCTCACCGCGTGAAGCAGCAGGGAGACGTAATCGTTGTCCACGCCCATGTGTGTGCGGTGCATCGTTTCAGTGGTCTCCCTGTCTATCCCGCGCGGAACGACGTTCAATTTTTCCCAGAGCTCGATTCGCTGTTTCGGCGCCCTGCTGACAAAGGTCACCCGTCCTTTTTTCATCCCGAAATCTTCCATCATTGATTCCGCCAGCTTGACCGCGAGCTCCTTGTCGCTGAGACCGTTGATCGCAATGCCGTATTCAGTAGCTACCCTCTTCAGCTTTTCCGGGTCTTTTATCTCATATCCCGCTGCCTTGCCTTTGCCCACGCTATACAGCACCTCGACAAGCTCGCGGGCGTGATCCGAATGGGACGCGGAACCGGCCGCAACCATCCGTGACAGGTTTCTCGCCGCAATGATATCGGCGTCAGCTCCGCATACGCCGTAATGCGCGCCTTTACCGTGGGGATCGATCCGGCAGGGACCCATGGCGCATACACGGCATGACAACCCTGATTTACAGAACTGGCACTGCGGTTGTTGCAATCTGGCCCGGTCCCAGGCGGTCACCACGCCGTCGTCATGGGCCTTTTTCAGCATTGATTGCGCATCGGGCGCGATGGAAAATTCCTGGTATTGATCCATGATAGCTGCCTCCTCATGTTGAACGTCTAAAAAAAACATCCCCAGTTGATGGTTATCACGCATTGTTCATATAACAACTATAACAACGGATATGTGCGTTGTCAAAGAAGGCCGCAATTCAAAGCAATTAAATCAGGATGAGCTTGAATAAGACTTTTAGTCGCAATTACATTGGTGTAATGCTTCAGTGCTTCGCCCCCTTCCTTCCAGTGGTACAATCTATTCATAGACTGCTTCAATTCGACGGACTTTAAACGTATCTGCTCCGATGCTGTGCTGGAGAGCGGAGGCTCATGGCAGAGTGCAGCTTGTGCCATACGAAATCATTGACCATCTCACTTACGAATGTAAAATTAGAAATGTCCACCTGCTTCACTAAACCCCGCAAAGACAGGAGACAGCGCAGGTGAGGAATTATCACGATACGATGCAGGATGACCGGTTCATGTTCCTCGAAATCAAGGCGGAGCAGATCAGGAAAATGCTGCTGGGGTCATTGCTCCTGGCCAAGGATGCGTGGAAGGATGCGCTGCGCAAGACGCCCGAGGGGCTCCGAGTCCTGAAGACCGTCGAAGAAGCAGCCGAGGAATTCATCGACCCCTCTCTTACCGATCCCATCGAGAAGTTCGACAATGTTCTCGGCGTGATTAACAGGCGCGCACACGCCGTTGTCGTTGTACTGGATTATCTTGGACAGCACAAGGAGTGATCATCAGCAAAATATTGAGGGAAATACCGGACATGCCGGCCGGTTGGTTCTTCTTAAACCCTCATTTCATATTCGCGGTCAATTCGCATTACAACGAACATGAAAAAAGAAGCATATATATATACCGTACTCCGCGATAATGCGATCAGGTGCCACACCTGCCAGCGCGAATGCATCATCCCGGAAGGCAAGACGGGCTGGTGCCGAACACGGATAAATGAAAGCGGCGTGCTGTACAGCCTGATCTACGGCGAAGTCTCGTCGATCTCGATCAACCCCATTGAAAAAAAGCCGGTCTTCCACTACTATCCGGGTTCGCGGTGGCTTTCCCTCGGAAGCGTGGGATGCAACTTCCGGTGTCCGGGCTGCCAGAACTGGGACATTGCCCACTGGAAAGAAGGGCCCATGGACACCGAATACATCTCGCCGGAAAACGCGGTTGATCAGGCCAAAAATTCAGCCTGCCTCGGCATATCGTGGACATTCAACGAGCCCGCGCTCTCGTTCGAATATACCCTCGACTCGGCAAAAATCGCCCAAGCACGAGGGCTCCGTACCAATTATGTAACGAACGGGTATATCACGAAAGAGGCGCTCGACATGATTGCCCCGTACCTCGACGTCTACCGGGTGGACATCAAAGGGTTTTCCGACAGGACGTACCTGAGGATCGGGAATATTCAGAAGTTCAAGGGCATACTTGAAGCCGCGGAAAAGGCGCAGAAGCTCGGGATGCATGTGGAGGTCGTTACGAACATCATCCCGGCATACAACGATGATGAAAAGGAGCTCCGGGACATCGCGGCATGGATCAAGAACAGCCTCGGCCCTGCTACGCCGTGGCATGTGACGAGGTTCCATCCTCATCATGAACTGCTTGATATCCGGCCGACGCCGATCCGCACGCTGGAGAAAGCAAGGACCTTGGGAAAAGAAGCGGGGCTCTGGTACGTGTACCTCGGCAACGTGCCCGGCCATCGATGGGAGAATACCTGGTGCCATGGATGCGGCGAGCTTTTGATCGAGCGGTATATATTCGACGTCAGGCAGAATAAGATCAAGAACGGCACGTGCCCGGCGTGCGGCACAATAATTCCCGGGAGGTTTGCGCCTTAGCTCGATTCTCTTCACCGGTATTCGTCTGTCAGAAAGTGCAACTAATTACCCCGTTGACAGAACCGTTCACCGGTATCATACTTGAAGTATGATCCATTCCCGATAAAGCCGAACCCTTCGCGAGAAGGGCGCGGAAAGCGACGGGTCTTGAGAAGAAGACAGCCGGGCTGCCGAAGGAACATGTATCGGCAAGTCCGGCTTTTCGTTTTAAGGATTCCTGGCGAGGCCACAGCCCGAAGAAAGGAGGGCGCCATGCTAGCGAGACAACTCATGCAGAAGGACCTTATCACGATCCTCCCCTCTTCTACCATGTTCGACGCAGCGGTGAAGATGAAAGAGCATCATGTCGGATCGGTTCTCGTTGTTGAGGAGGGTTGGAAACTGAAAGGGATCCTGACCGATAGGGACATTGCCATGACGGTTGCCGCAGACACGAAAGATCCAAGAACGATCAGCGTCCGCGACGTCATGACCGCAGACCCTATAACGATCAATTCCGATGCAGACGTTGAGATCCGCCCTGAGAGTGATGAACAAGGCGCATATCCACAGGCTGCCAGTGACGGAGAGCGGAAAACTGGTAGGCCTGTTGTCTTCGGCTGATTTGGCGGCCGAAATGAGAGAGACATTCGACCAGTACATCGGGCTCGAAGAGATCTTTGCAAAACACACGCACTAAGACAGGTCACGGGAAAAGGACCTTTCGCCTCGCCAGGCACGATTTTCCCTCTTCGTCGTGTTCACTTAAAGGTTGGGGGCGGATTGGTTGCGTGCGAAGGAGGTGGCAGCCATGTCACATACTTGGGAATTAAGGGAGGGGAAGGTTCTCGTGGTCGAGGACGCCAACACCGCCTCGCTCGTCGTAGTTGCCAGGGATTTGAAGGACCGGAACGACAAGGTCGCAGTGCTGGAAGAGATCCTTCGCAGACTTCAGGCTTGAGGCGCGGGGTGCCGCGGGCGAGGAGCGTCACAGACAAACTCTCTGGTTTACAGAAACGTTATCACAAATTCAAAAAAGGCAAGAGACATTATGGGCCGAAAAATAAACATTGATTTACGCACTCAACTTGTGGTTCAGAAAAGCGTTTTTAGAGAGCGAAGAGGTTGGCTTTTAAGGGAACTTTGGGGTAATAGCTTTTTTCGCTTGACGGTGCCCTTTAAATGGGTGAAAATATTCTCTCTTCGCATTTTTACCTATCCCAAAAAAACCACAGCTCATAGTCCCGAGTAAATCCCTTCTCAAAGCAGATTGGTGGGACGGGAAAAAGCTGGCTCCCCTAATTCTTCAACTCTTCTTCCGTCGGTTTCTTCCAGGGAGAGAGGACAAGCTTCTCAATGGTAAAGCTATTGAGTATAGGATACTCCTTCTTAAACAGGGAAACGTCCTTTTCATAATTATCGTAGATGTTGATATCGAACGTCCCTGAGTAAAAACCCGACGCCGCCTGATCAATGAGCGGCATTGCAAGACCCGCTCTCAACTCGTCGTCGCTCTTTCTCTCTCTAAGCGTTGCCTCGATCCTGCCCAGGTAAATTACTTTGTTCGGCGCTAGATCGAAATCGGAGTACACAGGAATGACAAAGTTCCCGCGGACAGGAACAACTCCGCCCGTGCCGTTTATATGTCTCAGCTTATATTTTCCGGCAGGAAGACTAATGCTGACCAGATATTCATTGAACTCCTTCTTAACTTTGTCATATGGTGTTAAGCTATAAACTTTGGGGCCGAATCTGTAAATTTCTTTTTTCTCTTTTCCATCGTTAGTGAGAACGTAAATTCCCCACACATCCGGCTGGTATCCCGGCTTGTACTGATTCGAAGTCTTTAGCGTTAAGAGGGCTACGGACTCCTTCTGGAGATCCAGCGCATTTGTTTTATCATTAAGCGCGATGGGCTTCACAAAATCGGCGCCCGTCATCGTAGCGCACCCGGTAAGAACAAGAAAGATCATAACGATCAGAAATGTCAATAGGCTCTTCATATAACGAGCGCCGCCTTTTTGATCGACTGCCGATTGTCTTTTCATAATTTTGCTCCTTTCTCACCAGCTCTTCATGCAAAGCAGCCGAGCCTGCATCTCACACCGATCTTTCTATATTGTGTGGTGATGCCGGGTACATCCGGAAGACTGTAACATGGCGTCCGCTTGGCCGCAAAGTTAGATTGTTTACGGTTCACTGCACTTAGAGTCTGTCTTGATGCCCTCAACCATCGACAGTATGAAGGATTTATATTTTCGCGACGTCATGACCGAACCCTGTAACGATCAATTCCGATGCAGATGTTGAGACCGCCCTGAGAGTGATGAACAAGGCTCATATCCACAGGCTGCCGGTGACGGAGAGCGGAAAAGTAGTAGGCCTGTTGTCTTCGGCTGATCTGGCGGCCGAAATGAGAGAGACATTCGACCAGTACATCGGGCTCGAAGAGATCTTTGCAAAACACACGCACTAAGACGGGTCACGGGAAAAGGACCTTTCGCCTCGCCAGGCAAGATTTTCCCTCTTCGGCGTGTTCACTTGAATCCACATCTTCTCCGCATAGTTGATACGGGTGATGGGCTCTAAACATGTCAGCCGCACGGTACAGTTCGCTGGCTTCACCGCGGCGAGATAACGATTGCCGGGTCTACAGCAATTAATAAGAAAAGCACTATGCACACCAAATAGATCACCCTAAACCAGCACTTGTGGCTTATAAAAAATTTCCGCTTTTGGTCAATGTGGAATAGCTGGAGTATCGGAGTTGATTTAAGAGATTCGTCAGAAGCCTCGATATGGATCAAGGCTTTCCGCCCTATATTGACCAAGTTTTCGTTTCGAATTTCTAGCATCAGAAAGGCGAAGGATATGAAAGATCCAAACGCTGCGAGCGTCGACATTAGATGGAATTCTCCATCTTTGAACGCAGTTGTAACACCCAGCACAAGAGCTGCTAACAGAATAAGGAAGAATCGAAACGCAGCCATTCTCTGCCCCGCGTGGTACTCGAACCAACGCCATCCGTAATCGAGCGTCTCTTTTGTATTCATTGCTCTTTCCTCCCACAATTTACGACCGTTGCCATGCTCCGGAGATCAGTGTCTAGCGCACGTGTGAGCCGCTTAGCAGCGGTCCCCTCTTTGCTAAGTTCAGTTTGTACTCCACAAGAATTTTACCAACCTCTATACAAAAGGAACAGGATGGACTTTCGACTGTACACTTCAAACGGTATTCACCGCTTTCTCGCTAGCCTCGTCGATCCAAACAGCACAAGGTTGTAATTTCCATTAAGCGAAACAACCAACAACTACAGGTTGTAAATTGCACATGAACGCGCGGCTAAGACGCGCGTTTCTGCGCGTCGGTCTTGAGCCGCTGGTTATTAGCAAACCCACTAGTGCTAATCAGGTGGTTGATTTATTTTTGACAACCATTCACCTGTTCTTATTATTCGGTCTATTTGTCGCTGAATTTTGTTGACCAAATATTTTCGGAGACTTGGGGACGTTGTTACTTACATTGCTTTCAGTGTATAGAACTCAGTTATGCAAGCTAAGTAACAACGTCCCCAAGGTCCCCTACGCGATAGAATGGCGGAATAAGAGTTCCGGCTTGAAACATGAAGAACGGCACAGCTGAGGGACGCGGTTTTCGCGACCCTCTCAAGCCGAATGGTTAGAATTATTGTCGGGTTCTACTTGGTTCTGCCAATCCTTCCACTCCAAGTTATCAACATTGAAAAAACTGAATTATTTTGTCTACTATCAAGTGAATTATCAAGTGAAATTGTCCAGCCACTTATCTGCCAAGTTCTCTACTTTGCTCCAGAGGCTCTCGACGTGTTCACCTGGCTCTAAAATGAGTCGAACAAAACCATTCTGACTATCAGTGGTGAGACGTGGCAGTTGAACAACTTGGTAATGGGTGATCGAGTGCTTGGGCATTTTCTTAATCGCGCTCTGCTTTTCCTGATACCACTGCCTCAGATTGGAATCTGTACATCGGTCAGAATTAACGGTCATTAGGAGACTGCTGGCGGCTTTAACTCTTCGTTTACAAAGGGTACAATTCTTCGAGCGAGATTGTCGAGATCGATGCCGCCCGTTGCGGGTGGCTGAAAAGTATTGTTATGCCAACTTGAGCTATTAGCGGAAACAGGCCGCTGTGTTTTTCTCTATAGGAAGCCATTGTGCGTTTTACGAAAGCCTTGTACTGTGACGATTCACCTTCTGCAAGATTTGAATGCTTCAAATCAATAGCAAAAGGTTCACTTGATCGAGTTCAGTCTATCCCATGCATCCTCTCAAGTTCCGGCGGTTGTTCGGAAAAAAGAGGTGACAATAAGCTGATAAATTTGCCAGGAGTCAATGCAAGTGTTTTTAAAAGTTGATCCTGAACGTCCCGCATATGCATCTCACGCCATGCTTCATAAACATCCTGGCCGAAACGTGAGACCCAGAATTGTTTATTATTTTCATGCTCCCGCAATTGTTCAACAGGATCATAGTTCTGCCTGGCATCGTCGTCATTCTCAAGCAGATCACCCCATGATGGTCTTTGATTAACATGCCCACCCGACGCTGATTTCAGCTCCTCTCGCTGAATCTTGTCTAGTAATGCAATGTCAGCAACAAAATTCCGGTAAGGTGCCACCTTTAACCAGATGCTTGGTCCAGACTGGTCTATGGGTAAGTGGTACTTTGCCGCCAAGTAACTGACCTGCCTATCATTTTCAAAAACAATTCGTTTGCGTTTAGAAGCGACACCTGCGCGGGGTCCCTCAAGCAGGTCGAGATAATTTTTTGGCATTGTATGTAAAGCAGGTGGATTATTTTTGGTTGGAAAAAAGTCGAATTCAATTGCTACTGGAGCCTTGAAGTGCCTGCGTTTCCGCTCTACCATTTTATTCAGGATGGCATTTTGAAAAGCTTCTTTCTCTGCTTCAGAAATAGCTTTCTTGCTTTGCGGTTCCTGACCATCAAGCATGAAGTGCAATCTGTGCATCCTGCGCTTTCGCCTAAGGCCGACCTGACCTTCAATTGTTTTTAAGTAGTCGCTTCGTTTCACTTGCTTTGCTGCATCATCACAAGCTGAATAGTGAAGACGCAAGCCCCATTCCTTTCAAAGATAACAATGAGTTGAGGGGCGGGCGTTTCTTGACCGACCCTCTCGAACGTTTTCGTTAGAACATAATCTTTTTGGACATACCTATTAACTATATAGTTTTCCATCCACATTTGACGCAAGAATATTCAAAGCCATCGAATGTAAAATCAGTATGACCGCACTGTTCACAAGATGAGGGTTTTGTCTGTGCCTTAATTTCTTTATCGACTTTTATAGAGTCTGCGTAACGGGGGGAGTGTTGGAATTGACTGGTAAGATCCGAAAAGTTCCAGCTATATTCACCTTTGTGGTACATGCCTACCGAAAAAAATTTCCCCTTCAGTTCTTCAGGCACATCTTTGCCCTTGGGCGTCCATGTTATATCCACATGATCATCTTTTGCTTGCCACTGAAAATCAACAAATCTAAACATTCCTTTTTCAACGCTCATCAAAAATTTTGCTACAAAATCGGGACCTACATTTACTAAGTTATAGCAAAAATCCGTCGGTAGGAGGTTAAGTGGACCGTGACTGCGTTGATATTTTTCTGTAATTTGCTTATTACTGATCAATTCACCAGGATGGTCGTTGTCGATGGATTTGATAGTATCATAAAGTGCTTTTTGCTTCTCGGTTAAACCTTCCTGTCCTTTTGGGTTTCTTCTCATATTCATGCGTGCTAATTAGTCTTCCAATATATTTCTCAGCGTCAGACCTATTCCTGATTTACCTACGTAATTGTGTTCTTTTTCATTCTCCGATTTCTTTCTCGCACTCTAATATATTGATCTGATTATAGTGACAGCCACGCCAATCGCCAGCATAAAAAAAAAGTCCTTCCAAAAGGGACCGTGACGAAATTCCATTGGCATGCCTCCTCATTTTTAGCCAGAATCACCGGTATGAAACACTAACCCCCGGGTGATCGGCTTGCCCGGCAGGAGCAAAGGCGGTATCGAACCGGTTGCTCCTCCGCGCTGTTTTCCAGAAAGAACGGTTCAGCCGATCACCCGGGGGTTCTTGTCGACGCGAAGCGACGGCAAGAACGATAGGGGTGAGCGACCGCCGCCAAAAGGGACGGTGGAGCGCATACACTCTCAAATTACTGCCCGGCGTCGAACGAAAAAGATAGGCAGCGGTTCGCTAAACCAACTTTGTTGTGCCCCTACCTCACTGTCTTTTGTGACTGAGCAACGGCTTCAAGCTGGGCCGTCCGCACCGGCGCGAGATTGCGTTTACGAAGCTCCTCTTTCGCCGCTTCGAGAGCTTCTGGCCGGTAGTCGTCTGGGTGAGCAAGCATGCCATACAATTCCTCATCCGTCCTCTCTGGTAGTTGTTCCCAGAAGTCTTGCGGCAAAGACATACGGTTATCCTTTCGTGAGCGTGAGTGTTGCCCAACGAGTCTGCAGAAAAAGCCCAAGATTCACATTTTTGTGGTTCATAAGTATTTGATGTTCTTAAGGCTTATTTCGTCCAAAATGATTTATTCTACAGACTCAATGATGCACTCACTGCATTCAGTGTAGTAATTGGTTATCTGCTTATTATTTTAGAACCGGCCATCTAGCCTTTTGAGCATCTGCCCCTTCATAGAGTTCCTTTATTGTCATATTCGGGGCAAAGGCATTTAACATCTGTTGAATTCCTTGACGGCGTAAAGACTCAGGAATCTGCGCAGGACCAGAGTTGGGAAAAAAGCTCCAGCCAAGGTTGACTCTACAAAAAAGAGTAAATTGTCAACATAGTAAATATTAGCGTATCCATTCTTTTCAATATTTGTTTCTTGATATTCCCTTAACTTAGCCTTTAATGTCCAGTATGCAACAAATAATCGGTAGTATCCTCCCGAAGAAACACCTATACGTGCTTCCGGTGTCATACCATACAGTTTTTTTATCTCACTGATAGGATAATATTGTTTTCCTGCTTTAACGTTTCTAAAAAATTGGCGGTACAAAGCTTCAATGGTTTGTCTTTGGATTAGTTCTTCTTCTTTGTTTTTTGGAGTGGGAATTTCCGCATTCAGGCCGCTCTGATCAAGTGAATCTTGTGGTTTTGGCCTCTTACTATACAATGTGCGTTCTACTTTTTAAATTATAGTTTAAATTTGAGTCCCTATATGCATCTTTAATACAATTATAAAATAAATGATTTTCTTGTGCTTGTAGTTCCATGGTTAGGCATAAAAAAGATAAAGCAACGATAGATGACAGAATAAGTTTCATTAGTATTCCTCCGATGACCTTCAGAACCGCGAGAGGCGATAAGCTATACGTCTTATTTAAGCGTATATCATCGTCAGCAATGAGTATTTTAAAGGAATTCCAACTAGTGCAGAATGTAACGCGATATGTTTCAAAGAAATGCATCTATACCGAGTCCAGGAAGGATAATGCGCTACATACTTCAGCCGGTATTTTTCACTTCTGATAGATTCTGTTTGGATTTATGATAAACACTTACTGCCGAGCGATTTCGAGGATTTTAAATCATTGACGATCAACGACTGGAACGTTCAGCGGCACGGCCTATTCGCGTCCACTGCAGTTCCTCGTCGGTTCTTCTATCTCGATCCTATTGCCGAACTCTATTTGAAAAGTGCTGTCGAACTCTAGCTGAAATTTGACGATGAGACATCTTGTCAACAGTTTCAATTCCTACGATGCGTCCGCTGAGCTTACTTCTCTGGATACGTTTTTTCAATTCGCCCTTTGCCTCACCTGGACCAAATATCAGGATAGCCTCTGCGCCACGAATACACGCAATTACTGCATCATAGTAAACGTTAAGATGTCCCCTAAACACTCTCTCCAGACTGTCATCTGCCAGAACTTGCTGTTCATAGGGAGCCGTAGTACGTACACCACCAGAACGTCCGGGCTGTTTTTCAACCTTTGATATTATCAGTTTTATTTCCTCTCCTTTGGCTGTAACCACCACGATCACTGCTTTTTTGTGGTCAATCCACAAACCCGCTGTTGTTTTCATAAGTTTCTCCTTTGACGGTGATTATACCATTTTTGGCTAATATTTGATGGCCTGGAGCCGCTGCGCCGCAGAGCAGCACGTATTGGTACCCTGCCAAGGCAAGCATGATCGCGAGGATCGGGCAAGCACGGAGAAGCAGCCGTAGGCCGCCCAGGCCCAGGGGATGCGCCGGGGGAAGCGGCAGCGCTTTTTTTGCAACGCGCCTGGTCAGCATATTTTGATAGGACGTGGTACTATTTTCTTTATATGGAACACTACGATAAGATAATAGCCGAGCTCTCCGAACTTGTCGGCATCATACCCGAGTATTACGACATCTTCGGGACGAGACACCTCATCTCGAAAGAATCGAGAATGGCAATCCTGTCGGCAATGGGCTTACACATCGGCACTGTCCAGGAGGTTGCCCGGGAGGTCGAGAAATAAAAACTCGGCAATGGCATGCTGTACTTGACCCCGTAACGATCATTTCGGTCCATAGCCAGCCGCACAGCCTGGCCGTGCATCTCGCGCTAGCCGAGGGCAAGGAGCAGGCAACGGAGATCACGCTTATCCTGGAGGTCACCTCTCCCCCCCTCCCTCCCCTCCTTCTCTCCCACTCTTTCTTTACTTAACATATACCTCCCACATATAACCCCAACTAAGGCCCCGCTTTCTTGGAGGAGATCATGGCCGACCCTCGTTGGCTGAACCTTGCACAGATGTTCAGGAACACCCGCCCGATGTCCGAGAAAAGGGACCCTGCTTTGCTCACGCAACTGAAGGAGAGAGGATGAGGGGATTGCAGAGGCCGTCCCCGTACGACGCTAGCCTCCTTCGCCCTATCCAGCAAATGGCAACTAGCTTCGAACGCGATTCCAATGCGGGGGCACTTGGAAATCGCTCTGCGCCGCTTCCAGTGTCGCTCCTATTCTGTCGATGATTGCGCCAATCTTGTTTGCATACTCGTCTCGGAGCGAAGCCGAAAGCTCTTTCGAGGACTGGATTTGTGCACGCAAGGCCTGTAGATCGAGTTCGAATGGCGTTTCCCCCAGTCCCACGTGGACTAGGTGGTGTAAGGCTTGGTCCAGTCCGATAATGACTTGTTCCGCCGGGCCTTGTCGCAGCAGCGTGTCCGCGGTCCACATGAGATCGTGACCCAGCCAATACAAATTGCCCGTCGCACTGTTCACCAGATAGCTCGGAATCAAGGTGGCTTTCTCAGGAGGGCTTGCTAAAGAGTTCCGCATATCAAAAGCAGACTCACCCCAAGGCAAGGCCAGATCGCGGAAAAGCTCCTCATTCCGAAAAGCTCCTGGGGGATACAGTTTCTGGTGACGAGTACTCACAAGCCATGCGAAGACCGTGAAGACAAACACGGGAAACAGCACCAGAAACCAGACTAGAATGGAGCGATTCTCCTCTCCGATGTTCTCTGCGAATCCAAGCACCATACTAGCGAAGCCATGAATCAAGACAATGAAGAGCGCAATAATGCCAAGAGGGCCCTTATACATCTTCACAGCTGTTTGTCCGAATTGCTCTGTCGCTGTTGACAATCGTCTAACCTTGTTCATATTGAGTCTCCTTTGCGAACAAGTTATTATAAGATTTCTCGTGAGACACGGAAAGTTTACCACAACCCATGATTCACGTCGTCAAGTGCCGACCTATTCGCTGATACAGTTTGTAAGGTGCGCAATCTGATCACCGGCATCGATCGCAGACTACAGGAAGAAGTGAATGCGAAATGAACATATCAGAGAATCACTATTTCATGCAGCATTCTGCAAATCATGCCACAGGAACTCCAGAGTTTAAGACTTCCCGCTGTCACTCTGCGAGACGATGCCTCTCCCGCGAATGGCCCAAAAAGCTGACCCTACGCTGCTTCACCGGTCAGGCAAAGAGAAAGGGACGAAGGACGTTTGGAACCGGCCGAACAGTAAGGCACGGGTTCCGATTATTCGACGCGAACAAACGGATATCGCTTTCCCTCTTCCCTGGTGAAGAGGGAAAGCCCGGCCCACTGGCCCACCGTCTCTATGGCGATGACCATGTCAGGGTCCTCGAACGCGATCCTTCCGGGGTTGCCTGTTTTTTCCAGTTCTTCCAACAGCAGGGTGTCGAGTGCCCGTTCCTCGTCCATGGTCGAGAGCCTGCCTTTGAAGCCGCGCCGGTGGATGCGCACGAAAAACGATTTGCCTGAAAGCTGCGGCGTCCAGCCGAGGACCGCGCTCCGTGCACGGTCTTCGAACTCTTCCGGCGAATTGAAGATGAATGTCCTGGTTATGGGAATGAGCCTGGCGAGAAAAGCAAGGAACTCCGGTGACTTCTGCGAGCGCTCGCGCAGTGTTTCGAGCATGTGCGCGACGTCCCTGGCCCGAAGCAGTATAATATTATAGAATTCGGTGCGCTTTACCTCGCCGAACTCGCCGAACACATCGAGGGCCTGCCTGAAGCCGTGCTCCTTTACGCTGATGAGCGCGTTCCATTCCTGCATGGTGTCCTCTTTGACGTTCACCGCCATCTTCAGCTGGACGGTCCGTTCTCCTCTTCTATCATAGCACAGGCATTTTTCCGGTCTCTCGAAAGTTATTGGGAGGACAATCCTTCGGTCTCTCTTCTTTTTCCCGTGATAAAATCATAGTCATAGCCGTATTCTGGAAGATGCTCTATGGCAAGGTGCAGATTATGCACCGACTATCTCCAAAGAAATGGGGGTGCAATGTACGATCCCCTGAAGACAGCGGAAGCAACCCAATCGATCGTCTGCAGCGGAGACCGGAGGAAATACTACCGCTTCAGGCCGGCAAAGTTCTACGGAGGCATAGCGACTGCGGACTGCGTGGGCTGCAACCTCCGGTGCGTCTTCTGCTGGTCATGGAACGTGACCACCCGTCCGGAGATAGTCGGCTCCTTCTACGCGCCCCGGGACGTTGCGCACCGGCTCATCGGGATTGCGAAGGCAAAGAAGCTCACGAGGCTCAGGATCAGCGGGAACGAGCCCACCCTCTGCCGCGAGCATCTTCTCAAAGTTCTCGAACTGATCCCGGAAGAGTACCTCTTCATCCTGGAGACGAACGGCATCCTCATCGGGCATGACGAAACCTACGCCCGGGACCTTGCGCAATTTTCCCATCTCCACGTGCGCGTGAGCCTCAAGGGGACCTGCGAGGAGGAGTTCTCCCGACTCACGGGCGCGCAGCCCGCTGCATTCGGCCTGCAGCTCAAGGCCCTCGAACATCTCGCACGGTACGGAGTCGATGTCCATCCCGCATGCATGGTGAGCTTCAGCACGAAAGAACGTATCCAGGCCCTGCGCACGAGGCTCGCGGCGATCCATCCGACCTTCGGGGAGTTCGAGGAGGAAGAGCTTATTCTCTATCCGGTTGTCGAGGAGCGGCTCAGAAAAATGAGCGCCGACTTCGCCCCGGAGAAATCTTCAGGTTCACAATCTTCTCCGGAATCGTCATGATACCCTGGTATGCTGTTTCGACGACGCTTTCCGGAAAATTCCCCGGCCTCCGGGCCAGGGCTCAAGGGCGCGGCCTGCGTCAGGCAATGATTCATGGACGCCGATAACGAGCGCGCCGCCGGGCAGCAACCTGTCATTGATACGCTCAAGAACCTCCTGCTGTAATGAAGGATCAAAGTAGGTGAAGGCCAGGTTCCTGCAGAGAATGAGATGGTGCCGGTCTTCTGGCGCGGCATTCCTTATGTCCTGGACGAGAAAATTCACTCTGCTTCGCTCTTCCTCCCTGATGCACGAAAGCTCCTCCTTGCGGAAAAATGCGAGCTTGTGCCATCCCGCGGGCAGGCCCGTGAAGCTGCCGGACTTGTAACACCCTTCCTCAGCCCGCCTGATCATCACGGGGTCGAAATCGGTCGCCAGGATCGTGAACGAAAGGGCAGGGAACCGGCGTGTCATGACCAGGTCCCACAAAAGCGCCAGCGTGTAAGGCTCTTCGCCGGAGGCGCAGCCGATGCTCCAGCACCGAAGCTCGTTCTCCCCCCGCGCCAGCGCGTCTTCGGACAAGGTCCCGAGCACTTCCTGTTCGATAAACTGGAATACTTCACGGTCCCGGTAGAAACGCGAGATCGTAATGTTGCAGAGGGAACCGAGCGTTGCCCATTCGGCGTCGTTCGTTTCCAGGAACATCCGGTACGACGCAACGTCCGGAAGCCCCAGTTCGCGCAGGCGGCGGTCGATGCGCTTGCAGACCTGTCCGCGGACCTTCCGGAACCCCTGCCATCGCATGCGGAGCAGCGGGAGCGACCACTGGAGGAACTCGACGCAATCTCGGTCATTCATGACAGGACTGTCTCCTCGCGGCTGCGATGACCTTTTCCGCGTGATCCGCTCCCGGACAAGGAATGCCGGAATTCCCGGAAGCACGGCAACGATAGTGCAGCACGATGTTTTTGTCCACGTGACGAGCGCCGCAAGCATCACGGCGATCGTGAATAAAATAAACAGAAGCGGGACAAAAGGAGAGCAGGGAAATGACCGCGATGATAAGGCGTCCCCGCTCCTTCACACAGTTCCGGGGGATAGGCGCTCACACGGTCACGCTGTCGAGCCGGCTCAGGCCTGCTTCCCGGGCGAGCTTAACGGCCTCGGCGAATTCTCTTTCCGTGATCCTCCGGTCGAGAGGCGGATTGCCGAATGCCTTGTAGCACGGACGGTGCTGGTCCATGATGTTCACGTACGTGTTCTTTGATAGTTCTTCAGCGATGAACCGTACGACCTCCCCGGTCCCGGCGATCCCTTTGGGCAGGACGAGATGCCGCAGCAGAAGACCTCGCAGCGCCAGGCCCGTCTCATCCATCACCAGATCTCCTACCTGGCGATGCATCTCTTTAATAACTGCCTTTGCCACAGCAGGATAATCTTTGGCCTTTGAATATTTTAAGGACATTTCAGGATCAGCATACTTGAAGTCCGGCATGTAGATATCTATGGCCCCATCCAGGAGCTTGATGGCTTCGAGCGACTCGTACCCCCCGCAGTTGTACACGATCGGAACAGCAAGGCCTTGCCCTGCGGCTATGGATAGGGCGCGAAGGATCATGGGCATCTGGTGGGTCGGCGTGACGAGGTTGATGTTGTGGCAGCGGTCCTGCTGGAGTTCGAGCATTATCCCGGCGAGCTGCTCAACGGACATCTCTCTTCCTTCGCCCAGGTGGCTGATTTCATAATTCTGGCAGAAAAGGCAGCCGAGATTGCAGTACCCGAAGAAGATGGCGCCCGAGCCGTGCCGGCCGACGAGCGGACGCTCCTCTCCGAAGTGGGGCCCCCAGCTCGAAACAAAGGGCTTGTCCCCTGTTCTGCAGAATCCCCGCTTGCGCGTGGTCCTGTCGACCTTGCACTCACGCGGGCAGAGTTTACAGCTCTTCAGCATTTCTTCCGCACGTTCCGCCTTGTGCGTCAATATGCGGGAAGGGAGTTTGAGATAGGCTGGTATGAAGTTCGAATCAATCATTTTTTTGAACAATAGTAATGACGTTACTTGCGAAAATCACTAATACTTATGACCCGTAATTTGCGGTGATTCGCATATATAAAGGCCACGCTTCAGAACCTTCTTTGATAATATTATATTAGGTATCAGGAGAATTGACCATGTTCAAAGACAGAAAAGATGCCGGAACACAGCTTGCGGAGAGTTTAAAGGAATATATCGGGCAGGAGAACATTCTCGTACTCGCGCTTCCCCGGGGCGGGGTCGTCACCGCTGTCGAGATCGCAAATCGCCTAAGGGCCCCCCTGGACGTCCTCATTGTTCGGAAAATAGGACACCCCTGGCAGACCGAGCTCGCCGTCGGCGCGATTTCTGAAACGGGCAGCATTGTCTATAACGAAGACCTTGTTGCATCGGACGGCGTCACCAAGGAGTATCTGCGCGGCGAGGCAGCGCGACTACAGGAGGAGATTGCCCGCATGCGGCAGCTGTACCGAAGCGGACAAAGGCTCGTGGACCTTCGGGGCAAGACCGTTATTCTCGTCGATGACGGCGTTGCCACCGGCGCTACGATGAAGGCGGCCGTGGAAACGGTGAAGCGCGAACAGGTCGGGAAGCTCATCGTCGCCGTACCGGTTGCCCCGCGCGAGACCGCAGCGGAACTGCAACGGATGATCGGCGTCTTTGTTTGCCTGGACATGCCCGGGGATTTCATGTCTGTCGGCAGCTACTACGAGAATTTTCGGCAGGTGACCGATGCGGACGTGATGCAGATCCTCCAGAACTTCCAGCGCCGGGCAGCAGCGTGACTCCCTTTTCCGCGATCGGCGCGGAGGTGCATCGCAGGGGCGTTCCCTCGTCGCCCCTGTCATACATCCCACCTAAAGGTGAAATGACCGAGGCATCAAGAATATGAATTACCTCGCCCATATGTTCTTGTCCGACAATACCCCTCTTTCGATGCTCGGGAATTTTATGGGGGATTTCGTCAAAGGAAATGCAGAGGGCAAATTTCCGCAGGAGATCGTCGACGGGATCATTCGTCACCGCAGAATAGATCATTTTACCGACACACACCCTGTCGTTTCATCCAGCAAGAAATTAATCAGCGAAGCCCGATGCAGGTTTTCAGGTATCATCATTGACGTCCTATATGACCATTTTTTATCCAGGAACTGGAACCGGTACACCAAAACCGGTCTGGATGATTTTATTGAAATTGTTTATAAAAACCTGCAGAACCAAAAGAGCGGCATTCCTCCCGCAGCTGCGCTGTGTATTGAAAGGATGATAAAAGAAGACTGGCTGAGCTCCTATGGATCCATAGAAGGCATAGATAAAGCGTTCAAAAGAATATCAGCAAGACTGAGAAGAGAAAATAACCTGTGCTCGGCCGTTGAGGAATTGGAGATACATTATCATGTTTTGAACGCCCATTTTCTCCGGTTCTTTCCCCTGCTCATAAACTATCTGGGCCGTGATTAACTGAAGATCCCTGCAGCAAAATGAGGGATTCGTATAGGTATCCGCAGGTACCCCGCCTCTCAACTTGCGCGGAAGATTCTTATGAGATCATCATCTCCCGCAGCTTCACGAAAGCTCTCATAATTTCGATGTTGACCTGAATTGCTCGTTTGCTGTTCAGCAAGCTAGAAAGCATTGCGATCATCTGTTCCGTGATAGCGCGCGGTGGTTTCAGCGTCCCGCCCCAACTTGATGTTCCAAAATGGAATTTCAAGTTGTTGAACTCCTCAAGACTCAATTGAACCATAAAATCTTCAGGGAATTGCTCTTTGTTTCTGTTGACCGCTTTATTCAGGTTGCTGGTAGTAACACTATATAGGCCGTCTAATTCTTTAGAAGCGAAATTGCTTGCTATTACCTGCACAGTTGGATAGTATTTCCGTCATGGCAGGCAGGGAGCGCGTAACAAAAAAGACGGAGACCCGATGGTTCCTCTACATCCTCAGGTGCAGGGACAACACCTTTTATACCGGCATCACCACGGACCTCGAACGCAGACTGGATCAGCATAACAACGGCACCGCTTCGCGCTGCACCCGCAGCCGGCTGCCGGTCGTGAGGGTCTATCAGGAGCCTTGTGCGGACCGCGGCGAAGCGCTGAAGCGGGAATGTGCGATAAAGAAACTGACGCGGGAAGAGAAGGAACGGCTGGTGAAAAGCAGGAAAAAAAGAACCCTTGCCGCTCGAAAGAAGGATGGAACGAAACCTCTGGACCCCCGATAGCACCTTTCGGGAGTGACGAATAGTGTTGTATTCGGAATAGGTCTGTTAAGCCGATCTTGCGAGCGTAGCAATCTCGCCGTTCGTAACTTCCCGGGATTGCCGCGTCGCTCCGCTCCTCGCAATGACCGCACGGGGAACTTTTTACGAAACATCAGCATTGGAAACCCATGAACAACGAACGCCTCGAACCCTATCGCCGGGAATTTCCCGTCACGGAAAAACATCTCTATCTTGATCACGCAGGTGTTGCGCCTCTGTCGCTCAGGGTGCAGTCGGCTGTCGAGCTGTTCCTGAGAGAAGCTACTGGTGGCGGGGCATTCCATTACCCGAAATGGGCGCAGCAGGTGGTCGAGGTCAGGCGCGCCTGTGCACGGCTGATCAATGCCGAGGCTGAAGAGATCGCCTTCGTGAAAAGCACGTCCCACGGGCTTTCGCTCGTTGCGGACGGTCTTGACTGGAAGCCGGGCGACAACGTCCTTGTCTATGAAAAAGAATTCCCCTCCAACCTCTACCCCTGGCTGAACCTTAAGGCGCGTGGCGTCGAGGTCCGGATGATCCCGTCCCGCGGCAACAGGATCCTTACCGAGGACATCGAGAAGCTCATGGATCAGAAAACGCGGCTGCTCGCCCTGTCATCGGTCCAGTTCGTAAACGGGTTCCGGATCGACCTCAAGCAGCTCGGAGAACTCTGTAAGGCACATAAGGTGCTCCTCTGTGTTGACGCGATCCAGAGCCTTGGCGTGCTGCCCATGGATGTTCAGGAATACACCATCGACTTTCTTTCAGCTGACGCGCACAAATGGCTGCTCGGGCCTGAAGGCATCGGCATCTTCTATTGCAGAAAAGAACTGGCAGAGCAGCTTGCTCCTCCGCTTATCGGATGGAAAAGCGTGCAGAACGAGTTCGCCTTCGAGCACACGGCCCTCAAGCTCAAGACCGACGCCCTGCGGTTCGAGGAAGGCTCCCAGAACCTCATGGGCATCATCGGCCTTGGAGCGGCGATCGAGCTTCTTTTCGAGATCGGGATCAGCGCGATAGAAGAACAGGTCCTTGGCCTTGGTGACCTGATCATTCACGAGGCTGAAGCAAGAGGCTTTGCGGTCCTGACGCCAAAGGACAGGCGGGCGCGGGGCGGGATCATCACGTTCTCAGGAACATTCGATCCCGCGATGATGAAGGATGCGCTGCGCGAGAAAGCTATCATGGTGAACGTCCGGGGAGGCGGCATCCGGGTGTCACCCCATTTTTATAACAACGAGCGTGACATCAACAAGCTGTTCGCGGCAATTGATGGCATACTCCACACTTCCTGATCCGGACATGCCGGAGCCAAAAAGACTTTTCACCACGAAGGGCACGAAGATCACGAAAAAGTGAAAAAGACAAAACAAAAATATTGATTTTTTACTTCGCGCGCTTCGTGTTCTTCGTGGTAAACTTTCTTGCCATTTTGAGAAGAATTTTATTCTTTAGTTACTAACGGCCCAGTCTGCTGTAAATCGACCCGACACGGACATCAGTTGCAATATGCTGCGTTTTTCTGTATTATCAATAAAGATGAATCGTAAAAAGTCAAAACCTGCACAGAGACACGAAGATAATCGATCTGAGAACGCTACTGTTTTCGCTGTACCGCTGTGGTGAAAATAGGTTTGTTGCGATTTCTTCAATTCGTGATGATGTGATGTGACATACCTTTGGAGGTTGCTGAATGGAGCTCGATGTAAAAGTTGCCGGCAAGTCCTTATCCATCCCGATCCCCGATCCCTTTCGGCTGGATGTTGAATCCACCGTGGTCAAGATCGAGACCTTTCTTTCTGCTCAGGGCGCGGCAACAACAGGGCTTGATTTTCGCGGACTGGTGCCGAAGCTGGTAAAAGGCATTGCCGGGTGCGAGGGCGGCTGTCCTGCCGACGCGCAGAACTTCGTTTCCCGCGGGTTCACCAATTTCAAGCTCGCCTACATCGAAGGCGGCATTCTCCAGGCGCAGGCGAAATCTGCGGATGGCAGAGAGATCTCCCTGCGGATGTTCCCGGATTTTTAATAGCGGAACAAATTTGCCACGAAGACACGAAGTCGCGAAGAAAAGCCTGGGCGCTTCTTTGGGGTTTTATTACCTCAATTTTTCTAGAAAGATGTTCTTTGTGTCTTCGTGCCTTCGTGGCAATATTTTTTTGAATTTTATTCTTCGCTTTGATTGATACCGCACTTCCCAGGAGGACCATTATGACCGACTTTGTAAAAGGTGATCTGGTGCGCCACGACGAACAGGGGATCGGGCGTGTCCTGGAGGCGTCCGGCGGCGACTGCACGGTCTATTTCCCGCGGCGCGATAAACAGTCGCAGGTGATCGAGGACGAGCTCCAGATGCTTTCCGAAGCGGAGACCACGGCCTACGAGATGATGAAGCTTGCCGCCTTCGAGGTGAACCGCGAGGAGCTGCCGAGGATAGAGCTGGCCCCCCGCTGGAAGAACGGAGAGATGGTCCTGAAACCGGGCGATGCGGGTCTGGCCTCAAAGAGCATACCGATCGAGACCTTTTTCCACAAGATCGTGATGGCCCGCGACCGGCTGCGGGTCATGGAGGCGCAGATCAACGCCCATAAGGTCCTTTCCGACACGGAGAAGGTGGAGCTGCAGCAATACATCACGCGCATCTATGGTTCCTTCACGACCTTTAATGTTCTGTTCAGGGACAAGCAGGATTTTTTTGTGGGACAGAAGGGCGAGTCCTAAACCGTCCGGGTGCGCGGGGCACGGAGCAGCGCACGACAAACTATGCCCGCAGGCTTGTGGCAGGAATGAAACGCTATGGAAGAACCGTTAAGCAGAACTGAGAAGAAAAAAGCAGCGCTGTCGCTTCAGGACCTGGGCGAGCAGCTGGTGAAGCTGTCGAACGAGCAGCTGTTGAGCATCGATCTGCCGGAAAACCTGCTCACTGCAGTTCAACTGGCAAAGAAGACCACCAAACATGTGCCGCTCCTGCGGCAGATGCAGTATATCGGTACATTAATGCGGAAATATGACACTGCGGCTATACGGGAACTCCTTCACACCATCGAGGAGGGCAATCACAAGCGGACGCTGGCGTTCAAGCAGATAGAGGCGTGGCGGGACGAACTGGTTGCCGGAAATGACCAGGTGCTCGAAACGGTCCTGGCGGAAAGGCCCCATGCGGACCGCCGCAAGCTGCTCGCCCTGGTCCGGAAAGCCCGGGACGAGCGGAGCAGGAATGCGCCCTCGCCCAAGGCATCGCGGGAATTATTTCGCTATCTGAACAGCATCTCCCAGGAAGCGGGCCTTGACAACCCGGAAAGCGGTTAACGCGGTTCCGGCTGCGGCTCGGTTTGTTCCCCGCTTTCCGATTTTTTCTCCAGCTTGCGCTGCTTTTTTTCCTCGTTCTTCTTTTTCTTTGCCAGTTCCTTCTGACGCTTTTGAAAATCGAAATTCGGTTTCGCCAACGTGGTACTCCTCTCCTGATTTATTATTTGGTCATTATACTGGTATAGGGCGGAGATGTAAATAATTATGATTTCGCGGAATACGCCGCACTCTCGGCCTGCGGCCTTGATCCCCGTTACGAATAGTGACGCAAAAAGTAATTTGAGAAGAACTGCTGTGCGGAATTAGACTTTGACAGGTTGCTGCCCGGGTGTTATAGATAATGCAGGTATGAGCATACGATCCTGATAAAGCCTACCCCTTCGCGAGAAGGGCGCGGAAAGCTTCGGATCTTTGACCCTGAAAGATGGCCGGGCTGCCAAAGGATGATTTCTTTGGTATGCCCGGCTTTTTTTTCATCCAAGTCAATCAGACCAAGGAGGTACAGCGCATGACTACGACAATGACGGTTGGCCAGGTATTGAAAGTGAAAGGGTACGGTTTCCACGGCATTGGACCCGACGCCTCAGCCTATCATGCCCTGCAGCTTATGGAGGAGAAGAACGTGGGCGCGCTCCTGGTGGTCGAGTCCGGAGCTCTTCTCGGCGTGTTCTCTGAGCGTGATTATGCGCGAAAGGTGGTCCTGAAAGGGAGATCGTCAAAGACGACCACCGTGCGGGACATCATGAGCGGACCGCCTATTGCGGTAAAACCGGACCAGACCCTGCAGGACTGCATGGTGCTGATGACCAGGAACCGTGTGCGTCATCTGCCGGTCTTGAATAACGACACGATCATGGGTGTTATCAGCATCGGAGATGCGGTCAATGCCATTATCTCTGAGCAGGCATCGACGATCGAGGAGCTGGAAGAGTATATCGCCGGGATCGGCTACCAGTGATATCAGATGCATGCGGGTTCTGTGGCCCTCATCGCTGAAGTTGCGTTTTATCCCAGTTGACCGGGACCGTCCAACGTTGATGAAGCCGTAAAAACTAATAATTCACCGCCGAGACGCGGAGGCGCGGAGAAAGGCACCTTGAAAGCTTTTCTCTGCGTCGCTTGGGAGCGCCTACTTCTGGCTCAGCGTCTCCACGGTTAAATCAGACTTTATTGCGAGTCCATCAAAGTTATTTGATCTTTACCTCCCTCCCGTGAACCAAAACCCGCCGACCAGCGAACCAAACACAGTGTGCACATACTGCGTCTCCTGTGTCCAACCTTACTGCTCCTCCGGCGGGACCCCCAGTTCTGTTGCGGTCTGGATGCCGGCGGCGACCTCGGGTATGATCCCCTTCTTCCGATAGACGGGAAGGATGTGCTCCCGCAGGCTGCGGAGTCTGCGCGCAAAGACGAGCGATCCCGCCAGGCAGATCGTGCCGCCCAGGAACATCGTGGCAGTGACGCCGATCCTGCCTGCCAGCGCGCCGGCCAGCAGGCTGCCAAAGGGCGCCACGCCCATGAACGACATGGTAAAGAGGCTCATGACGCGGCCGCGCTTGTCGTCATCCACGATCGTCTGCAAAATGGTGTTGCTCGAAGCGATCTGGGCCATCATGCCGAGGCCGGCAATGAACAGCAGCAGGAGCGAAAGCCAGAGCGAACGCGAGAACGAAAAAGCGGCGACCGCGATGCCGAACGAGCCTGCGGCAAGGGGAATGACCCTGCTGAGGCCCACCACGCTCTTTCGCGACGCAAGCAGGATGGCGCAGACGAACGCGCCCAGGCCTGCTGCTGCCATGAGAAAGCCGAAGGTGTTGGCACCGCCGTGCAGGACGTCCCGGGCGAACACGGGCAGCAGCACGGTGTAGGGCACGCCCATCAAACTCACCAGCGCCATCAGGAGAAGGATAGTCCGGATCGGCGGGAAGTGGTACGCATAGGCGAAGCCTTCGCGCAGCTCGTGCAGCACCGACATTCTCACGGCCGGCGCCGCCTTCTTCTTCACGCGCATTGCCGCCAGTGCCGCGATGACCGCCAGAAAGCTTGCGGCGTTCAGCAGAAAACAGATGCCCTCGCCGAATGCGGCGATCACGATGCCCGCAAGGGACGGGCCGATGAGACGCGTGCCGTTCACCATTGAGGAGTTCAGGGCGATGGCGTTCCCCAGGTCCTCCCGCTTCTCGATCATTTCAATGAGGAAGGACTGGCGCGCCGGAATGTCGAAGGCGTTCACCGTGCCGAGGAAAAGGCTGAGCGCGACGATGTGCCACACCTGCACCAGGTCGGCAAACACCAGCGCGGTCATGACCGCGGCCTGGAGCATTGAAAGCGACTGCGTCCAGAGCAGCACGCGATGCTTGTTCCACCGGTCGGCAAGCACGCCTGCCACAGGGGAGAGCAGAAATGACGGCACCTGGCCCGCGAACCCCACCACGCCCAGAAGCAGCGCGGAACCCGTCAGGCGGTACACCAGCCAGCTCATGGCCACCTGCTGCATCCAGGTGCCGATGAGCGACAGGGTCTGGCCGCCGAAGAACAGACGGTAGTTCCGGCTCTGCAGTGCGCGCATCAGGAGCCTCATGCGCTCCGCAGCTTTTTCGATGTATGATCCACTCTGCATAATCACCAGTTCCGCAGGAAACCCCGGCTTGATACCATTGAATGAGGCGAATCTGAGTGCTAAGACTTTTGACACTGATCACTACGGATTTATTATGATAAAACCTGATATGACCTTGACCTCTCCGTGAAAATCATAGCTCTATCCGACGTTATCCGTGTCAAATTACTTTGTGTTTCGGGTTGTAGGGTCGCTTTTCTAGGACAGTTCGTTTTTGCCGTTCGTATGCTTCTGCATGATCTTTTCAAGCATGCGGACAAGCCCGGTCCCGAGCGTGAAAAGCGAATCCATGGTCAGGTTCTGCTCCGCCGAATCATCGAAGAAAACATGCAGTTTCGATCCCATGCCTTCCTCGGGCTTCCAGTAGCAGATCAGGATCGGCACCTTCGGAAGCGGGAAGAGGACCACCGAGATGTCCGAAGAGAACCGATCAGGGGCAGAGACGCCGCTGAACATGCTGATGAGGTCTTCGAAGAGCTCGGCATGGGCATCGGCGATCCGCTTCAGCGGGGCCTCGCAGCGCCGCTCGAACAACCGCTCCCACCTGCTTCCGTTCTCCAGCTCCCGCAACGGCACCCATCTTCCGGAAATAGGCGCCCCCTTGCCGTACAGAACATAGGTAAGGAGCGGAATGGAGAACCAGGCATGGCTGTGGCAGGATGACAGGACCCGGCCCTGCGCATCGACCTCGAAGTCCCTGCCTAGGCAGGTGACCACGATGGTGCTGCCCGTGCTCCGCGCTCCCAGGCGTTCAGCACGCGCAGCAATATCGATCGCCTTGATCTGCTCCTGCAGGTCCCTGAATGTTTTTTCCTGGATCTTCTCGATGTTCACCTGAAGCTCGATATTCCCGTCATACCGGCTGAGAACATCCGCATCCAGGTGCGGGCAGTCGGCAAGCCGCTTCTCCTGCTTGATGACCGCCGCGGCAAAGGCCATGCAGGTCGCGATCCCGCATTGCCCGCAATTGGACTTCGGCAGCAGCTTATAGACCTCCAGGGGTGTTTTCAGTCTGGTCATCGGAGCAGGGAACCTCGCAGTCAGGAAATGGTCGCCTGAACAAAGTACCTCAAGGAAAGAATTATTGCAAGATGGTTGTGTTGGTAGGGATGTACCGGGGGTGGCTGGTGAAAAAAGCTTCCGTGTCCAAATCATTTTGCCGCGAAGGAACGCAAAGAGCGCAAAGAATTTAGGTCCAGATCCTGTCCTTCTTTGTGTTCTCTGCGTTCCTTTGCGGCCACAGGTCTTCTCGCCTGTTCCGACGCAGTGCGTACTTCTTGAACTTCCGAATCTTTTTTGCCGCGAAAGAACACAAAGAGCGCAAAAGAGTTTTGTCCAGACCCTGCCTTTCTTTGTGTTCTCTGCGTTCCTTTGCGGCTACAGGTCTTCTCGCCTGTTCCGACTCAGTGCGTATTTCTTGATTTCAAACTTATAACTTCCAAAGTTGATCAGCAACCCATGCTCGATGCGCGCTGACTTTAGATAACCCAGGAGCTGCGCTGTATGTTCGGTCGCAAGCGCTCGGCATGCTTTCAGCTCGACTATCAGTTGTTCTCCAACCAGGAGGTCGGCAAAATATTCGCCAAGAACGGCCCCGTCTTCATCGTAAACCGTCAGAGGATGTTGTTGCTTTACTTCGACACCGTATTTCCGCAGTCTATGTGCAAGCGCATTTTCATACACTTTTTCCAGGTGGCCCTGTCCATGATAGACGTGTATCGCGTACGATGTTTCACGCACCTTGTCGCACAGCTCAGTTATCGTTTTCATCTTTACGCTCAGTACTTTTTTGTTGCTGAGGAAGTTACCGCACCGGCGAGATCGACGCAAGGTCGATGCCGAGCAGCCGGATCTTCTGCTGCAGGTTCTGGCGATGGACGTTCAGGAGCCGCGCGGCCTCGGAGATATTTCCGCCTGACTCGACGAGCGCGGCGATGATGAGGCTCTTTTCGAACTGGCCCTTGGCGTCCTTGAGCGGCATGATCGGTATCTTCTGCGCCTCCTGGTCCAGCTTCTGGTCCTCCAGGATGATACTTGGGCAGGTCGTCCTTCTCGATCTCCGGCCCGGCGGTAAAGGCGATGGCGTACTCGATGGAGTTCTCGAGCTCGCGCACGTTGCCCGGGAAGTGGTAGCTCAGGAGCGCCTGCATGGCGTCTTTGGCGATGCCGGTGATGTTCTTTTCCGCCGCCTTGGTCTTGTGCTTTTCGATGAAGTGGTTCACGAGCAGCGGGATGTCCTCCTGCCGTCTCCGGAGCGGCGGCAGCTCGATGGGGATCACGTTCAAGCGGTAGTAGAGGTCCTCCCGGAACAGTTTTGTCGGCGATCGCCTTCTTCAGGTCCTTGTTCGTGGCCGCCACGACGCGCACGTTCACCTTCCGCGTCTGGGTGTCGCCGATGCGCGTGAACTCCCCTTCCTGCAGCACGCGCAGGAGCTTGACCTGCGAGCGGCGGCGGACAGCTCGCCGATCTCGTCCAGGAACAGCGTCCCCTTGTCCGCCTCCTCCACCAGCCCCTTCTTGTCCGCGATGGCGCCGGTGAAGGAGCCCTTCACATGGCCGAACAGCTCCGACTCGATCAGCCCGTCGGGGATGGCGCCGCAGTTCACGGTCACGAACTTCCTGCGCACCCGCACGCTGTTCGAATGGATGGCCCGGGCGACCAGCTCCTTGCCCGTGCCGCTCTCGCCGGTGACCAGCACGTTGCACTCGCTCGATGCGGCATGGCGCATGACCCGGAAGGTCTCGCGGATCTCGGGGCTGTTGCCGATGATGCTCTGGAAGGAATAGCGGGTCTCGACCTGCGACCGGAGCACGATGTTCTCCTGTTCGAGCCTTCGTTTTTCCAGCGCCCGCCGGAGCGGCAGCCCGGACCTCGTCCGGCGTGAAGGGCTTGGGAATATAGTCGTAGATGCCCTTTTTGACCGCATCCACGGCCGACGGGATGGTGCCGAAGGCGGTGATGATGATGAAGATGCTCTCCGACGCCGCGTCCTTGACAGCGTCGTACAGCTCGAGCCCGGTCATCTTCGGCATCTTCAGGTCCGAGATGATGAGGTCGTAGGCGTTCTTCTTGATGTCCTCGGCAGCAGCCACGCTGTCCGTGAAGGTGGTCACGTCGATCCCTTCGAGCTCGAGGATGGCCTTCACCGCCTCGCACACGCTCGGCTTCGTCGTCAACGACAACCGCTCTTGAACTTATCCCCGCTCTTCATCCGATCGGCAGCCTCACCGTAAACGTCGTTCCTTTGCCCACGGTGCTGGCGACCTCGATGTCGCCGCCGTGCTTCTTGATGATACCATAGCTTACCGCCAGCCCAAGCCCGGTCCCTTTGGTCGCGTCCTTGGTCGTGAAGAAGGGGTCGAAGATCTTGTGGATGTTCTCCTCGGGGATGCCCGCGCCGGTGTCGCGTGAACACGATCTCGACGTTTTTTCCGGTCCGTCGCGTGGCAACCTCGATCCTGCCCGGCGGCGTGATGGCATGGATGGCGTTCAGCAGCAGGTTCATGACCACCTGGCCGATCTGGGCGGGGTCTGCATTGACCTGCGGGAAGGTCGTCGCCGAGCTTCATGCTCGAGCCCGATGCCCTTGAACGCGTCCTGCGCGACGAGCGAGTCGGCGATCTCCGAGACCGGCTGGTTGATATTGATCTTCTCCGGCTTGATCACGGTCTCGCGCCCGAAGTTGAGCAGCTGCCGCACGATGGTCCGCGCCCGGTTCGTCTCCCGCGCCATGAGCTTCAGCTTTTCGTGGCGGGGATCGCCGGGCGGGCACTGCTCCAGCATGAGGTTCGAGAAGGTGAGCACCGACGTGAGCGGATTGTTGATCTCGTGCGCGATGCCCGCGGCAAGCTTGCCGACCAGGCGCCAGCTTCTCCGCCTCCACGAGCTGGTCCTGCTTCTCCCGGAGCTTCTCGATGATCTCCTCCAGCGACGGTCATGGCGTGGCTTGAGCTTGTCCTCCATCTGGTTGAAGGAGTCTCGAGCGAAGCGCGATCTCGTCCCTGCCCTTGACCTCGATGGTCTCGGAAAAATCGCCGCGGCTGATCTTTTTGGTGATCCGTTGCAGGTTCCGGATCGGCGTGGCAATGCTCGTGGCCAGCTTGATGTTGATGAACGTCCCGAGCACCGACGACCAGCGCGAGCGCCAGGACCTGCAGATTGATGGACATCTTGATCGTGGTCGCGATGTCCAGACCGCTCCTTCTTCGAGAGGTTCTGGGTAAAGGCCTGGATCTCCCGCGCGACGAGCCGCATCCTGTCCAGTGACTGCTTTTCCGCCTCGTAGAGACTGTAGAGCCTGGTCACGATGTCCTGATAGTGCCGGACCTCGGGGTGGGAACTGAGCCGTGAAGCATCGTAGGTCCGCCTGAACACGTCGTAGGCCTGCCTGTTCTTGTAGAGCATGACGTTCTTCTCGTACCGCCGGAGCACCAGAAGCGACTGCAGCTCCGCGCCAGTGACTGCCGCTCCGTCTCACGGCCCGGCTTCCGGACCAGGACCTCCAGCTCTTCCTGCGCCGTAAAGTTTCCGGCGATGGCCGTGATCAGCCGCTCGTACTCGGTGATGTCCGATTGCATCATCCGTAGTTGTCGTTGCCGATCTCGAGAACGATCTCCGACTGGATGTCCGCGATGCTGGTCATTAAGGATCGCCGAGATACTGTTTCAGTTCCTCGAAGCTTGCGCTGTCCTTGAACAGGAGGAAGTTCTTTTCGTAGCGGCGCACTTCGAGGATGGTATTGGTGATGTCGTCCGCCGTCTCGACCAGGACCAGCCTCGTGGAGATCGTGCGGAGCTCTTTATAGGCGAAAAAACCGAGAACGACCGCAAGGAGGATGTAGAGTCCGAAACCGAGGAAGAGTTTGTCCCGTATCTTCATAGAGCGCCATTATAGCGTAAGCGGTGGTAAAAAGAAACAGGGGTTCGATGTTTCCACCGAACCCCTGTGTAGCGGAGCTCCTTATATCCAGGCCGGCTCCCGGACCACGTACACGCAGGTTGGGCTGTGGCGCACCACATTCTCCGCCACGCTCCCGAGATGGAAGCGCTGGTTCGCGCTTCGCCCCCTGCCCCCGATCACGATGAGATCGATCTTTTCCTTTTCTGCATAGGATACGATCTCCTGCGCGGGCGAGGGCGCCGTCGCCAGGACCGTGCTGACGTTGCTTACGCCCAGGGACCTCATCTGCTCCTTCGCCTTTGCCAGAAGATCCTCGCCCCGGCTCTTCATGCTTTCGAGCAGCCGGTCGCGGTCTGATGCGGAAAGTTCAAGGTCGATGTCCGCCACCGACGGAATGACCGTGATGAGGTGCAATTGCGCATTTTTTGTCGTTGCGTAATGCGACGCCACCCTGATGCCTTCTGATGAGTGTTTGGACCCGTCAACCGGTACCAATACTTTCATGTCGCCCCCTAGACCTCTTTTTTCACTTTGGCTTTCTTCATGGTGAGGCCGATGCCGTCGAACATGTAGAAGATGGCAAAACCCCACCACATCGTGTAGACCACGTAGAAGACGAGCAGCCCGGTCATGATGACGGCCTTGTCGGTGACCTTCTGCGCATCGATCTTGTAGTAGTTGTAGGCCGGCTCGACGGCCTTCTTCATCACGTCGGAGACGATCTTCGCCTCGTCGATCTTGCCCTGCTTCTTCAGCTCCTTGTCCATGACCGTCAGAACATTCCACCAGGAGGCCATGGCCTCCTTTTCGTCGACGCCGTAGCGGTCGACGAGCTTCGTCGCCGTCGTTCTTGTACATATCGTCGGCGTCCTGCAGGACCTTGGACATGAGCACCGCCCAGGTTCGCCCTTGATCTGCAGCTCGGGGCTGGCTGTTCTGGCGTCGGCGCCTGCGGCTGGCCAGAAGTTTCGATCGTCAGGTCGTTCTCGCTCGCGGCTTGTCTCGAGCTTCACGGTCATGGCAATGGTCTGTGGTCGTTGAACTGTTCATTGCTCTTCGCCACCTTGGGGATGAAGTAGGACGACCCCTTGGAGAGCTTGTTGAACATGTCGTCGGCGTACTACGAGCCCGTTCTTTCCCTTCGCCGAAGACCGGCGAGAAGATCAAGCGCAGCATGCCGAGGAAACGCCAATGCGAGGAGTGCTCCGATTGAAAAATGTTGTATTTATTTCTTTGCGATCATGGCTATGCCTCCTCGCCTGAGTGTTTTGATGTTCGCGAAGAACTTGCTGATGATCCAGAACCCGAAGACGGCGACCACGATCCAGAAGATGACGTTGCCGACGGATCTCGATGGTCGTTGACGCGTGGGCTTGGACATGTTGATCATCTCGAGCTCCACCATCTTCTTGGGCAGCGTGGAGGCGCGGTTGATGAAGCCGGCGATGATGGAGACGGCGTAGAAGCCGCGGATGTGGATGCCCTTCACCACCTTGGTGGTCAGCGCGCCGACCTGGATGCCGATCAGCGAGCCGAGCAGCATGCCCATGGCCAGGGTGTAGAACACGTAGCCGTAGATGGCGTACTGGGCGATGGAGGCCAGGCCGGCGGTGAAGATGATCTGCAGGATGTCGGTGCCGACGGTGGTCATGCGAGGACACGCCGAAGACGTACACGAACATGGGGAAGGTGACGAAGCCGCCGCCCACGCCCATGATGGCGGCCAGGATGCCGACGATCACGCCGCCCATGGCGACGAACACGCCGGAGATCTTCTTGCCGCCGGGCGACATAGTCCTCGTCGAAGGTGATCATGGGCGGGATCTTCATGTTCTGGAGCTTTCAGCGCAAAGGTCGGTCATGCCCGAGGAGCCGCCGTGGGCGTCGCCGCGTCCGTTGCATTGCGCGACTTCCAGGAAGTCCGACCATGGCGTAGAAGCCGAGGAAGCCGAGCAGGACGGCATAGACCAGGCTGATGAAGGCCTCGGACAGGAGCGGGTCCTTGTCGTAGAGCGACTTGTTGATGGAGCCGCCGATGAAGGTGCCGCCGCCGGAGCCGACCAGGAACGCGACGGCCAGCTTCGCGGACACGTTGCCGAGCTTCTTGTGCACCGTCGTGCCCATGATGGCCTTGGCGAAGATGTGGAACACGTCGGTGCCGACGGCCAGGATGCCCTTGACGCCCGCCGCCATGAGCGCCGGGGTGATGATGAAGCCGCCGCCCGCGCCGATGCAGCCGGTGATGAGCCCGGCCGCCAGGCCGATGGCGATGGAGACCAGGAAGATGTTGGTCGAATAGAAGGCCGGCGCGTAGGCGGTCTTGCTGCCGATCATGCTCGCCCGCCTCGGCCAACGATACCGCCACGATCGGCAGCAGCAGCAGCGAGCAGGATCCAGCATCTTCTTCCGGTTCTTGATGATGCTCATGGAGACCTCGTAGTCCCATTGTGCGTGCGCGATCGACGACAGCTTTCAAAAATTCGTACATCCTTCGTGCATATGTCTCATGCAATACCCTCCTTGTATTGTATATGGTACTTTCGTTATTTGATCAGTCGTTCGAACTCCGTCTGATCTTGTACTTCTTGCCGCTTCCCATAAGCCGCGTATAGGCGATGGGCTGCCAGTCGGCCCCGATCAGGAGCCGGTGCAGCAGCAGCGCCGGCGTGCCTTCTGGCGTCTTGAGCAGCGATGCGGCGTCGTCGCTCATTTCGGAGACCTCGATCGTCTGGACGACCTTGAAGATCTTCTTTAACCGCCTTTTTCCTGGATCAGTTCATAGAAGGGGTCTGAGCAGACATCCTCCTCCTCGATCTCGGGGAGCACGCGATCGAGCGGACATAACGATTCCTCGAGGTATGCCGGTTCGCCGTTCACGACCCGCTTGCAGAGGATATAGTAGATGTCGTCTGCTCGTGTCCTTGCCGAGTACCGCTTTCACGTCCTCCGGCGGCACCTTCATCCCCTTTACGAGAAGCTCCTTGCTCGCGTTCACCCCCTCCCCGAACATGTCTTCGGTCAATTTCGTCTTCATGGTCATGCCCAGGTCCGGCATTGCGTGCATCACGAACGTGCCCTTGCCCTGCTGTTTCTTGAGATAACCGCTCCGCACCAGATCGGCCATGGCCATTCGGACCGTCGCCTTGCTCACATCGTAGGTCCTGCAGAGCTCATCCTCGGTCGGGATCTGCGAACCCACCGGCCATTCCCGCTGTCTCGATCTTCTCCTTGATAATGGAGAACATCTGGACGTACAGTTTTTGCTGGCTCTCCCGGTCAACCGTTTTTTCTGTCAACATAAGGTCATCTCGTCAGATTGTTATAATGTTTTTAATTGGTCAAAAAAATTCCGGGTTCCCTTTTCAGGGGCCCGAAGCGCCAGCCTGCCCGGCAAGTTGCAGAACGAAGATCTGTTCCTGCTGCCGCCTGCTATCTTCCGGTCGCAGGTGCAGGAGTTGCTGTCTTTTCTTCCTGGATCAGTCTCGTTGCCCGCGATCCTGTTCGCCTCGTCAAACTCTCCTGCCTCTGCAAACGTGATTGCTACCATGATGTCTTCAAGCTTCTTCATGAGTTTTTTCATTGGTAGCCTCCGTTATGTTTTGCACATATGTATTACAAGAGGCGTGCCATAATACAACGCTATTGAAATTAACGATGTTTTTAGCTTGTTGATTAATTGTGGGGCAATTTAATGTTGCGCTTAGATTGACGAAAAAGCTGCTGCTTAGGCAGGTATTAGGTGCAGTAATATGTTGCGTTGTGATCTGTTATGTTGCTATTTTATACTGCTTGATCTTGCGCTGGAGTTGCTGGCGATAAATGCCGAGGGCTGGTTGCTGCGCGGGAAATGTTGCCCTGTGATTCGAGAAGAGCGGCAGCGATCGTTTCCCGTTCGGCCGTGTCGATGGCGTCGCGAAGCCGCTGGGCCGCGGGCCGGGGTTTGGCAGGCGTTGCCTGCAGGAGATAAGGGGGAAGGTCTGCCGGCAGGATGTCCGAGGTGTTTGCAAAGGATATGGCCCGTTCGATGATGTTTTCCAGTTCCCGCACATTGCCGGCATAGGAGTGGTTCATGAGGATATTCAGGGCATCGCCGCTGATGCACTTGATCATGATGTCCTTCCGCTTGACCGCATGCTCCTGGATCAGATGCTTTGCCAGCAGCGGCACATCCTCCATCCGGTCCCGGAGCGGCGGCAGATGGATGTTGATCACGTTCAAGCGGTAGAAGAGGTCTTCCCGGAAGGCGCCGCGCTGGCACGCTGTCTTGAGGTCGACGTTGGTGGCGACAATATAGCGCACGTCCACCTTGATCTGCCGCATCCCGCCGATGCGCATGATCTCGCCTTCCTGCAGCACCCGCAGGACCTTGGTCTGGAACAGCGGCGACACATCGCCGATCTCGTCGAAGAAGACCGTGCCGCCGTCAGCCTGCTCGAGGAGGCCCTTCTTCAGGTACTGTGCGCCGGTAAAAGCGCCCTTTTCGAAGCCGAAGAGCTCCGATTCGAGCAGCGTGTCCGGGATGGCGCTGCAGTTGATGGTCATGAAGGACTTCTCGCTGCGCGGGCTCCACCGGTGGATCGCCCGGGCGATCAGCTCCTTGCCCGTGCCGCTCTCGCCGGTGATCAGCACGTTGCTCTCGCTGGCCGCGGCTTTTTTGATCAGGCCGAAGACATCCTGCATGGGCCTGCTCATCCCGATGATCTCGTCGAATCCGTACTTGTGGGTCAGGATCCGCTTCTTGTGCCGTCTCGATGGCCTGGCTCAGGACCTCGCCGGTCAGCGGCTTTTCCAGATAATCGCTGGCGCCGAGCTTCATGGCCTCTACGGCCTTCTTCAGGTCAGGAAGAGAAAAAGCGATGACCGGCATGCTGTGACGCACGTCGAGCAGCCGCTGCTGCCAGTCCTCGGTGTCGAGGTCCAGAAAGGCGATATCGTAGCCTTCCGCCCTGGGCGGAGCTGATTCAGAAACGCTGTTCGGCTTTGACGGGTTCCGGGTGTCGGAACTGAACCCCGCCGCCTTGAACAGGGAAGCGATGGTCTTCGCTTCATCGGATATGATGAGGATGTTCAGCATAAATTTCCACGGTGGTGACACATTTCTCAGAAGAATATTTCATCAGAGAAAAATCTTTGTCCGCAGATTTCGCAAATGGACGCAGATTTAATAAAGGCTCTTTCGTATAACAGTTGAAGAAACGGATTTAGGTTCGAAACTCGAAGAAGAACCTTGTGAGGAGAAATGGAGAAGAATGGTGAAATGGGGATTAATTCTTATTAAAAGGCAGTTACCCCTTTTCTCCCAACTTCCCCCTTTCCCCTCCAAAGAGGTTCTTGATCTTGAATTTCAGTTTTATGAGTATTTCAACTTAAATACGAATGAACCTAAAATAGGTCAGGTCCGTTCTGATCTGCGTCATCTGAGTAATCTGCGGGCAATGCTTTGTTCTGTTACTTTCCTGCTTTCGCCACCAGCACCGCGCAGGACGGCCATCACGATCACCCGCTCCGCCACGCTGCCCATCAGGAGCCGCTCGATGCCCGTTCGTCCGTGGCTGCCCACGATGATGAGGTCGGCGCTTTTCTCCTTCGCGGTCTCGATAACGGCATCGGCCGGCTTGCCGGTCATGACAAAGGCCTGCACCGCGACACCCTCTTTCTGCGCCGCTTCCTTCACCGCTTTCGCGTTCTTCTCGGCAGCCTGCATCTCTTTGTCCGCCAGGAGTTCGCGCTGGGTCGCGGCGAAATCAATGTCCGTCGGCGTCGCGAGCTCGGCAGGGACCACCGAGATGACCGTCAGCTTGCTGCCGTTCCTCTTGGCGATGCCGATGGCCTCTGATGCCGCTGCTGTCGAATAGGGAGAACCGTCCGTTGCAATGACAATGCTCTTGAACTCAACGACTGCCGCGCGCGGCACGACCAGCACATTGCAGGGCGCATGGCCGATGACCCGCGCGGTCGTGCTTCCCATCATGAGCCGCTTGAGGCCGGTCCGGCCGCGCCTGCCCATGATGATCATCGATATTTTACTTTTCGCCGCTTCCTCGGAAATATAATTATAGGAGTCCTGCCCTTCAAGAATGCTGGTGCTGCAGTCGACTCCCTCCTTCTTTGCCTGCGCCTTCACGGACTCGAGATGCTCCCGCGCCGTTTTCTCGGACCTTTCAAGAAGCTGGGGCGCGATCGTCTCATACTCGGGATTCGTTTCGATCACGGATATTGCCGAAAGTTTGCTTGAGCACTTTTTTGCCAGGCGGATCGCTTCCCGTATCGCGCCTTCGCTGAATGGTGAGCCGTCTGTGGCTAAAAGCAATTTCTCTGTATTATTGACCGGACAAATCTCTACCATGATGACCTCCTGCTATATAGGATTAGCCTTCGTTTTTTGTTAAAGAAAGCGTCACGCAGCATTTTGTGGCAGCTCACATATTGATGCACCAGCTTTATGATAGTTGCAAATTGCAACCATGTCAACCTGTTTTAGCATGTTTGTGAGGTTGATCAGAAAAAGGGGCAAAAATCTGAGGCTTCGCCTTTGGCTCGCAATGACGGCGAGGGTCTCTATCGACTTGACAATACACCATGGCTACCTTTATATTGTCGCTGGGCTTTTACAAAAATATTCTGCAAGGAAAGCAGCGGATCACGTATGGAAACAGCTCGACTACATCGTATTCTCAAAAGAGTAGGTCCCTTTTTAACCAATCCGCAAGACCACTATCTAGTGGTATCGATCGAGACGCAGACGCTTTTCGTCTGTTCGAACGACACCATTGTCGAGCGCTACGACGCATCGACCTCCCGGTTCGGCATCGGCAATCGGGAAAACTCGCTTAAAACACCGGTCGGTCTCCACCGGATCAGGGAGAAGTTCGGAGCAGGCGCGCCTCCCGGCCGCGTCTTCAGGGACCGCGAGGACACGGGCGAGGACTGGGACCACAGCCAGACCGGGGACAACCTGATCCTGACCCGCATCCTGCGGCTCGAAGGCCTGGAGGAGGGGATCAACAAGGGCGGGAGCGTGGATTCCTACGAACGCTACATCTATATCCACGGCACCGGCCGGGAGGACCTGATCGGCACTCCTCTCTCTCACGGGTGCGTCTGTTTGCGCAACCTCGACATCGCCCGCCTGTTCGAAACAGTGAAGGAAGGCACGCTCGTCTACATCGACCCTCCGCCGATCGTTATCAGCGGAGGCCGGTGCCGCAGCGTCCATTTCACCGGCATATTCGGCAGCGGCATGAGCGCGCTGGCGCAATACCTGCGCTTTCAGGGGATCACGGTCTCGGGTTCCGACCGCTTCCATGCAAGCGATGACACCGCCGCGATCCGGCGATCGCTTGAAGGGCTCGGATGCGCCATCGCGCCTCAGGACGGTTCGGGTGTGCGTGCGAACACGGATGTCGTCTGCATCTCAACGGCAATAGAAGACTCGAATCCCGACATCGCCGCTGCCAGGAGGCGCGGCATTCCGATCGTCCATCGCTCAGACGTGCTCGCCGCGCTCATCGCCGCAAAGAAGACGATCGCCGTTGCGGGCACGAGCGGCAAGTCCACGGTGACCGCGATGATATTCGAATTCCTGACCGCCTGCGGCAAGTCGCCCTCCCTCCTGAGCGGCGCTGGTTTGCGCAGGCTTGAAAAAAAGGGGCTTATCGGCAATGCCTACAGCGGCGGTTCCGATCTTCTGGTGGTGGAGGCGGACGAAAGCGACGGAACGCTGGTCAAGTATTGTCCCGACGCCTCGGTCATCCTGAATGTTTCGAAGGACCACAAAAGCGTTGACGAGATCACAGCGCTTTTCAAAACGCTGGCTTCGCAATCTTCCTGGACAGCATCCAATGCCGACGACCCGGTCCTTGCTTCCCTTCCAGCAACCCTGCGCTTCGGCCGGAATGGTTCCAGCTCGTGGCGGCCGGACCGGGAAGAGCTTCTGCCGACCTCGGTCAAGCTTTTCAGGAACAACGTTGAGTATCATCTGCCGCTGCCGGGTGAGCACAATCTGGAAAACCTCTGCGCTGCGCTCTGTGTGTGCGAGCAGTACGGGTGCGAACCTGCAGCGCTTGCCCATGCGGTACAACAGTATGACGGTGTGGCGCGTCGTTTTTCCGTGACCGGAACAAAACAGAACGTGCAGGTAGTCGACGACTTTGCGCATAACCCGGCAAAGATCGCGGCTGCGGTCAGTGCCAGCCGGGGCCTTTCGGAGCGCATTCTTGCCGTGTACCAGCCGCATGGATTCGGTCCGACCCGATTCTTGAAAGATGAATACATCGCGACCTTCCGGACCGCTTTCCGGCAGCAGGACTCGCTCTATCTCCTGCCGATCTATTATGCCGGCGGCACGGCGCAGAAAAACATCTCCTCCGCAGACATCATCACGGGCCTTGGCCCCGTGGCATTCAAAGCGCAGGCAGTGAGCGATCGCGATGAGCTCCTGGCCAGATTACAGGCCGATGCGAAGCCAGAAGACTGCGTTCTTCTCATGGGAGCGAGGGACCCCTCGCTGCCTGCCTTAGTAAGAAAGATCATAGAAATGTTCGGCGGGGAACGGGGGACGGCGTAGAAGACCGCTTGTCTTGCGCCCTCTGCCTCATGCTATTTTGGCTTGACGCTGGACGAGGGCTGCGAACGTGGGAATGAGCATCCTGCCTTTGCGGTGTCTATTCGTACCTATAGCCGGCTGAAAAGGTAAGTTCATTTTCGCCGGCTTTTTTTCTCAAGCGGTTTATCCTAAAAGAGCAGTTTACCCACAAAATGCACAGAAATCACATAAACATCAAGTGCCTGTGTTTGTGACTTCTTTATCCTGAATGCTGAATGCCTGATTTTATCTGCGTGAATCTGCGTAAATCTGCGGCCAACTGCCGTTCTAGGTTATAGGTTTATTTATCCCATCACTGGTCCCGCTGGAACTGCCGGCCCAATGCTTCTGAAAGAACCGGGCCACGATCTTTTCGATGTTCCTGCGGATGCTCTCCTTGGCGTTCACGATAAAGATGCGGTCCTGCAGGTGAAAAAGTTCCCTCTCGATCCTGAGCACAGGCAGCGGCTGGGCCGTGCGCTTCGCCAGCTCCTGCTCGAACATCGGCACCACCTTGTCCTTCATCCGAAGCTCGGTGTCCATGAGGAAAACGGCGGCCTCCGGCGCAAGGTCGTCGACGCGGTCCAGGAACGCCGCGATCTCGCTGTCCGCGACCTGCTTGGGCGGCGAGGATTTCACCTCAACGTACAAGAGCGAATTGTCCAGCTTCGCCAGCACGTCGTAATCTCCGCCCACCTTCGGCCGTCTGAACTTTACGCCCCAGAGCGCTTCCGCCCCGAACTCCCGTTTCAGCAGCTCCGCCACGTACCATTCCAGCGTCGGCCCGAAGCTGGTGACCGGCCGGTGCGTCAGGATGTAGCCTGCGGCCCCCTCTCTGATCATGCCGATGTCGCGAAGATAGCCGAGGTAGGACTTGATGACCCGCGTCGAGGCGTAGCGCGTCACCTGCTCGAGCGTGAACCGCTCCTGGTGCTTGATAACGTCGCGGAGGAAAAGGCGGAAGGAGTACTTGTGCAGAGCGGCGTAGAAGCCATCGCAGAAGGGTTCGTCCGGGACCAGCAGATCATCGGGTGGCTCTTTTTTGTAGACCCGGAAGCCCCGCCGCTTGAGCAGCATCTCGAGCGACGGCGTGAGGACGTTCAGCGTCCTCCGCAGACGCTTTACTTCCCCCCGCAGGAACTCCAGCTCCTCTGCATCATGATCGTCCAGGAGCAACAGTGTCCTCCCCCTCAGTATCTGATATGGCAGATCTCGCAATTCCTGCCGTTCTCATCCAGGACCAGATGGTGTGCGGTCTGTTTTTTCAGATCATGACAGGATATGCAGGTCACCTTCCCGTTCACGATCCTGACACCCCTGGCAGTCACCTGTGCAAGAGATGCAAAGTAAGCCACTTTGCCTGAAGGAGGATATCTTTTCTCTATCGGATGCGAGGTTCTGTAATCGCATTTTACCGTGCAAACCATTACATTCCTGCCAATCGACCCATCGTGGCAGGACAGGCAGCTCTCTGTTGTTCCTTTTTCTTCAACGGTATAGCCGTGGTGCCCGACTTGTTCTGCGATCGCCGGCGCAGCAGCAAGAAGAGCAACTGGCAGTATAACGAACGAAACGGACGAGAATATCTTCATGGCATCCTCCTTCTTTAGCTTTATATACAAGCATACCTCATTTCTCACGCGGTCTTTTGATTGGTGCAAAAAGAAACAGCCTTCGAGCAATGCCCTCTTCTTTGTCATTACGAGGGATGTTTTTTGGTTCCGGCGTCCCCCTCCCTGCAGACCCGGGAAGATGAGGTAGAATTGCATAAGAGGAAAGTGCTGCCCCTGCCTGCACGCATCACAGCAGCAGGCTTTCCGTCGCTCTACTTCGATCTGGGGTGTGCGTCATGACGATGCCAGTCAACCATCTTGTCCGCGCTCTCTTTACCTTTGCAGCCTTCGGACTTGCCGGATCGCCGCTGTCCGGCTTTAGCGGAGACCGCGGTGCAGACAGTGCCTCTAACCCCGCCCTCATCCGGCTGCCCCAGCCGCGCCTTGACGGCACGACCTCTGTTGAAGCCGCCCTTGCGGCGCGGCGCTCCCTCAGGTCCTTTGCAGACAAGCCTGTCACGCTCGAGGAGCTCTCGCAGCTGCTCTGGGCCGCTCAAGGGATCACCCATCCCCGCGGATTTCGCACCGCACCCTCGGCCGGCGGCCTTTATCCCCTCGAGCTCTTCGTTGTCGCCGGCAGCGTAGCAGCGCTTCCTGCCGGGACCTATAGGTACGAGCCTGACGGCCACCTCCTCGTAAGGATCGCCGAAGGTGACCAGCGCCCGGACCTGGCAAACGCAGCCCTCGGCCAGTCCTCCATCCGGAAAGCTCCCTTGGTGATCGCCATTGTCGCCGACTATGGGAAGACCACGATCAAGTACGGCGAGCGCGGGGTGCGGTATGTGCATCTCGAAGCAGGCCATGCCGCGCAAAACATCTGCCTTCAGGCCGTGGCGCTCGGGCTCGGGTCCGTGATGATCGGCGCATTTTCCGACCGGGACGTGGTCAACCTGCTTCGAATCGCAGGACAGCAACCCCTCTACCTCATCCCTCTGGGACGGAAATGATATGAACGCGCTCCAGATCGTTGCAGCTGCGGGCGGCAGGTTCTCCCGGGAGCTCGGCATCGAGCTCGAAGCGGGGCGGCCAGACGATATTTTTCAATGGTTCCTCGCCTCGGTCCTGTTCGGCGCCCGCATCTCTGAGACCATCGTGAAGCATACGTTCCAAGCCTTTGAGCAGGCAGGCGTCATGACGCCCGAAGCGATCGAGCGGACCGGATGGGACGGTCTGGTGCAGCTCCTGGACCGCGGCGGCTACGCCCGGTACGACTTCAAGACCGCCACCAAGCTGCTCGATCTCTGCCGGGCGCTGCGCGAGCGCTATCAGGGCGATCTCAATCTGCTGCATGCCGAAGCATCGGACCCCCGTGACCTGGAGGAGCGGCTTACTGCATTGGCAAAAGGCATCGGCAGTGTGACTGCGAACATTTTCCTGCGCGAGATGCGCGGGATATGGAAGAAAGCGCGGCCGCTTCCGACAGACCTGGTCCTCCTGGCCGCCGGGAACATCGGCATCCTTCCCAACAGGAGCGCGAAGCCTGAACAGGCCCTTGCCCTGCTGCAGGACCGATGGAAGAAGAGCGGCGGGCGAGCGGTGGATTTTCCTGATCTTGAGTCAGCCCTGCTGCGCATCGGGAAGAACTTCTGCCGGAAGAGGGCCTGCGACGCCTGTCCTGTCCCATCTCTGTGCAGCTCGGCATCAGGAACGCGAAAGCGCCAGGGAAGGGATCGTCATCCTGCCGCTCGGTGGGATCGACGTGCTCGAAGCGATCACGCCGGGACTGCATGAGGATTTTCGGGCGCCGACGTCGTGATCGGAAGGACAGACCATGCTTGTCATCGTCCTTCGCGGCTTTCGCGGGACCGGCGCAATGATGCTCTAAGGGCCTTCCCATAGATCAAACCGCTCACCAGAACGAGCAGAATGGTGCAGGCAAAGATAAGCCAGGACGGTATATTCAGATAGATCAGCCGCTCGGCGTAATGCGTGATGAAGGACTCCGGGTAGGCGGTTCCGGGATCGTGCTGCTGTCTGAGCCAGAACTCCAGGTGTGTGAGCGGACAGTACCAGCCGAAAACCTGCATCGCGAGCGAGGAGGCAAGCCCGAGGCTGTGGACTGCCATGATCACCAGCGACTTCCTTCCCCAGTATGCGCCTGCGATCAGGAAGAATATCCACCCGAGATGAATGATGAAGGTGATGTCGGTGAGGACGCGGTAGAACAGGGACATGCCATAATGATAGCATGGCTGGTCCGCAGCAGGACAGGCAACCCCGCGTTATGTTGTCAGTGATGATGCATCGGGGTGAAAGCACGGAGGAAAAAACGTTTGCACAAAGGATATGAACCACTCATCCGATCCTGACATGGTACCCATCGACGGCGCCTTTGGCGAAGGAGGGGGCCAGATCCTGCGCACGTCGCTCGCGCTGTCCTGCGCGCTCAGCAGGCCGATTGAGATCACGAATATCCGCAGGGCCAGGAAGAAACCCGGACTCCAACCGCAACACCTCGCGGCGGTCAAGGTTGCGGCATCCATTTCCGGAGCCGAGGTCCAGGGCGCGGAGCTCCAATCAACAGCGATCCAGTTCCGGCCGAACGAAACCAGGGGCGGGACGTACGCCTTCGATGTTGCTGAAACAACAGGCAGCGCCGGAAGCACAAGCCTCGTGCTCCAGACCATCCTCCTGCCCCTCTGCTTAGCGGACCAGGCGTCACAGGTCACGGTGCACGGCGGGACCCACGTGCCCTGGAGCCCACCGTTCCACTATCTCCGATCCGTCGCCGGCCCCCTGCTCTCACGCCTCTGCGTACGTGCAGAATTCTCCATCTCATACTGGGGCTGGTACCCCCTTGGCTGCGGCCAGATCTTTGCCCGCATCGCACCGACGCAAACTCTCCTGCCGCTTACGCTGACCGACCGGGGCAGGCTTCTGCGCATCACCGGCATCTCTGCGGTCTCGAACCTTCCGGGCCACATTGCAGTTCGCCAGCGCGACCAAGCGCTTGCCATCCTCGGCACACAGGGCATCAACGGATCCATCGAGATCCTTTCAGCGCCGTCAGCAGGCAAGGGGTCCTTCCTGTTCCTTACTGCCGAGTTCGAACACCTCTCCGCAGGGTTCGGCAGCCTCGGTGCCATCGGCAAGCGGGCAGAAGAAGTGGCTGACGAAGCGTGCGGAGAACTGCTTTCCTATCTGCAAAAAAAAGGAGCGCTCGATCCGCATCTGGCTGACCAGATCGTTCCTTGGCTCGCCTTCTGTCAGGGCCCGTCGGAGTTCACCACCAGTTGCGTGACCCGGCATCTGCTCACGAACCTCTGGGTGCTGCAGCAGTTCATGGATATCGATGTCCGGGTGGAAGGAGGCGAAGGCGAGGAGGGCCGGGTCCTGATCCGGCCGCTTGCACGTGCGGACCACATGGGCTGAAGGGTGTGAGGCCGTGTTTATTCTTGTCTTCCCCGTTGCCCGTCCCGCCCATCCCGTTGCATTGTACTTGACTACGTCCACTATATCGGCAATAATATCTCCTGATTCTGTCCCGGAAAACCCTTTCACCGCCAGCGGCGCAGGCTGCCGAATCCTGAATAAGGTGCCCTTGTCACGGCTTATGCGGCTTCGCGTAATCGTCAAAAAAGAGAATTGATCAATGGAAAAAAACCAGATTGCTTTCAAAAAAAAGCACAGCGCCACTGCCGCCGTGCCGCGGATAGCAATGGAGCGTGAGACACCTCGAGGGATCTTTTCACTATCCCTGATCGCGGCGGTTATTATCAGCCTGGTGACGGCGACGCTTGCCAGGAACGATGTGTATCGTTCAACGATCTCCTTGTGGAAAAACATTACTGAAACCTCTCCCAGTAAAGGGCGGGCACACGAAAATTATGGGCAGGCGCTTTCCACAGCAGGGCGTCTGCAGGAGGCGCTGGAGCAGTTCAATATGGCTCTGGCGCTGCAAGACGACGGAAGTATTTCGCTTCGTGATCTCTATCGTGAGATCGGGGTGGTCCATTTTCAGCTGGGATCGCTTGATGAGGCCGTGTCAGCGTGGCGAAAAGGCCTTGTTTACGCCCCCGGCGATCCGGAGCTCATGACCAATCTGTCTCTTGCATTCATGCGGCAGCAACGCTACGAGGAAGCCGCGGCATACGCCGAGGCTGCGTTAAGGGCCAATCCAGCGATACCCCAGTTGCTGAACGCGCTGGGGCGGCTCAGTATGATACAAAGAGAGTACGGCAAGGCGGCAAAATATTTTCTTGACGCTGTCAATGCTGACCCGGACTCTCCGACGTACTACGCCAACGCTGCCAGTGCCCTTGAACAGACGGGCAAGTATGACCTGGCATATAAGAACATGAGCATGGCCGCAGCCAGGATGGCCGATCCGCTGCAGCGGCAGAATGCTCTGGCCTTCATGGCCCGGATGAAGAAATTTTCGTCGCGTAGCGCAGAGAGCAGATAGGTGTTTCGGTGCGTCTTTGGGATGCGCTCAGTTCAAGCGCGGCTATGGCTGCGTAGACGTCTCCGAATAGAATGAACCTGTGAACTGTAATTTTGGCCGCAAAAAGCACAAGGCTCATAGATAAAGCGAGACGTTGAAATGATCAACATCGAATCTCGCAGAAAACAATAAGGCCCATGGCAATGAAATGCCATGGGCCTTATTTATTGATTCTCCATCGGGTGGAGCGGTCACTTGTCCCCGGATTCCCTGGCAACCGGCGAGCTAAAAATTCCTATGGCAGTTGACGCAGATGTCCATGGCGCTTTTTGTGTTGAACCTGAAGAGCTTGGGTGAATCGGTGCTGTGGGGCTCATGGCAGCTGCCGCAATAGAACTCTCTTCCCGGCCGCGCAGGGTCCATGACGGGCGTAGTCGACGGAGCTGAGGCAAGCTCCTGTGCCGCCTTCTTCTTTTTCTTTTTTCCTGGTTTTGGCCTTTTTATCGGTCCGAGGGGGTGGCCTCTGCCCGATATTGCGTGCGGCTTCTTCGTAATCTCGCTGTGACAGGTCAGGCACAGGTCGTAGGGGGTGTTCGCCAGGAGAGCCACTTCGTCAGAGGAGTGCGGCGTGTGGCAGGTTAGGCACATGCCTCCGGCAACAGGCGCATGCACGTTTTTTTTGCTGAACAATGCCTTATCGTGGCAGGTAAAGCACAGGTCGGGCGCGTCCGACAGGAGCAGCTTCGCCTTATTCGACGAGTGGGGGTTATGGCAGGAGGTGCAGCCCATGCCGAGCGCGGCATGGACGTGCTTTTTTTCAAAGGCTTCTTTGGCATGGCAGCCGTAGCACAGGTCGGGCTGCGCAGCGGAAAGCCCGTGCCCTGCAGCCCCGTTCTTTTTGTGAGGAACGGTCTTCGCATCAATACCCGAATGGCAGGTGGTACAGCCCATCGAAACCGCTGCGTGCACTACGGAGCCCTTGGTCAGCTTACTGTGGCACTTCAGGCAGTCGATGTCGGCTGCGGAGGCATGGGTCGAGAAGAGGCAGAGTACCATGATGCAACTCGTAAGCAAGGCAACTGTGCGGGGTCCGGGTCTCATAGGAAATCTCCTTATCATTCGTGTTCGGCAGATCTTACCAGCTGTTCGCAGCAAATCCGCCTCCCTACCACTTCTTATCCATACCACGTGGACTGCCAAGACCATCTGGTCTGCCGCTTAATGAGTATGCATCAATGTTTTATCGGAACACTTTTTTCTTTCATTTTAATAACTTGTTTTTTAGCCGGCGGCTCTGCCTTATACTTGGCATATTCTTCAGGATGATCTTTTTTCCAGCGGTCGCTCAGATACTGAAATATCTGGACCCTGCCGTTCATTGAGTCCGCTACATACAATCTGTCGCTGTCATCAAATGAAAGCTCAAGAGGATTTTTGAAACGACCGGGGCCGTTACCGTACCCGCCAAATAGCATGAGACTAACGCCTTCCTCGTCAAACAAGGATATCGAGTGAGTGAACGAATCAGTTGCATAAATATGTCCTTCGCTGTTGACACCCACCCCCCGCACCATTCCAAAACCCATCGGCCCATCCGACGCCTCTCCGAACACCCTGATGAGCTTGCCCTGATCGTCAAACACCCTTATCTTGAAATTCGCGGTATCCGACGCCACGATTCTTCCGTTTCGCTTGTCAACCGCGATCCCGAAATAACCATAGGGTTCTTCGGGCTCTGCTGCATTCTCGGCAGTTTTTTTTCCGAACTCGAAGAGGAACTCACCTGTCATGGTGAAAGCTTTTATAGACCTGCTCCCCGAATCAAGCACATACAGCCTGTCCCGCTTCTCGTCAAGCGCTATTGCAATCGGGGTAACCACTTTCTGGTCCGCACCTATGGTTTTTTTAAGCATGAAATTCCCATCAGCCACGTAGATCTTACCCGCTCTGAAATCACTAACGTAAATATCACCTGCCGAAGATACAGCCAAACCTGCGACCATCTCAAAGGTCACGTTTCCAAAATTTTTTATGATGTCATATTTCTTTTTTACAGTATTTATAACACCAATTCCCTTTTCCGCCTGCAGTGTCACATAGAGAGAATCCTGGGACCAGACGGCCTGAAAAGGTTTTCCCATAAGTTCGTTCTCCGCAGAGCCGACGATTGTTTCCACAAAGCTGCTGAATTCTTCATCACCTACGCCGTAATAACTCTTTATATAAGCGATTCTTGGTTCAGCTGGATAAGCGGGGTATCGCTGCGCATAGTCAGTTTCCACCACTTTTGCACAACCTGCCACGGATACGACCGCGGCAAGAAAAAGGGCCACTGATATTATGTGTGTTTTGATTTCCATAGCTCGGTCTCCTTTGTATCATAAGCATTCCAGATATGAACAGTCTCACAATGGTATTTACATGTCTGCAATCTCATCCTTTACCCGATTCAAGACCGTCGGGGATAAACCTCGACGGCTACGGAAGAATTACGGGGTAGGGTCATCATCTGCAATAATGTTGTTTCTAGTATCAATTATATTATATATTATGAGGCTGTTTATAAAACAGTCACGCAGAGCGGACTCTCACGCAAACGAAATATCTTAAGCGATCACTTCATAATAATGGAATTGGATGATTTTTGTCAAGAGCTTTGTAGGTCTTGTGGACTGGTAGTTGCGTGGAGTGCCCTCCAACACACCTGCCTGTCGGGCCGCGAGCTTTAGGACCTCATTGGAGAAGACGAGTTTCTCTTCTTGATCGGGAAACAGCAAGAATCCGGATTACAGCACAAAGAGAGAACCAGAACCATAGATTTTGCCGAACACGCTCGGCACAAAAAAAGAGGGGGAGAATCTCCCCCTCTTAGTACTCAACAATGTTTATAAACTATTACCAGCCAACATGGCAAGAAAGACAGAGGTTGCCAGCTCCAGCAACAGGGGTCAGTCTTACATAGGTCGTGCCAGGTGCTGTGATAGCGGGGTCATTATGTACATAATGACAAGAAAAACACTGCACCGTGTTGTCGGTCGCATAAAGACCCGCGTCCTGAGAAACACCAAGCGTCGTTCCGCCACCACCGCCACCGACCACGCCAACCGGATGATCGTTGATACCAGCGTCAGCCCAAACAGCCGTTCTCGAGGCTTCAGCAAGCGCATATCCAACGCCATCATGACAGTTGATGCACACCATTGACGCTGCACCACCAGCAGGAGTAGCGGCACCCGAGAGCGCAGCCCTGGCAGCAGCTCCAGCCGCATCCCAGAGGGGAGGAGTAGCCTGGCCACCGTGAGGCGTATGGCACACTCTGCAAGTCATGGACGTGTGGTTTGCTGCAAATGCCGCCGTTACGCCAATCAGCGCAATGGCTACTACCAGTACTGCTACAAGAATCTTCTTCATTGCTTTGTTTCTCCTTTTTACTAGATTTAACTGCGATTTAACTACAAACCAAAAACCAAATTACCTAAATTTTTAATACCGCGCCCCCCGAACCGAATTCGAAAAAATCTTTCGTCGCGGTCATCTTCTGCTGCTTCAGGCAGCCACTGCCTCCTTTCACTATGGAACGTTATCGTTATAGGGTTCGTGCAGTTGATAATTCAAATTTGTGCTGCTTTAGTATCTTACTTTTGCAATAGGGATGCCAAATTGACAATAATTTGATTTTATTGGAAATATTGTTTATCGCATTACCTTGGTTGATTGAAAACGCTGAGCGGGAATGCGCAGGCTGATGGCATTTGCACAGGCAACCGCACAAACAGTAAATTGTTGTTTATGCAACAAAATACGTGCTTTTCGGGACTGGGGGTAATCGTCTTTCATAACGAGGTTAGTCCCCATTTCACCATTCCTTCTTCATTTCTCCTAACCCGAACAAACCGGAGCCAAAAAGCCTTTTCACCACGAAGGGCACGAAGATCACGAAGAAATTGAAGAGATAAAATCAAAATATTGCCTTTAACTTCGAGGACTTCGTGTTCTTCGTGGTAAACTGTGGTTCATTCTTATTGAAGTTAAAAGTTCATAAAACCGAAATCAAAGATCGAGAACCTCTTCGGAGGCGAACCCGAACAAGCGGAGCCAAAAAGCCTTTTCAGCACGAAGGGCACGTTTGGATTTCCTGAAACCTAGTTCTTCGGCCTTTCGTTCCACCTGAAAGTCCTGAGCATGGCTGATAAAGAGATGGTTGAATGAGCAAACACTGCAGATTGCTTCAGTTTTTTGATGGCGGGGGAATGGAAAGGATGTTCGCTGTTGCGTTTCGGGACTTTTTTCCGATGAACCGGCGGACCAGGGTATAGTTTTTGAACTGCATGGCTTCAAAGGCCGCAGCAGCCTCCTGATCGGAAATGTCCACAGGAGAGATGGTTGATATTTCCGGCACGATATAGGTGCGCTCGGCACCCCGGTATGAGGTCAGCTCGTTGTAGAATTCACCCTGGCAGCGCCCGACATACCCGCCGCCGACCATGATCCGCTCGGCCTTTACGCTTTGAAGGAACGCAAAGAGGCTGAGAGTGTCGTCATGGGTTATGCTGCCGCTGCTCGACGTCTTCGAAGTCATATAGTACACGGAAGGGCCTCTAGCAGTTTTGTTCAGGTAGGAGATGAAGGATTTAGGGGCCACGCTCTCGGTCATGAAATTCCCGGGCAGGACCAGAATGATGGTTGCGCCCGATGCCGCCCTGGAAGAGAGGAAGGCCGTCTCGTTTTCGAATTGCTTGTTGAGAAGGAGATATTTCGACGTCCCATACTTTTCACCGGCAAGGTTCTGGAAAAAGACGCCATAGCCGGGGTGGACGATAATATAGACGTCGTCAACGCTCGCAACCGGGAGCTGCGCTCCTGGCAAACTCACGGGCAGCTTTTTAATGTTGAGCGGTTCCGCGGTCGGCGCATAGCTTTTTAGGATATCGGCAAAAGGTCCGGCTGAACCGGCTGAAGCTGAAGACGCGGGGCCGTCGCCTGTTGCGCATCCGGATAATGCTGCGAGGATGACAAAGACAAGAACCAGGCTGCAATGCAGCGCTTTATGGTTATAACGGGAAGATAATTTCATGCCGGGTCCGCGCCTATTTGTTTCATAAAAGTGCAACATACTACGATATTTTTTTCTTTTTGTAAATACTTTTTCCTGTTTCGGCAGGCAAGAGTAGGTGGACTCATGCAAAATGCGGAACAATTTTACCGCGAAGCAGCGAAGAGCGCGAGAAACCTTGGCCTCCTGCGCGCCCTCGCTCGTTATTGGCATAAACAAAAAGCCCCTTTTCTCAAAGGGGCTTGTGTCGTGGCGTGACAGTGTTGGACTTAAATGGTGGTCCCAACGGGAATCGAACCCGTGTCTCCGGCGTGAGAGGCCAGCGTCCTAGGCCGCTAGACGATGGGACCGTGTGTGAAGAAATGAGGCGTCCGAATTGCAAAGTTCGAAGTTGGGAAGTCGAAACTTGCAACAGGTTGCAATCTGCAACTTGCAACTCTGCAATTCCGTACTAAATCTATGGTTGGGGGAGGAGGATTCGAACCCCCGTAAACAGGTTCAGAGTCTGTCGTCCTACCACTGGACGATCCCCCAGTCGGTTGACAGAGCTAGCACTATATACAAAACCCTGGGGGTGTCAAGGGTAAAAAGGGTGTTTTCCTTGGCTTTTCCAGTTCCTCCTCGATTCCGCGCTTGACAAGGACCGGCATAGTACGATAATACTTCTAGTACTACGATCCGGAAAGAGAGATGCGCCTCATGAGCCCCAGCCGCATAAAAAATGTGTATGTCATCGGCCACACCACGCCCGACACCGATTCGGTCTGCTCGGCCATCGCCTACGCCTACTTTAAGAACATCACGGACAAGCGCTACGTCTTCACGCCGGTCGCGGGCCGGCAAGCTGAACCACGAAACGAGCTTTGTGCTCGAACGGTTCGGCGTGCCCCCTTCGGCCGAGATCGACAGCCTGGTCGCGACCGTGAACGACCTTGACCTCAAGAAGCCGATCGCCGTCCACGTGCAGGACTCCATCCAGGCCCTGGCGCTCATGATGCGCGAGCAGGACGTGCGGTCCGTGCCGGTGGTGGACGACTCCGGCAGGCTTGCGGGCGTGGTGGGGCTCAAGGACATTGCCCGCCACTACATGGACAGCGTGGGTTTCGCGGACCTTTCGAAAGCGCCGATCGAGCTCGACATCCTGCTCAAAACCCTGGATGGCCGGGTCATCAGCAATGCGAAGCAGCTCACGGTCCTCACCGGCACGGGTCTTGATCGCGGCCATGCAGCGCGGCACCCTGCTGAACCGGCTGCGGCCGGGCGACGTCGTGGTCGTGGGCGACCAGAACGACATCCAGCTCGAGCTCATCCGGATCGGGCTGCTCCGCCGTGATCGTGACCGACAACGCCCGTTCTGACAAACGAGGTGATCGCCGCGGCGACGGAAAAGGGCGTGCTCCTGCTCTCGTCCCCCCACCCGGCCTTTGCCACGGTCCAGCTCATGACCATGTCCGAGCCGGTCTCGTCCATCATGACCACGACCTGCCCGACCGTCGGGATGTATACGCCGATCTCGGACGTGCGCGTACAAGATCGTCGAATCCGACTACCGCTCCGTGGTCGTCGTGGACAGCGACCGCCGCCTGATCGGCTTCATCACCCGGACGGACCTGCTGAAACCGGTGCGCAAGCTGGCCATCCTCGTCGACCACAACGAGCTGTCGCAGGCCGTGGACGGCATCGAGGAGGCCGAGATCCTCGAGATCATCGACCACCACCGCGTGGGCGACATCTCCACCACCGCGCCGATCTACGTGTACAACGACCCGGTCGGCAGCACCTGCACGGTCGTGGCCGGCATCATGTTCCTGTACCAGACGCACATTCCCGCAGGAGATCGCCGGCATCCTGCTCTCGGGCATCCTTTCGGACACGCTGCTGCTGACGCTCTCGACCACGACCGAGCGCGACCATGTGGCTGCGAAGCGCCTGGCCGAGATCGCCGGCGTCGACATTCCGTCCTATTCGCCAGGGAGCTGCTGCACGCGAGCATCAACCTCGAGGACAAGAGCGCCGCGGAGCTGATCGCGGCCGACTTCAAGGAGTTCCTGATCGGCGGGAAGAAGCTCGGCGTGAGCCAGATGATGTCGCTGGACTGCGCCGAGATCGACGCGCGGGAGCGGGAGCTGGTGGCGGAGCTCGAGCGCCTGCGCGTGGCGAACAATTACGACCTCACGGTGCTCCTGGTGCTGAACCCGCTCGGCAAGGGGCAGGAGCGCATCCTGCTCCGGGGAGAGGCCTGGATCGTGGAGAAGGCCTTCGGCGTGAAGGTCGTGAACGACACCTGCACCGTGCCGCGCGTCATGTCGCGGAAAAAGGATTTTATCCCCGCCATCGGCCAGGCGCTGAGCATGGGACAGTAGAGGCATTGCGGAATTCGGAATGCGGAATAACACCCAGGGGTTCTGGGTGAGGACCCGAGCGTTACGATTTTCTCTGAGCCTCCTCGGCGGTTAAAGCCCAACGACCTTCATTGAACCGCTCGAAAACAAAGGCTTCCTATAGTTTCGCTTCTCTGCAGAATTTTCTTTTTGTCTCCCGTCCCGACAACGCTCCTTCCCAACCCCTCTTCGTCTGACCACCGCCTTGCACAGTCCTAGCCAGCATTTAAACCATATTTATCAGCCACTTGATCGGATATCTTCTGAATCTATCTGTTGGAAACCCTACGCCTGCTAACCTTACCGATTGTTGCAGAGTTGCTTAAAAGAATTAAAGCTTTTTTCCCAAAATAGGTGTATAATGGTCTTTCTTGATAGTTTCCCGGGAAACAGGGTATCGATCGGGACGACAAAGCAGGAACAAATACCACGCGTAGTTAACAGGAGGGTTTATGCTCGAAAAATACTCGGCAGGTGAAAACATTGCGTCGCTGTGCACCAAGTGCAAATTGAATCTCGACCATGCGATCGTTGCCATGGACGGAGAAGCGATCGTCAAAGTGAAGTGCAAGACCTGCGGCAGTGTGCACAAGTTCAGAAATCCTGCGGACCCTCCGAAGGTCAGGACGCCGCGGGCAAAAAAGGCCGACAGCGCAAAGAACGCGTCTTCGCTCTGGGAAAGCGGCATGGCCGGTGCGCGGGGCAAGGAACACTCCTACAGCATGGGTTCAAAGTACCGCGTCGGCGATATTGTCAACCACGATACCTTCGGCAAGGGTGTGGTACAGAAGCTCTATACCAACAAGTGCGACGTGCTTTTCCAGGACAAAGAACGGCTCATGGCATCGGCGAACTGATCGCCTGACTGACAGCAGCTGCAAACTAGTAAAGCCTGAGAAAATTTCTTCTCAGGCTTTTCTTTTTCTTCGTTCGTCTTTCTTGCCCCCCTGACCCTGTACCCGAACCTTTCCCCCTGCTCTTACCTGGATCGCCGCGACCGGTACGCACCCCATATTCCGGCTGCGCCGGCGATCAGCGACAGCAACGCGACCAGCAGCATAAAATAGCCTGCCACCATGTACAGTCCGCTCAAGACGCCTGCAATCCCCTGCTGCGCCCCTTCAACGCTGATCAGCAGTCTGCCCAGTGCGGCAAAAATTACTCCAGCCGCCACGCCCACAGCCGGCCGCTTCGCAACAATACTGGCCATGATCCGTCTCTCCTTCGACTGTGCATCACTTAGCGGTGCCTGAGGATGATGGTACGCCCGCACCAGAACTACTTACGCCGGTACCGGGACAGCAGGTCGCTCAAGCCCTCATCATGCTGCAGCCCCTCGAGCTTCGCCCTGGTCAGGTCGGTCCGTTTCAGGCGTGCGCCGCGCATATCGGCGTTCGTCAGGTCCGCGGCGGTAAGCGTAGCGTCGAGGATGTCCGCATCCCGCAGATCTGCCGAGGCCAGGCCGGCGTTGCTCAGGTCCGTGCCGTGCAGGTTCGCGCCCTGCAGGCCGGCCCGGGAAAGATCGGCGCCGATCATGCTCGCGCTGCGCGCATGCACCGATCTGAGCACGGCTCCTGCGCAGCGGATCATGGCGGCGTCGGTCATCTGCAGGTTCGCGGAAGTAAGGTCTGCATTCTCGAAGCGGGCGGCAGAGATCTTCGAATTCGTCAGGTTCGCTTCTCGAAGATCAGCGTTCGCGAAATCCGCGCCGACAAAGGTCGAGAACGTAAGGTCCGCCTTATCGAGGCGGGCATGCTCGAAAGAGCATCCCGTAAAGTTCGAGCTGCCCAGGTTGCATCCCGACAGAACCGCGTTCCGAAAGCTCGATCCGCTCAGGTTGGAGCTGCTCAGGTCCGCTCCCGTGAACAGCGACCCGTCGAAACACATGCCGAGAAGTTCGAGATTGGTCAACCGCACGCCCGACAGATCGCAGTTCGACGCGTCTCCGGTCGAGGAGGAGAGCAACAGCACCTCCTGTTTTGACAGCTTTTGCATGGTTTATGGTCCCTTTCGCTGCGGGCGCTATCAGGTGAGCGGGTGAGAAGGGCTTCCCAGAATGCAGCACTATTTATTTCGTTCCGGTGAGTTCATGGTATCGGTGATGGCTGCAGATTCTTCATCGCCCGGCGCTGCCCCTCTTCGGGAGCACCAGCCGGCCGATGCTGCTCGGCGCCACGCCTTGCGTTATCTCCTCGTGAATGTACTGTCTGATGAGCTCGCGGTCCTCGGGAGCGATGCGGACGAACTCAAGCCCCATCCCCGGCTCCTTGAACAGGCCCTGGAGCTGTCCATAGGTATAGAGCACCATGGTTTCCACCGTGATGATCCTGTTCTTCATGAGGATCGTTACGGGAAGGCGGGTGCCTTTGGCAGCGGGCTTGAGGGTGCGAATGTACATGCCGTGCTCCGAGATCACGGTCGCGCACTCGCCGGCGCTGCTGCGCAGGAGCGCGCCGTTCACGGTCACCGGCAGCACGGTCGTAATGCGCAGGTTTTTGCGCGGTTTGGCAACAGCGGCCTGGACCGCAGTGTAGAGCGTTTCGGCCTGCACCGGCTTGTCAAGGCAGGCGGCAACACCTGCCTCGCGGAACCGCTGCGCCGTCAGCAGGTCGCCTGGATGGGTGAGGACGATGACCGGGACCTCCGAGGTCCGCGGGTCGAGCCTCAGCCGCAGGACCAGGTCGTAGCCGCTCATGTCCCGCACTTCCTGCGAAGCGACCACGAGCACGGGCGGCATGACCGCGGTTATTTCCAGGGCTTCGGCCGCGGATCTGGCCGTGCAGACATGGAACTCAAAGCGCTGGAGCAGGATGGCAGTATAGACCAGATCATTGGTGTCGCCGTCCACCACCACCACGAAGCGGTTCATTTCCTCGCTTTTGTTCTTTCCGTTCATCGTCATATGCGCGCTTCCGGCTTCAGATAGGTTTGATGCCTCCGTAATGCCTATTAAGAACGTACTACAAGCTGCGTCAAAAGGCAAGGTTCAGAATAGAAATTTTGAGGGTGCCGGCGGGAAGGCGGTCTGGGGACGATCACTTACCGGCGCTGGTTCCTGCTGCATGGCAGCCTGCGCAAAGCGGATCGGTCGTCATCTCGTCTTTGGCGTTCGGTGTTTTCCGGTCCGACGCCGGGCCATGACACTTGAAGCAGTCCTTGTACTGCAGCGCCTTATGCATGCTGACCATCTTCGGATTCTTGCTGTGGCAGACGGTGCAGGCAGCTGCGGCGGGTTGGGCCGCGCAGAGAAGGACGATCAGGGCTGAGCTGGCGAGAACAATGTTTTTCATGTTCCCATCATACATCCTGAAGAAAAGGACGTCCATGATCTGGATCATAGGATGCTGTTGACCCGGCCGGGACCAAAAACAGGACCTGTCTCCCGCTGAGGCGCTGAGCCGCAGGGAAAACGAGTCTCAGGAATTGACAACCGTTTCTCAAGCTTTCTCTGCGCCTCTGCGTCTCTGCGGGAAAACTGTTTTGGCTTAGTGCAGTTGAGCATCTAATCCCAGTCCAGCAGCCGCTTCTGCCCTTCAAGCTTTTTGATGTCCGTCACGTCCTGGCTTACTTCAAGCGTTCCCTGGTACGCACCCTGGTCGTCGCGCACGGCAAAGTAACGGATCAGGATGAACTTGCCTTTCATCTGGATCCAGAAGTCCGCGGTATCGCGCCTCCCGGCCTTGAACTCGTCCAGGATCTTCTGCACCATGTTCATGCTTTTCGGGGGATGGCAGTTCTGGACCTTTCTGCCGATCACGCCGGGGCTCCGCGGAAAGAGCCGCTCTTTGAGCGCTGAATAGTAGAGCACCTCGTCCTGCTCGTTCACGAACGAGATATCGATCGGCAGGTGTTTCAACATCAGGTTCAGCTGCGTAAGCGAAAGATGGCCCGTATCGAGGGGCAGATCCTGCCGGGGCGCTGCGCTCGTTGCCGGGGTCGTAACACCGGGCATCCAGCCTGTGCCAGGCGTGATCCAGGCGTACCCCACCTCAGCCTCGCCGCTCCTGACCGCGAGCCACTCCTCATCGGTCAGCAGATCTTTTGCCATGGGGAAGAGAATGTGCTCCTCTTTATAGATCATGTCTGCAATGCTTTTCAGGGCGTATCTGATGCTGTTGAACACCTCGGGCACCTGCGCGTCCCGGACCCCTGCGCGGCTGGACTTGAGCGCCGTGCGGATATCGTCATGGAGCGCCCACATGACCTGCGACGGCGCGGTAATGCTGTGCTTTTCGAGGATCGGGAAAAGCTGGTTCTCTTTTCGCAGATAATGGAGATCGATCTGCGAAAGCTTTTCAATAAGCGTCGCGAGCTGCGCCTGGTGTTGCTGAAAGAATTCCTTGTCAGGGGTATCATTGAGCTTCGCGATCGCGTGGCCCAGCTCATGGAGGATTCCCTCGGCCGCACGGTTCTCGAGCATAAAGGTGTTGATCGGATGGCCCGGCGGCAGCGAAGGCACATCCTGCTGGGAAAGCGATTCCTTGAACACCTCAACATGCACGTCGCAGAGCCGCCGCACTTCGCTCTCGGGCATGCCTTCGTTCATGAGCTGCTGTTCCATATGGGCGATCTCGGAGGCATCGATGTCCTTGATGAGCTCGTGGAAGCGTTTCTTGAGCACGGCCATATCAACGCCCTTGTGCAGGTCGCGGATGATCCCCTTCAGCACTGCCTGGCGCGCTTTGTCATCAGCGAGCGCCTCGACAGTCCCGCCTCCCTCCCGGTTGACCACGACCTCTGACCCGGTCTTTGCCCTGATCTCCGCTGCAAGATCGGCAAGCAGTGTTTCGATCGGAACAGCGCCGAGCGCCGAGGCCTGCGCCAGGGTCGCCATTTTGCCCACGGTCTTTCGCATGACCGGGTTCTTGAGCAGACTGAACGACGGAGACCTGCTGACAAGATAGTCCAGCAGGAAAGGGTAGTCCTTCAGCAGGTCGTCGATCTTTGTTTTTGGGCTCAGTTCCATGGTCCCTCCCTGATTCTATGAATAGTATTAGTGTACCAGATATCCGCGCAGCCTGTGTTGATGAGCGGTTGATGTATACAGTATCCGCCTTTTCGAGCGCCGACGTTATGATGCATATCAGTATGATGAGCGTCATCCTCGCGGCCCGGTGCCCCTCACTTTCAAGCCACCGGGCTCAGGCGCCCATTACCCTTAAAATACCCTGCTGAATTTCTTGCAATTTCTTCGCAGGTGCGGTACTGTCTTTCCAGTAAAAATGCGCAGCTGAACCTCTTACTAGGACGGCCATGAACGAAGACCCTTCCCTGCCTGAACAGGAAAAAGAAAAACAGACCAACAGAAATCTTGCCATCGCTGTGGGAGTCCTCGGTTTGGGAGCCTTCGGCGCCTTCTATGCCCTGTTCTTCATCACCATGATCTTCAGGCCCGGCCTCCTGTTTAACATGCTGCCCCTGCAATCCATGACGACGGGCGCCCTGTCCGACGGCAACCGCATATATCTCCTTTCGCAGAAGATCGACATGAGCAAGGTCTCCCTAAAGAACAAGCAGGAGCCCGAGACCAGACACGTTCTTTCTGTTCTTGAAGGAGCAAATGCAGTACGGCCTGAGGAGATCCTTCCCTATGGGTCCGCCAGCGGCTCCGGCGGCAGGATCGTTTTGTTCAGCAGCGGAATGTACCGGACCTATGACGGGACCGCCTGGACCGAGGTGCGGACCAACGGCATCGGGAGCTGCCCCAAAGGGATCACCACGCCAGGCGGATTGTTCGTTCTCAGCAGCTTCAGCGACAAGATCGCAATCACGCAGATCCGGGACAGCATCGCAGCGACCATCCCCTTCCCGGACGAATTGCTCCAGGGCGGCCAGGAGCCGCTGTTCCAGCAGATGGAGCTCGCCTGGCACCAGGGACGGCTCTGTCTTTTCTGGTCCGGCCGGAATACCATCGCCTGGACTATCTGGAACGGCTCGACCTGGTCGCCTGCTGCCTTCGCACCTTTTTCCGGATCCTTTCAGGTGGCCGCGGACGAGCAGCGGATCCATTTTTTCAGCCGCGAACAGGGCGGCGTTGACCAGGCGCTCAACTACTATGTTTTTGAGAAGAACTCCTGGTCCGGCCCGACACAGCTTCCTGTCAAGAACGGCCTCACAACCTGGAACGCATTCCTGCATCAGGGAAAGCCGATGCTTCTTCTGCAGCAGCCTTTCTCCCAGAACCTGTACACGGTCGAGAACAACGTACTCGTGGATCCGGTCCGTCTCGATGGCGCTTTCAACCCGTCCCGCATCATGCGCATTGTGGCGCTGATCGTTGTCTGCGCGAATCTGATGGTCATCCTTGCCATCTTCGGTTTCTCGACGTTGATCCGCCGGTACAAGAAGCGCACCTGGACGGAGAACGGCATCGAGTATGAGTTTGCCAGCCTGTTCCGCAGGTTCGCGGCCTTTCTGCTGGACACGCTATTCCTCCTGCTTCCGCCCGCACTCGCGATCGCGCTGTTCGTGACCAGGGACGGGATGTCGCACCATCCTGTCCGGTTCATCATTCTGATCTTCAGTACCGTGCTGTTCTATTTTATCGGCGGCTTCCTGTACCACTCCCTGCTGGAGGGCATGCTCGGCGCGACCCTGGGCAAACGCCTGTGCAATATCATGGTCCTGAAAGCGGACTTCACCCCCAACGGGATCGGCGCGGGATTTCTCCGGAACCTGCTGCGCATCGTGGACGGTTTTTTTTATTATCTGGTGTCAGCGGTTTGCCTGGCAGGGACGCTCAAGTGGCAGCGGCTTGGAGATCTTGCCGCCGAGACCGTTGTGGTCGTAAGGAAGAAGAACGATATGATACCTTCGCGAAAAGAACTTCTTGATACCGAAGAAGCGGATTAAGTAGGACGCCCGGCATTATAGATCACCCCGCCAGCGGCAACGTATTCCCGAAGCACTGCTGCTGCTTCCTCCCTGAGCACATCGCACTGCACCGTGATCCCGCGGCTGTTCAACGCGGACACCCAGTCCGGAAGTTTAGGCCCTTCATCAAAACCGATGGCCCGCGCATCCTCGTCACGCGCTCCGCAGACCAACTGCTGCACGCCCGACCAGGGCACTGCCCCAAAGCACATGGCGCAGGGTTCCGTGGTTGCCACCAGGTCGAAGCGCTGTTTGCCGCCGTCGCCCAGGTCGTACCGTGCAAGGGATTTTTGAGCAAGCATAAGCGCGACGATCTCCGCATGGAGCACGGAACAGTTCGCGGCAGTCACCAGGTTTATCCCCGGTGCAACGAGACGGCCCTTCCCGTCAAAGACCGCCGCGGCGAAAGGGCCGCCGGTCCCATGCCGCACATTCTCACGGGCCAGCGCGATGACAAAGCGCATCTGCTCTTCCGCATCCCGGTACACGCCCGGAGACGCGGCAATGAACTGTTCGACCCAAGGTGGCAGACTGACGCAGATCTCGGGCAACATGTTTACCATCCTTCCGTTTTCGCTTGGGCGGGTTTTGAAACCCGCCCTTACTTAAAAATTCCAAATTACGCAGATTTCACAGATTAAACCAGGCCTGAATCTGCTTCGGAAATCTGCGGATAAACGGTTTTTCTCCGACGTAATACCCTTCCAGGTTCAGATGTGCTGAATAGTTACATAAAGACAAAAGAAAAGCACCCCTGCCATGCTGATCGCGAAGAGGTGCTTTTGTTTTCAATGGTACCAGCCGCGCTTCCGGTTTTTACCGCGTCACATTATCGAGCATCAGCTTTGCTACTGATTTTGCGAAGCCTGCCGGGTCTTTGAGCTTCGATCCTTCGAGCAGCAGCGCCTGGTTGTACAGCAGGTCCGTATATTCCTTTATGATGTCGTCCTGCCCGCCATTTTCAAGGATCCTGTTCATGACCTCGAAGACTCCGTGGGTAGGGTTGATCTCCAGGACCCGCTTGCTGGACGGAACGTCCTGCCCCATGGCGCGCAGCATTTTTTCCATCTGCGGATCGAGGCCGCCTTCGTCGGCGACCAGGCAGCAGGCGGAGTCCGTGAGCCTCCCCGAAAGCCGCACGTCCTTTACCTCGTCCTTCAACTGTTCCTTGATCCGGGCCAGCAGCTTCTCGAACTTCTCCTTCGACTTTTCCTTCTCAGCCTGCTCGGTCTTGTCGAGGCTGATGTCGCCCTTGATCACGGACTTGATCTTCTTGCCCTTGTACTCCTGCAGCCCGCTCATGATGATGTCGTCGATGTCATCGGTCATGATCAGAACATCGTAGCCCTTGCCGCGGAACGCTTCGAGGTAGGGCGACTGCAGCACGTTCTCGTCGGGTTTGCCCGTGATGTAATAGATCTCGGTCTGCGCCAGCGGCATGTTCTTCACATAGTCGTCGAAGGTCGTGAATTTGCCCGCCTCGGTCTTGATGGACGGGAACAGGAGCAGGTCCGCGATCTGCTCTTTGCGGGAAAAATCGAAATGGATGCCTTCCTTCAGGACCCTGCCGAACTCCTTGTGAAAATTGAGGTAGGCGTCAGGGTCGTTCTTCTTCATGTCCGCCAGGGTGTCGAGGACCTTTTTCACGACGTTCTTTTTGATGACCTCCACGTGCTTGTTGGACTGCAGGATCTCGCGCGATACGTTCAGCGGAAGGTCCGATGAGTCCACCACGCCCTTTACAAAGCGCAGATACTCGGGAATGAGCTGCTCGCAGTGGTCCATGATCTGGACCCGTTTGACATACAGGGTCGGCCCGATCTTGTAGTCCTTGTACAGGATGCCGTAGGGCGCCTTGGACGGAACATAGAGCAGCGCCGTGAACTCCGACGTGCCCTCGGCGCGGAAATGGATGACCTTTGCCGGGTCGCCGAAATCATGCGAGATGTGCTTGTAAAATTCATTATATTCATCGGCCTTGACCTCCGACGGGTCCTTCAGCCAGATGGCCTTGCCCGCGTTCATGGTCTCTTCTTCGGAGACCTTGATCTTTTTGTCCTTGTCAGCCGGGTCTTCCTTTTCCCGCTCGATGTCCATGACCACGGGATGCTCGATGTAGTCGGAGTATTTGCGGATGATCGTCTTGATCTCCCACTCGTTCAGATAGTTCTTGTCCTCTGATTTGAGGTGCAGGACCACGTCGGTCCCGGCACGTTCCTTTTCAGCCTCGTCGATGATGAAGGAACCGTCAGCCGTGGATTCCCATTTCACCGCCTTCTTCGTCTTCTCGGTCGCTTTGCGCGTGATCACCGTCACCTTGTCGGCCACCATGAAGGAGGAATAGAAGCCCACGCCGAACTGCCCGATCAGCTCGGGCTTGTCCTTCAGCTCCTTGCCCTTGAGCGCCCGCAGAAAGTCCTTGGTGCCCGAGTGCGCGATCGTGCCGAGCTCGGCGATCACTTCGTCGTGGGTCATGCCGATGCCGTTGTCGCTCACCGTAAGCGTGCCGGCGGCCTTGTCCACGATGATCTTGATCTTCCATTCGCCCGTGTTCCCGAAGATCTCCTTGTTCGTGAGCGATTCGTAGCGCGCCTTGTCGATGGCGTCGGAAGCGTTCGAGATGAGCTCCCGCAGGAAGATCTCCTTATGGGAATAGAGCGAGTGGATCATGAGGTCCAGCAGCTCTTTTACTTCGGTCTTGAACTCCATTTTTTCTACAGCCATGGGTCACCTCGTTCTGTGTTGTTGTGCTTTTGAAGCAGACTATATATACCTATACCGGGTGCAGGTTGTCAAGGGGTTTGATAATTTGGCTGGTTTGAGGTCAGGGCTTGCTGTGCTTCATATTTGAAGGCATCCTTTTCGAAAACGGACCCTATTCCCGCGGTTGCCGCCAGGAATGCCGTGACCATTTAGAAGAACGGGCTGTCTTGCGTAAAGATGATGGTGCGTGGGCTACTCATCGTGCTCGCTCCGATTCCCGACGATTCAAGCTGCCGTTATTAGATGGACGGAATTAGTCGCGTCATCAGTAATCCAGGTACTCCGAGCTTCACCTACAACTGTGCAGACATGATCGACTGGAAGAGGTGTGATATTGTAGCTGTAACTTGCGCATGAACGTCGCACTGAGTCGTATATTAGGGTTCGTCGCGTGTCAACGTTATATATCATTAAGCGAATAGATCAAACGATCAGTATAGCTGAAAGAAAATTATCTTATAAGCTAGCAAAAAGAGAAGCCTCCTGCTAAGAATAAGTTTATCCCGAAACTAAATTCTCGCACAGGAGGCCTCTCATGAATGATTCAGATGGTATCAGGCTGCAGGAATTTTGTCAATTCAAGAAAGAGATTCGCGGTTCGACGCAGTATTTGGTCGTAGGACTTGATGTCGCCAAGGAACGGCATAATGCCTTCTTTGGCACCGCGACCGGTAGGACACTGCACAAAGGGATGTTCTTTGATAATACGTACGATGGTTTCCAAAAGCTCCTGATCCAAACGGACGCGCTCAAGGTGCAGCATGGCCTGCGCAAAGTAGTTTTCGGACTGGAACCCACGGCCAATTATCATAAACCCCTGGGAGAATATCTCATCAAGGGCGGACACTTGGTTGTTCTGGTATCTGCTGCAGCCACGTCAAAGAACCGTGAGCTTATGGATGGCCGATGGGATAAGCACGACACCAAAGATGCCGCGAATGTCGCCGACCTAATCTCCCTGGGAAAATGCCTGTACTACGACTGCCCGGGGGAGGATCTGCGGTCCTTGCGGGGGCTGTTGTCCTTAAAGAAACGGCTCAAAAAAGAGGAGCACGGTCTCCGGGTCCGCATCCGCAATCAGCTTCTGGCCCAGTACTTCCCGGAAATGGACCAGCACTTCGGTTCGGTAGCGAGTCTGAACGTGGTCCAGCGATGCATGGATCCCTCGCTTATCTCCCTTATGGAATACGACGAGTTCTGCCGGACGGTATCGCCCGGCAAGGTGAATATGGCGCAGCAGCGGCGGCTTACGCAGATATGGCGGGCTGCCAAGCAGTCCATTGGCTGCATCGTCGGAGAAGCGGTGTCCGTGGAAGCACAGATCATGGTGATGGGACTTCACCAAGTCCGGGAGACGATCAAGACCGTTGAAGATAAGATCGAGGATATTTGCCTGAAGTTTCCGGAGTACTCGTTCCTTCTCATGATTCCCGGGTTCGGTCCGGATGTGTCTTCCAAGGTCCTGGCTGCCATCGGCGATCCCGAACGCTTTACGAACGGTAAGCAGGTATTGAAGATGGCCGGATTCGATCTGTGCGCGAGCCGAAGCGGAAAAACGTCAAACAGCTCCACGCCTGTGATCTCAAAACACGGAAAATCCGATCTCCGCTACGCACTGTATCAGGCGGCGATCATCAGTTCGCTCAACTATAAAGAGTTCATCGTCTACCACACGAATAAGATAAAGGGACGGGAGCGGGAAAAAGGGATTGGCACCAAGATGCGGGTGAAACTGGCAGCAAAACTGTTGATCATCGCTTGGACGCTCATGAAGAAAAAAGAAACATTCGACCCGAAATACCTCAGCCAGGGGGGTAGTAAGGCATAGGCCGGACTGAAAATTGAATTTCGACGTAGAGAGCCCGGGACACAACGTTGAGGCGAATGACCTCGTGAGGGACAATACAGGGCCTCTCATAGAACTTGAGAATCTGGATAAGGGATGCTTGGCGGCAACGGCACGCCGGATATTTATAACGCTTAGAGAGCAAGTTCGCTTTACGTGAGAAAGTCGTCGAAGAAAATGCTGATGTCCGAACAGGACGCATGGGTGAAGTGCGTCTTCAAGAAAAACCGTCAGTTATCGTATTGGAATTTCAGCGAAAGCAAGTTGCACTTGACAAGGGGGCTATAGGATGTCCCTGAGTCTTCGCATTGTTTCAGAATGCTTTCATCAACTTGAGTATATTCAGATCACGCTAGCATTACAATTCAATTTTAACAATTTGATGAGCTCTCAAGTGTATTTATTGTGTTAATTATTTTTTAGACATTATCGTAAGAAAAACAGAAATATAGTTGACAAAATCGTCTAAAAATGATAACAATAGGGAAACTATAACCATGGAAGAAAACATCAATTTATACTTCACAAGCAGTCATATAGAGGCCATTCTTGGTATCAACAGGAAGGTTCTGCTATACTGGAGAAAAATAGGGATTTTATCCCCTGATCTCAGCAAAAAGAGCAAGGGCGGTCATTATAGATATTCTTTCACTGATCTTGTAACTATCAAAACTATTCTTAGACTCAATGAGGCCGGTGCCAGTACGTACAGAATTAAGAGGGCCGTTCAGGAATTTAAAAAAGATTTTCCTGAAGTAAAATCTCCTTTGAGTGAAAAATCGTTCTACGTTATCGGAAATGTTCCATATGTAATTGAAGGCAGCCGAGACTACGATCCCGTCACTAGACAGTACTCTCTCATCACGACTGCGGAAACAAAGTCATTGGTTAGATCTTTAACACTTAACAAGTTTGAAATACCCGATAAGGCACTGAGAGTAAAAGCATCTAGGCGACAAATATTATGAGCTGATAAAATGGCAAAACTAATAACTGGCCTGGAAGAATTATGTATCGAAGTAACTGGAAAATGCATGATGAACTGCGTGCATTGTTCATCCTCATCTACAATAAGTAACTCCTCAAAAATCGACCTGCCCAAATTTAGAGAAATCCTTCACGATGCAAAGCTCCTAGGTACGCATGTTATTGAACTATCGGGCGGAGAGCCGTTGCTCCATCCTGATATAAACACGTTAATCCAAGAAGCATCTAGTCAATTCAAAGTTAGACTTTATACTTCTGGTTTTTTAGGAAAGTCGAACAGCGGCATTTCCAAGGAGCAGCTAATACAATTTAAGGCCCTGCACTTAGACCGGATTATTTTTAACTTGGAGGGTTCGACTGCCCAAATTCACGAAAAAGTCAGCAGGGCTAAGGGCAGTTATACAAGTGTCATAAGCAGCATAAAAAATGCAAAAGATGCCGGTTTATGGGTAGGTGTACACTTTGTTCCGATGAAGTTGAACTATGCCGATTTTCGAGCGGTGGCCGAGTTATGTAAGGAATTAAAAGTAGATGAAGTGGCAGTCTTGAGATTTGTAGGCCAAGGACGAGGTAAGACCAATAAACAACGGCTTGAGTTAAATCAAACAGAATTCAATCAATTCATAAATGAAGTTGTCGCCATTAAAAACGAGCTTCGTGACTTTGTTCAGATTAGAACAGGGTGTCCGATGAATTTCTGTTCGATGGTGGATAGAACGATAACGCCTGTTCAATGTAAAGCTGGAATTTCTACTCTACTAATCAGCTATGATGGCACAGCCGTACCTTGTCCTGCTTTTAAGCATGCACCTAAGTTTGGGTTGGCTAATATAAATAAGCAATCCCTAGAGACTATATGGCATCATAGTTCAGAATTAGAACAACTACGTGATCTTGATGTAACAATGGTGAGTGGTTGTAATAGTTGCTCCGAATCAAACTACTGCAATGGCCGATGTGTCGCGCAACGCTATTATAAATTTGGCAGCATTTACCATGGGCCAGATCCACTTTGCCCCCTCCAAAAAACAAATCAAATTCAAGTAACTCCTCCGCGCAAACAGGCGGCCTCATAGCTTTTTTAAAAAGTAAATATGCTGGTCTAAATTATTGCTTGTGGTTTTCGATAGAGCTTTGACCAACGACATTGTGGTTGTCGTATTTTTCGGAGATAACGATTATGGCTCCACTTAATCAAAAACTTGACGATAAGTTTCTTATTGATTTTTTAAAAAAGGAGCAAGGGAGAATTCAATTTTTATCCGAAGAAACCGTAAAAATTATAAGTAAATTTCCTGATACAAATGATAAAACCCAGCTAAAAGATATTTTTGATACGTCAAAGATAGACCCAATTATTGTCTTAAATCTTTGGGAACGTCTTTTGATCGACGCTATTAAATATCTAAAATGGCATGATTTAACAGAGTTCCCACCTAATAAAAGACCACCAGACCTTAAATCTGCCTATGGAATAATTAGTGAAGGCTCTTTAGGTGTTTATTCTCTTAAAGATTATTTTAAGACTTTTATTGAATTTGAAAGGTTATTATATGGCGCGGAACAGTTTTATAGAGATCATGTCTACCATTTAATTAGAGTCTGGCTTACAGGTCAATTCCTACTTTTTAATTCTTTCGATGATAAATTTCCAATTGATATTTTCGATCACAAAGACATAAAGCCCCACATTACAAATATTGATATAACAGAAGGTCAAGATGCCGAAAAGAAACTTAATATATCTCGACGAAACAATGGTGTTTTGTTTGAAGGTGAGGAGGATGCTATATGGTGCATAATAGCATTAACACACGATTTGGGTTATCCATTGGGAATGGTAGATAAAATAAATGATAACTTAAAAAAAATGATGAAGTTTTTTGCAAAAACAAAACTCGACGAGTTTTCCTTTGCATTCCCGCAACAAAACCAGTTTATTAATGATGCAATTTTAAAATACTTGAGTTCGCGTGTTAAGAAAAGTGACAATGGAGTTATTAAACGCTTATTTACTAAAACTCAAAACGCTTTTAGTACACACATTCAAGCCAAGTATTATCTGAAGTTTTCAAGGTCATTCGAACGATTTGATCATGGTTTAATAAGTTGCTTAGTTCTTGCAAAAAATTTAGTTTACTTTCTTGAAACCAACTTTGATTTTGATAATATCGATACATTAAAAGGTGAAGAAGAAGCTCGTCAATTCATAATCCGAAGAGAAATATTAAGATCGATAGCATCTCACACCTGCCACGAAATTTATCATTTCAAACCAAATACGTTCTCTTTTCTTTTATTGATTGTAGATGAAATTCAGTTTTGGGGGCGGCCGACATTTGATCTTATGGCATTTCACGATCCAGGAGAATCAGTTACACTAAATGAGTTTTCTGAAACAATGGTTTCTATTGACTATGAATTCAAACAAAGGGACGCCCAATATAAGCAAAAGTCACTGGTGGGGTTCTTTAAAGCAAAAGTCGAAATGTTCAATAAAATATTGAGGATAGGGGTCGATTCAACAGAAAAAAAATTTACGCTAGAATTTACGGTTAAGGATGAAACGTTAACAACGTACAAATATGAAGCGAAGCCAGGCAGTCATCCCGTCGTTACAATCAATGGTATTGCAATTCCCTATGAAAAATTTCTGAAGATCTTACCGTTTATTGAGGAAGATCAAAGCAAGCTCAAAGATAAAATCACTGAATATCAAACTTATTTTCCAAAAATTATCACTTGATTCATCTTCACAGAATAAATTCGAAATCTACCAGTTTAGTGTCGCACCTATAGGGTTTGAAAAGAACGGCGCTGCGGTCTTGTCAGCTAACCTTTTATCAATTTGTTCAACTCGGTTGCAAACTCAGTCAGGGTTTTATTAACTTGTTTGATCGAATCAACTAATTTTTTGTAATCGGGATATTTCCTCTGAATCTCATGAGGTGATAATAGTTTATTTTCTGGCCGCTCCTTTTCTTCTTCGTACCATTTTCTAAACCTTGCCTGATATAGTGTCAAATGAGGCCTTAATCCCTCATTCAGTATTTTTGTAGTGAGGCCGATTAGGGCAGAAGTAGGATCGTGGTCTTTTAGATATCTACCAGGTACGCTCTTTATTTCTTCACGAATGATTCCAAACAACTTATACCATGAGTCATAAACTTCTGCGATTACATCATTATCTTCGTCAAAAGGAATTGCTGCCTTCCTAGTTGTCAGTTCTATGTATATTCGATTGGCAATGAATAGATTTTCATTATTTCTTTCTACCTTGACCTTTATTTTCGGTGCTCCTGATATCTCGACTTCCATATCATATCGGTTAAACCATGACAAGAATCCCTTCTTACGCAATATAACAACCAGCAGAATGATTACTAATAAAACAATGAACAATAACCAGTCGGATTCGATAGTCATCGACGGCTTTGTATAATCAAAAGCTATTTTGATAAGATTCGGCAAGGATAATTCCTCCTTTCAGAATACATGCTCCTCTCGATATACTCATCTAATTTTCCCAGTACCCTGATCAACTCGCTTTGAAGCATGCTCAAAATTGATGGGGTCAGCAATAACCGTATTCCTATCTCTTCTGAACTGATCTTCAATCTTCTTCACAAGAACAGCTACATTAGAATCTTCCAGTGACTTTTTCCGATGGCCTATTCCATTCTTATAGCCAATAGTTGACAAATCGACTACTGGCGCGACGCTACCGAAATAGTAGAAGTGATGTGAAATAAGGACATTAATAGATTTTGTGTCTATCCTTACATTCTCATGGTTGATAGAGCCATCCTCGTTGCTATGGTGTGAGTCTTCTTGTGTCCAGTCCTCTTCGATATTATTCCGATGGTAAACATTGTCACCGACCATCATCACAAGGCTTCCGTTTCGGATGGGCTTTTTGACCCAAAACCTTTTATCTGACCAATATTCATCAAAGGTAAGAATCTCGGACACTTTCATCAAGTATATGCATCTTCCCGTCGCATTCAAACGTCGTCCGCCAACGCCCATAACCCAGTCGCCAACATGAGCTGTTCTCCTGATGTCTGGCTTACATGTAGCCAAAGTGCAGTACCCATGGAACGGGTTTGGAGCGAACCCGAAATCTCGATCTACAACATAGATGTACAAATATTTTGTGGATTCTACTTGCACGTTATGTGAGGTCCGTCATTCCGAGGAGAAGGTGTCCCATCGGGATTCTGAAAAACTGATTTTCCTTCAATCGCGTCGATAATAGCATCCGAATCCCAACCAACAACTTGCGACGTTCTGTACTTTTCTAAAAAAGGCGGGAGATCAACCTTGTCCTTGAGTCCATGCTCATAAATGCCTACAATGTTCTTCCCCTGCTTATGCGCCTGATCGATTTCCCAGTTTACCCAGGGGCGCGAGTGTGTCTCCTTACCAACTAGGACTATAACCGACCCTGCCCAGGATATCTTCATCCGGAGCAAACGTTTGAGCACTGCCTCCTTGATAAGTCCCTTTTCTAAACGCTCCTGATTCGCTGGTTTTGCTCGGATGGAACTATTTCTGATGTTAAATCCTTTCTTGCTAAGCAAATTTGTCAACTTGTCAACGTGTGCATCGTCTTCGTGGTGATGACTAATGAAAACGTTCTTTGTATTAGTTGTGCTCATTTTTATCCTCGCGATACTCGAGCCATGCCTGCGTAGCCCCTTTTCAGGTTAAAATCGTCGCTTGAAATAAACGAGATAACAGGCCAAATATCCATGTAATTCACGCGCATCACTACCGATAATGGCCATCATGTCCTTGATTAAATCACATGGTCGGCATTTCTCACCCTAACTCTAGTGAATATCCCCCCCGAAGTCTTGCTTGAACTAGGTGAGTATTAGTAAATGTGTGTACGGCAGTTGATAGCCTCCATTTTTCTGGAAAAGACGGTGGGAGGATGGCTCCAGAAGTGCGATAGAGCTGCTTAATTTTCAATCGTCCACTTTTGTCCTTAATGTCGGGATGTGAGATGCGAGCATATTTTCCGACTTCACAAAATATGTTCTGGCAGTCGATTAGCTGTAGTGGCCTTCCGAACAGACTTTTGAAATCCAACCCTAAACGTTCAAATTCAGCATTCTGATTTTCCATCATAGAGCGAATTATAACTTCATCTGAATAGGATGCTCTATTAGAAAAACACTTTGCTATTCCATCGCGAGCACCAGGCCCAGCAACCACGAAATCTTTCTCTGAAAAGTCCGTAAGCCAACTATAATTTATGTCTGTTGCATACTGGTAGGCTAAGAATGGCCCAACAAGCGGATATGATATCAGCACATTATAGAGTTGAGCCATAGACTGCGACGATACAACTTTCATGGTTATGTTGCTCTTCATCATGTATTCGAGTAACTTCAGGTGATTCTGATGCTTTCGTTCGCAACCGAATACACTCTTCCCGGATGCCATAATGTATGCAGCAGAATAGATAGTGCCATTTTGAAAAGCTGCACTCAAGACCCTGTCGTACTCTTGGAAAGAATACCTACGCCATGAGAGTTCCCCAAGTGCGTCCTCAAGCAATTGCCATGTTTGAATCTTATTGAAGATTTTATATAAGAGTATTCTGAAGAGCTTATCCTCATCCGACAGATCACTTTCCATATCGGGATTAATTATATTGGAAATCAGAAACTGACTCACCCTATCCAACACTCTGTACGTATTGGTAAACTTGTATTTAGCCATTATGGGATCCATAGTCCAAGGTGCTTTTTCTTGAAGAAGCCGGTTAAAGAATATATTCTGCCGCTCAGCTGCAAAACGCCAGTAGACATCATAAACTGGAGTCTTCCGCAAACTATTATTATTCAGAATATCCAAGTATTACACCCCTTCTCTTGCTATTCTCAAAACGTGGATTTCAGTTAAGAAGCGAGCAAAGCTCATTATTCTGCCTTTGCGGCCCACGTTTCTGTAACACGGGGGCTTGAAAATACACAGTGGTATTTTAATCTTAGGCCTATTTAATTATCGTGTCAAACGGATTGTATGTATCGCCCTGGCCGCCCCCCCTTAGGGCGCCTATATAACGTTTTTACACCCGTTGCGTCGTCCGCTCTTTAACAACGTCGCTCTTGTTCCGCCCCTAGCTCTTTGCGAACCGGTCGAGCTCATGGGCAACCTTATCGGGCAAACTTATTGACAGGACTGATCTCATGGCGCACCTCCTATACTTCAATACACTACACAAGCGACATCTGTCAAGACACCAGCTATTCGAATCTGAAGGCGCGGCCTTCATGTCTCACCCGCCAAGCTCCGTCAGCGCCTTTTCCATGTCCTCAGGCAGGGGGGATTCAAAGCTTATCCATTCGTTGCTCACCGGGTGCAGTGAACCCAAGGGTCGCGGCGTGAAGCATCTGGCGCGGGAACGAGATCCGTTTGTTGTTCTGCATGATCGAGGTCTTTTCTCCGTAGATCCGGTCGCCCAGCACGGGGTGGCCCAGGGAAAGAAAATGCACCCGGATCTGGTGCGTCCTTCCCGTGCCGAGCTTTGCGCTGACGAAGGCCGCTCCGTTCAATTTTTTGAGGAGTTTCCAGGAGGTCCTTGCCTCCTTGCCCGCGTGGCTGTGAACGGACATTTTTTTCCGGTCGGCGGTAGAGCGCCCGATCTGCGCATCGATCTCACCTTCTTTCGCAGACGGACAGCCGAATACCAGTGCCCGGTATTCCCGCCGGATCGTCCGCGCCCTGAACTGCTCCACCAGCGAATAATAGGACGCGTCATCCAGAGCAACCACCATGACGCCCGAGGTGTCCTTGTCAAGACGATGGACCACGCCGGGCCGCAGCGGCCCACCGGGAGCGGACAGCGGGCCCACCAGATACCGCAAAGCGTTCATAAGCGTTCCGCTTCGATGCCCGGCAGCCGGATACACGACGAGGCCTGCTGGTTTGTCGATAACGACCAGGTGTTCATCCTTGAAGAGTATCCGGAGCGGAATGTCCTCGGGGATGAGCGTGTCATCGGGGGCAGGCTCGGGAAGGCGAATAGATACCTCGTCTCCGAGTCGCAGTTTTGCCGAGGGCTTTACGCTCTTTGCCGTTGACAAGGACATGGCCTTCCTCCACGAGACCGGCCGCACGCGATCGGGACATGCCCGTGCTGTGCGCGGCAAATGCATCTATCCGCTGTCCGGCATCTGCGGCACTGACGACGAGAGCCTGTGGTTTTGTTGTTACCATCCGGTCCATTGTTTCTCCTGACAAGTAGGGGCGGGTTTGAAACCCGCCCTTGCACTGGTGCCGGAAGCCTTCTTCTCAGTTCGTTTTATAGTCAACAACAACACGGCTCTCCGCGATCTTTGCAACAAATGCGCCGACGCTGCGATGTTCCGGATGCTTCTGGTAGAGCGCCAGGTCCTCTTCGGTCTCGAATTCCGAATAGAGCGCCACATCATAGGCAGAATCCGACGGGAGGAAGTTCAGTCCGACCTCGATCTGCCTGACCTGAGGGATCTTGTGTTTGAGCGCCTCCAGGTCGGTTTTCATTTTCCGTGCATTCTGTTCTTTGGTTGCGCCTTCGGCAACGTCTTTCAGTTTCCACATCACCAGATGTTTGATCATGGTCGCTCCTTTTGGATGCAATATTTATTATTGCTCTTGCATACGATAATCCGTATTATAGCATCACTCTTCTCTGTTGCGGAACGGTTTTTTAGGAGGAGCAGTCCAACATACTGGGGGCTCGATGCGGATATTCAGACCTTCTCTCCTTGTTCTCTGCTGTATCCTGGCTCTTTCAGCCTGCGGAACAAAAAAAGCAAATGTTGCGAAGTCGCCCGAACCGGGGCAGCGGGTCAAGGCGTCGCAGAAACCGTACACCGTGAACGGCCAGCGCTATGAGCCGCTCCGGAGCCACGAAGGATTTGTGCAGTCCGGCGTCGCGAGCTGGTACGGCAAGGACTTTCACGGCAAGAAAACGAGCAACGGAGAGATCTACGATATGCACGCCATGACCGCGGCGCACAAGACCCTGCCGCTCGGCGTGTACCTCAAGGTCAGCAACCGGGAGAACGGACGCGAAACAACGGTCCGGGTGAACGACCGCGGCCCCTTTGTCAAGGGCCGCATCCTCGACCTCTCCTACGCAGCAGCGAAAACACTTGGTGTCGATATGGCCGGCACAGCGCTCGTTCGGATCGAAGCCCTGGGATACCGGCAGGACGGCGGCAAGGAGCAGTATAAGGCGCCGGCCTCCTACGATGCAGGCGACTACACCGTGCAGGTCGGAGCGTTCAAGGAGAAGGCGAATGCAGAGCGGCTGTCCGGGGAAATGCGAAAGCTCTACGGGTTTTCGGACGTGCGCATGACGAACGTGAATGGCGACTCTTCTACCGCGTCTATGCGGGCAAGTACTCGTCGTTGAGCGCTGCGGAAGAAGCGGAGAAGAACTTTTCAGAGCGCGGGTATCCGGGAAGCTTTACGGTCGCGCTTGAATAACACTGACCCGACATGGCGAAGATATACGCGATCGCAGATAGGACCAAGCTATGAGTTGAAACGCTCTTCGCAATCAAAAGCAGTAGTCATGTAGCGATCAAAAACAGTTCAGCATTGTCTCTATCCGCGTTTATCCGAGTTCGCTTAGACTGCCTATTCTGTTATCCGTGTCCAATGGTATCTTTAGTTACCAGGGTCAGGCGTTGGCGGTCTGCTCGGGCTCGCCGGTCCTCATGAACCGCGCAACGACGCGCGCGTTGTGATCCTGCAGGTCCGCGACAAAGCGTTCCAGGTCGTCTTTGGCAAGCAGTTTGTGCTTGACGAAATAGTGTCCCAGTCGCTCCTGCTGTGACCGTTGAAAGGACAGCAGCGTCTTTACCTGGAAGGACGAGAGCAGGCCGAGACCTATCGCTTTCTCGCCGAACCGGCCTGAAACCCCGCTGGACTGGGCGATGCGGTCGATGGCGCCGGCGTTGAGCCATCCCCACCTGACTGCAATCTCGCCGATAATGGGCCGCTGGTTTCGCTGCCAGATCAGGGCGTCGATCAACGCCTGGTAGGAGATGCGCTTGCTGTAATAGAGATAGCGGCCGATCTCGAGCGGCCGGAACGGGACCCCGCCTCCCCAGAACTGCGTGGCCTTTTCAGAAGGCTTCGGAGGCTGCTTGCGCGCAGCCTCCGGCTTCTTCGGTGCTGCACGCTGTGTCCGTGGCGCCGTCGCCTTCTTCACTTCCTTCCAAAGCCCCTCGTCCCGCTGCTTGAAAAAAGCATTCAGCACATCATAGGCCTTCAGGATCTCGATGAACAACAGGGCCTGCTTTCTCTGCTCAAGGGGATCTGCGCCGGCAAAGAGATCGGGATGCGTTTCCTTGGCCTTCCGCCGATAGGCGGACTTGGCCCCGCTCGGCTGGATGTACAGAAGAAAAGGCCGGCGGACAATTACGTCCGATCCGAAAAGGGTCTTACAGGCCTGCGTGACCTGAGCTTCTGTAAGGCGCGTCGTCACCAATGATGTTCTCCTTATGACGCGTCAGGAAAGAAAGCAGCACGTTCCCCTGCATCCCTCTCCGCCATCGTTCTGGTAAAAATATATACTCGGCATTTTTGAGTGTCAAGATAAAAGGCGCATTTTCGCGGCGCGGCGGCCGCGAGGACCTCGTTGCATGCGTATACCAGCAGGAAAACATTTTAAAACGCAGAAGCGTTGAAATGTCGGAAAAGGAAAAGGCCCCTTGCGGGGCCCGGGAGGAGATCATTTTTTCTTGTGGCAGTCCTGACATTTTGTAGGCCCGGCTTTCTTTGTTTCATGGCAAGCGATGCATAATTTGTGTGCTGGATCTTTTTCGAGCGTCAGCTTCCCGGGCGTGCCCTCTCCATGGCAGACAGTGCATTCCGTTCCCGTGCTGTGGACCTTGTGGTTAAAGGTGACGTCACCCATCTTCGAACTGAGCGTGACGATGTCGGCTGCCAGAACTGCAGATGCAGCGAGTAGTGCCACTACTACCAGTGCAAGAACTTTCTTCATGTTCATCTCCTCTAGTCACGGGATTTTGGGCAAAGGGCCAAAAGCAGTGCCTGTTTTTACTGTAGCAGACGAAGGCGGCTGTTTCAAGGCAGGTGCATTTCATTGCAATCCCTAACCCGAACAAGCCGGAGCCAAAAAGCCACCACGAAGGGCACGAAGATCACGAAAAAGTCGAAAAAGGCAATATCAAAATATTGATTTTAACTTCGCGCGCTTCGTGTTCTTCGTGGGAAACTTTCCTGCTATTTTGAGAAGAATTTTATTCTTTAGTTACTAAGGGCCGCCGGAAGGATTTGATTTTCGAGCATGAGATAAAAGAGGCGAAGGACGAGGGTCTTCCAAGGGGATGGTTCGTTGTTTTTGCGGGCTTCTAGAGCGTCATCAGGACGAGTTCGTGGCCATTCAATTCCTGGTACAGGGCGTCGAGCTGCTCTTTGCTCTGAGCAGTGAAGGTAGCGGTGATGGACAGGTATTTGTCTCCGCGGCTGGGCTGGCTGGAGTAGGCGATATCATCAGTGTTCACATGCTTTCGGATAATAGCGCGTATTGCCGATTGGAACACCTCTGTGTTCAAACCCATAACCTTGATCGGGAATTCGCAGGGAAACTGCATGGCGTGCTGTTTATTCTTCATTGAACTCTTCGCAATAATCAACCCTGACGGGTCTGTCACCGTACCCGTGTGTAGAAGTCAACGGCTGCTCGCAATAATAAGCACTGCGATCGCCGGTATGGCCAGGATCAATGAGGAGATCCACCAGTTCGCCGCCGGGTCACGGCGCAGCCTGCTCTTTGCACCCATGATGGCCGTACTCAGTCCGGCCAGAACGCCAACCAGCGCGATCGTGAGTGCAAGCAGCCCGCGTGTTCGGCAGCCGAAGAACTCGACCGGTGTTGCGGCCACGCTGAAAAACAGAAGTGGCGCGAGGGCAGGAAACAGTATGTGCCTAAAGATAAGGTTCATTACGTATAAATCTAAACGGATCTTTTGACACGGAAGAAGCGGATTAACGTATGATAAGGGCGGATAAAGATCTGACCGTTGTGTTCAAAAATCCGACGTTATCCGAGTCTTTATCGGAAGTTATCCGTGTCAAAAATACCTTCTTGATTTTGATTCCATGAATCAAATGCAGCTACTACCTCTTGTTATTTCTCGCACCACTCCCGCGCATTCTGGAACATCCTGAGCCAGGGAGAAGCGGCGAGGGACTTCTTCATCTCCTCGGGCATCCAGCCCCATTGCCAGTTCAGCACAACGCGCTCGGGGTGCGGCATCACGGCGAGGTGACGGCCATCGGGCGAGCAGAGCCCGGCAATGCCCGCGGGCGAGCCGTTGGGGTTGAACGGATAGGCTTGAGTTATCCTTGATTCGTCATTCACGTATCTGATCGGTGCCAGGCCGTGTTCGCATTCCTTGAACATGTTCTTGTCCGGGAAGTAGGCCAGGCCTTCGCCGTGCGCCACCCAGATGCCGAGCACGGCATTCTCCATGCCGGAAAGCATAATGGACGGGCTCTTGAGGATCTTCACGGTCGAGAAGCGTGATTCGAACCGTCCCGACTTGTTGTGGATGAAGCGCGGCTGGAGCTCGTCGCTGATGCCGCGCCACGGGACCCAGCCCAGGAGCGCCATGAGCTGGCACCCGTTGCAGACGCCGAGGCTGAACGTGTCGGTGCGATGATAGAATTTTTCGAACTGGTCCCAGACCTTTCTGTTGAACCGGATGGAAGCGGCCCAGCCTTTGGCGGAATCGAGCACGTCCGCATAGCTGAACCCGCCCACAAAGACCACGCCCCGGAACTGGTCGAGCGTGATGCGGCCTTCGATCAGGTCAGTGACGGTCACGTCCCATGGCTCGAACCCGGCCATGAAAAAGGCCGAGACCATTTCGCGGTCCCCATTGCTCCCTTCTTCACGGATGACGGCGACCTTCGGTTTGTTCGTTCTGCAGAACAGCTCATCCGCTGTCTGCTTTGGTATGAACGGCACGACAAAGGAAGGGCCTTTGCGGTCATAGATGTTCTTCCGCTCGTCCTCGATGCTGTCGGGGTTCCGCTGCAGAAGATCGAGCTGATAGCTCGTCGCTTCCCAGATGTCCCGGAGCAGTGACGTGTAGTCGCTTAGGACATTGCGGATTTCGCCTGCCCCGGTTCCAATGGAGAGAGGATGCAGGCCGGGGGATTGCGGATTTCGGATTGAAATAGTGATGCGTTGGTCATGCGTGGTGTTGCCGATGACTTGATAGGGAACGTTTGCCTTGTCGAGGATCGAGAAGATCTTCGCTTCTTCAGAGGGGAGATATTCCATCACGAGCCCGAGCTCTTCCGAGAACAGGGCTGCTATCGTGTCGTTCTGTTTTCCGAGATCGATCTCGATGCCGCAGTTTCCGGCAAAGGCCATTTCAAGCAGTGTGGTTGCCAGTCCGCCGTCGGAGCGGTCGTGGCCGGAGAGAATGAGTTCATCGGAGACAAGTTGCTGCACGGCATTGAACGTCCTCGCGAGAAGCTGCGGATCGTCGAGATCAGGCGAACGTGTCACCGACCTGTCCGAAGACCTGCGCAAGCGCTGAACCGCCGAGCCTGTTCTGTCCGTTGCCGAGATCGATGAACAGGAGCCTGCTCTTGCCCGGCATCTTGATGTCCGGCGTTATCGTCTTTGTAATGTCCGGGCAGGTGACGTAGGCGGAGATCACGAGCGTACCGGGAGATTTCACGGTCTCGTGCGTTCCATCAGGGTTCGTTACTTTTGCGGCCATGGAGAGGCTGTCCTTGCCGCCGTCCACTGCCATGCCGAGCTCGATCATCACATCGCGCATCGCGATTGCAGCATCATAGAGCCGTGAACCTTCGCCCGGGAGCTTGGGCGCCCACATCCAGTTGGCAGAGCAGCGGATATCGCCCAGCCCGGAGACCTCTGCCCAGACAATGTTCGTGAGCGCTTCGCCGACGCTCATCCTGGCCATGGCAGCGGGATCGATCAATTCCTTGATCGGCTGCTCGCCGATCGAGATGGCCGCGCCGGTCAGGCCGAAGTGCGACTGGGCGATCACCGCCACGTCGGAGACCGTGAGCTGGAGCGGGCCGCAGCATTGCTGACGCGCGATCAGGCCCGTGACCGAGCGGTCGACCTTGTTCGTGAGGAACCGCTTGGACCCGACCGAAACGAGCCGCAGCACGCGGTCCAGCGCTTGGCGCACGGTCAGGTCCTTCGGAAGTTCGAGCGGTTTGAGCTCGGTCTTTTTCCGGTCGAGCGTGAACACCTTCTGCGGCATGTCGCCCAGCACCTTGGCAAGCTCAAGGTTCTCGGGCGTGGAGTTGTCTGTCTCATCATACAGAACGATATAGCCGTTGCCCGTGATCGTGCCGATGATGGCAACAGGAATCTTCTCGCGCTCGCAGAGCGAACGGAAGAGTTCCTCGTGCTCCGGCTTCAGCAGGAGCGCGTTCTGCTCCTGATATTCGGCGCCCCAGATCTCGAGCACCGAAAGTGTTGCATCGCCCACAATGATCTTCCTGATCTCGATCTTGGCGCCTGCCGGATGCACGATCTCCTTCACCACGTTGCAGTTGCCGCCTGCGCCCTGGTCGTGGATGCTCTGGATCGGGTTCTTCTCCCCGAGCTCCACGCAGGCGCGGATCACGCGGTTCATCTTCTGTTCCATCTCAGCGTCGCCGCGCTGCACCGCGTTAAAGTCGAGCTCGGCCACGTTCTCGCCCTGGATCATGGACGAGGCTGCTCCGCCGCCCATGCCGATGCGGTAGGCCGGGCCGCCGACCTTGACCACGAGCATGCCCTTCTGCGCCTCGGTCTTTTCCGTGTGGCGGGCGTCCATCTGGCCCACGCCGGCGCTGAACATGATCGGCTTGAGCCATTCCCTGCGCTCGCCGTCGGGAAGCCGGAGGCCGAAGGAGCGGGTGAATCCCTGGATCACGGGCTCTCCGAACTTGTTGCCGTAATCGGACGCGCCGTTGCTCGCTTCAACCTCGATCTGCAGCGGCGAGGCAAGATTATTCGGATAAGCATATGAGGCGTCTTCCCAGGGAAGCTCGTACCCCGGGATGCGGAGGTTGCCCACGCAGTAGGCAGCCGTGCCCGCGACCACGAGGCCGCCCGTGCCGGTCGCCTGCACGTCGCGGATGCGCCCGCCGGTGCCGGTCTCGGCGCCGGGGAACGGCGCCACGCCCGACGGGAAGTTGTGCGTTTCCGCCGTCAGGATGACATGGTACTTCCGTTTCGTCTGGCGGAAGGGCGACGGTTTGCCGATGGTCTCGGGGATGATGGTGGTAATGTCGTAGCCCGTGATGGCGCTCGAGTTGTCGCTGAAGGCGATGACGCTGTTGTTCGGGTTCGCGTCGTAGGTCGCCTTCACGATCTTCATCAGGTTTTCGGGAACTTCCTTGCCGTCAACGATGAGCTTGCCGCGGAAGAACCAGTGGCGCGAGTGCTCGCTGTTGGACTGCGAAAGGTCGAAGCACTCCACGTTCGTCGGGTTGCGCTTGATGTCCTTTACAAAGAGGTTCGTGTAATAGTCCAGGTCCCAGTCGTCGAGCCCCAGGCCCATCTCGCGGTTGATCTTTTCGAGCGCGGCCCTCCCCTGCTCCATGAGCGGGATGATGCGCACGGGTTCAGGCTTGATGCCGGTCTCGAAAGTTTCAAGCGGCTTTGGATAAGGGCACTCGGTCATGCGGTCATGCACGAGGCTAAGGAAGGTCCGCTCCTGATCTTTGGAGAGCGAAGCGTTCTGAGCAAGGTCCAGCCGGTACCGTCGTGAGCGTTCGATCCTCGTTATTTTTTTAATGCCGCAGGCTTGGCAGACCGAGACCGCATTGGAGGACCAGGCAGTGGTGAAGTTCATGCGGGGACCGACTTCGAGAATCAATTGCGGATTTCCCGATTCGATCGGGACAGGTCTCCTTGCGGATTGCGGATTGAGAAACGAGGTGTCCGAAAAGTTCTTCGGTTCGAAGGTCTCGGTAAGGAGCCAGCGCAGCAAGCGCATCTCATCGGCTGAGAGCGGGCTTTCTGCGGCTGCGTTAAAACAGAATTCCGTCACGATCTTCTGAATAGCGGGAGAAACTTTTTGCTGAGCAGCTGTCAAGAGGCCGGTGGTCTGGTAAGCGGAGAGCGCTGGGGTGCGGAAGAGATGCATAATGATCATATCATGGTCCTTTGTTCTTAAGGCTCCGTCAGGCTCCGCGTTTATGATTCGAACTCGCTCCGGAGTATTCCAGACTGCCGAATGATGGATTGAAGAGTTCCGGTTCGTAGCTCAGAGTGATTCGGGACCGGCACGGTGAGGGTGGTGTCCGGGAGTTTTTTCTGCATCACGATGTGGCTGCCGCGTTGTCGTACTTCAACAAAACCATGCTTTGCCAGGATAGCGCATGCATCCTTCCCGGACAAAACGCGCAGCTTACCCAACCGCTACCTCCAGGCGTGTTATGTAGACCTCCTCATGCAGACGCTGCTTAACTTCCGCGGGTGAAGCCGTTTCGAAGAAAAGTTCCAGCGCCTCCTGAAGGTTGTTGCGCGCCTCTTCAATCGTGCTGCCCTGGCTCGCAATGTCAAGTTCGGGGCAGAGAGATACGAACCCATCTCCCTCACGTTCGATGATCGCTGTAAGTTGTTTGAGCACCGTGACTGCCTCCGTTTAAGCTTCAACGATTTACATGATTTGCTTTTTTGTACTTTAACAAAAATCAGGGTAAGATGCAAATTCAATTGCGTCGGATTTTGTGCTGCCCTACCCGACCTGCAAGCCCATTTGCCAAGCTTCGTTCACGCTCTTTTTAAGCGGTGCGGGCATTCTATGAACTTGCGATAGTGAGGTTTGTCGCGGAGAATCTACCGGTCCGTCATCGAAACGACCTTCTGCTCGGCCTTTCTTCTCTCCGACCATCTCGCACTTGCCGTCAAAGGTAACGCCTTCTTCGATGATGAGCTTGGGCGTCTTGATGTTTCCCTGTACCGTGCCGGGAGCGAGGAGGTGCACCTTCTGGCTCGCGTTGATGTTGCCGACGATCTTGCCGCTCGAGATGATCGTTCCCACGGTGATCTCGCCCTGGAGGAATGCGCCGTCGCCGGCGATCAGCGTGTCCTTGGAAACGATCTCGCCTTCCACCTTGCCGTCAACGCGGATGGTGCCTTCGAAGCTGAGCACGCCCTTGAACTCCGTGCCTTTGCCCAGGAATGCCCTGATCTCTCCCTGCTCCGTTGTGCCTGAACCCTTCTTTAACATGAGTGGATCCTCCTTGAAATTATTTCAAATCTTTGGCCGCAGATTTCGCAGATGAACGCAGATGAAATTCTTTAATGTAAACCGTGGAGCACTTGTTCTCCTGGCGTCCATCACGGGTTGGTTTATCCGCCTTTTCTGCGCAAATTTGCGGCTTGCAGTTTCTGAGCCCTTACCCGATCTTCTCCAGTATCCGGTCCAGCTCTTCGGCCGAGTAATAGTCGATCACGATCCTGCCGCCTTTGGCCTTGGCCGTGATGCTCACCTTGGTGCCGAGCGATTTCCTGAGCTTGTCTTCGACTGCCTTGAGCTCGTGGCCGATCTTCGGTTTTTTCTCTTTTGCGGGATTCTTGAGCTTGCCTGCAAGCGCTTCTGCCTCGCGCACCGACAGCCCCTTCTTCACGATCATGAGCGCGGCCTGTACCTGGTCGCGCACGCGCTCCATCGACAGCAGCGCTTTGGCATGGCCCATGCTGAGGTTGCCCTCTGCCAGGTCGTGCTTTATTTCCTTGGGAAGGCTGAGGATGCGGAGGAAGTTCGTGACGGTCGAGCGCTCTTTGCCCACGCGCTTCGCGAGATCTTCCTGCGTCAGCTTGAACTCGTCCTGCAGCCGCTTGTACGCTTCGGCTGCTTCGAGCGGGTTCAGGTCCTCGCGCTGGATGTTCTCGATCAGGGCCTGCTCGATGAGCTCGCGCTTGGTCGCTTCCTTCACCAGCGCCGGGATGGTCTTGAGACCCGCGAGCCGTGACGCGCGCCACCGGCGCTCGCCCGCGATGAGCCCGTAGTTCGTGCCGATGCGGTGCACGATGATCGGCTGGATCACGCCGTGTTCTTTGATCGACGCGGCAAGCTCCTTCAGTGCGTCGTCCTGGAATGTTTTCCGCGGCTGGAACTCGTTCGGCACGATCTTGTCCAGCTCGATCTCGGCGATGCCGAGCGCCTTGCGCTCTTTATCGTTGAGCGCGGACAGGTCCGGGATGAGCGCGCCGAGGCCTTTACCGAGCGCCTGCTTTTGCATTGTTGATGACCTCCTTGGCAAGTTCGAGGTAGCTTTGCGCCCCGCGGGAGCGGATGTCGTAGAGCAGCACGGGCTTGCCGTGGCTCGGCGCCTCGCTCAGGGCAACGTTGCGGTGAATGACGGTGGTGATAGACCTTGTCGCCGAAGTACTTGCGCACTTCCTCCGATACCTGCGTGGCCAGGTTGTTCCGGCTGTCGTACATGGTGAGCAGCACGCCTTCGATCGCAAGATCGGGGTTCAGGTCCTGCTTGATCAGCTTGATGGTGTTCATCAGCGCCGACAGCCCTTCCAGCGCATAGTACTCCGTCTGGACCGGGATCAGCACCGCGTCGGCCGCGGTCAGGGCGTTCACGGTCAGAAGCCCCAAAGACGGCGGGCAGTCGATGAAGATGTAATCGTAATTATCCCGGAACAAGGCGATGGCCTTCTTGAGCACGCGCTCCCGGGCGATGGTGTGGATGAGCTCGATCTCGACGCCCACCAGGTCGATGCCGGCAGGCACCACGTCGAGCCAGGGGAAGTGAGTGTTTTTTTTGATCTCGGCAAAGGATTTCTTGCCCGTAAAGAGGTCGTAGGTGCTGCCGGTGATGTCCTTGCGGTCAATGCCCATGCCGCTCGTGGAGTTGCCCTGCGGATCGGCGTCGATGAGCAGCACTTTTTTTTCCGCCGCAGCGAGCGAGGCAGCGATGTTGACCGTGGTGGTGGTCTTCCCCACGCCGCCCTTCTGATTGGCGATTGCGATAACTCTGCCCATGAGCTTCTGGATCCCTCCGCTCCTGCTGATTAAGAACTGGTAATTTACCATAGGAGCATGATAAAAGGAAGGGAAAAACGGGGTGATGGCATTGCGGATTTCGGATTGCGGATTGCGGAATGAACACCTTTGACAACTAGCTGAGGATGGAACGGCAGGGTTCCCGAGGTTTTAATCCGCAATCCGAAATCCGCAATCCGAAATAAAAAGAACATCTGCGCAATAAAAAAGGCAGGACGAAAGAATCCGTCCTGCCGTGAACTTTCATCGATACGAGCGTATTACACGGCCGCAGCTTCTGCGGTGCACTCCGCCTTGGTCCTGTTCCAGCAGGGCCCGAGGATCGTTTCGAGGTCCTCTTCAGCCGTTGCTGCAATGGGCTTGATGTCGAAGTTCTTGACCAGCACGTCGAGCACGTTCGGCGTGATGAATGCCGGAAGCGTCGGCCCAAGCCGGATGTCCTTGATTCCCAAAGACAGCAGGGAGAGCAGGATCGCCACGGCCTTCTGCTCGTACCAGGACAGGACCAGCGACAACGGCAGTTCGTTCACGCCGATGTTGAAGGCCTTGGAAAGCGCGACCGCGATCTGGATCGCCGAGTAGGCGTCGTTGCACTGGCCGATGTCGAGGAGGCGCGGGATGCCGCCGATGTCTCCCAGGTTCTTGTCAAAGAAGCGGAACTTGCCGCAGGCCAAGGTCATGACGATGGTGTCCTTGGGCGCTTTTTCCACGAACTCCGTATAGTAGTTCCTGCCCGGCTTTGCGCCGTCGCACCCGCCCACGAGGAAGAAGTGGCGGATATTCCCTGCCTTGACCGCATCGATCACCTTGTCCGCCACGCCGAGCACCGCATTGCGCGCAAATCCAGCGAACACTTCCTTGCCCGGTGCGTCGGCCGGTGAAGCCCGGGAAGAGCCTGGGCCTTCTCGATCACAGAAGCGAAATTGCCGTCGGAAATATGCTTCACATCAGGCCAGCCCACCAGTCCGCAGGTAAAGAGATTGTCCTTGTACGATGCCAGCGGCTTCTGGATGCAGTTCGTGGTCATCACGATGGCGCCGGGGAAATGCGCGAACTCCTTGTGCTGGTTCTGCCAGGCCGTACCGTAATGGCCGTAGAAGTGCGGATATTTCTTGAGGCTCGGGTAGCCATGGGCCGGCAGCATCTCGCCGTGGGTATAGACATTGATCCCCTTGCCTTCGCTCTGCTTCAGGATCATATCAAGGTCTTTGAGGTCATGGCCGGAAACAAGGATGGCCTTGCCTTTTTTCGCGCCGAGCGGGACCTTGGTCGGTACCGGATGGCCGAAGGTGCCGGTGTTGCCGCCATCGAGGATCTCCATGGCCTTGAGATTGACCTCGCCGCACTTCAGCACAAGCGCGACCCATTCGTTCAGACCGAGATCGGTGCCGGTCATGGCAGCCAAAGCTTCGGCCATGAAGGCATAGACCGTATCGTCGGTCTTCCCGAGGATCTGGGCATGGTCTGCATAGGCAGCCACGCCTTTGAGCCCGAACAGAAGAATGTCCTGGAGCGACTGGATATCGGGGTTGATCATTGCATCGGGCACCCGCTCCCTCACCTCGCGGCCCTGTTTTGCCAATGCCTCGACGGTCGCTGCCGGTTTAAAGGAAGCGCTGCCGTGCGTGAAGTCCGTTCTGCCGCCTGCTGCTCTTGACCTTCGCCTTCAGTTCTTCGCGGAGCTCAACGCTCTTCTTGATAAGCGTTTCGAACCGCTTGGGATCGAAATCGACGTTCGTGAGCGTTGAAAAGAGCCCTTTGGTCAGGAAGAGGTTGACTTCCTGGTCATTGACGCCGTGCCCCCTGCCTTCAACCGCAACGAGCGAAAGCCCTTTCATGGAATAGATCAAGAGGTCCTGAAGCGATGATAACTCCGGGTCCTTGCCGCATACCCCGATCTTGGTGCATCCTTTGCCGTTTGCTGCCTGTTCACATTGATAACAAAACATAGTTCCCTCCTGGAGAATGGTGGTATGTGTTCCTGATGGTGAGGGCCATACTACAGGAGGTTTCGTAAATCGCATATGACGGGGGTCATAAGAGTTGCGTTTTTTGGAAACTAATTTGCGCGAGGGAAGAAAAGGAAACCCGGGAAGAACCTTTGGACACGGAAGAGGCGGTAACATCGGATAAGGGCGGATAAAAACGCGAGGCAGAACCGTTCAGGAGAAATGGAGAAAAATGGTGAAGGGGGGATAAACTCTTAAGAAAAGACAATTACCCCTTTTCCCCCAACTTCTCACTTTCTCCTTCAAAGAGGTCCATGTTTTTTGATTTCAGTTTATAAGATCAACAATAAGGCGAGATTTTGATTCGGGGCCCTTGCTAGATCCGAGCTCATCCGTGTAAATCCGTGTCCAACTGCCCTTTGCCATTCATTCCGCAATCCGCATTCCGCATTTGCAATGTTCCACGTGGAACATCACACCTGCCCCAGTTCCACCCCGGTCGGGCTGACGCGGATCGTGCCGATCGAAAGATTATGGATCGGCGATGCGTCCCTGATCGGGGTGATCACCCGCAGGGTCTGCTCTTTCAGATCGATGGCGCGCAGGATTCCGAGGCCGAGGCAGCGGTTCTGGTTGTCATTAAGACCGATGAGCAGATGGTCCAGTTCGGACATCTTCATGACCGAAATCTCGCGAACGCCGTACTGCTGCCTGGCAGTATACAGCTCCTCTTCGGAGTAATTGCCTTCCAGTAAAAGGAAGAGCCGGTCCGCGGAAAGCTCGGCATGGACCACGATGCCCTGTATGATCTTCGAAATTTTGTTGATGTCGCGGAAACCGAGCCGTTCGCCCGTTTGAAGCCCAGGGCCGTGGACGCCGACGTCATGCAGCGCGATCTCGAGGAAATCCGCTCCCCGGAAATATTCCTTAAAGCGCAGTTCCCGTACCGCCTGCCGTGCCTCGCGGGTCGAGACCCTGGCATCGGCCGGTACCGGCAGACGGAGCAAAAGCAATCCGGCGCGGTGAGCATGGGGAGCCAGGAGGTGCTCGATCTCGTTCGTTCTCTGGAGCGCGACCACATAGCGCGGGGCGAGGATGTCGACCTCATGGTACCGGAGCTCCCGGGCAGCGCCGCCGTTCACCAGTCCGCAGGTATTGATAACGATCAGATCCGGCTCAAGGGTCCGGGCAAGGGTGCAGAGCTTCTCCACGCCGGCGATCATTTCGAGCAAACGGCCCACCGGGCTGGTATTGCCGATAAAGCACATGGCAGTGGCGGTCTTGCGCTTCAGCAGATCGGCGGCATCGGCATAGAGCGAAAGAGACAATACAGCCGGAGGACCGACAAAAGGCTGGCCCGGGTCGGCATCGATCCAGGCAACCTTCTTGTTCAGACGGAAGAAGCAGCCGGTAAGATAAAGACAAAAGGTAGTCTTGCCCGATCCGGGCGCGCCCATGACCAGCACCGGCCCGCCCTGGCCCGCGATCTCTTCAGCAGCTGTCCGCCATTCAGGCGGTATGGTAAGTGAACCGTCTAGCATTTGGATTCTTTCGTAATAAAGCTAACCACAGAGACACAGAGAAAATCTAAAGAACCTTTGACACGGATAAGATCGGATAAGGACCGGATAACGGCGGATTAATCTTTAACGGAATAGGTTTGTACTTCATTCCGCATTCCGAAATCCGCAATCCGAAATCCGAAATTAGAACGTTCCACGTGGAACATGGCCATCATCCTACCTTCTTAAAGACCCAGATCGAGCGCCTATAGTCAGAATGCGGGAGAACAAGCTCAAGCCGTTGTTCAACCTTCACTCCGGCCTTGTCCAGTTCTTGATCAGCTATTGTTTCCTCCGGCCCGCGGCTCAATATCATAAGCCCGCCCGGTTTAAGGAACATCACGCCATGACCCAGCGCTTCCGGCATCTCGGCAAAGGCTCGGGCCGTCACTATATCAAATGAGGAAAGATAGGTATCCGGAAGCTCTTCCATCCTTTTATCAAGGATCTCCACTGCTTCCAGCGGAAGCGTCCGGACAATATGCCGTAGAAAAGAAGCCTTCTTCTTGACCGATTCCACCATGGTGATGGAAATATCAGGAGCCGCGATCTTGAGCGGGATGGCGGGAAAGCCGGCTCCTGAACCCATGTCCAAAAGCCGCAGGCCCGGCACGGGAGCGAATGCCTTTAAATAGGAAAGGGAGTCGAGCAGATGCTTGATCACCGTATCCCGCTCTTCCGTGATCGCGGTCAGGTTGATCTTCCGGTTCCATTTCTTAAGCTCGGCAAGATAGACAAAGAAGGAGTTCACCTGCTCTATCGAAAGGGCAATGCCGAGTTCCTTCGAACCTGCTATCAATAATTCCCTGGGTGTCATGGTGATATCCTAATCTGCTCAAATAAGAAACAAAACCTGGATCTCGCGAGGGCGCAAGGGTCGCGAGGAAAGCAGGAAGTCTTGAACTAAAGTCATTCCTTGTTCTTGACGTCCTCGCGTCCCTCGCGCTCTCGCGATAAAAGCTCCGCATTGTTGCCCTATGCTCTTCCTCTCTTCCGTTTCTCAAGCGCCACCATCAAAAGCGATATCGCCGCCGGGGTAACGCCCGAGATGCGCGAAGCCTGGCCGAGCGAAACCGGCCGCACCTGCTTCAGCTTCTGTTTGACCTCGGCGCCGAGCCCGGTTATGGCGTCGTAGTCCAGGTCAGCGGGAACTTCTTTTTGTTCGAGCGAAGCGAAGCGCTCCACCTGTTCGAGCTGGCGCTGAATGTAGCCCTCGTACTTCACCTGGATCTCGACCTGTTCTTCGGCCGCAGCTGCGAGCGGCTCTTCCGGCGGGCTTATTCTTTCGATCTCTTCGTATCCCAGTTCCGGCCGTTTGAGCAGCTGGTCAAGAGACGCTTCCGCCGAAAGCGCTGCCGTCCCCTTCTTGAGCAACAGTTCATTAACGTCCGGCCCGGGTTTTATCCATATCTTTCTGAGCCGCGAAATCTCCTGCTCGATCGATGACTGCTTTTCTTTATATTGTTGAAAGACATCGTCAGACACCAGCCCGACTTCATGCCCGTGAAGGCGGAGCCGTTGATCAGCGTTGTCTTCGCGCAGGATCAGCCGGTACTCCGCGCGCGAAGTGAACATGCGGTAAGGCTCCAGTGTCCCGCGCGTCACCAGGTCATCGATAAGAACACCGATGTATGCTTCGGCACGGGAGAGTATGAGCGGCGGACGCTTCTGCACGGAGAGCGCTGCATTGATGCCGGCCATCAGCCCCTGGGCTGCAGCTTCTTCATACCCCGAGGTCCCGTTGATCTGGCCCGCAAAGTAAACGCCCGTGATCTTCTTCGTCTCGAGCGAATGCTTGATCTGTGTCGGCGGCGCGAAGTCGTATTCAATAGCATAAGCTGGACGCATGATCTCAACTTCTTCGAGACCTGCGATGGAGCGATACAACATCAACTGCACATCATAAGGCAGGCTCGTTGATACGCCGTTGGCATAGTACTCTTCAGTGTCCAGCCCCTCTGGTTCCAGAAAGACCTGATGCCGCTCTCGGTCAGAGAACCGCATTACCTTATCCTCAATGGACGGGCAATAGCGCGGGCCGGTACCTTTTATGATTCCAGCATAAAGTGGGGAACGGTCAAGGTTATTGCGTATTATTTCATGGGTAACTGTGCTTGTGTAAGTTAAATAGCAGGGTACTTGTGGGAGTGGATGAATATTTTCGGTGAATGAGAAGAACGGCGCCGGGTCGTCTCCTGGCTGCGGCTTCATCGTCGAAAAATCAATGGTCCTTCCGTTCAAACGCGCGGGTGTTCCGGTCTTGAGCCTGGCGATCTCGAATCCCAATTCCCTCAAGCTGTCAGACAACCCAACTGACGGGAACTCCCCTGCCCTGCCTGAAGGATAGTGCACGAGCCCGATATGAATAAGGCCTTTTAAGAATGTGCCGGTGGTGATGATCACTGTAGAAGAAAGGTACTGAACGCCGATGTTCGTCTCAACCCCAACGATCCTGTTGTCCTCAACAAGAAGCTTCTCAACCAGCCCCTGCTTCACATCAAGCTGCGGCTGCTTCTCGACCGACTCTTTCATAGCAATGCGGTAGCGCTGCTTGTCTGCCTGGGCCCGAGTACCGCGCACGGCCGGTCCCTTGCTCTTGTTCAACGTGCGGAACTGGATGCCGGTCCGGTCGATGATCTTCCCCATCTCCCCGCCCAGGGCATCGATCTCCTTCACGAGATGTCCCTTGGCCAGACCGCCGATAGCGGGGTTGCAGGACATGAGCGCGATGCTGTCCAGGTTCATGGTGAGCATGAGCGTGGAAGCGCCCATGCGCGCGGCAGCAAGCGCGGCCTCGCACCCGGCATGGCCTGCGCCGATGACAATGACGTCGTATGGTTTTTGAAGGGTCATAAAGGTTTAACTTGCAATTCGCCGTTGCGTGCAGCGGGGAATTTGTCCGCGAATACACACGAATGGACGCTAATAATTTCTTTTACATCTGGCGTTGAGGCTGTTAGCGGTTCCCCTTTGTATTGACATACCGTTTTCATTCGAGTCTTTCGCTCAACAAGTTCAATCCCCAAAGCCTCCTGATAAACCGCCTCCAGAAAACCGCAACCCAACTGATTCGATACTTCCATAGCCGCGCCCACAATTTGATAAACCTCATTCTTCAAAAGCAATTCGCGTTCATTAGTGTTCATTAGCGGTTCCCATCCCTTATTTCCCAATACAGAACTCACTAAATATCCGCTCCAGGATATCATCCGTATAGGTCGCGCCGATAATCAGCCCCAGGCTGTCCAGCGCGCCACGGAGATCGACAGCAATGAACTCCGGCGATTGCGCGGCACTAGCCGACTCAAGCGCTTTGTCCAAGCTTGCTTTCGCCTGGTTAAGGGCGAACACATGCCGCTGGTTCACCGCCCAGGCATGCTCTTTCGGCATGACCATACCCTGTTTGGCCATGGCAGCTATCGCGTTCTTGAGTAACGAAAGCCCTTCACCGGTACGGCACGAGAGCGAGACTTGCTGATGCGGCAAAGCTATCTGCTCAAGCTGTCCTCGGCTTGTCCGCTTTGTTCAGTACCAGGACAGCCTTCTTTTCAGTGATGCCATTGAGCACCTGCTGGTCCTCGTCGGAAAGCGGTTCGGAGCTGTCGAGCACAACGAGCACGATGTCGGCCGATTCGATGGCCGCATGGCTTCTGCGCACACCTTCCTGCTCCACCACATCATGGCTGTGTCGTATGCCTGCGGTATCCACGATCCTGATCGGCACGCCATCGATGTTCAGGAACTCCTCGATAATATCCCTCGTCGTGCCCGGGATATCGGTCACGATCGCCCGGTCCTGTTTCAGGAGAGCGTTCAAGAGCGACGACTTGCCCACGTTCGGCTTGCCCACGATCGCTGTTGCGAAGCCTTCGCGCAGGATCCTGCCTGCGGCAAAACTCGACTGCAACAACGCGACATCCTCGGCCAGCGCCGCGATCTCACGCGCCAGGGGCCCACCGGACTGGGTTTCAATATCTTCTTCGGGAAAATCGATGCCCGCTTCAACCGATGCGATGATGCCGATCAATCGGTCGCGGAGTGTTGTGACCTCTTTCGAAAGGCCGCCTAAAAGCTGCTCGTTCGCCGCCTGATGAGCCCGCTCCGTGCGCGCCGAAATGATGTCCATCACGGCCTCGGCCTGGGTAAGGTCTATCCTGCCGTTCAAGAACGCGCGCTTCGTGAACTCGCCTGGCTCTGCCTGGCGCGCTCCGGAAGCAACAAGCACGGCGACGGTGCGCCAGAGCGGCATCATGCCGCCATGACAGTTGATCTCGACAACATCCTCCCGCGTATACGTTGCGGGCGCACGCATGATGCTCACCAGCGCTTCGTCGATGATCTCACCTGCTGCATCTACGACATGGCCGTAATGGATCGTATGGGTCATTGCATCAGCAAGAGCGAGCCCGGTGCGTGAGCGGAACACTAGCGATGCTATCTCAATAGCATCTCCTCCGCTCACGCGGATGATGCCGATCCCGCCCTGTCCCGGCGCGGTCGATACTGCGCATATGGTGTCCGTTTCAAACATGGGCGGTATATTACCACAAAGCGCAGGGTCTCAAAACATCTTTTTGCCAGGATGTGCACGATAAAGATAAAAAAGCCGTCTTTGCGAGCGTAGCGAAGCAATCTCGCAGTTTGTATCTGCCCGAAAAAAGAGAGTGCTGCGTCGCTGCGCTCCTCGCAATGACAAGCTGGCCGACTTCCGCAGTATTTTTCCAAAACGGCACTTCCTTACCAAGGGGGTTTTGTGCTAAAATCAAACAAGTTGTTGCCATGTCTCCTTCTTATGAAAACAGCTGAAATAAAAGAACTTGTCGAAAAGTATTCGCCTGAACAGCTTGAGACCTGCATTGCGCAGCAGCTTGAGAAAGGGGAGAACCGCTGCAACATCGTGGACCAGACCGACAAGGTGATCGAAGAGCTGAGCAAGGCAGCAGTCATACAGGAGCTTATGGGCCAGGGGATGAGCTTCTCCGAAGCGCTTCGCGAACTCGGCCGCAGGATCAGGGCGGTCTACGGCAGCGAGGCAAAGTAATTCGTCCAGACGATCATCTGATCCCCTTTCTACAAGAAGGAACGGACCATGAAAGCAAAACAGCTTTGGGAACAATACAAGCAGCGTCTTTGCGTCACGCCCTCCATCGGCCTCATGCTCGATACGAGCAGAATGAACATTGAAGACGGACTTCCTGGATCGGATGGAACCGGAGATGCAGAAGGCCTTCGCTGCCATGGACGCGCTTGAGGCCGGCAGCATCGCGAACCCGGACGAGAACCGCATGGTCGGCCACTACTGGCTCCGTGCAGCCGGAGCGCGCGCCGTCCGCCGAGATCAGGCGCGAGATCGAGGAGACCGTGCAGGCCATCAAGGACTTTGCCTTTGCCGTACATGCCGGCAAGATCGTTCCGCGAAAGTACGTCCTTTTCTCAAGGATCCTGATCATCGGCATCGGCGGGTCAGCCCTGGGCCCCCAATTCATAGCGAGCGCGCTCGGCACGTCCGCAGACAGGATGAAGCCCAGCTTTCTGGATAATACAGACCCGGACGGCATAGACCGTGTGCTTGCCGAGATCGGCAATGACCTTCAGAAGACGCTCACCATTGTCATCTCCAAAAGCGGCGGCACCGCTGAGACGCGGAACGGCATGCTCGAGGCCGCTGCAGCCTACAAGAAAGCCGGGCTTTCCTTTGAACGGCATGCCGTTGCAATAACAGAAGTGGGAAGCAAGCTGCATGAAATAGCAAAAAAAGATGGCTGGTTGGCAACTTTCCCGATGTGGGACTGGATAGGTGGGAGAACATCTGTGATGTCCGCCGTCGGTCTCCTGCCGGCAGCTCTACAGGGAATAGATATAGAAGAATTTCTACAAGGTGCGGCACAATGCGATGAGGCAACACGGTCCAGGGATGTTGGCTCGAATCCCGCGGCACTCCTTGCCCTTGCCTGGCATCATGCCACGGGCGGCAAAGGGGCAAAGGACATGGTCATCCTTCCTTACAAGGACCGGCTGATGCTCTTCTCGAAATACCTCCAGCAGCTGGTGATGGAATCGCTCGGCAAAGAGAAGGACCTGGACGGCAAGGTCGTGAACCAGGGCATCACGGTCTACGGGAACAAGGGCACCACGGACCAGCATGCCTACGTGCAGCAGCTGCGCGAGGGCGTGAACAACTTTTTCGCCACCTTCATCGAAGTGCTCCATGACCGCAACGGCTCGTCGCTCGAAGTGGAGCCCGGTGTCACCAGCGGCGATTATCTGAGCGCCTATCTCCAGGGAACGCGGAACGCCTTGTACGAGAACAACCGGGAATCGATCACCATCACCATCGACCGGCTCGATGCCCGGTCGATCGGCGCCCTGATCGCGCTGTATGAGCGGGCCGTGGGACTCTATGCCGCGCTCGTGAACGTGAACGCCTATCACCAGCCCGGCGTGGAAGCGGGCAAGAAGATGGCAGGCGCGATCATCAAGCTTCAGCACGATGCCCTCTCCCTGTTGCGCAGCGATCCGGGACGCTCCTTTACGGTTGAAGAAGTGGCGACGGCGATCAAAGCCGAAGAACAGGTCGAGTCGCTTTTCAAGATCCTGGAGCATGCAAGCATGAACAAAGACCACCGCGTGAAACGCCTGCCGGGCAAGACCCTCTTCGATGCGCATTATCAAGGATCGGAGCAGTAACGCATCATGCACGAACGGCTTGCAGTAATTTTAAACGACTACGGCATCGCCATGGAGCGTGCCTCGTCACGGGCCTTTGGCGCGCCGGTGTCGCTGCTCTCGCATACCCGGGAAGAGATCAAGTGGGCGGTCAAGAACAGCCTGACCTTCCTCACCCAGGATGATGAGAAGACGCGCCTCCTGCTGCGCTCGAGCTTCATCAACCTGGCGCTGTTCATACCTGACGAGGATGCAGCAATTTCAGCCAAAGCGCAGGCTTCGCTCCGGTCTGGCGATGTCAGGAACCTGGACATGGAAGAGATGAAGCAGGCGCTGGAGATCCTGAAGCGCATCACGAGCGACCAGCAGGTGCTCATTCAGGAGATCGATGCGTTCCTGGCGAAGTAAATAATGCGGCAAGTAGCACGACTTGCCACATAATTCACAATACACATAGTAGAGCCTTCAAAAATTAAAAAGTTTTTTCTGTGGCTTTTGTGACTTATGTGGCAAAAAAGACTTTTTACGGATTGTGCGCATCTGCGGATGATATTTTGACCTGACCAGTTACGTCGATTTAGGCAAAACACACTACGAGCCTGAGAGGTGCTTATGATAAACATGCTTGCAAAACTGCTGAAAGTCCTGAACTCGGAGACCGATCCCGCGCAGATCGGGCTCGCGTTCAGCTTCGCCATGCTGAGCGGCTTCCTGCCCTTCTTCAGCCCCCTTAATGTGATCGTTCTTCTGCTGGTGCTCCTGATCCGGATGAACCTGTCCGCCTATCTCCTCGGCACGGGCTTCTTCGCCGGCGTCGCCTATCTTCTCGATCCCCTGTTCAACCGGATAGGACTGGCGCTCCTGACCGCGGCGCCGCTGGAAGGGCTTTGGACCGCCATGTACAACAGCACGATCTGGCGGATCCAGAAGTTCAACAACACCGTGGTGATGGGCGGCTTCGCCTTTGCAATCCTGTTCTTCGTTCCGCTCTTCCTCCTGAGCAATGCTTTGATCCGGAAGTATCGCGAACACGTCCTGAGCTGGGTGCGCAAAACACGACTCATGCAGATTATCATGGCAAGCAAGTTCTACGGCGTCTACGAAAAGGTCTCGGGCTGGACAGGAGGTGCGGCATGAAGAGGTGGATCCGCTGGCAGGGACTGATCGCCTTCGTGGTGGTGGTCTGCTCCGTTACAACGCTCTGGCTCTTTTTTCTGGACGGCTTTGTCAAGCGCATGATCGAGAAAGCGGGCACGAGCCTGGCCGGCGCAGAGGTCGATCTGGCCGCTGCGGACGTGAAGCTGTTCCCCCTGGGCATCACGCTGAATGGACTGCAGGTGACGAACCCGGAGGAGCCGGCAACGAACAGCCTCGAATGCGCGCGGATCGCCTTGTCGCTCGACAGCCTGAACCTGCTGCGCAGAAAAGTGATCGTGAACGAGATGGCGGCCGAAGGAGTGCGGTTCGACACCAAAAGAGCACGGCCGGGACGGGTGCCGAAGCCGCCGGAGAAAAAAACCGAGGAAAAGAGCTCGTCACTGTCATTATCGTTCAGCATGCCCGACGCGAAGAAGATCCTTGAGACCGAGCAGCTCGAATCGCCGAAGCTGATCGAAACTGCAAGCGCCGACCTGTCCAGAGGGCAGGATGACTGGCAAAAGCGCATGAACGAGCTGCCTGACCGGGCAGCCATCGACGCGTATAAGGCCCGCATTCAGAAGATCAACCAGTCGAAGAAGTCCGGCATCGCCGGCCTGGCAGGCGAGCTCGGCGAGGTGCGAGCGCTGACCAAAGACCTTGAACAGGAACTGGAGCGCCTCAAAAAAAGCAGGACCGCCTTCTCTGCTGATCTTTCCTCGGCACAAAAACTCGTCGCGGATATGCAGAAGGCGCCCATGAATGACGTGCGGCGGCTGCGCGACAAGTACGGCATCTCGACCGCGGGCCTTCAGAACATGAGCCAGGCGCTGTTCGGCGACAGCATCGGCTCCTGGGTGCGCACGTCCCTGCTCTGGTACAACCGGCTGCAGCCGGTGTTCCGAAGCGCGGTTGATAAAAAGGGCGACAAGCAGGTCGTGAAGCCCCTCCGGGGCCGCGGCGTCAACGTACGCTTCAAGGAATCGCGTCCTTTGCCCGACTTTCTGATCATCCGGACAGCGGTCTCGGCGGAACTCGATGCAGGCATGTTTGCCGGAACGATCCGGAATATCACGCCGGAACAGCAAGTGCTCGGCAGCCCCCTTACCTTCTCGTTCTCCGGCGAGAAACTGAAGACCGCCCAGGCGATGGAACTCACCGGCGCCCTGAACCATGTGGCGCCGTCAAATGCAGACGACACAGCGCGGTACGCTCTGCGCGGATACCGGGTGAAGGACCTTGCCCTGTCAGGCAGCAAGGACCTTCCGGTCACGCTGCAGGAGGGGCGAACTCGACCTCGACCTGCAGGCGCGGAAGACCGTACAGGCGCTTACGGGAAAGCTCGTGGTGAAGGTGCGGGATGCCCGCCTGAGCGCCGGATCCGGCAATGCATCAGGACTGCTCGCGACGGCGATCAGAGATACCCTGTCCAGGGTCTCGCAGTTCACCCTGACGGCCGACCTCGCGGGAACGCCTGAAAACTACGATGTGAAAATCACCTCCGACCTCGACCGGGTGCTGAAGGACAGTGTGGGCAAGGTTGTGCAGGAGCAGGGCGACCGGCTTGAAAAAGAGCTGAAAGCCGCGGTGCTTGCCAAAACAGACAAGCAGCTTGCCGACCTGCAGAAGAACTACAGCGGGCTCTTGTCCATGAACGGCAGATTTGACGACGTACAGAACCAGCTGAACGGGCTGATAAAGGAAGCGACGGCGTCAAGCGGGGCAGGAAAGTTTAAATTACGCAGATAAGACTGTCTGAAACCACAAATAGCTCGGAGAAGTACTCTGGAATAAGAGAGCACAGAGGGGGAAGCCCCACGTTGAGTCTGAGAATTTCTCCGTGTGCTCTGTGGTTCATTTTTTTGACATTACGGTCACAGGAGCTGACCCTGCGTAATGCTATAAATACGCCGAGAAGTACGGCTTGATCTCCCGCAGCACATCATCCGCCGCGAGCGGCACCATCTGGGCAAAACAATCAAGGTTCACCAGCGCATTCACGTTGGCATCCTTCTTCGCGGCATCGCGCAGCCGTATCGCAAAATCCCGGTTCACGATGCCGACCTTGGCGTACACGTTCGCCAGGCCGTCCAGGGTCCAGGGCGGCGTCGCTGCCATCCTGCTTCTGGAAGTATTGCGCCATGAGATACATGGTCGCCATCCTGAAGATGGTCTCGTCCAGCGAGGCAAAGGGCAAATGGAAGCGGACCATCGGCTTCAAATGCGCCATGACCGGGCAGCCGCTCGTGGTCATGATGATGCCGATGAGCGGGCTCAGGCCCGCCTGGATGGTCGTTGACTTGGAATAGGTGCGCTCCTCGACCGCCACGGTGACATCGACGTTCTCGTGGGACACGATGTCCTTGAACTGCTCGGCAATATCCGCGAAGTTCAGCGCCACGGGACAGTAGAGGTGCTCCCGCTCGCTGAGCGGACAGTTCTCGCACTTTTTATGGGTCAACAGCGCCCAGAGGGGCGGGTTCGGCCGCTTCTCCAGCTGCAGCGCCAGCGTTGCCCGGTCCAGGACCATGGTGAAATTCTTGGTCATGCCGTTCTTGAACGTGTAGGTATAGGCGATCGTTATCGGTGTTCCCATTGCATGTCCCTCCTGAAGGCACAACTTTATAACAGGACCCGCGCCTTGTCAAGCCGTGATGAAGCAAATTAGCTGTTGCAGTTCAGGATGAGAAGAATTATACTGCACAACTGATAGAACGCCGCCGGCCCGACACCTGAGCCGGCGTCAATTATTACGAAGGAGAGCACGCATGGCAGAGGCAAAAAAAGGCGACATCGTATTGGTACACTACACCGGCAAACTGGCGGACGGCACGGTGTTCGACACGTCAAAGGAACGTCATCCCCTGAAGTTCACCATCGGCAACGGACAGGTGATCGCGGGGTTCGAACAGGCGATCATCGGCATGAGCCCGGGAGACTCGAAGACCGTCCGCATTCCCCCTGCTCGAGGCCTACGGGGAGCACCGCAAGGACCTCGTTATCACCTTCAGCCGGAGCCAGCTGCCGCAGGGCATGAATCCCAAGGTGGGACAGCGTCTTGAGCTCACGCAGGAGAACGATCAAACCGCGCTCGTTACGATCGTCGGTATCACCGATACCGATCTGATGCTCGATGCCAACCATCCCCTTGCCGGAAAAGAACTGACCTTTGACCTGCAGCTCGGGACCATTGAATAAAACCGGGGAGCAGGGCTCGTCGGTTTTTGACCCTTCGGGGCGGCCCGCTCTCCGCTCTGTGATGGAACTATGAACAGGCCCCAATCGCGATCGGCATTCCGCATCGTCCTGTACTATCTGGTGTTCGGCATCTGCTGGATCGTCGTCTCCAGCTGGGCGCTGCAGCAGCTCGTCCAGGGCCACCGCCTGAGCAGGCTCCAGACCTACACGGGCTGGGCCTTCGTTCTTGCCAGCGCCCTGCTGGTCTATTTCACGATCCAGCGCGAGCTCCGTGCAGGCCTGCGGGCGGACCAGGCCCTGCGCGAATCCGAGGAAAAGTACCACTCCCTCATCGAAACGGCAAACGACGCGGTATTCATCATCGATGCCGACACCGGCATCATCCTGGATACCAACAAACGGGCCTGCGATCTTCTCGGCCTGCCCCGCACCACCATCATCGGCATGCACCAGCGTGATATCCATCCTGCAGAATATGCCGACAAATGCAAGGAGATCCTCGAGACTTCAGCAAAAAAGGGCGGGGTCATCGCAGGCGATCTCTGCGTGTTCCACCGCGAGGGCCGCAGGATACCCGTGGAAGTGAGCGGCACGACCGTGGAGCGCGGCAACAGGCGGTTCCTTCAGCTCTTCCTCCGCGACATCTCCCAGCGCAAAGCAGCCGAGGACCTTGCGCAGAAGCGCCTTCAGCGACTCACGGCGCTCCATGCCATCGACATGATCATCAGCTCCAGCCTTGACCTGCGCATCACGCTCTCGGAGGTCCTGGATCTGGTCATCTCCCAACTCCACGTTGACGCCGCCGACGTCCTGCTCCTGAACACAGACACCCAGACGCTCACCTATGCAGCCGGGCGCGGTTTCCGGACCCCTACTATCGAGCAGTCAAGCCTGCGCATGGGCGAAGGCCTTGCCGGCACTGCCGCGCTTGAGCACCGGAGCATCATCGCCCCTGATCTTCGCGACCCCGCCAGCCGTTTCCAGCGCGCGGCGCTGCTCGAAAGCGAGGGCTTCATCGCCTACGCGGTCGTGCCGCTCATGGCAAAGGGGAAGGTGCAGGGCGTGCTCGAAGTGCTGCACCGCGCAGCCTGGAACGTTGATGCGGAATGGCAGAGCTACCTCGAGGCCCTTGCTGCCCAGGCCGCCATTGCCATAGACAACGCGGCCCTCTTTGATGACCTTCAGCAATCGGCCATCGAGGTCACTCTGGCCTACGATGCCACGCTCGCGGGCTGGGCCCGCGCGCTCGATCTTCGTAGCAGGGAAACCGAACGCCATACCGAACGGGTGGCTGAAATGACCCTCCGTCTTGCACGTACCATGGGCATTGGAACAAAGGAGCTGGTGCATATGCGGCGCGGAGCGCTCCTGCATGATATCGGAAAGATCGGCATCCCCGACAACATCCTGCTGAAGCCGGGCCCCCTGACCGACGAAGAGTGGACGATCATGCGTCAACACCCCCTCTTTGCCTTCGAGATGCTCCAGCCGATCGCCTACCTGCGTCCGGCCCTGGACATTCCGTACTGTCACCATGAGTGGTGGGACGGCACGGGTTATCCGCGAAATCTCAAAGGCGAGCAGATACCTCTTGCGGCGCGCATCTTTGCTGTTGCCGATGTCTGGGACGCTCTTATCGCAAAGGATCGCCCCTACCGGCAGGGCATTTCCAAAGAAGAGATCCGCGAACATATCCGCTCCCTCTCCGGCACCCAGCTTGACCCCCGGGTCGTGGACACGTTTCTGAGCATGGAGTGGTAGCCCTGATTTTTATAAAATCGGAACAAATGCTTTTTTACCACGGAGGCACGGAGACACGGAGAAAAAATTTTGCTGATTTGGCGGGTTACGAAAAAATCTCCAGTTGTCATCTTGAAGTTATTTTTTTCTCTAAAACCGAGGTTGCCTTTCTCAGTGTCTCCGTGCCTCCGTGGTAGATTTGACTTTTCTTCGAGAACCCCATGAGCAACTCACCCTTCGAACAAAACTCCGAACAATACGATGCCTGGTTCGAAAAACATCCCTTTGCCTACCAGTCAGAAATTGAAGCGATTCGCATGCTCCTGCCTGATCCAGGCAAGGGGCTCGAGATCGGCGTGGGCAGCGGCCTCTTCGCAGCGCCTCTCGGCATCTGGATCGGTGTTGAACCGTCAATTGCCATGGCAGAGCGCGCGCGAAAGCGCGGCATCACCGTGATCAAGGGGGTGGCTGAAGCGCTCCCGTTCCAGGATAATGAGTTCGACAAAGCACTTATGGTCACCACGGTCTGCTTTCTGGATGACATTGACAGGGCATTTCAGGAGGCTTATCGCGTGCTCAAACCCGGTGGCGCCTTCATCATCGGCTTCGTTGACAGGAACAGTCCCATCGGCAAAGCCTATGAACAAAGAAAGAGCGAGAGCCTGTTCTACAAGGATGCGACCTTCTATACCGTGGACGACCTCCTCGCGCATCTCAAACAGGCGGGCTTCTCAACGTTCAGTTTCAGCCAGACGCTCTTCGGCCACCTTGATGATATGCGCGAACCGGACCAGACAAAAAAGGGATACGGCGAGGGTTCCTTTGTGGTGATCAAGGCGGGAAGATAAATGGAGCGGACATCGTGAGACGAAAATCCATTATATCGTTCGTCAACACATCGGACCGGGCTTCTGGCATCCCAGCCGCGATCAATTTGCTCCAGATCGATACGCTCCAGGGGAAGAACGTCCTGCTCAAGCCCAACTTCAATACCGCGGACCCCTTTCCCGGGTCAACGCATAACGATACACTGAGCAGCATGATCGTTCAGCTCAGGAAGATGGGCGCCAAGGCTGTCACTGTCGGCGACCGGAGTGGGCCGACTGAGACCTCGGAAGTGATCAGGAAAAAAGAAGTGGATCGGCTCTGTCAAGAGCATGGGGCCCAGCTCATAAACTTCGAGGACCTGCCGCAGGACCAATGGGTCCGCATCAAACCCGAAGATTGCCACTGGAGAGCGGGCTTCGACATTGCACGGTCTGTGCTTAATGCTGAAGCTGTGGTGACCACCTGCTGTCTCAAGACCCACGGCTATGGAGCGGTTTTCACGATGTCGCTCAAGGTCTCTGTCGGTATGGTGCATAAACACAATATGGGAGAGCTCCATTCATCGTCCCAGCACATGCGCAAGATGATCGCAGAGATCAACCAGGCCTATGCGCCCGCGTTGGTCGTGCTCGATGGGATCGAGGCCTTTACTGACCGGGGCCCCATGACCGGCACGCGCAAGCGCGCCGCCGTCATCCTTGCCGGAACGGACCGCGTTGCCATCGACGCCGTCGGCGTGGCGATGCTGAAATCGCTGGGCAGCAACAACGCCATCATGGAGACAAAGATCTTTGAGCAGGAGCAGATCTCCCGCGCAGCAGAGCTTGGCCTCGGCGCTGCCGGGCCGGATGAGATCGAGATCGTGACCAGCGATGACAAAAGCGCGCAGTACGCCGACCGCATCAGGAAGATCCTCCAGCAGGGGTAACGGCGCTCCAACAACCCTTCCCACCTACCACATTGACCCCGCCACGTGATTTATCCTGATATCGACGCTAAACCATTTTCGGTAGTTAGAGCGGAGAGCGAGGGAATCGCAATTTGTTCCATGACAGCGTCGAAGAGTCTCAAGATTTCGTTCGGGATAGGAGCATAGGACTCCAATCTCTGCACGTATTATGATTTGAATAATCCTAAAACCGGATTATTCTTATAATCAAACAATAACGGTTTTCTGGAAGAGTCAAATCGAAGTTGCCGTAAGTCATTGACTTTGCGTATATTCAATGTTAGAGTTCATATAAACACTGATTGGACTAACAAGCCGCTTGACACCGGCCTACCTACGTCGGCGTGTCAGCTTGTCGTTGTATATATACTTAAGATGAAAGCAAACAACTTAATAAAAAAGAGTACTCGATCAACTGGTTCGATAGTAATCTGCTTCATTTTTGTTTTCATCGTTACCCTATCTGGTAATCTTGTCGTTCGTGAATTGCGGCACCGGAGCAGCCTTTTACCTGCGAACGGGAAAATTTTGTCTGCCGAGGTAGGCTCAGAAACAGCGACCTTTGATAATCCGACAACAGGTGCAACAACATCGATAGTTTATTTCCCTAATATACGTTATGATTATGAGGTAAATGGAAAGAAATACAACGGAGATAGATATGGCATCACAAAAAGAAATTATGGAAGCATACGAAAAGTTGAAAAACTTCTTGCAGGATATCGTGCCGGGAATATTGTTACGGTGTGGCATTCTGCTGACGAGCCGACATTTGCAGTTTTAGACAAAAGCATATCGGCGCATGCTTGGATTGTACTTTTTATTTCAGGAAGCTTGCTAATAACAGTGCTGTATTGGGAGGCTCGGCACTTTTTAAGAACACGCGAATCGTGACCGAAATCATGCCTACATTTAAAAATGTAGCTTCTTAGAACCTGAAGAGTAATGCAGTTTTTCTGTGTAACTATCATAAGGCTCCTCATATGGAAAATCCCAACCAGCCGGTACCTTGAGTCGGAGGAGATTCCTGCCTATCTGCTGGATTACCGAACAATTTATATTAAATGGTTCTATTCACTAGCCTTGGGTGGCATCAAACTGCAAATTAACAAAAATGACCTTGCACTGGCAAACAAAGTCATTGAATATTGAAAAATGCTATCCGATTTAGGCACGCGCTCACTTAATAGCGCTCTCTTTAACATTTCGCATGCATACGCTCGGGCCGGTGACATGGCTGGGCAGCAGCGAATCCCTGAACAAACCAGACTAACAAAAAACCGCCCCGGAAAAATCCGGGGCGGTTTCGCTTTTTTTCAGTTCTGGATACAACACAAGCAGCCGATTACGCGGCGGCGATGATCTTTCTGACATAGAGCTGCTGCACGATCGAAAGCACGTTGCTCAGGGTGATATAGAGCAGTAAGCCGGCCGGCAGCCAGGCGAACATGAAGATAAAGGCGACGTTCATGTACATCATGATCTTCTGCTGCTGGGGGTCCACCGAGGTCGAGGTCATCTTCATGGTAAAGATCATGCTGACGCCCATCAGCACCGGCAGGATGTAGAAGGGGTCAAAGACCGACAGGTCCTTGATCCAGAACGAGATGAACGGCGACTGGCGCAGTTCGATCGATACGGACAGCACGTTGTACAGGGCAACGAAGAACGGCAGCTGCAGCACCATGGGCAGACAGCCGCCCAGGGGATTCACCTTGTGGTCCTTGTACAGCTTCATGATCTCCTGGTTCATCTTGGAGGGGTCCTTCTTGTACTTCTCACGAAGCGCGGTCATCTGCGGCTGAAGCTTCTTCATCTCCTCCATGGCCGTGGCGCTCTTGAGCGACGGGTAGAACAGGATCAACCGCACCACGATCGTGAGCAGGATGATCGCGATGCCGTAGTTCCTGGATGATGGCGTAGAACTGCTGCATGAGCCAGAACATGGGCTTCGCCAGAATGCCGAACCACCCGTAGTCGACCATTTGTTCCATGCCGTGTCCCTGCGCCTTGAGCAACGAGTAGCTCTTGGGGCCGGCGAAGAGCGTATACTTGTGCTCGTCGGACGTGTCCTTGACCGTCAGGCGCGTTCCGACCAGGTCGCCGATCTCCTTGGGAGCCGTTGTTTTCGTGACCGTGACGATGCCCGGGCTGCCATGCACCAGCGCTGCGGTAAAATACTTGTCCTCCTGGCCCAGCCACTCGATGGCGCCGGCGTGCTGCAGCTCACCCTTGATTTTGTCGATCTTTTCCGTGACCAGCTTGCCGTCAACCATGGTCACGACGCCGACGCGGCCGCTGGCGTCACGGCTGATCTTGTCCGAGAGGCCGAAGTCCGTGCCGAGGTCCAGCGTGTATCCTTCAAGGCCCTGCGTGCGCACCGCCATGTCAACCTTGTATTCGTTGTTATGAAAGGTCAGGCTTTTCTCGATCAGCATGCCGCCGGGACCGGTGTACGTAAGGACCACGGTCTGGGACGGATTTTGTTCATCGAGCTGCACCCGTTCCAGATTGGACCGGTATTCGACGCGTGCTACGTTCGACAGCTCTTTGTCCAGCGGAACGACGGTCAGCGGGAACACGATATCATCTGCCCGTACGCCCTCATAGGCCGTGAAGAGCTGCACATGCCCCCGTTCTTTTTTCGGTTCGACCTCTTTTTTGGCCGTGCCGGTAAATTTGCGGTAAAGGGCGCCCAGACCAACGTCGGTCTTGTCCGCCTCGATATGTTTTTTCAGTTCCCAGTGCTTGACCACGCCGCCTGCCGTGCTCAGAACGACCTTGACGAGCTCGCTCTCGATAACAATGTCCTTTCCCGCTGCAGCAGGGACAATAGAGCCGGCAATGGCGCCGGGGCTCTGCCGTACTACAGCAGGCTTCGAGGAAGCCGCTTCACCGGGCAAAGACGTTTTGGTCTGGGCTGTTTCGATCGTCTCCGGCTGCTGCGGCGGGGGTGGCGGTGCGAAAAACCTGACGTAAACCAGAAACACCAGGAGTGAGAGGGAAAGGGCCAGAATGAATCTTCGTGTTTCCATGAATCCTCCGAAATTACCGTACCGGGTCGTATCCGCCCGGATGAAAAGGATGGCATTTTGAAATGCGGACCAGGGTCATCCAGAGCGCTTTCACGGTGCTCTTTGTCTTAAAGGCCTCAAGTGCATACTCGGAGCAGGTCGGGACGAACCTGCAGGATGGCGGGAGAACGGGAGAAAGAAAACGCCGGTACAGGCGTATAGCGTAAAGAAAAAAATGCTTCATCGATCTGCGCCCACCTGTTTCTGATCGCGAAGGGCCGTCTTCTGCAGCAACGAAAAAACGGCCTTCAGGATGCGCTCATGATCTGCTGTTATTATGCCCTGCCGGGCCACGAACACGAGATCATACCCGAGCGTATGTCCCCGGAGCACCCGGGAGATGCAGTCGCGGAGCTGTCGCCGGAGCCTGTTCCGCCCCACGGCGTTCGCCAGTTTCTTGCTGACCGATACGCCGACCCTGAAGTTCCCGGTCTCGTTCCGGGTATAAAAAAGAGAAAGACCGTCAACTGACAGTCTTTTACCCTTCATGGTAGCTACAAACTCAGAATTTTTGCGTATCCGTTCGCTCTTCCGATATGCGTACGGCATCAGGCACACCCGAGCGGAGCAGCGTTAGACCGCGAGACGCTTGCGTCCTTTTGCCCTGCGGCGATTGATGACGTTCCTGCCTGTGGCCGTGCTCATCCGTTTTCTGAAGCCCTGTGCCCGTTTCTGTTTGAGATTGCTCTTTTGTGCGGTTGTTTCCGACATCGTCCTGCTCCTTCTGTTTTGTTATGAGTAGGGGGGTATTATAAGCGAAAAAAGGAATATGTCAAGCAAAAAACCGGTCTCTTTCCGGAGGTTAGGTTCATCTTCTTGCAGAAACCGCAAAACTCTCTTTCCCGTGGTTGGAGGCATTCACGCCGGGCCAGCACCTGATACTCTTTTGACTTTCCCCGGGATTTTTGGTACTGTGCAGAACATGAAAAAAGGTGTTGATCATATCGGTGTCGGGGTCGGCGCCATCATCTATGACCGCGACAAGAGGGTCTTTCTTGCCAAAGCGCGGGAAAGAGGCAAGGAACGAATCGGGTAAATGGGAGTTTCCCGGCGGGAGCGTGGAATTCGGTGAGACGCTCGAGCACGCCCTGGCGCGCGAGGTCATGGAAGAGTACGGTATCGAGATCGAGGTCCTGTCGCTCCTCGACGTCGTGAACCATATCATTCCTGACGAGAAGCAGCACTGGGTCTCGCCCTCCTTCATCTGCAGGATCACCAGGGGGACGCCCGTCATCAGAGAGCCGCATAAATGCGACGAGATCGGCTGGTTCAGCCTTGACAAGCTTCCCGAGAACGAGCTGACCATCGCCTCCAGAAAAAGCCTGGAGAGCTTGAGAAAGAAGATCGCAGGGTTTGCATAGATTTGTCTGACCCCTGATCGTTCAACAATTCCTATGACATTCCCCTTCCCAATCAATGCCATCCTTCTCCTGGGCCCTACCGGCGTGGGCAAAAGCCCGCTTGGCGACGCCATCGCTCTTCAGGGGTTGTTCGGCCGACGGTGTCATCACCTCGATTTCGGATCTGAGCTCCGCAGCGCTGTATCCGCAAACGAACGCTCCGCGGATTACTCGCTCGAGGAGCTCGCGTTTATCCACGGCGTTCTCGAGCGCGGCCTGCTTCTCGAAAATGAGCACTTCCCCCTGGCAAAAAAAATCCTCACGCTTTTCCTGAAGCGAGTTTCATTTTCGCAGCACGATCTGCTTGTCCTGAACGGCATTCCGCGCCATGCCGGACAGGCGCAGGACATTGCCGGGCTCGCAACAATTCACGCGCTCATTGTGCTCGATAGTTCTGCTGACGATGTTTTTTTTCGGATCAAAGAGAATGTGGGCAGGGACAGGACAGAGCGCATCGATGATAATCGGGAATTGGTAGAAAAAAAACTGGATGATCTTCCGGGAGCGAACAGCCCCGCTCGTGGACCATTATGCATCACGCAGCGGTCTGCTGTTTATCGGATACAAGTTTCCGGGACCATGACCACGGACCGTACCTATCAGGAATTACGAACGCTTGCCGCCGGTGACCCACCAGTCGCTCTTGTCGCTGAACCACCAGAGCGATGAGTCTGTTTCCAGAATGGTCCGCGCAAGCTCACGCGCTGAATCGGTCTGAAGCCGCTTCAACGAGAACTCCAGCCACTCGTCGGCGTATTTGTTCCCCAGGTCCTTATACTCCTTGAGCGCCAGGATCATCTCCAGCTGGTCCGCATCGCGCGCCAGGCGCGCTTCCTCGGTCTTCCCCTCGATGAACTCCAGTATCAATTCCCGGATCTCGTTGCCGAAGGGCAGGGTCCCGGCCAGGTCCTCTACCGCTTTTTTTTCGTTTGCCTCCACATACTTTTTATTCACGTAGTTAAGGTCGCCCGTCCGCGCTTCTGGCAGATCGTGGAACAGGCACATCTTTATCATGCGGTCAACATCGACATCCTGCACGAGCCTGCCGAGAGCATAGCCGATATAGGTGGTGCGGAAAGATATGCTCTGCCACAGACTCTGCGCCGGTCCCGAGGAACTGAAAGCCGCTGCGCGGAGTCCGTTTCAGCATGCCTGCTTCGAACAGAAAATTAGCAATGTTTTTCATGGCTGGTTTTATACCATGATTCTGCCTGTCTGTAAATAGCCGATCGGATAGGAGTTAGCGGAGCGCGATGTGCTTTCTAGTGTGCTCGGGGATGTGTTACGCGGCATATCTACAACGGCTGGTCACACAACAACGACGGTGCGCCCTTCAAATTCGACCTTCTGGCCGGTACGGATCTTACAGCGTCGCCGCAATTCGATCGCTCCGTCCACCTTGACACGCCCTTCGGCGATCACGATCTTTGCCATACCACCGCTGTCGATCAAGCCCATGATCTTGAGCAGATTATTCAATTCGATATATTCCTGACCTTCCAGTTTAAACTCGTTCATGAATAATCCTTATGTGCGTAGTCAACAGTAAAACTGAAAAGATCATATTGAAAAAATCATTTGGACACGGAAGGAGCGGAATAACACCGGATAAAAGCGGAAAAAATAAAAGGGTGAAGCCTCTGTCTAAAAAATCCGTAGTTGTCAAATGCAGTTTTCTGAGACATTGGCAATTGAATGATCGGCAGAGGTCATGAGAGCAATTTAGAAATTGCGAGTGTCTTCAGAACGTCACGTTCTGGCGCTGCATCAAAAGTTCACCCAGGTAGGATCCCGGTTTTACCTCTGCGTTCTTGATCCACTCCGCACCTTCTAGTCCATAAGGTTTCACACAGGATGCGCAAATGTAGAATTTACAATCAAAGTCTTCTACCAGGCTTTTCATCAGGTCGGCAACCGGGGAAAAACCTTTTTGCCAGGTAACGGAATCCACAAAGCCTTTGCGCGCCAGATGCACGCCCTCGTTCATAAGAAAAAAAACGATCTTCGCATCAAAGGCCATCATGTTCGTCGCAAGCTGGAGCGCAGCTGCCGCGCGTTCAATAGCATCGTATGAATGGGTAATGACAAAAACGAATTCCTTGTTTTCCATGCGCCCTCCCTGAAGAAAGTTGTTTAACCGATCGGTATGATGCCGTAACCATACCATGGGAGAGTCATCAAGGCCAATTAATTTTTTTTATGACAGATCATAAAAAGGTGCTGAAGAAAAAGAGACATAACTCACACCAAAGCGACGTAAGAACTACTATACATCTATACTTAATAAATTAGTAGTAGTAGTAGTAGGGGATGTGGAAATGTGAGTACCAGCATGAACCATTTGAAAAAGTGAACGAAAGGATTAGGAAGAACTTCTGGCCGGTCCTGTTGATGGTCTGTGGTCGGATTGTTGAAAACCTCGTGTTTACGGTTTTGAACAGGTTGTTAGGTTGTTATGCACAGCGAAGTTGTTTGTAGGTTATCCCGGGGGCCAGGCAAAGCGCCGACCCGACAGAATATGCAGATGAATATGGAAGACTGTCTGGCCCGCACCGGCGCCATTATTGATCACCGTACGATATCCCTTTTCAACAAGACCTTTATCTGCGGCGATCTTTGTTGCTGCAAGAAAGAGGTGGCCCACAAGCTCCCGATCGATCTCTGCCATGCTCTGAATGTCGGGTAAATGTTTTTTGGGGACCACAAGGATATGGACCGGCGCCTGCGGATTGACATCCTCAAAAGCGAATACGTGCTGATCTTCATAAACGATCCTGGATGGGATCTTCTTTTCGATGATCTTGCAGAAAATGCAGCTGTCGCTCATTTGGCACCCTTCTTCTTGTCCAGGAAGCTCCTGAAGAAGCAGCTCTGTTCCCCGGTGTGGCATGCCGGGCCGGTCTGCTCCACCTTGATGAGCAGCGTATCCTGGTCACAATCATAGAGGATGTCCTTGACCCGCTGGATATGGCCGGAGGTCTCGCCCTTTTGCCAGAACTTCTGGCGTGAGCGGCTCCAGAACCAGGTGAGGCGAGTCTCAACGGTTTTCTTCAGTGATTCGGCGTTCATGTAGGCAACCATGAGGATCTGGCCGTTCTGCCAGTCCTGGACCACTGCCGGAATCAGTCCTTTGTCGTCATATTTTAGATCGATAGGTATCTGCATGTTTTTTTTTAGCATAAACGTGGAAAAAAGTCCAGCAAATGAAAGCCAGAAAAACAAAAAACCGGTTCTGGCATCAGAACCGGTTGAAGATTGCGCGAAGAGCGCCGTAAGGGTCGTGCTACACGAACAGGTTGATGTCCGCATCAGCGGCCAGGTCCATCCAGGTGGCAGCACCGCCGAATTCGACGCCGTCAATGATGTCCGACTGCTTGACGCCCATGACATCCATGGTCATCTGGCAGGCAATAAGCTTTACGCCTGCCTCCTTGGCTAGGTCGAGCAGCTGGCCGATGGATGCAACCCCGTGTTTGCTGAACATGGACTTCATCATCGCCGTTGCGACCGATTCCATGCCCGGCAGGGATGCCACGAGCGTCGGGATCGGAACCGGCATGGGCATGGCCGGGTTGCCCAGAGGGGAGACCTTGAGATTATCCGCGTTGCCTTTTTTGATCATTTCAAGTCCGTAAAACGTGAAGAATATCGTAACGTCCACATCCATGGCAGCAGCAGTGGTGGCAAGGATTAGCGGCGGATATGCCATGTCCAGTGAGCCCTTGGATGCGATGATCGTCATTTTTTTGTTTGCCATGTACAGTTCTCCTTAAGCGGTCTTCTTGATATAAAACGTGAATGTGCCGGAGCCTTCCTCGACGTTCAGAATCTCATTGCCGGTCCTCTTGGCCCATGAGCTCATATCGTTCTTGGAGCCGGCATCCGTAGTCTCCACCTTCAGGACCTGGCCTTTCGTAAGCGCCTCGACAGCCTTTTTGGTCTTGAGAATGGGCAAGGGGCAACTCATTCCCTTGCAGTCCAGCGTCTGATCAACCTTGATATCCGCAGCCATGTTGTCTCCTCCAGTTTTAAGAGAAATAGATAGGTGTTCGCAAGCACAAACATAAAATATGCATTTGAAACACTTGTTTTATAATACAGCATCGAGAGTTTCGAAGTCAAGCACTTTTTTACCAAGCGGGAAGATGGCGGCTCTGGGGAAACACTGATACTTCTCATACTCCCGGGCTGCGGGAACCCGTTCCCAATAGCCTGCAGCAGTAACGGTGGTCCAGTGGCAAGCGGTCAGGCAGCTGCTGTGAAGCATAAAAATACCTTGCCAGAATTGGCGTGTTCTGTTATAGTCATGCCTCTCTTGAAACAGGCATTAATCACATGAGCAAAAAGAAATTGCAAGATGCGTACTAGATTCGACCATCCGGAGATGCAAAAAATCCAGCAAAATTGAGCAAACAAAAAGCGGACAATATACCTCCGAGCACAATCGTAACAACAAGAAAAACAATGGAAAAAACAGACTATCAACACCTGTGGATAAGCATGTTTGTAACCAGGGCCGTTTTTTGGGGTTTTTATGGATCAGATCAGACTGTGGGAAGAGATACAATTACTGATAGAAAACCGAATGTCCAAGCAGGGTTACGACACCTGGTTCAGCCAGTCCAAGCTTGTTTCCCTCGAAGGCAACAGGATGCAGATCGAGGTGCCGAGCAAGTTTCACCGTGACTGGATCAAGGAGCATCACTGGACCACCCTGACCGATGTGATCAAAGAGGTCACCAAGCGGGATGACATGGAGATCGACTTCTATGTTCAGCCCGAACAGCCCCAAAAAAAGAAGCCTGCCCGGCTGCCGAAGGAAGAAAAGGGCGAGCCGCGGGAAGAGCGGGTAGGCCACTTCGAAAAAAAATACATCTTCAGCACTTTTGTGGTCGGGCCCAGCAACCAGTTCGCCCATGCAGCTGCCAAGGCCGTGGCGGATGCGCCCGGCCGATCTTATAATCCGCTGTTCATCTACAGCGGCGTCGGGCTGGGCAAGACCCACCTGGTCAACGCCATCGGCCATCACATCCAGAGCAAATCACCGAAGACCCGCGTCGCCTATCTCTCTTCCGAGCAGTTCACGAACGAGCTCATCAACCGCATCAGCCACCAGCGGATGGAGGAGTTCCGCCAGAAATACCGCAATATCGACATCCTGCTGATCGATGATATCCAGTTCATTGCCAACAAGGAACGGACGCAGGAAGAGTTCTTTCACACGTTCAATGCCCTCTATGAAGCGCAGAAGCAGATCGTCCTCACCAGCGACCGCCAGCCGAAAGAGATCCCCGACATCGAGGAACGGCTCCGGTCGCGATTCGAGTCCGGCCTGATCGCCGATATACAGCCGCCGGACCTCGAAACGAGGATCGCCATCGTGAAGAAAAAAGCGGAGTTCTGGGCCATCCGGCTGCCCGATGACGTTGCTCTTTTTCTCGCAACGACCATGAAGAGCAACATTCGGGAGCTTGAAGGCGGACTGGTCAAGCTGGGCGCGGTCTCATCGCTTACCAACCGGGAGATCACCCAGGAGCTGGCCCGTGAAGAGCTCCGGTATCTCATTGAAGCGCGGGACAAGATCATTACGAACGACCTTGTTCAGAAGGTCGTGGCCGAGGCCTTCGGCGTAAAGATCTCGGACCTGAAATCAAAACGGCGCACCAAGGCAGTGGTCCTTCCGCGCCAGGTCGGCATGTACCTCTGCCGTACGCTTGTCGGAACATCGCTTCCCGAGACGGGAAACGTGTTTGGCGGAAAGGACCACAGTACGGTCATTCACGCAATTAAAGTGATCGAGGAAAAAAAAGAAAAAGACCCGGAACTCAAGGCCCGTATCGAGGCGCTCATCAAGCAGCTAAAATCTTGAAATAAAAAGGTAAACAGGGTAAATTTTGTATTGCTATTTAATGGGGATTCTGATACTATCTCCGAATGGTCACGGGAGGCTTCCCTAGATGAAACTGAAAATCAAAAAAGAGGAATTCCTGAAGGGTCTGCAGCGGATCCAGGGTGTTGTCGAAAAGAAGAACACCATGCCGATCCTGTCGAACATGCTGCTTTCGGCGGAGAACGGCGCTCTGGAGATCATTGCCACCGACCTTGAGATCGGACTGCGCGGCAGGTATGCCGCCGAGATCGAACGGCCCGGGGCCGTCACCGTGTCGGCCAAGAAGATGTACGAGATCGTTCGGGAGCTTCCGGCAGAGGATATCCAGATCCGCGTTGACGAAGGCAGCTGGGTAAAGATAGTCTCGGGCCATTCGCAGTTCAAGCTCGTCGGCCTGCCCAAGGACGAGTTCCCTGCGCTGCCCGATGTGGCCGAAGACGGCCTGATCACCATCGACGGCGAAACGCTCCGGGACATGATCAAAAAAACGCTCTACTCGGTCGGCGAAAATGACGCCCGGTATGTGCTGAACGGGCTGTTCGTACACATGACCCAGGCCAAGAACGGCCTGAACATCCGCATGGTCGGCACCGACGGCCACCGCCTTTCGATGATCGACCGGGTCGTGGAAGCAAAGCACGCGGAAGAGAGCATGATCATCCCGAAGAAGGCAATGCTTGAGCTCCGGCGGCTTCTGGAGGAAGGCTCCTCCGGCACGGAGCTGCGGCTCGGGTTCAGCAAGAACCACGCCCTGTTCAAGCGGGACGGGCTGGTCATGGTGTCGAAGCTCATCGACGGCAATTACCCCAACTATCAGCAGGTGCTGCCGTCGCAGAACACCAAGAAGATCGTTGTGGCCAAGGATGAGTTCATGCATGCCGTAAAACGCGTATCGATCCTGTCCAAGGAGAAAACGAACGCGGTCAAGGTGCAGCTCGAAAAAAACCGCCTGGTGCTCTCCACGAACAATCCCGAGATCGGCGAAGCGAGCGAAGAACTTGCGGTGGCCTATACCGGCGAAGACCTTGCCATCGGATTCAATTCCCGCTATCTCATGGACGTGCTGACCGCCATGGACAAGCAGAACATCTCGCTGGAGCTGAGCGATCCCCTGAGCCCCTGCCTGATCAAGGAAGAGGGCGACGAGCACTACAAGTGCGTTGTCATGCCCATGCGGGTGTGATGGTAACTTCCAAAGTACAAGCGCCAAATTACAAATAAATTCCAAACACCGATAACCAATGGTCAAACAGGCGCCAAGTGGTTTTGGTTTGAATATTTGGAAATTGTTTGTAATTTGTGTTTTGCAATTTGGGATTTGCTCTGGATGTGAGGGATTGTACCGCACCCTGCGGACATTCCCTCTTTTTGCGAGGAGTGGATGGAATATACTGCAGACAGCATAAAGGTGCTCGAGGGTCTCGAAGCCGTACGCAAGAGACCGGCCATGTACATCGGCAGCACCGGCAGCGTCGGCCTGCACCACCTTGTCTACGAGATCGTGGACAACAGTGTGGATGAGGCCATGGCCGGCTTCTGCAAGAACATCGATGTCATTATCCATATCGACAACAGTGTGACGGTGATCGACGACGGCCGCGGCATCCCGACGCAGATGCACAGTGTGCAGAAACGGTCGGCGGCCGAGGTTGCGCTTACGGTGCTCCACGCAGGCGGCAAGTTCGACAGCGATGTCTACAAGGTCTCCGGCGGGCTCCACGGCGTCGGCGTCTCGGTGGTGAACGCGCTCTCCGAATGGCTGGAGCTCGAGATCAAACAGAACAGCCAGGTGTTCCAGCAGCGCTACGAGCGCGGCGCCCCCCAGGCGCCGCTCACGGTCACCGGAACGACGACGACAACGGGAACGAAGGTCACCTTTAAGCCCGACTTCCAGATCTTCGAGGACCGGGAATACAGCTACGATATCCTGTCGCAGCGGCTGCGCGAGCTTGCGTTCCTGAACCGCGGCCTCAAGATCACCATCGCAGACGAACGATCGAGCAAGAAGCAGACCTTCTTCTATGAAGGCGGCATTGTCTCGTTCATCGAATATCTGAACAAGAACAAGACCCCGCTTCATCCAGCACCCATCCATCTTGCCAAAGACCGCGACGGGATCTTCGTCGAGATCGCTTTCCAGTATAACGACAGCTACATCGAGCAGGTATTTTCATTCGCCAACAATATCAACACCCATGAGGGCGGAGCGCATCTCGTCGGCTTCAAGGCCGCGCTCACCCGCACGGTGAACAGTTATGCCCTGTCCAGCGGCCTCTTGAAGAGCGGCGATGAGGCGCTGTCGGGCGAGGACGTGCGGGAAGGATTGACGGCCGTGGTAAGCGTGCGCCTGTCGAACCCGCAGTTCGAAGGCCAGACCAAGACCAAGCTCGGGAACAGCGAGGTCAAGGGCATCGTCGAGGCCATGGTGAACGAGTCCCTCGGGTCCTATCTTGAAGAGAATCCTGCGGTTGCGCGCAAGGTCGCTGAAAAGGGCATGAATGCGGCCCGGGCGCGCGAGGCCGCCCGCAAGGCCCGGGAGCTCACGCGGCGCAAGGGCGTGCTCGACTCCACCTCGCTGCCGGGCAAGCTGGCGGACTGCCAGGAAAAGGACCCCGCCCTCTCAGAGCTTTTCATCGTGGAGGGAGACTCCGCCGGCGGTTCTGCCAAACAGGGCCGGGACCGGAAGAACCAGGCCATCCTTCCGCTCAAAGGAAAGATCCTGAACGTCGAGAAGGCGCGCTTCGATAAGATGCTGTCCAGCGACGAGATCCGGGTGCTCATCACGGCCCTTGGCGCAGGCATCGGCCCGGAAGAGTTCAACATCGCCAAGCTTCGGTATCACCGCATCGTGATCATGACCGACGCAGACGTGGACGGTGCCCATATCCGCACCCTGCTGCTCACGTTCTTTTACCGCCAGATGCCGCAGGTCATCGAACGGGGTTACCTCTACATTGCGCAGCCGCCGCTTTTCAAAGTGAAACGCGGCAAGACCGAGCGCTACATCAAGGACGACTCGCGCATGGAGGACTTCCTGCTCGACCTGGCGGCTGAGGATATCGAGCTCTTTGCGCCGGAGCAGGACCGGTGGCTGAGCGGCGAGGGCCTGACCGCGACGCTCAAAAAGCTCGTGCAGTTCGAGCGGACGCTCGACAAGTACCGCAGGAAGCGGCTCGACGTCATGGTGCTGCGCTCGCTCCTGCTGGACAAAACGTTCACCAAAGCGAACCTCAAGGAAGAGGGCAAGCTCAAGGCACTGGCGCTCTCCGTGGAGGAATACCTCAAACAGTTCCATCCCAAGACCAGGACCGAGTGGGCCATCGAGCCGGACGAAGAACACCAGGCCCTGCGGCTCCGGTTCGACTCCAAATACGACGCCGCACATTCGAGCATCATCCTTGACGAGAACTTCGTGAACACGCCCGAGTTCCGTGAGCTCCAGAGCCTCTCGCCGGCGCTGCTCGGGCTCGACGGACCGACCTACAAGGTCCGCGAAAAAGGCGAGGAAAAAAGCTTCAACGACACGGGCAAGCTGGTCCATTACGTGCTCGATCTCGGCAAAAAGGGTCTGGCGATCCAGCGGTACAAAGGTCTGGGCGAGATGAACCCGGAACAGCTCTGGAAAACGACCATGGACCCGGAGAAGCGGACCTTCCTTCAGGTCACGATCGAAGACACGGTCAAGGCCGACGAGATCTTCACCATCCTCATGGGTGACCAGGTCGAGCCGCGGCGCGCCTTCATTCAGCGCCATGCGCTGGAAGTAAGAAATCTGGATGTCTAGGCAAACGAAGCACGAAGAGCGTAATATCTCGAAACCCTAAACGCTTTAGGATTTAGAAATTCGAATTTAGGATTTGCACATAAATTATGGAACCTCAGGACATAAAATCGCAGATCAATATCGAACAGGAGATGAAAACCTCCTATCTCGACTACTCCATGAGCGTGATCGTGGGGCGGGCGCTCCCCGATGTGCGCGACGGATTGAAACCCGTGCACCGGCGCATCCTGTACGCCATGTTCCGTGAAGGGCTGCTGCATAACAAGAAATACTCCAAGAGCGCGGGCGTGGTCGGCGAGGTGTTGAAGAAGTACCATCCTCACGGCGACAGCGCGGTCTACGATACCATGGTCAGGATGGCGCAGGACTTCAACATGCGCTACCGGCTTGTCGATGGCCAGGGCAATTTCGGCTCCGTTGACGGCGACCCGGCGGCGGCGTACCGGTATACGGAAGCCAGGCTCACCAAATTAGCGGAAGAACTGCTCGCCGACATCGACAAGGAGACCGTTGATTTCATCCCGAACTTCGATGAAACCACCGTCGAGCCTTCCGTGTTGCCGACGCGGGTGCCGAACCTCCTGATCAACGGTTCGGCCGGGATTGCCGTAGGCATGGCAACGAACATCCCGCCCCATAATCTCTCCGAGGTCGTCGACGGCCTGGTGATGATGATCGATAATCCCGAGGTCACGATCCCCGACCTCATGACCGCGATCAAAGGGCCCGATTTCCCGACAGCAGGCTTCATCAACGGGTATGAAGGGATCAGGCAGGCCTATCTCACCGGCCGGGGCATCATTCAGATGCGCGCTCGTGCCGCGATCGAAGAGGGCAAAGGGGACCGCGAGAGCATTATCGTGACCGAACTTCCCTACCAGGTGAACAAGGCGCGCCTGCTCGAACGGATCGCCGAGCTCGTGCAGGAAAAAAAGATCACCGGCATCTCCGAGATCCGGGATGAGTCGGACCGCGAAGGCATGCGCATTGCCATCGACCTGAAAAAAGGCGAGATCTCGACCGTGATCCTGAACCAGCTGTACAAGCATACGGCCATGCAGTCCACCTTTGGCGTGATCATGCTCGCCCTGGTGAACAACCAGCCGCGCGTCCTGAACCTGCGCAAACTGCTGTCGAATTTCATCCAGCACCGCCGGGAAGTGGTGGTCAGGCGGACGAAGTACGATCTCCGGAAGGCGGAGGAACGGGCGCATATCCTGCTGGGCCTCAAGATCGCGCTGGACAACCTCGATGCCGTCATCGCGCTGATCAAGGCTTCGGCTAACCCCGACGAGGCCAGGACCGGCCTCGTGCGCGAGTTCAAGCTCAGCGAGATCCAGGCCCAGGCCATCCTCGAGATGCGGCTGCAGCGGCTCACGGGCCTCGAACGCGACAAGATCATCGCAGAATATGAAGAGGTGCTCAAGGAGATCGCACGGCTGACCGAGATCCTTGGTTCCGATTCACTGGTGATGAAGATCATCCGCGACGAACTCCTTGCGGTAAAAGCAGAGTACGGCGATGAGCGCCGGACCGAGATCGTACCCCAAGCCTCGGAGATCGATATCGAGGATCTGATCAAGGATGAAGAGATGGTGATCACCATCTCGCATGCCGGCTATATCAAGCGCAATCCACTCACGTCCTACCGCGCACAACGGCGCGGAGGCAAGGGAAAGATGGGGATGGAGACCAAGGAGACGGATTTCGTGGAGCGCCTCTTCACGGCATCGGCCCACAGCTACATCCTCTTCTTCACGAACAAGGGCCGGGTGTACTGGCTCAAGGTGCACCAGCTCCCCGAGGCCAGCCGGCAGGCCAAGGGCAAGGCGATCGTGAACCTCATCCAGATCAGCCAGGACGAGCGGGTGACCGCGGCGCTCCCGGTCCGTGAATTCATGCCGGGCCACTTCATCCTGATGGCGACGAAGAACGGCATCATCAAGAAAACCGAGCTCGAATCATACAGCCATCCGCGTCCTTCCGGCATCATCGCCATCACCCTGGATGAGGGCGACGAGCTCATCTCCTCCGAGGTCACCGATGGCAAGTGCGACGTGTTCCTCGGAACGAGGGACGGCCTTTCGATCCGCTTTTCCGAGACCGATGTGCGGGAAATCGGGCGGACGGGTAAGGGCGTGATCGGCATCCGGCTCGACGAAGGTAATGAGGTCGTCGCCATGGAGATCGTGCGCGACGACTCGACGATCCTGACCGTGACAGAAAAGGGCTACGGCAAGCGAAGCACTCTCGAAGATTACCGAAGTCAGGGCCGGGGCGGCAAGGGTATATTCACGCTCAAGATCACCGAGAAGAATGGGCGGGTGACCGGCATGGCCCAGGTGTCAGAGGACGACGAGATCATCCTGATCACGTCGAACGGCAAGGTCCTGCGGATCCGCGCCCGGGACATTTCGGTTCAGGGCCGAAATACGCAGGGTGTGCGGCTCTTCGATATTGAGGCGGACGACAAAGTGGTCAGCTTTGCAAAGCTTGTGGAGCGCGAAGAAGAAAAAGAGCCTGCTGGAGAAAAGGCCGCCCCGGAACCGCCGGCTGGACCGGGTGCGTGAGCTGTGGCCAGGATGAAGAAGCTCGTGATGCTGTTCCTGTTCGCTATCGCACTGACCGGGTGTGACGCATTCGACAAGGGCGCACAGAACGAGTATGAAGCGGCGACCAAGCACTGGAATGCCGGAGAGTATCAGACTGCGGCCAGGATGTATCTGGCGCTGGTCAAGGAACATCCCTACAGCAGCCGCGCTGATGATGCGCTGTACTGGGTGGGGGTGACGCAGTTTCTTTACCTGGGCGAGACCGATAAGTCGCTGCAGACCCTTCGACTGCTGCTCAAACGATATCCGCGCCGGGACATGGCGCCGCAGGCCCAGTGGTATATCGCCCACAATATCTATGAACAGGGCTATAACGACTATGATCGCGCCATCGAGGAATATCGCAAGGCAGCCCGGTATTCAAACCGAGAGATCCAGGAGAAAAGCCTCTATAGCCTGGCCGACTGTTTGTTCAGGGTAGGGAAGGTCGACGAAGCGCGCACGGTCTGGATGCAACAGGTTGATGAGTTCCCTGCCGGTCCGCAGGTGAAGCTCGGTTACTTCAGGCTCGGGACAACGGCCTTTTCGAGGGGTGAGCTCGACGAGGCAAAGATCTTTTACCGGAAGACCATTGACAGCAATCCGGACCAGGAGCTCGTGGTCAAGGCCAAGTTCGCTCTAGCCGGATGCCTTGAGTCCGGAGGCGAACTGGCGGAAGCGCTCAAGCTCTACAAGGACATCGAGCCGGCCTACCCGAATCCCGAGGCGATCCAGATCAAGATCAAGGCGCTCGAAACAAGGATCGTCAAGAAAAGCTATTGACAACGTTCGAGGAGAATGATACCCTAAATGCTCGATTTAAAGTTCGTTCGTGAACAGACGGATCAAGTGCTGGCGGCTATCAGCAGACGGGGCATCGAACTTGATCTGACGGCGTTCCTGGCATTGGATGCGGAACGCCGTGCTCTGCAGCAGCGCATTGAAGAGCTGCGCCGGCGGCGCAACGAGGTCTCCGAGGAGATCGGACGGCTCAAGAAGGCGGGGCAACCGGCAGAAGACAAGGTTGCCGAGATGCGTGCCGTCGGTGATACTATCACCGAGCTTGAGAGCAAAAGCCGGGAACAGGAAGAAGCGCAGCGAAACATCCTGCTTACTACTCCCAACCTGCCGCATGTCTCCGTGCCCGATGGCAAAGACGAAAACAGCAATGTAGAGATCAGGCGATGGTCTCCCCGAGGCGGCGAGCCCCCGGTATTCTCGTTTGAGCCGAAACCGCACTGGGACCTGGCCGAGTACCTTGATATCATCGATTTTGACCGGGCTACCAAGATCACGGGAGCCCGCTTCGCTCTTTATAAAGGCATGGGTGCACGGCTCGAGCGTGCATTGATCAGCTTCATGCTCGATCTGCACACCACCGAGCACGGGTATCTGGAGGTCTTGCCGCCGTTCATGGTGAACAAGACGAGCATGACCGCGACGGGTCAGCTTCCGAAGTTCGAGGAAGAGCTCTTCAGGGTTGAGAACGGGACTTTCTATCTTATTCCGACGGCAGAGGTTCCGGTGACCAATATTCATCGGGACGAGATCCTGCCGGAAGAGATCCTGCCGGTGCTCTACACGGCATACACCCCTTGTTTCCGCCGGGAGGCGGGCTCATACGGCAAGGACACACGCGGGTTGATCCGCCAGCACCAGTTCAACAAAGTGGAGCTGGTGAAGTTTGCGCAACCCGAGGGCTCCTACGATGAGCTGGAGAAGCTCACGGGTCATGCCGAGGAGGTTCTCAAGCGGCTGGGTCTCCCGTACCGGGTCATCGCGCTCTGTGCCGGCGACCTGGGATTCTCTGCAGCCAAGACCTACGATATCGAGGTCTGGCTCCCTGCGCAGAATAAGTACCGCGAAATATCATCGTGCTCGAACTTCGAGGACTTTCAGGCGCGACGGGGCAATATCAGATATAAACCTGCAGGCGGGAAAAAGACCGAGTTCGTACATACGCTGAACGGTTCCGGCCTGGCAGTAGGTCGCACGGTCGTGGCGATCCTTGAGAACTTTCAGCAGCCTGACGGCAGCATTGTGATACCGGAAGTGCTCAGGCCGTATATGGGCGGGGCAGATCGAATCGTGAGAAGAGATCGGAATTCGTAATTGCGGATGTCGGATTGCAGTATGCGGATTGTGTCATCCAAAAACTGCGATCAACAATCTACAATCAATACCGGAGAGATGGCCGAGCGGTTTAAGGCGGCGGTCTTGAAAACCGTTGAGCGCAAGCTCCGGGGGTTCGAATCCCTCTCTCTCCGCCAATATTATCATAGTACGTTTCATGTTCAGCATTTGTAGTATGCAGATTTTTTCAGATTTGTCGTTAGCACGGAGAGGTGGCCGAGCGGCTGAAGGCAGCTGCCTGCTAAGCAGTTGTGGGGGTGACTCCACCCCGGGTTCGAATCCCGGCCTCTCCGCCATTTTTCCGCGCAGCATGAGCGGGCAAGGGTAGAACGACCAGGGAAGCTTTCCCTGCATATTCCATATTCACGTACCTAAGGAGGTATCACCATGAAGAAGTTGGTAGTCGCTCTGTTGCTCGGCAGCCTCATCTTTACCGTTGCGGGCTGCAAAAAGAAGGAAGAAAAGCCCCAGTTGCCCCCAGGCCACCCAAGCACCGAAGGCGGCATGCCGCAGACGGGGATGCCGGATATGCCGAAGGTCGACCGCGCGGTCGTCGTTCCCGCTGCAGTGACGGCGAAATGGAAAGCAGTGAAGTTGAACATCGAAGATAAGGCCGCCAAGAGCACGAAAGAATATACCGTGGCCGTGGGTTCTGAGCTGGCGGTCCCGAACACAAAAATGAAGATCAAGGTGCTTGCGTTCCTCCCGGATTTCAGGATGGGCGAGAAGGACATCACCTCCGCATCGGATAAGCCGAACAATCCTGCAGTGCAGGTGTCGATTACCGAGCCGGGCAAAGAGGCGTGGAAGGGCTGGCTTTATTCCATGCATCCCGGGATCCATCCCTACGCACATGAGCAAGTTGCGATCACGCTCGTGGGTGGCGTGAACAAGTAAGCAGTCCGACCAGAACGGTTTTGGATGCACAGAAGCATTCCCTTCTGTGCATCTGTTTTGCGCCCATAGCTCAGCTGGATAGAGCAACGGACTACGAATCCGTAGGCCAGAGGTTCGAATCCTCTTGGGCGCACCATTATTATATTACCAAGGTACCGCAGCGCTCGCTGCGGTCATGTTTTGGCGACCATGATGAATGACGGCGCGTACACGACCGACGAAGAGTTCATGCGCCTTGCGCTTGCCGAGGCACATAAAGCAGCCGCCGAAGGTGAGACGCCCATCGGCGCGGTACTGGTCATCGGAAACAACGTCATCGCCTCTTCCCACAACATGCGTGAGACCTGGCAAGACCCGTCCGCGCACGCTGAACTACTGGTCGTGCGTGAAGCCTCGGCCAAGCTCGGCAGATGGCGGTTGACGGACGCAACCGTGTATGTGACCCTTGAGCCCTGCCTTATGTGTTCCGGTGCGCTGGTGCTTGCAAGAGTCGGCAGGCTGGTGTACGGGTGTCGAGATCCCAAGGCCGGCGCTCTGGGATCGGTCTATGATGTGGTCCGTGACGGCAGGTTGAATCACGTCTACCGCATCACGCCCGGAATTCTTGAAGCAGAATGCCGCGATGCGCTTCAGGTTTTTTTTGAGAACCTGAGGCAGCCGGTACGGTAACGATAGAAGCAGCGCATTCGGAGAGGTGGCCGAGTGGTTGAAGGCGGCAGTCTCGAAAACTGTTGTGGGGGTAACTCCACCGGGGGTTCAAATCCCCCCCTCTCCGCCATACATAATTGCGGATTTACATAAAAAGAAACAGGCCGGTATGAGTTGGATTGCTGAATTGCAATCCGTAATTGACACCACGAAATAAAACTACGGAGAGATGGCCGAGCGGCTGAAGGCGCACGCTTGGAAAGCGTGTTTAGGGAAACCTAACGTGGGTTCGAACCCCACTCTCTCCGCCATATAATATAATTGCGGATTATCAACGAGCCCACCTCCGCAATCCGAAATTGAAATGCGCTCATAAGCCCGGGTCCTGCGCAACCACGGTCTCGTGAACCCCGTCAGGTCCGGAAGGAAGCAGCGGTAAGCGGGTTCCGGGTGTGCCGCAGGGAAGCCCGGGTTTGTGAGCTTTTTATTTCTCGATCAATGCGTGGAATGCTGCGGACACGGTTCCTGTTCGTTGCCTCCGCAGTGAACAGCGGCACCTGTCCGCAGATCTTGTTTACCTTTGCGCTTCTGTGCGGGCGAAGGACAGCCCACCGGTTCATCCCCGCCTCCCTTGCCGCCGCAAAAGCAGCAACAGAAGCTCAATCACGACCGTCGCTTTATGATATTTTCAGCAGTCTAACCGAGGTAATGTTACTATGAGCTACCAGGTCCTGGCAAGAAAATGGCGGCCCCAGGTTTTCGAAGACGTCGTCGGCCAGGGGCATATCACGCGAACGCTGCAGAACGCGATCTTGACGAAAAGACTTGCGCACGCGTTCCTGTTCTCCGGACCCCGGGGCGTAGGCAAGACTACCACGGCGCGCATCCTTGCCAAGGCCTTGAACTGCACCGAAGGGCCGACCCCGACGCCCTGCGGCCACTGCGACTCGTGCATCGAGACCACGGCGGGAACGTCAGTGGATGTCATCGAGATCGACGGGGCGTCGAACCGGGGCATCGAACATATCCGCGAGCTGCGCGAAGCCGTGAAATACGCTCCTTCCCGCGGCAAGTACAAGGTCTACGTGATCGATGAGGTCCATATGCTCACGAACGAGGCCTTCAATGCGCTGCTGAAGACCCTCGAAGAACCCCCGCCGCATGTGCTCTTCATCTTTGCCACGACCGAGCCGCAGAAGATCCCCGCGACCATCCATTCCCGCTGCCAGCGCTACGGGTTCAAGCGCATTCCCCTGAACGAAATCATTGATCAGCTTCGCAAGATCGCCGCTGCCGAGGGCATTACGATCACCGACCAGGGGCTTGCCATGATCGCCCGGGCAGCCGAGGGCAGTATGCGCGATTCGCAGAGCCTGCTGGACCAGGCCGTGTCGTACAGCGGCATGGCGGTCAAGGACGAAGACCTCCAGGCGACTCTCGGCTCGGTTGCCCAGGAAAAGCTGTTGCAGTTCGCGGCCGGCCTGCTCTCCCGGGACAGCGGCGGTCTCCTGAAGCAGATCGACGGCCTGCTTGAGCAGGGGCTCGACATGCGCCAGTTCCTGGCGGGCCTGGTCGAGCATATCCGGAATCTCATGATCATCAAGATCACCACGGACCCCGGTCGTATCATCGAACTTCCCTCCGCCGATATACAGAACCTGCAACAGCAGGCAGCCGGCGTCGAAAGCGACCAGCTCCTGCTGCTTTTTGACAGCCTGTCAAAAACATTGGACGAAATGCGCTGGTCGCCTCACCAGCGGTTCACCGTCGAGATGGGCATCGTCAAGGCCTGCCACATCACGCCGCTTCGACCGCTCACCGAGGTGCTTGGCCGGATGAAGGAACTCGAGAGCAGACTTACACCGGGAACGGTGTTGTCCGCACCGGCACCAGCCGGGGTCAGCGAGCGGTCCGGATCGTACGTGCCGAAAACAGCAGTGGTTTCCCACCAGCCCCGCCCGGCAGAAGCGCCGGATGGAGGGGGAGCGTCGGATGAGTGGGGGAGGATCATGGGCACCCTGAAATCGAAAAAACCGATCCTTGCATCCTATCTTGCACAGAGCAGACTGCTCAATACGTCGGATACGGGCTTCACGCTCGGGCTGCCGTCGGGTTTTCAGCGCGATCAGGTCGAAAAGCAGGAGCATCGCGACTATATTGAGCAGATCGCCGGTGAAGTGCTGGGCAGAAAAATTCGGCTCATCATAAAACCTCTTGGCCAGGAAGATGCCGGACCATCGACAGCCCGGTCTAAAACGCCGGCAAAAAAGAAACCCGAGGAACAATCCCCCATCGTCCAGGATGCACTCAGGATTTTCGGCGGAGAGGTCATCGAGACGGAACATCCCGACGAGGAGAGCTGACAAGACAGAGAGCTTACGAAAAAGGACATTTAAATTTTTTATATCTCCATAAACCCCTCGTTTTTTCTTGCAAAGCAGCCCTCGTTCTTTTATTATATTCTTCCTTTGCCTTTTAGGCGATCTAACTACTCGGGTACAAAAAGGCCTCGCATGTCGAAAAATATCATTGGAAATTTGATGAAACAGGCCCAGCAGATGCAAGAGCGGGTCAAAAAGCTCCAGGAAGAGGCTGCTGGCAAGACGGTTGAGGCCTCCTCGGGCGGCGGCATGGTCACGGTCGTGGCGAATGGCCGGCAGGAGGTCCTTTCGATCAAGATCGATGCTTCTGTCGTGGATCCCAAGGACATCGAGATGCTCCAGGACCTGGTCACGGCAGCCGTCAATGAAGCGCTCAGAAAATCCCAGGAGCTCATGAAGGACGAAATGGCCAAACTGACGGCGGGCATGGGCCTTCCTCCGGGGCTGCTCTAGAAGTGCAGATCAAAGAGTTCCTCCGTGGGGATCCGAGGACAGGCGGAGTGCGGAATAATAACCAAAGACCCCATAGTCCGGCGTAATATGGATCAGGGTGGTCAGAACAAGACGGAAGCGGTGAAAGAACAGGAACGATCGTCCCGGGTTTCTTCACGCGCAGGCCGGCATGGGAAGGCCGGCGCACAAGCCGCGGACGTGTCGGGTCAGGCCATGGGCAGAATGGTCGAGGCGTTCACCAGGCTTCCGGGTATCGGTAAAAAAAGCGCCGAGCGCCTTGCCTTCGCCGTTCTGGGCATGCCGCGCGAGGAGGCCTTCGGAATCGCGCAGGCCATTCTGGACCTGAAGAACAACAGCCGCTACTGCACGGTCTGTAATAACATTACCGAGGACGAGGTCTGCAGCCTTTGCCGCGATGACCGGCGTGATCCTTCACGCATCTGCGTCGTGGAGGAGCCGAGCAATATCCTTATCCTCGAGAGGACCGGTATTTTTCGGGGCCGCTATCATGCGCTCATGGGAGCCATCTCACCGCTTGACGGCATCGGACCAGAGGATCTCAAAATCGATGGTTTGATGGAGCGGCTCAGGGCCGGCATGGTCAAAGAAGTCATCATTGCAACGAATCCGACAGTAAAGGGCGAGACAACGGCCCTCTATCTTTCGAAGTTGATCAAACCACTCGGCATTAGCGTCAGCCGCATCGCCTACGGGCTCCCGGTTGGCGGGGACATCGAGTATGCGGACGAGAACACGGTGCAGCGGGCGCTTGAAGGCCGCAGGGAAATGTGAGTTAATTGCGGAATGCGGAATGCGGAATCCGGAATGAGAACATCACTCCGAACTCTCCACTCCATGCTCCGAACTGAGTTAGGAGGAAATTATTATGGCAGAAATGGTTGAGATCAGATGGCATGGCCGGGGTGGTCAGGGAACCGTGACCGCGGCCAAGGTGCTTGCAGATGCGTGTCTCTCCGGCGGCCGCAACGTGCAGGCATTTCCGGAATACGGACCGGAGCGCGCAGGCGCGCCGCTTCGCGCCTATAACCGGGTCAGCGAGAAGATCCTTCGGATGCACTGCCCGGTCTTGAACCCGGGTGTGGTGGCCGTGGTGGACGCTACGCTCCTGGACGCGATCAATGTCGCCGAAGGCGCGAAAGACGACGCTGTCTTCATCATCAACACGGGCAAAGACCCAAAGGATATACGCGCGAAGTTGAAAGCCAAGCCGACCCAAAGGGTCTTCACCATCGATGCGTCCAAGATCGCAACCGAAACCATAGGCAGAAATATGCCGAACTCCTGCATGCTTGGTGCGGTGAACCGGGCCACAGCAATCGTGACCATGGAAGTGCTGCTCGATGATGTGAAGGGCAGCTTCGGCAAGAAGTTCGCCCAGAAGATCATCGACGGGAACTTGACCGCGGTGAAGCGCGGATACGAGGAGGTACATGAAGGATGAAACAGATGAACTGGAAAGAACTGCCCCATGCCGGCACCATCCTGAAGGCCGGCAATGCGAATGAATATAAGACCGGTTCGTGGCGTTCGCTCAAGCCGCGCTGGATCGAGGAGAACTGCATTCAGTGTCTCTTCTGCTGGGTCTATTGCCCTGATTCCGCGATCCCGGTAAAAGATGAAAAAAGAGTGGATTTCGACTACGACCACTGCAAAGGCTGCGGCGTCTGCGCCATGGAGTGCCCGGGCAAAAAAGGCAACAAGGCCATTGTCATGGAAGAGGAGGGCAAATAACATGGCTGTGACAACGACAAAAACCGTGGCGGTCACGGGCAACCAGGCTGTTGCCGAAGCGCTCCGCCAGTTGAACCCCGATGTCATGCCGGCGTATCCCATCACGCCGTCAACAGGCATCATGGAATCGTTCACGTCGTTCGTTTCGAACGGCAAGGTGGATACCGAAACGATCCTCGTGGAGAGCGAGCACAGCGCCATGAGCGCCTGCATCGGCGCATCGGCAGCGGGCGGCAGAGTGGCAACGGCCACGAGCGCGCAAGGCCTTGCCCTTATGTGGGAAATGCTGCATATTGCCTCGGGCTATCGCCTGCCGATCCTGATGGCGCTGGTGAACCGGGCACTTTCGGCCCCGCTCAATATTCACGGCGACCACTCCGACGGCATGGGCATGCGCGACTGCGGATGGATCCAGCTCTTTTCCGAGAACGCCCAGGAGGCCTACGACAACACGATCATGGCGTACCGCATCGCCGAGCACAAGGACGTGCGGCTGCCGATCGCCGTCAACATGGACGGCTTCATCATCAGCCACTCGATCGAGAGCATGTCGTATATTCCCGACGCGGAAGTGAAAAAGTTCGTCGGCGACTACATCGCCATGGACCCGCTCCTGGACCTCGATAATCCCAAGAGCATCGGCGCCCTGGTGCTTCCCGATTACTATATGGAGCATAAGCGCGCGCAGCACGAAGCCATGCTGAACGCCAAGAAGGTCATTCAGGAAGTATCCGCCGAGTTTGCCAAGGCGTTTGGCCGTAAATATGAACTCTTCGAATCCTACCGCCTCGAGGACGCCGAGGTTGTACTGGTGGCGCTCAACTCTGCCGCAGGTACGATCAAGGACGAGGTTGACCGCTACCGCGAAAAGGGCGTGAAGGCAGGGTTGCTCAAACCCCGGGTTTTCAGGCCCTTCCCGTATGAGGAAGTCGGCGCCGCGCTCAAGAATGCCAAGGCCGTCTGTGTTCTGGACCGGGCGGATTCCTATGGCGGCTACGGCCCGCTCTTCATGGAGATCGCCCCGGCCCTCTCCCCCTATCGCCAGGGACCGCTCTTGTTCAACAAGATCTATGGTCTCGGCGGCAGGGATCTGATGCCGCTCGATGTTGATAAGGTGATCGAAGAGACCATCGAGGTCGCGAAGAGCGGCAAGGTCAAGATCGTAAAAGACTATATGACAGTCCGGAACTGAAAACAATTTCCCATTCGGCATCCACAGAATGTCGTGTATAGGAGAACACAATGAGCACACCGACACAGGAAAAACCCTTGACCCTGAAATCACTGACGCACAAGCCGGAACTGCTTACGGGCGGCCACCGCATGTGCTCAGGCTGCGGCGCGCCGACGATCGTGCGCCAGGTCCTGATGGCCATCGACGAACCGGTGGTGATCGCAAACGCCACGGGCTGCCTCGAGGTCTCGACCTGCCTGTTCCCGTACACTGCCTGGAAAGTGCCGTGGATGCACAGCGCCTTCGAAAACGCCGCGGCAACGGCTTCTGGGATAGAGACCATGTACCGGTCGCTCCGCAAGCAGGGGAAGCTCAAGAAGGAAATGAAGTTCATCGCCTTCGGCGGCGACGGCGGCACCTATGACATCGGGTTCCAGGCCCTTTCTGGCGCCATGGAGCGCGGCCATCAGCTGCTCTATATCTGCTACGACAACGGCGCCTACATGAACACCGGCATCCAGCGTTCGAGCGCCACGCCGTTCGGCGCCGATACGACGACCCAGCCGGTGGGTTCACTGGTCAAGGGAAAAACACAGCGCCGCAAGGACCTTACGCGCATCATGGCAGCCCACAACGTGGCCTATGCCGCCCAGGCCTCGCCCCATAACTGGAAAGACCTGATGACCAAGGTGAAAAAAGCGCTTGCCACGAACGGCCCGGCCTACATGGGTGTCGTTTCACCCTGCAACCGCGGCTGGCGCACCCAGACCAACGACTCCATCCTGCTCTCGCGGCTCGCGGTCGAGACCTGCTATTGGCCGCTGTATGAGGTACAGGACGGAAAATGGACCATCAACTACGACCCCAAGGAACGAAGAAAACCGGTCGCCGAGTGGCTTAAACCCCAGGGACGGTTCAAACATCTCTTTGCTCCCGGCAACGAGGGGCTTCTCGAGAAGTTCCAGCAGCTTGTGGACAACGACTGGGAAAGCCTCAAGAAGCTCCAGGAGATGTCGAAGAGCTGACATCGCTTCCAATCCTGCCGCACCTCATAATCAATGATCAACAAAGAACACAGCCGGGTTTTGCTCGCCCGGCTGTGTTTTCGTTTGGCATGCATTAAAAAAACGCTTGAAATATAACGGTCAGTATGGTTTAATAGCCCCAAACCTGCTGTTACCGTGCGGTATGGTTTGCCGCGCCTAAGGAGAAGCACCTATGCTGGGTCAAGATCTCGTGATGTATGACGAAGAGTTTAAGTTAATAGACGCAGAGCTCCAGCGCCTCCTTGCCCAGGCCAATGCCAAGGTCGTGTTCCTCGTGGATAAGAACGGCCAGCTCATTGCCGCTACCGGTGAAACGGAAAACCTCGATACCACGTCGCTTGCCTCCCTGACCGCCGGCAACATTGCCGCCACGGGCGGCATGGCCAAGCTCCTGGGTGAGAAGGAATTTTCCATCCTGTTCCACGAAGGCCAGCGCGACAACATCCACATCTCCATCATTGGCCAGCGGGTGATCCTGGTGGTGATCTTCGACCAGCGCTCATCGCTCGGCCTTGTTCGTCTCCGGGTGAAAAAGAGCGCTGACGTGCTCGGTACTATCTTCAATCAACTCCTTGAAAAAGTAGAAACGGGAAAAACGTCAGGCAAGGCAGCTGATTCGCCCTTTGCGGAGATCACGGACGAAGATATTGATAAGCTCTTCGGCTAACCCCGCCACGGTCATTTCCTGAATGCGTTAAGGAGAGGAATCACGGTTCTATGTCGTTTATCAATTATTCGTCCCGAGAGATCAACTGCAAGATCGTTTTCTATGGTCCCGGCCTGTGCGGCAAGACGACCAACCTGCAGTGGATATATAAAAAGACAAACCCGGACAGCAAGGGAAAGATGATCTCGCTGGCGACCGAGACCGAGCGGACGCTGTTCTTCGACTTTCTTCCGCTCGCCCTGGGCGAGATCCGCGGTTTCAAGACGCGCTTCCATCTGTACACCGTTCCCGGCCAGGTATTCTACGACGCAAGCCGGAAGCTGATCCTCAAGGGCGTGGACGGTGTCGTCTTTGTTGCAGACTCGCAGATCGAACGGATGGAGGCGAACATCGAGAGCGTCGAGAACCTGCGCATCAACCTCGCGGAGCAGGGCTATGATCTCGACAAGGTTCCCTATATCATTCAGTACAACAAGCGCGACCTGCCGAATGTCGTGCCGGTGCAGGAAATGCGGCGTGCGCTGAACCCCCGCGGCGTCCCGGATTTCGAGGCAGTTGCTCCCGAAGGCACCGGGGTATTCGATACGCTCAAGGCGATCGCCAAGCTTGTGATCATGGAACTCAAGAAAGGCCAGGAGGGCGGCTCATAATCCTTCCTGCCAGTAAATAACCAATTGACATATCAGGCCGTATATGGTAATTATACCAGCCTGATTTCCTTCCATTTCCCAATCATTCCCGGATAGCTCAGTTGGTAGAGCGGGTGACTGTTAATCACCATGCCGCAGGTTCAAGTCCTGCTCCGGGAGCCAAACAGAACGAGGGTCGCCTTTGAAACTAAAGGCGGCCCTTTTTATATATCTGCATCGCTTTTCTATTTTTAGGCTTTACTCACTGGCTCAGTGTTTCTGAGGAGGAATTACGCCTTGCTATCGTTTCTGAAACACGACATCGGCAAAGTAACTTTCGGCCGATGTTTCCGTGTGTTGGGAGTTTATCTGGAGCCTGACGCCGTTCACCATCGGCGGTTCAGAACCGTACAGTTTCTTATAATCCTCATATACGTTACGCCTCTCGGTAATCCATTTACCCACTTCCGCAGGACCTGACCGTAATACGACCACCTTGACCGTCATGAACGGCACCGGAGAGGTGCTCTCCATGATTCCCTGGGGAGCCGTGGTGTCCCAGATATATACAATAGCCTTGGTTTTTGAGAATGCCAGAAAAAGCTGCGCTGCCTGGTCATCTGTTTTGGATTTCCTGAAGTCTCCCCGAGCGGGCAGTTTGGTCACCTTCCATTTCCATGTGAGAATCGGGAACTGCTTCAGCTCGACCCGCACCTCTTTCTGAAGCGAAAAGGACGTGTTCGCGCTCCGGAAACGGGCTGCGGCAATATCACCGTCCTTCACAACGGCAAAGTCTGCCTTGCCTGATTTCTCTTTGAGTTCCCACCCTGCCGGCACTCCAGCGGCAACGGAAGAAAAATCCGCGATTACCATGCTGTCTTCGGCCCCTACCGGCGCGGTAAAAAGTAAAATCATAGTCAACAGACAACTTAATCCTATTGGGAAAGACATAGACACCTCGCAGGTTCCTGGAATACTCATTTTGAGAAATGAGGATGTATGCCACAGATATTCGGGCTGTTGCCCAAATCACATTACGACGATAATGTCATTCTGAGCGGTAGCGACGAATCTCGCATAAACAACATGATAGTAGACCCTTCACTACGTTCAGGGTGACAGATTGGCTTTGGGCAACAGCCCGTATTAGTATAACATATTTGTCGTATATCCTACGGTCACGGGCGGCTGCTTTTGTGAAGAGACTCTATCTCATAAAAATGAGCTGTTTTCTCCTTCTGCGCTCCCCATAAGCTAAGCTGAATAAAAAAACCGGCAGGAACCATCTCCTGCCGGCACGTATGTTCTGAAACACTGACGCAGGTCATTCCCTTACTGCTGTCCTTGCATGCCTGCCCCTGGGCCCCGCTGTCTGCCGGGACCGTTTTTGTACATGCCGCTGCCCATCCCCATGGGCTGTTCGGGCCTGCACTTTTTCAGTTCTTCGGCGTCTTTTGCCGCCTCCACACAGACCTTTTCCGTGTCGAGCCTTGTCCTGCGGTTCTCGATCATGGTAAGGATGAGGGATTTCATCTCGCTGAAATTCTCCGGCGTTATTTCTCTTCCCATCATTTTCTGGTCATTGGGGGGCTGTTGCTGGGCAAAGGTATTCGGTGAAAAGGCCGCCAGGAACAGCACGGCAACTGCGAGTCTGAACAGGGTTCTCATGGATCTCCTCCTCGTGGGGAAAGTAATAGGTATTACGCAAATTGAGACACCGGTCCCGGGAAAAGGTTAAATGATAAAGGAGTTCTGCAATCAGCGAAAGAGCTGGCAACGGCACGAGGGGTGTGTGGATACTACGGAACCAGTTGGTTACTACAAGGCGGCAGGACGGGATGGTAACGAATTTTTTTCGACAAACTCCCTAAGCAGCTCTTTAGCCTCGGGAGAGAGCTCAGTGAACATCAGTCCATATTGATTGCTCTTTTCACCCGGCGTCTGCGCAAGGGTCCTCACGATCTTACCCGTGACTTGCACCTGCTTCGCATCAGGAAGAAAGAAGGAGAGAGACAGGTGTGCGCCCCTGGCAAGAATCCTGTCGGTCTCCATTAGAATGCCTGTGGCACTGATGTTCCTGGACCGGCAGAAGAAGCAGTCTTCCCCGGAGCGCCCCTCGATGTCGGCGTTCAGGAGCACGCGGCAGGTGTCCCGGGAAGTCATATCGAGGAGCTGCTGCGCTGTTATGATCAGCAGGAGGGGATTAACCGGGTGCAGCAGCACCGCGTTCGCCTTGCATCGTGAGCACTTTTCGATCGCCGCAGGGTCGTTCCCGCAGACCATGATAAGCGGGACCGCCCGGAGACTTGGCTCGTCTCTGATGACGGAGCAGAGCTGTTCTGTCGGCATGCCGGGCATATCGAGTTGCGTGATGATGAGGCTCACCTTCTCCGCCCGGTGAACATTCAGTAATTCATCGTTCGAAGCCGCTGTGAAGATGGCAAACTCCTCACGGTTGAGAACGCTGTTCTCCTGCTTCAATAACGCATGAAGTTCCTGTGCAATAAGTACTTTTTGCACGATGCCCTCCCGTGCTCCGACGCCCCGGCCGCTACTACAGCTTCAGCAAGTTAGCGGCGTTCTTATGCAGCAGCTTTTCCTTCCGCGCATCGGAGATCTTCAGCTCTACGGTCCGCTTCAGCATCTTCTGCTGGTCCGTCCAGGGGCTGTCACTCCCGAAGAGCACCCGGTCCTCATCGAAATGGTCGATGAGCCGGATGAACTCCTCGTCGTCCACCTCGGTCAGGGTCAGGGACGTTTCGGTATGCACGTTCGCGCAGTTGCTGAGACAGCTGATGCGCTCCCACTGCTTCCATCCACCCACATGGGTGCAGACGATGGTGAGGTCCTTGAACCAGTCGGCGACCTTTTTAATGCGCTCCACGTCCGCCTGGGTATTGCCGGGAAAGGCCATGTCGTACCCGCTGTGGAACATGAGGAAGAGTCCGCAGCTTGCGATCAGCTCATAAAAGCCGTACATCCATTTGTCGTCGATATTGAAATTCTGATCCATGGGGTGAAGCTTCACCCCGCGGATCTCAGCGCGCTGCGCCTGGCCCAGCATATCTTCGACCTCCTCCGGGGAGTTGGACGGATGGAACGAGACGAGCGGGTGGATGCTGCTGCTCTGGATCTCCCCGCAATATTCCAGGATGGGGTACATTTGCGACGGTTTCGTGGCGATGTTCGCCACCAGGCTCGCCGAAATATCCGCCCGCTTCATGGAGTCCTGCAGGCCCTTAAGCGTCCCGTCGGTGCAGGGGCGGTACTTGCCGGAGGCCGCGGCCAGGGCATCCATGGCCTGCCTGGCGATATTGTCCGGGAAGATGTGGGTGTGGAAGTCGATTACGTTCATAAAGCGTTAAACCTCGCTGTTTCTGCGTCACAAGGACAAAGTCTTTGACACTGAAAAAAACCGATAAGACAATGATTTACACGGTACATCTTCTTGTCTTGCCTCTTAATCATGGCCTTATCAGTGTAATTCCGGGAATCAGTTATTGTATTCCGTTCCGTAACCAAACGAACAGCTCCTGATCAGGAACGCCTTTTTCGGAACTTCATAAAAATGTAATAATATGTCGTTTTCCGTCGATTTGTCAAGGTAAACTGTGGCAACCGCTACAAGCGTTTTTGATCAGCCAGCAGCGGATCGATGGGGGAGCGGTCCCTGTTCCGATCGACAATTGCTTTAAGACGGTGCTGTCCTGCTCCAAAACGGATCTCAACACTAGAAGGCCTGGCATACCCTGAAATTACCCTGACCGGGTGATTGACATTTTCTTGCAGAGAATCAATAATACGCCATATATCGTACTCTGGCGACGGGCAGGAGCGCCGGAAGAGAGGGACCAGCATGATTCTCTGTGAACAGAAGAGCATTGATCAGAGCCTGAATACACAGGAGGGTGCCGGCAGTCTCTACTGCAAGCTCTTTGCAGACCAAGTGCCTAAGAACATCTGCGCGCTCCGCACGCGTGAGCTGAACGGGCGCGGCGAGTTCACCTGCGTCGGCTGCAGCTGGGCCGCCTGCAATGCATGAAGCGAGCTTTGGAGCACGCCCTGTCCACCTGATTCCAACTGCACTTACAGCACCCCTCACCAACACCGCGCATGATACATTTTTCCCCCCCGCGCAAAGCACGAACAGTCTCATCTGCGAGGACAAGGCCGCGGGTTGCATTTGTCCCCCTTTATTTCTGCAAGTAATGCCCAAACGATCAGAAGCTAACCCGATATTTCAGTATCCAAATGTTCTTGTTACAGGGAATGACGTCTTGCCATTGAGTTGTTGCCACCGGTGATTCCCGTTTGCGCCTCCCGCCCGCCGTAAGATACCTATGAAACTATGCAACTTTCTGAATAAAAAATCTTGCTCCTGCCTATGAATTGCTGTATTTTACTGTAAAACCGGACGGGCAGGTACGTTCTGATCGCGAAAAGGTCGGCGGGTTCTCTCAATCCCGCGACAGGGAATCTTCCGGATCCTGCATGGGGGAGCTCCACGATGCTCGCTGCTGACCCTTATATCTTTATCGGAAGCATTTCCCTGGTGCTTGGCCTTGCCGCGGGGTTCGTGATGCACCGGTCTGATTTCTGCATGGCCGGCATGTTCCGCGATCTCTTTCTTTTCAGGCGTACGGCAATGATCAAGTCCTTTGTCCTGCTGGTCCTGTCGAGCATGCTGCTGTTCGAAGCCGCGCGCCAGTCCGGGCTGCTGTCCGCCTATCCCTTCCCGCTCCTCTACCCGCCGACCACAGCGAACCTGATCGGAGGACTTCTCTTCGGCATCGGCATGGTCTTTGCCGGAGGCTGCGTCGTCGGCACGCTGTATAAAATGGGCGCCGGCAGCGTTCTGAGCCTGACGGCCTTCGCAGGACTGGTTTTCGGCAGCGGGCTCTATGCCGAGTTCCATCCGGCGTGGGCGGCCTTTGCGAAAAGCACGGTCCTTGCGCCGGGCAAGGTCACCATCGCACAGATGCTCAATGTCGACCCCCTGCTCCCGGTGCTGGCGGTCATGGTTCCCGGCGCCCTGCTTCTGTTTTCGTGGCACCGGAAGGGCGAATTGGTGCGGCCTGCCTTTGCCGCCGGATATCTGCAGCCTGCAAAAGCGGCCCTGCTGCTTTCTCTGATCGGCGCACTTTCCTATGTCCTGGTCGGCATGCCCCTGGGTGTGACCTCCTCCTTTACCAAGATCGCCGGATTCGTCGAGAGTACCCTGTTCGCCTCCCATTATGACGGACTTGTTTTTTACCAGGCCGTCCCGCTCAACTTCCTCCACCGCCTGACCAATGCTGTTCTGACCGGCGGAGTAGGGCCCCGGTTCGATACACTGGCAGCGATCCAGTTCCCGCTCATTGGCGGCATCATAGCCGGAAGCGCCGTCTCGGCCGCCCTGCTCGGCGAACTGAAGTTCTATTACAAGGTGCCGGCCCGTCAATACGTGCTGGCCGCGACAGGCGGGACCCTCATGGGGCTGGCGTCCCGTATGGCGCCGACTTGCAACGTCTGGCACCTGATGGGCGGACTGCCGATCCTGGCTATGTCGAGCATGCTCTTTTTCCTCGGCACGCTTGCAGGCGCATTGATCGGCGGCATGCTCCTGATCAAGGTCCTTGGTGCAGGCCCTGCTAAGGCCGCTTGAACCTGAGGGAACCGATTCCCCGGCAAAAGTTAAAAAATCGATTTTTTATATTTCATTTCGACATGGTCAGGAACGAACAATCATGTAAGGAGCACGAGTGGAAACCATAGAATTCGATATCCGGGGGCAGATCTGCCCGTCATCCCTTCTGGTTGCGCTGAAGGAAGTGAACAGCCGGGCGGAGGGCCTACGGCAGGGAAGTGTACTGCTCTGTTTCTTCACCGACAACAGGGATGCCACGATCACCATACCAGAATCAGCGACCAATATGGGCTATGGCGTGTCCATTGAAAAGAGAGAAGGATACTATTGCATCGTGATCTCAGGTAAAAAGGATTGACAGGTGGCGGGCAATAAGAAAAAAAAGGGACCACCGGGGGAGCAGGAGGCGCCTCGGTCACGTGAGGAGCTCCAGCAGGAGGTGCTGGAGCTGCGCGAAAAATACACGAACGCAACGCAGTATATCCGCCAGAAGGTGAACCAATTGCTTACCGTCATGGGCACGGCAGAGCTCAAGCCCGAGGAGCTGGATGATGCGACCCTGATCGAGCTTGACCCCATCGGCATTGTGAGCGACTCTTTTCGCAGATCCTGCGGAACGTGAAGGAAACGAACGAACAGCTCAGAACGGCCCACGACGAGATCACGGCCATCTTCGATTCCGCGGGCATGGGCATTCTGGTCCTGGACCGGGAAATGCGCGTCATTGCCTGGAATAAAAAGATCGAAGAGCAGTTCCAATTTGACCGGAGCGCAACAGCGGGGCGGTTCTGCCACGAACTGCTCTGCCACGTTGAGAACCGCAAGGATTGCCCGGGCAGGAGAGCCGTTGCAACGGGCAGGAGCTGCCAGCAGGACATGGACCTGGACGGGCGCCATTATAATACGGTGGCCACGCCCGTCAAGGACAAAGCAGACGCTGTGTCACGGATCGTTCTGGTGTACATGGACATGACGGAGCGCATACTCGCCCAGGAGGAACTGCGGCGGAGCGAGGAGCGGTACCGCGACCTGTTTGAGAATTCAACGGACCTCATCCAGGTCCTGGGCGCGGACAGCTCCATACGCTATGTCAATAAGGCCTGGAAAGATACGCTGGGCTACCAGGAAGAAGAGCAGTGCCGACTCTCCATTTTCGATCTGCTCCATCCGGAGTGCACGGACTGCGGCCCCGAGTTCAAGAGCGTGGTCTGCGGGGACAAGGACGGCCGGTTCGAGACCACCTTCATCACGAAGCAGGGCGGCAAGATCGTGGTCGAGGGCAATGTAAGCGCCATCGCAGAGGGCGGAAAGTTCATGGGCACGCGCGGCATCTTCCGCGACATCACGGAGCGCAAGCGCATCGAGACCATGGTCGCTGCCGAGCGGGAGCAGCTGGCCGTGACCCTCCGGAGCATCGGCGACGGCGTCATCACCACCGACATCAACGGGAACGTGGTGCTGATCAACAAGGTCGCCGAACGGCTTACGGGCTGGAAGCAGGGCGAGGCACGGGGCAGGCCGATCAAGGATGTTTTTCCACTGCAGGACGAAAAGACCGGCGAGGCGCGCATCACCCCGGTTGAACAGGTGCTCAGGACCGGCAGGGCATGCGAACTCGAAGGGCAAGCCCTCCTCGTTTCGCGCGACGGTTCACGGTGTATCATCACGGACAGCGTCGCCCCCATTATGGACAAGGACAGCGTAATGTCCGGCACGGTGCTGGTCTTTCGCGACATCACCGAACGGAAAAGGCTGGAGGACCGGATCAACAAGTCCGAAAAGATCGAATCGCTGGGCGTACTGGCCGGCGGCATTGCGCACGATTTCAACAACCTGCTGAACGCCATCATCGGCAATATCGATATCGGCAAAAAGTACTCCGCGCCGGAGAGCGAGGTGTACAAAAGCCTGGTGCGCACGGAAAAAGCATCGACCCGTGCGAAAGAACTGACGCAGCAGCTCCTCACCTTTTCAAAAGGAGGAGCGCCGGTCAAAAAACTGGCCGCCATAGGGGACCTTATCCGCGATACCGCCGACTTCGGCACACGGGGCTCCGGTGTCCGCTGCGAATTCTCCCTGCCGGAAGATCTGTGGGACGCTGAGATCGATGAGGGCCAGATCAGCCAGGTCATCAGCAACCTGGTCGTCAATGCGGTGCAGGCAATGCCCCGGGGAGGCACCATCCTTATCACCGGCCGAAACGCCACGGTAGGGCCGGCCGGGCTTCAGGACCTGAAGCCGGGAACCTACGTGAGCATCATCGTTCAGGACACCGGGCGGGGGATCCCCAAGGGGCTGATCGGAAGGATATTCGAGCCCTACTTCACGACAAAAGAAGGCGGCAGCGGTCTCGGGCTTGCAACGACGTACTCGATCGTCAAAAAACATGAAGGGGCGATCGACGTGGAGTCCGACCCGGGGACCGGCACCACCTTCACGATCTTTCTGCCAGCCTCTTCCGAACATGCAGTGCCTGCTGTCCCGCCGTTCGTTGCCGCTTCGGATGAAAAGAGAACGGGCCGGATACTGTTGATGGATGACGATGAGATCGTCAGGGAAACAGCGGGCGTCATGCTGGACCTCATTGGCTACTCGGTGGATTTTGCCGCGGACGGGACAACCGCGATCGAGATGTTCAAGAAGGCCAGATCCTCGAAAGCCCCGTACGACGTCGTTATCATGGACCTCACCATTCCCGGTGGAATGGGAGGCAAGGACGCCATTAGGGACCTGCTGGAGTTTGATCCGGCTGCAAAGGCCATTGTTTCGAGCGGGTACTCGAATGACGCGGTCATGGCCAATTACGCCTGGTACGGGTTTGCCGGCATCATCGTCAAGCCCTATACCATGGATGAGTTGAGCGAAGAGCTGCAGCGGATTATGGGGCAGGAGCGGAGGCCGGGGGAAGGTAATTACAGGTGCTGAGGCTGAAGACTGAAGTTATTCAGGAAAAACAACCACGATACGTAGTCGTCCAATTAAAGTGCTTTTTTAAACATCCATAGCTCTTATTCTTCGCCTTCAACCTTCAGTCGTCAAACCTGATCCGTTGCCAAAGAGCATTGGAATCCATAATACCGTATTAATTTCAGATAAGGATTTATGAAAACAAAAGACAAGGGCTTCGCTCCCGTGGATACCGACATCGCGTCTCTTTGCTCTGTTGAGCACGACTGCAATGGCTGCGGATCAGGCAAGCGCTGCTGCTGTTCGACCTATGAGGTCTGCGTTACTGCCGCTGAAATGCGCCGGATCATCCGGATCATGCCCGAGGTGGTGAAGCTCTGCCCTCTTCTCGAAACGGATGATGGATACGACAATGTGTTCGAGTACGTGGAGCCCGGCCTCTATGCCATCGACACGACCGAGGACGGGCTTTGCCTGTTCGCTTATAAGACCCGGCGAAAGATCCAGTGCGCCCTGCATACGGTCGCACTCAAGCGCGGGATCCCGCTTGCGCAGGTGAAGCCGAAAGCCTGTCTGCTTTGGCCCATGATCTTTTCCGAGGGCGCGGAGGCCTTGTCGCTCACTGACGATGCGCTTCTTTTTCATTGCAATGCCCCGAAGCGGAAAGGATCGAGGTCCATCAGCGCAAGCTTTACTGAAGCTATCGAGCTTGTCTACGGCGAGGGTTGCGGACGGCTGGTGGAAGAGGCGGCAGAAAAAGGAGCCAGACGGTTGAAGCTAGCCCGGCGTCGCTGAGGTCGCATAAATCTACACAAAAGCATTTGTACACGGATCAAATCGGATGAACGACGAATAAGGGCGGATAAGCAAAGAACCATCTATCCACAAGAGTGAGCCCCCGTCAAAAGAAAATCCGCCGTTATCCGGTTCTTATCCGACCTGATCCGTGTCCAAAGGTCCTTTTTAGTTTTAAAGCTCCTCCCCGAAGGCCTCCTTCATCTCCTCTTCGCTTCCATCAATGCCTGGACCGGCTCAAGGCTGTAGGGGCTGCCGCGTTCGATAGCCGTAAGCACCGTACCGCCGCCGGTGAAAAAGTAATAGCTTGCGTCATCCATGACCGAAAGGTACAGGCCGGGCAGCAGGCTCTTGAACTCCTGAAGCGTGTCGCCGCCGCCGTACATTTTCATGGCTTCACGGTTTTGGTCGATGGTGTTGTCGAGCGCCTGGGAGCCGGCGACAAAGTGCGGCGTGAATCCCATGACCGCGTTGACGAAGATGGTCTTTGCCGTGCCGATGGCCCGGGCAACGCCTTGTTCTTCAAAGGACCGGGGATCGATGTCCATGACAAAGCCGAAGGAGCTGCCCGGTTTGAAGTCCCTGATGGAGATGGTCCGGTATTTCCCCTCGGTCCTTCCTTCGGCCGCATCTGATTCGACGAGCAGCGGCAGCTCGACGATCTTGTTCCGGCCGCGGTCCTTTTCTACCAGTTCCCGTGCCAGGGCAACGTCCTCGTCGCTCACGCCCTTGATCCGCACCTGATACTTGGCGCAGAGGTAGGTATTGTAGATCACGCCGCCGAGAACCAGGAGATCCACTTTGTCGTACAGGGCATTGAGTGGCCTGATCTTGGTATCGTACTTTGCTCCGGCCACCACGGCAAGGAAGGGCCGCTCGGGTGCCATGACGCCTTCGAGGTGCATGATCTCCTGCTGCAGCAAAAAGCCGGCGCAGGACGGCAGATGCCGGGTGATGTTGAACGTGGACGCATGGGGCTGCCAGGAGCCGAAGGCGTCGTTCACATAGATGTCGGCCAGGCCGGCAAGCTGCAGCGCGAAGCGCTCCCGGAGATCGCCATCGGCCTCCTCGCCCCGGAACCACCGCGTATTCGGAAGGTAGATCCCGCCGATCTTCCGTTCCCGCAGGTCCCGCACCGCAAGATTGATGGACGTGTCGATTCCGCTGATGCCCTGGAGCGGATCGTGCGGAAAGGAGGGAACATAAAGCTTCGTATGCAGCTTCTGTTCGAGATAGCGCACCACCGGTTCAACGGATTCCTCGGGCCTGCAGGTGATGGCGCCGGTCTTTTTATCCTTTGGCCTGCCCACATGGGTCATCAGGATGGGCCTGCCGCCCCGTTCCACGATGTGGAAGAGCGTGCCGATGGTGCGGTCGATGCGAAAGGGATCGCGGATGGCGCCGTTCTTCACGACATTATGATCGAACCGTACGAGGACGATCTTGCCCTGCAGGTCGGCATCCTGGATCAACGGAAGGTCGCGGTGTAGTGACCTGCTCTGCATCATGAACGGCTCCTGACCGTAGTACGAGAATCCCGACACAACTAAGCATTGGTAGCACTCCTTCTCCAAGGGGGCCAACACTCATACAACCGGTCAAATATTGCAGGGAAGCTCCATAAGGCAAAAGTCTATCGCCTCAAAATCCGCCTGCCGAGGTTCGAGCAGGGACGGGGCAGCATCCGGCACCATGAGCACGGGATCATTTTCCAATGCGCCGGGAAAATCCGCGGGAGTCGGGGTCACTTTGCCGTCATGCGGTATGGTCTCGGACAGGGCAAGGTCCCCGCTGGTCAGCAGCGGCACCTTCTCCTCTTTTGCGTCAGCAAGCTGCCATGCCCGCTTGTAAAGACCTCTCGGCTGCTTGATGACGACCCGGAATTGTCCCTCCTCCAGATAAACAGGCATGAACACGCCGGCCTCCCGCGCAAGAAGGTTCGCTTGCATGAGCGCCCACTCGCTTCCGGCATTGAATCCGGCGTCTTTGCCAACAGGAAATCCGGTTGCAAAACCCGCCCCCAGTAAAGCCAACGACAATGCGGCCTGTGTTATGATCTTCACGGTCCTCTCCTTTCTGTAAGAGAAATGTGGCGAAAACAACACCCGGATGAGCGGAAATAAGAATGTCCCTCCGCGCTTCCCCGGATAGCAGCCCTTTTGGGCTGATAAAATAACAAACAAAAACGATCTACAAAAAATATAGCGCATATGACTGCATCTTTTCGCAGTAATGTGAATTAAAATCATGGACCGTTCTGACAGGTCGCCACAGAGAAGAACACGCGCTCTTGCTGCGCACGCAAAAAGGGCGGTGATCTCTCACCGCCCAGCCGGCATCTCTGAATTTTTTTATGCTGATTATCCTTAAAAAAGCATTTGGACACGGATTAACACGGATAAGAGCCGGATAACGGCGGATTATTTCTTTTATAAGAGGTTCACCCAATAGGTGAATGCTTTAGAATTTATCCGAGTTAATCAGATGTTTCCGATTCTTCCGTGTCCAAATGCCGTTTTTAGGATTATGCATTTTCCGAGAGCGCTTGCCGGTCACGCATGGAAGCAGGCATTGATACGATGTAGCCTAAGGTGTTTTCTCCCGGGTACTGCGAAGGTTTTGCAACGCCCATCAAAATTTGGTTGAAGCATAAGCGCGATCTCGAATTCCTTGATCGCATCGGAATAGCGGTTTTGTTCGGCATATAACATACCGAGACTGTTATGCGTGTATGCGGACCGCGGCATGAGTTCCAGTACGGTCCAGTATCGCCTGAGCGCTTCGTCATAACGGCCCTGCGCCGCATAAAGGTTTCCGAGGGTATACTGGGCGAAGGGAAATTTAGTGTCCAGTTTAGTGGCGACCTCAAACTCCCGTTGCGCTTCCTGATAGTGGTTTTGATCTAAATAGATATTGCCGAGGTTATTATGCGCGTTCGCATGATCCGGTTTCATTCTTATAACAATGAGGTATTCCTCAACAGCTTTGTCAAGTGCATCGATGTCCTGGTAAATCCTCCCAAGATTGAAATGTGCTCGCACATTTGTCGGTGTCTTACGCACTACATCTTCCCACAGGCCGGCATCGGTTCTCCATATGTTATTCCGCGCGGCTGTTGCCGCTACGAAGGCAAGCACAACAACGATTAGGATTTTATTTGCAGTTCTCATCATTTCACATCCGCTCAGGGATTGTGGTGATTGGCGCAGTGCAGGCGACCACTTCGCTGGCAGACCCGGTCAGTCAAGCAGCGCGCCACCCTGATCAGGGTGGCGTGGCTAAAAAGCGAGGTTCCCTGCAAGGATCGAATAGAGGCCGTAAGCGATGAGAATGCTTCCTGCAACATACCTGAGGATCGCCTCATGTTGCGACAGCCCCCTGAGCCTGCTCTGCAACAAATGGGAGGAGTAGGCCACCGCCAGCATGGGGATGCCGAGGCCGAGGGAATAGAACGCGAGCAGAATGATGCCGGGCACGAGCTGGCCGCTGGTGCCGACCATGGTGAGGATGCTTGACAGGAACGGCCCGATGCAGGGGACCCAGACCAGCCCGAGGGCCAGGCCGAGGACCAGGCCGCCGAACCTGCCCTCGGCCTTCACCGGTATATTGGAAAGTCGATAGAGCCGCTTGAAGATGCTGACGTCGAACAGCACCATAAAGCCCATGAGCATGATGACCAGCGCGCCTGCCACTTCGATATAGCGCGTGCGGCCGATCAGCAGCGAGCCGAAGAGGGACGAGACTGCTCCCATGGCCATGAACGTCAGGGAAAGCCCCAGGACCACCAGCAGGGGGCGGAGACGGTCCTTCTGGTCCGCCCCTGCCATGATGACCGGGATGACGGGAAGCACGCAGGGCGAGAGCACGCTCGCCAGCCCCGCACTCCCTGCAAGCAGAAGGTTCGCCAGGCCGAATTCCACTAGCGGAGTCCGTCCAGCGCCGCGGTCAGAGTCTCATAGCTCTGGATCCCTGGGGAGAAGACGCGGCTGATCTTGCCGTTCTTGTCCACCAGCACCAGCATCGGCAGGTTCCTGATGCCGTAATCATAAAAAGCCTTCTGGTCCTCGGGCTTCATGGTGCTCACGTTGGCAATGTTGAAATTGTTTTTTCTGTCCTGCTGGAGCTTCTGCAGGACCTCCTTTTGCGCCCTGCAGGGCCCGCCCATGGGATTCTGGAAGAAAACGAGCGTGCTTTTTTTGTTCGAGCCGATGACCTGCTTGAGCTCCTGTGTGCTGAGCGGCGCCGCCTGATCGCCGGCCAGAGCCAGGCCCGTTGTCAGCAGTGCTGCCATGAGTGATACGATTGCGATGATCCTGCCCATTGTATTCTCCTTGTTCATGAGTTGCTAAATCTGTGCGGCATACTACCAAATCCGCCCGATGCTGTCAATAATATGCGCGTATAAACAGGGCAGGCTGCTCCCCGAAGGAAACAGCGTTCTAGAGCACGAGCAGTTTCCCCTGACGCTTCTCGCTGTCTATGAAGTTTGCCGACGTAGTGCGGACGGAATGAACTTACGCACGAAGGGTTTGTGCAGCAATAATGGAGTTGCAGGCAGGAAATCGCACGCCGTGGTCAGCGCAGGGGCGAGGTGCTGCATGCGTCACCACTCTGTTCCCTTGGCCGGGAAAACTAGGGTGCCATGGACACTTTGCCGCCATGCTGTACGGTCTTTAACAAGGCCAGTTCCCCGCTGTTCAGCCAGGGCACTTTTTCCTCTTTTGCGTCAGCAAGCTGCCATGCCCGCTTGTAAAGTCCTCTCGGCTGCTTGATGACGACCCGAAACTGTCCCTGTTCCAGAGAAACAGGCATGAACACGCCGGCCTCCCGCGCAAGAAGGTTCGCCTGCATGAGTGCCCACTCGCTTCCGATGTTGAATCCGGCGTCTTTGCCAACAGGAAATCCCGCGGCAAAACCCGCCCCCAGTAAAACCAGCGACAATGCCATTTGCGTCACGATCTTCAAGGTCCTCTCCTTTCGGCCTGCGAAGATGAGGTGAAAAACCACCCTCCACAGGCGATGAGGCAATGAAGCGAGATCCCTACTCCTCCCCGGCCACAAGCGCATAGGACAACCATACCTCTTTTGCAACAGGTTTTCAGGCTGATCAGCCAGAAAACGGCGAATGAACGCCCGCTACCCGACGTTCATTCTTGCAGGGCAGCTTTGGCCGCCTTCAAGTTCTCATGGGCCTTAGCGTAAAAGGCCGGATTCAATTCGATGGCTTTTTCAAAGGCCAGCACGGCCTCCTTGTTTTTCCCGTCAAGCAGGTAAAGATAGCCGATGTTGTTCTGTGCCGTCGCGTCGCTGCCTGCCTTTTTTAAGGCTTTATAGGCCGCGCGATATTTGCCCAGTTTCGCCAGGGTGACCGCAAGGTTGTTGTAAACCCTGCTTCCATCCTCTCCCTTCTCGATCGCGGTGACGAAGGCGTCTCTGGCCTTACCATACTTTTCATTCAGGTAGTAGGAAACCCCCAGGTTGCCATATACGACGCCTGCTTCGGGCTTTATCGAGATCGCCCTTTTGTAATGGTCAACGGCCAGGTTGAACTTCTTCTGCCGGTCATAGGCAATGCCGAGCAGGTTATGGGTTTCCCAAAGTCGCTCGTTTATGCCGAGGACCGTAGTAAAATGCTTGATGGCTTGCTCGTTGTCGCCATCGAGAAGATATGCCCTTCCCAGGGCCTCATGGGCCCGGGCGTCTTTCGGGTCCTTCTTTATCATTTTTTCGAATTCGATCCGCGCTTCACCCGTCATGCCCTTAAGCAAAAACAACCTTCCCGTCTTATACGAGGCCGACAGCCTCCCGGGCTCCATTTGAAGCGCCCGGGTGTAGTTTATAAAGGCCGTGGAAATGTCGCCTCGCTTGAGGCTGCTGTCCCCGAGGTTCTCATATTCTCCCGCCGTGATCACGACCTCGTCGGTCTTTTTGCCGTCGGCAGTCAGCATTCTCCGCTCACCGGGATTTCCGTATTTCTTTGAGAGATCGCCCGCGCTTTTGGCTGCGCATCCGGAGAGTAAAACCATTGCCGCCAAACAGAAAAGAATAATCTTTCGCATCATTTTTTTAATCATGTGCCACATCCTTTCACGCATGAATAAGCACCCTGTAGATCCTTATTATTGCCGGTCCGACAATGGTCACCAGGAGCGAGGGGAAGATAAAGCATACCAGGGGGATGACGATCTTTACGGGCAGCTTGGAGGCCAGCTCCTCGGCCCGCTGGTATCGCTTCGTTCTCATCGCATCGGAATGCACCCTCAGGGCCTGCGCCACCCTGGTGCCGAATTTGTCGGTCTGGAGGAGCAGGGCTACGAGGCCCGACACCTCTTCGAGATCCGTCCGCATAGCGAGGTTCCGCAAAGCCTCAGCCCGCGGCTTGCCCACGCGCAGCTCGAGGCTCAAGATCTTGAACTCATCGCTCAGGACCCTGTTCTTAAGCGCCATCTCATCGCCCACCCGCTTAATGGCAGCATCAAGACCCATGCCGGCCTCGACGCACACGACCATGAGATCGAGTGCATCGGGGAACCCTTCGAAGATCTTTCTCTTCCGGACTTCCGTTCTCTGATAGAGGTACACATCGGGCAGATAAAAGCCCGCTGCAAGGGAAACAAGGATGAGGACCAGGAAATAAGGTGCCGGGAGCGCCTTCACGACCGCTAGTTTGAGAATCACACTGCACGCGGTAAAGAAAAGCGCCAGGAATGCCTTTGCACCGAAAAAGAGCAGGGGATCGTTGTTCCCGTAGTATCCCGCCGTCAGAAGCTTTTTCCGGGTCTGTGAGACAGAGGCGTTGCTGGAGGGACTTATTGCTTCACCAAACCTGCTTACGGTTTTCAGGAAAATCCCCCGTTTCCCGTCCTTCGAAGGGCCTTCGGTATTTCCGGGCGTTGTCTCAAGGATCCTTTCACGGATGTCTTTTTTGCTTTTGTAGCGATTCGCATAATAAAGCGCAAGCAACCCCAGAAGCATGATCAGGATAAACATCAAACCTGCTATCAAATAATCGTTGTCCATTTTTTCGCTCCCCTTTATCGTCAACAACGTCTTCAACTGGCGTTCAGACCAGCATGCCCTTGCTGCCCATTCGGATACTTACGAGAGAAGGTCCCTGAAGACCCTGATTATTGCCGGACCCACGATGACCACAAAAAGAGCGGGGAAGGTGAAAAAAATCAGCGGAAAAACCAATTTTACCGGCAGCTTGCCGGCCAGCTCCTCGGCCCGCAGATATCGCTCTGTCCTCATCGACTCAGAATGCACCCGCAAGGCCTGTGCCACACGGGTGCCGAATTTGTCAGTCTGGAGGAGCAGGGACGCGAGGCTTGCCACCTCGTCAAGGCCCGTCCTCATGGCGAGGTTTCGCAGGGCTTCCGCCCGCGGTTTGCCCACCTGGAGCTCCAGGCTCAGTATCGTGAGCTCATCGCTCAGGACCTTGCATTTCAACGCCACCTCCTCGCCCACCCTCCTGACGGCCGCGTCGATCCCCATGCCGGCCTCAACGCAGATGACTATGAGGTCCAGTGCATCGGGGAACCCTTCGAAGATCTTTCTTTTCCGGTGCCGCGTTCGCTGGTAAAGATAAGCATCGGGAAGATAAAAGCCCGCTGCCAGAAAAACAAGGAGGAGCGTTAGAAAAAATCGGATCGGCAAGCCCTGCAGGACCGAGAACACTATCATGCACAAGAGAGAAAAAAACAGGGCCAGGAAAACCTTTGCACCGAAAAAGACGACGGGATCTTTTTCACTGTAATATCCAGCCCTCAAGAGCCTTTCACGTGTTTTCGAAAGATACTCTTCCTTTACCAGTTTCGGCCTGACGGTTTCTCCGAACCAGCCTGCCGCGCGCAGGAGCAAACTCCGTTTCTTCCGTTCCCTCGAGAAAACTTCGCTCCCGCCGGTCGCAGCCTCTTTCCTGATCCTCTCCCGGATGCTTTGCCTGCGGCTAAAAAAATTCGCATAATAGAACACCAGAAAGCCCAGAAGCGCGGTCAGTACAAAGACCATGCTCGCTATCAAAAGACCGATGTTCATTATTTCGCCCTGTTCTCTCTCCTTGTCCCGGAGAAAAACCCCGCCTCGTCACCGCCTTGGTCACAAAAAGGACGAATTGCGTTACACTCTTATAGCGACCATCTTTTTCATCACATAAATGCCGAAGCACATCAGGATCGCGGCCAGTGCGACCAGAACCCTTCCAATGGAATCAGAGAACAGTATTTTTATATATTCCGGCCTGAGCAGGGAAAAGAGCCCGGCTACGCAAAACGGTATTGCCACAAGCACTCTTGCCGATACCCTGCCTTCAGCGGAAAGGACCTTCACCCGCCCATGGAACTTAAAGCGCTCGCGCATCAGGCGGCCCAGGTTCTCAAGTATCTCCGCCAGGTTGCCTCCGGTCTCTCTCTGGATGATCACGGAGACGGCGAAAAACTTAAGGTCTTCGCAGTCCGAGCGTCGGGTCAGATTCGTCAAGGCTTCCGGCACGCCGACTCCGAAATTGATCTCATCGAGTGTTTTTCCGAATTCCGTGCCGATCGGATCGCCGAACTCATCGGCCACCATTCTCAAGCCGCTGGTAAAGGCATGTCCGGCCTTAAGGGCCCGCGAGAGCAGTTCGAGGGCTTCGGGCAGTTGCCTCTCGAATTTCTCGATCCTTTTTTTTCTCTCATTAAAAAGATAGAGAAAGGGGGTCGCTGCCAGAAAGGCCGCGGGAAGCACCATGATAAAAACGTTTATCCTGAGAACCGCTGACAGCAGAAGCCCGGAAATAAACAGCAAAGCCGCAAGAATCAGAAAAAATCCGGATGGCCGGTGCGAACCGGCCTGGACGAGCAGCCGTTCGAGCCGATCGACAACGGAAATATTCAGGAGCATCTCGTTCAGCCAGGGGATCTCGCTCAGCGTCTTTTTTTTCAGGATATTCACCGCTTCGGAGCGGTTTCCGGAGAGCGAGAAACTGTTCAGCCGTCCCTGAACTTTTTTCAGCTCGGGCTGGTAGATCCTTTTAACGATGAAATAGCCCTGATAAATCAAAAGAAAGGTGAAAATAAAAACCCCGATCCCGATCACGATCTCCATTGTTCTTACCTCGCTCTGCTGCGATGATCTCGATCATCGGCTGACTGGTACCTGATAAACGCAGCTGGACACAATAACGGCGGATCGCCCTCTGAGCAGGGCGGTCCTGCTCAGATCTTCATGACGTTGTTTTCATCGAAAAGCTCATAGGGCACGGGGATGTTCATGACCTTGAAGCGCTCGATGAACTTGGGCATGACCCCCCGGGCAACGAACCTGCCCCTGACAGCGCCCTTATCGTCCACGCCAGTCTGCTCGAAGGCGAAGATCTCCTGCATCGTCACCACGTCGCCTTCCATGCCCACGACCTCGTGGACGCTCGCGACCTTTCTCGTCCCGTCGACGAGACGGGTAAGATGGATGAACACGTTGATGGCGGAGCTTATGTACTTCCGTATCGCCTCGTTCGGGATATTCAGCCCGGCCATGGCCACGATCGTTTCGAGGCGCATGAGGGCGTTGCGGGGCGAATTGGCGTGGATGGTGGTCAGGGAGCCGTCGTGGCCCGTGTTCATGGCCTGCAGCATATCCACGGCCTCGCTGTTGCGGACCTCGCCCACGATGATCCTGTCCGGCCGCATGCGGAGGCTGTTTCGTACCAGGTCCCGCGCGGTGATCTCGCCCTTGCCCTCTATATTCGCGGGCCGCGTTTCCAGGCTCACGACGTGTTCCTGCTTCATCTGCAGTTCGGCCGAGTCTTCAATGGTGACGACCCGCTCGTCGGCGGGTATGAAGCGGGACAGGACGTTCAGGAACGTCGTCTTACCGGTGCCGGTGCCGCCGGATATTATCACGTTGAGCTTCGCCCGGACAATGCCCTTGAGAAGGTCTCCCAGTTCGGGCGTCAGCGTTTTCAGGCCGATCAGGTCTTCGAGTTCGAGCGGGTCCACGGCGAAGCGCCGTATCGAGAGCATCGGCCCGGCGATCGCCAGAGGAGGGATGATCGCGTTCACCCGCGAACCGTCGGCAAGGCGGGCGTCCACCATGGGGCTCGATTCATCGATCCTCCGTCCCACGGCCGAAACGATCTTATCGATGATCCTGCGCAGGTGCGCGTCGTCCTTGAAGCGGGCCTCGGTCTTCTCCAGTTTTCCGCGCCGCTCGACGTAGAGCTGGCGGTAGGTGTTGACGAGAATGTCCGACACCGTCGGATCGTGCATGAAGGGCTCCAGGGGCCCCAGGCCCATCACCTCGTCCTCGATGTCCTTCAGAAGCTTTTCACGCTCCTCGAAGTTGAGCGGCACGTTCATCTTTACTTCGGAGAGCAAGCGCTCGGCGAGCCTTCTGATCTCCTGCCTGAGCTGGCTCTTTTCGACGGTCTCCAGAAGCCTCAGGTCGATAACATCCAGGAGCCTGTTCTGGACAGCGGTCTTCAGTTCCTGGTATTCGTTGGTCGACACAAAGCCCTGACTGACCGCAGGGTGAGGGACTTTTTGAAATCCCTGGACATCCAGCACAGCTCCCGCTCCTTTGATTTCCCGCATCTCCTACCTCCCAAAGACGTTTTAAATAAGTCTTACTTTTTTCCGCTGAATTTCGAGGGAACAAGGATTCTTTCCTGAGTGACCGTTTCCGTTCGACGGGGCGCGGCAGCCGGTTTTCTGAGCGGTATGCCGTCTGATTGCAGCGGTTTGCCGTCGGACCGCGTAAGAGTCTTCCATTTTTTCCTGATGAACTCCAGCGACGCGAACGTCCTTTCCTTCCTGGCGGCTTCTTTATGGAGAAGCAGGACGGCCAGTTCTTTGAAATGCTCCATGATGTCCGATTTCATGTCCGAAATGGTTTTTCCCGTATTAATGGCCGACATGGTCGTCTCATAGTCATTCGGGATCATGGCGACGATCTTCCTGCCTAGGGTCTTTTCCGCTTCCGCGGGAGAGAGCATCGTTTTTTTCTGATACCGGTTGATGACGACCTTTATTTCCTTGCCAAAGGAAAGGCCCAGACCATCGAAGGTCTCCAGCAGTTTCTTCGCGTTGACGAGCGAGGGAAGGTTCAGCTCCGAGACCACCAGGATCATGTCTGAAAGATCGAGCATCGTGAGCGACAGATCGTCAAAGGACCTGCACCCGTCCATCACGATAATGTCGAACGTGGACCGCATGAGACCTACGAGCCGTTCCATGGTCTCGGGGGTCGCCTCCTCAAGCCCCACCGGCTTCGAGGGAGCGGGAAGGACATGAATTCCCGTGTCATGCCTGCAGAGGGTATTCAGCAGATAGGTGGAGTCCATGCGCTCGATGTCGCGGGCGCCCTCGGTCCAGCTGAAGGAGGTTTTGGTGTCGAGAAAAAGATGGACGCCGCCGAGGACGGGGTTCATATCCATCAGGACCACGGACTTGTTCCGTTCCACCGCCTTGAGGCAGACGGCAAGGTTCACGGCCGTGGTGGTCGATCCCACGCCGCCCTTGCTTCCCAGAACAGTGATGATCATGCCCCTTTTCGCGGGCGCCTTTTGAGGGCCTTCCACTTCTGCGCACTTTTTGAGTTTCGTTAAGGACGCGATGACCTCATCCTTATCGAGCGGCTGGAGGAAAAACTCCTGCACTCCTGTCTTCAACGCCTTTAAGAGGACGTCCGGGTCCTTGCGCAACGACGTGAGGAAGATGTGCCTGGCCAGGCCTTTCGCCCGGATCTGTTCCAGGAGCTTGAATTCCTCAACCAGGTCATAGCCGATCTCCAGAAACAGGACGTCGTAACGCGCGCTCCCGTTGCCTCCGATGAAGAAACCCGGGACCGCGGAAACGGCCTCATGCAAAGCGGCTGCTGCGTCCGGATTTTTTATGTCCAGCCTGACGGTTAAGATCTCCGACATAAACATATTGACCTCGCTATTTCACCAGCCTTGGATATTTTGCAGGCACGTTCGACGGCGCGCCGCCCGAACTGCCTTCGCTCGCGATCGTGCAGGAAGGCGCAAAATAAATGCTCTTTTTCTTGTAATCCTTCACCGCGGTTTCCAGATCGTCGCTGCCGACCACTTTGAAGTCTTTCAGGAACTTCTGCCAACAGAGCTTGCGGCCGTCTTCGGTGGCTTGGGAAGCGCACGGTTCGGTGTCGCACGTTAAGGGGCATTCATATTTCGTTTCCGTTCCAAATGAGGCCGGGACCACAAACTCTGTTGGGACGTCAATAAAGTGCGGATCCTCCCCGTTTCCTGTCATCCAGAAGATTTCTACATTAACTGCACCGACGACCTTGTTGCTTGGTCCGGGGGGCGAGTCGTTGCATTCGATCATCGGCAGCGTCAGTTTCCAGAGTCTGGGTCTTTGAAGGCCAGAGGGCGTAGAAGTTAGCTAATACGTCGGCCGCCACAGCGTTTGTGGTGCTCATGGGTCCTAAGCTAAGAATATGGTTTGAGAGCTCCGCACCCTCGTTTTCGAGAAGATTGTTGACGCTGCTCGAGCTCGACGACTCCCAGGGGTCCTGGGTGAGATTGGTCCATGCAGTGGTTTCGTTTTCCGTGTTTGACATCACTCCTGTTTTGCAATTGAGACCGCCGTCGGCGTTGACAATTTTTTCTATGCAGATGGCGATGGGCGCGTCGGCGGTGAAGTTCGACCCGGCGAAGCCCAGCCAGGCGACTGATTCGGCGTTCAGCGAAAAGCTGCTGAAGCCGAAGATGCCTGCAAAGTATGCCGCTGCCGAACCGCGGCTGGCAACGACACGTACGGCGTTTACATAGCTCGTATCGGCGTCGACCGTCAGCCAGTCAAAACTGTTCATTGTATAGGTGCTTGCCGTGTCGTTCGCTGTGAAAAAACCCTTTTCGCCCGTCGGGTCGGCAGGGTCAGCGGGACAGGTGAAGCACCAGTGCCCTTTCTGGATAGCCGAATCGGACGGGGCCTCCACAGGAGCGCCGTCGCTCGAATTTGCCATGGCAGCTGCGGCGGCCACGTCATTCGTTTCGGGATTGATGATAAAGCCGGTGCCTGTGGTAGCGGTATAGAGCCTGCTCGCACCCGCCAACGCACCGGCGTCAGCGGCGTTGCGCAGTTCGTTCCGGACTACCATAAGGTGTCCGATGTCGATGGCAAGCGCCGTCATGCCCAGGAGGACGACAAGCATGAGGGCGACCAGGATCACCACACCGCCGGATTCGTCAGCGATCATTGGTTGTTTTTTCATAGCATTTTCCGGTCATTAATTTTGATATTCGCAATTCATCACGGTCACCGCATTCAACATGATGCCGCCGGTCAGGCTGGAGGCAAAGCTCGGCAGCACCAAAAACGTATAGGGATAGGACACCGTTACGGTAAGAGCACTGTTCGCAATCGAGCAATTTCCCGAAACGTTTGTCACGGGTGCGGGTAGTACGCTTCCGAGCGAGACGAGATAGGTCCCGGTATAGCCGGCAACTGTGCTCGTGATCTCCGTTTCCGACACGGCGAGAATGCCGGTGGCGTCCTGGCGGAAGGCTATACCTTTTCGGGCACCCTCCCTGCTCGCGTTCGTGATGACCGCCTTGTCGTAGAGGATAAATCCGAACTCGATGATCCCGAAGAGGACCAGCATGAGCACCGGCAACACCAGAGCAAACTCTACGGCCGAGGCGCCTTTTTCTCTATTTACCGTACGCATCTTGTCCCGCTCCTGCTCCTCCGGGAATCACCGGCACCACGAAACTCTTCGAGGCCGGCTTCTGAGAGGTCTTGCCGAAGCTCTGAAGATATTTTGCCTCGCTCGCCGCCGCAGCCTCGCCGGAAAGCCCGGTAACGGGCTGCAGGTTCTTCGAGGCCTGGGGGTTCAGGATCTGACCGGCCTTCGCCTGGTTGAACGATTTGCCGTAATCCTCTTCCAGTGCTCCGTAATGGCCGCACCCGCCCGTAGCCAGCATGATCAAGACAACGACTGTTGCATAATATTTTTTTTGCATCTCTTCCTCCCGCATCCGAAAAGCAGTTTGTCGTTTCCTGGTTGTACCGCAATATGAAGTCCGATACCGAAAGCGCAGAACACCGCCTGTTCTACTGCAGAACGATATGGCCCACTTCGCCGTCAAAACCCTTTTTGCCGACCGGCACGGAAGAGGCGCGCTCCTTCGGTTTTCCCGAGAGGTCGCCCAGAAGATAGAACTTGAAGTCGCCCGGGTCGCTGTATTTGTCCGTCGGCAGCGTTTGTTTGCTCATGTCGAGCGGTTTTACCAGATGGGGCGTGACGATCACCACCAGTTCGCTCTCGTTCTTTCTAAAAGAGCTGCTTCTAAACAGCGCCCCGAGGATCGGAATATCGCCGAGAACCGGGAACTTGGAGACCACTTCGGTCACATTGTTGCTTAAAAGCCCTGCTATGGCGAAGCTCTGGCCGTCGCCGAGCTCGATGACCGTGGAGACCTCACGCTCCGTGAAGGCCGGGATCAGGAAGCCCTGCGACTGGATGGCGTTGGTGAAATCGAGTTCCGACACCCGCGGCGCTACCTGCATCGAGATCCTGCCGTCACTCTGGACCGTCGGGGTAAAGTTGAGCCCCACGCCGAATTTCTTGTAGGTGATAGTTGTCGTGCCCAGACCGCCGGATTCGGGGATCGGCACTTCGCCGCCGGCGTTGAAGCTCGCCATCTGGCCGCTCAGGGTGGTGAGCGTCGGCTCTGCAAGGACGGTGAGCAAGCCCTCTTCCCGCAGGGCGTCTATGAAGCCGGTCCAGGTGCGCCGTCATGCAGGAACCGGAAGATGCCGTTCACACTCGAGGTCACATTGAAATTTCCCGGGGCGACCACGTATCGCCTCCGATCCCGCCGGAAACTCGCGTCCGATGCTGGTGAGGTTGCCGAGCAGGGAAACGCCGAACTGTTTTCCGCTTGCCCCCACCCCGCCGAAATTGATGCCGAGCTTCTTCATGGTGCTTCGCTGCACCTCGGAGACCCTCACTTCGAGCATCACCTGCTGGACGCCTCCCACCTCGAGCAGGTTGACCACCTTGCCGAAAGGCTCGGCCACGGCCAGCGCCCGCGAGAGGTTGGCTGCATTCGAGATCGTGTTCGAAAGAATGATCGAATCGTGGGAGTAGGAAACCTTTATGTTCTCCTCCTGGGGAAGTATTTCATGGAGCTTCTCCTTGAGGCGCACCATGTCCGGATACACTTCGAGGTCGAAGGTCGTAAAATTGTCATCGTTTTCCCAGAGGGTCAGATTGGTCATGCCCGCCGCTTTCCCGGTAAGATAGATCTGCCGGGTGCTGAGTATGATGGCGTCCGCTAACGCGGGTGCGGCCAGGGAAACTCTCTTTACCGCCATGGGGCTCTCGATGACGAGGGATTTTCCCGCCATAAGGCTTATTTTTTGCGGTGTTGTCGTATCGAGCTTGATTGCGGACTCTTTCGCCCCGGCCTGACCGGCAAGGACGCTGTATGCCAAAGCAATTATAAAGACGGTTACACAAACCCCGCGGCGCGCGCTTTTTATCATGACCCTATTCACTCCCTTCTTTTCTTGAAGTTCACGTCCTGAACTTTCTGGCCTTCTATCAACTGGACCTTTGCGTATGCGGAGTAGGCTGGTTTTACGTCCGAGCCTTTTCCCCGACGGACTGTTCTTCGCACGGGCGCAGCGTCTTTGCCGCTTAAAAGACTGATGAGCGACTGCACGGTGGCCCCGCTCGTAGAGACATTTTTAGTATCGCTGAAATTTCTGAGGGAGAGCTGCAGCTTCCCTTCCGCCGCGGCGAGGGCGAGCACTTCGGCCTCCTCGGGCGTCACTTCGAGCGTGATCACATCCACATCAGAGGGTTTTTCCTGCTTGTTCTTGAGCTCCGTTTCCGTGCCCACTGCGAGAACAGGGACATTTTCGATCACGGTCATGGTTACCGGCGCCCTTGAATGCGCCGGCTTGAAGGTGGCGACAACGTCCACCCTGTTTCCCGGATGGATGAAGCCCGATACACCCTTCACTTTGTCAACTTTCACGCCCATGGCCCGCTTGTTTTCGGATATCACGGCGGCAACTCCGCCGCGCGTCACGTCCGAAGAGGCCAGGCGCGATGCAAATATGGGTTCACCTGCCTTTACAGGGGTGATGACAACGCGTCCCGCAACAGAGGCCGGGTCCGGAAAGAAACCGGAGGTCAGGCTCCCCTTCAGGAACGGAACGATCTTTACCATCTCCGGTTTTATGATCGTTCCCCAGTCCAGGTCCGTTACTGCCACTGCCACGTTTACGGTCCCCGTTCCCTGGGCGCCATAGGCGGACCTTGCCTTAAGCCATCGGTAGGTCATTAAACTCGTGGCCAGAGCGACCAGCACGGTCAGGACAATTAGAATGACTGGTTTATATCGTTTCACCGCACACCCCCACGTATCAGACAGGATTTTTTTCTTAAAATCCGGGAGAAATGCATCTCCGATGCATCTCTCCCGTGAGTTACACTAGCCGGCATGAATGGCGTTTCGGCCGAGGAGTCAGATCACTCTGCTGGGGCCAATTTCTCCACAATCCCGTCAAAGATACCGTCAACCGTGGTACCCAGCAACCCTACGGTACCAACAATGACGGCGGCAATAAGAGCGACCATCAGTGCGTATTCAACAGCCGTAGCGCCTCTTTGTACTTTCAGCTTCCCGAGCATATACCTCATCATATTCATTATCATGTCCTTCACCTCCTTTCACAGTTGAAATAAGCCGGTCTCAACAGCCGGCTTGTCTGAAATCTGCTATTCTATTTTCCCGCACATGCCGGGGACCTCATTGCCTTCGTTCAAGCTCTTGTAGTAGCCTAAATAGCAAGTTCAATGCCGAACTTGAGAAACTCAATTTATCAGCCCTTTGTCTTCTTCTGCTATTCGCGTCGTAATCGGATTGCTTCTTCCGGAAACAGAAACGGCTTTGTTCCTATTTTTTATCATTCATTGCACTGTCCATTTGGGGAGCAATTTGCTTAACTCATTGGAAATTAAAGGGCCTGTCAAAAAAAACTGTAAACTTTGGATACAACTTTCGTTGGAATGCCCGCATATTTGCTGCGTGTAGACCTTTTTCCATGAGCTAGAATATCCCGGGGATAAAACGGGCCACTCACGTGAGGATTCATTGCCTTAAGGATTCAGGATTTGCTTCTTGAAGACGTCGCTCTTGTTCTGTTCAGTGCATGAAAAGGCAAGTTCCATGCCGCGGACGGGAAGCTCAATTTTTCAGCCAGTTCCTGTTAATTGAAACTGGACTTTCCTATGACTTTGCTCCCTAAGGAAACAGATCCCTTCGCTTATCATGATTATTCGAATAATAAAACTGTCCCCTCCGGCAACGTGTTTATATAAGTACCTGAAAATACGAGGACCGGTTCTGCTTTTATGTATACTTTGGGTGCATTTTTACCTTGAAAGCTCGGAGAAAAGCCATAAAGCATACAGATAAGTGCAGTAAAGCGCGGGGGGCTGGAATGATAAGGTTTGAATAGTTTAACACGCGCCTGACGCGCGGGGCTTGTCACCATCAAAAGTGCTAAAATAAAAAAAATAGAAAAAAGGGCCATTTACAAAGGACAGCAACTTGAGTGCTTTCGTGCGAAAGAATCCGAAACGTAATAACAAAAAAGGAGAAATAAAATGAAAAAAAATGTACTACGTGGATTCATGAAAAAGATATGGATATTAATGGTATTGCTTATCTTTGCGTCATCACTTGGTCTTTCATCATGTTTTCCAGGAGGACCGAGACCGGGGCACTTACCTGGACCAGGGCACGTGCCCATGCCTCCGCATCCGTAACTTGAGCGTGGCAAAGATTTTGACAATACTGCGTTGTCAATTGGAGTTGGTGTTATGATCTGTTGATCTCGACGAAGTTTCAAACACACTTTTTTTAACCGAAAAGCTAAAGTGAGGAGGAGCGACATGAAGAAGATTGTTATGTTGGCAGGAATGAAGAAGGTCTTTTTGTCGGCAGTATTAATGGTTATTGGGTTGGCCCTGCTTTCGGGGTGCGCCACACTCAAAGGCGAATCAACGGGTGAATATATAGACGACTCAACGATTTCGACAAAAGTTAACGCGATAGTAATTAAAGACCCCGATGCCAATTTTCTGAAGATCGATGTGACGACAACGCAGGGAGAGGTTGTTCTCCAGGGTTTTGTGAACAGCAGAGACACCGAAGCGCGGCTTGTCGAAAAGATCAAGGAAATTAAGGGTGTTAAATCCGTCAAGAGTCTCTTGAAGGTGGAAGAGAAGAAATAAAAGGATTAAAGGCCTTCTGCTAAAGCAATCCCCAGGTATCCTGAATTCCCGGATACCTTCTGGAGGTTGGCACGCTCGCGGGAGCATCTACAAGCGCTTCTTGTTCCCATCGATCGCCTTGCGTGCAAAGGGGTAGATCTTTTCCGTTATGATGCGGTAGCCCTCTGCCGTGGGATGGATACCGTCAGCCTGGTTCAGGGATGGGTTGCCGGCCACACCCTGTAAAAAGAAGGGGACCAGGATCAGGCCGTGCTTCTTTGCCAGAGAGGGATAGATGTCCGCAAAGTCTTGCGTGAACTTCTGGCCCAGGTTCCTGACCATCTGCATGCCGGCAAGGACCACCGTTACGTTCTGCTGCTTCAGGATGCGGATCGTTTCGTCGATGTTCTTCCTGGTCACGGCCGGATCAATGCCGCGCAAGCCGTCATTGGCCCCGGTCTCGAGGATAACGATGTCCGGCCTGAGCTTCATCACCCAGTTGATGCGCGAGAGCGTGCCGCTGCTCGTTTCGCCGCTGATGCCCGCATTGACGACCTTCCAGTCATATCCCGCTTGCCGCAGCTTTTTTTCGAGAAGCGCTGGATAGGCTTCCTCTTCGTTCACGCCGAGTCCGGCCGTGAGGCTGTCGCCTACGGCAACGATGATGCCTTTGGACCGCGGCTCTGAAGAAGGCGCTGCCTCGCTCTGCGCTGCGTTGCCAGCGAGCAGCATGCACAGGGCAAGAATGAGGTATGTCTGACGGATCAAAGAGATTTTCATTATTTTCCTCCAAACCAGGACAAGCCGAAACAAAAAGCGCATACCAAAAGGCGTCTCACGCGGAGACGCAGAGTACGCGGAGAAAAACAATCTCTCCTGTTTTAGTTTTAAACCATATTCCCAGTCGTTGACGTTCTCCGCGATCTCCGCGCCTCCGCGAGAATATGCTTTCCGGTTTGAGCAGTATTCAGCTTCTTATTTCATTCCTCCGCCTGCTCCCGCAGGAACGCCGCCGGTTTCTGGCGCAGGATCGGGACCGCTGCCCCCAGGCCCACGACAACGACCATGAGCATGGTCGAAAGCGCCATGAGCAGGCTCGTGCCGATGAACGGCTGGTACTCGATCTCGAGCGCATAGGTGCAGACGATCCAGCCGGTCGTCTGGGCAAGCGCCAGGGCGATGCCGGCGCTGGCAAGCCCGATAAGCAGGCTTTCCACGCCAAAGACCGCAAGCACGAACCTTCCCCGGGCGCCGAGGATGGTGTAAAAGACCGCCTCCTGGATCCGCGTGTAGCGCGTGGCGAAGACGGAGCTGATGATGATCAGGATGCCGGCCACGACGCTGAAGAGGGTGAAGAAGTTGACGATCGTCGAAAGCCGCGCCATGATCTTCGAGAAGGAGGCGATGGTCTCGGTCACATCGATGACGCTCACGTTCGGGAAGGCCGTTACGATGCGGTTCTGGAGCAGGGGAATGCGCCCCTTTTCGACGCGCAAGGCGGTGAAGAGCGTCTGGGGCGCGTCCTGCAGCACCTCAGCGGGAAAGACAAAGTAGAAGAAGGGCTGGAGCGACGCCTTTGTCCTCGTCCTGATGCTCGATATCCGCGCTTCGACCGGGATGCCCTGGATGCGGAAGGTTATCTTGTCGCCTACCTTCATATCCTGCATCTTGACCACCGTGTCGAGGACCGAGACCTGCGGCCCCTGCCAGTCCTTTTGATAGAGCGATTTCCCCGACACGATCCGCTCGTCATCCAGCAGGCTGTCCCGATAGGTGAGGCTGAACTCGCGGCCGAGGTTGTCGCCCCGCTTCTTTTGCTCCTGTTCGCGGTCGATCGTGACATCGTTGATCGCCATGACCGTCCCCCTGACCAGGGGATAAAAAATAGCAGGCATGCCGAGCTCTTCTGCAAAGCTTTTTTGCTGCGCCTGCTGGATGTCGATGAAAAAAACGTTCGGCGAGTCAGGGGGATAGGAGCTGACAAAGGTCGCATCAAGGTTCTTTTCAACGAGGGTGATCGAGAAGATCACGGCAAGCGAAGCAGCGAGCGTCACCATGATGGCGCGGGTGGCGTTCTGCGGCCGGAACAGCCCTTTCAATGCCTGACGCAGCACGAGGTTCCCTGGGCGGCGCTTCCGCAGAAGCCGGAGGATGGCGGCAGCGCAGGCAAGGGAGGCGAGAATGAGCGTCGCCACGCCGAGCACGAAATAGGCCCCGGTCCGCACCTCCTGCAGCCGCCAGAGCACCATGCCGGAAAAGAAAACAGCAATGGCGCCGGCAAGCAGCCAGGTGTAGGCCTTCCGTCCCTCCTGTTCGACCTTGTTGAAGATGGCCCGCGGCCTCACTTCCTTGAGCCTGAGCAGGGGGATGATCGTAAAGAGGACCACGACCACAAACCCGAGAACGACCCCTTCGGCAATTGCCGCCCCTGATATGGTAAGTTCGATGCTGGCGGGAAGGAGGCCCTGGAACAGGCCGGGCAGAAACCGCCCGAGCAGCACGCTTGCGCCGAGCCCTGTGAGCGTGCCGATCAAACCGAGGACCGAGACCAGGAGAAAATAATTCCTGATGATGAAGAAGCTTCCGGCGCCGACGGCCTTCATGACGGCAATGGTCCGCTCCTGTTCTTTCAGAAAGGCGGTGAGCGAGCTTTGGATGCCGATGCCTGCCAAAAGCAGCGTAAAGATACCGATGAGGTTCAGGAAAAAAAGAAAATTGTCAAAGAAGCGCTTAACTCCTGAATCAGCGGTCCGGTAGGTCTCGACCCGTTCACGGTCAGGCAGGGAAGCGGCCTTGAGGCGGAGCGCGATCCTGTCCAGGTCCTTCTGGTCCATGACCTTGACGAGGATGGTGTAGTTCACGCGGCTTCCTTTGCCCACGAGATCAAGAAAGGCGAGTTCGCTGCCAGGGATGAAGACGCGCGGGCCGAGCGAGAAAAAGTTGACCGGCCGGTCAGGCTCCATCAGAACAGTATCGCTGATCGTGAAAGCCGCCCTGCCTATGCTGACCCGGTCGCCGATCTTCAGGTGAAGCCGGTCGAGCAATGCCTGCTCAACGATAATCCTGCCAGGCCTCAGGACGTCGTTGAATTGCCTTCCCGACGCAAGCTGCACGCTCCCGTAGAAGGGATAGCCCGGATCGGCGGCCTTCAGGTTCGCCAGGAGCGACGCATCACCAATTGGAGTCCGGACAATCGAGTAAAACTCATGAACGCGCGCGCTGGCGACTACGCGCTCTTTTTCCATGACTGACAGTTGCCGCCGCAGCGGTTCCGAGAAAGGGGAATGGGCGTGGATGATGATGTCGGCGGCATGGAGCGCACGGGCGTCCTTCAGAAAAGACGAGTGGACGCTTTGGCTGAACCCGCTGAGCGAGACGAGGGTCACGAGCGAGAGGGCCACGCAGAGAACGAAGATCGCTGCCTGGTGCCGGGAACCGGTGAGCTGGCGCCGGACCAGGGGGATCTTACGCATGGCCGCTGCCCGAAGCGATCCGTCCGTCGCGGAGCAGCACGACGCGCCCGGCTTTTGCCGCTATTTCCCGGCTGTGCGTGACCAGGACCAGTGTGGTGTTGCGCTCGCGGTGGAGCTCCAGGAGCAGATCGAGCACGGCGGCGCCGTTCATGGAATCGAGGTTGCCCGTGGGCTCGTCGGCAAAGATGATCCGCGGGCCGTTCACCAGCGCGCGGCAGATGGCGCAGCGCTGCTTCTCGCCGCCCGAGAGCTGGTGGGGGAAGCTTGCTCCGCGGTCCGACAGCCCCACGCGGCGCAGCAGCTCCTCCGCCTTTTCCTGAGCGCGGACGTCACCCCGCAGCTCGGCGGGGAACATGATGTTCTCCAAAGCCGTGAGCGACGGGACGAGGTGGAAGGACTGGAACACGAAGCCGAAGAAGCTGTTCCGGAGCGGCGCCAGATCGTCCTCCGAGCAATCGGTAATGTCCCTGCCGTCGATCAGGACCGTGCCGCTGTCCACGCTGTCCAAGCCCGACAGGATCGACAGCAGCGTCGACTTACCGCTGCCGCTCTCGCCCTGGACCACGAGGAACTCGCCGTCTGCCACCGCAAGGGAGACCGAGTCGAGCACCGCGATCTTCCGGCTCGCCTGCAGTATAGGTCTTGGAGATGCTGCGCGTCTCAAGGATCGGCATGGATGCAATAGTATCACGCGTACTTTGCTGAGTCAAATTTCGGGGGCAAAGCTCCGCTGTGTGAAGCGACTGCCGCATGGGTAAGGGCAGGTTTAAAACCTGCCCCTACAAGCAATGGAGGCAAAAAAAAAGTCTAGTACTTTATGATGAAAATATCCGGCTGACTGGCATTGAGGGCTGTCGGATTTCCCGGCCGCATTGTTCCACCGGTGCTATATTAGAAGTACAAGCAGCAGAAAGTCGGAGGCAGCAAACAAGGACCACAAGAGCGCTGCTTCGAAGGAGGGAGGCACCGGTCATGAAAAACAGAGAAGAGTATATTGACAAGATGACTGCCCAGCTTAAGGAGTGGTCGAGAAAGATCGACGAACTGGAGTTCAAGGCGCGCGCTGCCAAGGCAGACGCCAGGGTCACCTATGAGAACCGGATCCTCGACATGAAGACCAAGCGGGAAGCCGTCAACAAAAAGCTCCATGAACTGAAAGGCGCGGGCAATGAGGCCTGGGAATCCATGACAGCAGGCGTGGATGCAGCCTGGGACGAGTTCAAGCATGCTTTTACGGAAGCAAAGAACAAGTTCAAAAAAACGGGATAGCGTGGTCCTGAGAGACTAAAGGGGCAGCTCCGGACGATCTCGTTGAAGCATGGCCTTCGTTCGTGTTTATCAGAAAAACACCTGCTGGCAGGAGGTCCGCCGGCGGTATCGGCGCGCAATTTCGAGAACCAGAGGTGATCATGAATAACGTGCTTTTAAACGCCGGAGTGGTTGTTTTCATCATCTACGCCGTAGTCTCGATCGCCTACCAGGTGAGCAACTATCGCACGGTAGCTGCTGTCCGGCAGTTCATCACGCTCTCGTCAGGGGACCTGCTGGCAATGCTGGCTGAGCTCAGGGTAACGCTCGAGAACTTCAAAAAGATCAGCGATAATGTCACGGTCGTGACCGAAGACGTGCGGGGGATTACCTCGTCGGTCGCCAATCTCCAGAAGGAGGTGAAGACATTGTACGGCTTCATAAGAGACACGGCCGGCGCTGAAGCAAGGGCAGACTTTGCGAGCCTCAAGGCAGGTATAAGAACCGGAGTAGCAACCCTGGTAAAGGATCTCAAAAAAGAAGGAAAGGAGAAATGAAAATGAAAGAAGAAATGGAAGTTGGAAGAAAAGGAAGCTCTGTGGTAATCCCCTTCCTGGTTGGCAGCCTCGTGGGAGCAGGTATTGCGCTCCTGTTGGCGCCTAAATCGGGAAGAGAAACACGGGAGGACATAAAGGACCTTGCCGAGAAGACGAAGGAGAAGATCGCTTCTACCGTTCAAAGAGGCAAGGAGTTGTACAAGGAGAGCACGACAGCCCTCACCGACGCCATTGAGGCGGGCAAGGCCGCTTACACCGAGGAGAAGGAGCGCCATCTCAAATCAGCATAAGGCTCCTGCTTCTGTCCGCGCTATGAGGCGCTTGGCGTCTACCATGAAAAAACGCTAAGCGAGAAAGGTGTTTGCTTCAGTACGGGCTGTTCAGCAAGAGCGGCTGTGCGGTTATCGATCTTTCATCAGCCGGTGTTGCAAAGGCAAAGAGCGCAGGATGCGTCTTTTGCCTTTTTTTTGCCAGGCGCCGGCAATCAAAAATGACGATCCCGCTATTGTTATCCACATACCCGATAAATCCTCCGGCTGGTATTTTTACTTCTAAAGTATAAGAATTATAGTATACTTAAAAGACGAACAACGCTGAGTCCGAACCGACAGGGAAACCCCTGAAGTCTGTTCGGTTTTTTTGTGCAGCAGTTCAAATCTGTAGGATTAAGCGCAGCGGACGCAAGCCCGTTGGCATTTCACCTTGTCAGGAAAGGAGCATTCCCATGAAGATCTTTTTGCAGGTTCAATATGCCGTTGTCGTGATCGTTTTGGCCTTCTCCGCCGGGTGCGCTGTCGGGAACCGGCATAGCTACAGCAATGTGGTCGCTGACTTTACCGTTTCAGGCACCAAGGCTGTGGGCGTTGCGGCTCACGATCAGCGGCAATACGTAAAGGACCGGGAGAAGACCCCCGATTTCGTCGGCCTTCAGCGCGGCGGCTTCGGCAATCCTTTCAATATTACGACCGCGAGCGGAGAACCGCTGGCAAAGGACATGACCGAGGCGCTTGTGACATCGCTGGCAAAGAAAGGCTATAAAGCCGTGCCCGTCGCTGTGACGCAGGACGACGATCAAGCCGCCGCTCTGGAAAAACTGAAGGCTGTTCGGGCCGAACGCCTGATCCTCCTGATTTTGAACGAATGGAAAAGCGATACCTACATGAATACTGCCTTGAGCTACGACGTTACCATGAAGATCTACGACCAGGACGGAAGGGTTCTTGCGGAAAAAAGGATCCAGGGAAAGGACGATCTGGGAGGAAGTTCCTGGAATCCCCCGGCGCATGCCAGGCAAGCGGTCCCCCGGGCATTCAAGGGAAAGATCGAGGAGCTTTTGAACAGTCCTGCGATCGCGGATGCGTTGCAGTAGCAAATAATGTTTGCTCAAAATGGCGGCAACATCTCGCATTAGAGAAAAAAGGTCAGCAGCCGTATAGATCGGTTTTTATGATAATAGGGCAGACCCTATGAAAAAAGCATTTCTGCTGCTCTTCATCATCGTCACGTTCGTTCTGGCCATCGCATCCGGTGCGGGCGCCGAGGAGGTGTCGCGTCCGATCACGGCGTGGCCGCTGCTTTATCACAGTGAGGAGCAAGGCCGGGCGGAGACGGACGCGCTCTTTTCCCTGTACCATTACGAGCGCAGGGACAGCTGGACCAGGTATTCCTTCGGGTATTTCATCTTTGCAACAGAAAGCGATCCGGCGAGGGAATTTCGCAAGACCAGCGTGCTCTGGCCCCTCGGCGTTTACAAGCGGGAAGGGGAGCACTCGTCGTCTCACCTGTTCCCCTTCTATTGGCAGAAGAGCTCTCCCGAGAGAAGTTACAGCGTTTTTTTTCCGCTTTACTGGGCAGGCGAGGGTAAAGACTACTCCTATACGCACCTGTGGCCCCTCTTCAGCAGGCAGGAGGAAGGGAGCTACCGCGAATACGGGACCCTCTATCCGCTGATCCGCGTCGGACGGGACCCGGTGAAGGACATCGCGCTCGCTCAGTTCCTGCTGTACTATCATAAGCGCGAACAAAACAACTCGTTCACCACCCTTTTCCCCTTGTACGGCAGGAAGGTCGAAGACGAGGAGAAGAAGACCTGGCTGCTCCCGCTCTACTACAGCCAGAGCGACGCGGATTCCCTCCTGACGCTCGCGCCGCTTTACTATCACCGCAAGGAGCCGGGAAGCGATTCACTTCATCTGTGGCCTCTTTTCAGCAGGGAGGAGCGGGGGAGCTACCGCGAATACGGGGCACTCTATCCGCTGATCCGCGTCGGGCGGGACCCGGTGAAGGACATCGCGCTCGCTCAGTTCCTGCTGTACTATCATAAGCGCGAACAAAACAACTCGTTCACCGCAGTCTTCCCCTTGTACGGCAGGAAGGTCGAAGGCCAGGAGAAGAAGACCTGGCTGTTCCCGCTCTACTACAGCCAGAGCGACGCGGATTCCCTCCTGACCATCGCGCCGCTTTACTTTCACCACAAGGACCCGGGAAGCGAATCACTTCATCTGTGGCCTCTCTTCAGCAGGCGGGAGCAGGGGAGCTACCGCGAATACGGGGCGCTCTACCCGCTGATCCGCTTCGGACGAGACCGGGAGAAAGACATCGAACTCGACCAGTTCCTGCTGTACTATCATAAGCGCGAACAGGACAAATCATTCACCACGGTTTTCCCGCTTTTCTGGAGCACGATAGCGGGAGCAAAGAAGCAGCAGGTGCTTTTTCCGCTTTACTACCACCGTGAAGACGAAGACTCGCTGTTGACGCTTGCGCCGCTCTACTATCACCGCAAGGAGCCGGGCAGTGACTCGCTCTACTTCTGGCCCTTCTACCGGCTGTATGAAAAGGGGAGCTATCGCGAGCACGGGGTGCTCTGGCCGCTCATCCGCTTCGGACGTGACCGGGAGAAAGACCTCGAACTCGACCAGTTCCTGCTGTATTATCATAAACGGGAACAGGACAAAGCCTTCACCACTCTTTTCCCCCTCTGGTTCTCATCGAGAAAACCCCAGGCTGCATGGGACCTTCTGCTTCCGATCTATTTTGGACGGAAAACACCGGAGGAGTCGATGCGGATCGTCGCGCCGCTTTACTACCACCGCGAAACGCCTGATACCAGCGTGAGGACGATCATTCCTCTCTATCACAGCAGGAGGGAGCCTGAAGGACATTTCCGGTATATCTTCCCGACCTATTTCTCGTCAGTAACGGGGACGACAAGGCTGCGCACGTTCCTTCCCTTCTACCTACAGTACGACAGCCCCACGGTCGAGTTTTCGGCCATCACCCCGCTCTACATGAAGCGGAAGTCGGAAGAGAGCGCGTTCACGACGCTCCTGCCGCTCTACTATGACTACGAAAGGAAGGACTTCGGCATCACCGTCGGGGTCCCGGTCTACCTGCGGTACCGAAGCGAGCAGTTCAGCTTTAAAACCGTCTTTCCGCTGTACTTCAATGCAGAGGACAAGGAGCAGCAGTCAGCATTCACCTACTATTTCCCGTTCTACGGCGAGTACAAGCGCGGCGACGTTGTTTCGCGGCATTTCCTCCTCTTCCCCCTGTACTCCCGATATGCGGACCAGGAGCAACAGCTCACCGGGTGGGACGTGCTCTGGCCGTTCTTTCATTATGAAGCTTCGCCCACAACGCGCTCGGTCAGGATCCCTCCGTTCTACTGGCACGGCTCCAGGCCGGACAATGCCTATACTGTTTTCTTCCCGCTCTACTGGTCCTTCGACTCAGGGGAAAACAGCTATCGGCACCTCATTCCCTTCTACGGGGTACACCGGGAAGGCGACTGGTATAAAAAAACCTTCGTCCTCGGCCCGCTCTTCATGGATACGCGCGACAGCCGCGCCGGACTCTCGCAGCAGGACGCCCTGCTCTGGCTCTACAGCAGGCGGGTGGAGAACGAGCAAAAGCTCTCCTGGCTGTTCCCGGTCTACTACCACCGGAGCGACGCGGACTCGCTGTTGACGCTCGCGCTGCCGGTGCTGCCCTACTATCACCGCAAGGAGCCGGATAAAGAAAAGCTGGTCCTCTTCCCGATCTACAGCCTGCGCCGCGAAAAGACCTATACCGAGCACGCTTCCTTCTGGCCGCTCATCCGCTTCGGACGGGATCGGGAGAAAGACATCGCGCTCGACCAGTTCCTGCTCTATTACCATAAACGTGAACAGGACAAAGCGTTCACCACGGTCTTTCCCCTTTTCTGGAGCACGATAGCGGGAGCAAAGAAGCAGCAGGTGATCTTCCCGCTTTACTACCACCGCGAGGACGAAGACTCGCTGTTGACGCTCGCGCTCCCTGTGCTGCCTTACTATCATCGAAGGGAAGCGGACAAGGACACGCTCCACCTGTGGCCTCTCTTCAGCAGGAAGGAGCAGGGAAGCTACCGCGAATACGGGGCCCTCTACCCGCTCATCCGCTTTGGACGGGACCGGGAGAAAGACATCGCGCTCGACCAGTTCCTGCTCTACTATCACAAGCGGGAACAGGACAGATCGTTCACCACGGTGTTTCCTATTTTCTGGAGCACGATAGCGGGAGCAAAAAAGCAGCAGGTGCTCTTCCCGCTTTACTACCACCGTGAAGACGTAGACTCGCTCCTGACCATCGCTCCGCTCTATTATCACCGCAAGGAGCCGGGAAGCGATTCACTCCATCTGTGGCCTCTCTTCAGCAGGAAGGAGCAGGGGAGCTACCGTGAATACGGGGCACTCTACCCGCTGATCCGCTTCGGAAAGGACGGTGAGAAAGACGTGGAGCTCGACCAGTTCCTGCTCTACTATCACAAGCGGGAACAGGACAGATCGTTCACCACGGTGTTCCCTCTTTTCTGGAGCACGATAGCGGGAGCAAGAAAGCAGCAGGTGCTCTTCCCGCTTTACTACCATTACGAGGACGAAGACTCGCTCCTGACCTTCGCGCCGTTCTATTATCATCAACGCGACGAGGGAGCGAACACGCTGTACGTCTGGCCGATCTACCGGTGGCACGAAGCGGGGAGCTATCGTGAGCATGCGTTCCTCTGGCCGCTGGTCCGCTTCGGACGGGACCCGGTGAAAGACATCACGCTCAGTCAGTTTCTACTCTACTATCATAAGCGAGAACAAAATGACTCGTTCACCGCTGTCTTCCCTCTGTACGGCAGGAAAGTGGAGGGACCGGAGAAGAAGACCTGGCTCATCCCGCTCTACTACAGCCAGAGCGACGCGGACTCGCTGTTGACGCTCGCGCCGTTCTATTACCATCAGCGTGATCCGGGAACGAACACGCTGTACGTCTGGCCGATCTATCGCTGGCATGAACAGGGGACCTATCAGGAACACGCGCTCCTTTGGCCGCTCATCCGCTTCGGACGGGATCCGATGCGGGACGTGGAACTCGACCAGTTCCTGCTGTACTATCACAGGCGGGAGGGGACTGCCTCCCTGTCCACGGTTTTTCCCGTGTGGTGGCATCAGGAAAAGGACGAGAACAGGCAACGAGATCTGACGCTCTTGCTTCACTGGTATGAACGGGATGAGACGCGTGATGAGACCGACCTGTCCCTTCTGTGGCTGGTGCCGCCGAAGATCAGTCTTTTCCACTACAACAGGAGAGGAACTCTGGAGCAGCACAGGCTCTTCCCGCTCTATTCCTATTCCTTTGACAAGGAACAGGACGCCATGAGCTGGTCCGTGCTATGGTTCCTGTTTTCCTACAGCAGCGAGGGAGAGTTCGTGAAACAGACGGGCTTCCTCTGGAAGGTCATTTCCTACGAGCGGAAAGACGCCGAGACGAGCGATTTCCGGTTCCTCTGGAGGGTCATCAGGAAGAGCGCTACGCCTACGTCCTCGATCTTTGAGTTCAATCCCTTCTATTATACTGAGTCGGAAGAGGGCAAGGGCTCATACTGGGCGGTCCTGGGGGGGCTGTTCGGCGTGGAGACCACGCCTGAGCATAAGAAAAGATACAGGGTGTTCTGGCTCTTCTGAGGGAAGGGCGGCAGGCGGATCGTTCGTTCATGAAGCGTTCATCAAAAGACAAAGGGAGCCGATAGCTCCCTTTCGTCTTTTTCAGGCGCTGCGATCGTTACTTCTTTTTATCTTTCTTCGGCTTCTTAACTTCCTTTTTTGCTCCCTGACGCGACTGTGCCATTATTCCTCACCTCTTTCGTACATAAGATTATATGCTCGCAGCCAAAGCGTTCGTCACTGACAACACTATTATAATATAAGAAACCGCAGGAAGATGATAGAAAAAAATGAAAGTAGTACTGCTCCTGCCCTAATGTTCAGGCTCCGGCAGGCAGATCGGGCAGTATGCTTCCCCCTGGTCCAGGGGGCAGACGTGGCTTCACCCGCAAAAGCAGACACATTCCTTCGGAGGCAGGTCACAAATTCCGCAGAGATTTCCCGCGTTCTCGTTCATGCCGCCATCATAACTGGTTCCCGCTGCAATTTCAAGAGCAGGCTGATGACTGTCAAGCCGGGCAGAGTCAAGGGCGTCTCTCGCCAAGACGCAAAGGAAAGCTTTAAACCTAAAAACGTCCTTTGACACTGATCAAATCGGATAAGAGTCGGATAACGGCGGATTTTTTCCTGATATATGGTTCACCCAATAGGTGAGTGCGTTGTTTACGATTTATCCGCCTTTATCCGCTGTTAATCCGCTCCTTCCGTGTCCAAATGTTTTTCAGGTTAAAGACAAGTTTTGAAACAATGGAAATTCGAATGCGGGAAAATTCCGCTTGCGCTGCTGCTCAATGCGATATACAGTAAGCATATTATGACACCCAATGACATTCTCAAAAGAGTACGCTACGCCCTGAACCTCAACGATCCGACCATGCTCGAAATATTCAAGCAGGCCGGTCACGCCGTCGATCTGGCCGGTCTGAAGAACCTCCTGAAGAAGGAGGACGAACCGGGATATGTCGCCTGCAGCGATATGGTGCTGGGCGCCTTTCTGGACGGGCTTATTGTTCATAAACGGGGCAGGAAAGAGGCTGAACCGGGGCAGGTGAAAAGGCCTGACCAGCAACTGAACAATAACGCCGTGCTGCGGAAGCTCAGGATCGCCCTGGAGCTGAAAGAGGACGATATGCTCGCCGTCCTGAAGCTGGGCGAGGTCGCTATCTCAAGCTCCGAACTGACCGCCTTCTTCAGAAAAAAAGACCATAAGAACTACAAGGAATTCGGCGACCAGTTCCTGAGGAGCTTCTTAAAAGGCCTGGCTCTCCGGTATCGGCCGCAGTGAGCTTTCTTTCATGACGATTTATCAGCAAGATACCCACTCCTTTGCATCCTATCTTATTCCTTAATGCATTCTGAGATTCGTTTTCGACGTAAGCGCGCTGCAAATGACTGCAACTTTTCGCCCACGCTCTGAAAATACCTCACCACATAAAATCAAACAATTACAAGTTGATGTGTTCGTAAAAGTCCTTTAAGCCGTCTTTGCGAGCAAAGCGAAGCAATCTCGCAGTTTATAACCGCCTGAAAAAAAGAGATTGCCGCGTCGCTCAGCTCCTCGCAATGACGGCAGAGGAGACTTCTTACGAGACCATCACAAGTGCACTATTCCTTCGGGTCATCTCAAATCATAACTTTAGGTTGACGACAAATTTAATCGATGCTACATTCGCAAAGTTTTAACGAAAAAAGCGTGCATTCTAAAAATCATCAATACACGGCTTATTGTCCTTGCTGTCCTTGTCGCGTTGTTCGCAACACGTGCTGCAACCACGGCCTCAGCTTCCGACGTGAAGCGCCTCGCTTATTGGGGCGCTTCTGTTTTGTATCGGTCACGGTGACCGCTCTCGTGACGATCTATAACCGCAATCATTAATGCCAAATTTTGCCAGTCAACAACTGGACCTGTAGTGTTTTCGGACATGCGCGACACCTGCTCCCAACGGCAACAAATTGATAAATAACAACTTAAATTTATTATGTATGGGTATAAATATTGCAAAATAAATCATTACACAAGGTGTTGCGTATGAAAATAGCAATAAAGTGTTGCCTAAACATGAACGAGCTCAAGGGGAGTGTTCGAAGAGGTGACAAGAATGCTGCATTAAGCAATACGCTAAGGTAACTCTTTGTTGCAGTTCTAAAGCAACACGACCATTCTGGATTAAAGCTGCTCCTTCGTATTTCAGAATTCCTGCATATCCGCATTCCCGTGCCTCCAAGGCACAAGCGTTACTCACGCACTACCAGCAATTATCATACTTCACTATTTTGTACACAGAACATCGGCAGTCACGCGCGGCGGATGCAACCTCTGACGGCCTGAAATGTGAACCACGAGGTGTGATGATTATAACGTGCTTTCGTGTACTCAAACAGAAGCGATAGCCGGTGTTGCCGAGCGCCGGCAAAGTCTCAGATTTGAAAAATCCGATGCTGGAAAGGGAGGCATGCCATGACGACAGCGGGGACCATGGAGACGACGCAGTACCTGACCTTTAATCTTGATACGGAAACCTTTGCGATCGATATTTCACAAGTCCGTGAGGTGCTCGATTTCACATCGATAACCAGGATTCCCAGGACGCCGGAATTCATGCACGGGGTGATCAACCTCAGAGGCAGAGTGGTGCCCGTCGTGGACCTCCGTCTTAAATTCGGGATGCCCAGGACCAGGATGACGGTCAACACATGCATCATCATCGTGGAGGTGGCAATCGATGATCAGCCTACAGTGCTGGGAGCTCTCGCGGATTCCGTGCAGGAGGTGATAGATCTTGAGCAGGACAGCATTGAGCCCCGGCCCAGCATCGGGACGCTGGCGAACACCGGGTTTATCAAGGGCATGGGCAAGCAGGAGAACCGCTTTGTTATCATTCTGGACATCGAAAAAGTGTTTTCGAGCAGTGAAATATCTGTTTTGCGGGCTAACGAAACAACAGCGTGATAGATTTTCGAGGCAAGAAGAGGGATTTTTCACCTGTGCGGCGCTTCTTTTATAGTATTCCCTGTGCAGCGGGAGGCATGCAAAAAAGAAAGGCGGCAAACCGGAACCGTTTCACTGAGCAGTCATACTGGCTGGCAATTCTGACCATCGGTGCTCGAAACATCATGATACCCATACCTTAAGGAGGAAATAACATGTCAGACTCATCGCGAAGAGATTTCTTGAAAGTAGGTGCTGGGGTGATGGCGGGCGTTGTTGCAGCGGGCGGATTGACTCTGGTAAATCCGGGGAAGGCCAATGCCGCGGTAGCGCATCCCTTCGGGTATGCTCCGCTTGACGCGGAAGCAACAAGGCAGCTCGGATATAACTCGTATAAAGGAATTGTTATTGACGGGGTCAAGCATCAGCATTGTGGATTTGCTTCATTCAACGCCATTATCAGCCAGCTGGCTGCCGCGGACCCGTACGGCCCGTACGCGAACATCCCGACGCCTATGATGGAATGGGCTGCGAGCGGCGTCGCCGGTTTCGCCAGTTTCTGCGGGGCGCTGAACGGGGCATGTGCGGCAATCGGGCTTATCTGCGCGCAAGTGGATGCCCAGGGATTCATCTCGGACCTTCTCACCTGGTATACACAGACGCCGCTTCCATCGAACATCGTTGCTCCTACCGGTCCATTGGCGCAGAGCATCGCAAAAACCACTCTCTGCCACAACTCTGTCACGAACTGGTGCCTTGCATCGGGGTACGCAAGCGGATCGCCCGAGCGTTCGGAACGGTGCGCGCGCCTGGCAGGCGACGTCGCCGCCAAAGCTGTGGAGATGCTGAACAACGGAAGGCCCGGGCTGCCGGTGCCGGCCAGTTCTACCACCTGCGTCCAGTGCCACTATGTCGGCACGGATTACAGCGGCGGGCAGTTCACCAGAGGATACGAGAACTGCAATGTATGCCATTCGGAAATCACGAAAGTGAGCACGAACGGTCATCATAGGAACGGTAAATAGTCAAACGAACTGTCGTTGGCCGGAATTCTGTTCCGGCCAACGACAGTTGCGCGATCAAAAAAATGATTAAAACAGCAGCGGGAAACAAAGCTGAAAAATTAAAAAACCTGATAAAAGGAGAAAGATCATGAAAAAGATGTGGTTGATAGGCTGTGTGGTCCTTATTACCGGGTTCCTGCTCGGGGCGGCACCTGCTCAAAAAATAAGTTATACGGGATGCGGCATCGTGAAACTTGCCTTCATGGAACAACTGGCAGTTAAATTCAAGGAGCTGCACGGAATAGAGGTGGACATACAGGGCGGTGGCGCAACACTCGGCATCAGGGACATTGCTTCCCATAAGAAAAATCTGGGGGGAACGTGCCGTCATGCAGTGGATCAGCCTGAAGAAAAAGGGGTGACCCTGCATCACGTTGCATGGGACGCGCTGGTGGTGATCGTCAACAAATCAAATCCTGTGGATTCTATTACCGTGCAACAGCTGAAAGCCGTGCTGGAGGGCCGGGTAAAGGACTGGGGAGCCCTGGGAGGGCCGTCGAAAATGCCGATCAAATACTTCGATCGCGATGAAAAAGATTCGGGAGTGGGCTTAATGGTGCGCGAAATCCTGTTCCATGATCCCAATAAGACCTTCGTTACTGCAGCGTTGTTCGAGGACAGCGGCCCAATGGAGAAGGCTATCGAAAAAGACAAGTGGGCAGTGGGCATAACCGGGATATCAAGTGCGAGAAAAAGAGATGTGAAAATACTTCGTCTTAATGGAATTGATACTTCGAAAGAAAACATCGCATCCGGGAAATATCTTCTGTATCGTCCGCTTTATCTCGTGACAACCGTAGCACCGGATCAAGCAAGCGCTAAATTCATTGAGTTCGCAAAAAGCAAAGAAGGCCAGGAAATTATCAGTCAGCAAGGGACGGTAAATCTCCGGGAAGGCGCCAATCTCTGGAAGCTCTATCGGAAGCAGATCCAGGAATAAGGCGAATGCATGGAATATATTTAAACCCATGAAGCTTAAAATTGCCAGCTGCCGGCATTTTTAGCTTTGGTCCACAAAAAAAGCATTAAGCGCAGCATACGTACGATACGAGGAGGAGGATCCGGTGATGAGGGTGACCATCGTCAACAAGACCTACATAGCCATTGTCATATTGACCGTTGTGCTGATAGGACTGGCTAGCTTCGTCGAGATTAAAATCAGTGAAACCAGGAGCGGGCTTAAGCATGTAAGCGCTCAAACCCAGCTCCAGTCCATTATCAACGTGCGCATACTTGATCATTTCAAATGGGCAGACGCGCTTGCCGTAGATTCGATTCTTTTCGGAAAAGATTTTTCCGGGCAGCTCGATCACACAAAATGCGCTCTTGGCCAGTGGTACTACAGCTATACGCCCGACAAGGAGCTGGAGGTCATTTACCGGAGCCTCGAAAAGCCGCATTCAGACCTTCATGCAACAGCTTCCAAGATAATAACTGCCCTCAAAGAAGGAAGGGCGGACATCGCCATGGACACGTACGAGACCGAAACAGTCCCTGCATTGAAACAGACACACGATATCCTCATGCAGTTAAGCGATAAAGCGAAGAACATTTCGGAGAAGGCATTGGGCGATATGGAAAAAGCACAGCGTACCATGGAGCTTATCTTTATCGCCGTCTTTGCCGGGGTTGTCGGATTGCTTTTTGCCGGATCGACCTTTTTCCTGGCGAGACCGCTCAAAAAGAGTCTCACCTCCATATCGAACTGGGTCGCCACGATATCGGACGGCGATCTCAGGAACAACATTCTTATAAAAACCGACGATGAGCTCGGAGACATCGCAGTCAAACTGAATGGAATGATCGAAAACATCCGCGAAACCGTCACCGGCGTCAAGCTGGCAGCGGAAAATGTTAACTCAGGCAGTATGCAGCTTTCGTCCGGCGCGGACCAGTTGTCGCGGGGCACGACGCAGCAGGCGGCATCGGCCGAGGAAGCATCCTCCACGATAGAGGAGATGAACGCAACCATCAGGCAGAACGCGGACAACGCTCACCAGACTGAAAAAATCGCCCTTAAATCCGCAGAGGATGCGACAGAGAGCGGAAACGCAGTGTCCGAGACGGTTGGCGCCATGAAGGAGATCGCGGCAAAGGTTTCTATTATCGAAGAGATCGCCCGTCAAACGAACCTTTTGGCATTGAACGCGGCAATAGAAGCGGCCAGGGCCGGCGAGCACGGCAAGGGCTTTGCGGTGGTGGCAGCGGAAGTCAGGAAGCTTGCGGAGAGAAGCCAGGCGGCGGCCGGCGAAATCAGCCAGCTCTCGATAACGAGCGTGGAGGTTGCAGAGAAAGCCGGGCAAATGCTGGCAAAGCTCGTCCCGGACATCCAGAAGACGGCTGAACTGGTACAGGAGATCAGCGCGGCATCAAAGGAGCAGACATCGGGATCCGCTCAGATCAACTCCGCGATTCAGCAGCTGAACCATGTCATCCAACAGAACGCGGGAGCAACAGAGGAGATATCGGCCACAGCGGAGGAGCTTTCATCCCAGGCCGAGCAGCTCCGGGGCACGATCGCATTCTTTAAGGTGGAAGATGGCGAGGACACTGCGTTGCGAGCGCCTTCGATGAAAAAACTGGCTGGAGGGCGGCAGGCACAGAGCGGGCAGTTTGTCGCTCAGCAGGGACAGATAGCGGCCGGGGCAGCGACAACGCGCAAAGGGGTTGAAAAAGGGAACGGTGGCCATCGTGAAGCGGCGTTTATAAAATATTAGCAACAATTGTCCAAAAAAGAATGGCCATTAAATGTAGAGAGCCGGTCTCATTGACCAGCCCTCTTTCAAACCGTGAATGCGGTTTTCCCGCACATGGTTTTCCGATGTTCTTCATCCGAGATCTCTATTGGGGTCACCCCTGTAAACGGGTGACCCCAATATCACACCCTATAATCCCTTGATGCTCTAATTCCGAGAAAGCCTGCAGTCCGGGGCATGGCGTTGCCTGCACCGCGGTCCAGAAGCTCGAGAATACCCACTGAGACGGCTCCTGCCCAGGAAAGAGCTCTTGCGCAGACAGCCTCTTTCTTATACAATCACGCTATGCCGATGCATTGGCCGGCGACGAACGTCACGCAGCACCGTACCATCCAAGGAGGCAGGCCATGGAGGAAGCCCGGAGCACACCTGGAAGCATGGAGCGCATGAACAGGTTCGTCCTTGTTGTTGACTGCGATGCCCGGAACCTTGTGCTCATGTCCATGATCCTCCAGCGCCTCGGATACCATGCCTGCTCCGCCCTCGGCGTCGGAAACGCCCTCGAGATCGCGTCAGCCTCGCCCCCCTCTCTGATCGTGACCGAACTGCACCTCAAGGGGCTGAGCGGCCTGGACCTGCTGCAGCATATCAGGCAGCTCGACCAGACCGCTGCCGTGCCCATCATCGTCATGACCCATGACCTGGCGCCCGAGGTCGAACAGCAATGTCGCCGGGCAGGAGCCCTGTCCTGCATCAGCAAGCCCGTCCAGGCCAATGAGCTCTATGAGGTCCTTCAGCCCGTGCTGGAGCCCGGATCGCGCCGCAGGGACGTCCGCATCCCCACCCGGCTGTCCGTGCTCGTGAACGACCGGCCCCTCGACTGTGTGGACGGCGAATGCGCCACCAACCTCTCGGCGAACGGCATGTACCTGCGCACGCTCCGGCCCTATCCCGAGGGTTCCGAGGTCGTGCTGCAGGTCAGCTTTCAGGAAGAGGCGGTCCGCGCCGAAGCCCGGGTCGTCTACTGCCAGTCTCCGGACGACGAAGCTTCCGGCATGTGGGGCGTCGGGGTGCAGTTCGTCAGGACCACTCCCGGCGCCAAAGAGATCATCCGCAGGTTCATCAACGACGAGGTTGCCTTCGGCATCCTTCCCGCCATTGACGAGTGATCCCGGAGCAGGATCGACGTGTATCTCCCGGCAAGCAGATGGCCGGTCCTCCCAGCAACAACGTTATCTTATAAAAAGACCATCCTGATTATTCATCCTTTGGGCTCATTGACTGCTCTTTACCCTTTTGCTATCGTTTCATCAAAAGAGAAGGCTGTCAGCGCATAAACCTAAAAAACATTTGGACACGGATAAACACGGATAAGAGCCGGATAACGGCGGATTATTTCTTTTATAAGAGGTTCACCTAATAGGTGAATGCTTTGCTTCAGAATTTATCCGCGTCGCTTAGAAGCGCCTACTTCTGGTAATCAGATGTTTCCGATTCTTCCGTGTCCAAATGCCATTTTTAGGATCAACGCCCCTTACGAAGGAGGAAGACATCATGAAGGTAATTACTGCTGCTGGATTGGTGCTTGTTGGATTCATCAGTCTTACTCTGGTGTATGAACCTGCCTTCGCCGGAGAACCACAGATGACCGGCCAGAAAAAAACAGAGATCGAACGCGGAAGATATCTTGTCACCCTGGGTGGATGCAACGACTGCCACTCTCCCAAGAAGATGACCGCGCAGGGCCCGGCAGTGGATGAAGCCCGGCTGCTGTCGGGGCACCCGGCAGATGAGAGGATAGCCGCAATTCCGATGGGCGTTATCGGTATGGATAAATGGGGCGGCCTGTTCAACCACAATTTGACGGCCTGGGTCGGTTTATGGGGCACCAGCTATGCCGCAAACCTTACTCCTGACAGGGAAACCGGTTTCGGAAATTTGAACGAGAAGCTGTTCATCAGGATACTTCGCACAGGAAAGTTCATGGGTGGTGAAAGGGACATATTGCCGCCTATGCCATGGCAGGAATATGCAAAGCTTACCGATGCAGATCTCCAGGCGATCTTTGCGTATCTCATGAGCCTCAAACCGGTCAGGAATGCGGTTCCTGCTTCCGTTGTTGCCCCGCCTCCGCCGCACTAGCACAGGCTGGGGAACAGCAATCACGTGAAATAATCAAGCCTGCCGGATTTACATCGGCAGGCTTTTCGATTTATCAGGTTACGGTTGACGGATCATGAAATATAAGAAACTATATTTTCAAGATTGCCCGATTCTCCTTCCTGAGCAGCCTCGGCATCCTTCCCGTCCTAGACGAGTGATCCCGGACCAGGGTCGGCGTCTCTTTCCCTGTAGAAAGCGTCTTGTGCCTTTTCTTTCCTATTTCTCGAATTGACAAATTGCGTGCTTCCACTTACTATATTGTCCAGCTATGCAACAAAATGATTTCCTCAAAACGTTTCCCGCATTCAAGGGAATGAGCGACGGGCAACTGCAGGATTTTTTATCAGCCTGCAGCCGCCAAAAGGCGTCGGCCGGGAGCCGGCTTTACAGCGAGGGCGATGCCTGCTCCGCGATAGCCTTCGTTCTTTCCGGAGATATCCGCGTTTTTAAGATCAGTGAAACGGGCAGGGAGATCACGCTTTACGAGATTGGGCCTGGCGAGACCTGCATTCTGAATGCTTCGTGCATCCTCTCGGGAAAACCCTATCCTGCGCATGCGGTGACCCTTAGCGCGGTCGATCTCATGCTTTGTCCGTCACGGCATTTCAGGCGTATGGTAACTGAATCAGAGCAGATGAAAAATTTTGTCTTTTCCATCATGACCCAGCGAATGGCGATGGTCATGGAACTGGTGGAAGAAATTGCCTTCGGCAGGATGGACGAGCGGCTTATGGATTATCTTGTCGAAAAAAGCGGGAACAACCTGCTTGCGAGTACGCATCAGCAGATCGCCAACGACCTGGGCACCTCGCGTGAAGTGGTAAGCCGTTTACTCAAGGATTTTGAACGCCGAAAGCTGGTCAAGCTCTCCCGGAATTCGATCACCCTGTTGAGGCCGTAACATACGCTGTTTTTGCCGCATAGATGCACACGAATCGCACCGTTCAAACTGGTCTTTTGTGCAGTTTGTGACGTGACAGATCGTTTAAAGTCCAACCCGTGTATATCAGATTTTTCCTCCCTGACCACATCCTCCGTCCGTCTGGTGACTAAGTCACAGACCTCCGTCCTCCTTTTTGATATCTTTCGGACAACAAAGCGGTACGGCAGTTATGCCGGCGCCGCACTATATTAAGGAGGCAGTATGAAAAAAAACATTGGTGGAGTTGAAAGAATAATCAGGATCATGGGAGGCATAGCGATTATCTCACTTGCCTTTACGGGACCCCAATCGCCCTGGGCCTATCTTGGAATTGTCCCTCTTGCGACCGGCCTGATCGGTTGGTGTCCGCCCTATGCCTTGGTCGGCTTTTCAAGCTGCAAGAGGTGCAAATAATCCGACGATCCGTTTCTTTGCGGAGAAAGCAGGGGTCTTATTCAATTGAATGAACGAAAGGGTGATTTGCTATGAAGATGAAACAGTGTCCGTTATGCAAAAAGGAAGTTCCTGAGTTGCTGTACGACCTGCACCGTACGGCCGACGAGCTGGTAATCAGTCGGATGAAGCGAGATTTCCCGGGCTGGTCCGAGCATGACGGTGTATGTGAGCCGTGCCTCGAACGGTACAAAAGCTCCCGCGCGAAGGGCGCCTGAGAGACTTCACGCGAAAAAATCTGCCGGGGCGGCGAGAAACGTTGAGTTTCTCGCCGAGCCTGTCAGCTCCCTCATCACGAATTACGTGGGGAGCGCTTCGCATTTTTTAGCTTTCATTGACGTGAAGTCCGCAAACTACTTAACAGGCGCGGTTTTCAGAGTTTAAGCAGCCTGTTAGCCTTGAATAAAAAAAATGAAAAACATATTGACTGCAGACATCGGGGATGGTACTATATCGCCTGTTGATAATGGTTATCAATTTCAAGTATGAAAAAAACACCCGTTCTCCAATTGTCTGAATACCTTGCAACGCACGGGCTCAGATCCACGAGTCAGCGGGATGCAATCCTCAACGCATTCATCGAGGCAGGGCGGCATCTGAGTGCGGAAGAACTGTATGCCCGCGTGAGAAAGTCGCATCCCGGTATCGGATATGCAACGATCTATCGCACCTTGAAGCTGCTGGCAGAAGCCGGCCTCGCCGAGGAGCGTCGGTTTGAAGATGGCTTCACCCGCTTTGAATATAAGAACCCGAACGCTCATCACGACCACCTGATCTGCACCGGTTGTGGCTCGATCATCGAATTCGAGAATGAGCGCATCGAAGCACTTCAGCAGGACGTGGCAAACAAAAAGGGATTCAAAGTTCAAAGCCATAAGCTGGAGATGTATGGACTGTGCGCGGCGTGCCAGACGGCGGAAGCCGTGAGCTGCTCACCAAGGTAGGGATCGCGAGGTCGTAAAGCCGCCGGAGGAGGGCCGAAGAGGCAGAAGCGGCCATTTTATTGGACCTCTTGTTGATAATGATTATCATTATCTGCACAAGGGGCTCTCGGCCGGATTTCGTAAGCAGCGAAAAAAGATGCACAGCGATTGTACGGTAGTACGTGGTATCAACTTCATGAACAAAAGAGAAAGAGGAGGAGCAGTTAATGGTTAAAATGGCTACGGCAGCGGTTTTGTCAATCGGATTAATGGTGTCGCTCACGGCTGCGGGAACGGCTTTCGCCGCCCATCCGCTCATCACTGACGACACCGGAACGCAGGGCAAGGGGAAGGCTCAGCTCGAATTCACCGGCCAGTACGGGATCGATAAGGAAGACGGGGTTACGGAGAAAAGTTTTGAGGCGCCGACGGTTCCTTTCTTGTCATACGGGTTGAGCGACACCATAGACCTCGTGTTCGGCCTTCCCTTTGTTTCGGTCAGGGTCGAAGATGCGGGAACTACCACGGCAGTGCGGGGGGCCACGGACCTGTCCATAGAGCTCAAAGCGCGCGTCTCTGAAAAGGACGGCTTGAGCTTTGCGGTGAAGCCCGGCATCAGCCTTCCGACCGGCGACGAGGAGAAGGGGCTTGGCAACGGAAAAGTATCTTACAGTATGTTCTTCATCACCACCAAGGAAACAGGTCCCTGGGCGTTCCATTTCAATGCGGGATACACCCGCAACGAGTACAAACTTCAGGCGGACGAAGAGGCAAACAGAAAGAACATCTGGCACGCCTCCCTCGCCTCACAGGTGGAGGTTGTGAAGGACTTGAACCTCGTCGCGAATATCGGCATGGAGCGGAACCCGGACAGGACCTCGAACACGAACCCGGCCTTCATCCTGGGCGGGTTCGTCTACTCGGTTACCGACAATCTGGACCTCGATCTTGGCATAAAAGAAGCTTTGAATAAACCGGAAACAGACACCACGTTCCTTGCGGGGATCACGTGGAGATTATAGGAGGCATACAAATGATTCCCCTCGGATTACTCGGAGCCGACGGAGTTCGCGCGAGGTCGTAGAGGTACGGGAACGGAAAGAGAATGCGCATCCGTTCCCGCAGGAGAGCGCGCAGCGCACCGAAGCTGTCAGGACCGGATCGAGGACATGGGCGTCCGCGTCGGCAAGATCGTGGAGGTCCTGAGCAACGGGGGCCGCGGACCGCTCCTGCTCAAGGTGGACGAATCGCGGATCGCCCTGGGACGCGGCATAGCGATGAAAATACTGGTACGGAGGATCGGAGAAATGAATCTGGCAATGCTGAAGCCGGGAGAAAAGGGAAGAATCACGAAAATGGGCGCTCTCGGACCGCTCAAACGACGGCTCATGGACATGGGCGTGCTTGTCGGCGAAGAAGTGAAGGTTGAAAAGATCGCGCCCCTGGGAGACCCCATCGAGGTGACGATCAAGAATTACAAGCTTTCTCTCAGAAAAAAAGAAGCTGAAGGCATTGCGGTGGAGGTGCGAATGAGTGCGCAATGCGACAGTGAACAGCGGAATTAAAAGCAGAGGCAATCCGCGGATTTGCAGCCTGGCAGTCGCGAAAAAGTCCGTCACCATCGCGGTGGCGGGAAATCCAAACTCCGGGAAATCCACGCTCATTAATGCCATTGCGGGAACACGGCTCCATGTGGGCAACTGGCCGGGCGTTACCGTGGAAAAGAAAGAAGCGCAGTTTGAATACGGCGACCAGCTGGTAAAACTGGTGGACCTGCCCGGAACCTACAGCCTGAGCCCTTACACCCAGGAAGAGATCATCGCCCGGGACTACCTGGTGCACGAGCGCCCCGACGTGATCGTCAACGTCGTGGACGCGACGAATCTCGAGCGAAACCTGTACCTCACGGTCCAGCTCATGGAATTGGGAATCCCCATGATCATCGCGCTGAACATCTACGACGAGGCAGAGCAGAAAGGCTACAAGATCGATGTAAAAGCGATGGAGCAGATGCTCGGGGCAACCATTATCCCGACCGTGGCCACGAAGAAGACCGGCCTTCTGAATCTTTTGGAAGCTGCGCTGGAAACAGCCGCTGATACTGCGCGCCGTCCCAAGGACCTGCATTACGGAGAAGACGTTGAGGCGGCGGCATCGGCTGTGGAAAAAGCGGTCATCGGCATTCATCAGGGACTGGTTGAGCGATATCCAAAACGCTGGCTGGCACTCAAGATCATGGAGAGCGATGAGCGGGTTTTGAATGAGATCAACCTGGCCGGCATCGATTCAGTGGTGAAGCAGGCAACTGCGCATTTGGAGGAAGCCCATGAGTCAGACATAGAGACGTTGATGGCTGATGCACGGTATGCGCAGGCGGCCGGATTGATCCGTGAGGTGCTTCGCAAACCGGAAATAAAAAAGAAAGAGTTGACCGAAAAGATCGATCGGTTCGTGCTGAACCGTTTCCTCGGCATTCCTATTTTTCTGGGAGCCATGTGGCTCATGTTCAAGCTCACCTTCGACGTATCAACGCCATTTGTCGACTGGATAGACGCCATGACCGCAGGACCCTTCAAGCGGTGGGCGGAAGCGCTTCTCGGCCTCGTCGGGCGCCTCGGATTGGATGATCTCCCTTGCAACCGACGGTATCATCGCCGGCGTCGGTTTCGTGCTGGTCTTCGTGCCCGTCATATTTGCCATGATGTTCTTTATCACCTTTCTGGAGGGCAGCGGATACATGGCGCGGGCAGCATTCGTGATGGACCGGGCGATGCACGCCATGGGCCTCCATGGAAAATCATTTATCCCGATGCTCTTGGGTTTCGGCTGCAATGTTCCCGCTGTTTATGCTACGCGGACGCTGGAAAATCAGCGTGACAAGGCGCTGACGGCGCTTCTCATACCGCTCATGTCCTGCGGCGCCCGTCTCCCCGTGTATGTCGTGTTCATCGGTGTCTTTTTCAGCGCCTATGCCGGAACGGTTCTCTGGTCGCTCTATGTCATGGGGATCGCGCTTGCCGTGCTGATGGGCATAATTTTCAAGTGGACGCTGTTCAAAGGTGAGGCCCCCATGTTCATCATGGAACTGCCGCCCTACCGCATGCCGTCCTTTCGGAGCCTGATGATCCATACCTGGGAGAAAGGCAAGCACTTCCTGATCAAGGCCGGAACCTATATTCTTGCCGTTTCTATCCTCGTATGGTTCCTCCTGAACCTGCCGTGGGGAGTGGAGCACAGGAAAGACTCCTACCTCGGCAGGGCGGGCCAGGTGATCGCGCCTGCTTTGGCGCCGCTCGGGTTCGGCACCTGGGAGGCAGCATCATCATTGGTTTCGGGACTCATTGCAAAAGAGATCGTGGTAGGCACCATGGGCGAGATCTACGTGCCCAAGACGGAGGAGGAAAAGAAAGAAACCCCGACCTTTGCCGAGGAGGTGAAAGAGGTTGGAACAAGCTTTGTCGATGCTCTTCGTGATTCAGCCGTCAACGTTGTTTCCGGAATCGGCATCTCAAGCATTACTGCGCAGGAATCATCGGAGGAACAGGAGGAACGCTCGCCGTTGCGGGAGGTGATCAAGGGGCAATTTACCCCGCTCAGCGCCTATGCGTTTATCACCTTCGTCCTGCTGTATATGCCGTGCGTGGTCGTGGCCATCGCTATGAAGCAGGAGTTCGGGACGTGGAAGTGGTTCGGCATCGCCTTTGCCTATCAGATGGTGCTGGCATGGGTCGTTGCGTTCGCCATTTATCAAGGTGGTAGATTGCTGGGGCTGGGATAAAGAACACTTTCTGGGATCGCTCCGTTAACGGCGCGGGCAAATTGAAGGACTTCAAGGAGGGGTATATGGGAGTTATTGACATAGTACTGATGGTCTCGATCATCGCGGGAGCGCTCTTCTTGCTTTATCATTCCCTCTGGAAAAAAAAGGGGCATTGCCCGGGTTGCGACGCGGGAGCGTGCAACGGCAGGGGCAACAGCAAAGGAGCAGATTGCCATTGATGCAAAGCAAGGTGAGTTACTGTGTCTGTTCTTAAGGATGATACTGGGCGGCCTACTTTCCTGATTTCGAACGGTCGTCAGGATCCTTGCGGCCGGTGGTAGGGAATGCATTGTGCGGGTACAGCCTCTTCATACACTCCGGACAGATGCCGTGTGTGAACTCGGCTTGAGAACGTTTCCTGATGTACAACTCGATCTGCTCCCAGTTGCCGTCGTCGTCCCTGATCCGTTTGCAATATGAACAAATCGGCAGCAGGCCCTTGAGGATCCGGACCTTCGCCGCCGCTTCCTGTAATTCCGCATTCAGGCGGCGGAGTTCCTCCTCTTTTCTCTTACGATCGGTGATGTCCGTAAAGGCAGCTACCATGACGCCGGGCGATGTTTGGAAGGCCGCGACCTCGTAGGCGCCCCGGATCAGCCGCCCATTCTCGTAATCCACATTGTCCGATCGCCACGACGTTCCCGTGGCTGCCGCCTCGCGGTACCGATCGGGGATCTCCGTATCCGTTAAGGGAGGAAAAGCTTCTTCAATTGTTTTCCCAATAAACACACTGTTATCTACACCCAGGATCCGGTCCGCGGCCGGATTGGCGTTGATGAAGACCAGCCTGCCGTCGGGACGGAGCTCGTACATATGCATCCCGATCGGGGCGGACTGGAATATACTCCGGAAGCGCGCTTCGCTTTCGAGCAGCAACTCCTCGCTGCGCTTGTGCTCCGTGACATCGAGCCCAATGCCGTGAACTGCCATGATCGTACCGTCTGGTCCCCGGAGGGGCGTTTCGACGACCTCGAGCCAACGGCGTTCACCGTTTTTATGAAAAAGCTGGACCTCATAAGCAGGCTGCTGCACGCCCCGTAAGCTGAGTGCCGTTCGCCTGACCGCTTCGGCGTTAGCAGGATGGTCCGTCATGTACTCGGTGAAGTGCGTCATGAACTCTTCCCGCGAATATCCCAGTATTGATGTGACCGAAGGGCTCAGGTACGTGAAGTTTCCGTTCTCGTCATGCGTATAGATAATGTGCCGCGCTTCGATGACCGAGACGAGGTCCCGGGACTGCTGCTCGCTCCGCCGAAGCGCCGATTCCAGCCGCTTCCGCTCCGTAATGTCGCGGATCACGGCAACGTACCACATCGGCGATCCGTGCAGGTCATGCAGCACAGCGCCGAGCGATTCCGCGTCGAACGTGCCGCCGTCCTTGCGCCTGAAGGTGAACTCGAAAAGGAGGCGTTTCCCCTGCTGCAGGGAAGCGAAGTGATCTTTGCCGGTGGTTTCATAAGCCTCCCGGTCGGGATAGATCATTTCGGTGGTTTGTCCGTGCAGCTCTTCCATGCTGTAACCGAAGAGCCTGGACGAGGCGGGGTTGGCAAGCACAATGCGGCGATCCTTGCCCACAACAAGGACCGCATCGCTGATCGAGTCGATGATCGTTTTGATCAGAAAATTGCTGTTCTTTTCACCGTGATGGTGAAAGACATCCATTGGCAAACCTCCCTCATGGCAATGAAACAATGAACTTTTTATCAGATATTGCATATTGATGAATAATAGACTGGAAACGTGCAGTCAGTAGCCGTTTGCTGCAGTTGTCATACTTATGCAGTATGTGCTGATGACTAACCTTAACGCGACAATGGGGGCCTGTCAAATAGGGGAAGATCGGCAACAGATCATTTCTCCGAACCCGTTCCCGGCGTTCCGGAAGTCGTCTTTTCCCGCGCTTCCGCAATGATGCGCTCCACATCCGCTCTTTCGAGGACTTCTTCTTTCATGAGCGCCGCGGCAAGAGGTTCGAGGACATGCCTGTTCCGGGTGAGGATGTCCATGGCCACGCCTTCGGCCTCCTGCAACAGCCGCCGGATCTCCTGGTCCATGATCCAGGCCATTTCTTCGCTGTAGCGCTTGGGCTGCGCCAGCTCCATTCCCAGGAAGGGGTGCTCTTCACCTCTCCCGAGGTTCATGGGACCCACCTTGTCGCTCATGCCCCATTGGGCCACCATCTTCTCCGCAAGCGCGGTCGCTTCCTTCAGGTCGTTCTGGGCCCCGCTGCTCATGTCGTTGAAGAAGAGCTTCTCGGCGCACCTGCCGCCAAGGGCGACGGCCAGCCTGTTCATAAGATAAGTGCGGGGATAATAATGACGGTCCTCTGCAGGCAGGAGCTGGGTGACGCCCAGGGCCATTCCGCGCGGAATGATGCTTACCTTATAGATCGGATCCGTGCCCGGCAGTTCCCCGGCAACGAGCGCGTGCCCCGCCTCGTGATAGGCGGTTATCTTCTTCTCCGCATCGGAGATCGTCTCCTCGCGCACGCCGCCCATGAGGATCGTGTCCCGCGCTTCATCGAAGTCCTTCATCGAGACCAGGTTCTCGTTCTTCCTGAGCGCCACGAGCGCTGCCTGGTTCGCAAGGTTCTCGAGGTCCGCGCCGGTCATTCCCGGCGTGCCGCGGGCAATAGTCTCGAGGTCCACGTCCGCTGCAAGGACCTTTCCCTTCACATGGACCTCCAGGATCGCCTTGCGCTCCTTCCAGCCCGGACGGTCGACCACGATATGCTTGTCGAACCTGCCCGGCCGGAGGAGCGCCGGGTCCAGCACATCGGGCCTGTTCGTCGCGGCCATGACGATGACCTCTTCGTGGGGATCGAACCCGTCCATTTCGCTCAGAAGCTGGTTCAGCGTCTGCTCGCGCTCGTCGTGCCCTCCGCCCAGGCCCGCGCCGCGTGTGCGTCCCACGGCATCGATCTCGTCAATGAAGATAATGCTGGGATGGGAATCGCGCGCTTTTTTGAACATGTCCCGCACCCGGGAAGCGCCGACGCCGACGAACATTTCAATGAACTCCGAGGCGCTGATGCTGTAGAAGGGGACCCCCGCCTCGCCCGCCGCGGCCCGGGCAAGGAGTGTTTTCCCGGTGCCCGGCGGTCCGATGAGTAGAACGCCCTTCGGGACTCTTGCGCCGATCTTTGCGTATTTGGAGGGATCCTTCAGATACTCGATCGACTCCCGGAGCTCCTGCTTGACATTGTCCAGCCCCGCCACATCCTTGAACGTCACCTTGGGCCGCTTGACGTCATAGAGCCTGGCTTTGCTCTGGCCGAAGGTAAAAAGGCCGCCCGCTCCGCCCTGGATCTGCTGGGCGCGGCGCATCATGAAAAACCAGAATCCGAGGATGAGCACCCAGGGCAGTATACCCAGCACAAAATTCCAGAACAGCGAGCCCTCCTCAGGCGGCTCGATGGTGATGGCGACTTTTTCCGCGTCGAGCCGTGCCAAAAGGTCCTGACCCTGGAAGGTCGGGAGGTGCGTCGTGAAGTGCTGAACCGGAACCGGCTTGGTCGAATCGGCAAGGGTGAGATCCGTTCGTTTCACGAACTCGCCGTTCACCCGCAGTTTCTGGATGGAGACGGACCGTATATTTGATGCGTTGAGCTGCTCCATGAACTGGCTGTAGGAGATCGTAAAGCGCTGAGGGCCGGAAGGAAGCGTCGAGAATTGCCAGAGATAGAAGGCCATGGAAATGAGGATGATCGCTATAAGGATCCGGTTTTGGGGATTCTTGAGCCGGCTTGTTTTGTCCTGTTCGCTATCCATAATTCTATTCTAGCATAGGCCTTGCTGAGTACGGCAATGCCCTGGATTGCCGGCTTGCTGCCGGTTCTCCCAAAATAAATATCTTCCAGCTAATCAGGTCACAAGCAAGGCGTCTCGCGCAGAGCCGCTAAGCTCGCAGAAAACCAAACAATAGAATAAAATCTCCCTGACTTTTCTGTGAGCTATACTTATCATATCTTGCCACGGCGACCCAGCCCCAGACGTGTCATCTCGCCTCGCTGAATGAAGGAGAACTATGCTGAATGACCTGTCCCGGAGTAAGAATGGTGACTTGCCGGAATCGCTGGCAGGGGGGCCGGGCTGCGTCGGCGTGAACATCGGCGCCATCACCGTAAAGGTGGCTGCCCTGCAAGGCGACGATCTCTTCTCCAGCGTGGTGACCCATCAGGGCCGTCCGATGGAGGCGCTCAAGGAACTGCTGCGCAAGAAGGAGTTCTCCGGGGCCGATTATTTCGGGGTTTCCGGCAGCCGGGGCCACATCACCGAGGTAGCCGCCATTCAGCGGGCCTTGGACGAGACCAGGGGTGATTTCGACGCCGTGGCATCGCTCGGCGGCGAGTCCTTCCTGGTCATACCTCCTGACGGATCGAAGGATCGCGAATGTGCTTTCGCACAACAAATGCGCTGCCGGAAGCGGCGAGTTCTTTGTGCAGCAGATCGGACGAATGAGGCTCGGCATGGAGGAGGCGATCGAGCGCTCGTTCCAGCGGCACGGTCGTGCCCCTGGCGGGCCGGTGCTCGGTCCACTGCAAATCGGACATCACCCACAAGCTCAACCGGAACGAAGCGAGCACCGAAGACATCCTGCATACGCTGCATGACCGCATGGCCGACAAGGTGGTCTCGCTGCTCGAACAGGGGCAGCGGGAGCTCAAACGGGTGCTCGTCATCGGCGGCCTGTCCAGAAATGCGGCAATGCTCGCGGCGCTCCGGGAGAAGCTTCCTGCCGCGGAATTGTCGTCCTACCCGAAAGCCTCTATTTCGAGGCCTGGGGCTGCGCCCTGCTTACCCGTGACGAACCGCGCTACCGTTCTCCGGAGATCGCGCTCCAGCCGGTCCTGGACAGCTTTCCGCCGCTCGGCCGCTCTGCGGACCGGGTACGGGTCATTGCGCCGCCGCTGCGCCAGGCCCCTCCGGCGGGCCTGCTGGTCCTCGGCCTGGATGCCGGATCGACGACGACCAAGGCGGTCTTGCTCGATCCCGCGACACAGGCGGTGGTCGCTTCGCACTATACCCGCACACGAAGCGATCCCGTGGCAGCGACACGCGAATGCCTCAGGGCCATGGCAGGCGAGGCCGGCAACCTTCGCATCGGACTGGTCGGGACCACCGGCTCGGCCCGGGAGCTCATCGGTGCCTACCTCGGCACCAGCCAGGTGTACAACGAGATCTCTGCCCATGCCGCAGGCGCGACCCACTTCGATCCCGATGTGGACACCATCTTCGAGATCGGCGGCCAGGACGCCAAGTACATCCTGCTCCGGAACGGCGTGCCGATCGATTATGCCATGAACAACGCCTGCTCCGCCGGCACCGGCTCGTTCCTGGAAGAGAGCGCCCAGGGCGACCTCGGCATCACGGTCTTTGAGATCGCCGGCGCGGCACTCTCCGCAGCCGTCGCCGGTGCAGCTCAAGGCGACCTGCGCGGCGTTCATCAATTCCGACATCCGCATCGCCTTCCAGCAGGGCCAGTCGCGTGAAAACATTGTGGCCGGCCTGGTCTACGCCATTGCTGCAAACTATCTCACCAAGGTCAAGGGCCCGCGTGCCGTGGGCAAAAAGGTGTTCCTGCAGGGCGGTGTAGCGCTGAACCGCGCCGTGGGCCATGCCTTTGCGCACAGCGTGGACCGCACGGTCGTGATCCCGCCCGACCCGGAACTGATGGGGGCGCTCGGCGTGGCACTTCTTGCCCTCACGCGGTCCCAGGGCCGGCTTGACTGCGCTACGGACCTGCTTTCGCTGGCCGCGGCGGAGATGAAGTCGCCGGGCCGCTTCATCTGCAAGGCCTGCGGCATGCATTGCAGCATCGACCGTTTCGAGGTCGGCGGCCGGCGCTTCCCCTTTGGCGGGCGCTGCAGCCTGTACGAAAAGGCGTGGAAGCGGAACGCTCACGTTGCTGCGGCGCCGGACCTGGTGGGACAGCGGTCGGAAATGATTTTCCGTACGAACACCGGAGAAGAACGGCCGTCGGCACCGGGCGATCGGCTGCGCATCGGGATCCCGCGAGCGCTCCTCACGCACTCGCTCTTCCCGCTCTACTCGATCTTCCTCTACAGCCTCGGCATGGACGTGGTCCTGTCCGGCGTCGACCCACGGGGCGAGCTGAAATCCTATTCCGGTTTCTGCTTTCCGGCGCAGACAGCGCACGGAGCGATCCTGGACCTTGCCAAACAAGAGCGTGGACCTCGTGTTCCTGCCGCATGTGAAGCGCATGCCGAAATCGGGCCCCTGCCGCGATTCCTATCTCTGCCCGATCACCCAGGCCAGCCCCTTTTTCCTTGCCGCGGCCTTTCCGGACATCCGTTTTCTGTCGCCGGTCCTCGATCTCACGCAGGGCTACGAATGCGGCCCCGAGCTGGAGGAGCTGTTCGCGCAGGAATTCGGCATACGGCGCGAACGAGTCCAGCACGCCTGGGAAGCGGCAAAGAGCGCCCAGATGCATGCAGAAAGCGCCATGCGCGAGCTGGGACAGCAGGCGCTCGCCCGTGCGCTCTCCGAAGGAAAACCAACGATCCTGCTTGCCGGCCGCAGCTACAATGCCTACGCAGCCGAGGCTTCCCAATCGATCGGCAGGAAACTATCGAGCATGGGCGTGGCAGCCATCCCTGCCGACTGCCTGGCGCCGATCGAAGAGGGGCCCTTTGCGTGGCATTTCTCGAACCAGATCCTGAACGCCATGGCGTTGGCAAAAAAACATCCGAACCTGTTCCTGGTCTGCGTCAGCAATTTCAGCTGCACCGTGGACGCCTTTACCCACGCCGAGGTCGCGTCGGGCATGGGCGCAAAGCCCTACCTGATCCTCGAGATCGACGCGCACACTGCCGACGCCGGGATCCAGACCCGCATCGAAGCGTTTCTTGACATCGTTCACAACTATCAGGCCGCGCCAGCTGTTCAGAGTGCGCCCCAGAGCGCGACCTTCTCCCTCTGCCGGACCGGCAGCAACAACCAGGTCATCGGGACCAACGGCGAGCCTGTAGCCATGAACGATCCGCGCGTCACTTTTTATTTTCCCAATTTCTCCGAATTCCATACGCAGGCCATGGCCATGGCGTTCCGCTGGATGGGCCTGCACACCGGCGAGCTCGCTCCGCTCGACCGGAGCCAGCTCGAACGAGGCCTCCAATACACGTCGGGGCGCGAATGCCTTCCGCTGCCGCTCTGCATCGGACAACTGCTCAAGATCAGCGAACAGCGCAGACCCGGCGAGATCGCCGGATTTTACATGCTGAAAGGCGGCGCGCCCTGCGTGCTCGACGCCTACCTGGACTTTCTCCGGCGGTTCATCGCGGAGCAGCAGCTCACCGACCTGTTCCTGTTCGCTCCGACCGAAGAGAACGGCAGGAGCGCCATCGACAGAATAACGCTCGCGAAGCACACGGCGCTCACGCTCCTGGTGGCGGATCTCCTCGTGGAGATCGAGCATGTTCTGCGTGTCGCAGGCGACGAAGGCAGCGTGGACAGCCTCGGCAGGCAATGGCGGCAGTTCGCTGCCGCAACAGACTCGGAGGCCCGGTTCCAGGCCGATCTTCCCGGACTGGTCCAACAGATCGCGGCGCTCCCGCGCATCAGGGAGCCGCGGGCCTGTCCCAAGGTCCTGGTCATGGGCGATTTTTTCACCCGCTTCAGCCCGTTCTTCATGGATGGCGTCCGGGACCTCTACACCAGGCAGGGCATCATCCTGAAGCCCGTTGATATGACCGATCTGCTGCAGTATCACATCTACTACGGCGTTGCCGATGCGGCGAGCGGCTGGGGCATGAAGCCGGGCGGCCTGGCGACGCTCGCCAAGGCCTGTTCGAGGATGTTCCAGCAGGACGGCAAGAAGTATCTGCAGCACTGGCTCGCCTACCAGCTGGAGAAGCGGATCGAGGACAACTACAGGAGCCTCTTTGCGAAGACGGGCCTGCTCGTGGCCGGCCCCAATAACGCAGCGTCCCTGTTCGAGACGGCCGCAAGCCACGTGTCGCCGGGGATCTACGGCGAGATCACCCCGACGGTGGGCCGGGGACTGGAGGCCGAGGCTGACGGCTACGACGGGATCATCATCATCGGACCCTTCAACTGCCTGCCGTTCCGCATCTCCGAGGCGATCCTGAAACCGCTCAGCATCAGGCAGGGGATGCCGGTGCTGACCTACGAGAGCGACGGCTATGCGGTATCGCCGTCGGTCCTCCGGCAGGTGGATGTTCATATCCAGCAGGTGCTAGCGCATGCGGCGAGGGCCTGCAGGGCAGTGGTATAGAAGCTCAAGCGCTTCGCACGCTTGATCCTAATTCCGGCTCAGCCCGGCATGACGGGTTATTTACTTTGTGAGGCTTTACTAATGATCATCTTGGTAACTCATAAGGAAAGGAGGGACTTTCATGCAAAGGGGAATACACGCAGCGATTTCCGGCATGATCCTGACCGTGATGCTTACCGGATGCGGAGGAGGCGATGAGGAAGCGATGCCGCCCGCAATTCCGACCCTGATATCAATAGCAGTAACGCCGCCCGGTCCAAGCATTGCACCTCTTACTACCACGCAGTTCAGGGCTTCTGGCGAATACGCTGATGGCAGTACGGTGGAGCTCACCTCATCGGCAACGTGGAGTTCCTCGGACACGGGAATTGCAACGGTCAGCGCACACGGCCTGGCAACGGCGGGCACGGCGACAGGAATCGCTGTCATTACTGCACAATACAGCGGCAAAACAGGATCAGCCACCCTCACGACATCGGAGATGGTGTCGTTATTCGTTACACCGCCAATCGCACCAAGCATCGCACCGAATATGACGCAGCAGTTCCTTGCTTACGGGACGCTTGCCAACAGCGTGGAGCAGAAATTGACGTCCGGGGTGAACTGGACCTCATCTGACATAAATATCGCAACAGTAGACACTTCCGGCCTGGCATCCGCTGTCAACGCTCCGGGTACGGTCACAATTTCGGCGACGTTCACCGGGATCACGGGTTCCGCTCTGCTTACCACTTCGCCAGTAGCGACCATCTCGACATCTCCGGCAACGGCGAGTATTGCCAAGGGGACCATGCAGCAGTTCACGGCCTCGGGCATGCTTGTTGACGGCGCTCCGCATGTACTGACGACATTGGCGACCTGGTCCTCATCGGTTCCCGAAGTTGCGACCATCAGCAATGCGGCCGGTTCTCAAGGCTTAGCGTCCTCTTTTGCCACGGGTACGACCTTGATCACCGCTGCGGTCGGATCAATTTCGAGCCCCGCAGCCACGCTTGCGGTCACGCCGGCCACCCTCGACTCCTTGGCGACCTTTCCCGCAAGTACCAATCTCGCTCTTGGCAGGGATCTGCAGTATAGCGCCACCGGGATGTTTTCTGACGGCTCGACGCAGGATATGACCGCAGCCGTAACATGGAACTCGTCGATCACCTCAGTTGCCACGATAAGCAATGCAATGGGTTCGAATGGACTGGCCACGTCCAGGGCAGTGGGCACGACCTCGATCACTGCCAAGCTCGGGTCAATTTCGAGCCCCGCAGCCACGCTCACGGTCACACCACCAGTCCCGGTATCCATAGTCACCTCGCCGACAAATACCAGCATCGCTCTGGGCAGGAGTCAGCACTATATCGCAATCGGGACGCTAACGGATGCCTCGGTTAAGGAGATTACCACAAGCGTAACGTGGAGTTCGTCGAATGCAGCGGTTGCCGTGATCAGCAACGGAACCGGTTCCCAGGGGTTGGCCACGACCAAGGCCGTGGGTACGACCCTGATCACGGCAAGTTCTTCCTTAGTCACCTCAAATACCGCCACGCTGACGGTAACGCCTGCAGTGCTGGCGTCAATTCAGGTAACGCCGTCGTCCGCTTCTATCAGATGTATAGTGGGGCAGACCAGCCAGTTCTCTGCCTTGGGATTATTTACTGACGGGACCACGGTGGATCTGACCAATACCGCCGCCTGGTCTTCCTCGAACGCTGATTTTGCTTCGGTGATCAATGGAGTAGCGACAGTTTTAGCAGCCTGCGGTCCAAATCAATTCATCACCACGAATATCACGGCGGCAGATCCAGTGTCAGGGATCACGTCCAACACCGCTACGTTGACCGGACATTTTTTGTAGCGGGCAGTTGTGATATTTTTAGAATCCATCATAGCTGCCCCTCGTTGTTGCCACGGTACCTGGATTCCCGCTTTCGCGAGAATGACGAAGTAGGTGGCGTTAGCCCGGAATGACGGGTTATTTAATTTATGAGGCTTTACGAATGACCATCTTAGCAACTGGGGTAATTATCAGACCTTACGGACGATCGGTCCCTGGAGGTGATCAGCCATGAAAAAAAAGATCGGAAACATGAACGCACTCTATCCCCTGCCGGTCACGGTTGTGGCAGCGCTGGTGAAGGGAAAAGTAAATTTCATTAACATCTCCCATGTCGGCATTCTGAACGCGGCGCCGCCCCACCTGATCATGCTCGGGATGGGGAAGCACCACCACACCAACAAAGGCATCCGTGAGCAGAAGACCTTCAGCGTCAATATCATGAGCCCTGCCCAGCTCATTGCCGCGGACCACGTGGGCATGGTCACCGGGGCTGTGACGGACAAATCAGCGGTCTTTGAGACCTTTTACGGAGAGCTTAAGACCGCGCCGATCATCAAGGACTGTCCGGTGTCGATGGAATGCAGGCTGCGGGACATTTACGACATCAAGTCCCATGACGTCGTCATCGGCGAAATTGTGGCAACCTACGCGGACGAGTCGGTGCTTACGGACGGCCAGGTCGACCTGGCCAAGGTGAATCCGCTGCTGTTCGACATGAACAGCAGAAAGTACTGGACGATGGGAGCTGCGGTGGGAGACTGCTGGCGGGATGGGAAAAAATATCTCGCGTAACGATGAGGTGCTGACCTGCGACAGCGACGGCTGTTGCAACAGAATGAGGCCATGTGATGCGTCGGTTATGTAAAAAATGATGCTTTAGGATGTACGAACCAAGTCGTATTGCATGTTTCAGGGATGGTGCTAGAATATCCATAACGATCATTCTAGTCGAGGGAAGGAGACAACAATGCCAGAACTGGATAAGATGCGAAGGGAAAAAATCCAGAAGGCTCCGGTGGAATTGAAAGTGGCCGTCGAGTTCGTGTATGATGCCCCCCAGGCGAAGAAAGTGTATGTTGCCGGCAGCTTCAACAACTGGGACGCGAGCGCGCTCCCCATGAAGAAGAGCAAGCATGGTGAGTGGAAAACCACCGTCATGCTCGTCCCCGGGCGGTACGAGTACAAGTACATCGCGGACGGGTCCTGGATCACCGACCCGCAGTGCAGGGAAGTGGTCGTGAACGACCGGGGAAGCACGAACTGCGTCATCAGCGTGACCCCGAGCATGGCGGCTTAGGGCTTCAGACGCGTTCCTAATTTATTGGATCTGAATGTTGTGGTCTCAATGCGTCAGTTTGTCGCCCGATTATGGTGAGCAAGACGCTTACTCAGGAAACAGATGACCGGCTGCGGCCCTTAGAAAAAAGGGAGAGGAGGTTTTGCTCTACGGATGTGGCTGAACAGCTCCGAGAGGTTGTGACCATGCTTGCCGACGGGATCGGGATCCGCACGTTCCGGGACCAGGACCACCTGGACCAGGCAGCGGACTATATCTCCGGCCAGTTTGCCTCCTTCGGCTGTCGCGTCACGAGACAGCCCGTTCATTTTGCCGAAAATACCTATCAGAATATCATTGCCGAAGTTCGCGGGAGCGGTTCCCCGGAAAAGCTCCTTATCGTCGGCGCGCACTACGACGCAGTAGTCACCACGCCGGGGGCGGATGACAACGCGAGCGGTGTGGCAGGACTTCTCTGCCTTGCGCAGGCGCTGTCCAAAAAGAAGCCGGTGAAAACGATCAGGTTCGCGGCCTTTGCGCTTGAAGAATGGCCGGTCTACCGCAGCAGCAACATGGCGAGCTATCAGTACGCCCGGAGCTTAAAAGCGCAGAACGAAGATGTCGAGGGCATGATCTGTCTTGAGATGCTCGGTTTCTACAGCGACGCGGTGGGTTCGCAGCACTATCCCTTCCCGTTCATGAACCGCCGCTTCCCGAAGGCCGGCAATTTTATCGCGCTTGTCGGCAACCTGCGCTCAAAGGGATTTACCGAGCGCATCGCCGCTAGTTTTAAAAAAGCGACCGACCTTCCCGTGGTCACCCTGAACGCGCCGGCAATCGTTGTGGGGATCGATTTCTCCGACCACTGGTCCTTCAACAAATTCGGCTACCAGGCGCTTATGGTCACGGACACCGCTTTTTACCGCAACCCCCATTACCACAGGCCGACCGATCTGCCCGGGACACTGGATTATGAACGCATGGCCAAGGTCGTGCAAGGGCTCGCAGGGTCTTTGGAGGAGTGGGGGAAGGGGCAGACCGTCCGGTGATGCGCAGGTTTCACAATTTCCCTTGTCGCTTTCCCGCCTGCCTCGTCGGAGGCACAATTGCATTACCAACAACCGCAGCGGCCCCTCTCCGGACCTCAGTTCCGGGCGGAGAAACAGCACGGCTGAACGGCCCCGCATAAAGCCCGAGCCCGATAAACCAACAGAGAGCCAGACTCCAGAGATTATGGGAGGCAAAGTGAACACCGCGGGCAACCTGTGTAAACCCGAAAAGCGAGCCGACCAGAAAACCGAATATGAAAAACCCCAGCGCCTTTCGCTGATGCCGGCGGTAATAGATGAAGTAACCGCTCATCAGGGAAAACCCTGCCGCAGCATGACCGGCCGGAAAACACCTCCCTTTTTGGCAGGATGCAGGCGGCGGGTCGAGCAACTTCCCATACGGAACGTCGCCCCCGTAGCGGTCATAGTCACAGGGACAATGCCTGTTCAGGACTTCCTTGCCGAGCGCAACAGAGCCGGTCGCGAGACCGATGGCACAAACAAGATACAGGGCAGCGCGCCGCCAGGGCCTCAACGCTTCGCTGATGAAGGAAAGAACCCAGACTGCCAGGAGCCACAAGCTAAAGCACAGAACGAGCTTTCTCCCCAGCACATGGACGAGGCCCTCTGCCCACCAGGAGTCTTTGAACTTCCATGCCCGATAGTGAAAATCAAAGAAATAATCCGAGAAGAACAGGTCAAGATCGGATTTCTCGAACAGGATCGCGAGCAGGATAAAAAGCAGAAAGGGGTAGACGGCATGATAAAGCCAGAAGCGTGAAGATGTTGAGGGCATGATAATCTCCGACGGTGAAGTCCGGCACACGCTTTTCTCTGCTTCTGTCAACCACACGTCTTTCCGATCAGCACGGAGCACCGTGCATGGGTGAGGACGTTCTTCGACACGCTTCCCATCATGCCTTTCATTCCCCGCAGTCCCCGGCAGCCCACCACGATCATGTCCGCTTCTCCGGACGCTGCAGCCTTCACGATCTCCGTGGAGGGATCTCCGACCCGTGAAAGAATGGAGAGGGAGCGGAATTTTTTTTCCAGCGACCTTCTCGCCTCTTCAAGAATTTTTTCCGATGCGGCCAGTTCGCGAGTCCGGGAACTTGCCACGGCCTCTTTGATCCGGTCATTGATCTCCAGGGCAAACCGCTCCGGCAGATCGGAGAAACTTGATGCAACAACATGGAGGGCAGTTACTTCCGCGTTATCGGGAACGGGAAGGGACAACAGGAAGTCGCCTGCTGCCCGGGCATAGGCCGAGCCGTCGACAGCGAACAGCACCTTGAAAGGCCCGGGTGGGCGTATCTCTTCACGCTTGACCACCAGGACCGGCAGCGGGGAATGCGCCGCGACCAGCCGCGCCACGCTCCCGAGAAAGGACGACGCTCCTTTGGTCCCCCGCGCACCCATGGCAATGAGGTCCGCCTTCGAAGATCGGGCCGCGTTCACGATGCACTGGTCAGGTGTGCACTCTGCCGGACAAAATTCACTGATCTCGACGCTGATCCCCGCCTGAACAGGCTTGAGATCGGCCACTGCCGCATCGAGGATCCTGGGTGCGATCTCCATCTTAACGGCCCTGAGCGTATCAGCGTGGAATGTCCCGTCTTCCGGGAACGGGATCGCATAGATGGCGTGAAACACGGTGATGGAGTCCTGCGGGGACCAGTTGATGCGGGACAGGAACTTCGCCGCGTTCCCGGAATATTCAGATCCGTCCGTTGCGAGCAGGACCCTCATGTTTTCACCTCGCGCTGCCGATCAAAGCGCCCGATTCCCCGCGTTGTCGCTTATTTTAAGTATAGCAGCATCTACCCGTACTCAACCAAAAGCCTAAAGTAGCACGCTTTTCTCTCATCCTTTTTGTCCCTTGTGAAAGAGAGTTACAATCTAAATTATGAGGAATGTAAATCTCGAGCAAATAGTAACAAACCTATATTCACCACAGAAGCACGGGCACAGAGAAACCATTAACTTTTCAAATCGACTTTTGACTCTCAGTGGTAGATTTTGACTTTACATATGTATCAATGTTGAGGATTTGTAAAAGACGCGGCTGAGCGGTCTCAATCCATCAGGGCATACCACTATGGACCTTCACCAATTTGAATACCCATTTTTCACCATTGTCCAGAACATCCCGGACGCTATCTGTGTAACGGGCACGGATTTTATCATCCAGAGCTGGAACCACGGTGCGGAAGATATGCTGGGATACGGGGCGGATGAGATCATCGGCAAACATTTCTCCGTAATCATCCCGGCGGACATCGCGCAGCAGGAGCTGGAGCACTGCGTCACGGCGCTGAACGGAGAGAGAAAAATTTTTGCGCACGAATCCGTGAGGCTCGCGAAAGACGGAAGGGAAATTCTTGTTGAGCTGAGCGCCGTTGCGCTGAAGACCGGGAACACGGTAACGGGTTACGCCTCGATCATGCGGGACATAACCGAACGGAAACGGATCGAAGAGGAACTCCTTGGATCTCAAGCGAACCTCCGGCGCGTGAAGGAAACCCTGAAACGGTCATATGCCGAACTCGAAATAAACGTGCAGGAGCGCACGCGCGAACTCGCACAAACCAACGAAGAACTCATCATCGAGATCGCCGAACGGAGGCGGGCCGAGGACCTGATCAGAAAATCAAAAGCGCTGAGCGATGCGCTCAACAATCTCGGTACGGTCATTTACTCGAGCCTCGACATCGACGAGATCATGCAGCGCGTCGTCAAAGGAGCAGCGAAGGCGATGAACGTCGACGCGACCCTGATCGGCCAGTTCGAGGACGGCATTTTTCGTGTCCGCTACGTCCACAACATGCCGGAAGATTTTTCCCGCCGGATCCTGACCTCCGACGAATGCCTGGCCATGGATTACGCGGCAAAGGCAAGAGATGCCGTAGCCTTCAACGACGCCTTCAATGACGAACGGCTGAACGTGCAATTCCTCCGCGAGATCGGGATCCGGTCCCTGCTGGCAGCTCCCGTCATGACAAAAGACCGGGTCATCGGCGCCATGGTATTTTGCGAACTTTCGAAACAATTAGAATTCGGCGACGAGCATCTCGATTTCGCCCGGAAGCTTGCCGCATCCGTTTCGCTCGCTCTCGAGAACGCGGAATTGTACCAGGCCTTGCAGGAAAACCGGAAACTGGCGGAAACCCGTTTTGCTGAACTCCGGACGATCTACGAAACAGCTCCCGTCGGACTATGTTTCATCGACAGGAACATGCGCTATGTAAAGATCAACCGAAGGCTTGCGGAGATGAACAACGTCCCTATTGAGGAAACCATCGGCCGGACCGTCCGCGAGGTCGTAGCGGATGAGGCAGACCAGACCATAGAAGAGCTCTGCAAACGTGCCATCGAAACCGGGCAGCCGGTCGAAAACATCGAGCTCACCCGAAAAACGATGCAAGGGGCGGTAACTGTTCTCGCTCACTATTATCCGGTCAGGGAGCAGACCGGCGATGTCGTCGGGGTGAACATCGTCGTTCAGGACATTACGGCGCGAAAGCGGGCCGAAAATGCTCTCAGGAGAAGCGAGCAGCTCCTCAATGCCTTCCTGAACAGCATTCCGGATATCGCCTGGCTCAAAGACCGGGAAGGCAGGTTCATTCTGGTGAACCCTCCCTTCGGGATCGCGGCCGGAAAGGACCCTGGCGAATTGATCGGGAAAACGGACCTGGACGCATGGCCGCGCGAGCTTGCGGAACAATACCGGGCGGACGACGAAGAGGTCATGCGGTCGGGTACGCTGAAACAGGTCGAAGAGATGCTCGTCCCCGCCGAGGGTACGGTCCGATGGATCGAGACCATCAAGACCCCGATCTATAACGAGGGGGGGATCATCATCGGGTCTGCGGGGATCGCGCGGGACGTGACCGACCGGAAACTGATGGAAGAAGAGATCCGGCATATGGCGCAGCACGACGCCCTGACCGGGCTTCCGAACCGGCGGCTGTTCATCGACATCCTGCAGGTCGAGCTGGCAGAGGCCCGGCGCCGCAGAACGAAACTTGCCATCCTGTTTCTCGACCTCGACCACTTCAAGGAGATCAACGATACGCTCGGCCACGAGGCCGGGGACGATCTGCTGAAGGAAGTTTCGGACCGCTTCCGGTGGACCACCCGTGAATCGGACACCGTCGCCCGGATCGGCGGGGACGAATTCAACATGATCCTGGCGGATATCAACCGTACCGAAGACGTGAGCGACATCGCGGCCAAGATCGTCGATTCCCTCCGGAAGCCGGTCATCGTCGGCGGGCATGAACTGCACGCCACGACGAGCGTCGGGATCAGCGTTTACCCGGACGACAGCGACGATATAGAAACGCTGCTCCGCTATGCGGACATCGCCATGTACCACGCAAAGGAAAGCGGCAGGAACACGTTCCGGTTCTATAACCCCTCGATCAACGTGAAGACCATCGAGCGGATGAGGCTGGCAGGCTGGCTGCGCCAGACGATACGCCGCGGGGAGCTCTCGGTCCTCTATCAGCCCCAGATCGACATCAGGTCGAAAAAAATATCCTATGCCGAGGCGCTGGTCCGGTGGAACCACCCGGAGAGAGGCCTTCTTGAGCCCCGCGACTTTATTCCGCTCGCCGAGGAGACGGGGTTCATAACATCGATCGACGAATGGGTGCTGAGGACCGCCTGCTCGCAGGCCGCTGCATGGAAGAAGGCGGGACTGGAGAGTTTTTGCGTTGCCGTCAACCTTTCGGCCCGCCAGTTCCAGAGCCCGATGCTCGTCGAGATGATATCCGCCACTTCTGAAGGAAAACAGGACTGCCGCCGGGCTGTCTCGACCTGGAGGTGACCGAAAGCACCGCAATGAGCGATGTCGAGCAGAGCGCCTCGCAGCTTCGGGAACTGCGGGAGATGGGAGTGCATATTTCGATAGACGATTTCGGGACCGGCTATTCGTCGCTCAATTACCTCAAAAAACTGCCGATCGAGCGTCTCAAAATAGACCGGTCCTTCATCCAGGACATTGTGACAGGATTCCGATGACCGTGCGATCATCGGCGCAGTCACCTCGATGGCGCACAAGATGGGGATCAAGACCGTTGCCGAGGGGGTGGAGACCGAGGAGCAGCTCGCTTTTCTGCGCGAGTCGGAATGCGACGAGGCGCAGGGTTTTCTGTTCAGCAGGCCGGTGCCGGCGGATCAGCTTCGCGAGCTGGTGGAGGCGGGGAGTCGCACGTAAGGAGGACTGCTGAATCCTGCTTCAGGAAAACAAGAAGGCAGCTGCGCATATCCGCAGAGTATGCAGACGCATGAACGAATGGGCAGCGCGTTTCTCCAGGTGTTTTAAATGGGTGATGCTAAAATATCTTGTCGCGGGATCGTGAATAATCAGGCCTGAAGGTTTTTTCTTGATTCAAGCGAGGCAAATGGTACACTCTCGCCCATGGAACCGATCAATACCCATGGGTCAGCAGAACAACAGAACCAGCCCGAGGTAATGCCCGCTGCCGAGTATCTCAAGTCTGCGCGCGCTCATCTCCGGAGCGGCCGGCGCAAGGACGCTTACGGCATTCTGCTCCAGGCAAGCGCGATCTATCCAAAGCAACCCATCATCCTTTCCTATTGCGGCTGGCTCCAGGCAATTGTGGACAAGAAACACAAGAGCGGACTGGCTGCCTGCAAGAAGGCCTTCGTCCTGTTCAAGACCTCCGATCGCGATCTCGCGGGCAGGGTCTATCCCATCCTCTATCTCAATCTCGGCAGGACCTTACTTGCCTCGGGCAATAAGAAGGAAGCCGTCGAGAACTTTCAAAAAGGGTTGCAGTATGACCGGGGAAATCTGGAGCTCAAAAAAGAAATGCAGCGCCTCGGCACACGGAAAAGTCCGCCTATCGCCTTTCTCTCCCGCTCCAACCCCCTCAATCTGCTCATTGGCAAACTGTTTCATGCAGACCCGAAGTGACCGCCGTCTTCTTTATTGCTGAACCGCATCACCCGCCGCGAATTCTTCCCCTTCCCCTGTGATACAATCGAAATAGCAGCTGTTTCTGATCAGAACCGTGCGCAGAAAGGTGCCTGCCATGAAAAATCAGCAGATCGCGCAGATCTTCCACGATATCGCGGAGCTTCTTGAGCTCAAGGGCGAGAACGTCTTCCGCATCCGCGCCTACCAGCGTGCCAGCCAGACCATCGAGGGCCTTTCGAAGGACGTGGCAACGCTCCCGGACGAGGAACTGACCGAGCTGCCGGGCATCGGCAAGGACCTTGCGGCAAAGATCCGCGAGTATCTTGCGACGGGCATGATCGCGAAGTACGAGGAGCTGAAGCAGGAGATACCGGCAGGGGTGCTGGAATTGCTGCGCGTGCCCGGGCTCGGGCCGAAGAAAGCGAAGCAGTTCCTTGAAAAGCTGAAGATCGCAAGCCTCGATGATCTCGAGGCAGCGATCAAGGCAGGCAGGCTGAAGGGGCTGCCCGGCATTCAGGACAAAACCGAGCAGAACATCCTGAAAGGCATCGAGCTGGTCCGGCGGAGGAGCGGACGGCAGCCGCTCGGCCGCGCGCTGCCGCTTGCCAATGAGATCGTCAGGCGCATCAAGGAAAGCGCGCCGATACACAAGATCGAGATCGCGGGCAGCATCCGGCGCTGGAAGGACACGGTGAAGGACATCGATATCCTCTGCACGTCGAAGGAGCCGCAGGCGGTGATGGAGGCGTTCGTGAAGCTGCCGCAGATCGCGCGGATCCTGAGCCGGGGAGGGACCAGATCGTCGGTCCTGACCGACGACAACATCCAGGTGGACCTGCGGGTGGTGGAGGAAGACTCCTTTGGCGCGGCGCTCCAGTATTTCACCGGCAGCAAGGAGCACAACATCAGGCTGCGGGAGATGGCGGTCCGGGCAGGGCTCAAGATCAACGAGTACGGCGTGTTCCAGGGGGCTGCGGAGAAGAAGATCGGCGGGAAAAAAGAAGAAGACGTGTACCAGGCGCTCGGTCTTCCCTGGATACCTCCTGAGCTGCGCGAGGACCGGGGAGAGATCAGGCAGGCGCTTGAGGGAACCCTGCCCGACCTGATCACGCTGGACGACATCCGGGGCGATCTTCATGTGCATACCAGCATGTCCGACGGCAGTCATGACCTCGACACCGTTGTCCAGGCGGCCAGGAAAAAAGGCTACGAGTATATCGCGATCACGGACCATACCAGGGGATTAGGCGTGGCGCGCGGCCTGGACGAGAAGCGGCTTGCGCAGCAAATGCGGATGATCGACGAGGCGAACGAAAAGCTCACGGGATTCCGCATCCTCAAGGGAACCGAGGTGGACATCCGTTCCGACGGAAGCCTGGACCTCCCTGAAAGCGTGCTGGCCGGCCTCGACATCGTGGTCGCGTCGATCCACTCGGGCTTCAGCCAGCCCCGGGACAAGATCACGGGCCGTCTGCTCGCCGCGATCAGGAATCCCGCGGTCTCCGTTATCGCCCATCCCACGGGCAGGCTGATCAATGAGCGGGACGCCTATGACGTGGACCTGGAGGCGGTGCTGAAGGAGGCGGCGAAGTACGGCGTCTGCCTGGAGATCAACGCCTATCCCCTGCGGCTGGACCTCACGGACCAGTACGCGAAATTGGCCGCTGAATACGGCGTTCCTCTTGCGATCAGCACGGACATGCATCTCACAGACCAGTTCGACTTCATGGCCTATGGTGTGTCTGTTGCGCGGCGCGGGTGGCTTACGAAAAAGCATGTTCTGAACACCCTGAAGGCGGGACAGCTCCTGCGGAGGCTCAGGCGCGGCAACCTGAGAAGCGCCGCTTCCGGCTGATTCGCAATCATCGCATGCTGCTGCTCTCCTGCTAAAGTATTAGTTAGGAACGCAATTCTTTCGGTTCCGCGCGTGGTACACTTGAAGCAGTTGCATTAAAAAGTTTTCGTGGACTCTGTAGTTCTATTTTAACATTACGGACTGGCTCAAGAGGAGGCCCGCCATGAAGGTTCCCATCGTTGTTGTTACGCTATTGGTCGTCAGCTTGACACTCGGAGCATGCGGAGGAGACCACAGCTCATCGCCTGTCATTGTCACTCAGATATTGAGCGATCCGGCGTACGACGGCGACATTGCACGGGATCCTGATACGGGGGTGTATACCGTGACGCAGGGCAACACGCAAACCCTGTATGCCGGCATTGACCCTGCAACCAACGTCGAATACCGCACTTTCCTGGACTTTTATCTTGGCGGCCCGGGCGGCGTTCCGCTCAATGCAGGCATTTCTTCTGCGACCCTCGATATCTTCATCGACAACATCTTTCCCAACCCGCTGATCGGAACGATCCCGATCCGCATCGACCTCGTTTCTTTTCAGCCGCCGACGCTGATGGGTACGGATTTCGACCGTGTGCAGCAGCCTGCGCTGGCCAGCATCACCATACAACCGCCGATCTCGGAGGCCGACTTTGGCAACCACGTTCCGGTGGATGTTACTTTCCTGATGAGGGAGGCGCAGCGACTGGGGCTGCCGGACTTCCAGGTCCGCATCATGGAGGACCTCGGACCGGTCACTCCCGGTCTCATCGTGATAAACGATACCACGGGACGTGACCGGGAGATCCTGGCGCCGCTGCTGGAAGTGAGTTATTACTGAGTCGAGGCATGGGGTGCGGATTGATGAAACCCGGATATCCAATGTTGATCGGCGTATTCCTCCTGCTGATCATATCTACCGCCGAATCTCTTGCAGCAGACTGCAAGCCCACGGGATCGGATATTCTCGGACCTTTTTACGAGCCCAATGCTCCGGTGCGGTCAAGCGTTGGAAAAGGGTATGTGCTGCAGGGGACCGTCAGGTCGTCAAAGGACTGCGAACCTGTCGCAAAGGCCGCGATCGAATTCTGGCTTGCCGGGCCTGACGGAGAGTACGACGATGCGCACCGCGCAACCGTCTACTCCGATGCCGCCGGCTCGTACCGTTTCGAAAGCAACATCCCGCTGCCCTACGGAGCCCGGCAGCCTCACATCCATATCCGGGTATCTGCCCAGGGATTCAAGACCCTGGTCACGCAGCACTATCCGGCGCAGGGAAAGACCGAAGCAGGGTTCGACCTGGTCCTCATTCCCGCGCCATAGTTAATTCATGTTGCGATCAATGCGTAGGCGTGAAACGGAGGCGGTGCTTATGAAACGGAACCTTACCATTCTCCTGCTTATACTTTCATCAGCTTTTGCAGTTTCCTGCCAGACCGTTCCGATCACCGGACGGGAACAGCTCTCGTTCGTGCCGGCGAGCCAGATCCTTCCCCTGAGCTTCAATCAGTACAAGGACTTTCTTGCCAAACACGAGGTCGTTGAACAGGGAGAGCAGGCGGAGATGGTGAAGCGTGCGGGTAAGCGGATCCAGCTGGCCGTGGAACGGTATCTTTCCGAGCACAACATGGCATCTCGTCTGAAAGGGTACGAATGGGAATTTCATCTCGTGGCGGACAAGGAGGTAAACGCCTGGTGCATGCCCGGCGGGAAGGTTGTGGTCTATACGGGGCTCCTGCCTGTTGCCGGGGATGAAAACGGGCTCGCGGTGGTGATGGGGCATGAGATCGCCCATGCCGTGGCGAACCACGGGGGCGAGCGCATGAGCCAGTCTCTTCTGGTGGAAATGGGCGGTCTTACGCTCGATGCGGCGCTTTCGCAGAATTCCGGGAAGACGAACGATCTTTTCCTTGCTGCCTACGGACTGGGGACACAGGTGGGCGTGCTGCTTCCTTACGGCAGAGTGCAGGAATCCGAGGCCGATCATCTGGGGCTGATCTTCATGGCAATGGCAGGCTATGACCCGCAGGGCGCCGTGGCGTTCTGGGAGCGGATGATGGCGTCCAAGGGCGGCAAAGCGCCGCCGGAGCTTTTGAGCACCCATCCTGCCGACGCAAAAAGGATCGAGAATATCAAGGGACTCCTGCCCGAGGCGACGGGATATTACAAACCGGCAGCACCCTAGACCGGTGCGCCAAAGAATGCCCGGCTCGCGACCATGAAGCTTTCCCGACTCGTTCCCAAACTCCGCGCGTCCCTCCTCGTCCGGCCCCGTCTGCGGACGCCGCAGGAGGGAGAGGAGCGGCACGCCACGTGGCTCGAACTTTTTTACGATCTCGTGGTCGTGGCTGCGGTGGCCCAGGTGGCGTCCGCGCTGGAGGAGAACCATTCTGCACGGGGCATGCTCGTCTTCGCCGGCCTGTTCATTCCCCTGTTCTGGGTCTGGGCCGGCCACACGGTCTATGCCACACGCTTCGACACCGACGACCTCGTCTACCGGCTCTTCACGTTCCTCCAGATGTTCGCGGTCGTGGGCATGGCTGTGGAGGTCCACCACGCATCGGAGGGCGAGACGCGGGCCTTCTGCCTTGCCTATCTTGGGGCACGGCTCATCCTTCTCGCACTCCTGGCCCGGGCGGGCAGGCATGCTCCTGCGGCTCGGCCGTTCATCCGCACCTATCTCCAGGGGTTCGGCGCCGGGGCCGCGCTCTGGGCGGTTTCGATCCTGATGCCCGCGCCGGCGCGGTACGTCCTGTGGGGCGCGAGCCTGGCCCTGGAGCTTGCCGTGCCCTGGCAGATCTGGCGAAGCATGCATCCCTCGGCCGCCGTGAGCCCCTCGCATATCCCCGAGCGGTTCGGGCTCTTCACGATCATCGTGCTGGGTGAGTCCATCAGCGCCGTGGTGCGCGGCCTGGCCGGCAGGGACTGGGAAGCCCCGGCCGTCGCGGTTTCGGCGCTTGGGTTCGGCATCGGCGTCTGCGTCTGGTGGATCTACTTCCGGCACCTGGAGCGCGCCATCGGCAGGGTCAGGATGGGGAGCGGTCAGCCATACATGTACAGCCACATCCCGCTGGTCGTGGGCATCGTTGCGATGGGGATCGGCATCGAGCTCGCCATAAAGGAGAGCGGCGCGGACCGCTTCCGCCAGGGCACCTTCGGCCTGCTCTGGAGCGGCGTCTACCTTTGGGCGCTCGGCGGGTGGCTTCTGCACCACGTCATGCACCCCCGGGAATCGCGCGCAGCAGCGTTCCGATATGCCGGGACGCTCGCAGTCCTGCTCGCGGCAAACCTCGCGAGCCGGTTCCTCTCTCCGCTCTCCGCCATGGTGCTTTTGCTGTTCTGCCTCTTCGTCCTGCTCATGGAAGAAGAGCGGATCCACAATACCGTCCCGCTGCGCGAAAGCGGTCCGGACTAGGCAGTATCCATCCTGCTCATCGAGAGCCCGTGTTATGGTGAAGAAGCTCGGCCGTTCCTTCTACCAACAGAACGCAAAAGAGCTCGCCCGTGATCTGATCGGAGCGGTCCTCGTACATCGCAGCCGCGGCAGGGAATACCGGGCGCGCATCGTGGAAACCGAAGCCTACACCGGCCCCCATGATCTCGCGTCCCACTCATCCAAAGGCCGCACGAAACGCACCGAGGTCATGTTCGGCCCTGCCGGTCATGCCTATGTTTACCTGATCTACGGGATGTACGAGATGTTCAATATCGTGGCGGGCAGGACAGGAAGCGGTCAGGCGGTGCTCATCCGGGCGGCAGAACCCCTGGGAAATTGGAAGGCCGATCTCTCCGGCCCTGGAAAACTTACGCGCGGCTTCAAGATCACCCGCTCCGCGAACGGTCTGGACCTGACAAAAGACAGGCTGTACCTCGAGCACGACCTTCTTTACCGACCGCGGATCAGGAGTACGAAGCGGATAGGCGTGGAGTATGCCGGGGAATGGAAGGACAAAGCGCTCCGCTTTCTTGACGCCAAGAGCACCGCAGTCACGCATCGCCCAGAGTGGTAGCGCCGGTCATGCCTTTCACCCGCCCTCTCCCACATCGGCTCAGTCTACTTTATCTCCCGCACGAAGTGATAGGCGATCGGGTAGCCGCCCCAGCTGAGGGGGATCATCTCCGTCTCCGCCGTGAAGGTCTCGCCGTTCTTCCGTACAGCATTAAAGCGGAACGTGACGGGCCTGCTCAGTGCCGCCACATGTTTCTGGAAGTTCGATGCGACCAGCTCCCGGTCCTGCGGCGCCACAAATCCTTCCAGGAAATTCGGGACCCTGCTCCATTGCTCAACAGTCATGCCGAACATGTCGGCCAGCCGCTTGTTGCATACCTTATGGTTGTCGTCCAGATACAGATAGACCCCGTCCGGGCTGTGCAAAAATACGGGCGTCAACTGTTTCAAAAGCGCATTCAGGATCTGTTCATGTTCCTTGTCCATCCGTTTACGGGCGACATCATTATCCACTCTCACTGACTTCGTTGCCATGGATATCACCTCCCTGCACCCGATAGGTCTGATCGGGTCGATCTCGGTCAAAAAAGTTCTGCTTTAATTATATCTCGTTTGCCCTGATCGGGATTAAGAGGGCATGCTTAAGGATGAGATGACTTTGAGTACCATTAATAAAATACCCTTCTTTTACTCTTTATCAATCTTGGTCAATTTGTATATAGTCATAATAGATCCGGGGTCAAAAGAACGCCCTATGCTCTCATTTGCGGAAAGGGATGCGATATGCCCAAACTCATTGAAACGCCGACCGTGATCACCGCTGCGGGCAATATGCCGAAGAGGATCGAGGAATTTGTCGGCCGCGTCAATTCAAAAACCGACGCAATAAGCATTGCCCGGATGAAGAGTCCCTCCGGCTGGGTCGAACCGGGACAGACGCCCGAGTTCGATGAATATACCGTGGTCCTGCGCGGTCTTCTTCGCGTGACCACGCGGACCGGAAGCATCGATGTCAAAGAAGGCCAGGCCATCATTACGCGAGCGCAACGAATGGGTCCAGTACAGCACTCCGGGACCCGACGGCGCCGAATATATCGCGGTCTGTCTGCCGGCATTTTCGCCAGAGGCGGTCCATCGGGACAGTTGACGAAAGGATGGTGAACTATCATGGACAAAGCGGATAACAGCATTCGCACGCCGGACAAGCGCCTTGCGGCGGTCTGCGGCCTGTTTTGCCCGGCATGTCGCGCTTTTATCGGCACCCGGGAAGAACCGGAAGGGCTCGCGAAAATGGCCGAGCGCTTGAAACGGCCCCTGGAGGAAATGCAGTGCAACGGATGTCGTTCCGACAAGCGCTGCTTTTATTGTGAAACCAGGTGCACGATGGCGAAATGCGCCGCGGCCAGGGGCGTTGAGTTTTGCGGCGAATGCGCGGAATATCCCTGCAGGGAGTTGAAGGCCTTCCAGGCCGAGATGCCGCATAGGATAGAATTGTGGAAGTCGCAGGCACGGATCAAGGAAGCAGGATATGAAACCTGGTATAGGGAAATGCTCGAGCATTATTCCTGTCAACGCTGCGGGACGATAAATTCAGCCTACGATATCGAATGCAGAAAATGCGGAACAACGCCGAGCTGCGCATACGTGGGGCTGCATAAAGACGAAATTCAGCGGCATTTGGCCGGACGGAAATGACGGAGAAGCTCCAGAATTGTAAGGGGGACTCGCGCGGAGACGCGGAGGCGCAGAGGAAGGCAAAAAACGCGACAAGAACAGCTGCTTGGGTGACGGCGGCGCGCAGTTGCCTATTGAATCTTGACGAAGCTCTTGATAATGATTTCTCTGCGGCTACGCGGCTCTGCGGGAGAAAGAATTTTATATGTGCTGAGCAGTTACCCGGAATGATCAAAGGAGGACTATGATGATCGCGCCATTGGAAGTTACGGTTCACTCTACGAACCAAAAGCTGGGCTATACCGGCGGGTTGAGGGACCATCCACCGATCCCGATCGACTACATTCCCCCGTTCGGCGACGGGCAGGGGTACACTCCCCTTGAAATGCTGCTGATGAGCCTCGCCGCGTGCAGCGGCGGAACGATCGGAATCCTGCTCCGAAAGATGGGGAGAACGGTGTCCGGGATCACGGTGAAGGCAAAAGGGACGAGGCGCCAGCAGCACCCGACGTCGTTCGAGAAGATCTTCCTTGAATTCACCGTTGTGTCGAGCGACGCGAAGGACGACGATGTTCGGCTGGCGCTTCGGCAGGCAGAGGAATCCGTCTGCCCGGTCTGGGCAATGGTGAAAGGCAACGCGGAGATCGCGGCGGAATACAAAATTCTCACTTCCTGAAATACGGCGTGTTATTCCCACGCGCAAAAGAAGAGTAGAACCCCGTGACTTCCTCACAGGATCATTACCTTAAATCACCCTTCTTTTATTCTTTATCTATTTGATCAACTTGTATATAGTCATGCCAAATCCGGGTGAAAAAAAGGGGGGGAGAAATGCGAAGTTCAATAAATTTACGACAAATTCTATTTTTATTGCTTACTGCTATTCTCAGCGGATGTCTAACCTCGACCAATCCTTTTTACAAGCCGGAGCAAGTTATAAAGGACGATCGCCTGCTCGGCACCTATGCGGATAAACGTGCCGGGCACAATTGGACGATAAAGAAAAATGATGATGATCCAAAATGCTACACTGCAACACTCAGACAAGGTAATGCCTGGTCTAATTACACGTTGACGCTCTTTAAGTCTGGCGGCTTCACTTATCTTGATTTCTTTCCGGAGGCCGATTCAAGCCTTGCCCGAGATCCGGGAGGGCCGCCTACGATGAGCCAGATCATGAAAAGTTTAACTTCGCAACCATTGCATTTTGTCGTCCTTGCAAATATTACAAAAGATGGCATTCATATCTCAACATCTTCGCGCGAAGGACTTGGAAATTTATTGAAGCAAAGGGCCGATCTTCGTAAATATCTCCGCGGGGGCACTTTATTGTTGCCTGGTTCTGTAGAGGAGAACCAGAATCTTCTTCGTGAAATAGGCAGCGCGCCCAGGATCATGGATTACAATGCAGACATGAAAAAGAATGAAACAGTTTCGTAGGTGGAATAGAGCGGCGTGAAAGGCTCGCCAGATTAAAACAACTATGAAAGGGAGGATCATGAAAGTTCGCTCAAATCTCGTTCTCTGCCTGGTTTCAATAGTTCTTTTCAGCGGGTGCGCCGTAACAAATATCCGTTCACAAGTGGATCTAAACCCGCTTAAAAACATTGCGGAGAAGGCATCCAAAGAATACTCGGTGTCATGGATCAACGACACCACGTTAGAGATCTCTGATTGGTGGCCGACCCATTCCATCTTAAGTTTGGGCTATACTGCGTTTCATGCAAATCTGCACTACTCCGAAAATCTGCTTGAGGGCGATTATTATCTCCAGTCCAATCAGCTGCCCTTATTGTTTATACCGATAACAGTGAGTGCCGGACCAGGGTTCTTTGGAGGCGGACTTAAACCTTACCTGAGGTCGCAAATTGACGAGATCCTCGGGTTTGCAGGGACTTCGATGCAGTCTTCGACCTCAACGCACCGTAACAGTAAAAGCGTAATAAAGTGATGATCCGCAAGCAGATACTTTATGAATTCAAGGAGGCTTGGATGCGCTACCTGTTTCGAGCAAGAACGGGATTGTTGCTGGCAGCAGTTGTATTTCTCCTTGCAGGGTGCGGCGCAAAAAATGCGGAAGAATTCCGGAAAACTGTCCGCGCTACTCCGTTTACGACAGTGGAAACTTTCGAAGTCGCACGTTCGTTCAAAGACGTCACGGAGACGATGCGAAAAAAGGCAACAGAATGTCTTGATGTTACGGTCCGCCTCGTATGCCTCAATTGCATTGGTAAAAACGAAAGATTCAATGTTTTTAAACCGACCTATGTAACCACTCCCAATCGGACTGAAATTCATCTTCAGTATAAGGCGGGTGGGGTCATCGCGATAGGCGCGCCTCCGGAAGGCGATTATGTGATTGTCATGGATGCTACTCCTATCGGCAAGAACCGGACAAAAATCGATATTTTCAGGTCGTCTCCCGATGAGAAGTTTATCCATAATGCGATGCGGGGATGGGTCAAGGGCGATAACATGGGCTGTCCGGATCTGACAACCCGATAATATACGAAAAGGCTGTCCCGGGAGGAGCCGATCATGAGCCGTTTTCATCTGGCGTTCTGGTTAGTGGTGATATTTGCTGTTACAGCCTGCTCCGGCCTCAAGACGTATCCGAATACGGCAGAAAAAAATCTGTTGGTGAAGACCAAAGCGTCGGGATCTCTGTTTATGAGCGTGGAAGTAGTCCTTCATATTTATGATTTGAAGGATGATTGCAAAAGCGACTACCTCGGCAGCATCAAACTGAAAAACGGTGAGACGCAGATAGGCATTCCCACAGGCCGCCCCACGTATCTCGCTTTCGTTTTCCATTCAGACGGATTCGTCCCCAGTACTACTATCCTTACTCCCCGGCCCGGCGATCGATACATCGCAAACGTAAATTACGCTGATCGCATTTATAACCTGAGCATCCACGAAGCCGGGCCTCGCGGCAAGCAGGGACGCGAGATCGAACGCCATTCAAGAAATTGCCCTGACGTCCGGAACCTTCCGGAGTATGAAATTTTTAACTAGCCATACATTCAAAGAGAAGACCGCGAAAGTGAAAAAAACTCAGGAGATATAGAGCGATGAACGACATGAAAGAGTTTCCTGAGTTTATGAGACGTCCTGCAAACCGTATCGGCAAGGAATCACAATACACCGAAGGGATAGAAGGGTACGTTTTTACCGGCGCGGACGGCAGCCAGATGGCGTTCTGGACGTGTTACCAGGACAGGGATTCAAAAGAGCACACCCATGATTATGACGAGTATCTCGTGGTCCTTCAGGGAACATATACGGTCATTAGCAACGGGAAGGAAGAGCCTTATGAGGCGGGCCGGGAATGTTATATCCCGAAAGGCACGCCGCATTCCGGCAGAGCTGTCGCGGGAACGCGCACCATACACTGTTTTGGCGGGAAACGGGTGTAATCGGCTAAACGCATGCTAGAGTAGTACCCCGCGACTCCCTCACAGAATCATTACCTTAAATTACCCTTCTTTTGTTCTTTATCTATTTGATCAACTTGTATATAGTCATACCAAGTCCGGGGTGAGAACGCGGCAACCCTTGCGCTCAAAAAAGGAGGAAGTATGAGCTTTACGACAAGGCTGCAGAATAGTTGGCAGTTGTTCACACAATCTCTGACGGTCATGAGGGACCATAAGAAGCTGCTCGTATTTCCCATCGTTACCGCCGCATTAACGCTGCTCATCATTCTTTTCTTTATTGCACCTGTGGCTTTACAGCCGACCGGATTCAAGTATACCGACATCCAGCATTGGAAAGCCGTTGGGCAAACGATTTTTACTGCAGGATCAATGGAAGCATCTCAGAACCACAATAGTCCGCTGCCGGCAGAGCTGACAAACAATGGTATTCTCTTCATTTCGATACTCTATTTTGCCGCCATGTTCCTCGCCACCTTTTTTTCCGTGGCGTTTTATCATGAAATTTTGCGTGCATTGAACGGACAAGATGTTTCCATCATGCGGGGCTTGCGATTTGCAAGCACAAAACTTCCTTCCATTTTAATCTGGTCACTGTTTGCAGGCCTGATCGGTTATATAATTCGGACACTGGAAGAAAAAGTCGGGATCTTAGGCAAGATCATTCTGGGTTTTATAGGAATTGCATGGAGCGTTGCTTCGGTATTTGTCATTCCGTTTATTATTACTGAAGCAAGCGTCAATCCATTTCATCTCTTACGGCAATCCGCAGGTACTCTGAAGAAAACATGGGGAGAATCGTTGATCGGGTATGTAGGCATCCAATTCGGCGGCCTTATAATTATTCTTTCGTCGCTCTTTTTTTTCGCTGGTATGTTCATTATTTCTATCCTTCTGAATAGTACTTCAATCATTATAATCGCTGCCGTGCTTTGTCTGATCGGTATTCTCTCGTTTTCTTATCTATTCAATGTCGCAAACCATATCTATATATGCGCGCTTTATCTCTTTGCTGCTGACGGGAAGATTCCTGCTCCGTTCGATCAGGCTTCCATGCGATCAGCCTGGAAAGTGAAAGAATAGAAGGGAACGAAAGGGCCAGGTGACTCAGGGACATTATTGCACCCGTTGCGTTGGTTCCAGGCATTAGCGTAATGCGATTTTAGCAACAATGTTATAGGTTCCCGTACCATCAGCTCTCGCGGTAACAGTGGGATTCCAACCTGAAACAGCACGAGGAAGGTTAATCCTGGGAAACCGCTCTGGTTCATAAAAAATGAAAATCTCGGACACACCGCTGGAAAAGCATATACAGGTAGATGGAACCATATACCTGTATATGCTTTTATATATGTGTAGATAGTGGTTTCCGTCCAATTAACAACTGGTTAGACCGGAGGTCGATATATGAAAGTTATTAACGTCATCCTGGCTGTATTTCTTGCGGTCTGCGGCATCGGCGCCACTAATGCGATAAAACAGCCTCTTCTCAGCCTGTCAGATCTCTACAAAGGCAAGATTTACACAACAATTCTAACGGAAAAGGATTTCGAGACAATTCCTAAGTGGAACCTGCAGTTTCCGCCCCCACTCCAGCCGGCGGAAGCGGAGAAATCGGCGCGCAGTCAAGCGGCGAGTCTGGTCTCTGATGATCTCCTCGTGACAAACATAAGACTTGCACAGACCTTAGACCAGAGAAAGTTCTGTTATGTTGTCGAGTTTATCGCAGCAAACTCAGTCATTGACGCGGCATTACCGCTTGAAAATCATGCCCGACTTAGGATAGCGGTACTATTGGATGGAACTGCCGTTGCACCGAGCGTGGAAGCATGGGACGGTAATAAGAAGATTTTTCCTAGATAACGCCTGAGCAGACTGAAGAAAGTACGTCGAATAAATCTCTGCACCAGACGCAACCCTCCGGTCCGCACGGGCGACCGTAGCGTTGGTCCAGCTTTGGAGCAAACAATTGCTATGACTGATAAGGTATTCTCCATGACAGCTACTTCAAACGCTGGGGCGATGACATTGGTAAAGCGGCGGGACTGCTGGCCAAGGTGACGTTGATAGCTGGCGTGCAATTATTGATTTGCTGATTCCAACCTGCTCATCGAGTCCGCCGCGACAAGCTCGCGGCTCCGCGCGCGTTATATGGGTGAATAATGGGAATCGATGCATATATAGAGTCAGAAAGCGGCGACCAAATAAAACAATGCCTTGATTCAGAAAATCGTCTTTCTGAATTACTGCCCGATCCTAATGACGGCTCATCATATTGTCTAAAATTTATTGATCCATATGGAGATACGGTATTTAATCAGGTACAGATACCAATATTGATCAGAGAACTGACAAATGCAATCAATCACGTGAAAATTCTAGAGGCAAAGGCTTTTGGGGAAAAGCTATTGCAGCTTGTCAGGGAGGCAGAAGGCCAAGTACATACTTATGTAAAATTCTATGGGGATTAAGACAAAAACTGATTCCAACAACGCAACTGTTCCGCCGCATGAGGTATATCGCACGCTCATGCTTGAATTAAAACTTCGACTGCAGCGCGCCGAGTTCGTTCTGCGAGCGCCAAGTCCTGTAACGGGCTTAGCATCTCTTGATGCGGAGTTCTGTTTTCTTCAAATTCGAAGAATCATCGAGATAATCACCTTCACTGCTGCACTTCGAGATGAAGCAAGATATAAGAAGCTGCGGGAGCTACAAAAGACCGAGAATAATCGAGATCACGGAGATTACGCCAAGGACTGGGAGGCTGCTGAAATCCAAAAGCGACTCAGTGAAATCAGTCCCTATTTTCTTCCTCGGCCTATCAAACGGATTGTAAAAACGGAGATCGCACACCATGTAGACAATAAAAGCTTATCAGTTACACACGGACGGCTGATTGAAATTTACAAGCAAAGTAGCAGTTATCTTCACGCTAAGAATCCACTTGGAAAGGACTTTCAAACACTTGTAAACGCAGAACGTACCAAGTATGATAAAGCACGCAAAGAAATCCGAAAATCGCTTCAATTCATCAGGTCTATCATTTGGCATCACGCCGCAATTGGCTTGGAATGGTCAGAAGAACTAGATCCAAGAGAACCAGCTAATCCGCAAAAGGCATGGATCGTCGATTTTGGTCAAGAAGATAAGAACGAAATTATGATCGTCCTTGCCGAAGCAAAATGATTTATAACCAGGCGTTCGAGCCGCCGAAGGCGGCTCAACTCGTCGTTAAGCGATAAGATGCGCATTTAAAAGGATATTAGCAATAATGAATGGAAGCAATAATCACAATAACACATCAGGTATGGGCAAGGATTCGCTTGTTCCTGATGAAATTAAGGGCTGGTGTTGGGGCGGGTTTTGTTTGAATTGGATATGGGCAATTTTCAATAACACATGGATTGGTTTATCAGTATTATTAACCTATCTCGTCGGACTGCCAGTGATTGGGTTTGTTGTATGTATTGTTTTAGGAATAAAAGGGCGTGAATGGGCTTGGAAAAATAAGAAATGGCAAAGCGTTGAACACTTTAATAACGTTCAAAGAAAATGGTCAATTGCATCCCTAATTGTATTTATAGTCTCAATAATTATTGGAATCATAATAACCGTTTTGATGGTTATTTTTAAAATTAGTCCGGTTACAAGATAGACATCGCTTAACAACACGCAAGAGCTGACGGAACACACGGTCTTGCTACTCGTAAAGCATTCTATCTGCTGCAAGGGCAGTGGCCCGCAGCTCAGCTATTGGCATTGCGCACCCGCATTTATACCCCTTGAGGGCAGCGACGATATTTCATTGATACTAATAAGAATAGTAATGGTGACGATTCTGAGCCCGAATGACGGACCCTCCTCGCTTGACCATCATTGAGCGACATCGCGAAAGTTTAATTGCGTTAAACGAAGCCTGGTGACTCGGGGCTTTGAGAGGGGCTTTTCCTACAGACTCGTTGTTCGCGTTCTGCGCCAACGATATAAAATAAAAGGAGATTACCTTGGACTCCAAGTTCGATCTAGAGGCAAAACCTCTAGCCAGAGCACTAATTTCTTGTGCAGTGAAATCGATAGATCCTCTTGCAGCGCCGGCTGCTGTACGTGCACCAATAAGCTCACCAGGACCTGCTGCAACTCGGAATAACGCGGGCTGCGCAGGACATCTCAGATAAAGCACTTCTGTTGCTGGGACGAAGCAGTATCTCTTCGAGCGGCGTTCTGCCTAGAGATGCACCCGTTATAATCGGCTTCAGCCTGTTCGTAATGCTTGGGATAATCCAAGCGGTGAGCAAGGAAGGCATTACTGTTGACGTAAAGGAGCTGACTGAAAAGTTGATCGAGCAGCACCTTTATCAGAAGATCTTGACGGAGGACAATGATCAAGCTGCAAAAAAGGAAATTCTTGAAATTTCCCGGATAGCGACGCAGATACCAAGCCAAATTGTCGAAACTGCAAAAGGGGAAGTGGAAGAGCTTTTCAGCAGGTGCTATTCAGTGATTCCCGGATTTGTGCAGGGCGATGATGAAACCAGGGTACAGTTAATGCCGATATTCGGAACTGCCCTCCATGTGCTTTTACAGTCGCAGGTCGAACCGAATGGTTGAGCCTTTCACGGAGAACCGGGACACCGGGCAAATCGAAAAGATGCTTTAACTTGTCCCGACGCGCATAAGGCGCGCGTCTTGCCGTTGGGTTGTGCTACACTTAACGCAACCTGCAAACTCAGTGTGAAAGGACGTTCCTATGAAAATAAAAGCCATCATTACCGGCTCCACAGGCATGGTCGGCGAAGGCGTGTTGCATGAGTGTCTCCTCCATCCCGACGTAGAATCCGTTCTGGTCATCAACAGACGGCCTTGCAACGTGCAGCACCCCAAATTGAAAGAGATCCTGCATCAGGATTTTAGTGATTTCAGCGCCATCGAAAAAGAATTGGCGGGCTGCAATGCAGGATATTTCTGCATGGGCGTGTCTTCCGTCGGCAAGAACGAGGAAACGTACCGGCACCTCACCTACGACCTTACCATGGCCTTGGCTCGTACGCTTGCAAAGCTGAACCCTGACATGACCATTTGTTACGTGTCCGGCGCGGGCACCGACAGCAGCGAAACGGGCCGCATCATGTGGGCCAGGGTCAAAGGCAAAACAGAGAACGATCTGCTGCGATTGCCGTTTCGCCAGGCCTATATGTTTCGTCCCGCATTTATCCAGCCGACCAAAGGCTTGAAGAACACCCATTCGTTTTATCGCATCCTTGCCCCGTTTTTTCCTTTGTGGAAAATATTATTTCCACAGTATCTTTTGACGCTCAAAGAGATAGGACTGGCCATGATCAACAGCGTCAATAAAGGGTACGACAAGCAGCTCCTTGAGGTCCGGGATATCGCGAAGCTGGCCAATACGTAAACCGGCAGTGAGAGCCAACCCCCCTTCCCCACGCCACCGCTTGCATTTCCTCCCCTCTTGATCTATGTTTTAGTTGAGAATACAAAATTATGCCGGGATTATGAAAACAGCAATTACCATAGAAATTAAGAGTACGCCCGAGAAGATCTTCTCTTGGCTGGAAGATCCGACCCGTGCAAGGGAATGGATGACACGAGACCTGCTATGGAACTGAAACTTCTCGGATTTGATCAGTGGTTTGAAGACAAAAGATCGGAGGCGCAGAGGCCTGACTGCACGGTGGCCCGCGTGACCGCGGTCCACAGGGACAGCTACCTCGTAAGAAATGAGAACAGCGAGGTTCTCGCTGAATTGGCAGGCAGTTTCCTCTACTCCGCCGAGTCGAGCACAGACCTTCCTTCAGTCGGTGATTGGGCACTTGTCCAGTACCACAACGCTGATACGTTTGCCATCATCCATGGCCTGCTCCCGCGCAAATCATTTTTGACGGAGCAAAACGCCTGGCAAGAAGATCGACTACCAGATGATCGCGGTCAACATAGATTCCGCCTTGATCGTGCAAGCCTGCGATCTCGATTTCAATCTGCGCAGGCTGGAGCGCTACCTCGTCATGGTCAACGAAGGGCAGATCGAACCGATACTGCTCCTGACAAAAAGCGATCTGGTCAGCCCCGAGAAGCTGGAGCAAAGAATATCAGAGGTACGTCAAGCCAACATCAAATGCACAGTGCTTCCGCTCAGCAACGTGACCGGCTTCGGAGTGGATCAGGTGCGTCAACTGCTGGAGCCGGGCAAAACGTATTGCCTGGTCGGGTCTTCCGGAGTGGGCAAAACAACGCTCTTGAACCATATCATCGGCCGCGATCTATTTGAGACAAACACTGTCCGAGCAAGCGACGGGAAGGGCAGACACACGACGGCGCAGCGCCAGCTGATCGTCCTTGATCAAGGGGCGATGCTGATCGACACCCCGGGGATGAGGGAACTGGGGAATATCGGCGTCAGCTCAGGGCTTGAGGAAAGCTTCGCTGACATCTGGAGCCTTTCGAAAACCTGCCGGTTTGCCAATTGCACCCATACTCAGGAAGCCGGTTGCGCACTCCTGATCGCAATTGAAAATGGCACATTGCACGCGGATCGATACCAGAGCTATTTGAAGCTGATGAAAGAATCTGAATACAATGAGCTATCCTACGTTGAAAAACGCAGAAAGGACAAAAAATTCGGACAGTTCGTCAAGACCGTAATGAAACACCATAAAAAGTGATAGGAGCGGCGCCGCTGATCAGCTGCGTTCGGCGTCCGTAAAATCTTTGAGAGGACAAACATGAGAAAGCTGGTTGCGGGAACCTTCCTGACTCTCGACGGCGTCATGCAAGCGCCCGGCGGCCCCAATGAGGACCGCGACGGCGGCTTCCGGCACGGCGGCTGGCTCGTTCCTTATTTTGATGATAAGTTCGGTGAAATCATGACCGCGTGGACCAGGCAGGCCGGCGCCTTCCTGCTCGGCCGCAAGACCTATGAGATTTTCGCAGCTTCCTGGCCCAAGTCCACCGACCCGGCGGATGAGATCGCTGCCGCCCTTAACACCCGGCCGAAGTTCGTCGCTTCGCGGACGCTCGAGGAGGTCACGTGGAGCAACTCCTTCCTGCTCAAGGGAGACGTTGCCGAGGAGGTCGCGAAACTCAAAAAAGAGGAAGGCGGCGAGATCCAGGTCCACGGCAGCAGTAATTTTCTCCAGACCCTGCTCAAACACGACCTTATCGATACCTTTCGCATTTGGCAGTTCCCTGTGGTTCTCGGTACCGGCAAGCGCCTATTCGGCGAAGGCACGATCCCGGGAAGCTTCCGGCTTGTTGACACACAACTGACCAAAACCGGCGCTGTTCTGCACGTATACGAGCGAGCCGGCGATCTCAGGTATGGCGAAGTAGAAGTCGGCCAGGAAACGGTGATCTTCGATCCCGACGCAGCACGCCCGTGACGCATCATCAGCCCCTCACAAGCGCTTGCGCCTTGTTTTTTCTTAAATTCATTGACCACCCCTGCAAACCATGCTACTTTATTTCAAATTGGAAGCTCGTATCCGGCATCCTTTTTGCTGAACTCGTAAAGAACGGAAATCCGTTGCTAGTGACTTAGCCCTAAGTAGACAACTACTGGTTAATTCTCTTTTAATATGCGGCACCGCGAATTATTATGAAAAAAGTTATTATTGTACTTCGGAATATTCTTGCTGCCATAGGCCTTCTCGCGCTCATCGCACTTGGGGTTTATTTGAAATTTGAACTCGATTTTGGTTCTAGTCCAGAGGAGGCTGAAGAATTTCGACTGGCTTCACCAGGGAAGGAATATGATGCCGTACTGACCATTCAAGAATCCGGTTTTTCATTTGGATCATCCGTAGTGCGTTTATACGTGGTTCCTTCAGGTCTCGCTCTTGATAAAAAGAACAAACACTATGAATGGCCTGTCATGACAGGCAGCATCATTGTCGATAAGATGATATGGCGCGATGACAGAACACTAATCTTGGTTCGTCCGGCAGACGCAATAATATCCAGGTTCGACCCGGTCTGCTATGACTTGAGAGATATCAAGCCGCACCAAACGGTCCAAGATAGCTGGAGACGTGTGACAGTACTGCTTCAGACGAGCGAAAACGGCTACGACTCACAACGGCGGACCAGCCGATAAATTTGGCTTAACAAATCGTTCCTTGCCGACCGCTTCGCGGCGTGTGAACTCGTCGTTGGAGGTGTCACTAATGGCAGCACCAATATTTAAACATAATCCTCCTATAGATCCGCGTGACGATCCGAATCATCCAATTCCTTCCCTGGCAGTGATAGATGTGATGAATATAAAAAAGGGAGGAGGTGCTGATCTGACCATCGTTATCGCAACACCGCTTCAGGGCGACAAGGGATCGCTGGCAAGGCTTCAAGATAAGATAGAGGGCTATCTCGGATATATTTTGTCAAAGAAGTTTCAACTTCAAGCTGGGTCTCCGTCACCTGATAACACCTCAATTATCGTAAAAGTTCATCCTGATTCTGATCAATTAGTTTTTACACTGTTAAAAAAATCGGAGGCATGGGTACTGAATAATAGCGCGACCCTTAAGGTCGAGTTATTGACGCCTTACGAAATGGGAAAGAGCCCTGACTAGCTGTCGACGAAGTAAAACCCGAAAATATTCCAACGAGCGCCTTGACAGCGACGCGCTAAAAGTCGGCGCGTCAGGCGCGTGGTTAACTGACAGTATAATTACAAAGGAACTTGCCATGCGTACATTCGTCATTCTTGCAATACTGCTTGGAATATTAGCCTCGGCAAATGCAGCTTCAGTCCAGGAAGAAACACGCTTTATTGATGCAATCAAAGATGCCTTTTCCAGAAAGGATCCTGCCGCATTAATAGCTTTGACATGTTTTGAGGGCGTGACAGATGAAGATAAGGAACAAGACAATAAATCCAGAGAGTATTGGGTAACGCAAAAAGTAAAATCAGTCGTTTTAAAACGATCAAATAAAACCAAAAATAGATTGATCAAGACAAGGAACGGGATTACGTATGTCCCGAATCTAAAGGTAAGCCATGAATTAGTTGTGACCTTAGAAGGTAGTAAAACATTTGGTACGCTAACGATGCCTGTCGGGGAAAAAGGCGGAAAATTTTACATGATCTTACCGAGACAAAGACAGTAGGACAAGCAAATAAAACTAACTTAACAATTCACTCAAGAGGGACGGGCAAAACTTCCGCCCCTTAGCTCAGCGTTCACCGCTTCAGCGGATAGAACAGGACAATACCTTACCCCTCTCTTGCTTTTCTCCCCCTCCTGGTCTATGTTTTAATTGAGGAAGAAAGCACATGCCGGAATCGAGCCTCTCACTATTTCATCCCCTCATCCAGAAGTGGTTCAGGGAGCTGGTCGGCAAACCGACCGACGTTCAGGAGAAAGCCTGGCCCGAGATCAGCCGGGGCAGGCACGTGCTCGTTACCGCGCCAACAGGCTGCGGCAAGACGCTGGCCTCTTTCCTGTGGGCCTTGAACCAGCTCATCAACGGGACCTGGTCCGGCGGCACAATCCGCGTCCTCTATATCTCGCCGCTTAAAGCCCTGAACAACGACGTTCAGCGAAACTTGCTGAAGCCGCTCGCGGAATTGCGGGAGACCTTCAACCGCACAAACACGCCTTTCCCGAACATCACCGTTCTCACCCGCAGCGGCGACACACCGGGCGAGGAGCGGCGGCGAATGGTACGCAGGCCGCCGGAGATCCTGATCACGACGCCGGAGTCGCTGAACCTGCTGCTCACTTCCCGGAGCGGCCGCGGCATGCTCCTGGGCATTCAAACGGTCATTCTCGACGAGATCCATGCGGTCGTAGGCACCAAGCGCGGCACCCATCTCATCACCGCAGTGGACCGGCTGGTGCCGCTTTCCGGCGATTTTCAGCGCATTGCGCTTTCTGCCACGGTCAATCCTGCGGAGCGGGTCGCTGAATTCGTCGGAGGATTCCGGAAAACCGGCTTTGGCAAAGACAGCATTCTTGAAAAGCGGCCCGTGACCCTTATTCAGTCCAGACAGGCAAAGGAATACGACATCACCGTATCCTTTCCTCCTGATGCGCGGGAGAAGATGGTGAACGGCTCCTGGTGGCCGGCGCTCATTGATGCGTTCCGGGAAACCATCCAGCAGCAGCGATCGACGCTGCTGTTTGCGAACAGCAGGAGGACAACGGAGAAGGTGACGCGGCTGATCAATGAGGCCTCGCCCCTCCCCCTTGGCCCCTCCCACGAGGGGAGGGGTGACACTGCCACCCTCCCCCAACCCCTCCCATCAAGGGAGGGGCTACAGCCTCTTCCTTTAAAAGAGGTTGGTTTCACGCACCCTCTCCCCTCAGTGGGAGAGGGCTGGGGTGAGGGGATTTAGCGTTAAGGAAACGAACTTGCCTACGCCCACCACGGGTCGCTCTCGCGCGAACTGCGTCTTGTGGTGGAGCAAAAACTGAAGAACGGAGAGCTCAGGGCCATCGTTGCCACGAACTCGCTCGAACTGGGCATCGATATCGGAAGCCTTGACCAGGTCGTGCTGATCCAGACGCCGCGCTCGGTCTCGTCGGCCCTGCAGCGCATCGGACGGTCGGGCCATTCCGTGGGAGAAAAGAGCCGCGGGCTGCTCTTCCCGACCCATGGCAGGGACTTCATCGACGCCGCGGTCATGGCGCGGGCCTGCCTGGACCAGGACATCGAAGAAGTGCATCCCGTCGAAGCGCCGCTCGATCTCCTGGCCCAGATCATCCTTTCGATGGTCAGCATGGAGAAATGGGACATCGACGAGCTCTATGCGTTCCTCAAAACCAGCTATCCTTACCGCGCCCTTTCACGGAAGCTTTTCGACATGGTGCTCGACATGCTTTCCGGCCGCTATGCCGATTCCCGCTTGCGGGAGCTGAAGGCCCGTGTCTCGCTCGACCGGGTGGACAACACCATCCAGGCGCACAGCGAAGTGCCCTACCTTCTCTATACCTCAGGCGGGACGATCCCCGAGCGCGGGTACTTCGATCTGCGGCTTACGGACACGCGTGCGAAGATCGGCGAGCTGGACGAGGAGTTCGTCTGGGAGCGGTCCATCGGCGAGAGCTTCACCCTCGGCACCCAGCTCTGGAGGATCGAGAAGATCACGCACAACGACGTCGAGGTGGTTCCGGTCAGGTCCGCTGTCGGCATTTTCCCTTTCTGGAAGGCGGAGCAGCAGGACAGGGATTATCATTTCTCGGAAAAGATCGGCCTCTTTCTCGAACATGCGGACACCGCGCTCGCGGCCCCCGATTTCAGGCAGGAGCTTTTGGATCGCTATATGATGGAAGATGCCGCGGCAGATGAGCTCATCGCGTTCTTGAAACTCCAGAAAGAGGCGACCGGCAGCGCGCTTCCTCACCGCCATCATCTTTTGATCGAGCACGTGGAAGAGCCGGGCGGCCGCGGCGACTTCAAGCAGGTGATCCTGCATACCTTCTGGGGAGGCAGAGTGAACCGGCCATTCAGCCTCGCCCTGGCCCAGGCCTGGGAAGAGAAGGAGCGAATGCCGCTGCAATTCATCGCGAACGACGACGCGATCCTGCTGATGCTGCCAAGGGCGTTCCATGCGGACGAGCTCTTCTCGCTCCTGACGCCGGAAAACGTCGAGACCTTCCTCAGAAAGAGACTGGAGCAGACCGGCTTTTTCGGCGCCCGGTTCCGGGAGAACGCAGAACGGGCGCTCCTGCTGCCGAAAGCGAGCTTCAAGCGCAGGATGCCGCTCTGGCTCATCAGGCTTCGGTCCAAGGAACTGCTCGCGGCTGTTTCGTCCTACGGGGATTTCCCGATCGTGCTTGAAACATGGCGCACCTGCCTTGAGGACGAGTTCGATCTCAGCCATGTCAGGAGCGTGATCGAAGAGCTCCGGACGGGCATGGTGCGCGTGAGCGAGACCGTGACCAGGACGGCCTCTCCCTTTGCCGGAAGCCTTGTCTGGAAACAGACGAACAAGTACATGTACGAGGACGATACGCCGATCTTCGCAAAAGAGTCGGCCCTGCGGCCTGATCTGATCAAAGAGCTTCTGTTCTCGTCCCACCTCCGTCCGAAGCTGCCTGCGGAAGTGGTCCGCATCCTGGACAACAAGCTGAAGCGCACAGCACCCGGCTACGCTCCGGCCACGGCCCTGGAGCTTCTGGACTGGGTGAAGGAGCGAATGCTCATCCCGGAAACGGAATGGAAGGAGCTGGCAGGCGCGATCAGGCGCGACCTTGACGAGGACGGAGCAGCATGGCTTGCGGCCCAGGCAAAGAAGCTCTTCTGGGTAAGCTGGCCCGGAGTGAGACACCCGCTTTTATGCAGCCTCGAAACAATGCCGAAAGTGATCGTCGCCTTCCGTCTGCACCCGGACGTTCTCACGCTGCGGCCTGCGGGTAGTGAAGAAAAAGCGGAAACCCTTGCCAAACGCGTCCTCTCTTTTTTGCGCGAACCGCCCGAGTCTGCCCGGGTAAGCGAGGAGTACGATCTGGCAAGTTTCCTTTCCGAGTGGCTCTCCTTTTACGGACCGATCGAGAAGGAAGAGCTGGTCCATCTCCTCGGCATCACCGCGGAGCGGATCGATGAAGCGATCGAACCTTTGATCGAGTCGCAGGACCTCGTCATGGACCGCTTTGGCGAAGAGAGCCGCGGCATCGAGATCTGCGACAGCGGAAACCTCGAAGTCCTGCTTCGCATGGCGCGAAAATACCGCCAGCCCTCATTCGAACCGCTTCCTGCTGAACAGCTTCCGCTGTTCCTTGCTGCTTATCAGGGAATTGTCCCGGCCGGACAGTCCCTGGACGACCTCAAGCAAAGGCTGGAGCAGCTCTTCGGACTTGCCTGCGCCGGTCGCGGCCTGGGAGGAATACCTCCTTCCCTGCCGCATGCAGCAGTACCGGGGCGAGTGGCTCGACCGGCTCATGAGCGAGAGCGACCTTGTCTGGTTCGGCTGCGGACAGAAGCGCATCAGCCTTGGCTTCAACCAGGACCTGGAGCTCTTTCGCCCTGCCGCGGGAGCGAGAGCAGGACGAAGAGCTCGACCACCTGATCCCCGACCGCCGCGGCAAATACAGCTTCCTCGACATTGCGGGGTTTTCCCATATGGACACAACCCATGCCAGTGGAGCTTCTTTGGAAGGAGGCATGGAAGGGGAATGTGACGAGCGATTCCTTCCGCGTCATCAGAAAAGGGGTCCTGACCGGGTTCTCGAGCGACAGACCGTTCGGGAATGACGAGCGGCTCATGTCCCGGCGTGCCGGCTTTAACCGGTGGAAGGTATCGAGGCCGCTGGAAGGGCATTGGCTCCGGATCGATCCCGTGCCGCAGGAGCAGGATATCCTCGAAACCGAAGAACTGGTGAAGGACCGCGTCAGGCAGCTGCTCAAGCGCTTCGGGGTTTTATTCCGCCCGCTTCTTGCGAACGAGCTGCCGCCTTTCCAGTGGCGCGCAGTGTTCCGGTCGCTTCGCATGATGGAGCTTTCGGGCGAGGTGCTGTCAGGCTACTTCTTTGAAGGGGTCCCGGGCCCGCAGTTCGTATCGCCCGAGGCGTTCCGCATGCTGCAGGAGCCGCTGCCAAAGGACGCCGTGTTCTGGATCAACGCAGCCGACCCCGCGTCCCTTTGCGGACTGGGCCTTGCGGGGATAGCGGGACTGCCTTCCCGCATTTCCTCGACGCACCTGGTCTATCACGGCAGCAGGCTGGTCATGATCGCGAAGCGCCTGGGCAAGAACATCGAGCTCATGGTCCCGCCTGACGACGAGCATCTTGCTGAATATTTCGTCCTGTTCAAGGACCTGCTCGGCCGGGAGTTCAATCCGGTCAGGAAAATCGTGATCGAGACGATCAATGGCGAACCGGCCATGAAGAGCCCCTATCTGGAGCCGCTCAGGCAGTTCGGGTTCCGTTCTGCAAGGAATGCGCTGGAATTGTGGCGGGAGCTGTAAAGCAGGTAACTTCGAATTACGCGAATGGACGCGAATGACATCATGAGGTAGAAGGAGCAGGACCTTTGACACGGATTTTCACGGATAACGGCTATGATAATGGCGGAGAAAAAGAGCAAAGGATTGGGTATCCCACAAAAGGGCCAAGTTCCTGGCCAAGAAAAATCCGCAGTTATCATAGCTCTTCTCCACCTTGATCCGTGTCAAAGACTTGTTCAGGTTGTGTTCGGTTGTTATTCGTGCATCTTCGCGGTAAATATGTTCACTTTGGGAATTTGCTCCGACTCTCGAAATACCCCTAACCAAGGGGGGCAGAAATAAGCCTCTCATTCCTCTGACAATATCACATACACACCAGTTGTTCGTCAACCCTATTCATGGTATATTTGTATATTCACCGTGACATCCGGATAGGAGAATCGTGAGGCATGACGATGAACAATGTTCAACACACTTTGCCGGCGAGCATGAGGACCCGGCCAAAGGCGCGGCAGCATACACGAAAGCGGCGTTGTCCCTATACGACCTGTTCGTCCTGGGTTTTTCCAACTCTTTCGCCTGGAAGTGCCCCTCTCAAGATATTCTCAATTTCTACAACCAACACATTACCGAAAGGCACCTCGACGTTGGCGTCGGCACTGGTTATTTTCTCGACAAGTGCCGGTTTCCTTCCTCGACTCCGACTATCGCTCTTATAGACCTGAACCCCAACAGTTTGCGCGCAACAGCAAAACGTCTGCGCCGTTACAGTCCTTCCTGTCACCTGTCCGATGTCCTTCAGCCGATCGATGCCGGCATATCGGAATATTCTTCCATTGGCCTCAACTATCTCCTTCATTGTCTGCCCGGACACCTTGCGAGCAAAAGCATGGTGTTCGGAAACCTGAAACCTTTTCTGCGGACGGGGGCCTCCTCGGCTCCACGATCCTGGGCCAAGGCGTCAGGCGGAATTATGTGGCGCAGAAATTAACGGACCTTCAACCTCAAGGATTTGGAAGCGAGATTGCAAAAACATTTCGTCGACACCTCGATACTGGTGAAGGGCTGCGTTGCTCTCTTCAGCGCTCTCAAGCAGTGAAAGCCTTTCTACTCTACGTTACCGCGCTGCTGCCCATCGGCTATCCCGCCGAATTACCGGAGCCGAGGAAAAGGTTAATGCTCGAAGAAATAATCATTGGATAGCGTATAAAGGACAATATGATCCAGCTGCGGCCGATCAGTGCCGAAGACATCGCTGAAATAAAAAACTGGCCCCCTTACCTTGGTGAGTTTGAGCAGATGGACTACGCCCTGCGGGATAATGGGTGGCTCGATGAATTCCGGGACAAGTCAAACACCTGGGTCTACGCCGTTGTATTCAGGAAGAACCGGGTCGTCGGTTTCAGCCTGTTGAGCGTTACGGCTGGCGAGGAAGCGGAATTTCGCATTGCCATCCATCCGGTTTGGACAGGCAAAGGTTTGGGAAGAGAAGTTACGCTTGCGACCCTGAAAACGGGTTTCCGGCACTTGAACCTAGCTAAGATCCATCTGATCGTGAGAAAAAACAATCCCCGGGCATCGCAGCTTTATAAAAGCATCGGATTTATAATAACGGGAGAAAGCATTCATACGATCCAGGGGAAAGACATTGAATTTATCGACATGGACATGACCAGGGAGCAGTTTGAAAATATTAGAATCGAGGAGAATGCATGAAACCTGCATTGGTATTAGTGGATATTCAACAGGACTATTTCCCGAAAGGAAGGATGGAGGTCGTCGGCGCAGTCGAAGCATCTCAAGTCGCTCAAAGACTGCTGGACCATTTCCGGGAAAAGAATCTGCCAATCGTCCATATCCAGCACATCGCAGCGCGGCCAAACGCTACCTTTCTTCTGCCGGATACGGAGGGAATAAACTTCCACGAAAGCGTAAAGCCCCTTCCCAATGAAATGGTGATCAAAAAACATTTTCCGAACAGTTTCCGGGATACAGGCTTGCAGGAGTATCTTCTGTCCAGCAAAATCAGGGAACTGGTCATTTGCGGGATGATGTCGCACATGTGCATCGATGCGACAACGCGGGCGGCTTTCGACATGGGTTATGCTTGCATGGTTGCACACGATGCCTGCGCGACGAGAAATCTTGTGTTCAACGGTCTCGATATTCCTGCGAAACATGTTCACGGATCGTACATGGCCGCATTGGGCGCTGTTTTTGCGAAGGTGTCAAGCGCGGAGGAGATCATCGGGATGCTCCGCTAGGCGGATCCTGATGAAAAGAGAGGTGCAGTCCATGCTTGCCGAGCAGAGGGAACTTTTTGACCAACTGTACCGCGATAATCAGCCGAAAGTTTACAGGCTTGCTGTGTCGCTTTCCGGCAATGCGCACGATGCCGAGGACATCACCCAGGAGGCATTCTTCCGCGCTTTTCGCTCCTACGACACCTTCCGTGCAGAAAGCTCTTTTTTCACCTGGATCTACCGTATCGCCCTGAATGTCGCCAATGACCATTTAAAGCAGAGGACCAAGCTGCCGATCCATGAGCTTACCGAGGAGCACGGCTATTCTCTCGAGGACATCGTCGACCCCAATCCCGCCAGCAATCCGGAGACCGAGCTGCTCGCGTATCAAGCGCGGGTAAAATGCCTGCATTGTCTGACTGAATGCCTCCCCCCTGAGCAGCGAAAGGTTTTTTGCCTGGCGATCACGGTCGGACTGCCTCACAAGCTCGTCGCGGAAATCCTCGACATATCTTTAGCTTCCGTAAAAACTACCCTTCACCGGGCCAAGAAACGATGGTTCGGGTACATGGAGAACAGGTGTCAGTTTATCAAGAAAACAAATCCCTGCACCTGCAGGCAATGGGTCCGTTTCGGACTGGAGCGGGGCTGGATATCGAAAGAGGTCCGTGTCGATCCTCGACTGCCGGTCACCCTCCAGGCCAGAAAAGATGTCCTCACGCTCCGGACCTTGCGCGATTTCTATCGGGATCTCTACCAGAACAATGCTGACGAAACTTTTGTCCAGCGCGTGAGGGATGGTATTAAGAACAAAGAATGGCAGTTTTTTTCCTGACCTTTTTGTAACCTTTCGCCTCCAGACCGGTCTAACTCTTAGACTGCAACCAAATTTAAGGAGAAACTATGAAAGACAAAAAGGCTTTGACGTCACCGTGCGGAATAGACTGTTTCAACTGTGAAATTTACGAAAAGAATTTGTCGAAAGAGGTCGCGGAAGTGCTGCACGGAAAGTATGCTTGGCCGAAGGAAGAAATAGCCTGCAAAGGCTGCCGCAAGCAGGATGGCAAGCACATCCATCTGCCGCAGGGGTGCGCGACCCTCGATTGTGTAAAGGCCAAAAAAGTTGAATTCTGCAGCGACTGCGACGATTTCCCCTGTTCATTCCTGGCGCCGGTGGCGGACCTGGCCGCGATCCGCCCGCACAACCTGAAAGTGTACAACCTCTGCAGGATCAAGAAGATCGGGCTCGAACGCTGGATCGAGGAAGAGGCCGGGCAAACACGGAAGAATTATTTTACCGGAAAATTCGTGATGGGAAAAGGTCAGGGAGCCTGACCTGTACGTACAAAAAATATCAGGGCATCCGGTACCTTGCCGACCGGATGCCCTGCTTCATCGGTGCCCTCATGTCTTTTTTAACTTTAACGTCGAAATGCCGAACGGCCAATAGCCCGGGCAGACGCCGGTAATGCTCGTGGCAAGAAGAAGGACCGCCAGGATGCCCAGGATGATCGCAGCCGTGCCCGTGATCTGACCGGCAAAATAAAGAACGATGATCGCGACAGCAATGATCGCCCGAATGACCCGGTCAGCGGTTCCCATGTTCTTTTTCATATGCTCATCTCCTTTCGAGATAAATCAGGACTGGTCACAGCAACCACTTTACCAGATAAACAATGCCCGTGATAACCGCGATGCAGAGGATACAGGCCAAAATGATCTTGAAAACTTTGTTCATACGCCGTCCTTTACGTTTTCGTTTTTTCGAAACAACGCATCACGAAGCGACTTTTTCTTCGTCCCGCTCAACGATCCTGACAGGGCAGTAATGCTCCTCCATGCGCAGGAACGTGTCCACGACCTTCGGGTCCAGATGCGTGCCTGCCAGTCGCCGGATGTGCTCGCAAGCCTGGCTGCGCGACAGGGGACTGCGGTAGGTCCGGTCCGTTGCAAGGATGGCATCCCAGATATCGACCAGGGCGAAGATCCGCGCCGCCAGCGGGATCTGCTCCCCTTTGAGCCCCCGCGGGTAGCCCTTTCCGTCCCAGCGCTCATGATGGCAGTAGGGGATATCGAGCGCAGGCCGAAGGTAGGCGATGGGCCGGAGCATTTCAAAAGCAAGGAGAGGATGGCGCTGCATGATCTGCCGCTCCTCCGGTGTGAGCGGGCCCTCTTTTCTCAAAATGTTGTCCGGGATCCCGATCTTTCCAAGGTCATGAAGCAGCGCGCCGCGACGGATATGGACGATTTCCTCTTCGCGCACCCCCATTTCCCGCGCTATGCTCACCGTCATCTCGGACACTCGTTCGGTGTGCCGCTCGGTCACCCGGTCCCTGAGGTCGAGTGCCCGCGCCCATCCTTCGAGGGTGGCGTCGTAGGCAAGCAGGAGGTCGACGTTCGACCGCTGGATCTCGTCGAAGAGCGCGGCGTTGTCGATGGCGATGGCGGCCTGGGATGCCAGGGACTCCAGGAAATCCTCCTGCTCCCGGTCCAGCAGAAGGGGGGAGCGGTGCATCAGTTCGAGCACCCCTTTCACGACCCCTTTGGTCACGAGCGGCACGGCGAAGTAGGAGATGAATGATTCTTCCTTGATGAGCCCCGGCCGTACGAACCCGCTTTCCGGGTCCCGCAGGTCGGGTACGCTGATGACCCTCCGCTCGAGCGCAGCCCTGCCGGCGAGCCCTTCGCCGATCCTGAGCTTCGACCGGCGGATGCCGGCGCTGCGGAAGCCCTTTTCCGCCGCGTATTCGAGCACGGGCGTGTGGCGGTTCACGAGCAGTACGTCCGCAGCATCGACGCGGAACTGCGCGATGACCAGGTCGAGGAACTGCTTCAGGATGACGCGGAGGTCCTGCGTCGAGGCGATCAGGAGGTCGACCGCATGGAGCGCGGCGAGCTGGTCAAGCCTGCACGCGGCCTGCTGTTCCGTGTGCCTGCGGTCGGTTACGTCCTCTCCCGAGCTGAGGATAGCCGTAATCACGCCCGCACTATCCCGGACGAGCGCGTCCAGCCAGGCGATGCGCCGCTCCCGTCCGTCCGATGAAAGCACCTGCCCTTCGCGGTCCCCTCCGGACAGCGCTTCCCCGGCAGCCAGCCGCTGGAAGGCGGCCCGCGCTTCAAGGCGGGAGCCTTCGGGAAGAAAAGAGTCGAACCAGTTCCTGCCGATGATCTCTTCCTCGGGCATGCCAAGGACCTCCGCGCCCTTCCGGTTGATAAGCTTCACCTGCTCGTCCCTTCCGATGACGAGGAGGATGACACCCGCCACATCGAGGTACATCCTCGCCGATTCCCGCTCGCGCCGCAGGCGCTGCTCCGCCCGCTCCCGTCCGTGCAGTTCACGGCCTGCCAAAAACGCGAGCAGCACGGCGCTGGCGGCAACAAAGGCCCAGCCCTTGTAAGTCTGAAGCAGGGTGAGCCGGTGGGGATCCGCCACCAGGGTCTCCAGAACGCGGTCCGACACGGCGATCCAGAGACCGCCGAACAGGGCGTAACCTGCGGTTATTCGAATAATGGATAGAATTGACCTTCCCTCCATGGTCGTGCTCCTTTACTATTACGGATGATCACGGGGGCACGCTAGTACCCGAGCGGCTCCCACGACCGGAAGCCGAGCACTTCCTCGCCCGGGTTCGGCAGACCCGCTATCTTCCAGGCAGTGACCGGATCGACGAACTGGTCCGTGACGCAAGTACGCGGTTGATGCACGTCCGCGCACACAGAACGTACGATCGGAAAGAACGCATGGCTCCGGTAATAGGACCGCAGGGACTTCAGGATATCGAGCTGCTCCCTAGACAGTTCCCGTATGCCTTCCGTGGCGGCAAGAACGCGCGCCACCTCCTCTGTCCATTCCTCAAGGTCCACGAGGAATCCGGCCTCGTCAACGCGTATATTTACTACCCCTGTTTCCGGCATGAACAGTTCCTCCCTTCCGACTCCTGCTGCATATCGATTTCGTCGAACGAATCACAGCCCCTCAGGCAAGGCCGATCTGGCGCATGAACTCGTGATTGTCCCAGAACAGCCATTCATGGTCCATGATGTTGCCCTTCCAGTGTGCAATCGTCGTCATGGGCAGCTTGAACGCCTTGCCTGTCGGCGGGACTGTTTTTCCCTCCCCTGCCGGCATCGGCTTCGTAAAGGTACCGGTCATGACGCCGGCCACACAGGTAAAATCGCCTGATCCGAACCGGATCGGGTGGACCTTGATTTTCGTATCCGGCGCGTAAACAAACATGGCCTTGAGGTCATCAATGTGCTTTCCGATGCCGGTCGTCTCATGTCCGTCGGGCCAGGTAACGACGATATCCTCGGCATGGCTCTCCTGCAGTCGGTCCCACTTCTGGTTGCTGAACACTTCGAAGTCCAGCTCGTCAAAGGTCTTGAGCCGCTTATCGACCGCGTTCTGCCGCCGTTCCAGCGGCACTACCGTTGCTGTTCGTTTTACGGCCGATCCTCTTTTCACGGCCGTTGATTTTTTGATGTTCGTTGCCCGTTTCATGTTCATCACCATTCCTTTGCTTTCAACCGTTGAGCTCTGCCCCCGGCAGCCGGATACCCCTCGTTAACAGGACCTATTGTATCCTGATTATATGATATCGCTGTACCGCAGCGCTGTCAAGGCAGCCGGCCGTGCAGGCGCTTTGGTGATATAATTACAACAGGAGGATGATATCCTGAAGGAAAAGAGGTGAGCTTTATGATCATCGATCTGGATAAAAAAGAACGGGATCTGCTTGTTCACGAACTGGAGGAGACCACGATTCCGCAGATCAGGGAGCTGGTCGCTTCGGGCATGCGGAAGATCAACCGTGATGAACTGAAAATAGACGAAGAAGCTCTGAAGACCGTGCTCGAAAAACTGAAAAAGGCCGCGTGATAGTCGCTGCCGCGGTTCTGGACAACAGGTTAACCTGGAAAGGTGCAGAAAATGTCTGCACCTTTTTTCTGCTTTTCGCGAACCCGAACCGTGATAAAAGACGATGCCTCCTCTCACGGCAACGGCCGCTTCATCGCTCCTTTTCCTGCAACCCGCAACACAAACGACACCTCTGCGCAGAAAGTAGTATTCATTTCCACTATCGAATAGAAACTTGAACTTCCGCCTTTTCGAGCTATAGTAAATTACAGCCGATTATCCATTACGACCGAAAAAGTCACCAGCCAACTGCAACATTCAGACAGATGCTGCGACAACACGTCTAAACCCCTGGGCAAGATCGCCGGATCGTCGATAACCTGTGACGGAGGTGTTCCATGATACAGTTGGAGATCAATGGGAAAAAATACGACGTTGATGTTGCTGAAGACGTGCCGCTTTTGTGGGTCATCCGCGAGCGGCTCCAGATGACGGGTACGAAATTCGGATGCGGCATCGGCCTGTGCGGCTCCTGCACCGTGCACCTCGACGGCAAGGCGATCCGCTCCTGCCAGACCCCGGTGGGCACTGCGCAGGGCAAAAAGATCACGACCATCGAAGGGCTTCCCGAAACCCATCCGGTGAAGCGGGCCTGGGTCAAGGAGCAGGTGCCGCAGTGCGGATACTGCCAGTCCGGCCAGATCATGCAGGCCGCGGCGCTCCTTGCCGAAGACCCGCATCCCACGGACGGGTCGATCGTCCAGCACATGAACGGGAACCTTTGCCGCTGCGGCACCTATGTCAGGATCAAGAGCGCCATTCGGCTCGCATCCGCAGGAGGGAAAAAATGAAGACCGACCTTACACGAAGAGATTTCCTGAAAATGACGGGTACGGGTCTGACCATTGCCGTTGTCTCGACGTCGGCCGGCTACCGCCTGCTCTCTGCCGCAGAGATGGAAAAGGAAACCCCGGCCTTCCAGCCGAGCGCATGGCTCCGCATTCTGCCTGACAACACCGTCGTCGTTATCGTGAACAAGTCCGAGATGGGGCAGGGCGTGTACACGTCCTTGCCCATGATCGTTGCCGACGAACTGGACGCGGACTGGAAGAACGTGAAGATGGAGGTCGCTCCCGCTGGCGACGCCTACAAGGACCCTGTCTGGGGCCTCCAGTCCACGGGCGGCAGTTCCAGCATCAGCCACATGTACGAACCCTTGAGAAAAGCAGGCGCAGCGGCCCGCGAGATGCTGGTCTTTGTCGCGGCACGCGAGTGGAAGGTGCCGATCAGGGACTGCGCGGCAGATCTCGGCAAGGTCCGGCACGTGAAGAGCAAGAGGACGATCTCCTATGGCAAGCTTGTACAGAAGGCGGCAAAGCTCGAGGTGCCTCAGAATCCCGCACTCAAGAAGGAAAGCCAGTTCCGGTACATCGGAAAGGAGATGCCCCGGCTCGACATGGAAGACAAGGTGAACGGCAGGGCGAAGTTCGGCATCGATTCCTTTGTGCCGGGCATGCTCTATGCCGCGATCGCCCGGCCACCGGCCTACGGTGCCGACTCTTGCCTCGTCCCACAGGGATGAAGTAGCGGCCATGCCCGGCGTCCGCTCGGTCGTGCCGATTCCGGCCGGGATGGCCGTCTTGGCAGATACGATCGATGGGGCGTGGAAGGGAAGGGATGCCCTCAAGCCGGTCTGGCAGAAAGAGAAATATCCGGGTCTCAGCACCGGGTCGCTCCAGAAGGAATTCCTGAGCAAGCTGGACACGAGCGGCATCGTGGCGCGGAACGACGGCGATGCCAAGGCGGCCATAGAGGGTGCCAGCCGGCAAGTCGAAGCGGTGTACCAGCTGCCCTTCCTCTCCCATGCGACCATGGAGCCCATGAACTGCACCGTCGATGTGCGGAGCGACGGGTGCGATATCTGGGTGCCGACGCAGAACCAGACCGGCGTACGAGGCATGGCAGCGAAGATCACAGGCCTGAAGCCCGAGCAGGTGCTTGTCCATACCACCTACCTCGGCGGCGGGTTCGGCAGGCGCTTTGAACAGGATTTTGTCGAAGAGGCCCTTACCTTGTCCGTGTCAGCCGGCAAGCCGGTCAAGCTCGTCTGGAAGCGCGAAGAGGACATCCAGCACGATTTTTACCGCCCCATGAACGCAACCAGGATCCGGGCCGCGCTCGACGCCAAAGACCGCGCAACTGCCTGGTCGCATACCATCGTCTGCCCTTCGATCTTCAGCCGCGTCTTTCCGCAAATGATGAAGAACGGCATCGACAACGCAGCCGTGGAGGGCGTTGAGAACATGGAGTACGAGGTTCCGAACGTTCACGTCGAGTATGTACAGCATCGACACGCCGGTGCCCGTGGGCTTCTGGCGCTCCGTCGGCAGTTCGCACAACGCCTTCACGGTCGAAAGCTTTGTCGACGAGCTCGCTTTTGCCGCGAAGAAGGACCCGCTCGAATTCAGGCTCGGCCTGCTCAAGAACCATGCGCGGGCGCGGCGGGTGCTCGAGGTCGCCGCTGAAAAGGCGGGGTGGGGCAAGCCCCTTTCCCGGGGCCAGGCGCGCGGCATCGCGTATCACCTGTCCTTCGGGAGCTACGTGGCCGAGGTCGCCGAGGTTTCCGTTGACCGTAAAAGCGGGTCGATCACCGTCCACAAGGTGACCTGCGCCGTAGACTGCGGACCGATCGTCAACCCCGCGATCGTTTCCGCGCAGATGATCGGAGGCATCACCATGGGCCTTTCCGCGGCGCTCAAGGAAAAGATCGAGATCGCGAACGGAGGCATCAAGTCGGAGAACTTCGCGGACTACGAGCTTCTCAGGATGAGCGAGGCGCCCGATATAGAGGTGCATATCGTGAAAAGCGGAGAGAAGCTCAGCGGCATTGGAGAGCCCGGCGTGCCGCCGGCAGCACCTGCGGTCGCGAACGCGGTGTTCGTTGCAACAGGGGCGCGGGTGCGCGAGCTGCCGATGAAGCCGGAGACCGTGCTTGCGGCGATGAAGAAGGCATGAGCTAAAAGGCATTTAACCGCGATGGCGCGAAGGACGCGAGGACGGCAATCAAAGCCTGAGCCATATCTTTGACACGGATCAGGGCGGATAAAAGGCTATGAAGGACCATGATTCCTGAAAAGTCAGCTTAAACATTACCGCTGACTCTTCGACATAGAAGTTTCATCCTATAAACGGCAGTTGGCCGCAGATTTACGCAGATTCACGCAGATAAAATCAGGCATTCAGGATTAACCTAAAAACGGTTTTGGCCCAGGGGTGAATCGTATTTATCTGTTAACAGCGATTTGTTTTGAAGTTTTTATCCATTGGGTGAAGCATCTTAAACACGGATAAGAGACGGATAATCGGCGGATTATCCGGCTTTTATACGAGGTTCACCCGATGGTCCGAATGCTTTGCATTAAGGATTTATCCGCGTTCACCTCAGATGTGTCCGAGTCTTTTACGTGTTCAAGATGCCGTTTTGTAGGTTTAATCCGCGTTTATCCGATTTCGCTTAGAAGCGCCTACTTCTGGTATCTGCGGCCAAATGCTTTTTTCAGGTTCATAGCCTTTGTCGGATGTTATCAGTGTCAAAGAATTTTTCCACGAGGTGATCTATGCAGATCTATGAAGAAGCACTCCGGCTCAAACGCCTGGGCAGGACCTCGGCCATCGCCACGATCGTAGAATGCCGCGGCTCGTCGCCGCAGAAGCAGGGCGCCAAGATGCTCGTGCGGGACGACGGCTCGCTTTTGGGGACCCTCGGCGGCGGATGTCTTGAGGCGGACGTGGTGCAGGCCGCCCTCATGGCCATGAAGGACGGAGAGCCGGCGACCATGCCCGTCGCGCTCACGGAACGGGAAGGCGGGCTCGTATGCGGCGGCACGGTCCTCGTGTACATCGAACCATTGATGCTCGAACCGAATCTCGTGATCCTCGGCGCGGGCCATGTAGGGAAAACGCTGGCCAAACTCGCACGGTTCACCGGGTTCCGCGTGACCGTGGTGGACGACCGGCAGGAGTACGCCAACCAGGAGAACATCCCCGATGCGCATGAGCTGATGGTCACGGAATTCGACCGCGCCTTTGCAGCCGTTCCGGTCGGGAGCGGCACATTCGTTGTCGTGGCGACGCGCGGCCACAACCACGATCTCGATGCGGTGAAGGCCGCGCTCCGGACCAGCGCAGGCTACATCGGCCTTCTCGGGAGCAGGCGCAAAAAAGCCCTGCTGTACCAGGCGCTGGAACAAAGCGGCTTTTCCCAGGAAGCTATCAGCAGGGTCATCATACCCGTGGGCATGGAGATCGGGTCAGTCACGCCCGAGGAGATCAGCGTAAGCATCATGGCGCAGATCGTCCAGAAAAGGAGAGCGAATGGAGTTTCGCGCAACAGCGCTCGTTCTTGCAGCAGGCTCATCAACGAGGATGGGGACCGTAAAGCAGCTTCTGCGGCTCGGTAATAAGGCCGTCATCCGGCACTGCGTAGACACGCTCGCGGCCGCCGGGATCGGGCAGATCGTTGTCGTTTGCGGAGCAGGGCATGATGCCTGCGCTGCTGAGCTCATCGGGACAGGCGCACGCATCGTCTGGAACAAGACAAAGGGAGGCCAGATGGCCGATTCGGTGCGGATCGGGATGCGCGCCGTGGATGAGACCTGTCCGGCAGTTCTCGTCTGCCTGGCCGATCACCCGCTCGTCAGCTGCAATACGTACCGGGCGATCGTCGACGCACACAAACAGTCGCCGGAGAGGATCATCATCCCTGCCTTCGAAGGAAGACGCGGACACCCCACTCTTTTTCCCTTCTCGGTCATCAGCGATATCTTTTTTCTGGGCAGTTTGCGCGACCTGATCCGCGACGAGGGCGACCGGGTGCTGGTGGTCGATGTTCCTGATGAAGGTGTTGTCCTGGACATGGATACCGAAGAAGATTACCGCGCCGTCGTCGCTAAGTTCGCAACGCGTCAGGATATTTTACTCGCAGGAGAGCGCCCCGTGCATCGAGAGTGAGCTCGGTACTCGCTGTCGCAGGTGCTAAAAACTATGCCCGTCTGATGCTCTGTCTTTTGCTCGCAGCCATATTTTCGGCGTGATCGGCTATGCCCATTTTTTTGATCTGCAGGATGCAGGCCCGCCTGTCCGAGCGCAGGACAAACCCGATGGCCTTTGATATGACATTGTTGAATTTCCTGCACTCAGCCGGGTCCTGAACGTTGCTGCACTCGGCGCACGATGCATATCCCTGCTGTCTGCAGCAGCTTCTGACCTTGCACCACGTGGCCTTGTTGTTGTCATGGCATCCGGGACAGGTATCCTTTAAATATCCCTTGCATGCGCCGCAATACAATCCGCAATAGGCAACCAGGCTGGCATCCGCGATAATCGGTTTCACGGCTTCTCCCTCCGAAAAGTGAGTTTGTCAATTCACGAGCGAACAGATTTCCGAACCCGGCATCCGAAGCAGTGTTCGGAGCAGTATGGCGATGAGCTTCACGCTGCACAACAAGGGCCTGCCTCCCAGAGGAGGGCAGGCCCTTAAACAAGGAGACTGCAGCCAGTTCTGTTACGCGGCCTTGAGCAGGACCTTCAGCGCCTTTCTCATTGGCGGCATTACTGAAAGTGTCTGAGGCCTTCATCACGCCGCCCTCGTTGCTGAGCTTCTTCGGCTCCAGCTTCCCTGATTTGACCTCCTTGCCCCGCTTCGCCTCCAGAAAAAAACGGGATTGAATTGCCGGCAACAACATACTTCAGTCATCGGTCGTCATGCCGCTTTCCCACACCTCGACCTTCGAAGCGAGATAATTCCCGCCGTCGAATCCATAGAGCTTCAACGCTACCCAGGCACCGTCAACAAGGATTCCGTCCACGCCGGCATTGCTGTAATCAACCACGATCGTTTTGCCTGCCTTGTAGGTGAGCGTAAAGGTATGGGCCACCGGATCCAGGTTGAAACCGTTCCCTCCACCTTGACGTAAACCGCTGTGGCATCGATGGTCTGCGATAAAAAGTCGATGCTGGAACTCACGACCTTGACCCGCAGGCTGTCGGTTTGGGCGAGTTCGAGCAGGCTGTCGATCCCCGGCTGCCGGCTCGGGGTGATGCCGGAATAGAGCACGCTGAACGCGGTGTTGCCTCTCGTGAGCGTGAAGGTCCGGTCTGTAGTGGACAGGCCGGAGATCAGGCCCGTGATGCCCTCGGGATGGCCCCGTGCTCCCATATCCACGGCGTGAAGAGGGGAAACCTTCATGGTCACGGAGCAGGCCGCGGGATCGCCGAAGTTCGCAACCTCAAAATCCTTAAGAACGAAGTCGAGGGCAAGCTTGTTCTGCTGATTGACGAGCACATTCACCGCACCGTTGATGTCGAGCGAGCAGGTCGACCCGTTGCACTGGAGCACATTCGGCGCTGTCCCCAGGTCCCTATAGGAGGTGAAGCTGCAGGGCGAGGTCGTGGTTGCATTGCTCATCAGTTCGACGCTCTTCTCAAACTCGATGTGGATCCGGTTGTAGGGAACGGCTGCACAGGTTGAAACTGATACGAGCTGCAGCACATCGGAAAGCTCGGCAATATCCAGGGCCACCGGCGTGGTGAGCAGATCACAGACAGCGCCTGAGCCGGTCTGCAGGACCTGCACTTTTGTGACGGTGGCGTTCACCTGCTTATAGTCCGCCATATCGTCGGTAATATAGAGACCCACTTTGGCCGACGAAGCGCCACCTCCGTTGTGTCCGCTGCAAGAGTAGAACAGGATCGCGAATAAACCAGCAACTAAAAAGATCGAGGATAGCCAGTACAGTACTTTTTTCATAGCGCACCTCCGGGTGCCTGCGGATGTTGTAAAGCCAGTTTAAATTTAAAACCTCGCACAGAATCTCCGCATGTCAAGCGAGGAGTGCAGCGACCGCGGCAATCTCGTTTTCATTCTAAGGTCCACGGTTACAAGCTGCGACTCGGTATGATTCTATAGTTACTAAGTCCTCCTTTGCTCTCACCTTGATAAGCTTCCACGGCTTCGAAAAAATCCGACTTTTGTTCGAACACATGCATTATTCTGCAAATTTAAAACCCTGACAGGAATCTCCGCACCTCAAGCAGGGTGCATCAGACCGCGGAATTCGATGCATAACTAAAGGCCGGCATGGTGCAATAGGTGAGTACGTTAAACAAAAAAACGACGGTTGTTTTACGGTTGTTTTCCCCTGGCCGCAGGAACGTAAAGAAACACAGATTCTTCATTCCTACACACGATCGCATACCTCAACAATATGGGCAAAAGATTTCTGTCTTCGATACACAGGGGGACCATTCGGATGCGGCTCCCAAGGGGACCCCTTGGCGACTTCCTCCTTGCAATAAACTGCAATAAACGTCAATACCCTGAAAATACCCCATTTATTTTGTTGCACGGTCTAGTCGTTTCCCCATAGTCGAATATAATACTTTTGTTGCAGTCAATTTCATTTAGATTCATTTCCTGTCAACGACTGCCTTCCATCTCTTTTACAGAATTATCGCTTGAATCGGGTAGATTCGTCAATGTCATATAAGTAAGTAACTTCTTTTCAGCTTTGCTAAGAGTGTTTCTCTGGCCTAGACCCAGCTTATCAGGAGGATTACGTGCAGAAGACTTCCCAAAGGGGCAACAGCATCGGTATCAATTTATTACGCTTCGCACTTTTTCTCAGCCTGACATCTTCCCCGCTCTCAGTCAACGCCGCTGACTTGGATCTTGAAAAAGATCTGCAGAACAAGCTTTCGCAAAGCAAAAAATTAGTCAGGATCGTGCGTGAAAAGCAGAAGTCGGGTGCTGCGTCAACCCTCGATGGAAAGCGGTTAAAAACCCTTTCAGAAGATATAGCCGCATCGCACATGCTGCTCCAGGAGCGCTTCCGGGTGCGCGACGAAAAAGTGAAAAATCTCGGGAGCAAGGCCCGGGATCGGCAGGAAAAAGTAAAAAGCGGCTACCTCAAGGCGCTTGAGGAGTACTTGAGCCTCGTCAATTCCATACCCGATTCAGGTGAAGTTTCTTCCCGCATTGCTGATAAGCTGGAAAAGCTCCTCGATCGCATCGTTCATGAAAAGAAACATCCCATCATCGGCAGCCTTCCTTATAAACATCTGAATTACCCGGCAGTTTTACCGAGTGCCACTCCTGTTATTATTCCGGCCTATCGCAACGGCAACCAATCTGTGGCCACTGACGATACAAAGGGCACGGCAGAGGCACCTCTGTCAGCAGAGATCGTCGCTAAAGCCCAGTCCCTCAACTGGAATCCGGTCTTAATCTATGAATTCGTCAAGAACAACATCGAGACCGAGTGGTACTGGGGATGCATGAAAGGCGCGGAGGAAACGCTTCGTCAAAAGAGCGGGAATGACTGCGATCAGGCTGCATTATTGGTCGCGCTCATGCGTGCATCGGGCTATCCGACACGCTATGTCCGCGGCACGATCGAGTTTTTCCCGGATATCGAGAAGGCGAAGAACCTGACCGGGGTGAGTGATCCTGCGAAGCTCGGCGAGTTCTTTCAGAAGGCAGGCATTCCCCATCAGGTCGTGATGGACGGGACCGTGATAAAGAATATCCAGATCGAGCATCTCTGGGTAGAGACCTTCGTCCCTTATTCCAACTACCGCGGGGCGGTCATGGATAAACAGGGGGAAATCTGGCTGGCCCTAGACACGAGTATCAAAGCAGGCGGGTACGCGGAAAATCAGTCAGATGACATCTTGTTGAGCGGGATGTCGCTCACTGCCATGCGGGATGACTATCTCTCGGCAGTCCAGACCGGAACGCCGCTCGAATATCTTACAGCACGGATCAACGAGCATCTCCTCCAGACCAGTCCGACAAAAACCTACACGGATTACCTCAGCACCAGGACGCTGAATTCCGACGTGATGCAGATCCTGCCTTCGAGCCTGCAGTTCAAGGAAACGGCGATCACCGGGGAGTATACAGCCCTTCCGGCCGAGCTTATCCATAAAGCGACCTTATTGGCAAAGGATCTCGCCAATAATGAGCTTTTTTCGATCACGCTGGATATGCAGAAGCTCTCGAACAGGAAAGTCATCATAAGCTATGAACCCGAGACGGTGGACGACCAGGAGACCATAAACACCTTCGGTGGCCTGGACAATACCCCGGCTTATCTTGTTCATTTGCGCCCTGTCCTCATGATCGATGATGAGAGGATCGTTGTCGGGACCGGCGGCATCGCCATGGGAGCTGATTATAACCTCTCAATTACGATCACGTCTCCCAATGGAACAGAAACCTTTACGAACTCGATGATCAGCGGGAATTTGACCGCCCTTGGCGTCGTTTCTCAGAATGCAGTCATCCCCATAGGACTGGATGATACAAAAGCAGCGAACCTCCTGTACCGGGAGGCTATAAATTATATCGACAACTGGAACAAGGCGGAGGTCGAGCTTTCTTCCCTGTTCAAGGTTGCCTTAAGCAGGCCTCTTCCGACAATCGTCACCCTTGCCAATTCAATCGATGTCACCTATGCGGGAGAAGATCCGCAGGGTTTCGAGTGGAAGGGTTTGTTTCTGGATGCTGATTTGAGAAGTGTGGAGGCTGTAACCACGGACGCTGATCCCTGACAGCCGGACCCTGACATTCATGCAGCTGTCAGGCCTCCAGGGCTCGGTGCTCGAAAGCAAGCTGTTTGAAGATGCGTTCGACGTAGGATCGATCTCAACGGCAAAGCTCTTCGGCATAGCCAGCGGCAGTCAGCCGGCAACGCCTATTCTGACTATCGATCAGGCCAATATCGATGCAATTCTTCCGACCTTGCCTTTTGACGACAATATCAAGCAAGACATTACGTGAAGCAGTTGCAAATAATTCCGCAATCCGCATTCCGCAATCTGAAATTACCTATCAGGACTGGACCGGGATCGGATACATCAAAGAGAACACGACAACCGGCGAGGCGGGCTATATGCTGTCCGGCATGGTAGCGGGTGGGATGACTGCCCTTGGAGCGGTTAGCTGGTCGGATCTGAACCTCGTGGCGATACTCGAAGCCCCAAACTATGGACCGGTGAATTCCAACGCTGATGAAGCTTACTATATTGAGAAGGTAACAGCGACTGACTTGCAGCTGGCTACAGTAGATAAGATTATGCAATATCCTGACAATTCTTCTCTTATGGTCCTCGTGCGCGATATTACAAAAAAACCTGTGGCAGGCGCAAGGGTGGAGTTTAGAATCAGCTCAGGTGGGGGCGCATTGGTTGATCCGGGTAATGGCGAGCTGGTACAGACAAAAGAAGTTCAAGCGAATGAACTAGGGATCGCGTCGATCAAAATGAAACCCGGACAAAGCACGTATGTTAACACCAGCTTCATTCAAAGAATAGGCGATGTCTATCCAAACCAGGTTGGAGAGAATATCATTGACGCGGTGTTAAAATCGGGCAGGCTGGACACTCCGTTGCCCAGTTATTTTTCAATCCTGGCGTTTCCTGATATTTCTGCCCAAATCACACCATGGGGGGGCAGCGGTGACAGATCGGGCGCCATCTTGAGCTACATAGGGACAGTAGGTGCTTACGTCAAAGACCAACATGGAAACCCGAAAGCGAACGTTCCGTTAAATTTTACGGCACAAGATCCTATTGGAGCAGTATGTGCTATTGCCGATCAGGCTAAGCTTAAGCTGCAGCTCATTGAAGATACAGTTTGCGCAAAGAATAATCCGGCGTGGGGGGAATGTGGTCAGAGACCGGATACTGTGACCAGTATTAAAAGCTATAGCGACGGTAGTGTATTGCTCGGTGCGATTTTAGGAGGACTGCCGAATGCGACGTATCCGGTCGATGTTTATACACAAGGAACTTCTACCACGACTTTTTCGATGCTAAAAACTAATAGCATCCCCTCTTGCAGCCAGACGAGTCCCCCGGACGATGTGCTTGTCCTGGATTATTTCAACGATGCCGATTCAACAGGAACTAGAATCGATGCCCGAAAAACCGGATCACTTGGTTCGATCAGCGCAAAATCATATGTTCTCGGAGTCCGAAACGGTGTCATGTCCGTCGTGTATCCGGAGGATCTAACGGTTAAATTCAACAATGTTTTCTCCACGTCTCACGTTAACGGGATGTACAACGGACAGTTAAATTTCCCATCAGGCCCGAATAGCGTAAATATTGATGCTGCTACTGGATCATTAACCAATACGCTGGCAATCACAATATATGGTGTCGATGCTCAGTTGCCGCCAGATGTATTTATTCCAGTAGACCAGTACGGCAGAGCTATACAAGATACCGCTATAAGCTACTCGATCGTGCCAACAGAGTATCGGGCGGCGACAGCGCAGCTGGCCTTCTACAAGAATGGTTCCTTGTTTGATTTCCGGTACAAGACGCTTGCTCAGGGGACAATCACCGAGACCATCGCACATGGGTATTCATTTGTACCCGGGCAGACATACGAGATGCAGGTGGTGCTCAACTACGGCCATGGTTCGTCCGAGATTTGGAGCAAGAAGGTGCAGGTGAAGGCGTACGGCATTTATCTGGAGAGTGTCGATACGCAATACCCGAATTCAAAACTCAGGTACTTTGATTATTATCCTGCACTAGGGGGCAAGAAGATCACGGTCAAAGGCATGAACCTGGACGGAACGCCGACAACCGGCAGGAAGATAAAAGCGAAAATTCTTGCGCCGACAAACTTCACAATCAATATCACGCCGGAAGTGATGCTTGACGGCGCGGGTAAAACCGAATTCACGCTCACAGCTGATCCTACGCTCGGCCCAGTCATGAACAGCGATCCCTTAACCGGCACCAACGGCATACAGGTCCAGTTCAGCCTCATGGCGTCGGACGGAACTACAACAACGCAAACCATCCAGCCTGTCTGGAACGTGAAAACCAATGCCAATACCAATTTAAAAGAGGTGCTGGATGGACAGGCCGTGTTCACCTATGATACGGCAAGTGGAGACAATCATAAGGGCAAGACAACGGCAAGCAAGGATGAGTATCGAAAGCTGGATTATGTCCAGGAACTATTAAATCAGGTCGTTCCGAGAATGCGGGAAACCTACGACGGCAGCGCATGGGTCCCTAATCAATATAGCCTATTGGATGAAAATGGAATCTATGACAATGTCGCGTATGCCGGGGTCAAACTGTTCAAACAAAGCTTTGGTATAGAACCTGCTGCGAGCGACACGTACAACAAGATCAAAAAAGACTACGGACTCGATGCGACCGACACCAACAGCCCGCCGTTGTACTGGTTCTACAAAATCATGGAAAAAGAGTCTTTGGTCGGGACAGCGTGCAAGAAACTGACACGATCCCGAACAGCGAACCGGGGAACACACAGATGGACACCGGCTTGTTGGAGCTATACGAGAACGTTATACAACGGTTTGTAAACGGCATGATACAAGACGGAGAAAGATACTTGCATTCGAATGGAAACGACTATTCAGGAGCAAATACGTCGTGGACGTCAAGAACCGGAAATACGGTTTCAGAAGCTGAAAGCTACTGTTTCGGATGTAAGAACACCTATGAGCAGTTCTGGAAATCAGTCACACAATGCACTCCGTCGGCAGTAGGTCAGGTAGGCAGCGCCTATGCGGGAAATGTGAATGATTCGGGATGCGGGATGACAGGAACGAAAAAATATTCCGGACTGCATTCTACAGAAATAAATACGGCTTCTCAGTATTTTGCATTCCAAAGTTGGGCCGGTATAGATTGCTCGGGGTTCATCCAGAGACTTGGAACGTCTGGCAAAGGTTTGGACATCCCCGGACTCGTTTGCGAAATACCGGACTTAATAGATGTTGACAACGACAATAATCACATAGATGATGGGGCGATCGGCGCATGGCAATTTACGGAAATTCAGAGAGCATATTGGTTATTTGATGGTTTGTCAGGTCTGAAGAGGCGGGGCGATCTATTGACCTACGGCAGTAGCGCAGGAGCTATTAGCCATGTAGCAATGGTCTATTGCATGAAAGGTGATGATTCGGGCTTATGTGAAGACCTACAGGAAGATGAATATCAGAATATTGCATGCGAGTGGGAGCGAGAAAGTGTGTTATGGCAGTAAGAAAAAACCTGATTGGTGCACTGATTTTAATAGAATGACTGTCGTAAATCAAATTACAAGAGATACAAGAGGCGCACTGAAGTCTCCTCTTGGATTCGGGAGGGTGAAATTATGGGATTAATAAGACTAATGATGTGCTGTGTGTGGGCTATTGTCTGTATGCTCATTCCAATTGGTGCTTTTGGTATGTGGGGGCTGCCAGAGATTGTATTAAGCGGCACGTGGGGGCAGGAGTCAACACAGTTTGGGTTGTCAAAGGGTGACTCTCTGGCATCTGATGCTTGGCCAGATGCCATTGAAGTTCTCTCCGATGGGCGGGTACTAATAAGCGATATTCCGAATGAAAGAACAGGAAGTGTACAAAACCGATGGAAGTCTTTTAGAAGTCGTTAATTGGAGTAAAGTGAAACGGCCACAAGGTGGAATATCTTATGCGATGAGTAAGTATAGCTATATGGGTGATGTAATAGCATTTGGCTCAGCTGGGGTATTCTGGACAAAAGATGCAGTAACATATCGTAAATATGATGCTTCCTTCGGTCTTCAAGAAACCGTGACCGCCCGTCCCCTTGAACTCGGCAGGCTTACGGCAAAGAAGCTTTCCGTATCGCAGTGGCACTATCAGATCGAGTACCCTGATGGAATATATATTTATGAAGGTGCCAAAGATGCAATCAAAGAGGAGGGGCTCTTAAAGGTGAACGCGAGTCTGATTGTACAAAATCAAAAATTTAAGGCCACTGCTTATAAAGTGTCTGAGGAGATACCGGTGCAACCAAACGAAAAGAAAAAATACAAGGTAGCCGTAGTTTCTGAATGGATAAAACCGAATGATGAATTCGGTCCGGTCCGAATCGTAGGTGTTGAACGCATTCCGACGCTAGTGGCTCAGTATGGCGAAGCGGTTGCCGGTCCTGATGGAAGTATCTACACATGGATGCGGACTGATTCGCAGTACAAGATTCTGCGGTGGAAGTGGGTAGAGTGATTTTTGGAACGCTTGGGCGGAACGCTTGGGGACGTAGTTGCACCCGTTGCGGAACGCTTGGGGACGTAGTTGCACCCGTTGCGTATCGATTTTGACGTGAAATTAGACATGTAGCAGAGCAGTATCAGTCGCAGAATCTTTGGGGACGTTGGTTCTTACGGTGCATAACTATCGTGGGAGTGGATCAATAGGTTTTCATCAATAGGAAAAGCACTCGCCACGAGGCATCAAGTGCATCATGGGATGATCGCATCAGCGGGTATGGAAATCAATGTTGTCCGGAGGTTTATATGAAACGCCATAATATTTTATCATATCTAGCTGCATTATTATTGCTGAGTCCACTTCCGGTTCACGCAAATCCTCTCGACAAAATTCATTTCGTCAAGATTTCCGAGCCGGAAGGGAAGGCTGTCATCAAGGACATCGACGGAAAGCTCAGGATGGTCGGGGTCGGGGATGTGATCAGCGCAGAAGAAAAAGGAACGGATTCAACAGCGGCCAAAAAGAAGAAAAAACAAAAAACGACCGAGGAATCACTCCGAGTGGTTGAGATCGCGAAAGACAGGGTGCTGCTCGAAAGAATGACCAAGGACGGCCCTGAGAAGATCATCGTCCGGCTTGAAAATGGAAAGCAGTCTATTGAGATCATGTCAAAGGCCATGCCGAAACCGCCTGTCGCGCGGATCAAGCAAACCAGCGGTAAACAGCAATAGATCTGACAGGATTACGACATTTCTTACAACAATGGAGGAGTCATGAGCATATTCCACAGCATGGGACAGGGACTGAAAAAAACGAGTAATCTCCTTGTCACCCTACGGTCTTTTATACTGCTACTGCTCATGGCGCTCCTCCTGGCCCCATCTCTGTCATTCGCGACAAATTTTGGAGTTAAATCAACCAGCGATGTTGATCTAGTGACGGTAATGACCGTTACGGGCACAGAGAATTACTTCTCCAATTTTACCAACGGCACATCTAATTACAATCCCCGCGCGCTTGTAGCACAGAAATTCTACGAAACTCACAAAGACGAGTATGACTTCCTCGTAATCTTCACGAATTTCGATTTTTTCATGCCGCAGGCAGGCGCAAAAGGTTTTTATTCCGGCATCCGTAACGATGTGCAGGGCATCGGTGTCGGTCCCGGAAGAACGGAAGAGCTCTTCGATTACCGGCCCAGCTACGGCATCAATGGAAAAAAGCTTCAGGGTCTTATAGAAATGGCAAATATCGCAGGCCATACCAGCGATCCGCTCGATCCCAAGTTCGAAGAGACGCTGATGGAGCTGTCTCATGAGATGATGCACCGCTGGGGTGCTTATATCAGATACAAGACCGATCCCGCTGATCTGAACAGCCCTGACAGCGAAGGACTGCTCGGCAAGGACAATGCCCACTGGAGCTACCTCTTCGAGACGAACGGCTCCACACTCTACGGGAACCACTGGCAGGATAATGGCGACGGCACGTTTACCTCTATTTCTCCGGACAATCATGTCGTTTCAGGCATAGGGAGGATATTCAGCCCGCTTGAACTTTACCTCATGGGCATGATCGACAAGACCCAGGTTCCCGACATGCTCCTGATCGATAACCCTCTCATAGACAAAAATCAACTTCCCAAAGTCGGTGATACGATCAGCGGCCTCGTTTCCACGGTCTCCATGACTCAGATCGTAGCCGCAATGGGAGAGCGCGTTCCGAGTGCTGCCGAGACTTCAAAAACGATCAAGATGGCGTTCATTTATCTGACCACCGATGATATACCCAGCAACGCTGACCTTGCAGGGATCGAAGCGATCAGAAAAGAATGGGTCACCCGATTTTCCGTCCTGACCGACGGCAAGGCCATGATGGAAGTTGCGCCGTCCCCGATTACGTCATTGACTGAGCATCCCCTCATTACCTCTCCGACGCTCACGCTCAGAACAACGCCAGTTAGCATTAACGACGGCCTCAATTGGCTCATCAGTCAGCAGCAATCGGACGGCAGGTGGGAGGATCTTTCTTCAACAACGCTCCGGGATACCGCGGAGACACTTCTGACTCTCAAATATTTCACCAGCGCGCAGCAGAACTATTTTAGCGGACTCACCTGGTTAAACACCGCCTCTATAGAAAATACCGACTACCTTGCCCGCGCGATCGAAGCGTTATCCTCCGATCCGGGGCAGGACGTTAGCGTCCTGAAGAACGAACTGATCGGCCGACAGAATTCAGACGGCGGCTGGGGAAGCAAAAGTGGTTTCGGAAGCAACAACCTGGATACCGCGCTTGCGCTTAAAGCCCTCGCTTCCGCTGGATATGCCGATCCGACCGTACTGACAAACGCCATTGCCTATCTTTCAGCGAATCAAAATTCTGATAACGGATGGAGCGCCGGCAACGGGAAAGACACGATGACGAGCACGATCCTTCCCACAGCGTCGGTCCTTTCCGCATTCAATGTTTATAGATCCGGTTTTGGCCTAGACGAGGAAAAAATATCAACCGGTAAAACATGGCTCCAGCGCAAACAGAACTTGGAAGACGGCGGCTTCGGGAACAGTCCGAGTACCGTATATGATACTGCTGTTGCAGTGCTTGCGCTGCGCGAACTGAGGGCAGATACGAGCATAACGAATAATGGTCTTACCTTCCTTCGCGATACCCAAGATATCGAATCTCCCTACCGAAACTGGAATCACAGTACCTTCCAAACGGCGCTGGCAGTAAGGGCGCTGCGATTAACCGATACCGATCCCGACCTCTCCATTATTGCTTCTAACATCGTCTTCAATCCTGAGTTCGTTACGACCCTTTCGGAATCAGTAACAATCACCGCCAGGATCAACAACACCGGGCAGAATTCGGTTTCGAACGCCCTGGTTAGGCTTTATGAAGTTGACCCGATTTCCGGCACCCGTGTAAAGGTTGGAAATGACGTCACGACGTCGTTTCCAGGTCAGACAGCGACAATGGTTTTGTTTGTTGTAGAGATCACTGATGGGTTGAGCCACACCTATGAAGTATCGGTTGATCCGAACAACGTAGTCATAGAAACAAGTAAACTAAACAATATCGCTTCGAATACGATTGTGAGCACTATCCCCAAGCCAGTTGTCGGATTCAATTTGGCTGGTTCAGCCAATGACGAAAGCGCCCCGTCTGTCCGCCTGCAGGTCTCTCTAAACAGCGAGTATCATCTCCCGGTATCGGTCAGCTACACCGTTAACCTCCTTGCAAGCACAGCTACGAATACCTTGGATTTCAAGCTTGCTCCAGGTTCTCTTGTTTTCAGTCCGGGCGATACGGTTAAGTATGTCGATCTCCTGATCGTGGATGACCCTCTGCATGAGGAAGACGAATCGATTCTAGTCGACCTCCTAAACCCGAGCAACGCAACGCTGGGGCAGAGCACTCATAACTACTCGATCATGGATAACGATGTCGCCCCCTTGGTAACGATCATTTCTCCGACCGTCGGAACTATTGCCACCCATACACCCCAGCTTGTTTATGAAGTAGTTCCGTCCGATGCGCTAGTAACGGTCATCATCGACAATAATCCTCTCTTTAAAGCATCAGGGGATTATCTCGATCTTGCCGAAGGAACACACACCGTAACTGTGCAAGCAAGCAACGGAGTGAATGTGGGCTCTGCTGCTGTTAGTTTCGTGATCGACACTAGGGTTCCTGTGGTCACTATTCATTCGCCGGTTGAAGGTGTTTATTCTACTGGTTCGATCCCATTGAGCTACGAGGTCACTAACGGCACACCTATAGTCACGGTCAACGGGAATCCTTTCACCGGATCATTGCTCGACCTTTCTGATGGTCCTTATACTATTCGGGTCGAAGCAAGAATAGGCAATCTCAGCTCGTTCGCTGAAGTTCGCATCGTAGTTTCGATAGGGACAGAGCAGGCTTACATACTTGATCCTGCATTGTCGCAAACTATCAGCATGGTAAATACATTCGGATTAACGCGTGACAAACAGGAAAATATTTATGTTTCCGGAAAGACTTCCTCGGGTGCGCTCCTGCTTGTTAAATATAGTGCGAACGGAATGCTTGTTTGGTCACAAACGCTTTCGAGCACTGATAACAATATTACCCCAGGGGGAATTGCTGCTGACTCAGAAGGAAATGTTTATGTAGCTTTGACTTCTGCTGGCGGGGTGGACGGCAATGTAGGTCAGGGGGGTAGAGATGGATACCTCGTAAAATACGATGCTGCGGGTATTTTGAAATGGACAAAACAGATTGCAACTGATCAGGCAGATGGAGTTCATGGTGTTGCAATTGATACATCAGGCGATATCTATGTAAGTGGTACCACTGTAGGAGATCTGTTTGGATGGCAGATTTTCGACGGATACCAGCATGCTTTCTGGATCAAGTACGATGCAAATGGAAATCAGATCGATAAGCGCATCTTGACGACTCGATCAAGCGTCACACGCAGAACCCTAATAGCGCTGGACAGGGGCGGTAATGTCTATTTGGCCGGAACATCGGACGGGGATGTCGAAGATAAATGGAATCTCGGGTATGAAGACTATTTCCTGGCAAAATTCGAGCCGACTGGAAACTCATGGGTAATCCAGGGGGGAACTGAAGAGATTGACAGGGTGTGGGGTTTATCCGTTGACGCTCTTGGCGGGGTATATATTGTTGGGGGAACATATGGGTCACTTGCAGCATGGAATGCAGGCTATGACACTGCCGATATATTTATGATGAAGTATGACAGTAATGGAGTATATCAGTGGTCAAAGCAATGGGGGGGCACCTATTTTGATCAAGGATCTGATGTAATTGCAGAGCCAAACGGGAACATCTACTTGACAGGTTTAATGCAAGGGAGTCTGCCCGGTGCATCAGGAACAGGCGGACTATTCGTTATTAAATTAGATAGCAGTGGAAATGAGCGCTGGGCTAAGCAAATGGGCTCGTTTTCGGAAATAGGTCGTGCGGTGATTCTTGATGCTTCGAATAACCTTTATGTATCAAGCGACCACGCGTCTACGTCTTTCTTATACAAATTGACTGATCCCAGATTGCCGATGCTCACTTTGGATCAAGGGTCGAAAATATGGACAAAGACGGAGAGTGTTCTTCTTTCAGGATCTGTAGAAACAGGGATGTCGGTAACCGTTATCGCCGATGCTCCTGCCATTGCCGCGCCCGTCATTACCCCTTTGCCGGGACGCTGGAGCAGTTCTGTAAGTGGACTCGTGAAAGGCAGTAATGGTGTTGCCATTGCGACGGGTGAAAATATGGCGGGGTTCAGGAACCATATTGAACGCGCGATCATCCTCGATACCGACCCCCCGATTCTGACGATTCTTTCTCCGGTAAGCGGCCTGACGTACACCACAAAGCCCGACCTCATCTACACTGTTTCCGAAGGCGATACCAAAGTATTTGTGAACGGCATCCAGATATTTACGCAATCAGGCTCTCGGCTCCTTTGTCTGTTTCCGGGCACAAACACCGTCAGAGTCGAGGCAATCGATAATTCAGGAAATATAACCTATGCAGAGATAACATTCGAGGCCGAGGGCCTGGCCATCGGATTGAGGTCCTATGATCCAGAGTGGATCAGGCAAATAGGAATGCTGCAAGGCCCACTTTATAAAGATGAATATGTTTCCGACCTTGCTCTGGATAAAACCGGTAATTCCTACACTATCGGCTATGCTGGTGGAAACATTGTGACGAATGTTACTACTGAATCGCCAGGTGTTGTCGTGCTGCAGTACGACAGTCAGGGCAATAAAACAACAATGCCTGCACCTGCATGGCAATTCGGAATAGACAGCAAGGGCAATGCAATAGCGGTGGATGAAGGCGGGAACGTTCATACGGCCTGGACAACGAGGACCAACACGAGCCATGGCCCCAAGACCACCTTCACCTTCACCATCAATGTTACGAAGAATAGCGGGTACATGGGCACTGAAATATGGTCGAATACAGACCTTGAATCGACCAATACCAACTATTCCTTGGAAGACACCGCTACAGATTTGACAGTCGACGATACGTCCGGAATTATTCACGTTGTCGGTAATGTGTACGGCAGTGTAGCATCGCAAACGTACGGTGGCGGTGGCGGCACGGATTACTTTATCTCGAAGATTAATGGAAATGGTAACACCGACTGGACGATCCAGTCCGGCTTGTACGGAAATGACAGCGTCAATAGTGTTGCCGTTGATCCAACAGGTAATATTTATCTGGCCGGCCAAACATCCGTAAATCCGGAGAATACGTCACAATCTGTGCCGAACTGTCCTGTGGTGATCAAATACAACTCTAGCGGTGACTTTGTTTGGGGCAAGCTTATCTATTCCGAGTACGGCGGGAACGCGAACGGAGTAGCACTTGACACGAAAGGTAATATTTATATTACCGGGAATGTGAACATCGCGAACGGCCGGGGCGACGAGGTTTTTCTGGCAAAATACGATCAGAATGGAAATCCGCTCTGGGCTCAGCCGATAATTGTTGGCTCAACTATGACGGATATCGCCAACGGTATAGCTATAGATGCAGATGATTTTATTTGGGTGACGGGTTATACAGAAGGCAACTTTGATGGTAATGTCAAGCTTGGGTTCTATGGCGATCTGATCGTTGCGGTATTCGACAGCGCTGGCGAAAAACTCTGGTCGAGGCAGTTGGGTTCGGAATATAATGATGTTGGTAGGAGTATCAAGATCGACAGTCAAAATAATCCGATCATCCTAGGCGCTACGTCGGGCTATATGGACGGAGTGGGGACGGGGAATGATCTTTTTATCATGAAATTATCTCCCTTTTTACCCGTTGTTTCAATTAATACTGTTACGACTCCAGTATATTCGACCACTCAGGATATCACCGGCACGAAACAGGCTGATGCCATTGTGATGGTAACCGTATCAACAGGTGCATCCACCGGGGAGATAACGTATCCCGACGGCATCTCAGGTACAACATGGGCGTGCACGGTCTCGAATTTGATCCATGGAGATAATATCATTTATGTACGGGAAGCAGATTCATCGGGCAGATTCAGTACTACTGCGACTACCATTAAATTCATCGATACGGGGACGCCGCAGGTAACGATAATTTCGCCAACACTAGGTTTTGCTGGTAATAGTCAGCCTCAGCTGATTTATACTGTAACGGACGAAAGCCCAGTGATTGTTGTTGTTAAGGTAGATAATGGAATTGTTGAGAAAAAATCAGGAGAGAACCTTGAACTTCTTGCCTATGGTTCTCATAGCGTATGGATTGAAGCCACGGATACCGCGGGAAATTCGGCATTTGCTGTCATTGAGTTTTTTGTAGATACGCTGCCGCCGAATGTCGTGATTGCCGCGCCGTCAGGCTTGTCAAACAATAATCAACCCACGCTTACCTATACCGTTACCGATGCAAGCCCAGTTACGGTAGTCGTTAAACTCGACAATGTAATTGTCCAAAAAACGTCAGGTGAGAATGTCGGCCCTCTTGCCGAAGGCCCCCATAAAGGTCTGGGTGAGCGCTACCGATGCAGTCGGCAATTTCGCGGCGAAGGAAGTCAACTTTTCAATAGATGCTACACCCCCTGTTTTAGTTATTACATCGCCTGTGGGAGCAATCAATAACAACCAGCCTTATCTCGAGTATACCGTCGATGACGCAAACGCTGTTGTAGCCGTGAAAGTCGATGGCGCAATTGTTCAAAAAACATCCGGACAAAATCTTAGTCCACTTGATGACGGCTCTCATACAATCTGGATAGGGGCCACTGATGCCGCGGGAAATCCTGCTTTTGGCCAGGCCAACTTCTCGATAGATACGGTCACACCGACCGGCGACATAACGATCAACAGCGATGCCACATACACGACCAATGCCGTCGCGATACTTACCCTGTCCGCCTCTGATCTTAACGGGGTTACCTCCATGCGGTTCAGCGCTGACGGAAGCGACTGGTCGTCCCTGGAGGAAGCATATGTAAGCTCAAGACAATGGACCCTTGCCTTCGAGGGGACGAACACTGTGTATGTCAAGTATAAGGACTCTGTCGGTAACTGGTCAGTCCCGTATAGCGACTCGATCATCCTTGACACCGATCCGCCTGTCGGGAGCATTGTCATCAACAACAACGATGTCTACTCGACGAGTCTCGTGACGGCGCTGACTCTGTCTGCAACGGATGGGAACAGCGTCCTGGCGATGAAGCTGAGCAGCAACGGAGTGGATTGGTCCTATCCTGAGCCACTGGTGACGTCGATGACCTGGACATTCGCGTCGGAAGAGACGAATACTGTTTACGTAACATATATGGACAATGCGGGCAACTGGTCAGAGGTGTACAGTGATACGATCACGTTTGACAGGACGGCTCCAGTTTGTCTCGATGGCGGCATTGTCATCAACAGCGGCGCTTCCTACGCGACAGATCCTACGGTAACGCTGACCTTGTCAGGCACGGATTCCAGCGGTATCGCGAAGATGCAGCTCACTAACGACGAAACGGCGTGGCCTATTCATGAAGAAGATTATCAGACGACAAAAACATGGCAGCTTGCTTCAGGGGAAGGGGTAAAGTCGGTCTCTGTGAGGTTTAAGGATGCGGCAGGCATTTGGTCTCCTGCCTGTACAGATACCATCGTTCTTGACACTACACCGCCTGTCGGAACCATAATCATTAATAATGGAGCATTATATGCAAATAGTGCGTCGGTAAGCCTGGTATTGGCCGCATACGATGCTAACGGCGTCGCCGCGATGGGGTTGAGCAATGATAGCGGCAGCACCTGGAGCACCCTGCCTCTCGTTTCTCAGATGACCTGGATACTCTCCTCAGACGACGGACAAAAGAACGTTTATGTAAAATACCAGGACAATGCAGGACTCTGGTCGGCTGGCACCGCCGCTTCGATCACTCTTGATACAACACCGCCTGCAGGCATCATTTATACCAAAATCGCAGCAGGTCGTGACCATGTCCTCGGGCTCAAATCAGACGGCACGCTGTGGGCCTGGGGGGGCAATGCGGGTGGGCAGCTGGGAGACGGAACAATGATCAGCAGGACTTTCCCCGTTCAGGTTGGGACCGCCTCTGACTGGATTTCAATAGCAGCGGGAAATTATACTTCCTATGCTATCGACTCCAATGGTTCATTATGGGCGTGGGGTGATAATGCGTTCGGTCAATTGGGGAATAACAAAATAACGGATTCACTGATCCCGGTCAATGTCATCAATGCAAATCCTGATACAACATGGGTTGCAGTCGCAGGAGGAGCAAATTTTGCCCTGGCAATAAAAAGTGACGGAAGCCTCTGGGCCTGGGGCGATAATGCATATGGTCAATTAGGGAACAATTTCCCAACAGATTCCCTTATCCCTCAATCGTGCCTAACCACACTGATTGGGCCATGATTTCCGCCGGGGCCAACCATGTGGCGGGGCTCAAGTCAGATGGATCGGTATGGACCTGGGGATATAATGTTTACGGGCAGATAGGAAATGGGTCGAACGTGACTGCTCCGGAGCCGGTCGAAATATCCATCCCAACCGAAAATCAGGCGGCAATCGTTTCAATTGCGACTGGTGGACACCATACACTGGCGAAAGACGCAAATGGAACATTATGGGCATGGGGATACAATCTTCACGGAGAACTGGGAATCAACAGCCTGATAAGCAAAACAACGCCCACTCAGGTCGGAAATCCCGGCGAATGGATTGATATGGCCGGAGGGTGGTACCATTCATTCGGTAGAAAAGCCGATGGCAAATGGTACGCATGGGGTCATAATCTCCGGGGGGAATTAGGAGACGGAACATTCAGGTAAGAGAAGCGAGTCCGGTAAAAATAGGAGACGATACTGACTGGGCCAGTTTATCGGGAGACTGTACCATTCGGTTGGCTTAAAAAACGATGGTACGGTCTGGATCTGGGGTAATGACGATATCTATGGCGGAATCAACCGGACCAAGCCGACCTTAATCGGAGCTTGGCACTACTTGGAAAGCAGTGGCAGGGGGACAATATCATACCATTGCCATAAAAGATGATGGAACTCTCTGGACATGGGGCCACAATTTTTATGGACAATTGGGAAATAATTCCTCAATTGATAAAGCAGTACCCGTTAATGTTGCAAATATTGGTACTGAAACAAACTGGAAGGCGGTGTCGGCAGGGCAATATCATTCAGCTGCAGTGAAAGATAACGGAGAGTTGTGGGCCTGGGGATACAACAATAATGGACAATTGGGAGATAATACTGTAACTAAAAGAATTGTACCCATCAAGATCGTTACGAATGATCCCGACGCAAATGCGATTCCCTGGACTTCCGTATCGCTTGGCGCTAACCATAGTGTGGCACTAAAACAGGACGGCTCTCTGTGGACATGGGGACAGAATACATATGGCCAGCTTTGCAGCGGTCCCACAGCGACAGCCGATTCGAAAGCTCCTTTACATATAGGCACGGCAACGAACTGGGTCGCTGTTGTGGCAGGCGCGAACCATACGCTTGCTCTCAATCAACTGGGTGAACTATGGACATGCGGTTATAATCATTACGGTCAACTAGGTGATGCGACCAAGGTAAGTAAGCTGGGTCTGGTACAGTTCATTTTTCCCCTGACTCCTTTTTCAGGCCACTGGATGTCGATGGCTGCCGGTGGTAATCATACTCTTGCGCTTGACACCAATGGCAGGCTGTATACCTGGGGCTACAATTGGTATGGGCAGTTAGGCAATGGAAACAAAACCCTAAAAACACAGCCGGTTTTAATTGGAGATGCAGCGTGGGGCTGGGATAGGATATCATGCGGAAATAACCATAGTCTTGCCCGCAGATCCGACAGCACACTCTGGGCATGGGGTTCCTATGGCTACGGGCAGCTTGGCGAGGACGGCAGGACAACGGATTCTCTACAGCCAATACAGGTAGGAAACGATGCCGATTGGGTTCTGGTAGAGACTGGAGCTTTTCATACTGCTGCATTGAAGTCGGACAATACCCTCTGGACCTGGGGCTATAACGGGTATGGTCAGCTCGGAGATGGAAGCGCCCCCGATAAAAAAATTCCAGTGCCTGTAGATACCGAGGGAAGCGTTATTATTAACGACCGAATGCCGTTAACGAACAGCGCAGAGGTTTCTTTGGTATTAAAAGGCACCGATTTAAGCGGCATCTCCGAGGTGCAGTTCAGTAATGATAATCTGATCTGGTCTAACTATGAAACATTCGCCCAAACAAAACTCTGGATGCTTGAGAGCAGCGACGGAAAAAAGGCAGTGTACGTTCGATTCAAAGATATGGTTGGTAACGAATCTGCTGTCTTCAAGGATACGATTTTACTTGAAAATCCCTAGTTAAAGTTCCCTGGGAAGGCTCATTTCTGAGCCTTCCCGCTTTTCATCGTCTCGCAATCGATCGATTAGCCCGCCGCGCGACTAACGGTCCATAGTATACATCTTCGCTTCGGATTGGTGATTCAAATCACTCATTAGTTGTCTTTTTTCCGCTATAATCCCGCAGTTATCACACATCTGATATATTTAAGAGCAGGAGCCGGGCATGATATGAGACGAAGAATTGTTTGTTTGATCGTTGCACTTCTATTTATTACATCTGCTCAACCGGCTTTCGCTTCTTCCGCCCGGGCAATCCGCGCAAAAGCTTTCGTTCTCCTGAATGAAGAGGAGGCGATCCTCTTTTCCAAGAACGCCTCGATGAGACTCCCTCCGGCCAGCACGGTAAAACTGATGACTGCCATGGTCGCCCTCGATAAACTGGACCACGAATCGGTCGTCACGATAAGCAGGCGTGCGGCAGGAACGCCTTCAAGCAGGCCAAGACTCAGAGAAGGCGACCAATTAACCGTGGATGATCTGCTCCACCTGGCGCTCATGAAATCGACCAATTCAGCGGCAGTCGCCCTGGCCGAAGCTGCAGGCGGATCAGAGGACGATTTTGTGGAATTGATGAACCGGAAGGCACTGGAGATCGGGACGGCGGATACCCTATTCAAAAACTCATCGGGACTTCCCGGAACCGACCAGCATACGACAGCCCTGGATCTCACGATCATCCTGAAAAATGCCCTCACCTATCCGATTATCAGAGAGATAATCGGAAAAAAAGAGGCGTCTGTTACCCTGGCAGATGGAAGAGAATGGAACATCAGCAATACCGACGCGCTGCTTTGGTACCGCGATGACATGGTCGGCGGAAAGACCGGGTTTACGAACAGGGCACAGCACTGCTTCGTGGGCGCCATGGAAACCGGGAACGGACTCGTGTATACAGCCATTCTCGGCGCTCCCTCTCGCAGCAGGCTATGGAGGAGCACGTCAATGCTCGTTGACCTCAGTTCAGACCCTGAGCAGTTCAGTTCGGTACGCCTAGTCGAAGATACTCCGGCAGCGAAAACCAGGAAATACCGGCGTTCCAGGACGAAAAAATCAAATAAGAAAATTTAAGATTCAACGAACAAGCTTGCCCTAGAACCTCTTCACCGGTGTGAAACCGCAGCCCTCTTCCCGAACACTTGCAGCTAAGCCGCACGCCTTGAACCGGCAGGTTTCAGGTTTAATCTTTCCCTGATCCTGCTCGCCGGGGCGCTCGTTGCATACACAGCGGTTCCCACATCGAACAATTTCGATGTACTCAAGTTTCCCACGACAACAGGGTCAAGACCCGCCTTCTCCACGAGCTCGACAGCGGCTTTCAATCCTTCCTGGTCGTCGCTGGCTATCGGGATCCCGATCTTTTCACCACGTTGGGTCTTTGTTATTTTGAGGTCTTCGAAATAGACCGTATTGAACGCCCTTACTATCCTTGCACCCGGCAGAAGACGGGACACGAAGGTGCCCATACCGCCCGGCTCTTTTCTCGCTTCTTCTGCGATCACCCCGTCTCTCTCAGGATAAGGATTCGATGTGTCTATCACGATCTTGCCCTTCAGGGCCGCCTTTGCTTCAGCGTCAAGCTCCGGTAAAGCCTTGAGCGGAAGCGACAGCACGATAACATCTCCAAATGCGATCGCTTCGGCGACGGTCCCGGCGCAGGCTTTGGGCCCGGAGGTCTTGACAAGGCTCTTGAGCGTATCGGGATGTCTTGAACTATAGAGAACCTCGTATCCTGCCTTTGCGAGCAGAATTCCAAGGTTTCCCCCGATATGACCTGATCCGACTATCCCGATCTTATTTATTTTTTTATTGTTCTTCATTCGCCACCTCCTGAGATCCTCCTCTTTTCAGTCTTCGCGGTTCACCGCTCCGAACAGTAGAGTGGGAAAAAGGGACTCCTAAGTAATTATACCACCGGCCAGGCAGCGGATGACGCGGCGGATGATGCGGGATACAGCGCAAGAGAGGGAGGTCCAAATAGTGTTAAACCTAAAAAAGGCATTTGGACACGGAAGAATCGGAAACATCTGATTACCAGAAGTAGGCGCTTCTAAGCGACGCGGATAAATTCTAAAGCATTCACCTATTGGGTGAACCTCTTATAAAAGAAATAATCTGCCGTTATCCGGCTCTTATCCGTGTTAATCCGTGTCCAAATGCTTTTTTAAGGTTAAAGACTAGGGGTGGGCAATAAGTCAACCCGTCAAGCCCGGTGCCCGAGACGGTCACGAGTCGGCTGACGGCAAGGAGGCGATGGCGCTGCTTACGAGCATTGAACGGGAAGAGCGGGATGCAGCGATAAAGACCTGGGTATTCCTCCGGAACCTATGTCCGGAGGAGTATGGGGAGATGCTGAATTAATGCGGGGCGTCAGTGCTACCACTTGCTTGAACTATATTTTTTGATTTCCTCTTTCAACTGGGCGATCGCAAAGGGCTTGGGAAGGACGATGTGAGCCCCGGCCTTTATGGAGTCCAGCATCTCCGCGCTCCCCGCGTTGCCGGAAAAGGTCACAGCAGGGACGTCCGGATTGATTTTTTTAATCAACTTGAGGGCACTGATGCCGTCTAGTTTGGGCATCTTGATATCCAGAAGCACGAAGTCGTATACGTTGTCCATAAAACTCGAAACAGCCTCGACGCCGTCGGTAACGAGGTCCACGATATATCCATCCTCTTCGAGCGATTTTTTCAGGATCATCCCCAGGGCCTTTTCGTCTTCGGCAAGCAGTATTTTCATGGTGCAGTCCTCCTCTTCATGATGATTCCTATATTGTCGCCGGCAGAAGGTGATTTTAACTCTGCAAGGCTTTCCTGCCTATTGAAATTCTAACAACTGCACTGAAAGTAGCATAATATTAAACCATTGTAAAAGGAAAAGGCGGATATCCGCGGAGTATTTTAAGGGGATTGCAGAATGGTTCTTATTGCAATTTGTTCTGCGACACTCCCTTCCGCAGTATTTTCTTGCGCCCCTTCATGCAGTAAAAAAACTGCGCCTCACCATGTAACCTATTGATAAGCAATGATCAGCACTTCTGGCACGGCCCATGCAATATGTCAGGCAAGGTCGCACACAAACAAAATAAAAAATCTCAAGGGAGGTAGTGCAATGAAGATCATGGTTGCTTATGACGGGACGCTGCAGGCGAAGGAAGCTCTGGTATACGGTATGGACAAGGCGCGTGAAAAAGGCGGCGAAGTGGTTGCGCTCCATGTGTTCAACAGCGGGATGTTCGTTGATTACGATGCAACGATCGGCGCAGAGGGCGCTGCCCGGGCCGAGGCCGCGCGGTTCATCGAAGAGGCAAAGACGATCATCCGCGAGAAGGGCAAGGGCGTGAAAGCAAGCCTCTTCAGCACCGAAGGGAACCCGACCGACGAGATCGTGAGCTTTGCCAAGGCCGAGAAGGTCGACGTGCTGCTCTGCCCCCCGAAGTTCACGAAGATCATCAACAAGTACCAGCAGGCAGTGGGAGCGTCGGAACTGGCGAGCGAAGCTGCGAAGCTTCATGTCGCGGCGGTCTCAACGAAAACGATGTAGGAGCATGACGCGGGTTTTATGAGCGGATAGGAGCACGGGGCCTGCGCGGCCCGTGTAGCGCTGCAGCTTACATTAAAACGGATGGAGACTTACGATGGAGCTTGAACACGCATTTTTACAATCGAATTTTTTTATGCTGTTCCAGATGATGTTCCTGGGATCGCTCATGGTGCCGAGCATGATCGGCCGGCTGGACATCTACGGAAAGGCGGCCCGGACCGCAGCCACCGTGGTCGTGACCGTGGGGCCTGTCGCCATTCTCATGTACGTCCTCTTTGAAGTGTCGCACTTGAACTAAAAAGGAAGTCAGGCCGCTCAGGGTTCAAAATCGGTCATGTCGATCTCCCAGAACTTTCCTGACTTATGATTGGGCTTGCTCGGCTTTTTCCAAAGCAATGGGGACTTGAGCGTCTTCCAGATCCGAAGCAGTTCCTGCTGAAGCCGGGGAGAGTTTCCGGCAAGCGTTATGCCGATCAAGAGCTGAACCAGCAGGAGGTTTCTGAGCGACGATCATTATTACATCGGGTTGCATGGTTGCCTCCTTGTCAGGCTTATCTAAGCATGGATGCGGATTGGTTCAGCGATCCGGGGCTGTTGTTCAAGCGGCCGCGGAGCCTCATAGATGCCTTCTTCTGCAAAGGCAATTGCAACCCAAAGATCTTCAAACATCATGGCGAGCTTTTTCATTATGGCCTCCATTGGACGAGATTGAAAGTTTTTTGATCGCTTTTCAGTACTTGATATTGCAATGGCAATGCCTGATTGTAATGCCATTGAATTTATGGAAAATAGTAGACGCTGCCTACATGCGGTGCAATTTAATATTGCACAATATCCTGTTTTTAGGCGTTATAGCGTGATAGTTTCTGCCAAAACGGTTAATTGCTAGTGCAGTTAAATGTTGCGTTAATTTTTTTTGTTGCACTTGTTGTTTTTATTGAGATAAAATGATCCTGGAGGTTGCTATGAAGATCCTGACGATTTATGACGGAACGCTCCAGTCCAAGGCTGCCCTGCAGTACGGGCTTCGGAAGATAAAGGAAAAAGACGGCGAGTTGATCGTGCTGCAGGTATTTCAGAGCAGCCTCTTCGTGGATTATGACGCAGGACCGCGGGCAGAGGAGATCGCCCGCGCAGAAGCAGCGAGGCATCGGCGCGATGCAGAGACCCTGATCAACGAAGCCGGACGCCATGATCTTCGCGTACGTGTACTGTCCGAAGAAGGCGATACCATCGAGGAGGCTTTGCGCATTTCAGCAGCTGAGAAGGCGGACCTGGTCCTTGCCACGCCCCGCTACAAGGCGCTTGCGAAGAAGGCTTCCTGCCCCGTGTACATCATGCCCGGCCTGATCCTGGTGCCGGTGGACAACTCGGAAATGCTGCTTTCGGACCGGGAGAACATTCTTGCTGAGGCCCGGGCCACTGGCTCGAAGATCCTGCTGCTCGGCATCGTTCCCATACATCTCTACAACGCTGCAGAGAACAAAGAGCTTGAGCAGGTGAGCAAGGGAACTGCTGGCAATGCTGAAGCTCATGAGAGAATCACTGGCAGGGCAGGGAGTTGAGGTCGCTGAAGTGCTCCGGTCCGGGTATCCTGACGAGGAGATCCTGAAGGCAGCGGATGAATATGCGGCTATCGCTCATCATGCTTCCTGCAGGCGGCAAGACGCCGTCGGAGCTGACCAAAGCGGCTTCGATCCTGCTCGACGAGCCCGAACGGGCGCGCATGCCGATCGAGCTTATGCAGACAGCTGAAGCGTGATGCTTAAGCCAGAGAAATAAGCACTTGGCCGCAGATGAAATCTGATAAACGCAGATAAGGCGGAAAAAGACAGACTATAAAAACTCTTTAATACTGATGAAGGCCCACACTTGTGGTGATTTCCCAATTGAAGAACTGGTTTATCTGCGAAAGTTCGCGTCCATCTGCGTCCAACTGTCGTTTCTTGGTTTATAAATCGCAATAAAAAAGGCCCCGATACGGGGCCTTTTTGCGTTCCTGGTCTGGTCATCAGCATATCCGTGCTACTTCATATACTCCTGGAACAGCCAGGTCGACAGATAGCGCTCTCCGGTATCAGGGAGCACCACCACGATGAGCTTCTGCGCATTCTCCGGACGCCGGGCCACCTCGAGCGCCGCCCAGAGCGCTGCGCCTGACGAGATCCCGGCAAGGATGCCTTCCTGTTTTGCGAGCTGCCTTGCTGCTTCTCCTGCCGCCTCGTTCGTCACCTGGATGATCTCATCGACAAGCTCGCTCTTCAGCACGCCGGGCACGAAGCCCGCGCCGAGGCCCTGGATCTTGTGCGGGCCTGCGCTGCCGCCCGACAGCACGGGCGAGTCTTTGGGTTCGACCGCGATCGCCTTGAACGACGGCTTTCTTTTTTTCAGCACGTCGGCCACGCCGGTGATCGTGCCGCCCGTGCCAACGCCGGCCACGAGAATGTCAACCTTGCCGTCCGTGTCCGTCCAGATCTCCTGGGCAGTCGTTCTGCGATGCGCCTCGGGGTTGGCCAGGTTCTGGAACTGCATGGGGACAAAACTGTTCTTGTGCTCCAGGGAAAGTTCTTCCGCCTTGACGATGGCGCCTTTCATGCCTTTTGCCCCTTCGGTGAGGACCAGTTCCGCGCCGAAGAGCCGCAGCAGGGCGCGCCGTTCCATGCTCATGGTGTCGGGCATGGTCAGGACCAGGCGGTAGCCCTTGGCGGCACAGCTAAAGGCGAGCGCAATGCCGGTATTGCCGCTGGTGGGTTCGATGATCACCGTCTCTTTGTTGATCAGGCCGGCTGCTTCCGCTGCCTCGATCATGGCCACGCCGATGCGGTCCTTGACGCTCGACAAGGGATTGAAGCTTTCCAGCTTTGCCACGACCTCGCCGGCCATGCCTTTTGCCATCCGGTTGATCCTGACGAGCGGCGTGCTGCCTACGGTCTTCGTGATATCGGAAAAAATTCTCATTCTCTTCTCCCCCTCAATGCGGCCCGCGCTACTTCCGGGTGTAGCGCCCGACCAGCTCTGATCTCGCGAGCACATGTCCTTTTATGGCAGCCTCGAGCGCTGCTTTGCCCGTTCCGGTCCCGAGTTTTATTTTCGTATCCAGTGCGTAGAGTTTGAAAAAATAGCGGTGGGTGCCCGAAGGAGGACAGGGGCCGCCGTAGCTTTGCTGGCGAAAATCGTTCTTTCCCTGCAGAGCATGCGGCGGGAGGGTGTTCTCTGCGATCTCCCTTGTTTCCGGGCCGATGTTCCAGACCACCCAGTGGATAAAGGAGCCTCCGGAAGCGTCGGGATCGTCGACGATCAGCGCAAGAGACTGTGTGCCAGGGGGAAGGTTCTCGATCAGCAGCGGCGGGTTCACATCATCGCCGTCGCAGGTATATTGGGCAGGAATAGGGCCGTTCATGCTGAATGCCGGACTCGTTATCTTCAGATCGCTCATAGCCGCCTCCGTACTCCGGTCTCCGGTGCAGGGAACGAATATAACGGTCAGCAGGACCGTTGCTGACAGGATGAACAATACTCTTAAGCGTCAACGATATAAAATCATATCAGGTTTGGCTGTGAATGTCCATACAGCGATGGAATGAAAAAAGGGGAGGAACGGTCCGTTCCTCCCCTTTGGTGCAGGTTGCTTTATGATGCGATGCTTACTTGGCGCGGGACAAGGTCTTTTCGGCGCGCAGCTTTGCAGACTCGTCCTTGATCTTCTGAAGCGTCTCCTTCATCGGCGCCCAGCCATACCAGTGCATGTAGTCCGGGTTCATGTGGAAGGCCCCTTCGAAGGCGCGCATCCGGTACTCCAGGAACATGACATAGAGGTCCTGCTCCACGGCGCTCTTCGCCTCGTAGAACTGGAGAAGATCGGGCGCAAAGGTCCAGCTCGCGGGCTTCACGAGCACTCCGTCCCGGTACAGGCCCTGCACTTCACGGATGGCCTCCGCCATGATCTTATCGACATCCTTGATCACCAGGTCCGCTGCATCAAGCTGGCCCTTGGCATAGGACGCGCCATGGCACTTCGCGCAGATGGCGGTCATCTTGTCGCGCTCCTTCTGGAACTCTTCCTTGGTGAGCCGGGCGACCTTACCGGCCTTTACCAGATCGAGCCGCGCCGTGGGCGCGCCCTTATCGTCGAGCACGCCGAGGGCCTGCAGGATCGTCACCCGGTCGTTCATCCATTCCTTGTCGTCTTCAGGCAGGCGCACCGCCAAAAAGCCCCAGGAGGTCATGACATTATGGTCGCCGTTGCTCATGTGGCAGGTCTGGCACGTGGGCGCCCGTTTGCTGTCATTGCCCTCGATCTGCCAGATCGTGCCGTGCTTGGACGTCGAATACATTTCCCACTGGGGATGGTCGAATCCCATGTGACAGGTCTGGCAGGCACGCGGGTCCCGGGCCTCGGATTTCTTGAATGAGTGGCGCGTATGGCACGAGTCGCACTGGGCGTGTCCGTAGCGCATCTGGGCCTTTTCCGCGTCCGACTTGGCGCCGATCTTGTGGCAGCTCGAGCACCCCTTGTAGCCGTCGCCGGCAACGGCCTTCGGCTGATGCCCCATCATCGGCATTGAGCTTGACGCCACCCATGCCAGGTTATGCTTGCCCGCCTTGAACTGGCTGGTCTGCGTGCCATGGCATTTGGCGCAGGTCTCGGGCGTCGGCATTTTCGCAAGCCTGGCATCGTCCATATTCCTGTGCTCCGAACCGTGGCAGGCAGAGCAGTCAATGCCCTTCTTGCCCATCTTCCCCTCAAGGTGCTGCTGCACTACGCCGGGCGTCACCTTTTTGTGACACTCGATACATTCGCTCTTCGGGGCAGCGCCAAAAGCCGCAGCCGTGAAGAGCAGCGTGAAGCTGATGCTGCATACCATCATAAAATACCGCATGTTCCACTCCTCCTCTTAAAATAAGGTGATCGACAAAGCAGGGGTACTATAAGTGAAACCCGCGGTCAGGGCTATGATGTGCATCATATGGACCGGGTATGGCTTTTCCGGGGACTGAAAGGATGGTTCAAGGGCATGAAAAAAGGGACGCACGCTTATAGCGTACATCCCTCTTGCAAGACAGGACTATTATTACCTCATCTTACTGGCGGAAAAGCTCCTTGTCCAGGTACTTGTTCCTGCCGCCGACGCTCTGCTGGTTATAGGAGCCGCTCAGCGTTTTTCCGTTCTCTGACATGGTCAGATCGTAGGTCTCGATCTTCCAGTAGGCCGGCACGTTCTTCATCTTCCATTTGATCTGCACTTTGAGGGTCTTTTCCGTGATCTCAAATTCCCGCACCGTACCGACGTTGTTCTCGCCCCGGTTCGGCGGAAGGACGCTCAGCTCCCCGTTGTTGTTCACGATCTCGAAACCCTGAACGACCGTTTCTTCAGTGCCTCGGAGCTCCTTAAAGGACCAGCTGCCGACAAAGCTCGGTATCCTGGACTTCTTGTCCGGGGGGGCAGCTTGACCACCTTCAGCGGGAGATCCTTCTCGATGTCAAGCTCCGACTTGGTGCCCAGCAGCGGCGTCGGTTTGGCAACCGCTACACCAGGAGCAGCTGCCGGGGGAGCGGCTGCTGCTCCTGGAACTGCCGTAGTGCCTGGCGCAGCCTGCGCTTCCTCAACATTCGCCTCAAGCATATAGATCTGGTTTCTTACTTCACGGGCGTTCCTGGCGTTGGGATCTGCCAGCAGATAAAGCTTGAGGTTCTTGATCGCCTCTTTGTACATCCCTTCTTTTTCCTGTGCCACGCCGAGATTATAATATGCTTTGTCGAGCCAGGGCGCGGCATTGGTTGCAGCCTCGAATTCGGCGATGGCTTTACGATAACCTGTGCTGTCCGTTGCCTTGGTAAAGAAAACGACTCCGCGTGCCATATTGCGCTCAGCGTCTTCAGGAACCGCAGGCGCCGGTTTCATGCTCAGTGCAAGCCTAATGATCTTTTCGCGCAGGGCCTTGTCGCCAGGATTTTTCTGAAGGTCTGCCACATACTGCTCGAGCATTTCTGCAGAAGCGCCGGATGACTTCTTGGGTGCCGCCGAAGCAACACCCGGGAGAATGCACGCGAGGATCAGAATCGCGACAAATACCCTGGTTTGAGTAACAGCTGACATATTTTTCTCCTTGATCCGTAAACCGTACATCTGCGTAGGCGTCTATTACTAAAGAATGAACCTGTGCAACAAAACAGGCCAAGGCGGTTTCTCTAGTGGTGCGAATTTCGTAACCCGCTGATATTACGCGTCAAATTTTAATTATGTATGCTGAATTTTATCTGAAAGGCACGGGAGAGTCAAGAAGTGTTTTCAAGGAATCGGGAGTGCTTGGAAGGGCAAAATCAATCGGTAAATTGCAGTTTTCCACACTGGGAGGCATGAGGAGAGGAACCCGATGGGCTGTAGAAAAAATGACCAAGCCCGCCTTTGATTGACAGCGTTTGGTTATTCGGTAATAATCCAGTAGGAGTAGTAACGCGGTGCAGGGGCGGGTTTGAACCCGCCCTCCGAACGCACAACAAGGGAGAAAGCGATGAAAAGGGCACTGATGCTGCTGGCAGCACTGGGAGTTGCCGGTGCGCTGTCAGGATGTACGTTTCTTAAGGTGAGCCTTACGCCGGAGATCCAGCCGCTTGAGGAGCAGGTTCTGGCAGGCGAAGGCAGGGACAAGGTGCTGGTGCTCGATCTGTCAGGCATGATCACGAGCGAACGGAGCTCGTCAAGTCTTACAGGAACTTCGGAGATCGGCATGGTGCCGCTTCTTCGGGAGGAGCTGGACAGGGCGCGGCGCGACAAGCTGATCAAGGCGGTGGTGCTCAGGATCAACAGCCCCGGCGGCGGAGTTACCGCCTCTGACGTGCTTTACCACGAGATCAGGAAGTTCAGGCAGGAAACGGGCATCGCCGTAGTAGCCCACTTCATGGATGCCGGCGCATCAGGAGCTTATTATGCGGCGCTGGCAGCGGACCGGATAACGGCCCAGCCCACCAGTGTGACCGGCAGCATCGGGGTCGTCATGTGGCGCATCGATGCAACAGGACTCATGCAGAAGGTCGGCATCCAGGCTGTGGAGATCGCATCAGGGGAGCGCAAGGGCATGGGTTCGCCGTTCCGTCAGGTAACGGCCGAGGAGATGAAGATCTTTAAAAATGTCGTGGACTCCATCTATGAACGCTTCGTCGGTTTGATCGTCGAGGAGCGGAAGCTGCCGCGCGAACGGGTGCTGCAGCTTGCCGACGGCAGGATCTTCACGAGCGCTGAAGCGAAAAAAGAAGGACTCATCGATGAGGTAGGGTATCTTGAAGATGCGATCGAGGCGGCAAAGAAGCAGGCGAATCTCACGAAGGCCCGCGTGGTCACCTATTCCCGGCCCGGCGAATACAAGGACAATATCTATTCACGGTTCTCGCTCGACCTGGGAAGGATGCTGGACCCGGGAGTGCAGTTCATGTATATCTGGTGGCCGTGAGGCCGGTCCGCGTTAGCGTAAGGCGGCGGCACGTGCCGGCGCGTTCCTGATTTCGCTCCGGTCATAACCACGGGCGTTGCCGTTTCATCTTGTCTAACGAATGCTGATGCGCTATAGTGTGGGGCCATGAAGATCTGTCATGCATGCAAAAAAGAACTGGTGCAAGGCCGGACCATAGGCCGGCGCGACGTCTGCCCGCATTGCCGCGCGGACCTCACCTGCTGTTTGAACTGCTCGTTCCATGACCGGGCAGCGTCAAAACAGTGCCGTGAACCCATGGCCGAGCTGGTGAAGGACAAGGCGCGGGCCAACTTCTGCGACTATTTCGTGTTCGCTGAAACGAGCGGAACAGCAGGGGCGGCGGTTGATGCGGACCGGGCGCGAACAGGCGCTGGACGAGCTTTTTAAAAAATAGACCGGAGGGGTCTTTCCTGCATGATGAACCTCAAAAAAAGAACGATCGCCGGGCTTGTGGTCTTTGGTGTGGTCATCGCCGTCGTGCTGTACCTGTTGTTCCCGCTCGGGATGGTGCAGTATCTTACGGACAAACAGCGTCTGCTGGCGGTGATCAAAGAGCACCCGGCCAATGCGGCTTTCATCTTTATCGGGCTTCAGGTGCTGCAGGTGGTTGCGGCGCCGGTGCCCGGCGAGGTGACGGGATTCGTGGGCGGCCTGTTCTTCGGGCCCTTTTTGGGCGTGCTGTACTCCACCATCGGCCTTACGCTCGGGTCGTGGCTTGCCTTCGTTCTTGCGCGGTTCGCCGGACGCCCCCTGGTCGAGACATTCGTGAACCCGGAAACGATCAAGCGCTACGACTACGTCATGAAGCACAAAGGCATGTTCCTGGCCTTCCTGATGTTCCTGATCCCCGGGTTCCCCAAGGACCTGCTCTGCTATCTCCTCGGTCTCGGGCATATGCGGCAGCGGGATTTTCTGCTCGTCTCGACCACCGGCCGTCTGCTCGGCACCCTGCTTCTTACCATGGGCGGCACCTTATTCCGGGACCAGCGCTATGCAGCGTTCTTTTCCCTGGTCGGCATCAGCATCGCGCTGATCCTGTTCACGATGATCTACCGGGAGAACATTGAACGCTGGTTCCGGAGCATGCGCCTGACCCAGCATCTGAAAGCCCGGTCGGAACGGGCAAGACGGAAAAAAAGCCCGCTCCGCTAGACGCCGCGCTTCCCCTTGTTCCTGCGGTCCAGGTGGCCGCCGGAGATGCGGTCCTTGTACCGCTTGCTGATGATAGCGCACACTTCTTCGGGTTCGTCCACAATATGCAGGAGATCGATGTCCTCGGGGCTGATGGCACCCGCATCGAGCACGGAGGTCCTGAGCCAGTCGACCATGCCCTGCCAGTATTCCTTGCCCACGAGCACCACCGGGAATCCCCGTATCTTTTTCGTCTGGATCAGCGTAAGCGCTTCGAAAAGCTCGTCCATGGTGCCGAAGCCGCCCGGGAAAATGACATAACCGACGGCATACTTCACGAACATGAGCTTGCGCACGAAGAAGTAGCGGAACTCGACCTTGATGTCCTGAAAACTATTAGGCGACTGTTCCATGGGAAGTTCGATGTTCAGCCCCACCGAAGTTCCGTTCGCGTTCTGGGCCCCCTTGTTCGCAGCTTCCATGATGCCCGGCCCGCCGCCCGAGATCACGGCAAACCCTTCCTTTGCCAGGTTCTCGGACACCTTCAGGCACTTGTTATAGTAGGGCGAACCCGGCTGGAGGCGGGCGCTTCCGAAGATGGTCACGGCAGGGCCGATATTGTTCAGTGCTTCAAACCCTTCCACGAGCTCTGCCATGATGCGGAATACACGCCAGGTATCAGATTTTGCCAGATCTTCCATAAAATATTCTCTCTCCTGTTAACGCACGTTCAGTATTGAAAATCACGGTCATGCGCTGATGGCGCCGCATGATCCATTGTTGTGCAGACACGGCTTGAGATGGACATCTGTGAAAAAGCAGCGGCAGGATTACTCTGCCGGTTTGCCTGCATATTCCTCACGGTAGATCTGCACCAAGGCGGTCAGCAGGGTGACCACCAGCGGACCAAAAAGCAGTCCCAGGAACCCATAGACCTGCAGACCGCCCAGCAGGGCGATGAACAGGATAAAGGTCGGGATATCGGCTTTTCTGCCGATCAAGAGCGGTCTCAGAAAATTATCCAGCAAACTGACCAGCAGCAAACCCCACGCGCCCAGCAGGATGCCTGAAAGCACCGATCCGGTCAGGTACAGGTAAGCAGCGCCGGGAAGCCAGATGAGCGCTGCGCCGCCGACGGGGAGCAGTGACAGGAGCGCTGCCAGGAACCCCCAGAAGACAGCAAGGGGGAGGCCGAACACCGCAAAGCCGATGCCGGTCATGGCTCCCTGGAGCAGGGCGACGAGAAAAACACCATTGATCACGGCGCCGAAGGTGTCGATGAATTTTTTGGTGATCTCTTCCTTCTGTTCTATCGTGAAAGGGAGCAGGTCGATGAAGGCCTGAAAATAGCCCCTTCCGTCCCGAAAGAAAAAGAAGAGCGCGATCAGCATGATGACGATGTCGATGGTGAAGATCACGGAATTTTTGAGCACGCCGCCGAGCTGTGCGGCCAGGTCTGAAGAAAAATCGCTGATCCCCTTTGCCACCATGCCTTTTACGTCGACCTCGGACAGGACCGGCGACCGCAGGACCGTGTCAAGGAACGAACTGTTTATCTTCTCCCAGGCCTCGGTGAGTTTGCCCGACTGAATAAAGGCTGACATGACGTTGTACAGGTCGCCTGCCTGGGTAGCAAGGACGCACAGCAAGGAAACGGCAGGCCCAATGACCAGCAGCAGCGTTATCAGTGTCATAATTCCGGCCGCCAGCCCCCGCCGGTGCTTGAGCCGGGCAAGGATCCTTTTCTGCAGCGGATAGAGCGTCAGGGTCAGGATGACAGCCCAGAGCAGCGGTGAAATGAACACCATGAGAATGCGGCCCATCTGGTATAAGAAAAAAAGAAGGAGTCCGAAGAACACCACGGCGAACAGGGCAGATCGTGTCAGGAGCGGACGGGAATGAGGGCTCATGGTGCCTCCTTTTGAACGCGCTTCCGGTGAGCGCACATGATGACCGCGAGCTTGACGGCCTCGAGCAGGCTTGTCGGATCGGCGCAGCCCTTGCCGGCGATATCGTAGGCGGTCCCGTGGTCCACGGAGGTGCGGATGATCGGGAGCCCCACGGTGACATTGACGGCATTTCCGAAGGCGAGCATCTTGAGCGGGGCAAGCCCCTGGTCATGGTACATGGCGACAACGATGTCGTAGTAATTGTTGCGCGCTTTGTAGAACAAGGTGTCGGCGGGCAAGGGGTCGCTTGCGTCGATGCCCTCTCCCCGCGCCTTGAGCACCGCGGGCAGGATCTCGTCCCATTCCTCGGAGCCGAAAAGCCGCCCCTCGCCCGCGTGCGGGTTCAGCGCTGCCACCCCGATGCGGGGGTTGTCCATGCCGAAGGACCGCATGGCCTGGTGCGCCAGCCGCAGGGTTTTCAGAACCGTGGCTTGCGTGATGTGGCGGGGAACGTCCTTGAGCGCCACGTGGATCGTCGTCAGGATCACCCGCAGCCCGCCGCCCACGAAAAACATTCCGTAGTCCCTGGTGTTCGTGAGCTCGGCCAGCAGTTCGGTATGTCCTGCGTAATGATGCCCGGCCGCATTCATCATTTCCTTGCTGATCGGCGCGGTCACGATGGCATCAACGTCGTCCTTCAGGGCCAGGTCGACAGCCCTTTTGATATACTCGACCACCGCTGTGCCTGATGACGCGTCCGGCCTCCCCCAGGCATGGGTCGCAAGGTTCACGTTCTGCAGGTCCAGCACATCGAGCCTGCCCGGAGCAGGGTCGGCCTCCGTGATGGGCGGATACGCTGCGGACCGCGATCGAAAGCCGCTGCTCTTCGATGAGTTTTCTCATCACCCCGGCATCACCGATCACGATGGGCCTGCAGAGCGGCAGCAGCTCACCGCTGTCTATCACTTTGGCGATGATCTCAGGACCGACACCAGCAGGATCGCCCATGGTAATGGCTATGAGAGGTTTTCGTTCCATCGGTCCCTTTGCTGTGGCTGAGGCTTGTCAGCGATGATCCGGTAGAGCCCTTCCGAGGATGTTTTCCGGGAGGAGAATGGCGGATATCGCCGGAGTTTTCTACAGTAATAAGTGGTCAAAACGCGATTACTGACGTTTGGGCCAAGCCGGCTATTTTGCCATGCCGAGAGCGGCTTCGATCCGCTTGATGGTCTTGTCCTTCCCCATGACCTCGATCACCTCGTAGATACCGGGGCTGACCGTGCCGCCGGTCAGCGCCACGCGCACCGGCTGGGCGAGTTTTCCGAGCTTTATGGCTTTCTCGGTGACGAGGGCAGTAAAGACCTTCTCGATCTCATCGTGCGTAAAGGGATCTGCAGCCTTGAGACGGCCTGCAAGCTCGGAGAGGAGCGGGGCCACGTCCGGCGTCAGGTGTTTGGTTTTTGCTTTCTCGTCCATCGTGATCTCGTCGACGAGAAAAGGAACGGCGCCGGTCTTCATTTCCACGAGCGTATGGCTCCGCTCCGTCAGTATCTTCACGAGCTTGTTGAACCACTCCGTGTCCGGTTCCGCCTTCAATACGCCGTCCTTCTTCAGAAGGTCCAGGACGAGCGTAGCCAGCCGTCCCGTATCTGCCTGCTGGATATAGTGGTGGTTCAGCCAGAGCAGCTTTTCCGGGTTGAAGACCGAAGGCGCCTTGCCCACGCTGTCGAGGGAGAACTTCTCGATCAGCTCCTGCTGCGTGAAGATCTCCTGGTCGCCTGATGACCAGCCGAGGCGCGACAGATAGTTGACGAGCGCCTCGGGCAGATAGCCCAGGTCGATATATTCGGTCACCGCGGTGGCGCCGTGCCGCTTCGAAAGCTTGGTCTTGTCGGAACCGAGTATCATGGGCAGATGGGCGAACTGCGGAGGCTCGTACCCGAAGGCCTGGTAGAGCTGGATCTGGCGCGGCGTATTGTTCAAATGGTCGTCGCCGCGGATGACGTGGCTGATCTGCATGGTGACATCATCGACCACGACCGCGAAGTTGTAGGTCGGCAGACCGTCTGAGCGCTGGATGATCAGATCGTCGAGCTGCTGGTTCTCGAAGGTCACGGCGCCGCGGATCATGTCCCGCACGATCGTCTGACCTTCATCGGAAGACAGAAAGCGCACTGCCGCGGTCCTTCCCGGTACGGGAGCGGTGAGCGAGCGGCACTTCCGGTCGTACTTCGGCGGCTTGCCCGCCGCCATTGCTTCTTTTCTTCTTGCCTCAAGCTCTTCGGGCGTGCAGTAGCAGCGATAGGCCTTGCCGGCCTTGAGCAGCTGGTCGACATGCTCCTGGTAGATCTGCATCCGTTCGGTCTGGCGAAAGGGGCCCTCGTCCCAGTCAAGGCCGATCCATTTCATGCCGTCGAGGATGATCTTGATGGACTCGTCGGTGGAGCGGGTCTGGTCCGTGTCCTCGATGCGGAGGATGAAGGTCCCTCCATGATGGCGGGCGAACAACCAGTTGAACAGGGCGGTCCGTACGCCGCCGATATGCAGGGCCCCGGTCGGGCTGGGGGCGAATCTGACACGGACATTGCTCGTTGTGCTCATGATTATTCAGGCTCCTTATGCATGACAGATAACGTATGAGTAACCGTTGTGCATTATAGCAAATTCCCGATGGATGCAAAAGCAAATTCCTTCAGCCTGCTCAGGTCCGGAACAGGCTGATCATGGATCTGCTAAGCTGTTGTTAGTAGATTGGTTTCGACCGTCACCAAGTCTGGTGCCTATAGAGATGCCCACGTGATCTATTTCGTCTCCTCCTGATAGCTCATTTGACAAAACTTTATCGCTTAGCTATGTTTTAAATAGAGATGATCAATTGATATCCTCGGTTTCGAAGTTCCAGCGAGATCGCGGCTGCGAAGATGCCTGCACGATAGAGTAAAGGGATTCTTTATAAAATTTTTATGGAGGTGTTCACATGGAGATCAAGGTGCTGTCAACAGAACCGGTAGTAGAGATCGATGGCGTGAAATACCATCATCACCCCAACGGAGGTGGTATGGTGGCCGAACACGCGCAGGTAGCGGATACTGCCTACATCGGGCCCTTTGCCAAGATCTGCGGGCACTGCAAGATCAGTGGCGAGGCTTTTGTTTTTGGGAATGCCTGGATCTTTGACCGGGCTGAGGTGTCCGGGCGGGCTGAGATCTTCGGGAATGCCAAGGTGTTCGGGAATGCCAGAGTACAGGGTGATTCGAAGGTCTACGGTTTTGCCAGCGTATATGGAGATGCGGTCGTGAGCGGCATGGCGGAAGTGTTCGATCGGGCAGAGGTCGGCGGGACCGCCAGGTTGCTCGGCAATGCACGGGTAGGCGGCGAGACCCGGCTGCTCGGCGACGCGGGCAAGGAGAAAAAAGCGGCCTAGTGTTTGGAAGAATGAAGCAGGTGATTCACTGATAAAAAAGGGGCGGCATAAGCCGCCCCTTTTTGTGTTCGTTAATGCATTCAAGATGAAAAACTAGACGCCGAAGGGCTTTGCATAGAGCAGGATGAGCACCACGACCAGGGTGTAGATCGCGAGCGACTCGATCAGAGCCAGACCGACGATCATGGTGGTCATGATCTTGCCCGAAGCTTCGGGGTTGCGGGCGATACCTTCCACCGCGCGGCCGACGCTGAGGCCCATGCCGATGCCGGTGCCGAGCGCTGCGATCCCGATGCCGATTGCGGAAGCTGCTGCAACGGTGCCGAAGAACGCGAACTTGGCTGCATCAGGGGCTGCTGCCGCCTCCTGTGCAAACGCAGCCGTGGCAACGAGCATCAGGCCGAACACCAGTAACATGATTGCTGTAACTTTCTTCATTGATTCGTCTCCTTTCTTAAAATTGTGTAAATCTACCCGGATATGACCGGAGTGAAACCACCCGAAGAATCCCTTCTGGGAACGCTTTCCTCCGAGGTATGAGATATTAGTGGTGATCGCCGCCCAAATGCGCCTCTTCGATCGAGCCCGACAGATAGAGCATGGTCAGGAGCGTGAACACCAGTGCCTGTACAAATGCCACCAGGAGGCCGAGACCGAGGATCGGGACCGGAGCGATGTAGGGCGCAAGGAGCGCCAGCACCAGCAGGAGCTTATGCTTTGCCACCATGTTGCCGAAGAGACGGAACGTGAGCGACATGACGCGCGCAAAATGGCTGATGAGCTCGATAGGGAGCATGAGCGGCGCGAGGCCCCACATGGGTCCCATGAAATGCTTGATATACCCGATGCCGTGGCGTTTCAGGCCGATGTAGTGAGTTGCCGAGAATGCCACGAGTGCGAGCGCCAGGGTCGTGTTGATGTTTGCTGTAGGTGAATCGAACCCGGGTACAAGTCCTTGAAGGTTGCAAACGAGGATGAACAGGAACAGGCTCCCGATCAGCGTCAGATAGTGTTTGCCTTCAGGCCCCATGATCTCATCGATGAAGTTGCTCAGTCCGCCGACGATGACCTCAAGAAAATTTTGAACGCCTGATGGAGCTGTTTTCTTGAGCGAAAAGCGGGCGGCCAGGGACAGGCCGATAATGATCGCCATGGCAAGCCAGGTGTAGGTGACGTGTTCCGGGATGCCGTGTATTTCCGGTAAAAGCAGCGGGCCTTCTTTCATGACACACTCCTTCGATACGAGTCTTATGCTCGCAAAAATTTACAGGAACCACTGTTTATTGTCAAGAAAAAACCCGGAAACAGTTCATAAAATTTCCTAATAATCATATACCTGTTTGCTAATGAAAGCATGCAAGTCCAAAAGCGCGCGTGACCGATCGACGCCTGACGAAGTTATTTCTGCAGAGAGATCTGCAGAAGAAGGTCTCTGCCATGAACCATGATCGGGGCCGTCAGGGCTTAAAATGCTCCAAAAAAAGCGCCCGCTTCGTAGTAAAACGAGGCAGGCGCCGGTAATCCAAAATGTTATTGAATGCCGTCACTACACGGTCATGATCTCTTTTTCTTTCTGCGTCAGCACATCATCGATCTTCTTGATATAGTTGTCGGTCGTTTTCTGGATCTCATCCTGCAGTTTCTTGACCTCGTCCTCGGATACGTGAACGTCCTTGTCTTTGCTCTTTTTCTTGATATCGTCGTTGACGTCCCGGCGGATGTTCCTGATGGCGACGCGCGCGTCCTCAGCGAGCTTCCTGGCATGCTTCACGATCTGGTGCCTTCGCTCCTCGGTCAGCGGCGGAATGCTGAGGCGGATGGTCTTGCCGTCGTTGCCCGGTGTAAGCCCCACATCTGATTTGAGAATGGCCTTCTCGATCTCGCCGAGCATCTTTGCTTCCCATGGCATGATCGTGATCTGCCGTGCATCGGGAACCGCCAGGTTGGCGACCTGGCTGAGCGGCGTCGGTGTGCCATAGTAGTCCACCATGATGCCGTCGAGCATGCCGAGCGACGCCCTGCCGGTGCGGAGAGATACAAATTCTTTTCTGAGGGTATCGACGGCCTTGCCCATCTTCTCCTCGGCCTTTTTTTTCTGCTCGCTCAGCATTATTGCCTCCCTGCGACCAGCGTTCCCACCGATTCACCCCTGACGATACGGTTGATATTTCCGGCGGTGTTCAGGTCAAACACGATAATGGGCAGATTGTTGTCCATACAGAGGGATATGGCGGTCGCATCCATGACCCGAAGGTCCTTCTGGAGCACCTCGATATAGGTGAGCCGGTCGTACTTCGTTGCCGTGGGGTCCTTAACAGGGTCAGCGCTGTATACCCCGTCAACCTTGGTGGCCTTCATGATAACTTCAGCGCCGATCTCCATGGCGCGGAGAGCGGCAGCGGTGTCCGTCGTAAAATAGGGATTGCCCGTGCCGGCCGCGAAGATGACCACCCGCTTTTTCTCGAGGTGCCGCACGGCCCTCCTGCGAATGTAGGGCTCGGCCAGTTCGCGCATCTCGATGGCGGACTGCACGCGGGTGACGACCCCTCGGTTCTCGAGCGCGTTCTGGAGGGCCAGGGCGTTCAGGACCGTGGCGAGCATGCCCATGTAATCAGCACTTGCCCGCTCCATGCCCTTTGCCGAAGCGGCCAGCCCCCTGAAGATATTGCCGCCGCCGATCACGACCGCGATCTCGATGCCGAGGCCGTAGATGTCCTTGATCTCGGAAGCGATCTTGTCCAGGACGGCAAGGTCAATGCCGTACTGCTGGTCGCCCATCAGGGCTTCGCCTGAGAGCTTGAGCATGATCCGTTTATAGGGAGATTGCGCCATAGTCAATTCCACGGGTGATCCAGGTCAAAATGGCAACCAATACTGCTTAAGCCGGCCCCGTTCAGTGCAATGCCGGTCAGGGAATTCGACGGCTACTTCAGCTGTGCGGCAACCTCTTCAGCGAAACTCGCTTTTTTCTTTTCGATCCCTTCGCCGAGCTGGTACCGGACGAACCGGCGGACCGCGGCGTTCCCGCCGGCCTTCTTCAGGAGGTCCTTGACCTTGAGCTTGCCGTCAGGGTCTTTGATGTAAACCTGTTCCAGAAGGCAGAAATCGGTATAGAATTTTTCCATTTTGCCGTCGATGATCTTCCCGATGACCGCTGCCGGTTTTCCCGATTCCTTGGCCTGGCCTTCGTAGACTGCCCGCTCCCGGGCGATGATCTCGGCGGGAACGGTCTCGCGTGAAAGGTGCTGAGGGTTCGCGGCGGCAATATGCATCGCGATATCCTTGCCCAGCTGCTCGTCGCCACCGGCGTAATCCACCATAACGCCGATGCGGTTGCCATGCAAATAGAGCGCGATCGAGCCGTCCGTCTCATACCGCTCGAACCGGCGGATCGCGATGTTCTCGCCGATCTTCTGCACCAGGGTCTGCCGCCTGGCCTCGACGCTCTCGCTGCCGAGCATCAGCTGCGAAAGGGCAGCAACGTCTGCCGGGTTCTTCGCGGACACGAGTTCAGCGACCGTCGTGGCGAACTGCTGCGAACTCAGGGTTCTTGGACACGAAATCCGTTTCACTGTTGACCTCAACGAGCACGCCGGTCTTGCCGGAACTGCAGAACGCGATCATGCCTTCGGAAGCCACGCGGTCAGCCTTCTTCGCTGCTGCGGAAAGCCCTTTTTTTCTCAATAGGTCGACAGCCTTCTCAAAATCGCCGCCCGCCTCTTCAAGGGCCTTCTTGGCATCCATCATGCCGACCCCGGTCTTTTCTCTCAGATCCTTGACTGCACTTGCAGATATTGTGGCCATGCTGGAAATACTCCCTTCTACCTGTACTTTTGTTGTGTTCTTACACCTACTCTGCGACGTCCGGCTCGGCAACAGCGGCCTCGGGCATTCCTTCTGCCTGGGTAACGCCCGCAGCCTTTGCGGCCTCCATGGCCTGGCCGGCTTCCTTGGCGATCGCCTGCCTGCCTTCGATCACGGCATCAGCCATCTTTGAAGCCATCAGGCGGATGGCGCGAATGGCGTCGTCGTTGCCCGGTATGACGTAGTCGATATTATCGGGATCGCAGTTCGTGTCCACTACGGCCACGACCGTAATGCCGAGCTTGTTCGCCTCGTGAACGGCGATCGCCTCTTTGCGGGGGTCGATGATGAAGATCACTGACGGAATATCCGGCATGGTCTTGATGCCCGACAGGATCTTTTCCATCTTGATGCGTTCCTTTTCAAGGCCGGCGACCTCTTTCTTGGTCAGCTTTTCGTAGGTGCCGTCCTCTTTCATCTTTTCGATCTTCTTGAGGCGGTCAATGCTCTTCTTGATGGTTGCGAAGTTCGTCAGCATGCCGCCGAGCCAGCGGCTGGATATATAGTACATGCCGCAGCGCTTCGCCTCCTCGGTGATGGCGTCCTGGGCCTGCTTCTTCGTCCCCACGAACAGGACGTCCTTTCCCTGGGAGGCGGCAGTACGAACGAAATCATTCGCCTCTTTGAACAACTTGAGCGTTTTCTGGAGATCGATGATATAGATCCCGTTGCGCTCACCGAAGATGTACTTCTTCATCTTGGGATTCCACCGTTTTGCCTGGTGGCCGAAATGCACTCCTGCTTCCAACAGCTCCTTCATCGTGATTGCGGACATTGTGTCCCTCCTGTTTTGCCTCCGCGCCGATCATCCCCGGGCAGACCCGACGTTGGGTCCGGGACATCTGCCTGCAGGTCCTGGCGCGTGCGGATTTAGAATATGCCCTAAAAGGGCGACCCATAAAATAGCACAGGTTCGTGAGCAATACAAGAAAAATCTGCTGGTCAGTTACACAAAGCTTGATAGGCGGCAAAAAGGACGGATAATTTTATTCGCAATAGTAATAACGCTCCTGTCCTTTTCTCATATCTGCAAATGGTAGATGGAGATGAATCGTAATTAAATCAATATGTTTCGTGGTTGGCACAGTTGATGCAAAATACTAATCAAAGCCGAATGAAAAGGAGGAAAATCATTATGAAAACCACAATAGCAAGAAAAACAGCATACCTTGGGGCGGGTGCAGGAATGGTACTGTTCGCATTGTTCGGACTCCTGCCTGGCAGCCTGTTGGGTGGTGCCATGGGGATCAATATCGCAGGATGGCTTTTCGGTCTTCCTCTTGAGCCAGGCCTCCTGTCCCGGATAATCGTTCTGGCCTCCATGCTTATCGGGGTTCTGGTCGCCGGTATCGTGATCGTGACGGCCACATCGACGGTCGGCTGGATCGCAGGCAAGGTGCTTGAATCAGGAATGCACGCCAAAGAGGCAGCTGCATCAGGCAAGACCGCTCACAAATAAAAATACGTCATAATAAAACACGACAGCTGCGGATGAAAGGAGATCGGATCATGAAGAACGAGACAGTAAAAACAGGAATGAAAATAGGTGCAACAGTGGGAGGGCTGGTATTCCTCGTGGCCGGGATCGTTCCCGGGTTCTATTTCGGCAGCTTTGGGACACTCATCCTGCTCCAGAAGGTTATGGGTGGTACCGTTGAGCCCACGCTCTTTGTGCGCGCGGCCATTGTGATGGGGATCGGGGTCGGCATCGCCTGCGCAGCCACGGTGAGCATTGTGGTCGGCGGTCTGCTTGGCACGCTGATGGGCTCTATTGTCGCAGCCCCTGCAGCGATGAGGGAGAAAAAAGAAGCGTCTGAAACGGTGTAGTAGCAGAGGGCCCGATACCCTGATACAGATTACAAGGCGCTACAAGGCAGCGAGGAATCTCGCTGCCTTGTTGTTTTTTTAATACCCTTCATGGCATGTCCAACTGCTCGGAAGGTGTGTAACGTTATAATTTATAAGGGTTTTTGGAAAAATGTCGAGCAGGCTGCACTTGGCTAATTATGCCTCTGTGGGCAGTGGCTATATAAAATGCTTGACAAACCTGGTGAATTTGTTTATATTCGCAATTCTTAAAAAAACTACACCTTAACAAGCAAGGCGGGAATTATGGGTACGTACTCGGCAAAAAAAGAAGATATCGTCAGAAAATGGTTTGTCGTCGATGCCAAGGGCAAGACCCTCGGCAGGCTGGCGACGGTAATTGCTTCGGTATTGAAAGGCAAGACCAAGCCGATCTATACCAAGCATGTTGACACCGGCGATTTTGTGATCGTCGTGAACGCGGACAAGGTGCATCTGACGGGCAGGAAGCTTGACCAGAAGATGTATTACCATCATTCGGGATATCCGGGCGGCCTGAAGTCAATCAATGCCGGGACGCTTCTGAAGACGAAGCCCGAGGATGTGATCACCAAGGCCGTTGAGGGCATGCTGCCGAAGACGCAGTTGGGCAAGCAGATGATGACCAAGCTGAAAGTGTATGCCGGTGAAACCCATCCGCACGATGCGCAGCAGCCGGCAGCGATGAAGATTGAGGCATAGAGTACGCGGTATCATTGAGGAGGAAGTTTGATGTCAGCTGCGACAGTATCGAGATTTTACGCGACAGGAAAACGGAAAAATTCAATCGCCCGGGTGTGGATGATGCCCGGCAACGGCAAGATAACCATCAATGAGAAGTCCATTGACCAGTATTTCGGCCGGGACGTGCTCAAGATGATTATTCGCCAGCCCTTTGAAGTGACCGGCACGATCGACAAGTACGATGTGCTCGTCAGCGTGCTCGGCGGCGGCAATTCCGGACAGGCCGGCGCCATCAGGCACGGCATCTCCAAGGCGCTGCTCACGATCGACGAAGAGTCGAGGGGCAAGCTGCGCAAGGAAGGCCTCCTGACCCGCGACCCGAGATCGAAAGAGCGCAAAAAGTACGGTCAAAAGGGCGCACGGGCACGGTTCCAGTTCTCGAAGAGATAAGGGATCCTATACCTACTGCTGTATATGTTGCATATCCTGTTTCGATGCAAGGGAAGGTAGAGATGCCTTCCCTTTTATTTTGCCCGGCGGAAACGCGGGGCCTCAAGTCAGGTGCTGCTCATGGGTAAAGAAAAATTAAGCGTGGCTATCGTCGGTTCGAGCGGATACACGGGTGGGGAGCTCATGCGGATCCTCCTCAGCCATCCGAACGTAACGGTGACCGCCATTACGTCCGAACGGTCCGCAGGCCAGCCGATCACTGTTATTTTCCCCCACCTGGCCGGCTTGACCAAGCTTGTTTGCGAGCCCCTGGACCCTGCCGTTCTGGCGAAGAAGGCCGAGCTGGTCTTCCTCGCTCTCCCGCACGTGACGGCCCAGGATGCGGCGAACAAATTCCGGGTGCTCGGCACGAAGGTCGTTGACCTTTCTGCGGATTACCGGCTTGCAGATCCGGCGGTCTATGAGCAGTGGTATGAGCACGGCCACCAGTACCCCGAGCTGCTGAAGCAGGCGGTCTATGGATTGCCGGAGCTGCGGCGGGAACAGATCAAAAAAGCCTCGCTCATCGCCAACCCCGGATGCTATCCCACGAGCGCGATCCTGGGGCTTGCGCCGCTCATCAAGCAGGGCATGGCGGACCTCACGAGCATCATCATCGATTCAAAATCCGGCGTCACCGGGGCAGGACGAAGTCCTGCGCTTGCCTATCATTATCCGGAGGCGAACGAGGGGCTGATGGCATATAAGATCGGCACGCATCGTCATACGCCGGAGATCGAGCAGGAGCTGAGCGCGCTTGCGGGTCAGCCGGTGACGGTGTCGTTCACGCCGCACCTTATTCCGATGAACCGCGGGATCCTGACGACCATCTATGCCCGGCTGAAGGACAACACGGACACGGCGATGCTCCATGAGCGCTACCGGGAATTCTATCAGCAGGAACCCTTTGTCCGCGTGCTGCCGCTGGGGCAGCAGCCCAATGTGCGGAACGTGCGCGGATCGAACTTCTGCGATATCGGCGTCACTGCCGACCCCCGCACCGGACGCGCGGTAGTGGTCTCGGCCATCGACAACCTCGTCAAGGGGGCTGCGGGCCAGGCGGTACAGAACATGAACCTGATGATGGCGTTCGAAGAAACAACAGGCCTCGCCAACGCCGGACTCTTTCCGTAAGTACAGGACAGATCCGCTTATTCTTCTGACAGGGGTAGAACGATGAGGACTCTGGATACAAAAAGCTTTTCCGTACCCGGCTTTAAGGCCTGGGGCATCCACTGCGGCATCAAGAAGACCGACAAAAAGGACCTGGCGCTCATCTATTCAGACCGTGAGGCTGCCGTGGCCGGGGTGTTCACGAAGAACCGCGTCAAAGCTGCCTGTGTGCTGCTCGATGCCGCAAAGGTAAAGTCGGGCAAGGGCCAGGTCATTGTGGCCAACAGCGGTTGTGCCAATGCCTGCACCGGAAAACGAGGCCTGGCCGATGCGCGCACCACGGCGGACATCGCTGCACGGGAACTCGGCGTCAGGCCCGAATCAGTTTACGTTGCGTCGACCGGCGTGATCGGCGAGTTTCTGCCCATGCCGAAGCTTGAGTCCGGCATCGTGACCGCCGCCGGGCTGCTCTCGCCTGCGGGCTGGGAGCAGACCGCCGAAGCGATCATGACCACCGACCTCTATCCGAAGCTCTCGATCGTGCAGGAGGAGATCGGCGGCAAGACCATCACGGTTGCCGGTATTGCCAAAGGCTCGGGCATGATCCACCCGGATATGGCAACGATGCTCTGTTTCATCATGACGGACGCGAACATTGCCTCGCCCCTGCTCAAAAAGTGCCTGCTTTCATCAGTGGAAACGTCATTCAACAGCATTACCGTCGATGGCGACACGAGCACCAACGACATGATCCTCTGCATGGCAAATGGCGCGGCCGAGAACAAGAGAATTGCTGCCGGCACCAAGGAACAGAATAAATTCCAGGCCTGCCTCGATGCCGTGACCAGATCGCTTGCGCGACAGGTGGTCCGCGACGGTGAAGGCGCGACCAAGTTCGTAGAGATCGTGGTGCGGGGAGCGAAGAACCCGGCAGAGGCAAAGCGCGCTGCCGTTACCGTGGCAAAATCGAGCCTCGTCAAGACCGCCCTCTTCGGGGAAGATGCGAACTGGGGCAGGATCATGGCTGCGCTCGGCTACTCCGGCGTGGACATGGACGAAAGCCGCACCGACATCTCGATCGGGAAGGCCAAACTCGTAGAGAAGGGGCTGGGGCAGGGCAAGGCCGCCGACCGCGAGGCTGCACTGGCGCTGAAACAGCGGGAGGTGCAGATAACCATTGATCTGCATAAGGGCAAGGCCGAATCAACGATATGGACCTGCGACCTGTCAAACGAGTATATTAAGATCAACGCCGCGTATCGGAGTTGACGCATTTTTACCGCATCCGATCCACGGGGGAAAGCAGCCGACAACCTGTCGAAATTAAAGAAAATTTCTCTTGACATTCATCGATGGACTTGTTAATTTTAATGATTATGCCGCTCTTCGCCTTGATGAGCGGTTTAGCTGTTTTAGGAAATTTTCATGCTGGTCTATCCGCACTGGTGGACATTCATAATTATAGTTAAATCAATAAGATGTGTTAGGAGGGGGGTGTAGCAAGGGTGCCGAGCATACGATTACGTGACAATGAGCCTTTTGAAGTCGCTCTGAGAAGGTTCAAGAAGAGCATTGAAAAAGAGGGTGTTCTTTCCGAGGTCAAGAAAAGAGAGCATTACGAGAAGCCCAGCGTAAAAAAGAAGAAAAAAGCGATAGCTGCACGCAAGAAGGCAGCGAAGACAGCACGTGTGTTCAGACAAAGTTAACGCGGACAACTACTCTTGTTGTTCATGCAAAGAAGAAGTGCCAGGAGGGGACCGGATGGGTTTACGGGAGCAGATCGACGCAGACACAAAGGGTGCCCTCAAAGCAGGAGCAAAGGAAAAGGTTTCAACGCTCCGCATGTTGAGCGCTGCCCTTAAGAACAGGCAGATCGACAAGCGGGGACCGCTGACCGAGGACGAAGTGCTTGAAGCCGTACGTTCGCTGATCAAACAGCGGAGAGACTCTGTCGAGCAATTCGCCAAGGGCGGGCGACAGGACCTCGTTGACAAGGAGACCGCGGAGATCGCGTTCCTTGAGGTGTATCTTCCGCAGCAGTTGTCGCGCGAAGAGCTGGAGCGTCTGGTCCGTGAGGCCATCACCCAGTCCGGGGCCCAGGGCAGCAGGGATATGGGCAAGGTCATGAAAGCCCTGATCCCCATGGTGGGCGGCCGTGCTGACGGTAAACTGGTGAGCGAGCTGGTAAAAAGTGCACTGGGTTAAAGGCCTGTTTGCCGGAGCGAGCTGCATTCTACGATAAGGCTGAACAGGGGGCCATAAGGACCAGGCCCCCTGATTTTTTTTAGGAGTCCCGGCAGTGACGCTTCAGGAACTGTTCAATTCTGCGATCCAGCATGGTATAGACGCCGACCCCCGAGGGCAGGGCAGCTGTTGAGCAGGAGCTGCATGAAAAGCGGGTCTCATTTGACGAGCTTAAACCCGACGAGCAGGCCTCCTTTGATCCTGAGCAGCTTACCAATCCCTATGCCGACAGCAGGGTCCTGCACGGCAGACCGGACCAACAGGTGCGGAACCTCCTGGTCGGGATCGACATCGAATCACCGGAACTGCTCCTTGCCGACCGGCTGAATGAGAAGGGCGCCGGTATCGACCTTGTTCTCGCCCATCACCCTGAAGGCCGCGCCTATGCCAATTTCTACGAAGTAATGAAGATGCAGGCCGATATCCTGAACCGTTTCGGCGTGCCGATCAACGTTGCCGAGGACCAGTTGAACAGCAGGATGAAGGAAGTCGAGCGGAGCCTGTTGCCGGTGAACCACACCCGGCCTGTTGATGCGGCGCGGTTGCTCGATATTCCCTATTGCTGCATCCATACACCGGCCGACAATCTGGTGTCGAGTTATCTGCAGCAGCTCTTCGACCGCACGTCGCCGCAGCGGTTAAAGGACGTACTGAAACTTTTGAAGGATATCCCGGAATACCAGGAAGCCGGCAGGAACAATGCCGGCCCCCGAATTCTGGTGGGCTCCGATGAGCAGCGAACGGGCAGGATCTTTGTGAAAATGACCGGCGGCACCTCAGGCTCCAAAGAGACCATCGAGAAGCTTGTGCAGTCCGGCGTCGGGACCCTCGTTGCAATGCATCTGCCCGAAGACCACCGGAAAGAGGCTGAGAAACACCATCTTCGCGTGGTGATCGCAGGACACATATCGAGCGATACGCTCGGCCTGAACCTGCTGCTCGATAAGCTCGAGGCCAGCGAGCCGCTGCAAGTCGTCGAGTGTTCCGGTTTCAAGCGGTATCAAGCGGTCAGCATGACCGGTTGCGTTTGTTGTTACGGTTTATGAACGAACATACCCTGAAGGTCCTGGAGTATGACAAGGTGCGGAGCCTGGTGGCAGGTTTTGCCGCATCGGAGCCCGGCCGGGCCGCTGTTTCCGAATTGCTGCCGGCGCTGTCAGCAGCCGTTGTGGCGGAGCGGCTTCAGGAAACGCAGGAATGCACCGGGTTGTTCATGAGCGGAGAGAACCTGCCGCTTGACGGGATCCTGGACGTCGGTGCAGCGGTCGCCAAGCTCCGTGTAAGCGGTATGACGCTCGCGCCGCTGGAGCTGCTGGAGATCGCAAAAACGCTCGGTGCCGGCAGGCGGCTCAAAGCTTTTTTCGAACGTATCGGAGAGAAGGGCGGCCTGGCGCGTCAGGGCGTTCCCCTGCTCCGTGCCCGCGCCGCGGTCATCCAGCCGCTGCCGCAGATCGAAGACGCGATCGCAAACGCCATTGATGAGAAGGCGGAGGTCAAGGATTCGGCCAGCCCCGCGCTCCGCAGGGTGCGGAAACAGATCAGCAGGATGCGCGACGATATCCTGGGCCGCCTGTCCGGCATTCTGCAGGACGGATCCTTTCAGAAGGTCGTGCAGGAGCCGGTGATCACGATGCGGGACGACCGCTATGTGCTCCCGCTCAGGCCGAACTTCCGGCAGAGCATCAAGGGCGTGGTGCATGGACAATCGGGTTCACGGTCCACGCTTTTTGTCGAACCGCTTGAAGTGCTGGAGCAGAACAACCGCCTTGCCGAACTTCGCATGGAAGAACGAGAAGAGGTGGAGCGCATCCTGCGGGAACTGACCGGCTATGCTTGCGCAGGAGGTTGAACGGATCGAGGCCATGACCGGCGCGCTCGCGGCGATCGATGCGATCGCTGCCCGCGCACGCTTCGGCATCGAATACGGGGCCGCTGTTCCGGCGGTGTCGGCACAGGGTGACGTCCGGCTCCGCTCAGCGCGGCATCCGCTGCTTCTCTGGAAGGCGAAAACCGCGGGTGGTGCGAACAAGATCCAGCCGAACGACATTGTGATCAACAGGGATGCCCGGGTCCTTATCCTGAGCGGTCCCAATGCCGGCGGAAAAACAGCGGTCCTGAAGACCGTAGGCGTTCTCTGCCTCATGGCGCAGGCCGGCCTGCCCGTTACCGCAGCAGAGGGAAGCGAGCTTCCCTGCTTCGGCTCGTTCTTTGCCGATATCGGCGATGAGCAGAGCCTGGAGCAGAACCTGAGCACCTTTTCGTCCCACGTGAGCCAGATCGCCGAGATCCTTCGGCTGGCAGACGAGCATTCCCTGGTGCTTCTCGACGAGCTCGGCTCGGGCACTGATCCGGCCGAGGGAGCCGGCCTCGGCGCGGCAGTGCTCGAAAGCCTGATCGAACGGGGATGCGTCACCATGGTCACGACGCACCAGAATGCACTGAAGCTCTTTGGGGCAGAGACCGGCGGCGCGGTGAATGCGGCCATGGAGTTCGACCCGGCGACCTTGCAGCCCACCTATCGCCTGACGCCGGGCAGGCCGGGCAGAAGCTACGGGCTGGATATGGCGGCCCGGCTCGGTATACCGGACGCCGTGATCACGCGTGCGCGCGCCCGGCTCAGTGAGGACGACGCCCGGCTCGAAACGCTGCTGCGCCAGGTGGAGCAGGACACGCAGCGGCTCGAGAGCGAACGGGATATCCTTGCCAGGGACCTCGCATCGGTCCGGCAGCAGCAGGGCGAGACGGTCGCCGTGCTGCAGGCGGCAAAAGAAGAAGCCCGCGCGGTCAGAGCCAAGGCGCACCAGGAGGCCCGGGACGTCCTTGCGCTGATGCGGCAGAAGCTCAGGGAACTTTCGAACGTGAGGGTTCTGGAGCAGGCCGGGATCAAGAACGTCCGCTCGGACATCGAATCCCTTGTGCGCACGCTCGAGCCTGAGCAGGTTGAGCAGAGACGCGTACCGTCTGGCGGCATGCAGGACGTGCATCCCGGCGACCAGGTCAAAGTCCCCCGCCTCGCCAGGAGCGGCACGGTTCTGAGCGTCCAGCATGGCGTTCTGGAGATCGAGCTCGACGGGAAGACGCTGAAGATCTCGGCGGAAGAGGTGGTTCCCGGTGAGCGAGGGACGGTCGCGAAAGGCTGCAGCACCGGGATGGAGTGCGGACCTTCACGAACTGGAGCAGGCGCCGGACCGGCTGAACCTTCTCGGTCTTCGCGTGGATGAGGCGCTTGCCGAGGTAGATCGATACCTTGACCGGGTGGGGCTCAGCGGCCTGTCTGTGGTGACCATCATCCATGGACTGGGGACCGGGGCGCTCAAGACCGCCATGACCGGTTATTTGAAGCATCACCCCCTGGTCGCGGCAACGCGGGCGGGCGAGCCCGCCGAAGGCGGCGCCGGCGTCACTGTTGTGGAGCTGAAGAAATAAGATGTATTCCGAGGATGTCATACGGCGGGTACGGGACAGCATCAATGTCTACGATCTGATTTCAGGATACGTCGCGCTCAAGAAGACGGGCAAGAACTGGCTGGGCCTCTGCCCCTTTCATTCGGAAAAGACCCCGTCGTTCAACGTGAACACGGAAAAACAGATCTTTCATTGTTTCGGATGCGGCGTGGGCGGAGACGTTTTCAAGTTTGTGGAGCTGCAGGAAGGGCTTAATTTTCCTGAAGCGATCAAGACCCTGGCGGCACGCTCCGGCATCACGCTGCCGCAGGATACCCGGGACCACCGACAAGACAAAGGTCCGAGGACGAGAAAAAGACGCTCCTCAAGATCGTCGCCGAGGCCGCAGAGTACTTCAAAAAAGAGCTGGAAGGCCCCGCCGGAAGCGCAGCGCGGGAGTATCTCAGGAAGCGCGGCGTGAGCGACGCGGTCATCAGGGAGTTCGCGCTCGGCTACGTGCGGCCTGAATGGGACGGCCTGCTGAAGCATCTGAAACAGCGGAACTACACGCCTGCTCAGATGGAGCGGGCCGGGCTGGTGGTCAAGCGGAGCGAGGGTGAGGGATACTACGACCGGTTCCGCGGCAGGATCATTTTCCCGATCCGCGATATGACCGGTCAGGTGATCGCCTTCGGCGGCAGGGTGATGGACGACTCCCTGCCCAAATATCTGAACTCGTCGGAAACAGCGCTGTACAGCAAGAGCCACGTTCTGTACGGACTGGACATGGCCAAGGACCACGGCCGCAAGCAGGGATACTTCATCATCGTCGAAGGCTACCTTGATGCGATCGCCTGCCACCAGTACGGCATCCGGAACGCCGTGGCAACGCTCGGAACGGCGCTTACCGACGGGCATCTCCGCCTGATGCGGAGGTTCGCCGACAAGCTCGTGCTGATCTTCGACCCCGATCCGGCCGGCGTAAAGGCCTCGCTCCGGGGATTCGATCTGTTTGTATCAAGCAGCATGAAGGTGAACGTGGTGTCCCTGCCGGGCGGTGACGACCCGGACACGTTCCTGCAGAAGCAGGGCCAGGAGGCCTTTGCCGCCCGGCTGCGCGAGTCATCCAAGTTCATGGACTTCGTGATCGAGCAGGTGGTGAAGAGCAGCCCCAGCCGCAGCATCGATGAGAAGGTCGAAAAAGCGGAGGAGATGCTCTCGTATATCTCCCGGTTGCCGAGCGGGATCGAGCGCGACCACTACCTCAAGAAAACGGCGGAGATCCTCGAGCTGGACGAGACCGTGCTCCGGCAGGAGATGCCGAAGCAGACGCTGAAACCGCACTCGGCGCCGGCTGGCGGAAACGTTCCGGTCGCGCATTCGGCGGGACGGCGACGGCCCCGGGCGGAGGAGATCCTGATCCATCTGATGCTGAAGGACGAGGAGATCGCGCGGAGCCTGAAGGACCGGATCGAGCCCCGTGATTTTACCGACCCGTTGTTCCAGCGCGTGGCCGAACGCATCTTCACGATGCTGGGGGAGCAGGGGAAACTGGATACCGGCGCCCTGCTGCGGGACGAGGACGAGGAGTTGAAGAGCCTCATCTCCCATTATGCCGTGCTGGATATGGTCTACGACGATCCGGCGAAATCGTTTCAGGATTGTGTAGAGGTCATCAAGCAAAAAGACCCGGAAAAGAAAATGAAGTTGCTCATAAAGGCGATCCAGGAAGCCGCTGCCCGCGGCGACCGCGCGGAATTTGTCCGGCTGAGCGAAGAACAGCTGGAACTGAGCAGGAGACCGGGAAGGAAAATCCCCGGCAAGTCGGGTACGAGCACGGAGTAGAAACCAATTCTATCGCACTTGGCGATAAAGAGATGATGCAGTACGTAAAGGAGCACCAGCGCATGTTAAAGAAGGGCAAGGCAGGGGATACGAAAAAGCCGGCAGCGAAAAACGCCGAGCGGGGCTACATGCCTTACGAGGAAGCGAGCGACGCGATCCCTCCGGAGGATGTTTCCACGGAACAACTGGACAGCATCATCTCGCTGTTCGGGGACGGCGAACTCGACATCGACATCACCGATACGCGGCACGACAGCAAGACGCGTCAGCCGGCCGAAGATGAGCTGGAGGAAGGCGCTGATGCCGAGGAGGCAAGCCTCGACGATGCGGCCGAGGAAGAGGCCGAGGAGGAAGAGGTCGAGGTCGGCGTGGGGAAGACCGATGATCCGGTCCGCCTCTACCTCAAGGAGATGGGGACGGTGCCCCTCCTGTCCAAGGAAGGCGAGGTCTCGATCGCGAAGCGGATCGAAGAGGGGAAGCGTGAAGCATCCCAGATCCTGTACAGCCTGCCTTTTTCGCTGCAGGATGTGCACGACCTGGGCGACAAGCTGCGGAAGGGAAAGATCAGCATCCACGAGGTCGTCCATGCAGGCGAGGACGACCTGGAGGATATCCAGACGCAGAACGAGGAAGAAGTGCATGCCCGCGTGCTTAAGCTGATCGGCGAGATCGACCGGCACAGCAAGGATCTCAACACGCTGGTGAATCACGTGGCCAGCAGCCGCTGCACCGAGGCGAAGAAGAAGGACCTGCGTGAAAAGATCCAGACCACGCGGTACGCCCTCTTCGACAAGCTCGAAGCGCTGAACATCCACTGCCGTCAGACGGACCGTGTCGTCATGAAGCTCCGGGAGCTCGTGAGCGAGGTCCTGCAGTCAGAGCGGGAGATCCACGGGCTCGAACGCAAGACCGGCCGGTCCCTGACCGATCTGAAGGATGCTTTCAAGAGGATGCGCCAGGGCGAGCGGGAGCTCAAGAATGCCGCACGGCGGTTCGAGATGCGGCAGGAGGCCCTGCTGGCGGTCGAGCGCACCTACCGCAATGCCGTGAAGCGCATCAAGAAGGTCGAGACCGAATGCGGCGTACCGGCCGAGGACCTGAAAAAGGCGCTCCGGTCCTACGAGCGCGCCGAAGAGCGCGCCAAGTACGCCAAGAGCGAGCTCGTTGAGGCCAACCTGCGGCTGGTCGTTTCCATTGCCAAAAAGTACACCAACCGGGGCCTCCAGTTCCTGGACCTGATCCAGGAAGGGAACATCGGCCTCATGAAGGCCGTGGACAAGTTCGAATGGCAGCGCGGGTACAAGTTCAGCACCTATGCCACGTGGTGGATCCGTCAGGCCATCACGCGGGCGATCGCGGACCAGGCGCGGACGATCCGCATCCCGGTGCACATGATCGAGACCATGAACAAGCTTATCCGCACGTCGCGCGGACTGGTGCAGGACCTCGGGCGGGAGCCTTCCACCGAAGAGATCGCCGCCACGATGAAGCTGCCGGTCGAAAAAGTCCGCAAGATCATGAAGATCGCCAAGGAGCCCATCTCGCTGGAAACGCCGATCGGTGAGGAAGAGGACAGCCACCTGGGTGATTTCATCGAGGACAAGAAGGTGGCCTCGCCGCTCGAATCGGCCATCCGGAAGAACCTGCACCAGCAGGTCCGCAAGGTGCTGAACACGCTGACCGAGCGGGAAGAAAAGGTGCTCCGCTGGCGGTTCGGCATCGGCGAGCAGACGGACCATACGCTCGAAGAGGTCGGCCAGGAGTTCGACGTGACGCGCGAGCGTATCCGGCAGATCGAAGCGAAAGCCCTCAGGAAACTGCGCCACCCCAGCAGAAGCAAGCAGTTGAAGAGCTTCATGGAGTAGCCGGGGACGATTCGACCGTGCCCGGCGTTTCCTTGACATTTTACCAGCGTTGTGGCAAGATGCAGCTCGTTGTGACAGGCCTGCATGTCACCAGGAACATTCTGGAACACGCGTTTTCCGCAGGGCCCATAGCTCAGTTGGTAGAGCTACCGGCTCATAACCGGTTGGTCCCAGGTTCGAGTCCTGGTGGGCCCACCACTCTCTGATGGGGAAGGATGTACAGCAGATGCAGGGGATCTCAACGACAGCGAAGTCTAACACGGGTATCTGCCTGCGGACAGCACGGTAGGTCTCAGTTCACAAGAATGCGCCGCAAGGCGCATTTTTATTTTTGGAGGCGCGATGGACGAACAGCTCGGCTTACTTATACAGCTTCAGGAAATTGATGGAAACATCCGCACGCTTGCCGCACAGAAAAAAAGACTGCCCGAGGCTCTGGCTAGATCTCGAAAGCAAACGCACCGCAAGCCAGGCGGAGCTCGAAAGCGCCAAGGAAGCTCTTCTGACGGCACAGAAGAACAAGCGGGACCGTGATCAGGACCTGGAAGCGGGGGTGCAGAAAGTCGAGAAGCTGAAGACGCGCACGTCGGAGATCAAGAACAACAAAGAATACCAGGCGCTGCTGAAGGAAATCGAAACGATAGAACTGGAGAATAAGACCATCGAGGATGACATTATCTCGCTCATGGAAAAGATCGATGCCGCCGCGGCGGCGATCACGACTGCCGAGCAGCGGCTGCGTGAGGAAGAGGTCGCGATCCAGGCTGAACAGAAACAGCATGAGGCCGAATTCACGAAGATCGAGACAGAACTGCAGGCGGTGGAACAGGCCAGAGCAGAAAATCGTCTCGCTGGTCCAGCCCACAGTGATCATCGCAGTATGAAAAGCTGTTGAACACCAAAGCCGGCATCGCCATTGCCGAGGCGCGTGCCGAGTCCTGTTCCGGCTGCTACATGAGCATTCCCCCGCAGGTGTATGTGAACGTCAAAAAGAACGAGAGCATCATCACCTGCCCTAACTGCAACCGCATACTGTACTATAAAGAAGCGATCGCCCAAAGGCTCCCTGAGCAGCGACCACCTCCGTGGATTGAAGGTTGCTCCATGGATAAAGGAAGTATGAAGGAACTGACCATCTATACCGACGGCGCCTCCCGGAACAATCCCGGCGAGGCCGGCGCAGGAGTGAGCATCATGTCAGCATGGCCGTCCCCTGGAAGGGATCTCGCGGTATCTGGGAACGACCACCAACAATATCGCTGAATATACCGCCGCCATCATCGGCCTGGAGCGGGCCGTGCAGCTTGGCGCTTCGAAGGTGCGGCTCTTTGCGGATTCGGAGCTGATGGTAAGGCAGCTGAACGGTCTATACAAGGTAAAGAACGAGGGACTGAAACCGCTCCATGCCAGGGTTAAGGAACTGATTGCCAGGATCGGGAGCGTGGAGGTACAATACATTCCGCGGGAACAAAACCACGACGCGGATGCTCTGGCGAACAAGGCGATCGATGAGAAGATTTAATGCAAATTGCAAAATGCAAAGTTTAAAGTGCAAAATGCTTAAACACTTAAGATATACAGGCAGTTCAGTTTGAATTTTACAATTTACAATTTGCACTTTGCAATGGTTCTTTGAATTCAGAGCGGGTGAGGTGATCGCTCTCCGGCAACGGAGGGAGGAAAGTCCGAGCTCCGCAGGGCAAGGCGGTCCCGAAACGGGACAGGGGGCGACCCCATGGATAGTGCCACAGAAAAGAAGACCGCCCGCAAGGGTAAGGGTGAAACGGTGGGGTAAGAGCCCACCAGATTCCCGGGCGACCGGGAGTGCTTGGAAAACCCCGCCTGGAGCAAGGTCACATAGGGAAGCGTCTCCCGAGCAATCGGGAGTAAGGACGGCCCGTCCGAGACTTCCGGGTAGATCGCTCGTGCCTTCGAGCAATCGAAGGCCCAGATAAATGATCACCACTTCCGGGCAACCGGGAGGACAGAACTCGGCTTACGACCCGCTCTGATCTTTTTGTTTCACGCCCATGCTGATACTCGGCATGGGTTTTTTTTGTGCGCGCACGAATGTTTGTGTCATGCCTGTCTTGTCTGACATGAATGTCTTTACATGTCGAGGTATTTATATTACATTGCCGTTCGTAGACTTCACCCGGCTCTCACCTCACCGATACTACGCCCGGTTTTACTACGACGTCTGATTGGTTGAGATGAGGGCGGTCCTGCTCCTGTGAAGTCCGAGGAAAACATACAGGAACGAATGGAGAATTTAGAAGCATCTCGTCACAACTAATCCTATGCCCAACCTGCTTCTGCTCAATATCAGCGGCGCCCATTATGGTGTATGGGAGGCCGCGGTTTCTTCGGCCTACGGCGCGAAGCCGCTCCATCACCTTCCGCTCAGCCCTCCTGTCATCGCCGGCATCGCGATCATCGAAGACCGCAGCGCGGTCATTGCCGATCTGGGCGCCTGCCTCGGCCATCCGCCTCTTGCGAGTCCCCGGGACGGGACCTTTCTTATTATCAATGCAAATGACAAGATCGCCGGTTTTTGCGTGGATGGGAAGGTTGAAGGGTTTGAATGCCCTCCGGAAGGTGTTCTGTCCCTCCCTCCCGCCCTGGCAACGCCTGTTGCGGATACCTGCGCGTTGCGCGGTGCATCGCTGGTACCCATTATCAATATAGGCACGCTTCATGACCGGCTGAAGCAGGGTCTCCTGGAACTTCCGTCCCCGGAACCGGGGCCGCCCGCTCGCGCCATCGACCTGTCGGACGTCCGCCGTGTCAGGATGCTGTTGGTCGGCGGCGCGCTGTTCTGCGTCGACGCAGAGGATACGGATTACACTGCCCTCGGGGAGGGCGGCATCGCTCCGGTTCCCGGTCAGCCGAGGCGGCTTGTGGGCGTCACACTACACGACGGTGCAGCGGTGCCGGTGATGCTGCCGGAAGCGTTCCTGGATTTCGGGACGGCGGCCTGCAAAAAGGGCCTTCTTCTTGCCGGGCCGCGGAGTGCCCGATACGGTGTTGGCGTTGATCAGGACCTCGGAGTCGTCGAGGGGCCGGACCTCACGGTGCTCGCCCTGCCGAAACTCGCCGCGAAACCATGGCTTCCGGCCGCTGCCCTGGCGAAGGGGAACATATGGTTGCTCGTCGACAATAACGTGTTCGTCGCTGCAGAAGACACTGCCGTGGACCGGGCGGGGCAGGCGGTCTTCAGCCCTTCGTCCCTGTTTCCTGCGCGGTTCCAGAAGAGCGACACCGCGATCGTCGAGTTCTCGCTCCTGGGCACTCGCCATGCCATTCCCAAAGAAGAGATGAAGGATGACCTAGCGTTATTGCCGTTCGTTCCCGTGCCGGGGGCGCCGGAGCTCGTGCTGGGGGTCGCGGAACATCGGGGAGAACTGCTCCCGGTCCTGGACCTGGCAGCGCTTTTCGGGAGGCGCTCACCGATCGGGACGCTGAGCCGGATGATGCACCTCGTCAACGGGGATTTTCAGGCCCTCGTAATAACGGATGAGGTTGCAGAGAGCCGCCTGCTCCCTGTCGAAGCGCATTGTCAGATGCCCATTGCACTGCCCCATCAGATCCTGTACGGGTGTTACCTGGACGAAGGCATGGTAAGGCTTATTCTAAACGTGGAGTCCCTGGCGGCCCATTTCGAGAAGGTGGCCGTTCGTGAGTTCGTGGCCGACCTGTTGCCGGAACTGAGGGAGGCCAGTGCGCCTGAATCGGGATTGACGGCAACGATCGCGCCGGCGCAGCATCCTGATGCGTCCAATCTGCTGACGGACCTCCCGGCCGGTCCTCCGGCTGGAGCGCCAAAAGCGGACCAGGAATGGGCGCATTCCGCTGTTCCGCCCGTGATAGAGACCGTTTGTCAACCTGAGGTTGCCCGTCCCGGCCAGGACATGCACGCCGGAACAGCGGGGTACAAGCAGCCGGTTCCCCATACCGGCGCCGGGGATGCTGCACAGGCAGCAGCGCTCGAGACAGTGGGCAGAAGAGAAAATGCACGGGCAACAGCAGCAGAGCAGCCGCACGGGAACAAGCGCGACTACGCGCCGAGGCGGAGAACCTCCAGGCAGAGGAAGAGGCACGGTCTCGGGCTGCTGAACAGGCGCGCTTAAAAGCAGAGGCCGACGCAAAAGTCATTGAAGAAAAACAGACGCAGGAAAGAGCGGAAAAAATGAAATCAGAAGCAGAGGCCCGCGCGCGTGCAGAGGCCGAAGCCGTGGCGCTGGAAAAGGCGCGCGGGAAGGCGGCCGAAGAAGCGCGGGTCCGGGCAGAAGAAGAGGCCAGCAAACGGGAATGGGAAGCAGCGCGGCAACAGCCAGCCGCGGACGCGCCTAAGCGGGAAGAGGAAGCGGACCGACAGGCGGAACCGCAGTTCTCCCGTGAACTCCGGCCCGAGGAGGCCCAGTCCATGGCACGGAAGAACGGGGAGCAGCTAGGCATCGCGGCCCTGATTGCGTTTTTGCTGCTGCTCGCCATCTACCTCTTCAACATGCCCAAACGACAGGAGCCGCGAAGCCCGTCGATGCCTGAAACGACGGAGAAACAGGCAACGACGCAGAAGAGCGCGCCGCAGACTGAAAAGGACCCCCCGCTCTACGTGATCGTGCCTTCGAACCAGACCATGCCCGCGCAGTTCGTGTACACGGTGGTAAAAGGCGACAATCTCTGGAACATTGCGAAGAGGTTCACCGGGAATCCGCACAGCTATCCGCGCCTCGTAAAGGACAACGGCATTGCCACGCCCGACCTTATCTTCCCGGGACAGAAGATCCATGTGATGCGGCAAGCTGCCGCCGGAGCCGGACCGCACGGTGCTGTTCCGTCTACCGACCGATCTTTCCCTCCTGCTTCGAGGTAAACGTAAACAGTACAGACCGACGTATTACGTGCGTCCCCCGCAAGGGTATCCTTGAATCGGAGCTCCTCCATTCCATAATCAGTAGTCAAAACCCTGTAGCCTCCGTGCGATAAGTGGGGTATAATTCTCCATGAGCACCAAGAAGGCGATATTTTCCCCGCGTCCTTTTGAAAAGCTCCGAAAAGAGCTGGAGCAGAACGCACGTGCTGCGCCTCCCCCTCCGCCGCGCCGAAAGAAAAAAGAAGAATATACGGACGAGGAGCTGTTCAGCAGCGAGATGCGTGATGTCCATGAGATCGAAGCCTTCAGGGCGCTCCCCTGTGTTCAACATCACCGGAAGACGACAGCGGCAGCCGAATGCCGTGACCCGGACGGCGCAGCGCTCACGGTCCTCGGTGAGATCGCGGCAGGACACCGGCCGATGCATCTGCCGGACACGCAGGAATACGTGGAATGGGTGAGCCCGGAGTATCACGACACCATCCTCCCGGAACTGCACGCGGGGCGCTTTTCCGTCCAGGCCTTTCTTGATCTCCACGGATGTACGGTTGCCGAGGCGGACGATGAGCTTGCACAGTTCCTTGACGAGTCCTTTAAAAAAGGGCTGCGCTGCGTGAAGATCATCCACGGCAGGGGGCTCCGCTCCCTCAAGGGGCCGCAGATCAAGGCGTGGGTCGTCAAGCGGCTTGCGGGGCGCTATCGGAAGGACCTCATTGCCTTCGTCACCGCGCGCCAGTGTGACGGCGGCCTTGGCGCACTCTATGTTCTGCTCAGAAAAAAATAAAACTCACCGCTGCCCCGGAACGACACCATGGACAGGAAGACCACAACGCATCTTCGAACAAAGAACAATAGCAAGCTCACCTCAGCAGAGGTCCGTGCATTCCGGAAGAAGGTCTACGGCCATTACCACGCAAGCGGCCGCGATCTGCCCTGGCGAAAAACGCGAAACCCCTACCGCGTTCTCGTGTCCGAGATCATGCTCCAGCAGACGCAGGTCGAGCGGGTGATCGGGAAGTACCGGGAGTTCCTTGCCGCCTTCCCGGACTTTGCCGCTCTGGCACAAGCCCCGCTTCCGAAGCTGCTCGTCACTCTGGTCCGGCCTGGGCTACAACCGCCGGGCCCTTGCGCTCAAAGCCCTCGCGCAAAAAGTGGTGGAAGAGCATAAAGGCAGGCTGCCGTCCGAGCGTGAGCAGCTTCTTGCGCTCCCGGGCATCGGCACATACACCGCAGGCGCTGTCATGGCCTTTGCATTCAACAAGCCCGTGGTCTTCATGGACACGAACATCCGCCGCGTCTATATCCACGAGTTCTTTCAGGACCAGGAAGGTGTCCATGATGACGAGCTCATCCCTCTTGTCGAGCGGACCATGGACCCCGCAGACCCCCGGACGTGGTACAATGCTCTCATGGACTACGGGACCATGCTGAAGCAGCAGCATGCCAATCCCAACCGCAGGAGCGCACATTATACGCGCCAGAGCCCCGTTCGAGAACTCGAACCGGCAGGTAAGGGGCAGGATACTCAAGGTCCTGGTTGCTGACGCGCCGCTCACTGCGCTGCAGATCGTGAAAAAGGTCGCTATGGACGCGGAGCGGGTGAAGGACAATCTTGTTCAGATGGAGAAGGAAGGGTTCATCAAGAAGAAGGGAAGATCCTTCGTCATTTAATGCAAACGAAGCAAATTTTGGTGCATCCCGGAAAGTCCCCCCTCACCCAGCCCTCTCCCCGCTGGGTAGAGGATAACGGATAAATTCCGCATTCGGCAATCCGCAATAGAAATTATGAAAACCGGCCCTGATTACATCCAGCTCTATCCTCTGCTCCGGTGCAACCGGTCCTGCTCGTTCTGCTTCAACCACACCATGCCGTTCATGGAGGACATGGAGCTCATCGATTTCAGGACCATGCTCGACCGGCTCAGGGAGTGGCCCGTTACCACGATCGACCTGATGGGCGGCGAACCGACGCTCCACCATGACATGCCCGGACTCCTGCGCGAAGCCGGACGCCGGGGCCTGCGCGTGAACATGAGCTCGAACGGCACGAACATCCCGCAGCTGCAGGACCTGCTTGCCCGGTTCGATCACCTTTCGATCGGCATGTCGATCAACGACCGTGCAACGTTCGCCGCGGTTCGCACGTTCATGCATGACCATCGGCCGATCGTCAAGATGGTCCACACCCGTGCGCTCGATGTTCATCTCGTCCAGGAGATCCTCTCTGCAGAAGCCGAAGACCTTTTACCTGCTGTACAAAGATGCACTCGAAGGTTCGCAGCTCAGGGACACGGTGCCCTTTGATGAGTTCTTTCCCTGCGGCACCGGGCCGGTTCAAGGACAGAACGTGGGCACGGTCTTCTGCTCCGGCTTTCTGCCGGACTGCGCAACCTATCCGGAGCTGGCGAAGGTCCGGTGCCCCGCCGGCACGACAAAGCTCGGGATCATGCCCGACGGCTCGGTCTATCCCTGCAACCTGTTCTTCGGCAAGCCCGATTTCCGGCTTGGCAACATCCTGACCGATCCGCTGGATACCCTCTGGCATCATCCCGTGCTTTCCTTCTTCAGGGAGTTTGACTGCAACCGCTGCCCGCGCAGGACCTGCGATCTTCACGCCGCATGCCATGGCGGCTGTCCTGCCCATGCCTATCACCACACCGGCGACCTGTCCGCGCCGGAGCCGCGATGCATGCGGACCTGAGAACCGGCAACCTTGAAAGATGGAATCTGATATACTGAAACAAATCTTTGTGGAGGAGGCTCTATGAACACAGCTCTGGTCCTGTTAACGGTGGCGCGTGACAAAGTAAATACGGTTGCCGAAGCGCTTGCAGACATGGAGGGGATCACGGAAGTATATTCGGTCGCCGGAAGGTACGATCTTGCCGTGATCATCCGGGTGAAGGATAGCGAGCAGATGGCGGAAGTGGTGACGAACCATATGCTGAAAGTAGAGGGCATCCTTACGTCCGAAACACTGATGGCGTTCAGGGTGCACTCCCGCCACGACCTGGAAAGCATGTTCTCTATCGGCTCGTGAAGCGGCTGAGAACATCCACCTCTTGTCAGGAGCTATGGTAATTTCTCCTCTGCGCGCGGAACAATCTTACCTGAAAAAAGCATTTGGACACGCATTACAGCGGTCGGATAATCGTAAACAACGCACTCACTTATTGCGTGAACCATGTTCAGGAAAAATGCCGTTATCGATCTTATCCGATTTGACAGTGTCAGGACGTTCAGGACTAGCTCTGACTCAGAAAAACACGGAAACAAAATACCGTTGTGAAACGCCCCCTAAATAGTATAAAATAACCGCACTTTGTTGCATCTGTATCATGGACCATATTGCCTGAGGAGGAAGTATGAGACAGACCAAGATCGTTCTTTCTGATAAAGAGATTCCGACCAAGTGGTACAACATCATGGCGGACATGCCGAACCTTCCGAAGCCACCGCTGCATCCGGCCACGAAGCAGCCGGTAGGACCCGACGACCTGACCCCCATCTTCCCCATGGCGCTCATTGAGCAGGAAATGACGCAGGAGCGCTGGATCGATATCCCCGAAGAGGTGCTCGACATCTATTCGCTCTGGCGGCCTGCGCCGCTGTTCCGCGCTCACCGGCTCGAGAAGCTGCTCGGCACGCCGGCGAAGATCTACTACAAATATGAGGGCGTAAGCCCCGCCGGCAGCCACAAGCCGAACACCGCGATCCCCCAGGCATACTACAATAAAAAGGCGGGAATGACGCGCATTGCGACCGAGACCGGCGCCGGTCAGTGGGGCACCTCCATGGCGCTGGCCGGCAAGCTCTTCGGCCTCGATGTCACGGTCTATATGGTGAAGGTGAGCTACGGCCAGAAGCCCTACCGCAGGATCATGATGGAGACCTGGGGCGCCACGGTGCATGCGAGCCCGTCGAACACGACGAACTCGGGCAGGAAGATCCTCGAGCTCGACCCGGACAACTCGGGCAGCCTCGGCATCGCCATCTCGGAGGCGGTGGAGGATGCGGCCACGCACACTGACACGAACTACGCGCTCGGATCGGTCCTGAACCATGTCTGCCTGCACCAGACCGTGATCGGGCTCGAGGCAAAGAAGCAGCTTGAGATAGTCGGCGACTACCCGGACATCGTGATCGGCTGCTGCGGCGGCGGGAGCAACCTCGCCGGCATCGCCTTCCCCTTCCTGCACGACAAGATCAAGGGCAACCGGAAAGACGTGCGGATCATTGCTGTTGAGCCTACCTCCTGCCCGACGCTCACCAAGGGCGAGTTCCGGTATGACTTCGGCGATGTGGCAGGCTTCACGCCGCTGATGACCATGTATACCCTGGGCCATGACTTCATGCCGTCCGGCATCCACGCCGGCGGACTGCGCTATCACGGCGATTCGCCGCTTATCTCGCAGCTGTACCATGACAAGCTCATCGAAGCACAGGCCTATCACCAGACCGCGGTGTTCGAAGCAGCCATGCAGTTCGCGAACACCGAGGCGATCATACCGGCGCCCGAAAGCGCCCATGCGATCCGCGCGGCCATCGACGAAGCGCTCCGCGCCAAGGAAGAGGGCAAGGAGAAGACGATCCTCTTCAACCTGAGCGGCCATGGCTACCTGGACCTCCAGGCCTATGCCGACTATCGCGAAGGCAAGCTGATGGACCACGAGCATCCGGAAGAGGACATCAAAAAATCGCTGGCAAAGCTTCCGGTCATCGCGTAATCTCCGTTTTCGCATCAAATACGAAAAGCCCATGGCGATGAAATACCATGGGCTTTCTTTTATCCTGACCCGGATAAGCCGGAACCAAAGGCGTCTCTCGCAACCAAAAGTAGGCGCTTCTAAGCGAGCCGCAAAGGACGCCAAGAAAATCCTAAACCACGGCTTGCGTTTTGGTTTTAAACCGGAAAAGATTTTGACTCAAGGTTCCCTTTGCGTTCTTTGCGAGCTTTGCGAGAAATATTCTTGCCCTTACCGTTTGCAGGTTTATTGATGCTCCATCGGGCGCCGTTCGGTAAAGTCGGTCAACAGGGGAAGGGGCACACCATGCCGGAATCGCTGTCAACAACGCTCACGCGCTGGGGATTCAATTTCTTTCCCGCCTATCGCGGCACGGGTGCGCGCATCACCTATATCGCGTCTGACTGGCGCGAAGTGCGCATCAAGGTGCCGTTAAGCTGGAGGACGAGAAACATTGTGGGCACGATCTTCGGCGGCAGCATGTACGCTGCGGTCGATCCCATCTATATGATCATGCTGATGAAGATACTTGGACCAGAGTATGTGGTGTGGGACAAGGCGGCTACGATCAGATTCAAGCGGCCGGGGAAAGGCACGTTGTATGCGCAGTTTATTCTGACCGAAGAAGAGGTAGCTGTCATCAAGGCTGCGGCCGGAGCCTCGCCGTCCGTCGAGCGGTCCTATCTCGTTGAGCTCGTTGATGCCGACGGCGCGCTGCATGCGTCTGTTGATAAGAAGGTCTATATTCGAAGGAAGGATGTCGTGGTGGAGAACAGCGAAAGGGGCGGTCAATGAAAATAAGGTGAACTACTTCTTCACTTCCTGCATCTCCCGCTTGAACTCCGACGTGAAGTGGAACTTGACGGCCGGATAAGCCTCGATCATGTTCCTGAGCACCCATTCCGACTCAGCAAGAAACACCGTGTTGCCGTCCTTGTCCGTGGCAATGCGGTCCGACTTGAACCTGCAGAACTTCTCCATCTCCGCGTTGTCCGTTGTCGGTGATCCAGCATGCCTTGTAGATAGCCATGGATTCGAAGCTGCATTTTGCGTTGTATTCATGCTCCAGCCGGTACTGCGAGCACGTCGAACTGCAGCTGACCCACGGTGCCCACGATCTTGCGGTTGCCCTGGTGCTGCGTAAAGAGCTGGGCCACGCCTTCGTCGGTGAGCTGCTCGATGCCCTTGGCGAGCTGCTTGGACTTGCCGGGATCGCGGTTCACCAGCTCCTTGAAGACCTCCGGGGAGAAGGTCGGGATGCCCTGGAACATGAGCTTCTCGCCTTCGGTGAGCGTGTCGCCGATCTTGAAATTGCCCGTGTCGTACAGACCGATCACATCGCCGGGGAAGGCCTCGTCCACGATGCTCTTCCGCGCGCCCAGGAAGCTTGCCGGGCTGGTGAAGCGGATGTTCTTGTTCAGGCGCACGTGCAGGAACATCTTGTTCCGCTCGAACTTGCCCGAGCAGACGCGGATAAAGGCGATGCGGTCGCGGTGGCGCGGGTCCAGGTTCGCGTGGATCTTGAACACGAAGCCGGTGAAATCCTGTTCATCGGCATTGACGGTCCGCTGGTCCGTGGGGCGGCTGCCGGGCGTGGGCGCGATCTCGGTGAAGGTGTCCAGGAGCTCCTTCACGCCGAAGTTGTTGATGGCGCTGCCGAAGAAGACCGGCGCGAGCTCGCCGCGCAGATAGGCCTGCACGTCAAAGGGATTGTGCGTGCCGTCGATCAGCTCCACGTCCTCCCGGAGCTTCACCGCATAGTCGCCGAGCTGCTGGTCCAGCATCGGGTCGGCAATGCCCTTGACCTCCAGCACGTCGGTCTGCACCGTTGCGCCGCCGGCACGGAAGAGGTAGAGGCTGTTGTTGTAGAGGTTGTACACGCCCTTGAAGGAGGTGCCCATGCTGATGGGCCAGGAGAGCGGCTGGACCTTGATGTTCAGCTTCACTTCGAGTTCGTCCAGGAGCTCGAAGGGGTGCTTGCCTTCGCGGTCGAGCTTGTTCACGAAGACAATGACCGGCGTATTGCGCATGCGGCAGACTTCCATGAGCCGCAGGGTCTGCTCCTCCACGCCCTTGGCGCAGTCGATGACGAGGATGACGCTGTCCACGGCGGTCAGCGTGCGGTAGGTGTCCTCGGCGAAATCCTTGTGACCCGGCGTGTCGAGCAGGTTGATCTTGAGCCCGTTGTAATCGAAGCCCATGACCGACGTGGCGACCGAGATGCCGCGCTGGCGCTCGATGTCCATGAAGTCCGAGGACGTGCTCTTCCGGATCTTGTTCGACTTCACCGCGCCCGCCACCTGGATCGCGCCGCCGAAGAGCAGGAACTTCTCGGTCAGCGTGGTCTTTCCCGCGTCAGGGTGGCTGATGATGGCGAAGGTGCGCCGCTTCTGTATTTCGTCTGTATAGTCCATAGGAGGTCCGCTGCGTTCCAACGTAGCCACGTAAAATAACAACTCAGGGCGGAAAAGTCAAGGATTTTAGGCAGAAAGGGCGTTTTGAGGCAGAGAAAACCAGTAAGGATTAACCGATGGCAAGGAGAAGAATGACCAAAAACACGATCATTGGCCGCGGATGAACGCAGATTTTCGCAGATAAAGTCAGGCATTACCGGGCGGCCTCAGAGGGTCGCCCGGCAAGATCAAAGCAGTAGTCTTTCGGCGACGTCACTTGCCGCTTTTGGGTTCTTCCTCTGACTTCGAGCGCAGTTTTTCGAAGGCCCTTTTCACGTTCGCGAGCGCTGCTTCCAGCTCAGGCTTCACATCCTCCCATTTCCGCGATGCGTCGGCCTTCAGGGCATCAAGCTTTTTCACAGCGGCCTCGTGGTCTTTTTTGAATTGCTTCTTCTGCTCTGCAATGTCACTGCTGGCTTTTGCGGCAAGATCTTCAGCCTTTTTGTCCAGTTCATCCAGCTCCTTTTTGAGCTCCTTGATCCGGGTATCCTTGGTGCTCTCCTTTGTCTGGACAGAGGGCTCCTTGCCGGCTGTTTCAGCGCCCGCTCTCTGCGGCGTCCCACAAAACAGAATACCTATACTTCCTGCGATCATGAACATCAAAAGAACACGTATAAAGCGATACATGGTTACCCCTCCTTTTGCCCTTCTCTGTGTCTCCGTGTCTCCGTGGTAAATAATACAGGCATAATGTTCACCTAGCAATCATTGATCCGGTCAATAAGGTTTCGCATTCTTCCAAAAGCCCTGCGATTGAAGTCAATCACGAGACGGGGCAGATGGGCAAGCTCGGCATCATCGGCCTCGGCAGGCAAGGGGCCCGAGATCGCCATGCCGCCCCCCGGTGCAAGGATGTCGCTGAATTCTTCGGAGAGACGGGCGACCGTCTGAGGGGGGAGCGGCGACGTGAGCCGGAGCACGAGCTGGCCGTTTACATACCGCATGCTGTGGTAGCAACGGTAGAAACGGGCGATCTTTTGGACTGCTTCATCCGCGGATGCTGCGCGCTCGAAGAGCGTAAAGTCTTCAGCATCGATATAACCATGCGAGCGGAGCTCCTCGGTAAAGAATCTGACGAGCCCGTCCCAATATTTGCCGCCCGGTTCATCGACCAGAACGAGCGGCAGGGGGTCCCGCTTGCCGGTCTGGACCAGGGTGAGCGTTTCCATGGCCTCATCGAGCGTGCCGAACCCTCCGGGGAAGAGCGCCACGGCATGGGCCTCCTTGAGGAACGCCACCTTGCGGTTGAAGAAATATTTATAGGTGATGAGACGCGGGTTGCCGTCGAGCACCGGGTTCGCCTTTTGTTCGAAGGGGAGCCTGATGTTGACGCCGAAGGAATGTTCGGGTCCGGCGCCCTCGTTCACCGCCTGCATGATGCCCGCGCCGCCGCCGGTGATGACCATGTACCCCGCTTCGGACAATTTCCTGCCGAACTCGCGCGCCATGGCATAGATCGCGGTGTCCGGCTTCGTGCGCGCAGATCCGAACACCGTGACCTTGCGCACGCCGCGGTAGGGGCCGAAGACCTTGGCCGTGAAACGCATTTCCTTGAGCGTCGAGTTCATGAGCTTGAGGTCGGCGCGTTCATCGTCCTCCTGGCCCGCCTTGAGCGCCGCCAGCACCATTTCGCGCACGATCTCGGGGCGCTGGACGTCGCCTGCTTCCTTGATAAGCCGGTCGATAGCATCATCGACAGGGCCGTTGGTTCTGGTGAAATGAAGCTGCATGCTTTTCTCCTATCTGGACGGGAACGAATGAAAACCCCTCACCCTACCTCTCCCCTCGGGAAAGAGGATAAAGGTGAGGGGGGAAGTGAAGTGGCCGGCTTCATACGCTTGGGCTGCCTGCTTTGATGAGTTAATTCTACCTGAGCAGCAGTTCATTGGCAAGGGACGGAGGGAGCGAGGGCGCAGAACGATGGCAGGATGTTCTACGCCAGCGCCTGATACTCTGCGCAGATCGCCTCATGGGCGCGCAGAGTAAGCTGCTTGCGCGATTCATCCGCGCCCGCAGAGATCGGGTGCAGCACCGAGATCTTCACCTCAACGGAGCGGAGCGTAAGGAACCGGGGGAAATGCTGAAAGAAAGAAACGCCGCCGTAATACAATACCGCATCACGCGAAGCAGCGGAAAGCGGCTTGCCGTTCACGCGCTGGTAGCGAAGGCAGACCGGCAGGATACTGCAGTTCGCCTTGATCGCTGCATCAAGGAGCGACTGCTTGAACGGATGGACGCAGTCGCCGTTGAATGTCGTGCCCTCGGGAAAAAGCACCACGGAAAATCCCTGGATGAGCACGCCGGTGATGGCGTCGATCTCCTGTCTGAGTCCCGACGATTTCCGGCGCTCAACGAACAAGCTGCCGCTCAGCCGGGCGAGCTGGCCCAGCAGCAGAGTGTTCCGCAGCTCCATGGACGTGACGAACACCACAGGCGCCAGCGACGCGATCACGAGCACATCAACATAGGAGAGATGGTTCGCGACCACCAGGTGTCCCCGGTGCGGCGCGAGCTTCCCGCTGCCTGCTGCGGTAACGCGCACTCCGTAGAGCCGGAGCACCAGTCCGGCAAAAAAGGTACACGAGCCTGTTCAGCCATGCCCGCCTGACGCGCCCCGAGACCGGGAGCGCGAGCGCAGCGAGCGATGCCAACAGGTAGAGGAAAAAAGGATAAGCGTCCCCGCAATTTTGATGAGAGCTCTGACCATCGTTGTTGTTTAGCCGATCCGTGAAGAGCAGGGAAAAGCAGTCTTATTATCGCACAGGGTCCAAGGGCTTACAAGCGCGAAAAGCAGCCTCGGGACCGTCTTTACATGCTCCGGCAAGGGCGGTATACTTGAATCAGGATGAGGTGGAAGGAGCGACGTAAGTCGTTCTGCGGATAAGAGGAAAAAAGTATGAGCATACTCGTGGAATTCAGCATTGTGCCCCTGGGTAAAGGTGTGAGCGTCAGTCCCGTGGTGGCACGGGTATTGAAGATCGTTGCCGAGAGCGGCATTTCCTACAAGGCGAACCCCATGGGAACCGTGCTCGAAGGCGAGTGGGACCAGGTCATGGGCATCATCAAAGAGTGCCATCAGGAGGTGATGAAGGACGCTGATCGGGCGGTCACGAGCATCAAGATCGACGACCGCAAGGGCAAGGAAGAGCGGATCGAGAAGAAGCTTGAGTCTGTTGAGCAGAAGCTCGGGATGAAGCTGCAAAAATAGCTCACACGAGGTGTGACATGAACGATCGGAAGAGCTGCAATCGGCACCGAAGAGCGGCTCAAGATCCAGGAAAAGGCCTTGTCGAACCTTGCGGACAGCATGAAGAAACGCGAAAAAGAATTCGACGAAGAGATCAAGGACCTCAAAGCGGAGATCAAGGCGCTTGAGCTGTTCCTTGCCAGGAACATGCCTGAGTTCAAGAAGGAGTTTCCCGAGATCCAGCGGAAGCTGAAGTGAGCTCATCCTGATCGTAACGGTAACGCGTTCGCGAGGAGGAGGCGGTAATTATGAAAATGAATGCGAGCACAGCAAAGAACTACAAGCCATCGTACAAAAAGAAAACGATCACAACAGACCCCTATCTTCCCAGAGGGGCCAGCAAGAAGGTATCGGTCTGCGAGAGGTGCCACGCCGTGTACAGCAACAAGCGATGGTCCATTGAACCCGAGCGCTACGACATGCTCATGCAGGACCCTGCCATCACGTTGCTGGTCTGCCCGGCATGCCACAAGATGCAGGACGATATACCCGGCGGCATCGTGACGCTACGGGGTGATTATGTGCTGCCGCACAAACAGGAACTGCTGAGACTCGTCAAGAACGAGGAAAAGCAGGCGCGGGGAGATAACCCCCTGGAGCGGGTGATGTCGGTGAAGGAGAACGGGAGCGGCAGCCTCGTCATCACGACCACGAACGAGCGGCTGGCGCAGCGGCTCGGCAAGGCCATCAAGAGGGCTTTTCACGGCGAAGTGGCATACCACTTTTCTCATGATAACAAACTGGCCCGCGTCGACTGGGAGCGGGCAGAGTAGAAGCCTTTTTTAGAGGAATGAACGGAGAGCGCGCTGGAAAGTTCAGCGCGTTTTTTGTTGCTGTTTGCATGGCACCTTCGACCTTGAACCCGCACCACGAGACCCTGTCCCCCCGATCCCTGTACCCTGCACTTTTCATTACCCTTAAATTGCCCTCCCCGGTATACCTGTATTTCCTTGACAACAAATGCCTATTCACATACTCTTTCCATAGTTTTATGTATACGATCTGCAATGCCGATCAAATCGCAGCATCAGAACAGTGGAGGCGAACGTCATGAGTGGTGCAGGTACGGAATTCAGCGGTCTTGAGCTTTTTTTCATAGTATGCGCGGTAATCGGCGGAGGGCTGTTCATCGTCAGGTTCGCGGTCCAGCTTTTCGGGGGCGGCGACACTAACGCGGACGCAGATCTCGAGGTGGGCCATGCAGACGTGGACCATATTGATGCCGACGTCAGCTTCAAGCTGCTGACGCTCCAGGGATTGACCGCGTTCTTCATGATGTTCGGCCTGGTCGGTTTCGCCATGCTGCGCGAAAGCCATGCAAGCGGCGGCGTGGCCCTGGCAGCCGCGCTCGTTGCAGGGATGGGGACGGTCTGGCTCATCGGCAGGATCTTCTCGTCCGTCAAGAAGCTCCAGTCCAGCGGCACCATGGACAATGCGGCTGCAATCGGAGAGCAGGGAACGGTCTATCTGACGATCCGCGCGCAAGGGGCGGGCAAGGTGCAGGTCTCGCTGCAAGGCAGGCCGCGCGAGTTCGAGGCAACGGCAAAGGACGGAGCGGAGATCAAAACCGGCGAGCGGATCAGGGTCCTGGAAGTGAATGGCAGCGTGCTGGTTGTTGAGAAGATGTGAACAGAACATAGTCCTTAGCCGCAGATCTAGAAAAGCCTCTGTACTCGCAAGAGTTTGTTGTCCGCGGAGACGCTCGCCAAAATAGCGCAGCCGTCGAGAGAAAATCTTTAATGTCTAAAAGGGTCGCGAGGAAACCTTGAGTCCTGTCTGTAGAGAGTATCGTTGTAGCTTTGACGTCCTCGCGTCCTTCGCGCCTTCGCGGTGAAAATGTTTTGCCTTTTGACAAAAATTTGGTCGATTTCGAACAAGATTAATCTAAGGAGGTCGTATGTTCAACATGGGTTTGTGGGTCCTTCCGATCGCGGCACTGATCATTCTGGTGGTCTCAACAGTCGTGTTCCTGGCGTCGCGGTACAAGCGGTGCCCCTCGGACATGATCCTCGTGGTGTACGGAAAAGTGGGGGAGGGGCAGTCGGCCCGGTGCATCCACGGCGGCGGCGCCCTGGTCTGGCCGCTGATCCAGGACTCGGCCTACATGAGCCTCACGCCGATCACCATCAGCATTCCGCTCCAGGGCGCGCTTTCGCTCCAGAACATCCGCATCAACGTGCCGAGCACCTTCACCGTGGGCATCAGCGTTGACAAGAACACCATGAACAACGCGGCCGAGCGGCTCCTGAACCTTCCGCCCCAGCGCATCGAGGACATGGCCAAGGAGATCATCTTCGGCCAGCTGCGCCTGACCGTCGCGTCGCTCACCATCGAGCAGATCAACCAGGACCGGGAAAGCTTCCTCGAGTCCATCAGGAAGAACGTGGAGCCGGAGCTGAACAAGATCGGCCTGTACCTCATCAACGTGAACATCACGGACATCACCGACGAGTCCGACTACATCCAGAGCATCGGAAAGAAGGCGGCCTCGGAAGCCATCAACCGCGCGAAAGTCGATGTGGCGGAGCAGGACAAGATGGGCGCCATCGGCCAGGCCGTGGCCAACCGGGACAAGGAGATCAAGGTCGCCGAGAACACGGCCGAATCGGAAAAGGGAAAGAAGCGGGCCGATGCGGACCGCCGCGTGTTCGTGCAGCAGCAGGAGACCGCGGCATCGATCGGCGAAGCCGACGCCAACCGGGAGAAGGAGATCCGGATCGCCGAGAACGTGGCCCTGTCCGAAAAGGGAAAGAAAAAAGCCGAGGCCGACCGCCGCGTGTATGTGCAGGCGCAGGAAGCGGAAGCGGTCACGGGCGAGAACAAGGCCAAGGCCGATATCGCGGCGACCAATGCCGAGCTCGCCATGCGCCAGGCCGAGGCGCTGCAGAAGGGCGAAGTGGCCAAACGCGAGGCCGAGGTGGAGATCCAGAAGGCCCAGTACCGCGCGGAACAGGAGCGCCTGAACGCCGAAGAAGTGGTGAAGCAGGAGATCGATAAGAGGATGATCGAGATCGCGGCCGAGGCAGAGGCCGAGAAGACCCGGCGCGAGGCGCGCGGCGTGGCCGACGGCATCCTGCTCAAGTACGAGGCCGAGGCAAAGGGCATCAGGCAGGTGCTGGAGAGCAAGGCCGCGGGGTATCAGAACCTGGTCAAGAGCTGCAACGGCGACGCCCGGGCGGTTGCGACGCTGCTCATGACCGAGAAGATCGAGCAGATCGTGTCCATGCAGGTGGAAGCCATCAAGAACATCAAGATCGACAAGGTGACGGTCTGGGATTCGGCAGGCGGCCACGGCGACGGCAGTTCGTCCACGTCCAATTTCCTGTCGAGCCTCGTGCGCAGCATTCCGCCGCTGCAGGACGTTGCCAGGATGGCGGGGGTGGAGCTGCCGAGCTATCTGGGGGCGATGACGGAGAAGAAGGAAGGCGAGAAGGACAGCAAGGGGAAGGCGAATTAACGATCCCCAACCTTTTTGGCGCAGTTGTCCGAATGCAAGGAGGAGAAGATGGACAAGGCAAACGCGCTGTTGTACTACAACTCTGCAAACGCTTACTACCTTGGGGCTACGATCCTCATGAAACCGTCGAAACAGGCGGACGGAACATTCCTGTCGATGGCCCAGCCCGCGGTGACCTGCGCCGCCCTGGCGCTCAAGCTCTACTTCAAGTGCCTGCTGGCGCTCGAGGACAACGACAGCGACGACCCCATGCCCCTGGCCGGTCTGTTTCGGCGTATGAAGGACGAGACCCGGAAGACGCTCCTCGTCAGGTTCGACGAGTTCTCCAACACGGCGCTGTCCTCGGACGAGCTGCTGAAACACTTCGAAACACTCGACACCGCCTTTGCCCGGTGGCGCTACATCCATGAACAGGACGCCAAGAGCGTGAACCTGGAAGACCTGGATGAGATGATCCTGGCGGCAAAGTCGATGATAACCGCAGCTAATCCCGATTGGTGCTGATGCGGCTGAATTTTGAAGGGTCCGAAAGTATTTTAGTAAGATGACATGAAAGTAGACCTGAACACCATGGGTCCCGTGCGTATTGGATATGGCGACAAAGCTTTAAGGGAGAAGGTCAGGGGCGCAGCAGGGAAAATAGGATCCGGAGGCAAAGGCATGGTACATAGAATACGGTAAAATCATGAGCAACGAATTAGAAAAGCTTGTAATATTGATGGTCTCGTAAGAATAATATTTGCATAATCAGCCAAAAATAATCGCATGAATCATCATATTTCCTTTGCAGCACAAGGGGTTTTGTGATACACAACGGTATCACTCATCGCATTTGAGGAGCCGGCATGATCTATACTAAGGATCACAAAACCCACGACATGTTCGACCAGTTTCCCTTCCTGGGTCCCAAGCGAAAGCAACGCATCGAGGCGTCCTGGGCAAAGATCTTTCGGGAACACATCCTCCCTACACTTCCGGTCGAGAAGGTCTTCTCCAAGTACAACCCGGTCATGGGAGCGCCGACCAAGGAGCTTTACGCCATGCTCGGCCTCATGATGATCCAGCAGATGCACGATATGACCGACGAGGAAGCAGTAGACCAGTATGCCTACAATCTCCAGTGGCATTACGCGCTGAACATTACCAGTACGGCCGATGCCGACGCTTATGTCAGTCCCAAAACCCTCTGGACCATGCGGAATGTCCTGACCGAGCGGAACCTGTACCAGGATATCTTCGATGACGTTACCAAGAAACTTGCCGAGGTCTTTTCCGTTGACGTATCAAAACAGCGTTTCGACTCGGTCCATATCTTTTCCAACATGCGCCATTTGGGCCGGATCGGACTGTTCGTCAAGACCATCAAGAAGTTCCTCGTAAACCTCAAGCGCCATCATAAAGAGCTCTACGAAGCTTTGGACAAGACTCTCTCCGATCGGTACATGACCAAGCAGGGTGAAGGCGTCTTCTCGATGATCAAGCCTTCGGAATCGACGAAGACACTTGCAAGCCTGGCTGAGGACGTATTCACCCTGGTGGAACGTTTCAGGGGAAACGAGCCGGTTGTCACCATGACCAGCTATCAGTTCCTTGTCCGGCTGCTCAAGGAACAGTGCATCCTGGAGCGTGTTGATACGCATACAACCCAGGTCTTGGTCAAAGAGAACAAAGACGTCTCGTCTGACTCATTGCAGAACCCTTCCGACCCTGAGGCCGGATATAGCGGCTATAAGGGCCAAGGCTATCAGATGCAGGTCGCCGAAAGCTACGGCACTTCCGAGGATATCGACACCCTGAATTTGATCACCGGTGTGATCGTCGAACCTGCCCACAAGCGCGATGCTCATGCCCTGATCCCGCTCATCGAAACCACCGAGGAGCTTGGCCTGAAGCCGAAGGAAGCCCTGGCCGATACCCTTTATGGCGGTTACGAGAACTGCCGGAAGGCGGCAGCTCTGGGTGTTGAAATCGTTTCGCCGGTCAAGGGCACAGGACCCAAGGCTTCGTCGCTCACGGAATTCACCATGAACAGTGTGAACGAGGTAACCGCATGTCCGATGGGATGTGCGCCGGAACACACCGAAAGCCAGACTGAGAAGTACTTCGCGTTTTTCTCAAAAAGAACCTGTCGCGGCTGTTCCCGAAAGAAAACGTGCCCGACGAAAGCTATCAAACATGGACGCTCTCTCAGGTACGACGTTAAAGCAATCCGTCTGGCACGGCGGCGTGTGTACGAAGACTCCCCGGAGTTTCGGGACCGGTACCGCTTTCGTGCGGGAATCGAAGGGACCATGTCCCAGCTTGATCGCTTGACCGGAATCAAGAACCTTCGCGTTCGGGGCATGTCCGCAGTGAGCTGCGCCGCTTACTTAAAAGCGGCGGGGATCAATATCATCCGGGCGGCGGCGTATCGAAACCGGGAAACCGAAGGGAAACCGGCTCCGATAGGCACCTTTTCCTTGTCGTCTTGCGCTTTCAAAGAGCGATTGCAGCGAGTTATGGCGGCCATTAGATGTTGGGGCAGTCTCCAGTGGTCGGATATGCAATTCGCGGCGTTTTTTGCTGCGTGACTTCTTACGAGACCATCAATATTAGAAACCCAAGTGATTAAGTCGGGTTTGTAATACTACAAACCTTGGAAGTTTATACTATTACAAACCGGCATCTAATATTATAAACTTGTTTGTAATATTACAAACCGATTTACTTATAGTCAATAACTGGTTATAAATTGCTATGAATACAGAAAACGAATCAAACAAAAAAGAGACTTGGATTTCTAGCGCTCTGTTGATCGCCGCTTTTCCGGCCTTCTCATATGCAGTCGCATATGTATATGAATTGGGTATTGTCAAATATTATGGGATATCAGCTCAACTAATAGAAATCACATTGCCTGGAACATTTCTTGCTTTTGTTTACTTACTAGGTATCATATTTTTACTCTGGCAGACTGCCGAGGTCTTCAATCCGTTGTGGATAAAACTTCCAACTCCTATTCGGCGACGTTTAAGGCTTTACAATGGTTTTCTCTTAGTATTCATAGCTTATGTGTTAATAGCCGGAGAAAATATTGCGAATTTAAAATATCTTTGGATTCTTTTTGGTCTTATGGTTTTCTTTGACTTCATTCTTCCGGCTTTAGCATTCCGAGATAAGCGAAGCTATGCCGAGCGCATTCAGCACAGACATGAAGAAGATTTACGTTATGATACCGTGCTTGATAATATTTCAAGGTATTACGGTGTCAGCTGGATCATGGTTGTTTTAGTAACCATTTTTTTACTTACAATTTCATACTCTGCCGGACTCGGAACAGCACGACGTCAAGTGGAATATTTGCTTGTCATAGGGAGTGATGACGAGGTTGTTTTGCGTCAATATGGAGACACTGTTGTGAGTGCCCCTATTAATAGGATTACGAAACAAGTAATTCGAACATATACAATCCGCAAAATCTCTTCAGAAAATAACATCTCATTTAAACCAGAAGAAATCGGGCCGTTAACGCTAGAAAAAGAACTTAAAGGTAGTAAGCCCACATCAATTGTTGAGGGTGTTAAGCCAGTAGAAAAATATAACAAAACGCTCAAGAGGGACGCGGCAAAAGACCACCGCGCCCCTTAGCTGAGCATTATGTTGCAAAAGAGCTGAGTACCTATGGCTAAATATGAAATTCCAATTGATGTGATTCGTCGCTATGGTCCATTTGAAGAATTCAAACAGGACGGCTCGATTGTCAGCGTAGAGCTTGCGAACGGAAGAATCATTCACAAGGTGCTGCTCGTCTATCCGAACGAAGTTTTCTCCGTGCAGGGTGAGAAGGAAATGCCGTTTAATCCAAACGAGGTAGTCCGGGTTTTTCAAACCGAAGAAGATTTGGTCACTCGTTCGTCCAGCAGTTGGGTCTTCTTCGGTGCCTAGCAGCAACATAGCACGAGTGCTCCAGCCGACGTCAGGCCGCGTTTGTGGCCTTCCTCGGCTGAGCTTGGTCGTTGGACGGTATATAATTATGGGTATTGATTTGAAAATTGAGCCGTCGGATAAGGCTGATGAAGAGACGCTTGGCGACCCACGCGGGTTTGTCAGCCTCCTGTTAGGCACTGCAAAACTGGAAGGAACGAGATGTCTCGGATTCATTGATCCATACGGCGACACGATATTTAATCAATTACAGATTCCGATACTTATTGACGAGTTCAGGGCAGCTTTAGCCGTAATCACAACGAAGCGTCTACGTGCATATAGAGAAGAAGGGTTGAAGGCCGCACGTCGTGCGAACTGGGATGCAACCATCGTAAAGGAGTATGAAACTCGAACAAATGCGAGTGAATTTGAGCTAAAATCAGAACTCACTAAAATGAAGTTGCACATAGAAAAAGTCTTGAAACTTTTACAAGAGACGGCGAACGCAGGGCCACATCACTTTATCCGCTTCATAGGCGACTAGTAGTTAATGCCGAAGTCAAACTTGTCGTTCCACGCCGACCGCTTCGCGGCGTGTGAACTCCGCGTTAGCTGAGGGAATATGATGGAACTCGATGACCCAAGATGGCAAAAGCTTAAGGGCGGATACAAGATTGAATACGACCCAACGCCTGCCCTGCGGAAACTTGAACTTGATAAAGCAGTCTGGGGCGAGCTTTGGGAGAATCTACATCATCAAGGCGATGTTGGCGAGGCATCTTACGCAGCAGTACCCCATATTGTGAAAATTAGCCAGACAGTTGCTGAGCGAGACTGGAATCTTTATGCGTTGATATCAACAATTGAAATTGAAAGGCATCGGAAAGCTAATCCGGCCATTCCTTCATGGCTACTCAAAGAATATGAACAAGCTTGGCAAAAGCTGCTTCAGCTCGGAATCGCAGATTTGCAGAATACAACAGATCCACTTCTCATCAGAAGTATTCTGGGCGCGCTTGCACTTGCTAGGGGGGATCACAAGATCGGTGCCCTTCTTATCAATTTAGATACCTCAGAGATTGATGAACTGCTTGAGGAGAGACTGGCGTGGTCAGACCTATATAAAAGCTAACAAGTCGTTCGAGCCCCGCGCTCTCCGGCGCGGGGCTCAACTCATCGTTAAACCGCACGGGGACTAAGAACGAATATAACAGGGCATGGAGTTAATTCTATGGACACGATCACGTATGATATCGGCAAGCTATTGCTCGCAGCGGCTGTTGGAGGTGCAATAGGATTTGAGCGTGAAGCTCACGGACAGGCAGCCGGATTCAGGACCTACGTTATCGTCGGCGTGGCCTCCTGCCTCATGATGATGCTCTCCCTGCACATGGAGGAGCTCTATCGAACTCTCTCAGATAAATCCGTGGTACGTCTTGATCCCGGCAGAATCGCTTCCTATGCAATTGCCAGCATGGGTTTTCTGGGGGCTGGCGCGATAATTAAAGGCAAGGGTTCCGTGCGAGGATTGACCACTGCTGCGGGGCTCTGGGCGGCTACCGGTATCGGCCTTGCTGTCGGTGCAGGATACATTATCACCGCCTTAGTAACGACGGCCATTATTCTTGCGAGTCTCTATCTCGCCTACCCGGTAAAAGCCCTTTCTCACCGTAGAATTTACACAAGCCTCACGGTGAAGGCAGTTACCACGGAAGGGCTCCTGGGTCACATCAAAGAGCTTCTCGCCGAATACAAAGACCTCTCTCTCCAGTTCGTTAATTACCACAGGGACATTTCCGCAAATACCGTTACGTACCGCATGCGGCTGCATCACAGCGACGAAAGTCAAAAACACTGGTCCGATATTGTTAAACGTCTGTCAGCTCTTCCTGATATGAAAGAAGTAACGTGGGAAGAAAGCGATGTTCCTTGACATGATCGCTAATTTGAACGGCATGTATCATGTGATGGCATTGAACCCGGATCTGCTTTATTCGAAGGAGCAATGTGGCGGTAGCTCGTTGGTCGGGTAGAGCGACCTTGCGAACCCGACACCAGGCAGTACCAAAGCCTGATAAGCGAACGACAGGATCGACGAGATTCGGTCGTGCACGAGATCAGCCAAAAATGGGGAGACCGTCAGACGATAACCGGGCCGTTCATTACCGTCCCCTTCAAGACATTTTTCAAAGACGACGATGGAAAAACACAATTCAATCTCAACTATCTGCACATCCTGCCTGAAACAGTGGATGTAATCGGCGAAATAAAACCCGAAGTGCGCTATCGAAGCCTCTTTGAGGCGGTCCTCTATAATGTCAAGCTCCAGTTCAGCGGAAACTTCAAACTGCCGCCCATGAGCCAGCTGAACATCGATCAAAAGAACATCCTCTGGGACAAGGCCTATCTCTCGCTCGGCATTACCGATATGCGCGGGATACAGGACAAGATCGTCCTTAACTTCAACGGCGTGGCCTATAATGCCAGCCCGGGGCTCAAGACGACCGATCTTGCCGAAGCAGGCGTCGGCACGCTGATCAGGTCCTTGACGCCGAACGCGCCCAACAAGTTTTCCTTTGCCTTGAACCTGAACGGCAGCGAACAGATAAGCCTTATCCCCGTTGGCGAGTCCAATACGGTCAAGATCAATTCAAGCTGGCCTTCGCCAAGCTTTAATGGCGCGTTCCTGCCGGTCGCCCGCGAGGTGAAAAAAGACGGTTTTTCCGCAAGCTGGAAGATACTGCACCTGAACAGAAACTACCCGCAATTCTGGGAAGGCGCTCAATATAAGGTTGAACCATCGGCCTTCGGACTGCAGTTGATCCTGACAGCCGATGTTTACCAGAAATCGACGCGGCTTGCTAAATATTCGATCATGTTCCTCGTTTTCACCTTTGCGGCGTTCTTCTTTTCCGAAATAATCAATAAACGGAGAGTTCATCCCATTCAATACATCCTCATTGGGATGGCAATCCTGATTTTTTACACACTGGTATTGTCATTGTCCGAGCATATGCATTTTAATTATGCCTACCTCCTGTCGGCCACCGCTGTTACGCTTATGATCTCGGGGTACGCAAAGGCGATCGTATCCAATTCAAGATTTGCGCTCACCATCCTGGGGATACTGACGGTCCTGTATTCCTACCTGTTTATAATTCTGCAGCTCGAGGATTACGCGCTCATCATGGGCAGTATCGGGCTCTTGATCATTCTTGCCGTAGTGATGTATATGACGCGAAAGATCAACTGGTATGAGGTCGAGACGGAGCAGCAGGGAAATGAGAACTAGCGGAGGAGGAAAGCATTCGCAGCGTATGACCTTCATCGATAGGCTTCTTCCATTCCCTTTTTCTTAGAACGGAGGTATAACATGGCTGCGTGGATTCCCGTACTGAAGGCGGCGCTCCCCTACATAACGCAAATCGTTTCAGCAGCAATCCCCGCTTTCACCTCAAAGCCCGGCCGGGAGAAGGCGGCAGAGGTTGTGCCAACACAAATTGAAGAACTTCAAGCTGCAGTAACCCGGAATGCCGAATCAGTAAAGGCGTTGGCCACCCAAGTGAAAGAGACCCTGGAGGGTATTGATGCCAGCGCTGCAGCGCTTCATCAAGAGATCAAGGTGATCAAACGGCTTGCCGCGGCTGCGGTCATTCTCGCTCTCTTCGGCGCAGCTCTTGCTGTTTGGGCGCTGCTCGGCAAGTCGGGGTTATGAACCTGAAAAAAAGCATTTGGACACGGATTAACACGGATAAGAGCCGGATAACGGCGGATTAGTTCTTTTATAAGAAGTTCACCCAATAGGTGAATGCTTTGCTTTAGAATTTATCCGCGTTAATCAGATGTTTCCGATTCTTCCGTGTCCAAATGCCGTTTTTAGGATAAAGACCGCATCTTGATCCAGCGACAAGCTGTTGATTTTGGTCATTACCCAAAAGGAGAGGTTGCAATAACACGCCACAAAAGGCAGCCATCAAACAGCTTCGAAGGTCAAGCTGCAGCGAATACGTTCATTAAAGGGAGAAACGATGAGCATATTGGGAGCGATGAAGGACAGATTATTCAGGATCAAATCCAATCTCACCAGTCTTGACAGCCAGCCAATCAGCAAGGCTTCGCTGATCATCATTCTTTTCCTCGACATCTTTATCCTCTTTTCGATATTCGACGGCCTTGATAAACACACCCAACAGCTCTCCGCTCCAGACGACTACATTCCTTATTCCTGCAGGGAGATCGTCCTGAACCGGGACTGGAATCCCACGAACCGGATGGAGAATCTTTCCGGCATCATCCTCTCGCACCGCAACAGCTATTATCAGATCGAAGAGAAAAATAAAGAGCACCATCCGGTCTGCTCGCCCTATCTTGACCTTCTTGACCAGATAAAGAACGACAAGGAGTTGACCGCCCTTTTTGACGATCGGAACAACTTCGACCGCGAAGCTAGGGAGCTTCAGCGGGAAATCGGTAATCTGAAGGGAGCCTACGACACCTCTCTTCTGGAGACCATTGCTGAACAGAAGGAAGGACAGGCGAATGTCGACAACATTAAGAAGGATATTCAGGAGAAATCAAACGCCCTGAACACCCTGCGCGCTCAGATTGCGGGGGCGGAAGAGAAGATCAATGGGAACGAAAAGGTCGGCCTGTTCTGGGAAAAAATTAAGGTCCTGCAGCCGGCTGAGCGGGAACGGCTGAGGTCCGATCTCCAACGCATGTACTTCTGGCACCCAGTCAAAAGACTGGGCATGCAGATGATTTTCCTGCTTCCGCTCTTAGCGATCTTTTATGTCTGGAACACTGCAAGCACAAGGAAGGACCGCGGCATCCAGACACTGGTCTCTTCGCACCTCCTCGTCGTCTCGTTCATCCCGGTCTTCTTCAAGATCATCGAGACCGTCTACGACATCATCCCGAAGAAACTGCTGAAGAAGCTCATTGACCTGCTGGAATCGCTGAAGCTCGTTGCGCTCTGGCATTATCTCGTCATCGCGCTCGCGGTCGCGGCGGCACTGTTCGTTATCTACATTTTTCAGAAGAAGCTCTTTTCGCGGCAGAAGCTGATGGAGCGGCGGATCGCCAAAGGCTTGTGCCAGCAGTGCGGGAAGCATCTTCCCGCAGGATCGAACGCCTGCCCGTTCTGCGGGTTTGCGCAGTTCAAAACCTGCAACGCCTGTGATCAGCCCACGCCGGTATACGGGAGGTATTGCAAGGCCTGCGGGAAGGAACAGTAGAAGGGAAGCGGTTTGTATTTTTTGAGATCTTTGCGTTCTTTCGCGGCCAACCTGAATAGTTACAAAGCTGGGATACACAGAAATTAGGCGGGAGCCCTTAACCGATAATTGCATACTGATCGTCATGGAGAAGAATGTAGAGGATAAATCCGCGTAACAAAGGGGGACGCTGCCCTGATCCTTTGCCGTGCCGTCCTACGGCATCGGCCTCGGGTCCTTCTTCGGAGCAGCATCATTATTTTCTTCCTTCTTTTTCTGCTCCTCTCCCTTGTCTTCAGCCTTCAGTTTCTTCGACATCTCGCGAAGCCGCTTGTCCACCATAAAGTTGACTGTACCTTCGGGATAGGCGCCGTCTTCCTTTCGCTCGCCTGCGGGCATGCCCGTCAGGATCTCCAGCGCTTCATTCACGGTACTGACGGCATAGATCCGGAACGTACCCTCCTTGACCGCTTCGACAACGTCCTTTTTCAGCATGAGGTTCTTTACATTAAGCTGTGGAATGATCACGCCCTGATCGCCGGTCAATCCCCGGTTCCTGCAAATACTGAAAAATCCCTCGATCTTTTCGTTCACACCGCCGATGGGCTGGACCTCGCCCTTCTGGTTGATCGAGCCGGTGATGGCGAGGTCCTGCCTGACCGGCACTTCGGCGATGCCCGACAGCAGCGCGATCAGCTCGGCAGCTGACGCGCTGTCGCCCTCGATCTCGCCGTAGCTTTGCTCAAAGGCAAGGGTCGCCGAGACCGAAAGCGTTTTGTCCCGGGCAAAGGCGCCGCCGAGATAGCCCGACAGGATCAGCACGCCTTTGTTGTAGATGCGGCCCGAGAGCTTGGCTTCGCGCTCGATGTTGACGACGCCTGCTTTACCGAGGTACACGCGGCTGGTGATGCGCGATGGTTTTCCAAAGGAAAAATCGCCGATGTCGTAGATGGACAACCCGTTCACCTGCGCGATCGCTGTGCCGGAGACATCGACCATCAGGGTGCCCTCGGTGAACAGCTCCTGGATGCGTTCATCGAGCAGATTCGGACCGGTAGATCTTCTGGTCCAGCGCTTTATCCACATGGCCATCGGTCACCACGGAACTCCCCGCTTTCCCTGCCCAGTACGAGGCCTCGCGCACCAGGTCCGACAGTTCGCTGAAGCGGAGCGACAGCTTGTTCTTTTTTTCGGCAAGGCGCTTGGCGTGGTCAACGATGCCGGCAACAGCGCTCCGGTCAAAGGGGAGCAGTCCGTCGCTCTTTGCGATCCTGCCGACGAAATTCGCATACCGCATGGTTTCGTCCTTTGAACCCGGGGTCTGGGTGTCGAAATCTGACTTGACCTTGAAGATCTCCCTGAAGTCCTCGTCGTAATTGTAGAGCAGGTAATAGAGCCAGGGGCTGCCGAGCATGATGATCTTGAGCGACACCGGGATGGGTTCGGGCTTGATGCCTCCGGTGGCAAAACCGTAGAGTTCGGTGACGTCCTCGACCTTTACTTCCTGCCGCTTGATGATCCGCTTAAGCGCGTCCCAGGAAAAGGGGCTCCGGAGCACGTCAATGGCGTTCAAGAGCAGGTAGCCTCCGTTGGCCTGGAGCACCGAGCCGGACCGGATCATGGTGAAGTTGGTGAAGAAAGCGCCGAACCGCGCCTTGCGTTCGATGCGGCCGACCAGGTTGTTGTAGGTGGGATTGACCTCCTCGACGAGCGGCCCGCCTTTGGTCCTGGCATTGTCCACGATGAGATTCACCTTGTAGCGCTCGAGAAAGCTCCCTTTGTCCATGCCCTCGATCTGGAACGGCAGCTCCTGCGTCTGGCCCAGGAACTCCCGCAGGTTGCCCAGGATGTCTTCTTCCACTTCGGCGAGGTATTCGGGAATGCGCGGGTTGACGCTGTACTTTTCCTTCAGGTCGTCGAGCTGGTGTCCCATGGAAAAGTGCGCCACCCGGCGGTTCAGCTCATGGATCTTTTCGTGCGCCTGCTTGTCGAGCAGCCGCGCCTTGGAAAGAAAGTCGCGGATCCCGGCGTCCACCTTTTTCTCGTGTTCCTCCAGCTCGTGCCGCTGCTCCGGCGAAAGGGTCTCCAGCTCCTGGGGCGTGAGCGGCTTGCCCTTCCACATCGGGACCTTGACGATGCCGGTGCGCGTGATCGTAAGTTGAAATCCGAGTTCGAGGGAGAGCCGGGCGGCATCGCTGAACAGGACTTCCTTTGCCTTCTCAGCCTCGTCGGTGATGCCGGTCTTCTGTTCCTCATATTCCTTGGATTCGAAGACCTTGGGGATCTCGCTCTGCATGAACTCGATGAACTTCTCCAGTATCGCGCCGGAACTCGTCGCCTTTTCCCGGCGGGAGCTTGATGGCACGCGGGCGATCGGGGTCCTTGAAATTGTTGAGGTAGCACCAGTCGTCCGGCACGGGCAGCTCCCGGGAGATCCGCTGTACGATGGACTTGACAATGGAGTTTTTGCCGGTCCCCGGGATGCCGGACACAAAGATGTTGTAGCCATGGTTCGTGATGGAGAGGCCGAACTCGATGGCCTTCACTGCGCGCTCCTGGCCGATGACCTCATCGGAAGGAGCAAGTTCTGCCGTAGTTTGAAAAGGGAATTCGGCGGGATCGCAGACATGCCGGAGTTCGGCGGAGGGCACTTCACGGTTATGCAGGTCCACGGTGGTATCCTCCCTCGTTGTTCTGCTTCAAGTGTAGCGCTGCCGGAACCGGTGTCAAGCGGATCTATTGGTCTATCTGTTTGACTTTTCGGGCCAGTCCTGATAATGTGGTCGCTGCGTGCTTTCCGCGCGGACCCTATCTATTACGCGGACATATCACGATATCGCACCAATATTCACGTCAGGAGCTCTATTGAAACGATTCATCCGTTATCTGTTGGGCGTGGCTCTTCTGCTGGCAGTCGCCCAGCCGGCCGTTTCCTTTTCATCTTCTTCGCAGGTCGTTTCCGCCAGGGCGTGCTTTGTGATGGATGATAAGGAATCCGTCCTGTACGCCCAGAACCCTTCAGCCAAACTGCCGCCTGCCAGCACGGTAAAGCTGGTGACCGCCATGGTGGCCCTGGACCGCCTTGCGCCGGAAGCGCCGGTGAGGGTGAGCCGTACGGCGGCTGCAACGCGCTCCATCAAACCCAGGCTGAAAGCGGACGATGAACTGATGGTGTCCGATCTTCTCCACCTCGCGCTCATGAAATCGATCAACGGCGCGGCCGTGGCGCTGGCCGAAGAGGCTGCCGGTTCGGAGGATGCCTTTGTGGCGTTGATGAACCAGAAGGCTGAGGAGATAGGGGCCTGCGATACGCATTTCGTTACCGCCTCGGGGCTGCCCAAAGGCAATCAATATACGACCGCCCGCGATCTGGTCGTTATCCTGAAACAGGCCCTCACCTATCCGCTGATCAAAGAGATCCTTGGAAAAAAAGAGTGGCAGATCACGACAACAGCGGGCAGGGAGCTCTATCTGGAAAATTCGGACGATATGCTGTGGTACCGGAGCAATATGGTCGGCGGCAAGACGGGATTCACGAGCAGCGCACGGCATTGCTTTGTAGGCGCCATGGATACGGAGAAGGGCCTCATCTATACCGTGGTTCTCGGGGCAGCATCACGGTTCCGGCTCTGGGAGAGCACCCAGACGCTGGCCGAGCTTGGAATGAATCCGGACCTCGAGATCTCCTTCCAGGAGCCACCGGTCAGAAAATACCGGCACCGGACCCGGAGAATGAAAAAGATTTAGGCTGCCACTGTCCCGGCATGGCGAGCAGGATCGCCGGACGGACCTTCGAACCCGTTCACGGTCAGGCTCCTTTCCCCGGCACGCATAATTCGCCTGCCATTGTACGATCACCGCATTCACCTTCCTCGACCATCAACAGTTAAAACCGCTGCATAGCTCTTGTCCGATCTGATCCGTGTCACCTGTCGGGTTTAGGTTCACGTCCCCCTGTTTGACTATCGCCCGATGTTTTGCTACATTCAGCGCATGGAAATCTTCTCACGCGGCGAATCCCGTCATATATTGTTGAAAATGGTTGTCCTGTATTTTCTCGTTCTCGGACGGTTATTTGTTCCCGGCGTTGTTGTCGCGGAGGAGCGGCAGCTCGTTTCTGCCCTACCGGGCATTCGGGCGCTGCAGCCCGGCGAAACACTGACCTACGATATCAGCTGGTCGAGGCTTCTCTCCGCAGGGACCGCGGTCATGGAGATCAAAAGTGAAACGCTGCGGGACGGAAGGCCTGTTCTCTTGTTCGTCATCACGGGACGCTCCCTAAGAGCCGTGGACAGGTTCTTCCCGGTGAGTGACACTGTCCAGAGCACCTTTGACCCGCAGATCATGGAAAGCCTCTCCTACCGCCTCAGGCTGAGCCACGGAAAGAAAAAGATGCGCCGCGATGTGGTCTTCGACCATCAGCGGAAGAAAGTCATCAGCACGAAAAACGACGATGTCCCGAAGACCATGGACATCCCGGAGCAGGTGCAGGATGCACTGTCGTCGCTCTACTATCTCCGGACGATCAATGAATTCACCATCGGCAAGGTGATCACGGTAAACGTTTTTGACAGCGACAAGAACTGGTCTATCGAGGTCCTCACGCTGGGCAGGGAGAAGGTGAAGACGCCTGCCGGTGAGTTTGCCACGATCAAGGTCAAGACCCATCCGTTATACGAAGGGGTCTTCCTGAACAAGGGGGAGGTTTTTATCTGGCTTACGGATGACGGTCGGAAGGTCCCGGTTCTTATGAAGAGCACGATCACGATCGGTTCCTTCGTGTTCAGCCTTACGGACATGAAGCCGGGTCCTGAGAAATGACGCAGGGCCAAAAGCATTTGGACACGGAAGGAGCGGATTAACAACGGATAAAAGCAGATTAAATGCAGCCAACGACCTTTACTTATTGGGCGAAACTACTTAGCAAAAAATTCCCGCCTCCCCTCAGTTCACCGGCTTCTTGATCCAGTCCGTAATGAGGCTCACGACCTCTTTTTGCATCCCCACGAACCCATGCCAATGCGTCGATGTGCATTCTTTTCCTGAGGGCGGGCCCCCGCCTTTTACCAGGACCAGTTTTTTGATCGGCGCATTCGTCAGGCCTTCCAAAATCCGGGAAGCGTTGCTGGGTTTGCAGAGCCGGCATGCATCCAGTTCGTTATGCACGACCAGCACCGGGATGCGAATGGCCTCCAGGTTCTGTGACGGGACCGCACCTTTCTTCCACCAGGACGTTATGCTCGAGGTGAGCACGATACCCGCCAATTCGTCATTCCCAAAGGCAATTGCCGCGGCAGTTGCGGAGATGGTCCCTCTGCTGTTTCCGACGAGCCAGATCGGAAGGTTTTCGTCAGCTTTCAGATATGCCACAACCTGGCGAAGGTCCTTCACATGCTCGGGACGCGAACGGACATAGAAGTCGAGATCTTCGGTATCGCTCGGTTTGTCGACGATGGCGACATTGAAGCCGCTGTCGACAAAATAGTAGTGGTTGCTGACGAGAAAGCCGTTGGAGGCAGGGTAGCCATGGGTGAGCTGGATGCTCCCGTTCCCGCCCGGCAGCAGGACCACCGTCGCCCTGGCATCGGCGCGTTTTATATAATAGATCGAAACAGAAACGCCGGGCCGCGTCTCGATCTGCACCAGCTTTGCCGCTGCGAAAGACGGAACTGCGGCCATGAAAAAAAGAGGGAGAGGAATAGCTGCAGCGTGAATGTTTTCATAGAGAATGTCGCAGAGCTCACTGATCTTGCCTCGTCCTGCCTATCCGCGCGCAGGTTCTTTTTTGAGCGACGCTATATACTCCTCCCACTCCGCCGGGAGAAGATATTTTTTTTTGCTGTTGCAGTCTTTGCATGCCGGGACAAGGTTTCCCTGTACGGACTTGCCGCCGCGCACGACCGGCACGAGATGGTCCATGGTCAGGTCTGCAGGCTTGAACGTCTTGCCGCAGTAGTAGCATACCCCGCTCGACCGTTTCCGTTTCCACCATTGCGAGGCCCGGAGCTCGCGCGCCTTGCCTTTCTCGCGCTTGATATGCTGTTCGTCGGCTGTAAAGAAAAAAGAGTCGGTCATAGTAAAATAAAAAACAGCTGGGTGCAGGCCCTTATTTGAGCCCGGCTTCCGGGATCTGACTTCTATTGTCCACTTTCCAGCAAACCATACTACCTTTTTCACCAGCCCTTGTCACGTCCAAAAACAGTTTTTTTAGCAATCGGCTACCCACCCTGTAACCTGCTATAAAATTAATAATTTTCTTGACATCGCCATGCGTGAAAGATATACTTTGCCTGGCAAGTGGTATAAGGTGGGGAAAAGTGGGCAGCGCTGGAGGGGTCGGTGTTCAGAGGCAGTTTTGAACATACTGTTGACACCAAGGGCAGGGTGAGTGTTCCTTCGAAGTTCCGGGACATCATTTCCGACCGCTATGACGGCAGGCTCGTGCTGGCCATGGACTACGACAAGTGTCTGACGGTCTATCCGCTCGAGGAGTGGGAGAAACTTGAGGGAAAGATCAAGGCGCTGCCGATGATGAAGCAGGAAGTGAAGGACTTCATGCGCTTCTTCTTCTCGTCCGCAACGGAGTGCGAATTGGACAAGCAAGGCCGCATTCTCATTCCGCCGTCCCACCGCGAACATGCGACGATCGCAAAGAATGTGGTGCTTATCGGCATCATCGACAAAATAGAGATTTGGGACAGCGGGGCGTGGGAGGCGAGACATTCTCAAAACGGCGACAAGATCAACGAGACGCTTGCAGCACTGGGCCTATAGCATGGAGACCAAACTCAAAGTATATCAGATGAATCTCGACGGCGAGATCGACGCTGCAAAGATGGCAGAGGTCGACCGCGTCATCGGCCAGCTCGTCAAGGGCGAAATGTACGGCCTTATCCTGAACTTCGAGTCTGTCGAGCACGTGCACTTTACGATCCTTTCAGTGCTGGTGGATGAAAAAAAACGGCTCCAGTCCTTTGGCGGGGATCTCAGGCTCGCCGGGTTGTCGGATTATATCAAGAACATATTCCGCACCACCGGCATGCTCGAGGAGTTCCAGGTGTTCGATACACCGCTCCAGGCCGCCAGGAGCTTCGGGGTGACCAAGCCGGCAACGAACCTTCCGCTGGGACTGTGAATGGCATTGCGGATTGCGGAATGCGGATTGCGGAATGTGAGGCGCGAGTTCGCCGGTGGAGGATTGAAGAATGAAGTCCAATCCGAAATCCGAAATCCGAAATCCGCAATCGGAACACATTACCGTTCTGCTCCACGAAGCGGTTGACCTGCTTGCGCCCCGTTCGGGCGGCATCTATGTGGACGGGACGCTCGGCGGCGGCGGACATGCAGCGGAGATCCTGAAGCGATCGGCGCCCGACGGCGTAGTTATCGGGCTGGACCAGGACGTTCAGGCGCTGACGCGGGCCCGCGAGATCCTTGCACCGTACGGCAGCCGCGCGGTGCTGCGCCAGAGGAACTTCCGGGACCTGCCTGCGGTGCTGGCCGAGCTCGGCTACGACGCTGTCGACGGTATCATGCTCGATCTGGGGGTATCGTGGTTCCATCTGCGCACCCCGGAGCGGGGTTTCAGTTTCATGCTCGACGGACCGCTCGATATGCGGATGGACCAATCAATGCCGCAGACCGCAGCGGACCTCGTGAATACGCTTCCCGTTGCGGAGCTCGTCCGGATCTTCCGCGAATACGGGGAAGAAGACAGGGCGGGCGCCGTCGCCAGGGCCATCGAGCGGGCGCGGACCCGGGGGCCGATCACGGGCACGGTCCAGTTCGCCGGCATCGTCGCGAGTGTGTTCCCGACCTACCCCCCGCGGCGCATTCACCCTGCCACCAAGACGTTCCAGGCCCTCCGGATCGCGGTGAACGACGAGATCGGCGCGCTCCGCGAGGGGTTGCAGCACATGATCCGCGCTCTCAGGCCCGGCGGCAGGATCGCCGTCATCTCCTTTCATTCTCTTGAGGACCGGATCATCAAACAGGCCTTTGTGGCGGCCGCTACTGCCTGTGTCTGTCCGCCGAAACTGCCGCGATGCGCCTGCGGAAAAATTCCGGAGCTCAAGGTGTTGACCAAAAGGCCGGTCATCGCTGGACCTGAGGAGATCGATCGCAACCCGGCTTCGCGGAGCGCAAAGCTCAGGGGTGCGGAGAAGCTGTAAGAGCAGTGAGTCCGGCTGCGGACGGATAAGTAGCATGTCTTAGAGAACCTGACCCGGACAAGCAGGAAGCAACTTCTTTGACACAGATAAAAGACATGATGACGACTATGATAAAACAAAGATAAGAACAATTCTCCTTCATAGCCGTTCTCAGCTTTGATCAGTGTCAAAGTTTTCAAGATTTATCCTGCCAGTTTGAGAAGGTTTGAATCGTAACTGACTTCTCGGCAGTCCGGCACGGAAAAGGCCGGTGCGGTGAAAAAATGCAGACACGTGCAGGTGACATAGGGTCTTTTGTATTCGAACGGGGCAGGCGGGGTAGTCTGCGCCGGGCCATGGTTGTCCTCATGATCGTCGCGGCCCTGCTGCTCTATGTGGGCGGCAAGGTCAAGATCGTCCAGCTGGGATATCAGATCGAGGCGCTTGAGCAGGAGAAGCGCGACCTCGAACGGGAGAACCGTGCCCTCCGCATCGAGGCCGCCAGCCTGTCGTCGCCGGCACGGATCGAAGAGATCGCGCTCAAGCGTCTCGGTATGGTGCGGATCGCCAAGGAAAATCTGATCGTCGCGAAGCGTCAGCCGCAGGCTGCGAAGCCCCGGTCGAAGGCGCAGCGCGCGGAATAACCGGTTCGGGCCCGCGGCCGAGACCAGGCAGGGTGCGTCATGGAGCAGGTGCGGATGGACAGGCGGGGGAGGATACTCCTCATAGTTGCATTGATGGGGCTGGGCTTCGCGCTGGTCGCGGGGCGGCTCGTGTATTTGCAGGTCATTGCCCGGGCGGACCTGGCTGCCCGCGCCGAGCGGCAGCAGCAGCGCGTGGTCATGCTGGAACCAAAACGCGGCACGATCTTCGACCGACAGAAGCGCGAACTTGCCGTGAGCCTCGATGTGGAGTCCGTCTACGGGGTACCGTCCGATATCGAGAACCCCCGGCAGATGGCGCAACAGCTCTCCCGGATCCTGCGTGAAGATCGGAAAACGCTGGAGCGCCGGCTCATGAGCGATAAGCATTTCGTCTGGATCAGCCGCAAGGTGGAGCCGGGCCGCGCCGCGAAAGTGAAGGACCTGGGGTCCCGGGACGTCGGGTTCAAATTCGAAAGCCGCCGGTTCTATCCCAAGAAGACGCTTGCCGGTCCGGTGCTCGGTTTTACGGGCGTGGACAACGAAGGGCTTGAAGGCCTGGAGCGCTCCTACGACAAGGAGCTCCGCGGCGTGAACGGCTGGGTGCTGGCGGAAAAGGACGCGGTGGGCAGGACGGTCTTTCCCGGCGGCCCCGGCTTCCAGTACCGGCTGCCGAAGGCGGGAAACGACGTCATCCTCACCCTCGATGAGGTGATCCAGCATATTGCCGACCGGGAACTCGAACGCGCTGTCGCGGCGGCCCGGGCGAAGGGCGGAGTCTGTATCGTCATGGACCCCGCAACCGGCGAACTGCTGGCTTTGTCGGTGGCCACGGCCCATGGCCGTCCGTCCTTCAATCCGAACGAGCCGCGGCGGTACCAATCGGGCGAGTGGCGGAACCGCGGCGTGACCGACATGTTCGAGCCCGGCTCGATTTTCAAACCGGTGCTTGCAGCGGCAGCGCTGGAAGAAAAGGTCGTGCACCCTTTTGAGAAATTCGACTGCAGCGCCGGGAGCATCAAGGTCGCTGACCGGGTGATCAGTGATGCCCACCGGAACGGCGTACTGACGTTCACGGACGTGATCGCCGATTCGAGCAACGTGGGGACGATCAAGGTCGCCCTGCGGCTCGGCAAGGAGCGGTTCGCCAGATACATCTCTGCCTTTGGATTCGGGCGGAAGACCGGCGTGGACATTCCGGGCGAGATCCCGGGGCTGCTCAAGGACCGCAGGCTGTGGTCCGGCGTCTCGATCGGCTCCATCGCCATCGGCCAGGAGATCGGGGTAACGCCGATCCAGATGGCCGCAGCCTACGGCGTGCTGGCCAACGGCGGTATGCTCATGAAGCCTTATATCGTTTCCCAGATCGTGGACCAGGGCGGCGGGGCTGGAAAGAAATTCCCACCGCAGCCCGTCGTCCGGGTGATCACGGTAGAAACCTGCGCCAAGGTCAGCCGGATGCTGCAGCGGGTCATCGCGTCCGGTACGGGCAAGGAGGCGAAACCCACGGGCTACAGCGCGGCAGGCAAGACCGGTACGGCCCAGAAGATCGACGAGCGGACCGGCCTGTATTCAAAAAAAGAATATGTCAGTTCCTTTGTCGGCTTCGTACCCGCAGCATCGCCGAAGCTGGTGATCCTCGTGATGGTCGACAGTCCTGAAGGCGACATCTATGGCGGCACCGTGGCAGCGCCGGTGTTCCGGGCAGTGGCGGAGCAGAGTCTGGCCTATCTGCAGGTTGCGCCCGATGATGTGGGAGGCAGCATGCTCCTGGTGAACCGATGAAACTCAGTGAATTGCTGACAACGGCATTGCAGGTCGCGCTGCCCCCGCACTGCCCTGACAGCGAGATTGTCGCCCTTTCCCACGACTCCCGGTCAATCACCGCCGGGTCGCTTTTTGTGGCCGTGCGAGGATTCCACTCGGACGGCCATCAGTTTATTCAGCAGGCCCTCGCGCAGGGTGCTGTCGCGGTCATAGCCGAGGAGGGGAGCACTGCAGATACGAACGCTGCACTGGTCATTGGTGTGCCCGACTCCCGCATTGCTCTTGCGCGCCTTGCAACGGTCTTTTACGGCCATCCTTCAGAGCGGCTCAAGCTTATCGGCATCACCGGCACGAAGGGCAAGACGACCACGAGCTACCTCGTGAAATCCATCATCGAGGCTGCCGGTCATCGGACCGGACTCATAGGCACCATCGACTATCGCGTGGGGGACAAGGTCTATCCCGCGCCGAACACGACCCCCGAGTCGCTGGACCTGCAAAGGCTCCTGGCTGAGATGGTGGCAGCGCAGGCTGATTATTGCGTCATGGAGGTTTCCTCCCATGCCCTGGCGCTGGGCCGCACCGACGGCTGCGTGTTCGAGGCCGCCCTTTTCACGAACCTGGCGCAGGACCACCTGGACTTCCATAAGGACCTGGGGTCCTATTTTCAGGCAAAGCTCAGGCTGTTCACGGGCCTTGCTGCGGACAAGACCGCGGTGGTCAATAAGGACGATGCGGCCACTTCGGACATTATTGCAAGGACGAAGGCGAAGGTGTATACCTATGGTATGTCCGGACAGGCCGACATTCATCCGGCGAAGGCCATCGGCCACGGTATCGGGGGGCTCTCCTTTTCCGTGCACACGCCCATCGGCGTGATCTCCGTGGAGTCGCCGCTCATCGGCATGCATAATGTCTACAATATCCTCGCTGCCATCGGCGCAGGCCTGTCCCAGGGAATAAGCGCGGAGACGATCGGCCGGGGCATCGCGGCGATGAAGGCAGTGCCGGGCAGGATGGAGAAGGTGGAGGCGGGGCAGTGCTTCGGTGTTATCGTGGATTACGCACACACGGAAGATTCCCTGGCGAAGCTGCTGGACGCCGTCCGGGAAATAGCAACGGGAAAAGTGATCACGCTGTTCGGCTGCGGCGGAGACCGGGACAGGACCAAGCGGCCCTTGATGGGCGCTGTTGCTGTGAATAAAAGCGACCTTGCGATCGTCACCACGGACAATCCGAGGACCGAAGACCCGCGGGCCGTCATCGGTGAGATAGAAGGCGGCATGGCCGCTTCGGGGACCAGGGTCGATTCGCCTGCGGCAGCATTGCAGATTATTCCCGGGAAAACGCCCTATCTGGTCATTCCCGACCGCGCCGCGGCCATCAGCACGGCGATCATGCTTGCAGGACCCGGAGACGTCGTCGTGCTTGCCGGCAAAGGGCATGAGGACTACCAGATCATCGGCAATGTGAAGCACCATTTCGACGACCGGGAAGCCGCGCGCGACGCGATCAGGAAGAGGAAGCAAAATGCAAAATGCGGAACCGGTTGCACGGGATAAAAGCCGTCAGCTTGCATTTGAAATCGGGCAATGAACGACGCTGAAAAAAAGAAAGTGACCGGCGTACTCGAAAGGATCGAGGCCATGGAGATCAAGGGTGTATCCATAGACTCTCGGAGAATCAAGGAAGGCGAGCTCTTTGTTGCGATCAAAGGCGACCGCTTCGATGGACACGACTTCGTGCCCGAGGTGATGAAAAAAGGCGCCTGGGGCGCTGTCGTCGACCGGTCCATGCTGGAAACACAGTTTGCGAAGTTCAGCGGGCTTTCGAACATCATTCCGGTGGAAGATACCCTGCGGGCGCTGCAGGAGATATCATTCCTGCACCGCAAAAAGTTCTCTCTTCCCATGGTGGGCATCACCGGGTCGAACGGCAAGACCACGACCAAGGAAATGACCGCCGGCATCCTGCAGCAGCAGGGGCCGGTGTTGAAGAACGAAGGGAACCTGAACAACCATATCGGCGTGCCGCTGACGCTGATGAAGCTTCAAAAGGACCACCGCGCCGCGGTCATCGAGATGGGCATGAGCGCCCGGGGCGAGATCGACCTGCTTGCCCGGCTCGTGAACCCGGACGTGGGCGTGATCACGAACATCGGGCCGGCGCACCTTGAGTTCCTGGGATCCCTGGACGGGGTGGCCGAGGCCAAGGCGGAGCTGCTTGGAAATATCAGGGACGGCGGAGCCGCTGTGCTGAATGCCGATGATCCGTATTTTGAAACGTTCAAAAAGAAGTGGAGCGGCCGCGTTCTTTCCTTCGGCATCGAGCAGCGCGCGGACGTAAAGGCCTCCGCCATCCGGCAGGAGAAGGATCTCACTGATTTTACACTCGAGGCGGAGGGCAGGCAGGTGAAGGTGCGTCTCCGCGCCGTGGGCAGGCACAATATCTACAATGCGCTGGCAGCGGCGGCTGCGGCGATAGCCGTGGGCATGCCGCTCGAGTCGATACAGCACGGGCTCGATGATTTTTCACCGGTTGCCATGCGCTCCGAGCTCAAAGTGATCAAGGGCAGGACCGTGCTTGCTGATTATTACAACGCCAACCCCGGCTCGGTCCAGGCCGCACTCGAAACGCTGGTCACCCTGCGACCGGGAGCGCGGTCCGTGGCCGTCCTGGGAGACATGCTCGAGCTCGGCCCTTCCTCGGTTGAGGAACACCGGGCAATCGGCAGGATTGCCGCGCGCCTGGGCGTGGAGGTGCTGATCACCGTGGGTCCGCTGGCAAAGCTGATGCTCGAAGGCGCCCGTGGGGCCGGGATGCCGAACAAGCGCCTCTTCGCAGCAGGATCGCATGCTGAGGCTGCGGCGCGGCTGGCGAAAGAATCCAAAAACGGCGACGCCGTGCTCATCAAGGGCTCGCGCGGCATGAAGATGGAAAAGATCCTGGAGGAATTCTAATGCTCTATCATCTGCTTTACCCGCTGCGCAACCAGTTCTCCGGATTCAATGTCTTCAAGTACATCACCTTCCGCAGCGCCGGGGCGGTCCTGACCGCGCTTATCATCTGCTTCGTCTTCGGCAAGCCCATGATCTCCTGGCTCCGGAGGCTCAAAGTGGGGCAGCATGTCAGGGACGACGGGCCCCAGAGCCATCTCAGCAAGCAGGGCACGCCGACCATGGGCGGCCTGCTCATCATCGCCGCGCTGGCAGGCTCGGCCCTGCTGTGGTCCGACCTGACGAACAAGTATGTCTGGGTGGTGCTCTTTGCCACCCTCTCCTTCGGTGCCATCGGGTTCTGGGACGATTACCGCAAGGTCGTAAAAAAACGATCCACGGGCCTCCGGGCCCGGGAGAAGTTCGGACTGCAGATCGCAGCGGCGCTCGCCATCGGGTTCTTCCTCTATTATAATCCGGGCGATCCGAACAACACCTATCTCTCGGTGCCGTTCATGAAGCGCGTACTTCTAGACCTGGGCTGGTTCTATATCCCCTTTGTCGTGGTCGTGATCGTGGGATCGTCGAACGCCGTGAACCTGACCGACGGCCTCGACGGCCTGGCCATCGGCCTCGTGGGCATTGCGGCAACGGCCAACGCCGTGCTCGTCTACCTGGGCGGGAACCGCGTGATCGCCGACTATCTGAAGATCCTGTATATCCCCGGCAGCGGCGAGCTCGTGATCTTCTGCGGCGCCCTGCTCGGCGCGAGCCTCGGGTTCCTGTGGTACAACGCCCATCCTGCCGAGGTGTTCATGGGCGATGTGGGTTCGCTCTCGCTGGGAGCCGCGCTCGGCACCCTGGCCGTGGTGACCAAACATGAACTGATCCTGGTGGTCACCGGCGGCATCTTCGTTGCCGAGACGCTTTCGGTGGTGCTGCAGGTCGGCTCGTACAAGCTGCGGGGCAAGCGGATCTTCAGGATGGCGCCCATGCACCATCATTTCGAGCAGATCGGGTGGCCCGAGTCCAAGGTGATCGTGCGTTTCTGGATCGCCGGCATCATCCTGGCGCTGGTGTCGATCAGCACGCTGAAGCTGCGGTAAAATTTTAAAAAAGCATGATCTACCACGGAGACACGGAGGCACGGAGAAGAACAAGCTAAAAGAACTGGCATTTCTCCGTGTCTCCGTGATTCCGTGGTAAAAAAGATTTGTGATGTAGTCTTAACGATGCGATGACTGAAAAAAGCTGTAACGGCGGAGGAAACGTGGCGGTGAACTTTAAGGATAAACGGGTAACGGTGGTGGGCATGGCCCGGAGCGGCATTGCGGCAGCTCGCGCGCTCGACGCGCTCGGCGCGCAGGTGACCATTACGGACAAAAAACCGCTTGCGGAGCTGGCAGCGCAGGTAACGGCCCTGGGCATCAGCCGCATCGTTGTCGAGGCAGGCGGCCACCCGGAGCGCATCTTCCTTGAAACGGACCTGATCGTGCTCAGCCCCGGCGTGCCGAAGATCGCGCCGATCCTGAAGGCGCGCGAGAAGGGCGTTCCCGTGATCAGCGAACTTGAGCTCGCGTGGCTGCTGTCGGAGTCTCCCTACATCGGCATCACCGGCACGAACGGCAAGTCCACGGTCACGACCCTGGTGGGGCTCATGCTGGCGAAGGCGGGAAAGAAGGTCCTCGTGGCAGGGAACATCGGCAATGCGTTGACCGAGGATGTCGCACTGCTTCGGGGCCAGGACTGGATCGTGGCCGAGCTGTCAAGCTTCCAGCTGGAGGACATCGAAACGTTCAGGCCCCGCGTTGCCGCGATACTGAACGTGACCCAGGACCATCTCGACCGGTACCACGACCTGGCCGAGTACAGCGAAGCCAAGGCGCGCGTGTTCATGAACCAGCAGAAGGACGATGTCCTGGTGCTGAACTATGACGATCCCGAGGTGAAGGCGTTCGCACAGCGGACGGCTGCCACGATCGTCCCTTTTTCGCGGCTGCTTCGGTTCAACCCCGGCGCCTGCGTTCTGGACGGCTATCTCCTGTTTAACAACCAGCGCGTTATCCGGACCGACGAGATCAGGATAAAAGGAGTGCATAATCTCGAGAATGCCCTGGCAGCCGCGGCCTTGTCGCTCATCGCCGGTGCGGACATCGCATCGGTCGCGGCCGTGCTGAAAGAATATCCCGGGCTCGAGCACCGGCTTGAGTTCGTGCGCAAGCGGAACGGCGTCACCTATATCAACGATTCCAAGGGCACGAACGTCGGCGCCGTGGTGAAGTCCGTCGAAGGCTTCACGCACCCGGTCATCCTGATCGCCGGCGGACTCGACAAGGGAAGCGATTTCAGCCCGCTCTACAACCTCTTTGCCGAAAAGGTGAAACTGCTGATCCTGATCGGCAAGGCCGCAGACAAGATGGAAGAGGCGCTTGGCAGCGCGACCGATACCGTGCGCGCTGCCTCCCTGGAGGAAGCGGTTCGGATCGCAGCAGAACAGGCAGCGTTAGGCGACGTGGTGCTGCTGTCGCCGGCCTGCGCGAGCTTCGACATGTTCAAGGATTTCGAGGACCGGGGCCGGAAGTTCAAGGAAGCGGTGAAGAAGCTGTAATGGCAATGCGGATTGCGGATTAAGATGAAGGCAAGGCGAAGGTTGGAACGGGAGCCCTGAATGCAGATCGCAGCGACACAACGAGGCCATTACGACAGCCCGCTCTTCGCAGCGATCCTGGGGCTTATCATCATCAGCGTGGTGATGGTCTACAGTTCGAGCAGCGTGGTCGCGCTCACGAGCTACGACGACGCGGCGTTCTTTGCACGGCGCCAGCTTCTGTGGGCCGTTGGCGGGCTTCTGGTCATGGCGATCACCATGCGCATGGACCACCGCTGGCTCGGAGAACAGCGGGTCGTCGTGGCGATCCTGCTTGCATCGCTGCTGCTGCTGGCGGCGACGCTGGTGCCCGGCATCGGGCGGACGGTCAATGGTTCGAGCCGGTGGCTGCGGCTCGGCATGCTCTCGTTCCAGCCCTCGGAGCTCGCCAAGGTCGCTCTGGTTGTCTATCTGAGCTATTATATTGCAAAGAAGGGCGAACGCATAAGAGATTTCATGAACGGCATCACACCCGCCTACGTCGTGGCCGGTCTGTTCATGGCAACGGCGGTGCTCCAGCCGGATTTCGGAACGACCATGACGATCGCCCTGGTCGCGGGCATCATGCTTTTTGCCGGAGGAGCGAATGTTCTGCATCTTGGCGCGACCGTTCTTGCGGCGCTGCCCTTTATCTATATTGCCGTGTTCCACAAGGCCTACCGGGCGCGGCGGATCTTCTCGTTCCTCGATCCCTGGGCCGACCCCCAGGGTGCCGGACATCAGATCATCCAGTCGTTCCTCGCCTTCGGCAGCGGCGGCATTTTCGGCCGGGGGCTCGGCGAGGGTCGGCAGAAGCTGCTCTTCCTGCCGGAGCGCCACTCGGATTTCATCTATGCCGTGATCGGCGAGGAGCTCGGATTGATCGGCGCGCTTGCGGTGCTCGCCCTGTTCCTGTTCCTCCTGTGGCGCGGCCTGCGGATCGCACTTGCGGCGGGCGAGCGTTTCAGCCGGATGCTGGCGTTCGGCATTACGCTCCTGGTCTGCCTCCAGGCGCTCATGAACATGGCCGTCGTTACCGGCATGTTCCCGACCAAGGGCATTGCGCTGCCGCTGGTCAGCTACGGCGGTTCGTCGCTGGTGATCACCCTGGGGGCGCTGGGAGTGCTGTTGAATATTTCGAGGGAAACCTGAGATGCATTGCGGATTGCGGATTTCGGATTGCGGAATGACAACCAAGACGAAGAAAAAAAAGCAGGCAAAGGCATGAAGGTGATCATTGCGGGCGGGGGAACGGGGGGGCATCTCTATCCGGGGATCGCTATTGCCCGGGAACTGCTGCACCAGCCCGGCAACGAGGTCCTGTTCGTGGGAACCGAGCAGGGCATCGAGGCGCGGGTGCTGCCCGGAGAAGGGCTGCCGCTGCGCTTCATCAGCGTGGGCAAGCTCAAGGGAATGAAGCTGGTCTCGACGCTGAAGACCCTCATTACGCTGCCGCGGAGCATTCTGCAGTCACTGCTCCTGCTGCGGGAAGTGAATCCGGACGTGGTGATCGGCGTCGGCGGCTACGCATCGGGGCCCGTGGCGCTTGCGGCCTGGCTCAGCCGCAGGCCGCTCCTTATCATCGAGCCGAACTCCTATGCCGGTCTGGCGAACCGCGTGCTCGGCAGGCTGGCCCGGAAGGTGGTGCTCTGTTTTCCCGGCACGGACCGTCAGCAATTCTTTCCGAAGCAGAAGACCGTCCATGCCGGACCGCTGGTGCGCAAGGGCATTGATCAGGGCGACCGCGGGAAGGCGCTTCTTGATTTCGGACTGGATCCCGGGAGGTTCACGGTCTTCGTCATGGGCGGAAGCGGCGGCGCCCATGCCATCAACATGGCCATGAAGGAAGCGGCGCAGAACCTGAGCAGGACTCGCCAACCTTCAGATACTGCATCAGACCGGGGCCGCCGACGTTGCCGACGTGGCCGCCGGATACCGCGAGGCGGGCGTGAAGGCGGTCGTGCTGCCCTATGTCGTTGACATGGCAGGCGCCTATGCTGTGGCGGACCTGGTGGTCTCGCGCTCCGGCGCCACCACGGTGGCGGAGCTCGCCGTGTGCGGAAAGCGGGCCGTGCTGGTCCCGTTCCCTTTTGCCGCGGACAATCATCAGGAGCATAACGCGAGGACCCTGGCGGCCCGCGGCGCAGCCGAGGTGGTGCTGCAGCCGGAACTGACGGCGGAGAAGCTCGCAGCAGTGATACAAAAATATGCCGGAACAGAAGCGCCATCGGTGCAACCGCTGGCGAACACGGCGGCGGAGGAGATCGCAGGCATCTGCAGAGACTATGTTCAAAAAAATTAAACACATTCATTTCGTCGGCATCGGCGGCATCGGCATGAGCGGCATTGCCGAAGTGCTCCTGAACCTCGGGTACAAGGTCTCGGGATCGGACATGAAGGAGTCGGACATCACGGAGCGGCTGCGGAAGCTCGGCGGCGAGATCGCCATCGGCCACCGTGCTGAGAACGTCACCTCGCCGCACGTGGTCGTCATCTCTTCGGCGGTCAAGAACGACAACGTCGAAGTGATCGCGGCGCGGGAACAGCAGGTGCCGGTGATCCCGCGGGCGGAGATGCTGGCAGAGCTCATGCGCCTGAAGTACGGTGTCGCCATCGCAGGCGCGCACGGCAAGACCACGACGACCTCGATGGTAGCGACCGTGCTGGCGGCGGGCGGCATCGACCCCACCGTCGTCATCGGCGGCAAGCTGAACAGCCTGGGCGGGTCCAATGCCAAGCTGGGCCAGGGCGAGTTCCTGGTGGCCGAAGCGGACGAGAGCGACGGCAGCTTTCTCAAGCTTTCGCCCACCATCGCGGTGGTCACGACCATCGACGAGGAGCACCTCGACTACTATAAGGACATCGCGGAGATCAAGGACGCATTCCTCACCTTCATCAACAAGGTGCCCTTTTACGGCGTCGCGATCCTCTGTCTGGACCAGCCGCATATCCAGGCGCTCATCCAGTCGGTCCAGAAGCGCTACCAGACCTACGGCATGAGCTCCCAGGCGGATTACCAGGCCAGGGACATCGCGCTCAAGCCGCTGGGGTCCCGGTTCAAGGTCGTCCATCTCGGCCAGGACCTGGGCTGGTTCGAACTGTCGGTGCCGGGCGTGCATAACATCAATAACAGCCTGGCGGCCATCGCGGTCGCCCGGGAGCTGGAGGTGGAGCTTGAAACGATCCGCAAGGCGCTCAAGGAGTTCGCCGGCGTGCAGCGGCGGTTCCAGATCAAGGGTGAGGTGAACGGCATCATCGTTGTGGACGATTACGGCCACCACCCCACCGAGGTCAGGGCCACGCTGGCTGCCGCTGCAGCAGGGTTGGAGCGCCGCGTCGTGGTCGTGTTCCAGCCGCACCGCTACACCCGGACGCAGCATCTGCTCCAGGAGTTCTTCACGTCCTTCAACCAGGCGGACAAGCTCATTATCATGGATATCTACGCCGCCGGTGAGAAGCCGATCCCCGGCGTTTCTGGCCAGGCGCTCTTCGAGGGCATCAAGAAGTACGGGCACAAGGACGTGACGTTCCTCCCGGACCGGGACAAGATCGTGCCGCACCTCGTGGAGGCGCTCAAAAAGGGCGACCTCCTTATCACGCTCGGGGCCGGCGACGTGTGGAAGCTGGGAGAACAGACACTGGAGGGGCTGACGCATGGAGATAAAAAACATTAAGGGAGAGGTCCTGCGGAACGAACCGCTGAGCAGGCACACGTCCTTCGGCATCGGCGGTCCGGCGGACCTGCTGGTCTATCCCGCGGACACTGCTGATCTGGTGGCGCTGCTTCGGGAGATCAGGGCGCAGGAGCTGAACTCCGTCGTTCTGGGCGGAGGCACGAACGTTCTGGTGCGGGACGGCGGGTTTCGCGGCGTCGTGATCAGCCTGCGGCGCCTGAACGCGGTCAAGGTCGAGCGGGAATACCGCTCCCTGGGCGGCACCTATGCGGTCGTTTACGCGGAAGCGGGCGCTGCGCTCGCGAAAGTGATCTCCTTCACCGCCAACGCGGCGCTGACGGGACTCGAATTTGCGACCGGCATTCCCGGCACCCTCGGCGGCGCGGTCTGCATGAACGCAGGCACTGCCGAGGGGGAGATGGGAGATGTGGTCGAGACCGTGACCCTGCTCACCCCCGGCGGGGAGCTTGCAACCCGGAGCAAAGAAGAGATGGGCTTCGGGTACCGGAGCGCAAGTGTTCCTGCGGGCCACGTCGTGCTGAGCGCCCTCTTGCAGCTGCGACACGATGAGAAGAACAAAATAGAAGCGAAGGTCAAGGCGCTCATGGACAAGCGGAAGGAGCGGCAGCCCTGGGGGTTGCCGAACGCCGGTTCCATATTCAAAAACCCGCTTGACGAGTCGGCCGGCAAGCTGATCGAAAGCGCAGGGCTCAAGGGCAAGACCGTGGGCGGCGCGCAGGTCTCGGAAAAGCATGCGAACTTCATCGTGAACACCGGCAAGGCAACGGCTGCCGATGTTCTGTCGCTCATGGAGATCGTGAAGCAAACCGTGCTCGATGTGCACGGCGCGCGGCTTGAGCCGGAGATCAAGATCCTCGGAGAAGAATAGGAGGGACAAATTCCAAAAACCAAGCACGAAATCTCAAATAAGCTCCAAGCACCAAAAGGAAAATAAAGCGTTTCGTACATTGGGTCTTGGCGTTTCGATATTATTTGGGATTTGAACTTTGGTATTTGGAATTTCACTATTATGGCCTTGGTGACGAATAAAAAAATCGGCGTACTTATGGGCGGGCTTTCGTCGGAGCGCGAGGTCTCGCTCTCCACGGGGAAGGCCATCCTTGCGGCGCTTCGGGAAAAAGGCTACAACGCGGTGGCCATCGACGTGGGCAGGGATGCGGGGGAACAGGTCCGGAAAGCAGGCATTGAGGTCGCGTTCAACGGCCTGCACGGCAAGTACGGCGAGGACGGTGCCATCCAGGGGCTGCTTGAGATCGCCGGCATCCCTTGCACCGGTTCGGGCATCCTCGCGAGCGCCATGGGAATGAACAAGATCATTTCCAAGATGGTGTTCAAAAACCACGGCCTCCTGGTCGGCCCGTACCTGGTCGTCGATGCCCGCAAGCGGGAGCAGCTGAATGAAGTGCCGTCGGTCATGAGCTATCCCGTGGTGGTCAAACCGAGTTCCGAAGGTTCGAGCGTCGGCGTGAGCCTGGTGTATGCGCACGAAGAGCTCAGGCCCGCAGCGGACCTGGCATTCCAGTATGACCGGGAGATCCTGGTGGAGAAATACATCAGGGGGAAAGAAGTCCAGGTCGGGGTCTTGGGGGACCGCGCGCTCGGCGCGATCGAGATCGTGCCGAAGAATGTCTTCTATGACTACGAATCAAAATACAAACAGGGGATGTCGGACCACTTCTTCCCGGCCAGGATCGATAAAGAGGCCTACGAAGGGGTGCTCGAAGCGGGATTGAACGCGCACCGCGCTCTTGGCTGCCGGGGCTACAGCAGGGTCGATTTCATCATCGATGAAAGCGGCGCGCCCTACATCCTCGAGGTGAACACGCTGCCGGGCATGACCGCCACGAGCCTGCTGCCCGATATCGCCCGGGGAGCGGGGATCTCCTTCCCGGACCTGGTGGAGGAGATCTTGAGACTGGCACTCTAATTGCGGATTTCGGATTGCGGATTGCGGAATGTGAACTGGAAGTCCTGATGGGGAGATGCGGAATGCGGATTGCGAAAGGAAAGGTGTCTTTTTGATGTACAAATCCGAAATCCGAAATCCGCAATCCGAAATTGCCCATGCGTGATTATAAGAACGTAAAGGTACCGAGATCGTACCGCTCACGAAATCCACGGACGACCGTCAAGCGGGTGTCGGTGGGCCGCGGACCGCGGAGGGAACCGTCCGGCCTGGTGGCCGCGCTGATCAGGGTCATGGTGGTCGTGCTCGTGACCGGAGGCTGTTACCTTGCGTGGATCGGGTATCAATGGGCAGCGCACAGCGAGACCTTTCAGGTCGCCGGTGTCGATGTGACCGGCGCCCGGCATCTGAGCAAAGACGAGCTGCAGAACATTGCCGGCGCTTTCACCGGCCAGAGCATTTTCAAAGTAAGCCTCGATGAAGCCGCGCAGCGTGCCCGCGCGCTTCCCTGGGTTCTGGACGTGCGGCTCCACCGGCATTTGCCGAACCGCATCAGCATGACGCTATCCGAACGGACACCCGTTGCCGTGCTCGACAGCGGCAGCGGAGCGCTACCTCATCGACGACGAGGGCGTGGTAATCGTCCGGGAGTCCGCGGCGGCGGCAGATGGGCAGGTCTTGCCGAACGTTTCGATCAGCGGCTGCCGGCTGCAGCCAGGACATCCGGTGGATTCAGGTGTGCTGACCGAGGCGTTGGCGCTGCTGCAGGAGATCGCACGCCGCGGCGGATGGAGAGCGGCCGACATTACGGTCAGGGCGAATTCGGCTGAAACGCTTGCCGTGGTGTACAACGGACATGAGTTCAGGATCGGCAGCGGCAACTATACGGAAAAGCTCAGGCGGCTGGGTGAGATCCTGAGCGACATACAGCAGCGCGGCCTTACCATCGCTTACGTCGACCTGCGTCCCGAGCGTCAGGCAGCGGTGATGACCGTAAAAGCTCCGGGCAGCGGGTCACCGGTCAAGGGGAACAGTCCGCGGGGCAAGGGCAAATAGTATTCAGGTAGATAGGCTGAAGGTGGAAGGTTGTTAAGCGCAAATCGCGCGAGGCCACATAAAAGGAATTTAAGGCGGCCGATAGTTGCCATCTTCAGCCTTCAGTCTTCAGCCAAAATACCTTGGCAGTTACGATCAGGGAGGGTGCGCCGTGGTAAAAAAGCAGGATAATGTGCTGGTAGGGCTCGATCTGGGGACGACCAAGGTCTGCGCCATCGTGGGCGAGGTAAAGGACGACGGTCAGGTGGACATCATCGGGATCGGCATCAGCCCCTCCCATGGACTGAAGAAGGGTGTGGTCGTGAACATCGACAGCACGGTCGAGTCCATCCGGAAGGCCGTGCACGAGGCCGAGCTGATGGCCGGCGTGGAGATCAACTCCGTCTATGTCGGCGTTTCCGGCGGCCATATCAAGGGCCTCAACTCCCGCGGGGTCGCGGCGATCAAGAACAAGGAAGTGGGCCAGGCCGACGTGGCGCGCGCCATCGACGGCGCCCGGGCCGTGAACATCCCCATGGACCAGCAGGTGCTGCACGTGCTGCCGCAGGAATTCATCATCGACGACCAGGACGGGATCAAGGACCCCCTCGGCATGTCCGGGGTGCGGCTCGACGTCAAGGTGCACATCATCAGCGGCGCCGTCACCTCGATCCAGAACATCGTCAAGAGCTGCTCCCGCGCCGGTCTCCAGGTCAACGATCTGGTGCTGCAGCCGCTGGCGTCGAGCCGCGCCGTGCTGACCGCCGAGGAGCAGGACCTGGGCGTGGTCGTCGTCGACATCGGCGGCGGAACGACCGATATGGCGATCTTCCTCGAGGGAAGCCTCTGGCATACCGAAGTGCTTCCCATCGGCGGCAACCACCTGACCAATGACATCGCCATCGGGTTGCGCACGCCCGCGTCGGAGGCCGAGAAGATCAAGATCAAATACGGGTGCGCGCTGTCGTCGCTCGTGAAGCACGAAGAGACCCTTGATGTGCCGAGCGTGGGCGGCAGGCCGCCGCGTCTCCTGTCCCGCCAGATCCTGTGCGAGATCATCGAGCCGCGCGTGGAAGAGCTTTTCGGCATGATCCAGCAGCGGCTCAAAAAGACCGGGTACGAGGATATGTGCGCATCGGGCATCGTCCTTACCGGCGGGGTCGCCCTGCTCGAGGGGCTGCAGGAGGCGGCCGAGCGCTTTATCGGGCTGCCGGTGCGGCGCGGAACGCCGAAGAACATCGGGGGCCTCATGGATGTCGTGAACAGCCCGGTCTACTCCACCGGCGTCGGGCTGGTGCTGTACGGCGCGGCGAACCAGCGAGAGGCGCCGCGGAAATTCAGGGGCACCGGGATCTTGACCAAAGTCTCGAAATGGATGGGAGAATACTTCTAATGCTGAGCTTTGACCAGGAAGAGGAAGCAGCACCTCGCAAACCGGATGCGGCAAAAGACGCGAGGCGACGGGAGACCCGGGTTCATTAAAAAGAACGGAGGGGTTGATGGCTGACGACAATCTCGATTTTGGATTTCAGGACATCATGGAATTCGTGGCAAGCGAGCACGATGCCGCTGCAGAGGCCACCCGCTCCAGAACGGCTGACGCTGCAGGAGCGCGCGGCCCGGCGGGCATGCTCCAGTTCGCCGAGGAGAACCTGCCGGCGATCATCAAGGTGATCGGCGTGGGCGGCGGCGGAAGCAATGCGGTCAGCACCATGGTCAAAGCCGACGTGAAGGGCGTGCAGTTCATCGTGGTCAACACCGATATGCAGGCCCTGGACCGGTCGCCCGTGCCGGTGAAGCTCCAGATCGGGTCCAAGCTCACCAGCGGACGGGGGGCCGGGGCGAACCCGGAGATCGGCAGGAGCGCGGCGCTGGAGGATGCCGAGAAGATCAAGGCCGCGCTGGCCGGCACCGAGATGGTCTTCATAACCGCGGGCATGGGCGGCGGCACGGGCACGGGCGCGGCGCCGGTGATCGCCGGGCTGGCGCGCGAGGTGGGCGCCCTGGTCGTCGGCGTGGTGACCAAGCCCTTCGATTTCGAGGGCGCCAAGCGGATGAAGTATGCCGATGAAGGCATCGCGGAGCTGAAGAAACAGGTGGATGCGCTTATCGTGATCCCCAACAGCCGCGTGCTCAATCTGTCCGAAAAGAAGACCTCCGCGCTCGATGCGTTCAAGCTGGCCGACAACGTGCTGGTGCAGGCCGTCAAGGGCATCTCCGACGTGGTGATGATGCACGGCTACGTGAACGTCGACTTCGCCGACGTCAAGACCGTGATGTCGAACCGCGGCAGGGCGGTGATGGGCACGGGCGTCGGCACGGGGGAGAACCGGGCGGTCGAGGCGGCGCAGAAGGCTATCTCCAGCCCGCTGCTCGAGGACGGCTCCATCAAAGGCGCCCGCGGGGTGCTCATCAACATTACCGGCGGCAGCGACATGGGGATCTTCGAGTTCGACGAGGCCACGGCCATCATCAAGGCGGAGGTGGACCCCGATGCGAACATCATCTTCGGCGCGGTGATCAATCCGGTCATGAGCGAGGAGCTCATGGTGACGGTGATCGCCACGGGCTTTGATGAGGAGGGCGCCAAGACCCGCATGAAGGTGGTGTCGAACCTGAAAGAATATCAGAAGATCGGCGGAGTTACCAAGGCGGTGCGCAAGCAGGAGGCCTTCGCTTTCAAGAACGAGGCGCTGGGCATCGACGACCAGGATTACGACAAGCCCACGTTCCTCAGGCGGCAGGCGGATTGAACTAACCCTGAGAACCAAAAAAGGCTGGAAACTGCGTCGATTACAAGCGACTGCTTTCGGATTCTGCGAAGAATGTATTGATGTGAGTAGTTACAAAGACTTGCGAAGAGGATTAATGGAAAACAAAATGCCACAGCACTGTGCTGTGGCATCAGATGCAAAAAATAAAGTTGTGATGACCCTAATGGGATTCGGTTTTCTGGACCGATGACAGGAAATCGGCAGGAATGCCGTACCGTTGTTTTTCAATGGACTTTTCCATGCCAAGGCGCGTTGCTGAAAATCCGAGCGGCGTCGGGTCTTCCTCCCGCTTCACCGCGGTCATAAAATCACATCTCCAGCAGTTCGACAGCTTCTGGGCATAGGTACCCTGGATCTTGCCTCCGCAGAGCGAGCCTGCAACGACCCAGCAGGCCCGGCCGGCATTTTTCCCCTCGTGGGCGCCATGCAGGTCCTGATGTGTTGTGACGGGGCAGATGCCCAGCTCCTGAGACTTGTGCCCTCCCGGCTGTCGTCCGCACTTTTTGTGTTCCCAGCAGTTCAATTTCCCCATCGATCGATGCTCCATCCTTTCTGAAAAAATTATCGGCCCCAGAAGTTTACTTTCTTAGGCTGGCTCTGCTCAACAACCGGCGCGCTTCTTTGAGGAGCGGTTTTGGCTGTCCGCTCTTTTTCGAGCGCCTTGTCCATGCCGAGGCGCGTTGCGGAAAAACCGAAGGGCGTGGGTTCTTCTTCAGCCTTGACTGCGTTCATGAATTCGCATCTCCAGCAGTTGTGCAGTTTCTGAGCGTAGGTGCCCTGGATCTTGCCGCCGCAGAGCGAGCCTGCGATGGCCCAGCAGGCCCGGCCCGCATTCTTCCCCTCATGGGCTCCATCCAGCTCCGCGTAGGTGGTGACCGGGCAAATGCCGAGCTCGGCGGCCTTGCTGCCACCCGGCTGTCTGCCGCACTTTTTATGCTCCCAGCAGTTTTTCTTCATCGAATCTCCCAGCTGCGCTGTCCTCCCGATTCGGAAGGGGTTTGTCCGCGCTTTGTAACCGCGAACTTGGCAACATTAAATTTTGTACAATATAATTAATGCGGAAAATAAAATCAATGGGAATGTTAAACTGAAGATTGTCTGCTAATCGCAGTTTGAGGGGGTCCGGGGTCTGCTGCTGCCCGAGCTGCGGACACGGTCAACAGCGCTCAGGACGCCCTGCAATATTCCGATGTCCCGGCTGCTGAGGCGGGCTTTACCGAAGAGCTGGCGCAAAGAAAGCATCATGCGTTCCGGCCGCTCCTTGTCCAGAAAGCCGATGTCCTGCAGGGTCTGCTGCAGATGGCTGTAAAACTGCTCGGCATCCGCTCCTGTGGCCAGTGCGGTCCGGGAAACAGAAGGCGTGGCTCCTGCTCCTGCGGCCAGGAACAGTTCATATGCCACGATCATGACCGCATGGGACAGGTTCAGGGAAGGATGGGCCTCAGCCGACGGGATGGCGATCAACTCATGGCAGAGGGCGAGATCCTGGTTCGTCAGTCCGTTCACCTCGTTCCCGAACACAACTGCCGCCTTGTTGTGTGCCAGCAGCGGAACCACGATTTCTGCCTGCACGCGTGGAGAGCGCATGTTCTTTCGCTGTTTTCCTTTGTGGCGCGAGGTGCCGATCACCAAGTGGTGGTCGGCAACAGCCTTGTCCAGCGAGTCATAGGTCTGTGCAGCAGCGAGTATCGCGCCCGCTCCTGCAGCCAGCTTGAGCGCTTCGCCGTTCCGGTCGATCGGCGGATCCACCAGGATCAGGCGGGAGAGGCCGGTGTTCATCATGCACCGGGCAACAGCCCCGATATTCGCGGGCGTCTTCGTATCCACGAGGATGATGCTGATATTGTCGAGCAATGCTTGTTTTCGCATGAATCGTTATATTATCACGTTTCGTTAACCCGGACAAGCAAAGGCGTCTCTCGCAAAGGCGCAAAGGTCGCAAAGGAAACCTTTAAGACCTGGCTTTTAACCCCCGAATGATTTGCTTTTCTTTGCGACCTTTGCGCCTTTGCGAGAAAATTTCTTGCCGTTTTTTGCCCTATTGCGTGGAATTCAGTAATGGTCCTTTTCCGGATGTATCTTTGCGATCAGCGACGTATCAAAGATCTCGTTCTTCTCCAGTTCCCGCCTGATATATCCGAGTTTTCTGAGAGCGCCGACGAATGCCATGGTGGAGGAGATGTACTCCGTTGTGAGCTGTGCGCAGTACTTCGGCGAGACCTGCAGGGTCTCGAGCACGAACTCCTGGTCGATGATGCCCACGTGGTCAGCTATCGCCTGCGCTGCATTGGCGGGATCGTTCCTGAGGACCGCCTCGGCCTCCTCATGGCTGATCAGGAACCGCTCGGCCGTCTCTCGATGTGCATTCAGAAAGGACCTGTCCGCGATGATGCCGTAGCTCGGATTGTGCGGCCAGAGCTTCGCAGCAGGATAGAGTATCTTCCCCCCGGCGAAGCGCTTGATCGCGATCGCCAAAGCAGGGGTCCCGAAGGCAGCCGCCGCCTCTCCTGTTACCACAGCTTCGGTGACGAGGTCCGCCCAGGGGTAGTTCCTGACCAGGATGTTCCTTCCTGCCGCATACCGGGCGATGGAATCCTTCAGGATGACATCGTGGATGGAACCGTTCCCCGGCACGCCGATCGTCTTACCTTCGAACTGGCCGAGGATCTTTCCAAGATCGTCAGTCTCCGGGAAGCCGAGCCAGTGCGACTTGCCGGCCATGACCGTGCCTTCCATGTGGCCGCCTGCGATGCAAACGACCCGGCTGCCCTGTTCCATAGCGATGATGGCAGGCGGCAGGCCGATGTAAGCAAGGTCAAGCTCGCCCCTGCCAAAGGCCTTCATGATGGCAGGACCGGTGCCCATGAGCGTCCATTCAGCCTCTATCCCCTGTCGGGATAAAATATCCTTTCGGGCCATAAGCAGGATGGCGGTATGGTAGAAGGTGGAAAGATGTCCGATCCTGAGCTTCACGGGTTCATAATAGTCTGCAACACCTTGCTTAGTCAAGCATTGCGGATTTCGGATTTCGGATTGCGGATTAAAACAACGAAAATGGACTGTGCGTTAAGGCTTTTGAACCTGGCTTGGATGTGCTCGCGGCTCAAAATTACCGTAAGACTTAAATCTGCAATCCGCAATTGAACCCCCTTCCCGACTGTGTTACTATAAATCATGAAAACCGCACTTCAGAGCGACAACGCGGAACTCCTGAAGACCTTCGATGTGCTGAACCTGCCGGTGTTCGTCATCGACGCAGCGGGCAGGGTCGTCACGTGCAATGATAGTGTGCCCCGGGTTTTTGGCTGGCAAAGGGACGAGATGGTCGGGCTCGACGTGGGAAAATTCCTGTTTTTCGAGGGGTTGCTGTCCGATCCGGCAGCCATGCCTGTTGTATCTGCTCCTACTCCCTGTTACCGGAAAGACGGGAGTTCCTTCCACTCGCGCATCGTCGTCATTTCCGGCCAGGACCTGCGCATAGGCCTCCGGACCGTGGTGGTGCGGGACGCGCCTGAGGACGGCCTGCCCGCCTGCATGCCACCCGGCAAGGTGGCGCAGGTCGAGCTCATCAACGAGCTTATCGGGCATCATCAACTCCAGCCTCAGCATCGGCACCATCTTCCGCATGGTCGTCTCCGAACTGCGCAAAATCATTGCCTACAGCAGGGCGAGCCTCCTCCTCTACAATGAAACGGACAACACGCTCCTCATCTTCGCCCTGGACACGGAGATGAAGACGGCCATGAAAAAAGGCGTCAAGGCGCCGATCGAAGGCACCAGCGCCGGCTGGGTCGTTCGGAACAACAGGCCCTGGATCAGCGAAGACCTGGAGACGACAGCGTTCCCCCTGGACCGGAAGCTGCTGCAGGAAGGCATCCGGTCCACTGTCAGCATCCCTCTCTACCACGACCGGATGCTCGGCGTGTTCAACTTCGACAGCACCGAGCCCGGGCAGTACTCCGAGAAGGACCTCGAGGTCCTGCTGATGGTGGCCAAGCACATTGCCGTCGCCCTGGAGAACGCGCTGCTCTTTGAAGAAATATCGAAGGAGAAAAAGGAGTGGGAGCGGACCTTCGATGCGATCACCGACATGGTCTGGATCGAGGACGGCAAACAGCAGGTCGTCCGCGCCAACCAGACCCTGCTCGCCACAACGGGCTTTTCCAAGACCGAGATCACGGGCAAGTACTGCGGGGAACTGCTCGACCGGATCGGGATCACGATCGCACACTGCCTGTGCCAGGACACGTTGACCCACAAGCGCCCGACCTTTCAGGAGCTGAAGACCAACGAGCGGGAACATCTTCCACTTCTGGGCCTATCCGCTCCTGGACGACGAGGGCAAGCTCTACGCCATCGTTCATTATCTGAAGGACGTGACGGCGCAGCGGCGGCTCGAACAGCAGCTCATCCGCACGGACAAGCTGGCGTCGCTCGGCACGCTCGTGGCGGGCATCGCCCACGAGATCAACAATCCCCTGGGGATCATCGCGGGTTATTCCGAGGCGCTGCTCGACCGCGCCCACGAACCAACGCTCTCGGGCGTCCCGGGCTTCGAGGACTTTCCCGAGTATCTGCGGACCATCCACAGCGAGATCTTCCGGTGCAAGGGGATCCTCAAAAGCCTGCTTGAGTTCGCGCGGCCGTCGGGCGGCACGTTCCGGGAGATCGACATCAACGAGCTCATCAAGGAAGTGCTGCTCCTGCTCCAGCACCGGACAGCCCGGCTGCAGCATACCCTGTCGCTCACGCTGAACCGCGACCTGCCGAAGATCTCCGCTGACGCGGGGAGCCTCCGGCAGCTCCTGATGAACCTGCTCCTGAACGCCATCTATTTCACGCCCGAGGGCGGGAGCATCTCGATCGCGACCAGCCCTGACGGGGTGGAGAACGCGGGCTGGGTCCGGCTTGATGTCCGGGACACGGGCGCGGGCATCCCTGCGGACCTCATCGGCAAGGTGTTCGATCCCTTCTTTACGACCAAGCCCGTCGGCGAGGGGACCGGCCTGGGGCTCACCATCTGCCACCGGATCGTGGAAGAGCACGGCGGGACCATTGATGTGGAGAGCGAACCGGGAAAGGGAACGACCTTTATCATCAAACTGCCGGCGATCAGGCATCGGTGAACAGAATCGTCAGAGCAAAAGAAGAACCTTTTTTACCACGGAGGCACGGAGACACGGAGGAAGGCGGGAGTAGATTCTTAAGTACGATTGTCCTTTTCTCGTCATTCCCGAATGCTTCATCGGGAATCCAGGATTTTTAAGATATAAAAACAACACCTCTGGATTCCGGCTAGAGACATGCCGGAATGACGGCTAAAAGTAGAAGTGAGATTCTTTTAAAGGTTACGTTCTTGAATTAATACTGACGTAAGGTTTTCTCCGTGTCTCTGTGCCTCCGTGGTGAAAAAAGGCAGTTCCGGGTTTTCCGGGTTGGGATATCACAATGCTGAACATTCTTGTTGTCGATGACGAAGAGCCGTTCCGAAGGCTTCTGAAGAACGAGCTGACCCGCAAGGGCTATTCCGTGTCGGTGGCCGCCGACGGCGGAGAGGCTCTGCGGCTCTTGTCGAACAACGCCTTTGACGCTATCCTGCTCGACGTGGTCATGCCCGGCATGGACGGCCTGTCGCTCATGAAAAAGCTCAAGGAAGACCCGCAGGCGCCGCCCATCATCGTGCTGACCGGCAAGGCCACGGTCGAGACCGCGGTGGAGGCCATGAAGAACGGGGCCTATGATTACCTCACCAAGCCGTACAAGCTCGACGAACTGGTGATCGTCGTGGACCGCGCTTGCGAGTACAGCCGCTTAAGCGTCAAGAGCAAACTGCTGGAGCAGGAGCTGGTTCGCAAGGAGACCCCCTTCGAGTTCATCGGCACCAGCAGGCAGTTGCAGGACGTCCTGGCGCTCATCAGGAAGGTGGCGCCCACGGACTCGCCGGTCTTCATCCAGGGAGAGAGCGGCACGGGCAAGGAGCTGGTGGCCAACACGGTCTGGCATAACAGCAAGCGGAAGGACACCCCGTTCATCGCGCTGAACTGCGCAAGCCTGTCGGAGAGCCTCATCGAGTCTGAGATCTTCGGGCACGAGAAGGGGGCCTTCACCAGCGCCCATCAGCTGAAGCACGGCCTCGTCGAGGTCGCCGACAAGGGGACGCTCTTCCTGGACGAGATCGGCGAAATGCCCGTGGGGCTCCAGGCGAAGCTGCTGCGGTTCCTCGATTCCGGCGAGTTCCGGCGGGTGGGAGGGAACAAGGCCATGCGCGTCGATGTCCGCCTGATCACCGCAACCAACAAGGACCTCCCGGAGATGATCAAGGCCGGGACCTTCCGCGAAGACCTTTTTTACCGCCTCAACGTGATCACCGTTACCATCCCGCCCCTCCGGGAACGCAAAGAGGACATTTCCGAATTGGCGCGCTATTTTCTGAATAAGTATTCCCGAAAACTGTCCAAGGTCGTGACGGATTTCACTGCCGAGGCATTGGAACTGCTCGCGGGATATCACTGGCCGGGAAATGTGCGGGAGCTGGAGAACGTGATCGAACGGGCCGTGATCCTCTGCGAATCGGACAGGATCGGCGCAGAGGACCTCTCGATCCCGTCTGCGGCGACCGTCTCGGAGCTCGGCACGAACCCGTCGCTCGAAGAGATGGAGAAGAACTATATCCTCCGGGTGCTCAAGGAAGCGAACAACAACCAGTCAAAGGCGAGCCAGCTCTTAGGCATCGACCGCAAGACGCTCTATCTCAAGCTGAAGAAGTATGGGATCAGCACCTGAGCCGGGCGAAAAGCGAGGATCAAAAGGGCGTCTCTCGCGGAGGCGCGGAGGCCGCGGAGAAGGCTAAATCTTTTTTAGTTTGATAAAATCTCCCCTATGTGTAATTAGTGTAGCGCTCAATACTTCCCCGTGATTATGCCTTCTCCGCGCCTCCGCGAGAACGTTGTTTTCCTTTTCAGTAGAATTTGGTTTTCCAATTATCACCGAAAGGAAGCCGGATCATGGCAAGAAAAAATACCTTCCTGAGCGTTGAAAATGCACTTTTTGAAACCTGTCCTGTTCTATTCCCTGTCCGTTGGAATACCCTTAAAATACCCCATCGCCATCGTTGACATATTCTCAGATCAAGCCTATATTCTTCTAGAGCCGGTAAACCTTAAAAAAACATTTGGACACGGATAAACACGGATAAGAGCCGGATAACGGCGGATTATTTCTTTTATAAGAGGTTCACCCAATAGGTGAATGCTTTGCTTTGAATTTATCCGCGTTAATCAGATGTTTCCAATTCTTCCGTGTCCAAATGCCGCTTTGAGGGTAAATGATTCGCCGCATAATAATATCATGAACGATCAAGTTGAAATATACGGTGCTTTACTTCGCTCCTTCCTGGACGCAGGTGAAAGTTTACAGCTGCTTTTGCAGGGAGACGCGGAGGAGATTGGACCATTTGAGCCTGACAAATGGTATCCGCTCGAGGAACTCCAGAAATTACTGCGGCGGGCATCCCAGTATAAAAATCACGGCAGCATTCTGGAACAGATCGGCATTGAAATGATGAAAGGATGGTATCATCACGGACCGGGCAAAAGCCTTATTTCTTCCGGTGTTGATTTCTTGAAGTTCCAGACCAGTTCAAAGGGTTTTCAAAGCGTTATAAAGGGGCCGCCGGAACGCACCGGCAACTTCGATCTCACGGATTTAGATGAAGCAGGGGGTACCGCGAGCATTTACAGCTCAACTGTTTTCCCTCGTGAGATAGAACGCGGCGTACTCCTTGGAGGCATAGGACTCGCGGGCGAACTGCTCTATTATGATGTCAGCAACGCATCGCATGCGGACCGTTTCGATATCTACTTTGTCACCAGACAAAACCGGGCCACGCTCACCTGGAATCACGGAGATATCCTGGAAGAAGCCGAGTGGGAAATGAAACATCTTCAAAACCAGACTGCGAAAAAGGAAAAATACTGGCAGAGCATAAATGAAACGCTGAATGCGGCTTATGTTAAAATGCGGGAGGCGTTGTCCAAAGTTAAAATGCTAACCGGCTTGCTTCCTATTTGTGCTTCCTGCAAGAACATCAGAGATGACAAAGGGTATTGGAAGCAGATCGAAGCATATATACGAGACCATTCCGAAGCCGAATTCAGTCATGGGATCTGTCCGGAATGCGCAAAGAAACTATACCCCGATATCAGGAATAGATAGAGACAGCAAGAGGGTCGACGGCGATGCTCCACCAGAACCAGGAAACCACCCCCTCACCTGTTCATGATCACCCCGAATGGCATCACGGGCGTCAGGACTACTCCGTCTGGCTCATTGAGCTCGGCAGGATGGAGGTTTCTCGAAAAGTCGACGCCGCGAGAGAACACCTTTCGGATTTTCTGATAAAACCCTATCAGCGACAGCCGCATATTACGATCTTTGTGTGCGGTTTCTTGGCCGCCACCCCGCGGTATGACGACGATTACAGTGCTCTGCAGTTCGGACAACATTTGCATTTGCTGAGAGAGGCGGCTGTTGAGCCCTTTACCGTTGAGATCGGTGGATTGAGCAGTTTTGCCTCCGCTCCCTTTCTGGAAGTCGCTGATCTGGAAGGCGGCCTCGGCCGCGTGAGGGCGCTGTTGGCGACGACAGGAAAAGAGATCGGCAGGAGCGCATACACTCCCCATATAACCGTCGGGCTCTATTCGGGGGCTTTTCCGGGCAGCGTGGTAGTCGATAGGATGTCCTCCTTCCCCAGGGACCCCTGCAAACTTACCGTAGACCGGATCACCTTTGCAACCTATCGGGCACGGGAAATTGCCGGGACACTGACGTCTAGATATGAAGTTGCCTTTTTTTAAAGCCCTTCATGCTACATTCTGCAATTGCTGGAATACCCTGAAAATACCCCATCGCTAACCGCCACTAACCGCCACTGTCGTGTACTCCCAAAATTGATAATGTCCTATTCTCCCAAAGTAGAAATGTCCTATTCTAAGTTACAATACCCTGATGTAATTGGAGGGTACTGTGACAGAAATGGACATGATCACTATGAGCAGGAGAGAAACAAAAAGACTGCACATTATCCACCAAGCATTGGATAAAAGGATCACGCAGAAGACAGCTGCTGAACTTGTAGGCTTGAGCAGCAGGCAGATTCGACGGATACTCAAACGAGTACGGAAGGAGGGAGACGACGGCATCAGTCACCGATCCCGCGGCAAAACCTCGAATCGTCGATTCCCTCAGAAGGTAAAAGACAAGGCACTCAAGCTGTATCGGGAGAAATACAGTGATTTTGGCCCCACCTTTGCCTGCGAAAAGCTTCTTGATGTTCATGAAATCAAGCTAAGCGACGAAACCCTCCGTCTATGGCTTAATCAGGAAAGCATCCCTTATGAGAAGCGCAAGGGTAGAAAGCACCGGCAATGGCGCGAGAGGAAGCATCATTTTGGTGAAATGCTCCAGATGGATGGCTCCCATCATGCCTGGTTCGAAGGCCGGGGTCCTGAGAGCGTATTAATGGGATATATCGATGATGCCACAGGAACGGTGTATGGGCGCTTTTATGATTATGAGGGGACCATGCCAGCCATGGATAGCTTCAAGCGGTATATCAAGCGCTACGGCATTCCACAGAGTGTCTATTTGGACAAGCACTCAACGTATAAATCCAATGCCAAGCAGAGCATCGAGGATGAGTTGGAAGATAGAAAACCCATGAGCCAGTTCGAAAGGAGTCTAACCGAACTCGGAGTAACGGTCATCCATGCGAATTCACCCCAGGCAAAAGGCAGGATAGAAAGAAGTTTTCGAACGCTCCAGGATCGATTGGTTAAAGAGATGAGGCTTGCCAGGGTAAACAGTGTTGTGCAGGCAAACGAATTCCTGATAAAGTATCATCCAATATACAATGCGAAATTCAAGGTAAAACCCGTTTCTGCAGCCGATGTACACCAACGCGCGCTATCCATAAGGGAACTCGACAAGATCTTCTGCATTCGAGAGGAGCGTACGCTACGGAACGATTTCACCATTGCGTATAATGGCAAACTGTACCAGATCAAAGACGCTATAAAGACTCAAAAGGTCGCAGTGGAAGAACGACTCGATGGATCTCTGCATATCACTCACAGGGGCTTGGAATTAACATATCGGGAGATCAAAACACGGCCAGCGAAAGAAAACCCTAAAACACCGGCAGTCAATAAGAAACCGACAAGTCGGTATCAACCATCAGATCATCCATGGAAGAGACTCCGCAGAGCAAATGTACAATTTCCAATTGCTTCCTAAAAGCGGACATTTCTATCTTGGTAAGAGTAGGACATTTCTACTTTGGGTTGACACTAACCGCCACTGTCGTGTACTCCCAAAATGATAATGTCCTATTCTCCCAAAGTAGAAATGTCCTATTCTAAGTTACAATACCCTGATGTAATTGGAGGGTACTGTGACAGAAATGGACATGATCACTATGAGCAGGAGAGAAACAAAAAGACTGCACATTATCCACCAAGCATTGGATAAAAGGATCACGCAGAAGACAGCTGCTGAACTTGTAGGCTTGAGCAGCAGGCAGATTCGACGGATACTCAAACGAGTACGGAAGGAGGGAGACGACGGCATCAGTCACCGATCCCGCGGCAAAACCTCGAATCGTCGATTCCCTCAGAAGGCAAAAGACAAGGCACTCAAGCTGTATCGGGAGAAATACAGTGATTTTGGCCCCACCTTTGCCTGCGAGAAGCTTCTTGATGTTCATGAAATCAAGCTAAGCGACGAAACCCTCCGTCTATGGCTTAATCAGGAAAGCATCCCTTACGAGAAGCGCAAGGGTAGAAAGCACCGGCAATGGCGCGAGAGGAAGCATCATTTTGGTGAAATGCTCCAGATGGATGGCTCCCATCATGCCTGGTTCGAAGGCCGGGGTCCTGAGAGCGTATTAATGGGATATATCGATGATGCCACAGGAACGGTGTATGGGCGCTTTTATGATTATGAGGGGACCATGCCAGCCATGGATAGCTTCAAGCGGTATATCAAGCGCTACGGCATTCCACAGAGTGTCTATTTGGACAAGCACTCAACGTATAAATCCAATGCCAAGCAGAGCATCGAGGATGAGTTGGAAGATAGAAAACCCATGAGCCAGTTCGAAAGGAGTCTAACCGAACTCGGGGTAACGGTCATCCATGCGAATTCACCCCAGGCAAAAGGCAGGATAGAAAGAAGTTTTCGAACGCTCCAGGATCGATTGGTTAAAGAGATGAGGCTTGCCAGGGTAAACAGTGTTGTGCAGGCAAACGAATTCCTGATAAAGTATCATCCAATATACAATGCGAAATTCAAGGTAAAACCCGTTTCTGCAGCCGATGTACACCAACGCGCGCTATCCATAAGGGAACTCGACAAGATCTTCTGCATTCGAGAGGAGCGTACGCTACGGAACGATTTCACCATAGCTTATAATGGCAAACTGTACCAGATCAAAGACGCTATAAAGACTCAAAAGGTCGCAGTGGAAGAACGACTCGATGGATCTCTGCATATCACTCACAGGGGCTTGGAATTAACATATCGGGAGATCAAAACACGGCCAGCGAAAGAAAACCCTAAAACACCGGCAGTCAATAAGAAACCGACAAGTCGGTATCAACCATCAGATCATCCATGGAAGAGACTCCGCAGAGCAAATGTACAATTTCCAATTGCTTCCTAAAAGCGGACATTTCTATCTTGGTAAGAGTAGGACATTTCTACTTTGGGTTGACACTAACCGCCACTGTCGTTGACATATTCTCAGCTAAGGCATATATTTGTCTGGATCCTGCAAGTGCTTTGGCATGTTCATTGCTAAACTCCATAATTCCGGAAATCCGTAATTATAGAGGGGGCTACTCAATAACTTGTTATAGTTCCACCCCCAGGAGGCGGCCATGTTTAGATCTATCCCTATTGTTACAGCTCTATTTGTTCATACTGTTTTCGCTTTCGTCATCGTTCCTGTTGTCGCTATCCCCCGTTGGTCTGGCTTTACAATCTGGGGCATCTCGACTACGCTCTTCGCGTTTTCTCTGCATGCTGCGGGCATATTCGGTATTGCGAAACGATCGAAGTGGGGATACACCCTAAGCAAATCGGTGTTCGGTTTCTACATGGTAACATCAGGCTTGGGTTTCCTGGGCAGTTTTGCTCGGCGGTCGGAAGTTATTGCCACCGCGGAATCCACTATTTTTTTTATAATCTTCATATGGCTGTTCATGCGCTTTCGGTCAGACACATCAGTGCGTGCGTACTTTGAGAAGTCCTCTGTGTCACCGGAAACAACTCAGTTGTGACGCCAAAGAATTGCGTATTTATAACCATTCGGCTCGAGAGGGTCGCGAACACCGCGCCCCTCAGCCTACAGACTCGTTAGGTGTCTTAAACAATGAGCGACATACAGATAGCAATATCTATATTTATTGTTTCTATTTTTGCTTGGTTTTCTTTTCGTATATACAAAAAGAATAAGATTGACCGTCTATTCAAGTGTAAGGTTTCTGGCGGACGCGACGGTCACATATTAATTGAAATCGATGGGGTGACTGCGAAATATTATTACGATCTTGGCTCAGAAGTCGACTTCATTCTTTTCGAATCAAGCTTAGAACGGGTTGACGGTAAACCGTTAGATCTCAAAGCTAAGGATAAAGTGAAGAGCACATTATTAGCGTGGGCTCATGCTAGAGGTTCTCGCATATCGCTTATCCCCTAAACACCTAACGCAGCGCCTCGACAGCGACGCGCCAGAAAGCGGCGCGTCAGGCGCGTGTTGTACACTGTCAAGGGAGGTATTAATGCGGTTATTATACTCAATAATTTTATCTCTTCTCTTTTTGCTCCCAACAAGTTCATTTGCCGGCCTTCAAGACTCAGACTTCATAGATATGATAAAAAAATCAAACGCAGCTATCTTGGAGAAAGGATTGCCAGCCATAGCAATTCCTGTATGGTTAGAAAACACGTTTCAGTACGGGGGGAAAGCGACCTGGGAAGTAAACGATTGCGGTGAAGGCGGTGATGGCAGGTCAGCCCCTGTCTGCGTTGAAATGATAATTCCACAACAAAATGGATATAACCTTCACATAAGTACCGTCGTCGGTGATACAGCGGGTCAAAAGGTCGCTAAGCCGCAGATCATGATGGTGTACTTCCATAAGGCTGATGGTTATAAAACGCTAGATGTAATAAGTGTCAAAACTATTGCTGAGGCAGTTCAACTGTATAAAACGAATTTGGGTGCAACGTCAAAGTAAAGGGTATGTATTTACAGTTACAGCGAAGAAAACGCGCTACAACCAGCGGGTCCGCTGCGACTCGCCAAGAAGCGGCGAGTGACCGCCGTGTTCATGTCCACTTTTCGTCCTGTATTCGACGATTGCTTCGTCTAATCGAAATTACAGACTATCAGGTGTTCTGCAGAGTTCCAAAATCTTAGTGTTTTGAAAGTATCGATTGAAGTATGCAGCTTAAAAATGCGTTATATTAATCGTTATAGTCACTGACCCGGCATGGGAACCGTAATCGCATAAGTTGTAACGAACGATACTAATCTGAAGGGAGCTCTCAATGAAAAGATTTCAGGGTGTTGCAGTTGTCTCCGCAGTGCTGTTCATGTTTGTTTTCACGCCCGCATCGCAGGCTGCTGACAAAAGCGAAGTAAACGTTGCCGAAAAATGTCCCGAGCTTGAAAAGAAAAAGGTGGACGCCATCGTCAAAAAAGTCGTCCCTGGCGGCACCACGCTGGATATCAAAGAGTCGCCGGTCAAGGGTGTTTGGGAGGTCGACGTAGAAAAAAACGGCCAGCGCGGACCGATATATCTCGATTGCTCGGGAAAATACCTGCTCCAGCTTATGCCGGTCGATGCCTATCTCAAGCAGATGCAGGCGCAGCAGACTCCGCAGAAGGTCGATGTCTCGAAGATCCCCCTGGGTGACGCCATTACCGTGGGTGCAAAAGCGGCCGCAAAAAAAGTGATCGTCTTCAGCGATCCTGACTGTCCTTATTGCCGGAAGCTTCACGACAGCATAAAGCAGATCATCGCCAAGCGGCCCGATATCGCATTTGTCGATATCCTTTATCCCTTGCCGATGCACAAGGATGCTCCCAAAAAGATCCAGTCCGTCCTGTGCTCGAAATCAACCGAGATGCTCGATGACGCTTTCTCGGGAAAGACCGTGCCCGAGCCGCCCGCGAACTGCACCGCAGATGCGATGAACCGGAACGCCGCGCTGGCCCGGTCGCTCAATTTCAACAGCACGCCGACATTGGTGCGTGACGACGGAACGGTGCTTTCCGGATTTCTCCCGGAAGACAAGCTGATCGAATGGATCGATAAGAAGTAGGCTCGGAGCTCCCGGTGAAATAGTACAGCTTGATTAGCATCACTGTTGCTTTTTTATGATGTGTCACTTTTTCTGCAACTTTTGGCCAGGCATGGTTGCATATGCATTGAAGAAAGCTGCGTAAGGCATCATTGACAAGTTTCAGGACATCGGTTACCCGGATATGTCAAGACATCGGTTACCCGAAATCCATTTAAATTAGGATGTCAGTTTCCTTAATGCTGTTTGATGCTATCATGCTCTCCTAATCTGAATCAAGAAGGAGAGCCTCTATGGAAGAAGAACTCAGACAGGCAGCTATTAGCCGACACATCCAGGGAGGCGAATCGCCAAAGGATGTTTATACCAGCCTGAACCGATCCAAAAAGTGGTTCTTCAAATGGCTGATACGATATCGAACCGGCGGACCCGACTGGTACAAAGAGCAATCTCGCGCTCCCAAAACAAAGCCCTCAGAAATCGACGAGAAGTCGAAAGAGCGTATTCTTTCGACCAGACAAAACTTGGTGGATGCCCCTTATGCCCAAATTGGAGTTTCCTCCATAAAATGGGAGCTTAAGAAGCAAGGGTTGCCGTTTCCCTCGGACAGCACGATAAACCGGGTGTTGAAACGCGAAGGGCTCGTTAAAAAAAACAGCTTATGCGCCCAAAGGGGTCGAATACCCGTACTTCACCGAAGCCTTGGGATGCAACAACATCCACCAGATGGACCTGGTGGGGCCGCGCTACATTAAAGATGACGGCAGATTCTATGCGCTGAATGTCATTGATCTGTTCAGCCATGAAGTCTACACCGAGGCTCAAAGAACGAAACAGGATTCCCACGTCTGCCAAGGCCTTTTGCGCTGTTGGAAGACCATGGGCATCCCTGATTACCTGCAGATGGACAACGCGCTGAACTTCCGGGGCAGCAACCGGCATCCCAGGTCCATGGGGATGGTCATACGGCTTTGTCTGAGTTACGGTGTCCATCCGGTATTCATCCCGATCGGAGAACCATGGCGTAACGGCGTTGTGGAACGTTTCAATGACACCTACGACAAACGGTTCTTTCGTCGGCAATGGTTCTCAAGCTATGCTGTGCTGAAACAGCAGAACAAGAATTTTCAACGGTTTCACAACAAGCATCACCGATACAGCTGCCTCAAAGGGAAAACGGCTCATGAAATGAAACTGGCCCACGGCTTTGCGCCAATAACCGTGAGGTCGAATAGCAAGATGCCGGATCTTAGCTTCATCCCGGATGGAAATGTATCTCTCGTACGGTTCATCCGGAGCAATCGGCAGCTTGATATCTTTGGAGAACGTTTCGAGGTATCAAGAGACCTCATATACTCTTATGTCAGGGCACAGATTGTAACGAATCTACATGCTGTGCAGCTCTATCTAGGAAATGACATCGTCGATACTTTTGAGTACCTAATGCCGGACGATTTACTACCAGTTGAGCAAACTATCAGACTCGGGTAACCGATGTCCTGACATTTGACACATAATTGAATTTCACCATTCCTACAGAAGAGGCCCGGAACGATTCGGGCCTCTTTTTTCCAGAGTCTGTCAGTCAGTTTAGCGTTCAACCCACCTCCAGCGAGGTCTGAATGGTAACGGGCCGGGCGAGCGTTACCCCTACCGGCGACGTGCCGATCACGTGCCGATGCAGCTCTTCGAGCGCTTTTTTGTCGGTCAGGGATTTTATCTTCACTTTAACCGTGATATTCTTGAACCCCGGCAGCTTCGCCATATTCAGCTTTTCCGGCGCCTCAAGGCCCAGGAACCCGGGCAGGTCGATCTCGCCTTCAAGGTCGATCTTGATATCGTCGAGCTTGATGCCCCGGACCGCTGCGTTCATGGCATACCCGATGGTCAGGCACGCACCGTATGCCTGAAGGATCATCTCCACGGGATTGGATGCGGTATTGGTGCCGCAGAGCATTTCAGGCTCGTCAGCCAGGAGCGTAAACTCACGCGAGCAGGTCTCGACCTTGAAGCCGCCCTTCCACGTTGTCGATGCTTTCCAGATCGTCTTGCCTTTTTCCCAGTTCTCTTTCACCGCTCCAACTACCTTCATGAGATCGTCTGTGTCTAATCCATTCACTACTGGCATGATGGATCCTCCCGTAATGTTAGATTTCGTGTAGTCATCATAACTCTTTTTTCTCTTCAATAATAGCGGTCAGGGCGCCAAACCAGAGGCACCAAGGGATATCGTCTGCAAGAGAAACTCTTTGTTAAGCCCGTCCTGAAGGTCGTTTTTCCTGAACTCAGTAAACCGCAGTCTGCAATGCTGATGCCATGAGCAGAAATCGACATTTCAGGGTAGCGATATTTTCCTCCGAAAGAGGGATAATACTCCAGGAAGGAAGCAGCCATGAAGATAAAGGATGTCCTTAAAACGCAAAAGCGGGGGATCGCTTTTGAAGTCTTTCCGCCGAAGAATGCCGAGGGGAAGCCCGCATTCCTCACGGTCGTGGCGGACTTAAAGGTCTTCGATCCGCTCTATGTGTCCGTGACCTATGGGGCGGGTGGAACAACACAGGAAAGGACCCTGAATGCCCTGCGGTGGCTTCGTGAGGACAGCGGACTCACCCTCATGTCCCACCTCACCTGCATCGGCGCGACGAAGGAATCCATCGGCGCCATCGTGGAGGAGTTCAAAGCAAGCGGGATCGACAACATCCTCGCCCTGCGCGGCGACCCGCCGAAGGCCCTGTCCGGGTTCGATGCATCGAAGGGCGACTTCCTGTTCGCCCGGGACCTCGTCGATTTTCTAGCGAAAACCGGCCGTTTTTCTCTTGCCGTGGCGGTCTATCCCGAAGGGCATCCGCAGTCGCCGAACGTCGAGAAGGACCTGGAATATACGAAGCAGAAGATCGACCAGGGCGCGGACTTCGCGATCACCCAGATGTTCTTCGATAATCGCTATTTCTACCGGTTCCGGGACCGGGCCGCCAGTGCCGGCATCACCATCCCCATCATACCCGGCATCATGCCGATCGTGGACTGCAAACGGATCAAGGAGTTTGCCGGGGTCTGCAGCGCCACCATCCCGAAGGAGATCCTGGACCGAATGGAGCCCGTGAGCGATCTGCCCGAGGACATGAGGAAACTCGGCGTGGAGTTCGCCGTGAAACAGGTCGAGGATCTGATGAGGCACGGCGTGAACTACTTTCACTTTTACACCATGAATCGCGCTGACTCGATGATAGATATCCTGGCAACCCTCGGCAAGGAAATAACGAAGACACCGAATGCCGCGTGATCCGCCTCCACAGTTTGGGGAATAATGCCCCGCAGGGTGGGGCATTATTCTGCTATTTTCCCGCTAGTGATTACCTCAACCTCCAATTTTAGTCCGCGTTGTTTCTATCGCTCCCTGTTGAACTGATCTTCTAATGACGTATATCGTATTTCCCGGAGTATTTCAGTACAGCCATGCTGCGATTGTCAGAGAGGGCATCACTGCCGCTTAACACGCTGCGACGAAAGTACTGTGTCTGATCCGGCTGGAATCACTGGCACAGCTATTGCAAACTATCCCTTGTTATGAAGAACATTCTTCTCTGCTCTTCCAATCCCCTGCTGATCAAGAACCTCTATGGGGTCCTGCGGGACGAGGGGTACACTGTCGAAACCGTGGAGCATCCGGCGCTTGCGGTGAAGAAGGTCCTCCAAGCGCTTTACGGTTTCGTCATCGTGGATTCCGAGCCTTTCGGCATGTCTGCCGAGGAGGCAGCGCAGGTCATCAGGTCTGTCTCGCCCGGCATGCCCATCTTGATCATGGGAGGCGAATGGGAGCAGGACCGTGCCGGCGGCATGGGGGCGCCGCTGGACCTTGAAGAGTTCAAAAGAACGATCCACAGCATCGCGTCTTGATGGTGTGATTCCACTTGGTACGAAGGGAGATGTTCATGATGACACCGAAGGAAGTGATCCTGAAAGCTTACGAAGGAGGAAAACCCGACCGGCTCCCGGTGACCCTGTTCGGCGCGGGCATGTGGAGCATCAAGCGGCACGGGACGTCGTTCGAGGCCCTGTCAAAGGACGCGAACAAGATGACCGACATGCTGGTCGCCATGAGCGAGACGCTGAAGTGCGATATTGTTTACCCGGGCTCGGGCTACAACAACTTTCATGCGACGGCCTTGGGCGGAAAGATCAAGTGGCGGGAGGTGGGTGCGCCGGACCTGGAGAACCATTTCGTCTCATCCGAGGAGGACCTTGCGAGGCTCAAGCTGAGCGACCTCGACAAGGACGAGGTGATCACGACCGTCATTAAGGCCCTGCGCCAGACCAAGGCGAAGATCGGCAATAATTACGTGGTGACCATGACGGCCTGGGGACCCTTCACCCTCGGCGCGCGGCTCGTGGGCGAAGAGGCGATGATGAAGGCCACGTTCAAGAAACCGGCCTTTGTCGAGAAGGTGGTCGACTTCGCAACCGATATTCTGATCCATCTCTACGAGCCGATCGTTGCGGACAAGACCCTCGAGGTCATCAGCCTCGCAGACCCTACTGCTTCGGGCGACCTCATTTCCAAGAAACAGTTCGAGAAGTTCGCCGTGCCCGCACTCAAAAAGTTCACGGACTGGGCAAAGTCAAAGGGCGTCCATACGCTGGTCCATATCTGCGGGAACACCACGGACCGGCTGGACCTGTTCCCGCTGACCGGCGCCAGCTGCATCAGCCTGGACCACAAGACGGACATTGCGAAGGCCAAAGAGGCGCTTCACGGCAAGATGTGCTTCGGCGGGAACGTGGACCCCGTTAAGATCATGCTGAACGGCACGGTCCAGGACGTGGAGAACGCTTGTACGGACATCATCAAGGCCGCCGGCATCGACGGCGGGTTCGTGCTGATGCCGGGCTGCGACATACCCCCGACCGTTCCGTACGAGAACATCCAGAAGTTCATCCAGGTGGCGCATGAATGGAAATATTAGAGAAACATGCATGCTGAAAATCTGTACAACTAGGAGTAGAACGAAACCCCTCACCCTACCCTCTCCCCTCGGGGGAGAGGATAAAGGTGAGGGGGACTTTCAGATGAGAGAGAGGTGAAGGCGTTTCAGACTGAATTTGAAGTATGTTGCACGAAGGTACGTGAGGCGTTGAAAAACCAAGTTTCCCGGGCGCAGACAGCGCCAGGGCAAGAGGAGGGAAACACAAATGGCTGACAAGAAAAAGATGACGACGGAAGAATGTAACGATTACATGAAGCAGCAGTGCGGGTTCGTACCGCGCATGTTCCAGGTCATCAACACCGTGACACCCGAACCGGGAAGGACTTTCGCAGATTTCTATGCGAGCATTTTCGCAGACGGGGCGCTTTCCCGCAAGGTGAAGGAGTTGATGTTCATGTCGGGCGGCGTTGCCTACTGCTCGCCCCGGTGCATCATCCACGTGATCCCGGCGATCAATGCCGGCGCGACCACGATGGAGATCTTCGAGGCGGCGTCGGTAGGCATGATCCTCGGCGGCTTTGTGCCGGGCGGTCCCGGCATTCCCTATGCTTTCGAGTACGCCTTAAAGTGCCTCGACATAGAAACCAAGTTCAGGAAAGGCGAGAAGTGGGAGTATCTCCCGGCGCCGAAGTTCGACCACGGCGTGTTTTAACGATCATCATGGGGGAGCGTTTCGAAGGCTCCCCCGCCTTTTGAAATCATACTTTTATACAGTACATAAAAACCTTATTAACCACGGAGACACGGAGGAGAGCAAAATCACGGACTGCAGATCCAGCAGGTTGTTGAAAAGCCCTTTAGCCGTCTTTGCGAGCGAAGCGAAGCAATCTCGTAGTTCAACAAAACAACAAGTTCGAGATTGCCGCGTCGCATAAAACGCTCCTCGCAATGACAGCCGTGAAAGTTTAAAGCCAGCATTTCTCCGTGACTCCGTGCCTCCGTGGTGGATATAGATTTAGACATTCCAGCGGTTCCACCAGATAGAGACAAGAAAAGAGGACAACGATGTTTCGATTCAGCCGCGAACAGAAGATTTTCAACATCAACGGGATCAAGGTCGGCGGCCAGGCAGGGGAGAACCCGCCTCTCTTGATCGCGTCCATGTTCCATAACAAGGACCGGATCGTGACTGACCGGAAAGGCAACTTCGACCGTGTGAAGGCGACGGAGCTGATCAAAACGCAGGAACAGCTCTCGCTCTCCACCGGCATTCCGTCCATGGTGGCCATGGTGGCGAACTCTGCGGAAGAAGCGAAGATCTATGTCGATTTCTATCGCGAGACTACCACGATGCCCTTCGGCATCGACATGTGGGTCGCCGAGAAGCGGGCAGAGGCAACCGAGTACGTGGCCAAGCTGGGTCTGCAGGACAAGTTCCTGTACAACAGCATCACGCCCTGGGACAAGGACATCAAGGGGCAGGTACAGAAGCTCAAGGACCTGGGGATCAAACACGTGGTGGTCCAGGCCTTCGACGACCAGGACCAGACGCCGGCGGGGCGGCTGAAATCGCTCGAAAAGCTGCTCGACCAGGGCGCCGGGGATTTCGAGACCGTCATCGTCGACACCTCGGTCATGAACCTGCCCGCGACGTCGTTCTCGCTCGTCGCCAACAGGCTCATCAAGGAGAAGCTTGGCCTTCCCTGCGGCGGCGCCTACTCGAACGGCACGCACATGTGGAAAGAAGCGAAGACCATCTGGAGCCTGGACGGGTTCAAGGCCATGGACGCCGTGGTGCAGGGAATGTCCTCTGCGATCTGGAGCGACTTTAATTTTTATGGCCCCATCGTTACGGCGCCGCGCATCTTCCCGGCCGTGGCTGCAGCGCAGATCCTGCTCTCGACCCTGGTCTACGATGAAACACAAACGATCTCGGCCAACGAGAATATTCCTATTAAGAAGTACTTTAACGAATTTTTAGGAAAGTTAACGGCAGGAGCAGCGAGAAAATAGAGCCTTTTCACCACGGAGGCACGGAGACACGGAGAAGACGTTAAGGCCAACACGTATTTTGCTTTAAGAATCTCAGAAAATTATTTTCTGTTCTTGCATAAAGTTAATTGCCTTTCTCCGTGCCTCCGTGTCTCCGTGGTAATAGCTTTAGGTCCATTTGATTCCGATACTGTATTTCAAGGAGGTTCCATAATAATGAATTCACGAGAACGAGTACTGAAGCTGTTTGCAGGCGAGGAGGTCGACCGACCTCCCTGCTTCAGCGGCATGGGCAATGTAACGACCGAGGGCCTCAAAGCGCTCGGCCAGAATTTCGCGGCTACTCATCTTGACGCGAAGATGATGGCAGCGGCAGCTGCGTCGACCTACAAGCTCTTCGGTTTCGAATGCGGCGTGGCGCCCTTCGACCTCTGCATCGAGGCCGAGGCAATGGGCTGCGAGATCAACGTGTATGCCCATTCCGAGGACCTGCTGTACCCCACGATCAAGAAAAAGCTGATCCACAACGAGGCGGAGCTCGACATTGCGCTCCCCACGGGCCTTACCGGGCGCGGCAGGGTGCCGCTCATGGTCGAGGTCATCAAACTGCTCAAAAAGGACATCGGCGCTGAAGCAGCCGTCGGTTCCTACGTGCTCGGGCCGTTCACGCTGGCCGGCCAGATCATGGAGCTGAACGACCTGCTGAAGCTGTCCTTTAAAAAGCCGGACAAGATCGGGAAACTGCTCGACCAGATGGCGGACGTGATCATCCAGGTGGCGAAGGAGTACGAGAAGGCAGGCGTGGACTTCATCACGGTGCGCGAGATGGGGGCGACGTCGGACGTGCTTTCCCCGCGGGTTTTCAAGAGCCTCATCCTGCCGTACCTCAAGAAGATCTTCGAGAACCTCTCCGTGCCGAGCGTGATCCATATCTGCGGCAAGACGAACGATATCGTTCCGTTCATGGCCGAAAGCGGCGCCAAGGCGATCAGCGTGGACCAGAAGAACGATGTTGCCGAAACGCGCAAGAAGCTCGGCCCCAAAGCGCTGGTCTTCGGGAACTACGATCCCTACAACGTGCTGGTGGCCGGTACGCCGGACCTGGTGCGTCAGACCATCAGGAAGTGCATGGACGACGGCGTGAGCGCGGTCTGGCCCGGCTGCGATATCTGGCCCACGGTGCCGCCGGAGAACATGAAGGCCATGATGGACGAAGTTAAAAATTACCGGAGGTGACCCTATGGTTACGGAAGAAAAAAAGAAAGAGCTCCTGGCAAAACTGCGGAACGCGGTGATCCAGTACGACGAAGACACGTCCAAGGAAGCGTCGCAGGAGGCGCTGGACGTGGGCATGGAAGCGAACGACGCCATCTTCAACGGACTCGTCTCCGGCATGGTGGAAGTGGGAAAGATGTTCGAGGCGCAGGAGTACTTCGTGCCCGAGCTGCTCATGTGCGCAGACGCGCTCTACGCGGGCCTGGACATCCTGAAGCCCCACGTGAAGCAGCTGGACCTGGGCGTGAAGGGATCGGTCGTTATCGGGACCGTGGAAGGCGACGTGCACGATATCGGCAAGAACATCGTGAAGATGATGTTCGACGTGGCCGGCTTCACGGTCTACGATCTGGGCCGGGATGTGCCGCTGGACAAATTCGTCGCCGAGCAGCTCCGGACCGATTCCGACCTCGTCTGCCTTTCGGCCATGATGACCACGACCATGACCGGCATGAAGAAGGTCATCGACGATCTCCGGGCCAAGAACCCGCATGTCAAGATCATGATCGGCGGCGCCCCGGTGTCCCAGGACGTGGCTGACAAGTACGGCGCCGACGGCTACGCCAAGGACGCGACCAACGCGTTGAAGGACGCCATCAACATGATCGAGTCGCTCAAAAAGATGAAGGATGAGGTGGAAGCCAAGAAAGCGAAATGAAGACCTCGCTCAGGAAAGAACTGCTGGACCACGGCGCAACGGTCGTGGGGTTCGCAGGCCTCGACGGGTACCTGAGCGGCGAGATCGCCCATCTGGCCCGGGCGGTGTCCATCGGTGTGGACCGGAGGCTGAATGAAGACACCCTCAGCCTGCTCGCGAAGCTTGAGAAGCGGGCGGTCCGGTTCCTGAAGGCCCGGGGGCATCGCACCCTTGCCATCCCGCCGGACTCGGACCGCAGGAAGGGCACGTGCATCTCGAAGCTCTACTCCCTGTTCAATCACAAGATGGCGGCCACGTCCGCCGGGTTGGGCTGGATCGGGAAGAACGGGCTTCTTATCAACATCGACCACGGTCCGCGCCTGTCGCTTGTCACGGTCCTGACCGATGCCCGTTTCCGGCCGGATGCGCCCATGGAACACAGCTTGTGCGGCGATTGCACGCTCTGCATGACCTACTGTCCTTCGCATGCGATCACGGGTCGGGAATGGTCCCGGTCCTCGCCTTTTGTTGAACTGGTGAAGCTCAGCGACTGCAGAAGCCACAAATCGACCAAGCGGGCAACTGACGGCAAGCCCAACTGCGGGCTGTGTATCAATATTTGTCCGTATGGGAGGAAAGAAACGATTGCAGGATAATTTTTAACCACGGAGTCACGGAGACACGGAGAAATCGATACTGAGATCAGGCGTGTCTTTGGATTAAGCAACTAACGAACTTAATGAAGCACTAGTAATCTGTTTTCCTCCGTGCCTCCGTGTCTCCGTGGTGGATATAGCTCTTAGATTCGAGTAGTTCAGGAGGAATCATGCTCAAGAAACACAAAGTGATATTCCAGCCCTCGGGCAGCCGCGGCGAAGTAGAGGACGGCAAGACCATCCTTGAAGCGGCCCAGTCCCTGGGTGTTGACATCGAAGCGCTCTGCGGAAACAAAAAGGTCTGCGGCAAGTGCAAGGTCAGGATCGAAGAAGGCTATTTCGAAAAGGACAATATCGAATCGGGCATGGCCCATCTCTCCCCGCTCTCCGAAGCGGAGAAAAAGCACATCAAGCCCGAGGACGGGCCGGGCATCAGGCTGTCGTGTACGGCCGAGATCCACGGCGACGTCAAGGTCTTCGTACCCGAACGTTCGCGCGCGGGCAAACAGGTCGTCAGGAAGGCAGCGAAAGAGCTCACGATCAAGCTCGACCCGGCGGTAAAGAAGTACAATGTCGAACTCGCACAACCGTCACTCCACGATATGACCACGGGCGACTGGGAACGGGTGCTGAAATACCTTGAGGACAACTACAAGCTTACAGGGCTTACGTTCGATTACCTGGTGCTCAAAGACCTCCAGGACGTTCTCAGAAAGGACGCGTGGAAGGCAACGGTCACGGTCTGGATGGACAGGGAGATCATCAAGGTGGAGCCGGGCTTTGTCGAGGCGAGCTACGGCCTTGCCGTGGACGTCGGCACGACGACCTGCGTGGGCTATTTGACGGACCTGAGCACGGGCAAGGTCGTGAACACCGAATCCATGATGAACCCCCAGGTGCCCTACGGCGAGGACGTGATGTCGCGCATCACCTTTGCCATGAGCAATCCGGGCGGCCTGGACACCATGCAGAAGGCGATCATCCAGGGCCTGAACGAGATCATCGAGCGCGTTTCCGTGGACATAAAAAAGGACGACTTGAACCCCGGGTTCATGATCGACGACCTGACGATCGTATTCAATACGGCCATGCACCACATCTTCCTGGGCCTGAACCCCGAATACATCGGCCGGTCGCCCTTCATCCCTGCGGTCCAGAACTCGCTCGATATCAAGGCGCGCGACCTGGGCCTCCGGATCAATCCAGGTTCCTACATTCACGTGCTGCCGATCGAAGCGGGCTTCGTGGGCGCCGACAACGTGGGCGTGCTGATCGCGGAAGAACCCTACAACCAGGACGAGATGGTCCTGATCATCGACATCGGCACGAACGGCGAGCTGCTCATGGGCAACCGGAACAAGGTCTGCTCCACGTCCTGCGCAACCGGCCCGGCCTTCGAAGGCGCCCAGATCAAGTTCGGCATGCGCGCAGCACCGGGCGCCATCGAGACCGTCGAGATCGACCCCGCCACGAAGGAGCCCCGGTACAAGGTCATCGGCAAGGCGGACTGGCACACGCATATCGAAAAGGTGAATGCCAAGGGCCTCTGCGGCTCCGGCATCATCGGCGTGGTGGCCGAAATGTTCAAGGCCGGCATCATTGATAAAAGCGGCAGGTTCGTCCTGGACCTCGGCACCAATCGAGTACGGAAGGACGTGGACGGTAAACCGGAGTACGTGCTTGCCTGGGCTGCGGAGACATCCATCGGCCACGACATCACCATCACCCAGGGCGACGTGCGCGCGCTCCAGCTAGCCAAAGGAGCGCTCTATGCAGGCGCAAAACTGATGATGAAGCGGCTCGGCATCACCAAGCTCGACCGCGTGATACTGGCAGGCGCCTTCGGGAGCCACATCGACAAAGTGGCTTCGCTCACGCTCGGCATGTTCCCGGACTGCCCCATCGACATGGTCTACGCCGTGGGCAACGCTGCCGGCGACGGTTCGCGCATAGCGCTCCTGAACCGGGACAAGCGGCGGGAAGCGAACGAACGGGCCCGCTGGGTCGAATTCGTCGAGATCGCCACGGACCCGGCCTTCGAGAAGGAGTTCATGCAGGCCATGCACATCCCGCACATGAAGGACAAGTTCCCGAACCTGAAGGAGCTGCTCGTAAAGCAAGGGGCTACGGTGGAGATCAAAGGATGAGTCGATTGCGAATTGAAACAACAAGGTAAAAATATTTGACACTGATAAAGGCGGATTATTTATGAAAAAAGGCATGATTCACTGATATCTGCCCCTATCATAGGTTAATCGGCCTTGATCAGTGTCAAAGGATCCTTGATGTTGTTTTTTTCGGACGGAGCAACAATGACCAAAGTCATCGTCAATTCAGGCGCATGCGGGTTCACCGTCACCATCACGGCGGAGAAAGGGAAGGATAAGAAGATCGCAATCTCCCTGGACACGGCCTGCGAGATGGTGCAGAAGATGCTTGCGGATATCGCGACCGTGGACCAGCGGGTGACGCTCACAGGTTTCCGCGACAACCCGATCTACCTGTCCGCGGCGAAGCATCTCAAGCACGTCGCCTGCCCGGTGCCTTCCGCCATCCTGAAGGCCATCGAGACGGAAGCGGGCATGAACGTGCCGAAGGACGTGCGGATCGAATTCGTCCGGGAGAAATGAGGTCGCCGGCTGCTGTCCCCCTATCTCACACGAGGACGGTGAGTTATACTCATACTATCTCCTTGTGAAAGGACGCCTATGGGTACGTTGTTGATCGTTGCCGCGTACGGCGTGTATGCGGCGTTCTGCATACGGTTCTTTCTGCATGCACTGCTCTGGTGGAAGGCGGTGGCGCGTCCCGCTGCGATCGCGGGGACGGCGCCGCCGTTGTCGGCGAAGGCATGTGCGTTATCGGTACGGGACGTGGTCTTCTTCTGGAGGCTTTTAATGGTCAACCCCGCGCTGTGGTTCGGCGAGTGGGTCTTCCATGTTTCGTTCCTGCTCGTTGTCCTGCGGCATCTGAAGTATTTTCTCCACACCGTCCCGGAGTGGGTATGGTGGGTCCAGGTCCCCGGACTGATCGCCGGCTACGTCCTTCCTCTGTCACTGGTCTATATCCTTGTCATCCGGCGGTTCTCCGTCCAGGAAAAATATTCCTCGCCTGCCAATATGTTCCTTCTGGTCCTTTTGCTCGTGATCAGTTCACTCGGCCTTCTGATGAACACCGTTTTCAGGGCCGATATCGTGATGGTGAAATTGTTCATCCAAGGGATACTGTGCTTCTCGCCGGCTGCAGTACCGGGCAGCATCCTGTTCCTGCTGCATTTTTCCCTGGTTCTGGTCCTGATCCCTTTTCTTCCAACCCATATTCTGACCGCTCCGCTGGTGATGCTTGAAGCGGAGAAACGGGAACTGGCGCTTCCCTTGGTGATGCATGAAAAATAAACGTTCATTCACGGAAGAGCTTTCACCGAAGCAGGTCCTGGAGATCGATGCCTGCACCCAATGCGGCGAGTGCCTCAAGCACTGCCCGGTCCAGGACGTGACGGGAAACGCAGCGGTCTCTCCGCCCGAGAAGATCCGCATGTTCCGGGAGTTCATCCGGTCCACGGACGGCCTCAAGGCGAAGCTTTTCGGCGCGGGAGCGGTTGACCCCAGGCTTCTCGAGGACTTTACCAAGGCCGTGTACGAGTGCACTACCTGCGGCGCCTGCGGGAAGAACTGCCCTGTCGGCATCTTCACGCAGCGGCTCTGGCCCATGCTCCGGAAGGAAATGGTAAAACGCGGCCTCGGCCCGATCGGCGTCCAGGCGAACCTGCCGCAGGCCATTACGAAAAGCGGCAACCCCTACGAAAAGCCGGCGGCAGAACGATACAAACCCTGGTTCCCCGGGAACGTGAGGGTCGCCGAGCGCGCCGATGTTGCCTACTATGCAGGATGCACGGGCGCGTACGAAGCGCAGACGATGGTGCGCGGCGACGTGCTCGTCCTGAATGCGATCGGAGCGCCCTTCACCATGCTGCCGCCGGAGGAAGAGGTGTGCTGCGGTTTCCCGCTCTTCATCACCGGCCAGCACGATCTGCTCGAAGACCTGGTCAAGAGGCTGGTGGCGGGATACGAGGCGAGGGGCGTAAAAACGCTGGTCTGCTCCTGTCCCTGCTGCGTGAACATCATGAGCAGGGACTGGCCCGCGTTCTATGGGAAAGAGCTTCCTTTTGCGATCCGGCATATCACCCAGTTCGTTGCGGGCGCGGTCAAGGCGGGAACGCTGCGCATCACGAAAGAACTTCGCGAGACGGTGATCTATCACGACCCCTGTTATCTTTCCCGGGGAGTCGGCGTCATCGAAGAACCGCGTGACGTTCTCCGGAGCATTCCGGGCGTTAAGGTCATCGAGTTTGAGCGCCACGGCCTGAACTCGCGCTGCTGCGGCTCGGGCGGCGCGGCGCGCAAGGTGTACCACGAGAATGCCATCAAGATGGGCAGACAAACGATCGATGAGGCAGTGGCAAAGAAGGCCGACCGGCTGATCTTGAGCTGTCCTGCGTGTTATGCCAAGGTGAACGAGGCCATGCAGGGGCACGACAAACAGATCAAGATCACCGACATCATGGAGCTGGTGAGCGGGTTGGTAGAGGAAAGCAAAAAAACGAATTTACCACGGAGGCACGGAGACACGGAGGAGGACGCTTCAAGTTCGAGGCTTGCTTAATAAGTCTGCTCAGCCGTCTTTGCGAGTGTAGCGAAGCAATCTCGCAGTTCGTATGTGTCTGGTAAACGAGATTGCTGCGTCGCTCCGCTCCTCGCGATGAAAGCACTAAGGACTTTTTACGAGACCATAAAACTTGAATTCCGTGGAATCATTCTGTACCAGATTTTTAAAACCAATCTCTTTCTCCGTGTCTCCGTGACTCCGTGGTGAGATAGTTTTATTTTTAGAGGGTAAAATCATGAGCCATTATTCCATACGATGCAGGAAATGCGGAAAGACGCTGGAGAACTCCTACTGCGCCTTCTGCGAGCACTGCAAGGACGCTCTCCTGGTGACAGAGTATCATGACCGCCAGTTCAGGGAGAGCGGCGCCGACGGCATCTGGAGGTTCAACTGGCTTCCGGTCCATCAGCCCGCGTCGGTCCAGCCGGGGCCGCTGGTGTACCGGTCCCAGGGTCTTGCCAGGCATCTCGGTCTCGAGCAGCTCTTCATCGCGTTCAACGGTTACTGGCCCGAGAAGGGGGCGCTGCTCGAAACCTGCACCTTCAAGGAGTTCGAAGCTGCTGTCGTGATTCAGAACGCCCGGGAGAACGGTGTGAACGGGCTGATCGTCGCCTCGGCAGGGAACACGGCGCGGGCCTTCGCACACCTTTCGACAAGAACGGGTTTTCCCGTGGTCATCGTCGTGCCGCGGATGTGTCTGGCGGAGATGTGGTACCTGGAAAGCTCGTCCTTGGTGCCCACGCTGGCCGTGGGAGACGGAGACTACTCGGATTCCATCGATGTCGCGAGGCGCGTCGCTTCGGCAACGGGCTACCCCTTCGAAGGAGGGGTGAAGAATATCGCGAAGCGGGACGGGCTCGGCATCGTCATGCTCGAGGCGGTCTCGAAGATCGGAAAACTGCCGGACCATTATGTCCAGGCGGTCGGAAGCGGCACCGGCGCTATCGGAGGCTGGGAGATGGCCGAGCGGTTCATCAGGGACGGCAGGTTCGGCACGCGCTTGCCGCAGTTCCACCTGGGCCAGAACCTGCCCTTTGCGCCGATGCTGCATGCCTGGGAGAAGGGCAGCCGCTCGCTGTTCACCGAAGACCTGGATCCGGAGCTCATCAGCCAGATCACCACGCGCGTACTTTCTACCCGTTACCCTGCCTACTCGGTGCAAGGCGGCGTATTCGATCTCCTCACCTCTGCCGGAGGAGGGATGTACGGCGTTGAGAACGAGGCGGTATACGCAGGAATGGACGAGTTTCTCGCGGCCGAGGGCATCGACCTTGTCCCTGCATCGGGTGTCGCCGTGGCCGTGCTCAAAGATGCCGTGCGGAAAGGCGCTATCAAGAAGAGCGACACCGTTCTCCTGAACATCACCGGCGGCGGCGAGGCAAAGCTGCGGGAGGTCAAGCGAACCCACATGGTCCTGCCGAAGTTCATCTCGAAGAGCGCGACGGAGAAAGATATCGAGGAACTGCTGTGCCACGACCTGAAGAAGAGCTCATAGCCATACTGAAAAAGCACGGGGTGGATCTCACCGCATCGCTTCCCTGCGAGAAGATCAAGACCCTGCTCGAGCTGGTTGCCGGGTCCTTTCATCATCTTCCGCTGACGAGGGAGGAAGAGGGCGTGGGAATCTGCGCCGGCGCCGCGCTGGCAGGGAGAAGACCTGCCATGTTCGTCCAGAGCTCGGGCATCGGGAACATGATCAATGCCTTGCTCTCGCTTACCCAATTCTTTGAACTGCCCCTTGCCATCTTCGTGAGCCAGCGCGGGATCTACAAGGAAAAGATCGAAGCCCAGTTCCCCATGGGCAGGCGGCTTCCTGCTATGCTCATAAGCGCCGGGATCACCTATACAGAGATACACAGCATCGATGATATCAGCAAGGTGGACCGGAAGCTCAAGGATGTGTATGATGAGAACATGGTCCATGCATTCCTGATGAGCCCGGCAGTGTGGGAAGGTTCTGATTGCGGAACAGTGAAAACCGAATTCGGAATACGGAATGCGGAATGCGGAAGTGCTGTCATGAAACGGCAGGACGCACTGAAACCAACCTATACGCGTTATGATATCATCAAAATAATTTCACCATACCTTGACGGTAAAGTCGTTGTCAGTAATCTCGGCTGGCCGTCCAAGGAGTTGTACGCGATCAAGCACCAGCCGTCGAACTTCTACATGCTCGGCAGCATGGGCATGGCAACGCCCATCGGCCTCGGCATCGCTCTCTCATCAAAGAAAGAAGTGGTCGTCATCGACGGCGACGGCAGCCTGCTCATGAACCCCGGCACGCTCGCGACAGCAGCCTCCGTTTATCCCCGTAACCTCACGATCGTCGCCATCGACAACGGCGCCTACGGGTCAACAGGAAACCAACCCACGCTCGCTGCGTCCTGCGTGGACCTTGAACAGGTTGCGCGGGGATTTGGTTTCAGAAATACGATCAAAGTTGCGGGTGAGCAGGAGTTGGTCGACGTGATGAAAAGACAGCGTGAGGGATTAACTTTTATCCATGTTCTCACGGTTCCGGGGAACAAGGATGTGCCGAATATTCCGGTGCATCATCTGGAGATCAAGAAACAGGTGCAGGAGTTTTTGAGAAAGTAGAGTGGGTTCCCGTTGGCTCTATCTACGAAGGTGTTGGGATCATTTGTCGGGTTTCGCGTTGGCTCTACCCAGCCTACAACTTCCCGGTCTTCCGGTACTCTTCAACATAAAACTTGATAGCCCTCAGGATCATCCAGTCCATGGTAACGTAATTGTCTTTCGCTATCTGGAACATTGCATCGATCAATTCCTTGTCGATCGCGGGCATGCCGGACGCCTGCGGCGGCGGTGCAGCAGCTTCTTCGCTGTTATCAATATTGGCTCCGGGCGTCCGCTTGAGATATTCCCGTCGAAGCAGGTCCTTGAGACCCTGGACATCTCCGCTTTCGATGGCCTTTCTCACATCCTCGGGTACATCTCCCGGTGGAGATATTTGTTCTGCTGCATTCATTTCGGAAGAAAGGGGCTGTTGCTCAGGCGCAGAAGGCGGAGGCGACGCGGGTGAGCCACCCATCGGCATCATCCCCGTCATTCCCATCATCATGCTGGCCAGTTTTCTGGCAGCTTCGTTATCAGGCATTTTCTGCTTGAGGAATTCATCGAGCGTGCCTTGTGCCATGGCCTCCGCCATCCGGTCGGCGGTGAGCGGTTCCTGGTCTTCGCGGTGCTCGCCGGCCTTCTTGCGGGTGAAGGGTGTTGCGGCTGGCTTGGGAAGGGGTTTGTCGTCCATGGGTGGCACCTCGTTTTGTAATTGCTTCTATAAAATACCTTAAACCGGGAAGGCAGGAACCGAAAGCAACGGCGTCTCTCGCAAAGGCGCAAAGGTCGCCAAGAACGGCGAATTATCAGGTTTAAAAGCCAGGGTTAAAGATTTCCTTTGCGTTCTGCGGGCTTTGCGAGAGACGAATCTAAAGTTTTCTTTAGCTTTTCGTTTTTCATGCGATCAGCATCGCTTCCTTGATCTTCTGCGCTTTCTCCGCGCCCACCAGCCGCGCCACAATGGCAAGGCCGAAGGCGAGCGCCGTGCCGGCGCCCCTGCTGGTCAGTACATTTCCATCTTCCACCACGGTCTTTTCCTCATAGGTCGCTCCGCAGAGCTTGTCCTTGTAGGAAGGGTAGGAAGTCGCGCGTTTGCCGGCAAGCACGCCTGCGTTGCCGAGCACGAAGGGCGCTGCGCAGATGGCTCCGGTGAGCTTGCCTTTTTGCGAAAAGCTTTTGATCAGCGCGATGACGCGCGCATCGGCGTTCAAGTTGTCAGACCCGGGTTGTCCGCCCGGCAGCACGAGCATGTCGAAGTCATCAACTTTCACGGTGTCGATCACCGTATCCGGGATGACCTTGACCTTGTGCGAGCTCGTTATGTGGCCGTCGTGCAAGCCTGCGGCGACGACATCGATCCCGGCCCGTCGCAGCACATCGATGATGGCTATGGCTTCCACTTCCTCAAATCCATCGGCTAGAATGACTGCAACTTTTGGCATAACTACCTCCTGAATATTTTGAGCAGCATGAGGGGAAGGCATCAAAGATCAGTATGTCCGGCTCATGATGCAATTATACTCATACGGTGCTGATCAATCAATATATGTTTGTTCGATCCTGGAATGATATCGTATGAAATAAAAAGCCGGGACTTCTTCCGAAGTTCCGGATCAACAGGGTTGTCGATTTGTCTATGCTGCTCACCGTGTCCGGCGCAGCCACAGTCTGTTCAGGATCTCAGAACCCGGAACCTTCGACCACAGAGCTGAGGAAACAGGTTTCGAGAGATAGGCCAGCAGATGCTGTTTTTCAATGCCCTTCTTTAAAGACACGACCCAGGCACCGCTATGGAACTCATCGCCTTCAACATAGAGGCCCATGTTTTTGCCCATGGAAATGAGCTGCGGCTTCTTCTTCGGAACATAGGAGTCCAGGCCGCGTCCTGCCAGATGGTTCGCGATGTTGAGCGCAGCAATATGGGCCTGGTCCTGCGCATGGTAGGCAAGGCGGGCAACACGCAGGGGCTCCTCGCCATGGTAGATGCTGACGGCATCGCCGATGCCGTAGGCCTGGTCATCATCGAACACCTGGAGGTGGTCGTTCACTTTGAGCCAGCCTGAGGGGTCTTTGGGCAGTGAAAGCGTACTGATCAGTTTCGGGGGCTGGATGCCGCCGGTCCATATCAGCAGGGACATCGGGCGGTTTGCGCCGTCATCGAGTATCACGCTGTCCTTCTGCACCCCGATGATGCGGCTGCCTGTCGTGAGCTTGACACCCCGTTTCCTCAGATAATCTCCGGAAAAGTCCCGGACCCGGCCAGGGAAGCCCGGCAGCAGCCGGTCCTGTCCCTCGATCAGTTCGACCGTGATCCTTCCTGACAGGAGCGCATCGCGTCCGCAGCCGTTTTCAATCGCGTCGACTACCTCACCGGCGACCTCGACGCCTTCGGTGCCGCCGCCGGCGATCATGACGGTGTAGGTGTACGACTCGTCTGCCATGATGCGTGAGAACTCTTGTCTGATCCGCTCAGCATCCTCGGATGACCGGAACCGGTATGCCAGCTCTGCAGCGCCGGGGATGTTGAAAAAATTGTTCTCCGCGCCGACGCCCAGGACCAGGTAGTCGTAGTCCAGGATCGTGCTGTTCGTACTGATCTGACGTCGTTCGCGGTCCAGTCCCAGGACCTCCTCCTGGATAAAATCGATGCCTGCCGGAGCGAGCATGACGCGAAGCGGGATGCGGAGCTGCTGCGGCTCCACCTTTCCTGAGATGATCTCATGAATGGACGGGATGAAAGTATGACAGGCGTTCCGATCGATAAGCGTGATGCCGGCAGCGGATCCCAGAAGGCCTTTGAGGGTGAAGGCGGCCTCAAGCCCGGCAAAGCCCCCGCCGATGATGACGATGCTCGTTCTCCTATCGCGGTCTGATGACATATTCCTATTTTACCGCAAAAAAATCGATTATACGGATTGTCAGGTTCTTTGGAGGACCAACGCGAACTTTATTGGAATGCTGTCGGGCTCGCGATCACGGTCAGGGCGCGGGGAACAATGCTTACCTTGTAGTTGCCGTCATTGCCGGAAAAGATCTCGCCGTCAACATGGATGGGAAGGGGGGCGCTGCTCATTACTGTCAGTTCCGTTGTTCTTTCCTGTGATGCGTAGGAGACCCGGCCAATGGTGCCGAGAAAGACTTTGGGAAAATGCCAGAGCAGAGATGCCAGGGGCAGGGGCTTCAGCAGCGTAACGTCAAGCAGCTGGTCATCGAGCTTCGCCTGGGGTGTGAGCCTGAATCCCCCGCCGCAGGTGGTGCCGTTCCCGATCGACAGGAGAAAGATCTCCTGCTCTACGGACCGGTCATTCATGGTGATCGTCAACTGCACGGGCTGGTATTTGCCGAGCGTTCTGATAAGGGCGCGTAAATAGAGCGAAAGCCCCCCCGAACGGCTGCTCATGGTGCTGGCCGTGATGTTGACTGCTGCATCGAAGCCAAAACCGATGTTGTTGGCAAAATAGGTGCCGTTGATCTTCCCGACATCGATACGACGGGTCTGTCCGGCCAGGATGATGTCCACGGCCTGCTCCAGCCGGTTGGGGATCTGCAGCGATCTGACGAAGTCGTTCCCCGTGCCTCCGGGGATGATGCCCAGCGGCGTATCGGAGAATACCATGCCCTGGACCACTTCGTTCACGGTCCCGTCGCCGCCGATGGCGACAATGACATCATGGTTGCGGCAGGCCGCACGGGCGATCCTGCCTGCTTCCTTCGGTCCGGTCGTAAATTCCAGGTTGTACGATACCCCGCGTCGCGCAAGGAGTTCCAGGGTTCGGGAGATGATGAGGTGCGTGTTCCCCCTGCGTGTCATAGGGTTTGCAATGAGCTTATATTTTTTCATCGTGCCTGATTATACGGGGGGGAGTCGGACAGGTCAAGTAACAGCACAGTGTCATAAGGCGACTTTACCGCTCTCCTCGCCCGGTTTGGGGCCACGCCTGCCCCGAATCATCTTGAAATCCTGCCGGCTTTATGAAATAATGCATTCCAGCATGTGCCGTCTATTCCAGCATGTTCCGAAACATTGCATCATGCGGCGTCTTAAGCAAGAGGGATCATGATATTCGAAGCGATCATTCTCGGCATCCTCCAAGGGCTTACGGAGTTCCTTCCGATCAGCAGTTCCGGACATCTCATCCTCGCCCAGTGGGCCACGGGCTGGACCGGCGAGCTCATGAACAATCTCACCTTCGATGTCGCGCTCCATGTCGGGACCCTGGTCGCCGTGCTCTGGTATTTCTGGCGCGACTGGCTGCGCTTCGGCAAGGCGTGCCTCAACGTGCTGCGCGGCAGCGCGCCGGACTATGAGGCGCGGCTCGTCTGGTATATCGTGCTGGCGACGATCCCCGCCGCCGTCATCGGCATGCAGTACGAGCACGTTGTCGAGACCCTGTTCCGCAATCCGCTCCTGGTCGCTGCCGCGCTCGTTGCGGGATCGCTCGCCATGTGGCTTGCCGACCGGTATTCGAAGCAGGAGCGCCGGCTTGCGTCCATGACCTTCCACCACGCTTTTTTCGTCGGGATCGCCCAGGCGCTTGCCCTGGTGCCCGGCATATCGCGTTCAGGCATCACGATCTCCGCCGGCCTTGCCGGGGGGTACAAGCGGGAGGACGCGGCGCGGTTCTCCTTTCTTCTGTCCACGCCGGTGATCGCCGGCGCAGCGGTATTGAAGCTCAACCACATTACGCTCCATAGCCAAGAGGCGGCCGCTGGTTTCGTTCTGGGCACGCTCAGCTCGGCGATCGTCGGGTACCTTGCCATCAGATTTCTGATCCGCTATCTTGAGCATCATTCCATGAAAATATTCGTCTGGTACCGTCTTGTTCTGGCCGCGGCAGTGGTGCTGCTGTGGCTGGCGCGGTAAGGCGGGGAGCAAGAGTATGAACAAGAAGCAAGAAACAAGAAGTGAGAAGTACAGAATAAGAAGATAGGAGCCTATGGCGGCATCACCGGAAAAACATAAACACTGGAACGAGATGGTCGGCCTCCTGCTGTTCGCGCTGGGGCTTCTGCTGTTTCTCAGCCTCGTCTCCTACAGCGCCACCGACCCGTGCTTCAGCGTGTCCGGCGACGGCGCAGCGGTAAAGAACTACATCGGGATCATCGGAGCGTATCCTGTCGGACGCGCTGCTGCAGCTCGTCGGTCTTTCCGCTTATTTCATCCCCCTCTACCTCTTTGCCTATGCCGCTATTCCTGGTGCTCGGACGGCGAAGCACTGCATCCCCATCTGAAGAAGATCGGCGGCATCATGCTTTTCATCTCCTGCCTCGGCGTTCTTCGGGCTGCAGGGAGAAGTGATACATCTTTTCGGCGAGAACCCCTGCCGTCAGGCGGCATGCTCGGCAGCTCCATTGCCTATCTCCTGCTCACGGGTTTCTCCACCACCGGTGCCTACATCATCACGCTCACCGCGATCGTGCTTGCGCTCATGCTGCTGACGCCCTTCTCGCCGCTCAAAGCGCTGGCCTGGCTGCGTACCAGCTTCGATCGTCTTGCCGCGCAGCTTGACCTGCTGATCACGGTTTATCAGGGCACGGAAGGAAAAGGCGCAAAGAGGCCAAGCGCGGCCCGCAACGCCCAAGGACCCGCCCAAGATCGTTGAAGAGCCGAAAGACGCAGTCTCCGCAGATCCGTGAGCAAAAAACGGAAAAGCAGGCCAAGCCGGTGCAGGAGACCTTCGAGTTCATGGAGAACAAGGACGGCAAAGGCGCCTACCAGCTCCCGACCATCGCCCTGCTGGACCCGCTTCCGCCTCCGGGGAAGAAGGTGTCGAAAGAGGAGATGCTCGCCGAGTCGGAACTCCTGGCGCGGAAGCTTCTGGATTTCGACATCGAAGGCCGGATAACGCAGGTCTACCCCGGCCCGGTGGTCACCATGTTCGAGTTCGAACCCGCGCCCGGCGTGAAGGTGAGCAGGATCGTGAACCTTGCCGACGACCTGGCGCTTGCCATGAGGGCCGGGAGCGTGCGCATCGTGGCGCCCCTGCCGGGCAAGGCCGGCGGTCGGCATCGAGGTGCCGAACAACACCCGCGAGACCGTCTATTTCCGCCAGATCATCGAAACGCCGGAGTATCAGGCGAACAAGTCCAAGCTCAAGATCCCGCTCGGCAAGGACATCTTCGGCGCGTCGGTCATCGGCAGCATCGACAAGATGCCCCATCTGCTCGTTGCCGGCGCCACCGGCTCCGGCAAGAGCGTTGCCATCAACTCCATCATCCTGGCGATCCTGTTCAATGCGAAGCCGAGCGAGGTGAAGCTTGCCATGATCGACCCCAAGATGCTGGAGCTCTCGGTCTACGCCGACATTCCCGCATCTGCTCTCGCCGGTGGTGACGCAGCCCAAAAAGGCGGCGGAAATGCTCAGGGCCGATGGTGGCCGAGATGGAGCGCCGGTACCGGCAGCTTGCGGAGAAGGGGAACAAGAACATCGAGTCCTACAACAAGGCCGTGCCCGAGGCCGAGCGGCTTCCCTATATCGTGGTGATCATCGACGAGCTGGCGGACCTCATGATGACCGTGGCGCGCGAGGTCGAGGACTCGATCATGCGCCTGGCGCAGATGGCGCGGGCAGCGGGCATCCATCTCATCGTGGCGACCCAGCGGCCGAGCGTGGACGTCATCACCGGCCTCATCAAGGCCAACCTGCCGTCGCGCATATCCTTTCAGGTGTCGTCCAAGACCGACTCGCGCACCATCCTCGACGCCAACGGCGCCGAGAACCTGCTCGGCATGGGCGACATGCTGTTCCAGCCGCCGGGCTCGTCCCATATCCTCCGCGCCCACGGGTGCTACGTGTCGGAAGCCGAGATCAAGCGCGTCGTCGATTTCGTGAAGAAGCAGGGCAAGCCCAACTACGAACTGCTGCAGCAGCGGGTAAAGGAAATCGCCGAGGCGCGCAGGTCGACGACCGAGGAGGGCGAGCGCGACGAGTTCTACCAGCGCGCCGTGGAGCTGGTGCAGATGAACGGCCAGGCCTCGACGTCGTTCATCCAGCGCAGGCTGCGCGTGGGCTACAACCGCGCCGCGCGCATGATCGAGATGATGCCGAGGACGGCATCATCGGGCCGGCCGACGGGCTCCAAGCCGCGCGAGGTGCTGGTCCGGAAGAACATGGACGGGACGCTGAACGACATCGATGACCTGTAGCGCCATGCAGAGCCCGGGCATACCGGGGCCAGGCTTCGGAAATTGCTGCAGCTGAGTTCTCATGACCAGCCTCACCAGTTGTTTCTTTCCCCCAAGACAATTTCGCGAAATTCAGACAACGATTCAATATAAGCATGCTGGGTTCATCGGCAGAGCGTATGGCCGGGCATCATTGATTTCACCGCGTAACGTCAACAACTACGTTTCTCCGGGGCTGCTGTGAACAATCATAGAGCTCATAAAGGTTAAAATCACCGTATAATCCTTTCTGGTTTCCCAAAAAACATGGCGGAAAATTCACCGAGCAGCAGTATTGCCAAGTCCGATAAGCGTAGCGTTAAAAAACAACGTATTAAAAAGGCAACTCTAATCCCAGGGGCTGGTTCACAATTTGTTGCACAAAGTTCAACTTTTCATAAAAAAATACCCTAAAAATACCCCGTTTTCCCAGTATTTCTGCTTGCGAGTTTTCGTATAATCAAATAAAATAAAATAATAAAAAAGTATTACATATCAGGGGGACGAATATCATGATAAGAAAAGTTTTATTTTGCTTCCTCGCATCCTTGCTGTTTATTATTTCCGGCTGCAGCAAATTGGAAAACCAGACGCCAGCAGGGGACCGCAGGGAGAAGGCGCTTGCCTCCCCGATCATGACCTACACCACGGGCACCGGTCCTTTGAACACCTGGTACCCGCGAAGCTTTCCCTTGACGAGCCTTCAGTCTGCGGCGAGCGGCACCGTAAACGGAGTTTATCGTTATGTTGCCGTCGGCAGCAAGAGCGGAGCGGACGCGATCCTTACCTCAACCGACGGGATTGCCTGGACCCATCGGCCCCAGGGCGGTTATGCCCTGAGCGGAGTCGCGATCGGGAATGGAATTGCGGTAGCTGCCGGCGGGAGCGGCGGCGCCCGGATAATGACATCGACCGATCTTATTACCTGGACAACGCCGACGCTCCCGTTAAGTCCTCCCTACAATTATCCCCTGGATATGCTGCTGGATGTCGAGTATGGCAATGGAGTTTTTGTTGCGACAACCCTGGACGGATACGTTATTCGATCAACAGACGGGATCAACTGGACAGCCATAGACGCGGGTTTCTATCCGCTTCCGATAAAAAAAGTCATCTTCGTGAACGGCCAGTTTATGGGGGTATCCGACGACAACATTGTGACCTCGCCGACAGGGTCCGTCTGGACAGCCCGTGAGGTCCCATCGGATGTAGGAATGTCGCCGAATTTCTACAGTATCGCATACAACGGCAGCAACAAGTTCGTTGCTGTCGGTGATGGCGGCGTTTACTCAACTTCGACGGACGGACTCACCTGGACTAAAGTCCAATCTACAACGGTTATCAATGGGGCCGGCATCCTCTGGGACATAGAGTATATCAATGGTCTCTTCGTGGTAAGCGAATACAGCAATGCGGCGCCGAACGGACCGGGGCGCTATTATACCTCGCCGAACGGCACCACCTGGACCGCAAGGAACTATAGCCTCGATGAGCAGCCGACGCGTCTGGCCATAATGAACAACACGCTGTACGCCTTGGGGGCCGGCATGATGTCAAGCTCCACGGGCACAGCCTGGAATCCTGTCTTTGCCGGCTACAATGCCACGGTCAGCCTGGGTTCTCAGTATCGCAATATCAAAGATGTCGCTTACCTGAACAATCTGTTCGTTGCCGTCGGGACGTACGGCACGATTCTTACGTCGACCGACGGAGCAACCTGGGGCGGACGCGTTTCGAACACTACCCAGGACCTGTATGCGCTGACCTATGGCAACGGAAAATATGTAGCAGTTGGGCGAGCTATCACAACCTCCTCGGACGGAATTACCTGGTCAGTGGCGGAGGCCTCTGCACCCAATGTCCTTGAAAGCGTGGCCTTCGGGAATAACATGTTCGTGGCAGTGGGTACGAACGGGACAAATGGCGTGGTCTATACGTCTGCTGATGGTTCCAGCTGGATTCCGCAGACTGTCGGGCTGATCCAGGATCTGAAGGGTGTTGCTTTCAACAATGGTATTTTCACGGCCGTGGGTGAATACTCCGGCATTTACACCTCTGCCGACGGTGCAGTCTGGACAAAGCGAAACGAAATCACGGCCAATGTCCCCTATCTGTACTCAGCGGCCTTCGGTAACGGCGCAATGGTGACGGTCGGGGACGACAAAAATGTTTACACCTCGAGCGGTTCCGTGCACTGGACACAGCGAATGGCAGTTTACCAAAGCTCCGATTTGTTCAGCGTGGCCTTCGGCAACAATACGTTCGCCGCCATCGGCGGAAGCGATCAGGTGTTCAGTTCTCATGACGGCCGCACGTGGAACACGAACCCGGTCGAATCAATCACGCTGCTGCAGGGTATTGCCTTCGGCAACAACAGCTTCGTCGCTGTCGGAGATCTTGGTCAGATATTTCAGTCCGCACCCCTTGCGACGGTTGCTGCGCCTCCCGTCGAACCGGAGATAACCTATGACAAAACCTACTTCAGTTTCGGCAGCGTGAACCGCGGGAGCTCTTCAACCGCTCAGACCCTGACCATCACGAATACCTGGACCGGAGATCTCAACGTTGCCACCTCTGTCACGGGGACGAATACCGGGGACTTCAGCGTCGCGGCGGGCACGTGCAGCAGCTCAGGCTCCTTCACGGTCGCACCCGACGGGAGCTGCGGCCTGGAGGTGACCTTTATTCCGGCGGGAGCGGGCAGTCGCGTTGCCAGCCTCGTGCTCACGACTAATGATCCCAATCACCCGACCATAAACATCCCGCTCAACGGCAACAGCGTTCAGCCCCATATCGTGGTTACAGCCAGCCCGAGCAATCTAGGGAGCGTAAATGTCGGGTCTTCTTCCGCGGGCTATCTTGTAATCAACAACACCGGCGGCACGCCGGCCCCCTTGACGGTCACCGGGATCAGCATCAGCGGGCCGAACGCTTCGGAGTTCGGTCTGAGCAGTACGAGCTGCTCGAGCCCCATTACGACGGGGAGCTGCATGAAGACGATCACCTTTGCTCCGGCATCATCAGGCGCGAAGTCCGCCACGATTTCAGTATCATCAGATGATCCTGACAATTCAACCGTTGCGGTTACTGTTACGGGCACTGGCGTCGGTTCGGGCACCGGCGACACAGGCAATTCCGGTGCAGGCGGCGGGGGCGGAGGCGGGGGCGGCGGTTGCTTCATCGCCACGGCTGCATACGGCTCTTATCTCGATCCTCATGTTAAAGTGCTTCGCGATTTCAGGGATAAATACCTCCTGACGAATGGTCCCGGAAGGCTCTTCGTAAGTACCTATTACCGGCACTCGCCGCCGATAGCCGACTTCATCAGGCAGAGCGAGGTACTTCGGGCAATAACACGGATGCTGCTCACACCGGTAGTTCTTGCTTTGGCATATCCGAATCTGTTCCTGATGCTTTGTTTTGGTATGGCCGTTATGATGACTGCTGCGAATTTGAGAAGAGTATCCGAAAGCCGGTGGTCAGGCGTTGTCGCCGGAGGCAGCTTCAATTGCCAGATGGAACAGGTTCCGGCAATGCGTCTTATCTCGATTCTTTGTTTCATATCCGTCTTCGTCAGCGGCTGCAGCTCGCCTGGCACCAGTACGACAGCAGGTCCGGCAGATCAAAAGGAGAGCAAGCAGTTGCAGGCCGTGAGGTCCGCGCCGTCTCTGACGGACCCCCTGTACACGTGGAAACCAAGAATGTTTCCCGTGTCTACTGCCGACATTGCCTACGGCAATGGGATGTATGCGGCATTCGGTCGGACGAATGTGCCATTCACAACGCAGGTCAATGCCGTCCTGACATCAGCTGACAAGCACGAGTGGATTGAAGATACTTTTGCCAGCCCTCAATATGGTTTCAATAGTGTGATGTATTTCAATGGGAAATTCGTCGGCGTCAACGAGAACGGAGAAACTTATACTTCAACGACTGGAACGAACTGGACTGCGGGCACTCAGGTGGCGATCAGTCTTTACAGCCTGGCCACCGGGTCGGATGTCACCATTGGCAGCGGTGGAGTCCCCGCTATCGTAGCAGTCGGCTATGGCATCGCGAAATCAACGGACGGTGAAAACTGGACAACGGTCAACTCGACTATCGATTATAAACTGACTGGAGTAGCGTACAGCCCGAACAGCAACACATATGTGGTTGCCGGAGCTTACTATGTGGGTTATGGGGGGAAAATATGGACGTACAGTGCCGCGGGCGTAATACAGCGGTTGTTTATTGACCCGGATCAGTTTTCCGGAGTTGCCTATGGGAACAATGCCTTCGTGGCCGTCGGCACTCGCGGCACGATCTACAGGTCCGTAAACACCTCGCCGAATCAAAACACTAATAATGAAGGAACGGACTGGACGTTGCAGACTTCCAACACTGCGGAAAACCTGATCGGCGTGGCCTTCGGGAACAACGTGTTCGTCGCTGTCGGAACGAACAACACGCTTCTCACCTCCACGGACGGCGCTGTCTGGACTGCGCGGTCTTTCGGCGGGCCGATCACCCCCAAGGCTGTACGGTTTATCAATAACGAATTCGCCGTGATCAGCAATTACGGTGCAATCCTTACTTCTCCGAACGGCATCACCTGGACGTCATGGGTCCCCGATTCCTACGAGCATCAACTGTACGGCGTGACCTACGGGAATAATGGATTTGTTGCTGTAGGAAACAACGGCACCATTGTGACTTCTTCTGACGGAGTGAACTGGACTTCCCGGATGACTGGGACAACCCGGCTGCTTAGTTCGGTGGCATATGGAAACGGAACATATGTTGCTGTCGGTGACTCCGGCGCAATAATAACCTCACTCAACGGTTCGACGTGGACTGCCCAGAACTCCGGCACTGCCTCGGACTTGGACCATGTTGCTTACGGGAACGGAACATTTGTCGCCACTGGTTACGACCTGACCGCTACGTCCCCAGACGGCACATCCTGGAGTCTCCATGCAGCAACTCCAACATTGTACGATGTCACTTTCGTCAACAGTGTCTTTATCGGTTCCGGCTCTCAAAGCACTGCCTGGACCTCCCCGGACGGCGCGACCTGGAACTCCAGGCCCACGAACAGCAGCTACAGCCTCGATGCGCTTGCCTTCGGGAACGGGGTAACGGTTGCTACCAGCTATTTGGGAACATTGTATACATCGAGCGGCACGGAATTCTGGACCAGCCGGTCATCGGGAACTTCGAGCTCTCTCTACGGAGCTGCTTTCGGAAACAATACCTATCTTGTCTTCGGCGGTAGCACCCTGTTGTCCTCGAATGACGCCCGGACCTGGACCCTGAGGATATCAGGCGGGACCGGCTCGATTAACAGTGGAGCATTCGGCAATAATACGTTTGTTATCGTAGGCGGGAATTATGGATCTGCCGGCTTTATTCTGCAGACCCCGACACTGACGCCAGTCAGCGCACCGGCACCGGAGCCCGAGATTTCGCTCAGTCCCGCGTTCCTGAATTTCGGCACTGTTAAGCGGGGAAGCCTTTCGTCTTTGCAAACGGTAACAGTAAAGAATGTCTGGACAGCTCCTTTGAACATTTCCAGCGCAGTAACAGGAACGAACCCGGGAGATTTCAACATAGGAGGCACCTGCGGGTCTTCGGCCACGATCAATCCCGACCAGAACTGCACGTTTACGGTGACCTTCGAACCGCAAGGCGCATTTGCGAGGGGAGCAACCATCGCGTTGACCACGAATGACCCCAACAGGCCGACGATGAATATTGCGCTGAGCGGCACCGGGCAGCAGCCGGTGGCCGATTTAAGCGCATCCTCGCTCGATTTTGGAACTGCGTATATCGGCTTGGTGCCCGGTGCCCGGACGCTCACAATAACGAATAATGGAAATGATTCATTACTGCTGAACAATTTCACTATAGCAGGAGACAATTCCTCGGAATTTTCGATTTCCTCCAATTACTGCACCAGCAGCAAAAGTGCCGGCAGCAGCTGCAGCATCTTTCTGAGATTCACCCCCTCTGCTGAAGGAACAAGGTCGGCAACTCTGAACATCGCATCGACCGATCCGGACAAAAACGCCATCTCGGTCGCGCTGACCGGCACAGGCTTGGCATCTGGAGACGGAGGCGGGACCGGGAACAGTGGTGCCGGCGGCGGAGGCGGGGGCGGCGGTTGCTTCATTGCGACTGCGGCATACGGCTCGTATCTCGATCCTCATGTCAAAGTGCTTCGCGATTTCAGGGATAAATACCTCCTGACGAATGGTCCCGGAAGGCTCTTCGTAAGTACCTATTACCGGCACTCACCGCCGGTCGCAGCTTTTATCAGGCAGCATGATATCTTGAGAATGATGACGAGATTAATTCTGACACCACTTATTTATGCAATAGAATATCCGTGGACATTCCTTATGGTGATCGAATTGGTGTTGCTGGCGCTCATCATGAAGCGAAAGATGTCCTCGGGATTTATAGAACTTCCACGGCCTGTTCAGGCAGGACGCCGGTCATTCGCGCTAAAATTGCTGGCATCTATCTTCATTCTGGCGCTGCTTTCGTCCTGCAACTAAGGCGTAGGCGGTGGTAATAATGGCGGTTTCTGCAGTGAAGAAACTGCTCAGGTCTGATGTCAATACAGTTCATATAAACCTCCTGCCTCTTGAATTAGTTCCGTCATAAACTAATTCTTAGCAGGAGGTTTTTATTTTTGGCAGCGTATAGAAAAATATGCTCTCCGTTACGCTGATCGTTTTCTCTACGTTCTATTTCTCTTTCATTTACCGCAGAACGTTTGACAACCGTAAGCGGCGAACACAAGGATGTCCCCCCGTGTTCCTTTTTGCTCCCCCACTTGATTGGACGGCTCACTTGGAGTATGATATAAAAATTCACCAGGACAAGAGAGCGGGGGGCGGGTTATGAACAGCATTTTTTCCGACCGGATAAGCGATGTTCCCCGGTCATTCATCCGGGAGATCCTGAAAGTTGCGATCGATGAATCCATCATCTCCTTTGCCGGCGGGCTGCCGAACCGCGATCTGTTCCCGGTCCGGGAGATACAAGCGGCTGCCAACAAAGTGTTGGAGGAGTCCGGTAAAGATGCGCTGCAATACAGCTCCACCGAGGGCGACCCGGAGCTGCGCAGATGGATCGCGAACCGGTATTATTTGAAGCAGGGCATAAGAATCGATCCCAGCCATATCCTCATCACCACCGGTTCGCAGCAGGGTCTCGACCTTCTCGGGAAAACGATCATCAACGAAGGGGATGGCGTTATCGTCGAGGAGCCGGGATATCTGGGTGCGATCCAGGCGTTCTCGCTCTACAGGCCGGTTTTCCATCCGGTACCCGTCAGCGAGGAAGGCGCTGCTCTTGATGTGCTGCAAAACGTGTTGTCGCAGCACGCGCCAAAGCTGTTCTATTGTGTGCCGAATTTTCAGAATCCTTCAGGCATCAGCTATTCAAAAGAGAATCGGGAAGCTGTGGCGCAGGCGCTGAAGGGAAGGAAAACGATCCTTGTTGAAGATGATCCCTACGGTGAATTGCGCTTCCTCGGGCAGCAGAAACCGTCCTTCCGTCAGTTCATGCCCGATACGAGCGTGCTGCTCGGCTCGTTTTCAAAGATCATCGCCCCGTCGCTCAGGATAGGATGGATCGTTGCCACTGATGCGATCATGGACAAGCTGATCACCGCAAAGCAGGCAGCTGATCTGCACACGAACTATCTTGGACAAAGGATCATTCTCCAGTACCTGAAGGATAACGATCTCGACAAACATATCGCCCTGATCAGAAAGGCATATGGGAGCCAGCGGGAGGCAATGGTCGCGGCTATCCAGGAACACTTTCCCGCGGAGACGCGGTACACCCTGCCGGAAGGCGGAATGTTCCTCTGGATCACCCTGCCCGTAGGACTGGCAGCGCTTACGGTGTTCGAGCGGGCCATTCAGCAGAAAGTGGCATTTGTACCGGGTGATCCCTTTTACGTCAACAGAAAGAACGTCAACACCCTGCGGCTCAATTTTTCGAGCGTTGATGAGGAGACGATCAGGACGGGGATAAGCAGGCTCGGCAAGGTGCTGAAAGCCATGCTCCTGGAACGGAGGGCAGGGGAAGGTGCAAATTTCTGATCAAAAATAAAATGAAGAGAGTGCTTGCCAACAAGCGCTCAATAGCTTATAGTTACAGCATTGTACGCACATTCTACTTTACAGGAGGGGTTACATGGCAAAAGCAATGACGAAATCGCAGTTGGTAGCAAAGCTCGCAGAGAAGGCATCACTTACCAAGAAGGCTGCCAGCGACATCCTGGAGTTCATCGCAGAAGTTGCCTATAAGGAAGCGAAGAACACCTTCACGCTGCCCGGCATCGGCAAGCTCGTGCTCGTACAGCGCAAAGCCCGTATGGGCAGAAACCCTGCGACCGGTGAAGCCATCAAGATCAAGGCGAAGAAAGTCGTCAAGTTCCGCGTTGCCAAAGCAGCCAAAGACGCGATCCTCGGCGCAAAGTAATCATTTCTTTTCAGGAATGAGGCCCGCTCATCTTCCAAGAAGCGGGCCTCGTTCTTTTCCTCACCAGGTCTTTTCTCACTCAGTATCTCTTGTCCCGCCCCTGCCCGAACGCAATAGTCTGACGGCCTTCTGCTTTGCGTGTCGCTTTTCATTCCATGGCGTGCGGCCTCTCCGTCGGCTTCATCGCGCGGTCTTTTTGAAGACGCTTATCAGCACGTCGACATCCAGCGCCAGCCGGTCAAGAGCCTCCACCTTGGATTTCGTGTTCAGGTCGATGTTCCAGAAATAGGGAGTCATTGCCAGAAGGTCCATGATCTCCTGGCTGCTCTGCAGCTCCAGCTGATAATTAATTCTCTTTTCATCAGCAAGAGAAAAAAGGCCTCTCGCTTGTTCAGCCCTTGTTGACCCGGCATGCTCCCGGGCTACCGGATAAATGATCTCCCGCAAGCCGTTGAGGTGCCGCGGGCCGGGGCTCGCGATCACGAGTTTTCCCGAGGCTCGCAGGATGCGGGAGAACTCGGCAAAATCCGCCAGCGAAAAAACATTCAGAACAATATCGAGGGCGCCGGGCGCAAAAGGCAGGTCAACGATGCTGGCAACGAACCAGTTCATCGTCTTGTCGCGCTGTGTTGCCTGGCGGACTGCAACCTTGGAGATGTCGACGCCGTAATAATCAACGGGGCATGGCGTCCCCGGCCTCTGTGCCAGAGATTCTTTGAGCCGCTTCAGATAAAAGCCCTCTCCGCAGCCGGCGTCAAGAATGGTGAAAGGCCGTCCGCGCTCCGGCCGGCCGAGATCGTCGGCAACGGCCCCGTTGATGCCGTCAGATACCCTGTTGTAAACCCCCCGGTCCAGAAATCTTCTCCGGCTCTCAATCATTTCCCGGCTATCGCCAGGTTCTTTGGAATGCTTCTTGTGGGCAAGGAGAAAATTGACGTATCCCTGGCGGGCGGCATCAAAGCTGTGTTTATTCGCGCATTGGTAGCCGCTTGCGGCACGGAGCAGGGCTTCCCGGCAGACCGGGCATTGCAGGATGGAGTCGTCAACAGCAGTGCGAGGGTTCATAAGGCTGCATGATAATCGTGAGACAGGGTATTGTCAAGGTTGATGCATTCGTTAACAGTAAAAACCTGCAGGTCGATAATCGATCTGAAAACGCCGCCGCTCTCTCTGTTCCCTCAGTGCCCCTGAGTGAAACAGTCTGCCACGAGTCATCAAGACCTGTTCTTTTCTATCTTCTCAGGGAAAATTATTTATGGTATGATGCTACACATTGGAGAAGAACATGGCAACTACTAATCGAACAAACGAACTCAAAGGTATCCTCCGGTGCTCCTGCAGGGAAAGAACGAATTCTTGCAGCGGCAGCCTTCTTCCTCGCTCTAGTCGCAGCCGCGTTCGTGCCGCCGGCAGCAGCTCAGTCCGTTGAGGAGGCGGTTCTGGCCGTCGAGAACCATTACCGGGAACTCATTGACCTTACGGCAAAAGTGGTCCAGAAGAACCACCTCAAGTCGCTCGATAAGACGCAGACCTTTGAGGCTGTGCTCTGGATCAAAAAGCCGGGCAGGCTGCGCCTTGACTACACGAACGGCCAGGTCATCCTGGTCGATGGCAAGGCAGCGCTGTTCTATTCCCTGAAGAGCGAGCAGGTCGTCAAGAAGACCTTTTCCGATATCGAGCAGATGAACATTCCCGTTGCGTTCCTGCTGGGCGCAGCGCATATCCGCGACGATTTCGAGGTGCGCCAGCCCGATCCAACAGCTCCGCGGCGGCTCGAACTGGTCCCGAAAAAGACCGGCGCTGCCATGAAAAAACTGATCCTCGGGTCCGATGACGCCGGCCGCATTGCTTCGCTTGATATTTTGGACAAAACGGGGAACAGGACGGAAATTATTTTTTCCGACATGCGGGAAGGCGCAGGCATCGACGACAAGCGCTTCGTGTTCAAAGCGCCCAAGGGAACGGAAGTTATTGAACAGTGAAAGATAAAAATCAGGCAAAAGTAACGAATTACAGAAGTAAGAAGCCAAATGGCAGTGCAAATAACCGAAACGAAGTTTGAATTTGATTCTTGAAACTTCTTGGATCTTCCTGCCTTCGTGATCTGAATTTCACTAAGGAGGCAACCATGGCTGCAGAAAATTCTTTTGACGTGGTATCAAAGATCGACATGGCCGAGGTCACGAACGCCGTGACCCAGGCCCTGAAGGAGATCGGCCAGCGCTTCGATTTTAAAGGAAGCAAGTCGAACATCACGCAGGAAAAGGACGACCTCGTGGTCGCGTCCGACGATGAATATAAGCTCAAGAGCGTCATCGATATCCTCCAGGGAAAGCTCGTGAAGCGCGGCGTGCCGACCCGGAACATCTCCTACGGCAAGCTGGAGCCGGCCCTCTCGGGCACGGTACGGCAGCGGCTGACCCTTCAGCAGGGCATCCCCGTCGACAAGGCCAAAGAGGTCGTGAAGGCGATCAAGGACTCCAAGATCAAGGTGCAGGCCTCGATCCAGTCGGACCAGGTCCGCGTCACCGGCAAAAGCAGGGATGACCTCCAGACGGTCATCCAACTCCTGAAAGGAAAGGACTTCGGCATCGAGCTTCAGTTCGAGAACTTCAGGAACACCTGATCCGGGGAGCCACGCTTCATAGCCCCGGCTGCAGAAAAATCACACGGGGGTGCAATTCTGTGCATTCCCTGGACGCCGCAATACACCTGCTTTTGTGATTTGAGATTTTCTGTTTTAATATCTCTGTCATGGCTTCTTTGCCTGCCATCATGAGAGAAAACACCGGTGCTCTGACCGGCCCTGCATCAGCGTTAGCCCTGCTTATCCTCCTTCCGCGCACCCCCCCTAACTGATGAATTAATCTTGCATTTATTGTCTAAACTGCTATAATTTGGCGAACTGCGTACTACGGAGAATGCATGAGCCTTGTCGGCAGGCTGGAAGATCTTGCCTTACCGGATATTTTCCAGATCATCAGTCTAAGTAAAAAGACCGGCACCCTTGTTGTGCGAAGCCGCAAGGGAATGGGGATGGTTGTGTTCAAGAACGGCCAGGTCATCCAGGCCGCCAGTGACGGCATCCGCGACTCGCTGGGCAACATCCTGGTGTCGCAGGGCATGCTGACCGCACCGGGCCTTGCGCAGGCGCTGGCGCGCCAGAAAAAGGAGACCGATACCCCGCTCGGCATGATCCTTGTCGAGATGGGGCTGGTCCCGCCGGAGACCCTCCAGACCGTGGTGCGCAAGCAGATCGAGGAGATCATTTACGACCTGCTGGCCTGGGAAGAAGGATTTTTCAATTTTGAGCTCGGCGAGATCGCGCCGAAGGACAAGATCGAGATCGACACCCAGGAGTTCCTCCTCAAGTCGCGGCATCAGCGCCGAGTATCTGCTGATGGAGGGCACCCGGATCCTCGACGAGCGGCGCCACGAAAGCCGGAAATCGGCGCCTTCCCCGGCGTCCAAAGCAGCCCCGGCCCCTGCAGCGCCGCCAACGCCGCCAGCCGCCGGCTGCGGCCCCTGCCGCCGCCTGCTGCTCCGGCGCATGTCAGCTACGAACCCGCCAAAGAAGAATTCCGCACCCGCATCGAGACCGAAGCGCCGCAGCGAGAGATCTCGACGCTCAGGTCCATGTTCGATGAGCTTCGGTTTCCCACGGCGACTTCCGAAGTCACGCTGCTGATCCTGCGCTATGCCAGCGAGGTCGTGAACCGCGCTGTTCTGTTCATGGTCAAGAAGGACGAGGTGCGGGGGCTCGGCCAGTTCGGCATCGAGCTGAAGGGGCGCTCGGCCGACCAGGTCGTGCGCAACATCAAGATCCCGCTCAACAAACCGTCCCTGTTCCTGACCGTCATCGAGAACCGGCGCAGCTATCTGGGGCCGCTCGAATCGAACGAATGCAATAATTATCTTGCCAACGAGCTCGGCGGCGCGCAGCCCGATCCGGTGCTTGCCATTCCCCTGGTCGTCGACAGCAAGGTGGTCCTGGTCGTCTACGGCGACAACCTGCCCGAACGGCAGTCCGATCAGGGGCGTCGACACGCTCGAGATCTTCATGAACCAGGCGGGAATGGCGCTCGAAAAGGCGCTGCTCGAAAAGCGGATCGCGGAACTGCAGAAGGAGAGAAGATGAAGAACATTCTCATCGTGGAGGATTCCAAGGCCATCCGCTCGATGATCCGCGTGTCGCTCGAGGAGGCCGGCGGATTCTACGTTGTCGAGGCGGCGAACGGATTCGAGGCCCTGAAAACGCTCCCGACGCGCCGCTTCGACCTCATCATCACCGACATCAACATGCCCGACATCAACGGACTTGAACTGATCGGCTTTGTGAAGTCCAACCCCGCCTACCGGGACATCCCGCTGATCATCGTCAGCACGGAAAAGACCGAGGAGGACGTGAAGCGCGGCCTGGCGCTCGGCGCGGCCGGCTATGTGGTGAAGCCGTTTACCAGGGCCGACCTCATGGCTGCGGTAGGGAAGGTGCTGGGGAGTGGTACGTAGTGCGGAGCCTGGAGTTCGGAGTTCGGAGCGAGAAAGCCTGTAGGACATATGCGTGCATTCCACATTTGATCCGCATTTGATCGGGAGCGATAGCGTGACTTCAGACCGGCCCATAAAAGATTTTCTGGCAGAGGCGGAGGACATCCTGGAGACGGCCAACCAGGCGCTGCTGTCGCTCGAGAACGCCCTGGCCGCGGGCCGCACCGACCCGGACGTCCTGAACTCGCTGTTCCGCGCCGTTCATTCGTTCAAGGGCCTGGCCGGGATGTACGGGCTCAAGGCCCCGTCGGACATCACGCATAAGCTGGAGTTCCTGCTGGACGAACTCAGGCTCGGCAAGGTCGCTCTGGGCCGGCAGGCCCTGGATGTGGTGCTCGAGACGCTTTCGCTCATCGGGCGGCTGGTGCAGCAGGTGGCTGCCCGCCAGCCGAGCGATGACATCACCCCGGCCATGGAACGCATTGACGCGGTCCTGAAGGCAAAACCCTCGGCAGCAGAGGGCCGGTCGCTGCTGGAGCAGATCGATCTCGACCGGGGGATCCTGCAGGTCCTGACGGAGTACGAGGAATACCGGCTGAAGGAGAACATCCGAGAGCGAACGAACCTGTTCATGGTCAAGGTTGTCGTACGAGCTCACTGATTTCGAAGCCGGGATCAAGGCCCTGAACGAGACCGCTCAAGAAGAACGGCGAGATCATCTGCACCCTGCCGACCGCAGGCGCACAGGGCAGCGGCATCGGTTTTACCATGGTCCTCGGCACGCCAAAGGACCGCGCCGCGCTGACCGCGGCCCTGGCCCTGCCGAACGTCTCGATCGAGCCGGTGGCGTACCGCCAGGGCGCGAAGGCCGAAGAAGCGAAACCCGAAGCAACGATGCTCAAATCCGTGAGCAATACCGTGCGCGTCGACATCTTCCGCCTCGACAGCCTCATGAACACCGTCGGCGAGATGCATCTGACCAAGAACATCATCGGCAGGATCGTGAAGGAACTGCGGCAGCTCCAGGGCTATACCGGCATCTCCGTGGAGCTGCACAAGGCGCACAAGAGCCTCGAGCGGAAGCTGAACGAACTGCAGGAGGGCATCCTCGAGGTCCGGATGGTGCCCATCGGCCAGATCTTTACGCGCCTGTCGTCGGTGGTCCGCAAATACGCCAAGGATGCGGGCAAGGAGATCGATCTGCAGCTTCAGGGCGAAGAGACGGAGCTCGACAAGCTCATGATCGAAGACCTTGCGGACCCGCTGATGCACCTCATCAGGAACGCCATCGATCACGGCATCGAACCGCCCGAGGTGCGGCGGCAGGTCGGGAAGCCGGAGCAGGGCAGCGTCAGGCTCACGGCGTTCCCGCGCGGCAACCACGTGGTGATCACGGTCGAGGACGACGGCGCCGGCATATCGGCCGAAGCGATCCTGGCCAAGGCCGTGCGAAAAGGGCATCCTTGAGAGCGACCACGGGCTCGATCCGGTGATCGACCGCAAGGACATTCTCGATCTTATCTTCCTGCCGGGCTTCACCACCCGCGATACGGTGACCGAGATCTCCGGCCGCGGCGTGGGCATGGACGTCGTGAAAAAGAACGTCTCGCGGCTCTCCGGTATGATCGACATCGAGACCGAGCTCGGCGTGGGAACACGGTTCACGCTGACGCTCCCGATCACGCTCGCCATCATCAAGGCGCTGATCGTCGAGGCGGCCGGCCAGGTGTTCGCCATCCCGCTCAACGCCGTGCTCGAGATCCTGCAGGCCACACCGGACCAGGTGCGGACCGTGGAAACGCGCGAGGTCATCGCCATCCGGGAAGACACCGTTCCGCTGCTTCGGCTTACGCGGGCCTTCAATTTGGCCGGGGAGCAGCGGTTCGGATCGTTCTATGTCATTCTTGTCGGCCTTGCGGAGCGCCGTCTCGGGATCGTGGTGGAAGGGCTCAAAGACCAGCAGGAGATCGTGATCAAACCGCTCGGGAAGCGGCTGGCGGAGATCCCCGGCATCGCCGGCGCCACCGAGCTCGGCGACAAGCGGGGCGTTGTGCTCGTTCTGGACGTGGAGTCGCTCATCGAAGGAGCGTTCAGAAAAGCAGGAGTTACGAGACAATACTCGTAACGAAATTGCGGAATGCGGATTTCGGATTGCGGAATGAAGGGCGTTACACCAGAGAAAAACCCTTTTGTTCGCAGATTTCGCAGATGGACGCAGATTTTAAATAACATAATTCGGGTTTGTTTTTTAATCTGCGTAATCTGCGTAATCTGCGGATAGTATATGGACCTGAGCAGGTGTAAAGGGTTTCATGTTTCTCACCCAGATTCCATGGTTAACGCGCTATGTACGAAGACTTTTACGGACTGAGGGAAAAGCCGTTCAGCAAGACGCCGGACCCGCGTTTCCTGTTCCATGGGCGGAAGCACGCCGAGGCGCTGGCGCGGCTCCAGCTTGCAGTGGAAGAGCAGGACATCGTTCTGTTGACCGGCGATATCGGGTCGGGCAAGACGACCCTGTCCCGGGCGCTCATCGATTCCCTGGACAGCGGATATTATCCGGTGCTGATCATCAATCCGCTGCTTTCGCCGTCCCAGCTGCTGCGGACCATTACGCTCCGCCTGGGCATCGGAGAAGCAAGCAGGCACCGGCATGAGGTGCTCGAGGCGATCAATGCGAAGCTGTTTGAGCTTTTTGAGGCAGGCCGGCGCACCGTCGTGATCATCGACGAGGCGCAGCTTATTCCGGGCAAGGCGACCTTCGAAGAGCTGCGGCTGCTCACGAACTTTCAGCTCGACGACCGCAACCTCATGGCGCTGGTGCTGATCGGCCAGACCGAGCTCCGGGAGCGGCTGAACAAAAAGCCCTACCGGGCGCTTCGCCAGCGGATCGGGATGCAGTATCACCTGGGGCCGCTCGACCTTGACGAGACCCGCGAGTTCGTCCAGCACCGGCTCCGCGTGGCAGGCAGGGCAGAACCGCTCTTTGACGAAGAAGCCATCGCAGTCCTGTATCAGCATTCAGGCGGCGTGCCGCGCCGCATCAACATCATCGCCGGCAATGCCCTGTTCGAGGGCTTCGGCCGGGGCGCTGCCATGATCAATGCGGAGATCCTTGAAGATGTGGTGAAGGAGTTAGGGTAGAACAGAACGCACTTACGCTCTATCGGCCGCAAGGGCGTTACACCAGAGAAAACCTTTTGGCCGCAGATTACGCAGATGGCCAAAAGTAGGCGCTTCTAAGCGACGCAGATTTTATAAAACATAATTCAAGTTTGTTTTAATCTGTGAAATCTGCGGATAATGTTTTGACCTGAGTAATTACCACTATTGAATCTTGTATTAAAGGTTACCATGGACATTCTGGCAGCACGAAAAAAGGCGGCTGAGCGGGCGCAGGCGGAAAAAAAGAAGGAAGAACTGTCCGCTTCCGTCGAACAGCAGCCAGTCCCCGCAGCGCCGGAAAGCGCCCCAGCGGAAGCAGTTGTCCCGTCGCCCCCTGTGCCGGTTGAGCCTGAACCTGCAGTGCAGGTTGCTCCGATGGTTGCAGCCGAGGCTGCTTTACCTGCGCCTGAGGCTGCCGAAATCCTGCGAAGTGATGGGCCGGCACCGGGACCGCCAGTTGCTGAAGCAGCATTGCCCGCGGAACCAGCGGCCGAGACCGAGATGGTCGCCTTTCTGCTGAGCGGGGAAGAGTATGTGGTTGCCGTCGAACAAGTGAACGAAGTGCTCAAGATGTGGAGCCTGACGCCGGTGCCGAACGCGCCGGAGTATATCCTCGGCGTGAGCTCGCTGCGCGGCACGATGCTGACCATCATCGACCTCGGCAAGCGCCTGGGCCTCGGCCCGGCAGCCATGAACGAAAAGTCCCGGGTGGTGGTGGTCTCGGTGGACGATGAAAAGATAGGATTCATTGTGGACCGGGTGACGGGTGTGGTGAAGCTTTCGCCCGACCTGGTGCGGGCAGTGCCGGAAACGGTCGAGCATGGCATCGAGTTTCTTCGCGGCATTGCTCGCAAGGACGGCCGGTTGTTCATCCTGCTCGATATTGACAAGGTTGCAGGCAGCTAAGAGCGGACGCAGGGAGGGCGGTGTACGTGCCGTTTTCCTGCCCGATAAAAAATACATTGCCAATTTGTGAAGGAGGGTATTGCATATGCATAAACGAAGAATGGTATTTCTGCTTCTGGCCGTGATGTCTGCGGCCGCCCTGCTCGCCGGGTGCGGCTCCTCAACAGAGGAGAATACCCCCACGGCAACAGAAAACGTGCTAACGGCATCAACGCCGACTGTCGGACTGGCCACGTGCGCCACGTGCCATACGGCGATGGTCGCCGACTGGCTGACGAGCAAGCATGCGAACCTGAGTACGCCGGGTGACCTGTACAGCGTGGGGAGTCCGACGTTTGCTCAGGTACAGGCAGGAGGAGTCGAATGTGTGGCCTGCCATGACCCGAACGGGGACAGCGGCAAGCTCACCCCGGGCTATCTCGGTGCTGCCGGCATCCTGCGACCGGTTATCGGCTGCGAAACCTGCCATGGCGGGGGAAGCCTGCACGCGGGTGCGGGCGGGATGGGGCCCATCTCTGTTATTCCCGACACGCCTCCCGTTACCTGGGGCACCGGCACGGTCCAGGCCTCAGCCCAGTTCGTCATGTGCACCTCCTGCCATGGGTTGCTGGACACGACGGGCACAGGAACCGCGCCAGCAGCGCATGACCCCGGCGGAACAGATGAGCTGAGTGCAAGCGGCAACCAGTTCAGCATTACGGACACGCACTTTGCAACTCCAGGTGACTGGACTGGCATCGGAAACTCCGGCACCAAGGCCATTACCGGCTATTCCATGAGTTATCGGGATGCGCAGGGTATTTACAGAACGGACTACAGCGACAAGAAGGTCTGTGTGAACTGCCACAATCCTCACAAACCGCCCACGCAGAACAGAGAATGGGCGCAATCGGCGCATGCCGACAAGAATCCTTTTAACTTAAACTCGACCGGAACCGGCTATTTCAGCGGCGCCTGGGCTCACTATGCCTGGGGCGCAAGCTCATACAACGCTTGCCAGCGCTGTCACACGACCACCGGCTACACTGCTTACGCGGATGCGCTTAGGTCCGGGGACGCCAAGCTCGCAAGCGACATCAACAGCGGCCTCAATTCGCAGTTTTCCAGTGCTACTACTTCTTTCAACTGGAAACCCGAGATGCTCAAATGCAACGGTTGCCACACGGACAACAAGGGGGCTCTTAGGAACCCCGGGGCGATCACGGCGAAGTATGATTACGGCACGTCCCCCAAGATCTATGCCAAGGCCTCGCACGCCTACCCGGACCTTGCAGGATCGAACGTCTGCATGGCCTGCCACACGGGCAGGGAAAGTGGCGACACGGTAAGAGGCTTGAACGATCCGGCGCTGCTGTCCGTGGGAACCATCACCACGTTTAACTTTGCAAACAGCGGGTTCATCAATTCCCACTATCTGACCGCCGGCGGACAGGTCTTCACGGTCACGGGCTACGAATTTCCCGGACGGCCCTACAACAACATTCCGGAATATCTCCATGATAAGATCGGCACCGCAGCCACGCAGAAGCTTCCGCCTTTTGTGAATACGGGCTCCAACGGTCCCTGCATCGGCTGCCACATGTCCCGTCCGAACAAGAACGGGAACCATCTGTTCCTGCCGGTCTCCCGGAGCACAACCTCGATCGGACAGATCACCGGCATCGCAAGCGAGGTTTGCTTCAATTGCCACGGCCCATCCACGACGCTTATCCTCGACCTCGTGAGAGAACAGAAGGCTCAGTTTACCGAGTCCATCGAAGCGTTAAAGGACCAACTTGCAATTCGCGGGATCTTCTTTGCTCCCTACAGCCCTTACTTCTTCATTGCACCGGGTTTCGATACTACGTATAACCAAGCGATAACCTCGGACTGTACGACGACATTAAACCTACCTGTCAGGAACTGGCAGACCGGCGGCAGCTCAACCTTTACGCTGTCAGGGGTCGCAGGGGCTTACAGTTGTACGGCCAATGTCGCTGTTGCAGTTCTAGGCACTCCCGACACCGGTCAGAACAACATGGGCGCGGCTTTCAACTTCAACCTGCTGGAGCATGATCCCGGGGCTTATGTGCACAACCGGATGTACACAAAGCGGCTCATTTATGACTCCATCGACTGGCTCGATGACAATGTCATGAACTATTCGGTGGGCGCAACGCTGGACACGCTCTGCGCCGGCGGTACGCCGCCTGTTTATTGTGCCGAGGCAACAACGTATCTACTGCCGAACGGTGTCGCTCGGCATCGAAGCAGAACGGCCCTAACCCACACTCAGGACAAAGGAGGTTTTCTTTTATGGAACAATTTCTGAAATGGAGGAAATGGCTGGCAGCCGGGATCATCGGCGTCTTCTTCGCCGCCGGATGCGCAGCGCTCAAGGAAGCGAGGCCGATCCTGCCGATCAAGGAGTACGAGAAGCTGATCGTCGGCCGGCTCGACGCCGACTATATCGGCACGGACACCTGTCTCGCGGCCTGTCATGTGCACGACCAGCGGCGCAAGGATTTCGACCTCTCGACCATGGGCGCCCAGCTCTCGCGCGAATCGGGCATGCCGATCGTGAACTGCGAAAGCTGCCACGGGCCGGGCAGCCTTGCCGTCGACGGGATCACGCCGGAGAGAGTGCAGGCCGACGCCAAGGCGGGCAAGATGACGGCCTGCAACTACAAGACCTTCATCGACATCAAGAACCTTCCGGCGCAGGCCCAGTCGCTCATCTGCCTCAAGTGCCACACGGCCAACGCAACCTTCAACCTGCACAACTGGAACGCGGGCATCGCACAACATCGCCGACGTTTCCTGCTCCGACTGCCACAAGATCCACGGCGGCCACAACCTGAAGGTGAAGCATCCGGGACACGGCCGAGATGTGCGAACGCTGCCACCAGGAAGTGAAGGCGGCCTTCATCCTGCCGAACCATCACCCGGTGCCGGAAAAGAAGGTCTTCTGCACCGACTGCCACGATCCCGCACGGCAGCGCAGCGGAAAAGAGCCTGCGGCGCGATACGGTGAAGGCGACCTGCACGCAGTGCCACGCGGAGAAGGAAGGGCCCTTTGTGTATGAGCATGCCGACCTGACCGATGACTGCCGCGCCTGCCACACCCCGCACGGATCGGTGAACAACAACCTGCTGAACGCGCGCGAGCCGTTCCTCTGCCTCCAGTGCCATCCGACGCACCCGATCGACGGCAGCACGACGACCGAGCAGAAGCAGGCATTCTACACGCGGTGCTCCGACTGTCATTCCCAGATCCATGGTTCCGACCTGCCTTCGCCGAGCGGCAAAGGCAGACTTCATACGATAGAGGAGGCTCGTACATGAAAAAGTTGATCCTGATCATTGAGCGTCCTGATGTTCTGGGCCTCCCCGGCTGTTGCGCAGCAGGCAGCGAGGAACAGGCCAGAAGCGACCGCGCTCGGCGAGCCCTTTGAGGGCAAGATTCGGCCTGGGCTACCGCAGCATAACGAGACACGGCAACACCGATAGCAGGAGAGTACGAGTATCTCAAGTCCGGCCCCATTGGGATCGCTGGACCTGGAGTGGGACCCGCTCCCGCACCGCTTCGTGCTCGAATCCGACCTTTCTGAACACCAAGGATTATTTCGGCGAGGTTGATTACGCCTACAAGGACGTGGTGGTGTTCAACGGGTACACGCGCGAGCCTGTTCCACAATCTGAACCATTTCCAGTTCGGCGTTCGACGATCCGGCCACGCCGTCGCCGAGCTTTACCGACCTGAACCCCGATCGACCTCTACGGGCATCGAGCAACCAGTTGGCAGGGCGTTCCTCCGGTTCAAGACCCCGGATTTCCCCTTCCATCTCTACGCCGAAGTGCGGACCATCGACCGGGAAGGCAGCATCCAGCAGCGGTTCCTGCGCGAACTGAGCGGCGGCCTTGACCAAGGTCTCGAAGTCGCGCGACATCGACTGGAACACCGAGGAGTTCCGGGTCGGCGTCAACAGCCACCTGGGCCCGATCGAGGTCGATTACAGCCACACGGAAAAGAAGTTCGAGGCGATCGGGGAAAAGGTGCTGAACGACACTTATACTTCGGGACTGACCACGTTCACGGTCCCGCACAATCTCGTTCCGGACCTGGAGTCCTCCTGGGACACGCTGAAGGTCCATACGACCTATTCGGGCAGGTGGTCCTCTCCGGGACCTACACGAACGGCGACAAGAAGAACGAGGACAGCGCGTCAAGGAGAAGTTCACGAACACCGCAGGCGATCTCATCTTCATGCCCGTCACGAGCGTGCTGTTCGCGCTCAAGTACCGTCACTATGACCATGACGTGACCAACCCGGCCACGGAAACAACATCACCGCAGCGGGCGCCGCGCTGTTCAGGTCCGCGATTCCATTTCGTCCACACGCGATGTGGTGAGCGGGTCGCTCCGGTACCGGGCAACGGACCGCCTGACGCTTGAAGGGCGAATACGGCACGGACACGACCGACCGCACGCGGGGCCTCCTGGGCTCCACCCTGCTGCCTCCCCGGCCGGCGCACCGGCATACTGGCTGGTGCCGGAGAGCACGACCAAGAGCACGGCCAAGCTCGGCGTCACCTATCGCATCATGAAAAAAATGATCTTCCGGGCCGACTACACCGCGGTCTCGGTCGACAATCCGGCCTACGCCACGGATCCGGACAAGTCCGCTACGTCGCGTGCATCGCTCACCTGGATGCCGTTGACCTGGTTCAATACGATGCTCAGCTACAGCGTCGTGAATGAGAAGCGGGACCAGTCGGATCGCCCCTGGGGGCGGGAGCCGCGACGCCGAGCATGACCAGGCGCTGGCCAGCATGACGTTCCTGGTCGGAAAACGGTCGTCGCTCACGGCCAGCTTCTCTCATTACCAGAACAAGGTCGATCAGACCGTGACCGAGCAGGACGCGATCCGGCGCTTTTGCGCTCGACGGCGGCGTTCCCTATGATGATATTGCCAACGTCGGAACGCTGAGCGCGACCATTGCTCCCGTGAACGGCGTGAACCTCACTGCATCGGGAAGCAAGAGCTACTCGCGCGGGAACTTCCGGCTCGCCGGCGCCAACACTGCCGGCATTGCGGAGCTTTCGGACCTCAAGGTCATCGACAGCGTGTACACGGGCGGCATCGAGATGCAGTTCACCCGGAACCTCAGCAGCGACGTCCGGTACCAGTACCGGAGTTACGACGACCAGATAGACAATACGCAGGACGGGCGGGTGAAAACGGTGATGGCAACCCTGTCCCTGAAATGGTAGGGGGAGGAAGAATGAGAGCAATACGATGGATCCTAGCAGTCGTGCTTCTTCTGAGCGCTCTGCCTGCCGGCGCCGCGGACAAGACCGTGGGAGTGATCATGTCCGGCAACCTGGGCTATTATCAGGAGGTGCATAAGGCCTTTGCCGCATCGCTCGGGAAAGAGGGCTTCGATTTTCGCACGGTCGACACGCTGCTCCAGATGCCGTCGCCCGACTCCCTTTCCTGGGCGAACGCGGCCCGGAAGCTCGTGGTGGCGGAAGTGAACGTGCTCGTGTCCTACGGCGCGCCTGCGGCGCTGGCCATGATCCGGGAGACCAAGAGCATTCCGATGGTGTACGCCGGCGTGTACGATCCCGGGGCTGCCGGCGTGTCGGCACGGAACATGACGGGCATCAGCGCCAAGGTGCCGATGACCAGCCTGCTGAAGTACCTGAAAAAGATGACACCCTTTACCAGGATCGCGGTGGTCTACAACGAATTTGAGCCCGATTCGGTCAAGCAGGCCGAGGAGCTGGGTGAACTTGAGTCCCAGTACGGGTTCCAGACGGTCAAGATGGCCATCAAGCGGCCTGATGAGGCCAAAAAACTTGTCTTCGCCGGCAAGGCGGACGCCGTGCTCATATCCGTGAGCGCTGCGGCGAACGAGGCCATTGATGCGATCGTGCAGCAGGCGCGGGAGGCGAAGATCCCGACGATCAGCCAGATCGGGGGCACGGCAGAGCACGGGGTGATCCTGAGCCTGGCTCCGAGCGCGTCCGAGCAGGGCGCGGCCGCCGGCAGAATGGTGGCACGGCTGCTCAAAGGGGAAAAGCCGGCAAGCATTCCCGTGGAGGTCCCGCGGATGGTCGAGCTGGTCGTCAACCTGAAGGAGGCCGGCGCCCTCGGGATCAAGGTGCCCATCGACCTGATCTCGGACGCTACCAAGGTGATAAAATGAACATCTTCGCCGGCATGAACCTCAAGACGCGGGCGGTCGTTGCGACCGCGGGCATCATTCTGCTGATCCTGGCACTGACGACGCTCATCAACGTCTACACGGCGACGAGCCGGTATAAGGACGCGTTGATCGAGAAGGTCACGGCAATGGCTGAGGGGACCCGGAAGGACATCAACAAGGCCCTGGGGTTCGGCATTCCGCTCAACGCGCTCGAAGGGATGGGCGAGAAGCTGGGCATGCTGGTCCAGGAAGATAAAGACCTGTCCCAGGCCATGATCATGGACATGAGCGGCAAAGTGCTCTATGCCAGCATGGCCGGAGCCGAAAATACCATAAAGGATGACAAGGCGAGCAAACGGGCACTTGGTGCGAGCGGGGAGATGACCCAGTCGTACACCGATGAGGGCGGCAGCCATTATGAAAAGGTCATTCCTCTTATGGCAGCCGACGGCAAGAAGGTCGGCGTGTTCCGCATCGCGCTCAAGGCCGAAGCCGTGAACCGCCAGGTCCGGGGCCTGCTCCTGACCTCGCTCACGGTGGGGCTGATCAGTTTTCTTGCCGCCACGGTCCTCGTCTACTTTCCTGGTCGGCAAGGTGATCACCGATCCGATCATCGAGCTGTCGAGGTCCGCGGGCAGGATGGCCGCCGGCGACCTGTCGCAGGAGATCGTCATCGAAGGCAAAACGGAGATCGCCACGCTCGGCGCGGCCATCAATACCATGTCTCTGAACCTCCGGGAGATCCTCGGCAGGATCATGCAGACCGGCACCAGCCTGGGCGATGCGCTCAAGATGCTGACCGGCGCGGCCCAGAAAATGACCCTGGGCGCGCGGGGCCAGCAGGAGGCGACGGAGCAGACGGCCATGACCGTGAACGAGATGGTCGCTTCGATCCGCGGCGTGGCGGAGAACGCCGGAGACATGTCCCAGTCGGCGGCGAACGCCTCCTCGTCGGCCACCGAGATGGCCTCGTCGATCGAGGAGGTCGCCCGGAACGCCGGGACCCTTTCCCCGGCTGTCGAAGACACGGCCTCCTCCATCGATCAGATGCTGGCCTCCATCAGGCAGGTGTCGGAAAACACCGAGGCGCTCTCGGCCTCGGCCGAGCAGACCTCGTCGTCCATCACCGAGATGAGCGTGTCGGTGAAAGAGGTGGAGCAGCGCGCCGTCGAGTCGGCGCGGCTGGCGGAAAAGGTCGCGGCCGAGGCCTCGGAGCGCGGCATGGCCGCGGCGGCAGAGGCGATCAAGGGCATGGACCACATCAAGGAAGCGGTCGAGGCAACGGCCGAGGTGGTCAACCGCCTGGGCAAGCGTTCCCAGGAGATCGGCCAGATCCTGAAGGTGATCGACGAAGTGACGGACCAGACGGGCCTGCTGGCGCTGAACGCCGCCATTCTTGCGGCACAGGCCGGCGAGCACGGCAAGGGCTTTGCCGTTGTTGCCGAGGAGATCAAGGAGCTGGCGGAGCGCACGGCGGCGTCCACGCAGGAGATCGTGAGCCTCATCGCCTCCGTGCAGGAGGAGACCGCGCAGAGCGTGCAGGCCATGGCGCGCGGACTGAAGGCCGTCGAGGCCGGCGCGGCCCTGGTGAACGTGACGAGCGACGTGCTCGAGCAGGTCGCCGACAGTTCGCGGCAGTCCTCGGGCATGGCGCGGGCCATCGAGAAGACCACGGCGGAACAGGCGCGCGGCCTGGCGCAGATCACGGACGCCTCCATCGATATTGCCAACCAGATCGAGCAGATCGCCGCAGCCATGCAGGAGCAGCGGCGCGGCAGCGAGCGGATCGCCCAGGCTGCGGAGCAGATGCGCGACATCACCCGGCTGGTGACGACGGCGTCGCAGGAGCAGACGACGGGCAGCCGGCAGATCGCGAACGCGGTCGAATCGGTGACCATGCAGGCGGCGCAGGTCGCGCGCTCCACGTCGGAGCAGAGCCTCGGAGCGCAGCAGATCAGCCAGGCCGTGGACAGCATCCAGAAGATCACGCAGGACAATGTTGACGTATCGATCGAAATGGACATGGCGGTCCAGACGCTCAAGTCCCGCGCCGATGCGCTCCAGGCGGAGCTTGCACGGTTCAAGTTCTAGGAATCCTTTCGGCAGTCATCCGACTTTTTGATTTCAGGTACACACCGGATGTTCTTCAAGGGTAGGGGCGGGTTTTAAACCCGCCCCTACGGGTTCGACCGGAGATCTCGTCGCAGGCGTTTCCTCGCCTACGGCAGCGTTCAGCAGGTTGGGGGAATCATGCGCATAGGCATACGACAGAAACTGATCTTCATGATCTTCGCAGGGTTGTTCGTGACCATGGCGCTGATCGGGGCGTACCGCTACGTCATGGAAAAACGCGCCCTGATGAGCGAAGCCCGCATTCGGGGCGAGCAGTCCTGCAGCCTCATGGCCGAACTGGCAACGCCGTACCTGCTGGTGTCGGACTTCGGCGGTCTCAACGCCATGGCGAAGAACTTCATGCACCTGCCCGATGCGCAGGAGGTAATGATCACCGACGGATCGGGCAGGGAGATCATCCGTGACGGCCGGGCGGACCTGGCAGCGAAGCGCCTGACGGTAGGGCCGCTGCCGATCATGGCCGAACAGACCCGGCTGGGCGAGGTCCGTCTTTCCGTCTATCCTGCGGACCTCGACAGCAGGCTCCGGGCCTATGCCATAAGCGCGCTCTTCGAACACGCCTTCATTTTTCTCATTCTGGCGGCCATCCTCTACTTTTCCCTTTCCCGCACGGTGACCGACCGCGTCAGGGCGCTGGGTGACGCGCTGACGGGCATGATCGACCGGAAGGATTTCACCCAGCGCGTCGAGGCCGGAAGAAACGACGAGATCGGCATGCTCGCCGACGGCGTGAACTACCTGGTCGAGCGGCTCGAGCAGTTCATCGTCGAGATGAGCGCCATTGCGGTGCGCATCAACGACCTGGGTCCGACGATCGCGGAAGACTCGCGCGCCATCCGGAAGAACTCGGAGGCCGAGGCGGATGCCATCATGAGCGTCTCCACGTCCGTGGGAGAGATGTCCTCGTCCATCCAGTCGATCGCGGAGAGCGCCGGAAGCCTGTCGACCTCCGCCGAAGAAACATCGTCGGCCATCCTCGAGATGAACGCGTCGAACCAGGAGGTGGCGCGCCACACGGGAGAACTGACCTCGTCGGTGGAGAACGTCACCACCTCGGTGCTCGAGATGATCGGGTCCATCCGCGAGGTCGCCGGCCATGCCGAGACCCTCTCGTCGGCCGCAGAGGAGACGTCGTCATCGGCGATCCAGATCGAGGCGACCATCCGCGAGGTGGAGCGGCTGGCACAGGAGTCTGCGCGCCTGTCGGAGCAGGTCTCGTTCGAGGCGCGGGACAGCGGCAGCCGGTCCATTCAGGAGACCATGCGCGCCATGGACACCATCAAGGAGGCCGTGGAACGCTATTCCGGCCTTATCACCCGTCTCGACAAGCGCTCCGGCGAGATCGGCAAGATCCTTGGCGTCATCGTTGAAGTAACGGAGCGGACGAACCTGCTGGCGCTGAACGCTTCGATCCTGGCGGCGCAGGCGGGCGAGCACGGCAAGGGTTTTGCCGTCGTGGCGGGAGAGATCAAGGCCCTTGCGGACCGGACGGCCGGTTCCGCCCAGGACATTGCAAAGCTCATTACGGCGGTTCAGAAGGAGGCCAAGGAGGCCGTGACCGCCATGACCGAAAGTCTGACGGCCGTTGACCGCGGCGTACAGCGGTCACAGGACGCCGGTGCGGCGCTGGAGAAGATCGTGGGAAGCGCCAGCCGGTCCGCGGAGATGGCCACCATGATCGAGCGCGCCATGACGGAGCAGACCCGCGGGATCAAGCAGGTGAGCGAGGCGGTGGCGCACGTCAAGCAGATGATGGGCCAGATCGCATCGGCCACCCAGGCGCAGAGCAGCGGTTCGGAGATCATCCTCAAGGCCTCGGAGGGCATGCGGGACATCGCCCGCCGCGTGAACCTCACCCTGACGGAGCAGGGCCGCGGCGGCAGACAGATCGCCGAGGCGGCGGAGAACGTGACCGCGCGCGCCGGCAAGATCGCCGCCGGGACCAGCGAACAACGGCAGGGCGCCAGCCAGATCCTGCATGCCATGGAGCAGATCCAGGATCTGCCGCGCCAGACCATGAAGCGGATGGAAGGCATGGCCGGCGCATTGAAGATACTGAACGAACAGGCAGCGCTATTGAACCAGGAGCTTGTTACCATGACCGTCAGCGCCCGCGGCCCCCGCACGGCGCTCCATACCGGGCTGAAGTTCGGGGTCATCCCGCTGGAAGTGCCCGCAGCGATGCACCGGCGGTTCCAGCCGCTTACGGAATATCTGACGCAGTCGCTTGGCCGAAAGGTCGACCTGGTCGTGGGCCTCGATTTCATGCAGACGATCAGGGACCTCGAGGACGGTGTGACGGACCTGGCCTTTCTGACGCCGACAACCTATATCGAAGCGCACCAAAAATACGGCGCCGTGCTGCTGGTAAAAGCGCTCCGCAAGGGGCTGCCCTATACGCATGCGGCGATCGTTGCAAGGTCCGCGGACGGGATCGAGCGGCTTGAGGACCTTCGGGGGAAGCGGTTCGCCTTCGGTGACCGGATGTCCACGTCGAGCTATCTGATCCCCCGCTCCATGCTGGCCGAAGCAGGTGTCCTCCTGGAAGATCTGAAGGACCATGCGTTCCTGGGACATCACGATGATGTTGCCCGGGCGGTCCTTGCCGGCGAGTATGACGCCGGCGGGCTCATGGAGTCCACGGCAGGGAAATTTCTCGAACAGGGACTGAAGGTGCTGAAGACCTCTGTCGAGGTCCCCGAGTTCAACATCTGCGCGTCGAAGAACCTTGACGCCGGCACGCTTGAATCCATTAAACAAGCGCTCATTGCACTCGACCGCAGCAATGCCGGCCACGCGCAGGTGCTGTCCATGATCGACCGGGATTACACAGGCTTCGTTTCCTGCCGAGGACAGCGACTACGACGGCGTACGAAGGCTCATGCACCTGATCGCCTGACAGCGCCATCGCCGCCGGGAACCCGGGCTCCCCGGTGAAGGGAAAGGAACCATGTTACGAAGGATCAAGGAAAAAATAGCCGCCAGCAAATTGAAGAAGAAGGTCGATGCCAGCATGGGGCTGAAACTCGTGGTGGTCATGACCTGTTTTGTTTCTCTCCTGATGGTCGTCGGGACCTCCTTTGTCGCGCAGACCCTGAGGAAAGGGGAGTACCGGTCCCTCGAAACGCGGGGGCGGGAGCTCGGCCAGTTCCTGGGCAAGGCGGGCAGCGACTTCATTCTGGACTGGAACCTCGTGGCACTGGACTCGCTGGTCGACGAGGTGGCGAAATCAAAGGATGTGCTGTACGCCGTGGTCACCGACGCCAACGGCGCAGCGCTCAGCACCTCCTCCGTCAGCTTCAACCGCGACAACCCTGACGTGAAGGCGCTCATGACCGGGGAGGGGGCCGGCGATGTTTTCGCCCTTATTGCCAAGGTCCGCCGGCAGTTCGACGTGCTGGAAGTGGCGGTCGAGATCAATCCCCGCGGGACGAAGCTTGGCACCGTCACCATGGGTTTTGCAACGTCAGCTGTTGAACAGGACATCCGGCATGTCGTTTTTTTGCTCCTCGGGACGAGCGTCGGGATCGTGCTGCTGCTGTCGTTCCTTCTCTACGTCATGTCGCGGAAAATGATCGTGGCGCCCACGAAGGAGGCCGTTGCCGTGGCTTCGAACATTGCCGCCGGCGACCTCAGGGTGAGCGTGCATGTGAAGTCCGTTGATGAGCTCGGGATGCTCGGCCGCGGCCTGAACCGCATGATCATCGGCCTGAAAGGCATGATCGAGAACGTGCGGAAGGCCGCCGGCAACAGCGCCCTGGTCTGGAAGGAAGTGCAGGAGAAATCCTCGGCAATAGCCGACGGCAGCAGGGTTCAGGCCGAGTCGGTTGAAGAGGCGGCTTCGTCGGTGAATGAGATGCACTATTCGCTCAAGGAGATCGCCGGGAACGTCGAAGACATCTATGAGACCTCCGAGCAGACATCCTCGTCGGTCATCGAGATGGCGGCCTCGATCCAGGAAGTGGCCCTGACGATGTCCGAGCTCTCCTCCTCCATCGAGGAGACCGTCAACCGCCATCACCCAGATGTCCGCCGCGGTCCGGCAGATCGCCGAGAATGTGGCGGTCCTGTCCTCGGCGGCCGAGGAAACCGCTGCGTCAACCACGGAGATCAGCGCTTCCGTACGGGAAGTGGAGGCCATTGCCAGGGAATCGGCGGTCATCGCCGAGGCCGTTGCCGCCGATGCCGAACAGCTTGGCATGCGGTCCATAGAAAAGACGATCGACGGCATGAACAGGATCGCGGAGTCGACGGGCAAGACGTCCGGTGTGGTGAACCGCCTGGGTGAGCGTGCCGAGAACATCGGCAGCATTCTGACCGTGATCGAGGACATCACGGACCAGACGGGCCTTCTTGCCCTTAATGCGGCCATCCTTGCCGCACAGGCCGGCGAGCACGGCAGAGGATTTGCCGTGGTGGCCGCGGAGATCCGGGAGCTGGCGAACCGTACGGCGTCCTCCACGCAGGAGATCAGTGCGCTGATCACCTCGGTCCAGGAAGAAGCGCGGGAAGCGGTGGAGGTCATGCGGGAAGAGTCCGTCATGGTCGAAGAGGGTGTGCGGCTTTCCCAGGATGCCGGAGCAGCGCTCACCAAGATCCTTGAGCGCGCCGGGCAGTCCCGGAGCATGAGCAAGAGCATCAATCGGGCTGCGAGCGAACAGTCCCAGGGCATCCGGCAGGTGGGCGCTGCCGTGGACAAGATCAACGACATGGCGCACCAGATCGCCCGGGCCACGACCGAGCAGCGGACCGGCAGCGAGCAGATCATGCGCGCCGCGGAGAAGATGCGGGAACTGACGCGGGTGGTCAAGCGCTCCACCGATGAACAGGTGAAGGGGAGCAAAGACATCACCGGCGCTGTTGAAAATATGAGCGCCAAGATCAGCCTGGTGAACCGGGCGGCCGGCGAGGTCCAAACAGGGAGCGACCTCATCGTGCAGGCCATCGACCGGATCAAGGAGATCGCCCGGGCGAACGCGGACCTGGCTTCAGGGCTGCATGTCGCCATGGACGTGATCGCCGGACAGGCCGGCGCGCTGAACAAAGAGATCGAGAAGTTCAAAACGTAGTAACAATAATGCAACGTTAACGGCGTCTCTCGCAAAGGCGCAAAGGTCGCCAAGAAAATCCGGGACAAGGATTGCTTTTTGTTTTAAACCAATTAATTATCGACGTATGGTTTCCTTCGCGTCCTTTGCGCCTTTGCGAGAAATAGCCTTGCCATTTTGGTCGGAATCTAATTCCTGAGTTGCTAATACAGGTCAATGAACGTGAGAGACACGAGAGAAAAAAAGGCCGTCGTCGCAGAAGAGAGCGTGCAGCTCGTTACCTTCCAGGTCGGCGCTGAGGAGTTCGGCCTCGACATCCGGTCGATCGCCGAGGTGGTCCGTCCGCTGCGCATCACCACGCTTCCCCGGATGCCGGAATTCATCGAGGGGGTCGTCAACCTGCGCGGCGCGATCATTCCCGTCGTGGACCTGCGAAAGCGCTTCGGACTGGAGCTCGCGCCGGGTCCGGCGAAGAAGGTGCGCATGCTGATCACCCGGGGAGCGGTGCGCGGCCCCGGCAGCGCGGGCACCGACCTGCTCGGCCTGGTGGTCGATGGGGTGCGCGAAGTACTGCACATCCCGCGGCAGCAGATCGATCCGGCGCCGGCTGCAGCACGGGGGCTGCAGGCGGACTTTATCGACGGCGTGGGCAAGGTAGGTGATCGGCTGGTGATCCTGCTTGATATTACGAAGATCCTGAGCCGGCAGGAGCGGGAAGCATTGGCGGAGGCGGGCGATGCCTGATCAGGAGTTCCTCGGGAAAAAACTGCAGAGTGCCGACGCAGAAGAGCGCCGTGAAGCGGTCATCGATCTCGGTCGCTCGGGGGCCGGGGCCGTGCCGCTGCTCTTTCGTGCCCTGGGTGACATGGACTGGCGGGTGCGCAAGACGGCGGTGGAGGCGCTGGTGCAGATCGGCGGCGCCGGCGTCATTGCGCAGCTGATCAAGACCCTGTCGCTCCATGATAATGCCGGCGCGCGAAACGCGGCCATCGAAGCGCTGGTGCAGATCGGCGCCGGTGCGGTCGACGACCTCCTGCCGATGACTGGGCACCACTGATGCCGATGTGCGGAAGTTCATTGTCGATATCCTCGGCGACATCCGGGACCAGCGGGCCGTGCCCGTTCTGATCAATGCGCTGAGTGATCCCGACGAAAATATCCGGGTGGCATCGGCAGAGGCGCTGGGCAAGATCCGGGACCCCCGGGCCGTGGACGCACTGCTGGCATGTCTGCAGCGTGCCGATCAGGGCTGGCTCGACTATGCCGCAGCCGAGGCGCTCGGCGAGATCGGGGACGAACGGGCGCTGGGTCCGCTGATGGCCGCCCTGGGCCGCATCACGCTCCGGGAGCCGGTGCTGGAAGCGCTCGGCAAGATCGGCAACGAAAATACGCTGGCGCCGCTGGTCGCCGGCCTTTCCGATCCGCTCCGCATCGTGCGCGAGGTGTCCATGGCCGCGCTTTTGGCGATTTACCGGAAGAGCGGTCAGGCGACGCGGCTGACGATCGCGCGGACGGTGCGCGAGGGCATGAGCGACGAAACCGTGGCCCTTGCCGAACAGATGCTCGGCACCACGACCGGTGAGCTGCAGAAGGCGTGCCTTGCCGTGCTCGGCTGGGCCGGCAGGGAGCATTCCATTCCGAAGCTGCTTGCCCTGCTTAACGAAGAGGAGCTTGAAGAACCGATGGCGCAGGCGCTCATTGCCATGCCTTCCGGGACAGGACCGCAGCTGCTGGCCTATCTTTCCGACGAGAACGCGCTGGTCCGGCGGACGGTGGCCCGGGTCCTGGGAGAATTCGGCAGGCCCGAGGCGGAAGAGCCGCTGATCGAGCTGCTGGACGACGAGAACGGACATGTGCGCAGCACGGCCGCAGAGGCGCTGGGCCGGCTGCGGAGCGGCAAGGCGGTGGTCGCCGCTGCTCGATCTTCTGACGGACGAATACAAGAGCGTGCAGGAATCGGCAATCCAGGCGCTGGCCGCGATCGGCGATCGAATCCGTCCTCGAGCGGCTGGTGAAGGAGTATACCCTGCAGGATGTGCCGCTGCGCAGGAATATCGCGCTGCTGCTCGGGAAGTTCGCAACCGCCAGTGCTGCAGACGCCCTGGTTTTCGCGCTTAAGGACGAGGAGGCCGAGGTCCGCAAGGCCGTTGTCCATGCACTGGGCAATCTGCCGGAAGAGCGGTCGCTGCGGCCGCTCATGCTGGCAGTGACCGACGACGACCCCGAGGTCCGGATGCTTGCTGCCGAGGCCCTGGGCAGGCTTTCTGCGCCCGGTGTCTCTGAGGCGCTCATCTCGCTGCTCGAGGACCAGGACCTCTGGGTCCGGGCTGCAGCGGCACGCGGGCTCGGCAGGATCGGAAGCGCGCAGATCGGGCAGCTCCTGGCATCCTATCTTGACAAGGCAACCGATATCTTTCTTCTGGCGCTTGTCGAGATCATGGGGAAGCTTCGGGTCGGCGAGGCGCAGGCCGCCCTGCTGCGGCTTGTCGACCACGACGACCCCGAGGTGCGCAAGATCGTGCTGACGACCCTGGCAGGTTACCCCTGGGAGGCTGTCCGGCCGGCCGTGGTGTCCCGGTTGTCGGACCCGCATTGGAGCGTGCGGAAGGCGGCGATCGAGATCGTCAGGCAGCATCGGGATGCCGCACTGGAGGCGCTCCTGGCAACGATGGCGGCCGGCGACGCGGACAAGACCGTGCGTCAGGCGGCGACGGAAGCGCTGGGGAGATAGATGTTCGAAGAACAACACATTCCGCTGCCCGACGATGTCTTCAGGCTTCTTGCGGGATTTGGTCCACGGCTACTGCGGCATCTATTTCGACGACGGCTCCAAGTTCCTCGTTGAACGCCGGCTGGCGCGCCGGCTCGAGCAGCGCCAGGTCAAGACCTTCGAGGAATACTATCACTTTCTCCGCTATGACCGGAAGCGGGACGAGGAACTGGCGGTCCTTGTCGACAACCTGACGACGAACGAAACCTACTTCTTTCGGGAGAGCCCGCAGCTCCGGGCCTTTTCCGAGGAGATCCTGCCCGAGCTGCGCACGATCCTCGCAGACCGCAAATCGCTCCGGATCTGGAGCGCCGGATGCTCCACCGGCGAAGAGCCCTACACCATTGCCATGCTGCTGCTGGAGTCCGGCGCCTGGTGGCGCGACTGGCAGGTGGAGATCCTCGGGAGCGACATCAATCAGCGTGTTCTGCACACGGCGCGCAAGGGTGTTTACAAAAAGACGTCGCACCGGGTCTCGACGCCCGAGATGCTGGAAAAATATTTTGTCGAAGAAGGCAAAGGCGACTACCGGATCATCGACACGGTGCGCGAACTCGTATCGTTCAGCTACGTGAACCTGCTCGATCCCTATAAGACCAGCCTGATCAGCAACATGGACGTCATTTTCTGCCGGAACGTGATCATCTATTTCGACCGTGAAGCAAAGAAAAAGGTGATCGAAAGTTTTCACGACAAGCTCCGCGAGGGCGGATATCTCCTCCTGGGTCACTCCGAGTCGCTGATCAACATCTCGAACGCCTTCGTGCTGCGCACGCTCAAGAACGACATGGTCTATCAGAAACCGGCGCGGGTCAGGACTTGAGCATGCGGGGGAAGAAATGCAGGCCGCAATGAAAAAGATCAAGGTGCTGGTCGTCGACGACTCGGCATATAACCGCATGACCATCACCAAGATGCTCGAGCGCGATCCGGGCATCGAGGTCGTCGGTGTTGCCGCGTGACGGCATTGATGCCATCGCCAAGACGCTGCGCCTCCAGCCCGATGTCATCACCCTCGACCTTGAGATGCCGAACATGGACGGGTTTACCTTCCTGCGCTGGCTCATGAAGGAGCGGCCCACGCCCGTGCTGGTCCTCTCGTCCCGTTCGGACAGCCGCAGCGTGTTCCGGGCCCTGGAACTCGGTGCCGTCGATTTTCTGGCCAAGCCGGAAGCCCGGATCTCGCAGAGCATCGAGGGGCATCCGGGACGAACTGGTGGCCAAGGTGCATGCCGTGCTGAACCTGAAATGTCCAAGGTCCAGTCGGCCATGGACCTGCTGGCGCAGGGACCAGAGCCGTCGCCGGCACCCGCAAGGAAGACGACGCTTCGCAGGAACAGGGCCCGATCGAGGTGGTTGCTATCGCATCCTCCACCGGCGGGCCGCCTGCGCTGCAGGCGATCCTCACGGCGCTGCCGCAGCGATTCGGCGCCGGGATCGTCATTTCGCAGCACATGCCGCCGGGATTTACCCGGAGCTTTGCCGAGCGGCTGAACAAGCTCTCGGCGCTCATGGTGAGCGAGGCCGAGGCCGGCGACCGCATCCGTCCCGGCCGGGTGCTGATCGCGCCCGGCGGTTATCACCTGCTGGTACGTAAAGAGGGACCGAACGGCTTGTTGTCGAGCTCGCGCCCCGGACGCCGGAGGACAAGTATGTGCCCTCGGCTGACCGGATGATGGTATCGGTCGCCGAAGCCTGCGGGCCGGCAGCGCTGGGGGTCGTGCTGACCGGTATGGGGCGTGACGGCGCAGAGGGCGCAGCTGCCATCAAAAAGCAGGGAGGGCAGTGTCTTGCCGAGAGCGAGGAGAGCGCTGTCATCTTCGGCATGCCGCAGGAGGCGATCCGGACCGGCGCGGTGGACAAGGTGCTGCCGCTCGGCAGCATGGCCGGCGAGATCCTGCGGCGGTGCACGGAGCGGGACTGGGCTGTCATGAGAAAAAGAAATGTGTCCTTGATAAATTTGTCGGACTCCTGACTATAATTGGCAACATATCTGTATCAATGTGGCTGACGGCGCCGCAGCTCGCCGGCGGCCCCCGGACAGATTTCTCGTTGGGGAGAGATGGCTCCGTTCATTACCGCGGCAGTCGAGGAGGGTATGATGGAAAAGGAAACCGGCATCGATGTCGAAAAAGGTCGAGGACTTTCTCCAGGTCTTCAAAAAGGGCGAGGAATTCACCCAGGAGCTGCTCAAGGAGAACGAGAAGCTGCGGTACCGGGTCGCCAAGCTCGAAGAGCTCACCAAGTTCTCGGACCGCGACGGCACCTTCAAGGTGCACTCCATGGAGGAGCGGATCAAGTTCCTCGAGGAGGAGAACAAGAACCTGCTCGACCGCTACCGCGAGGTGGAGGAAGAGAACAAGGATTTCGCGAACCGGTACATCGAGGTCGAGGCCGAGAACAACAACCTGGCGAACCTCTACGTGGCCAGCTATCAGCTCCACTCGACCCTCGACTTCAGCGAGTCGCTCAAGATCATCCTCGAGATCGTCATGAACCTGATCGGCGCCGAGGAGTTCTCGATCATGATGCTCGATGAAAAGACGAACGAGCTGACGATCGTGGCCAGGAAGGGATGGGCCCCGAGGCCGCGGCCGAGCGTCAAGCTCGGCGAGGGCATCATCGGCAGGCGCGCCAAGTCCGGCGAAGCCTATCTACCGCGAAGGCGATCCCACCGATCTCACGGGCGTCGATTATCATCCACCCGCTCGTCTGCATCCCGCTCAAGATCAAGGAGCACGTGATCGGCGTGATCGTCGATCTACAAGCTGCTGGTGCAGAAGCAGGCCTTCTCGAACGTGGACTACGAGCTGTTCTCCATGCTCGCCGGCCACGCGGCCACGGCGCTCTTCTCGTCAAAGCTCTATTCGCAGTCGGAGCGCAAGCTCACGACGATCCAGAGCTTCCTCGATCTGCTGAAGGAAAAATAAACGGAGGTCGAAATGCCCGAGTATAATTTTCTGGTGGTTGAAGACTCCCCGACGATGCGGCAGCTCATCTCCTTTGCCCTGAAGCGCATCCCGGGGAGCAAGATCGTCGAGGCGAACGACGGCATCGACGCGCTCAAGAAGCTGTCGACCCAGAAGTTCGACATCATCCTGACCGACATCAACATGCCGATCATGGACGGCCTGAAGCTCGTCTCCATGGTCCGCAACGATCCGGCGCACAAGACCATCCCCATCATCATCATCACGACCGAGGGCGCCGACGAGGACCGGAAGCGCGGCCTCGCGCTCGGCGCCAATGCCTACATCCCGAAACCCATCCAGACCGCAGACCTCCTGAACGTGGTCAACCAGATCCTGGGGGGCAAGAAGTAGCGGTTGAGCGATGGGTGACGATGAAATGCGACGCGAGACGAAGGACGAGAGACGGTTTCTCGTCCTTTTTGTTTAGTCACGAGAACGTTAACTGCAACAGTATCGACCCTGTCCGCAAAGCAGGCAGCTTTTTTTTGAGGATTACGACGGCGTTAGCAGCGTGTAGGTACAGATTTCATCCTTAAAAAAGCATTTGGACACGGATTAACACGGATAAGAGCCGGATAACGGCGGATTATTTCTTTTATAAAAGGTTCGCCCAATAGGTGAATGCTTTGCTTTGGAATTTATCCGCATTAATCAGATATTTCCGATTCTTCCGTGTCCAAATGCCGTTTTTTGGTTCATTGCTTTTACTTTTTTGCACCTGCTTCCCGCTCTCTCAATTGCCCACATGCAGCAGCAATATCTCTCCCGCGCGACTCTCGGATCAGCGCCGTGTAGTCGTGCTCCTGCAGGATCTGCTGGAAGCGCTTGACCGTGGCGTCGGAGGGTCTTTTGAACTCGCTTCCGGGCGAGGGGTTGTACGGAATGAGGTTGATCTTTGCTTTGATGCCGCGCAGCAGTTTAGTCAGCCGGAGCGCATCCTCTGGCGAGTCGTTCACCTTGCTGCAGCAGAACATACTCAAAGGTGATGCGCCGCCGGGGTTCAAGGGGGTAGTGCCTGCAGGCGGTCAGGAGCTCTTTGATCGGATAGCGCTTGTTCACCGGCATGATCCGGTCCCGCACCTCGTCGGTCGTCGCGTTCAGCGATACGGCAAGATTCACCTTTATGCCTGATCTGCCGAGCTTCTCGATCTCCGGGACCAGGCCTGCTGTTGAAAGCGTCACGCGCCGGGTAGAAAAGCCAAGGCCCGGCTCGCCGGTTATGATGGCCAGTGCCTTTACCACCTCGTCGAAGTTCGCCAGCGGTTCACCCATGCCCATGAGAACGATGTTCGTTATACTGCGCGTCTCGGGCGAATACTTTTTACCTCCTGCCAGGAACTTTTCCACGATCACGACCTGATCGGCAATTTCATAGGCCTTGAGGTTCCTCTGGAACCCGCCCCCGCCGGTGATGCAGAACCGGCAGGCCTGGGCGCAGCCTACCTGCGAAGAGATGCAGAGCGTCTGCCGGTCCTCTTCAGGAATAAGCACGCTCTCGACCGTATGCCCGTCCTCAAGCCCGAACAGGAACTTCCGGGTCCCGTCTGAAGAGAGTTCCTGGCGGAGCAGGTCTGAGCGAGGCGACGGAAAAGCGGGAGCTCAAGCAGCGTCCGCTCGGCCTTGGCAATATCGGTCATCTCGTCAAAGGACTGGGCGCCCCTGCTGTAGATCCAGGCGAAGAGTTGTCCTGCCCGGAAAGGTTTGCATCCAAGCTCGGTGAGCAAAGCTTTGAGTTCCTCCAGGGTCAGGGATTTAATATTTATTTTGGGAGTCGTCAAGATATTGTCATCCAGGGGTGTGAATCCGAAAATAATGGCTGGGCTCAATCGACCGAGCATAACAGCTGGTAAAACCGGACCTCGTCCGGTCCATCTGCAACGAAAGGTCTCTATAGCGCAGAAGAGTAACACCTTTATACTGCAAAATCAAGAAGGGCAATCAATTATGCCAAATTTTGACCAATCTCCGGCAGCGTCTGTAGTGTTTTCGGACAGGTTCGGCACCTGCTGCAAAGGTAACAAATTGATAAATAACAACTTAAATTTATATTACATGACGGTATAGATATTGCAAAATATCGACTGTTGAAAATCATCACTCAGGTGTCTCGTATGGCTACGATAACGGAAACAAAAAAATACTGATCGTGGATAATGAGCCTGCGGTCTTGTTGTCCCTGTCCTATTCGCTGCGGTCACAGGGTGTTGAAGTGGTGACGGCGAGCAGGCTTGAGTCCGCGGAAGCGGCCTTGGAAAAATATTTTTTTGACCTGGTCATCGCCGATATCAGAATGACGGGGATCCTCGGTGAAGAGGGGCTCGAGATCCTGAGCTACGTCAAAAAAAACTCGCCGAAAACAAAAGTGATCATCATGTCAGGCTTCGGTTCGGGTGACCTGCGCAAGCAGGCTCTGGAGCGCGGCGCCGACTACTACTATGACAAACCAATAAACATCACGGAACTGATGCGCGGCGTTCAGGAAATGAGTATTTATTCCATAGCATGAAATTGTCTTGAGCAACGCGGCACGCTCATGATCGGGAGGAAGAACAATGTTGAAAAAGGTGCTGGTGGTGGATGATTCCGCCCTGATTCACCAGATGTATAAGATGGTGCTGATGCGGTACAAGTGTCAGATCGTGGATGCCCTGAACGGTCAGGACGGGCTGGACAAACTGGCTAAAAATCCGGATACCGACCTTATCCTGCTCGACATCAACATGCCGGTGATGAACGGGCTCGATTTCATCAAAAAAGTGAAAGAGCTCGGCTCGTTCAACCATATTCCGATCGTCCTGGTGAGCACGGAGGGGAAGGAAGAAGACACGATGCGCGGCCTCGCTCTCGGCGCCAAGGGCTACGTGAAAAAACCTTTCCAGCCGAGCGATCTGCATCAGTTGATCGAAAAGTTCTATCCTGCTGAAGTCAAATAGCGGTTCTTGCAAAGGGGCTATGCTGAACAGGGCATTGATTCGATTAATAGTGGCCAGCTATGGTCATCGCGGCGGTGTCCGGCATAACGGCCCGAGCACAGGCAGAGGTCCGGCTCGGCATCCTGCCGCGTTTAAGCGCTGTCGAGCTCTATGACATGTTCAATCCCCTTGCCCTCTACCTGAGCGAAGAAACGGGAGAAAAAGTGAGCCTGGTGATACCCAGGGATTTCGATGCGTTCAAGGCCGCAGCCCGGGCGGGTCAGATCGATGCTGGTTTCGCAAACCCCCTGATCTATGTCCAGCTGAAAAAGGAACTGCTTCTCGATCCCCTGGCCCTGGCATCAGAACCCAAAGGGGGAACACGGTTCCGGGGGATCATCATCGCCCGGAAGGACAGCGCGATCCGCAGCATTCGCGACCTTAAGGGCAAGAGGCTCCTGTTCGTGGAAAAGAGCTCTGCCGCAGGTTACCTTTTCCAGATGATGACCTTGAGCAGTGCCGGCCTGGACGTGAAAAAGGATTTCATCACGCTGCCTTTTGCAAAAAAACACGATGTTGTCGTGAGGGCGGTGATCAACGGCGCTGCAGATGCCGGCGGACTCCGTGAAGATGACCTGGAAAAGCAGAAAGGATCGCTGGACATTTCAAAGATAAGGATCGTGGCATACACGGATTACTATCCGAACTGGCCGCTCTTTGCCGCACCCACGCTTCGCAAAGAGTTCTCAGAGAAGCTCCGGACGGCGCTGCTCAAGCTCAAGCCAGGCAGCACCCGCGCCCGTCAGATTCTTGGACCTGCGCAGCTGACGGGATTCGTTCCCGTGTCGGACCACGACTATGATCAGCTTCGCCAGGCAGCGATCGCTGTAGGCGCGTTCTAGCCGGGAGGGGAACTCCTCAGGACAGTTTGCGACGAACTCCCGTGAGCAGGTTCAAGAGAAAGGATGCAGCACAAGCATGACGAATAACAACAACGAGATACTGAATACACAGGATGCGCTCATGTCGCTGCTCGCAACCTACTATGACCACGGCAGCGAAGAGCAGGTTCGGATCGCAGCACTGCTTAGCGCCAAACCGGATGATATTATCTACTCCGTTCTGGAGCAGGCCCTCCGTAACGACGCCAATGCCAACGTCAGAAATGCGGGCATGGAATTGTATGTTGCATTCGGCAGCCGGTCGCTGCCCCGTCTTGCCTTGCTGCTGCAGGATGCCGACGAGGAGGTCCGGACCTTTGCGGCGGTCATGCTCGGCACCATGGGAATCCGCGAGGCCGTACCGGCGCTGATCAACGCACTGGTCGATGAGGACCTCAATGTGAAGCATGCGGCGGCAGAGTCTTTGGGCAGGATCAGGGACGACCGGGCAGTGCTCCCCCTCATCGATGCGCTGACCGGCGATATGTGGCTCCAGTTCCCGGCAGCGATGGCCCTGGGCGAACTGGCTGACAGCCGCGCGGTCGGGCCGCTTATTGCGCTGCTGGAAGTGCCGGGTGCGAATATGCCGGCGATCCAGGCCTTGGGAAAGATCGGCGATCCCGCCGCACTGGGGCCGCTCGGCAAGCTGCTTGAGGATGAGGAACCGTCATTGCGCGAGTGGACGCTGGAAGCCGTTGCCGCCATTTTTGCGCGATGGCCGGATAGCGGGGGCAACCTGTCTGGTCAGCCCGAGACTAACAGGCTTCCTGCTCGAAATCCTCAGCTCGAACAACCACGAGGCGAAGCGGAATGCCGCGATCACGCTTGGCTGCTGCAAAATACAGGAAGCATTGCCTTCTCTTGCCGGATTGTGCGCCGACCGGGACATCGGCGATGTCGCTCGCAAGGCGATTTCCAGGATCGGCCGGTGCTAGCCTGATCGTTCAGGCTGGGGGCCATACCAAGAACGGGAAACACGATCGTGATGGATCTGTGCGCATGTGATGCAGCTTAAAGAAGCATGCACATGCATTGCGAAAGGGGGGAGAATGAAACTGAATTGCTGGGAAGTGAAAAAATGCGGCAGAGAATCTGGCGGTTTGCATGAAAAGGAGTTCGGGACGTGCCCGGTAACGACCTATACGGCTCTGAACGGCATGCATGGGGGGCAAAATGCGGGCCGTTCCTGCTGGGTTATCGCCGGGTCTTTGTGCGGGGGAAAAGTACAGGGCAACGAAGAGCAAAAGCGCACAGCATGCTGGGAGTGCGATTTCTTAAAGCTGGTCAAGCATGAAGAGGAAGCTGCACCCCTTGGCTTTTCTCACACGCGGCTCGGTATGGACCGGACCAGGCAAAGAATGTCAACACTCTAGCCCTATATACAAGATCCACCTTTATCCGACGCAGTGCCGGAGTTGCTTCTCCGGCGCTGCGTTTCTGCCGACGATCAGTTCTTGTGCTCTTCCTGTTCCTGCTGTTGCTGGTAAAAGGAGCAGGTATTCTTTTTCCACGCTCTCAAGCCTGACATGTTTCACCTTCGTTTTTCTTCATGAGGCACTTCCATCCTGCAGTCCTCGTAAACCTTTGACGTGATTTCGCTGACGCTGAAACCGCCGTTGCAGCGCCAGCGCCCAGGAACAGACCACACCTGCGGCATCACCAGTGATTCGACCAGTTAGAGGAAAGAAAAAGTGCAAAGTGCAATGAGTTAATTTCCCTATGATTATAATGCCCTGCAGGATAGTTTGGCTTAGTACGTGCTACCATTCGTAACCTCCCGCTGAAGACAAAAATTCCTTGACACTTTCGATCGTTAGATGTTATTTTGTCTCAGTATATTAAGGAGATTCGCTGTGAAAATCGCTATTACGGGCAAGGGCGGCGTGGGGAAAACCACACTTTCCGGCCTTTTGGCAAGGCTTTATGCCGCAGAAGGCAAAAAAGTGCTTGCAGTCGACGCTGACCCGGATGCGAACCTTGCCTCTGCGCTCGGCATCTCACCTGAGGTCGCGGCGCGGGCCCTGCCGCTGGCAGAGCAGTCGGACATGATCGAGGAGCGCACCGGTTCGAGGCCCGGGCAGTCCCGGCGGCATGTTCAGCATCAATCCCAAGGTTGATGATATTCCCGACCGATACAGCGTCCAGCACGAGGGCGTGCGGCTGCTTGTCGTGGGAAAGTCGAAAGAGGCGGGCTCGGGTTGTTACTGTCCTGAGACATGTGCTTCTGCGCCGCCTGATCAGTCACCTTATCCTTCGGCGCGACGAAGTCGTCATCCTCGATATGGAAGCGGGCATCGAGCACCTGACCCGCGGCACGGCCGGCAGTGTCAATGCGTTCATCGTGGTGGTGGAGCCGGGCCAGCGGAGCATGCAGACCGCCCGCCAGATAGAATCGCTGGCCCATGGTCTTGGCGTGAAAGAGGTCTTTGTTGTGGGCAACAAGATCCGGACCGAGTCGGAAAAGGAGTTCATCCTGGAGCACCTCAAGGGGATGAAGTTCCTGGGCTTCATGAGCTATGCCGGAGATGCCGTAACCGCTGATCTTGACGGGAAGTCGCCCTACGATGCAGCTCCTGCCACGCGGGAAGAGGCCGTGAAGATCAAGGCCGCGCTCGACCAGCTCATGACATAAGTAACGTGAAAGACAAGCTCAGAAAAAAGATACTGGACGCTCGGTTTGCGCTCACGCCCGAAGCGCGACGGGCGAAAAGCAGGGAGATCGAGCAGCGGTTGTTCAGCCTCCCGGAATTCAATAGCGCTGCCACGGTCATGTTCTATGCGTCCTTTCAGAGCGAGGTGGAGACGCATGGCATGATCCGCCGCGCTCTGGCAGAGGGCAAACAGGTGGTGCTGCCGCGGGTAAAGGGCAAAGAGCTCGAACTCCTGGAGATCGAGAATTTCGACCGGGACGTGAGCCCCGGCGCCTGGGGCATTCCCGAGCCGGACCAGGGGAAGACGGCGGTGGTTCAGGACATCGGGCTCATCGTCGTACCGGGCGCGGTGTTCGATGAACGCGGCAATCGCGTGGGATACGGGGCGGGCTTTTACGACAAGCTTCTTGCGCTGTACCAGGGGATGACCGTAGCGCTGGCATTCGAGCTCCAGGTCGTGCCGCAGGTTCCTGCTGATGCCCACGATGTGCCGGTGAAGAAGATCGTGACGGAAAAGAGGGTCATAGAAACAAGTTTCAAAGTCCAAGCACCAAATAACAAATAAATTCCAAACGCCAAGGTTCAATGAACCAAACGTTTCGGAAATTGATGTTTTGAATTTTGATATTGTTTGGATTTGATGCGTGGGATTTAGAGCTTTCCCCTTATGGATATTAAAAAAATAGAAAAAGGCGTCAGGCTCATCATCGAAGGCATCGGCGAAGATCCCGACCGGCCGGGGCTAAAAGACACGCCGCAGCGCGTTGCCGAAATGTACGCTGAGATCTTCTCCGGCATTTCCACCGACACGGAGAAGCTCCTGATCCCCATGGCGGGAGAGAGCCACGACGAGATGGTGATGATCCGCGACCTCCCGTTCTATTCGGTATGCGAGCACCATCTGCTGCCGTTCTTCGGCAAGGCGCATATCGCCTACATCCCGGGCGCAGGCAAGATCGTGGGCATCAGCAGCCTGGCCAAGGCGCTCGAGGTCTTCGCCAAGCGGCCCCAGGTGCAGGAGCGGCTTGACGGCACAGTTCATCGATCTCATCGTGAGCCACTTGAAGCCCAAAGGCGCCATGGTGGTCATTGACGCAGAACATCTTTGCATGAGCATGCGCGGCGTAAAGAAGCCCGGCGCCCGGGTGGTGACGTCCGCGGTGCGCGGCAGCTTCCGCACCAAGGAGTCAACGCGCATGGAAATGCTGGAGCTGTTGACGAAAAAAGAGTAACAATTGCGGAATTCGGATTGCGGATTTCGGAATGAAAAGCCGTCATTCCCGCGAATGCGGGAATCCAGAGTTTTTCCTCCGTGTCTCCGTGCCTCCGTGGTAAATATCATTAATGGCAGGAGTTCATAATGGCAACAGATACGACATGCATCCCGACCGAGTACCGGCCCTACGGCGCTGAGATCAAGGAAACAAGGCCCTATTCGCCCTGCCGTGCAGCCTGCCCGGCGCACACGGACGTGCAGGCCTATGTGGGCCTGATCAGCCCAGGGCAAATATACCGAGGCCTTCGAGGTCATCACCTCGGTGAACCCCATCGCATCGGTCTGCTCCATGATCTGCCACCATCCCTGCGAACAGTCCTGCAGGCGCTGCGGTGTTGACGAACCCCTGGCGGTCCGGCACCTCAAGCGCTTCGCCATCGAGCAGTCCAAGGACTATCGCCGCGCCAAGCGAAAGCTTGTCCAGAAGACAAAAAACAAGAGCGTCGGCATCATCGGCTCCGGCCCCTCGGGCCTGACCGCGGCGCGGGACCTCGCCAACCTCGGCTACAGCGTCACGATCTACGAGCGCCACCCCGTGCTCGGCGGCATGCTCGCAGCAGCGATCCCGCCCTACCGGTTGCCGCGAGAAGTATTGAAAGAAGATATTGACGACGTCGTCACCAAAGGCATCGAGGTGAAGACGAACTTCATGGTCGGCAAAGATGCAACGCTCGACGACCTCATGAAGAAGCACGATGCCGTGCTGGTCGCCATCGGTCTTTCGCTCAGCCGGTCTTTGAACATCCCGGGTGTCGAAGGCCCGGGCGTGCTGCTTGCGATCCCTTATCTTGAGGATGTTGCATTCGGCCGCAAGCCGAAGCTGGGAGAAAAGGTGCTGGTCATCGGCGGCGGAAACGTTGCCATGGACGTTGCGCGCTCGGCCCGGCGGCTCGGGGTGAAGAACGTCGAGATGGTCTGCCTCGAGAACGAGCAGGAAATTCCTGCATGGAAATGGGAAGTGGACGAGGCGGTCGAAGAAGCGGTCAAGATCAACTACCGCTGGGGGCCCAAGGCGGTCAAGCGCGAAGGCGACAAGGTAAAAGGCCTCGAGGTCACGAAGGTCCTGTCGGTCTTTGATGCGAACAAGCGTTTTGCTCCGACCTTTGACAACAACGTAACCACGCTGCTCGAAGCAGACACGATCATCATCACCATCGGCCAGATGTCGGACCTCTCGTTCCTGAAGAACAGCGCCGTTAAGGTGGACGAGCGCGGCCGCGTCGAGTGGAACCCGGCGACCCAGATGAGCAGCGCAAAGAACGTATTCGTTGCCGGCGAGGTCGTGACCGGCCCGGGGTCCGCCATCGCAGCTGTTGCGAACGGCCACCGCTCGGCCATTGCCATGCATCTCTTTCTCCAGGGCGAGTCCATCGAAGGCAAGCTTCCTGTGCAGGAAAAGGAAAAGATCGCCGAGATGCCGGCAGAAGTTGTTGAGAAGATCGGCAAACAGCCGCGCATGAAGGTGCGGCACCTGGCTCCCGAGGTCCGCGTCAAGACCATGGAGCACTTCGAGGAAGGCTTCACTGAAAAAGAAGCGCTCGAAGAAGCGGGCCGGTGCCGTGGCTGCGGCGGCGGCGCTGTGGTGGACCAGAAGAAGTGCATGGCCTGCCTCACCTGTCTGCGTGTCTGTCCCTACGGCGCGCCGGTGGTCGAGGCCTATTCCACGATCCGGCCCGAATACTGCCAGGCCTGCGGCCTCTGCGCTCCTGAATGTCCTGCCGAGGCCATCAGCATGGTGAGCTATGATGTGCGCGAGATCAGGAATACTCTCCCCACCCTTGTGGGCAAGGTTGATCCCAAACGGCAGGAACCAATGATCGTAGCTTTTACGTGTACGAACCATGCAGGCATGCTCGGACTCGATCTTCCGAAGAATGTGAAGACCGTACCCGTGCACTGCACGAGCAGGATCGACATCCTCGATATGCTGAAGGCTTTTGAGGTCGGTGTAGACGGTGTGGCTGTTATCCGATGCGGCGATGGCAACTGTAAGTATAAGGACATTGCCCCGCGTGTGAACGCCCGGGTTAAGCGCGTGCAGGACCTGCTCGGCTATGCTGAAGATCGAAACCGGCCGTGTGGAGATCCTGTCCGCAGTCTTCGACCAATGAAGGCAATCCTTATGCAGCGGTGTGCAAGGAATTTTCGGAACGGGTGAAGACGATAGGGATGAGAAGCGGAAAATAACTGTCTGTTTTAACGAGTAACGAGTACAAGATAAAAGGAGCAATAAACCATGATCGTAGGATCACAAAAACCAATCGATGAAATCTGGAACATGGTGAAGGACTTCAAGAAGGTCCTCGTGTTCGGATGCAACACCTGCGTGGCCATCTGCCATGCGGGCGGCGAGAAGGAAGCCGAGACCATTGCGTCGCTCATTAAGATGAAGGCGTCGCAGGAAGGCAAGTCCATGGTGGTGAACCACATGGGCGTCATGCGCCACTGCGAACCGGAGTATTTCGAGCCGGTCATCGACGAGGTGAAAAAATACGACCTCGTGCTCTCCACAGCCTGCGGCGTGGGCGTGAACTTCCTGTCCGACCGGACGGGAACGGTGCCGGTCTATCCCGGCATCAACACCTCGTTCTACGGCGCTGTCGAAGCGCCGGGCGATTTCAAGGAGCTCTGCGCAGGCTGCGGGAACTGCATCGTGCATATGACCGGCGGGATCTGCCCCATTGCGCGCTGCGCCAAGACGCTGATGAACGGGCCCTGCGGCGGCACGAACAAGGGCAAGTGCGAGATCAGCAAGGACGTGGACTGCGCCTGGTACCTCATCGTCGAGCGGATGAAGAAGCTCGGCACGCTCGAGAAGCTCTCCGAGATCCAGCCTCCGCGCAACTGGTCGACCTCCCGTGACGGCGGACCGCGGCGCATATCGGTCGAGCATATCCGGGAGTATGAGGCGAAGGAAGAGGCGAAGGCGGGGAAGTAAGGCAAAGTCTTTTGCACCACGGAGAACGCAGAGACACTGGAGAAAACCAGATCGAATTTTTTGACACTGATTTACACTGATCATGTAGATTTTTATCGATCTGCGTGTCATCTGCGTTCAGTGTCAATGCTGGCTTCCTTGAATCAGTATATAACCCTTTTGGAGGATAGATAATGAAGAGCGGAAGCACACTCGAAAAAGTACTCGCCAGCGGCAAGCCCGCGGTAACGGCGGAGCTCGGCCCTCCCATGAGCGCCGATCCCCATGAGGTCATTAAAAAAGCGCAGCAGCTGAAAGGCTTCTGCGACGCGGCGAACATCACCGATTGCCAGACCGCGGTCGTCCGCATCTCGAGCATTGCAGCGGCGGCCATCGCGCTGCAGCAGGGTCTGGAGCCGGTCATGCAGATGACCTGCCGCGACCGCAACCGGATCGCCATGCAGGCGGACCTTCTCGGCGCAGCAGCCCTCGGGCTTAAGAACTGCCTCTGCCTTGCCGGAGACCATCAGAAGTTCAGCGCAGCAGGAAGGCTCAAGGGCCATCCCGGCGCAAAGAACGTGTATGACGTGGATACCTGCCAGCTCGTCGGCATCATGAAAAAGATGCGCGACGAGAGCAAGCAGGACGGCGGCGACCCCATCGAAGTGCCGCCCAAGTTCTTTATCGGCGCCTCCTGGACGCCCATGGCCGACCCCATCGATTTCAGGCCGATCAACCTCATGAAAAAGGTGAATGCAGGCGCTGATTTCATCCAGACCCAGGGCATTTACGATATCGAAGGCTTCCGCACGCAGATGGCAAAGATCGTGAACATGGGGCTGCACGAGAAGACCGCGATCCTTGGCGGCATCATCGTGCCGAAGAGCGCCATGATGCTGAAGTACATGGATTCCTCTGTTGCGGGCGTGTCGGTTCCCAAGGCCCTCATCGACCGGATGAACAAGGCAAAGGAAGCGGCTGGCGATGACAAGAAAAAGGCCCGGGAGCTGCAGGAGCAGGAAGGCATCAAGATCACGATCGAGCTCATCCATCAGGTCCTGGAGACCCCGGGTGTCAAGGGCGTGCATATCCAGGCCATCGAGTGGGAGAGCGCAATCGAGGGAATCGTCAAGGCAGCGGGGTTGTATCCGAGACCGGCGGTGTAGCAATTGCGGATTTCGGATTGCGGAATGCGGATTGGGAAACTGAAGCAGATCTCAACGATGTTAAGACGGAGGGTTCGGAATTTTTGTTGCGGGTTTTAATCCGCAATCCGAAATCCGCAATCCGAAATTAGACCATGCCAAAGATTACCGTTCTCGATATCTATAAGAAGAAAGCCGAAGGCAAAAAGATCACCATGCTGACGGCCTACGACTATCCTACTGCCCAGATCGTGGACCAGGCCGGGATCGATATGATCCTGGTCGGCGACTCCCTCGGCATGGTTGTGCAGGGCGTTGCGAGCACGCTGCCGGTCACCATGGACGAGATGATCTACCACACGAAGATGGTCGTCGCGGGCACTCAGTCGGCAATGGTGGTCGGCGACATGCCGTTCCTCTCGTATCAAACGCACAAAGCGGAAGCCATCCGGAACGCGGGGCGGTTCCTCAAAGAAGCTGGCGCCGAAGCGGTCAAGCTCGAAGGCGGCAGTCAGATGGCGGAGACCATCAGGGCCATCGTGGACGCAGGTATTCCGGTGGTGGCCCATATCGGGCTTACCCCGCAGTATGTGCATATGCTGGGTGGGTTCAAGGTCCAGGGCAAGGACGACGCGGCGCGGGAGAAGATCCTTGCCGACGCACGGGCGGTGCAGGATGCCGGAGCCTTTTCCGTGGTGGTTGAGGGTGATTCCGTCTTCGCTCGGCTCAGAGATCCATAAGGCGCTCCGTATCCCGACCATCGGGATCGGGGCCGGTCCTGACTGCGACGGGCAGGTGCTGGTGATCCATGATCTTCTGGGTCTTTTCGACCGGTTTACGCCCGAAGTTCGTCAAGAAGTACGCCAACCTGAAGGAACAGGCGATCAAGGCGGTAAAAGAGTATAAGCAGGACGTAGAGGGCGGCACATTCCCTTCAGAAGAGCACAGTTTTAAATAATCATACAAGCAAATAGCGTGTAGACTTTGGTAGCATATGCCCGGCTACTTTTTGTAGCGCTGCGGTTTTTATCAATGAAATTTATAAGTTAATTAAAAAATATTGTCTGCAAATCTTTCATTTTTCTTGACTCACGAGATAGGTGCTAGCTATAATGTCATTCCCTTATCATCCGCTTTTACCCCTTTTCTCATGCTGCAGGGTGCTGAGGGACATTCTGAGAGGAGGGGACCATGCCTGAAGCACCATTGAACGTCGTACTGCTGCGGTATACGCCGGATCCGGAAGAGGTCGTGGCCATGGCAGCGAAGCTCTGCTACAGCCCGTCCGGTGTGGATGAACTGAAGCAGAAGATCGAGGCCAAGGACCAGGCGGCCTTTGTGGAGAAGCTGGCTTCCATCGGGCATCTATCGCCGATCGAGCATGTGACCTTCTCCTTCGGCATCGAGGGTATTTCCCGGGCCTGCTCGCATCAGCTGGTCCGCCATCGCGTGGCGTCCTATTCGCAGCAGAGCCAGCGCTATGTCAAGGAAGAGCATTTCGACTACGTGATCCCGCCGAGCATCAAGCAGGACCCTGCGCTGGCCAGAGAATTCGAGCAGTGCATGGACGAGGCGCAGGCGAACTATACCAAGGTCCTGAAGCGGCTCGAGGAGCTCGGGTACAAGGGCGAAGCAGGGCAGCAGGATGCGCGGTATCTGCTGCCGAACGCGGCAGAGACCAAGATCGTGGTCACCATGAACGCCCGGGAGCTTCTGCACTTCTTCCGCGTGCGCTGCTGCAACCGGGCGCAGTGGGAGATCCGGGAGATGGCCGACCGCATGCTGGCCCACGTAAAGAAGGTTGCCCCGACGATCTTTGCCAAATCCGGCCCCGGCTGTCTGTATGCGGCCTGCCCCGAGGGCAAGATGACCTGCGGCAAGATCGAAGAGGTCAGGAAGAAGTTCGGAGTGAAAAAAGCATAGGGTCCAGTAGTCAGGGGTCAGGAAACCGTTTAAACTGGACCCAGGACCCTGTACCCTGCCGTTGAGGTTGCTAATGGGTTTTTCCATAGCAGTTGCAGGCAAGGGCGGCACGGGCAAGACCAGCCTCTGCGGCCTTACCATACGATATTTGACAGAGAAGAAGCGCGGCGCCGTGCTCGCTGTTGATGCCGATGCGAACGCGAACCTTCACGACGTGCTCGGTGTCACGGTCCATGCGACCGTGGGCGCGCTGCGGGAGACCTCGCTGGAGGCCATCAAGTCCACGGCGCCCCGTCCCGGCGGCATGAGCATGGAGCAGCTCTTCGACTACCAGATCCAGCAGGCGCTGGTCGAAGCAAAGGGTTTTGACCTCCTGGTGATGGGCAGGCCCGAAGGCGCGGGCTGCTACTGCGCGGCGAACAACATCATCCGCAAGTACATGGACAAGCTGGCCGACACGTACCCGTATACGGTCATGGACAATGAGGCCGGCCTCGAGCATCTGTCGCGGCGCACCACGCAGGACACGGACCTGCTGCTCATCATCAGCGATTCCTCGGTGCGCGGGATCATGACCGCCGGCCGCATCGGCGAACTGGTCAAGGAACTGAACCTGAACGTCAAGCGGGTGGTCCTGATCGTGAACCGGGTGCAGGACGGTACGAGCGAGGACAAGGCGCTTCAGCAGGCCATCGCGCAGCAGGGCGTGGAGTTCGCGGGTTTCGTTCCCGCAGACGAGCTGATCTTTGAATACGATCTGAACGGCAAAGCCGCTGGTCCAGCTTCCCGGCCGACTCAAAGGCCTTGACGAGCTTTTTTATTCCAGAATGCTGGACAGGCTGATCCCCTAACCAGATGACCACCAAAACCGTCGCCATCATCGGCGCAGGTCGTGTCGGCAGTTCAGTGGGCTATCTTGCTCAACCGGGCAGGGTATGCAGTGATCTCGGTTGCGGCACGCACGGCAGCATTCGGCGGAAAAGGCAGCCGCCTTCATCGGCGCAGGGAAAGCGACCACGGATGTCGTGCAGGCAGCAGCCGGCAGCGAAATCGTTTTTATCACGACCCCTGACCGGGTCATCCAGGAAGTCTGCGAAACGATCGCGTCGGCCGGAGCGCTGAGGCCGGGCGTGACTCGTGATCCATATGTCAGGCGCTCACTCGCTCGGACTGCTCGATGCAGCGAAGAGCATCGGAGCGGACCGGGCAGTGCTCCATCCGCTCCAGTCGCTGGCAAGCAGAGAGCAGGGCATCAGGACGCTTCCCGGCTCCTATTTCCGGATCGAAGCCGATCCGGCGCTGCACAGGCGCGGCCAGGGAGATCGTCAAAGCACTGGGCGGCATCGAGCTGGTGATGCCGAAGTGGAGTTCGGACAAGGATTCGGCCGCACTGTACCATGCAGGCGCCGTGGCGGTCTCGAATTACTTCGTTGCGCTCGTTGATTACGGCCTGAAGTTCTACGAGGCACTGGGCGCAGACAAAGCAAGAAGCGCTCAAGGCCGTGCTTCCGCTCATCAAGGGGACGCTGCATAATATAGAAACCCTCGGCATACCGGATGCGCTTACCGGGCCGATCATGCGGGGCGACGTGGAAACGGTCCGGGACCATCTCGCGGCGATGCGAGAAACGGACGCCGGAGCTGGTGAGTCTCTATAAAGAACTGGCGAGACAGACGGTCTCGGTGGCCCGGGACAGGGGAAGCATTACGCAGGAGGCGGCAGAAGAACTGCTGGACCTGGTGCAATAGCAGCTGAGCACGGAATGCAATACATTTGATATAAAAGTTTTCGGTTTAGATCCAGACTTTGAAAGGAGAAGTATCGGAGCATGATAATTATCGGAGAAAAGATCAGTGTTATTGCAAAGAAGGTGCGTGAGGCCCTGGGCAAAAAGCGACCCCAAGCCGCTCCAGGAACTCGCCGTGGCGCAGGACAAGGCCGGCGCGCATTTTATCGACATTTCCATCGGTCCTGCCGAAGAGAACGGTCCTCAGCTCATGGACTGGGCAGTGAAGGTGCTGCAGGAAGTGGTGGAAAAGCCGCTCTGCCTCGATACGACGAACATCAAGGCCATGGAAGCCGGGCTCAAGGCGCACAACAACAAATGGGGCGTGCCGATCATCAACTCCACCTCCAATGAGCCCGAGCGGTTTCCGATGATGGAGCTCGCCGGCAAGTACAACGCGAAGATCATCGCGCTCACCCTGGGCAAGGGCAGCATCCCCGCGGACGCCGAGGACCGCTGCGGCATCGCAGCGGAGATCATGGCTCGCGCCATGGAGAACGGCGTGCCCATGGAGAACCTCTTCCTCGATCCGCTCATCCTCCAGCTCTGCACCATGCAGGACCAGGGCTAGCAGGCGATCCGTGCCGTCAAGATGTTCCAGCAGCTGAACGATCCGCCGATGCAGACCGTGGTCGGGCTTTCGAACATCTCGAACGGGGCGCCGAAGCATGTTCGTCCGATCATCAACCGGAACTTTCTCACCATGCTCATATACGAGGGACTTACGGCTGCCATCATCGATCCGCTTGACAAGGACATGATGGATACGGTCAAGACCGTCGAGATGATCATGGGCAAGAAGATGTACGCTCATTCGTATCTGGACATGTAATCGAGACGAGATTCCAGATAGCAGCACCAAAGCAGATAATTCCAAGCACCAAATCACAAATGCTCCGAAATTGATATTTTGAATTTGCAAATTATTCTGAGATTTGGAGCTGGATTGATTGCCGTATTTGCACTTGTTTTTACACCGGCAATTTCTGTTACTATGCGGTAACAATTTTGAGGAGGTTTTCATGGCACTCGTAATACCGAAAGAAGTCCTATAGCGGCAAAATCTATCAATGTACAGCTCGGCAGCGGCGCAAAGGCCGTGACCATCGGCGGTGCGAATGCACTCCCGTTCCTTGGATTCGAAGGCACCTTCCCGAACAAGCCCGCCGTGGCGCTCGAAGTCATGGACATCGCGCCTGACGACTGGCCCGAGACCCTGAAGAAAGCGCTCGGCGGCGAGGCGGCCAATCCCGTGTCAGTGGGCAAAGTTCTGCCAGAAGAGCGGCGCGGACATGGTTGCGCTCCGGCTCATGGGCACGCATCCGGACCAGAAGAACAAGAGCGCCGAGGAAGCGGCCAAGATAGCGGCCGATGTTGCGGCAGCCATCGACATTCCGCTCATCATTCTCGGCAGCGGTCATGTGGAAAAGGACACGCAGGTGCTGCAGGCGGCCGCGGCGGCAACGCGCGGCAAGAACTGCGCCATCGGCAAGGCCGTGGAAGAGAACTACAAGACCATCGCGGCCGCAGCCATGGCGAACGACCACAAGCTGATCGCCATGAGCCAGCTCGATGTGAACCTGGCCAAGCAGCTGAACATCCTGCTTACCCAGATGGGCTTCGACAAGGAGCGGATCATCATGGATCCCATGTCCTCGGCCCTCGGGTACGGTCTTGAATATACCTACAGCGTGATGGAGCGTATCCGTCTTGCAGCGCTCCTGCAGAACGATCCCATGATGCAGACCCCCATCGTCTGCGACATCGGCGCGAACGTCTGGAAGGTCAAGGAAACCATGGCGGCTGACGCTGAAATGCCGGAATGGGGCGGTCTCGAAGACCGCGCCCTGGCATGGGAAGCAGTGACCGCGTCGGCCATGATCACGGCAGGTGCGGACATGCTGATCATGCGCCATCCCGGAGCCGCGGCAGAAGGCAAAGGAACTCATTGCCGAGTTGATGGGTAAAGCAGTACATCAAGAAGGCGAGAATGTACGGAAGGGGAAACAGCGATGATTCCGGATCACTTCTTGCCTTCCCAACTTCTTAATCTCTAACCTTCGGATTTATCCGAAAGGAGTTTAATAAATGGCACTCTCTGGAGTTGAAATATTCAAGCATCTTCCGAAGACGAACTGCAAAAAATGCGGGCATCCGACCTGCCTTGCCTTTGCCATGAAGCTGGCCGCAAAGCAGGCGAGCCTCGATGCCTGCCCGGACGCGTCCGAGGACGCCAAGAAGATACTGGGCGAGTCGGCCGCACCGCCGATCCGGGGCATCTCGATCGGCGTGGGCGACAAGGCCGTGAAGGTGGGCGAAGAGATCTGCATGTTCCGCCATGAAAAGAAGTTCTTCAATCCCAACGTATTCGCCGTCGCGATCAAGGCCTCCGAGGCCGGTGACGCCGCGGCGAAGAAGATCGAGGCGGTCAAGACCTCCGAGATCGACCGCGTGGGCCAGAAGCTCAGGGTTGACGCCATTGCCGTGACCGATGAGGGCGGCGATGCAGCGAAGTTCGCCGCTGTGGTGAAGCAGGTAGTGGACGGCGCGCCGGGCGTGCCGATCATTCTGGTGAGCAAGACCCCGGCGACCATCGAGGCAGGCATCGCGCATTGCGCCGACAAGAAGCCGCTCATCTATGCCGCAACTGCCGAGAACGCCGAAGCCATGGCAAAGATCGCCAAGGAAAAGAAGGCCTCCCTCGCCGTTGTCCGCTGACGGGCTCGATGCGCTGACCGCGCTTTCCGAGAAGGTCAAGGCCCTGGGCGTGGACGACCTGGTGCTCGATTCCGGCGCACGCAAGGCCAAGGACATGATCGAGCACTTCACGATCATCCGCCGCGCAGCCATCAAGAAGAACTTCAAGCCGCTGGGCTATCCGGTCATCACGTTTGCGACCCGCGACAACTCGGTATCCGAGACCATGGCCGCCGCCGTCGGCACCATGAAGTACGCCTCCATCGTCATCCTGAACAACGTCGAGAAGTGGAAGATGCTCGCGCTGCTGTCGCTCCGCCAGAACATCTACACCGACCCGCAGGTCCCGATGCAGGTCGCCCAGAACATCTACAAGGTCGGCGATGCCAAGGAAAATTCGCCGCTCATGATCACCACCAACTTCTCGCTCTCCTACTTCATCGTCCGCGGCGAGGTCGAGAACAGCAAGGTTCCGTCATGGCTCGCGGTCATGGACAACGAAGGCTTGTCGGTGCTCACGGCCTGGGCCGCCGGCAAGTTCACGGCAAGCAAGATCGCCCAGTTCGTCACCGAAAGCGGCGTGGAAAAGAACATCAGCCACAAGGAGCTCATCATCCCGGGCTACGTCGCCATCCTCTCCGGCGCGCTGGAAGAGAAGCTGCCGGGCTGGAAGATCACCGTGGGTCCCCGTGAAGCGAACCAGCTGCCGACCTTCCTGAAGGCAAGAGCGTAATAACTGTACAGTCAAGTCACAGAGACAGTGAGTAAGACAGTACAGCTGTTGAATTCCTCTGCGACCTCGGTTCCTACCGTGCTGAAATCAGATTCTACAAAGGAGTTTACCATGTCAAAAGTCATTGCCACCGGGGCCATTCTGGGTTCCCACTACTATGTCAAGCAGGCCGAGGCCCTTGTCGAGAAGGCCATCACCGAGAAGGGCGCGGACTTCAAGTTCGAGTTCCCCGATACGGCGTACTTTCTGCCGCAGATGTTCGCCATGACGGGCTTCGAGGTCCGGACCGTGGGCGACATGAAGACGGCGCTCGAGCAAGAAGGTGAAGCCGCTTCTCACGGAAGCGCCCGATGACCAAGCTGTACAAGCCCTATCTGGGCGAGGCGCTCGATGCCGGCATGGCCGCCCTCTTTGCCCAGGAAATGATCATGGCGATCCGGTACATCTACGGGCAGGAGCCGGTGAAGGACGACTCCATCGGCCTGACCTACAACGGGTTCATCTCCGACACGATCCTCCGCAACCTGGGCGTGCAGCTCGTGGACGGCTCCATGCCCGGCTACGTCTGCATCATCGGCGCGGCGAACGACGACGATCACGCGCTCGAGATCGCCCGCGAACTTCAGCAGAAGAACATCCTCACCCTTATGTGCGGCAATGTGAACGGCGACAGCATGACCAAGCAGCTTCTCCGAAAGGGCGTGCAGCTCGGCTGGGACACGCGTCTCGTCCCGCTCGGACCCGAAGTGGAGCATGCCATCTACGCCCTGAACTGGGCGGCCCGCGCAGGCATCACCTTCGGCGGCATGAAGGGCGGCGATTTCCAGAAGATCCTGAAATACTCCAAGGACAAGGTCTTCGCCTTTGCCATGGTGCTCGGTCCCTTGAACGACCGCATCTGGACCACGGGCGCGGGCGCGATCAACATGGGCTTCCCGGCCATCGCGAACACCGACATCCCGGTGATCAATCCTACCGGCGTCACGATCTACGAAGAAGTGGCCAAGGAGCTCGATCCGAAAAAGATCGTTGAGAAGTGCATCGAAGTGCGCGGCCTCAAGATCACCGTCTCCAAGCCGCCGATCCCGGTTGCCTTCGGCCCGGCCTTCGAAGGCGAGCGCATCCGCAAGGAAGACATGCATATCGAGTTCGGCGGTCAGCGCACGCCGGCCTTCGAGTGGCTCCACATGGTAGACCTGACACAGCATCGAAGACGGCAAGGTCACGATCGTCGGCGCCGATGCCGAGGCCCGGTACCAGAAGGGCGGCCAGATGCCGCTCGGCGTCGTGGTCGAGGTGGGCGGCCGCAAGATGCAGAAGGACTTCGAGCCCGTGCTCGAGCGCAAGATCCACCACTTCATCAACGAAGCGCAGGGCATCTGGCACATGGGCCAGCGCGATCAGAACTGGTTCCGGGTCAGCATCAATGCGCTCAAGGAAGGGTATCGTGCTGAAGCATTTCGGCGATATCCTCACGACCCAGCTCAAGCACAAGTTCAACAATATCGTCGACAAGGTCCAGGTGACGCTCTATGTGGACGAGGCCGATGTGAAGGAGAAGCTCGAGGAAGCGCGGAAGGCCTACCTCGAACGCGACATCCGCCTTGCCATCGATGACCGACGAGTCCGTGGATACGTTCTACTCCTGCATCCTCTGCCAGAGCTTCGCGCCGAACCATGTGTGCGTTGTTTCTCCGGAGCGGCTCGGCCTCTGCGGCGCCTACAACTGGCTCGATGCCAAGGCGGCCTACGAGATCGACCCGAACGGCGCGAACCAGCCGGTCGCTGAAGGGCGAGACCATCGACGCGGTCAAGGGCCGCTGGAAGGGCGTCGACGAGTATGTGTACACGAACTCGCACCAGGCGCTGGAGTACTTCAACGCCTACACCATCATGGACGAGCCGATGACCTCCTGCGGCTGCTTCGAGTGCATCGTGGCCATCGTGCCCGAGGCGAACGGCGTGATGATCGTGAACCGCGGCTACACCGGCATGACCCCCATCGGCATGAAGTTCTCGACCCTGGCCGGCACCGTGGGCGGCGGCGCGCAGACCCCGGGCTTCATGGGCATCGGCCGGTTCTTCCTGACGAGCAAGAAGTTCCTTTCCGCGGACGGCGGGTTCAAGCGCATCGTCTGGATGACCAAGAACCTGAAGGAGTCCTTTGCCGAGGAGTTCAAGAAGCGCGCCGAGGAAGAGGGCATGCCGGACCTGCTCGACAAGATCGCCGACGAGACCGTGGCTGAAGATTCGGACAAAATGATGGAGTACCTGACGGCCAAAGGCCATCCGGCGCTGACCATGGACCCGATGTTCTGATAAAGACGGATAGACTTCAGATTTGTGCGCCCCTGTCGCAACCAGGGGCGCACCAGTCGAAGGCCGGGAGCGTGCTCTCCAAGCACACACCAGCACCAAGACCGTGGAGCATCTGCGCGGCTGCCGGGACAATCAAGGCGGCCCTTTTTGTCTCAAAAGGAAGAGAACGATGGAAAAAAAACTCGAAGGCATCATCGCGCGGTACCGTGAGAACGAAGGCAATCTGATCTCGATCCTGCAGGACCTTGAGAACGAATTCGGCTATCTGCGCGAGGACGCGATCCTCTGGGTCTCGGAGCGGCTCGATGTTCCGCCGGCGAAGTTTTACGGGATAGCGACCTTCTACGCACAGTTTCATCTCAAGCCGAGAGGGAAGAACGTTATTACGGCCTGCTGCGGCACGGCATGCCACGTCAAGGGGTCCGAGCGGCTGATCAACAGCCTGGTAAAAGAGCTGGGTATTCCCGATGGCGAGGACACGTCGGAAGACCTCAAGTTCACCGTGGAAAAGGTGAACTGCGTCGGCGCCTGCAGCATCGCGCCGGTCATCATCGTCAACAAGACCGTGCACGGCAAGGTGACGCCGGACAAGCTCATGAAAGAGATGAAGACCCTCAAAGAGGGGAAGAAAGAGTACACCGATTATATTTAAAGAACGAGTTAAGCCGTTTAAACAGATCAAACCGCGTCAACGGTCAAAAGGTTTCACTCCGGAGTAATCATGAATAAAGACGTATCGATAAAAGTCTGTATGGGCACGGGCGGCATTGCCGCAGGCGGCGTAGAGGTGATCGCCTCCTTTGAAAAGGCCTTTGCGGCCGAGCGTATCCAGGCGACGGTAGAGAAGAACTGCTCGGTGCATAAGGTCGGTTGCCGGGGATTCTGCGCCCGTGACGTGCTCGTGGACGTGATCGTCGACGGCAGCAAGTCCACGTACGAGTACATCAAGCCGGACATGGTCGAGCGGATCGTGAGCGAGCATATCGTCGGCGGCACGCCGGTGGGCGAATGGCTCGTGAAGGACGACTACCACACCTTCCATAACAAGCAGATCAAGGTCGTGCTTTCCGACTGCGGCGAAGTCGATCCCGAGGACATCGATTCCTATATCGCCCGCGGCGGGTACGAGGCGACCAAGAAGGTCCTCATGACCATGACGCCCCCAGGAGACGATCGACGTGATCAAGGCCTCGGGTCTCCGGGGCCGCGGCGGCGCGGGCTTCCCCACGGGTGTGAAGTGGGACATGGCGATCAAGGCGCCCGGGTCCGATAAAGTACCTTATCTGCAATGCCGACGAAGGAGACCCGGGCGCGTTCATGGACCGGTCGGTCGTCGAAGGAAATCCCCATGCGGTGATCGAGGGCATGATCATCGGCGCCTATGCCATCGGTGCGCCATACGGCTATGTCTACATCAGGGCGGAGTACCCGCTTGCCGTGGAACGGCTCCATCTCGCGATCAAGCAGGCAAAGGAGCGCGGATTCCTCGGCAAGAATATCCTCGGCAAGGGCTTCGATTTCAATATCAAGGTAAAGCTCGGCGCAGGCGCCTTTGTCTGCGGCGAGGAGACGGCGCTCATCGCGTTCGATCGAGGGAAAGCGCGGCCAGCCGCGCGCCAAGCCGCCCTTCCCGGTCCAGAAGGGCCTCTGGGGCATATCCCACGATCATCAACAACGTCGAGACGCTCGCGAACGTTCCCTACATCATGCGCAAAGGCGCGGCGTGGTACGCGGCCATGGGCACGGAGAAGAGCAAGGGGACCAAGGTCTTCGCCCTGACCGGCAAGATCCTGAACTCCGGGCTCATCGAAGTCCCGATGGGCATCCCGCTCCGGGAGGTCGATCTACGATATCGGCGGCGGCATCGAAGGCGGCAAGAAACTCAAGGCGGTCCAGACCGGCGGGCCGTCCGGCGGCTGCATCCCGGCGAGCATCGTCGATACCACGCTGGACTACGAATCGCTCGGCAAGGTCGGTTCGATCATGGGCTCGGGCGGCATGGTGGTGCTCGACGAGACCGACTGCATGGTGAATGTCGCCAAGTACTTCCTGCAGTTTACCCAGTCCGAATCCTGCGGCAAGTGCGTTCCCTGCAGGATCGGCACCAAGAGGCTGCTCGAGATCCTGACCAGGATCACGGAAGGCAAAGGCAGGGAAGGCGACATCGACCTGCTCGAAACGCTCAGCAGCGATGTGAAAACATCGTCGCTCTGCGGCCTGGGCCAGTCAGCGCCCAACCCGGTCCTCTCCACGATCAAGTATTACCGCGACGAGTACGAGGCGCACATCTACGAAAAGCGCTGTCCCGCCGGTGTATGCAAAGACCTCCTGTCGTACAGCATCACCGAAGAGTTCTGCAAGGGCTGCACCGCCTGCACGCGGGTCTGCCCGGCGGGCGCCATCATCGGCGAGAAGAAAAAACCGCACAAGATCGTCCAGGACATCTGCATCAAGTGCGGAGCCTGCTTCGAGACGTGCAAGTTCAAGGCGATCAAAAAAGGGTAGGACGTCAATGCGGATGCCTCGTCCGGGAGAATGCGGATTGCGGAATGAAACTCCAAAACCGCTTTCCTGTTCCAGCAGAGCGTATACGGAGTCACCATGATGAAACTGACAATAAACGGCAACAGATAACCGTCCCGGACGGACGACGATCCTCGACGCCGCGCGGCGGAACGACATCTACATCCCGACGCTCTGCGACGATCCGCGGCTCGAACCGCACGGAGGCTGCAGGCTCTGCCTCGTCCAGGTAAAGGGCATGCCCCGGCCGGTGACCGCGTGCACCACGCCGGTGACCGAGGGCATGGAAGTCGAGACCTCGAACGAGCAGATCGAGCGCCAGCGCCGCACCATCGTCGAACTCCTCCTGTCCGACCATCCGAACGACTGCATGGTCTGCGAGCGGGCCGGCGACTGCACGCTCCAGGAACTTGCCTACTTCTACGAGATCCGCTCGAACCGGTTTGCCGGCGAGCGCCGCCAGTACACGAAGAAGGACATGAACCCCTTTATCGAGCGCGACATGGAGAAGTGCATCCTCTGCGGCAAGTGCGTGCGCGTCTGCGACGAGATCCAGGGCGTGGGCGCCATCGATATCGCAAGCCGCGGGTTCGGCGCCAAGGTCTCCCCGCCCTTTGAAAAGGACCTCGATTGCGAGTTCTGCGGCCAGTGCGTCAGCGTCTGCCCCACGGGCGCGCTCATGGGCAAACAGTCGCTCGGCAAGGGCAGGCAGAAGGACGTGAAGCAGGTCGAGACCATCTGCCCCTACTGCGGCTGCGGCTGCAACCTCACCCTGCATGTGAGCAGGAACGAAGTGGTGCGCGTCACGTCGCAGCCGGACACGATCAACGAAGGCTGGCTCTGCGTCAAGGGCCGGTTCGGATACAGCTTCATCAACAGCCCCGACCGGCTCACCACGCCGCTGATCAGGAAGGACGGCAAGCTCGTCGCCGCGTCCTGGGACGAGGCGTTCGGCTACATCGCCGAGAAGCTGAGCGCCATCAAAGAGAAGCACGGTCCCGACGCCATCGGCGGCCTCTCCTCCGCCCGCTGCACGAACGAAGAGAACTACCTGTTCCAGAAATTCATCCGCGCGGGCATCGGCACGAACAATGTCGATCACTGCGCGCGCCTCTGACATAGCTCGACTGTGGCCGGTCTGGCCACCGTATTCGGTTCCGGAGCAATGACGAACTCGATCGCCGAGATCGAGAACAACGACGTGCTCTTCGTCATCGGCTCGAACACCAAGGAAAACCATCCGATCGTCGCGCTCAGGATGATCAAGGCAAAGCGGAAAGGCGCAAAGATCATCATTGCCGACCCGCGGCGGGTGCCGCATGGTCCGGTTCGCGGACATCTGGATGCAGCACAAGCCCGGCACGGACGTGGCGCTCCTGAACGGCATGATGCACGTGATCATGAAGGAAGGCCTGGTCAAACAGGACTTTATCGCGTCCATGACCGAAGGCTTTGACGAGGAGTTCAGGAAAAATCTCGAAGCCTATACGCCCGAGGCCGCGTCGAAGATCACCGGTGTGCCCGCGGACACAGATCGTCAAGGCCGCGCGCATGTACGGCGCCTCGGAAAAGCGGGCATCTACTACACCATGGGGATCACCCAGCATGCCCACGGCACGGAAAACGTTTTCTCCATCGCCAACCTGGCGCTCATGACCGGGAACCTCGGCAAGGAGAGCGCGGGCGTGAACCCGCTCCGCGGCCAGAACAACGTGCAGGGCGCTACGGACATGGGCTGCATCCCGAACATGTATCCGGGATACCAGCGGGTCGCCATCCCGGCGATCCGGGAAAAGTTCGAGGCCCTCTGGAAGGCGAAGCTGTCGGACAAGGAAGGCCTGACCGCAACGGAGATGCTGCCGGCGGCGGAAAAGGGCACGCTGAAGGCCCTCTACATCATGGGCGAGAACCCGGTGGTCTCTGACCCCGAACATCACCACACCATCAAGGCGCTCAAGGCGCTTGAGCTGCTCGTGGTCCAGGACATCTTCATGACCGAGACGGCGGAGCTTGCCCATGTGGTGCTGCCCGGTTCGTCCTTTGCCGAGAAGGTCGGCACCTTCACGAACACCGAACGCCGCGTGCAGCGCGTCAGGAGGGCGGTCAGCTCTCCGGGGTCGGCCATGAAGGACTCGCTCATCATCATGGAGCTGTCCAAAAGAATGGGCTACGAGATGTCCTATCCCCATACCGTCGAGATCTTCCGGGAAATCGGCCAGGCCTGGCCGGCGCTCGCCGGCATGAGCTACGCCAGGCTCGAGGAAGGCGGCCTGCAGTGGCCCTGTCCCACGCCGGACCATCCGGGCACGCAGTTCCTGTTCAAGGGCGGGTTCCCGCGCGGCAAGGGCAGGTTCACCCTGGTGAACTATAAAGACATCGGCTGAACAGACGGACAAGGAGTACCCGTTCATCCTGACGACCGGGCAGGCTCCTGTTCCAGTACCATACCGGGAGGCATGACCAGGCGGGTGAAGCCGATCGACGCCGTGTCGCCGGAAGCGTATATCGAGATAAATGCCGGAGATGCCCGGAAGCTGTCCGTCAGCGACGGGACGCAGGTGAAGGTCACCTCGCGCCGGGGATCGATAACCGTCAAGACGCTCGTGTCAAAACGGCCGGCCAAGGGAGTGGTGTTCATCCCCTTCCATTTCAAGGAAGCGGCGGCCAATGTGCTCACGAGCAGCACGTCCCTCGACCCGATGGCCAAGATCCCGTCGTTCAAGGTCTCGGCGGTACGGATCGAGAAGGCGTAAGCTCCAGAGGGATGATGGACGCAGGGACGAAACATACAGAGACACAGCGTCGCATCGTATAGTTAACATCAGCGGTTATTCAGCAAGGAGGCAACAATGGCCGACAAATCGGAACTCAAGAAACAGATGCTCTTCAGCGACCTGACCGACGCCGAACTCGGGATTGATGGCGCCAGAAGATCGCGGTCGAGAAGCTATCCCAAGGGGAAGCCGATCTTCAAGGAAGGCGAGCCGACCAAGGGGATCTACCTCGTCAAGAGCGGGAAGGTGGAGATCTCGAAGATCACGGCCGACGGCTGGAAGCAGACGCTCGCCATCCTGACGGAAAACCACATCTTCGGCGAACTTGTCGGTGATCGAGGAAAACAAAGATGCACGGCGCGATGCAACGGCCATCGAAGGCACGGAGGTCTTCCGGCTCAAGACCGATGACTTCAAAGCGCTTCGAAAAAAGCGACACGCATGATGATGTACAAGATCATGAAGACCATCGCGCGCATCGCGAGCAAGAACGTGCACTCCATGAACGAAAAGCTCATGAAGCTTCTGATCAGCTACTAATGACCTCTGAAGAGCGGTCAATTCAAAAGGAAACACTCAATATTAAAAATATTGAATTTGATTCTTGAATCATAAAATTACAGGAGGTTTAGACATGGCACTTGATCCAACGAAGCACGCAGACTGGGAAATCGCAGAAGAATCGGAAAAGCGAATGAAGCCGATCGCCGAGATCGCGGCGAAGATGGGGCTGCACGACGGAAGAGCTGCTGCCGCATGGCCACCATATCGCAAAGGTGGACTTCAAGAAGGTGCTGAAGCGGCTTGAAGGACAAGCCCGACGGCAAGTACATCGACGTGACGGCCATCACGCCCGACGCCCGCTGGGCGAAGGCAAGTCCACCTCGACCATCGGTCTGACCCAGGGCCTGGGCAAGCGCGGCAAGAACGTGATCGCCGCGATCCGCCAGCCTTCGGGCGGTCCGACCATGAACATCAAGGGTTCCGCGGCCGGCGGCGGCCTCTCCCAGGTCATCCCGCTCACGCCGTTCTCGCTGGGCCTCACCGGCGACATCAACGCCATCATGAACGCCCACAACCTGGCCATGGTGGCGCTCACCTCGCGCATGCAGCATGAGTTCAACTACAACGACGAGCAGCTTGCCAAGCGAAAGCTGAAGCGGCTCAACATCGATCCCCACAACGTCGAGATGAAGTGGATCATCGACTTCTGCGCCCAGTCCCTCCGCGAGATCATCATCGGCATGGGCGGCAAGTCGAACGGCTTCATGATGAAGTCCGGCTTCGCCATTGCCGTGTCGTCGGAAGTGATGGCGATCCTGGCCGTCGCCAAGGACCTCAAGGACATGCGCGAGCGCATGGGCAGGATCGTCGTCGCCTACGAGCAAGGACGGCACGCCGGTCACCACCGAGGACCTCGGCGTTGCCGGCGCCATGACCGCCTGGATGGTCGAGGCCCTGAACCCGAACCTGCTCCAGACCATCGAAGGCCAGCCCGTGTTCGTGCATGCCGGCCCCTTCGCCAACATCGCCATCGGCCAGTCGTCGATCATCGCCGACCGCGTCGGCCTCAAGCTCGGCGACTACGTCGTCACCGAGTCCGGCTTTGCCGCCGACATCGGGTTCGAGAAGTTCTGGAACCTCAAGTGCCGCATGTCGGGCCTCAAGCCGCACGCCGCGGTGATCGTCGCCACCATCCGCGCGCTCAAGTGCCACGGCGGCGCGCCGATCCCGGTGCCGGGCAAGCCCATGCCGACGAGTACAAGGGCGAGAACGTGGGCTGGGTCGAGAAGGGCTGCGACAACCTGATCCACCACATCAAGGTCGCTAAGAAGTCGGGCATCAACCCGGTGGTCTGCATCAACGCCTTCTACACCGACACGGACAACGAGATCAAGGCCGTGCGCAGGCTGGCCGAAGCAGCCGGCGCGCGCGTGGCCCTGTCCCGCCACTGGGAAAAGGGCGGCGACGGCGCCCTGGAATTCGCCGATGCGGTCATCGACGCCTGCAACGAGAAGAACGACTTCAAGTTCCTCTACGAGCTCTGCGACGCCGCTCCGACAGCGCATCGAGCTGATCGCCAAGGAAGTGTACGGCGCCGACGGCGTGGACTACACGCCCGAGGCAGAGGCCAAGGCCAAGAAGCTGGAAGCCGATCCCGAGCTCGCCAAGATGGGCGTCTGCATGGTCAAGACCCATCTGTCGCTCACGGACAACCCGAACCTCAAGGGTGTGCCCAAGGGCTGGAGGCTCCGGATCCGCGACATCCTGACCTTCAAAGGAGCAGGTTTCGTGGTCCCGGTGGCCGGCACCATCACGCTGATGCCCGGCACGGCGTCAGACCCGGCGTATCGCCGCGTGGATGTGGACGTGGAGACCGGGAAGGTCAAAGGCGTATTCTAAGTACTGGATTGCGAAGCGAAATACACAATCCCATGCCGGCATTCCGGCATGGGATTTTATTATTTGTGCCTTTTATGTGGCCTCTTTTGACCTCCAAACGGGCCACTGATCACTAATTTCCAGAAATTCCTTGAGCTTCTTCCCCCGCTACCTTCAAGATACTCCTCCGTTGGATATTGATTTTTAGCGGAGCATCTGATGATCAAGCTGAATTTTTCTATGTACTCAGTGGTTCTGATTTGTTATTATAAACCTTAAAAAGCATTTGGACACGGATTAACACGGATAAGAGCCGGATAACGGCGGATTATTTCTTTTATAAGAGGTTCACCCAATAGGTGAATGCTTTGCTTTAGAATTTATCCGCGTCGCTTAGAAGCGCCTACTTCTGGTAATCAGATGTTTCCGATTCTTCCGTGTCCAAATGCTGTTTTTAGGATTAAGCTTCTGAGCAAAGCCCGCTGATAGCAATTGCAGGCTTGAAAAAACAGAATTTCTTCAGATCCATAAAGGTGTTTTAATAATGTCCAAGGAAGAAAAAAAGATCATTCTCCTGTCCGCGTTCGGCGGCATATCGCTCTGGGTCGTTGACGCACTCATTGATTCGGTCTTTTTTTCGCACGGACTGCTCCTGGATTCCTTGCTATTCGAAGTTTCATTTCACGAGCTCTACTTCCGGTCGCTCTTCCTCGTCGCATTCATCGTCTTCGGCATCCTGATCTCCCGCATCATGGCACGCCGCAGACAGGCAGATGAACAGCTGCAGGCGGCTTATGTAAAGCTTGCTGATGAAAAGGCGAGAACCGAAGCGGTGCTGGGGGCCATTGGCGACGGGATCAGCATCCAGGGCACCAGCTACAGGATTTTGTATCAAAACCCGGCGCATAAAAAAATGACCGGGGAGCATCTGGGTGAACTTTGCTACGAGGCCTACGGAAAACTCGACCAGGTCTGCCCCGGTTGTCCCGTGCAGCGTGCGTTCCAGGATGGGCATATCCATTCGCTCGAAAAGAGCATGGCCGGCGATGAAAACGACCGATCCATCGAGATCACTGCGTCACCGCTCAAGGATTCATCAGGCCGAGATGATCGCCGGCATTGAGCTGGTGCGGGACATTACCGACCGCAAGAGCGCTGAGACGCTGCTCCGCGAAAGCGAAAAAACGCTGCACACGATCGCTGACACGGCAAAAGATGCCATTATCATGATGGATGACGAAGGAAGGATCGTTTTCTGGAACCCGGCTGCCGAACAGACCTTCGGCCATCCTGCATGCGAGGCCCTAGGCAAGGAACTGCACCTGCTGATTGCGCCGCGAAGCTATCACACCGCTTATCAGAGGGGGGTCACGCAGTTCCAGCAGTCAGGCGAGGGCAGTGTGCTCGGCAAGACCGTGGAGCTGCAGGCCCTGCGGAAGAACGGCACGGATTTCCCGGTCGAGGTTTCCCTGTCAGCCATCCAGATCAAGGGCCGCTGGTTCTCGACCGGCATTATCCGTGACATTACCCAGCGCAAACAGGCCGAGGAAAAGGTAAAGCTGTTCTCGGGAGCCATTGAAGAGGCCATGGACGGCGTTCAGATCACCGATCTCAGAGGATACATTCTGTACTCCAACAAGGCCGTTATGGAGATCTACGGATATTCCCAGACAGAGCTTGTGGGCAAACACGTCAATACCATGAACGTGGACAAGGACTTTGCTTCGCGCGTGATCGTTCCCTGCATCAGGAAAGAAGGCCGCTGGAGCGGCGAGATCATGGTCCTGCACAAGGACGGCACGGCGTTTCCCATATGGCTGGCCACTGCCCTGATCAAAAACGACCAGGACGAGCCCATTGCCATGATCGGGATCATGAGGGACATGACGGAGCGCAAGCGCGTCGAAAATGAACTGCGCGATCACCGTGAGCGCCTCCTTGACCTGGTCGATGAGCGTACGATCGAGCTGACCGCGGCGAATGTGCGCCTGAAACGCGAGATCGCCGAGCGTGAGAAGGTCGAAGGCGATCTGCTGCGCGCCCAAAAACTGGAATCGCTGGGAATCCTGGCAGGTGGCATCGCCCACGACTTCAATAATCTGCTCGCGTCGGTCATGGGCAATGTCTCGCTCGCCAAGATGGACATCCCGCCCGCGGACCGGGCGCACCGGCACCTGGCCGAGGCGGAACAGGCATCGCTCCGGGCACGGGACCTGACGCAGCAGCTCCTGACCTTCTCCAAAGGCGGCACGCCGGTCAAGACCGTCGCGTCTCTTGCCGAGCTCATCCGGGAATCAGCCGGGTTTGCGCTTCGCGGATCGCGCGTCAGCCATGAATTGCAGCTTCCCGACGATCTTTGGCTCATTGAGGCCGACGAGGTGCAGATGACGCAGGTGATCAACAATCTGCTGATCAATGCCGATCAGGCCATGCCCGAAGGCGGGGTCATCACCGTGCGTTGCGAGAACAGTATGCTGGACGCCCAGGCGGTCCCGCCCCTGAAAGCCGGAAAATACGTTCTGATAACGATCGCCGACCACGGGACCGGCATTTCGAAAGAACATCTGGCCAAGGTGTTCGACCCCTATTTTACGACCAAACAGCGCGGCAGCGGCCTGGGTCTGGCGGTCACGTACTCCATCATCAATAAGCATGGCGGTCACATTACCCTCGAGTCCACGCTCGGGAAAGGGACGACCTTCCGGCTCTACCTTCCGGCGACGGAGAAAAAGCGCCTTCCGGCAAGGACAGAGGCTGAAAGCATCATGACCGGGCATGGCAGGGTGCTGGTCATGGATGATGAGGAGACGATCCGTACGACCATGCGTGACATCCTGGTGCGCCTTGGATACGACGTGACCTTTGCCGAGGACGGCGCAGAGGCCGTCGAACTATACCGGAATGCCCTGGGCCAGCGCGGGACCCCCTTCGACGCTGTCATCATGGACCTTACCATTGCGGGCGGCATGGGCGGCAAGGATGCGGTGAAGAAGCTGATCGAGATCGATCCAAACGTGAAGGCCATCGTTTCGAGCGGATACTCCAAGGACCCGGTCATGGCCGAATACCGGAAGTTCGGTTTCAGCGGTGTTCTTGCCAAGCCGTTCAGGATCAAGGACCTGAGCGAAGCGGTGCACAGGGTCATCAACGGACCTGCATCATAACTCCCCACCCTCTCTCACGCCAGTGTCTGCAGCTCACAAATAGAATTTTAGCCGCTGAGACGCAGAGGCGCAGAGAAAATCCCTCTTATTTTCATTATGCATTTCTCCGCGTCTCCGCGCCTCCGTGGTAGATCATGACTTTTTACGAGATCATCAATTAAGGGAAATCGAGATTCTTCGCTGCGCCCAGAAGGACCGTTTCTGAGTGCATGATTTCGGGCAGGGATGTGCGGAATTGAGCGGCTCTGTGTACGCGAGGTGGCTAGAACTGTTCGATCAGGGCAGCGGCAAGCAGGGGGAGCATGATCTCGTGGTGGCCGGTCAGGGCAAAACCTCTGCCACCTCCCTGAGTGGGACGGCGCACCACATTGGTGTTCGGCCGGTAGTGCTGCACAAAGTCCATGTTCACGGTCGTGAAGTGCTGCAGCGGATGGCCGAGGTTGCGGCAGAGCGTCACGGCCTTGAGGAAGATCTCGGGCAAAAGCACGGCGGAGCCGAGGTTGATATAGGCGCCTCCTTCGAGTTCCGACACGAGCGCGCAGAAGGCGAGAAAGTCGCGGTGCGCAGCTGCTCCCAGGGCGCGCCCGTCAAAGGACGGGTGCATATGGATGATGTCCGTGCCGATGGCAACATGGACCGTGATTGGCACGTTCAGCCGGTGGCCGGCGGCAAGCAGGCTTTTGTCCTTGTACGGGAAGTCTCCCGCATGGATCATCCTGCCGACGCATGCCCCGATACCTTCATCTCCGGATGCTGATGCGATCGCCTGGTTCAGCATCCTGCCGGTCTCTTCCGCCATGCCGAACGCGCCGGAAAGGATCTCCTTGTCCACGTCCTCCGATGTCTGGCCGACGAAAGCAAGCTCGAAGTCGTGAATGATGCCGGCCCCGTTCAGGGAAAGGCTCGTAATGATCCCCCGTTCCATCAGGTCGATGATCACCGGGTTCAGGCCGACTTTGATCGAGTGGGCGCCCATGCCGAGCATGACCGGCCGCTGGTCCTTGCGGGCCTGGACCAGAGCGGCTACCACGTCCTTCAAATGCTGAGCGCCGAGAATGTTCGGGAGGGATGAGAAAAAATCCTGAAAGCTTGCTCCGGGGCGATGGGGTTTTGCGAAATCACCGATCCGCACCTTGCTTGGGCGGTCTCTGAGGGAGTAGGTCTTTATTCCGGAGGTGTCGAGCTTTTTCATGGGGATTATTTGTGGTGGTTCCCGAAGAGTTCTTCGTCCACCATCTGGCAGATGGTGTGGCCCAGGGTAATGTGCGTCTCCTGGATCCGAGGCGTATGCTTGGTTTTAACGATGAAGGTGTAGTCGGCCGTGTTCGCCAGCTTGCCACCGGTCCCGCCGGTCAGTACTACGGTCTTCATATGGTTCTTTTTTGCCACATCCAGGGCCTTGATGACGTTCAACGAGTTGCCGCTCGTGCTGATCGCGATCACCACGTCGCCTTCGTGCCCCAGGGCGCTGAGCTGCTTCGAGAACACCTGTGAATAGTCGTAATCGTTGCTGATGCTCGTGAGGACCGCCACATCCGTGTTCAGCGCGATGGCCGGCAGCGGCGGCCGCTCCATCAGGAAGCGGTTCACGAACTCGGCTGCAATATGGGACGCGTCAGTGGCACTGCCGCCGTTCCCGAACAGGAGCACCTTCTTCCCTTCCCGGAACGCCTGGGCAATCAGCTGCACCACCTCGACGATCTTGTCGACGTTATCGCGCACAAATGCTACCTTGACCTGCGCGCTCTCTTCAAATGCATGGATGATAGCATCTTTCATGGCCAGCCCCTCCGCAACGCTGATTATTATAGGGTACGACAGGTAAATGTCAAGGCAAAAAGGGCTGTAAAAACGGGCTGCGCCTGCGCTGGGGTGATCAGGAGCTCAAGGACGCTTGCTGTTCTCGTAAAAAGTCGGCAAGAGCGCAGAATTCCAGAATGCTCAGCGTTTCAGCTCTTCGGGTCAGGTCGATTCCTGTCTGTGCGGGCACGGCGTCGAGACGTTCGAGCGGTATGGCAAGGGGCTTCAGCCCATTGCGTAACGTTTTTCTGCGCTGCGAAAAAACAGCCTTGAGCAGGCTGATCAGGAAGGCTTTGTCGGTTTTGCATGCTGCCGGGTGTTCGCGCATTCTGAGGGTGACGACGGCTGAATCCACTTTGGGTACCGGGGTGAACGCGCCTGCCGGGACCATGAATTCGACCCGCGGCTCGGCAGACAGCTGGACGAGCACGGAGAGAAATCCGTACTCCTTGCTTCCCGGTGGCGACGCGATCCGCTGGGCAACCTCTTTTTGGAGCAGCAGCGTAAGGGTCGAGAATTTGTCGCGGTGATCGATCAGGAGTTGAATGATCGGCGTCGAAATATAGTAGGGAAGGTTCGCAACAGCCTTCCACCTGCCGGTTAGTTCACCATAGGGGTAATCGAGCGCGTCAGCGTGCACGATCGCAACGTGCTCCTGCCCGGAGAATTGGCGTTCCAGCACCGGGATAAGCCGCGTGTCCAGTTCGAGGGCGAGGACGCGCTGCGCACGCTTTGCAAGCACCTCTGTCAGATGGCCGAGCCCAGGGCCGATCTCGAGCACTTGATCATCCGGCCCGACCTGTGCAGCGTCAGCGATCTTACAAAGATAGAGCGGGTCTTTGAGAAAGTTTTGGCCAAGGGATTTCTTTGCGCGGATGCTGTCGATCATAATTTCGTATATTAACACTAATCCGATGATTTATAAACTGATATTGTCATGATCTGCGAGAGTGTTTGCAGGCAGTCGCATAAAAAGAAAAGTAAACCTACTGCTGTGCGAGTTTCGATGGATTGCACTACACCTGCATCCTCGGATCAAGCTTATCGCGCAGAAAGTCGCCCAGCATGTTAAAGCTGATCACCGTGATGCTGATAGCAAGGCCCGGGAAGATCACCATCCAGGGAGCTGAGTTGATGTAGGCGCGGTTCAGACTGATCATTGATCCCCAGGTGGGCGTCGGGGGCTGGACGCCGAGCCCTAAGAACGAGAGAGCAGCTTCGAGCAGGATGAACCCGCCCACGCGCAAACTGCCGGCAACGAGGATCAGGGGAAGCGCATTCGGCAGGATGTGGCGGAAAAGGATCCGTGCGTTCGAGGCGCCAATGGCCCGCGATGCCTCGACGTAGGTCTGCTCCCTGAGCGAAAGCGTAATGCCGCGCACAAGACGGGCAAAGCCCGACCAGCCCACGAGGGTGATGGCAAGCATGGCAGAGGTGAGCCCCGGCGGCATGACCGCGCTGATGCCGATGGCCAGGATCAGGCTTGGGAACGCGAGAAAGATGTCGAAGACCTGGGACAGGAACGCATCCACTTTGCCGCCGAAGTACCCGGCTATCAGTCCGAAGCAGATGCCGATACTGAGAGAAAGAACAGAAGCGATGATGCCGACGGCGAGCGAGATGCGCGCGCCCGAAACGATGCGCGACAGGATGTCCCGGCCGGTGCTGTCCGTGCCGAGCCAGTGGGTTGCGCTCGGCGGCTCCTTCAAGTGCTCCAGGTCCATGAAGAGCGGGTCAGCGGAAACAAGCCACGGGCCGGCAATTGCAGTTAGTGCGAGCAGCGTAAGCAGAACCGCGGCCGTCATGGCGGGCAGGTTTGATCTCAGTTCGTTCAGTAAACCAGTAGCGCGCATAGGCATAAGAAACTAAAGAATCAGATTTTTAAACAAGGGTAAAAAATTCTCTGACACTGATAAACGCTGACAAGCTATGAAGAAGCATGATGTGTCATAGATAATCAGTCCTTATCAGTGTCAAAATTCATTTGTTTTTTTCAGTCCCCACTCTTTATCCTCACGCGCGGGTCAAGCACATGATACGAGAGATCGACCAGCAGATTCATGGTCACAAAAATAAAAGCGCCGAACAGCACGACGCCCATGATCACGGGATAGTCGCGCTTCAGGATGCCGTCCAGGGCGTAGCGGCCGAGGCCGTCCCAGCCGAAGATGGTCTCGGTCAAGACAGCGCCGTTCAAATAGGAACCGAGGTCAAGGCCGATGAGCGTCACGATCGGGATAAGGGAGTTTTTGAGCGCATGCTTCAGCACCACTTTTGTCTCGGAAAGCCCCTTGGCGCGCGCCGCAGCAATGTAGGGTTGCGAGAGTGATTCGAGCATGGATGAGCGCGTAACCCGTGCGATGTAGGACAGCGAAAACGTGCCGAGCGTGATGGCAGGAAGGATCAGGTATTCGAGACGGCCGTTGCCCATGCCCGACGGCGGCAGCACCCGGAGGTACAGCGAGAAGATCAGCATGAGCGCCAGTCCGAGCCAGAAGACCGGGACCGAGATGCCGCCCACGGTAACGAACGCGATGAGTCGGTCCCATCTGGTTCCGCGCTTGACAGCTGCAAGCGTTCCGAGTCCGATCCCGAAGATCGAAGCGAAGAGCATGGCTGCCAAAGCGAGCCTGAGCGTGTTCGGAAACTTCTGGAGCAGGTCATCCGAGATCTTCCGGTTGGTGTAGTACGAGCGGCCAAGTTCACCGGTGGCAAGAAGTTTCACATAGCCGATGAACTGCAGCGGCAAGGGCCGGTCCTGGCCGAGCTCCGACCTGATCCGTGCAATGGTTTCTGCAGTGGCCCGTTCTCCTGCCATGCCCGCTACCGGATCGCCCGGCAACGCCTGCATCAGGACGAACGTGATGAGCGTGATGCCGAGGAGCGTCGGGATGAAGAGGAGAATCCGTTTGAGAAGGTAGTAGCCCATGGATGTGCAATCTTACACAATCTCAAGGAAAACCGCAACCAACAAGATAAACACCAAAGGTCCGTAAAGTCTTTTCAGTTAGTTTCCGAAGAACGAAATTCTATGAAAAAATAATTCTGCCATGAAGGCACTAAGACACGAAGACAGCGTTAAACAAATGGGCTACACAAACATCCAGTTTTTCTTAGTGCCTTCGTGTCTTCGTGGCAAAAATTGTTCGGTTTTTTCGGGAAGTGAGTGCGCGGCAGACAAGGTACTACTGCAGGTCCTGGATTATTATCTTACCGTTCCTCATGACCAGCTGAATGTCACCGACCCGGTTCGCCTGGTCCCGGTCGTGCGTGGTCATGATGATCGTTGAGCGGCCTTCTTTTCTCATGGTTCCTATGATCGACTCGATGATCTCCGTGTTTTCCTCGTCAATGGATGCCGTGGGCTCGTCAAGGAAAAGGACCTCGGGTTCCAGGACCAGCGCGCGGGCGATGCCGAGCCGCTGGGTCTCTCCGCTTGAAAGCGTGCGGGCATGCTGGCCTGCTTTCGGCCCCAGTCCGACGAAATCGAGCGCAGCCTTCACCTTCCGCTCTATCGCAGGGTGATCGAGGCCCCGTATCTTGAGGCCGTAAGCAACATTCTTGAATACCGTGGTATTGAACACGCCGGTGCGGGGAAGCACCAGGGTCAGTCTGCGCCTGAGCGTTATGTCTTTTGCGAGTGCAGTGCTGTTGTCAAAATAGGCGATATCTCCGCTGTCCTGCTGTTCGAGCAACGCGCAGATCCTGAGGAACGTTGATTTGCCGCAGCCATTGGGGCCCATAAGCACATAGGTCCCGGTCTTGTCAAAGACATAGGAGCAGTCGTTCAGGATCGTTCTGCTGCCGTAGGCCTTGGTGATATGGGAGACAATGAGCTTCATTGGGCAGGCATACCTTTTCTCTGGACCTTGTGCAGCACGGCATTCACCATGAACGACAGCAAAAGCAGGATGATGCCGAGCGCGAGGGCGAGCTCGAAATTTCCCTTGTCCGTCTCGAGCGCGATCGTGGTGGTCATGACCCTGGTGTAGCCCGCGATATTTCCGCCCACGATAAGGATGGAGCCGACCTCGGCCATGACCCTTCCGAAGGCAGCCACAATGGCCGAGATGATGCCGTACCGCGCCTCATGGATGATCGCCAGGGTCTCCTGCCTCGGCGTTGCGCCGAGGGTGCGGCTGGCCTGCCTGATGAGGGGATCGACGTTCACGATGGCCGAGTGGCAGAGTGCTGTTACGATCGGGATCGCCAGGATCGACTGGGCGATGATCATTGCTGAAGGCGAATAGAGCAAGCCCAGGAACCCGAGAGTCCCTTTGCGTGACAGGATGAGATACACAAAGAGCCCGACGACTACCGGCGGGAGGCCCATAAGTGTATTTACAACGCTGATGGCAGAAATCGCGCGCAGTGAACCGCTTCAGGCCAAGCATCGCGCCGAGGGGAAGTCCCACGAGCGTCGCGATCACGAGAGCAAGGCCGGACACCTTGAGCGACAGGAGAATAATGCCGAAAAGCTCGGCATTGAGGTGAAAGATGAGCTCGAAAGCCCGGATAAAACCTTGAGTTATTGAGTCCATAGTTTCTCAAGCAGCAAGGGTCAAGTAACAAGGGTCAAGAAAGAGCATTCGATAAACATAGGGTTTTGGGTCTGCTTTTCCTTGCTACTTGCCACATGCTACTGCTTTTCCATCAGATTCACTTTGCGTTCGGGATAAAAAGAGCATTCCCGTTCTTGTCTTTATACGCGGCTACAACATCCTGACCCTCTTTGGAAATGATCCAGTTCACGAACTCCATGGCTTCTTTGAACTTAACCGTTTTGATCTTCTCCGGGTTCACTGCCATGACGCCATACTGATTGAAGAGCGTCGGGTCGCCTTCGAGTACGATGACCATATCGAGTTTGTCCTTGCCACTGGTCGCAAGCCAGGTGCCCCGGTCGGTCAGAGTATAGGCCCGCTTCTCGTCGGCAATGCGCTGCGTTTTCTCCATTCCCTGACCGACCTCAAGATACCATTTCTGGCCTGCAGGTTCAATCCCCGTTTTCTTCCAGAGAGCAAGCTCCTTGGTATTCGTGCCGGATTTGTCTCCGCGTGAAACGAATGAAGATCCGGATTCCGCGATCTTCTTGAACGCATCGGTTGTGGATTTCATTCCCTTGATCTTTGCCGGATCATTCGTGGGGCCGATGACGACGAAGTCGTTGTACATCACGTCATGGCGGTTCACGAAAAAGCCCTCTTCCACGGCTTTCAGCTCCTGTTCCTTGGCGTGGACGAACACCACGTCGGCATCGCCCCGCTTCCCGATCTCGATGGCAGCACCGGTGCCAACGGCGACGACATCGATCTTGATGCCCGTCTTTTTCTCGAAGATCGGCAGCAGATAGTCAAAGAGCCCGGAATTCTGCGTGCTGGTGGTCGAAGCCATCCGAATGCGTGTTTCTGCTGAAACCGCTGCTGTGCTGCTGATAAGCATGAATAACAAGGTCAGTACGATCGACTTTTTCATTGAATCTCCTTTGTTGCTAGATTTTGAGTTTCTTCTGTTCCCGAATCAAAAATGCCTGGAGGTCCTTATGGAACCGCCAGAATGTCTTGATCGCCCGTTCTCCAGCTTTGGTCACCCGCGCGCCGCCACCTCCTTTTCCTCCGGTGGAGACTTCCACAAAGGGCTCCTTGTGCTGCCGGTTCATTGAATCCACCAAGTCCCAAGCGTGGCGATAGGCCATGTCCATAGACTTGGCGGCTTTGGTGATCGAGCCATGTTCAATGATCCGTTCGAGCAGGACCGCGCGCCCGTGGCCAAAGAATGTGCCCTCCGGGCCGTCGATCCAGATGCGGCCGCGAACGACCGGCGTGCTGACTTTTTTTCGAGAAGTCGATTTGTGTGCATAGCGTAATATATCGCAGGGAATAACGCTTGTCAAGGCAGATGTAGCTAGTCATCCTTATAGGGAGGCTTGATAAAATGTTCTGCGCAGGATAGACATCGGATGAGTTTGATATTGCGCGTGAGAAAGCGCGGAGAAGAGAGTGCGTCCTCACTATTGGTTCATGGCGGGTGTCGGCTCTATTGTTCCGCCGCCGATAACGATATCGTTGTCATAAAAAACAGCAGATTGACCCGGGCAAACGCCGGGAACGGGCTGTTTAAATATGACGCGGAGCGCCTTCTTGTCAAACGGCTGAATGACTGCCGGAACAAAAGGAGAGCGGTATCGTATCTTGACCGTTGCTTCAATGGGTGCAGAGAGGTCATGCATAACGATCCAACTGGAGTTTCCAACAATCATTTCACTGGTCTGCAGTTCTGATAGCTTTCCGAGCACGACCCTGTTCGTTTCAGGTTCGATCCGCACCACATAAAGCCGTTCGCCTGCGGCAACACCGAGCTTTCTGCGCTGTCCCACGGTGAACAGGGCGATGCCGTCATGTTTGCCGACCACCCTTCCATCGGTCATGACCATCTCTCCCGGTCGAAGCAGAGCAGGCGCGTGCTCTTTCAAAAAAGCGCGATAATCATCATTCGGCACAAAGCAGATCTCCTGGCTCTCCGGACGTTCGGCAGCAGGGAGATTAAGCTTGCGCGCGAGATCGCGAACGTCGGCCTTGTGCATTTCGCCGAGCGGGAAAAGCACGCTCCGGAGCTGGTCCTGCGTCAGACGGTACAGGAAGTAACTCTGGTCCTTGCCAGGGTCAATGCCTTTTTTGAGCAGAAAACGGGAGGAGGCCGCATCCTGTTCAACGCGGGCATAGTGGCCCGTGGCGAGCGCATCAAAACCTTGTTCGCGGGCGTAGGAAAGGAGCAGCTGGAACTTGATGAGGTCGTTGCACCTGATGCAGGGATTGGGCGTGCGGCCGATGCGGTATTCAGCAGATAAAATCCTGCACAACGTTCTGTTCGAACGATGCCTGCGCATCGATCATGCGGTGCGGAATGCCAAGATGCCGGCACACGGCCTGTGCAGAGCCGATGTCGCAGCACAAGCCTGCGGTCAGCTTCATGGTGACGCCTTCGACAACCATACCCTGTTGTAAGAGCAGAGCTGCTGTTACGGAGCTGTCGACGCCTCCGCTCATGGCTACGAGAACACGTTTTTTCATAAGGTTTTCTTACCACGGAGGCACGGAGGCACGGAGAAATTCAAAAAGAAAAAAAGTCGACAGGCAAGGTGTAAATTAAATAACATCTGATATTTTTTCTGCTTTTGGAGTTTCATGCTCTAGTTTAGTACTTCCTCCGTGTTTCCGTTGTAGCTCTACGCCTTTTTCCACTTGAGGGCAAGCAGGGATGATCGACCCCAGCATGAACAGCACGCTGCCGACCAGCGCCCAGATCGCGCCGGGGTCCTTGTTGACCATGAGCACGAGCGGCCGGACCTCGTTCAAAATCGAGGCTCTTGAGATAGACGCCGACGCCCTTGTAGAAAAGCGGCTTGTTCGGGCCGAGCGTTCCGCGCTTCACGACCTCATTGTTCTCATACAAAGAAACCTCGGCAGACCAGTCCTGCATGTATCCGGCAGGATCTGTTTGCGCGACAACACTTTGCAGGGCCAACGCTCTGTCCTCAGGCAAGCGCGCGAATCCACCTTCAGGCATCATGCCGGAAAGTTTGTATCCCCAGCCCGATCCAAGCAAATGCGCCAGCAGGATGAACAGAAACCCGATGTGAATGATCTGCGGCGAGATGCGGAGGAGAAAGTCCGCGCGCGACCATTTTCCCTGGATCGCCTGGAGGCTGCAGACGATGGTGTTGATGGTGAGCAGGATGAGCCCGGCCAGGGCGGCGAAGAACCACCAGGTCTGCCAGAGGTTCCGGAACGCAACGCCTTTTACCCAATCGAACAGGAGGCTGTCGTTCATGGACGAAAATACTTCCCGGTGCATCGGCATCATGTAGGAGCCGATGAAAAAAAGGATGACCAGCCCGAGCAGGGTCCAGACCGTTGTCTTGAGTGAGAGAAAGAAGTTTTTCATAATTAAGATGCAAGGGGACACGGACTTTCGCGGAAGAAGCGGATCAAAACTTCGATGCGCCCTTCATTCTTTAATCCGAAGTTTCCATGTTCATCCGTGTCCAAAAAAGCTAGAATTCATGCGAGCTTTTCATCAGAAGCCCCACGCCCGCATAGGTGAACAGCACGATCACAAATCCGATAATGCCCATCCAGACGACCTTCGGGCCTGACCAGCCGCGCACCAGCCGTGCATGGAGATAGAGGCTGTAGAAGAACCAGACGATGGTGGTCCAGAGCTCCTTCGGCGTCCAGAGCCAGTAGGTGCCCCAGGCGAGGAACGCCCAGATGCCGCCGAAGATCATGGCAATGGAAAAGAGCACGTAGCCGAGCAGCAGGCTCCGGTACTGGTTGCTCTCCGCATGGACGTCATTTCCGTACAGCGATCGAGCAGGCCGAAGACCGCGCCGACGGCGAAGAGCGCATACGAGACGAACGACAGGATCACATGGAGCTCGAACCAGATGGTCTTGAGCACCGGCGGCATCCCGTCGGTCACGGGCGGCGAGACCGCAGACCCGGCGAGGAAGAGCAGATAAGCGGTGTTGTCAGGTAGGAGAAGAGATCGCGTTCGCGGTTCCATGCGGCAATGACGTACACAACACCGATGGCAAAAGCAAGAAAACCGAGCGTGTCGTGCATGCCGATCAGCGGTATTCTTCCGAACTGCAGCGCCGAAGCCACGATGAGGAACGCATGGAACGCGAGGGCCGGCAGCATGAAGCGCGGCCGTACCAGGGAAAGGGGATAGAGTATGAAAAGAATGATAGTCCATAGATTTCGAGATTCGTCAGCGCTTTCGTCCTGTGCTGTGATGCCGGGGAGACGCAAAAGGCATTCCGGAAATCCGGAATGCCTTTTGTATGTTTGTATATCTGCGGCAGAACCTACTTCTTGCCGAGGATCGCTTCTTTTGCCGCCTTGGCTACGCGGAACTTCACGACTTTCTTTGCCGGGATCTTGATGGCTGCGCCGGTCTGGGGGTTTCTGCCCATGCGTGCCTTGCGTTGTACGAGAACAAGCTTGCCGAGGCCGGGAAGGGTGAAGGAATTTTTTGCTTCCTTGTAGGCGAGTGCTGCCATATCTTCGAGAATCTGGACTGCCAGCTTCTTCTTGATGTCTGCCTTCTTCGCGATGTGATCTGCAATCTGTGACTTCGTCATTGCTTTTGCCATAAACTTCCTCCTTAAAATGAAATGGTAACGAGAATAGTCCGCTGCCCAAAGGCAGAGTGATCCTGTTTTTCGAGGGAAGTATAAACAGTCTCCTGTAAAATAGCAAGAAAAATTTTAGCGAATTATGGGGTATTTTCGGGGTAATTTCAGGGTAATGCGGTGGAGCACGGTCATTGCTGTGTTGCCAGGCTCGCGACGTTCGTTCTGGTTTTCGAGGTTGACTTGAACGTTTGGTTTGTGTTAATTTATCGCACTCAGCGAAGCATCGCAGGGTAACCATACTGATCAGGAGGCAAGACCATGGCTACGAAATCGAATTTCATTCTGAAAGTACAGGACGCAAAACTTGCTGATGTGCAAAAGGCGCTCAAGGACGCGAACATCAATGTCGTGAGCATTCTCGAAGTTCATAAGGAAGAAGTGTAAGCACCTCTGGGACCGCTCCTGTGCGGCGGTCCTTCTTCACTGCTGCATGCAGCATCGGCGGCATCGTTCCCGGTCGCGCCGGAGGGACGGCGATCGGCCATACCCCTCCGGCAATCTGCTATACTTAAGACAACACTATGAAAATTACGCTCGTGGATCTCGAAAACGTGGCCAAGGCCCTTTCCATCAAAGTGACCTATGACGATCTGAAAACGTCAAAGGGAGGGTCATGCCGGGTGATGGAGACCCGCAGGATCATTATTAACAAGTATCTCCAGAATATCGACAAGATCAGCCTGCTGGCCCGGGAGCTGGGGAACTTCGATCTCAGCGGGATCGATATTCCCGATCACGTGCGTAAAAAAATAGAGAAGGAAGCTGAACCGCAGGCCTGATGCTCCCGGCATCGGGTGTGTGGCCGGACTGTACTTCCCGGGTGGGATCCGCAGGGAGATGTGCGGCTGCCATGAAAAATACCATTCTCGCCATAAGCCTTGCCTTGTTCTTCCACGGTTGCACCTATGCCATCTCGCCGGAGTATGTCCGTCAGGCCGATAGGACAGTTTCGTTGCGCGAAATCAGGCAGGACCTGGAGCTGTACCAGGGGAAGCTCGTGATCATCGGCGGAACGATCGCTCAGGTCAACAGCACGGATCACGGCACCCTGCTCGAGGTCGTGGAGCGCAGCCTTGACTACTGGGGCCGCCCCAAGCGCACCGATGAAACGAGCGGACGGTTCCTGCTGTCCCATCCGGCGCACCTCAATACCCTGCTCTACGCTCCAGGCCGGGAGATCACTGCCGCCGCAATCGTCGACGGCACCGAGGTGACGGCGCTGGCAGATCAGGGCCTCCGCCTTCCGCTCTTAGTGTCAAAGGAGCTGAAACTGTGGGAGGATGATCGCTCGGTCCGGACCGGTCCCCAATGGTTCGATCCGCTGTACGATCCCTACGGGTCCGTGCGAACTCAGTAGTCGTTCCCGGCCTGTCAGGCCGGGCCGCCCTCGCTTCGGAGAGGTGATGCGATATGAATGCATGCGAAAAAAAACGCCTGGTATTCTGCGCTCTGCTCACATTGCTGCTGGCCGGCGCTTGCGCGCCGCCTTTTCCGCAGCAGATGCTGGATCGCGTGGACAGGAACCTTTCTTTTAAGGAGCTGCATAAGAACCCCGACAAATACAAGGGCGCGTGGGTGATGCTCGGCGGCACGATCGTGGCAGCAAAGAACACGAAAGAGGGCACCGTGATCGAGCTGCTTCAGAGGCCGCTGGACAGATCGGGGCGGCCGCTCCAGACGGACGTCACGGAAGGGCGCCTGCTTGTCGTGGCTGAAGAATTTCTGGATGCTGCGGTGTATCATGCGGGCAGGGAACTGACCGTCATCGGTGAGGTGTCGGGTCGGAAGGTCCTGCCGCTTGGCGAGGTCGAGTACGACTATCCCCTGGTGTCTGCGAAAAGCCTGCATTTGTGGGAGCCTTCTTCAGGGTCCCGCGTTTCTTTCGGCATCGGCATTGGAGTGTCGTCATACCACTAAACCTGAAAAAACATTTGGACACGGAAGAAGCGGATAAAGATCGGATAAGGGCGGATAAACCCAAAGCATTATCTTTTAGGTAATCTCCCGACAAACAAATCCGCCGTTATCCGATTTTTATCCGAATTTATCCGTGTCCAAAAAGCTCTTTCAGGATGAAAAAAAACGGCGGAGCAATCGAATTGATTGCCCCGCCGTTCTTGTTCGTGCAGAAGATTCCAGGTCGTGTCAGGCGAATCGTATCGCCTTCAACGCTTTCATGCCGACCGCGCCGCGGGTCATGACGCCGTAAGACTTCAGGTCGATCACCTTTTCCTTTTCCTTCTCGTCGATCACCTTCACCTGCTCGTTCTTGCGGACAGCCTTGAACAGAACAACGTCGCCGTTCTTCACGTTCACGAGCTTCACGCCCTTGCCTGCGCCGGTGAGGGTGGGGATGTCCTTTGCCGCGAGCACGACCGCCCTGCCCTCAGACGTGAGGAACAGCACATTAGGAAGGTCGATGAGGTCCACGCCCAGGATGCTGTCGCCTTCCTTTACACCGGCGAACTTCTTGCCTGCCCGGGTCGTGATGCTGTTGAACTGCGCGAGGTCGAACTGGAAGCCTACTCCCTTGGCCGAGACGGTCAGTGCCAGTGCGCTCCCGCCGGTGAGCGTGAGCTCGGCCTGCTTGTCTGCAACACCTCCGTCCGCCGCAGCTGCGCCGCCGGACAGGACGGTCGTGAGGTTCATGGCCATGATCGGCCGTTCGCCGTCTCCGAACTTGAACAGATGCTGCACGGGTTCGCCGAACCCGGAGCCGGTCGGCAGGTCGAAGGCCTTGTTCACATAGACCTTGCCGGCTGACGAGAATATGGCGATATTGTCCCGGGTGTTCGCCGGCAGCAGCGCCAGCAGCGCATCGCCTTCCTTGAACCGGAGATTCTCTCCCACGGTCTTGACGCGCCTGATCCAGCCCATCTTCGTCAGGATCACGGTGACGTCCTCATGGACGACGAAGTCGTCCTGCGAGAACTCAACGTCATCGGCGGCCTTCATGACGGATTTGCGCTTGTCGCCGTACTTTTCCTTGATCTCGAGCAGCTCGGTCCTGATCAGGCCCCAGATCTTTTTCTGGCTTGCGAGGATGGCTTCGATGTCCTTGCGCAGCTTGGTCTTCTCAGCCTTTTCCTTGAGGATGCGGTCGATCTCGAGGCCGACGAGTTTGTAGAGCTGCATGTCGAGGATGGCCTTCACCTGGTCATCGTCGAGCTTGAAGTGCTTTTTGAGCTTCTCCGCCGCGTCTTCGCGCGACTTTGCCTTGCGGATGAGCTTGATCGCCGTGTCGAGGTCGTCGTAGAGCGCCTCAAATGCCGCGAGGATGTGGAGCCGCGCCTTGAGCAGGCGAAGGTCGAAATTAAGCCGCCTGGTCGTGATCTCGTGCCGGAAGTCCAGGAAGTAGCGCATGATCGCCTTGAGCGACAGGCGTTCCGGCTCCATGTTCGGCTTGAGCGCCGTGAAATTGATGGGGAAGGTCGACTCCAGGTCCGTGTGCTTGAAGAGGTAAGCGGTCACGAGCTCGGCATTGGTCTCTGCCTTGAGCTCGAGTACGATGCGCACATCGCCGGTCGATTCATCACGGACCGTAGTGACCTGCGGCAGTTTCCGGTCTTCCATGAGGCCGATAAGCTTCTCAAGCAATCGTGCCTTGTTCACCAGATAGGGGATGGAGGTGAAGACGATGGCCTGCTTGCCGCGAGGAAGGTCCTCGACCGTGTACTCGCCGCGGGTCCTGATGCCGCCGGAGCCTGCCTCGTAGATCTCGCGCAGTTCCTTCTTCGTGTTCAGGATCTGGCCGCCAGTGGGAAAGTCCGGCCCCTTGATGAACTTGAGGAGGTCCTTGGTCTCGATGTCCGCATTGTCGATCAGAGCGGCCAGCCCGTCGATCACCTCGCCGATGTTGTGCGGCGGGAAGGAGCAGCTCATGCCCACGGCGATGCCCGAGGTGCCGTTCACGAGGAGCTGGGGGAACCGGGCCGGGAGCACCAGCGGCTCCTTGAGCGAGTTGTCATAGTTCGGCTTGAACCCGACCGTATCCTTGTCGATCTCGAACAGCAGCTCTTCGGCGATCTTCGAAAGGCGGGCCTCCGTGTAGCGCATGGCCGCAGCCGGGTCGCCGTCAAGGCTGCCGAAGTTTCCCGAACCATCGACCAGGGGATAGCGGAGCGAGAAGTCCTGCGCCATCCTGACCATGGCGTCGTAGGCCGCCTGGTCGCCGTGAGGGTGGAATTTGCCGAGCACCTCGCCGACGACGGCGGCGCTTTTTCTGAACCGCGCGGTCGGGCCGAGTCCCATTTCCCACATGGCAAAGAGGATCCGGCGGTGGACGGGCTTGAGTCCGTCCCTGACATCAGGGAGTGAACGCGACACGATGGTCGAGAGCGCATAGGTCAAAAAGCGGTTCTCGACTTCCGAGTGGAGCGCAGTTGTTATGACTGAATCGTCTGGTAACGGCATGGTGCAAAACCCCTTTCCCTGTTGGTGAAGATCGCACGTCCCCGGAATGTGCACGGGTTCCGAAATCTCAGCCGCCGGCGTGCCAGTGTCGGATCATCGGCTGACGCGCCACCAGCGCTGAATGTACAGAAAAATGCTTTTTTCAGGCGGCATTGTACCATAAACAACGTAAATTACCAAAGTAAGATTATAAAAAGTGGTGTATAATAAACCATGGTCAACCTGCTGAACAATCAGGCAGAAGCATACAGCGTCGAGACCTTTCAATGCGGTCACTGCGAGAAGGACTTTCAGGCGAAGGTCATTACATGGGTGGATGTGTCGCGCGCGCCGCAGGCGAAGCCGGCGCTGCTTCGATGGGAATTCAATATCATCGAATGTACGCACTGCGGGTGCCGTCATTTTTCCGGATCGCCCTTCTTTTACGAGGACTTTGAGAATGGGCTGCTGATCGCCGTCTACCCGCGCATTCCGGAGGAGCGGGGAGAGGTGGAGAAGAGCATCAGGGAGAAATACGGATACTATCCCGTGCTCGAATTTTTCTATGACATGACGCAGATATGGATGCTGATCTACTTTCAGGAGCACTATAAAGCGAACAGGAACCTGCGCGCCCTGTCAAGGATCGGCACGGGAGATCAGCGAATACGCAAAATATTGCGCTTCCTCAAAGAAGACGAAATGATGATCACGATCCGCGAAAAGCTGACCGAGTCCTTTTTCGGCAATGCGACCAATGACGAGCTCGTGGACCTGCTGGGAGAGGCGATCTATACCCTGGAAGAAATGCTGCCCTGGCCGCTTGACCGGCGGTGCGTCTGCGGCACCGACCTTACGCATGACTTCAAATGCTGCGGCAGGCAGGTGGTCCTCGATGATCAAGAATATCTGCTTTCCAAACACTTCATCCTCTATTGCCCGTCCTGCAAAGAGGCGCTGTCGGGAGCGTCCTGCGAATCCTGCGGCAGGGTCTATACCTGGAAGCTGGGCACGGTGGACACCTACAAGGCCGGCACGGGAACAAAAGAAGCGCCTGCGGACGAAGAGCTTCAACCGCGGGCTGAAGAAGGAAGGCCATAAATACAACGAGGCGGTGAGTTTCTCACCGCCTTCGTTAAGGATGATCAGGGCTGCTGTGAGAGGCTGCCCGTTCTATTATGCGGTCTCAGCAGCTCCTTCTTTTCCCGGCGAGCGGCCGGAGCTGAAATGATATACCCCATTGCGGTGCCGAGCAACCCGCCGACCACGATGCTCACCGTGGCAGCACAGGCGATCCCGACGGCGATCCCCATCACGATCGCCGCCCGCACAAAGAGCGTGGGTTCTACCGCTCCGCCCATGATCTTCTGGAGCAGGATCAGGGTCCCGAAGCTGCCGAAGTAGAATCCCGGAACGATCCCCGCCACCAAAAACACCAGCCCGCCGATCGTTGCACCGATCTTCATTCCCGCTTTTACTGTTTCGTTCTTCATGGCCAATTCCTCCTTTTCCAAGATTTGGAAAATCGTTTTATTTTCTCTATTTGCCGTTATATTGCTTCTTACTTCTGATCTCCCTACCGGTGCCCCATGGCCTTGTGAGCCTGCTCCTCATGGGCAGAACCTTCCAGAAGCCTGCCAACGAGCCATCCGACCGTTGTGCCTGCCGTTACGATAACGATGCCGGCAACCAGGACGCCGACGAGCATGCCGGCCAGAACGATAGCCCGCGAGATAAGCCCCGGTTCGAGCGGAAGCCCGAAGAGCCATCCCGCAACATTGATCCCCATGGCGCCGCCTAAGAGGCTGCCGGGTAAAAGTCCGAACAGAGCGAACAACACCAGTCCTGCACCTGCCCCTATGTATGCTGTCTTTCTTGCTATTGTGGTTTTCATGATCGTGCCCTCCTTTTCGTCTTGTCTTGCCAGGTATATTGCATCAGCCATGCCAGAATGCAAGTGATTGATTTTTCGCAAATCGTTCCTCTTCTAAATTCGCATACCTGAGAAAAGGCGGTTTTCTGATTGTTCAAATTGCAAAGCAGGTCAGTGGTGAAGGCATACATCTGTGCAAGTTCACAAGCGCAGGGATAAGAGCTTCGGATCCAGGAAAGGAAGTACTAATGTATTAGATGAAGGAAATCGAAAGAGTGAAAGGGCAGGGCACATGCCGGGAGAAGATCTTCAGCATCCATTCCACGCACACCGTACCGAAGTGATCCTCAAGACCGCAGTTGTTTCATTCTCTGCTTTTCTCGCTATCCCCGCAAATGGCAATCCACGAAGTGGCCGTTCCCGAGGTCCGTTGTTTTCGGCACGATCTTGTCGCAGGGTTCGAAGCGGTGGATGCAGCGGGTGTGGAACCGGCAGCCGGGGGGATCTGGGTCGGGCTCGGGATATCGGCGTTCAGCAGGATGTGCTTTCTTCTTCACCGTGGGATCGGCGACGGGGATGTCCGCGAGCAGCGCCTCGGTGTAGGGGTGCGACGGGTTCCGGTAGATCTCGTCGGAGGCTGCGATCTCCACGATCCTGCCCAGGTACATGACGGCCACGCGGTCCGAGAAGTGGTGCACCAGGTTCAGGTCGTGGGCAACGAACAGGAAGGCAAGCCCCATCTCGGAGCGAAGGTCGTCGAGCAGGTTGATGATCTGTGCCTGCACCGAAACATCGAGCGCCGAGACCGGTTCGTCGGCCACGATGAAGGAAGGGTTGCTGGCGAGCGACCGCGCGATGCCGATGCGCTGGCGCTGGCCGCCGGAGAATTCATGCGGGTAGCGGCGGAGGGCATCGGTCGGAAGCCCCACTTTCTGGAGCAGGGCCGCGGCGCGGTCCGCCAGCTCGTCTGTGCGGGCAAGGCCATGGATCACGAGCGGTTCGACAATGATCTCCTGGACGCGCATCCGCGGATTGAGGGAGGCAAAGGGGTCCTGGAAGATGATCTGCATCTCTTTGCGGAGCGACCGGAGCTCGTCCTTGTCCAGAGTGCTTAAGACCCGGCCTTTGAACGAGACGGTGCCCGCGGTGGGTTCGATCAGGTTCAGCGCGATCCTGCCGAGCGTGGATTTGCCGCAGCCGCTTTCGCCGACAAGTCCGACCACTTCACCGGCAGCCACGGACAGGCGTAACGCCGTCCACGGCCTTGGCGACCGCGGACCTGCCGAAACCCGCTTTTACGGGAAAGGTCTTGAAGACGTTGTCGATTTCGAGGAAGTGTCGTTAGTCATATCTATTACGGAGAACCTGGACAGCAGAATTTCGCACGATATACGAGCACGAATTACGCGAACAAGCATGGCCGAATTCTCGAGCAAATGCATAAATCGGATCAGGGTATTAAGATCGTCAATGGTCATTGATCCGCATTCCGCATTCCGCAATCCGCAATCGATTCACTTCGCTTCCCAGCACCGCACCAGGTGTCCCGGCGTGATCTCGATGAGGTCCGGATCTGTTTCACAGCGCGCGGTCTTGATGTCGCAGCGCGGAGCGAACTTGCATCCCGGGGGCAGATCCTCGAGCCGCGGCACGGAGCCGGGAATGGTCTTGAGCCGCACCCGGCCGGTCTGTCCCGGCTTGCGGTATCGAGGCCATGAGCCCGCGGGTATAGGGATGCAGGGGATGGGCGAACAGGTCGACGATGCCGGCCTGCTCCACGATCCTGCCGGCGTACATGACCGCAACCTCGTCGGCGCGCTCGGCGATCAGGCCGAGGTCGTGCGTGACCAGGATCATCGCCATGCCCATTTCCTTCTGGATCCGTCCGAGCAGTTCGAGGATGTGCGCCTGGATCGTCACATCGAGCGCCGTGGTGGGCTCGTCGGCCAGGATGAGCGACGGTCTGCAGGCGATGGCAATGGCGATCATGACGCGCTGGCGCATGCCGCCCGAGAGCTGGTGCGGATATTCATGGACGCGCTTTTCCGGCGACGGGATGCCGACGGAGCGGAGAAGTTCCACGGCCTGGTCAAGGGCCTGCTGGTTAGAAATGTCCTGATGCGCGGTCAGGACCTCGGCGATCTGGTTGCCCACCGTAAAGACCGGGTTGAGCGCGGTCATGGGCTCCTGGAAGATCATGGAGATCTTCGCGCCGCGCACCTGCCGCATCTCATCGGCGTGTAAGCTTCCTCAGGTCGCGGCCCTCGAAAAAAATGCTGCCGGACACGATCCTGCCCGGATAAGGCACGAGGTCGAGAATGGAGAGGGCGGTCACGGTCTTGCCGCAGCCGGATTCGCCGACCAGGCCGAGAACGCGGCCCCGCTGCAGGGTGAGGTTCAAGCCGGTAACGGCCTTGATCACCCCGCTTCGGGTAAAGAAATGGGTGGAGAGGTCTTTGATCTCCAGAAGGTCCAAGCGCAATGCTCCGGTCAGGATTTCTGAGGTCGTACGAAATTGAGATAGGTCTTGATCGCGGAATTCTCGGGATTGATCTTGAGGGCCTTCCGCCATTCCTCTTCGGCCAGCCCGTAGAATCCCTGGGAGTAATAGGTGATCCCCAGGTGCAGCCGCGCGGGAATGAAATTGGCATTGATCTCGATCGCCCGGTTAAACTCCTTGATCGCTTCATTCTGCTTGCCCTGGTCCCGCAGGGCGATTCCGAGCTGAGTAATGATGTCGGCGAAGGTCGGGGCAAGGCGGAGGGCCTTCTGGTACTCGTCGATGGCCTCATCAAGGAGTCCCATGTCGTAGTACAGCTTGCCTAAGCGCAGATGCTCGTCTGCGAGCTTGCCCTTGACAAAAGGATCGACGGCCGGCTTTGTTGGCGTTGTCCTGTCCGCAGGTCCTGCTGCGGGTTTCTCGGCAAAACGGGCGGCTTTCTCAAAGACCTCCCGGGCCTTATCATACTTTCCGCGCTCACTGAGGGTGACGGCAAGGTTCAGCGATGCTTCGGTATACCCCGGGTTCAATTCGATGGCTTTTTCAAAGGCCTTGACCGCAAGCTCAAGCCTGTTCGTCTGATTGTAGATAATGCCCATTTTGTTCTGGATATCGGCAAAATCAGGTTTGGTGCTCAGGATCTGCAGGAAGGCTTGTTCAGCGACGCCGTACTCGTTCTTGTTGAACGCATCCATGCCCTGCTCATACAGCTCTTCCAGCTTTGGCGGCATTTTTTCTCCCTGATGACCATCGATCTTGAGATAGTTGCGCCTGCGTAAAAAATCTAACATAGGTGACCACCTCTGTCAATTAAAAACCGGTCAACGCATGAGCATGGGGAAGAGCGTTTCGCCGGGGAATCAAAGAGGAACTGCTGAAACAGGGCATGCAGCAGAGACCGGTGCGACGTGCGCTCGCGCAAAAAACTGCAGTGTCGCTCTTTTGCGACAAGCCATTCTGCCCGTGGTCATTTTGACCACAAGCCCGATCAGGATGTGTTGATTAACCCATTGTTCTGAGAGGATGCAGCCTTAGCGCAAGCTGAAAAAAGTACAGCCGACGTTCATCTTTGAACGCCGGCTGTTTTGTGTGCTGATAATGCGCCGATCAGGGATTCTCTTTGGTTATTCCGCCCGCACCAGATCCTCGAACCGGATATCCACCCCGAACACCCCGACAATGTTGCTTTCGTCGTCGGCGATGGGCGCCGATACCGTGATGCAAAGCGCGCCCGTTATCTTGGACGTATAAAAATCCGAGACAAAGCTCTTGCCGTCCTTCATGGGGCTGATGAACCAGGGCCGGTCGGAGAAATTGTCCCCGAGCCCGGAAGTCTCGAACTTTGCCTTGTTCTCAATATCGGTTATATTCTTGGTGATCTTTCTTCCATCCGCGTTCACCACATAAGCGAACTGGATAAAGGGGTCTTCCCGCTGGAGTTTTTCCATTACCGGCTCCTGTTTCACCGGGTCCATGGCCCTGATCTCCGGCCGCTCGACAAAAGCTTCTACGATGTGGCGCGCGACTTCGGAGGCTTTCTTCTTCAGCCGGTCAAGATCGGAGATAAAGTATTCGGGAAGATACTTTTTGGCGCGGTCCAGCAGCTCGTCGTGCGAGATACTCGTGGTCCTGCCCTGCTCGTACTGCGCAAGGACCCACTTGTGCATCTTGGCGAGGCCCGGATGGCGCTTGTCGATCTTCTTGTCCGCATCCAAATGAAGGTGGCTGTTTACCCAATGGGCGATGCCGGCGATGCCCGATTTGTCGGTAATAATGACGCCCATGGGCCGCTTCAGGATCCTCGAGGTATCGAAGATATTATAGATCTCCTCGTTCTTCATCATGCCGTCGGCGTGGATCCCGGCGCTCGTCGAGTTGAACTCGGACCCGACAAAGGGATAGTTGGTCGGGATCGGGAAGTTCATTTCATTGCGGAAGTACTCGGCCATATCGGTGATCGCCGTGGTGTCGATGCCGTCGCCGTCCCCGGTCAGGCTGATGTAGTCGATCAACATCGCCTCGACCGGCGTGTTGCCGGTGCGCTCGCCGAAGCCGAGGAGCGCGCCGTTCACGGCGGCGCAGCCATACATCCATGCAGCCACGCCGTTCACCAGGCCTTTGTGGAAGTCGTTGTGTCCGTGCCACTCAAGCTGCTCCGACGGCACGCCGCCGTCGTGGATAAGGGCATAGAATATTTCCGGGACCCCGCGCGGCAGTGCCGTGCCGGGGAAAGGGAAACCGTAGCCCATGGTGTCGCAGGCACGGACCTTGATCGGGACCTTCGACTCCTGGGCAAGCTTCATCAAGTCCTGCACAAAGGGGATGACGAAACCGTAGAAATCGGCTCGCGTGATGTCTTCGAGATGGCAGCGCGGCGTGATGCCCTGCTCCAGCGCCGTGACGACGATGTCGTGATATTGCTTGAGCGCATCCTTGCGGGACAGGTTCAGCTTCAGAAAAATGTGGTAATCCGAGCACGAAGTGAGGATGCCCGTTTCCTTGAGCCCCATCTCCTTGACCAGCTTGAAGTCGTTCTTGTTCGCCCGAATCCAGCCCGTGATCTCGGGAAACCGGTAACCCCGCTCCTTGCAGAGGCGGACGGCCTCGCGGTCCTTTTCGGAATAGAGAAAGAACTCGGTCTGGCGGATCACGCCCTTCGGTCCGCTCATGCGGTGCATGAAGTCGAAGATGTCCACGATCTGTTTCGGCGTATAGGGCGGCCGCGACTGCTGGCCGTCGCGGAACGTCGTGTCCGTGATCCAGATGTCCTTCGGGATGCTGGTCTGGATCATCCGGTCCTCGAACACCACCCGGGGCACGCTCGAATAAGGGAACATGTCGCGGTAGAGCATCGGCTCTTTGACATCCTTGAGCTCTACGGGTACTTGCGATGTCTGTTTTTTTATGGTCAATGGAACCTCCTGCGGAAATAAGTTCAGAGCTTCGGAGTCTGGAGTTCGGAGTGCAAAAACAGCTATGTGTCTTTTGATCGCTTTTATAGCCGCTGCATAATCCTTTGCGCCGTATACGGCCGAGCCGGCCACCAGGATATCGGCACCGGCTGCGGCGATCTCCGCGGCATTGGACGGTTTGACGCCGCCGTCCACTTCGATCTCGATGTTCAGGCCCGCGGCGTCGATCCGCTTCCTGAGCTGCGCGTATCTTCTCCATGGCCGAGGGGATGAAGGACTGTCCGCCGAAGCCGGGATTCACCGACATGATCACGACCATGTCGAGGTCGGCAAGGATATGATCGAGGGCCGAGAGCGGCGTCGCGGGATTGAGCGCTACGGCGGCCTTTACGCTTGTGCTCCTTGATCGACTGGACGAGCCGGTGCAGATGGAATGCGGTCTCGACATGCACGGCGATATAATCGGCGCCGGCCTTCGCAAAGTCCGCGATATACAGCTCCGGGTTCGTGATCATGAGATGCACGTCGAGCGGCAGTTTCGTCGACCGGCGGGCCGCTTCGACGATCAGGGGGCCGATGGTGATGTTCGGCACGAAGTGCCCGTCCATGACGTCCACATGGATGATGTCGGCCCCTGCTGCTTCCACTGCCCTGATCTCATCACCCAGGCGGGAGAAATCGGCCGAGAGGATCGATGGCGCTACTTTGATTTTACGTGTCATTGGCGGCAACCTTTCGCTGTTTTACCACGAAGCGTGTGGTGAGAAGATAGCGCAGCGCTATAGCATCATTTCCATGAGGCGCCCGAACACTGCGGGCGCATCGAGACCGCCCCGCCCCTACCGCGTCACGACGATCTCCACCATTCCGTCCGGCGTTATGGGGTAGCCCGCAGCAGGCCGCTGGTTCAACACCATGCGCCCCGTTGACGTCGATCCTTTATCAGCTGCTGCACGGTAGGACAGTCGGTGCTGAAGCCCCATGCGTTCAATCACCCGTACTGCTTCCTCAGCCCTTTTGCCGACGAGCTGCGGTGTTGCCAGGGTGGATTGCTTTTTCCCCGAACTAACCAGCAGGCTGACCGTATCGCCTTTTTCAAGCAGGCTGCCGGCCTGCGGCGCCTGGGCGATCACCGTGTCCCGCTCCACCGTGTCCGAGGAAACCTTTGCGACGCCGCCCGGGAGGAATCCCGCCTGTCTGATCAGGATATCCGCTTTGCGATAGTGCTCGCCGATCAGCCGGGGCGTCGTCAGGTCGCTCGGTCCCTGGCTTACGACCACCCTGACCGGCCGGCCCTTTTTGATGCCGCTGCCTGCGGGCGGTGTCTGCGAGATAACCGTGTCCCGCGGCATGAGCTGATCTGCCACGCGCCGCTCGACCTTGAGCTGGAGCCCCTGCAGGTTAAGCGTTTCGATCACGGTCACGATATCCTGGCCCGTGAGATCAGGCACCCGCACCTCCTCCTGCCGGAGCAGGAAGGAGACAACGGCAAGCGCACTGACGATTCCGATGCCGAGGAGGACAAAAAATATGCCGAAGCCTTTCAGGAAACGCTTCATGAATTAGGGCCGTATTTTACCAGAGTAATCATAAGATGCAAGAGCAATAATAACGAGATGCATGATCCATGATGCAGGGTTCAGGATCCATGATGCACGATGCAGGCGAGCGGAGTTTATGTGAAGTACTTTTTGTCTTTCTGCATCCTGTTTCCTGCATCATGATTTTTTCACCAGCCGAACGCCGAAAAACCCGTCCATGTCCGGCGCGGTCGGAACCGTCCGGAAGAAACCGCGGCTGTCCACGAGCGTTGCTGCCGCTTGCGGCAGCAGGGGACGGGGATCGTCGATCTGAAACGAGCTTCCCGGCCCGGCGAGAAACCACGCGATCACATCGTCGTTCTCAGCGGGCTCGGTGGTGCAGGTTGCATAGACCAGTGTGCCGCCCGGTTTCAGCAGGCCGGAGCAGTTCTGCAGGATCCGCCGCTGGAGCGCAGCGTGCTCGTCCACGGTCTGCTCGGCCTTGTTCCATCTGCCGTCGGGGTGCCTTCGCAGGACGCCGAGGCCGGAGCAGGGTGCGTCGATCAGCACCCGGTCGTAGCTGCCTTCGTGATAGGACGTCGCGTCCCCCTGGACGGTTGCGATGCTCGTCATGCCGAGCCGTCTGCTGTTTTCGCGGATCTTCACCATGCGCGAAGCATCCAGTTCGAGCGCGACAACGGCCCCCTGGTCCTGCATGAGCTCCGCCAGATGCGTGGTCTTGCCGCCGGGCGCTGCGCAGGCATCGAGGACCGTTTCGCCGGGTTGCGGCGAGAGCAGCAGGCTGATGAGCTGGGCCGCCTGGTCCTGCACCACGAACCAGCCGTCCCGATAGGCCTGTAAGCATGCGCAGCCACTGCGGCGTTGCCAGAATGGTGAGGCCCGCGGGAGCTACGTCCGTTTCCGCAACAGACACTCCTTCGGCTTCCAACGCCGCCCGGAGCGCCTGCCGCGTTGTTCTCAGCGTGTTGGCCCTGATGGTAAGCGGCGCAGGCTGGTTGTTCGCCCGGAGCAGCGTCTCGGCTGCTTCAGCCCCGTAGCGTGCGACCCAGCGCCGGACCAGCCAGAGCGGATGGGAGCAGCGGATGGCCAGGCGCACTGCAGGGTCGGCGTGGTCCGGTTGTCCGATCGTGCTGCGCTTCCGGTCCAACCCCCGCAGGAGTCCGTTCACATACCCGTGTTTGTTGCCATGCGCCTTGGCCAGTTCCACGGCGGTGTTCACCGCTGCGCTCACGGGCACCCGGTCGAGGAACAGCATCTGGTAGGCCGCAAGCCGCAGAATATTCCGGGTCCAGGCATCGGTCGTGTCCACGGGCTTCGCCGAGAAGCGGTTCAGCGTCCAGTCAAGGAGCGCCCGGTTCCGGAGCGTTCCATACACGAGCTCCAGAAGGAAAGCGCTGTCGCGCGCATCGAGCCGCTGGCGGGCAAGGGCAAGCGCGGCATCAACGAAGATGCCCTCTTCCGCCCGGCAGAGGATCGTGAGCGCTGTCTCCCGCGGGATGTCCTTAAGCAACCGGGGTCTCGCATCTGCCGCTTACGAGAAATTCGAGCGCCTCGGCAACTTTGGTGATGTCGACGCTCGTATTGAAGCAGGGCCCGAAAGGGCGATCGTTCAGAATGCCGATCACCGGCAGGGGGTAGGCGTCCTGGATGCCGCTCGTGAGGTCCCGTTCGCAGGCCACGGCAATGATCGCTTCAGGTTTGGCCTCTGCAACGCGGCGGCGCGCCAGCGTCCCTCCCGTGGCAACGGAAAGGTGGACGTCATATTTCTGCGCAAGTTCCACCAGGTCCTTGATCTTGCACTTGCCGCAGGCCTTGCATTTCGAGGCGTCGCTCGTCACCTTGATCTCGCAGTCGCTGAACTGGAGGCAGTGCGGCATGAGCAGCAGGAGGCGCTTCGGCTTGATCTCGGCGCAGCGGGCGCGGACGAGCAGATTGTTCACCTCAACGAAGGACTGCTGGACCTTCATCTTGGAGATGCCCAGGAGCCTGCCCACGATGATCATGATCGGGAAGAGCACCTCGATGACGACGCCCCTGAGCCGCGCGGCAAGAAAGACCTCCCTGCCCCGGACGAGCGTCGCGATGAGCAGTCCCACCCCCAACAGCAGGAGGCCGAGCATGGAGCCCATGGTATAGCAGACGATCGTCGGCGCCAGAGGGTGGATGTTCCTGAGCCCGATATAGGGGATCAGGTACAGTCCCACGGTGATCGCGGTGATCAGGAGGACCGTAAAAACAATGAGGCCGATGAATATGCGTTTTTTAGGTTCGGACATAATTTTTAAAATTCCAAACTACAAATTCCAAATAACAAATAAATTCCAAACTCCAAAATTCAAGGTCCGAAACGTTTGGTTATTGTGATTTCGGTTCTTGGAGCTTATTTGGAATTTGGTGCATGGGATTTGGTGCTTGTCGCGTCAAATTTTTTCCCTGCGATATCCCCGGTGTCCGCGCAGGAACTCAGCAGCCGACATGGGCTTTTTGCCCTCCGGCTGAATGGTCAGGAGCTGCAGCAGGCCGCTGCCGGTGCCTGCGAAAAGGGTGTTCCCGTCCTTTTCCAGCAAACGGCCCGGTTCTGCACTTCCGTCCGCGACCGCAGTCTCGATCAGCTTGACGATCTTGTTGTCCAGGACCGTGTACGCTCCGGGCCAGGGGCTCATGCCGCGGACCCGGTCGTGGATCTCCTGCGCCCCGCGTTCCCAGTCAATGCGGCCGTCTTCTTTTTTGAGCAGCGGGGCCAGAGTCGCCCCGGAGCTGTCCTGCGCAGTCGGCGTGAGCTTCCCGGAGGCGATCAGCGGCAGCGCCGCAGTTATCAGTTTCGCGCCCTGCAGGGACAGCTTTTCCGTCAGTGTACCTGCCGTATCTTTCGGGTCGATGGGGATGCGTTCCTGCAGCAGGATCGCCCCGGTGTCCATGCCTTCGTCCATCTGCATGATGGTGTTTCCGGTCTCGGCCTCACCCCGGACGATGGCCCAGGTGATGGGCGCTGCGCCGCGGTAGCGCGGCAGCAGGGAGGCATGGATATTGATGCACCCGTACTTCGGCAGCGTCAGGATCTCCCGGCGGCAGGATCTGGCCATAGGCGGCAACGACGATCGCCTCGGGTCCGAGTGTTCTCAGGGTCTCGATGAACTCCGGTTCGCGCACGCGCTTCGGCTGGTATACGGTAAGACCGCGCTCAAGCGCCGCTCGTTTGACCGCAGGCGCGGCCAAAGCCCGTCCCCGTCCCGCCGGCTTGTCGATCCTGGTGACAACGGCCACGACCTCATGGCCCGCCTCGATCAGCGAGAGCAATGGCAGCACCGCGAACTGCGGCGTGCCCATATATACCAGCTTCATAGGCCCCCCGGTTCCGTGGTGAGCATCTTATTCCGTCTGTGATGAGGTCTTCCGGAATCTTCGTTTGAAGATGTTCTTCTTGAGCGGGCTTAAGCGGTCGATGAACAGCAGTCCGTTTAAATGGTCGATCTCATGCTGAAGGGCCTTGGCGAGCAGTCCCTGGGCTTCCAGTTCGAATGTTTTTGCCGGAGCGGTCGAGCGCCCGCACCTTGACCTTTGCCGCGCGTTTCACGGTCTCGGCGTACTCGGGGATGCTGAGGCAGCCTTCCTCCTCGGTCACCGAGCCTTCCAGGGACAGGACCTCGGGGTTGATCAGGACCAGGAGCGGATGGCGCCGGGCTTCGTCCTCCACCTGGCTCAGGTCGATCACCGCGAGCTGGAGCGACACGCCGACCTGGTTCGCTGCCAGGCCTACTCCCGGAGCTGCATGCATGGTCTCGATCATGTCGTCGATCAGCCGGTTGATAGTGTTGTCGATGGCGCCCACGCGGGCTGTTTTGGTCCTGAGCACGGGGTCAGGATAGGTGCAAATGTCTCGAAGTGCCATGATTTTCATATGTAACATGATTGATATATAAAATCAAGGTATAAGATGCCCAAGCCATGATACTGTTGACTTCCACTCGAAGCTTTATGGTATTTTAAAAAACTATGGCAATCGACAAAAACGCGATAGCGAAAGAGGCGCAGAAGTTTGCTGCCAAGGGCCAGTTCGATAAGGCCATCGCGGAGTGGAAGAAGATCGTCAAGGAGTCACCGAACGATCCCAATCTTTTCAATACGATAGGAGACCTGTGCCTTAAGAAGGACTCCAAGAAAGAAGCGGTTGAAGCGTATAAACGGGCCGGCGACCTTCTTGCCGCCGACGGATTCACCTCAAAAGCCATTGCTCTCTACAAGAAGGTCCTGAACATCGATCCTTCCCAGATCGACGTTCATATCATACTCGGCGATATGAACGCGGAAAAGGGCCTCATCGGCAACGCCCTCGAAAACTACAAATTCGTCTACAGCCATTATACGAAGCACAAGCAGGTGGCCAAGTCCCTCGAAATTTTACAAAAAATGGCGGACATGAAGCCGGCGGACATCGCCCTCCGGCTCAGATTGGCGGACATGTACGCCAAGGAGGGGATGAAGAACGAAGCGTCCCGTGCCTATCTTGCTGCTGCCGATGTCCATGTGTCCCAGAACGCTTTCCCGGATGCCCGCGAGATCTTCCAGAAAGTGCTCGCTCTCGATCCGGACAACAAGGCGGTCTACCAAAAGGCCGGTGTCATCTATCATAAGGAAGGCAAGTTCAATGACGCGTGCAAGGCCCTCAAGCCTGCCTTCGATGCCGATCCCTCCAACCAGGAACTGCTCGAACTGTATCTTGAATCCCTTTCCAAGGCCGGACGCGATGCCGACGCTGAAGAGATCTATAAAAAGCTGCTGTCCCAGGACCCCGGACGGATCGATCTGCGCGACAAGCTCTACCGCCTCTATCTCGCAAAAAAAGATTTTGACAAGGCGCTGTCCGAAGCAGGAGCCATAGCTGCCGTCCGCATCGAGAGCAAGGAATTCGATGCCGCCGAAGAGATTCTGAAGGGATTTGTTGCGGAAGACCCCCGCAGCATTGACGGTCGCTGCAAGCTGTCCGAATTCTATCAGAACATCGGCAAGCCGAACAATGCGGCTGACGAGCTTGTGCAGGCCGCTGAGATCCTGATCGAGGACGGCGACCGGGAAGGCGCCAAAAATCTTCTTGCCCGGGCCGTCGGGCTGGCGCCGGCCCATGCCGGAGCGCAGAGCCGCCTCGAAAGCCTGCAGCGGCCTGCTGCTCCCGCGATCGAGATGCCTCACGTTCCGGCTGCGGAACCTGAAGTGCCTGAAGCAATAGAAGCACTCGAAGCGCCCGCAGCATTCGAAACATCCGACAGCCCCGAAGCACCCGAAACACCCGCAGCACCCGCAGCGGCAAAACCGTCCGCATTCGAAGCGCCCCCTGCCCTGACCGAGGCTTTCGCCGAAGTGGAAGTGCTCATGAAATACGGCCTTGCGGTAAAGGCGATCGAGCAGCTCGAGGGATTGTCGGAGCGCTTTCCGAACAGTCCGCAGGTACATGCACGTTTGCGCGATCTCTACCAGGAAGGGGGCAATGCCGGGAAGGCCGTTGAGCATGTGCTGGCACTGGCAGCGCTGTACGACCGCGAGGGCATGTCCGAGCGTGCGGAGATGTCTCTCCGTGCTGCTCTGGAGATGTTCCCGGAAAGCACGGCCATACGAGCGCGCCTCGGCCTGGCTCCGTCAGCTGCCGCTGAAACGGAGGAGATGCCCCCGCCGGTTTTTGCCGACGATTTGCTGACAGAAGACCCGGCGTTTCAGTCTGAACATGCGAACTTTGATCTGGGCGGTCTGGATGCGCACGTTGAGCCCATGGACAGCCTCGCGGAAGCACCCGGCGAGGCGATCGAGCTGGGAGCGCCGGAACTGCCTGAGCCGTTCATGACCGACTTCGCTCCTGACGAGGCCCTGCAGTATGAAGAGGCCCCGGCTGTGGAACAGCCCGCTGTTGAGCCGCCGGTCAACAAGCCACCCATTCAGGCAACTCCCGCTGTTGAGCAACCACTGTCCAGGCAACTGAGGACCGAGTATGTCCCGGACATCGCACAACGGCAGGAACAGCCCTATGCCGCATCTCCTGTTGAAGAAGAGCCGCCCTACGAGGAAGAACAGCCGGAACCGGAAGCGGCAGAAGAATCCCTGGACGGAGGGGAGCCGCTCGCAGATATCGATATCAGCGAGGTCTGGGCCGAAGCGGAGTTCTTCTACCAGCAGGGTCTGTTCAATGAGGCGAAGAAGCACTACGCCAGGATTATCCAGCTTAATCCCGGCGACATGCGGGCCATCGCGCGGTTGACCGAGATCTCCCGCGAGGCCGAAGAATCGCAGGAGTTTTCGCAGCTGGCCGAAGCGGTCGAGGACCTCGAGGATTTTATGCCGTCAGGGTCGCTCGACGGTGAGCTCGCGTCGAGCGAGTCCGATGAAGAGGCGGTCCGGAACCTGATGCAGGAGATCCAGACGCTGCAAAAGCCGGTCCCGCCGAAGAGGCCGGCAGCTGTTGTCCCTCCCCTCGAAAAAACACTGAAACCAGCGCCGCCGAGAGCGGCCGCGCCGTCGCCGCCCAAAACGCCGTTCTCGAAGCCGGCAGTTCCCAGGGATGATCGGCGAGCAGCGCCACCTGCGCCGCCGGCCGCGTCTGCAGAAGAGGATTACTTCGATCTCGGCGAAGAGCTGGGCAAGATGTCAACGCCGGCAGCGGCCCCGAAACCGGCGCCGCCTACGGACGATTTCTTCGATCTTGCTGCCGAACTCAGGGACGAGTTGAGCACCGTTTCGGTCTCGCCGCAGCCGGCAGCAGCGGCCGAGGAGCAGACCCTGGATGATATCTTTGAGGACTTCAAGAAGGGTGTTGAGGCGCAGGAAGGGAAGCAGGATGCCGATACGCACTATAATCTCGGTGTTTCCTATAAGGAAATGGGGCTCCTTGACGATGCCATTGCCGAGTTCATTCTGACGCCCGAGGGAGAGACGAAATTCGTGCAGAGCCGCTATCTGCTCGGGCTCTGCTACATGGAGCAGGGGGACTATCAGGGAGCGATCACGGAGCTCAATAATGCCCTGAACTATTCCATGACCTACCGCGGCAGCGCGGACGAACGCATTGATATGCACTACGACCTCGGTCTTGCCTACCAGGGGTCGGGTGATGTTGAGTCCGCGCTCGCCGAGTTCCAGGAAGTATACAATGCGAATCAGGGGTATCGTGACGCAGCCTCGAAGCTCCAGGATCTCCAGCAAGGCCAGTACGTTTCCATGGACCAGCTGAAGAACGACATCGAGCGGGATATTTCCGCCAAGTTCTTCCAGGAGGGAGAGAAGATCGAACGCCAGGAAAAGAACAGAAAAAACGAGAAAGTAAAACAATGACCTGCCTATAGTTTGTGCAGCTGATTAAATATAATGCAGCTGCCTCCATTTCCCCGGAAAATAACCTGCTGAAAATTCGTACATTATAACTTAGCATTGAAATTGCTTAATAGCGTCTACAGGAGGCTTGGTATGAAGAAGATCGAAGCTGTTATCAAACCATTTAAGCTCGATGAGGTCAAGGACGCGCTGAATGCCATCGGCATCCAGGGTATAACCGTCACCGAGGTGAAGGGTTTCGGAAGGCAGAAAGGCCATACCGAGCTGTACCGAGGCGCGGAGTATGTTGTCGATTTTCTGCCGAAGGTGAAGCTCGAGGTGATCGCCGCCGACACGCTCGTGCCGAAGATCATCGAGACCATCGAGGCTGCCGCCAAGACCGGCCGTATCGGCGACGGCAAGATCTTTGTCACACCGGTGGAAGAAGTGATCCGGATCAGAACCGGCGAGCGCGGGGAAGCGGCGATATAAAGAAAGAATACTGGAGCGAGTGGGAACGCGAAATCTTCTGCTCTGACTCCTGACCGCTAAATTCTCATTTGAGGAGGAAGCAACATGGCGACACCGAAAGACGTAGTAAAGATGGCAAAGGACAACAAGGCTTTAATGGTGGACTTCAAGTTCATGGATTTCCCGGGGCTCTGGCAGCACTTTTCCGTGCCGGTCGACGAGCTGACCGAGGGCATCTTCGAGGAAGGCCTCGGGTTCGACGGTTCCAGCATCCGCGGCTGGCAGTCCATTCACACGAGCGACATGCTGGTCGTGCCTGATCCGGAAACCGCGGTGATGGACCCCTTCACGCAGTACCCGACGCTCTCGCTCATCTGCAACATCGTCGACCCGATCACCAAGGAGCGCTATTCCCGCGACCCGCGCTTCATCGCCCAGAAAGCAGAGGCATACCTCAAGTCCACCGGCATCGGCGACACCGCTTTCTTCGGCCCCGAGCCGGAATTCTTCATCTTCGACGACGTCCGCTTTGATCAGAACTCCCATGAAGGCTATTATCACATCGACAGCTCGGAAGGCGTCTGGAACACCGGCCGTGATGAAAAGCCGAACCTCGGCTACAAGCCGCGCCACAAGGAAGGCTACTTCCCGGTGCCGCCCATCGACTCCCAGGAGGACATCCGCACCGAGATGTGCATGGAGATGCAGAAGGTCGGCATCTACGTCGAGCGTCAGCACCACGAAGTGGCGACCGCCGGCCAGGCCGAGATCGACATCCGCTTCAATCCCGCTCGTGAAGTGCGCAGACCAGGTCATGTATTTCAAGTACATCATCAAGAACGTGGCCAAGCGCCACAACAAGACCGTGACCTTCATGCCGAAGCCGCTCTTCGGCGACAACGGCTCGGGCATGCACTGCCACCAGTCCATCTGGAAGGGCGGCAAGCCCCTGTTCCACGGCGACCAGTATGCCGGCATGTCCCAGATGGCGCTGCACTACATCGGCGGCATCCTGAAGCATGCGAAGGTCATCGCGGCCTTCACCAACCCGACCATGAACTCCTACAAGCGTCTGACCCCGGGCTTCGAAGCGCCGGTGAACCTGGCCTACTCCAGCCGGAACCGCTCGGCCTCGATCCGCATCCCCATGTACAGCGCCAATCCGAAAGCAAAGCGCGTCGAGGTCCGCTTCCCCGACCCGTCGTGCAACCCCTATCTCGCGTTCGCGGCCATGCTGATGGCAGGTCTCGACGGCATCGAGAACAAGATCGATCCGGGCCAGCCGCTGGACAAGGACATCTACGATATGGCGCCCGAAGAACTGGCATCGGTTCCGTCCATGCCGGGTTCGCTCGAAGAAGCGCTGGACAACCTCGAAGCGGACCACAGCTTCCTGCTGAAGGGCGATGTGTTCACCAAGGACGCCATCGAGAAGTGGATCGACTACAAGCGGACCAAGGAAGTGGACGCGCTCCGTCTGCGGCCCCATCCCTACGAGTTCTTCCTGTACTACGACATATAGATCACTCTAACCAGGTGAACACCAGCGACCGGGACCTCGAACAGGGGTCCCGGTTTTTTTGTTAGATTATGTGGGTCTTCAGGCTTTCATGTGGGTGTGAACAAGCGCCTATATGATTTATTAAGCAGTATTTACGCCATTCTTCGCATTTTCTGTCACCTTTCTTGCTTGCCCAAGAAAGGTAACCGAAAGAAGGGCACCCGGCGGAAATCTTTAACGGCATGCTCGGTCGTCCTTCGGTACATTTCAGAAACTCGCCCTTCGGGCTCAGACAGTCTGAAATGTTTAACCCTACGGACTCGGTCGCATGCCTAGATTTTCGCATGGGAAGCTTTTAGTGAAACGTCTTTAAACCAACCCCGCATGTCCACGGAGCGGCCCTATGAAATTTTTGTGCACCCGTCTTGGCCTAAAGAAGCGTCCCGCAAGGGTGAGCGCGCACTGTCTGAGGCCGACCTGTCCCGACGAGGTCGGGGAGGCCGAGTTTGCGCGATCGAGCGGATGTGGCCTTAGACGGGTCAAAAATTTCATTCAGGCAGAGCGAGACTAACGGAGCGGGCCGCTCTGCGAGATGCTCAATAATACAACGTAATCCTTGTGGAAATAAAGGCTTATCTTCGCTCGCTTTTGGCAGTAGATACGGTAATTTGGCAGATTCTCCGGTCTGACGGGCATAAAACGGGCATAAGACCCCTGAGAAACCGGAGGTCTTTTTACTTGCGCTTATAGCATTAATGCTATATACTGGGTCATGGAATGGGCGATAGAGTATTTCGTTTCCGATGGAGACCGATCACCGATAAAGGAGTTCATCGACGCTCTTTCGCCGGACAGCAAGGCGAAGTTTATCTTTATCGCGGACCTTCTCACCGAGTACGGCTTGAATGTGCGGGAGCCCTACGTGAAGCCCATTACCGGGACGCGAAAGCTTTTCGAGCTACGGATCAAGGACAAACAGAACATACACCGCATTTTCTATTTTGCATTTACCGGCAGGAAGCTGGTTCTCCTGCACGGATTCACGAAGAAGACGGACAAGACGCCTCACCGTGAGATCGAGATAGCGGAAAAACGGATGAAGGAATACCTTTCAAGAAGGGGGCAGGCGGGATCATGAACTACAAAACGCACAGAAAAGAATTGCTCAAGGACAAAACGGTTAAGGCCGCTCATGAAAACATGCAGCCCGAGTACGAACTGGCGCGGAGCATTATCAATCAGCGACTGAAAAAGAAAATGACGCAGCAGGATGTCGCGGATAAAACCGGCATGCCTCAGCCCACAATCGCCCGGATCGAGGGGTTGACCCACGGCCTGCCGAATCTTGCAACGCTCAAGAAGATCGCGAACGCCCTGGACGCCGAGTTGTTCATCACGCTGAAGGCAAAGAGAACGGTTTAAAGCCTGGAGTGGGTTTCATCCTGAAGCAGGCTGGACAAGCAGCTTCAACGAAAAAAGTACGGGCATAAGGGGTCTGGTCATCCAGGTCCCTTTTTATTTGTTGGCTATGTATTCTTGTTAGCAGGATAAATGAACAATATCCTTGTTATTTTATCCCGAACAATGCTATTTTCTAGACTGCCATACAGTTGGCAGTGACGAATGATATGTTTGTCTCACGGAGGATAACATGTCTAGCAAGTTTGATGCGTTGAGAGCGACATCGGTCATATATTTTTTCCCGTCGGCCGCCTCCAGCTTGAGTCGGTGACAATTTGTCACCGACTTGCTGCCCTCTTTTCAGCCTCTCCTTCAGCTTGTTCCAGTATTTCCGCGCAGTTTGATAATCGGGTTGCTGGATCAAGGCCTGCATGATGTCCACAACGGAGAAATACCAGGTTTCCGCTTCCTCATCGTAGATTCTGCGGATGTTGTAGTTTTCAAAAATGGCAAGAGACTTATCTTTCATTCTCTTTTTCCTCTGCGCTCTTCGCGCCCTCAGCGGTGAAAGTTCTTAACCTATTCCGGCGTGGTCCCGAAATAACGGGACAGACGAAGCGCCATGTCCGGGCTTATGCTCCGTTTCTCGTTCAGGATTTCGTTGATGGTCCGAAAGGAAGTCTTGAGCGCCTTCGCAAGCTCGGTCTGCGTGGTCCCGAGAGGCGACAGGAAATCTTCTTTCAATATTACGCCGGGATGCGTCGGGGGTCTCTTTACTTGAAACATCGTGATACTCTCCTTAATGATAGTCAATCACTTCATGTCGCCGAAGTTCACAATCATGAGGAACAGTGTAACACATAGCGTTATAATAACAAGGGCAATTTCAATAGGGGCGCTGTCGATGCGTATCACGATCCAGACGCAGGAGAATAGCAATAAAAAAGGAGCCCTGATTTCAGGGCTCCTTTTTGTGTTCGCATCTGTTTGTTGCAGAGTTTTAGAGGTTGAACAGCATTTCCGCATAGGTCGGCAGAGGCCACTGATCCGCGGAAATGATCTTTTCCAGTGCATCGCCGTCCGCTCGCAATGCGAGCATTTGGGCGAACACGTTTTTCCTGAAAGCAGCGGCCTGTTCAGCGACGTCAGAGATCTTCAACGTGGTATCAAGGGTCTTCTCAAGCGCCTTGACGTTCTTGTTCATCGAGGACAGTTTGTTGGAGATATTTTCCAGCAGCTCTCTCTGGGCTGACACATCGATCTTATCGGATACGGCGGCAACCGCGGAAAGAGACTGGGCGACTTCCGTTGCAAAGGAAGTGGCGGCAGGCATGATGCTGTGCTTGGCCATGTCGATCATGGTCAGGGCTTCTATATTGAGGGTCTTGATATACTGCTCGACCATGATCTCGTAGCGGGAATGAATTTCCTTTTCCGTGAAGACCTTGTGGGTAGCGAACAGCTCGACCGCTTCCTTCGTCACCAGCTCCTTGAGCGCTTCGGGGGTGTTCGGGATATTCTTCAGGCCGCGCTTCTCGGCTTCCTTGACCCATGCATCGGAATAGTTGTTGCCGTTGAAGATGATGCGCTTGTGTTTCTTGGCGGTCTCCTGAAGCAGCTTCTGCAGGTCGCCGGAGAAATCCTTCGATTTTTCCAGTTTGTCGGCAAATTGCTTGAGTGCATCAGCAATGATGGTGTTGATAACGACATTCGGGCCCGCGATGGAGAAGGAGGAGCCGACCATCCGGAACTCGAACTTGTTGCCGGTAAAGGCGAAGGGAGAGGTCCTGTTTCGGTCGGTCGTGTCCTTCGGCAGTGCGGGGAGCGTCGTCACGCCGATCTTCATTTCCCCGCTCTTGGTGGAGGATTTTGCCCCGCCTTTTTCGATCTGATCGACGATGTCGGCAAGCTGGTCGCCAAGGAACATGGAGATGATGGCCGGAGGCGCCTCATTCGCGCCCAGACGGTGGTCGTTGCCCGCATTCGCGCAGGACACCCGCAGCAGCCCGGCATGCTCATCAACAGCCTTGATGGTGGCCATCAGGAAGGTCAGGAACTGCATATTATCGTGCGGGGTGTGACCCGGCTCGAGCAGATTCTGTCCGTCATTGGAGCTCATGGACCAGTTGTTGTGCTTGCCGGAGCCGTTCACGCCGGCAAACGGTTTTTCATGCAGCAGACAGATCATATCATGCCTGATCGCGATGCGCTTGAGCACATCCATAACCATCTGATTGTGGTCGGTTGCAATGTTGGTCGTTTCGAAGATCGGGGCGAGTTCAAACTGTCCGGGGGCAACCTCGTTGTGCTGGGTTTTGGCGGTAACGCCAAGCTTCCAGAGCTCGGTATTGACTTCCTTCATGTAGGAAATAACTCTTTCCTTGATGCTGCCGAAATAGTGATCTTCCATCTCCTGCCCCTTGGGGGGCATGGCGCCGAACAGCGTCCTGCCGGCCAAAAGCAGGTCGAGCCTGTCGAGGAAATAGGACTTATCGATCAGGAAATATTCCTGCTCAGGGCCGACGGTTGACGTTACCCTTGTTGCACTCGTGTTCCCGAAGAGTCTGAGCATCCGCATCGCCTGGGTCGAAATTGCCTCCATGGAGCGAAGCAGTGGAGTCTTCTTGTCCAGCGCCTCGCCGGTATAGGAACAGAAGGCGGTAGGGATGCAGAGTGTAATGACATCCGCTTCTTCCCTCAGGAATGCGGGAGAAGTGCAGTCCCAGGCAGTATAGCCCCTGGCTTCGAATGTTGATCTCAAACCGCCGCTCGGGAAGGAGGATGCATCCGGCTCGCCCTTGATCAGCTCTTTGCCTGAGAACTCCATTAAGATACCATTGTCGGTCGGTGTGATGAACGAGTCATGCTTTTCCGCGGTGATACCGGTCATCGGCTGGAACCAATGGGTGAAATGTGTTGCGCCTCTTTCAACAGCCCAATCTTTCATGGCGGTAGCAACCACATCGGCAATGGACGGGTCCAGCGGCAAACCTTCATCTATGGTTTTTTTCAGATTTTTGTAAACAGCCTTTGGCAGTTTTTCTCTCATTACCTCTTGATTGAATACATTCTTACCGAAAATCTCCATTTTGTTCTCGCTCCTTGTCGTTGTGTTGTGGATTTATACAGCTCTTGGAGCTGCAATTAGTTTTAGTAGTTTTAGCAGATTATTGCTTCAAAGACAACTCCCATATAAAAGCAATATATGTGCCCATTTTATGAATATGGAGAGTGCAAGCCGTAGGCAAAGTTAACAGTTTGTAATATTGACCGTTCTAAAAAAAGAACCGCTCTAACTCAGCTGACCCTGCGTGGGGAAAAGCCATATTTTAAATGAACAGTGATAACAAAATAGGCATGTGCTTAAAAAATAATCAAATGCTTTTCCCGAGGCGATAACTTATCATAGTATTTCAACCTTTCGCAATTGCAGATTTCTTCTAATCATTAGCGGGCCCCGGTTTTTTTATGAGCAAGGGTGCTCGCCCGCGATGCCGCACACCATGTTTTTCTGGTTGACCCTCCGGCTGGGCTGGTATAGTATCAATACCGTGTCCCCGAAAGTACGCGAAAAATGTGCGGAAAAAACATGAAAAGACCCCGGGTCTTTTTTCACCCGGCTTTCGCGGCTCAGGGATTGTAACGAGCAGAGCAAGTCGGTCCGCAGCCTGTCCGGGTCAGCGATTCCGTTAGGAAAGGAGCAGAACGCGCAGTATGCCGAGGATCCTGCTGGTAGACGACGAACGCCCCGTAATAACGCCGCTGCTCCATTACTTCAAATCGCTGAACTGGGACGCAGCGCACGCGGAGACCGGGAGCGATGCGCTTACGCTTGCCGAGAGCTTTGCGCCGGATGTGGTCCTGCTTGACATGAAGCTTCCGGACATGGCCGGGCTCGATGTGCTGCGGCGTCTGAAAGATCAGGGATGCCGGGCATCGGTGGTGGTCATGACCGGCTGGGGTTCCATCGGGAACGCGGTCGAGGCGATCAAGCTCGGCGCCGAGCAGTATCTCACCAAACCGGCCCAGCTCCTCGAGCTGTCGGCGCTGATCAACCGGATCCTCGAGACGCGGAAACTGCGGATCGAGAACCGCTACTACCGGCAGCTGCTGGACCACCCCCTGGTCGGCACGTCCATGGCGATCCAGACACTGCACCATATGATCGATCTGATGGCCGAGAATGCCGAGACGACAACCCTGCTGCTCGGCGAAAGCGGCACGGGCAAGGAACTGGCGGCACGGGAGATCCATCGAAGGAGTGCACGGAGCGACCGGCCGTTCCTCGATATCAACTGCGCCGTGCTCTCGGAGACGCTGCTGGAGAGCGAGATGTTCGGCCATGAGCGGGGGGCCTTCACGGATGCGCGGGAGCAGAAGCAGGGCCTCTTCGAGGTGGCTGACGGCGGCACGGTGCTGCTCGATGAGGTGGGCGATATGCCGCTGGCAGTTCAGCCGAAGCTGCTCCGCGTGCTCGAAACGCAGCGCTTCAAACGGGTGGGCGGCACGCGGGACATTGCGGTCAATGTGCGCGTCATCGCGGCGACCAACCGGGACCTGGAGCGGGCTGTGGCGGAAGGGCGTTTCCGCGAGGACCTCTACTACCGGCTCAAGGTCTTCCCTGTGACCATGCCGCCGCTGCGCGAACGCCCCGAGGATATTCCGGTGCTGATCGATTATTTCGTGCGGCAGTTCAACGCCACGTTGAAGCAGCACGTCACCGGTTTCTCTCCCCGGGCGCTGGAGCTTATGCAGGCCTATGCCTGGCCGGGGAACGTTCGGGAGCTCAAGAACATCGTCGAGCGTGCCATAGTGCTGTCGCGCAGCAGCCTGGTCCCGGTCGACCTCCTGCCGCGGGAGATCACCGGTGAAGAGCGCGACAGGGGCGATGCAGGGAGGCAGGCCGGCAGCGAAGGCTATCGGCCGCTGGCGGAGATGGAGCGGGAATATATTCTCAAGGTATTGCATGCAGAGGGGGGCAACCGCAGCACCGCCGCAAAGATCCTCGGCATGTCGCGGTCCACGCTGCACGAGAAGCTCAAAAAGTACAACCTCGCCTGACTCTGAACACCTTTTTTCTTGATTTTTTCAGCGGTTCATACGATAATGGCCGACTTGATGCATCACCACATATCCTAAGGAGGTTCTTTCCATGAAAATTATTTTGTTAGGGGCGCCGGGCGCCGGCAAGGGCACGGTATCAAAACTGTTAACCGCACTGGACGGCTCGGTGCAGATCTCGACCGGTGATATTCTGCGCGGCGCCGTAAAGGCTGGAACGCCGCTCGGCAAAGAGGCACAGGGCTTCATGGACCGGGGCGACCTGGTTCCCGATTCGCTCATCATGGGCATCATGGAACAGCGGCTTCAGGAGCCGGACTGCCAGAAGGGCTTCCTGCTCGACGGCTTTCCGAGGACCATCTCGCAGGCCGATTCGCTCGATGCCTTGATGAAGAAGCTCAATATCAAGCTCGACCTCGTGGCGAGCATCGAAGTGCCGCGCGACGTGATCCTTGACCGCTTGACCACGCGCCGGACCTGCTCCAACCCATCCTGCCAGGAGATCTACAACATCAAGAGCAACCCGCCGGCAGCAGGCGACAAGTGCAAAAAGTGCGGCAGCCCCACGATCCAGCGCGCCGACGAGACCGTGGAAGCGATCAGCAAACGGCTCGACGTCTACAACGAGAAGACCGCTCCGCTCATCGGCTACTATGAGAAGAAGGGCATGCTGCTCAAGATCAGCGAGCCAAGCAGCGACGGCGTCGTAAATGCGATCAAGAACGGGATTGCGGCAAAGAAGTAGTTTCAGGAAGCAGCGCTTATCGATTTCAAGAATGGTACGAGGCGGGACGAATTGGTCCCGCCTTTTTTCGTTACGCTCAAGCATCCGGTCTGTGCAGATACAAAGAACATCACCCATGTTCTACCCGCCTGTCAGGAAAAATTCCCTCGTGTTCGTTTCACAATGCCGTCCACCCTCTGAACTGACGATTTCCCTCTTGCAGGCCATCCCGGAACAACTCCCAAAAGCCGCGAAGAATAATATTTTTTGTATTGACAAAAAAATCTATTTTTAGTACTTTGTACCTATAAATGCTATAAGTGAGTAGCATTGGCTCATTATTTCTTATCGCATAAGTCGTTGATTTTACAGTAAACGAGCTACTATGGTGGCGTATTACAAAGATATTTCAGTTTAGTGGGACGGTCTCGGTCGTTCCCGAGATGGTATGAATTTCATGAGGAACTTAAAAAAAATACTCATCATCACCCTTCTGGCCATCTGCCTTTATCCGGCATATCTCTTTGCCTGGCCGCTGGACTCCGAGTGGATCGTTTTGACGAAAACCATGTCCGGCCTTACGGACATCATCAGTGACTCCCAAGGCGGAGCCAACGACCCCCGGGACATCGTCACCAATACGTCGACCTATCCCTCAGCTTACCTGTTTAATGACGGCACCTATATGTTCTATCGTATTCGTGTGGATGGGGACGCGTTGAATAATCAGGGTACCGGCCTTCAGCCGTTCGGCTGGGGGTTCCTGATCGATACGGACAATGACTTCAGCGACTATGAGTGGATGGTGATGCTGAACGGCATTGATAATCCCGATACGATCGAGATCGGTCAGAACACCTCTCAGGGGACGCTGGGTGACCCGTCCGACAAGACTGAAGTCACCGTCTGGTCCGAGCAGTGGCAGTTGAACGTCAATTTCCGGACCGTTACCGCAGACTCGTCGACGAATGGTGGGCGGGACTATTTCCTCGATTTCCGCATCCCTTACGCCACCTTTAAAGCCAAAACAGGCCTGACCGATACCTCTCCCATCAGATTCTTCATTGGGAGCTCGAACAGCGCCCAGTCTCTCTCGGCGGACCTCGTTGATATATCCAATACGTGCTCAACAAATCTCTCCCAGTGCATGCCTGCCAATGCCACCGATGCGGTCACGCCGTTGGGCACCTATCCCGCCACCGGTACGGTCACGTTCGTCTCGAACCTTGCCGGAACCGGCGACGTGACCCAGCTCAATTCCGGCCAAACCCTTTACATAAACATGACGGACCAGGATGTGAACACCAATCACGCCGCGGTCCAGACTCTTACGGTCTCGGTAACTAGCCCGACCGGCGACAGCGAGACCGTGACGCTGACCGAAACCGACGTTAATACGGGCATCTTCACCGGGTCTCTCACAACAGCAACGGGCGCGCCGGTTACCGGGAACGGCTCGCTCCAGGTGACAGCCATCGAGACAGTGACCGTCACCTATCTCGACTCAATCGACGCCTCCTACCACACCAATCAACTTAGGACCGACACACTGACCGTGCAGAAGGCCGCAGACCTGAGCATGGCCAAGACGGCGGACAAAACCACGCCCGCAGAAGGGGAGACCGTGACCTACACGCTTACGGTCACGAACAACGGACCGAACAACTCGACCGGCATCCAGGTGACCGATATGCTTCCGGCTGGCGTGACCTGGGTCTCGGACAGCGGGGCCGGGACCTATAACCGCACCACGGGTGTGTGGGAAGTGCCCTCGCTCGCGAACAACGCGAACGCATCGCTGACCATCACCGTGACCGTGAATGCGGGCACCCAGGGAGCGACCTTTGCCAATTCCGCCAGCATCACCGCTTCGGCCATCTATGATCCGGTGAGCGGCAATAATACGGCAAGCAATTCGCTCACGATCGGCGGCGCGGATCTCGCCCTTTTCAAGACCGTGAACAACACTTCTCCTCCGACCGGCGGGAGCGTGGTCTTCACGGTCACGCTCCAAAACCTGGGCTCCTCCCTCGCTACAGGCGTGACGGTGACCGACGTCCTTTCCTCGGGACTGACGTATTCGACGTCCAGCGCCACCCAAGGGTCCTACAACAGCGGCACGTGGACCGTCGGCAACCTCGCGAGCGGCGCGACCACAACGCTCAGCATCACGGCGGATGTGGATGGTGCCATGGGTACAACAGCGACCAACACGGCGGTGGTGGCAACATCCGATCAGGCAGATCCCATGACCGCGAACAATAGTGCCAGCGTTTCGGTCTTCATCAGCGGCGTTGATCTGTCCCTGTCCAAGACAGTCGATAATGCGGCACCGAACGAGGCCAATTCCATAACCTATACGATTACCGTCACAAACAACGGGCTCTACAGCGCAGGTTCGGTCACGGTCTCGGACCTGCTCGCCGCCGGCTTGACCTATGTCTCGTCCGCAGGCACCGGCACCTACGTGAGCGGGAGCGGTCTCTGGTCCGCAGGCACCATCATGGCAGGCGGGTCCGCGGTCAGGACCATCACTGCCACGGTCAACGCGGGCACGAACGGCATGACGATCACGAATATGGCCTCCATCAACGGCGCGAGCGTCGGCGACCCCAACACGGCGAACAACACGGCGAACGCGTCGATCACGGTGCAGCGTGCAGACCTATCCGTGGCCAAGACTTCGAGCAACCCCTCGCCGAACAAGAACGAAGCCTATTCCTATTCCGTGGTGCTCACCAACAACGGTCCGCACCCTGCAACGAACATCGCGGTGCGGGACGTGATCGACACCGGGAACCTTACGTACAATTCGGCATCGGCCACCACCGGGTCCGTGACCTATTCCGCGCCGACGCTCACCTGGACCATAGCCGGGCCGATCGCGAGCGGTGCGAGCGCGGCCCTCACCATCAATGTGACCGTGAAGAATGCAACAGCGAACGGCACCACCGTTCACAATATGGCCGAGATCGTGTCAGCAGCCCAGGCGGATCCGGTGAACGCGAACAACTCGTCGATCAATTCGCTGGTGGTCGGCGTGGGGATCACGGACCTTGCGGTCACGAAGTCCGTGAACAATACATCGCCGGCAATCGGCGCGACCGTCACCTACACAATCGTGATCAGCAATCCGTCCCTGACCAATGCCACGAACGTAACCGTGAGCGACGCGCTTCCCGCGGGACTCACCTACGCTGCCGGAGGATCGTCGGTGACGCAAGGCGGTTACAACAGCGGTTCGGGCGCCTGGACCGTTGGCCCGCTCAACTCGGGAGCGACGGCCACCATGCTGCTGGCGGCCACTGTCAACGCAGGTACCATGGGTCAGACGATCAACAACATGGCGTCGATCACCGCCGTGACCCAGAGCGACATCAATCCAGCCGACGATTCAGCGAGCGCGTCCCTTGTGGTTGGCGCGACGGACCTGGCAGTGACCAAGACGGTGGACAATGCAACGCCCAACGAAGGGGGCGCGGTCGTGTACACCGTCGGGCTCAGGAACAACGGCCCGAACAACGCAACAACGGTCGTGGTGACCGATCTCTTGCCCGCGGAGTTGACCTTGACGTCGTCCGTTGCGACCGCAGGCACCTATACCAGCGTGACCGGCATCTGGAGCATCGCCGCCCTGAACAGCGGAGCAACGGCAACGCTGACCATCAACGCCACGGTCAATACCGGCACGGCAGGGAGCACCATCACGAACACGGCCGTGAGGACGTCGGCGGATCAGGGGGACACCAACAGTTCCAACAACACCGCCAGCGCGGTGATCACCGTGCAGAGCACCGACCTCTACATCACCAAGACCGTGAGCAACTCAACGCCAAACCAGGGAACCACCGTCGTCTATACGCTCACCATCGGGAACAGCGGTCCGAACAATGCGACCGGCATAATGGTTTCCGATCTGCTGCCCGCGGGTGTCACCTATGTGTCGGACAACGGCGGCGGCGCCTACAACAGCGGGACCGGCGTTTGGACGGCGGGCAGCGTGGCCAAGGATGCGACAAAAGCGCTGAACATAACCGCCATGGTGACCGCGGGCGGAGTGACCATTACCAATAGCGCAAGCATTACGGCCAACGACCAGACCGATCCGAATATGGCCAACAATAGTTCCAGTGTGCTGTTCACCTCAGTAAGCCACCCCAATATCGTGATGGTCAAGTCCGTGAATACCTACTCCGACCCGGTGAACGGCACCACCAGTCCCAAGGCCATCCCCGGATCGAGCATGCAGTACACGATCCTGGCCACGAATACCGGGGGAGGCGCTGCAGGGACTGTGGTAGTGACCGATCCCCTTCCATCCTTAACCGAGTTCTTTGCCGGTGACTTCGGTGTCGCCGGTTCCGGCCCCATTGCATTCTCGGACGGCGCCATAGCGAGCGGGCTCAGTTACGCCTTTGGAGGCCTGTCGAATATTTTTGACAGCATCTCGTTCTCGAGCAACAACGGTGCAACCTACGACTACCTGCCGGTTCCCGACGTGAACGGTTTCGACGGCAGTGTTACGAATATCAAAATATCCCTGAGCGGAACGTTCAACGGTGCGAGCGGCACGAACACTCCCTCCTTTGCGCTGCAGTTCCGGGTGAGGGTGAAGTGATGAGGAGCACAAGGGCGCTCGCTATGAAGAAAACAGCACAATATGTTCTGGCGGCATTCATCGCCCTGACTGTATTGGTGACGATCATGGAGCGCTCCGCCCGCGCCGCCGGCACGCCCGCGGGGGTGACCATATCGAGCCTGGCGATCGCCACGTATGACTATGGCGGAAGCCCCCAGCCCCCGATCACTGCCTTGACCAGCCTGGTGGTCGACCAAAAGATCAATCTCATCGCAGCGACAACGAACGGCGTCCCTGTGAGCGTCACTCCCGGTGCAGCTTCTCAGGTGCTGACCTTCACGGTGACGAACACCGGCAACAGCGTGCAGGATTTCGCCCTTGCAGCGGTCCCTGCTGCTGACCCCTTCGGAGGGACCGACAACTTCGATGCAGCGAATCCGCAGGTATTCGCTGAGAGCGGCGTGACCGCAGGGTATCAGGCTGCGGAGGACACGGGGACCTATCTTGACGAGCTGGCAGCTGACGCCGTGCGCACGGTCTATATCGTTGCCGACATGCCGGGAGCCCAGGTGAGCGGCGATGTCTCCGCGCTGAGCCTCGTCGCAACAGCCCGGTCCGGCGGCGTCGTCGGCGTACTGGGTGGCGTGGTCCCGGAGACTGTTGGGCCGAACACCCAGGCTGCGGTGGACACCGTGTTTGCCGATGGAGCAGGTGTTGCCGACGGGATCAGGGACAGCGCGCACTCGGCAGCGTCAGCTTATCGTGTTGCCAGCGCAATGGTCTCGCTTCTTGAAAAGCGCAGTGGTGACCTCCGCAGGCGGTCAGCCCGTCACCGGTGCAACCATCCGGTATACCATCACCGTGACCGTGTCCGGGTCGGGCACGGCAACCGGTGTGGTGATCTCGGACCCGGTTCCGACAAATACGACCTCTGTGGCCGGAACGCTCAGGCTGAACAACAGCCTGTTGACCGATGCCGCGGATGCCGACGCAGGAGACGTGAACGTAACGACCGCCGGGACGGTGACGGTGAGGCTCGGGGACCTGAACAGCGCGTCTTCCCCGGTCCAGACCATTACGTTTGACGTGAAAATAAATTGAGCACTACAAGGAGGGCATACGATAATGACAAAAACGGTTGTGAGCATGGTGCTGCTGGTTCTGCTGCTGCCGACGATTGCAACAGCGCAGAAAAAAGGGAGCCTTGAACTGATATCAATTTCCGAGGTCGAGGTCACCGCAACGAACACCAAAGGTGAAAAAGAGGTGACGCGGGTGGATGCCGCAGCAGCCAAGGTCATACCGGGCGATGTGGTCATATTCACCACGCAGTATGCGAACATCGACAAAAAGCCTGTAGAGAATGTCGTGATAACGAATCCCGTGTCCGAACACGTTGTCTACGTCGAGAACAGCGCCGAGGGCCAGGGCATGAAGATCGAATTCTCCGTGGACCAGGGGAAAGCGCTATGCAGCCCCGGATAAGCTGACGAAGACCGATGCCAAGGGAGTGTCGAAGCGGGCCACGGCCGGGGATTATACGCATATACGCTGGACCCTGGGCAAACCGCTGGCTCCGGGCGGCAAAGGCAGCGTTTCGTTCCGGGCCATGGTGAAATGAGAAGGTTTTTATATCTATGCAAGCAAGTTCACAAGACTTGATAAAACTGATTGTTGAAAGGAGTGTGGTGCAACTGCAGATATTAAACTGATAAGAAGCGAAGAACACGTGCAGCAGAATAAACTACCTGAACGAAATGGTGAAGTACTACGAAGGAGGAATTACATGAATACGAACAGGATCTACAGATTTATGGCGCTGCTGCTGATCGCGGCAATCGCCATCGTCGCCCCGCTGTCGGCAGAGGCCGCGGGCACGGCTTCAGGAACACTGATCACCAACAGCGCCACGGTCAACTACGAGGTCAGCGGCGTGGCACAGACTCCGCTCAGCACGGGCCCCACGGCGACCTTTGCGGTTGACACAAAGGTCAACCTCACCGTGACGACCACGGACGGCAGTTATGTGAGCACGGCACCCAGTTCAACCTCGCAGGTGCAGACCTTTACGGTGAGGAACAATGGCAACGCAACGCAGGACTATAGTCTCGCGGCGGCAGCTGCCACTGATCCCTTCAACGGAGATGCGGCCGATTCCTTCGACGCCGCGAACGTTCAGGTCTTTGTTGAGACCAACGGAACAGCGGGATACCAGGCGGGTGCGGACACTGCGACTATCATTGACGAACTGGTCTCCGATGCAACCGCGACGGTCTACATCGTGGCAGACATTCCCGCAGGCCAGGCCACCAATGATATAGCCGCCTACGCTCTTATTGCTACAACGCATAACGCGGGCGGAGCGGGTCTTGGCGCGCTGACGGCGGACTCCTCCGGTGCCGCGAACAACCTGCTCGGCGTGGACGTGGTCTTTGCCGATGCAGCCAACGCCAGCGTGGGGACGGACACGCAATATGACGGAGAGGGTTCCGACCGGAGCGCGTACCGGGTGACCGCAGCAGCCCTGACGATCACCAAAACCGCAGTGGTCTATTCCGATCCGTTCAGCTCGTCAAATCCCAAGATGATCCCCGGAGCGGTCATCACCTACACCATTACGGTGACGAACGGCGCGACCGGTTCTCAAGCCGATAATGTGTCCATCACCGACAGCCTTGCTGCTGAGATCGCTGCAGGCAGATTGGCCTTTAACACGCAGTTCAATGACGGCGTTACGATCACCTGCGTCGCAGGGGAGGGCATCGTGGTGAACGGCGGATGCAAGACCAACACGAACGCAGACGGAGACGGGGCGAACTTCACTGCCAATACCGTGACGGTGAGCGGGCTTACGATCCCACTCTCGTCATCGGCAGTGATCAAGTTCCAGGTCGTGGTCCAGTAAGGAGCAGTTCGCAGTATGAACCACTTTTCCCGCAACAGTGATGCAGTCGTCAGACCGGTTGCCCGGAGCATGGGCAGCACGGACGGGCTGCGTCTGCTGCTTGGAAAAGAATTCGATCATCAGCCGCAGGGGCGCGGAATGCGCTCCTGCGGCTGCTTGTTTTTCCCGGGCAGCATCATCGGGACTGATGGCAATCCTGGTCCTTTTCATTCTTATTCTTTCGTCCTCATCTCTTTGGGCAGTGCCGCCGGGGACCCTTATCGATAATACGGCCACGGCGGCCTATACCGTGGACGGCGCCGGCGTAGCCTCCAGTTCCAACCTGGTGCGGATCACCACCGTGGCAACGCGCACGCCGTCGGTCCTTGAGTTCCTGCAGTATGCCCCGGCGTCGCCGTCAGCCGTCCGACGGTCATTTCACTGACGGACTACCGCACGAGCGCAGGTCCTTTTGCCGTTCTGCCCGATCCGGTACAGTTCCCGAGCACCGCGCCGATCAACCTCAGCGCGCCTGTCCCGCTGGTGCCAGGAAGCACATACCATACCGGCGAACCGCTCTTCATCCGCCTGACCGACCTTGACCAGGACCTCGATCCTGCGGCCATCGAGACCGTCCTGGTGACGGTCGGAGTCAGCGCCACCAATGACATAGAGGTTCTGCGTCTTCGCGAGACCGGCCCGAACACGGGCGTATTCACCGGCTACATCCAGACCGGTCCCGGGCCCGCCGTGAGCGGGAACGGGATCCTGAGCGTTGCCGTCAATTCCCGGATCAACGGCTCCTACGTGGACGTGGCCGACAGCACCGACAGCCGCGTCGACCTTGCTCTGGTCGATCCCTATGGTTTGGTCTTCAACAGCACGACCGGCCTGCCCGTGGACGGGGCCACGGTCACCCTCGTTGACACAACGACCGGCCTGCCTGCCACGGTGTATGGCGATGACGGCGTGTCAGCATTCCCGGCCTCGGTCACTTCCGGCGGCACAGCCATGGACAGCGGCGGCGCGAGCTACACTTTTGCCGCCGGCGGTTTCCGGTTCCCCTATATCGCGCCCGGACGCTACCGCCTCGATGTTGTCCCGCCGGCTGCGTACCGGGCCCCTTCGGCAGTGCCCACCTCGACGATCCAGGCGCTGCCGGGCAGCCCCTTTGCCATGGTGGATCCCGGATCAAGAGGCGAGGAATTCGTGGTGAACCCCGGTCCGGCGCTCCATATCGACATTCCTGTGGACCCCGTGGGAACCGGGCTCTGGCTCCAGAAGACCGCGGCAAAGGCGACCGCAGCTGTAGGAGATTTCGTTCCCTATACTCTTACGGTGGAGAACGCCGATACGACGGCGTTTGCGCCGGGTGTCGGTGTCACGGACCGGCTGCCCCGCGGGATTCCGCTACGAGAAAGGCTCGGCCCGGCTGAACGGCGTGCGGCTGGCCGATCCCACGGTTACCCCTGACGGCCGGGGGCTTACCTTCTCCGTCGGCGACCTGGGACCGTCAGGCAGGGCACTGGTTGCCTATGTGGCGTCGGTCGGAGCAGGCGCCAATCCCGGCAAGGCCGTTAACACGGCTGTAGCCACGACCGTGATCGGCTCTGCATCGAACGCCGCCACTGCCACGGTGCTGGTCATCGAGGACCTGTTCCGCTCCACGGCGACCATCGCGGGCCGTGTGGCCATAGACGGGTGCGGCGATCCTGACCGGAGCATCGGCGCCGGCCTGGCTCAGGTCCGGATCTTCCTGGAGGACGGCACCTACGTGGTGACGGACGAGCAGGGCATGTTCCACTTCGCTGCGGTGAAGCCGGGCACGCACGTGGTTCAGCTTGACACTGCGACCGTGCCCGAGAAATACGAGATCCTGCCCTGTGAAGAGAACACCCGCTCTGCCGGGAACCCCTTCTCCCGGTTCGCGGATCTGCAGGGCGGGACGCTCTGGCGTGCGGACTTCCACCTCGGCCTCAAACCGAAGGCTGCCGGCGAGGTAAGCATCGAGATCGCCACGGCTCCGAAGCGGTCCGCAGACGGCGCACCGGGCGCGGGTGCTGGGAAGGACCTCATTGAGTACACGATGCCGATGCATGTGGGCATGGTGCCGGCGCGCAACCTCAAGCTTTCGATCATGCTCCCTGAGGGGGCATCTTACCGGAAGGGCAGTGTGATCTTTTCCGGCAGAATCGTTGACGGAGCGGCGACCGGAGCCTCCCCGGTCGTTATCCCCATCGGCGAGCCTCAGGAAACCGCGGGAGCGCTGACCTTCCGTTTCGCTGAGGTCCCTGCGAACTGGGAAGGGATGGTCAAGTTCGACGCGGCGGTGCCGCTCGAAGGTCCCGAAGGCCGGCAGCTGCCTACCGGAGCCGTGCTTACGTCGGATTCGCCCGAGGCCAGGAACAACCGGACGCCGGCGGTGAACACCGCGCTCGTTATTGGCACCCGCGAGGAGCTCCAGCCCGTGCCGGACATCGTGCTCCATCCGAAGTTCTCGAGCGGCAGTGCGGTCCTGACCGGGAATGATAAAAAGGAACTGGACCGTCTCCTTGTCCGGCTCGGAAAGGTGCGCGTGCAGCACATTACGGTCACCGGCCATACGGACTCGCGGCCGATCAGCCGCAGACTGCAAGCGCGGTATCCCGACAACCACGCCCTGTCGTTCGAGCGCGCGGCAGCGGTCGGGTCGTACCTCGCCGACGCGCTGGGACTTGCACCTGACCAAGTCACCTATGAGGGCAAAGGGCCCGACGAGCCGGTGGCAAGCAACGCAACGGAGCAGGGCCGGACCCGGAACCGCCGCGTGGAACTCAAGGTGCGGCCGCCTCTGCAGGTCCTCGTAGTCCCCGCCCTCAAGAGCGGCCCGGCCAGCGGCATGAAGGCCGTGGCAACGATCGGGCTCCGGCCCGGTGAGGTCTGGGCTCCGGAAAAGGGAACAGCCGCTGTTTCGGACAACAAGAGCATGCCGGCCTACACTGCTGCCTGGCTCGACACAGCAGAGCCCGGTACTGCCTGGCTCTGGCCGCCTGACAGCGACCATCCCGCCATCGCGAGCACGAAGATCGCGATCAAGCATGACCCGAGCATGACGGTGCGGCTCCTCCAGAACGGCGTTCCGGTGGATGCGCTCTATTTCGACGGAACGGTGAAGAAGAACGACCATACCGTCGGGGTCAGCATCTGGCGCGGCATTCACCTCGTTGACGGTGATAACCGGTTCGAGCTGGTGGTCCTTGACCCGTCAGGCGCCGAGGTCAGCCGCATGGAGCGTTCGATGCACTATTCAGGCCCTCCCTTGCAGGCTGTTCTGGAGCCCGGGCGATCGCGGCTTGTTGCCGACGGCAGGAACCCGGCGATCATCGCTGTCCGGCTCCTTGACCGGGACGGCCATCCGGCGCGCCAGGGAGCGCTCGGCGAATTCAGCATTGACCCGCCCTATCTGCCGCAGCAGCGCGCAACGGAGCTGCAGCAGGCGCCGCTCACCGCTCAGACCGCGCGAACGGTTCAGGTATGAGGTGAGTGAGGACGGCGTGGCGCTCATCGAACTTGCGGCCACCACGCGCACCGGGGAGGCGGTTGTCCGGATCCCGCTCGCACAGGGGGTGCAGGAGATCCGCGTCTGGCTCAGACCCGAGACCCGCGACTGGGTCCTGGTGGGCCTTGCCGAGGGCACGGTGGGCTACGACACGGTAACGGGCAACATGGAGACGCTGCCGGGCGGCGACGGCTTCTCTGAAGAGGGCAGGCTGGCGTTCTATGCCAAAGGCATGATCAAGGGAGAGTGGCTGATCACGGCTGCCTATGACAGCAAAAAGAGCGGCAGCAAGAAACGGGACCTCTACCAGACCATCGATCCGAACAAGTATTACCTCCTCTACGGTGACGCCGGCGAGCAGCAATACGATGCGGCGAGCGCGAAGAACATCTATGTCAAGCTGGAACGCGACCAGTTCTACGCCCTGTTCGGCGACTATGACACCGGTCTGACCGTGACCGACCTGTCTCGGTACAGCCGCACCTTCACGGGTTTTAAATCCGAGATGAAGGGCGAGAACTTCGAGTACAGTCTGTTCCTGGCGGACACGGACCAGGCTTATGTCAGGGATGAGATCCAGGGAGACGGCACCTCGGGCCTCTACCGGCTCTCGCGCAGGAACATCGCGGCCAATTCCGAGAGCATAACCATCGAGACCCGGGACCGGTTCAAGAGCGAGGTCATTGTCTCGCGGCTGCAGCTGACGCGCTTTCTTGATTACACCATTGATTACGAGGCGGGGACGGTCTTTTTCAAGTCGCCCGTATTCAGCAGGGATGGCAGCTTCAACCCCATCTTCATCGTGGCAGCCTACGAGTCCAATGATTCGTCAGATACGTCGTACACCTACGGCGGCCGCGGCGCCCTGAAGCTTCTGGATCAGACGCTGGAAGTGGGGGTCTCGCACGTGCATGAGGGCAGGGTCGGCGGCGAAGGGAACCTCGAAGGCGTCGATGCCACACTGAAGCTCGGTCCTGCAACGAAGGTCCGGGCAGAGGCGGCGACCACGAAGACGGAGCAGGCCGGCGTCACGACCGAGGGTTCCGCATACCTGGCAGAGGTCCAGCACCAGAGCGACCGGATGGACGGCAAGGCCTACGTGCGGGAGCAGGAGACTGGTTTCGGCCTGGGCCAGCAGAACGGCAGCGAAACCGGCACCCGGAAGACGGGCGCAGGCCTGCTCTACCGGCTTGACCAGCCCTGGTCCGTGGGCGGCGAGGCCTTCCGTCAGGAGAACCTCTCCACGAACGCAACGCGCAACCTTGCCGAGCTCTGGGGACGGTACACGGGAACGAAATACGACGTGACAGCCGGCCTGCGTCAGGCCGAGGATGCGCTGGCTGGAGGTGAAACGCACCAGTCCGACCAGATCTATACCAGCATGCGTTATCAGTTCACGGAGCGCTTCTTCGGCAGGGTCCAGCACGACCAGTCCATCGGCAGCAGCGACAACATCGATTTTCCGACGCGGACGACCATGGGCATGGAGTACCGGCTGAACCCGACCGCGACGTTCTTTGCCGATCAGGAGCTTACCCAAGGCAAGCAGGCTGACACGGCGACCACCCGGATCGGTTTGCGGGCGTCGCCCTGGACCGGCGGCCAGATGAGCTCCACCATGGAGCAGCTGGAGACCGGGAACGGCCTGCGGCTTTTCTCCACCCTGGGGCTGAAGCAGACCTGGCAGCTCACGAAGGCCTGGTCGCTCGACGGCGGCGTGGACCGCACCGCGACGATCCGCAACAGCGGAACGTACTCGGTGAATACGAATGTTCCGCCTGCGTCGGGCAGCACCGAGGACTTCACCGCCATTTCGCTCGGCGCAGGATACCGCCAGGAGAAGTGGTCCTGGACCGGCCGCGCAGAGCGCCGCGTTTCTGAAAGCGAGGAGCGGGTGAGCTTCACGACCGGCGCGGTAGGCGAGGTGCGGCGCGGCCTGGGGCTTGCCGCGGGTCTGCAAACCTATCGAAGCGTCGCGGCAACGGGAACGGAGAATTTCAACGGAGACTTCCGGATCGGTTTCGCTTACCGGCCATTCGAGACCCGGATCATCCTTCTGGACCGCTTCGACTACATTCGCACGGACCAGCAGAGCGCTGCGGTATCCTTCGAGAACCAGCGGCTGGTGAACAATCTCGTCTTGAACCATCGGGCGGACAGCCGCACCCAGCTCTCATTCCAGTACGGGTCCAAGTATGTGCAGGAGACGATCGACCAGGACGACTACCGCGGATACACGGACCTGATCGGGATCGAAGGGCGATACGATATCACCACGTCCTGGGACGTTGGGCTCCGCGGCAGCATGCTGCATTCCTGGGGCCTCGATCAGAAAAGCTATGGAAGCCAGGCCTCAGTGGGTTATACCGCTGCAAAGAACCTCTGGATCAGCATCGGCTATAATTTCGAGGGATTCAATGACCGGGACTTCTCCCGTGCCGAGTTCACGAGCCGTGGATTCTTCGTCAAGCTCAGGATGAAGTTCGATCAGCTCTCCGCTGCGGAAGCGGTGAAGTGGTTCGCCGGATGGTAAGCTTCCGGTCTGGCGGACCAGCGCGGACCATGCTATAATCAGGCGCAAGAAAGACATGGCGGGAGCCTCTTCCCGCTTTTTCTAACCCCGGCAGGCGAAAAGGAAGATCGCAGGGATGTTTAACTATTCAGATAAATCCATACTCGTGACGGATGATTCGGCGATCATGCGGATGTTCCTTGTCATGAACCTGAAGCGCATGCTCAAGATCAATATTACGGAAGCGGTGAACGGGCTCGACGCCCTTGCCAAGCTGAAGAGCGGCACCTTCGATCTTCTGCTGACCGACATGAACATGCCGGAAATGAACGGCGCCGAGCTGGTCAGGTGGGTGCGCACCGGGCTGAACAGCAACATGCCGATCATCGTGATCACGACCAAGGGGGAAGTAAAGGACCGGGAAATGGGGATGGCGCTCGGAGCGAACGGTTATCTCACCAAACCGGTGAATCAGGTCGAGCTCATCAAGACGGTCTGCACGTTTCTGGGAGGGTATAGGTTTTAAAGCAGAAGAGCGGAGCAGAACAACACGTTTCCAGTTCGCTACAACCGCACCGGCACGCCGCGTTCCTTTAAATATTCTTTTGCCTGCCTGATGGTGTATTCCTTGAAGTGAAAGATCGAAGCAGCCAGCGCAGCATCAGCCTTGCCCGTCGTCAATCCCTGATATATATGTTCCAGGTTCCCCACGCCGCCTGATGCGATGACCGGTATGGAGACCGCCTCGGCAACGGCGCGCGTCAGCTCCAGGTCGTAGCCGTTCTTCTGTCCGTCCTGGTCCATGCTCGTGAGCAGGATCTCGCCCGCGCCGTACTCCGCCATCATCCGCGCCCAGGCCACGGCATCGATGCCCATGGGCTTTCTGCCGCCGTGGGTGTAGACCTCCCATGTAATTTCGGATTGCGGATTGCGGATTGCGGATTGCGAAAGAAGCAGAGACTTATACTTCGGGTCGTCGGCCCATTTCAAGGGCGATTTGAAGTCCGGGTCGTGCGCTATCACCTGCTTGGCGTCGATGGCGACGACGATGCACTGGCTGCCGAAGCGGGTCGAGGCGGCCTTGATGAACTCCGGGTCGTGGACCGCCGTGGTGTTGATCGAGACCTTGTCGCACCCGGCAAGCAGGAGGTTCCTGATGTCGTCGAGCACCTTGATGCCGCCGCCGACCGTGAGCGGCATGAAGACCTGCTCCGCAGTGCGGCGCACGATGTCGAGGATGATGCCGCGCTCCTCGTGCGAGGCGGTGATGTCCAGGAACGTGAGCTCGTCGGCGCCCTGTTCGTCATAGGCCTTTGCGATCTCGACCGGGTCCCCGGCGTCGCGCAGGTTCACGAAGCTGACGCCTTTTACCACGCGGCCGGCTTTTACGTCGAGACAGGGTATGATTCGTTTGGTTAAGCATGGGACTCCTAAATAAAGCAAATCACAAATTACAAATAACAAATCGCAAATAATATGCAAAGATCCAATGACCGAAATTAAAAATGAAGTAAGTTTCATGATTGGTTTTTGGCATTTGGAGTTTATTCTGAGATTTGATGCTTGTCATTTGGAAATTGATCCTACCGTGCGCAGCGGTTGTCGTTCATCTTGACGAACGTGATCGCTTCCTTCAGATCGAGCGAGCCGTGTAGATCGCCTTGCCGGTGATCACCCCGGAGACGCCGGAGTGCCTGACGGTCAGCAGGTTCTCGATGTCCTTCATGGTATGCACGCCGCCCGAGGCGATGACCGGGATGGTGAGCGCTTTCGCGAGCGCCTTGGTCGCTTCGATGTTCGGGCCCGACAGCATGCCGTCCCGCTTGATGTCCGTGTAGATGATCGCGATAACGCCGTGGTCCTGCATCTGCCTGGCGAGGTCGACGGCCTGCACCTTCGTGACCTCTGCCCAGCCCTTGATCGCCACGAGGCCTTCCTTGGCGTCGATGCCCACGATGATCCTGCCCGGGAACTTCCTGCAGGCCTCGCCGACGAACGCGGGTTCTCGATGGCCGCGGTGCCGAGGATGATCCGGTCGATGCCGATCGAGACGAGGGTCTCGATCGTTGCGATGTCGCGGATGCCGCCGCCCACTTCGATCGGGATCCTGATGGCGGCCCGGATGGCCTTGATGGCGTCGAGGTTCTTGGGCACGCCGGCGAACGCGCCGTTCAGGTCGACCACATGCAGCAGCTCGGCGCCCTGCGCTTCCCAGTGCTTTGCCGTGGTGCCGGGATCATCGGAGTAGACCGTGGCCTTGTCCATGAGCCCCTGTTCGAGCCGGACGCATTTGCCTTCTTTGAAGATCGATTGCGGGAATGATCAGCATGAAAACCTCAAAACTTTTTACCACGGAGACACAGAGGCACGGAGGAAAGCTAGAAATAGAAGCGACTTGATCAGCTTGTTACCGTGTTATCTGTGTCAACTTGTGATTAAATTTGCCTTCTCTGTGACTCTGTGTCTCCGTGGTGGATCTACGATTTCTGTTCTCCGAAGCGCTTCAATATCGACAACCCCAGGGTCTGGCTCTTCTCCGGGTGGAACTGGACCGCGAAGATATTGTCCTTCCAGATGCTCGAGACGAACTCGATGCCGTAGTCCGTTGTCGTGGCGATCACGTTCTTGTCGTCAGGCACGACATGGAAGGAATGCACGAAATAGACATGGCTGTTGTCAGGAACATCCTGGAGCGCCGGTGGCCGCCGCTTGATCGAAATGGAATTCCAGCCCATGTGGGGGACCTTCAATGTTTCGCGTTCGGATCCTGCGTTTCGAACTGAGGACCCTTGAACCGGACCACGCGGCCTTTGATGATATCCAGTCCTTTTGAAAGTCCGAACTCTTCGCTCTCGGTGAACAGGAGCTGGAGCCCCAGGCAGATGCCGAGAAAGGGTTTGCCGGATCTGATGGTCTCGTGTACCACGTCGATCAGGCCGTTCTGCTCCAGGTTCCGCATGCAGTCCGGGAACGCGCCGACGCCGGGCAGCACGACCTTGCCTGCGCTTAAGATCGTCTTTGCGTCGCTCGTGACCACGGCCTCGCGGCCCACGCGTTCAAAGCCCTTCTGAACGCTCCGTAAGTTGCCCATTCCGTAATCGATAATTGCGATCATAATAATATCTGGCGAAACGGTTAATCGGTGAATGGGTTAATCGGAGGGAAAACTCCTTGACCGATTCACCTCTTCACCTACTCACCCTATTCACCGATTTAGATTTTGCCTTTCGTCGAGAGCACGCCCTTGATCCTCGGATCGAGGCTGGTGGCCTGGTCCAGGGCGCGGCCGAAGGCCTTGAAGATGCCTTCGAGCATGTGGTGGACATCGCGGCCGTAATGGAGGCGGATATGCAGGTTCATGCCGGCATGGTTCGCAACGGACTGAAAAAAATCCTCTGCAAGTCCGGGGTCGAAGTCCTTGAGCTTGTACTTCTTCGGCAGATCGACCTGGTAAGCCAGGAAAGGCCTGCCCGAGAGGTCCATCACCACCTGCGCCAGGGTCTCGTCCATGGGCACCGTCGCATCGCCGTACCGCCGGATGCCCTTGCTGTCGCCCAGCGCTTTTTTGAGCGCCTGGCCGAAGGCGATGCCCAGGTCCTCGACCGTGTGGTGGTCGTCGATCTCGATATCGCCCTTGGCCTTGATCGTGAGGTCGAAGAAGCCGTGCTTGGCGATGTGCGAGAACATGTGGTCCATGAACGGCACCGAGGTCTTGATGCTGTACACGCCCGTGCCGTCGAGGTCCAGGGATATCTTGATGTCCGTTTCTTTGGTCTTGCGTTCGATCGTTGCTTTGCGAGACATGCCGTTCTCCCTAACACCGGATGCGCAAATCTTTTTGCCACGAGGCACTGAGGCACGGAGAAATACTTATTGATTGTAAGGTCTGATCACCGACTAAATGTTCTTCGAGTCTTAGTGTCTTCGTGGCAGGATAACTGTTTTGTTCTCAGGGTGTGTCAGTGTCCAATATTCTTTTTAACGTTTTCAGGAATTCCCGGTTCTCTTCCGGTGTCCCGATGGTCACGCGCAAACAGTTCCTGAGCGGCCCCGGCTTGTTCAGATTCTTGATCAGGATGCCGGCCTTCTTCAGCTTCCCATAGACCGCTGTCGCGTCGGTGGCGGTCCTGAACAGGATGAAGTTTGTTTCGGACGGATAGGCTGTGACGCCCGTCATCTGCGCCAAGCGCATTATATAGGTTTTCCCGCTCTGAAATCAACAGGGAAATCTGGCGGTCGATGATGTCCCGGTGCTTCAGCGCGGCAACAGCGGCCGACCTGGGACAGGGTGTTGATGTTGTAAGGCAGCCGGATCTTGTTCAGCTCCGCGACGATCGCCGGCGACGCGGCAAGCACGCCGATGCGGAGGCCGGCAAAGCCGATCTTCGACAGCGTGCGCAGCACGATCATGTTCGGGTATTTCTCCAAAAGGCGTTCAGTAGCTCTTGCCGGAGAAGCTGAAGTAGGCTTCGTCGATGACCACGGCTGCATCGGCCCTGTCCAGTATTTTACGCACGGCCTTGTCCGAGAACCGGTTTCCCGTGGGATTGTTCGGGCAGGCAAGGAAGATGACCTTTGCTTTGCTCTCTTTTGCCTTTCTGAGCAGCAGGTCCGCATCGAGATCGAAGTTCTTGTCCAAGCGGCACGGTCACGACCCTTTGCGACAGCGCGCGCGACGTGATGTCGTACATGGCAAAGGTCGGCACCGGGATGAGCGTGGGCCCGCCGAAGGCGAGCAGGATCGCCTGGATCAGTTCGTCGGAACCGTTGCCGAGGATCATGTTCGCGGGCTTCATGCCCCAGAGGCCGGCGATCGCCTTTTTCAGCTCTTTGGCCGAGGGATCGGGGTAGCGGTTGATCGATGCGCTGCTTACGGCTTTCGACAGTTCGCGCTGCACCGCAGCCGGCAACGAGAAGGGGTTCTCCATGGCGTCGAGCTTGATGCGGCAGGGCGTTTCATCGATGTGATAGGCTGCGAGCTTGCGTATTTGCGGTTTGACGAGCCTGATTATATCCTTGTTCCTGCGCGGGAGGGTGTTCATAATAGTGAGGAATATACAAGAATCGGCAACGATGTACAAGGGAAAATTGCGAAGCCAAATGCATGAACGCTGTTCTTTTCTTTATAAAAATGATGTATTATTGGCCTATGAAACGCCTTCTCCTTCTCGTCTGCTGCTGCGTTCTCCTGACGCCGCTTCCCCTTTCTGCGTCGGATCTCCGCTTTTCGCCCAATCCGAACAAGGCGCACCTGATCCATTGGCGGGCCTGGGGACAGGACGCGCTGGACGAGGCAAAGAAGCAGGATCGCATGGTCCTGCTTTCGCTCAGTGCAATCTGGTGCCACTGGTGCCATGTCATGGACGAGACCACCTATTCGAACGAGGAGATCATCGCGTTCATCAACGAGCATTTCATTCCCATCAGGGTCGACTCGGACATGCGGCCCGACATCGATGCCCTGTACAACCAGGGAGGCTGGCCCAGCACGGTGATCATGACGCCGCAGGGTGAGGTCCTCACCGGAGGCACCTATATCACACCGGACGACATGCTCGGGAGATTGAAGCGGCTCTCCGACATCTTCGAAAATGACCGCGGCACTATCACGGGCTGGATCGAGGAAACAAGGACTGCCATGGCGCAGCACGAGCTTCCCGCGGCAGAGGCCGCAAGCGCACCCGGCGAAGAAGACCTGCGGGCGATCGTCATGGTTGTTGCAGATGCTTTTGATGAAAAGCATGGCGGTTTTGGCACAGGCCAGAAGTTCCCCAGTCCGGAGTCTATCGATCTTCTTCTTGCGCGATATGCGGAGCGAAAGAACCCCTTGGTCAAACGGATCGTGACCACGACCCTCGATCATATGGCACAGGGCGGGCTCTTTGACCATGTCGAAGGCGGGTTCTTTCGCTATGCCACGATACCGGACTGGTCGGAACCGCACTATGAAAAGATGCTCGAGGTGAATGCCGGCATGATCAGGAACTATGCGGAAGCCTCCCTGGTCTTCGAAAGCAGCGAATATAAGAAGATCGCCCGGAAGTGCATCCGGTACGTCCGGCTGAACCTCTATGACGCGGCAAGCGGTGCGTTCTTCGGCAGCCAGGATGCCGACGAAGCGTACTACCAGAGCCGGAAGCGGAAGGGAATGGAGAAGCCTGCTGTCGACAGGACGGTGTATGCCGATTCGTCGTCGCTCATGATCAGCGCACTGGTCGCGGCGCATGGTGCCGTTGGCGAGCAACAATATCTTGACATGGCAAGGAAGGGCGCAGACTATCTGCTGGAAAAGCTGTTTGGCAAAGACGCGGGAGTTTATCATTTCGCCCGCAACGGAACGGGCCACCTTGACGGTCTTTTGTCCGACAACGCGCTCGCCGGATCGGCCCTGCTCGACCTGTATGGCGCAACAGGCGAGAGGCGCTACTTGCAGGCGGCTAAAGAGATCAACGTGCTTATCCTGAGCAGGTTCTATGATGCAAATGCGAAGCGATTCCGGCAGTCGCTTGCTGCACCGATCGCCGCGCCGATCGCTCCCGGTGTTTTGTCAAAGGTGAACGATGATCTTGCCAACTATCGGGCTCTCCGGTTTCTCGGAAGGATGCTCTTTGTTGAGGAGATTCAGGAACAAAAAAAGATCCGCGATGAGGCGCTTGCTGTTTTACGCGGGACCGCTCAGGACTTTACGCCGAATGCCGCTGCCTATGGCAACGCGCTCCTGTGGGCAGTGGAGGACCCGGTCGAGATAGCGGTCATCGCGAAAGGAAAAACAGCAAGAGCATACCTTGCAGCGATCAGAGGCGTTTACGTGCCGAAAAAATCTGTCAGAGTGCTTTCGATCGCAAAAGATGGTGATCTGATAAAAAAGCTGGGATATCCGAAGAGGGAAGCAGCGTATCTCTGCGCCGGCAAGCGGTGCTCGAAGCCGATAACAGTTCCCCGGAAATTGAAGGGAGAGCTGAAGCGGTTTCTGGAGCTGAAGGAAAAAAATAACTAGGAACTCAGTATTTGAAATCTCCCATTCCCGATGATCCTTGTTTGCCCAGGGTCATGGCGCGGTTTATGAGCGTCGTTCAGGACCCGCTGGTTAGCGCACGCCGGCTAGTGCGGCCCGGACGTTATCGGAAGCGGTATGTCGACGGAAACACAGGTGCCGTTGCCGCCGTTAATCGTCACGGTACCGCCGATCTCAGCAGCGCGCGATCTCATATTGGCGAAGCCCCTGCCTTCAGCGGACAGTTCTGCGGTATTGCAGCCCCGCCCGTCGTCACGGACAGCGAGCAGGATCCGCTCATTCCTGACGGACATTTCCACGCGGATCTTCGCTGCTTGAGCATGTTTGATGGCGTTGGTGAGCGACTCGCGATAGATCTTGAAAAGGTGCATACAAAGTAAACTTCCCGGCTCGGCGACACCTTCTTCCACCTTCGAGGTCATTTCGAAAACGATCGCATGGGGTTCAGTCATCTTATAGCCCAGGCTTCTCATCTCCGCGATAAGCGAGGGCCAGTTCAGATCGTTCCGGTCGAGACTATAGATCAGGCTCCTGATCTCGGCAATACCGTCGCGTGACAGCGCGGAAATCGTGGCGAATGCTTTGGCGATCTCCTCGGGCAGCGGCTTGGCCCGGTTGATCTCCGAGAGGATGACGATGTTCGTCATCATGCCGCCGACGCCGTCATGCAGGTCTCTCAGGATATTTTTGCGAGTTTGTTCCGCGATCTTTCGTTCATCGAGCATGGAGTTGAACTCGGTTGCGAGCCTGCCGACCTCATCCATGCTCTGGACCGGCACGTACGGGACATCGCTTCCCTTGCCCAGGGCCTTGACTTCCCGTGTCAGCGTTTCAAGAGGTTTCGTGATCTTCTTCACCCAGAGGGACACGATCACGATGCTCAGGCAGATGAAGAGAAGGGCGATGATCGCATTTTGCACCAGGATCCTATTGATCTCATGGCGCAAGGATTCCTGGCCCAGCACGAGCTTAACGTATCCTATCACCTGCTCTTTCGAACCCGTATCGCCGTCGCCGAGGTAGAGCGACGCTGCTTCATTCGAAAACAGGGTGAGCGTTACCGGCCTTGAGAATTCCTGTGTCAGGCCTTCAGTTTGCGCAGCCGGCTCCCTTCGAGGTTTTGCTCCGCTTTCCGAAATGGTGTCGCTGCCGGGAAAAGCCGGATCGGAGAGGTACAGCGGCTTCCTGTCGGCATTGTAGATGCCGATAAAAAGAACATCCCGTACTGCGATATAGCTGTCCGCAGCTTCTTTGAGCTGGTCTACGTTCTCGGAAAAAATGCCGATCCGCGCGCTCACAGAAAGGAGCCTGGTCATGGTCGCGCCCTTGCTTCTGAGCGTCGCAAGCGCGTTGTTCCTCCATCGGGCGATGGAGAAAACCGAAATCGACAAGATCACGATCACGATAATGGCAATGAATACGCTGATCAGCCTGAAACCCAGGCTGTTTCTGCCGAAAACATGCATGCCGTTACTCCACTTTTTCAGCATTTTGGAAAAGTTCGCCATTGATCCGTACTCCTAATTTTGCGCCGACTTTCGTGTTTACGATCAGACGGGGGTTCGTGGCATAGGCCCGCAGGGGACCGTTGCCATTCTGGAGCAGGCTCCGGGCCAGTTCACCTGCCTGTTTGCCTATAGTCCGGGCGTCGATGGTTAGTGCAGCCACAGCGCCCATTTGCACATATTTTTTTGAAAAGGAAAATACCGGAACGTTATGCTGGAAGGAAAACAGCAGTATGGCATCGACCATTTCGGAATTCAAGATCGTCGTGTCCGGCAGCATCCACAAGACGTCTATCTTTCCCCGCAGTTCATTGAGAAGCGCAGGCGCCTTGCGCGCATTGCTGACCGGCTTCAGGATCAGCGAGATATCATTTTTACGCGCAGCAAGCGAAGCATCCTTGACGTACGGACCGGTCTGGTCCGGGTTAAAGAGTACTCCGATCCTTTTTGCGTCGGGGAACAGGCCTGCCATGGCGGCGAGGTATTCTGCCGGAGCAATGTCCATGCTTACGCCGGACACATTCCCTCCGGTGGCTTCGGCGGCCTCGGAGGGCATCACCATGGCATAGATCAGCGGAACATTCCTGATCGTCCTGGTTCTTCTGAGCGCCTGCGTACCCAAAGCAACAACAGCGTCCGGCTTCGCTTTGAGAGCCGTCTCGATCGCATCCAGGTCCGAAAGATCCATTTCGCGCACGCTGCAGTCGCACGTTTTTTGGAACCCCTGGATGGCCTCCTGGTAGAGTTTTATGTCGGCGTCTTTTATAATAAGAACGTCAGAGGCAAGGGCTGGGAGCGGGGCAGCGAACAGACGCACCACGAGCGGGGCTGCGATAAGCAGCGTTTTCAGGGGAAGGTTGAAGCGTGTTCCGGGAAACGATATTCATGAGGGAATAACCACAGAGGTATCATACCAAAAAGTGGTAGAATCCACCAGTCGAAAATACGATTAACTTTCGGGTGCCTTGCTGTATTCTATGTCCTGCAGCACAAGCGCTTCAAGCGTCTTGTCGAAAAATTCTTTTTTGCACTCAATGCCTTTCATCGTGCCCTCGCAGATCAATTTCGTTTGTCTGCATCCGCCGAAGCAGAGCGGAAGATACTTGCAGCTAAGACATTCCTCGTTCTTCCAGTTTCCGAGGTCGTGAGTCGCGGTGTAGTCAAGCAAACCCGATTTTAGCGTGCCGGCGCCATATTCCTTTCGCCCGATCAAGCCCGGGCATTTGTACAGGCACGCCGTCCCAGTTGACGACCAGATGATCGTGACGTTCAAGCATGCAGACTGTTGGCAGCACTTCATCGGTGCGATAGCCGCGGGCAAGTATTTCCCGCCTGAGGTAAAGCCCGGCCTCCGCGACCCAGGGTTCGTTTTCATTCGAGCAGCCGTCGTGATAATCGGGGCAGAACTTCGCATCCTCATTCATGATGGGGCTGAAGCTCATTAAGGAGACCACGTCAGGCCCAAGCCGTTGCGCAATCAGGAAGTCGAGCATGCGCGGGAACTCCCGGTAATTCGCCTGCAAATAATTCCCGCCGAGATGGAGCTCGATCAGGTCGGAGACGTTCCGGAGATTGCCGATGATCGTATTGAACGACCCGCTGCCGTTTTTGAAGGGCCGCGACATGTCGTGCATCTCCCGTGGTCCGTCGAGAGTGACATATGCGGACTTCAGTCCGAGAGGTTTAAGTTTCTCCACAACAGGTCGAGTCAAGAGCGTTCCGTTTGTGACGAAACCGAAGCTGAATGTTACCTTGTGCTTCGCACGCGGACTTTGACAGCTCCCGGGCGATGCGGTAGATCATGTCGAAGCTCAGAAGAGGTTCGCCGCCATAAAATCTGATATTAAGTTCATCCAGTTCCGTAAGCCTGTTGCCGATGAAGCGAAGAAAATCATTAGCAGTTTCTTCAGACAGATAATATTTCCCTTTGCGCGTCCCTTCGAAACAGTAGGGGCACGCAAGATTACAGTCCAGGCTCATGACCAGGGTAACCGTAAGCGTTTTGCTCGCAGCATTCATATCGTCAACGTATGAACGCATCTCCTCGCGTTCGTCCTTCAGATCCGGGACGACGATGCCGAGTTCGCTGAGTGTTTCTCGCTCGTCGGAAGAAAGGCGCCCTGCCTCGATGTCCTTGATTACGTCGCGATGGAGGTTGACGGTTGCAGCTGTCCTGGTCGAGAAAAGGACCACCTGATCAGGGTCATCAGGATGATCGATCTGTATGGAGTAGGTCGAGAAAGGCATGGTTTATGAATAGCTCCCTGAAAAAGGGGAAGGAGGGTTTTCACCCTCCTTCAGGTCAAAGCGGACGTCTATTTTTTATTCTGTCCTGATCCAGCGATACAGCAACCAATTGTGGCGCCGCCGAACTTCCCGACGCCCCTTTTTACAACAGTGATGCGTTTCAGCATGTTCGTCACCCCCCAGAAAAACAAGATAGCGGCAAAGCTGCCGCCTCGATCAGAAATCATACCTCAGCCCAGCCTCATACCAGCGTTCCGGGTTCGGCCAGGAAGTCGACCAGATCTGCTTTGTGTTCAGCAGATTGTGGCCGCTCGCAAAAATCGAAATACTGGTGGCCTTCACCTGATGGACCCTCTTGTTCACGGTAAGGTCCACAATCATGGTCTTGCGCGTCTGAATGCTTGGATCTTTTAAGTTCCAGTTGATATGTCTTCCCTGAAGCACGGCATTGAACGACTCCTTGTCATCGTAGCTCAATCCGACATCATAAACCTGCACCGGCTGGCCCGCGATGGTTTCTCCGGTATACAAGTCTTTTATCGTAAGGACCTCGGCTGCCGCGTGCAGAGAGGTGTGGTAGATTGGCATGGTTTTGGTCTCCAGCACCACACCCTCCTGACGGTTGCGGCCGAAGTTAACGTACTGCGTTGTAAATGTAAAGGGTGCGGTTTCTTGCGTCACCGCCACCGCCAGGTTTCTAATATCGTTTCTGAAGAGCGAAAGCTTCAGCCAGAAGTATTTCTTTGCCGCGGATTCGATGCCTGCCTGATAGGACCAGACAGTCTCCATCTTCAAATCGGGGTTCGGCAGCCAGGTAGTGGTGCCACCCGAATCGGTAAATGAAGCGCTCGCCAGGGAAGCGCCCGCTCCGGGGGTGTTAAACCCGCGTGCAACAGAGGTCCGGAAGATGGTGTCATTCCCCAGGGCGTATGTGATGCCGAGACTCGGGGCGGTAAAACCACCGGTCGAGCTCGTGTCTTCGAACCTGATCCCGGGGATCACCGTGAGCTTGTCAAAAGCGATCGTATCATTCACATAGATCGCCTGCTTCCGAATGACCCCATTCAGCACGAAAGGAGGAACGGAAGTTTCCTTTTCATCAGCCTCGCCCCCAACCACAATGGTCTGCTGTCCCGTCTTCCAGGTCAGCCGCACGCTTGCGCCGTGGCCTGTGAGAGCGGCATTGTGATCGGAAGACTCTCCCGTGCTGATGATAATCCAGCGGGAGTTTAAATAATTGTTGAGTGCCCATGCGGAAATATTCAGGTCCATGTTGTTTGCCAGGCTGGTGTTAAGCGCAATGGTCGATTGAAGATTTTGCCCTGGATTTACGTCGATTTCATCGGGGTAGGGGATTTCGTCTTTCTTTTGTATGTATGCGAATGAAAACCTGATGTCCGTCTTGTCCGTGAGGTCGTAGGACAGCTTTGCGTAGGCATTGGTATTGTTCGAGAGCTCGATGCTGGGTGTAAAATCCCTGGACTGGAGCCTGCCCAGCGTTCAGGTAATAGCCGAACCTGTCCTGCTTTGCCGCGCACCTCAGCGCGAAAATCGCCGAATGTAGCGTTGCCGTATGAGCCGGACAGCACGCCCCCCTGGTCCACTACCCTGCCGGTCTTGGTAATGACATTCACCACGCCGCCGAGCGCCGAACCCCATGCTGATGACGCCGGCCCCTTCACGATCTCGATCTTCTCGATATTCTGCACCGGGATATTGCCGATTTCCGCCCTCGGTCCCCAAAGATCATTGATCACCACCCCATCGAGAATAACAGTTACGTGAGCAGGCGTTGATCCAAGGATACCGATACTTGACGCGGACCCCGGCCCGGCGATCATCGCCACCTCCACCCCCGGGACCGTGTTCAGCACATCCGCGAGCGTATGCGCGTTCATGCGCTCGATCTCTGCCGCGGTCACGACGGTCATGTTCTCCGCGACCCGCGACAGCGCCTGCGGGCTCCTGGTCGCGGACTGGACCACGAGCTCTTCCTCGCTGAAATACAACGAGAGGAAACTTTTTTCCTCGGCTGTTTGCGCGAGCGCAGGCGCGCCGGATAGAGTCAGGCAGAAGGTAATGGCGGCACTGATACTGATCCTCACAGATGTTTTCAAGAATTTTCTCCGTTCTGGTAATTTGTGCGGCAAGTTTATTTTGAGACGGCCTGCGAAGGTTTTTCTTTATCACAGCAGTTCGGACAGATGGTTACTGCAAAGGTGTAGATGGAGAGAATCAGCTATGCTCAGATTATGACGGGCGCAAAAATCCCGGAAATGTTCTCATGGGTGCCGAGACGGAGCTGACCAGCTCGATTAAATGCAATAAATTATCACATAAATGATATGAAATGCAACTTAATATTGTGCGGGTTCGCAAGCGAGGCCGGTTGCTTTTCCGGAGCAGGTTGATTTCATTACTTGGGGACTGTATATCAGACGGTGATAAAAAAAGGCAGCCAAGTAGCCGCCTTTAGCTTCTCATTTGTTTTCGTTAGAACACGCAAACATCTGACCTGCTGTGTGTGCTTTAGAAGCCGCGCCTTACACCTCTTTCCTGCCCCATGCCTCGTAGCTCCGGAGCAGTGAAGGTCCTCGACGGCACTCGCGGGGCTGAATACGATCTGTCCCCACCTTGCCACGATCCGCCGTAGTTATAGTTATTATATGATCGCTCCGGCATACGAGGCGCTGCCTGCCGTTGTTCCCTCAGGGTCGTCGGTCCGTGGTACGATCTCCCCGACGGAGCGGGCGCTGTGTACCGCTGCCCTTCACCCATCTTCCGTCCTGCCGGGCTGTATGATCCGACCCGGCCATCCTGCGAACTTAACCTGCCCGCTGGTGCGGAATGGGTCCGGTCGATGCTTCTCCGGTAGATGCTTTCAGCACCTTGCTGTGACTCGCGTGTACTAAAACTTCCACCCCGGTAAGCGCTGTTGGTCATGGTCCGTGATTCCGGACGCTTCGTAACCAGGCTGCCCGTCGACCTTCTCATCTCGGAAAGGCTGCCGAATGTCCTTCCGTCGGCTGTTCGAAGAACGGTCGTTGGTCTGACGCCGTTGCTCGTCCGCGCGACGGGATCGACGATCGCGACTCTTCGGGTCACCGGGTCTATCACATGGTTCGTGACCACCCTCCGGTCAAAGAAAACCGGGCTCACTACCACGGTGGTGAAATTATGGCAGATATAGTATCCCGGGAACCAGAAGCCGAACCAGAAGACCGGATAGGGCACCCAGTTGTACAGATACCAGTAATCGTAGGGCGGCGGGTAATAGGTTATGACCGGAGGTCCCTGATCGTAGTAGTAGTTGTTCACGACCGCGGGAGGCGCCGCGGAAGTCCCCTCCTGTGACTGACTTTCCGATCCGGCCGGTGTAGGAAGGTTCATCTGCGCGGTGAGGTAATAAAGGCCCTTGACCGCTTCATCAGTGCTCATCTTCAGCTTGCCTTCTGCAGCTGCTTTGGATACCGCATCTTTCAGTTGGCCGATGATCTCGGGGGTCATCGGGTAGTCCGAGAGCCATCCGTTCGCGGGGACCACGCCCGCAGCCGTCAGCATATCTTCTGCAGTTGCTTCATCGGATGGTTTGCCCAGATCGAGTTCAGCCGCCAGCTTGATAGCGAAATCGCCTTCGCGTACCAGCGTCTGGGCTACAGGAGGGACCTGTTGTTCTTGCGAGGGCTGCGACCCGTAGTCTGCTGCAATGGCCGCGAAAGGATACAGGAGCAAGCCGGCTGCCGTCATTATGGCCAGCCATTTTTTCATGACACGCTCCTTTACGTTCCAATATTTATCTTACTTATATTTTACTACCATAACGTCGTCTCATCAATAATGGAAACGTCTTTCGCCATATTTTCTATGCCTAAAGACCTACGAAAGAGCTTAAAAAGGCTTGTCCGTCTGCTGCTATCCAGTATTTCTGATCCGGCACCACCTGATAGGAGTTCGGTGATATCATATAAGTATGATTAAGTATGGTCGATCGAAAGCGATCTGGAGTTATGGTTATGATTGCGCGAACTGCACGGCATTTGATGCTTTTCTTTATTTCGATGCTCATCGCGGCCAGCCCAAAATGGTCAGATGCTCAATCGACCTCTGCAGCGTACGATGCGATAAATCTTATCTCGAACAGCGCGATCTGGACGCTGAATTTCGATACGAGCCTTCTGAATCCCCAGGGCATGGCAAGGTCGCCTGACGGTCCGTGGCGGGTAGCTGATGAGGGCAGGGGACGCGTAACGCCTTACAACGGAGACGGAGTATCCTTTCCAGGATTGTCGCCGCTGATCATTTCAATTCCTGAAAATCCCGGCCGCCGCTACGACTACCCGGCACCAGTGGGCATCGTTTATAACGGTACGAAGGACTTCGAGCTTGCTCCCGATCATCCGGCAGAATTTCTGGTCGCTACCCGGGACGGAACGATCGAGGGTTGGAACAGCGACGTCTACCGCGATTCCGCTGTCCTGGTCGTGGACAACTCAGCGGACGCAGCCTATACCGGCATCGCCATCGCACAGGCTGAGGACGGAAACAGGCTCTATGCAGTAAACTTCCGTCAAAACAGGATCGACGTTTTTGATGGGGACTTCAGCCTGCTCCTTCTTCCCGTTCATGCCTTTACCGATCCTGGAATTCCTGACGGATTTGCGCCCTTCAACATTCAGAACATCAATAACCTCCTGTACGTCACCTTTGCAGCCCAGGCCGTAGATCCGCGCCATGCCGCTTCAGGAGAGGGAGCGGGTTATGTCGATGTGTTCGATACCGAGGGTGAACTCGTCATGAGGCTTGAGCAGGGGCCCTGGATGAACGCGCCCTGGGGCATTGCACAGGCGCCCGACAGGTTCGGCGAATTCGGCAATCATCTGCTCGTGGGAAATTCCGGCAGCGGCAGGATAGCGGCCTTTGACGAGGAAAGCGGTCTCTTTGCCGGGTTCCTGCCAGCGCGGGGAGGAACTCCGATCATTATTCCCGGGCTCCATGGACTGGGGTTTGGAAATGACGGTCTGGCAGGCCCCTCTGATACGCTCTATTTCACGGCAGGTTTTCGCAATGGCGAACCGAACCTCTTCGGCGCCATTAAACCGGCGGCTGCGCCGCAGACAGGACCTGCTCCTGATTCCTTGACAGGTCCTGCCGGTTCTTCTCTTTATTGACCTTTTCCCCACCGTGCCTGCCGCGGTATAATGACCTATGATCGTCAAAGAGATCGAGGCAAAGTCCATCTTATCAAAGTCGCTGGTCTACGACTATGCCTTGAATGCCTACGTCGGGTGTCAGCATCAGTGCCTCTATTGTTATGCAAAGTTCATGAAACGGTTTACCGGGCATCGGGAACCCTGGGGAGCGTTCGTCGATGTGAAGGTCAGTGCGCCTGAGCTTCTGGCTCGGGAGCTAAAGAAGAAAAAACAGAAGGGGAGGGTGTGGATGAGCGGGGTCTGTGACGCCTATCAACCGCTCGAAAAGAAGTATCTGCTCACCAGGCGCTGTCTCGAAATTCTCGTTGAAGAGGGATGGCCGGTCACGATCCAGACAAAGTCGCCGCTAGTGCTGCGGGACCTCGAGATCCTGAAACGGTCAGCGGACGCAGAAGTCGGTTTCACCATAACTACTGCCGATGAGAAAGTGCGGAGGATATTCGAACCGGGTGCTCCGCCCATAGCGAAGCGGGTCGAGGCATTGGGAATTCTTCATGCAGAGGGGATACAGACTTTTGTCATGGTCGCGCCGATGCTTCCCGGGGCTGAGGCGTTGGCGGGTATGCTGAAGGGCAAGGTGGATCATGCACTGATCGACCGGTATAATTACCACTATGCCGATCAGGTCTATAAGGAACACGGGATGCAGCAGGCCAGGTCGGAAGATTTTTTTACTGAGAAAGGCGAGGAGTTGAGAGCGGCTTTTGAAAAGGCGGGGATTTCCTGCCGGAAGCTCTATTGATTTTGTGCTATTGCGCCCCACTCTGCGTTGATTCGGGACTATTTATAAATTTTCGATTTTCTTGAAATAAAAAAAGCGGCCAAGTGGCCGCCTTTTTTTATTCGATCGCAGTTACGATATGACCTTGTTCAAGGGATACTCAACGATCCCCGAAGCGCCGCGGCGCTTAAGCCGGGGGATCAGGTCGCGGGCCAGCTTTTTCGTCGAGGATGACCTCCAGGCTCACCCACTCGGGGTCGGTCTGGTGCGAGATCGTGGGCGCGTGCATCGAGGGGAGGAGGCCGCAGATCTCCTTCAGGTTCGCCTTGGGCGCGTTCATCTTCAGGCCGACCTTTTCCTCGGCAGCGAGCGCACCCTGGAGCAGCATGGCCATGCTCTCGATCTTCTTCCGCTTCCAGGGATCGTTCCAGGCCTTCTTGTTCGCGATCAGCCGGGTGGTGGACTCAAGCATGACCTCGACGATGCGGAGATTGTTCGCGCGGAGCGAACTGCCGGTCTCGGTGAGTTCCACGATGGCGTCGGCCAGGCGGGGAGGCTTTACCTCGGTGGCGCCCCAGGAGAACTCGATGTCTGCAGTGACGCCCTTGGATTTGAGATAGCGCTTGGTGTAGCCCACGAGCTCCGTGGCGATGCGCTTGCCCTTCAGGTCCTTGACGGACTTGATCTTCGAGTCTTCCGGCACGGCCACGACCCAGCGTACGGGGTTCAAGCCGCCCTTTGCGTAGCGGAGTTCGGCAACCTCGACGACGTCGGCGTTCTGTTCGAGGATCCAGTCCTTGCCCGTGAGCCCCACGTCGAAGATCCCGATATCGACATAGCGCGCCATTTCCTGGGCGCGGACGAGGGTGCAGTCGATGTTCTGGTCGTCGATGGTCGGATAGTAGCTCCGTGAGCTGACCTGTACGCGGTATCCTGCCTTGCCGAAGAGCTTGAAGGTCGATTCCTGCAGGCTGCCCTTGGGCAGGCCGAGCTTGAGCTTCTGAGTGGCGGGTGCTGATGTCTTCGGTGGCGGCTTTCTTCTTTTTTGCAGGCATGAGATCTCCTTGTATATTTCAAGGAGTCAGGAGCCAGTAGCCAGGATGCACAGGATAAAAGCCTGATAACAAGGCCTTCTCCTGACTCCTGACTCCTGACTTCTGTGCTCCAATGTTTTATTACTTCTTCGCCATCCTGATCCGGATAGTATTCCCGTGTGCTTCCAGACCTTCGACATCGGCGATCTGCATCACGGCCTCGGCAACCTTGTCAAGGCCTTCCCTGGTATAGAAGATCAGGCTCGACTTCTTCATGAAGCTGTCCGTGGACAGAGGCGAGAAGAAACGGGCAGTGCCGCCCGTGGGGAGCACATGGTTCGGTCCCGCGATATAGTCGCCCACGGACTCGGGCGTGTAATGGCCGAGGAAAATGGCGCCCGCGTTCTTGATCAGCGCCAGAAGGTCAAAGGGCTTCTCCACGGCAAGCTCGAGATGCTCCGGTGCAATGGAGTTCGATGCTTCGGCCGCTTCCTGCAGAGTCTTGACCAGCACGATCGCTCCGAAGCGGTCGATGGCCTTGCGGGCGATCTCTTTTCTCGAGAGGTTCGCGAGCTGGCGTTCGACCTCGGCGTTAACCTGTTCCGCCAAAACGCGGGAGGTCGTGATCAGGATCGACGAGGCAAGCTCATCATGCTCGGCCTGCGAGAGCAGATCCGATGCCACAAAGGCCGGGTCTGCGCTGTCGTCGGCAATGACCAGGATCTCGCTCGGTCCGGCGATCATATCGATGTCCACCTGGCCGAAGACGTACCGCTTTGCCGTTGCCACATAGATGTTGCCCGGGCCCACGATCTTGTCGACCTTCGGGACCGTGGCCGTGCCGTAGGCCATGGCCGCGATGGCCTGGGCGCCGCCGATCTTGTAGATCTCGCTCACACCGGCGATGTCGGCTGCGACAAGGATGTAGGGGTTCAGATTTCCGCCCGGAACGGGAGAGCACATGATGAGCTGTTCCACGCCCGCGACCTTGGCCGGGATCACGTTCATGAGCACTGATGACGGGTAGCAGGCCTTGCCGCCGGGCACATAAACGCCTGCGCTCCGGATCGGGCGCGCGAGCTGGCCCAGGATAACGCCGTCAGCTTCCTGGTTCACCCAGGAGCTGATCTTTTGCTTCTCGTGGAAGGAGCGGATGTTCGCGGCAGCAAGCTTCAGGGCATCCACCTTTTTCGGATCAACATGGCTATAGGCGTCCTTGATCTCTTGCGGCGTTACTTTGATGTCCTTGAGCGTGAGTGTCACCCGGTCGAACTTCTCCGTGTATTCGAGCAGGGCCGGATCGCCTTCCTTGCGCACGCGCTCCACGACCTCTTTTACAACGACGGCAACTTCGTCGGTCGCGGTCTCGCCGCGGTTGATGATCCGTTTGAGTTCCGATGCGATGTCCTGGTGCTGTGAATCGAAGATCTTCATGAGAAAAACCCTTCGAAAATCTATCACGGAGGACACGGATGTACACGGAGGAAATGCGGATCAAAATCTTCAATCCGTTGCTTTCCGCCGTGTCATCCGTGCTCCGTAATAGATATTCTACACTCTTTTAATATCCGCTCCCAGCGCCGACAGCTTCTGCTCGATGTTGTCATATCCCCGGTCGAGATGGTAGATGCGCGATATGACGGTCTGTCCTTCGGCTGCGAGGCCGGCCAGGATGAGCGATGCGCTCGCTCGGAGGTCGGTTGCCATGACCGGCGCTGCCGACAGCTTCGGCACGCCTTTGATAATGGCCGTGCGCCCGTCCGTCTGGATATCGGCGCCCATTCTGCGGAGTTCGGCAACATGGGTGAAGCGGTTCTCGAAAATGGTCTCGTTGATCATGCTTGCGCCGTCTGCCAGCGCCATGAGGCTCATGATCTGGGCCTGCATGTCCGTGGGGAACCCGGGATACTCGAGCGTTTTCACGTTCACGGGCCGGATGTCGCGCTGGCCCTGTACATGGATCGTATGGTCCGTCGTGGTCACGATAGCGCCCGCTTCGGTCACTTTTGAAATGACCGCATCAAGATGGCCGGGAAAGCAGTTCCTGATCAGGACTGTCACCGCCCGTAATGGCGGCGGCGATCACAAAGGTGCCGGTCTCGATCCTGTCGGGCATGACCGTGTAGTCCATGGGACGGAGGCTTTCCACGCCCTGGATCCTGATGACGTCCGTGCCGGCTCCCTCGATCTTCGCGCCCATCTGGATGAGCGCCTGAGCGAGGTCGACGATCTCGGGTTCGCGCGCGGCATTCTCGAGCGTGGTCTCTCCCTCGGCAAGGGCAGCAGCCATCATGAGGTTCTCGGTGCCGGTCACGGTCACGGTGTCGAAGCAGATATGGGCGCCGCGCAGCTTTTTCGCACTGGCGACGACGTAGCCGTGTTCGATCTCGACGGTCGCGCCGAGCTTTTCAAGGCCCATGAGGTGCAGGTTGATCGGCCGGGCGCCGATGGCGCACCCGCCCGGCAGCGAGACCCGCGCTCTGCCCATGCGCGCGACCAGCGGCCCCAGCACCAGCACCGACGCGCGCATGGTGCGCACCAGATCATAAGGCGCTTCGGGGTTCGCAAGGCCCGTGGAGTCGATCGTGATCTCGTGTCCCTGCCGTTCGAAGGAGATCCCCATGTTCTGGAGGATCCTGCCGAAGGTGGTGACGTCGGCCAGCTGCGGCACGTTCGCTATCCGGTGCCTGCCGCCGCACAAGAGGCCGGCCGCAAGGATCGGGAGTGCCGCGTTCTTTGCGCCGCTGATCACTACTTCGCCGGCCAGTTTTTTTCCGCCGTTGATGTATATTGATTTCATGATGAATGCAGTAGCCAGTGGTCAGAATCCTGCTTACTGTTATGCCTTTCTTGCTACCAGGACCCTCTCTATGCCTGCCAGGTCCTTGACGATCTCCAGCGTCCTGTATTTGCCGGTCTTTTTAACGATGGCGCTGAGCGCGGCTGTCTGGCCCATGCCCATTTCCATGATGAGCGTGCCGCCCTTTTTCAGGAATGCCGGCGCCTGCAGTATGATCGCTGTACCGGTCTCGGTACCCTCGGGCCCGGCTATAAGCGCCATCTCCGGTTCGAAATCCCTGACCTCGGGCTGAAGTCCGGCAAGGTCGCCGGCCGGTATATAGGGCGGGTTCGCGGCGATCACATCGACCTTTTCGTGAAGGTCCAATTCCCCCACCGGCGCGAACAGGTCTCCTGCAAGGAATCTGATGCGTTCCGCTGCCTGGTTCATACGGGCGTTCTCTCGGGCAATTGCAAGAGCCTGCTCCGATCGGTCGGTTGCGAACACCTGCGCGTTCAGGAGCTCCGTTGCCAGGCTGACAGCAATGCAGCCGGAACCGGTGCAGAGGTCGATGATGACCGGCGTCAGGGCCATGCTGACGGCTTTGAGCGCTGCTTCGACGACGAACTCGGTCTCGGGCCGCGGGATCAGCACGTCAGGAGTGACCTTAAAGGGCAGTCCCCAGAATTCCTGTCTGCCGGTGATGTACTGGAGTGGCTCGCGTACGGCGCGACGGTCAATAATCCGTTCATACTGCCGGACCGACTGGTCGTCGATTTCGTCCTGTATGTGCGCCAGGAGCCAGGCACGGTCGCGGACCAGGACATGGCAGAGAAGCAACCTCTGCATCCCTGCGCGCGTTGTCTACCTTGTGCGCCGACAGCCGCGTGGCCGCCCTGTTTATGGTTTCAGTAATGGTCACGGTTTAATTGCAGATTGCGGATTTCGGATTGCGGATTGTGAGATCATAGGCGGCTAATCCGAAATCCGTAATCCGAAATCCGCAATGGTTCTACAGGTTTTTCAGCCGCTCGGCATTCGTTGCCGAGGTAAGGCCGTCGATGAACTCGTCGAGATCGCCGTCCATGACTGCATCGAGCCGGTAAAGCGACAACCCGATGCGGTGATCGGTCACGCGGCTCTGCGGAAAATTGTACGTTCTGATCTTTTCGCTGCGTTCGCCGGACCCGACCTGGGACTTGCGGTCCTGGGCGGTTTCGGCATCCTGCCGCGCCCGTTCTTTTTCGAGCAGACGGGACTTCAGGATCTTCATGGCCTTTTCGCGGTTCTTGAGCTGCGAGCGCTCGTCCTGGACCGCGACGACCTCGTTGGTCGGGATGTGCGTGATGCGGACCGCAGAGTAGGTGGTGTTCACGCACTGGCCGCCGGGGCCTGAAGAGCAGTAGGTGTCGATGCGCAGGTCCTTTTGTTCGATATTCACTTCAACATCGTCCACCTCGGGCAGTACCGCCACCGTCACCGTCGACGTATGGATCCTGCCGGCGGATTCCGTTGCCGGCACGCGCTGCACCCGGTGCACGCCGCTTTCGTATTTGAGCCTGCTGAACACGCCCTTGCCCTGGATCTGGGCGATCACTTCCTTGGCTCCGCCCACGCCGGTGGTGCTCATATCGAGCAGGGTCAGCTTCCATCGCTTCTTTTCAGCATAGCGGGAGTACATGCGGAAAAGCTCCGCAGCAAAGAGGCCGGCCTCGTCGCCCGCCTGCGCCTGCACGGATCTCGAGAAAGACGTTCCGGTCGTCGCGCGGGTCCTTGGGCACCAGCATGAGCCGCAGCTCCTGCTCCATCTGCGCGATTTTAGGCGAAAGCTCCTTGAGCTCTGCTTCGGCCATTGTGCGCAGTTCGGGGTCAGACTGCTTGTCGTTGGTGATCTCGCCGGCTTCGCTGATCTGTTTTTCCAGGTCTCTTGTAGGCGCGGTAGTGGTTTACCACATCTTCAATATCCGACCGTTCCCGGGAGTACTTCTGGTACTGCTGGTGGTTGGCAGCAACGCCCGGGTCGGACAGGAGCCTGGTCAGCTCGTCGTATTTTTCTGCAACGGCTTCAAGTTTTCTTAGCATAATAAAAACCAATTGTAGGGGCGGGTTTAAAACCCGCCCCTACGGTGTTTTTGTTCCAACAAAAAACCCCGCTTTAGCGGGGTTCCATGGCGAGGGCTTCACGCATCGCCGTGATGGCCACTTCTATCTGGTCATCCGACGGTTCCCGCGTCGTGAGGCGCTGCAGCCAGAGGCCCGGCTGCATCAGTTTCCGGATCAGCGGGTTGCCGCAGTGTTTGGCGCTGTATTTTATGAACTCGTATCCCAGGCCGGCGATCACGGGAAGCAGCACGACCCGGGAAGCTGCTTTTGCCCAGAACGGCCAGGAACCGGGGACGAGCGAGAACAGGAGAATGGAGATCACAACCACGGTCAGCAAAAAGCTGGTGCCGCAGCGCGGGTGAATGCGGGAGTAGGGCCTGGCGTTCTCTACCGTGAGCTCCACCCCGGCCTCGAAGGTCGCGATGGCCTTGTGTTCGGCGCCGTGATACTCGAAGACCCGGCGGATGTCCTTCATATAGGAAATGCCGGATACATATCCCAGGAACAGGACCACGCGGAACGCGCCGTCAGTGAGGTTGAACAGGATGCTGTGCCGGTTGACCGCGGCATACTGGGCACCGAGCAGGCTGGTGAGCAGGAGCGGGAGCGCCAGGAACAGTCCGAGAGAAAAGGCGAGCGCCACGATCATGGTGCCGGCCATGGCAAGCGGACCGATCTCCTCTTTTTTTCCGTCTTCGCTTTCGAGCGCTTCGTTCGCCGAAAAGTTCAGCGCCCGGATGCCGAGCCACATGGCCTCAAAGAGCGCAGCCGATCCCCGGACGATCCTGGTCTTCAGGAAAGGAAAGCGCTCTCCGATGGGCCGGATGGTCTGGCGAAAGATGGCGATCTCGGCATCAGGCTTTCCCCCCTTGCGCACCGCAACGGTATAGGCATGGGGAGAGCGCATCATGACGCCTTCGAGAACCGCCTGGCCGCCTATTTGCACTTTTTCGGACAAAGCAGAAACCTCACGGGGCTTGTTCTTCCAGAAGAAAGGCGGCCAAAAGGCCGCCGGTGGCGATGCTATTTGGCGTATTTTTTCCGGAACTTGTCGACGCGGCCTTCCGTGTCGATCAGCTTCTGCTTGCCGGTGAAGAACGGATGGCAGACCGAGCAGATGTCAAGCCGGAGCGTCTCTTTCGTCGACTTGGTGGTGAACTTTTCCCCGCAGGCGCAGCTGACTGTTGCCACCTTGTAGTCGGGATGAATGCCTTCTTTCATGACCTGATCCTCCTGAGAATGACTGCGAAAGCCAAAAAACTACCGCCCTCGCTGATGAGAGCGGGAATAATATACTAATCACCACGGAATTTCAAGTAAAATCTACTTGTTCATGGAATCCAGGAAATCCCTGTTTGTTTTGTTCTGTTTCAGCTTGTCCAGCAGGAACTCCATGCTTTCCACGGTGGACAGGGGGTTCAGGACCTTGCGGAGCACCCACATGCGGTTCAGGTCGTCCTTGTCCACGAGCAGCTCTTCTTTGCGGGTGCCGGAGGCGTTGATGTCGATGGCCGGGAACACGCGCTTGTCCACGAGCTTCCGGTCGAGGTGGAGTTCCATGTTGCCGGTGCCCTTGAATTCTTCGAAGATCACGTCGTCCATGCGGCTGCCGGTGTCCACGAGCGCTGTTGCGAGGATCGTGAGGCTGCCGCCGTTCTCGATGCTGCGGGCGGCGCCGAAGAACCGTTTCGGCCGCTGGAGCGCATTCGCGTCCAGACCGCCGGAGAGGACCTTGCCTGAGGCCGGAATGATGGCGTTATGCGCCCGGGCAAGGCGGGTGATGCTGTCGAGCAGGATCACCACGTCCTTCTTGTGCTCCACCAGGCGCTTTGCCCGCTCGCTCACCATGTCCGCGACCTGCACATGCCGCTGCGGCGGTTCGTCGAAGGTGGAGCTGATGATCTCGGCCTTTGACCTGGCGCGCCCAGTCCGTGACCTCTTCGGGCCGTTCGTCGATCAGGAGCACGATCAGCTTGATGTCGGGATGGTTCTTCAGGATGGCCTTGGCAATGGCCTGGAGCAGCATGGTCTTGCCGGTCCGCGGCGGCGCCACGATCATGCCGCGCTGGCCCATGCCGATGGGAGTAACGAGGTCCATGGCGCGGGTCGTATAGTCGGTCGGTGAATGTTCGAGCTTGATCTTTTTTTCAGGATAATAGGGGGTCAGGTTGTCGAAAAGGATCTTGGACCGTGATATCTCGGGGTCTTCATAGTTGATGGCGTCAACCTTGAGCAGTGCGAAGTAGCGTTCGCCTTCCTTGGGCGGCCGGATCTGGCCGGAAACCGTGTCGCCGGTGCGGATGCTGAACCGGCGTATCTGGGAAGGCGATACGTAGATGTCGTCCGGGCCGGGCAGATAGTTGTAATCCGGCGCCCGGAGGAAGCCGAAGCCGTCCGGAAGGATCTCGAGCACGCCCTCGCCGAAGATCATGCCGTTCTTTTCGGTCTGGGCCTGCAGGATGGCGAAGATCAGCTCCTGCTTGCGCAAGCCGCTGACGCCTTCGATCTTCAGCTCGTCCGCCATGGCGGTAAGCTCGGCGATGCTCCTTGCCTTTTAGTTCTACTAAATTCATGTGGTTGCTCCTTGGCCCGTGGTTTGTTGGGCAGATGAGGCATGGTTCCTAGAGATGGTAGGATGATCAGGTTTTTTCATTGCGGTAGTTGTGATGTCAGCAGGCGAGCATATTCCATCAAAGTGCGAGATGAGGATGAGAGGTTTGTAAGCTAACGACTCAGTCTGCTCGTGAGTTATCTAAAGAAGGATGTACGACCTTTCTGCTTTGCTGCGTTATAGAAAGAACATGACGGTAGAAGATGTATTCCTGGTTATTATGCTGGATTAGGTAATAACTGGGGTGTTTGATTAGGTATCAGGAATCTCTTGAATGATCAGAATATACCGCAGAAAAAAAGGCTTGTCAATATATTATTATATTATTTTCACAGCAGTGCGCACTTTTCACATCGAGGTCCTGAAGCCCGTTGTTGCGAACAACGCGAAGCACCTACCTTGAAAAAAGCATATGGGCATGGAAACGTCCAGCGAACATTTAGCAATGTCGATGAAAAATTTGCATGAGACCCTATTAAACGAAGAGAATCACCACCCGAAAAAACCCGTTTTATGCGGCACATCTCTTGTGCATCCTCTGCGCGCACTGAATTTCAGGCTCTCCGCATACCCGATATATGCGCATCCTCTGGTTGCAAAGTCCGGTCTTTTATGATAGGGTGGCCGCTCGTTTCGGCGCCGGAGGCAGAGGCTTTTCTTCGCCAAGGGAGGGTAAACTAAGTAAATGGAAATCGTTCTCGCCACGAGAAATAAAAAAAAGGTCGAAGAGATCAGGCGGATCACGGCCGATCTGCCGATCACGATCCTTTCGCTCGATGATTTTCCTGCTTGTCCGGAAACCGTGGAGGATCAGGAAACCTTTGAAGGAAATGCGATCAAAAAGGCGGTCGAGGTCTGCACCTGCACGGGCAAGCCTTCTCTGGCGGACGATTCGGGCCTTGAGGTGGATGCTCTCGAAGGCGCACCGGGCGTCTATTCTGCCCGGTATGCGGGCGGTACCGGCAGCGGGAACGATGTAAGAAATTACGAAAAACTGCTCCAGGAGCTCAAGGATGTGCCTGAGGAGAAGCGGGGCGCCCAATTTGTCTGCTGCATGGCGCTGGCCTTCCCCGACGGCAAGGTGAAGACCTTTTTTGGCTATGCGAAAGGTCGTATCGGTCTGGAACCTAAGGGGAATACCGGATTCGGCTACGATCCGGTGTTTCTGCCCCAGGGATTTGACAAGACCTTTGCCGAGATGACCGGAAAAGAGAAGGATACGCTTAGCCATAGGGGCAAAGCGCTTGAAAAACTGGCAGAATTTCTTCATGGGCAGACTCATTTATAAACAAAACTAATATTCAAATTATAATTTTTAACTTGAATATTAACTCGATTTCAACGATTATAGGCCGGTTAAAACGTCGCGAAGGATTTATTGCGCCTTTACACCTTCTCTCTATCTCTGTAAAATAATCTTAACGGAGGATTCACCACGATGGCTAAAAGGATTGTGCTGCTCGGTGCTCCTGGTGCTGGTAAAGGCACGCAGGCAAAGATGCTGATCGACAAGTACAAGATCCCGCAGATCTCAACGGGCGATATTCTCCGCAAGGCAGTTGCCGACGGCACGCCGCTCGGCAAAGAGGCCAAGGTGATCATGGACTCGGGCGGACTCGTTTCCGACAAGATCGTGCTCGGCCTGGTTGAAGAGCGCATCAAGCAGCCTGACTGCAAGGCCGGATTCATCCTCGACGGCTTCCCGCGCAACACGGCCCAGGCCGAGGCCCTCGACAAGATCCTTTCCAGCATGGGCATGCCCCTTACCATTGCCCTCAATATCGACGTTGATATGAACGACCTCCTGAAGCGGCTCACCGGCCGCCGGACCTGCAAAAGCTGCCAGCAGATGTACAATATCTATTTCTCCGCCCCCAAAAAAGAAGGAACCTGCGACAAGTGCGGCGGAGTGCTGTTCCAGCGCGACGACGACAAGGAAGCGACCATCAAGAAGCGGCTCGAAGTATACACGCAGCAGACCGCGCCGCTCATCGATTACTACTCCAAGAAGAACATCATGAAGACCGTCATGGGTGTCGGCAGCATCAACGACATCTTCAATAAGGTGACGGCCGTTCTCGGTTAAGCAGAGGCGGACAGAGTTGTGGCCTCCAGCCACAGTGGAATATATCTTTACAATTCTTTTAAGGAGGAACTAGTTATGGCACTGGTAAAGCCGCACGGCAAAAAGAAGAAGCTCATGCCGCTTCTTCTGGAAGGGTCGGCCCTTCAGAAAGAGCTCAAGAAGGCCAAGACCCTGAAGCAGCTCAAGATCTCCTCGCGCGAGACCGCAGACCTCGTGATGATGGGCATCGGCGCATTCACCCCGCTCACGGGCTTCATGAACAAGAAGGACTGGAAGGGCGTTTGCAGCGACAAGTTCAAGCTGGCCGACGGCACGTTCTGGCCGGTCCCGGTGACGCTCTCGGCCACGCCGGAGTTCGCCAATTCGCTCAAGAAGAACGAAGAGATCACGCCTGGTTGACGAAGAGTCGGGCACGATCATGGCCACCATGAAGGTGACCGAGAAGTACGCCATGTCCAAGTCCGACAAGGAACATGAGTGCAAGATGATCTTCCGCACCAATGACGTTGCCGGTCATCCGGGCGTGCAGAAGGTCATGGGCCAGCCTGACGTGAACCTGGCCGGTCCGGTAAAGGTCCTCTCCGAGGCCCATTTCCCCGAGACCTTCAAGGGCATCTACATGACGCCCGAAGCAGACCCGCAAGATGTTCGAGGACAAGGGCTGGAGCACGATCGCGGCATTCCAGACCCGGAACCCCATGCACCGCTCCCACGAGTACCTCGCCAAGATCGCCATCGAGACCATGGACGGCGTTCTGATCCACCAGATCCTGGGCAAGCTCAAGGAAGGCGATATCCCGGCCGATGTTCGCGCCGACGCCATCAACACCCTCATGGACAAGTACTTTGTGAAGGACTCTTCCATCCAGTGCGGCTATCCCATGGAAATGCGCTATGCCGGTCCGCGTGAAGCACTGCTCCACGCGCTCTTCCGCCAGAACTTCGGCTGCAGCCACCTGATCGTCGGCCGCGACCATGCCGGCGTGGGCGACTACTACGGCCCGTTCGATGCGCAGAAGATCTTCGACGAGATCCCGAAGGGCGCGCTCGAGACCCAGCCCCTCAAGATCGACCACACCTTCTATTGCTTCAAGTGCGACGGCATGGCCTCCATGAGGACCTGCCCCCACGGCAAGGAAGACCGGCTCATGCTGTCCGGCACCAAGCTCCGGAAGATGCTCTCCGAGGGCGAGAACGTTCCCGATCATTTCAGCCGCCCCGAAGTGCTCGAGATCCTCAAGAAGTACTATGCCGGCCTCACCACGAAGGTGGAGATCAAGATGCACAGCCACGCGGAAGGCACGCATACGGAGAATAAGTAACGTTGCCAGATGTTCAACGACTGCAGATGCAGTTAACTACATTCCATAGATAGGAGGAAGTAATAACATGCCGAGTTATGTAATTACCGAGAAGTGTGACGGCTGCAAGGCGCAAGATAAGACTGCTTGCCAGTATATCTGCCCGAACGACCTCATGGCCCTGAACAGGGACCTCATGAAGGCCTACAACCAGGAGCCGGAGCAGTGCTGGGAGTGCTACAACTGCGTCAAGATCTGCCCGCAGCAGGCGATCGAGATCCGGGCCTACCAGGATTTCGCCCCCCTGGGCGCGAACGTGATCCCGATGCGGGGTACGGATTCCATCATGTGGACCATCAAGTTCCGGAACGGGATCCTGAAGCGCTTCAAGTTCCCGATCCGGACCACCCCCGAAGGCTCGGTCGACCCCTACAAGGGCAAGCCTGAAGCGGATATGGCAAAACTCAAACAGCCTGGCTACTTCACCACGTCGAAGCCGATGCCGGTCATCAAGAAATAAGGAGGATACGATAAATGGAAAAAGAAACCTGTACGTTTTCGTTCTGCAAGAAGCCTGCAGATCGAAGACGGTCGAAACCGATCTCCTCCTGATCGGCGGCGGTATGGCGTGCTGCGGCGCAGCGTTTGAAGGCGCCCGCTGGGCAAACCCCAAGAAGATCAAGATCACCATGGTTGACAAGGCCGCGACCGACCGGTCCGGCGCCGTTGCCATGGGTCTGTCGGCCATCAACACCTACATGGGTGACAATGATCCGGCGGACTATGTAAAGATGGTACGGAACGACCTCATGGGCATCGTCCGTGAGGACCTGATCTACGACCTCGGCCGTCACGTTGATGATTCCGTGCAGCTCTTCGAGGAGTGGGGCCTGCCGATCTGGAAGATGGGCGATGACGGCTTCTCTCTCGACGGTTTCCAGGCAAAGGAAGCAGGAAAGACCATGCTGAAGGACGGCGGCAAGCCGGTCCGTTCAGGCAAGTGGCAGATCATGATCAACGGCGAGTCCTACAAGGTCATCGTGGCGGAAGCCGCGAAGAAGGCCCTCGAGACCAACCGTGCAGCAACCGGCGTCAAGACCAACCACTACGAGCGCGTGTTCATCGTGAAGCTCTACAATGATGCCAAGGAGCCGAATCGCGTTGCAGCAGCGGCCGGATTCAGCGTCCGTGAGAACAAGATCTACATCTTCAAGGCAAAAGCCATGGTTCTGGCAGCCGGCGGCGCCGTGAACGTGTTCCGTCCCCGGTCGACCCAGGAAGGCCAGGGCCGCGCCTGGTACCCGGTATGGAACTCCGGCTCCGGTTACGCTCTCGGCCTCCAGGCCGGCGCAGAGCTGACCATGATGGAGAACCGCTTCGTGCCCGCCCGCTTCAAGGACGGTTACGGCCCGGTCGGCGCATGGTTCCTGTTCTTCAAGGCCAAGGCAACCAACAGCCTCGGTGAAGACTATTGCGTCAATCCTGAAGCACTTGGCAGAAGCCAAGGCCAAGTACGGCAAGTATGTCGACAACCTCGGCACGGCCATCCGCAACCACCTCATGATGCGCGACATGAAGCTCGGCAAAGGCCCGATCCTCATGAACACCCATCACGCGATGGAAGCGATCAACAAGACCTTCAAGGAGAAGCTCGGCGACAAAGAGGGCGCCAAGAAGGTGAAGCACCTCGAGGCAGAAGCATGGGAAGACTTCCTCGATATGGCCATCGGCCAGGCCGGCCTCTGGGCTGCCAAGAACATCGAGCCGGATAAAGTTCCTTCCGAAATCATGCCGACCGAGCCTTATCTCCTCGGTTCGCACGCAGGCTGTGCAGGCTTCTGGTGCTGCGGTCCCGATGATCTCGGCGCGCCGGAAGAGTGGAACAAGAAATGGGTGGCCGGCAACTACAACCGCTCGTCCACCGTAAAGGGCCTCTTTATGTGCGGCGACATCTGCGGCGCATCAGGCCACAAGTTCTCCTCGGGCTCGCATGCTGAGGGCCGCATCGCAGCAAAGAGCGCGATCGCGTTCATGCTCGACAACCCGAACTACACCCCGACGATCAAGGAGACGGAGGACCATCTGGCCGCCGAGCTCTATCTGCCCTTCGAGGTGTACGAGAAGCACAAGACCTACACCACGGCTGTAGAGATCAACCCGAACTACATCAAGCCGAAGATGCTCCAGACCCGTCTGCAGAAGATCTCGGACGAGTACTTTGGCGGCATCGGCACCTGGTACATGACCTCCAAGACCATGCTCGACGAAGGTCTGAGGCAGCTCCAGGTTCTGAAGGAAGACGCCTCCAAGATGGCAGCAAGCAACCTGCACGAGCTGATGCGCTGCTGGGAGAACTATCACCGCATCCTCTCCGTGGAGGCCCATGCACGGCACATCCTGTTCCGTGAGGAGTCCCGGTATCCGGGCTACTACTATCGCGGCGACTTCGACCTGGTGGACGACACCAACTGGAAGTGCTTCGTGAACTCGAAGTACGACCTTGCGACTGACAAGTGGGAAGTGAAGAAGGTCGCCTACGCTCAGCTGGTTGAAGATGCAGCTCCTGTAAAACACTAAGAACACTCACACCTCCGGGGAGGGCTTTGCCCTTCCCGGAGATTTTCTTGTAACCTGTAGATTGTAAATTTTAAATACAACGTGGTCCACTCCTGTCGGTCTAACTTTTAAAATTTCCAATTTTCAGTTTACAAGCGCGAAGTGGTTACTGCCTTAAGGAGGAAGTGTATATCATGGCGGAAAATAAGATTTTGGTTGTCGGCGGAGGCTTCAGCGGCCTCACGGCGGCAGTGGAAGCCGCGGAAGCGGGCTCCGATGTCATCATCGTTGAGAAGAACCCCTACCTCGGCGGCCGGGTGACGCAGCTGAACAAGTATTTCTGGAAGATGTGCCCCCCGAACTGCGGTCTCGAGATCCAGTACAAACGGATCAAGAACAACGGCCAGGTCAAGATCTATACGATGGCTGAAGTGGAGAAGATCTCCGGCAGCGAGGGGAACTTCGAGGTCACCATCAAGACGCAGCCCCGGTTCGTGAACGAAAAGTGCACGGGCTGCAACAAGTGCGCGGAAGCGTGCGAGATCGAGCGGTCGAACGACTTTGATTTCGGCATGAGCAAGACCAAGGCAGCCTACCTTCCGCATAACCAGGCCTTTCCGCTCCAGTATGTGATCGACAGCAAAGTCTGCAAGGGTGCTGCCTGCAACAAATGCGCAGAGGCCTGCAAGTACGACGCGATCCACCTCGACATGAAGTCTGAGACCATCACCGTGAAGGTCGGCGCCGTGGTCATGGCGACCGGCTGGAATCCCTATGATGCCACGAAGATGGACAACCTCGGCTTCGGCACGGTCCAGAACGTGATCACCAACATGATGATGGAGCGTCTCGCCGCGCCGAACGGACCGACGTCGGGCAAGATCGTGCGTCCCTCCGACGGCAAAGAGGTCAAGAACGTCGCCTTTGTACAGTGCGCCGGTTCGCGTGACGAGAACCATCTGGCCCATTGCTCCTACATCTGCTGCCTGGCCTCGCTTAAGCAGGCATCCTATGTCAGGGAGCTCTATCCTGATGCCAAGGTGAAGATCTTCTACATCGATATCCGCACCCCCGGACTCTACGAGAACCGGTTCTACACCAAGATCAAGGAAGATCAGAACGTGTCCTTCCTCAAGGGCAAGGTCGCCAAAGTCGAGCAGGCACCGAACGGCGACGTGAAGGTCACCGCCGAGGACATTCACGGCGGCAGCAAGATCACCGAGACCTTCGACATGGTCGTGCTTGCCACCGGCATGCAGCCCACCGCGGCATCGCTGAAGAACGCCGGCGTTGCAATGACCGACGACGGATTCGTGGACCAGGCGGCGCTCCCGAAGGGCATCTACGCGACCGGGACGCTCAAGACGCCCGTTGATGTGGCGCGGTCCGCGCAGGATGCAACGGGTGTGGTCATGAAGAGCATCCAGAGCTTGAGGAGGAAATAGGGATGGAGAAGAAATACTGCGTATATATCTGCAAAGGATGCGGCATCAAGGAGGCTCTGGACGTTGACAAGCTCTCCGGCGCAGCCAAGAAAGTACAGAATTTCAAGATGCACGATGCCCTGTGCAGCCCTGAAGGCGTCCAGCTGATCAAGGACGATATGGCGAAGGACGGCATCAATACGATCATCATCGCCGCCTGCTCGCCCCGCGCGAAGGCCGCCGAGTTCACGTTTCCCGGCGCGCTGGTGGAGCGGGTCAACATCCGCGAGTTCGTTGCCTGGACCATGGAGCCGAATACGGATGAGACGAACGATGCAGCCTACGATTACCTCACCATGGGCATTGTCAAGACCCAGAAGTCCGATCTTGCTGAGCCCAACATCCTTCCTGATCTGACCAGCACGATCCTGGTGATCGGCGGCGGTATTGCCGGCATGACCGCGGCGCTCTCGGCAGCAGGCGCCGGCCAGCAGGTGGTGCTTGTCGAGAAGGACGCCCAGCTCGGCGGTTTCGTGAACAAGCTCTACAAGAAGATCCCCACGGGGTCCTATATCAACAAGCCGCTCATTGTGGACACCGATATCAACAAGACCGTCGCCGAGGTCGAGAACAACGCGAACATCAAGGTATACAAGTCCACGACCGTGTCCAAGACCGACGGTCAGCCGGGCCTGTACAACGTGACGCTCTCGAACGGCGAGACCGTGAAGATCGGCGCCATTGTCATGGCTTCCGGCTGGAAGCCCTACGATGCGAACAAGCTCGACTACCTCGGCTACGGCAAGATGAAGAACGTGGTCACGAACTTCGAGCTCGAAGAGATCGCAAAAAAGAACAACGGCAAGCTGCTCCGTCCGTCAGACGGCAAGCCCGCCCTGAAGGTCGCCTTTGTCCAGTGCGCAGGGCAGCGCGACCCGAACCATCTTCCCTATTGCTCGTCCATGTGCTGCGCCACCTCGCTCAAGCAGTCCCAGTATGTGCGCCAGAACGAAGACGCGCTTGCCATGATCTTCTACAAGGACATCCGGACCCCGGGCAGGACCGAGCTCTACTACAAAGAGGCCCAGAACAATCCGGGCGTGATGCTCACGAAGGCGGATGTGACCGGCGTTTCCGATGCCGGCAACGGCAACATGTTCGTCGAGATGGAGAACACCCTTTTCGGCACCAAGACGGGCGAAAAAGTGAAGGTGGAGGCCGATCTCGTGGTTCTTGCCACCGGCATGGTGCCGACCTCGAAGGCACCGCAGGATTACGCCGACGGCCTGACCAAGGCTGCAGGCGGCGGCGATGAATCTAAGAAGAACTACCTCGAGCAGACCGCCAAGCCGGACTATATCCTGAACCTCGGCTACCGCCAGGGTCCTGAGATCCCGACCCTCGAAGGGGCGTCAGGCTTTGCCGATTCGAACTTCATCTGCTTCCAGTACGAGACCCGCAGGACCGGCATCTACGCTGCTGGAGGCGTGCACCAGCCCATGAACATGGCCGAAGCCATGGAAGACGGCGCCGGCGCGGCTTTCAAGGCGATACAGGCCATCGACCATGTTTCCCGCGGCGTAGCGGTCCATCCGCGCGCCTGGGACACGACCTATCCCGACCCGCTTTTGATCAAGTGCACGGCCTGCAAGCGGTGCACGGAAGAATGCCCCTTCGGCGCCATCGACGAGGACGAGAAGGGCATTCCCAACTACAACATCAACCGTTGCCGCCGCTGCGGCACCTGCATGGGCGCCTGCCCCGAGCGCATCGTGTCCTTCAAGGACTACAGCGTCGACATCGTGGGTTCCATGCTCAAGGCGGTGGAATACTCCGATGATGAGGACAAGCCGACAATCATCTGCCTGGTCTGCGAGAACGACTCCTACCCGGCGCTCGACACGGCGGCTATTGCCGGCAAGAAGATCGACCCGGCATTCCGGTTCATTTCCATGCGGTGCCTGGGCGGCATGAACCTGGTGTGGGTTGCCGACGCGCTGTCCAAGGGCGCAGACGGTATGCTGCTTCTCGGTTGCAGGTACGGGGAGAACTATCAGTGCCACTTCGTCAAGGGGAGCGAGCTCGCGAACACCCGTTTCAGCAAGGTCAGCGAGACCCTGAACCGGCTGCAGCTTGAATCCGAGCGCGTCCAGCTTATGCAGGTGGCCATCAACGAGTATGATAAACTGCCTGACATGCTCAATGAGTTTGCTACCAGGATCAGAGAGATCGGACCGAATCCGTTTAGGACCATGTAAATCGATTTCGGATTGCGGATTTCGGATTGCGGAATGAAAACCCGATCCGAACCGAATCTATGGAGGATATCTATGTCAGAAGCAACAGTTATCAAACCTGATTTACAATTCGTGAACGAGATCATAAAAGGCGGCGGTGAGTCGCTGAAGAAGTGCTACCAGTGCGCCACCTGCTCGGTGGTCTGCAATGTGACGCCGGAAGGGAACCCCTTCCCGCGCAAAGAGATGGTCCTGGCGCAGTGGGGCCAGAAGGACAAGCTCATCACGAGCGCCGATGTCTGGCTCTGCCATCAGTGCAGCGACTGTACGGCCTACTGTCCGCGCGGCGCCAAGCCGGGCGAGGTGCTGAACGCTATCCGCAAACAGAGCATCAAGCATGTGGCCATGGTGCCTTTGTTCGCGAAGATCGCAACGGACCCCAAGCTCATCTGGCTTTTGTTCGGCATTCCCATGGCGCTGTGGTATGTGATCCTGACGGTGCTGGGGAACGGCAGCTTTACCGCCCCGCGGGCTGAAGGCAACATCATGGCCTATCACAAATTTGTTCCCGTGCCGGTGATCGATACGGTCTTTATCCTCACGGCGATCTTTGCCGCAGTATCAGCCTTTTTTGGCATCAAGAAGCTCTGGAACGGCATGAAGGCGCAGGCAGGCGACGTAAAATCCAGCGGCAGCCTTGTCGGTGACATCATCGCTTCCGTCACGACCATCCTGGCTCACTCCAAGTTCGCAGACTGCAACGTGAACCGGCTCCGGCAGTGGGGCCACATGGCGCTCTTTTATGCGTTTGCCGGACTTGCCGTGACCACGACCTGGGCGATCGCGTATCTCTACGGCTGGGAATTCCTCGGCATCCAGGCCTTCGGCCCCTTCCATTTCGGCGAAGCGCCCTATCCCATGAGCGATCCCATGAAGATGCTCGCGCTGGCCAGTTCCATCGCTTTCGCAGTCGGCGTTGTGATCATCCTGATCAACCGGCTTGCACAGGCCGGCAAAGCGGGTCTGGGTTCCTATTTCGACTGGATCTTCCTCGCCATCGTGATCGGCGTCGGCGCAACGGGCATGCTCTCGTGGGCGCTCCGGCTGGCTGATATGGAAGCCGGTTACCTGGTCTATTACTTCCACCTCGTGTTCATCTGGTCGTTGTTTGCCTATGCGCCCTATTCCAAGTTCGCGCATCTGTTCTATCGCACCACGGCAATGGTGTTCGCACGGCAGTCAGGCCGAAAATAGGAACACGAAGAGGCAGGTTTTAAACCTGCCCCCTGCGCATAAGTCGGAGTAAGCCATGAAAGTCAAAGAACTCTTAAGCATCAAGGGTCTCGAGTGCTTCAGCATCAACAGCTCGGACACGCTCCAGGCAGCGGCCAAGCAAATGGCCGAGTGCAATATCGGTGCACTGCTGGTCATGGACCGCGGGTCGCTCGTCGGGATCGTCACCGAGCGCGACATTGTGAAGAACGCTGCTGGTGAAGGGCTCGCCATGAAGCAGGTCCTGATCAAGGACGTCATGAGCGCCAATCTCCTTGTGGTGAAACCGGCTGATGACCTTGACTACGTCATGGCGATCATGATCCAGAACAACATCCGTCACTTGCCCGTGATCGAGGAAAACGGTTTGCTGGGCCTCCTCTCCATGCGCGATGTGGTGCGGGTTCTGGTGAAGAACCTGAAGGCCGAGAACCATTATCTGAAGGATTTCATCGGCGGAAAATTCGAAGCATAAGCCGGTTTTAAACGTGAAGCAAGGGGGGATGCCGGAAGAGGAATCAGGTCAGCAGGAAGTTCTGGGTAAAGAGTTTTATTCGATAGATGTTCCATGGGCATTGTTTAACCTAATCTTATAAGGAGGAGAACTAATGAGTAACATGAGTATGACGATTCTTTTTGCCCTGGGATGCGGCATTGCCGGAGTTATTTACGGCATCATAACCGCGATCTGGGTGAACAAGCAGGATGCAGGCAATCAGAAGATGATCGACATTTCCAATGCGGTGAAGGAAGGCGCTAATGCGTTCCTGGCGCGCGAGTACAAGACCGTTGCAATGGTCGCAGCAGTTCTGGTGCTTGTCCTGGCCTTCGTTCCCAAACTCGGGATGTGGGCAGCAGCAGGATTCATCATCGGCACCGTGGGTTCCGCCCTTGCCGGTTTCATCGGCATGTGGGTGTCGCTCCGCGCGAACGTGCGTACGGCAGCAGCAGCGAGCAAAGGCCTTCAGGCCGCGCTCAGCCTCGCATTCAAGGGCGGCTCCGTGACCGGTATCATGGTCGTGGGTCTCGGCATCATCGGCCTTGCCGGCTTTTACTTTGTCGCGAAATCCATGGCCCCGGCCGAAGAGGTATCCACTGCTCTTATCGGACTCGGCTTCGGCTGCTCGCTCATGAGCGTGTTCGCCCGTATCGCCGGCGGCATCTACACCAAGGCTGCTGACGTGGGCGCCGACCTTGTGGGTAAGGTTGAGAAGAACATCCCCGAAGACGACCCGCGCAACCCGGCCGTCATCGCCGACAACGTTGGCGACAACGTTGGCGACTGTGCTGGTATGGCCGCCGACCTCTATGAGACCTACACGGTGACCCTCGTGGCCGCCATGCTCCTCGCCAAGACCGTGTTCGGCGCGGACAGCCCCTGGATCGAGTTCCCGCTTATGCTCGGCGGCGTTTCGATCATCGCTTCCATCGTCGGCACCTACTTCGTAAGACTCGGCAAGACCAACTACATCATGGGCGCCTTGTACAAGGGCCTCGCCGTTGCAGGCGTTATCGCGGCAGTAGCGTTCTACTTCGTATCCAAGAGCTTTATCGACAGCCTCGGTGCCAATGCCGGCGTATTCACGGCGAACACCGTGTTCTTCATCTCCCTCATCGGTCTTGCCCTCACCGGCCTGATCGTGTGGATCACCGAGTATTTCACTGCTAAAGAGTACGGCCCCGGTGCAGCACATTGCACAGGCGAGCCTCACCGGCCACGGCACGAACGTGATCGCCGGACTCGCAGTCAGCATGAAGTCCACCGCAGCGCCGGTGCTCGTGATCGTTGCTTCGATCCTCGGCGCATACTGGCTTGGCGGCGGATTCTCCGGTGCAGAGAACGCGGCCTCGGGCGGCATCTTCGCCATCGCGCTTGCAGCCGTGTCCATGCTTTCCATGACCGGCATCGTCGTGGCAATCGACTCCTACGGTCCGATCACGGACAATGCGGGCGGCGTCGCTGAAATGGCCGGACTTCCCCAGGCCATCCGCGACATCACCGATCCTCTCGATGCGGTCGGCAACACCACCAAGGCAGTGACCAAGGGCTATGCCATCGGCTCCGCAGCTCTTGCCGCTTTGGTGCTGTTCTCGGAATATTCACGTTCCTTCGGCTCAACGATCCTGTTCGATCTTTCGAACCCCATGGTCCTTTGCGGCCTGTTCATCGGCGGCATGCTCCCCTACTACTTCGGCGCGCTCCTCATGGAGTCCGTTGCTAAGGCTGCAGGCGGCGTGGTGGAAGAAGTTCGCAGACAGTTCCGCGAGATCCCGGGCATCATGGAAGGCACCGGCAAGCCCCAGTATGGCAAGTGCGTTGACATCGTGACCAAGAGCGCCATCAATGAGATGATGCTCCCGGCGCTCATTCCGGTGGTTGTTCCGGTCGTGGTGGGTCTCCTCCTGGGCAAAGAAGCCCTCGGCGGCGTGCTCATCGGCGCCATTGTGACCGGTCTGTTCCAGGCCATCGCCATGACCTCAGGCGGCGGCGCATGGGACAATGCCAAGAAGTCCTTTGAAGACGGCGTCACGGACAGCAAGGGCGTTGTGCACAAGAAGGGCAGCGACGGACACAAGGCCTCGGTCACGGGCGACACGGTCGGCGATCCTTACAAGGACACCGCAGGTCCGGCCATCAACCCGATGATCAAGGTCATCAACATCGTTGCACTCCTGATCGTTCCGTTGATCAAGTAAGCAGTATTCGTTCCAAAGATCGTACGAGGGGCTGGCTGTAAGCCAGCCCCTTTTTATTTACGATGTTCGATTATCAGCAGAGGCGGCATGGGCACTGTATCGGGGAGCCTATTTCCCCTTGCCCGCTGCGATCAAGAGTTGTATTCTTCATACTCAGGGAAACATTTCTGGCAGCAACTCGGGAGATCTGCGTGAGAGATTTTCCGATGGCACACAAAAATCTCCCATAATCTGCCAAAAAGCAGGGATGCAAAGACCGCTTATTATCCAGTCCGTCCTCCGAACGTGCTTTAATGGAATGAAAAATGAAAAAAAACAAGAATCATGCTACTTCCGGCCTATCGCGCCGCCTGCATTTTCCCGCTGAAGAGCGGCGTCTTCCGTGGCTTAGCCTGCTTCTTGATGCATACGCGATTGCGGATACCGGGGTGGCAGTCGCGGTGAGAAACACTGAGAAAAGGCGGAAGAAAAAACTGGCCTGCGGGAAAGGATGCGGCAACTGCTGCGTGCATCAAAAGGACCTTCCCCTGTATCCCCATGAAATCGTCGGGATCTACTGGTATGCATCGGAAAAGATCACCGGTACTACACGGGACCTGCTGAGGAACCGGCTTGCTGTCGACGCGGCCGCTTCGGGCTGTCCGTTCCTGATCGATAATTCCTGTGCTATTCATCCGGTCAGGCCGATCGGGTGCAGGCAGTTCAATGTGTTCACCGCTCCCTGCGCGGTCGGAGAAGACCCCTATTATACGAGGCGCGATGACGTCCTGCAGCCGGACCCTGATTACCTTGACCGTGCTTTTACCGCGGTCCTCCCTTTCTATAACCTCAAAAGGGAAGGGGACGTCCCAGGCGCGATAAGGACGATCCGCGCACAGATCATGAACCTGCTCTCCTTTGATTGGTCGAAGCTGGCCGCCCTCATGGAAAAAGGCGCTTCATCCTGAAAACGGCAGTTGACACATGAAGGTTCGTACATGGATGGTCGAGCGATAATTGTATGATAAACTGAGGTATTTTCTGATGGGAAGGCCCACGATTTGGTGAGATCTCCTGATTCTTGCCTTGTAATTTCACAGAATTATGGTATTATTCTCGGGCTTATGAGTAAGGTTGATGTGCTGATAAAGGCCGGTTGTTCGGCGGATGTTGTTGCTCACTGTCAAAAGGTCTCGAATATGGCAGGCTCCATTGCAGAACAAGTAAAGGAGCCGGTGGACCGGGAATTGGTCCGCCTCGGGGGACTGCTTCATGATATCGGCCGGTCCCGGACGCATGGCATAGAACACGCCGTGGCAGGCGTTGAGATCGCGAAGAGCCTCGGTTTTTCGGACCACCTCGTACTGATCATTGAACGCCATATCGGAGCTGGCATAACAGCGTCCGAAGCCGCGCGGCTTGGACTTCCCTGCAAGGAATATCTACCGATCACCCCGGAAGAGAAGATCGTTTCCTATGCCGACAATCTGATCAGCGGCACCCGTGAGATGCCGTTTTATGAAGCGCTTGAGCGGTTCAAGAGAATTCTCGGTCCTGACCACGAAGGGGTCGAGCTTTTCATAAAACAGCATGAGGAGATCCAGAGCTGGATGAAGTAGTCCCGAATGCGGATTGCGGAATGCGGATTTCGGAATAAAAAAGAGACAGGCTTAAACCTGGCTGAGAGGGATGCAATGAAAGAGAAGAAGCACGATAAGAAAAAGGAAAAAATGGTGTCCGAGGATATTGACGTCGAGCCGCTTAAAAAGAGCGCGAGCGACAAGGTTGTGCCGATCAAGCTGACGGAAGCGAGCAGATTCAAGTTCCGCTGCCACAAAGGTGTGTCGTGCTTTACAGCTTGTTGCAGCAATATCAATATCGTTCTGCCGCCTTACGACCTGCTGCGCCTCAGAAAACGGCTCCGTTTGACGACCGAGGAGTTCATCAACCAGTATTGCGATATCGAGATCCTCGCCAAGACCCTGCTCCCGGTGATCACGCTCAAAATGAGCGCCGATGAAAAAAAGACCTGCCCCTTCCTCACGCCCGATGGCTGCACGGTGTACGAAGACCGGCCGAGCAACTGCCGTTATTACCCTGTGGGAATGGCAACACTCAGGAAGAAAGAGGCAGAGGGCGGCAAGGACGAGTTCTACTTCATGGTCAAGGAAGATCACTGCAAAGGTTTCGAGGAGGACAAGGAGTGGACCGTCGCCGAATGGCGCAAGGACCAGGGAGCGGACCAGTACGACGACATAAACCGCGGCTGGATGGACCTTCTGATCAAGAAAAAGTCCTTCGGTGAGAGGGAGTTTCCCGAGATCAAGAACCGGATGTTCTTCATGGCCAGCACCGACACCGATTACTTTCGCGCGTTCGTGTTCGAAAGCAGCTTCCTCGCCACGTACGATATTCCTGAGGAGCGCATCGAAAAGGTCCGCACCGACGATGCTGAACTACTGAAGCTGGCCTATGAGTGGCTTCGATCGGCCATGTTCGCCGAGGAAACCCTCAAGTTCAGGGAAGGCGTACTCGATGCGCGCAAGGAACAGGCAGATGCAGTTATGAGGAAGGTTTACGGGAATCAGAAGAGAGCACAGGGGACAGATAACAGAAGACAGACTCGGACTTATGACTCGGCCTGTTCTTTGAAAGTCTGGCTTCTGCCGTCTGCTTCTCAGTCTGTCATCTGACATCTGATCTTTTCAGCATCTCGCTCATTTTGTCATAGATGGCATTTCCGATGGCAATTCCCTGGTCAATGAACTCCGGGCCGAACCGCTTGCCGGTATCGGTCCGGAAGGTTTCCTTGATCCGTTCGATACCCTTCATCTTTTCCTTAAAGGTCCGATGCAGTGATTCCGGCGGCGTGTGGTGAGACTCGACCATGAGCCAGAGCGTGGTGGTGAAGTTTTCGGGCCCCCACCTGAACTTGTCGGCGTCATAGAGCGCATCGCTCACCAGCTGCCCCGCCGCATCGTCCCGTTCAAAGGTCTCCTGAAAGGCTTCATGGTTCCTGATGGCGTCCGCAATATACTGGCGTTCGCGCAGGTCCATGCCGAGCCTCGAAAGGATCTTTTCAGCCTCGATGCTCCCCCGGACCGCATGGTCCTGTTCCTTCCGCTTAATGTCATGCAGGAGGCCGGCGACAATGGAAGCGGTAAAAAGGCGTTCCCGGTCGGGGAATCCCATGTTTGATTGCTCGGCCTCGACAAGGACGATCGTTCCCGCATCGCGGGCCACGGCTTCGCAGTGGCACAGTCCGTGGGCGCATTCCAGCAGGGATTCATCGAGGTAAGTCCGGCAGCGCAGAATGAACTCGTGGCGCCCCAGGGACTCTTCGGCACGACGCACCTGGGAAGCGTGTTCGGTATAGAACGAGGGGCGGGGAAGGGCCCGTGCAAGCTGGTGTGCCAGGTCCCTGAGTTCTTGGTAGAATTGACCCATGGACCTATAATAAACGGTGCCGTCGCGGCTTGTCAAGGCGAGTTTTTTCACTCCATGTTCAGATTGACAGGTCTTCGCTACATGGGGTAATATGGCACCACTTCAGCATTTGAAAGGAGCTCCTTGTGTCCGATATCCATAGTGAACGAATCCTTATCCTCGACTTCGGGTCCCAGTACACCCAGCTCATCGCCCGCCGGGTGCGCGAGGCCAGGGTCTATTGCGAAATATTCCCCTACAACGCGGGGCTCGACAAGGTCAAGGCCTTCAATCCGAAGGGGCTCATCCTGTCGGGCGGCCCTTCGAGCGTCTATGATGCAGGTTCGCCACTCATTGACCAAGGCCCATCTCGGACTCGGGGTGCCGGTGCTCGGCATCTGCTACGGCATGCAGCTCCTGACACATGTGCTCGGCGGGCAGGTGGCGAAATCCACAAAGCGCGAGTTCGGCAGAGCAGAGCTTAATATCCATAAGAACGAAGGATTGTTCGCAGCCATTGGAGAGGCCGGCAAGGCGACGGTCTGGATGAGCCACGGCGACCGCATCGAGAAAATGCCGGAAGGCTTTGCCGCCATTGCGCATACGGACAACTCCCCGACCGCGGCCATGGCGGATGAAAAACGGAAATTCTACGGCGTCCAGTTCCACCCCGAGGTGGTGCATACGCCGCAGGGCGTCCAGATCCTCCGGAACTTCGTGTACGGGATCTGCAAATGCGAACCGACCTGGACCATGGCATCCTTTGTGGACTATTCCGTCGGCGAGATCCGCAAGGCCGTGGGCAAGGACCAGGCGGTCTGCGGCCTGTCCGGCGGCGTTGATTCTTCCGTAGCAGCCGTGCTCGTGCACAAGGCGATCGGAAAACAGCTCACCTGCATCTTCGTGAACAACGGCGTGCTCAGAAAGGACGAGGCCGAGAAGGTGCAGCACTCCTTCAAGGACATGGGGCTGAACCTCAAGTATGTCGACGCGTCCGCGGAATTCCTTGTCAAACTCAAGGGAGTCGAGGACCCCGAGAAGAAGCGGAAGATCATCGGCAACACCTTTATCGAGGTCTTTGAGCGGGAAGCGCATGCAGTGGGCGGCGCCGGGTTCCTGGTGCAGGGCACGCTCTATCCCGACGTGATCGAGAGCGTTTCGTTCAAGGGCCCGTCGGCCATCATCAAGTCGCACCACAACGTGGGCGGTCTGCCCGAGAAGATGAAGCTGAAGCTGGTGGAGCCGCTCCGGGAACTGTTCAAGGACGAAGTGCGCGCCATCGGCCGCGAGATGAAGATGCCCGACGACATCATCGACCGCCAGCCCTTCCCGGGCCCGGGTCTTGCCATCCGCATCCTGGGCGAGGTGACGGAGCCGCGGCTGAAAATACTGCGTGAGGCCGACGCCATCGTGATCGAGGAGATCAAGAAGGCCGGCCTCTACAAGGAGATCTGGCAGTCCTTTGCCGTGCTGCTCCCGATCAAGACCGTGGGCGTCATGGGCGACGAGCGGACCTACGAGAACGTGGTCGCCATCCGCGCGGTCACGAGCCAGGACGGCATGACCGCCGACTGGGCCAAGATCCCCTATGACCTGCTCGGCATCATGTCCAACCGCATCATCAACGAAGTAAAAGGGGTGAACCGCGTGGTCCTCGACATCTCGTCCAAGCCGCCGAGCACGATCGAGTGGGAGTAGGTGATTAAAGGATCATTTACCGCAAAGCATGATGAGGAGCTGATGTCAAACGCAGAGGTCCTTATAGCAAACCTGAAGAAACATCAGTTAGTGGTAGCGGTCCGTACCGAAACCCCGGAGGATGCCTATCAAGCGGCTCTGGCGTGCGTGGAAGGCGGGATCAGGTTCATCGAGGTCACCTTTTCGGTGCCACAGGCAGATGACGTGATCAGGCGGCTGCGCAAAGACGAACGGGTCACGGTCGGGGCCGGCACGATCCTCTCTGTTGATGATGCGAGAAAAGCGCTGGCAGCCGGCGCGTCCTATATGGTGAGCCCCAACTTCGACGAAGAGGTAGTGAAGTTCACAAAAAAGGAAGGATGTGCTTCGATTCCCGGCGCATGCACGCCCACGGAAATATACCGGGCTCATAAGGCGGGCGGAGATATCATAAAGCTCTTCCCCTTTGTCGAGATAGGCGGCCTCGCCTTCCTCAAAGCGATCAGGGGGCCGATGCCCTTTGTGCGATACCTGCTGTGCGGAGGGGCGACGCTCGACAATGTCTCACACTATCTTGCTGCAGACGCGGCAGGCATCCTCATCGGGGCAGCGATCATCAAGCGCGAGCTCGTGGCGGCAAAGGACTGGAGCGCCATTGCCGGGCTGGCGAAAGGGTTTGTCAGGAAGGCCGAGGACTTTGCCCACCAGAAAGGCCTGTCTTCACATTCTGAAGTAAATCGTGTATAATCACCCATTGTTTTTTCCCAGACAGCGCGCGGGAATATTTTCGTTTCAGGAGGCATTACCATGTTCCGTCCCCAGATAAAGGTCCTCGATTGCACCGTTCGTGACGGCGGCCTGATCAACCAATGGCAGTTCAATGATGATTTCGTCAGGAAGGTTTTCATCGCTCTCTCGCAGTCCGGCGTCGACTATATGGAGATAGGGTATAAATCTTCGGAGAAATATTTTTCCAGGACCGACAACGGCGCATGGAAGTTCTGTTCGGAAGATGACCTGAAAAGGGTCTGCGGCGGCATCGACAAGACGATGAAATTGTCCGCTATGGCGGATATCGGCCGCATCGATGACCATGACATCCCGAAAAAAAGCGAGAGCGCTCTTGATATGATCAGGGTTGCCTGCTATGCGAAAGAGGTCGACAAGGCGATCAGCCTTGCTCACCACTGCATGGATAAAGGCTACGAGGTGACGATCAACCTCATGGCGGTCTCGAAGGTCCTCGAAAAGGAACTCGATGATGCGCTCGAAGACCTTGCAAAAAGCAATGTGCCGGTCATCTACCTCGTCGACAGCTTCGGTGCGATGTATTCGGAACAGATCCAATTCTTCGCGAAAAAATACCAGGCAGCGCTTCCGGGCAAGGAGCTCGGCATCCATACCCACAATAATCAACAGCTTGCCTTCTCGAACACCATCGATGCCATTGTTGCGGGCATCAACCGCCTCGACTCGACCATTTACGGAATGGGGCGGGGCGCGGGCAACTGCCCCACGGAACTGCTGCTCTCGTTCCTGAAGAACCCGAAGTTCGACATCCGGCCGATCATCGCGATCATTCAGGAGATCTTTATTCCCATGAAGGCGAAGGTTGAATGGGGGTACCATATCCCGTACATGATCACCGGCATCCTGAACGAGCACCCCAGGAGCGGAATGAAGGCCATGTCCGCGAAGACGCTTCCCGACCTCAGAAAATTTTATGAGGACTTGAAAGACGGCACGGTACTGGAATAAGAGGCCGATTGCGGATTGCGGAATTAAGACCCGGGGTAAGGAAAAATACAATTCCTTGCCCCGTTTTGTTTTCCTAATAATCCCGCTCACCTTATAATCTTCCTGAGGGAGAGCCAACGTTCCAATGTCAGGTGATGAAAAACGCATGAACGATCAAACTCCTTCAGTCGATCCCACAATACAGTATACCCTTCGCACGGTCTTCGGTTTTGAGTCCTTCCGCCAGAACCAGGAGCCCATCATCACCAGCATCATGGCCGGGAAAGACGTGTTCGCCGTCATGCCCACGGGCGGCGGCAAGTCCCTGTGCTATCAGCTGCCTGCGCTCCTCAAAACCGGCACTGCCGTGGTCATCAGCCCGCTTATTTCGCTCATGAAGGACCAGGTAGATGCGGCGCAGGAGAACGGCATCGCGGCAGTATTCATGAACAGCTCGCTGGACCAGCGGGAACTGGCGGAGATACATCGAAAGCTTACGAACAATCAGGTGAAACTCCTCTATATCGCGCCGGAACGGTTCGCCATGCCTCAGTTCGTCGAGACGTTAAAGAGCATCTGCCTTTCGCTCTTCGCCATTGACGAGGCGCACTGCATCTCCGAATGGGGTCACGACTTCCGGCCGGATTATCTGGCCTTGTCGTCCATACCAAGAGCGTTCCCTGGCATTCCCGTTGCTGCATTCACGGCAACAGCCACCGAGAAGGTCCAGCAGGACATCATTCAAAAGATCGGCCTCAGGAAGCCTCATGAGGTGCGCGCATCATTCAACCGTCCCAATCTCTTTTATCAGGTAGAGGCCAAAACTAATGTAGAACAGCAGCTTCTGGAGTTCCTTGCAAACCATGAGGCTGAGTCAGGCATCATCTACCGGACGACACGCGATGCCGTCGACGCAACCGCCGAGTTCCTTGCAGGCCAGGGCATCAAGGCGCTCCCGTACCATGCAGGCCTTCCGGCGGACGAACGCCAGAGTAACCAGGAGGCGTTCAGTCGGGACGAGGTTCAGGTGATCGTGGCGACCGTTGCCTTCGGCATGGGCATCGACAAGTCCAATGTCCGGTTCGTGGTCCACGCCGATCTGCCGAAGCACATCGAGGCCTATTATCAGGAAACGGGCCGCGCAGGCCGCGACGGTGCGCCTGCCCACTGCCAGCTCTTTTTCAGCCGGGGCGACATCCCGAAGATCCGCTACTTCATCGACCGCACGCAGGACGAGCAAGAACGCGCCATTGCGATGGAAAAGCTGAACCAGACCGTGCGCTTCGCCTCCCACAACGTCTGCAGAAGAAAGCAGCTTCTGTCGTTCTTCGGAGAGGTCTGGCCAGGGGACAACTGCGGGGCCTGCGATATCTGCACGGGCTCGGTCATGCAGGTCGACATCTCGCTGGATGCAAAGATCCTGATGTCCGCCATGGCGAGGACCAATGAGCGCTTCGGGATCATGCATGTCATCGACGTTGTCATGGGAGCGGACACGAAGCGCATCAAGGAACTGGGACACGACAGCATCAAGACCTTCGGCGCAGGCAGGGACAAGGACAAGAACCACTGGCACTTCATCGTGAACGAACTGCTTGCGCAGGAGCTGATCAAACAGGACGGCGACCGGTACCCGGTGCTCAAGCTGACTCCCAAAGGTGCTGGCGTGTTGACGGGAACAGGACAGGTCTTTGGCCTCAAGCGTGAAGAAACGAAGAAAGGCGCAGCGAAAAGAAGAGCCGCAGCTGCAGCAGGAGGATACGACGAGACGCTCTTTGAGCAGCTTCGCGTTGTCAGGAAAAAGATCGCCGAGGAACAGCACGTGCCGCCCTATGTTATTTTTTCGGACAAGACGCTGCATGAGATGTGCAGACACTTCCCAACGACTCCTTCCGCCATGCGGCAGATCACCGGCGTGGGGGACGTAAAACTGGAGCGGTATGGCGAGCGGTTTATGGAGGAGATAAAAAACTTTGGGGAGAAGAAGGTGTAAAAGAAACAACAGCCTTTCCGTCACGATCTCGTCGGTTCACGAATGCAACCGGATATGGCAGAGTGACGTGCCACCATGATTTACATCATCGGCCGCTGCGCTCCTGAAAAGCAGTGCTTATTGTATTGACAGAGGAGCTGCTTGTTGATAAAGTCGATTCAACTACGAATGCTTTATTTAAATGAATTATGTTAAGCCACTAAAAATCCTTCTTCAATGGCATTTCCCACTGTTCGCTGTAATATATGGGAACAGATCTTAAAATATAAGAAGCTGTCTCTTTAGGATCTCGTAGCTCATATTTCCCCGACTGGGAAATACATAATGTGCAAACAATGAAATTCCTTTATCGACAGAGTGAACAGTCGACAACATATAAAACGGAGGTTCTATGAACGTAAGAAAGAAGATCGAGGGGCGGAGATTTTCTTTGTGGGTGGCGACTCTCGCAGTGATTGCAGTCCTTTCCGTGACGGGATGTGCGGGGGGAGGGAAGATGGTGAACCACGATGTTCTTATGAACGTCAAAAAGGTCGGTATCCTTTCGATTGCAATCAACAAGATGGGAACACAGCCGACCGACGACGAGGTGATGCAATCAACTATCAATTACGCGTCTCGGCAATATACCGATGTCCTGGCAAACCGCCCGGAATGGAAGATGGTGCCGTTAAATTATGGGGATGCCAACATCCAGGATTTTCTCAAGCGATCGCCTGCCCGGAAAAAACAGAAGTCAGGAAACGAGGCTACGGGAGGAGCTGCCATCGAGAACGTTGCACCGGATCAAATGCGGCACTATCTCGCCGCTCAGAATATGCCGCTTATTCCCTGCAATATGCTTTGGCCCCCGTACGTGGACGATTCGACGGTGAGCATGAAAGGCGAAGGCGTGCCCGATCTTCCCGAGTACCGGAAAGAGCTGTTGCCCAAGATCGGAGAGCTTGCAGCCAAGCTCAATCTGGACGGGCTCATTATCGTCTTCCTTCAGGCTGGTATACGCCCGACGGTAAAAGTTGACGTCAATGTGGCGGATCGCGGCAACGATACTCTCAGGATGGAGCCCGCTATGATCCTGGTCTCAAGGAACGGTACTGTCGCGATCGACACAGGCGCACCTGCCATTAATCCGATCTCACCGGGAAAGTCCAGTGTCCCCCTCTATCGGCTTGAGTACGCAAAGACCATAAAATTCGGCTCGAAAGGACCGAACCGGATCATCGATTTGAAGGACCCGAAGGGAACAGTGCAGAAGGACTTATTTGCGCTTAGTGATGTGGCGTTCACGCAGTTCACGAGAAGACTCGACAAGCAGTTGGCCAAAAAATAATACACAGTTGTTCTTTCCGAGAGGCAAAGAGCAGCGGTATTGGCGGAGTGTTTCATGGCAGGGTAAAGCCCTTGAAGGGAAAGGGATAAACGTGAAGATTTACCCCCTTGATTTTCCCAGGTAAATACCATGACCAATAAAAGACCTTTTTATAAAGAAGGGATTCGCTTCGAATGTCAGGGCGAAGGCAAGTGCTGCGTTACGCGTGGTCGACACAGCTACGTCTATCTTTCTTTCAATGATCGGCGACGTCTGGCGATCCATTTCGGGCTTACGACGACAGCGTTTACCGCGCGCTACACCGAAAAAGAAGATGGTCAGTACCAGTTGAAGTACGCAGACAAGGACTGCCCATTTTTAAAAAACAATCGTTGCAGTGTGTACACGGCCCGGCCCTGGCAGTGCCGCACCTGGCCTTTCTGGCCGGAGAACATGAACAGCGCTGTGTGGGAACGGGAAGTCGCGTCCTATTGTCCCGGTGTGGGCAAAGGCAGGCTTTACTCAGCGGAAGAGATCGAACAGATCATCGCTAAACAAAAGGATGTTTCCGGGTGTCCGCAGAAAGATGACTGAAACAGGCGCGGCATCTGTTCGCAGATCCCAAATACTCCCACCTACGCAACTGTGCGATGGGTCTTTTTGACCTTCAATGTCCTTGCCATTTACCCATCGTTATTGTATCCTTGCCTCGTATTCAATATAAGTGCCAAATACAAGTGGAGATCATTTCCGAAGAAGTCAATCTGGGACACAGCGTCATCAACGTTCACTCAAAGCACAGAGTGTAGGTCGGGTAGAGCATAGCGAAACCCGACGCATTTCTGAAGACTATGATTGATAAACGAGTTACGACAACAGGTGATACCGAAGCTCGCCGCGAACAGTTCAATATCATCTAGCCTTCGTTGAGTGGGCCTAACTCTAAAATAGCTTGGACGCATATCGGGTTTCATTGCACTCTGCCCGACCGACGAACTAGAATTGTGCATCTCTCAGGGTGGCACAGAAAGAATAAATGACTACTCAGCTCATACTTCGATTAGCTATATTCCTCCTTTTAATTCTCCCTGCCCCCTCTTTGGCTCAGCAGACGTATTCAATAGGGGCGAATACGGTGTCGCCTGTGATAAAAAAGATTCCCCTTGCCAGCTCCCAGTCAGCAACTAAAGCGCAATCTGCAACGCTTCCCATGGAAAAAGAGTTGTTGGCAGAATCTCAACGCGCATTCGATCGGTCTTTGAACATAATGAGTATCAATGTAGGTATTCTCGGGGTTATGCTCACAGTCCTTACTCTCATCCTGATGCTGATGATCGCTTTCGGTTTTATGGAAATAAAGAGGTGGCGTTCTTTGAAGCGGAAGATGGAGGAGACAAATAGTAAATTCAATGATATCGTGACGAACGCCGAGATTCGACTGGAGGACATGCGAAACCAACTGCCCGCGGTTGATTTGAAAGAAAAGGACACTGTTCCGGCGTGGGTTAAGGAAAAATTCGAACAATTTGAGAGAACGCTGGAATCCGTTCAGTTGCTTGGAAAGAAGCCATCGCCCGAGGATTATTTAGCTCGCGGCAATTCGGAATACCTTAAGCACAATTTTGATGCGGCACTGCTTTCGTACGAAAAGGCAATAGCAGAAAAGCCGGACTATGCTGATTCGTGGTATAACAAGGGCGTAACATTGGGGGTGCTCGGACGTGATGAAGACGCTCTAGCGGCATACGATAAGGCTACTGCGGTCAAGCCAGACTATGCTGATGCTTGGTTAAATAAAGGTGCTACCTTGGGAGAACTCGGACGTTACGAAGACGCACTCGCAGCATACGATAAGGCAATTGCCATTAAACCAAATGATGCAGAGGCCTGGTCTAATAGAGGTATTGCGTTAGGAAGCCTCGGACGCTATGAAGACGAGCTCGTAGCATATGACAAGGCTATCTCTATCAATCCAAACGATGCTCAAACATGGCTTAATAAAGGTGTCCGGCTGGGGGAGCTGGGGCGTTATGAGGAAGAACTCACGGCATTAGATAAGGCAATAGCCATCAAACCTGACTATGCTAAGCTTCATCGGTGGTTAAAGTTGGAACCAAAGTTAAAAACATCCGTCTCGTCGAAGGCGACCATGATATTGACTGCAAAATCGATGGTATCGGAGCAATGAAGTTGAAATCGGAATTTGAAAAAAAGGCATAAGGGAGCCGATGCGATCAGAAGATGTCGAGGCGATCAGGATACTTGTCGGACCCCGGGACCTTTCAGTATATTCTTATTTCTTCTTTCCGCACCAGCGGCTGCGGGGCGCCGGTGACGCAGCTGCCATTGCAGAGTTCTATACCGAGGATGCAGTGCTGCTGCCTCAGAATCAGCTGCCAATCGTCGGTAAGAAAGCTATACGTTCAGGTTATAAAACGGTCCTTGAGCAGTTCAGTCAGAGGCAGCTCTGAGGTTATCGAGCTGGATGTCGGTGGCGACGAGCCTTTATGCGAGGCACCTACACCACGACGGTGATACCGAAGGGCGCCTTCCATATCTGTGTGCAGTGATCACGGCAATAGCCTAATATAATCTGTGGCGCCTGAGCCTTTATGCGACGGCACCTACACCACGACGGTGATACCGAAGGAGGGCGGCCCGCCAATCGAGGAGGATCACGGCAATTGGCTCTGGATCGTGAAGCGGCAAGATGACGGATCATGGAAGATCTTCCGCGCAATCGGTGCCAGCGTGGGGCAGTACGGCGCATCTGTCCTCATATGTTCCTGAAAAGTTTGGGGCGCTGAAAAGAACCATAAACACCGGTTTCCGGGCAGGGTAGCCGAGACCCGGGCGTTTGAGTCAGACAACCGAATGTTGGGAGGCTCCTAGAAATGAAGAAAATCACTCCCGTACCTGAAAAACACGACATAAGACCGGGCCAGTCCCTTGAGCTGCTGAAAGAGCTGCACATCCTTACCCGCGACGGGCAGATGAACCAGGACAGCAGGCGAAAGCTCAAACAGGTCTATCACCTCTATCAGTTCATCGAACCGCTTCTGAAGGAGGTCCAAGAGGACCACCCCGCTATCACCCTGGTCGATCACGGAGCGGGCAAGTCCTATCTGGGTTTCATCCTCTACGACCTGTTCTTTAAGCAGCAGGAGAGCGGCTCCCGGATCTTCGGCATTGAATCGCGCGATGAACTGGTGGAGAAATCCCGCGCCCTGGCAGAGCGGCTTGGGTTTCCCGGCATGTCCTTTCTGAACCAGTCCGTGGCCGAAGCCATCGAGTCCGATGCCCTGCCGGGAACGGTTGACGTGGTGACCGCTCTGCACGCCTGCAATACCGCAACGGACGACGCGATCCATTTTGCCCTGAAGAAGCAGGCCAAATTCATCGTGCTGGTGCCCTGCTGCCAGGCCGAGGTGGCCGCGGTGCTCAGGAAGAACAAGGGCCAGGCGCTGGCCCAAAGCAGCCTGACCGAGATCTGGCGGCATCCGCTGCACACGCGCGAATTCGGCAGCCTGATCACCAATGTGCTGCGCTGCCTGGAACTGGAGGCGCACGGATATCAGGTCAACGTGACGGAACTGGTGGGGTGGGAACACTCGATGAAAAACGAACTGATCATCGCGGTCTACAAGGACCTGCCGCGCCGCCGGCCGGCCGAGCGGTTGAATGAAGTGCTTGAGACGCTGGGGCTGGAGGAACTGGGGTGGCGGTTTTCAGCAACGGTACAACAGAGCTTAACCACGGAGTCACGGAGGCACGGAGAAAAGCAAGTGATCCTGACACTGAAAAGGCATGATGTCTTATGATTTTCAGGTCTGGGAAGGATCATATTTAATCAGTGTAGATCAGTGTCAAAAAGATTTATTGTTTGCCATTTTCATCCAGTTATTGTAACTTCTTTTTCAAGACAAACATGTTTATCGGCAGTGAAGGAGATCCAGGTGGAACGGAGCGAACGGTTCGGGAGCGCAGGCAGGGTCATCAAGATCGGGTTCTGGGTGAACGCCGGGCTCATGATCATGAAACTGCTGGCCGGTCATTTCGGCAAGTCGGAAGCGGTCTTTGCCGACGGCATGGAGAGCGCGGCGGATTTCATCGCCCTGGGCTCGAGCATGATCGCCCTGAGCATCGGCAGCCAGCCCTTTGACGAAAAGCACCCCTACGGACACGGCAAGGCCGAGAGCATCGCCGCCATCATCGTGTCCCTGGTCATCTTCTCAACCGGCGGATGGATCCTTGTCCGGTCGATCGCATGCGATCATCGACGGCGTGTACGCAGGTTCCGGCTGCCATGGCTGTGGCCGCGGCTTTCCTCACCATCATCATCAAGGAAACATTGTACCGCTATTCGTTCAAGACCGGCACGAAGCTGGGAAGCCCGGCCATCCTCGCAGTGGCCAAGGACCACCGGAAGGACGCCATCACCTCCGTCAGCACGCTTGTCGGCGTCACCGGCGCCTTCTTCGGACTCACCGTGCTGGACCCCATCGCCGCGGGGATCACCTCGCTTTTCATATTCCACATCGGATATGAGACCTTCGTGGGCGCTGCTCATGACCTCATGGACGGCAAGCCTGCCGACGATTGCATCGACGGCATCAGGATGCTTGCCGAAGGCGTGGCCGGCGTTGAGCACGTGCATGAGATCCGGTGCCGCCGCTCGGGCCAGTACCTGATCGTGGACCTGAAGCTCGACATGGACCCGCGAGATGACCGTGCGGGAGTCCCATGCCATTGCCACCTCCGTCAAGAAGCTCATCTTTGATCACTTCCAGAACGTCGGGGACGTCATGATCCATGTCAATCCCCATGAGGACGATCATCAGGACCTGATCCGGCTGTAATTCTGAAAAGAGCCTTTGGACGCGGATAAAATCGGATGAACGCGGATAAAGCGAGTCGATACTACTAAAGATTGCTGCCTCCTAAGAAGTTCCCACTGCCGTCATTGCGAGGAGCGGAGCGACGCGGCAATCTGATTTATCAGGCTGATTCCAACTGCGAGATTGCTTCGCTATGCTCGCAAAGACGGCTTATACTTTACTACGAAAATATCAGTGCTCACTTTTAGGGTAAAAGTCCTATCCGCGAAAATCCGCGTTAATCCGCGTCCAACTGTCGTTTAGGTTTCTCCCTTCCCCTTCCAAACGCAAAAAAAAGGCAGCCTAATTAGGCTACCCCTTTGATTCTAAAAATCTGTTTGATCCGCGCTTATGCGAGGTCTCAGGCGCTTCTCAGTCGTTCGTCTTCGCCACCACGTCGCCGAATTGCTCCCCGAACTGGTTCCCGGCTGTAACGCCGGCCTCCTGCAGCATCCGTTTCTTTGTGTCCTGGACCAGCTCGTTCGGCACCGAGAGCGTCGCTGCCACGTCCGCAAGCGACTTCCCCTGGCCGAAGTGCAGGTCGGCGATCATGATCTTCAGGAAATCCGCCTGGATCACCGCTTCCAGTTCTTTATCGGCGACGGCATAGCTCTCATATGCCTGGCGGAGCGTCTTTCCTGCGGCAATCGCTTCGCGGTATTTATTCACGGCATCTTCATAGAGTTTGCCTTCCTCAGGCGTGAACTCCTTGAAAAGGAATTCAGGCATATCGGCTTTTTTGGCTTTTTCTTTTTGACGTTTTTTCATCGCTTCTTCCTTATCTTGTACTTGATTCCTGTATCCTGCATCCTGAACCTGTCTGATCTCACATCATCCGTTTCTCTTTCGGCCTTCGCTCCGGCACCTGCCGGCGTTCGATCTTTCCTTCATTCCATGCAACGGAAACGTAGAGCGCGCAGAAGCAGCTTCCGTACTCCGCGATGTCCGGGTCGCGATACACACAGGGGCAGACGATGTCCGCATCCTTCTCTTTTACTCCCCAGGCAAGCCTGCAGGGGCAGGAACGATAGCCGTAGCGCGCCTCGTTCGTGAGCAGTCCCTGCAGGATATCCATCACAAAAGGCTTGTCGCTGTTCAGCCGGATGCCCTGCGATTCGGCATATTTTGATAGTATAGTGTAAAGCGTCTCAGGCGTCATGGCAGTTTTAAAGCCTTTTTCAGCTTCTCTTCGTTAAAGCCCACGATGACCGTCTCGTTGATGCAGATGGTGGGAAAGGTGCAGTCGGGATTGAGCTTCCGTACTTCATCCATGACCCGTTCCCGTTCAGCGCCCGACAGGAGGTCCACATCAACGATCTTCGTCTCGATGTCGTTCTCCTCGAAGAACCGCTTGGTCCGCATGCAGTGTGAACAGGTGCTGAGCGTGTACAGCCTGATCGATGCCTTTGGTCCCATGTCCGCCTCCCGAGTAGTAGTGCTCAGTATAACACGCCGGCAAGGAGCGTGCAAATAAAATTGAAATGAAAAAAAACGAAAGGAATATCAATACAGCAGCGGCTCTGCTATAATTAGAAAGCTCGCTCGCTCAGCGCGCAGGATATATCCTGCTGGAGGTGTTTTATGATCCGTAACCTGGTTTCTCTCATGTTTATTTTTACCTTCTCAGCAGGACTTTTTAGCTGCAGCCGCTCCGACGAACCACGTAAAGTGAGCCTTGAAACAAAGGAAACAATGACTGCCAAGGCTGTGGAGGAACATGCCGACCATATTCGGATCGCTGTGGGCGGCATGATCACGCCCAAGGAGGGTTTCGGGTACTACAGGCAATTCCTTGATTATATTGGAGAAAATATCGGCAGAGGCGTGGATTTTGTGGACCGTGAAAATTACGCCGAGCTCAATGCGCTGGTAAAATCCGGGAAGGTCGATGTTGCTTTTGTCTGCGGCGGCCCTTATGTGGACGGCAGCGAGAATCGTGGCATGGAACTGCTGGTCGCGCCCCAGGCCTACAACGGCACAGTCTATTACTCCTATATCATCGTGGCTGCGGACAGCTCTATAAAAACGTTCCAGGGCCTCCGGGGAAAGAGCTTCGCGTTCACCGACCCCCTGTCGAACAGCGGTACACTCGTGCCCACCTACATGCTGGCTCGAAAGGGCGAGTCGCCCAAAAGCTTCTTCAAACAGGTCATCTATACAAACTCGCACGACAAGTCCATCAGGGCGGTCGCGGAAAAGCTCGTGGACGGCGCTGCTGTTGACAGCCTCATCTGGGAATATGCTAATCACAAGAACCCGGAATTTACCGAGAAGACGAAGATCATTGAACGGTCCCCGCCCTACGGCATCCCGCCGGTCGTCGTCACCCCCGGCATGGACCCAAAGCTGAAGGAAAGGCTCAGGGACGTTTTCTTGAACGCGCATAAGGACCCAAAAGGCAGGGAGATCCTCAAGAATATGATGATCGACAAGTTCGTGCTGATCGACGACCACGCCTATGATTCGATACGGGAAATGAAGTCATTCCTGGATCAACAGGCTGCAGCGGGGAAGGTCATAAAATAACTCCCATGCGAAATATCAGGTTGCGCACAAAATTCATTCTGGGTTTGCTGGGCATGGTGGCCGTGCTGGGGTTGTCGCTGGTGGTGCTCACCAAGACCGTCCTCTATAACAAACTGCATGTGACACTGGAAAAGCGTGGACTCTCCCTCGCCAGGAACATTGCGCGCGAAAGCGTCAATCCCGTGCTGACCGAGAAGTTCCTCGACCTTGCGCTAATCCTCAGGGAGGTCAGGAATGAGGAGCCCGATATTGAGTATATCTACGTCCGAAACGCGCGCGGCGAGGTCGTGGCGCATACCTTTGAGAACGGGTTTCCCCTTGACCTGCAAAAGGAATATCCCGGCGAGGTGCGCAGCAATGGCCAGTATTCTGACCGGGATCTGAACACCGAGCGCGGAGTGGTGCACGAATTCATCATTCCGCTGTTGAAGAGCGGAGCAGCGACCGTGTATCTGGGGATGTCGCAAGCGTCGGTGGAACGTGACATCAATGACATCATTGCCATGATCATCGGCGCCATTGCGGCGCTCTTTCTGGGAGGCAGCGTTGTGGCCGCCCTGTTAGTCTCATCAGTGACAAAACCGCTTCATCTGCTGGCAGTTGCGGCGCAGGCGCTGGAGCGCGGAGATATGCATGCCCGGGTCCCGGTCCGCTCGAATGACGAGCTGGGGCAGCTGGCCGCGACTTTCAACACGATGGCCGAGACGCGGATGCAGTTCGAAGACATGCTCCTGGCCGGTGAAAGGAAATTGCGGAATATCACCTCGCATCTGGCCGAAGGCATCTATGTGCTCGACCTGCAAGGAAAGATCACGTTCATGAATCCTGAGGCGGAGCGGCTTCTGGGCTGGACCAGGGAAGAGCTGAACGAAAAGGGCGCCCATGACCTGGTCCATTACCGCAAGGCGGATGGGACGCTTCAGCCGCTCGAGGCCTGCGGAATGCATAGTGTGATCAAGAGCGGTGAAGAACTACACGTCCGTCGATGAGGTGTTCGTGCGGAAGGACGGCACCGTTTTCCCGATCGCGGTCGTGGCCAGCCCCATTTGGGAAGACGGGAAAATAGTTTCCGTCGTGACCGCCTTTCGCGACATCAGCAGCCAGAAAGAACTGGAGCAGGAGCGGTCGCAGCTCATTCTTGCCTATGAGGACGCGCTGAACAACATCAAGACGCTCAAGGGCCTGGTGCCGATCTGCGCGTCATGTAAAAAGATCCGCGACGACAAGGGCTTCTGGAACCATTTGGAAGTGTTCATTCAGCAGCGCACCGATGCCGAGTTCAGCCACGGCATCTGCCCGGATTGCGCGAAAAAGCTGTATCCCGAGTTCGTTAAGGAGGAGTGAGCGCGCCTGCGCTTTGCCGCGCCCACGAGCATCTCTGGTCGCAGCGGCGCGGACCATCTTGACATAATGAGCGGATGGTGTCACAATAAGTTTATGAAGAGGATAGTAATCATAGTGATCGGTTCTCTGATGCTCTCCTGTACGCCCGTCCTGAACCGGGAGCTGATGCAGGAGGGAGCGCGGAATGTCCCGCTTTCGCAGATCAGGGAAAGCCCCGACGCCAATAAAGGCAAGCTGTTCATTCTCGGCGGAGTGATCGTTGAAACGAGGGTCACGGACACCGGTTCGCAGATCGAGGTGCTCTCTGTTCCGGTGAGCAAGCTGGGCTATCTGAGGGACCGGGAGCAGTATGGGGGACGGTTCCTGGCGCTGTACCCGCGGACGAGCGGCATGCTCGATCCTCTGGTCTATAAAAAAGGCAGGGAAATAACGCTTGCAGGCACCTTCAGGGAGAACCGGCAGGGCAAGATCGACGAGATGGAGTACACCTACCCGGTATTCGAGATCAAACAGATCTACCTCTGGGAAGAGCAGATCGATTACTACATGATGCCGGCCTATCCCTATTACTACTCCCCGTACCCCTATCCCTATGGCTGGTATGATCCGTGGTGGTGGCGGTCCCTTACCCGCCTCCTCCGGGCTGGTGGTAAAAGAGTGAAGGAGCGGCTTAAGGCGTTTCTAGCTGTTCCAACGACGGAAGGCCCCAGGCTTTCCAGAGATGTTCATATTCCGCTCTCGGCAGCTGCACGAGGAGCGGTTTTTTTTCGTTCCTGAGCCATCGCAGGACGGCCAGCAGGTCCTGCTTCCGCCATGGCCGTACAGCCTGCAGTGCCCTGCTCCTGAGACTTCCAGACGTGAATGAATATGCAGCTTCCTGCGCCCGGTTTTGGGTCGCGCCTGTTATAGTCGACCACGATGAGCCATCGATACTCCTCTTTCATCCGACTCAATTGCTCGGAAGACTTCCATTGTTCCTCTGCTCGTGGTCCTAGCATGCTTTCGCTCACGATCCTGTTGTAATAGAGCGATCCGGCATCGTCAATGCAGTGCATATCCGGCTGGATCCGCTCGTAGGGGAAGACGACGTTGTCCGGCGGTTTTGCGGCATGACCCATTGCGTGAAGCAGTGAGAACACGCCAGCCGGCGCCTTGCCGTCTCCTTCGCGCTTTTCCGGGCCTTCACCAGCGATTCCCGCCAATTCTCCGTCCCAGGCAAGTCCCTCTTTCCCGACAACAGCGTTGAAAGGCATCTGTCCAATCCAGGCTGCGCCCGACCGTTCAAAACAATAAAGCCGGGCCTTGATCCCGGCCCAGGATCCGGTGGTAACGATGATGAGCTGTTGGGAGGCCCTGATCTTGTCGTTTGGGGTTGGGGTGATCATAAGGTTTGTATGAGCGGCAAGAAACAGGAGTGCTATTTTTTCAGGATGATTCGCTTGCGCCAGTTTTTGCCTTTGGCCGGGAAGTCGCTCCGAAAGTGGGCGCCGACGCTGCCTTCGTCGCAGCAATGCCGAGCGGGTGATGAGCGAGGCGGTGGTTATCATATTGTTCAGCTCGAAGACGTTCCTGTCCGGGCCGTGGTCCTTCATGGCGCGGCCCCAGTCCTTCAGCTGCTTGAGCGCGGCGGCCAGTTCTTTTTTGTTCCGCACGATCCCCACGTTCGACCACATGAGCTTCTTCAAAGACAAGCGTACTTCTGCAACAGAAGGACCTGATGGCGGGGAGGCCGCTCGTTTATGAAGGCCCGGCAGGTTCAATCGGGGCTTCGCATTCTGGATCCTCTTTCGCACATACCGAGCAGCTGCCAGTCCGGCACGCTCGCCGTAGACCAGGCCCTCCAGCAATGAGTTGCTTGCCAGACGGTTCGCGCCGTGTACGCCGGTGCAGGCCGTCTCTCCGGCGGCGAACAGGCCGGGTACGGTCGTGGCTCCCCAGAGGTCCGTTCTCACGCCGCCCATGATATAGTGGGCCGCCGGCGAGACCGGGATCGGCTCGCGGGATATGTCGATGCCGAGCTCTTTGCAGGTCGTATAGATCCTCGGGAAACGGTGGGTGATGTAGTCGCTGTTCAAGTGGGTCATGTCGAGGTAGACGTGGTCTGCGCCGGTCAGCGCCATTTCCGAATGGATGGCGCGGGTGACCACATCGCGCGGCGCAAGTTCCCGTGCCGGGTGGTAACCGTCCATGAAGCGCTGGCCCCTGCTGTTCTTAAGCATGCCGCCTTCGCCGCGCATGGCTTCGGAGAGCAGGAACTGGGGCGCACCTTCGCGGAAGAGGGCCGTCGGGTGGAACTGGACGAACTCCATATCAACGAGCGCCGCGCCGGCGCGCCAGGCCATGGCCATGCCGTCTCCGGTGGCCACCGCAGGATTGGTGGTGCGCTCGTACAACTGGCCCGCGCCGCCGGTGGCGAGCAGGACCGCCCGTGCGGAAATGATCAGTATTTTCTTTAACGCCTGCTGGCAGACCACTGCGCCGACGCACCTGCCCTGCTCGATGATCAGGTCCCGGGTAAAGGCAAAGTCGACCTTGGACACGGTCCCCGATTCGCGGACCTTTCCGGTCAGGACGCGCATGATCTCCCTGCCCGTGGAATCTCCCTGGGCATGGAGGATCCGGCGCTTCGTATGGGCCGCCTCCTGCGTGAAGGCGAGTTTGGTCCCCTCGCGGTCGAACTCGGCGCCCCAGAGAATGAGCTCCCTGATGCGCGTGGGCCCTTCCTCGACGAGCGTGCCCACGGCTTTGCGCAGGCAGAGCCCGTCGCCTGCCTTGATCGTGTCGTCAAAGTGGATCGAGATCTCGTCCTCGTCCGAGAGCGCAACGGCCACGCCGCCCTGGGCGTACTCGCTGCTGCTTTCCGACGGCGCGTCCTTGGTCACGACCAGCACGTCGCCGTTCCGCGCGAGCTCGATGGCGGCCCGGAGTCCGGCAACGCCCCCGCCGATGATGAGGAAATCAGTTGAGATATGTTCTTCGGTATAATCCATAGAAATTGCGGAATGCGGAGTGCGGAATGACGGAATAGCAAAACCGACTTAGATAAGCTTTTAATCCGAACTCCGCAATCCGAAATCCGCAATGCTTACTTCACCTTGTTTTCCGTCGGCACAAAGGGGTTCTTTCCCTCTATGGCAAGCAGTTTGAAATCCCCTGGCGCGAAGACCAGCGTGACCCGGCCCCCGTCCTTCTGGACGTCACCGCCTGCCTTGTGCCAGGCGCCGTCCCAGTTGAAGGTTGTCCGCACCTTCCCTTTTTCTTCGATCATGATCAGCATTTTGGTGTACTGGATGTTCAGCGAGACGGTCTCGAACTTGCTGAACACCGTCGTGAGCGAGGAGGAGAGCGCCTCGCGGTCCGGGTAGAGGGGAGCGACCTGCGCCATGAAGCCCGCAAGGTCCTTCTTCTGATAGGTGTCGTCCAGTTCACGCAGCACCGTGAGCATGTTCTTGCTCTTGGCCGCCGCGACTGCAGGCAGCTTTTTTTCGCTGCAGGCCGAGGCGGACGAGCAGGAGCGTTGCGGTGATGAGGAAAACGAGTATGCGGTTCATGAGGCCTCCAGGATTGGATCGGTAATGTTGATAATGAGTAACTGTCAAGCCAGGGTCACACAGATCGCAGATTCACGGATAAAGCAACTGATGCATGTGCAGCAGTCTGAGCGTCTCGAGCGTAGCGATCGCCTGTAATACGGCAGTGTACGACTCAGCTGAAATGTTTTTAAAATCTGCGACATCGCATCTGCATGTTTTTCTTCGCGTACGTTGTCACAATATCTTTTTCAAGAACTGCCCGGTATACGATTCCTTCACGGCGGCCACATCCTCGGGCGTGCCCTCGGCCACGATGGTGCCGCCCCGGTCGCCGCCTTCGGGCCCCAGATCGATGATCCAGTCCGCGGTCTTGATCACGTCGAGGTTATGTTCGATCACGACCACGGTGTTGCCGGAGTCGATCAGTTTGGCGAGCATGTCCAGCAGTTTCTGCGTGTCGGCGAAGTGCAGGCCCGTGGTGGGCTCGTCGAGAATATAGAGCGTACGGCCCGTGGCGCGCTTCGACAGCTCCTTGGACAGCTTTACGCGCTGCGATTCGCCGCCCGAGAGCGTCGTTGCCGACTGGCCCAGGGTGATGTAGCCCAGCCCCACGTCCATGAGCGTCTGGAGCTTGGACCGGACGGGCGGCACGTTCTGGAAGAACTCGTAGGCCTGCTCCACGGTCATGCCGAGCACCTCGGCGATGTTCTTGCCCTTGTACCGGACGTCGAGCGTTTCCCGGTTGTACCGGGAGCCGTGGCAGACGTCGCAGGTCACGTACACATCGGGCAGGAAGTGCATTTCGATCTTGATCAGCCCGTCGCCCTCGCAGGCCTCGCACCGGCCGCCTTTCACATTGAAGCTGTAGCGGCCCGGCTTGTACCCGCGCATGCGCGACTCCGGCAGCTGGGCGAAGAGATCGCGCACCGGGCCGAACACGCCGGTATAGGTGGCCGGGTTGGAGCGCGGCGTCCTGCCGATGGGCGACTGGTCGATGTCGATCACCTTGTCGATGTGCTCCAGGCCTTTGATGTCCTTGTGCTGCCCCGGCCCGCTCCGTTGACCGGTAGAGCCGCTGGGAAAGGGCCCGGTACAGGATGTCCACCACCAGCGTGCTTTTGCCGGAGCCCGAAGCGCCGGTCACGCAGGTCAGCACGCCCAGGGGAAACCGCACGGAGATGTTGTTCAGATTGTTCTCGCTGGCGCCGACCACGGTGATGTATTTGTCCCGCTGCCGCCGCGTACGGGGCACCGGGATCGAGAGCTTGCCCGCCAGGTACTGGCCGGTGAGCGACCGGGGGTTCTTTTCGATCTCCTTGGGCGTTCCCTGGGCAACCACCTCGCCGCCGTGCACGCCCGCGCCGGGCCCCATGTCGATCACGTGGTCCGCCAGGCGGATCGTCTCCTCGTCATGCTCCACGACGAGGACCGTGTTCCCCAGGTCGCGCAGCCGGAACAGCGTATCCAGGAGCCTGCGGTTGTCGCGCTGATGCAGGCCGATGCTCGGTTCATCCAGGATGTACAGGACGCCGACGAGGGACGAGCCGATCTGGGTGGCAAGCCGGATGCGCTGGCCTTCGCCGCCGGAAAGGGTCGCCGCGCCCCGGTCGAGCGAGAGGTAGTCCAGGCCCACGTGGACCATGAATCCCAGGCGTTCGCGGATCTCCTTCAGGATCCGGTGCGCAATGGCGGTCTCTTTTTCCGAGAGCGTGAGGTCCGTGAAGAACGCCAGCGCTTTCGTGATGCTCATGTGCGTCACTTCATGGATGTTCAAACCCGCGACCTTGATGGCCAGCGATTCCTTGCGGAGCCTGCTGCCGCGGCAGTCCGGGCAGGTCTGGTAGCTCATGTACTGCTCCAGCTCCCACTGGGTAGCGAAGGAGTCGGTCTCGTCGTAGCGTTTTTTGAGGATATCGAGGACGCCTTCGAAGGAGCTGCAGGCCTCGCCGCGGCCTGCCGGTTTCGCGGATTCGGCCGCGCCGTAGAGCAGCAGTTTCTGCTGGGCCTGCTTCAGGTCCTTGACCGGGCGTGTTGACGTCAAAGCCGCACGCTGCTGCGAGCGTTTCGAGCATCTTGAAGTGGTGGAAGGATGTCGCGTTTTGCCCAGGGCTTGATGGCGCCTTCCCGGAGGGTGAGGTTCTTGTTCGGGATGATAAGGTCCGGGTCGAACTCGAGCAGCCCGCCCAGGCCGTCGCAGGTGGGGCAGGCGCCCTGGGGGCTGTTGAACGAGAAGGTGTTGGGCGCGATCTCGGGATAGCTGATGTTGTCGACGATGCAGGCGAGCTTTTCGCTGTAGAGCAGGTCCTTCTTCTGGTCCACGAGGTTGATGAGCACGATGCCGTCGGCCTGGCGCAGGGCAGTTTCCACGGATTCGGCGAGCCTGCGTTCCGTGCCGGGTTTCACCACCAGCCGGTCGATGACGATCTCGATGTCGTGCTTCTTCTTCTTGTCCATCGGGACCGGCTCGGACAGGTCCTTGATCACGCCGTCCACGCGGGCGCGGACAAAGCCCGAGGCAGCCGGCTGCCATGAGCTCCTTCTTGTACTCGCCCTTCCTGCCGCGCACGATCGGCGCCAGCACCTGGATGCGCGTGTCCGCGGGCAGGGCCATGACCGCGTCGGTGATCTGCTGCACGGTCTGGGCGGCGATCTCGCGGCCGCATTTGTAGCAATAGGGTTTGCCGATGCGGGCGTAGAGCAGGCGGAGGTAGTCGTACACCTCGGTGACGGTGCCGACGGTGGAGCGGGGGTTCTTGCTCGTGGTCTTCTGTTCGATGGCGATGGCCGGCGACAGCCCGTCGATGGAGTCCACATCGGGCTTGTCCATCTGGCCCAGGAACTGGCGGGCGTAGGCGGAAAGGCTCTCGACGTACCTGCGCTGCCCCTCGGCATAGATCGTGTCGAAGGCAAGGGACGATTTTCCGGAACCCGAAAGCCCGGTAATGACCACGAGCTTGTCGCGCGGGATCTCGACGTCGATGTTCTTCAGGTTGTGCTGGCGGCAGCCTTTTATGATGATCTTATTCATGGCAGTAAGGGAACATCATTCTACCACCTCGTTCCCGTCGAGTAAAGGGCTTTGTAGTAATTACAGAAGGGTAGTAGGTCAAAGCAGCCGTTCTGCACCCTCCAGCATTTTCTATAATCAAAAACGGTCCGGCCATTTATATTATTTATAGGTAAAAATCTTGACATTAATTTTTCGATGTGTTAATTTTTTTTGCACTTAAAACAACCAACAGATGTTTCTCTGTTCTGAGAGGCGCTTCGCTTATGATAGACATAAATATCTCCCTGCTCTACCAGCTCATCAACTTCATCGTTCTGCTCGTCGTGCTTCATTTCATCCTGTTCAAGCCGATACGGCAGGTCATGCTCGAGCGGGAACAGGGCATCAGCTCCGCCTTCGGCGATGCAAAGTCCGCACAGGACCGCACGCAGAGCCTTCTGGAACAGTATAACGCCTCCCTGGCCGAAGCCAAGCAGAAATCCGCAGCAGCCTACAATACCAATTATCAGCAGGGCCTTGACGCCCAGCGCGAAATGATCGCGGCAGAGCGTACGAAGGCAGGCGAAATGCTGGACAAGGCCCGTGCGGAGATAGCGGCCGCATCCACGGCAGCGCGGGCGGACCTCAAAAAAGAGGCAGAGCGGCTCTCGCTGGACATTACCTCCAAGCTGCTCGGAAGGGCGGTATAACGGTGGGGAATCGAACAATGAAAAAAATCATGCCGCTGTTCTCAGCGCTTTTCACGATGGTGTTCGTCTCGGTGGCGCTTGCATCCGAGGCCGAAGAAGGCGCTCACGAAGCGATAACGTTCATGGGAGACTGGCTGCCGCGGCTGGTCAATTTTGCGATCATCGCAGGCGTGGTCGTCTATTTCATGAGGAAGCCCGCCCAGGACTTCTTCAAGAACCGGTCCGCCGAGATCGCGAAAGCGCTGCAGGAGTCGAAAGAGGCCCGCGAGCGCGCCGTGGCCGCTCTTGCGGAAATGGAACGGAAGATCAAGGACCTCGAAGCAGAAACAGCGCGGATGGTCGCCGATGCCCAGGCCCGGAGCGAAAAGGACAAGCAGTCGCTGATCGAGGAGGGCAGGAAGGTCGCCCAGGATGTTCAGGCCCAGGTGAAGCAGGGCATCGATATCGAACTGCAGAAGGCCAAGACCACGCTTGCCACCGAGGCATCGCTCCTGTCCCTCGACCTTGCGGAAGGCATGATCAAAGAGAAGATCGGCGGCACGGACCATGAGCGCATTGTGAAGGAATACATCATCGAACGTGGGAGGCCGGGGTTGATAAGGATCATTGCCAAGAGATACGCCAAAGCCCTCGTGCAGCTCGCCGAGGAGAAAAAGACCGTTGACAAGACCCGGGCGGACCTCGCCGCGTTCGTCAGTGCCGTAGACAGCCTTCCGGCCCTGCAGAAACTGTTGGCAAGCCCGGTGTTCACCCCCGAGAACAAGAAATCGGTCATCAAGGAACTCGCGGCAAAGCTGAACATGGATCAAGTCACCCAGCGTTTTGTGGAGCATCTTGCCGAAACGGGCAGGATCAGATATATCAAGGAAGTGTTCGAGGCGTTCCGGGAGATTCTGGCAGAGCGCACGAACCGCGCCATGGCGAAGTTGACCACCGCCGCGGCCATCAGTGCGGCCGACCTGGCGGACATCAAGAAAAAGCTTGAGACGCTCACGGGCAAGCAGGTGGACATCGACGCACAGGTCGACGCCTCCCTCATCGGCGGCGCCAAGGCGCAGATCGGCAGCACGGTCTACGACGGATCCATCAAGAACCAGCTCTCCAAGATGCGCAATCAATTAATGAACTAACGAGATAATCCTCTGGCACAGAAGGAGCGCAGCAATGCAGATCAAAGCACAGGAAATCAGCGAGATCATAAAAAAGAAGATATCCGATTTCGAGAAGACCGTTGAGGTCGCCGAAGTCGGCACCATTATCACTGTCGGCGACGGTATCGCCAAGATCTTCGGACTCGACAATGTCATGTCAGGCGAGCTCCTGGAATTCCCCGGCGGCGTCATGGGCATGGCCCTGAACCTCGAAGAAGAGAACGTGGGCGCGGTGCTCATGGGAGACGATTCAAAGCTCCGCGAAGGAGACATCGTCAAGCGGACCAAGAGGATCGCCGAAGTGCCCGTGGGAGAAGCCATCGTCGGCCGCGTGGTGGACGGCATCGGCCAGCCCATCGACGGCAAGGGCCCCATCGCTTCCAAGGAGTTCCGCCATATCGAAGTGATCGCACCGGGCATCGTCAAGCGCCAGTCGGTGCGCGAGTCGCTCCAGACCGGCATCAAGGCCATCGACGCCATGATCCCGATCGGCCGCGGCCAGCGCGAGCTCATCATCGGCGACCGCCAGACCGGCAAGACCGCCGTCGCCATCGACACCATCATCAACCAGAAGGGCCAGAACGTCATCTGCATCTACGTGGCCATCGGGCAGAAGCGCTCCACGGTGGCGCAGGTGGTCAAGACCCTCACGGAAGCGGGCGCCATGGACTACACGATCATCGTGGCCGCCACGGCGTCCGACCCGGCGCCCCTCCAGTTCATCGCACCGTACACCGGCGCAACCATCGGCGAATACTTCCGCGACAAGGGCGGCCATGCTCTGATCGTGTACGACGATCTGTCCAAGCAGGCCACGGCCTATCGCCAGCTCTCGCTGCTCCTCCGCAGGCCTCCGGGCCGCGAAGCGTACCCCGGCGACGTGTTCTATCTCCACTCCCGTCTTCTCGAGCGCGCGGCAAAATTGTCCGACAAGCTCGGCGGCGGTTCGCTTACGGCGCTCCCGATCATCGAGACCCAGGCCGGCGACGTGTCGGCCTACATCCCGACGAACGTGATCTCCATCACCGACGGACAGATCTTCCTTGAGTCCGACCTGTTCTATTCCGGCGTCCGGCCGGCCATCAACGTGGGTATCTCCGTTTCCCGCGTGGGCGGCAGCGCCCAGATCAAGGCCATGAAACAGGTGGCAGGCACGCTCCGTCTCGACCTGGCCCAGTACCGCGAACTCGCGGCCTTTGCCCAGTTCGGCTCCGACCTCGACAAAGCCACGCTGGCCCAGTTGAACCGCGGTCAGCGCATGGTTGAGCTGCTCAAACAGGACCAGTACTCGCCCCTTCCCGTGGAACAGCAGATCCTGGTGATCTTCGCCGGGACCAACGGCTATGTGGACGAAGTGCCGGTGCCCTGCTGTTCGGAAGTTCGAAGCCGAACTGCTTCGCTTTGCGACGAGCAAGTATCAGCCGCTGCTCGACGATATCAGGACCAAGAAGCAGCTCGACGACGACCTCAAGGCGCGCATCAAGAGCGTCATCGAAGAGTTTAAGAAGACGTTCACCGCCTAAGGGCGAAAATACCAAAGAGCAGCACCAAATATCAAATAATATCGAAGCTCCAAATTCAAAGCAACCAAACGTTTTGAATTTCGATCATTGAATTTTGGAATTTATTTGGGATTTGGATATTGTGATTTGAGATTTCATTTCCATAAAGGGACACCATGCCCAGCTTAAGAGACATTAAAAGAAAAATAACGAGCGTCAAGAAGACCCAGCAGATCACCAAGGCCATGAAGATGGTGGCGGCGGCCAAGCTCCGCCGCGCCCAGGACCGGGTGATCGCCGCGCGTCCGTACTCGCGCAAGATGCTCTCGGTGATCGCGAACCTCGCGAGCCGCGTGGAGCGGGCGCAGCATCCGCTCCTGGCCAAGCGCGAGCCGAAGCAGGTCAAGCTTCTTGTCCTCACCTCCGACCGGGGGCTCTGCGGAGCATACAATACCAATATCCTGCGCAAAGCCGTCGAAGCCGTCAAGCAGTTCAAGGCCGAGGGCAAGGACGTGAAGGTGAATGTCGTGGGCCGCAAAGGACGCGACTTTTTCCGCAAGCGGGCCGGATACACGCTGGGCAAGGTCTGGTCGGAACTCGGCATGATCGACTATGAGAAGGCCGCAGATGTGGGAAAAAACATCGTCGAGCGTTTTGTCGCAGGGCGACGCCGACGAGGTCTATCTTCTGTACAATGAGTTTAAGAGCGTCATGCAGCAGACGGTAACGCTCGAGAAGCTCCTGCCGGTTGAACCGCCCACCGAGGCGGACCCGTTCATGGCTGCCGTCGATTATCTGTACGAGCCGTCGGCAGAAGCGATCCTGAGCTCGATCCTGCCGAAGCACATTGAAGTGCAGGTCTACCGCTCGATGCTGGAAAGCCAGGCGAGCGAAATGGGCTCGCGGATGACCGCCATGGATTCGGCCACGAGAAATGCCAAGGATATGATCGAACGGCTGACGCTCAAGTTCAACAAGCAGCGCCAGGCAGCGATCACCAAGGAGATCTCCGAGATCGTCGGCGGAGCGGAAGCACAGAAATAAATATTTATTGGAAATTGAAGATTGGAAATTTGAGATTGCAAATTGTCCCGCATTCTAAACTTTCAATCTTCAATCTAAATTGACAATTCAATTTTCGAAGAAAATTGCTACAGGGGGTCATAAATGAGCACAGGCAAAATAGTACAGGTGATGGGTGCGGTGGTGGACTGCGAGTTCCCCGTCGGAAACCTGCCCCATTTGATGAATGCACTTCGGATCGATCAGGCGGAGGATAAGAACCTCGGGACTCCCGAGACCCATCTGACCCTCGAGGTTGCGCTGCATCTCGGTGAAAACCGCGTGCGCACCGTTGCCATGAGCGCCACGGACGGTCTCATGCGCGGCATGAAAGTGACCGACACCGGCAAGGCGATCTCCATGCCCGTGGGCAAGGAAGTGCTCGGCCGCATCATGAACGTCATCGGCGAGCCGGTGGACGAGATGGGGCCGATCACGACCAAGGACACGCTCCCGATCCATCGCTCCGCGCCGATGCTCGAAGAACTCGACCCCTCGAAGGTAGCTCTTCGAAACCGGCATCAAGGTCATCGATCTGCTCGCGCCCTACACCAAGGGCGGCAAGACCGGCCTGTTCGGCGGCGCTGGCGTGGGCAAGACCGTGCTCATCATGGAGCTCATCAACAACGTGGCTAAGCAGCACGGCGGCTACTCAGTGTTCGCCGGCGTGGGTGAGCGTACCCGTGAAGGAAACGACCTCTGGGCGGAAATGAAGGAGTCCGGAGTTATCAACAGAACTGCCCTGGTCTACGGCCAGATGAACGAGCCGCCTGGAGCCCGTCTTCGCGTGGCCCTCTCCGCCCTGACCGTGGCCGAGTATTTCCGCGATACCATGGGACAGGACGTGCTCCTGTTCGTTGACAACATATTCCGTTTCACCCAGGCAGGCTCCGAAGTGTCGGCGCTTCTCGGCCGCATGCCCTCGGCCGTGGGTTACCAGCCGACGCTCGGCACGGAAATGGGCGCGCTCCAGGAGCGCATCACCTCCACGAAAAAGGGATCCATCACCTCGGTGCAGGCCATCTACGTGCCCGCCGACGACTTGACCGACCCGGCGCCGGCAACGGCGTTTGCTCACCTGGACGCCACCACGGTGCTTTCGCGTCAGATCTCGGAACTCGGCATCTACCCGGCCGTGGACCCGCTCGATTCCACGTCCCGGATCATGGATCCCCATATCGTGGGAGCGGAGCATTACGCTGTTGCGCAACGAGTGCAGCTTGTTCTGCAGCGCTATAAGGAACTCCAGGACATCATCGCGATCCTCGGTATGGATGAACTCTCGGACGAGGACAAGCTTTCCGTGTCCCGGGCCAGAAAGATCCAGCGCTTCCTGTCGCAGCCTTTCCAGGTGGCCGAAGCGTTCACCGGCACGCCCGGCAAGTACGTGCCGCTCAAGGAGACCATCAAGGGATTCAAGGAAATCGTTGACGGCAAGATGGATGATATGCCCGAGCAGGCATTCTACATGGTCGGCCCGATCGAGGAAGTGTTCGAGAAGGCGGAGAAGCTCGGCTACAAGCGGTAATTGAGTCCGAGCAGGATACAGTATGCTGATAAGGATGGACAACGCGATTATCATCATGCATCGTGAATCATGGATCCTGCATCCATGACAACATGAGTGGCGAGGATTGGAAAAAGAACATGGTCGCTGAAAAAGGAAAAATGCTTCTTGAAGTCGTTGCGCCGAGCCGCCAGGTTGTGCGATCGGAGCACGTGGACGAAGTGATCGCGCCAGGCAGCGAAGGCGAGTTCGGCGTTCTCCCCGGTCATACCCCGTTCCTGACCACACTTAAGGTCGGTGAACTTTCGTATCGCGAGGGTGATGAGTGGCATTACCTTGCCGTAGACTGGGGCTATGCAGAGGTGGGGCCGAACCGGGTGATCATCCTGGCCGAGGGCGCAGACCGTGCCATGGATATCAACCTTGAAGATGCAAGGCTGGAGAAAGAGCGCGCAGAAAAAGCGCTCGGCGGACAGCTGGAACAGAAGGATTATGAAAAAGCCCGCATTGAGCTGCTCCGAGCAATCATCCGCGTTCAGGTGGCGGAAAAGCACGCACAGAAGTAAGAACGGCATCAGCGAAAACCCAACACACAAGGCAGTCCCCGGCAGGGGCCTGCCTTTTCATTTGCCCGCCCAGATATAAACCCAGATATAAAGCCCTGTACTCCCAAAATGATAATGTCCTATTCTCCCAAAGTAGAAATGTCCTATTCTAAGTTACAATACCCTGATGTAATTGGAGGGTACTGTGACAGAAATGGACATGATCACTATGAGCAGGAGAGAAACAAAAAGACTGCACATTATCCACCAAGCATTGGATAAAAGGATCACGCAGAAGACAGCTGCTGAACTTGTAGGCTTGAGCAGCAGGCAGATTCGACGGATACTCAAACGAGTACGGAAGGAGGGAGACGACGGCATCAGTCACCGATCCCGCGGCAAAACCTCGAATCGTCGATTCCCTCAGAAGGCAAAAGACAAGGCACTCAAGCTGTATCGGGAGAAATACAGTGATTTTGGCCCCACCTTTGCCTGCGAGAAGCTTCTTGATGTTCATGAAATCAAGCTAAGCGACGAAACCCTCCGTCTATGGCTTAATCAGGAAAGCATCCCTTACGAGAAGCGCAAGGGTAGAAAGACACCGGCAATGGCGCGAGAGGAAGCATCATTTTGGTGAAATGCTCCAGATGGATGGCTCCCATCATGCCTGGTTCGAAGGCCGGGGTCCTGAGAGCGTATTAATGGGATATATCGATGATGCCACAGGAACGGTGTATGGGCGCTTTTATGATTATGAGGGGACCATGCCAGCCATGGATAGCTTCAAGCGGTATATCAAGCGCTACGGCATTCCACAGAGTGTCTATTTGGACAAGCACTCAACGTATAAATCCAATGCCAAGCAGAGCATCGAGGATGAGTTGGAAGATAGAAAACCCATGAGCCAGTTCGAAAGGAGTCTAACCGAACTCGGGGTAACGGTCATCCATGCGAATTCACCCCAGGCAAAAGGCAGGATAGAAAGAAGTTTTCGAACGCTCCAGGATCGATTGGTTAAAGAGATGAGGCTTGCCAGGGTAAACAGTGTTGTGCAGGCAAACGAATTCCTGATAAAGTATCATCCAATATACAATGCGAAATTCAAGGTAAAAACCGTTTCTGCAGCCGATGTACACCAACGCGCGCTATCCATAAGGGAACTCGACAAGATCTTCTGCATTCGAGAGGAGCGTACGCTACGGAACGATTTCACCATAGCTTATAATGGCAAACTGTACCAGATCAAAGACGCTATAAAGACTCAAAAGGTCGCAGTGGAAGAACGACTCGATGGATCTCTGCATATCACTCACAGGGGCTTGGAATTAACATATCGGGAGATCAAAACACGGCCAGCGAAAGAAAACCCTAAAACACCGGCAGTCAATAAGAAACCGACAAGTCGGTATCAACCATCAGATCATCCATGGAAGAGACTCCGCAGAGCAAATGTACAATTTCCAATTGCTTCCTAAAAGCGGACATTTCTATCTTGGTAAGAGTAGGACATTTCTACTTTGGGTTGACACCCAGATATAAAGCCCTGTACTCCCAAAATGATAATGTCCTATTCTCCCAAAGTAGAAATGTCCTATTCTAAGTTACAATACCCTGATGTAATTGGAGGGTACTGTGACAGAAATGGACATGATCACTATGAGCAGGAGAGAAACAAAAAGACTGCACATTATCCACCAAGCATTGGATAAAAGGATCACGCAGAAGACAGCTGCTGAACTTGTAGGCTTGAGCAGCAGGCAGATTCGACGGATACTCAAACGAGTACGGAAGGAGGGAGACGACGGCATCAGTCACCGATCCCGCGGCAAAACCTCGAATCGTCGATTCCCTCAGAAGGTAAAAGACAAGGCACTCAAGCTGTATCGGGAGAAATACAGTGATTTTGGCCCCACCTTTGCCTGCGAGAAGCTTCTTGATGTTCATGAAATCAAGCTAAGCGACGAAACCCTCCGTCTATGGCTTAATCAGGAAAGCATCCCTTACGAGAAGCGCAAGGGTAGAAAGCACCGGCAATGGCGCGAGAGGAAGCATCATTTTGGTGAAATGCTCCAGATGGATGGCTCCCATCATGCCTGGTTCGAAGGCCGGGGTCCTGAGAGCGTATTAATGGGATATATCGATGATGCCACAGGAACGGTGTATGGGCGCTTTTATGATTATGAGGGGACCATGCCAGCCATGGATAGCTTCAAGCGGTATATCAAGCGCTACGGCATTCCACAGAGTGTCTATTTGGACAAGCACTCAACGTATAAATCCAATGCCAAGCAGAGCATCGAGGATGAGTTGGAAGATAGAAAACCCATGAGCCAGTTCGAAAGGAGTCTAACCGAACTCGGGGTAACGGTCATCCATGCGAATTCACCCCAGGCAAAAGGCAGGATAGAAAGAAGTTTTCGAACGCTCCAGGATCGATTGGTTAAAGAGATGAGGCTTGCCAGGGTAAACAGTGTTGTGCAGGCAAACGAATTCCTGATAAAGTATCATCCAATATACAATGCGAAATTCAAGGTAAAACCCGTTTCTGCAGCCGATGTACACCAACGCGCGCTATCCATAAGGGAACTCGACAAGATCTTCTGCATTCGAGAGGAGCGTACGCTACGGAACGATTTCACCATAGCTTATAATGGCAAACTGTACCAGATCAAAGACGCTATAAAGACTCAAAAGGTCGCAGTGGAAGAACGACTCGATGGATCTCTGCATATCACTCACAGGGGCTTGGAATTAACATATCGGGAGATCAAAACACGGCCAGCGAAAGAAAACCCTAAAACACCGGCAGTCAATAAGAAACCGACAAGTCGGTATCAACCATCAGATCATCCATGGAAGAGACTCCGCAGAGCAAATGTACAATTTCCAATTGCTTCCTAAAAGCGGACATTTCTATCTTGGTAAGAGTAGGACATTTCTACTTTGGGTTGACACCCAGATATAAAGCCCTTGACAGCATGACCCTGATAATTTATATTAATTCTAAGTTATAACCATGAAGCAGGCAATCAAAATAGGGCTTGAAAAGGGGTTCAAGCGCACCCCGCAAAGGCTCGCCATTCTCGCTTATCTGGACGGAAACACCTCCCACCCTTCCGCGGAAGAGATTTTTCACGCCGTTGTGGGGAAAGAGAAGGCTCTCTCCTTTGCCACCGTGTACAATACGCTTAATACCCTGTCCAAGGCAGGGGCGTTGCGGGAAATTACCATTGATCCTTCACGAAAGCGCTATGACCCGAATACCGGCGCTCACCACCATATCATTTGCGTAACCTGCAAAAAGGTGGTCGATGTGCCTGAGGAAATATCCATCGACCTGCCCAAAGAGGTTGCACAGAACTTCTCTATTCTCGGAAATCACGTTGAGTTTTACGGGATCTGCCCGGCATGCCGCAAGGCGCAAAAGAACGCCTGACCTGCAGTGGGGCATGCCGGTGAATGACCGTTCAATCAGGAGAGATCACAACAGGAGGCCCCCATGGGTGCTGTAGAAATAAAACCGAAGATATTCTGGGTCGGCGCCGTCGACTGGGCGGTGCGCGATTTTCACGGCTACATAACGCCGCACGGAACGTCGTACAACAACTATCTCATTCTCGATGAACATGTGACGCTTGTCGATACGGTGAAACACGATTTTTGCGAATATACGCTTGATAATATTCGCGGCCTCGTGGATCCGTCAAAGATCGAATATGTGGTCATCAACCACATTGAGAACGATCACATGACCAGCATCGACCGGATCATGGAGCTGGCGCCGAACGCCCTGATCCATATCACGGAGCGCGGCAAAAAAGGGCTGGACCGGTTCTACGACACTTCGCAGATGGAAGTTCAAGATCGTCAAGACCGGCCATACGCTCTCGACCGGCACGAAGACCATCACCTTCCTCGAAACGCCGATGCTCCACTGGCCTGACTCCATGATGAGCTACGTAGCCGAGGACAAGCTGCTCATCAGCCAGGATGCCTTCGGGCAGCATATCGCTTCGTCCGCCCGGTTCGACGATGAATACTGCGATCAGTATTCCGTGTCGGCCCTTGAGCACGCGGTCCGCGACTACTACGCGAACATCCTCATGCCGTTCGGCGCGCTGATCAAGAACAAGATCGCCGAGGTGCAGAAACTGGGTCTGGCCATCGACATGATCGCTCCGGACCACGGCATCATCTGGAGAAAGGACCCGGGCAAGATCCTGCAGATGTACCTTGACATGGCGAACGACAAGGCCGACCTCCGGGTCGTGATCGTATATGACACCATGTGGCACAGCACCGAGCACATGACCATCCCGATCATGGAGGGGATCAAGTCAGCCGGCGTCGATGTCGATGTGATCAAGCTCCGGTCCACGCCCATGAGCGTGGCGATCAAACGGATCTGGGAGTCGCGGGCTATGCTTGTGGGCACGCCTACGCTCAACAATATAATGTTCCCGACTGTTGCCGAATTCCTGGCGCATCTTCGGGGGCTCCGACCGAAGAACCGGCTTGTCGGAGCGTTCGGGAGCTTTGGCTGGGGCGGTGGGGCGGTGAAAGAAGTATACGAGGCCTTCAAAAAGATGGGGCTGGACACAGTCGAACCAGGGGTCGAGGTCCTCTACCGGCCGAGTCCCGACGACGAAAAAAAATGCTTCGAGTTCGGGAAGCAGTTTGCGGAGAAGACCATCGAGTACCACAAAAAATTCGATGGCACTGGTTCCGGCCAATGCAAATAATGTTGTGATGTTAAAATAATAAATCCCAATCACCAAGCATCAAATAGCAAGTAAATTACAAGCTCCAAAGATCAAGCTTCAAACGTTCGGCCATTGGTATTTGAATATTCGATATTATTTGGTATTTGTTTTTTGAAATTTAAAATTTGGAGTTAGGGAGGTTAATATGTGGCGATGTACCGTATGCGGCTATATCTACGAAGAAGCGAAAGAAGGAAAAAAATTCGAAGACCTGCCCGATGACTGGGCCTGCCCGGTCTGCAACGCTCCGAAGGATGCGTTTGTGAGGGTATGACAAAATAACAGTGCATGGCGAGAAGGCGGCCCCTCAGGGGTCGTCTTTTTTATTTGACAGCATTTTTCATCACCTCTATACTTTAACGAAATTCGTTCCTACTCCAGCACCCGAGGTGAAATGCCCGATACCCAGCTCCGGACGGTCAAAGCACTGGCCCGAGGACGAACGGCCGCGCGAACGGCTGATCGCCCATGGCCCGTCGTCATTGTCAGATGCCCACCTGCTTGCGATCATCATCAGGAGCGGCAAGGCGGGCCGCACCGCGCTCGACCTGAGCATGGAGCTTTTGGCGCAATTCGGCGGCCTCGCGGGGCTTGGCCAGGCGAGCATTACCGAGATCTGCGGCGTCAACGGCATCGGACCGGCAAAGGCAGCCGAGATCAAAGCGGCCATCGAGATCGGGAAGCGATACCAGCTTCCGTCGCTCGCGGGCGAGTCGTTCTGTTCCTGCGACGATGTCATCGGCTATTACCGCCCGCGCATGAAGGACCTCAAAAAAGAGGTATTCCGGTGCGCCCTGCTCGATACCAAGAACAAGATCATCCGGGACGAGGAGGTCTCGGTCGGCAGCCTATCCGCATCGATCGTGCATCCCCGCGACACCTTTAAGGCAGCAATCAGGGAATCGGCAGCCGCGGTCATTTTCATCCATAACCATCCGAGCGGCGATACCCGGCCGAGCCAGGAAGATATTCTGCTCACGAAACGGCTGGTGCAGGCCGGCGAGGTGCTCGGCATCCGGGTGCTCGACCATATCATTATCGGCGACGGCACGCACTTCAGTTTCCGCGATAAGGGGATGATCAGCCCATAACCTCCGGGCGTTTTACCATGCCCTCTCAACCATCCACAACCATGAGCGGCCTCGTTGATGCCCATGTGCACCTCAAGGAAACATCAGGGCTTGACTGCGCTGCGTCCGCTGGGATCAGGGCGCTTCGCGATGCCGGTTTCAAGCGGAATGTCGAACACGGCATCATCGCCAGGGAGTACGGGCCGGCCGTACTTGCAAGCGGCTGGGCGTTGTATCGCCAGGGCGGCTATGGATCCGCCTTCGGCGTAGCAATATCAACACCGGACCAGATACCGACCGAGATCCTTCGCCTGAAACGCGCCGGAGCTGGTATAATCAAAACCATGGCATCAGGCATGGTAAGCTTCAAGCGTCCCGGCCAGGTCACTGCGGGCGGGTTCAGCAGCGAAGAACTGGCATGCCTGGTGAACGCGGGAGCGGCACAGGGTCTCGGTGTCATGGCGCATGCAAACGGAGAGCAGGCGATCATTGCCGCTGCTTCTGCCGGCGTGCGGTCCATCGAGCACGGGTTTTTCATGACGGAACGGGCGCTTGATCTCATGGCTGCGAAGGACATTTTCTGGGTGCCGACCCTGGTCGCCCTGCGGCGCGCGGCTGGATCGTCTGCCGCGTCTGATACCGTCCAGTTCGTCGAGCAGCTGATCCTGTCGCAGCGATCGATGCTGCGCTATGCCCATTCGATCGGCGTCCCGCTCGCCATTGGCACGGATTGCGTGCTTCCCGATCCCGCCTACCGTGAGACCTATGATTCCGAGATCGAGCTGTTTGAGCAGGCGGGAATACCTCGCGTTCAGGTGATGAAGATCGCCTGCGAGAGCGGTGCGAAGCTGCTGGGAATAAAAAACACAGGTCAAGCAGCAAGTAGCAAATAGCAAGGATTTCCGGTTGAGCTGTCTTCAACTTGACCCATGCTACTTGACCCATGATCCATATTTTCATTCGGAGGCAATCATGCGTATCGGAATTCTGTCAGGCGGGGGCGACGCGCCCGGTCTTAATGCAGTGATCCGCGCGGTCACGAAGACCGCCATCTTCAAGTACGGCTGGGAAGTGACCGGCATCATAGACGGATTCGAAGGTCTGCTCAGCCCGACGAAAACGCGCCCGCTCACCTCGTGGAACACGAGGGGCATTCTGTTCGTCGGCGGCACGATCCTGGGGACGACGAACCGCGGCAATCCCTTTGCGTACAAGACCGTGATGAACGGCAGGGAGATCGTCGAGGACATGTCCGCCGTGGTCATCGCCAATATCCGGGAACTCGGGCTGGACTGTCTCGTGGTCATCGGCGGTGACGGTTCTCTCAAGATCGGCAACGGGCTCAACAAACTGGGGATCCCGGTGATCGGCGTCCCCAAGACCATCGACAACGACCTTATGGCCACGCACGTGACCTTCGGCTTCCAGACCGCCGTGGACACGGCAACTGAAGCGCTCGACAAACTCCATACCACAGCGGAGAGCCACCAGCGGGTCATTATTCTCGAGGTGATGGGAAGGTATGCCGGATGGATCGCTCTGCAGGCCGGCATGTCAGGCAGCGCCCACGTCATCCTGATCCCCGAGATCCCTTTCAGTATCGATAAGGTGACGGAAAGGCTCCTGGAACGGAAAAAAGCGGGAAGCAAGTCGAGCATCGTGGTGGTGGCCGAGGGCGCCAAGCCCGCGGGCGGAGAAATGGCGGTGCGCGAGAAGGCGTGCAGACGGATACGTCCTGAGACTCGGCGGCATGGGCGAGATCGTAGCGAATGAGATCAGCAAACGCACAAGCTTCGAAACGCGCGTGACCGTGCTCGGCCACTTGCAGCGCGGAGGCAGTCCCTGTCCCTTTGACCGGCTGCTGGCCACGCGCTACGGCGCCCATGCCGTGGAGCTTATCGCCCAGAAGAAATTCGGGGAAATGGTCTCCTATCAGCCGCCGATCATCACCTCGGTGCCGCTCGAGCAGGCGATCAGCCAGCTCAAGCTGGTCGACCCCGAAGACGAGCTCGTGAAGGTCGCCGAGGGCATGGGGGTGAGTTTCGGCAGATGATCCTTTTCTTTTTCTTTGTATTCGGCGTGTACGGAGGTATCCACGCCTACGCGTTCCTGAAGGCGCGGCAGGCTTTCGGGTTCGGATGGGGCACGGGCATCGTCGTCGCGCTCTTCATGGTCTTCATGGTCGGGGCCGTGTTCCTCATCCGTTCGCTGGAGCGGAACGAGTTCGAGCTTTCGGCACGCACCCTGTCCTGGATCGCCTACCTCTGGATGGCACTCATCTTCCTCTTCTTCTGCAGTTCCGTCGTGATCGACCTCGTGAACCTCGCGCTTCGGGTGCCGGCATGGCTCGGTGGGCAGGGCCCGTTCCTTCTGCGCGTTCCGCCAAGGCTTTCCTTTGTGCTATCGCTCTCCCTGTCGGCTCTGATCTGCGTCTACGGCTATTTCGACGCGCAGAACATCCGGACCGAGCGGCTCGTCTTCGAGACGGACCGGCTGCCCAGGGGCACGGACAAGGTCACTATCGCCCAGATATCGGATGTGCATCTTGGCCTCATCGTGCGGTGCGATCGCCTGGTGGCGATACTGGAAGCGGTGAAAGCAGCCAAGCCGGACATTCTCGTCGTCACCGGCGACCTCGTGGATGCCCAAATCAATCACTTGCCGGGTTTGCGCGAGCTCTTGCAGGAAATCCATCCGCAATACGGCAAGTTCGCCGTGACGGGGAACCACGAGTACTATGCCGGCCTCGACAAGGCGCTGGAGCTTCTCCACCACTCAGGTTTCACCGTGCTGAGAGGCGAATCGAGAGACCTCGGGGTCATCCAGATCGCCGGGGTGGACGACCGGGCGGCCATCCAGACCAAGACCGGGACGCCCGCGCCGGACCGCGAGGCGTTGGCCAGGACCGACCGGTCGAAGAAGTTTGTCCTCTTCCTGAAGCACCAGCCCCATCCGGACCCGGACGCAATCGGTATGTACGACCTCATGCTGTCGGGCCACACGCACAAGGGCCAGATCTGGCCCTTCACCTACTTAAGCCAGCGCGCCCATCCGCTCCAAGCGGGACGGTACGACGTGGGCAAGGGCTCGGTCGTCTACACGAGCCGCGGCGCCGGCACCTGGGGGCCTCCGATACGATTTCTCGCTCCACCGGAGGTCACGGTCATACAGCTCGTGAGAAAACAATGACGACTAGTGAATGTTTTCGCACCAAGAGAACGAAATGCCTGCTGCTTGGCCTCTTCTTCCTGTCCGGCTGCATGACCGGGCGGGTCGATCTTACTGCAAGCTCGGGCTGGAGCGATACTGCGCAGAAAATAACGATGCTAAAACGCATCGAGTATGACGTGAAAGGCAGGCCTTTTTTCGGAGTGCCGCTGGAACATCGGCCTTCCAGGGCAGGCGAGCAGTTTACGCTGGTGAGTTATCTTGCAGGCCGTCCGTATCAATCCTACGACATTGTTGTGCGCGGCGAGGAAGGGCCGGACATGAGCAGGCCCTTTGACGTGATCTACCGCTGGACCGGCGATGGATTTCAGGGCGGCTTGGCCTTGACGCAGGGCATGCAGGGATATCCCGGGTCGCTCGAGGCGCTGGCAGGGTATCTTACGGTCAAACTCGTACCCGTGGCAGTCGGCAGCGTGGTCGGCTTCGCCGTGGGGGTGGCAACAAGCATCCCTGAGGCTGCGGCAGAACTGAAAAAGGTGATCGTCAATGCCCGGGAGAACGTGGTTTCCTATACACGCTATGAATACGACGAACAGGGAAGGATCGCGTCAATGCGGATGTATGCGCCGGGAGACAGCCCCGTAGAGCTCGTGCGTACGGACTACTCCTACTCCGGCGCCGAGGCCCTGCCTTTGAAAACCGTGGTGACCAGCTATCCGGAGGACAAGGTAAGGACCATCCCCTAGCAGTGGCAATTGCGGAATGCGGATTTCGGATTGCGGAATGGGGACCTTTTTTCGCACATCAGCGATTTAAGTAATGGCTTGAATCTGTGCGGGTACCACAACATGGCGACCGGCCGGGAGAGCGCACAATACTATGACAGAAACCCCGATCATCCTTTTTGGCGGCAAAGGCGGCGTAGGAAAGACCACGTGCTCGGCTGCGGTGGCTGCCTGGTTCGCTGCCTCGGGCAAAAAGACCATCATCATGACGTCAGACCTGACGCCGTCCCTGTCCGATATTTATGAACTGCAGATCGGGGATTCCGTTACCACGATCGCGGAGAACCTGTCCGCTGTCGAGATCGGGCAGGATGCCATCGTGGCGCGGTGGAAAAAGAAATTCAGCCGCGATTTCTACGATATCCTCTCCCAACTCATCGATCTTGACGCCCTTGACAGCGAGTCGCGGCACCAGCTGCTCGATTATATCGGTTCTGCGCCGTCGCTCAGGGAAGAGACCATGCTTGACCTCATCGTTGATACGGTCGATACCGGGAACTATGACCGGGTCGTCTGGGACACGGCGCCGGCCGGCGAGACCCTCAACCTTCTGAATATGCCAAAGTTCATCAGAAAACATCTTCGGGCCGGAGCGCGTGTCTTCGAAGGGCTGGACAAAATCGGCAGGCGCATCACCGGGACGCGGTCCATTTCCGACACCATGGACGAATGGATCGCGTTGTCGGAGCGGATCGCGGGCTTTATCCAGAGCAGGTCGAGGTTTGTTGTGGTTGCGAACCCCGAGGCATTGGTGGTCAGGCATGTGGAACGGCTCATGGACACGCTGAGGGAATATAACCTCTCAGTTCAGGGCCTGGTAATAAACCGGGTCATTGAGAACCCCGACTCTCCTGCCCTGGACTCCATGTTCCAGGCACAACAGCCGTATATGACAGACCTCAAACGAATGGCGGGCAGCCTGCCCGTTGCTACGCTGCCGTACTCGCTTAAGGAGGTCAAGGGAGAGAAAACACTTCGCGAGGCAGGTGAGCAGTTGTCCCGCCAGCTGAACCTTTCTTAGGCAGAAACGATATTGCTTTACCATGCTATCCTTTAAGCCGTCTTTGCGAGCGTGGCGAAGCAATCTCGCAGTTTGTCGCCGTCTGATAAATTGAGATTGCCGCGTCGCTTCGCTCCTCGCAATGACAGCACTTGGGACAACCTTCCACCCTAGCGCCGCAGCACGATCCTCGTATCCAGTGCCACAGCGCCCCTCGGGTAAAGCCGGACCGGATTCAGGTCGATCTCGACGATCTCGGGGTGGCTGGTCAGGAGGGACGAGACGGCGTTGATCGCTGCAAGCGCCGCCTCCAGATCGAGCGGCGCGCTTCCGCGGAATCCTTTCATGAACGCGCCGGCCTTTGTTTCAGCGATCATGGCGAGCTGCTCCTGCCGCGTCATGGGCAGAATGCCGAAAACCGCATCCTGAAGCGCCTCGACCCAGACCCCGCCGAGCCCAAAGGCGACTGACGGTCCGAACTGCTCGTCGCGCAATCCGCCGATCAAAAGCTCCAATCCAGCAGGCATCATCTTCTCCAGGAGGAAAAGCCGTATCACCGCGCCCGGCGCCCGGGCCGCGATCATGTTCTTCATTGCCGGTATGGACGCCGCAAGCGCCGACCGGTTCGCGATGTTCAGCATCACCGCGCCGGCATCGGTCTTGTGCAGAATATCGGCGGAAACAGCCTTGAGCGCCAGGGGAAAACCGAGCTTGTCAGCGGCTGCCACGATCGCCTCGTGATCGTCCGGGCCTGCAACCTCAAACCGGGGCACCATGATCCCTGCGCTGCGAACGATCTCTTTTGCCTCGTGTTCAAGGAGAGCCGCGCGTCCTTCCTGTAGTGCCGTTGCTATTATGTCTGCCGGAGTTTTCATAATTATTCAGAACTAACACAAACGCATTTAGATTCGTTACTGATTTGCCCCTCACCTTTGTCCTCTCCCCAGCGGGGAGAGGGTAGGGCGAGGGGGGGCTTTCTTGGATGTAACAATATTTAATTCGTTTGCATTAATATTGACGATCTCGTAAAAGGCTAAACTCCACCACAGAGACACTGAGACACAGAGAAAAGCAAATTGGTAATAAAAGGTTTTCCTCCGTGCCCTCTGTGCCTCCGTGGTTAAATCCGACTTTTTACGACTGCCGCCGCGATTTTTTTTACTCTGAACTTTCACCTCTGCAGGTCACCTTCCTGATCGCCGCAAGTGCGCGCACTGCCCGCTCCGGTGAAGGGTAGACCGGGACGCCGAGTTTGAGCAGGGCGGACATGGCCTCCTGCGTATAACCGAGCCCTTGCAGCAGGCAGCAGGCGATTGGTTTTTTGGTCTCGTGGCAGGCGCGGGCGATGAGTTCAGTGACCGGCTCGGTGACCGTGGTCGCACCCATAAGTACGATCACGACGGCTGCATCATAGTGAGGCAGCGCCTCCTTGAGCGCAGTGTAGTAATCCTCGTTTTTTCCGCTTCCGGTGAGGTCGATGGGATTGTTCAGGACAAAGAAAGGCGGGAACGAGGCTCCCAGCCTGGTCCGCACGTCGTCGGAGGTGCGCGGCATGGTGAAGCCTTCCCTGCTCGCCTGATCAGCGGCAGCTACAGCAAGGCCGCCGCCGTTCGTGAGCACGAGCAGGCGGTTTCCCACGCAGTGATAGTTCATGATCGCCAGAGCTTTTGCCGAGTCGATAAGGTGATCGAACGTTACGGCCTCGAGGGCCTTCGCCTGGCGGAACGCCGCCTGGTACAGGCTGTATCTGCCGGCGAGCGTGGCGGTGTGGGATCTGACAGCCGAGGCCCCGGTCTCGAACTTGCCGGCTTTCCAGATGACGAGCGGTTTCACGGAGGAAAAGCGTTTTGCCGCTGCGAGGAACTTTTTGCCGTCCCCCACGGACTCCATGTACATGGCAACAACATGCGTCTCGGGGTCATCGGCAAGGTAATCGAGGCAGTCGGCATCGTCGATATCAAGGCGGTTGCCGTAGTTCACGGCCTTCGCAATGCCTATGCCGTCGCGCGCCAGTGCTTCCATCAGGATAACGGTAATGGCGCCGCTCTGGGAAATGATCGAAAGGCGGCCGGCGGTCGGGCGCGACACCCGCGTGCGCGGACACGAAAAAGCTGTCAAGGCCGTTGGCAGAGTTGTAGATGCCGAGGGCATTGGGCCCGATAACCCTGATGTTGAATTGCCGCGCGATTGCCGCGATCCGCTGCTGCCTGGCCGAACCGTCGTTTCCTGATTCGGCAAAGCCCGAGCTGATGATGATGGCCCGGCGGATGCCCTTGTTTCCCAGTTCATCCATCTCCTGTTCCACGAGCGGCGCCGGAAGGGCGACAATGGCAAGGTCGATCTTATCCGGCACTTCACGGATCGAGGCATAACAGTGGTGGCCGAGCAGCGTTGTATGCTTTGGATTTACCGGATAGACCGCACCGTTAAAAAAAGACAGGTTTTCGAGAATCGCCCGTCCGGGCTTGAGGGGATTGTCGGTGGCGCCGATTACGGCAACGGTTTTCGGATAGAAAAATTCTTGAAGGTCGTGGCGCATGCAGAAAAAATAGCATACTCTCCTGAAGGTGTAAAGCGTTACCTGCGCGGACCTGTGTGTGCCATCGCACGGCTCCCGGTCTGCATTATTCTGCTCAGGAGCGCGGGCTGTGCTGACGATAAAATCATGAATCAACCATCGAAAAAATATTGACTTTGGAGCGTTGCCCACGGTATATTGTCGCTCGAAAATAATCTGCTCGTTGCAGGTTCTATTTATTATTATGGAAAAGAGGCTTTTATATGAAACTCGATGATGTTACACGGAAGAATTGCTGGGAACATAAAAACTGCGGGCGATACCCGGGAGGACCCAGAACGACCGAGCTTGGAGTCTGCCCCGTGACCACGCACGATGAACTGCATGGCGCCCACGGCGGAAAGAATGCGGGCCGTGCCTGCTGGGTCATCGCAGGTTCGCTCTGCGGAGGAAAGATCCAGGGCACCTATGCCCAGAAACTGACCAACTGCTGGCGTTGTGATTTTTTCAATGCGGTTAAAAAAGAAGAAGATCCTTCTTCCCACGGATTCTCGGCAACACGGCTCGGTATGGAGCGGGTGATCGAAAAGAAGAAATTGTAATATGATTGCCGTCATACCTGCGCTGGCCGAGCGATGGTACAATATCCCATGATAAAACATCCCAGCGCCATACGATTCGTCCGCTATGCCGTCCAGTTCGGTTTTCTCCTGATCACGCTCTTCATCGGCTATCGTTTTTATCAGTTCGTTCAGCACTTCGTATCGCCGGGCCATCCCTTTGTCGAGCGGCCCGCGTCCGTGGACGCCTTCCTGCCCATCGGCGGGCTCATGGACTTCAAGTACTTCATCCTGACCGGCATTGTCGAGCCGGTGCATCCCTCGGGCTTCATCATGTTCGCGGCGATCCTCGGCGTTTCACTGGTCATGAAAAAAGGCTTCTGTGGCTGGATCTGCCCTGTCGGCACGGTGTCGCAGTATATCTGGATGGCCGGGGAAAAGGTCTTCGGAAGGAACTTCCGTATCTCCGGTTTTACGGACATCTCGCTCCGGTCGCTCAAGTACGTCCTGATGGGTCTCTTTGTCGTCGCTATCGGGGTCATGCCCATGTGGTCGATGGCGATGTTCTATATCAGCGACTATTACAAACTCGCGGACGTTCGCATGATGAAGTTCTTCACCGAGATGACGCAGGTCACGTTCTGGGTGCTGGTGGTGCTCGTCGGCTTATCGGTGCTGTATAAGAACTTCTGGTGCCGCTATCTCTGCCCCTACGGCGCGCTTCTGGGTCTCGTGAGCCGGTTCAGCCCCTTCAAGGTCCAGCGGAACGAGCAGAAATGCACCCATTGCCACGCCTGCACCAAACACTGCCCGACCCAGATCGATGTGGAGAAGAGCGAGGTCGTGAGGTCGGCGGAATGTTTCGGCTGCCTCACCTGCGTGAGCCGCTGCCCGGCTCAGAGGGCGCGCTGGAACTCACGCTCCGTGCAGGACCCAAGGTCAGGACCGTAAGCCCGTACCTCTTCCCGGTGGTCCTCATCATTCTCTTCTACCTGATCATCGGCCTGGGGATGGTGACGGACAACTGGAAATCGAAGATCCCCTACGAGGAGTACCAGCGGCTTGTTCCGGAAGTGCAGAAGGAATATTCGCAGCGGTAACCGCCTGCCGATTCCCTTCGTTATCATTACGTGCCTTGACAACGCTCCAATTTCGGGATGAGAGCTGTTATACTCTGCTAAGAATACTTCTTCCTGAACTCGTTGTAGTTTCCATCCTTCGCAATACATAAAGTTACAAACCGTACCTTCGGCAATTACCCTTAAATTACCCCATCGGAATCTTTGACAACGTCGCGGATTAAGCATATATTCTGCCTACATGTAAGGGAAAGCGCATATAGTATTGAAATGCTGGCATCTAATATGCGATCTCTTGTTCCGTTTAGCTAATACTGGCATATTCCTTGCTAAACTAGTAAAGAACGGAAATCCGTTCTTTACTATCCCCCATAGTAAAGACCTGAAAACAAGGGGGATAGTCAATAACTTGTTGGCCTTAAATTATGAAATTTCCACAAAGACCTTCTACACATATTAAAGAAACTGATTCGTGGAAAATTCTACAGAATTCAGTTCCTTCTGAATGGCTGCTTAGAGGAGTCACCGAACGAGATTATGGTGTTGACTGCTATCTTGAAATGGTAGGCAGCGATGGTTCTGTCAGAGGTGATCTAATATCAATCCAACTTAAAGGAACAGAAAGTCTCGAATGGAAGCAAAATGAAAAACAAAACCGACAAGAAGCGAAATTTTCTGGAGTAAAGATTGAAACAATTAACTATTGGATGAATCTTGCAGTTCCGGTTTTTTTATGCGTTGCTGAAACTTCGACAAAGAAACTGTATTTTGCCCCAATAAAAAACCAAGTTAGAAATCAATATAAAAAATATAAGCTCCAGCAAAGTTTAAGTTTTACATTAAGCACCAAGCATATGCTTGATGACGACCAAGGATTATTAAATTTCATAATCTACTACATTCAAGAAAAAAACTTCAAAGAGCTAACTGAATTATCAAGGCTTCTCTTAATTCACTTACCTCAATATTATGAGTTCATAATGGAAAACCAGGAGTTAGATCCATTTATAGGAATAGAGCCAGATGATGAATTAATGTTTACCCATATTTACATGACATTGCATAACCTTTGCAACGTGTTGGCAATAGACTGGGACATCAAATGGCTATCAGACATTTATAATGAAGACAATAAAACGTGGAAAGATTCTTATTATAATCTACATAATTTAACTTTTACCCAAATTATGCCTCAGCTTAACAAGAAACTCGTAGTGGTTCTGGAAAGTATAAAGAAAATTATCACTGAGTTTCAAAAGGAATTCTGGGAAACAAAAGAATATATCATTTATCGGAAAGCAAAAGAGCTGGACGTATCAAACCTTGACTCATTGATTTATTGAACAAAGGGCCAACCATCCGCTGGTGTGAGACGCGCAAAAAGCCGCGCGCCCCACAGCGGCACGTTATATAGAAAGGAGTCGTATTCATGAGATGGCGAAACTTTGCATTAATTGTTTTTACGTTAACCTTACCTATACATGCCTCCGCAAATTGTGAAATTGCCCCATATGGTTTTCACACAATAGCAAAATATGGAAGGGCTGATAATAATGCGAACTATTTCACATTTGCTTACAAGAAAGATGATAGCGGCCTAATCATTACTGGAGTAACTCCATTTACCGATTGGATGTATTCCTCTGGGATGCAGGGCAATGCGACGAAGTTCAAAATCAAGTATAAAAATTCAGTCCTCGAGCTTCCCGATAATAAACTCCATCTAATAACGCACAATGTGGAGTGGGAGGGTCTAATTAGAATCCCAAATGATGTTTTTGATATAAGTAATATCCCTTCGCGCGGCTACGGGCGTTATGTTAAAAATACTAACACGCTCTGGCTCACGGATGAACTTGCCTTCGAGAAATCTAGATCGAAGCCTGGATATGCGGAATCCATCTTGAGGGACATTTATGACAGGAAGATTATTCTCGACAAGAAATCGAATATGCCAGTTACAAAATCTAATATTGCAGATGTTAGCTATGAAATCACAACAATAGGAAAGACCCCACATTCTTTAAGAGTAATCATCGTCACTCTAAAGCTCAAAGATTTAGACAAAATACTGACCTCGAATCGCCCCTTACGTTTTCAAGGAAGAACTGCTGACTTTTACCTAATATATTTTCAAAAGGGAAACGAGCCAGTATTTTATGTCGGAGATGGTCGAGATGAAAAATGCGTAGCTTCCCGGCTTGACATGAAAGCTGATGGAAAAGATAAAGACCTAGGCCCAATTTACAGGTTTGATGTCACAGGCGCCTTTGATGTTACATATGATGGCCTTCCCGATTTCATTGAAACAAACAATGAAATAACTTACTATCTTGATCCTTCTGGCGAGCTCTTGGTTGTTCATACTCACACCAGTGGATGCTAACATAACAAATCGTTCCACGCCGACCGCTTCGCTGGTGTGTGAACTCGTCGTTATCATGAGCCGGATGTGAAGATTTGCCCAATCATTGAATAAGTAATGAACCTATACGACCTCAAGGAAATTTTATCGATTGACAGCGAACCACTACTGGAAGATGCCTTTAATTCCTGGGTTCGACAGGAGGACGTGCTACCTTTTCTTGAAAAAGAAATAGAGGATGAAACCATTATTATCTATGCGTCGCTTCGACACATTTTTATTCATGCCGTTCTAATACCAGAGGTTGAGATTGATGATTCAACCGTAGACGATCTTCAAGGCTGGAATCATAATCCTTTTTCCACCTGGGGGATTACATGCTCTTCAGATGATGCTTGGATTGAAGGACCCCTTGCTCATGCTGGAAGCAAGACGCTCATAAAGGGGGAGCAGATATTATTTGGGCGCTCTTTTGAGGGTGTTGAATCTAAGAAGCTGTACTTTGAGGTGGAACAGAAAATATCTCACGTATTAGGAATTCACTTTATGTCCGAGCGTAGTGCTTGGTGTAGACTCGATAAGTTTGGCGATATTGAAGATGTCGTAAAAATCATAGAAATAAGTGGCTTGCCTAACAATGAAACTGGCACTATTATCACGGTCAAGAAAACCATCCTTGGAGAGTACACCAGTGTAAGCAAAATGTTATTGGTTCGTATGTTTGATTTTACACGATATAAATCAGGTAATTTTTCCGGCTGGGGCGATCGAAATACTCCAATACAATTTGAGGGTAAGCATAACATTTTTGGAAGCTTAGTAATATCCGAGAGCTACGGGAGCTACTCAAGAGGATTTCAGGTCGCGAATATCAGTATTTCAAAGGATAAAATAATAAATAATATATGGGGCAGGCCTGTATCTGAAAAGGCAAAGCAGTACGCAACGTTCATTGCGTATGATTGGAAAAATAAAAGGATTGCCGAAATAGCATGTGACCCTGCATGTTTATCCAATTATTTTACTAAGTCAGATCTTCCCTTCGAGATAACCCCCGCGTTTTTTAAGCCCGAAGTCTTGCTGAAATACAAGAGCGATAGGGCTAAATACCAGTTGGAAAGCAGATCAGTTGGTTGCCGTGGTGCGTGGCACTTAAAAACTTTCGATGTTAACGCAGCAGGTCAAGTCCATACCTATCTAATATATTTGAGTCAGCTTCCTTATGAAGAGCAGCTTCATTGGAAACAATATAACGAAAAGCCTAAAGCTCCACTTTCTGAGAGAGCAATTACGACAGACTTTGAAGGTCAATTTTATCAAGGATACGATGCACTTAATAGCTTAAAGTATAAGCTTGAAAAACTACACCGTTCAAAAGTCGGCTGGTGGATTCTAAGAGAAGAAGATGCGCCCAAAATAGTTCACTATCCGTATACCTCTTCCCGCGATGAATGGGCAGAGGAAATATTAAATCTCGATCAGCTTGTGGTTGAGGGTTTAGACGAAAAATGGTTGCGTAAAAAAGCAAAAGAACGTGGCAGAAATCCTGACATAAAGTTAAGAGCACTGAAGCTTACTGAAGAATGTCTTATCGCCGTCGGCTTTGAGGAGGATCATGCGCACCAACTTATGTCGCCCTTCCATGAAATCCATAACTTACGTTCCATATTAAAAGGCCATGCTTCTGGAAGTGAGGCAGAAGTAGCTAGAAAGCAGGCGCTACAAGAATACGGCAGTTTTCGTAAACATTTTGAACATTTATGTGCGGCGTGCGATGATAGCTTGGAAACAATAATTGAGGCTTTCCAGGGTCTTTAGGAGAACATTATCGGATGGAAATAGTGGCAAACTTCGCCGTTGGACAAAAGAGGATAAGCACTAACCAATCGTTCAAGCGTCCTGAGCCGCTTAACTCATTGTTCAAGTATAAGTTACAACCCATATTCGATGTTCGTTTATACATGCAGTAATTGCGGGTGAAGTCAACTTACCTGCCGACACTTGAAAGGAGATAAATCATGAAACCATTTTCCATCATCGCCGCAGTCATATTTTCGATTCTTTCTCTCGCGCATCTGCTCCGTCTCTATTTCCACTGGGAAATCATCGTGAACGGCTTCATTCGTTCCCCAATGGGTCAGCGTCCCTGCATGCATTCTTCTAGGGGCGCTTGCTTACATGCTCTGGCGGGAAGCGCGACGGCCACAGCGGTAATAACAAAGGCGGGAAGCTTTCAGCTTCCCGCCTTTTCCTTGTAAGTCGAGTTGTACTGCCGCTTCTACCCCAGATCCCCCGCCGCAAAGGTGATCTCATCCCGGAACGTCTTGATCAGATACACCACCTTCATGAGCTCCGCATCCTTCACATCCACCATGGCAGCGCTTAAGCCCGCTCCCGCGAGATAGGCAAGATAGGACGAGGCCACCGTGGACTTCAGGTTTTTCGGCAGGCCCGAGGTCACGTTCGAGATCCAGACCACCGTGTTGAGCGGCGGGTCGACCATCTCGTTCAGCACCACGATGCTCTCATGGGCGTTCAGCAGGTGCTCCTGCCCCATGGCCTTGCTGATGTGCACCACCGACGGGTCGGCGAAGATCCGCTCGTTCGGCACATCGGCCGCGTTGGCCTTCTCGATCAGGTCCTCGATGATCATCAGCTTGGCTTCGAGCGTGGCGGGCACGGTGCCCTTGAGCGCCCGGATGATGATGTTCGACTTGGTTTCCCGGACAAGCGAAAGGATCTCATCGGGGTTTTTTTCGTCCGCAGACAGGTAGTTGATGATCGGCGGCTCCGAGCAGAGCGGGATGGCTTTTTTGAGCGCTTTGACGTTGCGGGAATCGAGACAGAGCGGCACCCCCCCTCCCAGCTGAACGGCCTCCGTCGCGAGCGGCAGCAGCTCTTCGTCGCCATTGCCGTCGTCCGAGACCTGCACGATGATGAGGTCCGCGCCCTTTTCAGCCAGTTCCTTTGCCATGGCTTCGATCGCTTTTTTGTCCTTCTTCTTCACTGCTTCCATATAGGCTTTGTTTCGTACACTCAGATTGTCCGCGATTACGAGCATACTGCCCTCCTTGAGATTAAGTGCAAAACGATGAATGCAAACCGGCTGATTATGCTTTCAGTATATCATATCTTGGGGCCTCAATAAGGTTATGACGGCGTCATCCGCCGGGCAATAAGTTTCCTCATCTCCTCGGCAAAGAACAATGCGAACGCAAAGGGAATGAGCACGAGCCACACCCGGAAGGGCAGCGGCGCTGTGGCGAAGATGCTGTTGCCGAGCGGAGTGTACACGATGAATGCCTGCAGGAGCAGTTCCACGGCGATCGCGGCGAAGATGAGCCGGTTCGTGAAAAACCCGACGTCGAAGACGGATTCACGGAGCGAACGGCAGGCAAAGACATTGGCCACCTGGGCGATGACGATCGCGGTCAGGCATGCGGTCGTGGCCTCCCGATACAGGAGGTCAGATGCCGGCAGCATGGTTCCCCAGGTCCAGCCGCCTGTGTTCAGCACCCAGAAGAACCCGAACATGCAGGCCACGGCCTCGAGCGGGCCGAGGAACAGGTAGGCGCGGGCTATGAGCGAAAGGTCCAGCAGCCGATCGCTCCGCTTTCTGGGCGGCTGTTTCATGATGCCGGGTGTGGGCTGTTCGGACCCGAGCGCGAGCGCCGGCAGCATGTCCGTGCCGAGGTCAACGGCCAGGATCTGAATGATCGTGAGCGGCAGCGGGATGTTGAGCAGGATATAGCCAAGGTAGGGGACGGCCTCGGGAATGTTCGACGCAAAAATGTAGGTGATGAACTTCTTGATGTTCTCGTAGACCGCGCGGCCTTCTTCCACGGCGTTCACGATCGTCGCGAAATTGTCGTCCAGCAGGATCATGTCCGACGCCTCTTTGGCCACGTCGGTGCCGGTAATGCCCATGGAGATGCCGATGTCCGCTTTCTTGAGCGCGGGAGCGTCATTGACGCCGTCGCCGGTCACCGCGACCACTTCGCCCATGTCCTTCAGGACCGAGACGACGCGCATCTTGTGCTTCGGCGTCATGCGCGCAAAAATGATCTCCGGAGCAGCCAGCTTTTCCGTCAGCTCCCGATCGGACATCAGTCCGAAGGCGGGTCCTTCGATCAGGACGGGCGTCTTTTCGACCAGGCCGATCTGCCGGGCGATGGCAAGGGCGGTCCTGCTTCCGTCGCCGGTGATCATGATGATGCGGATCCCGGCGTCGTGGCATTTCCCGATGGCGTCAGGCACCTCGGGCCGCGGCGGGTCCTGAAGCCCGATGAGCCCGAGGAACGTCATGTTCTGCTTCGATGTCCTCACGCTCGCTCCGGTGGCGATGCAAGCTCCTTCGCGGCAAAGGCCAGGACCCTGAGGCCCATGTCCATGAGCGCATGGTCGGCATGGATGACGTCGTCACGAGTAACATCATCGAGCGGTCTGCGCTCCCCGTTGATCATGATATGGCTGCAGAGCGGAAGAATCCGCTCCATGGCGCCTTTGGAGAACGCCATCGTACCTTTACCGACGGCATGCACGGTCGTCATCATTTTCCGGTCCGCATCAAAAGGGATCTCGGACAGACGCTTTGCAGTGCTGTCGCCGAGCGTTTCCTGCGCAGCCTTCAGCAAGCGCTGTCTCGGTCGGATCGCCGCGGTACTCGTTCTCGCTGAAGCGTGCATTGTTGCACAGAGCGGCTGTGGTGAACAGGAGGCGGGCCGTTTCAGTGACCGCTGGCTGCACCCGGTTCAAGCAGCTCATCATCGACCCATAGTTTCGCCACTGCCATCCTGTTCTGGGTGAGCGTGCCGGTCTTGTCCGTGCAGATCACGGTCACCGAACCGAGGGTCTCGACCGAGGTGAGCGTCTTCATCAGGGCCTTCCGCTTTGCCATGCGCTGGCTGCCCATGGCGAGGGCAAGCGTGACCGTCGGCAGCATGCCTTCAGGGATGAGCGCCACGGTGATGCCGATGCCGAAGATGAAGTTGCCCCAGAAGCTTCTCCCGATGATGAAGCCGAGCAGGAAAAAGAAGAGGCCCACGGCGGCGGCAATGACCGCAACGATCCTGTGTCGACTTCACGATCTCCTTCTGGAGCGGGGAGAGGCCCGGGGTGACCGTTTCGGTCAGCAGCGCGATCCTGCCGAATTCCGTGTGCATGCCCGATGCAAAGACGACGCCGGTGCCGTTGCCGCTCACGATGGTCGTGCCGGCAAAGGCGATGTTCGGGCTATTGACAGGATCGCCTTCAAAAGGTTCTGCGCGGCGGAGGACCGGTTCCGACTCCCCGGTGAGCGGGGCATTATTGACCTTCAGTCCGTTCGATTCGATGAGACGGAGGTCGGCCGGCACCTTGTCGCCCTCGGCAAGCAGGATGAGGTCGCCAGGCACGACCAGGTCTGCAGGGGCCTCGACCTCCTTTCCGTTCCGGATGACCTTGACATTAAAGGGAAGGAGTTTTTTCAGGGCTTCGAGTGCCTTCTCGGCGCGGTATTCCTGGATAAAGGTGAAGATGGCGTTGATGAAGATGACCGCAACAACAGCCACGCCCATGGTGAGCATGTCTTCTCCCGGGTGAAGATATTCCGAGAGGAACGAGAGCCCTGCGGCGATCCAGAGCAGAAGAGCGAGAAAGTGCGTGAACTGTCCGAGCAACCGGAACAGGAGAGGCCTTCCTTTCACTGAGGTGATCTCGTTCCGCCCGAACTCTGCGAGTCGGCGTTCGGCTTCTTCGCTGGCAAGGCCCTGCTTCGAGGTGACGAGGCTGCTGAGGACCTGTTCAATGGTCAGATTGTTTATCTTCATAGTTAGTTACGAATCAAGTTAAATGCAAAACGGAAAAATTATTTTGCCACGAAGACACGAAGGCACGAAGAAATGCATTAGTGGCTTTGGGGTTTGATAAGCTCGACAATTTTCAAGATGTTCTTAGTGTCTTCGTGCCTTCGTGGCAAAGTTGTTCAGGTTTGTGTGGGTTAGGTTGATAAATGATTCTAGAATCTTATCCGAGTCACATCCGTGGTCTCAGGATGATCAGGTCACAGGTCGTTTGGCGCAGCACCCGCTCCACGGGGTTGCCCCTGATGAGGGAATTCAGGAGACTGCGTTCGCTGGCGCCCATGATGATAAGGTCGTGCCGCTTCGCTGCGGCCTCGATCGTGATGGTCAGCCCTGCGGAGCCGGGAGTGAGTCTTTTATCATAAGGAATCCCCTGGCGGTCCAGATCATTGATGAAGCGGACGATGTCGCTTGGCAGCCTGGTCTCCCATTCCAGAGGCGTCAGGTGGATTTCGCCATGAAAGAAGCGCCCCATGGGCCGGGCAGCATGGAACAGGGAGAGGCGGGCGTCGAAGGCACTGCCCATCATGGCGGCAAAACGGGCCCGCTCTGCAATGTGGTCGATACGAGCCTTAAGCGGCACGAGGATGTTCTTGGGATGCACGCGGCCCATATGAACGACACGGACAAGCGCCACGGAGCAGGGGAGGGTGAGGGAAAGACGGCGTGACACGGTGCGGGCGTAAAAGCGCTTCTCCACGTCTTCCCGCCGGGTAGCAGCAAAAGTGATATCAATGCTTTCGGAAATAATGATCTTTTTGATCTGCTCGATGGGATTGCCGGTCTCAAGGATGCTGTCGGCCCTGACGCCGAGTTCCCGGGCGCGGTGCGACAGCCGCTTCACCGCTTCTTCTGCAAGATGAAAGCTTTTTTTGCCTAATCCGTTCTCGGCAATGGAGCAGAAATAGATGCGGGCGCCCGCTTCTTTTGCCAGGTGCAGCGCATAACGCGCAGAGACCTCCGAGTTCAGATGTTCATTCACCGCTGCCAGGACCGCTTTGTACATGGATAAAAGATAGCATAAAAAAAAGCGGCTATGCCGCTCTCTCTGCGCTTTTGCCGTGCGAATTAGCCTTGACAAAATCACGCCAGCTATTATAGTAACTGCATGAAGACCGAAAAGCTTGGCATCGAGCATAAGGACCTGCTCAGCCCGCTGCTCAAAAAAATCATTCAGCCGCTTTCGGAGTACACCTTCCCGAACCTCTACCTGTTCCGCGAAAACCACAATTACGAAGTGGTCGTGGACAAGGAGATATTCATCAAGGGCCGTTCCTACGACGGGCATACCTATCTCATGCCGACGACGGACCTTCGGGAGATCGATATCGCCTATCTCCGGGAATTGATGCGCACGGTCGAGTACCTGTTCCCCATTCCTGAAATGTGGCTGTCCGTCTTTGATCCTGAGGAGTTCGAAATATCCTTTGCCGAGGGCGACGCCGATTACGTCTACACGGTCGAAAAAATGAGCACCTACAAGGGAAGGAACCTGCACAAGAAAAGGAACCTGCTCAAGCAGTTCCTTGAAAAATATCGCCACGACGCGAAGCCGCTCACGAACGACCGGATCGAAGAGGCCCGCTTTATCCTGAACGACTGGGTGGCCACGTCGGAGATGAACCCGCCAGAGACTGATTTTGCACCCTGCCGGGAGGCGCTTGACCGGTACGAAGAGCTGGTGCTCTGCGGAGGCATCTACTACGCGGAGAACGAACCGGCAGGGTTCGTGCTTGGCGAGGAGCTGAACGAAGAGACCTATGTGCTGCATTTCGCCAAGGCCAGGACGAAGTTCAAAGGCGTGTATCAGTATATGTTCAATAATTTCGCGTCGATCCTTCCGGCCAAATACAAATACCTGAACCTCGAGCAGGACCTGGACAAGGAGAACCTGCGAGTCTTCAAAGCATCCTACCTGCCGGATGCCATGGTCCGGAAGGCCCGCATAAAGCTGAGATCGTGAGCGAAATCATCGTTAATCCGAAACTGCCGGGGACCGATCGAAAATGAAGACCGACGTCATCATCATCGGCGCCGGCGCCTCGGGCCTCATGTGCGCGGCTGCATGCGGCAAACGGGGACGCTCCGTGGCCGTGCTTGACCACAGCGAGCAGGTCGGCCGGAAGATCCTCATCTCTGGAGGCGGCCGGTGTAATTTCACGAACCATCATGTTGCTGCCGAGCATTATCTGTCCAGCAATCCCCCGTTCTGCCGGTCCGCCCTGGCCCGGTTCACACCGCGCGACTTTCTCTCGCTCGTCGAGCAGCACCAGATCCGTTACTACGAAAAAGAAGCAGGCCAGCTTTTCTGCCAGGCCAGTTCCCGCGCCATTCTGACCATGCTCCTGAAAGAATGCGAAAAGGCGGGAGCACGGATCCTTCCCAAACACCAGGTGACCCAGATCGAAAAGACCGGCCCCTTCTCTGTGACGACCGATCAGGGGACATTCACGTCGCAATCGCTGGTCATTGCCACGGGCGGGCTGTCCTATGCGAATCTCGGGGCAACTGATATGGGGCACCGCATTGCGAAACAGTTCGGGCTCAAGATCGTTCCGCCGAAGCCGGGGCTCGTGCCGCTCACGCTGCAGGCAGACGATCAGCAATCGATCCGCGATCTGGCAGGCATCTCGCTGGATGCGCTTGTGGCATGCGGCGGCAAGCGCTATCGGGGGAACATTCTGTTCACGCACCGGGGCTTGAGCGGTCCAGCGATCCTGCAGGCTTCCTCTTTCTGGTCTCCGGGCGGGCGCGTCGTCATCGACCTGCTTCCGGATATCGACATCCATGCCCTGTTCCAGGAAAAGAGGACCAGCAAGATGGAAATGCAGAACCTGCTTGCCGCTTATTTCCCGAAGCGTTTTGCACAGGTCTGGTGCGAACGTCATATGATTTCCAAACCGCTCAATCAATATTCAGAGAAAGACCTGCGCGCGACCGCCGGGATGCTGCATGCCTGGGAGCTTGCGCCTGGCGGCACTGAAGGCTACCGCGTAGCCGAGGTGACTGCCGGCGGCGTGGACACCAGAGCGCTTTCATCAAAGACCATGGAAGCCAGGACGGTGCCGGGACTGTATTTTATCGGTGAGGTCGTGGATGTGACCGGCGAGCTCGGAGGCTATAACCTGCACTGGGCCTGGGCCTCGGGTCATGCAGCCGGGCAATATGCCTGAGTTTTATTGATGCGCCCTGAGTTGCGCCGGCACCAATCTGCAAATTTCCTGAATAAAGTAATGCTAACTGCGCCTTTCTGTTACTTCCGCTTATTTAGTGTCGACTTTCCCCCAATATTTAAAAAAAGTCATCCTTTGTTGACACTGTCGTACACGCGAGATATGTTAGGTACAAGTGTCATGTAACCTGATACTTTTTTCCACTAAAGCTGATACTTCTCGCGTTACGATTTGTAACCTGATACTTTTTTCACTAAGCGGACATACTTCTCGCGTTACGATTTGGTCCTGTCGCGATTCGCGATGTCTGCATACCTGGTTATGAAGAATATACGACATTATGCAGCAATCGCACTCTGCCTGGTACTATCGGCCCCGGCGGGGTGCAGCAAGCAGGAGACAGCGCCTCCTTTGGGAGAAGCACGGGGACGTACGATGCAGATCGGCCTCCTTCCCGAGCACAACCTGTTCCGCCAGATCGAGCGATACGAGCCGCTTGGTAATTACCTCTCCAAAAAAATCGGCATTTCCGTCAACCTGAAAATCCTCCCCCGGTACGGCAATATCATCGATAATTTCGTCGCCGAAAACCTCGACGGCGCCTTCTTCGGCAGCTTTACATACCCGCTCGCTCACGAAAAACTCGGTGTAGAGGTCATCGGCCGTCCGGTGGACCTGAACGGCATGTCGACCTACTACGGCCTTATTTTTGCGAGACGGGACAGCGGTATCTCGTCAGTGCGGCAGATGAAGGGAAAACGCTTCACCTTTGTGGATAAAGCAACGACCGCGGGGTATCTGCTCCCGCTCGCCTATTTCAAAAAACACGGGCTCGATTTCAGGACCCATCTCAGGGAGACCTATTTCAGCGGCACCCATGAAGATGCGATCAACGACGTCCTGAACCGGCGGGCCGATATCGGGGCCGCGAAAAACACGGTCTATGAGCGTATGGCGGCCGGCAACAATGCGATCAGGAGCGACCTCGTGGTGCTGGAGCGATCGCCGGAGTTCCCCGAGAACGGACTTGCCCTGAAGAAGGACGTCGGTGATGACGTGAAGAAGGCCCTTACGGAGGCGCTCCTGAATATGCATCATGACCCGGAAGGACGCGCGGTATTGCGCGTATTCGGCGCCCAAAAGTTCATTGAGACGACGAACGCTGATTACGCTCCGGTCTACCGGTATGCCCGGGAGGCCGGCCTGGATATTGCCACTTACCATTATATGAATGAATGACAATGAAAAGGAAAATCATCATAGGACTGAGCATCTTTTCCCTCCTGTTCATCGCGAGCGCCATCTATACCGTCGTGACGATCGAACAGGCCACGAGGGAAATGGACAGCCTGGTCAGGCTCCACCAGGTCGGGATCCTTCGCGAGCACCTGCTTATACAGGTCAAGCAGGCGCAGTCCGACCTGTACGTGAAGAACACCCCTTATGCGCGCAGCATGGATACGATCGTGAAACATGTGCGGACCATGAGCGGCAGCATCACGACGTGCTTTGACTGTCATCACCATGAACAGGTGACGGCCAGGCTCACCGGCCTGAAAAAACAGGTCGAGGATTATAAAAATGTACTGAGCAGGGCGCTCACGCTGCGGGCGAATGCCGCGCGGATGCGTACTGAAGAGGACCGGGCCTTTCGGGTTGGTACGGACCTTATCTCCGAGGTTGAAAACATCACCACCCTGGCGAACAGCAAGCTGGAAAGCCAGACGAAGGAGGCATTCCAGGATATAGCGCGCACCAAGATGATGCTGTACCTCCTTGCCATGGCCGTTCCTTTTGCGGCCATCGTGCTGTCCACCATTTTCATCCGGGGATTCACCAGGCCGGTCCAGGAACTGCTGACCGCCACAAGAAAGCTGAAGAACGGCGACCTGAGCTATCGGATCGGCCACCTGCAGGATGAGTTCGGCGAGGTTGCAGCCTCGTTCAACGATATGGCGCACTCGCTGCGGGAGGACTGTCTTCGCATGCAGTGGGCGGAGCAACTCGTGGTGCTCGGGGAGATGGCGGGCGGGCTGGCCCACGAGATCAAGAACCCGCTGGCAGGCATCAAGGCATCGATGGAAGTGCTGGCCGGCGATCCGTCGCTGACGGCAGAGAACCGTGACGTGCTCAAGAGGGGCGTAGAGCAGACCAAACGTATCGAGCAGCTGCTTAAAAGCATGCTCAATTTCGCGCGGCCGCCGAAACCGGTCTTTTCGTCCGTGGATGTGAACGACGTGATCGCTTCCACCATCAGCCTCGCCGAGCGACACCCGCTGTATGCACCGCAGAACGGACATTCCATCACCGTGGTGCGCGAGCTGGCCCCCAACGTGCGGCCGCTCATGGCGGATCCGCTCCAGCTCCAGCAGGTGTTCATGAACCTCCTCCTGAACGCAGCCGAGGCCATGCCCGCCAGCGGGACCGTCACCGTCCGGACGGCTGATCCGGGGCCGGGTGAACCCCTCCGGATCTGGATAATCGACACGGGCAGCGGGATCGACGAAGCCGTGGTCGCCAAGATATTCCAGCCCTTCTTTACGACCAAACCGCATGGCACGGGGCTGGGGCTTGCCATTACGAAAAAGCTGATCGAACAGCATAACGGGACGATCAGCGTTGAAAATAACCACGACAACGGAGTTTCGTTCTTCATTACGCTTCCCGTCAGGGAACCGAAAGAGGTGCTTGCCCATGGCCCAGTCAAAAATATTTCTGATCGATGACGACGAACTTATCACCATCATGCTCACCCGGGTGCTGAAGGAGGAGGGGTACGAGGTGCGCGCGGCATCAGGCGCCGATGACGTGATGGGCAGAATCAGGGCCTGGGCGCCGGACGTGGTGCTCCTGGATATCACGCTTCCCGTGCGGAGCGGGATCGAGGTCCTCACGGACATCATGCAGCAGCAGCTTGAAACGCAGGTGGTGATGCTCACGGCCGACGATTCCGCGGAAACCGCGGTAAAGGCCATGAAGATCGGCGCCGTCGATTACCTTACGAAGCCGTTCAATATCGACGAGGTCAAGATCGTCATTCGCAACATCATCGAGAAGGGGAGGCTGCGGCAGGAGGTCGTGTATCTCAGGAAGGTCCACGCCGAACTCTTTGACCGGGAGATCCTCGGCGGGTCCAGGATCGTGCAGGAGCTGAAAAAAAAGATCGAAAAACTGGCCGATGCATCGGTGTCGACCATCCTGATCACCGGCGAGAGCGGGACCGGCAAGGAGCTTTTTGCACGGTATGCCCACCGTTTGATGCACCGGGATGTGGGGCCCGGCCTGGCGCCGTTCATCAGGGTGAACTGCGCTGCCCTGCCGGAAACACTGCTCGAGAGCGAGCTCTTCGGGCACGAAAAGGGCTCTTTCACCGATGCCAAAACCGACAAGAAGGGGCTCTTCGAGCTTGCCCACAACGGCACGATTCTCCTTGACGAAATCGGCGACATGAAGCAGAGTCTGCAGGGCAAACTGCTGCGGGTGCTCGAGGAGCGGACCATTCGGCCTGTCGGCGGCAGCAGGGAAATTCCCGTCGATGTCACGGTGATCTCCACGACGAACCGGAACCTTGCCGATGCCGTCGCATCGGGCGAATTCCGAACGGACCTGTTCTTCAGGCTCAACACGTTCTACATGCACGTGCCGCCGCTTCGAGAGCGCGCCGAAGACATCCCGGTCATTGCCCGCAATTTTCTCCAAAGCTTAGGTAAAAGGTACAACAAGAAAACAGTGAAGCGCTTTTCTCCCGAGGCGGAACGGAGCCTGGCCTCCTACGGTTGGCCCGGCAACGTCCGGGAGCTCAAAAATCTCGTAGAGCGGCTGGTGGTCCTTGAGAGCGAAGAGGAGATAATGCCGGGACATCTGCCGGAATGGTTGATGCGGCCGCGGCCGACCGTGGCCGAAGCAAGCCCCGAGCGGTTCGCGCTGCCGGCGTGCGGCGTGCGCATCGACGATGTGGAGCGCGACCTGATCAGCCAGGCGCTCGCTCGCACGAGTCATAACAAGGCGCAGGCGGCTAAACTGCTTGGCATCAGCTACGACGCGCTGCGGTATCAGACGAAGAAGTTCGGCCTCGAGTAGGGGCGGCCGTCTCCTCCGCCGGTTTCGTGCAGGAACTCAATGCCGGCACAGCAGCCGCCTGAATCGTCCACCTTCCCGGTCCACCGGATGATGCCACTGTACCGGGTGGCGCCATCCTCAACGCGGACCCTGGTGCCGGGTTCGAGGAAAACATCGGTGCGGACCTGCGTACCTGCTTCGCTGATGTCCATGACATCGGCGCTGAGCCGCGTCCGGGAGGCTGCCGTGATGCTGACGGCCGCACCGGTGATCACGATGCGGTCCACGCGCCTTCGCTCAAAGCGCTTCCGTTCGCCTGCAGGGCCGGGAACGAACGACTCATAGTCCCGGTATGAGGTGTTATCGCTGACCAGGAGCTGCTCCATAATCATTTTGACCCGATCAAGATCAAAGGGCTTGGTGAGGAATAATGCGGAGTTCCGGCGAATATCCGCCATAGTGCCCTCGTCGACTTCGGCGCCGGTCATGATGACGATCTTTGTTCCCGCAGCAGTCTTCGCAACCGCATGCATGATGTCGATCCCGCTCATATCGGGCAGATGGAGATCTAAAAAACAGAGATCGAAGGACCGCGCCGCGAGCTCCTGCAGTGCTTCCGTTCCCGTGGCTGCGCACACGATCTCCCGGTCCTCACTCCCGAGCATGGCGGACATCGCATAGCGTATCAGTTTTTCGTCATCGACAACCAGTAAGGCCTTCTTCATTCGTGTCCTCCGTGATCAGAGCGATTGGCGTTGGTTCGAGCAGCTTCTTCCGAGCAGTACGGTCTTCCGCTCGCCAGGATGCATTGCCGGGAACCCATGCCCGACCAGGCCCTTTGCCGGCTGCACAGCGCTTCAGCGGCACATGGATACCCGTTGCCGTGTCGCGCGTCAGAGCCTATCATCAGAAGCGTTCTCTGATAGGATGAATTGGATCCCTGCACGGTGCTCGTCGTCCCCGGTGCCTGCGCTCCATCGAACGATGCCGGTATACCACACCGCACCGCTCACAAACCTGATGACGCTGCCGGGTGCGAGAGGACATTCGGTCAGGAGGCCTAATCCGTCATCGCTGATATCGAAAACATGGCCGGTGACCACTTCCGCACATATTTCATGAGGCGAAGGGATCGCCAGATAGGCAATGCGCTCGTCGGCCGGCATTCGCATATGTTTTCGGACGTTACCACCGGTCCATTGCATGCCCGTATCCTGATCATTCGGCGGTTCACGCCTCTCACAGCAGTTCAGGCTGCCATGTGTCATGACCCGATCGGCTGCTGTTTTGACCGGCGCTATGATCTTTTCCATAGGGTCACCTGAGACACCTGTTCGCTGCAAACAGTCAAAAAAGGCTGCCCATTCCATGCTCCTTCATCCGTAGAAAGCAATAAACGTACCACGGAGAGCAGACGACCGGATGCCTTGTTTAATGAGCCTTTACAAAATTTCATGCAGAAAAGCCGCTCATGCATATCGGAAAAAAAATCAATCAGACGGTTAATTCACCATATGCAGAACGGGAAATGATTCAGCGTTCGATCCGAAGTGTCATTGTTTTCGAGCAGCAACATGAAGTGCAACAGAATGTGATATCTTTTCCCGCCCCAGCGGCGCAGCACGAAGCGAGAGCAGGCGACAAGAGGCGGTCCGCGCCTCCGGAATACACCGCTTGACGACGTTATCGCGGAAAAAAAACCTTGCGGCGAGGCTTAACAGTGACTCTGAAGAGTAAAACTTTGATGTGCCTGTTCCTGGCTGCCGTTACCTGTGCCGTGTACTGGCAGGCAGGCAATAATCAATTTGTGAATTTTGACGACGGCGAGTACCTCCTGGAAAATCACCACGTAAGAACAGGCCTGACCGGAAAAGGTTTCATCTGGGCGTTCACCTCTGCCTACGCATCAAACTGGCATCCGTTGACGTGGCTGTCACATATGCTGGATATCCAATTGTTCGGATTCGATCCGGGGCCTCACCATCTGGTGAATGTCCTCTTCCATGTGATCAACACCGTCCTCCTCTTCCTGCTGCTGGTACGGATGACCGGGGCATACTGGCAAAGCGCATTTGTCGCAGCCCTGTTTGCGCTCCATCCCCTTCACGTGGAGTCTGTCGCATGGGCAGCGGAGCGCAAAGACGTCCTGAGCGCTTTTTTCTGGATGCTCACCCTGTTGTCATATGCCTGGTATGTCAAACGCCCGGTGTTCACGAGATACCTGTTGGTACTGTGCGCATTCGCACTCGGACTCATGTCCAAGCCCATGCTGGTTACCGTGCCGGTCGTTCTCCTATTGATGGATTATTGGCCTCTTGGGCGGTTTCAGTTCGGGCAGGCAGGCCTGCTGATGCGGCAAGACCCTGATCCGGCCGCACGCAAACCGCTCCTTGGGCGCCTTTTGTGGGAAAAGGCCCCCTTCGTTGCTCTTGCCGCGGCTTCCAGCATGGTAACCCTCTATGCGCAACACCAGGGCGGGGCGGTCTCTTCCCTGAAGGCGGTGCCAATTGCTTTCCGTTCCGCCAACGCGCTGTGGGCTTACGTTCTTTACCTGGCCAAGACGGCCTGGCCGGTCAACCTCGCCGTAATATACCCACTCCCACCCACCCTGACAACAGCACAGGTGCTGTTTGCCGGTCTACTCCTGGTGGGGATATCGGTGCTGGTGGTCCGCTCGGCAAAACGGCATCCCTATTTTCTGGTCGGCTGGCTGTGGTATCTCGTGACGCTCGTGCCGGTCATCGGTCTGGTGCAGGTCGGGAGTCAGGCAATGGCGGACCGTTATACCTACCTGCCGCTCATCGGGATCTTTATCATGCTGGCATGGGGCGTGGGGATCTGGGCAGGCGGCAACCGCAATCGCCATATCGTCCTGTCCGCCGCGGCAGGTATTCTTCTTCTGGCTTCCGCGGCGGTCACCTGGCAGCAAGTAGGCTATTGGAAAGACAGCATCACCCTTTTCCGTCATGCTGCCGAGGCAGTAGGTGACAATTATATTGCTCATGAAAGCCTTGGGTATGCTCTTGCTCAGAAAGGCAGGCTGGAAGAAGCGATTCCCCGGTATGCCGAAGCTTTGCGGATCTCGCCCGAATATGAGCGCGCACTTACGGGAATGGGCAATGTCCTGATCAAACAGGGAAAGATTGCAGAGGCCATTTCGTACACAAACAAAGCGCTGCTCGTCAAACCCGGCTCCGCAGAGGCGCATTTTAACATGGGCTTTGCGCTCATGAAGCAAGGTAGGGATGGGGAAGCGCTGTATCATTATACCGAGGGACTCCGAACGAGCCCGACCATGCGGAGATACACTTTATCATGGGTGTTACCCTGGGTTCGCAGGGTAAACTTGATGAAAGCATCAGGCATTTTTCCGAAGCCTTGCGGATTGAGCCAGGCTCTGCAAAGGGACACTACGGGTTGGGAGTTGCGGTATTACGGCGCGGAAACGTCGATGAAAGCATCCTGCATTTTACCGAAGCCCTGCGGCTGAAACCGGACTTTGCAGAGGCCCGTCTGAGCCTCGATGAGGCCATGCGCCTGAAGAAAAAATCCCGGTAACAAACGACAGTCCGTCATCAAACGTCATCATCGTCGATCTCTGCCCGCAACCTCGGGTCCCTCTTTCTTAACTTCACATTCTCTCTTGCATCTCTTGTTCCCCTCTCCGGAAAAACACAACTGCAAAAAGACCCGACAGCGACCGTTTGCTCAGGAAACATCGCCCTTTGATGATGCTCCTTCAGCCGACCCTTCGCGGCTGCTGGCGGCGTGCCGCAATTTTATGTAACTCTCAGTCAAAGGGGTGAACGTTTTCCGTTAAATTGCCAGCCATAAATGGGGATTTTCCCGGATGCATGTTTGATATTTTTTTTGACAATTGTGCAAACCTTGTTTTTTCAAGTCGGTATGTCACCGGAATCTCATGGCACAGGCATTGCAGTAACAATGACAACTACGCTCAAAGGAGCAGAGGAAGTTTGAACGTGCAGAGGAAAGAGAAGAGATGAAATACCTTCATTTAAACCTGCCATCCCTCGCAACCGCAACAGCACTCTCGCTGTTGCTCTGCTCAACGATCGCTACGGCAGACATCAAGGCTTCCTATCTCTACACCCTTTCCGACTTTAACGGCGCCATACCCTACAGCTGGACAGGGTTGTCCAGCGACAGAGAGCATAGCGAGGTGCTTGTCATCAACGATGGGATCGTCAGTATATTTAATAACGTTGGGATGGAAATCTACCATTTCGGCGACGACAGCGCCCTTGGCACAATTGTCGATGTCGCTGTTGAGCAGGACGGGAAAATCATGGTGCTCTCCCACAACGGGGACAGCTATTCAATTTTGCGCTGCAATTTTCGGGGAGAATTGAAGGAGGCGCTGGAGCTGAGGGGTCTTCCGCAGGAGTTTTCGAAGATCTTACCGCGACGGTTGGTCTCTTGGAAGGGATATCTCTATCTTGCCGACCTTTATACAAGGAAGATCGTTGTCATTGATTCAACGGGTTCTTTTGTGGACGGCTATGATGTCGGAGCTTACCTGGCAAAGGAAGAAAAGACGGGTTCGGAGAACAATATCGTCGGCTTCAGCGTGGACAGGGAGGGGAACATGCTTTTCACGGTCCCAACGCTCTTTACGGCCTTCAGAATGTCCCGCGACCACCAGGTGCAATCCTTCGGCAGTGCGGGCAACGTGGCAGGGAAGTTCAATATTGTGGCAGATATCGCATCCGATGACAGGGGATTCATCTATGTGGTAGACACCTTGAAAAGCGTTGTCATGGTTTACGACAAGGAATTCAAATTCCAGATGCAGTTCGGCTCGCGTGGAGAAGCCAGGGACAACCTGACTGCTCCACAACGGCTGGCGGTCCTCAATGACAAGGTCTTTGTAAACCAGGCAAGAAGACGCGGCGTCAGCGTCTTTCGGATTGCCTACGACTGACCTGGAACATGCCAGCCAGTTATGGGCTCAAGAAGGAGGTGATCGCGAGATACATAATGAAGGAAGTCAATAGGAAGCAAGCCGTAAGAAGTAAGAAGCTGGAAGTAAGAAGTAAGAAGTAGGAAGTAAGAAGTAAGAAAGAAGAAGTAAAATCTGTCGGCATTGCCGGCAACAATCGATCCTCCGAACGGGTAAACTCACCGCAAGGTGGGGGCACAAAGTCACAGATCCCGGAAACGGGATGGCTGGTCTGCCGGAGCCAATTTTAGGAGGATGTGAATGAAGATCGTCAAATTAAGCCTTATCATTGTCGCTGTTGGCCTTTTCTCTTTCGGGCTCAGCAGCACGAGTTTCGCGTTCCATAGCGGCGGCGTTGCAGAGTGCATGGGCTGCCACAATATTCACGATGCAAAAAGCACCTCTGCCCTTCTGAATAATACGGACATCAGCTCCACCTGTATCAGTTGCCACGGCGCAACAGGCGCATCCAGCTACCACATTGTCACTCCTGATGCGGATATGCCCGCAGGCACCCCTCCGGGAAACAGGACCCCGGGCGGAGACTTCGGCTGGCTCAAGAAGACCTACACGTATGTCCCGAGAACCGGCACCACCAGTGTTGACCTTGGCGATGGCCACGGCCACAATATCGTAGCCGCTGACTTTGGTTATACCGCTGATGCAAAAAACACGGTAGCTCCCGGCGGCGACATGGATGCAACACAGCTCGGCTGCAATAGCTGCCATGACAACCACGGCGTACTGAGAAGGCTTTCTGACGGGACCTTTGCCACTACCGGCGCCCCGATCATCGCTTCCGGTTCCTACAACAACAGTGTTACCCCGTTAGCTGGCCAGGCAGTCGGCGCATACCGTATCCTTCGCGGAACGGGTTCTTCTGCCGGTTCCGGCGGCAAGACCTTCAATGCAGTATTTAATGCGGTTGTTCCGAGCACGTATAACAGAACAGAGGCAGCAACTCCTACCCGTGTAGCCTATGGAGCCGGGATTACCGACTGGTGTGCAACCTGCCACCCGGATATGCATTCCGGCACGAGCTCAAAGATGACCCACCCGGTTAATCAGACGCTGGGCACCACTGTTGCGGGCATCTACAACTCATATATTGGCAGCGGCAACCTGGCAGGAACGCTCGCAACTGCATTCGATTCACTCGCTCCGTTCCAGACCGACAATACGACAGACTATGCCGTTCTTAAGGCCCTGGCCGTGAACGACGGCACCAAACCGGAAGGACCTGCAACGAGTGACCGGGTCATGTGCCTCTCCTGCCACAAGTCGCATGCAAGCGGATGGGAATTCATGGGTCGGTGGAACAATGCAGGCGAGTTCATCGCTGTTGACGGCGTATGGCCGGGCACCGATTCTCCGAGCCTCGTTGCCAACCAGCCGAAGTACGCACAAGGCCGTACCGTAGCAGAGACCACAAAAGCATACAATGACACCACGATGCATTACGGTTCTTATCAGCGGTCTCTCTGCAACAAGTGCCACGCAAAAGACTAATTTACAGCACTGGCATGAATTCCGTAGCAAAAAAAGGCTGGGGAAACCCAGCCTTTTCTCTTGAATTTACAGCGCGTTTCATCTACCATTTGCCTCAGACCAGGTATAGGATTCATCGATAAAGTTCTTTTCATGCAGAGGACTGAACGATTGCTACGAACAAATAATAAAAACAGCGGGGAGCATGATACACTGTTTTGGTTGTTCGAAAAGAACATTCAACAGCCGGACAGGGAGATTACAGAGAAAAAAACGCGGTGCGGGGCCACGACCCGCATCGCTATTAATACGGTTTGTAATGCACGCAGGCGAGGGACTTGTTAATACTACTCATCGAATCCACGCACTGAGAAGGATGGAGCGGATACGAAAGTGAACCGTGGGGCAAGGAATCCAATGAGTAAGATAAGTCTTTTTCTTATCGGGGTTGTCTTTTTTTCCGGATGCTACGCAACCTCAGCTTCTCTGAAACCTCCTCTCGACGAGGAAGGCGAGGTCTTTCTCTATGTCCAGCCCTTTCCCGGAGAGGCGGAGCGGATCAGATTCGGCCTCAGCGAGGTCGCTGCCCTGAGGGATGACGGCAGGGAATTCCCCCTCTCGCTTGCGGTCTCTGATTTCAGTATCAGCGTGATGAGCAGACAGCGCCTCGTAGCTTCCGGCACCTTGCCGCCCGGGTCCTATACCGGTCTTTCGTTCCGTGCCGTTAACCCCTTTTTCAGAGGGGCCGAGGGAGAGAGTGCACTCGTCGTGCCTGAAAATCCGCTGCTTGCCGGGTTCCCCTTTGAGGTGCGAAGGGGCAAGTCCTCCGTCATAGCAGGAACGTTCCGTCCTGCCGAAGCAGTAATAGAGCGGTCCGGTTTCAGCCCGTCTTTTTTACTCGTTCATCCCGACCAGCCGATCCCGGCCCTTGCGGGATACGTGGCAAATTACGGGTCGAACAACATCACGGTCTTCAACAAAAAGTCCGGACAGGTCGTAAGCGTTATCGCAACAGGCATGGGCCCCCGGGGCATCGCCCTTGACAAGGGACGGCAGAGGGCCTATGTAGCGCTTGCAGGGGATGATGCTGTTGATGTTATTGATGTTGCCGCAGGCGATATTGTGCACAGGATACCGCTCTCGACCGGCGACCGTCCGCAAGAGCCGGCTCTCTCGCCCGACGGCCGCTTCCTGCTGACGGCGAACAAGGGTTCGGACACGGTAAGCATCATCGACCCTGTTTCCCTGATCGAGCTGGAGAGGATCAGCGTGGGCAAAGCGCCCAACGCGGTCCTCTTCGATCCAGCCGGAAGGAGGGCCTATGTCTTCAATACCCTCTCCGATACGATTTCGATCATCGATCTCGCAGCCAGGCAGGTATCCGCGACGATCTCCACGGATGCGGGGCCGCTGCGGGGGCAGATGAACCGGAAGGGTGACCGGCTCTATGTCATCCATGCGCTCTCCTCATACCTTATGGTCATCGATACAACGACCCTGTCCGCGCTCCAGCGGATCTCCGCGGGGACGGCAATGAGCGCTCTCAAGGTGGATACCAGGACCGACCGTATTTTTCTCGGTAAGCGCAATGACCCTGTGGTTTCGGTATACGAGCCGGCACTGGAAATGCCGACTGATACGATCCTGGCAGGAGGGGGCATCTCCTGCATGGCGATCGATGGTGACGAAAATAACCTGTATCTTGTCCTGCCTCGAAAAAAGACCCTTCTGGGCATCAATATCATCAGCAACCAAACGGTCGCCGAGCTGGATGTCGGCGAAGGCGCGTACTGGGTGACCCTGATGGGAGAGAGGTAGGTCTTGTGCGTTCTGTGCTGTCAGCCGCTCGTGATAAAGAGGGAGGCCGATGGTGGGTATCCCGCTGCAGGGGAACCGGCACTGCCGCTGTGTTTCTGGCATTGTTTTGTCTGGGAGCGGTATCCTGCCCCGATGCTGTCGTGGCGGAAGGGGTCAGTGGTTATCTGAACTTCGGATACAGCAATCTGGACTCCAGGTCCGAAGATGCTTCGGGAAATGTCAGCCGGACGGAAGCCAACAGCTTCAATCAACGCTACAACCTGACGTTCTCCCGGACCCTCTACCCCTATCTCAGGTTCTCTGCGAGCGGCCTTTTTGATAAAACAGACAGCGAATCGACTACCAACGGCATGGAAACAGAATCGACCTTGACCAGGATACAGCCGTACGCTGACCTTACCTTGAGGACGCCGATCTACACGGCCGGCGTCAGATACCTCAGACGGGAGGAGACGGCGTCTTCCTCCAGTGGGCCCTCGATAACGAATATCAATGAGACCAGCACCGCCATCCTTGGCTGGAGACCGGAGGACTTTCCCCATATCGAGATGCGGGCCGAAAGAACCCATCTCTTTGACAAGGAGCGGGCTTACCAGGACATGGTCAGGGATTTCATCGGGCTCACCGCGGAATATGTGCCGTCGGACAATCTTGCAATACGATACCGGCCGTCATACATAAACACCAAAAACCAGCTGACGTCCCTTGAAACGAAGCAGCTGAACCAGGTTGGAAGGGTGGATTACTCCGATCGCATTGCCCAGGAGCGGATCTCGTTCAACACGAGCTACAACGTTGTCCACAGCACCATGAAAACTTCTGTCACCGGGGCGGGGTTGGTGGACATTGGGCTGGTCCCCTTTTCAGGGCTGTCATCCATCGACGACACCCCTGCTGACGGCGCCCTCACGCCGAATGCCTCCTTGATAGACGGCGCCCTGGCAGCAAGCACGGGGGTCAATATCGGGCTTCCGCCCATCACGGGCGACGGAAGGGAACGGAACCTCGGTCTCGATCTGTCTCTCCCGGGGGAGATGAACACGCTTTTTGTCTGGGTGGACCGGGAGCTCCCGGCTGCAATCGCCAGCTCGTTCTCCTGGGATATTTATACAAGCTCGGACAACCTGGTCTGGAATTTTCACACAACCGTATTCCCCGCACAGTTCGGGCCTTTTGATAACCGTTTTGAGATCGCTTTTTCACCGGTGACGACGAGATACATAAAGGTCGTGGTGAAACCCCTGTCTCCGGTGGTGACGGGAGCAACAGGGTTTCCCGACATCTTTGTGACGGAGCTCCAGGCGTTTGCGAGAAAGCCCGCCGAGGAAGTAAGAGGCGAAACGACCAGCACCATCCATGCCTATAATTTTGACGGGAGAGCGCAGCTTCTGGACATCCCGAACCTCAATTACGAACTTTCCTATTTTTACACAAAGACAGAGCCTTCTTCCCAGGAGAGATGGAACCTTTCGAACGGCCTCTTGGTGAGCCAGAGGTTCAGCAAAGTTTTTTCAGGAAGCGCGCGAGTCGCCCGGGAGGACTTTTCCGATCCTGCAGGCAACGGTGTTGCGTATGTCACGAACGCCTCCCTTATGGCGGTTCCCCTGCGGACGCTCCGCCACAGCCTTACCTATAGCGGGCGGGACGAGGAGAGAGACGGCGGGCGAACTGACACGAAATCCCTCTTCCTGAACAATTATGCGGACCTTTACAAAGGCATAAACATTGTGGTCTCTGGAGGGGAAAGCTTTCAGAACCGGGAGACGGGAGAAAACGTGAAAAGCACGATCTGGAGCGTTCTCTCCAACCTGATGCCTCACCCTGACCTGAACCTGAGCTATTTTTTTTCCTCAACGAAAACGGACAGGTCGGGAGGGGGCGGGCCGGGCTCATCGGACTTTACCAGGAGAACAGAGGTGAGCGCGTCCTATATTCCGTTTCGGACGCTCTACCTCGTTGCTACGCTGAGCAAGATAACCGACCAGGAGAGAGACAGGACGTTCCACAATTATTCGCTCAATTGGTCGCCGTTCCCCGACGGTGCATTCCAGTTCTCTTTAGCGTATAATGAGAGTCTGGCGTCCGAAAACAACGCGATGACCAGGGTCATCACTCCGTCCGTTCGATTGAATCTCAGCCGCACTTCCTATCTCGCGGCATCGTATCAGGTGTCCCATGGTGAATCGGATCTTGACAAATCAGATGCAAGGGCATTCAGTACAAGCCTGATGGTGTTTTTTTGATCGCCGCCACCTGAATTTTTATTGCATGTCATAATAAAAAATAATACCATTGAGGTGATGAACGTGATTAAAAATCTCATAACGGTCCTGCTTTCACTTGTTCTGATTTCCCTGCCGGCCTGTGCTGCCTCCTCCAAACGCTCGGTTTACCATGACCCGAATTTCGACCTCGGGTCGGTGCGGACCGTTGCGGTAATGCCTTTTGAGAACCTCACGAAAGACAATCAGGCTGCAAACAGGGTAAGGGACGTCTTCATGAACATGCTTCTGTCGACAGGCGCCATCTACGTGCTCCCTGCTGGAGAGGTTGCGCGAGGCATTACACGGGCAGGGATCGAGAAAGCGACCGTACCCTCTGCGGAAGAGATCACCAAACTGGGGGGCATTGTCAAGGCCGATGCCGTTATCACGGGCGTGCTCAGGGAATATGGAGAGGTCCGGTCAGGGACGACGTCTTCCAATGTCATCTCCCTCAGTCTTCAGATGATCGAGGCCCAGACGGGCAGGGTGGTATGGACCGCATCTTCCACGCGGGGCGGCATAACCGCCGGGGACCGTCTCCTGGGCGGCGGGGGACGGCCGATGAACGATGTCACGCGGGAGGCTGTCATAGAGCTGGTCAATGAGCTTTTTTGACCAGGCGATCTGCGGTCCTGTTCTCCGTTAGCGGACGCTCTTCCCGGCCTGCTGAGGGAAGGTCAACAGCGGAAAAGGACCCTTCCCGTGTCGAGGAAAGAGCTTGCCGTTGTTCCAGAGAAGCGGCAGGGAAATGCCGCCCGTATTTTGTTTCCGCAGGATTCGGCACGCATGACTATTCGGACAACATGCTGCAGACAAGGTGAAATCATCCTCTTTCCGGGGACATTTCGCCACCCCCCAAAGCACGCACCCGACAAGGTCCTTTCCCTGACAATGACGGATTCGCAGGCTGTTCCGGCCATGCAGGCAGCTGCCCTATAATTTGACGAGCAAAGAGACAGGCGGGCGTTACAGAAAAAGCCATGAACCTTTCAGGAAAGACATTGCATAAGCACCTCACGGTCCTCTGTGCGGGTCTGGCGCTTCTTGCGGGGTGCGCGTCCGTGAACGGGCGGCTGACAAGTGATACCGGTTTCCACCGGCTAGGCCGGATTGCGCTTTTGCCCATTGAAAACCGCAGCAGTTCGCCTGCGCCGCTTGATGAAATAGCGCGGTCATTCTCGGAAAAACTGAAGGGCCAGGGCTTCGATCTCCTGGAAGAGGACGGGCTTGCGCAGTTCATGGAACGGCGGAGAATGCGCGATACCGGCGGACTCAACAGTGACATGGCCCGCGCGTTCAAGGAGGAGGCCGGAGTTGCCGGTGTGCTCATTACCTCTCTCGAACTTTACCACGACAACAACCCTCCGCAGATCGCCCTCTCAGCGCGTCTGGTCTCAACCGGAGAGCGCCCCGAAATTGTATGGATTGACAGCATCGGCTCGGCCGGCGATGATGCGCCGGGTCTTCTCGGCCTTGGCCTGATCGAAGATCAGAAAGTCCTTCTTGACAGGGCTACGGCCGCGCTTGCAGGTTCTCTGGCGGGCTTCGTCTCCGGCCGCGAGAGAGATTATGACGAGAACAACGGAAAATTCAAACCCAAGGCCGACTATGTTTCAACGGTGACCGGAGTCGGCTTTCGGGAAGTTGTCGTTAATTTTGCGTTGCGGAGGTTGGGCAGGGAGGAAAGCGTGTCCCCCGCAAAGATCGATGTATCGCTGAGCGCGCCCAGTCCGAGGAAGGTAACGGTGGAATACGCCGTCACCGGCGGCACGGCAGAGACCGGCAGGGACTATAGCCTGAAAAGCGGCACCCTGATCTTTGGGCCAGGGGAGTTATCCAAAGAAATCGATATCAGGGTCCTCGATGATAAGCTCTACCGCGGCGACAGGACCATTGCGGTGACGCTCTCGAAACCCGTCAACGCCGTCCTGGGCAAACAGACGGTCCATACTTATACGATCACCGACAACGACCCCGCGCCCGCGATCACCTTCACCTCGGCGGGACAGGACGTGCAGGAGAACGGCGGGTCGGCAACAGTGACCATGCAGCTCTCCAGCGCATCGGGCAAGGACGTGGTCGTGCCCTTTACCGTGAGCGGGACCGCGCAAGAAGGTGCCGATTACAGCATCACGCCGGCCCCGCTCTTCATCAAGGCAGGCGAAACAAGCGGAACGATCATTATCAAGCCGAAGGACGATCATCTCTCCGAGAACACAGAAACAGCGGTCGTGACCCTGGGGAAACCGGAAAATGCAGCTTTGGGCGAACGCCCGGTCCATACCGTAACCGTCACGGACAACGACCCGGCGCCCCTTGTCTCCTTCGTGCTGCAGGGCTCCCAGGAAGCTGAAGGAAAGAGCCCTGCGAAGATCGAAGTATCATTAAGCGCGGCCAGCGGCAAACCAGCGACCGTGGAATACGCCGTCACCGGCGGCACGGCAGAGACCGGCAGGGACCATACCCTGAAAACCACCACCCTCGCTTTCGAGCCCGGTGAGACTGCCAAGAGCATCGACCTCGGGATCATCGACGACAACCTCCACGAAGACAGCGAGACCATCGAAGCGACGCTCGTAAACCCCGTCAACGCCGTCCTGGGCAAACAGACGGTCCATACCTATACGATCATCGACAACGACCCCGCGCCCACGATCACCTTCACCTCGGCGGGACAGGACGTGCAGGAGAACGGCGGGTCGGCAACCGTGACCATGCAGCTCTCCAGCGCATCGGGCAAGGACGTGATCGTGCCCTTTACCGTGAGCGGGACCGCTGTTGACGGGAAGCACTACCGGGTCATGACCCCGAACCCCGTGACCATCAAGGCAGGCGCGACCACGGCCGGCATCACCCTTGCCCTGCTGGACAACAACCTCTACGAAGACAGCAAGACGACCGTCGTGGCCCTGGGGAAACCGGAAAATGCAGCTTTGGGCGAACGCCCGGTCCATACCGTAACCGTCACGGACAACGACCCGGCGCCCCTTGTCTCCTTCATGCTGCAGGACTCCCAGGAAGCTGAAGGAAAGAGCCCTGCGAAGATCGAAGTATCATTAAGCGCGGCCAGCGGCAAACCAACGACCGTGGAATACGCCGTCACCGGCGGCACGGCAGAGACCGGCAGGGACCATACCCTGAAAACCACCACCCTCGCTTTCGAGCCCGGTGAGACTGCCAAGAGCATCGACCTCGGGATCATCGACGACAACCTCCACGAAGACAGCGAGACCATCGAAGCGACGCTCGTAAACCCCGTCAACGCCGTCCTGGGCAAACAGACGGTCCATACCTATACGATCATCGACAACGACCCCGCGCCTGCGATCACCTTCACCTCGGCGGGACAGGACGTGCAGGAGAACGACGGGTCGGCAACCGTGACCATGCAGCTCTCCAGCGCATCGGGCAAGGACGTGATCGTGCCCTTTACCGTGAGCGGGACCGCTGTTGACGGGAAGCACTACCGGGTCATGACCCCGAACCCCGTGACCATCAAGGCAGGCGCGACCACGGCCGGCATCACCCTTGCCCTGCTGGACAACAACCTCTACGAAGACAGCAAGACGACCGTCGTGGCCCTGGGGAAACCGGAAAATGCAGCGTTGGGAGAACGCCCGGTCCATACCGTAACCGTCACGGACAACGACCCGGCGCCCCTTGTCTCCTTTATGCTGCAGGGCTCCCAGGAAGCTGAAGGAAAGAGCCCTGCGAAGATCGAAGTATCATTAAGCGCGGCCAGCGGCAAACCAGCGACCGTGGAATACGCCGTCACCGGCGGCACGGCAGAGACCGGCAGGGACCATACCCTGAAAACCACCACCCTCGCTTTCGAGCCCGGTGAGACTGCCAAGAGCATCGACCTCGGGATCATCGACGACAACCTCCACGAAGACAGCGAGACCATCGAAGCGACGCTCGTAAACCCCGTCAACGCCGTCCTGGGCAAACAGACGGTCCATACCTATACGATCATCGACAACGACCCCGCGCCTGCGATCACCTTCACCTCGGCGGGACAGGACGTGCAGGAGAACGACGGGTCGGCAACCGTGACCATGCAGCTCTCCAGCGCATCGGGCAAGGACGTGATCGTGCCCTTTACCGTGAGCGGGACCGCTGTTGACGGGAAGCACTACCGGGTCATGACCCCGAACCCCGTGACCATCAAGGCAGGCGCGACCACGGCCGGCATCACCCTTGCCCTGCTGGACAACAACCTCTACGAAGACAGCAAGACGACCGTCGTGGCCCTGGGGAAACCGGAAAATGCAGCTTTGGGCGAACGCCCGGTGCACCGCCTGACCATTTTTGAGAGCAGTCCGCCTCCCGTTGTAGCCTTCTCGATGAAGGAATCCGGTGGAGATGAAGGTGTAACACCTGCGAGGCTCGACGTCGCGCTGAGCTCAGTAGTCGGCAGAAGGACCACGGTACAGTATGCGGTAACGGGCGGCACCGCAGCGAACAGCAGCGACTATGCCCAAAGAAACGGCACGCTCGCTCTTCGAGCCCGGTGAGACTGCCAAGAGCATCGACCTCGGGATCATCGACGACAACCTCCACGAAGACAGCGAGACCATCGAAGTGACGCTGGCGAACCCTGTTAACACGGTCCTTGGCAAACAGTCGGTCCATACCTATACCATTATTGAAAACGACGTCCCCCCTGCCGTTTCGTTTGCTGCAACCGTTTCCCGTGGAAAGGAATCGGTTGGGCGCGCTCGTCTTACCGCATCGTTAAGCACAGTGAGCAGTAAAAATATCAGGGTGGAGTACGCGGTCACGGGCGGCACGGCTGTAAGCGGCAGGGATTATGCCCTGAAAAACGGCACGCTCGACTTCAAGCCCGGCGAGACTGCCAAGAACATCGACATCGGGATCATTGATGACAATCTCCACGAAGACAGCGAGACGATCGAAGTGACGCTCGCGAACCCGGTCAACGCGGTCCTGGGCAAACAGACGGTCCATACCTATACCATTGTCGAGAACGACCCGACCCCATCCGTGACCTTCGCTTTGCAGGCACAGGAGGTCAGAGAGGACAGCGGAGAGGTGGCCGTAACCGTAAAGCTCTCTGCAATCTCAGGGAAGGACGTGCTCGTGCCCTTTACCGTGAGCGGGACAGCGGTTGACGGGAAGAACTATCGGGTCAGCACCCCGAACCCCTTGATCATCAGGGCCGGGGAAAGGACCGGCATTATCACCGTAGTTCTCGTAGATAATAAGCTGTACGAAAATAACAACGTGATATCGGTGTCGATAGGGACGGCGGTAAATGCGACGCCGGGCGCGCGCGCCGTGCACCGGGTGACCGTTGTAGAAAGCGATCCTCCGCCTGCCGTCGGCTTTGGCTTGAAGGACTCCACAGAAGATGAAGGCGCGAGATCTGCGAAGATCGAAGTGTCGTTGAGCGCGGCGAGCGGCAGGAGGTCCACGGTGGAGTATGCGGTCAGGGGCGGCGGCACTGCAGCAAACGGCCGGGACGATACCCTGAAAAAAGGCATGCTTGTCTTCGACCCCGGGGAGAGGTCCAAGGTCATCGACATCGGGGGCTTCGATGACAGGATGTACGGCAATGACAGGACCATCGAGGTAACGCTCTCGAACCCTGTCAACGCGGTCCTGGGCAGCCTTATTGTGCATCGCCACAGGGTGATTGCAAAAAAGACCAACACCCCATCGAACGTAAATTTAATGGAAGAACCTGAACCTGCGGTAAACTTCTCCATGGCGGGATCTGAAGGTTATGAGAGAAAAAACCCTGCAAAGATATCCCTCTCGTTGAGCTTGGCCAGCAGGAAGAAAGTCGCGGTCGAGTACGCGGTCACGGGAGGCAGCGCTGCAAGCGACAGGGATTACACGCTGAAGAACGGCGTTGTGGTCTTTAACCCAGGCGAGACATTTAAGACTATCAATATAAGGATCATCGACGACAGGAAATATAATGATAACAAAACCATCGAGGTGACGCTCTCGAACCCCGTCAACGCCGTCCTGGGCAAACAGACGGTCCATACCTATACGATCATCGACAACGACCCCGCGCCCGCGATCACCTTCACCTCGGCGGGACAGGACGTGCAGGAGAACGGCGGGTCGGCAACAGTGACCATGCAGCTCTCCAGCGCATCGGGCAAGGACGTGGTCGTGCCCTTTACCGTGAGCGGGACCGCGCAAGAAGGTGCCGATTACAGCATCACGCCGGCCCCGCTCTTCATCAAGGCAGGCGAAACAAGCGGAACGATCATTATCAAGCCGAAGGACGATCATCTCTCCGAGAACACAGAAACAGCGGTCGTGACCCTGGGGAAACCGGAAAATGCAGCTTTGGGCGAACGCCCGGTCCATACCGTAACCGTCACGGACAACGACCCGGCGCCCCTTGTCTCCTTCGTGCTGCAGGGCTCCCAGGAAGCTGAAGGAAAGAGCCCTGCGAAGATCGAAGTATCATTAAGCGCGGCCAGCGGCAAACCAGCGACCGTGGAATACGCCGTCACCGGCGGCACGGCAGAGACCGGCAGGGACCATACCCTGAAAACCACCACCCTCGCTTTCGAGCCCGGTGAGACTGCCAAGAGCATCGACCTCGGGATCATCGACGACAACCTCCACGAAGACAGTGAGACCATCGAAGCGACGCTCGTAAACCCCGTCAACGCCGTCCTGGGCAAACAGACGGTCCATACCTGTACGATCATCGACAACGACCCCGCGCCCACGATCACCTTCACCTCGGCAGGACAGGACGTGCAGGAGAACGGCGGGTCGGCAACCGTGACCATGCAGCTCTCCAGCGCATCGGGCAAGGACGTGGTCGTGCCCTTTACCGTGAGCGGGACCGCTGTTGACGGGAAGCACTACCGGGTCATGACCCCGAACCCCGTGACCATCAAGGCAGGCGCGACCACGGCCGGCATCACCCTTGCCCTGCTGGACAACAACCTCTACGAAGACAGCAAGACGACCGTCGTGGCCCTGGGGACGCCGGAAAATGCAGCTTTAGGCGAACGCCCGGTCCATACCGTAACCGTCACGGACAACGACCCGGCGCCCCTTGTCTCCTTCGTGCTGCAGGGCTCCCAGGAAGCTGAAGGAAAGGGCCCTGCGAAGATCGAAGTATCATTAAGCGCGGCCAGCGGCAAACCAGCGACCGTGGAATACGCCGTCACCGGCGGCACGGCAGAGACCGGCAGGGACCATACCCTGAAAACCACCACCCTCGCTTTCGAGCCCGGTGAGACTGCCAAGAGCATCGACCTCGGGATCATCGACGACAACCTCCACGAAGACAGCGAGACCATCGAAGCGACGCTCATAAACCCCGTCAACGCCGTCCTGGGCAAACAGACGGTCCATACCTATACGATCATCGACAACGACCCCGCGCCCGCGATCACCTTCACCTCGGCGGGACAGGACGTGCAGGAGAACGGCGGGTCGGCAACCGTGACCATGCAGCTCTCCAGCGCATCGGGCAAGGACGTGATCGTGCCCTTTACCGTGAGCGGGACCGCTGTTGACGGGAAGCACTACCGGGTCATGACCCCGAACCCCGTGACCATCAAGGCAGGCGCGACCACGGCCGGCATCACCCTTGCCCTGCTGGACAACAACCTCTACGAAGACAGCAAGACGACCGTCGTGGCCCTGGGGAAACCGGAAAATGCAGCTTTGGGCGAACGCCCGGTCCATACCGTAACCGTCACGGACAACGACCCGGCGCCCCTTGTCTCCTTTATGCTGCAGGGCTCCCAGGAAGCTGAAGGAAAGAGCCCTGCGAAGATCGAAGTATCATTAAGCGCGGCCAGCGGCAAACCAGCGACCGTGGAATACGCCGTCACCGGCGGCACGGCAGAGACCGGCAGGGACCATACCCTGAAAACCACCACCCTCGCTTTCGAGCCCGGTGAGACTGCCAAGAGCATCGACCTCGGGATCATCGACGACAACCTCCACGAAGACAGTGAGACCATCGAAGCGACGCTCATAAACCCCGTCAACGCCGTCCTGGGCAAACAGACGGTCCATACCTGTACGATCATCGACAACGACCCCGCGCCCGCGATCACCTTCACCTCGGCGGGACAGGACGTGCAGGAGAACGGCGGGTCGGCAACCGTGACCATGCAGCTCTCCAGCGCATCGGGCAAGGACGTGGTCGTGCCCTTTACCGTGAGCGGGACCGCTGTTGACGGGAAGCACTACCGGGTCATGACCCCGAACCCCGTGACCATCAAGGCAGGCGCGACCACGGCCGGCGTCAGTAGTGTCCTCATGAACAATACGCTGCAAGAGGACAATAAGACGATCGTGGCGACCCTGGGAACTTCGGTGAACGCGACCCCGGGGGAGGTCGGGTCGCATACCGTTACGGTGATTGACGATGATGCTCCGCGTCGAATTGCAATAATGCCTTTTACGAATAGCACTGACAGAAAATATGCAGGAGAGATCATGGCGCAGCATTTTTTGCGGGAGCTTTTTAACGGAAAACATTTCAGCGTCATTGAACCCGGCCTTATAAAAGAAAAATTACTCGATTACAGGATAATTATGTACGACGGGATATCCCTCACTGATGCCGATCTTATTGCAGACGAACTGAAAGCTGATCTTATTCTTAGCGGAAAAGTTCTGGATTATCAAGACCATACTGGGGTTTTTGGCAAGCCAAAGGTTGGGTTTTCTCTGCTGCTTATCAACAGGAATACTCGTGAGGTGGTATGGTCATCCAGCAGTCGCAATGAAGGAGATGATGCTGTTTACTTGTTTGACTGGGGCCGCATCAATACCGCCCATGCACTGGCGGCTGAAATGGCACGTGCCGTTGAAAAAATGGCTAAACAGAAATAAAATTAACTCGGAAGCATGGTATGGGACATATTGATCAGATCAGATCCTCAGCTCCCGTCTGGTAAAATGACGGCGAAAATGTGGTCATTTTACCGGGCATATCCCGTTAATATACTTCGATGATAATCATACCAGTGTCGATATTTCTTTAAAATTAATCAGTTGTGGGTTTATTTAAGAGGAAGCCGCAAATGGTACATTAATTGCTATCTTATGACTTTAGTATATCAAGCTCTTGTCTAAAGAATTGTCTAAAGAAAATCTGCATCAGCCATGACTGCAATTACAAAGGAGTTACCATGAGACGAATCCCAGCACTTTTGGTCATTGTTTTGGCGGCCGTGTTGATGACGGGAACAACGGCGTGTGTATCAACATCAACAGCGAAACTTCCCCTTTTTGAAGGGAAAGAAGCTGTGGCGCTCGTCAATGGCGAGCCGATCTCCCGGGAAGAATATGAACAGGAAATTTCAGCGATGCACTTCAGCATCATGTCTGAAGAGGAAAGAGCCGGTGAGCAGAAGGCCGGGGGGAAGACGCCGGGAAAGGTGGATTATGCCGGCCTCGTAAAGCGTTTGGTTAACACGAGGCTTATTCTGCAGGAAGCAAAAAATATCGGGCTGAACGAACTGCCGGAAGTCAAAGGATCGGTAGAGGGCTACTCCAGAGAGACTCTCAGAACAGCCCTGATCAAGGAGCATGAAAAGGGTATAAAGCCTGATGATGCCATGGTTGATAAACTCTACAAAAGGAACATAATGGAATGGAAATTTGCATCGGTCATGTTTGCCAAGGAAGATGACGCGCGGAAGATGGAGGCGGAACTCAGAACAGGCAAGAATTTTGAAGAGCTTGCAGAAAAGGCGATTGCCGCAGGGAAGGCAAAGGGAGGGAAGGCTGAAGGATATTTAAAAAACGACGAGATCCTCCCTGGGCTGAGCGAGGCGCTTTTGACAATGACGACAGGCTCGGTCAGCCAGATTATCAATATCCCTGCGGGGTTTGCGCTCGTAAAACTGGACGATGCCCGCCGCGAGGAATCCCCGGAGAAAAAAGAATCGGCAATAACGGAAGCACTGCAGCAGCAGAAGAGCGTGGCAAGGCAGGAATTTATCGAGTCCTTAAAAAATAAGTATGTAAAGATCAATAAAGAGGTTTTCGACGGTCTTGATTACGGGTCTTCGCCGGAGAAGTTCGAGAAACTTATGACAGACGAGCGTGTCGTCGCTGAAATAGCAGGGGAAGACCCGGTAAAAGTGTCTGATCTGACTGACGAGTTGCGACAGAAATACTTTCATGGCATCGACCGGGCGATCGGAAAAACGAACTTGAATGAGAAAAAACACATGGTTCTTGACGAGGTGCTCGAAAAAAGAGTGCTTTTGAAGGAGGCTGCTGTCGAAGATATTAAGAAGGCTGCTTCGTATCAAAAGGTGGTCAAGAATTATGAGAACTCCGTTGTCTTCGGTGTGTTCGTTGAGAAGGTCGTTCTCCCGGAAATAAACGTAATGGAATCCGAAGTTAAAGCATATTACACACAGCATTTCGCGGAATATACTACATCCGAGCTGATGAGGCTGGACAGCATTGCTTTTAAAAAGAGGAGCGGTGCGGAAACGGCTTTGCGGAAACTCAAAAACGGAGACCAGCTTTCCTGGTTAAAGGAACATGCCCAGGGACAGGTCGAGAAGGATGCTGAAGACCTTATGAAATTAGCGGGGAATGTTTTCACCACCCCGGAATTGCCGGACGACCTCAAGACAACGCTTTCGGGTGTGAGTTCGGGAGATTCGAGGCTTTATGCAGGGCCTGAAGGCTATTTTTACATTATCTCCGTAGTGGCCGTATACCCATCGCAGACCCAGGACTATGTGTCGGTCAGGGCTCCGATAGCGAAACAATTGTTCGATGAACGCATTAAGCAGGGAGTGGAGGGTTGGGCCGATAAACTCAGAGCAGGAGCGGATATCAGGGTCTATATAGAAGGGATTGACATATAGCAATTACAGTCTATACTTCACTATGATACTACCCATGAAAAATAAAAAATATTTCATACAGACGCTGCTGCTTGTTCTGGCAGGAACTCTCGTTCTGATGGCATGCGAGCCGCAGATAAGAATGCAGACGTTTCAGCGGAAAGAGTGTTTAGACTGCCATACTAAATTCGAGCAAAAATATTTTTCGATGAAAAATGTGCACGTTGTCGTCAAAGAAAAAAAATGCGAGGATTGCCATCTCCGCCACGGCATCATCCCCAAGCTCATTCTGAAGGATATCGGGAATCAAACCTGCTATGCCTGTCACAGCAAGGAGAAGATCGGGGCCGACAAGGCTCATGTTCACACAGCGCTGAAAAATGGGCAATGTTCTCTCTGCCATAACCCGCACGCATCTCAGTCGGATCACCTGCTTAAATCCGAAGGGAGCGATCTTTGTTATCAGTGCCACGCGAAGGAGCAGTTCGAAAAGAAAGTGGTACATAAGCCACTTCAGACCGACGGCTGCAAAGGGTGCCATTTTTCGCATGGTTCAGACGAAGTCAATCTGCTGCGAAATCCAGCCGCCACCCTGTGCATGACGTGTCATGACAGCGAGAATTCTTCTTTCAAAAAAGCGCACGGCGGGTATCCTGTCAAGGACAGGACCTGTACAAAATGTCATAATCCCCACTCCTCAGCGCAGGCCAAGCTCCTCAAGACAAGCGCTCACAATCCTCTCGTTTCCGCTGCCTGCAACATGTGCCACAATCCCGCAACATCCGATAAGCCGTTCGGCACCATCCTGAGCGGAGGGGAGCTTTGTTATCAATGCCATGATCAGGCCGGGCTCAAGGCCGGCGGCGAGATCGTGCACGCGCCTTTCCAGGGCGGCATGTGTCTTTCCTGCCACAACCCCCATGATTCGGAGAACATGAAGCTTCTCGCCGATGCCGGCAACAAGCTGTGTTTCAGCTGCCATCCCGACAAGGGCGAAAAGACCGCTGTCTCCCATGCCGCAGTTACCACCGGAAACGGCTGCCTGTCCTGCCATGCCCCCCATGCCGCCAAGAACCAGAAAATGCTTCGGGCAAAGGACGGCGAGCTTTGTTTTTCCTGCCATGCAAAGACGAAAGACGCAAAGAAAAGCAAGAATGCCCATATGCCGTTCGACGCGGAGATGTGTTCCTCCTGTCATAATCCCCACGGCTCGAATTTCCAGAATATGATGAAAGACAGGATGGACAAGGTCTGCTACTCCTGTCATTCAGACGCGGAAATTGGATTTGCAAGGAACTATGTCCATCAGCCGGTGGTAAATGCCCAGTGCAACGCATGCCACAATCCCCACGGTTCCGACATCCCGAGGATCCTGAAAGCCTCGGGTTCCGATCTCTGCAAGCAGTGCCACGGAGAATTCATGAAAGAGGAAGTTGGAGGGACCAACCATATACCGTTCACCGGGGGCGATTGCCTCACGTGCCACGATGCCCATGGAAGCAATATCAAGGGGATGATCGTGAAAAAACAGGAGGAGATCTGCTTTACCTGCCACCCTGACCTGAAGAAGGCCGTCCAGGACGGCAAGAGCAGGCATACCCCGGTCACGAACGGTGAGTGCTCGAAGTGCCACAGCCCGCACAAGTCGAAGTTGAAAAGCCTTCTGCTCGCATCGAGCCCGGACCTCTGCCTGACCTGCCATAAGGACATGAAGGAACGGATGGCAAAGGAAAACGTGCATTCTCCGGTAGAAGGGAACTGTCTGACGTGCCATATGCCCCATTTCTCGCCCCAGGCTTCTCTGGTCTCTCAGCCGGTTCCGGATCTGTGCGGCAACTGTCACGATTTTACCCGTCCATCGTTCGCGAAGGCCCACATTGGGATCGACGCGAAGCAGATGAATTGCAGGCGTTGCCATGATCCCCATATGTCCAAGGACCCCAAATTCTTCAAGGAAGTGATGCACCCGCCCTTTGCGGCACGGTCCTGTGAGGCATGCCATATCGGGGAAAAGCAATGAAAAGGATAATGTCATATATGAAATTCTGGATCTGTTTGACCGTGCTGATCAGCACCTGTTTTCTCACGATCGCCGTTGACCGCTCAGATGCGCAGAACAAGTTCAGGCTGAAGCCTGGAGCAGAGGGTAAAATCTGCCTCGGCTGTCACTCGACGTTCTCCGAAAAGCTGAAAAACACATTTGTGCATACTCCGCTCAGGCAGGGAGAATGTATCGGATGCCACAGCCCGCATACGTCTTCACACGGCAAACTTCTTGCGACCGATACCGGCGCGATATGCAGCACGTGCCATGCGTCGGTGATCCCTGATAAGGCGAAGAGCAGCCACAAGGTCGTTACAGAGGGCAATTGCGTCAAATGCCATGATCCCCATGCAGCGGCCAACAAGTTCAATCTTAAGCTTTCCGGCAACAAACTCTGCCTGGATTGCCACAAGGAACTGGGTGACTCCCTCGATAAGGCGAAACGCAAGCATAAGCCGGTGACCTCGGGATGTTTGAATTGCCACAATCCCCATGGGTCGGCCACGGCGCTCCATCTTCTCAAGAAGGACGTTCCTGGTCTCTGCAAGGACTGCCATCAGACCGACAAGCCGTTCTTTGTGAAGGTCCATCAGAATTATCCTGTTGCTGATTCCAACTGCACTTCGTGCCATAATCCCCACGGTTCCATGAGAAGCGCCCTTCTTTATGACACCGTTCACGTTCCGGTCGCCAACAAGATGTGCAATCAGTGTCATGAAGACCCGACATCATCGACGCCATTCAAGACCAAGAAGACCGGTTTTGAGCTCTGCCGCGGATGCCACTATGAAATGGTCAATGCCGCATTGTCCAAAAACCGGATTCATTGGCCCCTGATCGATCATCGGGGCTGCCTGAACTGTCATAGCCCTCATGCCTCAAAGCGGGCGGCCCTCCTGAAACAGGACTCGATGACGAGCCTCTGTGGCAGTTGCCACAAGGACACGATCACAAGGCAGGAAAAGGCACTTTCCAAGCACAATCCTGTACAGGAAGGGATGTGCACGACCTGCCATTCTCCCCATGCATCCGATAATGTCCTCCTGATGAAGGAGGCGAAGATCATTGATCTCTGCAGCACCTGCCATGACTTTACGCACCATTCGTCACACCCGATAGGAGAAAAGGCGACAGATCCGAGGAATAAAAACCTCACCCTGGATTGCCTGAGCTGCCACAAGTCTCACGGGTCGGACCAGAAACGCCTGATGCATTTTCAATTCGGTACGGACCTTTGCGTCCAATGCCACCAAGAGATGAAGAGGTAACGCACGCATGAGAATGTTCATAAGAATTGTTCTGACAACGCTGTTTGTTCTCTCTGCTTTGAGCACTCACAGCTTTGCAGCGTTGAAATTGCGGCATATCGTGTCTGTGTATCGGGATGTGCAGGAAAAGCAGCTCAAGCAGCCGGAAGGGGTCGCTTGCAGCAAGGACGCATTGTTTGTCGTCGCGGACACCGGGAACGGCAGGCTCGTGCTTTACACGTTCCAGGGCAAAACAGCGCAAGCCCTGCAGGAGATCAAGGTGCCGCAGCTTACGTATCCGGTGAGAGTGCAGATCGGCGCCCGCGGAAATATCTTTGCCCTCGATGAAAAACAACGGCGTATCGTACGCCTGAGTCCTGCAGGAGAGTTCCAGGGATACCTGGAGCCGGCCGGGCTGCCTGGTACTACGACCCTTGTCCCGCGGAGCTTTAAGATCGACGGTAATGGCACTATCTACATTCTGGACATTTTCTCGAAGAATGTCGTGGTGCTGGATGCTGAAGGAAAATTTCTGAAAACCATTGCTTTCCCGGAACACTACGGGTTTATCTCCGATCTTTCGGTGGATTTTAAAGAAACGGTTTTATTGGTCGACAGTGTTGAATCTATTATCTATTCTGCATCAAAAGATTCAAAGAAATTTTCTCCCTTAACAACGAGCCTGAAAGACAGCGTTAACTTCCCGACGAACATCACGACTGACAAGAAAGGGACCATCTATCTGATCGACCAGAATGGAGGCGACATTATCATCGTCGGTCAGGATGGTTCGTTCCAGGGGCGGCAGCTGGCCATGGGATGGGCAGAAGGGCTCCTGCGATATCCGGCGCAAGCCTGTATCAATGAAAAGGGCGAACTTCTTGTGGCAGACCGTAATAATAACCGCGTCCAGGTTTATTTGATCGCTGAATAGGCTCCCGGGGGTATCAAACGAAGAGGGCGGAGTTGCAGGACGTGCCGACGTCGTACCATGAGGGAACCCCGAATCGGAACACTATCGAACTGAACATTCCTACCGCTATCCTCGAACTCTTTGCATCTGCCCAAACACCTCATTGTCCTGCCCGAATGCGATCATGCCCATCCGGCTTTCCCGAGCCTGTTACGGCAGATGCTGCCTGACACCGTCGTTCATGCCATTCCCAGGGAAGAACCTGCTTCTTGAAGCGAACCTGATCGTGGGGTATAATCCATCCATGCGTACTGTGGGCTTCGTATTCGATGAGGTATTCCTCCGCCATGAGCCGCCGGCCTGGCATCCCGATTCCCCGGCCCGGCTGCTCAGCATTATCAACGCGCTCAAGGCATCGGGTCTCTGGCCGAAGCTCATCCAGATTAAACCGCGCAAGGCCGGTCTCGACGATCTCGCGATGGTGCACACACGCGCGCATATCGAACGGATCATGCATCACCATGCCGGAGAGCTCGACCCCGACACTTACTGTTCCGAGGACAGCTACGAGGCCGCTGTCCATGCTGCCGGCGCGGTCATGGAAGCCGTGGGACAATGCAGGTCAGGCGGGATCGAGCGCGCCTTCTGTCTGGTGCGGCCGCCCGGTCACCATGCCGAAGCCGACCGGGCCATGGGTTTCTGCCTGTTCAACAACGTTGCCGTCGGAGCCCGGTACGCCCGGTCCCTGGGCTACAACAAGGTCTTCATCATCGACTTCGACGCACATCACGGGAACGGCACGCAGCACATCTTCGAGGAAGACGACTCGGTCTTCTACTTCAGCACGCATCAGCATCCTTACTATCCTGAAACGGGCAAGGACTGGGAGCGCGGCACAGGCAAGGGCCTCGGTTGCACGTACAACGTCCCCATCCTGGCCGGCTCGGGGAATAAGGAATACCTCGCCGTGTACCAGGACATCCTGCCCGGCGTCATCAGCCGCTTCGGCCCGGACCTCGTCCTGGTCTCGGCCGGCTATGACATCCATGTCAACGATCCCCACGCGAACATCCGGGTCTCGCACGAGGGGATTCACGGCATCGTCTCGGGCATCCTGAGATCCTCTGCCTGCCCGATGGTCTTTGTGCTCGAAGGAGGATACGATCTTCCTTCGCTTGGCGAATCGGTGCAGATCACGATCGAGGAGATGCTGAAGGAGTAAGCGCGTGATCGAGAAGAAAGGTAAGCAATAACCCTGAGGAGTTTTCTTCTTTGCTGTCGTTGTGCTGCCGGACTCTCTGCTCTCATCTCCATCCGCAAAAAAAGCTCAGGACCGTACGAACGCCGACAATAGATGCCAGGATGCCTACGCGTTCCCACGTGGGATTTGCAACTGAACTGATGATATTGGCGGCAATAAAGATTTCGAGCCCCAGCAGCAGATGCGCCCCCAACCGTTGCCGGATCGCCTCGCTCTCATGGATCGCGTCTTTAAGAAGAGACCGAGTGATCTTCATCACAAAAAAAGCGTAGACAGACTCAGCAATGCCCCAGATTACGATCGCCGCGCCCATAATGCTGATAGCCATAGTCACTGCCTGCAGGATACGCTGTATGCCGGTCATGTCCGTACGCTCCCTTCACCGATGAGAAGAAGTGATGATGCAAGAACACGCAAACGATATCCGCGGGGATCGCGCCTTGGTATGCACGCGCCGCGTCGTTGATGACCGTGCAGATCATTTCGAAATCATGCTCCCCACACGGTCAGATCACGGTCCCTCACCTCTCTGGTATCGATTATAGCCATATTCTCCGTAAAATCAATCACGGAACAGGTGCGATTTGACATCTGCGCCAGGGTTCCATGCCATCACCGGGCGTTGCTTACAATGCACTCGAGTCCAATGGCAAGACCATCGAACGCCTCCATCGGTTAAAAAATCACTAATGCGGCCTTGCTCCATAACACGCTGAGCAGTACGACTAACGTTGCATTGACCGACCGTAAGACGATTGATATACTTGTATTAAAAAGTAAATGAACAAGGTTCACAGTAAAACAGTATATCGGAGTGTCTATAATCGAAAGCGTTTTTTGCTTGTCAAAAAGTAGTCGGGCCTGAGGCGCACAATGGAAGGCACCACTTTTTTCGACGATGAAGCCAGAGAAAAAGCGCGGAACCGATATCTTCTGGCCTTCTTCCTGAAGCTGCTGTGGACGTCGCTGACTCTCGGGGCGCTGCTCGGCCTGCTGATTCCCTTGACCATCTTCCTCGGATGGTCGACATTCATCCTTCCCTGTATGCTCGGGCTCCTCGCGGGCGTCTCCCTTGCCATCGGGTTCTTGTCCTCACTCCAGAACAGGGCGCGGATCTCGCGCTTGCTGGGCATGCTGACGCTGCCCGGCTTAGCCGTTTACTTAAGCTTCATGGCCGGCAGCAGCCCTCAGGCATATGAGGCTTCGAGTTCGGCGCTGATGCCGTTTGTGGCCTATGCGTTGGCCGCTCTCATCGGAGGTCTCATCATCGTGAAGATCTGGCAGAACATGCCGATCGGGGAAAGAAATAAAAATGAGGAAAAAGAACCGGTCTCGGTTTTGACGCCGGCAAAGAAGGAGCATGCGAGCCATGAAGGGTCTGATCTCGACAAAGCTGCTTAAGATCGTCGCCATTTGGTCGTTGATCCCCAGTTACATTGCGGCCGGTGGCGCCATCGGATATGGTCTGGACAAATGGCTCACCACCTTTCCATATCTTACCGGAGCCGGCATCCTGGTCGCCTTTAGTTTTGCTGTCCGTGACATGATGAGGCTTAAGAAAGAATGGTAATTGGGGGCCGGAGGCGGATCCATGTCTGAGACCATGCGGCACTTGACGCCCTATATCGTCATCTTCAATTTCGCTCTGGTGGCGCTGGTCTTGATCGCGCTGGCCTTCGTGGCGACCCGGCGGAAACTGGCGGAAGTGCCCGATACGATCCAGAACGTCGCTGAGTATGTCCTGGAGTGGTTTGTGCGGCAGGCCCGGGAGATCCGCCCCGACGGAGTATCGGTGATCGCGCCGTTCCTTGCAAGTCTCTTTCTGTTCATTTTATGCTGCAATCTTTTGTCTGTTCTCTCGTTTCCCGTCATCAACATCCCTCCGACCTCGTACTATAGCGGAACGCTGACACTGGCCCTTATCGCCATTCTCGGAATCACGATCATCAGCGCCAGATTCAAAGGCGTTTCCGGAGCCATGAAACACCTCTTCTGGCCCAATCCACTCCAGATCATTTCCGAGGTCGGCCATACCCTTTCTCTCTCTCTGCGGTTGTTCGGCAATATCGGAGGTGAATTCATGGTCGCCCTGCTGGTTGCCAAAGCGGCCCCCTACGGGATACCCCTGATTATTCATGCTCTGGGGTTAATACCGGCCTTTATTCAGCCGTTGGTATTCACGCTGCTGACGACGAATTTTCTTGCCGAGGCCATTCATACCGAAGAGAAACGACCACGAAAGGAAAAGCGTCGAGGGGTTTCGTCAATCGAACAACCATCATCAGAGCCGGTCCGTTAAAGAACAAAGTTTTCCATCGCTCATAGCCGGAGGCCTTCTCGAACGGAGTGAACCTGAGCTTCAGAAAGGGGAATATCAATGCAAGCGATCTTCTTGGTGTTCATCCCAACACTGACCATCGTACCAGTAGCCATCGCCGCTGCTTTTGCCATGAGAAAAATATCTCATGCGGCCATCGAGGGCATGACCAGGCAGCCGGAAATTGCTCCACAGCTTTTTACCGCCATGCTTGTCGCTATGGCGCTGGTCGAAGCACTGGTGATCTACTGCCTGGTCATCGCGCTGATGGTGGCGGCAAAGATCTAATCTGCCCGGGACCGAAGGAGTCAGTATATGAATCTCAATCCTTTGGAGCAACTGAATCCGATTACCATGGCGGCGATAGCGGCCATCTTTCTGGTGACCTTCTTTATCCTGAAAAAAGTGTTCTTCACGCCACTGATCGACGTGATGGAAAAGAGAGCCGGCAAGCTGGAGAGCTCGCGCGCGCGGTATCAGGAAGCCGACGTATTGATCGAGCAGGCGCGGGAAGAAGCTGCGAGGATCGCTGCCGAAGCAGGCGAAGTGGCAGAGCGCTTTTCCGAGGACATCAGAAAAGAGCTCGCCGGAATACGGGAATCAAAGCGCGCTCTGGCCGTCACCGAGGCGGAAAAAATCCTTGCCAGCGGACGGGCAGAGGTGGCGCGTCTCAAGGGAACAGAACAGGCCCGATTGAAAGAGCATCTCCTGACGTGCAGCAAGCAGACACTGGTCAAGATGATCACCACTGTGGATGAGGAGGCTCTCCGGCTGGTGGTCAACCGGGTTCTGACGGCCAGAGGAGCGGCAAAGCAGCCATGAAAGAACTGATTCAAGAAGTGCTCCACCAGATTACCGGGGAACCATTGATTTTTACGGTCGAGATCGTGCAATTTCTCCTGCTCGTCCTCATCATCCGGTTTCTCCTTCCCCGGATCGTGGGCCGCGGTCTGAAAGAGAGGCGCAAGCGCATTGCCGCTGATGTGGAAAAGGCCGATCAAGCGGATGCGGCGTATGCGAAAGCCCAACAACAGTCCGCTGCACTGGCCGCTGCGGCCCGCGCGGAAGCCCAGAGGACCATCGAGGCAGCGAGGGCCGCCGCGCAGGAAGAGCGCCGGGCCGGCCTGGACCAGGTGGAACAGGAGGCCAACGCGATCCTTCACCAGGCCAGACAGGCCATCAAGACCGAAAAAGAAAGGGTGGCCAGCGAGGCGTCCGAACAGCTGGTCACACTCATCACGCTCGTCACCCGTCGCTTTATCGAAGAATCACTGACGGAAAGCGAGCGCCGGGCAGTGACGCAAAAACTCATTCTCGCCAGCATGGACGACATGGAAGGCACCGCATCCCGTCAGTGAGCGGCGTACGATAGGGTATGGGAGAGGTTCACGCTGCAACGGCATGCTTATTAAATAGATCGGATACGTAAAACAGATCCATCTGAGCAGACCTATGCCTAAATCTACATATACTGAAATTATTCGAAATCAAAGGAAATTATTTTTTTCTGGCAAGACCAGAGACGTTTCTTTTCGTATCCATCAACTGAATATTTTAAAGAAAGCAATTTCAGAAAATACAGAAGCTATCTTAAGAGCGTGTAAGTCAGATATGAACAAACCTCCGCTTGAAGCTTACACGAGCGAACGAGGTATGATTTTAAACGAAATCGATTATGCAGTAACGAATATAAAGTCATGGTCAAAACCCAAAAAAGTAAAAACCCCATTAAGACATTCTCATTTTTACGGTGTAGCGCAACACTTTTTAGCCACAAGTTATATTTATTCAGAACCCTATGGAGTTGTATTAATCATGGGGCCATGGAATTATCCATTTCAACTTACCCTCAACCCTCTCGTGGGGGCGGTCGCGGCCGGAAATTGTTCTGTTTTAAAACCTTCCGAGATAGCCCCTCATTCGTCCAGCGTCATTGCAACGATAATCAGAGAATATTTTGATCCCGATTTTATCTCTGTCGTCGAGGGGGGTATAGAAACTGCTCGATCTCTTCTCGCCGAGAAATTTGATTACATTTTTTTCACAGGGGGAACTCGAGTTGGTAAAATAATTATGGAGGCTGCGGCAAAACACCTTACACCTGTTACCCTGGAACTTGGCGGAAAGAACCCGTGTATTGTCGATAATGATGTCCATGTGGAGAAAACAGCTAAAAGGATAGCGTGGGGAAAGTTTTTTAATGCCGGTCAGACCTGCATGACGACAGATTATCTGTTAGTTAACAAAACTATAAAAGAGATACTGCTAGAAAGCATAAAAAAATGGATTAATGAATTTTATGGCAACGATCCATCTAAGAGTTCTGATTATGCACGAATTATAAATAAAAAACACTTTAATCGTCTTGCAGAACTGCTTCACGGAGGAGACATCATCATAGGCGGTGAGACAAATGCAGATGATTGTTACATTGCTCCAACAGTCGTCGACAATGTATCGTTAGATCATAAGATTATGGAGGAAGAAATATTTGGCCCTATCCTCCCGGTACTTGAGTACCAAGATTTGGAAGAGGCTATTTCAATTGTCAATGGACGGCCAAAGCCACTCGCCCTATTTTTTTTCTCGAGAAGCAAAAGTAAACAGGAAAAAGTTTTAAAAGAGACCACATCAGGAGGTGCTTGTATCAATGAAACCTTTGTTCATCAACTAAACTATACCCTCCCTTTTGGTGGCGTAGGTGACAGCGGAATCGGCAAATATCATGGCAGGTTCAGTTTTGATACTTTTTCTAATTTAAAAGGGGTGATGAGGAAACCTTTCTTGGCTGATATTAAACTGCGCTATCCTCCTTACAAGGACAAGTTGGAACACTTTAAGAAATATTTATAAATTCATCAATAGAGCAAATGAAGCTTGCATAACCTGTCAATACAGCGGATGCGGTAAACCGCCCTGCTGATATCGGCGTTAACCATGGAAGAGAACCGAAATAAGCGTGAAGAGTCTGCCCTGGGCCCCCTCTTGAAAGGCCTGCGCGAGCCCGTTGTGGTCCTGGAGACCCAGATACCCCTTGATCCTCTCCTCGTGAATCAACTCAAGGCAAAGCTGTCGGTTGCTGCGGGAAGAGAGCTCTCGATCGACGTGAAAGTGAACCCGCGTCTGGATGTCGGCGCCAGGCTGATTTTCGGGGGAGAGAAAAGCTCGACCTCGATCTCCGTCGGAAACTCCTGGAAGACCTGGAATCACAATTTGCGGCGGTAAGACGAGAGGGGCTGACGACGGTCGAAGAGACGGCCGCGCACCTGTCGAGGGTCATCGAGAAGACGGAGCCGCGGCTCCGTGTCGAAGAACTGACCGACATCGGAGAAGTCCTTCAGGTCGGCGATGGCATTGCGATCGTTTCCGGCTTGCGGGGTGTTGGTTCTCAGGAGATCGTCCGTTTTCGGCACGATGTTTACGGCATCGCCTTCAATCTGCTGCAAGACTCCGTGGGGTGCCTCCTGATCGGACGCGAGGAGGAGATTGAAGAGGGAAGTGTCGTGGAAAGGACCGGCCGTCTGTTGCAGGTCCCGGTGGGCGAGGCGCTCGTTGGCCGGCTCGTAAACGCCCTGGGCCAGCCGATCGATGGAAAAGGACCGATAGAAACGGAAAAGTTTAAGCCGGTGGAGCGGGTGGCGCCCGGCGTGGTCAAGCGTCATCCGGTGATCGGGCCGCTGCACTCGGGGATCAAGATCATCGATGCGCTCGTTCCCCTGGGGCGTGGCCAGCGCGAGCTGATTCTCGGCGACCGGAAGATCGGCAAGACCACGATCGCCGTTGACACCATTTTGAGCCAGAGGGGCGCGGGCGTCATCTGCATCTATGCGGCGATCGGCCAGAAGGCGTCGACGGTGGCCCGCGTGGTCCATACGCTCCAGGAGCGTGGTGCGATGGAGTACACCATCATTGTCGTTGCCTTTTCCAACGAAGAGCCTGCATTCCGCTACCTCGTTCCCTATGCGGCCTGCGCCATGGGAGAGGAATTCATGGACAGCGGCGGTCATGCCCTGGTCATTTACGATGACCTGAGCAAGCATGCGGTCACGTACCGGGAGATCTCGGCGCTGCTAAAGCGGCCGATCGGACGCGAAGCCTATCCCGGCGACATCTTCTATGTCCATTCCCGCTTGCTCGAACGGGCCGCCTGTCTGCGGGACGACCTTGGCGGCGGCTCCCTTACCGCGCTCCCGATCGTCGAGACCCTGGGAGGAGATATCTCCGCCTTTATCCCCACCAATGTCATTTCCATATGCGACGGGCAGATCTTTCTCGATGCCGGCCTGTTTAACGAGGGCTCCAGGCCGGCGATGGATGTGGGGCTGTCCGTATCCCGGGTCGGCGGCATGGCCCAGACGCGGGTGATGAAAAAAGTGGCCGGCCGCCTGCGCATTGACCTTGCCCAGTACCACGAGATGGCGCAGTTCGTCAAGTTCGGCGCGGAAGTCGACCAGGCAACGCTGGACCAGCTGACCAGGGGCGAGCGGGAGCGGGAGGTGCTAAAACAGGACCAGCATAACCCGCTGCCGCTGGAGAAGCAGATCGTCCTCCTCTATGCAGCGGTCAACGGGTATCTCGATGCGGTGCCGGTGGAGCAGGTCAAGGCGTATGAACAGGCGCTCTTCACCTTCATGGCATCCCAGTACCCGGCCGTGCTTCCAAGCATCGGCGAGCTGAAGGATCTGTCCGAGGACACGGAAAAAATATTGGTGCAGGCCGTGAGCCTGTTTACCCGGGACTTTCTCCGGCAAAGGACGGAATCGCCCGCATTGGCGCCGGTCACGTAACGCCGACAAGCGGAAACTGAATGTGCCACGAAGACACGAAGGCACTAAGAAATTCATACAAACTTTGTAGATTAATTAACTCTAATTTAGTCCTTCTTCGTGTCTTGGTGACTTTGTGGCAGATTTTTTCTTTCATTTAAGAAGTTTATTTTTAATTACTATGGGAGAACCGTCGTGCTGAAGCTGCTCGAACTGAAGCAGAGAATGAAGTCCGTCGAGAATATCGAAACGATCACCCGGACGCTGGCTACGGTCTCGGCCGCCAAACTATCCTGGTCCCGGCGACGGGCCGCTGGCCTGCGTGAGTATACCCGGAAGATGGAGGAGATCCTTGGTCATCAGAAGGCCTATCTGGAAGGCACAGGCGTGAGCATCGGCTCGCTCTCACCGCTGCTCACGGAACGGGACGCCGTGCACACGGTCGCCGTGCTGGTCATTACGGCCGACCGGGGGATGTGCGGCAACTATAATCTGGCGGCAATCCGCCTGGCCATGAAATTCTGGGATCAGAGAAAAAAGACGGCACAGAACGCCGTGTTCCTGGTGAAGGGAAGAAAAGGCGAGCGGTATTTCCGGAAACGGAGCGCCGCGATCGTTTATGCCGCGGGCTGGCGACGCAAGGGCGTCCTGCCGGAAGAAGTCGAGAAACTCCTCTCCCTCTTGCTCGAGCAGTATTTGAGCCGTACCGTCGACGAGGTCTACGCGGTGTACACGCAGTTTTACTCGCCCATCCGGCGTCTGACGAAGATCAAACGGATGCTGCCGATCACGCTGGAACTTCACGGGCAAAAAAAAAGCACGATCGACAAGTGGTATTACGAGCCATCATTCCGTGAAATTGTCGATGAACTCCTGGCGATCTATTTGCGAGTCCAATTGTATGATGTCCTCCTGGAGTCTTATTCCAGCGAGCAGGGGGCGCGGATGATCACGATGGAGGAAGCCACGGAACGGGCGAAGAAAACGCTGTGGGAATGCCGGGGGCAGTTCAACCGGCTGCGGCGGGAGTCCATTACCCTCGACCTCCTCAGCGCTCTCTATGCCTCCAAGGTCGTAGAAGAGGTCAAGAGCACTCCGGGTAAGCTCGCATAGGCACAGGAAACTGACGATGAAACAGGAAGAGATCATTGAGAAGGCCTTTCGAAGGCTCATCAAGGAGTTCACCGAGGAGCAGGCAGAAGGCACGGTCATTCAGGTAATGGGACCCATCGTCGATGTGCAATTCGGCGGCCGCCTCCCGGCCATCAATAACCTGCTCCGGGCTGGCGATAAGGACACCGGCCTCCCGCTGGAGGTGGTGCAGCTCCTGGGGGAAGGGATAGTTCGGACGCTTGCCCTCGATTCAACCGATGCCCTTGCCCGGGGAACAAAGGTCTTCGATACGGGCATGCCGATCTCGGTGCCGACGGGGCCTGAGATCCTGGGGCGGCTCTTTAACGTAATCGGCGAAGCAATCGATGAAAAACCCTTTTCAAAAGGCCGGGTCACCGGCATCCATAAGCCCGCAATACCCTATGCCAGGTTGGAGACCTTTCCGCAGGTGATGGAAACGGGCATCAAAGCCATTGACCTGCTGACGCCCTTTCCCCGCGGCGGCAAGATCGCCCTCTTCGGCGGAGCAGGCGTGGGTAAGACCGTGATCATCATGGAACTCATCCGGAACATCGGCATCGAGCACCGGGGGGTCTCCGTCTTCGGCGGCATCGGCGAGAGGACGCGGGAGGGAAACGAGCTCTGGCTCGAAATGCGGAAGTCGGGGGTCCTCGACAGGGCGGTCCTGGTCTTCGGCCAGATGAATGAACCGCCCGGTGCGCGCTTCCGCGTGGCATTGGCCGCCCTGACGATAGCGGAGTATTTCCGGGACGAGCGAAAACAGGACGTGCTTCTCTTCTTCGACAACATCTACCGCTATGTGCAAGCCGGATTGGAAGTATCGCTCCTCAGGGCGCGCATTCCCTCGGAGGTCGGATATCAGCCCACGCTCTTCACCGAGATGGGCCAGCTCCAGGAACGGATCGCCTCGACCAGGGACGGTGCGATCACCTCGGTGCAGGCCGTCTATGTCCCTGCAGACGACCTCGCCGACCCCGGGCCGGCATCGGTCTTTGCCCATCTCGACGCCTCCGTCGTCCTGTCGCGGCGCATCGCCGAACAGGCCCTGTATCCGGCAATCGACCCGCTCCGCTCGTCATCGCAGGTCCTTGAGCCCGGGTTCGCCGGCAGCGAACATATCGAGGTCGCGAGAAAAACCAGAAGCTATCTCCAGCGCTACGGAGCGCTGCAGGACCTCATCGCTATTCTCGGCGTGGAAGAGCTTTCCGAAGAGGACAAGGTCGTGGTCAGGCGGGCGCGGCGTTTGCAGAAATTTTTGTCCCAGCCCCTCTTTGTCGCAGAGGCATACACCGGCATCCCCGGAAAGTACGTCCCGCTCAAGGACACCATCCGCGATTTCAAGCAGATCATCGACGGCAGCCACGATGATGTGCCAGAACAAGCTTTTTACATGGTCGGAACGATTGATGAAGCATTGAAGAAAGCTAAAGCATTGACCGGCGCAGCGGTCAAAGACATTTTTTCGGCCAGGAAAGAGAGCGAGGAATGAAGGGCGAATACCTTATGCTGCAGATCGTTACGCCTGATGGACAATCCCTGAAAGAAAAGCAGGTCGATGTCGTCGTCTTCCGGCGCAAGGAAAAGCGTTTTGAGCTCGGGAGCGAGATCGCCCTCTTTCCCCGCCATGCTCCCACACTGATCCGGATACCCGTCGCTCCCGTGCGCTATCGGAAAGGAGAACGGTCCTATTATGTGGCGGTGGGCGGCGGGTTTGTTGAAATCAAGGAAAATCAGGTCTTGATTGTCACGCCGCGGTTTGAAAAGATCCGGCCCGACGAACCGGTTCCTTTGCGTAAAGCCAAGCAAATAACGGAACAGTGGCAGCGAGAGCAAAAAGAATTCCAGAAAGAGATGGTTGGCTATCTTTAGCCCGTCTTCAACCCGCTGCGTAGCAGGAGGAACAGGGAAGGCGTCTCTTAGCGCCTTTTTTCCCGACCGGGCAAGGAAAGTGCACGGGAAAGACCTGCTGCCGATCATGCCGATCCTCATGAATCGGCGCGGTCTTACTCCACCGCGATCGCGTAATACGGGCAGACATGAAGCACGCCGTCCTTGTCTTCGGGGGCGAACTTGTCAGCGTTGATGATCCAGGCTTTGTCGTCCCGAATCTCGAAATACTGCGGAAAGGCCTCGGCGCACCCGCCGCAGCCCTGACACAGTGCGTAATCGATATTCAACAGCAGCTGGACCTTTTTCTTCGTCTCCGGCTTATTTTTTGGCAATTTTCACCTTCCATTCCTCAGGTCCCTGAGCAAGATATTCCCACTCGAACTGGCCTTCCCGCTCATGGAGCAGCGAATAATAAAGCGGTTTGGGGTCGTGGTCGTTGGTCAGGACCAATGCCTCGCCCTTCTGCAGCCCGTCGAACGTGCTGAATATAAGCGGATGTCTGTTCCTCGGTTCTATAGTCGTAACGTTCAGTTCTTTCATAGCACACCTCCTGAGTAATTGCAACAGTGTACACCCTGGACGCCGGAACCTGCTATGACGCGCATCATACGGCAGAAAACCTATGGCCGGGCAATGCGCGCCCAGAAATAGCAGTTGACACATTACCTCATTACAGTGTACAAAAGAGCCTATATTTTTGAGGAGGTCGCAAGAGCATTCTATGGCAGAACCGAACAAGATCATCTATTCCATGGTCGGCGTGGGAAAGCTCCACGACAAAAAACCGGTACTGAAGGACATTTATTTGTCCTACTTCTACGGCGCCAAGATCGGCGTGCTCGGCCTGAACGGCTCGGGCAAGAGCTCGCTGCTCCGCATCATGGCAGGCGTTGATAAAGAATTTGTAGGCGAGGCAGTGCTCTCAGCCGGCTATAGCGTGGGCTTTCTCGAACAGGAGCCGAAGCTCGACGAGAAGAAGACCGTGCGCCAGTTCGTGGAAGAGGGCGTGCAGGAGACCGTCGACCTTCTTGCCGAGTACAACAAGATCAACGAGAGCTTCGCCAATCCCATGACCGACGACGAGATGAACAAGCTCATCGAGCGCCAGGGCACGGTGCAGGAGAAGCTCGACCACCTGAACGCCTGGGAGCTCGACAGCAGGCTTGAAATGGCCATGGACGCGCTGCGCTGTCCGCCAGGCGACGCGCAGGTGAAGAACCTCTCGGGCGGAGAGAAGCGGCGCGTGGCGCTCTGCCGGCTGCTCCTCCAGACGCCCGACATCCTGCTGCTCGACGAGCCCACGAACCATCTCGATGCCGAGTCCGTTGCCTGGCTCGAACACCACCTCCAGCGATACGAGGGCACGGTCATCGCCGTGACCCATGACCGCTACTTCCTCGACAATGTCGCGGGCTGGATCCTGGAGCTCGACCGCGGCCAGGGCATTCCCTGGAAGGGGAACTACTCGTCCTGGCTCGAGCAGAAGGGCAACCGGCTGAAGCAGGAGGAGAAGACCGAAAGCGACCGTCAGAGGACGCTGGCGCGCGAACTCGAATGGATCAGGATGTCGCCCAAGGGCAGGCATGCGAAATCCAAGGCGCGCATCAGCTCCTACGAAGAACTGCTCCGGCAGCAGACCGAGGCGCGCGGCAAGGAACTGGAGATCTACATTCCGCCGGGACCCCGGCTCGGCAAGGTCGTGATCGAGGCCGACAACGTGACCAAGGCCTACGGCGACAACATCCTCGTCGAGGGTATGTCCTTCATGCTCCCGCCTGGCGGCATCGTGGGCGTCATCGGCCCGAACGGCGCGGGCAAGACCACGCTCTTCCGCATGATCACGGGCCAGGACAAGCCGGACAAAGGCACGATCAGGGTCGGCGAGACCGTGAAGCTCGGGCTATGTGGACCAGAGCCGCGACGTGCTCGACCCGAACAAGACCATCTGGGAGGTGATCACCGGCGGCCAGGAGCAGGTCCAGCTCGGCAAGCTCCTGATGAACTCCCGCGCCTACGTGTCGCGCTTCAATTTCGGCGGCACGGACCAGCAGAAGAAGGTCGGCGTGCTGTCGGGCGGAGAGCGGAACCGGGTGCACCTCGCGCGGATCCTGAAGGAAGAGGCGAACGTGCTGCTCCTGGACGAGCCCACGAACGACATCGATGTGAACACCATGCGGGCGCTCGAAGAAGGGCTCGAGAACTTCGCGGGCTGCGCCGTGGTCATCAGCCACGACCGCTGGTTCCTGGACCGCATTGCCACGCACATCCTCGCCTTCGAAGGCGACAGCAAGGTGGTCTTCTTTGACGGGAACTATTCCGAGTACGAGGAAGACCGGAAAAAGCGGCTCGGCGCCGAGGCTGACCAGCCGCACCGGATCAAGTACCGGCACCTGACGAGGTAAGTCCAAATCTGCTCACCGCAGAGGATACAGAGGAAAACAGAGATATGCAGGAGAAATAAGGCATAGTACTGCGGAGGATGCAGGGGAAAATAAATGGCTTGAAGATCGATGCTGGTTGTATTGTCGAAGATGTTGTGAGCGTGGAACTGAAAGAAGTAGAAAGAATTCTACCGATCCACGAGGCACAGCTCCTTTCATATCTTAAGCTGAGCAAGAAGTCACTCGGTTTGCGTCACTAATTCCAATGTCGTGCATGTGAAAGAAGGGATTAAGAGGATGGTCAATGGATTGTGAAGGATTTGGCCTTCCTCTGCGTCCTCTGCGGTAAAAAAAGATTTGCGGAGGTGCTCTTATGTCTGAATTCAAGAATGTAACCGTTGTCCGTGAAGCGAATGTCTACTTTGACGGCAAGGTCGTGAGCAGGACCGTGCTGTTCGCCGACGGATCGAAGAAGACCCTCGGCGTGATGCTGCCGGGCGAATACGAGTTCGGGACCGCTGACAAGGAACTTATGGAGATCCTCTCCGGCGAGCTCGAGGTGCTGCTGCCGGGACAGGCCGCCTGGAAGGCCGTGAAGGGCGGGGAAGCGTTCGAGGTCGCGGCCAACTCAAAGTTCAAGCTCAAGGTTTCCAAACTGTCCGATTATTGTTGTTCCTTCATCAAGACGTAAGCGGGTATCTGCTGATAGAATGCATGAGACGGCTTCCGGAATGTTGGAGAGCCATGCTCTCAAAAAACCATTATCTTAGGGGAGGTAACTATGAGAATACTGTTTTGTGCAGTACTGGTGATGCTGTTCGGAGTGGCTGGCTGTCAGCAGAAGGAAGCGTCTAATAAACAGGTGGTCGCTCCTCCGCAGGCCATGATCACGGCCCAGCAGATCGACAACCTGCGGTCGCTGGCGAAAATGAATCCAGGCAAAGCGGACGGATGGATCGCCCTGGGCAACGCGCTGATGGATACGCAGCAGTTCAACGAGGCTATTGACTCCTATCAGAAGGCCCTTGCACTGGATCCGAAGAACGCGAACGTCAGGGTCGATATGGGGACCTGTATGCGTGGTATGGGCAAGTTCGAGGCGGCAGTTGCCGAGTTCCGCAAGGCAATCAAGATAACGCCCAGCCACGCGAACGCCCACCGGAACCTCGGGGTCGTTCTTGGTTTCGATCTCAAGGACAGCGAGGGAGCCATCAAGGAGTTCAAGACGTACCTTGAACTTTCACCGAACGCGCGTGATGCAGCGCAGATCAAGGATGTGATCGCGCAGTTGCAGCAGGCCGGGAAGTAGGTTCTTCGCAGCGGCTATCAGGACAGGAACTAATTTGCGTTGTATATTTCCGGGAGCCGAAAGGCTCCCTTTTTTATGGTCAGCTTGCTGAAGGTGCCAGGAACGGCTGCCAAAATCGTGACGTTTCTTTTTTTCCGAACTCCACCGGTGGCCTGAGCTTCCGATTTCAGGGATATGCCGTGGATAAATTGCGCCATCTGGAGAAAGCAGCGAAAATGTTGTTTTGGCCTGTCGCACGTGGAAAAAATTGGCTTGATAAGGATATTTAATTCTGATAAAGTCTGGCAGTTTTAACTGAAAAAAGACCGTTTTTCCGGAGCATGCCGCAGAGAGCTGAGATCGATGCGACGAACGAACAGGTCTGCAGAATTTTGAGGGAGGGCATGAGGGTGCCGGCAAGCGATAAACAGTCTGACAAAAACGCGTGGCTCGGCTGGATGGCGCTGTTTCTCGTGACCGCTGCGCTGATCATAGCCGGAAGCAACCGGTCGGTCGTTTCCGCTTACCGGACCGCAGCGGTGAATTGGTTCGCCGGTCATGGTCTGTACGACGGCTCAGGAGTTGGGGGATTTGTCTATTTCCCCCAGGCGGCCATTCTCTTCGCGCCCTTTGCGATGATCCCCCAGGCAATGGCCGAGGTGCTCTGGCGTCTCGTGAACACCGGCGTGTTCGCACTGGGACTGCGCAGCTTTGCCTGGCTCGGGCATGAGCGCTCGGGCAAGACCTTTTTTCCGCTGATGACGCTTGTTGCGATCCCCCTGGCGTGGGACTGCGCCAAGAACGGACAGGCCACGCTCATCATGGCCGGCTTCATGCTCCTGGCAATCGCTGATATTGCACGCTGCCGCTGGTGGCGCGCCGTGCTGTGGCTGTCGCTCAGCGTGGCGATGAAACCGCTCGCGATCGTGCTGGTGCTGCTGGTCATGGCGATCGATCGTCCCATGACCTGGCGCCTGGTTCTGGGCATGGCGGCTCTCGCACTTGCACCTTTTTTAACGCAGAGTCCCGCATACGTCCTGCAGCAGTATGCGGCATTTCTGCACAACTCAACCACGGCTGCACACGTGGGTGTGGTGGTCCAGGGGTGGACGTCGCCGTTCAGCGCACTGCGGCTTGTGGGCGTGGAGCTGACGGAGCAGGTCCAGATGGCGGTCCGCATCGCCGCCGCCTTCGGGACGCTGGCGCTCTGTTTCCTGGCCCGGCGTCGGTACGATGCGAACCGTTCGGCGATCTATGTTTATTCTATGGCCGCTCTCTACCTGATCCTGTTCAGCCCGCGAACAGAGAATAATACGTACGCCATGCTCGGCCCGTCAATCGCCGTTTTTCTCTCCCTCGCATTTTTGGCGGAGAAACGGCTCGGCCAGGGCCTCTTCCTGGCGGGCATGGTGGCGGTCCTGATAGGCAGCCGCCCCATCGACAAGGCGCTTACGCCGCACGCGGAAGCATTCTGGGTGTCCCCGCTGATAGCGACCTGCTTTGCGGCATACCTGTTCTTCCGGCTCTATACAGAGCCCGCGCAGGGGAGCGAAAGTCAAGCAATTGCCATGACGGCAGCCGCGAGCGACACGACCGGCGTCTGAATGCACGCAAAATGGGCGGCCCCATGCTCTTCGCTGATCTGCCGTCAGAAATTAACGCATCACAGGTGATACATATGAAGATCGTCGTTATTTTGCCCACCTATAATGAAAAAGACAATATCGGACTCATCATGCACGCGCTGCAGGAACAATTCAGGAAGATCCCGCACGACATGCATATATTGGTCGTTGATGATAATTCGCCGGACGGCACCGCGGAGATCGTCAGGGCTGCGCGCACTGCATGGCCGAACCTTCATTTAATGACCGGTGAAAAACAGGGGTTGGGCGCGGCCTACGTGCGGGGCATGAAAGTCGCGATCACCGAGCTGCAGGCCGATGTTGTTATGGAAATGGATGCGGACTTTTCCCACAAACCCGAGGATGTGCCGCGGCTGATCGAGGCTGTCGCGGGGGGGGCGGATTTTGCGATCGGCAGCAGATATGTGCCAGGCGGTAAAATTCCCAAAGACTGGAGTTTTTTACGAAGGATGAACTCCCGGTGGGGAAACGTATTTGCCCGGTACGTAGCTGGCATGTATACGGTCCGGGACTGCACAGCGGGTTTTCGGGCGATCCGGGCATCGGTCGTCAAAAAGATCGATCTCGATGCGCTCAAGGTCCGGGGTTATGCCTTTCAGATATCGCTGCTTCATGAGGCGATCCTGAATCATGCGAAGGTGCGGGAAATCCCTGTCGAGTTCGTTGACCGGAAGAGAGGGGAGACGAAACTGGGGCTTTCCGATATTGTCGAGTTCATGCTCAATGCCTGGTGGATCCGGTTCGAGCGGAGCAAGACCTTTTTGCGGTTTTCGGCCGTCGGATCGATCGGCGTGGCTGTCAATCTGGTCTCTTTTACGAAATTAATGAGTATGGGTTTGAGCAAGTTCATTGCTTCTCCCCTGGCGATCGAACTATCCATTGTCACGAATTTTCTGCTGAATAATTTCTGGACCTTCAGAAGCAGGGACAATGAGGACAAGATCCATATCCGGGGGGTAAAGTTTAACGTTGTATCCGTTCTTTCGCTCGGCGTCAGCTACGCCACCTTTGTGGCGCTCAGCCGGATCGATCCGGCTGGAATTCCTCAGGTCCATCAGGCCGCGGGCATTCTGCCTGCCACGTTCATCAATTATTTTCTGAATTCCTACTGGACGTTTAAGGAATAACGCACCACGGGCAAGCGGAAACTAAGGTGCCTGGGCTGAAGGCTGAGGTAAAAGAAAATTCCACCTTCAGCCCCGACCTGTCCACCTGAATTTTTCTTCAGCAACTACGATACCTCTGCCAGTTCAGCCAACTGCTTGTCATACTCCTGCGCTTTCGCGTCATGTTTCGCGGTGAGCGCTTCAAGCTCCGCAAAGAGCGTATCGATCTTCTGCTGATTCTCGCGCAAGGAATGCGAGAGCGTCCTGATCGCGAGGGCTTCGCCCCTGGAGGAAGCAGCCGCAAGCGCCTGCGTGTCCTTTTCCACAGCTTGCTCGAGCCCCGTTATGGTCGCTTCTAGGGAAGCAATCTGAGCAGCCATCGGCCCCAGCGCTTTTGAGCGGTCGTTCATGAGCGTGGTGCGCTGACGTTTGGCGTCCTTGGCACCGTTGCCTTTGGTGTTCGCGCTCGTGTCCGCGTTCTTTTTCTGTTTCTTCTTTTTGGGCCCGCCCTCTTCGCCCCAGCCCACCCGTTCGAGGAAGTCGCTGTAGGTCCCTTCAAAGAGGCTGATGGTGTCGTTGTCGTACACGATGAGTCGGGTTGCCAGGGCGTGCAGCATCAGTTCGCTGTGCGTCACGATGATGACCGCGCCGTCGAACACGTCGATCGCTTCGATGAGCGAGTCGATGGACTCCATATCCAGATGGTTCGTGGGCTCGTCGAGCATGAGCAGGTTCGCCGGCGAGACAAGGAGCTTGCCGAGCAGCACGCGGCTCTTCTCGCCGCCCGACAGCACGCTCACTTTCTTGAGCGCATTGTCCCCTTCGAACATCATGACGCCGCAGATGGAGCGCGAAATGCCGTGGGCGTGGTCCGGGTGGGAGTCCATGATTTCCTGGAGCGCCGTCTTGGCCGGGTTCAGCCGGTTGATGTTCGTCTGGCCGAAGTAGGCGAGCCTCATGTTCGGATGGTGTTTGATCTCGCCGCAGGAGGGCGGCAGTTCCCGGGCCAGCAGGTTGAGCAGCGTGGTCTTGCCCTTGCCGTTCTTTCCGATGACGGCGATGCGGTCCTTCTTCCCCACGGCAAAGGTCAGGCCGTCGATGAGGTTGGGCCCGTCGTCGGTGAAGGAGAAGCAGAGCTCTTCGGTGTTCAGAAGCCACTTGGCCGAAAAAGGCGCCGACTGGAACGAAAACTCGAGGTTCTTGATCGCCTCCAGCTTGTCGAGCTGCTCATGCCGTGCAAGCGCCTTGACGCGTGACTGGACCGCGCTGGCTTTGGTGGCCTGGGCGCGAAAGCGGTTGATGAACTGTTCTGTTTCTTTCCGCTTTTTCTCGTCGTTCTGGCGGGTCTTCTCGTAGATCTCTTCTTCGAGCAGGATCTGCTCGTAGAGCTTTCGCGTGCTGCCCGCGACCTTCTTCATCTTGGCGCGGTGGATCGCCATGGTGTGGGTGCAGACGCTGTCCATGAACTCGCGGTCATGGGTGATGATGACAAGCTCTCCGCGCCAGGCACGGAGGAATTGCGTGAGCCATCGGACCGAGAGGATGTCGAGGTAGTTCGTGGGTTCGTCGAGCAGTAAAAGGTTCGGCATGGAGGCCAGGACCTTGGCGAGGTTCAGGCGCACCTGGTAGCCGCCTGAGAGCTCGTCCGGAGAACGGTCGAAGTCGTTGTTGGTGAAGCCCAGGCCGTGCAGGATCGCTTCGGCCTTATAGGTCTCGTCTATGTGGTCTTCGTTCGGCGGCAGGCTGAGGCAGGCCTCCTCGAGGACCGTCTTTTCCGTAAAGTGGATGTGCTGCGACAAATGGCCGATGGTGTAGCCCGCAGGGCGTCGTGATCGTGCCGTCGTCCTGGTGCTCTTCCCCAAGGATCATGCGGAAGAGCGTGGACTTGCCGTGGCCGTTCCGGCCCACGAGGCCCACGCGTTCTCCGGGATTTACCGTAAAGCTGACGCCGTCAAACAGCGTCTGCTTGCCGTAGGATTTCTCTATATTCGCGACCTGGAGCATGATATTCCTTTCAAGCGCCGTCCGGGGAGGCAGGTGACGCAACCACGCATAATACATCAGCAGCGGCTCGCTGGCAATGGTTTTTTATAATTTTTTCGAGCGATCATTTAACAGGTTCTGCGGAGAGGTCGCTTCTGTTCAGAATCATTCGCTTTGGAACAACGCGTCCGCGGTCTTATGGCGGCATCAAAACATGCGCTTTATTGCGACAACAGCGTGCTGCAGGGGAATTGCATAATGTTGTTGCTCCCTTGACAAGCTCTAACACTCGTGCTAAATTCTTTCTACGAAGCTGTGCCATACCCTATGACTTTGCTCAGAGCAAACCACGGGAAACCGTGGGGCGCAGAGCCACGAAGCTACGTAAAACAGACTTTGCATCCGAGTGTACCATTTCACCCGGGAAGCTGTCGCTGTTTTATACGCCAGTCGAGCCGCCAAAGATATCATTTCTCATGAGCTCTTTGGCGGTTTTTTGTTTTCAAACGATAACGCTTCGATGCCGGCTGTTGTAATTTACGCTCCAGGAGGGAGAAGATCATGAATCGTTCGATCCTGTTCGTGTGTGCCTGTCTTATTGCCGTGCTGCCGGCCTGTTCGCCCCGCATCTACGGTACGGTGCAGCTGGTGGATGCCGCCCTGCAGCCCGTTCCATTGACCAAAGAACTCCCAGAGGGAACCGTGGTGAACTTGATCAATACCTCGACGAGCCTGGAAAAAGCGTCCCACTCCGTTGTGGTCAACAAGGAAGGGAAATACGAATCCGCCAAGGACGCCATTGTTCCCGGCCTCTATAAAGTGGAAGTGAGCAGGATCGGTTATATGACCGAGACGCAGTCTCTGGAGGTCTCGAAGTTCGGCGGCAAGAAGGCTGACTTCAGGATCAAGAAGATCCCCGAGAGCACGCGCAGGAGCATCGAAGGCTCAAAGTCCGACGAGGACAAGATCGTAAACCCCGGCGAGGTCAATATCCAGCCGCCGACCATGTAGGCTCCTCGCAAGGAAAAGAACAAAAAAACATTTCACCACAGAGACACAGAGGAAAAAATTAGGATTTCAGATCGCTTCTCTCTGTGCCTCTGTGTCGCTGTGGTAATTATGACTTTTCCGTACGTGTATAAGCGTGTGATGTTTCAAATATTTAAGCTCTACGGAGGCCTCGTATGATGAAGCGTGTATTCAGGACAGTTCTTGTGATGGCGGCGTCATCCCTGCTCTTTGCCTGCGCGGGCGAGAAGCTCGAACTGAAGGTAATGGCCCGCCTTGATGGCCAACCGGCGGCACAGGCAACAGTAACGGTGGACAACGAGGAGCAGGGCTTCACCGGTGCGGACGGGATTTTTACGAAGACGATCAGGAAAAAGCCGGGCGCTGATGTGGAGGTGGTCGTCACTGCCAGAGAGTTGCCTGGCTACCGCATCAAGCCCTGGAAGGGCACGTTTCTTATGAAACTGCCCAAGTCAGGCAGCGTCGAAACCTATCCCCTTTCCGCGGAGCTCGAAGCAACACGGTACATTACGATCAAGGCCGCCGAAATGGGAACGGCGATTCAGGACGCAATCGTCATGGCCGCGGGCACGGAAGCCGGCAAGACCGATGCGCAGGGTTTGTTCGTGTACGAGTACAAGGATCAGCCCAAGGCAGGCCTGGACCTTGCGGTGACGAAGTCCGGCTATGCCACCTGGCGCAGGACCGGCCCGGTGGAGCCTGGCCAGACGATCGAAGCCGCCCTTTCCAAGCGCGTGATCGTCACGGTCCGCGCGCTCAGGGAAGAGTATGGGCAGACGAGCGGCATCCCGGGTGTTGTGGTGGCCATCAACAAAAAGACCGAAGGCAAGACCGACGCCAAAGGCGTCTTTACCTACACCTACGACGGCGAACCGGGCAAGAAAGTGCCCTTGTCGCTCTCGGCACCCGGCTCAATCCCCGGGGTGTGGAAAACCACGATCACGCTTGAGGGCGAGGTCACAATCGAGCACTATTTCTACCCCAGCACGCCGAAGCAGATCCGGGCCGGCATCTACCGGTTCGCGGGCAACACGCCGAACGTCGACCTTCAGGATATCGTGTCCCAGACCGAGACTGCTTTGGCAGCACAGCTCTTCAAGAACACCTGCTTCCGTGAAGTGCCTTCCAAAACGCTCCAGGCGGACATGAAGCGCGCGCGCTTGAATATCGACAAGATCACCGTGAAGGGATGGCGCGAAACGCCGCTGCGCAAGACCGTGGACATGATCGTCCTCGGCAGCGTTGCCAAGGACGACAAAGGCTACCTGATCGAGACCAAGTTCTACACATCGGGCGGAAAGCTCATCCTGAGCCAGCTCACGCGGGCCAAGAGCGCCGACAACATCAACAGCGCGGCCAAGGAGATCGCCGCCGCGGTGCTCGGACGGTTCCCCTTCGAAGGCACGGTGATCGCCGTCGACGATGAACGCTACCGCATCAACCTCGGCAGGGCGGACTACAAGATCAGCAAGGGAACGGACTTCACGCTCATGTCTCCGCAGCTCAATGCGGACGGCAAGGTCTCGGGTTACCGCGAGACCGGCAGGCTGCAGGTCAAGAAGACCGAAGGGAACGGCTCCTGGACCGAGGTCCTGGATCTTAAAAAAGGCGCAAAGATCGAGATCGGCGACCGGGTGGTGCGGCGCATCTATCATGAAGGAGAGGAAGAGAGCGCCCGCAACACTTTCATCCTTTCCGCCAGGGGCGGCCTGCCTCCCGACGTTTCCCCGCTTGCAGGCGTGAATATCTACGTGAACAACGAATGGCTCGGTACGACCGGGAGCGACGGCAAGGCCGAGGTCCCGGTGCGCCTGAACAAGAACCTCACTCTCGTGCTCTACCGGCACGGCTACCAGCAACTGACCGAGACAGTGAAGATCGAAAAGAACAAAGACGCGAAGGATTTCACGCTGGCGGTCAATAATGCGGTGTTCAAGGTCGAATCGGAGCCATCGGGTGCAGAGGTGTTTGTGGATGGAGAGAAGATCGGCAGCACCCCGATCCGCGAGGGGAAGCCGGTTACCCTGGGTTTCCACACCGTCAGGGTCTCGGTCGGCGGCGACTACCGCGACTGGGAAGAGGTCATGGAGTTCTCAAAGAAGGAAGAGAACCGCACGGGCAGCGCGAAGATCAACCTGCCGAAGGATTATCTGAAGATCGGCGCACGGGCGGAGCAGAAGGGAGACTTTGACGCTGCGATCAATGCGTACCAGAGCACCGAGAAGGGCCATCCGGACTATTCGGAGACCCATCACCGGCTGGCGCAGGTCTATCTGGACGACAAAGGCGATTTCGACAGCGCCATCCGCGAGTTCGAGAACGTGCTGTCTTTGCCCGAGAACCAGCAGCTGGTGTTCAAGCAGTTCTCCGTGGCCTTCATGAACCTGGGACACGCCTATTATGAAAAAGGCAGCGCTCTGGTGCCGAAGGACAAGGACGCGGCTGCAGTGAGCTTTGCCAGGGCCATCCAGAACCTCCAGAAAGCAAAACAGAACACCCGGTTCTTCCCGAATGACCGCTATGACGAGGCCGTGCACGACACCTACTACTACACGGCTTTGTCGTACCACAAACTCTATCAGCTCACGCGGAAGGGCAACCTCCTGAATGACGCAAACCTGGCGTGGCGCGAGTACTTTGACTTCTTCCCAAAAAAGCTCGAAGGGAACAGCACCTTTGAGCAGGCCCGCGAGACAGCAGAGAAATACTGGGACCAGATCAAGAACCTTTAGGATGTGCAGGAGGTTCACGGCGTGAAGGCAAGGAAGTGTTTTGGCGGTTTGGGAGTTGTTCTGATGTTGTTGCTCCAGCCGCGTGCAGGGATGGCCGATGATCCCATCTCGTCAGCGGCAACTACGACTGTCACGGGAACCGGACAGCATGGAGCTGCAGCGAACAGCGCTGCGGTTCCGCTTCCTGGTGCACCTGCGGGAGTTGTATCTGCCGGGACAGGGACGGAAGCACAACCTGAAGAAAAAAAGCCCCAGGCACTGGTGCCCCTGTTCGTCAGGCCGCTGGTGGCCATCGAGCAGGGACGCAACGATTCGAACCCCCAGTGGTCGCCGCAAGGCACGCTCATCACCTTTGAACGGAGCGTGGGTGACAAACGGGAGATCCATATCGTGCTGCCTGACGGTACGCCCGTCCAGACGGTCTATTCCCTGCTTTCATCGGGCGGGAATAACGTCAAGTTCTTCTTCCCCGGGGTATCGGAAGAGACGAGCTACAATGCCGGCATCAGCTGGTCGCCCCGGGAGAACGGCTTTGTGTTCATGAGCAACGGCGGCGAGGGCAACTACGACCTCTTCTTCCAGGACCTCGGCGGGGAAGCCGCGACGCGGCTTACGGAGCATAAGGAGAAGGACGGACAGGTGCAGTGGTCTCCTGCCGCCGATCGCTTGGTGTTCGTGTCGGGCCGCACCGGTAACGGCGACCTCTATAGAATGGACCTGTTGTCCCGGGCGCTTACGCGCCTGACCCGGGGAGGGAAAGCATACCTCTACCCCAAGTGGTCGCCGGACGGCGGAAAGATCGCCACGATGTACGGCAGCAACGAGAACCATGACATCCTCGTAATTAATGACGTGGCAAGGCCAACGGAGTCGCAGATGCGCATCACGACCTGGGCCTCTGACGACCTGCGGCCGGTCTGGTCGCCCGATGGCCGAAAGATCGCGTTCTATTCCAATCACAACGCGGCAGAAGACCCGAAGATCTGGTCGATCTTCGTGGTTGCAGCCGACGGCACGGACCCTTCCGCAGGAGAAGGCCTTGCTGCAAAGGTCGTGGCAGCGGATATCATCCCCGACGTGGAAACAGGGCCGGCCTGGATGCCCGACAGCAGCCATATCGTCTTCGTGAAGAACGACCGGCAGGAATACAATCCGCTCTATATTGCCGATGTGGTGCAGAAGACGATCGCACCGATCAAAACAGACACGAAGATGAACCACGATGTCGCCTGCTCAGCGGACGGGAGCATCGCGTTCCGAGCACAGGTCGATCAGTGGGACCAGATCTATACCATGAAATTGAAGTAGCGGGGGTTCTAAACCGCCCCCACAGAACGGATAGGAGTTGGAATGGGACGTTTCGTGTTATTTTTTGTATCGATGAGCCTTATTATCGCGGCGCAAGCCTCTGGGGCCGACGATATCGTGACCAAAGCGGTGAAACTCTATGAAAAGCGGCACTATGACGAAGCAGCCGGTCTGCTTCGCTCCAATGCCGCATCGCTCGGCCAGGCCAAACAGGGTTCACTGAACCTTGCGCTCGGCATGACCTATTTTAAGAACGCGGTGCTGCACCGCGAGCTCTACCTGGCCTCGGCATGGGCATCGCAGGACTATCTGAAAAAGCTATCGGCCCTTCGGGGGAGCAGCCGGAGCCGTTTTGTTGATCTGTACATGGGCGATGCACTGATCGAGGCCGGCAAGGCCGATGTTGCCGCGATCTATCTCAGGCAGTTCCTTGCCAATGAAGGACTGAACCCGCAGTACCAGGCGATCGCCCAGGTGCGTCTCGGACTGAGCTATCAGGCAGGCAATGAGGCGGCGAAGGCGGCGCCGCTCTGGGCGGCCATCGATTCCGCCGATCCCGAGGTGAAAGCCGAGCTGGCAGCGGCGTACAGCAGGGCGGGGCTCAAGGACAAGGATCCGCTGGCGCTGGCGGAGGAAAGCCTTGCCAGCCAGACGAAGCGCGGAAAGCCGCTCTCCATAAGGATGGTGAAGAACCTCCTCGCGGTCTACGCGCGGGCCGGCTTGACCGAGAAGGGCTTGGATCTGCTCAAGCGTGCCGACCTGAAAGCCTTCTCCTATCGGGAGACGCTGGGCAAGTCAAAGGTCATCAATTTTTACGATCTTTCTTTGCTGGACGACATGGCCTCGCTCTATGGACAGGCGAGCATTGCCTGTCTCGAAAAGGCCGCTGCCGACGCCAAGGTCAAGGGTTCCGCTGAGTTCTACCTCGGACAGGCTTACGCTTTGTTCGGATCAGCGGACCGGTCCAGGAAGACTGCTGATTCGTTCCTTGCAACTGCCCAGCTGCCCCAGCAGTTCAAGGATCAGGCACGGGTGCTGCAGGCTGCCAATTTGTACTCTATGAATCGGAAAACGGATGCCATGAAGGTCTGGGACGAGCTTGCCGGGAAACCATCCCAGGACCCTGACGTGCTCGCAGAGATACTGTTCTCCTGCAGACGATTGAAAGCAGAATGTTCGAATGCGGCCCGGCGGAGCGCGGCAGCGGTTGAAGCAGGTGAGGGCAGGAAATTCTCGACCCTGAATATCGCGCTGGGTAAATACTATCTTGGCAGGCTGGATACTGCGCGGGCGGTCACCTATCTTGAGGCAGGCCGCGACAAGAGCAACAAGAACAAGATAGAATCGAACGATCCAGAGATGCTCGTAAGTCTTGCTGATGCCTATTTCAGGACCAAAAAATTCTCCGAAGCCCTTGAGATCTATTTCGAGATGAGCAAACAGTTTCCTGAAGTGCGCCAGCTCCAGGAGGCCATGCAGGGAGTGTATGCCATGGAGCACAAGAGCGCAGGGGATGTGAAGATCAATTGAACCTAATGCGGAATGCGAAATTCGGAATGCGGTAAGAACGAAGGCATGTCCTTTTGTTTTCGTATTCCGCATTCGGCATTCCGAATTCGAATCTGAGGAGGAGCATATGAAACGTATACTGGTGGTTCTACTTTTGATCGTTTCCATGGCCATAATCGCAGTGGCCCCTGCAGGGGCAGCCAGTAAGAAAGACCACCGGCCGGACGGGGGCAGCCTCAGCTACGGCGAATACGGCCGGCCGGCGACCCTTGACCCCATCACGAGCAACGAGATGATCTCGCTTGCGGCTCACGGAGCTGATTTTCAACGGCCTCGTGGGCATCAACGAAAAGCAGGAAATCGTTCCGGAGCTGGCGGAGAAGTGGGAGACGCCGGACCGGAACACCTACATCTTCCACCTGCGCAAGGACGTGACCTGGCACCCGCGCGAAGGCGAACAGCCGAAGCCGTTCACGGCCGACGATGTGGTCTTCACGTACAATATCATGATGCACCCCAGGACCATCACGCCGCTCAAGGTGCGCTACGAGTTCATCTCCCGTGTCGAAAAGATCGACGACGCGACCGTGAAGTTCACGCTCAAACGGCCGATCCTGAACGCCCTTGCAAAGTTCAGCTTCAAGATCATCCCCAAGCACGGCCCGACCAATTCCCTGTACCTCACCCGGGAAGACCCCTTTGTTCAGAATCCCATCGGCACCGGCCCCTATATGCTGAAGGACGTTACGGCCGAGCGGGAGATCGTGCTGGTTGCCAACGAAGACTATTTCAAGGGGCGGCCCCATATCGACAAGCTGGCGGCAAAGCCCTTTGCGGACCAGAACATCATGACGCAGGCGCTCATGTTCAACGCCATCGATATGATCGTGCTCGTGAACCCGCGGGACATCCCTGAGATCCAGGGAGACAAGCGCTTCATCCTGCAGCCTTACAACGCGCTCTCCTACTCGTTCTTCGGCTACAACCTGCGGAACCCGCTGCTTGCCGATGCGCGCGTGCGCAGGGCCTTCACCCATGCCGTGAACCGGCAGGAGATGCTCGACGCCTTCTTTAACGGCCAGGGGACGATCATTTCCGGACCCTTCGCGCCGGGAAGCTGGGCCTACAATCTCGACGTGCAGCCCCTCGCGTTCGATCCTGAAAAGTCGAAAGCGCTCCTGCAGGAAGCGGGTTTCACCCGGGGCGCCGACGGCATCATGGAGAAGTCGGGCAAGCGGCTGTCCTTGACCCTCAAGGTGCCGATCGAGAAGGAAAGCGAGGCGGTGAAGCGCGTGGTGCTCGCGTTCAAGAACTATCTCAAGAACGTCGGCGTGGACGTCAAGGTCGAGTTCAAGGAGTGGTATGCCTGGAAAGAGGACGTGTTCCAGGAGCATGATTTTGATATCGTCTTCGCCTCCTGGGTCTTCGATGATTCGGCGGATATCTCGTCCTTGTTCCACTCGGCCGAGATCGGGCTGCATAAGAACAACTTCATCGGCTACTCGAACCCCGAGGTGGACGGCCTGATCAACGAAAGCAAGCTCACGCTGGACCACGAGAAGCGGCGGACCATCAACCGCAAACTGCATGCCATTCTGGCAGAGGAGAACCCTTATACCTTCCTCTGGACGCTCACGAACTACGCGGCATACCATAAGAAGATCCGCCGCGTGGCGATCCATCCGTACAAGTTCTTCTCCTTTGCCGATGAGTGGTTCTTGGAGGAGAAGAACCAGAAGTGATTCAATTTCGGATTGCGGAATGAAAAGCAGGGCGGCAAACTGCAACCGCAGCCCTAATGCTGTCATTGCGAGGAGCAGAGCGACGCGGCAATCTCGATTTATCAGTCAAATACGAACGGCGAGATTGCTTCGCTACGCTCGCAATGACGGTTTTTGAAATGCGGAATGTGGAATGAATATCAAGGATAACCGCCGTTGAAACTATCTGCAATCAGGCCCGTAGCCCTGGTGCTTTCCCGGGAGGTGGCGATCACGCTGCTCCTGCTGCTCGGGGTGAGCTTCGTGGTCTTCATTATTCTGTACCTTTCTCCCGGTGACCCCTTCAGCGCCCTGCTGGAAGGGCAGGTGTCGTCCGGTGAATCCCGTGCAGGCGTGCACGAGGTCCAGGGTGTTCCCCAATCATGGTATGCACGCTACCTTTCCTGGCTTGCCAATATGCTTAAGGGAAATTTCGGCACCTCGATCCGGACCGGCATGCCGGTCCTGGGCGAGGTCCTGCACGTCGGGATCAACACGCTCATTCTTACTATCGGGTCCATGCTGGTCACACTCCTGATCGCCGTTCCTATCGCGCTCTATTCTGTGGTGCGCGGCATCAACAGGATCTCGTGGCCCCTCACCATGTTCGCCTACGTGGTATCGGCGCTGCCGGTGTTCTGGCTCGGTTATATCGTCATTTATTTCTTTACACACAAGCTCGGCCTGTTCCCCCTGGCCTTCGGTTATGCGGCGACCTCCCAAACGTTCGGCTGGCTCTATGCCCTGCTCCCGATCTTCGTGCTCGGCGTGGGCAACGGTACGATCAGTGAGGTGATCCGCTCATTGCGCGACGAAATGGGCAGGGTCATGGCCGAGGACTACATCCGCACGGCCCGAGCCAAGGGCGCTTCGGTCTGGAGGCACTCGTTCAAGGAAGGCCTCCTCATCCCGGTAACCGAGATCGTCGCGGCCAAGATCCCCTTCATTCTCGGCGGCGCCGTCATCGTCGAACAAGTGTTCAATTGGCCGGGCATGGGCAGGATGGCCTGGCAGGCGGCCCAGGACCGGGACTATCCCGTGATCATGGGCATCGCGATCCTGGCCGCCGTTTTCGTTCGGCTCGGAAGCCTCTTCCAGAGCGTGGTGTTTGTGGCGGTGAACCCGAGAGTATCGAAGGAATGATCCGATTGCGGATTGCGGATTTCGGATTGCGGAATGTGAAGTGCAGAGCAGCATGACAATAATATCGCATCGCTGGTTCACGCTCGTAGATTAAACCAGTAAAAAGTCCAGGATTAGCGTCTGTCATTTATTTTGCCTGGCCCCTGGACCCTGTCCCTGAATCATTATGAAAACCTATTCCCAAATATCCGGCGAGATCGGCGAGTTCTCGGACCTGCCTTTCTGGAAAAAAGCGGACACCGTGGACCTGGCCTATGTGGCATACGGGCTGCTGATCGTTATGCTCGTGGTGGTGTCCTATCTCCTGGGTTCGTTCAACCTGCTGCCGCAGGACCCGCAGGACATAGACCTGGAGCTGATGATGGCGGGGCCGGGCACTGCCGGACATTTGCTCGGCACGGACTTCATGGGAAGGGACATGCTCTCCCGCCTGATCGTCGGCATCCAGGCCTACTTTCTGCCCGGGCTCCTCGCGATCTCCATTGCACTCCTTTTCGGCACCCTCTTCGGCGTGCTCGCCGGATATCGCGGCAACAGGTTTGAGACCCTCATTACCTATTTCACGAACCTCGTCGATTCTTTTCCTCGCCTCGTGCTCATTCTGCTCGTGATCGCGGCGTTCAAGCCGGACATCTATGTCATCATGATCGTCGTGGGCATTACGAACGTGCCGGTCGTAGCCTCGCTCATCAAGGGCAAAATCCAGTTTCTGAAACAGAAGAATTTCATCGAGGCGGATATGGCGCTGGGTCTTCCCACGAGGACGATCATCCTGAAGCACATTCTCTGGCACAACTGCCGGTCGCTGTTGATCATCCAGGCAACGCTCGGTATGGGAGAGGCTATTCTCATGGAAACCTCCCTGAGCTATCTTGGCTTCGGCGTGCAGGAGCCCACGCCGTCCTGGGGCAACATGGTCCAGTCCGGGGCGAACTATTTCATGAAGGGCCAGTTCTGGCCGTCAACGGCGCCTGCGCTCGCCATCCTGTTCACGATCCTGGGGTTCCATCTGCTCGGCGACGGGCTGAACAATATCCTCGAAGGACGGAGAGGCAAATGACGACTGCTCCGCTTCTCAAAATAGAGGATCTTCGCACTTATTTCTATTCCCGCAGCAAGCAGGCTTTCATTCGCTCCGTGGACAACGTAAGCCTCAAGATCGCAAAAGGCGAGACCCTGGGCGTGGTCGGCGAGAGCGGCAGCGGCAAAAGCATCACCGCGTTGTCGATCCTGGGGCTCATCAGCGACGGTCCGGGCGTGATCAGCGGCAAGATCGGGTTAAAGACCGACCGCATCCAGAAGAACCTGCTCCAGGACCTGGGAGATTATGTTACGCTCACGAAAAAGGACAACAAGATCATGTCCGTGCAAAAGGACGTGAAGGGTTGGGAGCAGCGGGCAGAGAGCATGATGAGCAAGGTGCGCGGCAAGGAGATCGCCATGATCTTCCAGAACCCCAAGTCTTCGCTCAATCCCTTTACCACCGTGGGCAAACAGATCGCCGAGGCCATCCAGCTCCATACAGCGATCACGAGCGAACAGGAAGCAAAAGACCGGGCGATCTACTGGCTGGACCGGGTGAAGATCGATTCGCCGCGGCTCCGGTATGAGAATCATCCGTTCGGGATGTCAGGAGGCATGTGCCAGCGTGCTATGATCGCCATGGCGCTTGCAAGCGAGCCGTCGCTTTTGATCGCTGACGAACCGACTACAGGGCTCGACGCCACCATCCAGTCCAAGATCGTGGATCTGCTGGCGGAGCTCAAGTCCGAGCTCGGCGTGACCACCATGCTCATAAGCCACGACATCAGCATCATCTCGCGCCTGTCGGACCGCGTGGCAGTGATGTACGGCGGTACGGTCTTCGAGCACGGCCCGGCACGCGACATTCTTGCCGTCGATGCAGCGGCAAAGCATCCCTATACCGCCGCGCTGCTCACGTCCATTCCGAGCGCGCAAAACGTCAGGGAAAAAGGCTATCTCCACGCGATCGAGGGGGACGTGCTCGATACCATCAACATCCCGGCAGGCTGCCGGTTCTATGGCCGCTGCAACCGCGTGACCGATGCCATCAAAGAGAAGTGCGAACGCCACGAGCCCGAGCTGCGGGAGATCGCTCCGGGGCATAAGGTCCGGTGCTGGTTGTATTTTGAGTAAAGCAGGTCTTTTTACCACGGAGGCACGGAGACACGGAGAGAAGGCTGCAGTATAACCCAATACAAAGGACGTAGATATTGATAGGTTAACAACTAACAATAAATCAAGTTGAACCGCTGAGGCGCAGAGACGCGAGAAAATCCCTATTATTTAAAAGGCATTTCTCCGTGCCTCCGTGTCTCCGTGGTAGATTAAGCTTTTTACGATGTGTTAAAACTGGTTTCTTATGCCGAAAACAATCCTCGAAGTCATAGACCTCAAAAAACACTTTGCTCAGCGCAAGGGGCTCCTGTCCGCATTCAAGGAAAGACAGGAGCAGGCGATACCTGCGGTGGACGGCGTCAGCTTTTACCTCAAGGAGAACGAGACCGTCGGCCTCGTGGGCGAGTCAGGCTGCGGCAAAACCACGATCGGCAGAACCATCCTGCGGCTCACGCCGGCGACCTCGGGCAAGATCCTCTTTGACGGCAAGGACGTCATTGCCATGCCGGCCGAGGAACTGCGCCGGCTGCGGGGCCAGATGCAGATGATCTTTCAAGACCTGGACGCAGCATTGAACCCGAAGATGCGCATCCGCGAGATCCTGCGGGAGGCGATCACGGTCCATCATCAGATGGACGAGGCCGGCGCGGACAAGAAGATCGGCGAGCTGCTGGAGCAGGTCAATCTTAAAAAGAGCAAGCTCTCCAACTTTCCGCACGAACTTTCCGGAGGCGAAAAGCGGCGGGTCGGCATTGCGCGGGTGCTTTCCGTGGGCGCGCGCTTCATTGTCGCTGACGAGCCTACGAGCGCTCTGGATGTGTCGATCCAGGCCCAGGTGGTGAACCTGATGCGCGACCTCCAGAGAGATCTCGGCCTTTCCTACCTCTTCATCTCCCACGATCTGCGGGTCGTGGAACTGCTCAGCCACAAGGTGGCGGTCATGTATCTCGGCAAGATCGTCGAGATGGGCCTCTCGGAACGCATTGCGCACAAGTCCTATCACCCCTATACGCATATCCTGTGGTCGTCGCTCGTCGAAAAGCAGAACAAGGAAGCTGCCACTGCCCAAACAGGCAGATGGGGCGTCTTTGATTTCGAGCGTCCGATCAGCGGCTGCCGGTTCGCTCCCCGCTGCCCGGTGTACGAGTCCAAGGGCCGTCCTGCTGAGTGCATTGATCCTGCAACAGGAACCCAAACTGCGCGACATGGGCGGCGGTCACCAGGTGGCGTGCCATTTCCCTTTGTAAACCACATTACGGCCACTGCTATTTTCCGCCACATATTCTGTACGATGCAATGCATAAACTGAAACAAGACAAGAGGTTAAACAAATAGGCTGGTAGGTCGGATAGAGCCAACGAAATCCGACAGTTTATACTGATCGTTTTACGTCGCATTTGATTTTTTTGGAACCAATGTTATAATATCCCATGAATTTTATCACTGCCGTGCTCATCTCCGTGGTCCTGACACTCTGCTCGCTAACCCAGGCCTTTGCTGAAGCTCCCACCAGTCTCATCATCGAACACGGTCCCCGGAACACCAAAAAAGTCGCGCTCACCTTTGACTCCTGCCCCACGGGAAAGCCCGACGAGTATGACGGTCAGGTGATCGAAGTCCTGATGCAAAAGCAGGTGCCGGCCACGCTCTTCATGAGCGGGAGATGGGTAGAGAAAAACGCGGAGAAGGCGAAATACCTGGCAAGCCAGCCGCAGTTCGAGATCGCGAACCACACCTATTACCATCCTCACCTGCTGGAAAAGCCGGACGACCGCATCATCCGCGAGTTCAAGCGCTCCCAGGCCGAGATCAAGAAGGTGACCGGCAAAACGCCCCGTTATTTCAGGCCGCCCTTTGGCGAGGTCGACGAGCACGTGGCGGAACTGGCGAAAAAGGCGGGGCTGGTGACGATCCAGTACGACATTGCCTCGGGCGATCCGGACCCGGATCTGTCGCCAAAGCGGATCGTGCGCATCCTTTTGCGCGACGCGCAGGGCGGGAGCATCATCGTGTTCCATATGAATCGCAATGGAGTGCATACGGCGGAATTCCTGCCGGAGATCATAGAAGGATTGCGCAAGAAGGGTTTTACGCTCGTAACGGTGGGGGAGCTGCTGAAGAGATGATGCAGGATACAGGATGCAAGATACATGACGCAGGATACACGATACCGGATTTAGTCTGGTTACCTGCATCCTGCATCGTGCATCCTGTCCTGTGCTATTTCGCCAACGTTTTCCTGAACGCATCGAGCCACATGATATGGCTCTTTTCCTCATTGATGATCTCGTCGACCATCTCTTTTTCCTTCACCACGGACCGCAGTTCAAAGAAGTAGAGCAGGGTCTCTTTTTCGAATCCGAGCGCAAAGTTGACGGCATCGGCCACGGTCTTTAAATGGTCCATGGACGGGAGCGACTTGCCCTTTCCCAGGAAGAACTGGGACTCCACAAATGCGCGCATATAATTGGAAACCTCTCCCCACTCCACCGCTTCCGTGCCGCTCTTGGCGACCATGCTCTTCAGGTCGGTGAAGGTCTTCTCGTGCACCTGCTCCTTTTTTGCAAGCGTGGTAAAGAGCTTGACCAAACCGTCGTCCTTCTTGAACTTCTCGCTGATCGAAGTATAGAACTGGTACCCGAGCTTTTCCGTCTGGATCGCCATCTCGATTACTTCATTGATCGAATAATTGTTCATGCACTCTCCCTTTTTCGATAAAAGTACCTTGCCTTGTTACCGGTAAACTACCTGAAATAATAGCGTTTCGGATGAAAGGTGTCAACCCGAAATTTACCGATGCATTCTTCCGCACATGCGTCAGGTTCAATCAGGCAGGTTCAATCATATTGACAAGCACGTCGTGTTTTGATACAGTTGCGCGGTACACGGCAGTGGAAGGAGCCCTTCCGAAGACTTGAAACGTTTCAGCAGTGCCTCGCGCTTCAGGATGTCCATGTTCGTCACCGGTTCCAGCAACAATATCTTATACAGCAGGAGGCAGTTATGGCGGAAAAGCTTGCGGTGGTTGTAGGCGGAGGACCGGCCCCGGGAATTAACGGCGTGATCAGTGCGGTCACCTTTGAGGCATGGAAACAGGGGCTGGAAGTGATCGGTATCCGCGACGGATTCAAATGGCTGTCCAGGGGAGATACGTCGCACATCCTGAACCTGAACCCCGAAGAGATCTCGCGCATTCACACGCGCGGTGGGTCCATCATCGGGACGTCACGCGAGAATCCGACGAAAAGCCCTGAGAAAATGGCAAATGTGATCAAAGCACTGACAGGCCTGGGTGTCAAGTACCTGGTGACCATCGGCGGCGACGATACTGCTTACACCTCCACCCGCGTGGAACAGGAGGCGGCGGGCAAGATCGCGGTCTGCCACGTGCCGAAGACGATCGACAACGACCTGCCGCTTCCGCACGGTGTTCCGACCTTCGGATTCGAGACTGCGCGCCAGCTCGGCGCCCAGCTCGTTGAGAACCTCATGGAGGACGCGCAGACCGCGTGGCGCTGGTATTTCGTGATCGCCATGGGCCGGTCCGCCGGGCACCTGGCGCTCGGCATGGGTATGGGCGCGGGCGCGACGCTGACCCTCATTCCCGAGGAACTGGGGAACAAGATCTCTTTCAAAAAGGTCATTGCCATCCTGACCGGCGCCATCATCAAGCGGCTTGCTCTTGGCAGGGGGCACGGTGTGGCCGTGATCGCCGAGGGCGTCGCCATCCGCCTCGATCCCGAGGAGCTTACGATCCTCAAGGACGTGCCGGTCGACGAGCACGGCAACATCCGCCTGGCCGAATTTCCGCTGGGCGACATCCTGAAGCAGCGGGTCGCCACCGAGCTCGACGCGCTGGGCGTCAAGACCACGATCATTGCCAAGGACATCGGGTATGAGCTCCGGTGCCATCCTCCCATCTCCTACGACCGGGAATACACCCGCTACCTGGGTTTCAGCGCGGTGCAGTTCCTGGTGGGCGGCGGGACCGGCGCCATGATCATGCTGAAGGACGGCAAGTGCATCCCGATCAAGTTCGCCGATCTCATGGACCCCAAGACGGGAAAAACGCGGATCCGCACCGTGGACATCGATTCCGACGATTATCATATGGCGCGGCGCTACATGATCCGGCTCGAGAAGGAAGACCTGGCAGGGGAGGAGCTCAAGAAGCTTGCATCGGTAACGAACCTGGGTCCCGAGGAGTTCAGAAATCAATTTTCGTCGCCGTTGAGTAGCAGGAACAACGCGGAGAATGCAGGGCAGTATGCTTGACACGGTGAGCCGCCAAGGGGTGTTCACCGCTTTTTGTTTACAGGGGGATCCGCTTTTCGCGTGCGGAGTTCCGGATGACGATGAGAGCGGAGTGCAGACGCTGGAGCTTCATATTGCGCGTCCGCAGGGCAACCGGATCGTTCGGCAGCAGCTTTTCATTGCGCGTTAAGGTCATGGCCTTGTTGATTGTTTCATAGAGTTCCTTCAGCATGTCCTTGTCGAATTTTTTCAGGAACAGCGGGTTTACCGAGACGAAGGCTTCTGCCACGTCCACGGCCACCGCTTTCATGCTTTTTCCGCGGAATCCGATTTCAGCCATAATCCCCGTTATCCCTTGTGGAAGGATTTGATCGTCTGCTCGAGCTGCTCCTGTTTTTTCAAGACGTCTGCAAAGTGTTTCTCAAGCTGCTCGCCGCAGGCGCCGGTCTTCCTGGCCTCGTCATGGAGCGCCTGAACAGCGCTGAAAAGGTCGCGAGCCTGGTCCTGGATCAGGATATGCTCGTTCCTGGTAAGTTCGCAGAGGCGGCTGATCGACGCGACGATGTCCTTCAGCATGGGGTCGTCCGACTCCCGGAGCCGCAAACAGATGGCGTTCCTCTCCCTCTGCCATCTGGTCGAGCGCGCGCCGGATCCGTGCCATGGGGCCGACGAACTTATGTGAGTACAGGGTGCCGATGATGCCGATGAAGATCAGCAAGGTGATCAGGGAGATGGGCAGAAAGATCGGCAGCTGCAGGATCTCGGCCAGTTTTTGGAACACGCGCAGGAGCAGCGTGTAGGCAACGAGGATGAAAATGAGGAAGACGATGAAGCGGTACTGCGGACCAGCCGCGCTGATGTACCCCTTTCCCCTGCCCAGGATTATCCTTTTTCCCATTTTTGTCATAGAAGGTGGCCGGTGATGCGGTGTGATCTTATCGGTGTGGCGTGTACTGCAATGTTCCCCTATAATAAGAATAGTATACTGTCAAAATAAAGGTGGGTCAAGGCTATAATTTGCCTTGCAGATGTACTGACCCTGTGGTAGATTTTTTACATGTCTCTCAAAGACCACAGCAATCGGACCATCGACTATTTGCGCATATCGGTCACCGACCGGTGCAATCTTTCCTGTGTCTACTGTAAACCGAGGACCCAGGTGCAGATGATCCGGCATCAGGAAATATTCCGCTATGAGGAAATGCTCAGGATCGTGCGGATCGCCGTGCCGCTGGGGATTTCCCATGTCCGCATCACCGGCGGTGAGCCTTTGGTTCGTCGCGGCGTGCTCGGTTTCATTGCAGAGCTGCGGGATGTGGCAGGCATCGAGGACATCAGTCTCACCACCAACGGCGTGCTGCTCGGGGAAATGTGGCGGGGATTGCGTGATGCCGGGATCAAACGGCTCAATATCAGCCTTGATTCGCTGAATCCGCAGCGCTTCCGGGAGATCACGGGCAGCGATGCCTGGGACCTTGTGTGGCAGGGCATCGCCAGTGCCGAGGAAGCCGGGTTCTCGCCGATCAAGATCAACATGGTCCCGGTCAAAGGGGTGAACGACGACGAGATCGCCGCTTTCGCCCGGCTTACGCTCGACCGGCGCCTCCACATCCGGTTCATTGAGTTCATGCCGATCGGCGCCAATGACCGATGGCATACCGAAGCCTGCGTGACCTCCGACCGTGTTCGTGGCATCATCGAACGTGAGTTCGGCCCGCTGGTGCCGTTCCTGGCAAAGGGCTCGGCAGGCCCGTCCGACAATTACCAGATCCCGGGCGCGCGCGGCGTGATCGGGTTCATCAGCCCCATCAGCAAGCACTTTTGCGCCTCCTGCCGCCGCCTCCGCCTTACCGCAGACGGCAGGATCAGGCCCTGCCTGCTGTCCGATACGGAGATCGACATTAAATCGCCCATGCGGGGCGGCTGCAGCGACGAAGAGCTCGAGCGTCTGCTCAGGTTCTCTCTCGAGATCAAACCGGAACGACACCGGGTGAACGAAAATCCGGCAGCGTGCAGCCAGCGGATCATGTCCCGCATCGGCGGATAGAATGCTTCTACCAGGGGAATGAAGAGGACGACGCATGGAAAAACTGACTCATTTTGATCACGACGGCGCGGCGCGCATGGTTGACGTCTCCGGGAAGGCGGATACCCTGCGCGAGGCTGTGGCCGCCGGACGCGTGACCATGATGCCTGAAACGCTCCGGCTCATCCTGGACCGCAATGTTTCAAAGGGCGATGTTTTCGGTGTTGCCCGCATCGCCGGCATCATGGCCGCAAAAAAGACAGCGGAGATCATCCCCCTTTGCCATCCGGTGATCCTTTCGTCCGTTGAGATCGCTTTCGAACCGGATGTCGCAGGGTCGTTTATCGACATCGTGGCAACGGCCAGGACAACAGGCCCGACCGGTGTTGAAATGGAGGCGCTGACCGCGGTGTCTGCTTCGGGCCTGACGATCTACGATATGTGCAAGGCCGTGGACCGGTCCATGACGATCACTGATATTCGCCTTATGAAGAAAAGCGGCGGAAAAAGCGGCACGTTCGAGCGGTAGAGTGATACGATCCGTACAATAGATATTTACCTGCCTGAGACTTCTCCGTTCAACAAGCCAAGAAATTTATTAAAACCGATTAAAATCAATGATTTATACTCTGGCACTCTACTTGACAGAGTGCTAACAGAGTGTTATATTTTTATTACAAAGAGGTTTGCGTATGCGAAATGGTCTCCAGGATTTTATTTCGGGAGGATAAAGGCTTTCAGTTTCCATCCCCCTGCTTGCGTGAGCCTTTTTCTCCTGAATGGAGACCAGCAAATATGCAAGGAAGGAGGGAGTGATATGAAAAGCCTGATGAGGTTGGATCCGTTCCGGTTGATGAGGAAAATCGATCCTTTCGAGGAGCTTCGTGAAATGCAGCTTGATATGGACAGGATCTTTGATCGATTCCTGGGCAGGGATATTACTTCAGCTGAAAGGCGTGGCTATGCGTGGATGCCTCGGGTAGAGAATTTCACCAAAGACAACAACCTGGTATTCCGGTGTGAGCTTCCGGGGATCGATCCCAAGGACCTGGAGGTAACGGTGACAGATCGGGGGCTCACGATCAAAGGCGAACGCAAAACGGAAAAAGGCACAAAGGACGAGGATTATCTCTATCGCGAGATCGCCTATGGTTCCTTTGAGCGGCATTTCGAACTGCCCGAGGGGGTTAAAACCGACCAGATGAAGGCCAGGTTCGTGAATGGGATCCTCGAAGTAACGGTTCCTGCGCCTGCGATAGCGAAGGCCCGGAAGATCGAGATCGAGGCCAAGGCCGAAGAGGAAAAGGAAGTAAAGAAAATCGCTGCATAGAAACCGCGAGCCGAGGTGAAGTGCTGCAGGAGAGCGGCAGCGGCAATGGAGGTTGAGATGACCATCCTGTGCTTTTTGATAGTGCAGGATGGTTTTTTATATTCTTCCTGTTGCCCGAAGTTTTTCGGGCCGGTTGGTGTCAAGGCGTCTGGCGAGGCCATGGAAAAATAACCGCTTGACACAAAATAAGGCGTATGTTAAATTGTTAGCACTCTATTATGGTGAGTGCTAACAGGAGGATGCTGGAAATAATGAAGTTCTAAAGGCTGTTGCATGGATCTGGAAGAAAGAAATAAAAGAGTCTTGCAGGCTGTTATAGACAGCTATATTTCAACCGGCGCTCCGTCGGTTCGAACGTTCTTTGTAAACGCTATAATTTCGGGCTCAGTTCGGCAACCATTGCGCAACATCATGGCAGATCTGGAGGAGATGGGATTCCTGAGCCATCCGCATACGTCTGCAGGCAGGATCCCCACGGACCAGGGGTATCGGTATTACATTGACGGTCTCATCAGCACCTCAAATGATGTCGATGAAATCGATGGCCAGATCAGTCAGGCGCCGTCGCTGCAGGGAAGTGATGTGAAGGAGTTGATGGCGGAGGCGAGCCAGTTCCTGGCCACGCTCTCGCATTGCGCCGGAGTGGTCATCGCGCCGAACGAGCCCGAGGGGCAGTATAAACATATCGAATTTGTCCGGCTTCGGGGCAGGGATGTCCTGATCATCTTCGTGACCACCGCGGGGATCGTACAGAACAAGCTCATCGAGCTGGACGAACGGATCTCGCAGCATGAACTGAACTATTTCAGCTCCTACCTCGATGAAGAGCTTGAACAGCGGTCCCTGCCCGAGGTCCGGAGACGGCTGGTCGAGCAGATGCAGGAGCAGAAGCAGGTGTTCACCCGTCTGATGGAGGAAACCTACCGGGCGAGCCAGGAGGTCCAGGGGCGGGACGGGGAGAACGTATTTATCGGCGGCGCGTCCCAGATGCTTGAGAGCCCCGAGTTCGCGAATGTCGAAAAAATGCGGGCCTTGTTCAAGGCCTTTGAGGACAAATACAAGCTGCTCAAGCTCCTCGACCGGAGCGTGACGGCAGAAGGCATTAAGGTTTTTATCGGGTCGGAGAATCCCTATTTTGAGGTGCAGGGGTGCAGCATGGTGGTGAGCAATTACCGGGTCGGGGCGAATGTGGTCGGCACGCTCGGCGTGATCGGCCCCACCCGAATGCAGTACAAACAGGTGATACAGGTGGTGGACTATACCGCGAAGCTTTTGTCGAGGTTGCTGGGAGAACGCCTGCAGAAAGGCTTGGATCGATGAAGAAACACAGGGATGATGCCCGCAAGGAGGATGGAGAACTGATGGCTCCCGAGGGCGAGGCGAGGGTGAAGGCGTTCTCCAGCCGTCATCGTCGGAAGCAGAAAAGCTCATGAAGGAGCTTATGCAGGCGCTTGCGCAGAAGACACAAGAAGCAGCTGAAGCGAATGAAAAATACCTGAGAACCTACGCGGATTTTGATAATTACCGCAAACGCATGCAGCGCGACCTGGCTGATTTTCGGCTCTACGCGAACGAACAGCTTGCGCTGGAGTTGCTGCCCGTCATCGACCACCTGGGGCTGGCGCTCAAGCATGCCGGAGCGGCGGAGGAGAACGTTCAGGGACTGCAGCAGGGAGTGGAACTCGTCTACAAGCAGCTGCGGGATGTGCTTGAAAAGTTCGGCATCAAGTCCTTCGAGTCGCAGGGCGAGCCCTTCGATCCGGCGAAGCATGACGCCATGATGCAGGTGGAGCGGGACGACGTGCCGGCGAACATGGTGGTACAGGTGCTGAATGAGGGCTATCTGTATCACGACAAGGTGCTGCGGCATGCAAAGGTCGGCGTGTCCAAAAGGCCGACGGAAGAAACGCAGGAGCAGTGTGTCCGAGGGGCAACCGGTGTCCGAGTAGATGTCAGGGGAAAAATAAAAGGTAAGAGCGTGGGGATGCAGCGGTGAGCACAGGAACATCCGTTCATCCTCCCAACATTGTGAGGAGGTTGTCATGGCAAAAGTAATAGGAATAGATCTGGGAACTACCAACTCGTGCGTTGCGATCATGGAAGGCGGCGAGCCGGTCGTGATCCCGAACTCCGAGGGGAGCAGGACCACCCCGTCCGTAGTGGCCATCACCGAAAGCGGCGAGCGGCTGGTGGGGCAGATCGCCAAGCGGCAGGCGATCACGAACCCCGAGAGCACGATTTTCTCGATCAAGCGGCTTATCGGCAGAAAGTTCGATTCCGCCGAGGTCCAGGAAGCGATGAAGCATCTGCCCTACAAGATCGTGAAGGCGGCGAACGGCGATGCGCATGTACAGGTCCGCGGCACGGTTTACAGCCCCGCCGAGATCTCGGCAATGATCCTCCAGAAAATGAGGCAGACGGCCGAAGATTACCTGGGTGAAAAGGTCACCGACGCGGTCGTCACCGTGCCGGCCTATTTCAACGACTCCCAGCGCCAGGCCACGAAGGATGCGGGCAAGATCGCCGGTCTGAACGTGCTCCGGATCATCAACGAGCCGACGGCGGCAGCGCTGGCCTACGGGCTTGACAAGAAAAAGGACGAGACCATCGCGGTCTATGACCTGGGCGGCGGCACGTTCGACATCTCCATCCTGGAGCTCGGCGAAGGCGTGTTCGAAGTTAAGTCCACCAACGGCGACACCTTCCTGGGCGGCGACGATTTCGATGAGAAGGTCATCAACTGGATTGCTGATTCGTTCATGAAGGACCAGGGTATCGATCTCCGCAAGGACAAGATGGCCCTCCAGCGGCTCAAGGAAGCGGCGGAAAAGGCCAAGATCGAGCTTTCCACGGTGGCAGAGACCGAGATCAATCTGCCCTTCATCACGGCCGATGCCAGCGGGCCGAAGCATTTGCTGTACAAGCTTCCCCGTTCCAAGTTCGAGCAGCTCGTGGACGATCTCGTAACGAAGAGCATCGAACCGTGCAAAAAGGCGCTTGCCGACGGCGGCAAGACCGTGGACCAGATCCACGAAGCGGTCCTCGTGGGCGGCATGACGCGCATGCCCCGGGTGATCGCCATCGTAAAGGAATTCTTCAAGAAGGAACCGCACCGCGGCGTGAACCCCGATGAGGTCGTCGCGATCGGCGCCGGTATCCAGGGCGCCGTGCTGACCGGACAGGTCAAGGACGTGCTGCTCCTCGACGTGACGCCGCTGTCCCTGGGCATCGAGACCCTGGGCGGCGTGGCCACCAGGCTCATCGAGCGGAACACGACCATTCCGACCAAGAAAAGCCAGGTCTTCTCCACGGCGTCCGACAACCAGACTGCGGTCTCGATCCACGTGGTCCAGGGCGAGCGCGAAATGGCAGGGGACAACAAGACCCTGGGCCGCTTCGAACTCGTCGGCATCCCGCCGGCGCCCCGCGGCATCCCCCAGGTCGAGGTGACCTTCGACATCGATGCCAACGGCATCGTACATGTGATGGCCAAGGACCTCGGCACGGGCAAGGAGCAGTCCATCAAGATCACGGCATCGAGCGGCATGAGCAAGGACGACATAGAACGGGCGGTCAAGGAAGCCGAAGCTTCCGCGGCCGATGATAAGAAGAAGCGGGAGATCGCCGAAGTGAGGAACGAGGCTGACACCCTTGTGTACTCCGTCGAGAAATCGCTGACGGATTACGGCTCCAAGCTCAGTGACAAGGAGCGCGCGGAGATCCAGGCAGCGGTCGAGCAGACGAAGACCGCCAAGGACGGCCAGGACATCGAGGCCATCAAGAAGGCCATCGCGGCCCTTTCCAAGGCTTCGCATAAGATCGCAGAGGAGATCTACTCCAAGACGACCGCAGCGCAGGGACAGGCAGGAGCAGGCGCTGCCGGCGCTCCGGGCGGAGACGGCAAACCCGAAGAAAAAGTGGTGGAAGCCGAGTTTGAAGAAGTGGACAAAGACAAGAAGTAAGTGCAACGGACATGTTGATAGAGGATAGCGGACGCCGGACGGGTGAAAAGTTTTCCCGGATACGTTCGCTATCCTCTTTTTGCGGAAGCAGGGACCGCTCTTTTCAGAGCAGCCCGGATATGAGTAACGCGTCCAGGGAACCACGGGAATCTCACTGAGAGCGCCTGCATCTGAATCGACGAGGCTCGGAGTTCACCGGACTAAAGGATATTATGGCGAAGGACTTTTACGAACTGTTCGGCGTACACCGTAATGCAACGGATGCCGAGATCAAGCGCGCTTACCGGCGGCTGGCGCATCAGTATCATCCTGACAAGAACCCGGGTGACAAACAATCCGAAGACACCTTTAAAGAGGTCAGTGCGGCCTACGAGGTACTGTCCGATCCTCAGAAACGGGCCTATTACGATCAGTACGGCGTCGCGCCCGGAACGCAGGGCGCCGGACCGGGCGGATTCGGCGCAGGCATGGGCATGGGAGACATCTTCGGCGACATTTTCGGCGAATTCTTCGGCGGCGGACGCACCGGCTCGCGGGCAACGGCCGGGGACGATCTTCGGTACAACCTCCGGATCAGTTTTGAAGATGCGGCCTTCGGCACCTCGACCAAGATACGGGTCCCGCGCTGGGAACGCTGCCCGGACTGCGAGGGAACCGGTGCTAAAACCGGCACGAAACCGGTGACCTGCACGGTTTGCCAGGGCGCGGGCCAGATCCGCAGCCAGCAGGGTTTTTTCAGCATCAGCCGTACCTGCTCACGCTGCGGCGGCGAGGGCACGATAATCACGGACCCCTGCCCGGCATGCAAAGGCCGGAAACGGATCGAGCGCGAACGCATGCTTCAGATCAAGATCCCGGCAGGCGTGGAGACCGGCAATACGATCCGTTTGACCGGAGAAGGGGAGCTCGGAACCTATGGCGGGCCGCCGGGTGATCTGTATGTCTCTCTTACGGTGGAGGAACACCCGATCTTCAAGCGGGAAGGGCAGGACATCATCTGCGATGTGCCGGTGAGCTTTGTGCAGGCGGCGCTCGGCGCCGAGATCGAGGTGCCCACGCTGACCGGCGCTACCAAGATCAAGATCACGGCGGGCACCCAGCCCGGACATGTTATCCGGCTCAGAGGCAAAGGATTTCCCCATTTGCGCGGTTCCGGCGCAGGCGAACAGCTCTGCAGGATCGCGGTCGAGGTCCCGTCGAAACTTACGTCTAAAGCAAAAGGAACTGCTGCAGGAATTCGAACGGCTCAGCGCAGATAATACCCATCCGATCACCAGGGGATTCTTCGACAAGGTCAAGGAAGTCTTTGGTGATAAGGAAAAAAAATAGTTACGATAAATCCGGACAGGAAAATGAAGGGCGATGCATAACAATGCGTCGCCCTTTTTGTGTCTTCGCAAGTTCCTGGGGGCGAAGTAGTAAGAGGAAATTATGCTATACTAATAACAGGCAGGGTTGATTCAGGATGGCAATTATCCGGTATGTTATATTGATTTACCATTAAAAAAGAACAAGTCGTCACCAGGAAGGCCTGGTGAATGTCAGGTCGAAGGAAAAAAAGGAGGAGTCCATGGATGCTCTTGAATTGGCGATGAAAATGGAGACCGATGCAATATCGTTCTACACCGAGGCTGCGCGGAAGACTCGTTATCCGGTGGGCAAAAAAATGTTCCAAATGATCACCGAGGACGAAAAGCGACATCTGGATATGGTCTCCCAGGCCATCAAGGGGCTTGGCGTGACGCATAAAGAGGTGAGCCCGCTGAGCAACGTAAAAACCGTGTTCGCGGCATTAAAAGACGAAATGATGCAGAAAGTCGAAGCGACCACCGATGAGCTTGAGGCATTCAAGATCGCCATGGAAATGGAGCGGGAGGGGAAGGCCGTCTACGAAAAGATGCTTTCCCAGACAAAAACGGAAAAAGAAAAAGCTTTGCTTGAACGGCTGATCCGGGAGGAGGAGCAGCACTTTGATATTTTCTCGAATACCTACCAGTTCCTCTCCGACACAGGGAACTGGTTCATGTGGGAGGAACGAGGCATCGTCGAGGGCGGTTGACCGATCGGACCGGGATCCGCAGAGGGCGTAATGCGGTCCGGAAAAGGAGGCGTCTATGTTTACCCATGCTGCATTAAAAGAGAAAATCCTGGAGATGTATCCAGAGATCAGGGAACATCGTCTTTCTGCGGAAGTTGATTTCGAGGCGGCTAAGAATGCATACATTGTAACCTTCAGGCGGGAGGGAGAGGAACTGAAGACCCTCATTGAAAAAAAAGACGCCGAGGAGTGCATGAATAATATCAAGTGCGTCTATCTTGGGGTGCAGGTCGCTCAGTTCATCAAAAACTTTGAAGAGCGGCTGGCGTTCAAGAACAGGGCCGCATAAAACGGCGGGTACGAGAAACGATCACGGCCTGCGGTGAGGGGCAGAAAGAGACCGGATGATGGTCTCTTTTTTTATTGTTGTAGCAGCAGGATCCGGGGAGGCTAAATAAAAAATATATTTTTTAAACCGACCATCTCCAAAGACCCGGTCCCGCGAAGGGACTGACCTGCTTGCTCTTAACCGGGACATCTACTATAATTCTGCCATGGAACATAATACTACCAGACTAATGAAAAATGTTCTTGTCGTTGCAGTGTTCTTTTCCTGCATCCTGATCCTGTCCAGCTGCAGCTACTTCGGATTCTATACCCGCAAGGCGCACTGGCAAAAAACCTTTGACAGGCTTCCGACCATGTCGGTCCTGAACAGGGTTGCGCCCGAGGATTCGCTGGTTCTCGTGGGTCCGCTCGTCAAACCCCGTGAGCGGCGGGAGCCGCTGCTGCTCATCGCCACCAGCAGTCAGTACCGGCAGGAAGAAAAAGTGGCGGTGGTTCAGTTCAAAGATACCGCAGACTACTACATGGCCTTTCTCCCCAAGGGGGAGTATAGGCTGTACATTTTTGCCGATCTGAACCACGATGGAGATTTCGAGCGAAATGAATTGGTGGGGTCCTCCACAGCGAACGTAAGCCTGGAAGGTTCAAAGGACGGAACGATCGTTGACGGACCATCCCTCGGTCTGGATTTTGAAAAACCGGGCAGGACCGAATTCCGTGTCGCTGTCAAAGTACGGCCCGCCGGCTACCTCTATGCTTCGCTTGACGATGAGTTTTTCGACCCCCGGTTCGGCGCCGAAGGCCTTTACAATCCGACCGCTTTGATCGCCCACATCCAGGGATTTTTTTTTGGACTCGAGGAGTATGACAACAGAAAGACCACCGTTCTGTTCGTGCATGGTATTTCCGGCACTCCCCGTGACTGGAAATTCATGGTCGAGGGGCTGGACCGAAACCGTTTTCAGCCCTTCTTTTTTTATTATCCATCAGGACTGCCGCTGGACAAGCTTGGCGCACTGCTCGCGCAAGTCATCGAGAACCTGGCGGCGAATTCGAAAAAAAAGAGACACCTGACCGTTCTGGCGGCCCACAGCATGGGCGGGCTTGTTGCACGGTCGGCGATCGACAAGCTTAGTGCGAAAGAAGAATCCGCCTCCCTTGCCCTCTATGTCTCTTTTGCCACACCTTATGATGGCAATGATTCCGCCCGGACCGGAGTTGAAAATGCACCGATAGTGGTCCCGGCCTGGCGCGACATTGCGACCGGCAGCGATTTCCTGATATACCTGGGACAGAAGCCGTTCCCGAAAAAACTGCCTTTCCATCTCTTTTTCACCTATCAGGATCAGTCAAGGGTAAAGATGGGAGACAGCGGAGACGGGGTGGTCACTCTAAAAAGCCAGCTACCTCCTTCACTGCAGTCTGCTGCGACAAGGATCTACGGGTTCAATGAGACGCATGAGGGGATATTGACCAGTGAAGCGGCAAGAAATGAATTTATCAGATTGTTGGATGGTTTTGCGCCTTGAGCGGACAGCGTAGGAAAGTTGCAGAGCCCGGAAGGCGTTCTTCACGGGCTCTCAGTTAGACCGCGAACGGCCGGATCAGCAGGAGCTTTTGCATTTGCAGGTTGTTGCCATTTTTCGGGTGACCTTCTTGATCGTCATGGAGGCACCTCCTTTCTTCAACACAGGATATCGTGAAGCACGTCGCTGTCCCGATCAGATCTTTTCATCCAGTATACCATAGAGCCTGCAGCGGTACCGGTCTTTCCCGCGGGGACCGTCGCTGAGCTCGGCGCGGTACCGGCACCCGCCCCGGCAGGCTTCGCGGTACTCACAATTGCAGGAAAGCTCATCCAGGCGGACCGGAGCGATCCTGCTCCAGCATGCGGCGAGGCCTTCTGCCACACTGCCGACGCCGCGCTCGCCGTAGAAGCTGCACTTGGCCGCCGTGCCGTCCGCCATGACAGCCATCAAGTGCAGGCCGCAGCCGTACCCCGCGTCCGAGGAGTGCAGGCCAGCACCATAGCCGTATCCCAGGTATTTCCCGCCCACATCCGGGCTTACCTGCAGTCCGGCGTTCTTCTCCAGACGTCCGGCGATGCAAGGCACATCCACGGTCCAGTCCTTGATCCCCATGGTTCTGAACATCGAGTCCAGGGCATCAAAGTCGCCGAGGTTGCCGGTATGGACCATGGTCGCGATCGAGACGTCAAACCCCGCATCCTGAGCCAGTCTGACCGTCTGCATCGAGCGTTCGAAGGTCCCGGCGCCCCGAACAGTGTCATGTGCTTTCCCGAGTCCGTCGATGCTGACCTGTATCTCGTCAACCTTCAGGGTTCGAAGCCGTTCCTTATTGAATGACACGCCGTTGGTGAACAGCACTTTGCGCAGCATGAAATCGGGAAGCATATTATTGATCTCGTCAAAGCCTGAATGAAGAGCCGGCTCTCCGCCGGTGATCATGACGCGGAGCCCCTGCATTCGCTCGAACTCGGTCAGGATCGTGCGGATCCGGGGTGCAGGCAGCTCGTCGGCCTTGTGGTCTCCAATATAGCAGTGACGGCACCGAAGATCGCAGGCATTCGTGATCTGCAGCTCAAGATAGCGCAGGGAAGGTGTCGGCGAAGGGACGACGGGCGGGCGCTGCTGCTGGACCTGGTTTGTCGTGAGCAACCCCTCGTCGATACAATAGTCGATGAAGGCCCCGTCACGGCTGGTGCATCCGTCCTCGCCGGCGCAGTCCTGCAGGAACTGGAACGAATCCTGATCCAGCTCGTGCAGCTCATCTTTTGCGAGCTGGTAGACCGACGGGGTCTCCAGCCATTTGATGACCGCCCGTTTTGAAAGATAGCACCTCATTGCTCATATTATACCACCGCTGTCGCTGCCGTGTTCGGCAAAAAAACTTAGCGGATGCGGCCATGACAGGCCGCAGTACGCCATAAAAAAATGGCATTTGATCCGGAAGCTTGTTATACTTGCTTATGAATATGGATCAAAAAACTGATCTCGTGCAGACGGTATGTTTGGGATTCTGCTCATACTATAAGCCCGGCAAGAATGAGGAGCTTGCATGCCAGGGATATCTTGTTCTCGAACGGCTCGCGTTGCAGGGAATTCCGGTCGGCGGCAAGAGGGCGGAGCAACCCCGGAACAGGACCGGTGAAAAGCTTCTGGTTCGCACGGTGTGCATGGCCTGCCCCTTTCATGAACAGGACTGCGACTTTATGGAAAACAGCACCTTGCCACCCTGCGGCGGCTTCTTATTGCTTGCACAGCTTTTGGAAGCAAAGGACATTTCGATTGAGGACATGAAATAACCACAAACCGGAGGAGCCCCACGAAAACAAAGGACTTTACGGAGCGGCGACCATGGACTATTCGATCAAAATAGGCGGCGAGGCGGGGCAGGGCATTCAGACCATCGGCGATACCCTTGCCAGGGTCTTCTCGCGCACGGGCTATCATGTCTTCAGCCACCAGGACTATGAGTCGCGCATCCGCGGCGGCCATAACTTCTACCAGATCAGGCTGTCCGATCTGCCGGTTTCGGCGCCGCGGGACCAGGTCGATATCATTGTCGCGCTCGACCGGGAAAGCATCACGCTGCACGAAGCCGAGCTCAGGGAGAACGGAAGGATCATCGGTGATCTTGCGACGCTCAAACTAAAGCCTGAAAAAAAGCTCTTCCTCGACATTCCCTTCACTGACCTGGCGGCTAAGAGCGGCGGCACCGCGATCATGGCGAACACGGTCGCGATCGGCGCCGTGCTCGGCATGCTCGGAATGGAGCTCACCCGGCTGTTCGAAATCATAACCGACACATTTGTTAAAAAGGGTGAGGCCGTCATCGAGGCGAACAGGAATGCGGCGCTGACAGGGTACGACTTTGCGCTCAAGCACTGTACTCCCTGCTCCTTCTCCGTCACGCCGGGTGCAGAGCAGAAGCTGCTCATGGGAGGCGTCGAGTCCATTGCGTTCGGCGCCCTGGCCTCGGGCTGCAAGTTCTATGCTGCCTATCCCATGACCCCCTCGACGGGGATCATGAACTACCTGGCATCCAAGGAAAAGGAATACGGCATCGTGGTGGAGCAGGCCGAGGACGAGATCGCGGCGATCAACATGGCGCTGGGCGCCTCCTTTGCCGGCGTGCGGGCCATGACCGGGACGTCCGGCGGCGGTTTTGCCCTGATGGTCGAAGGGGTCTCGCTTGCCGGAATGACCGAGACGCCGATCGTGATCGCCCTGGGCCAGCGGCCCGGCCCGGCGACCGGCCTGCCTACGCGGACCGAGCAGGGCGACCTTTCCATGGTGCTCGCAGCAGGCCACGGCGAGTTCCCGCGGGTCGTCTTTGCGCCGGGCTCACCGCGTCAGGCCGTTGCGCTTACGAACAAGGCCTTTGAGCTGGCGGAGAAATATCAGATCCCCTCGTTCATTCTTTTTGATACCTACCTCTCGGATTCCCAGTGGACCCTTGACGGTCTTGATCTGAGCACGCTAAATTCTACCGATCACCGGCTGCGCGGAGAAGCGTTCAAGGGCCTTTCCGGATACCAGCGGCATGCATTAACCGAAACCGGCATTTCCCCGCTTGGGGTGCCGGGTGATGCCGAACATCTTGTTGTTACGGACAGCGACGAACATGACGAAGCAGGACATATCATCGAGGATGCAGCGACCAGGAACGCCATGGTGGAAAAGAGGCTCTTCCGGAAGCTGCCGCTCATTCAGTCCGAGATAAGCCCGCCCTTCCTCTACGGAGAGCCCGATCCCGCCATCGTTATCGTTGGCTGGGGGTCGATGTACGGCCTGATGCGGGAGGCGGTCGATGTCCTGGCCCGGTCCTACAGCATTGCCATGCTCCATTTCAGCGAGCTGTTTCCGTTCCCGCTGCGGGACGAGTTCGACTACATTGCGTACCTCGAAAAAGCAGAGCATACGATCTGTATCGAGCAGAACGCAACCGGCCAGTTCGCGCGGCTGATGAAGGTCGAGACCGGGTATGAGTTCGGAGCGCAGATCAACAAGTTCGACGGCAGGCCGTTCACGGTCGAGCGTCTGACAGGAGAACTTCATGAGCACCTTCGAAACGTTTAGCGGACAGGTCCCGGCCTGGTGTCCGGGGTGCGGCAACTTCCCGATCCTGAAGACCTTCAAGGACGTCATGGTCGAGCTCGGCCTTGAGCCGCACCAGATCACGATCGTCTCGGGCATCGGCCAGGCCGCGAAACTCCCCCATTACACGAAGTGCAACACCTTCAACGGCCTGCACGGTCGGGCGCTTCCGGTGGCCACGGGCATACGGCTGGCGAACCATGCCATGCCCGTGATCGTCACGACCGGGGACGGCGACTGCTACGGCGAGGGCGGGAACCACCTCATGGCCGCCATGCGCAGGAACATCGACGTGAAGCTCTTTGTCCACGACAACCAGGTCTACGGTCTGACCAAGGGGCAGGCTTCGCCCACGACGGGTGAAGGAACGATAACGAAGAACATGCCCTTCGGCGTGCTCTCCGGCCAGTTCAACCCCATGGCCCTTGCCGTGGCGCTCGATTGCAGCTTTGCAGCCCGGGCTTTTGCCGGAGACACGGAGCATCTGAAGGGGATCATGAAAGCGGCCATGGAGCACAAGGGATTCGCCCTCGTCGACATCCTGCAGCCCTGCGTCTCCTTCAACAAGGTGAACACCTACGAATGGTACAAGCAGCGGGTCTATCATCTTGAGGCAGGCTACGATCCTGCGGACAGAAATGCGGCGTTCAGCAAGGCGCTCGAGTGGGGGGACCGGATACCGATCGGCATTATCTACCGGAACAATCGGCCGACGTTCGAGGAACGGCTGCCGGTCCTTGCAGAAAAGCCGCTGGTCAGGCAGGAGCAGTTCCCCGGAGCGAGGATCGAAAAGACGCTGAAGGAATTTTATTGATTCCTTCATAGATGAAGAGGCACTCACAACAAGTGTTGGACGCGGATTAAATCGGATGAACGCGGATAAATCAACCTCTTGAGTGGTAAAACAATACTCTGCAGTGTAAGTTTCTTCCATCTCTCTGTCTTGCTCTATCCGCGTTCATCCGCGTGAATCCGCGTCCAAAAAGCTTTTATCAATTAAAGGACAGGTGCTATGCCGAGAATGTCGAAGCGCAGAATGAAGAAGGTCGGACTTCCTTCCGGGTCCCTGGTGTATACCGGCGAGCAGGTGACCGGGACGATCGACGTCACGCTGATCGATTATGACGAGCAGGTCTTCGAAGAGCGGGCACTGAAAACGGCGGAGGAGTGCGTTCCTTACCGGAACAAACCTACGGCCACGTGGATAAACGTGGACGGCGTCCACGATCCCGCCATGATCGGGAAGCTGGGAGACTGCTTCGGCCTGCACCGCCTCGTGACCGAGGACCTCATGAGCGTGGTCCAGCGTCCGAAGATGGAGGATTACGGCGACTACCTCTTCGTGGTCGTCAAGATGCTGACCTATGATGACAAGAAGGAGAAGGTCGTTCCCGAGCAGGTAAGCCTTATCGTGGGGCGGAACTTCCTGCTCTCCTTTCAGGAGGGCATCAGGGGCGACGTGTTCCAGCTTATCCGCGAACGGCTGCGTACAGGCCGCGGAACGATCCGCAAACGGGGCGTTGATTACCTCGCCTACTCGCTGCTCGATGCGCTGGTGGATGGCTATTTCGTGATCCTCGAAAAACTCGGTGAACGTATCGACAATCTGGAGGAGGAGCTCATTGCGAGCCCCCGGAGAGAGATCATGGAGCAGCTCTACCAGCTGAAACGGGAGTTGTTGTTCCTGCACAAGGCGGTCTGGCCGCTCCGGGAGGTGCTCGCTGCTCTTGAACGGCGGGAGTCGCCGATCATTCAGGAGGCCACCGCGCCCTATCTGCGGGACGTTTACGACCATGTGATTCAGGTCATCGACAGCGTTGAGATCTACCGGGACATGCTCTCGACCATGCTCGACCTCTACCTGTCGAGCGTGAGCTTCCGCCTGAACGAGGTGATGAAGGTCCTGACGATCATTGCCACGATCTTCATGCCGCTCACCTTCATCGCCGGAGTGTATGGCATGAATTTCAAATATATGCCCGAGCTGGAATGGCGTTCAGGTTATTTTCTATCGCTCGGAGTGATGGGCGCGGTTGCTGTGGGCATGATGGTATTTTTCAGGCGGAAGAAGTGGCTTTGAACCGGTAAAAGATTATGGTCCACGGCAGAGGCGCGGAGACGCGGAGGAATACTGAAAAACTCAAAAAGATTTTCTCAGCGCCTCTGCGTCTCTGCGGTAAAATTCGACCTGTCACGAATCCAAAGTTACCTTCAGTCACTCAGACAGCCCCACCCGAATGTTTGAAGAATATGACGCCCAAAGGCGGCAGGGTCATTGACAGAGAGAAGTCCTTGCCGTGTGAGCTTACGGGCAGCGCTTCCACGCCGCCGAGGTTTCCCCGGTTGCCCCCGCCATAGAGGTCGGCATCGCTGTTCAGCACTTCCTGCCAGAATCCCCCCCGCGGCACCCCGATCCGGTAGGCCGACCGTTCCATTGGCGTGAAATTGCAGACGATGAAGAACAGGTCATCCGTGGACTTGCCCTTGCGGAAGAAGCTGATCACGCTGCTCTCCCAGTCGCTGATGTCGGCCCACTCGAAGCCGTCCTGCGCAAAATCCAGTTCATAGAGCGCCGGCTCCCGGCGGTACAGGATATTCAGATGGCGCACCCACTGGTGCAGACCCTGGTGCTGGGGATACTGCATGAGGTGCCAGTCCAGGCTGGTTTCGTGGTACCACTCGTTCCACTGCCCGAATTCCATGCCCATGAACAGGAGCTTCTTTCCCGGGTGGCCGAACTGGTAGCCGAAGAGCAGGCGGAGGTTCGCGAACTTTTCCCAGTCGTTGCCCGGCATTTTTGCCAGGAGCGAGCGTTTGCCGTGCACCACTTCGTCGTGCGAGAGCGAAAGCATGAAGTTCTCGTAGAAGGCGTACCAGATGCTGAAGGTCAGCTGGTTGTGGTGGTACTTGCGGAAGAGCGGGTCCGTGGTCGCGTACGTCAGGGTGTCGTACATCCAGCCCATGTTCCACTTCATGCCGAAGCCGAGCCCGCCCAGATAGGCCGGCCGCGAGACCATGGGCCAGGAGGTCGATTCCTCGGCAATGGTCTGGACATCGGGGAACCGGCGGTAGACCTCCATGTTCAGACGCCGCATGAAATTGATCGCGCCGAGGTTCTCCTTGCCGCCGTATTCGTTCGGGATCCAGTCTCCCTCGTCGCGGGAATAGTCGAGGTAGAGCATGGACGCCACGGCGTCGATCCTGATGCCGTCGATGTGGTATTTGTCGAACCAGAAGAGCGCGCTGCTGACCAGGAAGGCGACGACCTCGTACCGGTCGTAGTTGAAGATGTAGCTCTTCCAGTCGGGGTGGAAACCCTTGCGCGGGTCCATGTGCTCGTAGAGGTGCGTGCCGTCGAAATAGGACAGGCCGTGCTCGTCGCCTGGAAAATGGGACGGCACCCAGTCGAGGATCACGCCGATGCCGTTCTGGTGCAGATGGTCGATCGAGGAACATGAGGTCCTGCGGCGTGCCGTAGCGCGCCGAGGGCGCGAAGAAGCCCGGTGACCTGGTATCCCCAGGAACCGTAGAAGGGGTGCTCCATGACCGGCATGAATTCGACGTGCGTAAAGCCGGCCTGCTTCACATATTCCGCAAGCAGCGGCGCCAGTTCCCGGTAGGTGAGAAATCCGTTGTCCCGCTCGACCGCCCGCCGCCAGGAGCCGATGTGCAGTTCGTAGACCGAGTAGGGTGCGCTCAGGCTGTTCGCTTTGTGGCGGTCCTTCATCCAGTCCTGGTCGCCCCACTGGTATCCGAGGTCGCAGACGATGGATGCCGTCCGGGGCGGCTCCTCGCAGCGGAACGCGAAGGGGTCGGCTTTGTCCACGGCGTAGTTGTTGTGGCGTGAGACGACGTGATATTTATAGAGCGTTCCTTCGCCGATGCCCGGGAGAAAGCCCTCCCAGATGCCCGAGTCGTCGGGCCGGACGACGAGATGATGGGAGTTGGGATTCCAGCCGTTGAAATCACCGACGACCGAGACCTGTTGAGCGTTCGGAGCCCATACGGAAAAGTGCGTGCCCGTGGTGCTGCCCACGGTCCGCAGATGGGCGCCGAGCTTGTCATAGAGGCCGAAGTGGGTCCCTTCCTTGAACAGGTAGGTGTCGTGGTCCGTCAGGAGAGGGCCGGGAGTCTCCGTGGTCGCAACAGTTTTTTTCTTTGCCATGTGTTTCCTCCGAAAAACGTAAACCAGACAAGTCTAAACCAAATTTGCCACAAAGACACGAAGGCTCAAAGAAATGCAGGAAGGACCTTGTTCTTAGCAAACCTCAGAGGTTACTGCTCTCTTTGTGTCTTCGTGCCTTCGTGGCGGAAGGTACTTTTCTTATTGCTCCCGTTTCACATACACGGTCCGGTGAGGATAGGGGATCTCGATGCCTTTTGCTTTGAACTCCTTGAAGATCCGCTTCCTGAGCTCATGCTGGACCGGGGCCTGGTCGGCAAATTCCCGGACCTGGACCACCAGCGTAAAGTCCAGCGAGCTTTCGCCGAACCCCGGGATGAACCGTACCTGCGGCGCAGGTTCAGCCTTCAGCCCCGGTATCTCAGCGATTGCCTTCTGCGCAACTTCGAGCAGGGTCTGTTCAACCAGATCGATGTCCGCGTCATAGCTCACGCCTACGGGGATCAGAAGCGCCATCTGTGGTTCTGGCAGGAAGTAATTAGTCACGACACTTTGAGAAAGTTTGCTGTTCGGGATTACGACGATATTGTTCGGCAGCATCCGAATCCTCGTCGTTCGCCAGGTGATGTCGTCCACATAGCCTTCCTGCCCCGTTTCGAGCCGGACAAAATCGCCGACGCGGATGGACCGCTCGACGAGGATATGGATGCCGGCGAACAGGTTTGCCAGCGTGTCCTGCAGTGCAAGCGCCACGGCCAGGCCGCCCACGCCGAGGGCGGTCAGAAGTGGCGCGATCGAGATCCCCATGACATTCAGCATGATCAAAAAACCGATCAACACGATCGCGCCCCGCAGGATCCCCGAGGCGAGGCCTGTGGTCGGGATCGGAAGATTGCTGCGCTGGACGTACCCTTTGAAGAGGTTGCCGGCGAGATTCGAGGTGGCAAGGGTCAGGGACAGGATAATGATGATATGGATGATCTTGCCGATAAGGCTTATCTGCTTCTCCGGCAGCTCCGACAGGTCTATCCCGATCTGGAGCCCGATGCCGATGGCGAGGTAGATCGAGGGCGTCCTGAAAGCACGCAGAATGGCGTCGTCCAGCACGGTCTCGGTCTTCTCCGCCCATTTATGCAGGAATCTGATGCCGATGGCCCTGGCGATGAGCAGGGCCAGTACCGAGCCCAGGGCGATGGCAGAGGGTATAAGGATGCGTTTGATGTTCGGGTCCATGCTGTCTCCTTGCTGTTTACCGAATGAGTTTATCAGATAACATGAGGAGAGTAAAGAGAGATGCATGCGAAGAAGCCCTTGAGGTACGGCAAAAAAGGACAAAAAAACAACCTCCCCGTTGACAGGGGAGGTTGCGAGAGCAATAGCTTGTTTGAACATCATCTTTGTTTCAGGACCCGATCAAAAACGTCACCGTCGCCTCCGTATCCTTCCCTTCCGAACTTCTTGGGAATTTCCAGCTTTTTATCTGCTGAAGGAGGCACTGCTTAACGGCTTCGTTCTTCGTGATGCTGTTGGCCATCCGGACGTCCTTCACAACGCCGTTCGCTGCTATGATAAGCCGGAACTCGATCGTTCCCCGCAAGGTCATATTCTGAAAACAAGCCTGGAGAGTCTTAAGCTGTTGTTCCATCGTGTTCCGGACCACATCCTTGCCAAGGCCGCCGGTCACGGAGAGCTTGTTTATTTTGACCGAGAGAGGTGTGACACCAGCAGGCTGACTTGTTGCTTTGTCCTCTGACTTTGCCGGCAGCATCATTTCTGCTTCAGCAGGTGCGGCCATCTGTTTCATTCTCATGGGCGAAGCAGCGTTTCTTGCCATTACACCACCCACCGCATAATCCGATACCCCTTCAGGCAGCGGCAACGGCTGGTTCACGGTGGTTGTCTTGCCGTCCTTGTTGCGCACTTCGGAGTCAACTGCAATGAACGAGGTGTAGGCGGTCAGGAGGTTATAACGAAGGCCGAGATCGGTGACCTCCTTGATGCGGTCATCGCTCTGCTTCAGCAGGTTGTAATCCGACAGCAGCATGATCCGCTGGCGCGCCCAGAGATAGGGCAGGCTGGCATTCGATCTCTCCGGCTTAACGCTTGCGACATTGATCTCGTCTGTGTACGGTTTCTCGCCAGTGAGGCCGCTCAGCGTGATCATACCTGTTGGCCTGCCCCGCCATTTGCCGAACACGACTCACGGGCCGGTCTGCCAGCACATCGGGAATGCTTGCGGGCTCCACATCATAAACATCGAACCCGCCGAAGTCGACCTTGACCCGGGTAAGCACCGGCGACTGGATGAGTGTGCGAAGGGCTTCTGCTTTTGCGGGCGCCTCCTCCGGCCTTGTGATGATAAACGGTTCTCCCTGGCCCACATGCGCCATGCCTTCGATGAGATGCCGGTTGACTGACGAGCCGATGCCGAAGGCGAACATGTTGGCATTAGCGAGATTGTTCCTGATGAGGTCAAAGGCCTCTTCTTCAACGCTCACATACCCGTCTGTTGCGATCACGACCGTGCGTGAGAAACCCTCAACTTTCGGCAAAGCAAGCGCTCGTTTGAGTGCCGGCAAGAGTTCCGTGCCGCCTCCGCCCTGCTGGTTGTCGATCACGTTCAGCGCTCTGGTGATATTCCCGGAATTGGCAGGTACAGACGTTTCGGACAGCACGGTCGAGCCTCCGGCAAAGAGCACCACATTGAACCGGTCGCCCGGCCTGAGATTTCCGATCAGGTCCCTTAAAAGGTTCTTTGATATTTCGAGCGGAAATCCGTGCATGGAGCCTGACACGTCCACAATGAAGATATATTCCCGCCCCGGTATCTGCGCCAGGGTCACCCGCTTCGGAGGCTGGAGCATAAGCAGAAAAAAGTTCTCCTTCTCACCCTGGTACAGGAGAAGGCCCGAGTCCACCTGGTCACCTGCGAGCTGGTATTTCAGGATATAGTCGCGGTTGCCGCCCGCTTTCTCAGAAGGCTCAAGGTCTATCGAGGCAGTAGAATTGCCGTGGTAATGCACATCCACCTTGTGCGATGTGCAGAAGAGCTTCTGGATCGGCATGCCCGCTGCGATGTTCACAGTGATGTCAAAGGTATAGGGCGGCGCTTCACCTTCGTGGAGATAGGGATTCTGGACCCATTTGTCCGATGAGGGTGCAGTTGAGGCTGCCTGGTTCGAGTAACGGGGGCCGACCACCGTGGGGTATGCGAACTCATACACTTTATCCGTCGGCACCAGCAGTTCGGTGTAGCTCATCTCGACCCTGACCAGGTCTCCGGGCATGATGTTCGCCACGTTCATCTGGAACACGTTCGGCCGCTGCTGCTCCAGGAGCGAGGCGCTCTTGCCCTGCTGCTTCGCCTGTTCATATTCCTGCCGGGCCTCGTCGCGCTTTTTTATTGTTGCGTTTATGGTCCGCTCGCCGATCGTCATTTTCATGGCGTAGACCGCGGCCCGTGTGGATGCCGGGAAGACATAGATGGCTTCCAGGGCATGCCTGCCTTCATTCTGGTAAACCTGGGTGACCTTGACGTCAGCGATGACGCCCGAGATGCTCACGGCTGCCGAGGTGGACTTGAGCGGAAGGCGGTCAACGGAAGGGTCGTCGCTTTTGACAAAGAAGTACGGCGAAAGGGTCTTGTCGTCTGATTCTTTTTGCTGGGCAATGCCGGTTGTACTGATGAGGGAGCATGCTGCAAGGAAGAGGAATGCCATGGATCGTAGTGTTGGTCGCATAAGGGACCTCCTGTCTAAAGGGGAATTGTGTGCTTCTGGGTGATTAGACAAGGGAGGTTCGGGAAAAGTTCCCGAAATAAAAAAAGGAAAAAGTCTAGATTTACCACGGAGACACTGAGGCACAGAGAAGAACAAGTGAAAAATAATGGATCTTCTTGGCCCTCTCCGTGCCTCTGTGGTGTAAATGGTTTTTTACAACCGTTACCAGATCAACAAAACACGCATTCGGCAAGTTGACTGAGTCAGCTCTTTGCCGCACGCTTCTTCTGCAGAAAACGGATGAGCCAATGAAGCAAGAAACCACCAGGGATTGCCCATGGAAGAATTGTTCCAAGAAAGATAATGACCGCATGAAGCGATCCGGCAAAACCTTCTAAGGCTTCGCCGAAGGCTGTCCGGATAGGGTCCCATACCTTATGAAATACAGGGAATGCGCTTCTAGGTTCCGTTAACTCGATGCGGACCGTTACAAGGGCGGTCAGGGTATCCCAATTCCTTTTTCGCGCTTCCCATGACTCGATCTCTCCGCGCACTCGCGTCAGTTCCCGCTCGACTGCGAGAACATCCGAAAGTTTCGTCGTTTGCCTGGCCAGGAGCCCCTGTAGCCGGACCTCTGATGCATGCATGTTCTTGAGCCTGGCATCCAGGTCGACATATTCATCCGTGATGTCCTCGCCATTGGAACTTTCACTGGTCACCGCACCAAAGCCCCGGATTTTTCCCATCAGGCTACCTGCACTGCCGGGAGGAACGCGCATCACTATGCTGCCCAAAAAGGAGCCGTCATCGTTGCGAGTGCGGCTGGTTTCCGATGTGTAGCCGCCATAGGCTTCGGCGAGTCCGATAATATTTTGGAATACGGCTGCCATGTTCTTGACTTCCAGGGCGAAGTTGTGCGTTACGATCACCTTGCGTGCCTGGGTGGCCGGGGACGCCAGTCCGGCTTCGGGTTCAGTTTCCCGTTTCAGTTTATCCGCTCTTTTTTCCATGAGAGCGACTGAGGCCGTATCATTGCTGCTAACGCTTTGTTCCTGGTTCTTGCAGGCAGTAATGGCGAAAAGAGCGGCAATGAAAAAAAAGTACAGAAATCCGGTTGAAATCCTGATTAATCGCATGGCAGGTCTCCTGTCGAACGAGAAATATTTGTTTCTGATTATGAGACAGGGGAGGTTCGGGAAAAGTTCCCGGAAATAAATTTAAATTTACCGCGGAGGCACGGAGCCAGAAATAGACGCTTCTAAGCGACACAGAGAAGGGCGAGAGGAAAAGAGGTGATTCGTTCTGCGGGCTGACTCGTCAATGCTGTCATTGCGAGGAGCGATGCGACGCGGCGATCTCGTTTTATCAGCGAGACAGGTACGAGATTCCCTCACCTTCGGCTCGCAAAGACGGCTTTCAGTGCTTATTACAAATGCATCATGGTTCTACCCCATCTTTTCCATTACCCGTATCCGCTGCCGGATCTCTTCAGGTATGGCGGTTTTCTTTCCTTCACGGTAGTTGTACATCACGACCAGGCCGTCACCCTCTGCAGCGACCTTCTGGTGCTTGTGGCTCACGACAATATACTTCATCGTGAACCGGTCCTGTGCGATGTCAATGGTCTTTGCGCCGACGGACACGGTGTCGGGATAGGTAAGGGGAAGCCGGTATTTGCAGCTGGTGGCCCCCAGGATCGGGCCGATGCCGGTTTCGTCCTTGTGCTTGTGCAGGCCGAGTTTTTCGGCATAGAGGATGCGGGCGCTTTCGAAATACCGGAAATAGGCTACGTTGTTCACATGCTGGAACGCATCCATGTCGCCCCAGGCGATCGGAATTTCGATCAGAACTGGATAGCCTTCGAGTAGATTATTTATCATAGTTTAATGGACAGTTCATAGATTTTGCAACGGTCCTTGCGACTGCAACCTCACGGTTCAAGCGAAGGTCATTTCTTCATTAAATAGAAAGCGGCCTGATCTCCTCTTTTTTCCCTGTTCAATTTTTTTGCGAGGCTTTTCCACTCCCGGACTTGTGATTTCGGAAAGTTATTCGCTTGAGAGGTAAACGGTATGTCCTGTTTATAGAGTTCGCTTCCCTGAAATTGGTCCGCTGTCGAATCAAAGACAATGTCCTGCAGCGACAGGCCCGCTTTTTCCGCAAGGAAGGTAATGCTCTTGATGGAGTGCAGAAAAAAATGTCTGGGTGCGTCAAGCTGGAACCAGTTTTCGCGGTATTCTTCCCAGGCATAGGACGAAACGGTAGGAAGCCTTAACAAACAACATCCGCCGGGGGAAAGAAGTTTTGCGGCACTTTGCAGTTGCTCGTGCGGATCGGGAACATGTTCAAAGGAGTGATGATACATGATCACATCCCACTCTCCGGTGACCTCTTGGATGGACTGTTTTTTGACGGTCACGCCGTTTTCGTACACGATGTCCTGCAGGATATAGGGATCGATTCCGAGGACGGTTTCAAAGCCGATTTCCCGCAGGACGTTCAGCCGCCAGCCGTCTCCGCATCCGACATCGAGGATCTTTGATTTTGTGGTAATGTTGAGACGCGACAGGGCGGTCATTTTTTTGTTGGGCGAAAGTGAACTGACAAGGCGGCCGAAAATGCCGTGATTGAAAACGGTATGATAGTCCTTGAATCGCCGCAACGCCTTCTCCAGCGGATTATTCAGAAAGCGCCGCGATTTTGGCGTGAGGCTGTAATAGTGGGGAGGATAGTACTTGTCGATATTTGCCGGGATATCGCTGATTTGCAGGCACCCGCATTGTGAACATTGAAAATACGTAAAAGAATCCCTGAAGCCGAACATCATTTCAGATACTCTATACACCGTGTGTTCAGCGGTGCTGGAACATATTCTGCATTGCAAGGTATTCATTTTTGACCCATCACGGTGAGCAGTGCCCTTCATGCGTGAAATGCATTCTAAGTCGGCCTGCTCCGGTGCGCTAAGCCGGGAGTCCGCTTGCTTTCTATACTACTTTTTCAAGAACCTGTCCACTGCTTTTGTCCAGACCTCATATCCCTGCCTGCTGAGGTGCACCCCATCATCCTGAAGGCACGCGCTCAAGGGGCTGCCAGTCTGATCCACAAAGAGGCTATAGACATCGAGATATTCCGCGTTGAATTCCCTCGCGATCTGTTCCAGCTGCCGGTTGGCGTCCCTGATCACGCCGCTACTGATCCAGGTCAGCTCAACAGGAAGGATGCTCTGGACCACGACCGTTGTTTTTTTGCACCATGTGGTGAGGTTGCGGACGATCTCGCGGTACGGTTCCATGATGTCGTAGTGCTCTGCGGCGATGTTGTTGATGCCGGTCATGAGGAAGATGTAGTTGGGCTTCTCGACCGCGGCGCGAAGATGGTCCCGTCGGGCCAGCAGTCCTTCGACCGTTTCTCCCGATATGCCGAGGTTGGTCACTTTGTAGTCAGGGAACCGGCGCTGCCAGTCGCCCCATTCGGTCAATGAGTCGCCTATGAAGACGAGATGCTTCATATGCCTTGCATTGACCTTTCCCGCTGTATCGCGCGCTTCATCATCTCCACTGAGGGTACGCCCATGAGTCGCCCGGACTCGTCGAGAAAGGTCCTTCACATGATCCCGGCAGAACTGCCGCCTTCAAAGGCGTCTTTTCCGTTCATCCAGACCGAAGGCGACCCTTTGATCCCTTTGCTTATGGCTTCATCGTAATAGACCGTATGATAAACGATCTCTGTCGGCGCATTCAGATCTGTAATGGCGCGTTCGAGGTTCTCTCGCAGCTGGTGATAGGAGCCGCACATCTCGGCCATGTAGATATCGATCTTCATAATAATAGTTTAAAAGGGCAAAACCTTTTTCTCGCAAAGGCGCAAAGGACGCAAAGGGAAACTTAGATCAAGGTCTTTTTTGGTTAAAACCAAAGGCCAGCCGTGACTTAAGATTTTCTTTGCGCTCTTTGCGCCTTTGCGAGAGACGACTTTGACTTTGTCAAGGCTGTTGCAGCAAATCCAGAACTAAACAAGCCGCTTCTTTTCTAGCACATCGTCGACCCAGGAGAGCGCCGCCGAGACGGAGGGGAAGCCGATGGTGCTGGTGAGCAGGACCACGGCATGGCGAATCTCCTCGGGTTTCGCGCCTGCGGCAAGCGCCCGCCGCGTATGGGAATGCACCGAGCCTTCTGAATGGACCGTGGCTGCTGCAGCGAGCTGGACCAGCTCTGATGTTTTTTTGTTCAGCGGGCCGGCGGCCTTCGTGGCTTTCCCCAGATTCTCCAGTGCTTTCATCACTCCTTTGTAGCGCTTCTGGTTCGTGAGGTATTGATTCGGCAGTTTCGGCATAGCGCCTCCTTTGGCGTGGGTGTGTATTGTAAACATCCTATATTTATTTCTAGTGTAGGCAAAACGTGAAGGAGAGTCAAGGAACATTACCTTTACCACGGAGTCAGGGAGGCACGGAGAGGGAGAAGCGGTATGACATCGAGAGAGGGAAAATAGACTGTTACAACACCATCAATCCTTATAGATAATGGCAATGAATTTCTCCGTGCCTCCGTGACTCCGTGGTGGAATATGCTGTTTATGCATGACAGCTCCCCAAGAGTCTCTTCAATATTGACAAATTCTTCGCACCACGGTATGTTGTCAGCGTTCGATCCAATCCACTGCAAGGAGACTGACATGCTGAGAGTAGCGATCATACTTGCCCTGTCCTTATTCCTGTCCCCGGCCATGGCCTTTGCCGATGACGCAAAAGAAGGGTTCAAGGAAGTTCACGAGGGAATGAAAAAGGTGGTAAAGGACGTCGACAAGAACGCGAAGAAAGTGTTCAAGCCTGTGCATAAGAAGGCGAAGAAGGACGTAAAGGCCGTTGATAAGGCCGCAAAAAAAGGATGGAAGCAGGCTGACCAAGATGTGAAGAAGGCAATAAAATAGTCTGCTGCCATAAGGGATGCCCCGGCTCCCCCCCGCTGAAATCCTCGTTGACAATCCTCCGGCACCGCTATATTCTTGTTCAGTCGACTACCTGCCGCACAAGAGGCCTGACATGATCCTGTCCCGAATTCAACAGACGGCGCTGCGCTATCCTGATAAGACCGCCATCCAGATGAAGGTCGGCGACCGCTACCAGCGCTATTCCTACAGCGAACTTATTGCTGCCGTGGCTTCAGCTGCCCAGGGGCTGGCGGAGCAGGGCATTGCAAAGGGCGACCGGGTCGCGCTCCTGTCCGAGAACCGGCTGGAGTGGGTCTTCGCCTATTTGTCGGTCGTTGCGCTCGGAGCGGTGATCGTGCCCATGGACGCGCAGCTGACGGACAAAGAGGTCGCGGTGCTGCTCAGGAACTCCGGCGCAAAAGCGATCTGCGTGTCCGCTGCATGCCGCGAGAAATTGCCGGAGGGCGGCGATCAGCCGGTCTTCTCCTTTGATCCCGGCGAAGGACTGCCGTTCCACTCGCTGCTCACGGCCCATCCCGATGCAGCGATGCCTTCAGCGCCGTCAGCAGACGACCCGGCAGCGCTCCTCTACACCTCGGGCACGACCGGCGATCCCAAGGGAGTCATGCTCTCGCACGGCAACCTGGTGTCGAACGCGCAGAGCCTGATCAAGCTCGACATTCTGCGGATCGAAGACAACGTGCTCTGCATCCTTCCCCTGCACCACACCTATCCGTCCATGGCCTGCATTGTGCTGCCGCTTTCCCAGGGCACGACCGTGACCTACCTGAACAGCCTGAAGGGGCCGGACATCATGCACTGTATGCAGGAGACCAACGTGAACGCCATGCTCGGCGTTCCCCAGTTCTTTGCCGGGCTTCGCCGCGCCATTTTCGACGAGATAGGAAAAAAGCCTTTAGTCGTGCGCCGGATCGTGAGCTTCCTGCTTCTCCTCAACGGGCTGCTGCGCCGATACCTGAAGGTGAATATCGGAAAGAAGCTGTTCGCCAAGGTGCACGCCAAATTCGGCCCGGCGTTCAGGTTCTTTACGAGCGGCGGCGCCCGCCTCGACCCCGAAGTGTTCATCGACATGACCCGCCTCGGCTTCACCATCATTGAAGCCTACGGCCTTACCGAAACGTCCCCGGCAGCCACGTTCAATCCGCTGGAAAAACAAAAGGCGGGATCCATCGGCATTCCCGTGCCGGACGTTGAGGTCAGGATCGTGAACCCCGACGAGCACGGCCAGGGAGAGATCGCGATCCGCGGGCCGAACGTGATGCAGGGCTACTATAACAAGCCGGTTGAGACCGCCGAGGTGCTCAGGGAGGGCTGGTTCTATTCAGGAGACCTCGGCTACCGCGACCGGGACGGATACTTCTTCATAACCGGCAGGTCCAAAGAGATGATCGTGCTCTCCACGGGGAAGAAGATCTTTCCTGAAGAGCTCGAGAAATTCTACAAGCAGGTCCCGGAGATCAAGGAGATCTGTCTCATGCAGGGCGAGCGCGGGCTCGAGGCTGCCGTGGTCCCCGATTTCGAATACCTCCGCAAGATGAACCTGTCGAACTCCCGCGAGACCATTGCCTACGAGATCGAAGACCTGGCAAAAGACCTTCCTCCCTACAAACGGATCACCGGGCTCAAGATCTTCAAGGACCCGCTTCCGGCAACGCGGCTGGGCAAGCTCAGGCGGAAGGCGGTCGCCGACCTGTATCGGGAACAGGGAGAGCGGGCAGAGAAGCCCGTTGCGGAGATCGATACGGACCTCTTCGACACGGTTGAAGCGAAAAAGCTCCTTGCCTGCCTTGAGCCCTTTTCCGCTAAGAAACCTATTGTCCCCGACGACAACCTTGAGCTCGACCTTGGGCTCGATTCGCTCATGCGTGTGGAACTCGTGGTGAGCATCGAGAAGACCTTCGGCATCAGCCTGCCCGAGTCCTTCGGTTCCGAGGTTTTTACCGTGAAGGACGCGGTCGTCAGGGTCCGGGAAATGCTTGCAGCGGGGCCGACTGCAGCAGGCGCGCGGGTGCGCTTGTCCTGGGGTGAGATCCTCGCCCAGGACCCGTCCGGCGAGGTGAAAGAGACCCTCAGCCTCGAGCCAGGGCCGGTCTGGAACATGGGCCGCTATGTTATCAAGCTCTTCGTGAAGATCGTCTTCAAAATCTATGGCCGGCTTTCGGTCCGGGGATCAGGGAACCTTCCGATGAAAGGGCCGTTCATCATCGCCCCGAACCATGCGAGCTATGCAGATGCGCCGTCGGTCATGGCAGCGGTTTCGTGGAAGATCGGATCGCAGACCTTCTTCCTGGGGGCCAGCGATTACTTCGACGGCCCGATCACGTCGCGGCTCGCGAAGCTGGTCCAGGTGATCCCGGTGGACATGGACGCTCGGCTCTACAATGCGCTCCAGCTCTCGGCCTATGTGCTGCGCCGGGGCAAGGTCCTCTGTGTCTTTCCCGAAGGAATGCGGGCCCGTGACAACAGGCTCCATGAGTTCAAGAAAGGCGTCGGCATCATTGCAAAAGAACTGAACGTGCCGATCGTCCCGGTTGCCATCAAGGGAACCTACGAAATGCTCGCGCCGGGTAAAAGCGTTCCGGTGCCTGCAAAAGTAACGGTATCCTTCGGCAAACCGATCCTTCCGGGGGACAGGGATTATGACGGGATCGTGAAGAACCTGTATGCGGAAGTAGGTGCTTTGCTGGAGAAGGGTGAGAAGTAAGAAGTGAGAAGTGAGAAGTAAGAAGTTAGAAGTAAGAAGTAAGAAGTAAGAAGTAAGAAGTAAGAAGTAAGAAGTAACATCTCCTTTTCAGAGTACATGAGGTAACGATGAACAAGATAAGACGGATATCACTCATAATAACAACCATGGGCATGCTCGTTTCCTGCGTTTCAATGCCGCCGCCGCCCCCTGTTGAGATGCCAAAGCCGAAGATAGCGCTGGTGCTCGGCGGCGGGGCAGCGCGGGGATTCGCTCATGTCGGCGTGATCCGGGCGCTCGAGCAGGAGAAGATCCCGATCGACATGATCATCGGCACGAGCGTAGGCAGCCTTATCGGCGCGATCTATGCCAGTGACCTGAACAGCTTCGAGCTCGAATGGACCGCGTTCCCGCTTGAGAAGGACAGTCTTTTCGATTACGGCATCATGAACGCCTTTACCGGCATGGGTACTGGCCAAGGGCGACAAGCTCGAAGAGTTCGTGAGAACGAAGATCACCGCGCCGAATATCGAGAACCTGAAGCTGCCCTTTGCCGCGGTGGCCACCGACCTGAACCGCGGCACGCGCGTCGTGCTCGACCGGGGTTCGGTGGCGAAGGCAGTGCACGCCAGCAGCGCTATTCCGGGCGTGTTCAATCCCGTGGAGCATCAGGGCAGGCTGCTCGTTGACGGCGGCGTGATGGACAATATCCCGATCGCTGTTGCTCGCGAGAAAGGCGCGGACATCGTGATCGCCGTGGATATCAGCGAGAATGTGGCGAACTTCAATATCACCAATCTCGTCGACGTGATGCTCCAGGCCGTGAACATCATGTTCAGTGAGAACGTACGGTACAAGAAAAAAGAGGCCGATGTGCTCATCACGCCGCAGGTCGGCAGACGTGGCCATGCTCGATTTCACCCAGAAGAAGCGCTGCATGCAGGCGGGGATCGAAGCCACGCAGAAGGCCATGCCGGAGATCAGGAAAAAGATCGAGGAGTGGGGGAAGAGGCAAGCGAGTAAAAACAGTCAATTAACCACGGAGTCACGGAGGCACGGAGACTGCCGATGCTCGGCAGCCAGTGATCCTCAGAAGGTGGGGCGCCATCATGCTGCAGCAGGAAGAGTTGACAGAAAAGCTTATAGCCTGTGCCATGGAAGTCCATAGACATCTCGGTCCCGGTCTGCTGGAGTCAGCATATGAGGAGTGTTATTGCCACGAATTAAAGCTGCAGAACGTGCATGTCGAGAGACAGAGGGCTTTGCCCCTGGAGTATAAAGGCATAACGCTCGATTGCGGTTATCGAATGGACGTGGTTGCTGCCGGCAAGGTGGTTATTGAAATTAAATGTGTTGAGAAGATAATACCTATCCATGAAGCTCAGCTTTTGACCTATCTTAGGCTGTCAGGTTTGAAAGTTGGTTTGATCCTTAATTTTCATTCGCGTCTCATCAAGGAAGGAATTAAGAGGCTGGTCCTCTAGCCGGACTTCTTATCACAAAGCTGCAATTATGTTTTCTCCGTGCCTCCGTGTCTCCGTGGTTAAATTCTTTTTGGAGTGATTGCCGACATGCTCAACAAGATCAAGATCATCCTCGAGATGATCAAGTTCGAACACACCATCTTTGCGCTGCCCTTCGCCTTCACCGGCGCGCTGCTCGCGGCCAAAGGACTGCCGACCGGGAGCCAGATCCTCTGGATCACCGTCGCCATGGTCGGGGCGCGTTCTGCTGCCATGGGCTTCAACCGCTGGGCCGACCGTGCGTTCGATGCCGAGAACCCGCGCACCAAAATACGCGCCCTGCCGCAGGGGCTCGTGTCGCCGCTGCAGGTGATGGTCTTTACCCTGGTTTCCTCAGCAGTCCTGATCATCGCGGCATATATGCTGAACCCGCTCAGCTTTTATCTTTCGCCGGTGGCGCTTGCGGTCGTGTTCTTCTATTCCTATACCAAGCGGTTCACGTTCCTGTCGCATGCGTTCCTCGGCCTCGCCATAAGCCTCGCTCCCATCGGCGCGTGGATCGCGATCACCGGCCGGATCGAAGGGCCCGCGCTCGTGCTCGGCGCAGCGGTCCTGTTCTGGCTCCTGGGGTTCGATGTGCTCTATGCGCTGCAGGACCGCGAGTTCGACGTCAAGGCCGGCCTTCACTCCATTCCTCAACAATTCGGCGTCCGTCGCTCGCTCTGGATCTCGCGCGCGTCGCACGCCGTCACCATGGCGGCTCTTTTCTGGCTTGGCTTCTTGTGTTCCCTGGGGCTGTTCTATTATGCCGGAGTCGTTATTGCGCTGCTTCTCATCATCTACGAACATACGCTGGTAAAAGAGAACGACCTCTCGAAGCTCGACATGGCTTTCTTCAACATGAACGGTTACATCAGTGTCACCATCTTTGTCTTCACCCTGATCGAGACCCTGCGGTGATGTTTAATGCGATTTTCTCTTAGCCTTAAATACGCACTGTTCATCACGGTCGTGCTTGTTGTCGTTCTGGGCTCGACGTTCCGGGTGATCTACCAGAAGCATGAACAGCTGGTCATGGCCCAGATCAACATGCAGGCAAAGGCCTTGTTCAAGCAGGTGGTCATTACGCGGCGCTGGGTGGCCGAACACGGCGGTGTTTACGTTGAAAAACTGCCCTGGATGGAGCTGAACCCTTATTTACGGAACGCCTCCATCACCGATGTAACGGGGAAGCGCTACGTAAAAGAGAACCCGGCAATGGTCACCAAGCAGCTCTCCCAGTATGCGGAGCGCGAGAAACTGTACGTCTTCCATATCACGAGCCTGAAGCTCATCAATCCGGAAAACGCGCCCGATGCCTTTGAGCGGGCGGCGCTCGTCGATTTCGAAACGAAGCAGGTGAAGGAGGCGGCGACGACGGAGCGCATGGGCTCGTCGTACTATTACCGCTACATCGCCCCGCTGTATATTGAACAGGCCTGCCTGGAATGCCACAACCACCAGGGATACAAGGTCGGCGATGTGAGGGGGGCCATCAGCGTTTCCCTGCCCATAGACTCCTTCGTCGAAATGAGCGCCGCCGATCGGCGCTTCATGGTCGGCGGTTTGATCGTGGTCGGCGTGATCACGGTCCTGACGCTCTTCCTGGTCACCCGCCGCATCGTCATCAACCCCATCAGCAGAATAAGAACGCAGATGGCCGCCTTCTCCAAAGCGGGCAGGGCGTCTCTTCCCCGGAAGCGCGATGGTGACGAGATCGAGGCCCTGGGCAGGACCTTCAACGAGATGGCGAAGACCCTCGATGAGTACCATTCCTGTCTCCAGGAAAAGGTCAGGGCGGCGACCCAGGAGCTCACCGACAAGAATGAGGCGCTCGCCCGGTCCTCCCGGTCGAAGTCCGATTTCATCGCCAAGACCTCCCATGAGCTGCGTACGCCGCTCACCGCCATCAAAGGCGCCATGGACTATCTGTCCGTAAAGCTCTCCCAGCGGGAATTCGAGGAAGACCGGGACCTGCTCGTTTTTTTCGAGATGATAAAAAAGAACGCGGACCGGCTCATCAGGCTGGTCAACAACATCCTCGACTATGAGCGGATAGAGCTGGGCACCGTTGAAATGAACTTCCGGGAAGTCAACCTCAAGGAGGTCTTTCAGGAGGTTATTACGGGATTCAAGCCGCTGGCCGGGGAAAAGAACCTATCCATCCGGCTGCATGCCATGGATGTCACGACCATCGTGGACGAGGACCGGATGAAGCAGGTGCTGACCAACCTCCTCTCGAACGCCTTGAACTTCGGCCCGCCGTCCTCGCAGATCACCGTCTCCCTCACCTGCCGCGACGAATCTGTCTACGCCGCGGTGGAGGACCGGGGGGCCGGCATTGCCCCGGACGAGCGGGAGGCGATCTTCAGGCAGTTCTATACGAAGGACACCCAGGGGGGGACGGGGCTCGGGCTTTCGATCTGCAAAGGGATCATCGAGTCGCACGGCGGAGCGATCGGCGTGGAAGACGGAGAGGACGGGGGGAGCCGGTTCTGGTTCCGGATCCCGAGAACGAGGGAGAGAGGAGCGGACCGTGAAGACACAGCTGCTTGCGATAGATGACGATGCGGATATTCGCCGGGTGCTCAAGGCAAATCTGGAGCTCTATGGCTTTGATCTGGTCCTGGCGGAAAGCTGGTCAGCGGCGCGGGATGCCCTGAACAAGCAGCTCCCGGCGCTCATCATTCTCGACCTCACGCTTCCGGATGGCGACGGCATCGAGATCTGCAAAGACCTCAAACAGCGCTGCCCGAAGGTGCCGGTCATCATGCTTACGGCGAAGGACCGGGTGCCGGACAAGGTCATCGGCCTGGAGAGCGGCGCCGACGATTATATCGTGAAACCCTTTGAAACGATCGAGCTCCTCGCGCGGATCAGGGCCTGTCTGAGGCGCTCTGCGCCGTCCGGTGAGAAGATCAGGGTCGACGGCCTCGTCGTCGATTTCAAGGCACGCATGGTGAGCGTCGGGGACAGGACCGTGGAGCTGACGCCGAAGGAATATGACCTGCTTATTCTCTTTATCACGAACCGGGGCGAGCCGTTGCGCAGGGAGTTTATTCGAAAAACGATCTGGAAGGAGTCGCAGATCTACTCATGGAGCCGGGTCATTGACGTTCACATTCAGCATCTCCGGCAGAAGATCGAACGGAATCCGCTCGAACCGGAGTATATTCTTACGGTACCCGGGGTCGGGTATAAGTTCAAGCAATAACAACACCTGCACGCTGTTCTTCCTATCTGAACATCCCGTGACATTTCACCCATCCGTCGAGCAGACCCTTGGCTGAGCGTCAGCATGGCCTGCTGATCATTCTTCTTCGCGGCAGCTGCCGGCTTCCATCGCGCAGTAGAAGTGCTGTTGTCCTGCCTTTCTTTCCCTGATATTTTCCTGTTGCCGCTCTCCTCGAAATTAGCTTGTTCCACAAATAAAGCATCCTGAATATCTTTTCACGGTCATGACGGAAATGGAAATATTTTCCGGTCAGGAGATCGGCTGGGGCGCCGAAAATGCCCGCACAATGCTTCTGAGTGGAGAATTTAAACAGACGCCGATTTTAGCAGCGCCCTGCCTACCTGCAGACGGCAATCCTGCGGAGATGAATTTTCTGAGCTATATATAAAAGAGCAGCAGACCGGGAAGAGGATTGCAAAAATTAACAGAAAGTTTACAGCCATTAACCGCAAATTTACGCAAGGTCATGGTAAGGTTCGGGCAACTGAGCGCGGATAGTGCGGATTCAATGAAATAAGATCAAATCAATTTTCATCCCCGATGAAGTTGTTGTCGCAGCAGATGTGGGGGCAGGCATACATAAACCATTTTTACATAAAAAGAAGGAGGGCTGAATTATGAAGAGTAAAGTATTAGCGGTAGTTGCATTGGTTTTTGCGATAGGATTGGTCCTGACTTTTACCAGCTCCAAGGCAGGAGCGCAGTACAAGAGCGCGGGGCAGGCAAAAACAGCGGTGGAAAAGGACGTTGATGTCAAAACATGCTACGGTTGCCATGATCCGATCAAAACGCTCCATACCATGGGCAAGCACAGCAAGGTGAACTGCGTTAATTGTCATTCCGGCATCGCGGCGCACCTGAAGGCGCCGGGCCCGGACACCCGTCCGGTGACGGACACGTCCTGGGAGGCATGCGGCAAGTGCCACAAGGACCAGTTCGACAGCTACATGCAGGTGGCGAAGCACCGTCCCGCGCGCGACGAGAAGTCGCAGCTCACGAACCGCTCTCCCAATCCCTTCTGGGACAAGCTCATGGCTGGCCACGGATTCACCAAGGAGCATAACCTGACCCGAAGCCATGTGCACATGCTCGTCGACCAGTTCGTGGTTGACCGGGCCTTCGGCGGCCGGTTCCAGCCCAAGGACGGCTGGATGTACGTGAATGAGAAGGGCCGGGTCTGGGACATCCTGACCGACACGCACCACGAAACAAAAGAGCATAAGGCTTTCCTTACCCAGAGCGCGGCTGCAGCCAATCCGACTTGCCTTCAGTGCAAGACCCAGGACCAGATCCTGGGGTGGTCCTACCTGGGCGAAAAGGTGGAAGGCAAAACGACCTGGGACCGCACCTCGAATGTGGTGGAATTGGCAAAGGACGTGAACCACGCCCTGAACTGCTTTATCTGCCACGACCCGCATGCAGCAAAGCCGCGCATCGTGCGCGACGGCCTGATCGCGGCCCTGACCCGTCCTGAGGCGGATACGCTGTGGCACAAGGATGCGAAGCATACCAATTTCAAGATCATCGACATGGGTCTGCGCGGCTTTAACCGCAAGATCGCGATCCTCGAGAAATACGACACCAAGCTGCAGTGCGGCCAGTGCCATGTTGAGTACAATTGCAACGACGGGTACGACCCGCGGAATCCCGATACCTCCAAGAAGACCGTCGGCTACAACAGCCCGCTCACGAACCATTTCCCCTACAAGGACGTGTTCGGCCTCTATGACCACTACAAGAACCAGGTGAACTTCCTCGATTTCAAGCACGCGATCACGGGCGGCCTGCTCTGGAAGGCGCAGCATCCGGAAACCGAGGCATTCTACAACTCAAAGCACGCAAAAGCAGGCGCAGGGTGCGATTCGTGCCATTCGCCGAAAATGAAGAACAAGCAGGGCAAGGTATTCACGTCGCACTTCCCCGTTACGCCCAGGGTCATGCTCAAGGAAACCTGCCTGACCGCCAAGTGCCATCCGAAGTGGAGTGAGCAGGACGCTGTGTATGCCATCGATTCGGTCAAAGCCCATATCAAGGGCAAGATGCGCAAGGCGGAGTTCCGCATCTCCGTCCTGATCGACAAGATCGTGGCTGCGAAGGCAGCTGGCGTTGATCCCGAGGTCATCAAGAATGCCCAGGACCAGCACTTGAAAGCGCACATTCTGTGGGAATTCTGGACCGCGGAAAACTCCGACGGCTTCCACAATCCGGATATGGCGAAAGAGGCTTTGCTGAAATCTGCTGATGAGGCTTTCAAAGGCATCAAGATGATCGATGATGCCATGGCGCCCAAGACCGCGGCAAAGTAATACCCGATTCGTATACGCGGGGCGGGGGATCGTCCTCCGTCCCGCGGTTTTTTCAGCGAACAACGAAACGGAGTTTCAGAGAGGAGGCATTATGAAAAGAATAGTGTTGGTATTGCTGGCGCTCGTCCTCCCGATCGCCGCGGCTGCCGCCGGCAAGCCGCATGTGAAATCCAATGGTCAGGAATGCGCGGAGTGTCACATCGATCAGGAAAAAATATGGCTGGACGGAAAGCACGGGCTGATGGGTGTCAAGTGCGTTGTATGCCACGGCTCTCCGGAGGTGAACTTCACGGTAAAGCCGGGCATGGACCGGTGCAGGGGATGCCACAGTGACGCGGTCGCGAGCGTCCAGAAAAAATTGCCGGCCCGGGAACAGACCTGCTTCCTTTGCCATGAACATCACACCGTGGCCGTGAAGGAATCCGCTAAGAACAGGACAGGATTCCACGGGCAAGGAGGGGAGAAATGAACATTACCAGAAGACAGCTCCTGAAGTATTCAGCGGCCCTGGCCGCGGCGTCCGCGATCGGGCTTGACCTGGCCCTGCCGAAAGAGCTCATGGGGGCCGAAGCGGACGTCGATAAATGGGTCAAGGGCGTCTGCCGGTACTGCGGAGCAGGCTGCGGCGTGTACGCGGGTGTCAAGGGCGGCAAGGTCGTCGCGGTCAAGGGAGACAAGGACAACTGGAACAAGGGCTTCCTTTGCCTCAAAGGCAATTTCCTGCCGGCCATCCTGACCGCGCCGGACCGGGCCAAGCATCCCCTGCTGCGAAAAGGCAACGAGTTCGTCAAGATCTCCTGGCAAGAGGCAATGGACCTCATGGTCGGCAAGTTCGCGGCAGCCTACAGGAAAGATCCCCAGTCTGTGGCCTTTTACGGCTCGGGCCAGGCCTACACCGAAGAATCCTACTTCATCAACAAAGTATTCAAGGGCGGGCTCGGCACGAACAATATCGACGGCAATCCCCGTCTCTGCATGGCTTCTGCCGCCGTGGGCTACGTTTCCACCTTCGGCAAGGACGAACCCATGGGCGCCTACGACGACATGTACCATGCCGACTGCTTCTTTATCGTCGGATCGAACATGGCCGAGGCGCATCCGGTCATTTTCCGCATCGTGAACGAGCAGAAGAAGCGCGGCGCCAAGATCATCATGGTCGATCCACGGAAGACGCTGTCGGCGCGCATCGCTGACATGCATATGAGCTTCATTCCCGGAAGCGATCTGGCGATCCTGAATTCCATGGCCCACGTGATCGTGAAGGAGAACCTGTACAGCAAGGAGTATGTGGAAAAGTACACGGTCTTCAAGACGATGACGGACCCGGGGCCGCCGCCGAAGATCGAGAAGGTCGGCTGGGAACGAGTACGTCAAGTTCCTGGAGGACTACTCACCCGAGGCGGCCGAGAAGATCTCCGGCTGCCCCAAGGACGACATCATCAAGGCTGCCCGCATGTTCGCCCAGTCCAAGGCGACCATGAGCCTCTGGTGCATGGGCCTGAACCAGCGGACCCGCGGTGTATGGGTGAACAACATGATGCACAACCTGCATTTGCTGACCGGCCAGATCAACCGGCCCGGCGCCACGTCGTTCTCGCTTACGGGCCAGCCGAATGCCTGCGGCGGTGTGCGCGACGGCGGTCTTCTTAGCCATCTGCTGCCCTACGGCCGGCTCGTTGCAAACGAGAAGGACCGCGAGGACATGGAGAAGTTCTGGGGCCTGCCCGCTGGCCGCATTCAGCCCAAGCCCGGACCTACGGCGGTCGAGATGTTCCGCGATTTCGGGGCCGGCAAGATCAAGGCAATGTGGATCGCCTGCACCAACCCCGGCCAGAGCCTGCCGAATGTGGATGCCTACCGGAAGGGCATGGAAGGCAAGGACACCTTCCTCGTCGTGTCCGAGGCGTACCATCCGACGAAAACCTCGGAACTGGCCGACCTGGTGCTTCCCGCCGCGCTCTGGGTGGAGAAGGACGGCACCTACGGACAGTCCGAGCGGAGGTATCAGTATATTGAGAAAGCGATCAATCCGCCCGCAGAAGCGCGGCCTGATCTGGACGTGATGATCGAGTTCGCGAACAAGCTGTTCAAAGCCCTCGATCTGGAGCACGAAGGGAAGAAACTGTTCGCTCACAAGAACTCCGAGGACGTCTGGAACGAGATCCGTCAGTGCTCGAAGGGCACTGCCTACGACTTCATGGGAATGACCCGTGCGCGCATGAAAAAAGCCCACGGCATCCAGTGGCCCTGCCCCACGGAAGACCATCCGGGCACGCAGCGCCGGTACACCGCAAAACACGGCGACGTCATGGTGAAGAAGTTCGATCCCCAGGCAGCGGACGTTTCCTTCTACGGCGCCAAGGCCGACGGAAACAAGGCCACGGTCTGGCTCCGGCCCTACAAGGGCCCGGCCGAGCCGCCCGATGCGGAGTATCCCTATGCCCTCACCACAGGCCGCCAGATCGAGCACTGGCACACCGGCACCATGACGCTCAACGTGCCCGAACTCAAGCGCTCCGCGCCGGCCGCCTACGTTGAGATCAACCCGCGGGACGCGGCGAAGATCGGCGTCAAGTCCAGGGACAAGGTGCGGCTCACGTCCCGCCGCGGGACGATCGTGCTCGAAGCCAAGGTCATCGATGTGCCGCGCGACGGACTGGTCTTCGTTCCGATGCACTACCCCGACAAAATGATCAACAGCCTGACGAACGACGCGTTCGATGCGCTGTCCAAACAGCCGGAGTACAAGATCTGCGCAGTGAAGCTGGAAAAGGCTTAGGGGCGGCTGAATCGATGGAACACCCCCTCACCCTACCCTCTCCCCTCGGGGAGAGGATAAAGGGGGAATTCACAAATGAAATAACATATCACCCCCCCTACCGTCTCTCTTGCGCAGACGGGTTTTTCTCATGCACAAGGGGGACGGTTTTTTACCAGAAAGGTCGTTCCTTATGGCGGTTGCGAGTGTTATCGTCGAGATCGAGGACAATGCAATGGAACAGGTGCTGCCAGACCTGGGGAAGGTACCGGGTATCAGCGTATTCGGCGTGAAGGAAAACCAGATCGTTACGGTTGTCGAGGGTGATACGTTGGGTGCCGTGAACGAGATCATCAAGAAACTGTCGGAATTTGAAAAGGTAACCGGCGTGTATCCGGTGTATGCGCGCGCTCATGAGTAAGAACCTGCTGAGGCCGCCGGGCGCCCTGCCCGAGGCCACATTTATCGCTACCTGTATACGGTGCGGCAAATGCGCTCAGACCTGCCCTTACGGGTCGATCAGGATGGCAAGTCTCCTGGACGGCATCGCGGTCATGGGCACGCCCGTTATTCAGGCAAGAAGAACCCCCTGCTATTTGTGCATGAAGTGTCCGCCCGTCTGCCCCTCAGGCGCCCTCAAAAGAAGTCTGAAGGACAAGGAAAAAGTCCGGATGGGCACGGCGGAGATCTCGCGGAAAACGTGCCTTGCATGGCAGGACACGCTCTGCAGAAGCTGTTATGATGATTGTCCGCTCATGGGCGAGGCAATTGTCATGAACGATGATCTGCGTCCGGTGGTGAATGAAAAAAAATGCGTTGGTTGCGGCATCTGCGAAAACATCTGCCCTCTTGAAGCAGCTGCCATTGTAGTAAAACCGGGGACCAGCAAGTGAACATTCCGAGACTGCGGAAAGGAATACAGGTCCTGACGATCATCCTCGTCATTCTCGTTCCGATCCTCAACAGGAACGGGATCACGATGCTCACGGGCAGCCTCTATTCCTTTGCCATCGGACCGGTCTGGATCACCGATCCTTTGATCGGCTTCCAGACGATCCTCACGACGATGACCGCGGACAGGACCCTTCTCCTGTCGATGCTACTCCCTGTTATTCTTGCGCTGCTGTTCGGCAGGGTCTTCTGCAGCTGGGCCTGCCCCCAGAACACGATCTCCGAGCTCGTCGATATTGCGGCAACGAAGTTCGGGATCAAAAGGCCCTTCGGGAAAAGAACGACGGCAGTGCCGCGCTACGCTGTCCTCGCCGTCATACTCATTCTCACGCCGCTCGCGAGGCTTCCTCTGGCGAGCTTGCTGTCGGCGCCGGGCATCATATCCGTTCAAACGGCCAAGTTCGTGTATGAGGGCATCGTGGGACTGGAACTCAGCCTGATCGCTGTGATCATTGTTTTTGAACTAGTTATCGTCCGCAGGGGCTGGTGCAATTATGTTTGCCCGGTGGGAAGTTTTCTCGGCATCTTCAGGTTCAAAAAAACCCTGAAGGTCGTTTTTGCCGAAGACGGGGAGCATGTGTGCGGGAAATGCCTGGCATGCGCCGATGCCTGCGGGTTGGGGCTGAATCCGATGGAGTCCGGAATCTACCCTCAGTGCCACAATTGCGGGGAGTGCATAGCAGCATGTGAAACTATGAAGGCAAAGAAAAGACCACTAGTCTTCAAATTTTGATCGGAAACATGGGCTAGAAAAAGTCATAATCTACCGCGGGGACGCGGAGACGCAGAGGACTGCAATTTGCAGATAGTAAGGATTTTCTCTGCGCCTCCGCGTCTCAGCGGTGAAAGGTTTTAGCTCAACGACGTCGGCACAGGGGATATTCTATGAGCGATGATCATTTAGAGATCCAACAAGGACTTCCTGGCTTCGAGCGCTTGCTCGAAGAATCCGTCAGGATCCACGGACATCTCTGCGCCGGTCAGGTGCTCGGCGTCCGGATGTCGATGCTTGGCCTCCGGGAGATCGGCGTGGCTGATCCGAAGGGCAAGGACCGGAAGAGCATCATGGTGTTCGTCGAAATGGACCGGTGCGCCACTGACGCGGTCCAGTCGGTCACGGGATGCAGTCTGGGCCACCGGACCATGAAGTTCATGGACTACGGCAAGATGGCGGCAACCTACTTGAATACGGGCACCGGCAAAGCCGTGAGGGTCTTTGCGAAGGATGAGTCCCGGGAGAAGGCAAAAGCGCTTTTTCCGGAAATCGGGAACAAGTACGCAGCGCAGCTTCAGGCCTATAAAGTGATGTCCGACAGCGAACTTTTTGAGGTAATTGAAGTCAGCGTGGCGATCAAGCCGGAAGACCAGCCCGGAAGGCCGATGGGCAGGGTGCCCTGCGATTCCTGCGGCGAGCATGTCCAGGACAAGAGAGAGGTCTATCAGGACGGCAAGGTCCTGTGTGTGACCTGCGCCAAGGGCGGCTACTATGAAGTGAAGGAACCTTTTGTGGCGGTTCGTTATGCGAAAAAGTCATAACGCACTTGGGATCAGATCAAAGATCTGGATCGAAGCCGGCGGCGAACCGGTCTTCGGCAGGGGCAGGCGCTTTCTCCTGGAGGCCATCGATTCCCACGGTTCCATCAACCAGGCGGCGCAGGAAGTCGACATCTCTTTCCGCAAGGCATGGTGCCATATCAATGCCATGGAAAAGAGGCTCGGCGTGAAGCTTGTCGATCGGAAAACCGGCGGGAAAAACGGCGGGGGCGCCGCTTTGACAGCGGATGCGAGGAAGTTTCTGAAAAAATACGCAGCACTGGAAAAAGGACTTCAGGAATTCGTGGATAAGAGATTTAAAAAAATATTTTGAAAATGACAAAGCGCTACGGTTATTGGAGATCAGGAATTTTCCCAAAGGGAGGTTGCCATGTGTGACGACATGCACGCAAGCAGCGGTTCTGCCATGAAAACGATTCCAGTAGATCAGGCCGTCGGCACGGTCCTTGCCCACGACATCACGGAGATACGGCCGGGCGAGTTCAAGGGATGCGCATTTAAGAAAGGGCACGTTATCCGGGAAGAAGATGTCTGTCACCTCCAGCGGCTCGGCAAGGAGCATCTCTTCGTGTTGAAGGTTGCCGAGGACGAGATGCACGAGAACGAAGCCGCCTATGCGATCGCCAGGGCGCTCATGGGTGGGGGGGTGGCGATCAAGGGCGAGCCGAAAGAGGGGAAGATCAGTATTGTCGCGGAACGGGACGGGCTGCTGAAGATCGACCGCGACGCGCTCCTTGCATTCAACATGCTCGGCGAGGTCATGTGCGCAACGCTTCATGATAATGCGCTCGTCAGGAAAGGACAGACCGTGGCGGGAACTCGGGCGATTCCGCTGGTGGTCAAGACGAGCATCGTTGAGGAAGCCGTCCGTATTGCGGAATGCGGAATGCGGAATGCGGAATTGAAATCCGAAATCCGAAATCCGAAATCCGAAATGAACGGATCCACCGGTGTTATCGAAGTAAAAGAACTCCGCAAACCCAAAGTCGGCGTCGTGATCACCGGAAACGAAGTCTACCACGGCAGGATCAAGGACGCGTTCGCACCCGTTATCACGAAAAAGATCGAGGAAATCGGCGGAAAGCTCATGGGTATATATTACGCGCCCGATGACAAGGCGTTTATCGTGGACAGGCTCCGGGAATCAATGAATATAGGAGCCGATCTCCTCATCACTACGGGAGGCATGTCGGTGGATCCCGATGACGTAACGCGGTTCGCGATCCGTGAACTGGGCGCTGCTGACATAACCTATGGTTCTGCAGCGCTTCCGGGATCGATGTTTTTAATAGCGTACCTGGAAAAGGCGGAAGGGAAATCCTCTGATGCTGTAAATCCGAAATCCGCAATCCGAAATCAGCAATCGGAAATTCCCATCCTCGGCATCCCGGCCTGCGGCATGTACAGCAAAACCACTGTCTTCGATCTCATACTGCCGCGCGTGCTGGCAGGCGAGAAGATCGGGCGGAAGGACCTGGCCGAACTGGGCCACGGGGGGCTCTGCCTCAAGTGCGAAGTCTGCCGCTATCCTGTCTGCCCTTTCGGGAAAAACTGACGCTGAACGAGGTGCATCGTGGAGCAGCATACTGCATCAGACGAACCGGCTCTGGTCGACCGGTACAAGCGCAGGATCGATTATCTGCGCATCTCGGTGACCGACCGGTGCGATTTGAAGTGCCTTTACTGCATGCCGGACGGCCCGGTCCCCTTTCGCAAAGCCGCCGAACTGCTGACGCGGGAAGAGATCGTGCGCATCGTGCGCGTCATACACCGGTACGGTCTCAAGAAAGTGCGGCTGACCGGAGGGGAGCCGCTGCTCCGGGACGACCTCATCCCGCTCATCTCGACCCTGAAGCGCAGGATCGGCATCCATGATGTCAGCCTGACCACGAACGGCATGCGGCTCGCCAAGCTGGCAGGGAAGCTGAAGGAGTCGGGGCTGGACCGGGTCAACATCAGCCTCGATACCATGGACCCCGGCCGGTACCGGTCGATCACGCGCGGCGGAGCCATCGAGCGCGTGTGGGACTCCCTTGATGCGGCCCGGGAAGCGGGGCTGATGCCGCTCAAGATCAATATGGTGCCCCTGCGCGGGATCAACGATGACGAGCTCGTGAACTTCGCCGCGCTGACGCTGGAGCAGGACTGCCATGTCCGGTTCATCGAACGCATGCCGATCGGGGCAGGCGGACGGGGCAGCGGCCGGATCGAGAAAGCCGAGATGATGCAGCGCATAGCCGTTTTAGGCCGGCTCGTGCCGCTTGAGTTCAAAGGCATGGGGCCGTCCAGGAATTACCGGATCGAAGGTGCCCGGGGAGTGGTCGGTTTCATCAGCGCCGTGAGCGATCATTTCTGCACCTCGTGCAACCGGCTCAGGCTGACGGCAACGGGTCAGCTCCGGCCTTGCCTTTTTTCCGCAGCAGAGGCGGACCTGAGGACGCCTCTCAGGAGCGGAGCCTCAGACGAAGTGCTGAAAACGCTGGTAGAACAGATCGTTGCTGCAAAACCGGGAGGGCATCAACTCGAACACGCTCCCGGAAACCCGGCCGGGTTCGCGGCCATGTCGGAGATCGGCGGATAGGAGTGGCGCTGCCGGAGGGGGAGAATATCATGATGGGATTAAGAAAGCAGTCGATCTATGTCAAGTTCACGGTCATCCTGCTGCTCGCGATCGGCCTGACCTTTGCGGCCGGCTATATCGCCGCAAACAACCTGCGCGTCTTTTTGATGCGCAGTTCCGCCCAGGCCGTGGCCGAGCAGGTCATCGCCTTCCGAAGCTGGATCTCGGCAACGGGCATGGTCTGGGTCGACAACCTGAACAAGCAGGACGCCGACTACCTGAGCAGCTCTCAGTGCGGCGGCACGGTCTTCTATTCGAAGAATCCGGCGCTGGCTACGCGTGAATTATCGAACATCGTCAAGCGGTCGAATGTTAACACCACGTTCCGGGTGACGAGCGACAACTACCGAAACCCGGCCAATATTCCCGGACGCCTTTGAATCGAGCGCCATCTTCGCCTTCAAAATGAACGCGGCAGAGCCCGTTGACAAGCAGAAGCTGTACATCGAGCGGATCGAAGGAAGCCGGTATCGGTACGCCGTTCCGATCAGGATCGAAGAACGGTGTCTCCGCTGCCATGGAGCTGCTTCTGCTGCGCCGAAAGAGGTCGTCGAACGCTACGGCGAATTCAGGGCCTTCGGGTACAAGATGGGGGACATCCGGGGGATCATCTCGGTCGAAATGCCGGTGGCGTCGCTGCTGGCCGCATCGCCCATGCTGAATCCCCTCTCGATCGGCCTGATCCTGGCTGCCTTCCTGCTCAACCTGTTCCTGCTCAAAAAAGTGATCCTCGACCGGGTCAAGGCGATGACCGCTGCCGCGGATAAGCTGATCCACGGCAAGGCCGACCGCTATGCCTTTGAGGACCACCGGCAAAACAGCCGTGATGAGATCGACGGCCTCTGCGACACGCTGGACCAGCTTCAGCGAAAAGTGCTGTCCGATGCTGATGCGAATAAAGGCTGAGCCCGCGGAGAAATGATCTTGTTCCTGCCCTCCCGCTTTGCTTGATACAGGGCGGCATCGGCCTGCTGCACGATCTCGTCCGCATACGTTGAAGATCACACGCGCGTTCAGACAGTATTGTGACAGCTCTGTACCTTCAGGGTTTTATGGAAACGCACGTTTTACGAACGCATCATGGGGAACGAGAATTTACTATTTACAAAAGCATTCTAAAGTTGCACAATAATCGACAGGCGTCACGAAACCTGAAGGAAGGCGAAACAGCGTTACCATGAAAATTAACCGGAAACTCAGCATCGGCACGATGATCATCCTCCTGGTCGTCGCCGCCGTATCCCTCACGCTTCATTACCGGGCGAAAGTTTCCGAAGGCGCGGAAGAGCTCGAAATCCTGGGAAACACGGTCGGTCCCGTCATTGAGGCAAGCCTCACGCACTCCATGGGAACCCGGGACATGAATGTTCTGAATGCGACCCTTGAGAACCTCAGAGGCGTCGACTCCATCAGCAGGATACTGCTGGTGAACAATGACGGGATCGTAAAGGCCGGCACCGATCCCCGGGCGCTCGGAACAAAAATCTCCATCGAGGGCTTCGGCTATGATGCCCGGGAGAACCGCAGCGCCGGATCCGGACCGGAGAAGTACCGGCGGGTTCAGGCCGTGCGCAATAGACCCGAGTGCTACGGGTGCCACAACGCACAGGCAGCCTATAACGGCGCCGTCATCATCGATTTTTCAGAAGGGTTTATCCAGCAGCAGCTCATGCATCACATCGTGGGAGAGGCCCTGCTGTTCTTCGGCTCCTTCGTGCTCGTCGGGATCGCCATGTTCTGGCTGTCCAATGCCGTGGTCATAAGGCGACTCGGGGCGGTTTACGACGGGATGACTAAATTCAGCGCCGGCGATCACGATGTCAGGATACCGTCGTCGGGCAACGACGAACTGACCGTCCTCGGCGCCGGCTTTAACGGCATGGTCGAGTCCATTGCGGTTTCTCAGCAGGAACTGCAGTTATACGCGGACGAGATGGTGGCGCTTGCCGTTTCTTCCAATGTCGTTGCCGCGGTTCCGCGCACGGAGAACATCTACGAGGCCACCTGCAACATCCTTATCAAGGAAATGGGAATGCGCATGGCGTGGGTCGGGATAGCGGGGGAGAACGGCCGCGTTCATGCCATCGCAGCATGCGGTTATGATGTCGGCTACCTCTCTGGCGTCGAAGACGGGTGGAGCGGTTCTGCGGAAGGAAGGGGACCGTCGGAGCGGGCGATCAGTACCATGCATCCCCAGGTGGTGAATGACCTTGCCGCCGATCCTTCGGAGGCCCTCTGGAAGACCGAGGCGGTGAATCGGGGGTACGGCTCGGTGATGGCTATTCCGCTCATCACGTCCGAGAACAGCGTGCTGAGCGTCCTTACTCTGTACAGCGATCGGGCGGGGTATTTCACGAAGAAGCGGATCGGAACGTTCATGATCTTCGCGAATCAGGCGGCAACGGCCATAGAGAACCGCCTGCTGATAGAAGACATCGAACAGCGGAACAAGGCCATAGTCGGCCAGCTCGCCCTGATCTCCCAATCGCAGCAGAAATGGCAGCTGACGTTCGACAGCATTACCGATCTCGTCTCCATCCACGACACTGACTACCGGATCATCAAGTCGAACAAGGCGTTCCGGGAATATTGCGGCCTCGACCCGGTAAACAGCCCGGCGAAAAAATGTTACGAACTCGTTCACGGCATGTGTTCTCCCGTCGAAGGCTGTCCGCACAAGATGACGATGGACGACCAGAAGCCGGCCACACACGAAATCCGCGACCCGAAGACGAACAAATTATTGCGCGTATCGACGTTTCCCTACCATGCACCCGGTGGCGCGTTCAAGGGGTCAGTGCATATCGCCCGGGACATCACCGCTGAAAAGGACCAGGAACTCCGCCTGATCATGAGTGAACGGCTTGCCTCGCTGGGACAGATGGCCTCGGGAGTCGCCCACGAGATCAACAACCCCCTTGCTTCAATCGCCGGATGCACCGAGGGGCTGCTGAACCGGCTCAAGAGCGGGCGCTGCGAGACCGACATGTGTAAAAATTATTTCGAGATCATCCTTGACGAGATCAGGCGCTGTAAAAGCATCACGACCACGATGCTTTCCTTTGTGCGCACATCTTCCTATGAAAAGAAGGAAGTCTCCCCTGCCGAGCTGCTTGATAAAACCGTTGAAATGGTCGGTTTTCAGGGCAGGCTCATGAATGTGGATATTGTCAGGAACTACGGGGAGGAGCTCCCGGTCATCTTCGCGAATGAAGGGGAGTTGCGGCAGGTTTTTCTGATCATCATCATGAACGCGCTGGATGCAATGGAGGAACGGGGGATGCTTGGACTTTCAACGGCCCGCGAGGCGGATTCGGCGGTGATACAGATCAGCGATACGGGCATCGGCATTCCCGAGAATGCCCAAAAAAATGTCTTCGACCCCTTCTTCACCACGAAGACGAATACGGGCGGGACCGGTCTCGGCCTGTCTATCGCCCACAAGATCATCGCGAATCACGGCGGTACGATCACCGTGCATTCCGAGGAAGGAAAGGGTGCTACGTTCGTTATCGTCCTCCCGCTGCACTGATTTTCTGCCCGCCAGCCGGGTACTATACCGGTAAATCGGCAATTATGCCCGATAATGAACAGCCTTTCTGAGATATAAATCCTGTGATTACAATAGGGCTTTATCCTGGCAGGTTTCTTGCTAATTATGTAATAACAAAGCTGAGGGGGCAGGCATGGCAATAGAATGGACGAAGGACCTTGCGACGGGATCAACGGAAATAGACAGGCAGCATAAGGAGATATTTTTCAGAATCAACGAAATGCTGGATGCCTGCAAGCAGGGCAAGGGAAAAGCAAAGGTTGAAAGTCTGATCGCCTTCCTTGAAGACTATATCTTGTCTCACTTCGGCGAAGAAGAGCGCTTTATGATAAAACATTCCTACCCTGATTATGCGGCGCATAAAGCCCTGCACGATGAATTCAAAGCGCAGCAAGCCGTATTGAAAAAACAGGTTGCAACAGAAGGCGCAGGCGTCCATATCGTAATCGCCACAAACCAGCTGGTGGTCAACTGGTTCCTGAATCACATCCGCAAGGTAGACACAAAACTGGGGGCATTTTGGACAGCAAACTCGAAGTAACCGATGCAGTCGCAGAGGCTTCTTCAAAGAGGGAGGCTCACTTTTTTATCGACCCGGCAGCTCTGAAGGATCAAACGCCCGGCAGTCGCATTGATCTGACGGGCAGCGGCCACCTGCCCGGCGCGGCCCAGCCGGCACTGAACGGGAGCGCATCGACGTTGCGCGATCTGCGCATTCTTGCTGTAGACGATGAAAAGAGGATCCTGCAGGCCTTTTCGCTGATGCTGGGCGACGCCGGGTATAACGTGAAGACCGCATCAAACGGCGACGACGCGCTCAGACTGATTAATGAGGCGCCCTTCGACATGGTATTCCTCGATCAGTTCATCGGCAGGGACCGGGGACTGGACCTCATGGAGAAAATGAAGGCGTCCGACCCCCGGCTCTACTATGTGATAATCACGGCCAACGGCAATACCGATCTCGCCGTCGACGCCCTGAAGCGAGGCGCCTCGGACTTCATCACGAAGCCCTTCTTCATGGCTGACCTGGTGAGGACCATCGAGTTCGTCAGCCGCAGGCGCGAACTCGACAATCAGAAAAAAGAGCTCATGAACACCCTCGAGTCCAAAGTGCGGGAGAGGACGCAGGAACTGGAAAATATGCATTTCGATGTGCTGGCAGCCCTGGCCCAGGCCCTGGAAGCGCGCGATTTAGGCACCTCGGGCCACTGCAAACGGGTCGCCCATTACGCGGAGCTGATTGCCGGACGCCTGAATTTGGACAGCGAACAGAAACGGCATCTCCATATCGGCGCCCTGCTCCACGATGTGGGCAAGATCGGAATCAATGACTTTATTCTCCTGAAGCCGGAGAAGCTCGACAACTCGGAATGGAACGATCTTAAGAGCCACCCTGCAAAGGGCGTGGAGATCTTGAAATCGCTCAAGTACCTTGAGCCCGCCTTGCCCTGCATCCTGCACCACCATGAAAACTACGACGGCACGGGCTACCCCGCGGGGCTCGAGGGATCCGCCATCCCGCTGATCGCCAGGATCGTCTCCGTCGCCGATGCCTGGGACGTCATGCGGTCGGATCGGCCTTACCGAAAGGCGCTGAGCACGGTAGAGGCGCAGCAGGAGCTTCGGACCTTTGCGGGCACGCAGTTCGATCCGGAGATCGTTGATGTGTTTTTGAGCGTCACTTAGGTTCTTTGGATGCCGAAGCTGTTGCTCCGGCTGGATGGCCGTTCCACCCCCAGCTATTTCAAAAATATCCGCAAGAATATCCCCTCTGCTTTGACCTGTTCCGCATGCTGCTGCAAGGCTTTTTTGTGCTCTCAGCGGCAATGTCCAGGCAATCTGTTCCCCGGTTTCGCTTGAAAAAAAAGCATAATTCAGGTAAAGTCCTTTCCCATGACACCGAAGACAAAAACAAGCGCTCCCGGCTGGCGCAAGGGCCTTACCCGCAATGTTGTCATCCTCGGCTTCGTCAGCCTGCTGAACGACGGCGCCTCCGAGATGATCTACCCGCTTCTGCCCGTGTTCCTGTCCACCGTGCTCGGCGCAGGGCCGGCGGCGCTCGGGATCATCGAAGGCATCGCCGAGACCACGGCATCGCTTCTCAAGCTCTACTCCGGGTACTGGTCGGACCGCGTGAAAAAACGCAAGGGCTGGATCGTTGCCGGTTATTCCATCTCGAACATCATCAGGCCGCTCATCGCTTTTTCAACGTCCTGGCTCCATGTGCTGGTGCTCCGGTTCTCGGACCGCGTGGGCAAAGGGCTCAGGACCTCGCCGCGCGACGCCATCATCGCCGACTCGACGCCGGTCGAGTCCCGCGGCCTCGCCTACGGTTTTCACCGCGCCATGGACCACAGCGGCGCCATCGTCGGGCCGCTCGCCGCCACTGCATTGCTGCTCGTGTTCCACGATGATCTCAAGACCATTTTTCTGCTCTCCGTCATTCCCGGCATCCTCGCCGTATGCCTGCTGCTTTTCGGGCTGAAGGAAAAAAAGGCCGAGCCCATCAGTGCCGCATCGAAGACAACCTTCAATTTCCGCACAGCATGGAACGAAATGCCTCCGGGTTTTAAAAAATATCTGGTCATCATCCTCATCTTCACGCTCGGCAACTCGACCGATGCATTCCTGCTGCTCCGGGCCCAGCAGCTCGGCGTGCCGGTCGCGCTCCTTCCGATGATCTGGGTCGTGCTCCATATCGTGAAGATGGGTCTCTCGGTCCCCGGCGGCATCATCTCCGACCGCATCGGCAGAAAAAAAGTGATCGTTACCGGCTGGGTGGTCTATGCCCTGGTGTATGCGGCCTTTGGCGCGGCAACGCAGAACTGGCACGCCTGGGCGCTGTTCGCCGTGTACGGCATCTACTTCGGCCTGACCGAGGGTGTTGAGAAGGCGCTCGTTGCCGACTTCGCTCCAACGCATCTCCGCGGTTCGGCCTTCGGCCTCTACCACCTGGTTGTCGGCCTCGGGGCCTTGCCGGCATCGCTGATCTTCGGTCTGGTCTGGCAGAAGCTCGGTTCTGCCGCAGCCTTCGGCATGGGAGCGGGCCTGGCGATCCTGGCGAGCGTGATGCTCTCGATGCTTGCGATCAAGAGGCCGGAAGCCGCCAGTAATACAACTGAAATCGGATCAGCGACTACAGGATCCGAAACAGCTGAAGAATGGAGACATGACCGACCAACAACACAAAGACCCTCTTCACGGCGTCACGCTGGAAATGATGCTTACCCAGCTGGTGGAGCATCACGGGTGGGAGAAGATGGGGCAGATCATCGATATCCGGTGCTTTAAGAATGACCCGAGCATCAAGTCCAGCCTGCAGTTCCTGAGAAAGACCCCCTGGGCGAGAACGAAGGTCGAAGAGCTGTACCTGAAGTACAAAAAGAATATTTTGAAAAAGGCGAAGCAGAGTTAAGATGTGAACATTGATCAGTCTCGAGCATAGTCTCCCACTTGAAGCTAAGGCATTGCCGAGGAACGGAGCGCACGCGAATCTCCTGCCTTTCTCCGCGTCTCGGGTCTGAGCGGTAGATTTGGCTTGTTACGACTCATGCAAGTTTCCGTTTTTCACAAGAAAGAGGTACCTCATGGCAACCTATACCGTAGCGATCACCGGCGCCTCGGGCGCACCCTATGCCTTAAGACTGCTCGAAGTCCTGGTCAAGGGAGGGCACAAGATCTACCTGACCATCACCGGCGAGGGGCTTTCGATCATGAATGACGAGGCAGGGCTGATGCTCAAAGGCTCGGAGACCGACATCATGTTCGCGCTGGAAAAGCGGCTCGAAGCCAAAGAAGGGCAGATCGAGTATTTCGACGAGGACAACATGTACGCGCCGATCGCGAGCGGGTCGGTCAAGATCGACGCCATGGTCGTGATCCCCTGCTCCATGAAGACGCTGGCGTCAATGGCGAACGGCTATGCCTCGACGCTCATCGAGCGCGCAGCCGACGTGACCATCAAGGAACAGCGGAAGCTCATCATCGTGCCGCGCGAAACGCCGCTTTCACCCATTCATCTCAGGAATATGCTGACCCTGGCGGACCTGGGGTGCCATATCATTCCTGCCATGCCGGGGTTCTATCACCAGCCGAAGCGCGTCAGCGAGCTGGTGGATTTTGTCGTTGCCAGGGTGCTGGACAGCATGGGGGTGGAGAACGATCTGTCGCCGAGGTGGGGGATCTAGATCAAATTCGGATTGCGGAATGCGGAATTCGCGGATTGCGGAATTAAATCGAAACTGAATGATCCTGAACCTTGAACCCTGGACCCTGTACCCTGGACCCTGAATCACCCTACGCGTTATATTCCGTCCCGCCGCTCTCGCCGAGGTTCTTCATCCACGTATCGATCGTTGTCGCATCCTGCTTTGACAGGACCTCTTCTTCCACGAATACGGGCGCGCCGATCCGGATGGCGACCGCGATGGCGTCGCTGGGCCGCGAATCGATGTGGAACTCCTTGCCATTCTGGAGCAGGTAGAGCGATGCGTAGAAGGTGTTGTCGATCAGGTCGCTGATGACGACGCGGGCGATCTCCACTTCCAGGCGGTCGAATATGTTCACCAGGAGGTCGTGGGTGAGCGGGCGGGCTGCCTTGACATTGCTCATGGCCAGGGCGATGGAGTTGCCTTCAGAGGCGCCGATCCAGATCGGCAGGAGTTTCTTTCCCGAATCATCCTTCAGCACAACGATGTAGCTGTTGTTCCTGCTGTCGAACAGCACGGTATTTACGGTCATCTGGACCCACATAGGATGCGTCTCCTCTGCTTTTTTAAAACATACCACACCACCCAATCCAAGTAAAGAGGGATTATTTTTATTGACTTTTATCCGGGATACGATATACTTCCATGCTCGTAACAGTAGGATAACCAAAGAGAAACAGTGCCTTAAACGTCCCCGCGTTCCCGCCGCCGAACGGGATTCGGCCAGCTTGAGATCTTTGCTTTCGGCACAGAGCGCCTGCTCGGTGTTCTGACGTTCCGGAACGGTACCCGCAAACACGAAATCGCATGAAAAATACCGTAACCGATATTCTGCTTGAAGCGCTTGGCCGGGCAAAGAGCAAGGGTGAACTGCAGCTCGTTGAAATTCCGGCGATCGTGCTCGAAACTCCGCGCGAGAAGAGCCATGGAGACCTGGCCACGACGCTTGCCCTGACCCTGGCAAAAGCGGAGTCCAAACCCCCGCGGAAGATCGCCGAGATCATCGTCCGCAATATCCAGGACACCGGCGGCATCATTGCCAAGACGGAGATCGCCGGGCCGGGATTCATCAATTTTACCTTTAAGCAGGACCGCTGGCAGCAGACGCTCTTTGAAATAGATTCCGAAGGCGCTGAGTACGGACTGCGGAATATCGGCAAGGGCGAGAAGGTGCTCGTCGAATTTGTGAGCGCCAACCCCACGGGCCCGCTCCACGTGGGCCACGGGCGGGGCGCTGCCCTGGGCGACGCTCTTGCGAACCTGCTTTCCGCCGTGGGCTACGACGTTTCCCGCGAGTTCTACATCAATGACGCAGGCAGGCAGATCCGTTTGCTGGCCCTCTCGGTCTGGACGCGGTATCAGCAGTCTTTTGGCAATGACGTGCCCTTTCCCGAGGACGGCTACCACGGCAGCTACATCGAGGAGATCGCGCAGGCCTTTACCAAGTTGCACGGCAACAAATATCTCAAGGTCCCTTTTGAGGAATGCGTCGACGTGTTCGGCGATTTCGGCAAAGAGGCCATGCTCGTTGATATCAGGACCGATCTCGAGTCCTTTGGCGTGCGCTTCGACACCTGGTTCAGCGAAGCAAGCCTGCTCAAGGACAATTCCGTGCAGGGGTCCATTGAAGAGCTTCTGGAGAGCAGGAACATGTATGAACAGGACGGGGCGCTCTGGCTCCGTTCGACCACCTTCGGCGACGACAAGGACCGGGTCGTGGTGAAGCAGGACAAAAGCTACACCTATCTGGCCACGGACATCGCGTACCACCGGAACAAACTGGCGCGGGGGTTCAAGTCGCTCGTGAACATCTGGGGCGCCGACCACCACGGGTACATCCCGCGCGTGCAGGCGGTGATCCAGGCCTTCGGCCATCCCAAGGATTCGCTTCACGTGCTGCTGGTGCAGCTCGTGGCGATCCTGCGGAACGGCCAGCCCGTGCCGATGTCAAAGCGCGCCGGAAATTTTGTGACGCTTCGGGATGTCGTGCAGGACGTGGGCAGCGATGCGGCCCGGTTCATCTTCCTGACGCGCCGCTCCGACAGCCACCTCGATTTCGACCTCACCATTGCCAAGGAACAGTCCCGGGAGAACCCGGTCTATTATGTGCAGTACGCTCATGCGCGGATCGCAAGCCTGTTCCGCGAGGCCGAGACACGGGGCATCGCCATTCCCGCGAAAGATGCCGTGAACATCGCGCTCCTCGGCCGTGAAGAAGAGCAGAACATCATCAAGGCCCTGGCAAAATATCCCGAGGTCGTGGAAGAAGCGGCCCTGGCGTACGAGCCGCACCGGCTCACGTTCTATCTGCAGGACCTGGCAGGGCTGATGCATAATTATTATTTCAAACACCGGGTCATCACCGAGGACGCGGCCCGGACAGCAGCCATGCTCTTTCTCATGAAGCAGGTAAAGACGGTGATCAAGAGCGCGCTTACGATCCTGGGGGTGAATGCGCCGGAGAGAATGTGATTCGATTGCGGAATAGCAGATTGCGGAATCCGGATTCGGAATGCGGAATTCGGGAACACTGCAACCCGTACTACTATAATGTCATTCAGCTTTACGTTAATTAAAAAAGATCCCGAGTCCTCGGCCCGCAGGGGCGAGCTCATTACGTCGCACGGCACGGTCCAGACGCCGGTCTTCATGCCCGTGGGGACGCAGGCAACGGTCAAGACGCTGTCCCCGGACGACCTGAAGAGCATGGGCGCGGAGATCATCCTGTCGAACACGTATCACTTGTTCCTGCGGCCCGGCCACGAACTGGTCCGCGATTTCGGACAGCTGCACGGGTTCATGGCCTGGGACCGGGCGGTCCTGACCGACAGCGGCGGGTTCCAGGTCTTCAGCCTGGCGGAACTCCGGAAGATCACCGAAGAGGGCGTGACGTTCCAGTCGCCCGTAGACGGCGGCGCCAAGCACCTGCTGACGCCCGAGTATGCCATCGAGATCCAGGAAGCGCTCGGGGCCGACATCATCATGGCTTTCGACGAGTGCATCCCTTTTCCCGCAACGCACGACTATGCGCGGGAATCAGTGGAACGGACGCAGCGCTGGGCAAAACGCTGCAAGGACGCAAAGAAGGATACGGGCCAGGCGCTCTTCGGCATTGTCCAGGGCGGCATGTACCCGGAGCTCCGCAAGCTTTCGGCCGAAGGGCTTCTGGACATCGGCTTCGACGGCTATGCTCTGGGCGGCCTGTCCGTGGGCGAGACCAAACCGGTGATGTACGAGATGATCGAGGCCTCGGCGCCGTTGCTCCCGGAGGACAAGCCCCGGTATCTGATGGGCGTAGGCACGCCGGAGGACCTGGTCGAAGGCGTTGACCGCGGCATCGATATGTTCGACTGCGTCATGCCGACCCGGAACGCCAGGAACGGCACGTTCTTCACTTCCTTTGGCAGGGTCGTGATCAGGAACGCGCAGTACGAGCGGGACAAGCAGCCCATCGACCCTGCGTGCGGCTGCTACACCTGCAGGACCTTTACGCGGGCCTACATCCGGCATTTGTTCAACGCCGGCGAGTTGCTTGCCCTGCGGCTCGGCACGATCCATAATGTCTATTTCTACCTGAACCTGATGCAGAACGTCCGGCTGAGCATCGAGCAGGGACGGTTCAAGGAGTTTAAAAAAGAGTTTTTAGCGAAGAGAGAAAAACAGGATGCATGATCCACGATGCAGGATAAGACGTGGAATATGCATCTTGTATCCTGTATCCTGCATCTTGTATCGTGAATCGTAACTATATCTCAAGGAGGTGCACATGTTTATAGCTACAGCGTATGCAATGGGAGCACCGGGAGGCGCTGCAGGGGCGCCGGCCGGCGGCGGCGCATCGGGCCTCATCATGATGGCGGTCATTTTCGCGATCTTCTATTTCATCCTCATCCGTCCGCAGCAAAAGAAGATGAAGGAACACAAAAAGATGGTGGACGAGCTGAAGAAAGGCGACGAGATCATCACCGGCGGCGGCATCTACGGCACGGTTGAAGGCGTGGCGCCGGATACGCTGACGGTCAAGATCGCAGAAGGCACGAAAGTGAAGATCACCCGCGGTTCCGTCGCCCATGTGATCACCGAAGGGCAGGAGAAGCCGAAAGAGTAAGGTCATTTTTTGCCACGAAGACGCGAAGGCACGAAGGATCAAACTGAGCTTCGCGTCTGGGCGATTTTGGTGCTCAGTAATTTACTAAGAATCCAGCAGGAGGCGATTCAATGAAAAAAAGCATTCGATGGAGACTGGGGCTCATAGCCTTATCGGTTGTGGTCGCAGTGTTTTTGTTCCTGCCGTCCACGCCGCTGACAACGCAATTGCCGCAGTGGTGGCACCAGAGCGTGCCGAAGATCGCGCTCGGACTGGACCTCCAGGGAGGCAGCCATCTCGTCATGCAAGTGGAGACGGACAAGGCCGTGGAAGCGTCGGTCGATAACATTGCGGCCGACCTCCAGACCACGGCGGCCTTGCAGAGCCTGTCCGCTACCTTCACCAGGACCGGACAGGAGATCACGGCCAAATTTGCCGACACCCTGGATGAAAAGGTGGAGAAGCTGATCAAGGACACCTATGCCATCCTTGAATTCAAGTCGCGGGCAAAGGGTGAACTGGTCTACGGGCTCAAGCAGGCGGAAGTACGGCGCCTGAAGGAGAATGCCGTGCAGCAGGCTTTGGAGATCACCCGCCGGCGCATCGACAAGTACGGCGTGGCGGAGCCACTAATCTATAAACAGGAAAACGACCAGATCGCACTGCAGCTTCCGGGCATCAAAAATCCCCAGGAGGCGATTCGCTTTGTTCAGACCGCAGGCAGGCTTGAGTTCAAGATGCTCAACTCGGACGGTGATCTTCAGAAAGCCCTTGCCGGCAATGTACCGGAAGACAGCGAGGTACTGTACGGCGAGGATGTGGACCAGTCGGGCAAGATCGTACGAGCGCCCTACCTGGTTTATAAGAAGACCATGCTCACCGGCGATCGGCTGAAAGAGGCCAAGGTCCAGATGGATGAGCGCGGCAGGCCGGCGATCTCCATCTCCTTCGACGGCCAAGGCGCGGAGATCTTTGGACGGGTCACGGGCGAGAACGTGGGCAAACAAATGGCCATCGTGCTCGACAATGTCGTGCACTCCGCCCCGCGGATCCAGGACCGGATCTCCGGCGGCAACGCGCAGATCACCGGCAGCTTTACGCATGAAGAAGCGGCCAAGCTCGCCATCGTGCTGCGTGAATCGCTTCCCGCCCCGATGAAGATCATCCAGAACGTCACCGTGGGAGCGTCGCTCGGGCAGGATTCGATCAACAAGGGCGTGCGTGCCGCGTTGTTCGGCGTGCTCGTCGTGGTCGTGTTCATGGTGGTCTACTACCGCATGTCCGGCCTGATCGCGGATTATGCCATCATCCTGAACCTGATCCTGCTTCTGGGCGCCATGGCGCTCCTGAATGCTACGCTCACCCTGCCGGGTATCGCGGGCATCATTCTCACCATCGGCATGGGCGTCGATTCCAATGTGCTCATGTTCGAGCGCATCCGGGAAGAGATCGTGTCCGGCAAAGCGCCGCGCGCCGCAGTGGACGCCGGATATAACAAAGCGTTCCTGACGATCCTCGACTCGCATGTGACCACGTTGATCACCGCCGCGGTGCTCTTCATGTTCGGCACCGGTCCGATCAAGGGTTTTGCCGTGACGCTGAGCCTCGGTATCATGATCAACCTGTACTCGGCGCTGGTCGGGACCAAGGTGATCTTCGACATCATCAACTCCAAGTGGAAGCTGGAGAAACTGAGCATCTAAGCGGGAGCTCTTACCACGGAGAGCACGGAGACACGGAGAAGGCCGCAGTGCAAAAACTTCTTCGTGCGCCTGCAAAGACGCAATCAGTGATCTTAATTTTCATTGTTGTTCTCGGAGGAAACAATGCTTCATATTCTCGGTAAGACCAATATCGATTTCATGGGATGGAAGAACGTCTCGTTCACCGTCGCCGCCCTGTTCATTGCGCTGGGGCTCGTGGGCGTTGTGCAGGTCGGCAGGCACAAGGCCAACCTCGGCATCGACTTCGTGGGCGGCACCACGGTGCAGCTCAGCTTCAAGGAAGCGCTGCAGGTTGACCAGGCGCGCGCTGCGCTTGAAAAGAACGGCTTCCAGGGCGCATCGATCCAGGAAGTGGGCGAGGGAAACACGCTCCTGATCAAGGTGCGTGAGACCGAAGGAACGTCGGACAAGATCCAGACGATCTTCAAACAGGAATTCCCGAACAACCTCTACGATCCTGAAAGCATAAAGATCACCGAGATCGGGCCGGTGATCGGACAGGCCCTGCAGAAAGACGCCCTCAGGGCTCTCGTGGTCGCGCTGCTCGCGATCATCGTGTACATCGCCTTCCGGTTCGAGTTCAAGTTCGGCGTTGCAGCGGCGTTCGCTACCTTCCATGACATCATGGCCGTGCTCGGCATCTTCTATATCCTGCACTGGGAGATCAATCTGCTGATCGTGACGGCGCTCCTGACGCTCGCCGGGTATTCGCTTACCGACACCGTGGTGGTCTTCGACCGGATCCGGGAGAACCTGAAGAAGACCAAGCGCGATCCCCTGCCGAAGCTGGTGAACACCAGCATCAATGAAGTGCTTTCGCGCACCATCGTCACTTCCCTGACCGTGGTGCTGGTGCTCATTCCGCTCGTGCTGTTCGGCGGGGACGTGCTGCACGACTTCTCGATCGCGCTGCTCATGGGCGTGATCGTCGGGACCTATTCCTCGATCTTCGTGGCAAGCCCCATCCTCGTGGTGTGGCATGCGAAGTCGGGCGGACGGCTGATCGGGAAGTAAGGAAAAAAGCGAATAATCATTTGGACGCAGATTTACGCGGAAAATGCGGATTACAATCTGATGCGAAGGGGTTGATCGTAACCACTACCATCATGGTTTATCCGCGTTCATCCGCGTAGATCCGCGTCCACTGTTTTTGTAGGTGTTTCATGCCGAACAAGCCGGTACTATCCATAACCGTTGCCGGCGCCGATGCCCCGGTGCTGGCGGACGCCGACCTGCTGCAGCTGACCTGCGGCGCTGCCGGGTGCAGCTCCACCTGCTGCAAAGCGACTGCCCCCATCGTCCTGAACCCCTACGAGATCGCCCGGATCTGCAAAGCGTCCGGCCTGTCCTACGAGGACCTGCTCGACGTTCTCGACACGGACCGGGCGAAAGGCTTTCCGCTCGTCATGCTGCCGCGCGATCCGGCCTGCCATTTCTGGACCGCGACGGGCTGCCGGATCTACGAAGCGCGGCCGCTTGCCTGCCGCCTGTTCCCGCTCGGCAGGGTCTTCGAGAGCGGCCGATCTCATATTGTGCTCCCTGAAGTGAACCGCTGTTCCGGCCTTGTGCCGGCGCCCTCAAAATCGGTTGCCGCCTATCTGCAGGAACAGGACACGGCCCTGTTCATCGAGATGGCCGACCGTTGGATCGAATTCGTTTCCCATATCGAGCGCCTCCCGCTCCAGGACGCGCCGGTAACTTCGGTGGCCTTCCACATGCTGGTCTACAGTCCTGATACGCCGCCTGCCCACGGATCGATAGACCCTTCCCTTTCCCTTGAAGAGCGCTTCATCCTCCGCCTGGCAACCTCCAGGGAGCAGTTGCCCAGGTTCCTTCGCTTTAAAAAATAGCGGCGCTTGATAGTGTACTGCCTGCAGCTGCAGCCACGTTCGTAGTCTCGAGTCTCAGCATACCCCCTGAAAGATCCTGTTCGGGCAAATCTGGTGACGAATTAACTATTGATACATTCTTAAAAAGTAGAGAAAGCTGTCTTTGCGAGCGCAGCGAAGCAATCTCGCCTTTTGTCTCATGTTAAAAAACTGAGATTGCCGCTTCGCTTCGCTCCTCGCAATGACGGCACAGGGGACTACTTACGAAACCATAAATATTGCTCCATCCTGAAAAGTCCCCCTCACCCAGCCCTCTCCCGAAGGAGAAAGGATAAATGAGAAAGAGATAATTATACCTTGCGTTCATCTTCGACTTGCAGTATTTTGCAGAAACGAGCCAGCCTGCAGGTAAGGAAACATGCTTTGCAGGACGCTCCTTTTTGCCCATTGCGACATCTCATGAGAAGCCCCGACGAGCATGCATAAGAAGATTGCCGCCATCGCCAAGATAAGCCGGCCGAATATTTCGGGGGCCTTTGCCCGAAAGCGACTGTTCACCTTGCTGGACGATAGCCGGAAACGGTCCGTGGTCTGGGTTTCCGGTCCCGCCGGCAGCGGAAAAACGACCTTCGTGTCCAGCTATCTGGACGAGCGGAAACTGCCCTGTCTGTGGTACCAGGCCGACGAAGGCGACGCCGATATTGCCAGTTTCTTCTATTACCTGTGCCTTGCCGCCCGGAAGGCTGCGCCGAGAAATCGCACGCCCCTTCCGTTCCTGACCACGGAATACCTGCACGGCGTCTCCATCTTTGCCCGGCGATACTTCGAGAACCTCTACAGCAGGCTCAAACCGCCCTATACTCTTGTGTTCGACAATTACCAGGACGTTCCTGCTGAATCGCGCTTTCACGAGATCATGGTCGAAGCCCTGACCTCGATCCCCGACGGTGTTACCGTGATCCTCATCAGCCGCAGCGAACCGGGGCCCGCCTTTGCCCGCCTCCGGACATTGAACGCAATGAGCTTTATCGGATGGGAGGACCTCAAGTTCAGCCTTGAGGAGGCCCGCAAGCTCTCTCTGGCCGGAAAGAACCAGCTGCCCGATGCGGTCATGGCGCAGTTGTACCGCTTCACCGAGGGCTGGGCCGCCGGGATCGTGCTTATGCTGGAGCAGCTGCGAACGACGGCCCCCAACCGGATGTCCATCGACAACTTTACGCGGGAAGAGATCTTTCACTATTTTGCGGGAGAGCTCTTTGAAAAGGCGGACCGCGAAACGCAGCAGTTCCTGCTGACGTCCGCCTGTTTGCCGACCATGACCGTGCCCGTTGTTCAGGAACTGACGGGAAACGAATCGTCCCACACCATTCTGGCCGAGCTCAGCCGTAATCATTTTTTTACCGATCGGCGCTTGTCCGCCGATACCGTCTATCAGTATCATCCGCTGTTCCGCGAATTCCTGTTGTTCCGCGCGGACCGGGTCCAGTCCGCCGAGCGCCGGATCGAGCTGCGAAAAAAAGCGGCATTGCTGCTGGAACGGAGCGGCCAGGTGGAGCCGGCGGCTGATCTGCTGTGCGTCGCCGGCGCGTGGGATGAGCTTGCCCGGCTGATCAACACCTGGGCGCAAGCACTGATCAGCCAGGGCCGCACCCAGACACTGGAAGGATGGTTGAGCGGTTTCCCCGAGGGCTACCGGGAGAGCGACCCCTGGCTGAAATACTGGATCGGCGCGTGCAGGCTGCCTTTCAACCCCGCGGAGAGCCAGCGGCATTTTGAACACGCCTTCGAACTTTTCAACAGCATCATCGACCCTGCAGGTTTGTTCCTTTCCTGGTCAGGCGTGATGGAAGCAATTTTCCTGGGCTGGGGAGAGTTCACCCAGGCTGATCGGTGGATAAGCCTGCTCGATGACCTCATGCAGCGGCATCCCCGAGTTCCCGTCGCCGGAGATCGACGCGCGCGTCACCACCAGCATGCTCTTTGCGCTGACCTTGCGCCAGCCGCATCACCGGGATATCAGGACGTGGGCCGACCGTGCGCGGGCCATTGCACAGAAGAGCACGAACATCAGGCTCAAGAGCTTCATCAATGTTTACCTGGAGCTTTATTATCTCTGGATCGGGGACCATGCCGGCGCTGAATTCGTGATCAAGGGAGTTCGGGAGTCAGCGGCCACGTCACGACGCCTCGCCGCTCGCGCAGATCCTGAGCAGGATCGTCGAAGCGGTATACCAGGTGCGGATGGGCAATCATGATCTCTGCAGAAAGGCCGTTGTCAAAGGATTGGAGCTTGCATCGGAAACCGGCGTTGTCATCTGGAATTCGCAGCTCTACTCCCAGGGGGCGCTCAACGCTCTGAGCGAGGGAAATCCGGGAGAGGCCGCAGAGTATCTGCAAAAGATGGAACTCGCTTTCGTCGAGTCCCGTCGAGTCGACGCCTGCATGTTTCGATACAATAGCGCATGGGAGGCGCTGGTACGTCGCGATCTGTCCCGGGCCCGTCACCAGGTGGAGGAGGCGCTGCGCCTCGCTCTTGAAGCGGGGACCCCGTTCCATGAGGGAATATCCCGCATCGCTCTTGCGCAGGTCCTGCACAAGCAGGGCGAGGATGAGGCGGCCATGCCTCAGCTGGCGCAGGCCCTCCGCATCGCCGTCCGGATGAAGAGCCGGATCCTTGAATTCATGTATTTCCTGAGCCAGGCGCAGATCGCCCTGGACCGGGGTGAGGACTCGAAAGTTCTCGCACCGCTTGCGCAAGCCATGACCCTGGGACGAAAGGAAGGCTATACGAATTTTTACTGGTGGCGGAGCGACGTAATGAGCAGGCTCTGCTCCCGTGCCCTCGATGCCGGTCTCGAAACCGGGTATGTGCACGACCTGATACGCAAGCGCTCCCTCATGCCGCCGGGCTCGGCAAGCGACTCCTGGCCCTGGCCTTTAAGGATCCTCACGCTCGGGCGGTTCGAACTGGTCAGCAACGGGAAACCGATGCTTTTCTCGGGAAAGGTACAGCAGAAACCGCTCGCCCTGCTCAAAGCGCTGATCGCCCTGGGCGGGAAGGATGTTGCCGAGGAGCAGTTCGCCGACATCCTCTGGCCGGACGCGGACGGTGATCTGGCCCATAAGTCCTTTGAAATGACCGTGCAGCGCCTGCGAAAGCTGATCAAGAGCGACGATATCGTTCAACTGCAGGAGCGCCGCCTGTCCCTGGATCTCTCCCGCTGCTGGGTCGACGTCCGGGAGCTGGAAGGTCTTATCGAGACAGCCGACAGGGCCTGGAAGAACGGAGGACCTTCACGTGATGCCGGGCAGGCATTGCGCTTGAGCGACAAGGCTCTGGGTCTGTACCGGGGCCATTTCCTGCCCAATGATTCCTCGCATCCCTGGGCGCTTTCTGCCCGTGAGCGCCTGCGCAGCAAGGTGCTCCGGCTCATCCTTCGAGCGGGCGTTCACTGGGAACAGCACCGGGAGTGGCAAAAGGCCGTTGAGATCTTCCAAAAGGGGATCGAGGTGGACGGCCTTGCCGAAGAATTCTATCAGCATCTCATGGTCTGTTATCAGGAACTGGGCCAGCGCGCAGAGGCGGTTTCCATCTACAACCGCTGCCGCACCCTGCTGCTCTCGTCGCTCGGCATCACCCCCTCCCGCAAAACCGAAGACCTCTATCAATCGATCATGACCTGACGGAACGCCAAACGCCATCCCTCCTCAAGCTCTGACTTTGCGTCTTCTGATAGATCCTTCTTTGCTCTCGCCTGATATTTTCGATTGTTGAATCAATTCAATGAACTGTATTCCTTTCCCCGATCGTTAAAACACCCGTTCCCCTTCATGTAAAAAAAAGAATCCGTGGGTCATCTGTGGGTTGCTCCCGGTTACGCTGCAGTCGTACAAACCGAGCCCGCACCAAGGAGCGTTTTATGGACAGCTATGTCGTTCGGATCTATCGCAGGAACAGCAGCAGCCCCCAGGACCTCGTGGGGCTGGTAGAGCTCGTGGAAGTCAACCAGGAACGGACGTTCATGAACTTTGAAGAACTGCGGGCCATCCTGGGCTGCAGGCAGGCCTGTCATCCCGGAGAAGAAAAAAAACGGAAAATCGGAAACTGAGTAAGCGCGGCAGTGGATACTATCGCGTGAAGATTATCATCTGAGTCATTCCAACACCTGTCAAAGGGAGGTTCCATATGAGCACTACCACTAGAAAGAGATCCGGTTTTGTTGTAATCGCAGCGCTTGCTCTGATCGCATCGGTCGCGCTCGTCAACTGCGGAGGCGGCGGGGGAGGCGGGTCGGCGAGCGCACCCGGTCCCAGCTTCTACATAAGCGCAGACAACGGCACGACCGGAAACGAATTGTTCCTGACCGACGGCACTGCCGCCGGGACCAGGCTGGTAAAGGACATCAACACCAACAGCGATTCCGACCCTCAGAACCTGGCATCGATCGGAGGGGTGACCTATTTTGCGGCAAGCAACGGGGCCGCAGGACGGGAGCTCTGGAAGACGGACGGCACCGCCGGAGGCACCTCGCTGGTAAAGGACATCAACCCGGGGGCGGGGGATAGTACGCCGATCCTGCTCACTCCTGTCGGCAGCGTGCTCTACTTCCTGGCTGACGACGGCACGCACGGCAATGAGCTGTGGAGGAGCGACGGCACGACAGCGGGCACCGCGCTGGTCAAGGACATCGACAACTCCATTGCGGACGGCATCTCCGTCGACGGCGGGCTTACCGCGGTGGGCAGTACGCTCTATTTCGCGGCTTCCGACGGCGCAAACGGCTATGAGTTCTGGAAGAGCGATGGCACTGCAGCCGGCACCGAACTGGTCAAGGACATACAGTGCCGGCGCTGGCGGCAGCGATCCATGGCGCTTCAGCGTCATGGACGGTTCACTTTACCTTACGGCCTGGGATGGTGTGTCCGAACAACTGTGGAAGAGCGACGGTACGGCAGCGGGAACCGTGATGGTGAAGGACATCGGCATAGTCGGAAACCTCGCTCCCGTCGGCAGCACGCTTTACTTCTATGCGAATGAGGCGGCCACCGGCAGGGAATTATGGAAGAGCGACGGCACCACGGGCGGCACGGTAGCTGGTCAAGGACATTTACCCCGGTGCGGGCAGCAGCAGCTACAGCGGCGAGCTTACTGTCGCCGGAAGCACGCTCTACTTCGCTGCCTCTGACGGGACCAACGGCTGTGAATTATGGAAGAGCGACGGCACGACGGTCGGCACGGTGCTGGTTAAGGATATCTACCCCGGAGCCAGGCTATAATTATATCCCCGACTTCATAACTGCCGTCGGCAGTTCGGTCTACTTTCGCGCATCAGACGCCACCGCTGGGGTCGAGTTGTGGAAGAGCGACGGAACTGCGGCCGGCACCGTGCTGGTCAAGGACATCCTACCGGGCGGAAACGGCAGCGGTCCTGCGAACTTTACTGCTGTCGGCAGCACTCTGTTCTTTGTGGCCGCCGATGGACAACGGCTACGAGCTGTGGAAGACCGACGGCACCGCGGCCGGCACCGTCACGGTGCGAGACATCAATCCCGGTACGGGGAACGGCGTATCCACTTACATGACCGCAAAGATGATCGCTGTCGGCACGTTCGTATACTTCGACGGCTCCGACGGCGTCCACGGGCTTGAACTGTGGCGCAGCGACGGCACCGAGGCAGGCACCACCATGGTCGCCGATATCGGGACGGTCAGCTACGGCTTCGAATCTGACCTCCCTGGTCACGATCAGCGGGATCAGCTACTTCGGCGCTTCAGACGGGTCGAGCACCGCGGACAAATTGTGGCGCAGCGACGGGACCGCAGCCGGAACCACGATCGTCAAGGCCACCAACCCCACAGGCAGCAGCATGATCTCGCAGCTCACCGTCGCCGGCAGCATGTTCTTCTTTGAAGCCTACACCGAGTCCACCGGACGGGAGTTGTGGAAAAGCGACGGCACAACAGCAGGCACGGTGATGGTCAAGGATATCTGGCCCGGCTCGGACGCCAGTAGTATCCGCAACCTGACCGCATTCGGCGACACGCTCTACTTCTCTGCCAGCAACGGAACCAATGGCAATGAACTGTGGAAGAGCGACGGCACGGAGGCAGGCACGGTGCAGGTCAAGGACATCAACGCCGGTGCAGGTTATGGCGACCCTTACTATCTCACTGTCGTCGGTGACACGCTCTACTTCAATGCCAACGATAGCACCAACGGTTATGAACTGTGGAAAAGCGACGGCACCGAGGCAGGCACGGTGCTGGTCAAGATCATTGATACGGGAACAGGCTACAGCTATCCAGGACCATTCACGGTCATGGGCAGCACGATCTACTTTCCGGCGAACGACGGCAGCAACGGCTATGAACTGTGGAAGAGCGACGGTTCGGATGCGGGCACGGTGCTGGTCAAGGATATCAACGCAGGTGCAGGCGACGGCTACCCCGTCGATTTCGCCGTCATCGGAAGCACGCTCTACTTCAGTGCTGCCGATGCAGCCAACGGCAGGGAGTTGTGGAAAAGCGACGGCACCGAGGCAGGCACGGTGCTGGTCAAGGATATGAACACGGGTGCGGCAAGCAGCGGCCCCGCAGGTTTCACTGCTGTGGGCAGTACGCTTTTCTTCTCTGCTTACGATGACGTCAGCGGGCAGGAGCTGTGGAAGAGCGACGGCACAGCGGCGGGTACGGTGCTGGTCAAGGATATCAACTCAACCGCAGGTTTCGGCGGTAACGTGTCCAATCTCACCGGCTTCAACGGCACGCTATACTTCCTTGCCGATGACGGCAGCAGCGGCAATGAGCTCTGGAAGAGCAACGGTACGGCAGCGGGAACGGTGCGGGTGTTCGATCTGAATGCAGGCGCGGGGAGCGGCCTCAGCAAAATATTCCCTTAGCACGTGAAGGAAAACTTTCGTGCGAGATTTGAATAGTCGCCATTTGTAACCAAAGGAGAATTATGAATAGCAAACCTGGAATATACGTGGTCGCCATCCTGATCGTCCTTGCCATGCTCACCGCCTGCGGCGGTGGCAGCAGCTCACCAGGCCAACCTTCTGCGGCCATCACCACACAACCTACGGATCAAAGTGTGGTCTCCGGCACGACAGCCACCTTTACCGTAGCGGCCAGCAACGCAACCGGGTATCAATGGCAGATCAGCACCGACAGCGGCAGCACCTTTTCGGATATAGCCGGCGCAACCTCGGCCGGCTACTCGACAGCAATAACAATACTCGCCGACAGCGGGACCCGGTATCGTGTCGTTGTCGCGGGCGCGGGCAACAGTGTCACCAGCTCAGCGGTTACGCTGACCGTATTTGCAGCGCCAGTCGCTCCCGGCATCAGTGTGCATCCTGCAAACCAGACCATCACCGAAGGACAAGACGCCGGCTTCTCGGTGACAGCGAGCCGGCACGTCGCTCAGCTACCAGTGGCAGCGCAGCACCGATGGCGGCGGCAGCTTTACCGAATGTTCCCGCGGCAACCGGTGCCACCGTCGAATCTGTCGGCGGTACCGCTAAGCAACAATGGCCACCAATTTCAGGTCCTCGTCAGCAACATCACCGGCAGCATCACCAGCAATCCTGCAACGCTGACCGTCAACGCCGCGCAGGCAGCGCCTGTATTCACCACTCAGCCGGTCGAGCGTCAGCATCACCGCAGGCCAAAGCACCCAGTTCACCGTGGCCGTCACCGGTACGCCTGCGCCGACGCTGCAGTGGCAGCTGAGCACCGACAGCGGCGGCAGTTGGAGTGACATCGTCGGCGAGACGGGCACCACCTTCAATGTCATCGGTGCAGGCTTGCCCAATAACGGGCGGCAGTTCCGCGTCGTGGCGACCAACACGGTGAGCACGGTCACCAGCAACGCGGCGACCTTGACGGTCACCAGCGGTGCCGTCGCACCCGTCTTCACCTTGCAGCCGACCGATGTGACCATCACCGAAGGGCAGAACGCCCAGTTCACGGTGGCCTTCACGGGCACGCCCACACCGACCGTGCAATGGCAGCTGAGCACGAACGACGGTCTCACCTGGAGCAATATCGTCAGTGCTACCAGCAATACGCTGATCGTGAGCAGTGCGACCCTGTCCTACGACGGGCAGCAGTTCCATGCCGTGGCCACCAACAGTGAGAACAGTGCCACCAGTGATCCCGCGCTCCTGACCGTGAACCCGACTTCAGCGCTCCTGAACATCGTGTTCACCCTCGGTTTCGGCATCCAATCCGGCAAGGACGATCTCTACCTGGTCAAGGAGGACGGCACCGGAGAGGTCCCCCTGGCTCAAACCGCTGATAACGAGATGTTCGCCGCTGTGGCGCCGGGCGGACGTGTCGTGTATCAACGAGCAACCGGCGGCCAGCTCGATCTCTACAGCGTCAACTCCGGCGGCACCGACCTGCAGAGTCTCGCCACCACCACCTACGACGAGAGCTTCAGCGCTATAACCGTTTCCGGCCGCGTGATCTACCGCCGGGACGGTGAGTCTACAGGACGCGATCTGTGGTCCGTGAATGCCGACGGTACGAACACGCAGGTCCTGGCAAATTCCGCAAAGCATGAGGATTTTGTAGCCCTGACCGCGAGCGGCAAGGTCATCTACAGCGAAGTGCAATCAGACGGCACCAACGACTACTACCTTGTCAATGCCGATGGAAGCGGCAAGGTGGGCCTGGCGACAGAACCGTCCTACTACACGGGTTTTCACGGAGAAACACCAGCGGGTCAGCTCATTCTCGAGATAGCCACCGGCTTCGGCACCGGCGGATTTTACAGTGTTGCTCAAACAGGCGGTCCTGGCACTCCCCTGGCCATCAACAGCGCGCCCGACGAATACAGCATCGGCGGCACCACCAGTATCACCAGCACGGGACAGGTGATCATCAACAGACGTGTCGATGGTCAGCGCGACCTCTACGGCACCAGCGGCAGCGGCCTTGTATCGCTGGCTACTTCCACGAACTATGAGCAATATATGGGCAGCACGGCCACGGGAAAGGTGATCTTTTCACGGGAGGTGCCGCGCAACGGCGCTGGCGCAACGCAGTTTGACCTCTTCATCGTCAATGCCGACGGCACGAATCTGGTTTCTCTGACCTCGAGCACAACCAATGATGACTACTTCGGCGGCGTCGCTCCCGATGGCCGGATCATCTATACCAGTTGCGGGAGTATTGACGGCCTCTGCGATCTGTATGCTGTAAATGCAGACGGCACGGGAACCGTGGTGCTGGCTAATTCCCCAACTTACCAGGAATTCTACATCGGAATAACGCCGAGCGGACGGCTGATCTACAGCAAAGAGAACGGCGTTTCGACCACTCTGTACGCCGTCAACACCGACGGTACGGGCACGAACCTTCTTCCCGGGGGACCGTTCCTCGTCGCCACCACATCGAATGACAAGGTACTGATCCGCAACCAGAACAACGGCAACGCCAATCTCTACATCGTCAATGCCGATGGCACAGGATCGACGCCTTTGGCGAATACGGGGAACAATGAATTCTTTAACGCTGTTCTTCCATAACGGCGTTGTAAGTACCTGTCGTTTTATATGTGCTAACCAAGGAGAATAATTCATTGAAAGACAAAACCAGAGTATCCACACTCTTCATCCTCTTCGCTCTTGCCGCGCTCACTGGCTGCGGCGGGGGAGGCGGTACATCCGCTGCGCCGCCGGCCAGCAACGTCCCGCGCTTTGCCTATGTGGCCAATAGCGGGGACAATACGATCTCGATCTACACAGTGAACGCGGCCAACGGCAAGCTGAGGCACAATGGCTATGCAATGACCGGCGCCGGCCCCCAATCGGTCATTGTCGACCCTTCCGGCAAGTTCGCTTATGTGGCGAATTACGGCTCCACCACCGTCTCGTGCTACACCATCAACGCCTCGACGGGCGCGCTCACCAGTGCCGGGACGGTGACGGCGGGGACCAGTCCCTACTCCGTCACCATGGACCCTGCAGGCAAGTTCGCCTACGTGGCTAATTTCGGCTCCGCCAGTGTCTCCGCCTACACCATCGATGCCGCGACAGGAGCGCTCACGCAGATCGATGCCGACAGCGGAACGGCGGGCATCCAGAATTTCACCACAGGAGCCCAGCCCCTCTCCGTCACCGTAGCCGCCTCCGGCAAGTTCGCTTTCGTGGCAACGAACGGCGGGGAGATCTCTGCATTCACCATTAACCCGGCAACAGGTGCGCTCACGAGCGCCGGGACCGTGGCGACCGGGTTTGCGATGCGGTCCGTCGCCGTCGACCCCTCGGGCAAGTTCGTCTATGTGGCCGCTACCCTCAACTTCGGCAGTATCCTTGCCTATTCCGTCAATGCCACCACCGGCGCCTTGAGCCCTGTGGCAGGCAGTCCCTTTGCATCAATGGGAGACTTTCCCATCGCTGTCACTGTCGATCCTTCGGGCAAGTTCGTGTACGTGGCGAACTACAACACCGCGAACGTGTCACAATACAGCATCGACCCCGGGACGGGCGCTCTGACCGGCATGGGAACCATAGCAGCCGGCATCAACCCTTCATCCGTCACCATCGACCCTTCAGGCAAGTTCCTCTATGTGACGAACCAGGGCTCTAATACTGTTTCGATCTTTCCCATCACCCCCGCCGGCTTGAACACCCCGTCCACGGTCGCGGCCCGCAAAGGCTGCGCAGCCATGGCCATGAGCAAAGGTACGGCAGCCGTGACCTACGCGCCGAAGTTCGCCTACGTGGCAAATTACGGTTCCAGCAGCGTGTCGGCGTACACCATTCACGCCGCAACAGGCGCCCTCGCCACTGCCGGTACCACGACGACGATAAACCTCCCCACGTCCGTTGCCGTCGATCCTTTTGGCAAGTTCGCCTACACCACCCATGAGATCCTGATCGAAACCCCCACCCAGAACGTCGCGCCCTATACCATAGACGGCGCGACCGGAGCGCTTACCCGGGGCAGCGCAGCCGCCGGGGTCGGGAGCAATCCCGCCTCCATCGTTGTCGAGCCTTCGGGCAGGTTCGCCTACGTGGCGAACCAGGCCGCCTACAACGTCTCGATCCATGCCATCGACGCCGGGACCGGTGCTTTGACCTGGACCGGTTCGGCGCCGGCGGGAATCGACCCGATATCTGTTGCCGTCGATCCTTCAGGCAGGTTCGCCTATGTGGCAAATTCCTACCAGTTCAATATCGGTTCCGGCAGTGTTTCCATCTATTCCATCAATACCGGCACCGGCGCCCTGACTCCCGTGGGCGGGGAACTTACCACCGGCCCCAATCCGACCTGCATCACCGTCGATCCCTCGGGCAGGTTCGTTTACGTGGCGCACGCCAACGGCGTTTCGTCCTATGTCATAAACACAACGGGCGCTCTCATCAATGCCTCTGCAGCAGCGGCCGGCACGGATCCCCGGTCCATCATTGTTGAACCCTCGGGCAGGTTCGCCTACGTCGCGAACGGCGGCGGCAACGTCTCGGCATTCAGCATCCACGCCACGACCGGAGCCCTGACCAGTTTTGCCACCGTGACAGCCGGGGATCAGCCGCGGTCCATCACCGTCGATCCCTCGGGCAAGTTCGCCTACGTGGCGAATCTTGGCTCCAGCGACGTTTCGGTCTATACCATCAATGCCACATCCGGCGCCCTGACTGAGATCGGCACCATGCCGGCAGGAACCGGGCCTATCTCCATCACTACCACCGGCACGATCCAGTGAGCCCGGAGTTCCGCGTGCGGCGGAGGCGGGGGAGGGGGAGGGGCTACGCCAGGGGGTGATGTTGGCTCAGTACGATTTCACGCGGAACAATATTTGGGCCAACCGTTATCAGTAAAGCCGGACCATGGCGGTTGGGTCATGGCATCAATAGAACGTCATACCTTTCAAGGAGGTTCACATGAATAGTACTCGCACCATGAGGTTCAGCTTTTTTGCAGTCGCAGCACTTGCTCTGATGGCTTCGTTCTCGCTGGTCAACTGCGGAGGAGGAGGCGGAAGTGAGGGCGGGGGGAGTTCAGCGCACGTGTACCCGCGCTTTGCCTATGTGGCGAACGTTGGTGACGGCACGATCTCCCTCTATACCATCAACGGTGCGACCGGTCAAATGAGGCACAACGGATACGTGAGCGCAGGGACGCAGCCGCTCTCCGTAACCGTTGACCCGAAAGGCAGGTTCGCCTATGCGGCAAACTACGGCTCCAACAACGTATCGGTCTATGCCATCAACCAGGCCACCGGTGCTTTGACCTCAGGCGCAACCGTTACCGCGGGGACGTGGCCTTACTACGTGACCGTGGACCCGACCGGCAGGTTCGCGTATGTGGCAAATGAGGCCTCCTTCGATGTGTCGGTCTATACTATCGACCAGACCACCGGCGCCCTGACTGCAGGGACAGCGGTTTCCACCGAGCTGAATCCAAAGTCGTTCGCCGTGGACCCCACCGGCAAGTTCGCCTACGCGGCAAATTACTTTTCCAGCAGTGTTTCGGCATATACGATCGATCAGACTACCGGGGAGCTGACTCCTGCTGGTTCTGCGGCCGCTGAAACTAATCCGAAGTCGGTCGTCGTGGGCCCTTCAGGTAAATTTGCCTATGTGGCGAATGAGGGCTCCGACAGCATCTCGATGTATTCCATCGATCCAACCACCGGGGAATTGACTTTCCGCAGGGACGGTGACCGCGGGGACAACGCCTTATTCCATAGCCGTTGACCCTTCAGGCAAGTTCGCCTATACGGCAAACTCCGGTTCCGACGATGTCTCCCGGTACACGATCGATCAGACCACCGGGGCATTGGTTCCCGCAGGCACCGTTGCGGCGGGGACCTCTCCTCGTTCCGTCACTGTAGACCCGACGGGCAAATATGCCTATGTAACGAATTACGGCTCCTGCACGGTATTGGTCTATACCATCGATCCGGCCTCAGGCGCCTTGACTGCGGCAGGGACCATAGCTGCCCGCTCCGGTCCTATGTCGATCAGCATAGCCGCGGGCAGCAGCGCCGTCAAATACACGCCGAAGGCGGCGTATGTGGCCAACGCCGGCTCCAACTCCGTATCGCAATACACCATCGGAACAAGCGGTGCGCTTACCCCGATGACGCTCGCCACGGTCGCAACGGGAACGTCACCGCATTCCGTTATCGTCGATCCCTCGGGCAAGTTCGCCTACGTCGCCAATTACAATTCCAACAATGTTTCGGCATACACCATCGACCCGGTCACCCGCGCCCTCACTCCGGCCGGCGGCTCGCCGTTCGCGGCCGGCACGTCGCCGACGGCGGTGAGCATCGATCCGTCGGGACGATTCGTGTACGTGTCAAACTACGGGTGGCCGAGTTTCGGCAGCGTTTCGGCCTACACGGTCAACGCCTTGACCGGCGCGCTCACGGCGATCGCCGGTTCGCCCTTCGGGGCCGGAAACGGCTCAAGCTCCCTTGATGTCGACCCTTCAGGCCGGTTCGTGTACGTCACCAACCTGCTCAATGACACCATCACTGCCTTCTCGATCGATCCCGCGACCGGAGCACTGGCCTCAATTCAGGGTCTGAGCGTTACCAATGCCCGCCCCGTTTCGATCGCCGCGGATCCGACCGGCCGTTTTGTGTATGCCGCGACGGCCTGCGGAACGACCTGGGTGTTCGGTATCAATACCGCAACGGGATTGCTTACGCGCGCCGATGCAGACCCGGGCGGGCTGTGCTTTGGCGCGCCGAGCGCCCCTGACGCCCTGGCGCTCGATCCGGCCGGGCGCTATCTGTACATGACGCCATTCGATGTCATGAACCAGGTATCGGCCCAGGCAATTGACACCAGCGCCGGGACGCTCACTGCAGTTGCCGGTTCACCGTTCAGCACCGGAAACGGAACGAACTCCGTTACCGTCGATCTTTCCGGCAGATATGCCTATGCGACCGGCAGCGCCGGCGTCTACCAGTTCACCATCGGCGCCGTCGGTGCGCTCACCCCGATGACGGCTGCCCCGGCCGCGGCGGGAAGCGGCCCTTCCTCCGTCGCCACCACCGGCACGATCCAGTGATCCGGCTGGTGATTCAGCGCTACTGGCAACGAGAAGCAGAATCATCAAATTAAGTAACATACCTTTAACGAAACAGGCGGGGAGCGATCCCCGCCCTTTTTTTCACGATCCCTTGCTGTCTATTAGCACACACTTCTTTCCCTTTTTTGAAATTGCACGGGCAGGTTTTAAACCTGCCCCTACACCTTCATTGCACATCGCTGTTCTCTCCTGCTGCCACTGTTTCCTGAACTGGCCGACAACTTCTATTGACATGCCAGACTCCACCCTATATTATATAAAGCAGTCGTGACCCCGTACGTTATGGAAAATTCCTGTCAGGAATACAAATGCCTTTTTCAAAAAAAAATCTCTCAATAGTCCTGATCTCCCTCCTGACGGCCTGTATCCCGACAATGACCGCCCCTCCGGAAACAGTCGAGCAGCAGCGGGGGGCCTATTCACCACAAACCCTGACCGATGCAGGGCAGGGGCTGCGGACCGCGCTGGACCTCTACAAAGCCGGCAATTTTGAAGCTGTTCTCATAGTTTGCCGACAGGTGCAGGAGCTGTACCCGGCCACGGCATGGCATCAGCGCTCGCTGTTCCTTGCAGAGCAGGCACTCATCAAGCTGGACCGGGAAGGCGACGCAAATGCGGCCATGCTGCGCATACAAACCGAGTATCCTGACCTTGCCGACTATGCCGTCGCGATCCTGGCCGACCACCAGTTCTCCAAAGCTCGCTACACGCAAGCCGCTGCACTGTATCAGCAGGTCGTGGAGCGGTACCCCGAGAGCTCCCTGGCAGAGCGTGCGGCCTATCAGCGCGCCCGTGCCCTGCTCGCGTCTTCCGCTCCGCTGCCTGCAATCGAAGCCTTTGAAAGCTTCCTTAAAGACCATCCCCGATCGGAGTTCGCTCCTGACAGCGGCGTGGGGCTCGGCCGGGCGCTGCTCGCCGATGCCAGAGCCGATGAGGCTGCGCGCGCCTTTCGTGCGGTATCGGTCTCCTATCCCGGCACGGCTGCCGACCATGATGCGGCAAAAGCGCTGGCAGACCTCAGTGCAGACGGTGTTGCTATCGCCGACTATACTCTTGGGGAGCTCTCCGAGCGTGGAAAGAACTTCTCCCTTACGAATCAGCATGACAAGACCGTGCAGACCTTCAGGCTGCTGCTGGAGCGGGAGCCGAATCCGCCGAACCGGCCCGACATCCTGCTCAGGATGGGCATCGCCCTGTTCAATCTCGGCAAGCGGGGAGAGTCCGCGGCCGTTCTCGAGCAGCTGGTGAAGGACTATCCCGCGCAGGAGCAGACGGCAGAGGCACTGCACTGGCTCGGCAGGTCCTACAGCAAGCTGGGCGAACGCGAGAAAGGGATCAGGACGTTCCAGAAGATCATGAGCTCCTACCCCGCGTGCGAATGGGCCGACGACGCGCTCTTCTATATCGGGAACATCTACCGTGAAGCGAACGATGTCAAAATGGCGCTCAAATTCTACGGGAGGCTGGCGTCGGAGTATCCCAGGAGCAAGTTTGCCGACAGTGCGATCTGGTGGAATGCCTGGGCGTACTACGGGGCAGGAGAATTTAAAAAAACCGAACAGACCCTGCAGAAGCTGGTCAGCAGATATCCCCAATCCTTCCTGGTGCATCAGGCCCGCTACTGGCAGGGTAAAACAGCAGAGAAACGCGATGATCCTGCACGTGCCGCTGTATTCTACAAACGGGTGCTCCAAAAAGGCCCCTATACCTATTATGGATACCTGGCGGCCGAGCGCCTGGCCGCTCTCAAGTCCCCTCATGGGTCCGCACCCACGGACATTTCTGTTGACGCTGTTCCGGACTGCGGTGCAGAAACCTGCCCCGAGGACCCGCTCACTGCCTATGACACGGAAGACGGGCCGCCGGTCTGGACCGACGAGACCAGGCAGCTGCTGGCAGCCGAGCCGAGCTTCAAAAAAACACTTGAGCTCATGCACCTGGACATGAGGAAAGAGGCTGCCCAGGAGCTGTGGAGCCTGCAGGAACGGCTGCCGCATAAACGCGGTGCGCTCATCGGGCTGAGCAAGGCCTTTTTCGATCTCGGCGATTACTACCGCTCACTGACCCTCGTGCTCCGGAACTACCAGCCCTATCTCGACGGTCGGACGCAGGAGACGCCTGCGGACCTCTGGGTGCTCGCCTATCCCCAGGGATATTGGGACAGCATCGCAAGCTATTCAAAAAAGTATGGGCAGGACCCGTATTTCATTGCCGCCATCATTCGCGAAGAGAGCCAGTTCCACGCAGCTGCGCTCTCGCCGGCCGGCGCCCGCGGCGTGATGCAGGTCATGCCGCAAACCGGGGAGTGGATCGCGCGGAACGCCGGCGTACCGGGCTTCGACCGGTCGCGGCTCTTTGAGCCGGACATGGCCATCAACGTCGGAACATGGTATATCGGCCACCTGATGAAGCGGTTCAAGAGCGATCCGCTCTTTGTGGCGGCGGCGTACAATGCCGGGCCCGAGGCGGTAACGTCCTGGATGGGTCGGAACGGCTCGGCAAACATGGAGCGCGATGTGTTCGTCGAATCGATCCCCTTCTCAGAAACGCGGGGATATGTCAAAAAAGTGCTCAGGAACTACGCCGAATACAAGCGTATCTACGGCAAGACGGTCCCGGTTGCCAGGTCGCTGCCAGTGGTGCAGGATGGGCCGGTCGAGAGCCCGGTCATCGGGGGACGGTAGCCGCATTCGCTCGGAAGCGCGCGGCCACCATTGCGGAGTTGCCTATGCAGGATGACGATGCAGTAAAGAGGATCGAAGCCGATTTTGCGATCGTGGAGCAGCGGGTACAGGCGCTGGTAAGCGAGAACAAGGGGCTCAAAAAACGCGTGCGCGAACTGGAGAATGAGCTCGCTCAGGCCAGGCGATCGTCGCAGGACCTGGAGCATCTCCACAGCAGGCGCATGCATATCCGTGAAAAAGTGGAACGGGTCCTGCAGTCCCTGGAGGCGCTGAAGGAGCAGTAGTTCGGAGTTAGGAGCTCGGAGTCAGGAGTTAGGACGTAGCATGGACATTGTTGTCGCCCACAATCTGATCAAGGATTACAACGGCCTCCGTGCAGTGAACGGCATCGACGTTTCCATTGCCGAAGGCGAATGTTTCGGCTTTCTGGGGCCCAACGGCGCGGGCAAGACCACGGTGATGCGCATCATCTCTTGCTTCATGCCGCCCACCAGCGGGAAGGTGACGGTCTTCGGCATGGACGTGACCGGAGAGCCCGGCGCGATCAAGGCCCGCCTCGGCGTCATGCCGCAGGACAACAACCTCGACCCCGATCTCTCGGTGATCGAGAACCTCATGGTCTATGCCCGGTACTTCGATATCCCCAAAAAAGATTCAACACGGCTTGCCCGCGTGCTGCTCGACTTCGTGGAACTCCGGGACAAGGCCGATGTAAAGATCGACCAGCTCTCGGGCGGCATGAAGCACCGCCTCCTGCTCGCGCGCTCCCTGGTGAACGACCCCGACATCCTCATCCTCGACGAGCCCACCACCGGCCTGGACCCGCACAGCCGGCGCGCGGTCTGGGACAAGCTGAACCACCTCAAGGCGAAGAACACGACGCTGCTGCTCACGACCCATTACATGGAAGAGGCGGAACAGCTCTGCGACCGCGTGGCGATCATGGACAGCGGCAGGATCGTGGTCATCGATTCCCCGGCGCGGCTCACGGCGGAGCACGGCGGCAACCTTGAGAAAGTGTACCTGAAGCTGACCGGGAGGAGCCTTGCAGATTAAACGGGCATTCAGGGTCTGGCAGCGGCACTGGACCGTGTACACCAAGCTGTACAAGACGAGCTTTGCCCTGAACTTTGCCGAGCCCGCGCTCTACCTCGTGGCCATGGGGTTCGGCCTCGGCACGTTCGTGCAGAACATCAACGGCCAGCCCTACATTCAGTTCATCGCGCCGGGCATCGTTGCCTCGTCGTCGGTCTTTGCCGCGGTGTACGAATGCACCTACGGCACCTATATCCGCATGACCTTCCAGAAGACCTTTGACGCGATCCTGGCAACGCCGGTGAACCTCGACGACCTCATAGCCGGCGAGCTCATCTGGGGCGCGACCAAGAGCGTGATCTTCGGCGCCACGATCATGATCGTGATCGCGCTCTTCGGGCTCGTACAGTCCTGGCTCATCCTTCTGGCGCTGCCCTTCGTCTTTCTCGGCGGCCTGATCTTCGCGGAGCTCTCGGTCATGTTCGCGGCAAAGGTGCCGGGCATCGATTCCTTCAGCTACTTCTACACGCTCTTCATGACGCCGCTCTTTCTCTTCTCGGGGATCTTCTTCCCCCTCGATGCCATGCCGCGCATCGTTTCAGACCTCGCCGTCTTCACGCCGCTCTACCATCTGGTGAACGTCTGCCGGGCCCTGTCCGCCGGTTCGCTCTCCGCTGCGCTCGGGAGCGCCGGCTGGATCGTCGTCATGGCGCTGGTGCTCGCGCCGTTCCCGTTCCGGCTCATGAGAAAAAGGATCATTGTCTGAGCATACAGTCTTCACTTGAAAACCCCACTCGCTTTTATCCTCTCCTCTTGTCGTAAACTATTGTATGCGGCAATCGTGGTGCGTGTTTTCAATAACTGCTGAGAATTCCTTTTCGTAGTCTGCAGCTTGTGGTATAGTCGACCCGTGGCTGGTATGTTCAGTTCGGTGAAATCAAGGCGCCGAGTTGGAAAGGTTTATCATAGCATAAACCTCAAAAGTTTATGATAGCAATAACCGGTTTATGATAGCATAAACTTGTTTATGGTATCATAAACCAGGTTGCTTATAGTCAATAACTGGTTAATTTATGGCATACAGGTGATGAGCTTGCATTACAAAGAAGCCCGAATCCAAACTACTCCGTTACGAATCAGTTTCAAGTCAAGCTTCAGGAGGAAATTCCATGGGAATCCGTAATTTATTGTCTTGGAAGACAGCTCGCTACGCTCTATTAACAGTTGTCCTCGGAGCTTTGGGATCCGGTGCCTGGGAGTGGTTGCTTAAGCCGATGCTCAAGGTAGTGAGCAATTTTGGACTGAACATCGCAACCCTTGGAATTGAAAAATTCAAAAACTCACTCTATGCGGACATTGCGTTTGGTTTTCGAGAAGATCCAAGCCTGAGACTCTACAGCGTAATTTTTGGTCTTTTGCCCATCTTTATCCTTGGTGCGATGACCGGCGTATTTTCTGCTCAAAAAAGATTGAATAGTTCAAAGGGCGGAACTCAGAATCCAGAGGTGAATCGAACACTTAAGGTTCTAGGTCGTCCAGTTCTTATTTTGGTTGTTTTCCTCCTTGTGTTTTCAGCAGTACAGGCAAATCAGGTTGCATATGAGAATCGCGCAATAACACACTTTAATCAACTTTTAGCTATTGCGAGCCCTTATCTAAGGGAGGACGAAAGAATCATGTTCCGTTCAAGGTTTGCCCAAATATCTTCAAAAGATGATTACGCAAAACTTGTCGAGGCATTGACAGCAATATGCCGCGCTCAAAAACTTAAAACACCGGAATTCTCAATTTGGTGACGGCTAACGAATCGTTCCACGCCGACCGTTTCGCGGCGTGTGAACTCCGCGTTATGCGGTGATAGGAAATAAACGATGAACACCGATATAAAAAGTCCACCTTTTCAATTTCAATTAAGCGAAGGGTATCGCGCAGCCAGGCGGATGAATTCATTTTTTTGTGCAATTGCCCTTGCTTGGTCGGCCGCTCAGTTTGATCTTAAGTCTCTAAGCATAGGGTATTTTGGAACCATTGATCTGTCCAGAGCTTCAATACCACTCATCTTAGCATGTGTTATCGGATACAGTACCGTACGATTTGTTCTGGAGTTCAAAATGCAGTCTGTCGAGGTTCGCAGATGGGGATATGCCCAGACAGATTTCAAAATGTCAATTTATCTGGTGCGGTTCACCATTCTGATCTTAGCAGCTAGTGGACTTAGTAGATCGGTTGATACTGTTATTTATATAATATTGGCAGCGGCGAGCGTATTTCTACTATTTTTTATTTTTTTGTTCGTTGGAACGATGATCTTATCATTCTTTTTTATCACATTACGAAACCGCCGGAGATATCACTCTGCTGCAGCTGGAGCTGGAGAGTCATTAGCTTGGGCGCAACTGGTTTCAATCTGCGTTCTTGCAGTCAGTTTCCTTGCTATTGGTATTGCATCGCTGCGCTATAAGCCACTTTTATCGCTTTGGACTATACCACCGAGCCCAATCGCTGTCGGGGTTTTTGTATTTGCTTGTATTGTAGTCATGCTTAGTTTATTAATTCAATCTAGATGGCATGAGGATTTATTTGTGATCCCACCAGATTTTACTGAAAAAATCCTGCCTAACGGACAAAAATCTATAACCTATCACAAAGAACTTTATCGGCCTACATGGGAATGGTATAGTCAACATGCTAGTAAGGAGAAATCCCAGGAAAAGACATCTGTCGAATGAAAATGCTGCGTAACAAGCCAATCCAGCCGATTGCTACGCTCGCTCCGGCTGACTTCTACGTTTGTTTCGCAAGAAGCCTTTGGCAAGGGTTATGAATGTGGTGGAATACATGAAGAAGTTTAAGTTTATCGATAAAATAATCGAGCAGAAATACGTCGATTCTCGGAAAGAATATACTCCCACTATGGGGACCGATTTTGGCGAAGAAATTAATTTAACCTCAACGGCCCCTGAATTCCTACTTGAGAATTTGATATTTCATAAGACTCTTAAAATTAGTATTCCACACGCAACTAAAATAACGATCAAAAATTGTCTTTTTAATGGGGCACTAATTATAAATCCTGATTCAAATAATACATTGAAAGACATTGAAGTTTTCATCTACAAGACCGTTGCCAATCAAAATATAAACATTAACAGACTGGCTGACTTCAAAAGCATAAACGTAGATTGTTGCGTGATTGAATCGATTTATATACGAGATGTCGGCATAGGTGAGCTATCTTTCTTCGGGTCTGAAATACTTGAAGTCGGTTTTGATGGCACCAAAATCAAGAACCTCGAAATTACAGACAACTTCTTGTCAGTGTTAAAATATGAACACTTGCAAATCGAAAAAATCAATATCGATATCACTTCAATATTGGCATATCATAAAAAACTGAACAAGATTCGTGTTAATAATTTTTACGATAAAAGTTTACTTGAAAATTGGACAAGCCAAATGAATGAATACGAGAAACAGCTCGCAGGTAACGAAATCCCAGATAATTATAAAACGCGAAAAGAATATGAAAGAGTTCTAAAGCACAACATAAAGGTCTGTCGTGATTCAATTAGCGATCATCAAGAACGCTGCAGACAATATTTGTTGAACTTTTACTTATTACTCAAGAAGTCAATTCATGCTTCTATAGATAATTATGTTCTGTCTGATCTCAATTATTTCTTTTATAGAAACAAGAAATACAACCCCATAATATGGACCGTGCTATTTGCCTTTGGATTTTTTTATAAACCATCCAGGGTGATATTCTCTTCAATATTATCAGTAATATTTTTTGGCATTGTTTTTTATATGATAAGTCACGCCAACTCTGCTCTGCTCAGTTTCTCGGACTTGTTAAACCCGAATATTATAAATACGGTCTTTCACGAGTTGGCTAACTCCGTATATTTTTCTGGGATTACCTTCTATACAGTCGGATATTCGGATTTACTAGATGGCTTTGTAAGTGGCAATTATATATTCATCAAACAACTTCTCGTTATAATTGAGGCTGCTATCGGCATTATTTTTTCATCCGCAATATTAATTTCATTTATGAATAAGTATATAACCCAAAGATAAACACATTTATTTTACCTGAATTAAATGTCCGGACCAAGTTCCAACGTGCGGGTCGAGTCCGACGCACAATAAATGCGCGTCTCACCCGCGTGTTAGTCGCGAAAAACCAATTGAGGAAAATAATTGCGATGAGATCTGTAGGGGGCAATGATGAACATTAAAGATGCAGGCACCTTAATTGATGGTTACGTTAAAGACTTAATTGATATCTGCCCTCACTGTGGTTCTAAAGCACATATTGAAAAACAGTGGAGCGCTTATCACTCCTTCAGAAATAGAGATGTAGAATTTTATGTAATTTTTAGATGTAAACCATGCAAGAAGCTTCTCCTAAAAACATATTACTTTGAGCAAAATCCATATTCCAGTGATGAAAACTTAACCGCGCAAGGCTGGGGAGAAAAATATCCCGTATCCTTCGATGATGAATTAAGTAGTGAAGAAAAAGAACTTATTCCAAATCAAGTGCTATCGGATTATCAAGAAGCCTTGAAATGTGAGTCTATACAGGCCAATAGAGCAAGTTGCTCCATGTTCCGAAGAGCACTGCAGAGTTCTTTGGTAATTCTTGGAGCAGATCACAAACTAGATTTAATTAAGCAAATAGATTCTCTAAATAGTTTGCCAAATGATATTAAAGATTGGGCACATCAAATTAGAATATTGGGTAATTGGGGGGCTCATCCAGACAAGGACAATTTGAAAGAAGTTACTGCTGATGACGTTATTGAAGCACACGATTTTATTTCAAAGTTTATCGAGTATATGTTTGTCATGCCAGAAAAAGTTAAATTGTCTCGAGCAAAGAGAGAAGAGAGACTGAAAATGAATAAAGACAAACCAGCAGACCACTAGTGCAACGAACCTATTGGGATCAAATCTTCATTATTGACAATTAAGTTATTGTTCTATCCTTGCCCATGGCCAGGCCTCTTAGAATTCAATACCCTGATGCAGTCTACCACGTCACTTGTCGCGGAAACGAACGACAGGTGATTTCCAAGGATGACGCCGATCGCGCGCGCTTTCTCCAGATACTCACTCAATCTTTGAATATCTATACGGTCAAACTCCATACCTACGTCCTTATGAACAACCATTTTCTCCTCCTGGTCGAAACACCTCTTGGGAATCTTACAGAATTCATGCGGAAGTTCAACATCACCTATACACTTGACCCCATTGACCCATTGAAACCCCTCGGAACATGCGTAATCCAACTCGCATGTCGAATGGGCGCGCCATTATAATTGCCTCGCCCTCATTTTACGCTGCCAGCCTGGCCACAATATCACTTGACAACTATTAACGCCATGCGTTACTATTAACAATGATAAAAAGCTTTCACGGCAAAGATACCGAAAAGCTGTTCAACAGACAGTATGCATCAAAATTTCCGTCGGAAATTCGCCGCGTCGCCCTGAAAAAACTGATGTATCTGGATGCCGCGGATCTTCTAGAGGATTTGAGAGTGCCTCCCGGCAATCGGCTGGAGAAGCTTTCCGGCAACCGTCATACGCAACATAGCATCCGCATCAACGATCAATGGAGAATATGTTTTCGATGGCATCAAGGGGATGCCTACGATGTTGAGATAACCGACTACCATTAGGAGCTAATTATGAAAACGAAAAAAATGCCGCCCATTCATCCCGGAGAAATACTCCTCGAAGACTTTCTGGAACCTATGGGAATCAGCCAGTACAAGCTATCAAAGGACATCAGCGTACCGCCTCGCCGTATCAATGAAATTGTTCAGGGCAAGCGTTCAATTTCCGCTGATACCGCGCTGAGACTGTCCCGATATTTTAGCCTTTCTGAACGATTCTGGCTCAACCTTCAGTCGCGCTATGACCTTGAAGTGGAAAAAGACAAACTCGATGTGCGCCTTGCGAAAGAAGTCCGGGTTTTGACGCTACAACACGCCTAGCCAATGATGATTTCAACCAGCCGGTCCTTGCGTCAAGGTAAGCCCGAGACAGGGAAAGATTGGGAACGTAGTGTCCGGAGTGTCCTTGGACGAAATGACACCTAGGATAGGTCATGAAACAATACCCGTTTAAAAAAATCGACGCCTTCGCCACAGCGACGTCATCAGGCAATCCCGCCGGCATTATATACTTGAGCACCCAAAACGATATCTCCGGTCAGGAGATGCAAAGAATTGCCCGCGAATTGAAGGGATTTGTAAGCGAAGTCGGCTATCTTTGGCCAAATTGACGACGATACTTACGGTCTTCGTTACTTTTCATCTGAACGCGAAGTCGAGTTCTGCGGTCACGCAACAATTGCCATCATGTACGACCTTATCCAGAGTAATAGCAGGCTGACGACTAAAGAGGCCATTTCTATCGTAACCAACAAAGGGCGGCTGGAGGTCGTGAACAGGATACCAAACGACAATGCCGTGTTCATCACTGCCCCTGATCCGGTATTTGCACCAGCCGCGATCGACAAAAACCGCTTTGCCGAGGCCGTAAAAATCGAGCCCAATGAAATAAGCGACCACTATCCCGTCTCAGTCGTCAATGCGGGGCTGGAAACATTGATCGTCCCCCTAAAGAAGCTGGACACCATACTGTCGTTGTCCCCCCAGCTGGACGAGTTGAAATCATACTGCCGGAAAAATTCCATAGACATCATTACGGTCTTTACCGATGAAGTGACGCTCATAAACCGAACCGGTTCCGGACGAGAGTATTTGCGCCGACCTTTGGCTACCTTGAAGACCCCGCAACGGGTTCGGGGAACGCCGCCTTCGGCTATTATCTTTTGAAAAACTCCAAGTGGGATGGGAAATCGATGACCGTGGAGCAGAACGGAGAGTTCGTCAGCCCGAACATTGTTAAGCTGATCACCCGGAATGATGAACATGGAAAAATGCGGGTGCTGTTCGGAGGCGGTGCAATCGTGCGAATCCAGGGAGAATATATCTTATCATAATAGAATCCTATGCTAACCAATCATGTAAAGCCGAGCCGCTCAACTCATCGATACGGAAAAATGTATACAACACTATTCAGGAGAATTCAACAATGACCAACACAGCTCCTCCCAAGAGGTATCGGATCAATCCCTGGCATTTTGTCTGGATCTCGGTGGTTTTCTCTGAACTATTTACCGCCGTATTGAATACCATCCAGAGCTTCTTCTGGTTTGGCAAAGTATCCTCTGAGCTATTGATAATAGGAGCGATCGATGCGTTGTTTGTGCCATTAGTCGTTGCACCCATTGTTATTTATTTTATAAAACAAACGTCGGAACTGATAAAAACCAACGAACAGCTGCAGCAAGAAATATCGAATCGTAAACTTGCAGAGCAGATTGTGCTGGAGCGCTCGAAAGAACTCGAGTTCTCCAATGACCGATTGCGGCAGGAGATGGCTGAACGACAGCGGGCCGAACAAGAGGTCACCAGGACGGCAAAGCATTTCAGATCGCTCATCGAGAACGGCCTTGACATCATCACGGTTCTCAACAGCGATGGAACGATACGGTACGAAAGTCCCTCTGTCGAAAAGCTTCTGGGGTACCTGCCGGAAGAATTGATCGGCATAAACGTGTTCGACTACATCCACCCCGCTGATAGCGCTGCCACCTTCAAGGCCTTCAGCGACGCAGTAAAGGAGCCGGGACGGAATGATGCCGCCGAATTCCGATTCCGTCACAAGGACGGTTCCTGGCGGCATCTCGAAGCCGTCGGGAAGAGCCTTACTGCGGACGACGATACGGTCATCATCATCGTCAACTCCCGCGACATCACCGACCGGAAGAACATGGAGGAAAATCTGATCCGGGCGCAGAAGCTGGAGTCCCTGGGCATCCTTGCCGGCGGCATCGCCCACGATTTCAACAATCTGTTGGTTACGATCCTGGGAAATATATCGATGGCGGTGCTCGACGTGGAACCGGCGAGCCACACGCACCGGCAGTTGCAGACTGCTGAAAAGGCTTCACTCCGCGCGCAGGGCCTTACCCAGCAGTTGCTGACCTTTTCCCGGGGAGGCGACCCAATCAGGAAGACCGTTGACATCGGTCCGGTGATCCGAGAGGCGACAGAGTTCTCTTTGCATGGAAGCCGCGTAACGTGCGCCATCGAGCTGCCCCATGATCTCTGGCTGGCAGAGGCGGACGCGGGACAGATAGCCCAGGTGGTTAACAATCTGGTGATAAATGCCGACCAGGCCATGCCTGCGGGCGGCACAATCACGGTGCGGGCGGAGAACGTCGATGTGGCGCACCATGAAATTCCCACGCTGAAGCCTGGCAAATACATCCGGCTGTCCGTACATGACTGCGGGATCGGCATCCCCAAGGAATACATCGGAAAGGTCTTTGATCCCTATTACACCACGAAGCAGAAAGGGAGCGGCCTGGGCCTCGCGGTCACCTACTCAATCATCACGAAGCATGACGGTCACGTCACGGTGGAATCCATGCCTGGAGCCGGCACAACCTTCACCGTCTATTTACCTGCCAGCAACAGTACGCTCTGTGCGGAAGCAAAGGCCGGCGAAGGGCGGATCAGGGAGGGACGCGGCACGATCCTCGTCATGGACGACGAGCAAAGTGTGCGGGAAACCGTGGGAATGATGCTCCGGCGGCTAGGGTACGGAGTGACACTTGTCGAGGACGGGGCAAAGGCCGTGGAGCGTTATCAAGAGTCAATACAGAGCAACAACCCATTCGACGCAGTGATCCTGGATCTGACCGTACGCGGCGGCATGGGTGGAAAGGAAGCGATTGCCAGGCTGCGGGAGATTGATCCCGGCGTCAGAGCAATTGTGTCCAGCGGTTATGCCAATGACCCCGTCATGGCCGACTACGCGCAATACGGGTTCGCAGGTGTGGTGGCCAAGCCGTTCCTCCTCAAGGACCTTAGCGCATCGATTGCAGCAGTACTGAAGGTGTCTTCAGACGATAGTCAGTCGTTGTAAAGCCATGAGCGTAGAAGAAATTTGATCCACAATACTAGTCCTGAGAAGGACGACATTGATTGTTAAGCCGAGAGTGAGTGTAGTATAGCAGCAGCGCGGCGGCGATCTTTGAATAATTGATATAAGTAGGTAGTCGGACATGATATCACTGAAATCAGCCGATAGGTTTCTAATGAGTTTCTCATTGGCATTATTGCTATTTAACCGGAGTCGGCGTCATAGCTGCCTCGAAAAGTGCACCGGCTGGTGATATTGCCATAAATCGATACGACACTGTAGCATATTTCAATGCCGGTAGAGCGTTAAAAGACACCGAGTCGTTTACCTTCCAGTGGCATAACATAACTTGGTATTTTATGTCCTCGCTGAGGAAATGAATAGCAAGGAAAAATGTCAAATTATACGGTGAAAATTGATCACCTGATTTCGCAGCGAAGCGGTCAGCCGGATGAACTGGCTTGAATCAGTTAGAGGCAAGTCACTTGTGTATCCGTTGGTAGGTCGTGTAGAGCAACGCGAAACCCGACAAGAGCCGTTGGGTTGCGCTGCACTCTACCCGACAGCTTATGTCCCTCCCCAAATAATGCTTGATTAATATATAAAAACTTATATAATACAATAACGAGACCGGTTAAACCGCTGAACTTCATAGGCTCAAGCTTGGACGATCTCCGAAACTTCCCGGACGAAGCTCGCAAAACGGCGGGCTTTGAATTATATTCCGTTCAAAACGGACTTGACCCGAACGATTGGAAAGCTATGCCCAGTATAGGACGCGGCGTTAAGGAAATCCGAATCCATGTCCTGGGAGAATGGCGCATTATTTATGTGGCGAAATTCGAGGACGCGGTATATGTCCTCCATTCGTTTCAAAAGAAGAGCCAAAAAACGAATCAAAACGACATTGAATTAGCTCGCAAGCGATTCAAGCAAATTGGAGGGAAGTAGTATGAAAGAACCAATTGTTAAATCTTCCGGCAACGTATTTCTTGATCTTGGTTTTTCCCCTGAGGACGCCGCAATTCTTCAGATGCGTTCTGAGATCATGGGTGATCTTCGGAAGTTCATCAAGAACAAAAAGCTGACGCAAGCCAAAGCGGCTGAAATTCTTGGTGTTAGTCAGTCCCGCATCTCTGATCTTACAAGAGGCAAATGGGAGAAGTTCAGTTTGGAAATGCTTATCGCTCTTGCGACAAAGGCAGGTATGCGTATCAGTCTAAAAAGGGCCGCATAAAAAGTATTAACGACCCGGAACGCCGACCGCTACGCTGCGTGTGAACTCCGCGTTCTTTCTGCAGAATTCAGGTGTTTCATATGATGAAAAACAGATTCCTTGATAGGGTGCAATCCGTCAGGACCGAACCACTAATGGCCAGGGACATAACGGTTCTACAGGTCAATATGGGCTACCAGTGCAACATGGCATGCAACCATTGCCATGTATCCGCCGGGCCTTCCCGCATCGAGTCCATGGGCAAGGAAACGATGGATGCGGTCCTGCAGGTGCTGAAGAACAGCTCCATCGAAACGCTGGACATCACCGGCGGAGCGCCGGAGTTGAACCCGCTGTTCCCCTTGCTCGTCAGCAGTGCCAGAAAAATGGGAAAAAGGGTCATTGCCCGCACCAATCTTACGGTATTCTTTGAGAGCGGGATGGGAAGGCTTCCCCGAATTTTACCGGGACCATGAGGTGGAGCTGATCGCATCCCTCCCGTGCTACCTCGAAGCAGAACGTCAATGCCATACGGGGCAACGGTGTGTACCAAAAGAGCATCGACGCGCTCCGCAGGCTCAACAGCCTGGGGTATGGAGACGAAACGGGCAAACTGTCCCTGAGCCTGGTCTATAATCCCGCAGGACCCTTTCTCGCCCCTCCGCAGAGCAGCCTCGAGGCGGATTACAAAAGGGAACTGAAAGCACGGTACGGCATCGTATTCAACCGCCTCTTCGCTTTTACCAATATGCCGGTCGGCAGGTTCAGCGATGCTCTGGTCAAAAGCGGAAAGATCGGAGCCTATCTGGACATGCTTGCTTCAGCGTTCAATCCCGCAACCCTTGACAAGATCATGTGCCGGTCGCTGGTGAGCGTGGGCTGGGACGGCAGGATCTATGACTGCGACTTCAACCAGGTGCTCGGAATTCCAGTGGCTTCCGATGTGCCGCAGCATATCCATGCATTCGATTTTTCGACCCTGAGCCGCAGGAACATAAGCGTGGACGACCACTGCTTTGGCTGCACTGCCGGCCAGGGGTCCACGTGAGTGGGCGCTGCGTCCTAGCGGGCCGGTCGGCCTGCTTCGAAAAACGGAACTGCAAGGCAGAAGCGAAAGGTCGTCTCTCGCAATAGCTGCTGCACGGGCCACACTAGCTACCCGCAGAGGCACCTGAGTCGAAATCTTTTTGGGTTTTAGAACGGTAAGCCTTGGTTCTTGATTTTCTGACGTCCTTTGCGACCTTTGCGAGAAATTTCTGCTTTTTTTGACTATAATTTGATTACGTTCATACCATGTACTTACTATGCGAGGTACAATGAAAAAAACGTCACGATCACGAGTGGTCCTTGCCGGTGATGTGGGCGGCACAAAAACGCGGCTTGGCCTTTTCCTCGTTGACGGATCCGGCAGCCGCCTTCTCTTGTCACAGGCTTATCCGAGCAGGAATTTCGACGATCTCGAAAGCGTCATAGAAGAATTTCTTCCCGGGCAGGAGCGCCTGTCCGCTGCGACCTTCGGTGTGGCCGGGCCTGTTGTTTCCGGCACGGCCGTAGCCACCAACCTTCCCTGGAAGATCTCCGAGCGGTCTCTTAAGAAGTTCCTCTCCATCCGCATTGTTTCACTGGTGAATGATCTGGTTGCCAACGCCCACGGCATTGAGGTCATGCAGCCGAAGGATTTCATGACCCTGAACCGGGGCAGGCGTGCCGAAGGCAACCGGGCGCTCCTGTCGGCAGGGACCGGACTCGGATCGGCGATCCTGTTCTGGGACGGCGCGCGCCATATCCCTTCGCCGTCGGAAGGCGGCCATGTCGATTTCGGGCCGAAGAACCGCCTGGAGCTGGGGCTTCTGAGGTATTTGTTCGAACAATACGGCCACGTGAGCTATGAGCGGATCCTGTCCGGCTCAGGCCTGTTCAGCATCTACCGGTTCCTGCGCGACACCGGGAAAATATGGCAAAGAGCCGGCCTGGCTGTCCCAGCAGATGGAGCAGGATGACCCGGCTGCTGCGATCACGGAAACCGCGCGGCTCGGAAAAAGCAAACTCTGTGAAGCAACGCTTGATCTGTTCGTCTCCATTTACGGCGCAGCGGCAGGGAACCTGGCGCTGCAGGTCATGGCCACAGGCGGGGTGTTCATCGGCGGCGGCATAGCGCCGAAGATCAGCTGGAAGCTCAGGGACGGAACGTTCATGAAGGCCTTCACGAACAAGGGCAGGCTGTCGCCGATCGTTACGCGCATCCCGGTGAAGGTCATCATGAACGATCAGGCTGCGCTCCTGGGAGCCGCAGCGCATGCAGCGAAGAGGAGCAGAGAAGCGTAGTAAATCCTTTTCAAAACGGCAAGAGTGTTTTGCCACGAAGACACGAAGGCACGAAGAGATGCCTGAGTATTTTTCGTGGCTGATTGAATCGCAAATTTTCACGATGTTCTTTGTGTCTTCGTGCCTTCGTGGCAAATATTGGTTCCGGCCGTCCGGGTTGATAAAAGGATCTCTCATGGAACAAAAGCCCCTGATTCTGCCGCAGGACGAGTATAACACTACCCTCCTCAATAACGTCCATCCGGCGGGCTGGAAAAATCCCGAACCGGCTGAATGCTACAACCTCGTGGTCCTCGGCGCAGGCACGGCAGGGCTGGTGTGCGCAGCGGGTGCAGCAGGCCTGGGAGCGAAGGTGGCGCTCATCGAACAGCACCTCATGGGCGGCGATTGCCTGAACACGGGCTGCGTTCCGTCCAAAGGACTGGTAAGGGCCGGCCGTGCAGCCCATGCCGTGAAGGCTGCAGGAGTTTTCGGCATTCACTGCGGCCCGGTGTCGATCGACTTTGGAGCTGCCATGGAGCGGATGCGGAGCGTCAGGGCCGGGATCAGTTCCCAGGATTCCGCCCAGCGGTTCAGCAAAGAGCTCGGCATCGACGTCTTTCTCGGCAGCGGGAAGTTCGCCGGGCGGGACCGCATCGAGGTCGATGGCAGGGTCCTCACTTTCAAGAAGGCCGCGATCTGCACCGGAGAGCGGGCGGCAGCCCCCCCCATTCCCGGCATCGAGGAAACAGGCTACCTGACCAATGAGAACGTCTTCTGGCTTACGGAGGCCCCGGCAAGGCTTCTGGTGATCGGCGGCGGCCCTATCGGCTGCGAGCTCTCCCAGGCGTTCGCGCGCATGGGAAGCGACGTAACGGTCGTCGAGATTGCCGACCGCCTGCTCTCGCGGGAGGATGCCGATGCCGCAGAGATCGTGCAGCAGTCAATGTTGCGCGACAACGTGGAGCTTGTTCTGAACGCGAATATCCTGAAGGTGGAAAAAAGGGGCGCTGACAAGGTCATTTTCGTGGAGCAGCAGGGCGCGATCCGGGAGCTCGCTGTGGACGAGATACTGGTCGGCGTGGGCAGGGCGCCGAACGTCGCGGGGCTGAACCTCGAAGCAGCGGGTGTTGCCTATGATCTGCGCAGGGGAGTTATCGTGAACGATATGCTCCAGACCTCGAACCCGCGTGTGTATGCGGCCGGCGACATCTGCTCCCCCTACAAGTTCACGCATACGGCCGATGCGATGGCGCGCATCCTGATCGCCAACGCACTGTTCAAGGGAAGGCAGAAGACCTCATCGCTGGTCGTTCCCTGGTGCACCTATACCGATCCTGAGGTAGCCCATGTCGGCATGTATGAAAAAGACGCCGAAGACCTGGGCATTCCTGTGCTGACGCTGACTGTTCCCTTTGCTGATCTGGACCGCGCGCTTCTGGACAACGAAACAGAGGGATTTGCGCGTGTGCACCTGAGGAAGGGGACCGACAAGGTCCTCGGCGCCACGATCGTGGCGCACCATGCCGGTGAGATGATCAATGAACTCTCTTTGGCGATCACCGCCGGGCTCGGCCTCTCGGCTATCGGGAGGACGATCCATCCCTATCCCACGCAGGCTGAGGCGGTTAAAAAGCTGGCCGATCTGTACAACCGCAGACGGCTCACGCCGTTCGTGAAAAAACTTTTCACAGCGTGGCTCACGTGGCAGCGTGCATAACTCTGAGGATCCATAGGCGGGCAGCGGTTATGCTATGCTTAAGCAGTGAGTCAAACCGACTCCTGGGCATCCGTCAGGGTCGTATCCTAAGAGGAGGAAGCCTTATGCTTAAGGATTTCAAGGATTTTGTTATGCGCGGCAATGTACTCGACCTGGCAGTGGCGGTCATCATCGGTGCGGCATTCGGCAAGATAGTGTCCCTGCTGGTGAGCGATATTTTGATGCCGCCCATAGGGCTCATAGTAGGGAGCGTGGATTTCAGCAATCTTTTCATTAACTTGTCAGGTGTTCCCTACCGCGCGCTTGCCGAGGCAAAAGCTGCCGGCGCGGCCACCATCAACTACGGCGTTTTCCTGAATGCAGTGGTGGATTTCGTGATCGTTGCCTTTGTGATCTTTCTGCTTATCAGAGCTGTTGCGCGGCTCAAGCGGCAGGAGGAGGCGCCGGCCCCTGCGGCCCCGGCAACCAGGGAATGCCCCTATTGTCTGTCGAACGTGCCGCTCAGGGCAACGCGCTGCGCATTCTGCACGTCGGAGCTGAAGGCGGGGTGAACGGAAGAGTGCATGCAGTACCCTTAAATTACCCTGACCGGGGTATTTACAGTACGGGTATTTTCAGGTAATATCTTACTATGAAAATACAAAACATCATGGAAATATTGAAGTTTCTTGCCGTGGCTGTTTTTTTCTGCATCGGCATGCTCGTATTGAACCCCCAGTACATTCCGATCAACAGCTCCTGGGACTATATTGTTCTGCAATTGCTCACTTTTATGAACGGCCTGGGTCTGTGCCTGGTGCTGGGCCTGCTGGTGAAGACCGTTTGGATCAATCGAGTGTTGCTGCGGAATGAGCTGCATGACGAAGCATCAGAAGAGGTCATCTTGTAACAAAGGCGTTCGCTGTGCCGCACTCCAGCGCATGTTGTAGACCACGATCATGGCCTTGAGCCTTTACCTGCTCAAGGCCATGTTATTTTCCTCCTTCGTAAAGTTTCTTTATTTATCGTTTTTTTTTATCCGGTGTTCATCCGCTTTTGACCCGTCCAAATGCTTTTTGTGGATAAACGGCAGGTAAGTGGTCTCTATCTATACCAAACACCTGTCCTGCCCGGCTTACCGGATCCGACTTCTGTCCCTCCGCTGTTCGCCCTGGTTCCTCCGCTGTTCACCCTTGCTCTTCTGCTTCTGATCGTCCTGCAGGTCCTGTTTTCTGATGATCTTGCGCGGTTCCTTCATCTGCGTTACCGGCAGGTCTTTCGGCGCTGCAGGCCTGAATACCGAGGTGTTGCGGTCCCGTGCCATGGGCCGTTCGCTCTTGAGCGTTTCCGGGCTTGTTTTTCGCACCCGCTCGGGCGGAAGTTGCGACGCAGGCCGTTCGGTCCTGATGGACGGCTGCGGCGGTGTTGACGGTTTCACGACCTGGCGTTCGCGGCGATCCCGCTGTCCGCGCTGCTGCGCAGGCTGCTGACGTATCTGTTCGCGCATCTCCCGCGGAACGAGCACAATGGGCCTCTCCGGCCTCTTTTGCGGAGGCACGAACTCCCTGCCTTCCTCCTGGCGGCGCGTTCCTTCATCACGGAACGGATTTTCACGGACCTGCAGGGGCGCACGGCGGCCTGTACCGAAAGAGTCCCGTTGCACCACGGTCACGGAGTTCCTGACGCGGGCATTGACATAGGTCCGATTGACCACAACGGTGTTGATGTTCACTGTTCTAAGATTCACGCTGTGGGGGCCGTAATTTCCGTATCCATAATATATCTCACCCGGCGCCAGCGGCACCCAGGCAACGTAGGTCGGCGTAAAGATCCACCCGACGTACCCCGGCCCCCAGTAGACGGCGCCGAAGGGCGGCGGTATCCAACTCCAGCCGAAGCTCGCAATAAAGGTCCAGCGTCCGTAATGGCACGGCGCCCAGCCCCAGGGGTGGTAATCGACCCAGACGTAGTTCCCGCGGATCCAGACCCAGCTGCCATAGGTGTAGGGCGCCCAGGATGCAGCGGTCACGAGGGGGGTCCAGACGTAGCCATACTCGGATGTGTAGTACCACCGTCCATTGCCGTCAAAGTCAGAAGCGTATTCGTGAAGCTCGTCAGGCAGGTAGCGGGCGCTTTCGCCCCAGGCGGCCACGCGGCTGTCCCGCTCCCGGTTCCAGCGCTCCCAGTCATCGGGTGCGCCGATCGGCGCGAGTTCCGCATTGATCTCGCCCCGGACCGTCAGCGTGTTTCCGGCGGTGACGCGCGTGGCGCCGGTCCGGTTCTCAACCGAGGCAGAGCCCTTCAGGACCGAGACCTCGACCACATCGTCCTCGGCCGCATCGATCATCAGGATGGAGTTGTCCTCGCTCCTGATCGACGAAAAGGGCGTGTCTATCTGGACCGACCTGATGCCCCCGCGAAAGTTGTACAGGTAGAGGTGTCCGCGGTCCAGGTAGAACTGGGCTCCGCTGTCTCCCATGGTCAGGATGTCGAGGGAACTCTGGTCCCCGGCACGGACAAAGACCCCGCCGCGGATCTGGACCTCGGCCCTGCCCTCCGCGGGTACCCAGAGACGGTCGCCTTCGCCAAGGGGTACGTTGATCGCGGCGTCCGTCCAGTCTGTGCTGTCCCTGATCAGCACCTGGACATCACCGTTGATAAGGCTCAGGCGCACGCGCCCCAGATCATCGGAATCTTCGGAGAACGCCGGCGCCGGGACCAGCATGATCAGCACAGCTGCTGCGAATAATAGCCGTTTCATCCCGCACCTCCTGAAAGAACGCAGATCATAAAACTGCAGTATACCTGCTCAATTATACCTCATGACGAAAGAGGACGCCGCATGTATCCTGAACCCGGACGACGTGTTGCAACAAAAGGATTCCTGTATTTTGCGTTTAACGAAAATAGCCGGCAGAAGGCGAAGCTCCCCCTATCGCCGTTTCTGCCGGCCGGTTGGCAGGCCTGCTACACTAAGATAAGAGGGAGGTCTGCCATGATGAGCATGCGCGCTGTCCTATTGCTCCTGTGTCTGATGGTAACGGGCTTTTTTCCAACGGTCGTCTTCGGCGCCGACCTGGTCCTGCGCGTCAAGGACGGAGCCGTCATACCCTTCCAACGCATGATCGATGACGTGAAGAACGCGGACATCGTTTTTGTGGGAGAGATCCACAATGTGAACAAACATCACCGCTACCAGCTTGAGGTTATCAAGGCCATCCACGAGGCAGATACCCCCATGGCGGTGGGGCTTGAGATGTTCAGTGCCGACAGTCAGGACACTCTGGATGGCTGGACCAGCGGGAGCCTCTCCCTGGACCGGTTCCTGCCGGCCTACCAGGAGAATTGGGGTATGCCCTGGTTCCTGTATCAGGATATTTTTCTTTACGTTCGTGAGCATGAGCTTCCGCTTGTCGGGCTCAATGTTCCTGACGGCGTAGCAGCAAAGGTTGCGAGGCAGGGGTTCGCCTCTCTGTCGGCGGCGGAGAAGAAGTCGCTGCCGCCGGGCATCAGCTGCAGGGTGGATGATAAATATATGGACCTGATCAGGGAGGCCTATGCACAGCATGCACACAGCGGTCGGATCTTCCTGAACTTCTGTGAGGCGCAGATGGTCAGGGACAAGTCCATGGCCTGGCATCTTATCACCTATCGGAAGATACATCCGGACCGGACTCTGGTGGTCCTTGCCGGCATCGGGCATGCGTGGAAGCGGGGGGTCGCCGAGCAGGTAAACCTGGAATCGAAATTATCCATCCGCACCATACTGCCCTACCTGCCCGGGCAGATAGACCAGCAGAGCGTAACGACCAGGGATGCCGATTATGTGCTGCTTCAGTAACCATGCTATGCCCGGCCCGCTCCTCTTCCGGCTTTATTTCCGCTTCTCCCTATGCTACAGTAGCGTATGACGAAAGGATGCATTACATTTTGCCTCGCCGCGCTGTTGCTCTCTGTGGGCACTGCTGCCGCAGCTGAGCTTGCTGGTCCGCTCCAGGTGAGGAACCAGTTTCCCATCTTCATAGCTGCAGACCAGCCCTATCTTGAACCTGCGGCTCCAGCCGATTCCTTCTCCCTGAGCCTTTCCCATTCGAGTGTTTTTGTGATGGCAGATTCGTCGGCGTGGTCCGCCCACCTCGACATCGAGCTGACGGAGCTCAATGTCCGGTATCGCCGGACGGTCCCGGGCGGGATAGAACTTGGTGTTGATCTGCCGTTCCTGCGGGCAACAGCCGGGTTCCTCGACCGTCCGCTGGCCTGGTACCACCGTGCCTTTGGATTCCCAGACTACAACAGGGACACCAGGCCGGACAATGCCTTTCTTTACGAGGTCAGGCGGAACGGGATGCCGGTCGTTATGGGCGACAACGACAAAGCCGGCATCGGCGATCTGCGGGTGGTTGTCAAGAAGCAGCTCCTGGCAGATGATCTCGTGGTGAGCGTCATGGGCTCCGTGGAGCTGCCGACCGGCGACGCAAAGGTCGGCTACGGAAACGGGAGCGTGGACGCCGGCATGTCGCTGCTCATGGACAAGCGCCTGGGGCAGGATGCAGCATGGTACGCGAACCTCGGGGCTGTGTTCCCGGGAGACCTCAAGGGATACCAGACCATCGGGCTCAGGAACTTCGGATATGCGGGCACGGGAATGGAGGTGCTCGCCTGGCCTTCCCTCAGTCTCATCGGCCAGGTGAGTGTCCAGACCTCTCCCTACCCCAGGACGGACATCTCAAAGATCGACCGCACGGCGATGCTGCTGGTGCTCGGCGGCCGGTACTATGCAGCGAGGGGGAGGAGCGTCGAACTATCGCTCACTGAAGACCTGAATACCAGCGGAGCGCCGGACTTTATCCTGAACCTTACGTGGAGAACGCCATGGTGATCGGGACTCACTGCACGACCGCGTGATGCGGAATTCGACATTGCGTTTTTACATCGAGTGAGGGTATTATTAAACCGTATAAGCTACGCAGAGTTTCGAAGGAGAAGCGATCATGTGTGATCTGAAGGCGTATGTAAAAACCAAGGGGCAGGAAGAACTGCTTCTCGAAGCGGTGAACCAGGTGCGCGCGGAGAACGGCTTCGTAACGATACGGAATCTTTTCGGCGAAGAAAAGACAGTGCGCGGCGAAGTGCGCGAGGTGTCGCTCGTCAAGAACCGCATGGTCATCGAGCAGCCATGATAGCCGGACAGCTTGTCATGTCATGACCATGTCTTTCCTTCCTCCACTGGGGCCTTGTTAACAGTTCCGAAAGGGGCTGTCTCTCCTGAATCGTCCTTCTCGGCACCTCTCTTCTCAAGCGCTGGATAGCACACCTTCTGCATCCAAAATTATAGTGCGGCGGCATAAAAAAACAGTTTTCTGTTGTGTGTGGATTTGCGCATTTGCTATAATGGGCCTGCGTAAAACTGCCATCGCACGGAGTTCAGTCCACACAAGAGAGCCGAGGGAACGAGGATGAACAAGTTTCTGGGGGGATTGGTTGTTCTTATTACGGTCTTCGCACCAACAGCCTGGGGCAAGGTCGGAGGCGGGGATATCACGTTTCTGCTCATAGGCGCGTCTAATGTTACCTTCAGCCACGAGGTGCACGTTACGAAACACAAACTGAAATGCGGGGATTGCCATTACCGCATCTACACCACGACGGCGCAGCGCAAGGACGTGACGATGGCTGCGATGCAGAAAGGCCAGTCGTGCGGATTCTGCCACAACGGGCAGCGGGCCTTTGATGTGAAGGGCAACTGCAATAAGTGCCATCCCTGATCGGACCGCTGTTTTGCCGTCGTTGCAGAGCATGCAGCGTATGAGTGTGCTCAGTTGCGGGTCCGCAGGAAATTGGTCAGACTCCAGCGCTCCTCGAGCGTGAGTTTGTCCTTAAAGGCGGGCATCCGGCCGAAACCGAAGGTAATGGCCTTGAAGATAGTGGCGTCGCTCAGGCCTTTCACCATATCGCGGTCGAGGCCAGGCGGGGGCGGAACGAGTTTTTTGCCGACGAGACCGCGTTCTGCCGAGGTTTGGCCGTGGCACATGGCGCAATTGGTGTCGAAAAGCGCTTTTCCCTGCGCCAGCGCTGCTGCGGTCGCGGAGAACGGATTTTTAAGCTCAGCGTCCCGGGAGACAAGTTCCTTGCCGGATATGGGCACGGCGTCCACGGGCGGAGAAAGGACCGGCGTTTTGTATGGTTTGTAGGTTTGCTGCTCATCCATCCAGATCGCAGCCATCAACAATGGTGTGGCAGCCAGAATAACGAATTGTGAAATGCGTTTCATAACCATATCTCCATCCTCAATCGCATCTTCCACGAGGCCTCGCCCGGCGCCGGGATAAATTCCAAATAACAAATTTCAAATAATATTCAAATTTCAAGACCCAATGGCCAAAACGTCTGGAATTTCGTATTTGGTCATTGGAGCTTATTTGTAATTTGATGCTTGGAATTTGGAGCTTAAATGCTCTGTCACAGCATCTCCTCCGCAGTGGTCCGCAGGGCGCCGGCTTGCTTCATGATCTCCTCCGCCCGGCTGCGCTCTCTTTCGGAGGACGCGGCGACGCTGATGCCGATATACCCCTCGCTGATGGCCGGGTCATAGGAGTGCGTCCCCCGGGGCGGGAGCCTCATCTCAAGGAACATTCCCGCTATCGTGCCGATGATGGCAAAGAGCATGGCGAGCTCGAAGGTGATAATGCCGGTCGGGTAAAAGGTGATGATCGGTTTGTCGCCGGTCTGCACCGGGTAGACCCACGCGGTGCCGACGGCAAGAAGAAAACCGGCGACAGCGCCGACGATGCCGCCTGCCAAAGCAAACCAGCGGAACCAGGTGCGGTCATCGGTCTTCACCAGCACGCCGTCGGGATAGGGAACGGAGGTCAGCGAGGTGATCTCTGCTTCGGCAAAGCCCGCCTTGACCAGGCTCTCCACTGCCCTGCCCGCGGTCTCGATATCCTTGAATATTCCCAGCGTTTCCATCCAGTCTACTCCTTTCTCGTTATCATGCAATCCGAAATCCTCGATCGCTTACTCCTCCCCCGCTACTACCGGCACCTTGGCGCGGCCGAGCGGGACATCGGCCTTACGGGCCTCGAGCTCCCGCACGTCGGTCACCGCCACGATCGGGAAGAACTTGGCGAAAAGCGTATAGAGCAGGGCGAAGCCGGCAAAGGCGGCAGCGGTGATGGAGATCTCCACCCACGAGGGGAAGTAGCGTGCCCCAGGCGAAGGGCATGTTCTTGTGGGAGAGCGACGGCACGATGATCAGGTAGCGCTCGATGAACATGCAGACGTTGATCAGGAGCGAGACCACCAGCATGACGCCCGATATTGCGCCGCAGCTTTTTGAAACAGAGGACCGTGATCGGCAGCACCGAGTTGCCGAAGAGCATCAGGAGCAGAAGGAGGGTGTACTTGTCCGCCATGAAGCTGAAGACCTCCCACTCGATCGGCTCATGAGCGTACCAGGTGATCTTGACCTCGACGAAATAGGCGTAGGACCAGAGCAGGCAGATGACCAGGAGGAGCTTCCCCATGTTGTCGAAGTGCAGCGGGGTCAGGTAGTCCTCCAGGTGGAAGGCCCGGCGGATGATGATCATCAGGGTGATGACGGCTGCCACTCCGGAGGTGATGGCGCCGATGACGAAATAGGGGGGGAAGATGGTGCTGTGCCAGCCGGGGACCACGGTGACGGCGAAATCCCAGGCCACGATGGAGTGCACCGACACTGCCACCGGGATGATCAGGGCCGCCATCAGCGTCGAGGCCTTGTGGTATACTGACCCACTCGTGCGCGCTGCCGCGCCACCCCATGGCCAGCACTGCGTAGACCTTTTTGCGCCAGCCGCTCGCCCGGTCGCGTGCCACAGCCAGGTCGGGAAGCATCCCCAGGTAGAGAAAGAGCGTGCTTCCGATGATGATAGGTCGTGATCGCTGTCACGTCCCACAGCAGCGCGGAGCGGAAATTGGGCCAGAGCCCCCGCTGATTGGGATAGGGAAGAAAGTAGTGGACGACCCAGTTGCGGCCCAGATGAATGATCGGAAAGAGGCCGGCCACGGTGATGCTGAAAACCGTCATCGCCTCGGCGGCGCGCAGGATCGGCCGCCGCCAGTTGGCCTGGGAGAGGCGCAGGATCGCCGAGACCATGGTCCCGGAATGGGAGAGGCCGACCCAGAAGACGAAGCTGGTGATGTAAAAACCCCACATGACCGGACGGTTCTTGCCGGTCACGCTCATGCCGGTCATCACCTGATAGGTGAAGGCCGCCAGGCCCCAGGCCACCACCGCCCCGAGAACGAAGGCGAGCAGGTACCACCGCCAGGTCGGCGGCGCGCATCGAGGAGAGCATCTCGTCGTTCATTTGCCCGGCGCTTTTGGCGGCACCCTCCGAGCTCCGAACTCCCGACTCCGAACCGGCCGATGGCTCAGACATGTTCGCGTCCTCCTCCCTTGAGATAATAGATCGAAGGATGAGTGCCCAGATCCTCAAGCAGCCGGAAGCGCCGGGGACTGCGGGACAGGCGGGCGACCCGGCTCTCCGGGTCTGCCATGTTGCCGAAGACCAGGGCGTCGGCCGGGCAGGTCTGGGCGCAGGCCGTCTGCACTTCTCCGTCGCGGATCGGTTCGTCCTTCAGTCTTGGCCTCTTCCTTGGCCCGGCGGATTCGCTGGATGCAGAAGGAGCACTTTTCCATCACCCCGCGGCTCCGCACGGTGATGTCCGGGCTGAGCTGATTGTTGAGCGGCGGCGGCCAGGAGTGCTCATGATCGTAAAAGTTGAAGACCCGCACGGCATAGGGGCAGTTGTTGCCGCAGTAACGGGTGCCGACGCAGCGGTTGTAGACCTGGCCGTTCAGACCGTCCGGGATTGTGGTAGCTGGCATAGACCGGGCAGACCGGCTCGCAGGGCGCGTCGTGGCAGTGCTGGCACAGCACCGGCAGGAAGCGCACCCGAACGTCGGGGTACTCCCCCACCCAGAAGCGTTCGATCCGCAGCCAGTGCATGTTGCGGCCTTCGGCGATCTCCTTCTTTTCGCAGATCGCCACGTTGTTCTCCGCCTGGCACGCGACCACGCAGGCGCCGCAGCCGGTGCAGCGGTCGAGGTCCACCACCATTCCCCATTTGTACGGGCTCGTCATTTTTTCCATATGCGTTAAATCCTCATGCCTGCACAAAACCCAATATTGCCACAAAGACACGAAGACACGAAGGAAATCAATACTGCGAAAGATTTTCAACTTGCCTAATTTCCTGAGACCTCCTTTGTGTCTTCGCGTCTTCGTGGCTGATATTTGTTTCCGTCGTTAGATCTCGATCAGATCGCTCCGGTAGCTTCCCTCCGGATGGCCTGCGGTCACCAGTTCCCCCTTTTCCGAGATCCGGCTCACCCGCACCCGTGTTGCATTCCAGGCCGGCAGAGGCTTCGTTCCTTCCGTTGTCAGCGCCAAAAGCTGGAGCGGGTTCACTCCCCTTCCCTTGGCATAGCGTCCCATCTCCCGATGTCCCTGTCCCAGGGGAATCGCCACCATGTCGGGCCGGATGCCGGGGTAGATCACCGCCGGCACACGCAGCGAGCCCCGGGGGGAGGTTACCTCGACCAGATCGCCGAAGTTGATTCCAAGTTCAGCAGCGGTCCTGGGGTTGATCTCGATCCAGCTGTCCCAGACCACCGTGGTCATGGGGTCAGGGAGCTGCTGCAGCCAGGGAAGCGGAGCGCCCCGGCCGTCATAAAAGGCCGTAGAGGGATATACCGAAAGATGCAGCGGGAATTCCTTTTCATTTCCGGCAGAATCGGGGCTTGGCTGGTTCCGGCAGGGTCGTGCCTGCTTTCCAGCGATAATTCTTTCCCTGGTGAACGGTCGATTTGAAAAGTCCGCCCTTCCGGAGAAGGTCGACCCACGCTGCTTCAAAATCCTTCCCACTCGCAAGACCAACATGCTTTTTCATCTCAGCCTTCAGCATATCAAGATAAGATTCATAGGGAAACGCCGCCTTCATTTCCCCGCCCAGTTCATGGGCTGTTGTCATCAGCACCTCGGGGAACTGGCGCGTGTCGAACACCGGTGTGACCACCGGCTGCATCAGCCCGATCGCTTCATCCCGGGTCCCGGCCAGCGGAATCACGTCCCCCCAGCTCTCCAGAGCAGCATGGTCCGGCAGGATCAGGTCGGCCTGCATCGCGGTGTCATCAAGCAGCGAGGAGAAACTCACGATGAACGGGACCTTGGAGAGCGCCTCCTGAAAGCCGGTTGCCGGGGGAATGGTGTGGACCGGATCGCCGTGGATCAGGGCCATCTGAATCTGACCTACCGCGCATTTTTTTAACAAGCGAGAGAAGTTCGTCAAAAGAGTTTGTCGGGCCGTCCGGGGACCCGCTGTCAGGGTAGACCCCGCCGGGCCGGTTCAGATTCCCCGCCAGCACGTTCAACAGTTGGACAGCGCGGACCGATTCCCGGCCGTTGCTCTGGAAGGCCAATCGCCTCTCCGGCCATGGCCAGCGAAGGACGGGTCGCAGCGAACTCCCGGGCCACCTCGGCAATGGCCTTTTGCGCCAGACCGGTCTCTTCCGCCACGCGGGGAAGATCGTAGGCCGTGAGCCCCCGCAATAGCTTTTCCGCACTCAGCCCGTTCGCTGCAACGGCAGCTTTGTCGTACAGGGACTCAGACAGGATCAGCCGGGCCATACCCAGGGCCAGGACCCCTTCGCTTCCGGGGCGAGCAGGCATCCAGCGATCGGCCGAGGCAGCGGTCAATGACATCCGGCCGCCGACGTAGGTGAAATGGCCGCGGACCGTGTCCCGGTCCTGGCGCATCCGGCCGAAGGCATTGCCGTACTGGACGGGAGACAGGTGGCTTTCCACGAAATCGGCGCCGAAGCTGAGCAGGTAGCGGGTCTCAGCTACATCGTAATAGGGCAGGCCGGGTTGGCCGAAATTTTTGCGGTTGGCTTCGCGAAGCCAGTCAGGGCCAAGCAGTTCATAGGAGAGATGATTGGGCGATCCGAAGGAACGCATGAAACGTGTCGTCAGCTCCGACAGCGTGCCCCGAAGCTCCGGCGTAAGCAGGGCCAGACGGTCAGCGGCCTTTTCCTGCCTGAGGCCCTTGAGCTTGCTCGTGAGCAGGTCCAGCCCTTCTTCCCAGGAGATCTTCGTAAACTCTCCCGAGCCGCGCGGCCCGGTGCGCTTCAGCGGCTGCGGCACACGGTCGGGATGGTAAAGCTCCTGGAGAACAGCCTGTCCCCGGGCGCAAAGCTTTCCCCTGTTGACCGGATGTTCGGGGTTGCCCTCGATTTTTTTTGCCCGGCCTTCGGACACCCGGACCAGGATGCCGCATCCGGCGGGACAGAACCGGCAGGAACTGGCGTAATAGTTCGCTCTGCCGGGAGTCACCCCCTCGTCAGGGGGAATGAGGTAGGGGATCAGCTTCTCGTTTGCGGATTTGCAGCCTGCAAGCGCGGCGCCCGCAGCCGTCAGTCCGCTTAGTTGTAAAAAGGTTCGGCGATTCATTTTCTCTCCTGCAAGCACGAGATCACAAGCATCAAATAACAAATAAATTTCCATCAAACAATCGTCAAATTCCAAACCGTTTAGTGTTTCGGATCTGGAGTTTGATGCTTATTTGCAATTTGTGATTTGTAATTTGTATTTTGCCCCATGTAGTTTGCCTCATTTGTGACAGGTCCAGCAATCGATGCTGGCCTTTTTCTGCTTGTGACAGTTCAGGCACCAGCCCATCTTTATTTTGGCTGCCCGGGTGATCCGTTCCATAGCCGCAACCTCGCCATGGCAAGTGGCGCAGACGAGCCCCGCGCGCAGGTGCATCATGTGCGGGAAATAGACGTGGTCAGGGACGCCGTAGACCCTGACCCAGGGGACCGGCTGTCGTTTGTCCCAGTACTCCGTCAGCTTCTTGATCTCCTGAGCGTCCCGGGCGATGAATAGATGACAGGCGCGGCAGTCTGCCACTGCGGGGATGCCGGCGATCGCAGATTTTTTCGCTGATCGATGACAGAAGAGGCAGGGAATGCCGTTGTCGCCGGCATGCTTTTTATGGCTGAAGGCGATCGGCTGGACCGGAGAGCGGTCCCGAAGATCGAGCGGAAGATAGTACATGAACGCCAGGCCGGCGACGAGAACGGCCACAGCTGCTGCCAGCCCGGCAATAAGCCATGATATTTTCACCTTTTATCGCCTTTCTTCAAAACTTGTTCCTCATCGTGAGCACGGTTCTGTGCGTTCTCTATTACTAAGGGAAACCGATGATCGTCTCGACAGGGCCCGATATTATAAAGTTTACCCGAGTCGAGCTAATAGTCAAGCTACGAAGGAAATATTCCGGCTTTGTTTACCCCTGTTTGACAAACACGTACTACACTGATATAGTTCGCGTTATCAGCGTGACGCCTGGCTGCAGATGAACAACCGCTATGACAAACCGACGCGAATTCTTACAGAAAATACTTGCACTCCTTGGTCTGACGACCTTCGTCTCTTTCCTGTATCCTTTTTTCAAATATTTTTCGCCCCCTGCCGGGGAGTCAGGTGCGAAGACGCTCGTCTTGAGCAAAGCTGATATTCCGGCCGGCGACTCGAAGGAAATCGTTTTCAACAATACTCCCTGTGTTGTCATCAACAGGCCGGACAAGGGGTTTGTCGTTCTTTCCCGGGTTTGCACCCATCTCGGGTGTCTTGTTGATTATCAAAAAGACAAAAAGAGACTGCTCTGCCCCTGCCACGCCGGGAGCTACGACCTCTCGGGCGGCGTTATCTCCGGGCCTCCGCCGAAACCCTTGCAGCAGTTCCCGTTCAGGGTCGAGGGAGATTCCATCATCATAGGATAGGAAAGACAGCGCAGCATGGATCTGTTACTAGTAGAATCTTTGACACGGATAAAGGCGGATTTTTTATGAAAAAGCCTGATCGCGATTTTGACGTATCCGCCCTTATCATAGCCTTTATCGGACCTGATCCGTGGCAAAGGTTTGTTTTTTTGTTGTTGCAGGGGGCCGGTCTATGTTGAAAAAAATAATAAACTGGATCGAGGTCAGGATCGGGCTCAATGAGCTCATCAGAACGCATTTGACCGGATACCTGGTCCCGGCCAACCTCAATATCTTCCATACGCTCGGGTTGATGGCGCTTGCAGGATTCATCGTCCAGGTGCTCACCGGCGTTCTCCTCCTCACCTACTATGTGCCCCAGCCCGACCATGCTTTCAGCAGCGTCCAGAACATCATGGCGAACGTGCCCTACGGCTGGCTGTTCAGGCTGATGCATGTGGTGGGAAGCAATCTCATCGTGATCGCCGTCGGAAGCCACATGCTGTCGGTTTTCTTCATGAACAGCTACAAAAAGCCCCGGGAGCTTACCTGGTTTTCGGGCGCGAGTATGCTGTTCATCACCCTGACCTTCTGCCTGAGCGGTTACCTTCTGCCCTGGAGCCAGCTTTCTTACTGGGCAACGACGATCGTGACGAACATCCCTTCGGCAATCCCCTTCTTCGGCGACCTCACCGTGAAATGCCTGCAGGGAGGGCAGAGCGTGTCGGGCATCACGCTCGGCAGGTTCTTCGCCCTGCACGTCGTCGTCATGCCGCTCCTTCTTCTGGCCTTCCTGAGCCTGCACCTCTTTCTCGTCAGGAGGATCGGCATAGCCGCTCCGCCCTTCGGCCGGGGAGAAGAGAAAAAACCGTGGACCTCATTCCACCACGAGGACCATCCCGGTGGCTACCCGTTCTTTCCCGACTTTGTGCTGAAGGAAGCCTATATGGTTTCGGCCTTCTTCGCGCTCATGTTTTTAACCCTCACTTTCGCACCGGCCCTCTTCATGACGGAAGACGCGAACATCCCGGCGGATCCGTTCAAGACGCCGGCGCACATCAAGCCGGAATGGTATTTCCTGGCCCCCTACCAGATGCTGAAACTGGTCCCGAATAAGCTTGTGGGCATCAGCCTGCAGGGCATCATGGTCGCGTTGTTTCTTCTGTGGCCGTTTCTTGATGCTAAAAAAGAGGACAACATCTTAAAGAGACGGGGCCTGTTCGGCGCTTTCGTGGCCGCGCTCCTGGGCTGGGTCATTCTTACGATATGGGGAAAATATTCATGAGATACCTGATTGCCGGCTGCTTTCTCCTCATCCTGGCCTCCTCCGTCCAGGCGGCGAATCAAGAGCCGGTCTGCATTCAATGCCACGACTCCGATGCGATGAAACCGGCGTTCCGGAAGATCCCGGAAGAGTGGCGGCTGAGCTGGCACTACCAAAACGGCGTCGCTTGCAACGATTGCCACGGCGGCGACGCCGCGGACGCGGCAATGGCCATGTCGCCAGAGCGGGGGTTTGTCGGCACGCCCAAGTACCAGGAGGTGCCCGGATTCTGCGGCAAGTGCCATGTCGGCATTCTGAAAAACTACCTCGAAAGCGGCCACGGGAAAGCGCTTAAGGCCTCGGGCAGGGGGCCGAATTGCGTCACCTGTCACGGCTCGCATAACATCCAAAGGGCGAACATCGACATTATTAATGAACAGCGATGCACGCAGTGCCACACCTATGAGCGGGCCAGGATCATGAAACAGGCCCTTTTCGAAACTGAGCGGAAAATACGGGACATTGAAAAGGCCTTGAAGAAACTTTCTTCACAGGGGATGTATACGCTGGAGGAAGACAAGATGCTCTTCCGAACGGAAGCGGAGTTTCGCACGCTTTTCCATACGGTTGATGTCTCGCTCGTTAAGGAAAAAACGGACGGTTTTGCCCTGCAGCTGGATATGCTCCAGAACAGGGTTGACTCGCTTTTTGCCGAGCTCCAGTCAAGAAAGAACTTCTCGGGCCTGCTCATGCTTCTTTTCGCAGGCGCGGGCGTCGTTGTGTACCTGCTTGCAAAGACCTACCGGTGATCCCGGGTGGGCAGCGAACGTCGCTGTCATTTTCATTACCGGTAGTTCCCTCCTAAACTCGTTCCCTGTAATTCTTTTCACGTCCGTAGAAACTGTTTCTGTCTGTTCTTGAATCAAGGTCCTCCAATTGATCGCCCTTAATTTTGTTAATCAATAAGCACGGTCTCTCTCGCCAGCACCGCTAAGAAATACCGCGGCAGGGGGGCATTTGTAGCGCAGCTATGCCTCAAAAACACGTCTCGGATATGGCAATCAAGAATGAATTATGGTACTATAACCGCCTATGAAACGCGATATCTGGATATTTCTATTCGTCATCGGGTTCCTGTTCTTCAACTGGCCCGTCATGAGCATCTTCAAGGGCAGCCTGGCGACTTCCTTGTTCATCAACTGGTTTATCTTCATCGCGCTCATTTTCATCATTGCTCACTTCTCGGAGCGGGAGGACGGAGGAAAATAAGTGTTCTCGCCCCTGGTCCTGCTCAGCATCATTCTCGGCTATCTTCTTCTCCTCTTTTCCGTTGCCTATTTTGCGGAACGGAAGGAGTTGCAGGGGAAGAGCCTGGTCTCGAATCCCTATATCTATTCCCTTTCCCTTGCCGTGTACTGCACCTCCTGGACCTTCTACGGCAGCGTGGGCAAGGCTGCGAACTCGGGCCTGAGCTTTCTCACGATCTATATCGGCCCGACGCTCATGGCGGCCTTGTGGTGGATCGTGCTCCGGAAGATCGTGTACCTGTCCAAAGAGAACCGGATCACCACGATCTCGGATTTCATCTCGTCACGCTACGGAAAGTCCCTGGGCCTCTCGGTCCCTGGTCACGTTCGTCGCTGTCGTCGGGATCACCCCCTATCTCGGCCTGCAGCTCAAGGCCATCATGACGTCCTTCACCCTGCTCTCGGGCAAGGCGCAGAGCACCAATTTTGAGGGCTGGTTCGTTTCGCTGCTGCTCGGCACCTTTGCCGTGATCTTCGGAGCGCGCAGGCTCGATGCGTCGGAGCGCCACGGCGGCCTGGTCTTTGCCGTTGCCTTCGAATCGGCGATCAAGCTGGTTGCGTTCATGAGTGTCGGGCTCTTTGTGACCTACGGGCTCTTTAACGGGTTCGGCGACATCTTCGGAAGGATCCAGCAGGGGCCCTACGCGCTGCTCATGAAGATCGGCGACGCCTCGCCGGTGAGCTTCCTTGAATGGACCTCGCTTACCTTCCTGTCGATGATGGCCATCATGTTCCTGCCCCGCCAGTTTCACGTAGCAGTCGTAGAGAACTATTCAGCTGGACCATATTAAAAAGGCCATGTGGCTCTTTCCGCTCTACCTGTTCCTGATCAATATTTTTGTTCTTCCCATCGCGTACGGCGGGCTGCTGCTGGGAGACATCCCGTCCACGGCGGACTATTTTGTGCTCACGATCCCGCTGCATCACGGCCGACTCGCTCCTGGCGCTCATCGCGTTCATCGGCGGTTTTTCGGCCGCGACCGCCATGATCATCGTGGAATCCGTGGCGCTCAGCACGATGGTGATGAACAGCTTTGTCGTTCCCGCGCTCTGGGACCTGCGGGCGTTCAAGAACTTTTCCGTCGTGATGCTGAACATCAAGCGGTTCGTGATCCTCGGGTGCGTGTTCCTCGGCTATACCTTCGCCGTGTACATCGGCGATTATTACAGCCTCGTGGACATCGGGCTCAAGTCCTTTGAGGCGGTCACCATCTTCGCCCCCTCCTTTCTGCTCGGCCTCTATTGGAAGGGCGGCAACAAGAAGGGGGCCGTCGCCGGCATCATCGTGGGGTTCGGCATCTGGATCTATACGCTGCTGATCCCGGCGTTCCTGCGCGCCGGCATCGTGGAGCCGGGCAGCCTCATGGAGATGGTCTTCAAATCACGGATGCTGAACCCCACGGCGCTGTTCGGCCTCGAAGGCCTCGACCGCTGGAGCCATTCGCTCTTCTGGGGCCTGCTGCTGAACCTGCTGTTCTACGTGGGCGTGTCGCTCTTCACGAAGCAGTCCGATGCCGAGACCCGCCAGGCCATCATTTTTGTCGATTCCTATTCGCCGCTCCAATTCTCGCAGAACCAGCGCCAGCTCAATGTCGGCGAGATCGAGGAGGTGCTGACGCAGTATCTCGGAGAGGCGGAGGCGCGGGAGGCCATCGATGCCTTTGCCCGTAAGGCCGGCGTGGACCGTCAGGCGCTGTCCAACGAGTGGCTGTTCAAACTGAGGCAGGAGGCCGAGCGGTCCCTGTCGGGCGCGCTGGGTCCGTCGATCAGCGCGCTGGTGTTCCAGGACAAGACGCTCCTGACGCATGAAGAGGCGCTGCAGGTCTCGAAATCGATCCGCCAGATCTCGCAGAGCCTGCAATTGTCGCGGCAGGAGCTGGCCGAGGCGAACCGGCAGCTTGCCCTGCTCAAGGAATTCAGCGAGAACATCATCGAGAGCCTTCCCCTCGGCGTGGCAACGCTCGACGAGTCGCTCCGCGTCAAATACTGGAACACCGGGATGGAGCTGATCACGGGCGTGGAAAAAGCCGATGCCATGAACAGTCAAGCCGAGGATCTGCTCACCTGTCTTGAGCCGCGCCTCTTCTCTCCCCGGGTGCATGAAGGAGAGATCACCTGCCGCAGGAACTTTGAGCCCCAGATCATCCTGAAGGGGAACCTGAGCAAGCTGACCGGCGCTCACAAAGGGTACGTGCTCGTACTTGAGGACATCACCGAAAAGAAAAAGATCGAAGAGGAGCTGTTCCGGGCGACCAAGCACGCCAGCGTGGGCCGGCTTGCAGCCGGCGTGGCCCACGAGATCGGCAATCCGCTTGCCTCCATATCCTCGCTGGTGCAGGAGCTCCAGACCGAGGAGCTGAAGCCCTTTGTCCGGGAGTCCCTGACGACGATCAACGGGCAGGTGCACCGCATCGCGCGGATCGTGCGGAACCTGGGCGATTTCGCCCGGCTTTACCCGCGCCAGAAAATGCCGACGAGCCTCGGGGAGATCCTCGAGAACACGCTGAACCTGGTGCGGTACGACCGGCAGTTCAAAAAGATCGAGATCCGCACGGATGTGCACGATACGCCGCCGCTCCGGATCGACCCGGACCAGATCCAGCAGGTGTTCCTGAACCTGATCCTGAACGCCCGCGACGCCATGCCCGACGGCGGAAGCCTCGACATCGCCATTGGACAGGCGGATGGCCTGGTCCGCATGGTCTTCGCCGACACCGGGACCGGCATCGAGGCCGAGGTGAAGGACAAGGTCTTCGACCCCTTCTTCAGCACCAAGGGGCCGTCCAAGGGGACCGGCCTGGGCCTTTCGATCTGCTACAGCATCATCAAGGACCACGGCGGCACGATCGAGATCGATTCAGCGAAGGACAAGGGGACGAAGTTCATTATTACCATCCCGGTAGAAGCGTAGGGACACGAAACGCTAAAGATATTATGCCACGAAGGCACGAAGACACGAAGAACGTCTTGAAAAAAAAGCACTAAGGACTTTGGCATCTCTTCGTGCCTTCGTGTCTTCGTGGCAAGTGTTGGTTCCGGTTTGTCCGGGGTAGGGAGTGTAAATGTCCAAAAGCATATTGATCGTAGAAGACGAAGAGACGCTGCGGGAGTCGATCAAGCGGATCTTCACCAAGGAAGGCTACGCCGTGGAAACGGCGGAATCTGCCGAGCAGGGGCTGGAGCTGCTCGCTGCGGCAGCCTACGATGTGATCATCTCCGACATCATTCTGCCGGGCATGGACGGCATCGAGATGCTCGGCAAGGTGCGGGAGCAGGTCCCGGACCAGATCGTCATCATTGTCACGGCCTACGCCTCGCTCGATACGTCGGTCAAGGCGCTCCGGGCAGGGGCCTACGACTACATCATGAAGCCCATCATCCATGAGGAGATCAAGCAGATCGTCCGGAACGCGCTGCGCCAGAAGAGCCTGCAGGCGGAGAACGTGCTGCTCAAGCGGGAGATCGGGAAGGGCTACGATTTCAGCAGCGTCATCGGCGAGAGCGCCGCGCTCAAAAGCATCATCGAGGAGGTCAAGAAGGTCGCTGATGCCAAAAGCAACGTGCTGCTCCTGGGCGAGACGGGCACGGGCAAGGAGCTTTTTGCGCGGGTGATCCACCACAACAGCCGTCGCCGTGATATGCCTTTTGTCCCGATCAACTGCTCCGCCATCCCGGAGAACCTGCTCGAAACGGAGCTCTTCGGCCATGTGCGCGGCGCCTTCACCGGCGCCGTGGCGACCAAGAAGGGCATCCTGGAAGACGCCGAAGGCGGGACCGTGTTCCTCGACGAGATCGGCGACATGAGCCTCGCGCTCCAGGCAAAACTGCTTCGCGTGCTCGAGGACCAGGTCATCCGGCCGGTAGGGAGCACGAAGGGCATCAAGGTCGACATCCGGTTCATTACCGCGACGAACAAGGACCTGAAAACGGCGGTCAGGAACAACGCGTTCCGGGAAGACCTCTACTACCGCATCAACGTTATTTCGCTCGAGATCCCGCCGCTCCGGGAGCGGAAGGAGGACATCCGCTCGCTGGTGAACTTCTATCTGACAGTACTACGCCCAGGACCTGGGCCGGAACGTCAAGGAGGTCTCTCCCGAGGCCATGGACCTGATGATGCAGTACGAGTGGTCCGGGAACGTGCGAGAGCTCCAGAACGTGATCGAGCGGGCCATCCTGATCGTTGACGGCGAGGTCATCAGGCCGGAGCACCTGCCCGGAGGCCTGCGCAGGGAGGCGACGCTGGAACAGGGGGCTTTCGAACAGAAGCTGTCGATCGAGGACTACACCAAGGCCTTTATCCTTCGCAACCAGAAGGAGTACACGGAGCAGCAGATCGCCGGAATGCTCGGGATCACGCGCAAGTCGCTTTGGGAAAAGCGGAAGAAATGGGGTATGAGCAAGGGGAAGTAGCGCATTCTTCTGCTGACGATCATGACACGCTATCGACCGCCGCAGCCAGCCAGTTCCAAATACATCACGCCCGAAGGGAAAAAGCGGCTCACCGAGGAGTTCAGCATGCTCTGGAGCGTCAGGCGCCCCGAGGTGACTGCCGCGCTCGCTGCAGCCGCAGCCGAAGGGGACCGGTCCGAGAACGCCGAGTACATTTACCGCAAGAAGCAGCTGCGCGAGATCGACAACCGCATCCACTTCCTGAAGAAGCGCCTTGAGGACATCGTGGTCGTGGACAGCGTCCCGTCCGACCAGAGCCGGGTGTTCTTCGGGGCCTGGCTCAGGCTCGAAGATGAAGAGGGGAACCTCTTTGAATACCGCATCGTGGGCCCGGATGAATCCGACTTCGAGAAGGGAATGATCAGCATGGACGCGCCCATGGCAAAGGCGCTGATGAAGAAGGCCGAGGGCGATGAGGTCGTGGTCAAGCGGCCGAAGGGCGATGCGGTCTTTACCATCGTAGAAGTGCGGTACAAGGCCTTTCAACAGTAAATACCCACACTAGCCCTTTCTCACAAAGCGGAGACATAGCCCCTCCCTCGATGGGAGGGGTTGGGGGGTGCTGGGCAGATCGTCAAAAAAAATATCTATCAAACTATCAAAGCAGGCGCCGGATATTCCCATAAATAACACCCTTTTGCATTGACCCGACCTACTTGCCACCTCTCCCTTACAACCCAAAGACCGGACCAGCTACCTGAACGCTTGTAATGCAAAAAAACCATACAAATGTAATGATTTCAATTGTATCGGGACTGAAGAAGTCCAGGTTTTTTGATGTAAAAGAAAAAGACCCGGAATTTTTTAAATCGTCGGAAACGCTAGCCAAGCGGATAAAATATTGATTATAAAGGCTATATTGACATAAAAATGTTTTGCTATTTTGGAAGCAACCTGACTATAATCATCTGCAAATAATAATCTCTACTATTGTGGAAAACCGCTAGGTTGACCGGAATCTGCGAGGGGAAAAGGATAGAGTGTGAACGAAAAAGAATATATCATATTTTGCGATGAATCCGAGAAAAAGGGAAAGTACTACTCAAACTTCTACTCGGGTTGATCGTGGGCTCTTCGCATTACGAGCGCGTTACAAGGCGATTAAACGTGGCAAAGCAGGAGCTGAATCTTTTCGGCGAGATCAAATGGGAAACAGGTGACAGAGCGATATTTACCGAAATACCAAGCGATGGTCCGTCACTTTTTTGAGGAGATTGCCGCCGGTGCGCTAAAAGTACGTATTATGTTCCGGCATAATGCCAGGCAACCGCAGGGCTTAACAGAAGAACAAAAAGAACTTCAATACTATCTACTGTACTACCAATTTATTAAGCATGCTTTTGGTTTGCCATATAAAGGACACCAGGAAACTGGCGTGCGGCTGAGGCTTTATTTTGATACGTTCCCGGACACCGGTGAAAAAGTAGCGCGCTTCAAGGGGTTTCTGTCGGGCTGCGAGAAAATCCGGGATTCCGTATGGCACGCATCAGGATTGCCGCCGAAGACATCACCGAAGTGCATTCCCATGACCATGTTTTGCTTCAATGCCTGGACATCGTTCTGGGCTCTATGGTATTCCGTCTGAATGACAAGCACAAGGAATTGCCACCGGGAATTATAATTAGTAAATATCCTGCGAAATTACACAAACGCAGTGCATAAATTAAATAGCAGAATAACCGTTCCGATATAAGTGGCGATTAACTTAAGTAAATCGCAAAATCATCATTTGCGCTTAATGCTTGAGAACCGCATGTCTGATTTACTGAAACCAATTTCTTCATTCACATACGAGCGCATTAATGCGTGTGCGGGGCAAGCGTACGCGGGCGAAGGAAGCTCTTTATAAAATGAATCCTTCAGGAAGTAAGGAAGCTGCACAAGAACTTCAATATTGGTGTCTCGACAAGTACTGGCGGAAGTCTCAGCGGTCGTTGGGAAAAGCCATATTTGCACTGGATATTTGAGCCAAAGTCAGCGATTACGAAGCGCATCTAACCAAACGAAAACAGGGCGAAAAAAAATAGAAAACCCCACTTAACCTACATGAGTATCTGACGCATAACGTCAGACTTCGGTTAAGCAGGGTTTTGAATGCTTCTAGTAAATATATACATCATTTCTTGACTGATTGTCAAGTGAAAGAGAACGAGGATTTTTGCAACCTGAAGGGTCATTTTTTGACCCCCATCACGATAGACAACGAAAGCCTCGACCGCAATATGGACGCATCAAGGCAGGGACCGGTTAACTCTCCACAAATAACAGGACCTTTACACTGCCCTGACAGGACTATCCCGCTACCAGCCACTTTTCCCTTTCCTCTCACACCATCCTCGCTGTTTATGCAAAAAATCGCTTAAGTGTTACAATTATAATGAAAGTACAAAGAGGAGGTGATTGGCATGAAAAAGGAAGCTTTGCTGATCATCGACATGCTGAACGATTTTGTGCGGCCGGGCGCGCCCCTGGAGGTCCCGGATAACCGCAAGATCGTTGGGAACATCCAACAGGAAGTGAACGGCGCCCGGGCTGAAGGAAGACCGGTGATCTATGTCTGCGATGCCCATGCTCCTGATGACAAGGAGTTCACCAGGTTCGGATGGCCGGCCCATGCCGTAAGAGGGACGAAAGGCGCAGAGATCATTGACGAGCTTGCGCCCCGGCCGGGAGACGTGGTGGTGAGGAAGAGCGACTACTCCGCGTTCTTCGGCACGAATCTGGACGACATCCTGAAAAAGCTCGAAGTAGATTCCATCAGGCTCATGGGCTGCGTAACGCATATCTGCATCCTGTTCACGGCCTATGAAATTGTCCTGCGCAACTTAACGGTCACGGTGGTGGAGGACGGGGTGGCGGGCATCGACCAGGAAGACCATATCGCTGCGCTTCGTATCATGAAGAACGTTCTGGGCGCTAAGCTGGTGAAAGCGGGTACGGACGCCGCGGAGAAGAAAGCGGCGTGAAAAAAATTAGGGATACCGATTGAAAAGCTTTTGACACGGATGAACACGGAAAAATCGGTAAGAGCTGATAAGGGCGGATAAAAAAGAATCATGAAAGAGTGAAAGATCAGCCAAAAGAAAAATCCGCAGTTATCCGGTTTTTATCCGATTTGATCTGTGTCAAAGGTTTTTTAGGTTGCTCAGCTTTTTTCAATCCGCAATCCGAAATTGGAGGTAACCATGTTCTTTACCGCGGACCCGAAGGACATTCTTGACGGGAAGATCACGGATGTGTATTTCGAGCGGGCGCTCAGGATCCTGAAGGCAAGGGCGATCGACCCCGTGGTAAAGGCTGAGGTCATTGCCAAGAACCTGCCGGAAGACTGGAAATGGGCGGTATTCACGGGCATCGACGAGTCCCTTCCGCTCCTGAAGCAGCTCAATATCAAGGTCAGGGCCATGAAGGAGGGGACGGTCTTTTATCCCTATGAGACCGGTCCTGGAGATCGAGGGACGGTATCAGGATTTCTGCGTGTACGAGACCGCAATACTGGGCCTGCTCTGCCAGGCATCGGGCATCGCCACCAGGGCTGCGAGAATGAAGAAGCTGGCCGGCGACCGCGTGGTCATGAGCTTCGGCGCGCGGCGGATGCATCCCATCCTCGCGCCCATGATCGAACGGAACGCCTTCATCGGCGGGTGCGACGGCGTTGCCGTGGTAAAGTCCGGCGAGCTTATCGGCGAGGACCCCATGGGCACCATGCCCCACGCGCTCATCCTGTGCATGGGCTCCACCGTGGAGGCGATCAAGGCCTACGACGAGGTGCTGGAGCCAAAGCTCCGGCGCGTGGCGCTCATCGACACCTTCCAGGACGAGAAGTTCGAGACCCTGAACGTGGCGCAGGCCCTGGGCGAGCGGCTCTATGCCGTGCGGTTCGACACGCCGGGGTCGCGGCGCGGAAACTTTTACCGCATCCTGGAGGAAACGCGGTGGGAGCTTGATCTCCGGGGGTTCAAACACGTCAAGTTCTTTGTGAGCGGCGGCATCAAGGAGCAGGATATTCCCGGCCTGAATCCCGTGGTCCAGGGCTACGGCATCGGGACGACCATCAGCAACGCTCCGGTGGTCGACTTCGCCATGGACATCGTCGAAGTGGACGGCAAGCCTCTCGCGAAGAGGGGCAAGTGGTCGGGAAGCAAGCGGGTGCTCATGTGCGCCCTCTGCGGCGAGCGGAAGATCGTTCCGAACGATGTCTACGGGAGCAACTGCTCCTGCAACGGGCCGTTCACCGACCTGCTGGTCCCGGCCCTTGACCACGGCCAGCAGCTGGTGAAGCCGGAGCCGCCCGCCCGGATCCGGCAGAGTGTCCTCGAACATGTTGGTGTGCTGGGGCTGTAGTTACGGTGGTTTTGCTGAACGTATCAGTCGTGATCAAGCCCCATAATCCTAACCGGACAACCCCGGAAGCACAAGGCGTCTCTCGCAAAGCTCGCAAAGAGCGCAAAGGAAACCGAGAGTCCAAATCTTTTCTGGGTTAAAAACCAAAAAGCAGTCCGTGGTTTAGGATTTTCTTGGCGTCCTTTGCGAGCTTTGCGAGAAATATTCCTGCCTTTTGTCGTCGCCCGTTTAATTCACTGTCTCCTGCTGTTTCCCTGTGGTAAAATATTCATAGAGGCAGGGAAATGGCAGTCATGTCCACAAAGGGGCACCTTACCGCAAATGCGTTGACCGTTCTTAGCCGTCGCTATCTCAAGAAGGACGAACAGGGGCGGGTCATGGAATCGCCGGAAGAACTGTTCCAGCGGGTTGCGGGGAACGTGGCAGAGGCCGATCTTTTGTACGATGATCATGCCGAGAGGCGGAAGACCGAAGACGATTTTTACGGCATCCTGTCGCGCCTTGAATTCCTTCCCAACTCCCCGACCCTGATGAACGCAGGCCGGCCCCTTCAGCAGCTCGCCGCCTGTTTTGTCCTTCCTGTCGAGGACTCGCTCGAGTCCATATTCGAGAGCGTCAAAAATACCGCTCTCATCCACCAAAGCGGCGGCGGGACCGGTTTTTCGTTCAGCAGGCTGCGGCCCCGGAATGATTCTGTGCATTCCACGGGGGGCGCAGCGAGCGGCCCGGTGTCGTTCATGCAGGTCTTCAACATGGCCACGGAGGTGATCAAACAAGGGGGCATGCGCCGCGGCGCGAACATGGGCATCCTCAGGGTCGACCATCCCGATATCCTGGAATTCATCACGGCAAAGATTGACAATAAGGAGCTTTCGAACTTCAATCTCTCTGTTGCGGTGCATGAGGATTTCATGCGCGCTGTCGAGGTTGACGGCGATCTTCACCTTGTCAATCCTCACAACAAATTGGTGGTGCGGACACTCAAGGCCCGCGAGGTCTTCGACCGGATCGTGGAGATGGCCTGGAAGACCGGCGATCCCGGCATCATCTTTCTCGACCGGATCAATCGCGACAACCCCACGCCGCAGCTCGGCGAGATGGAAAGCACCAACCCCTGCGGCGAACAGCCCCTGCTGCCCTATGAGCCCTGCAACCTGGGTTCGATCAATCTGCTCAAGATGCTCAGGAGCACGGGCAGCGGATACGAGATCGACTGGGACAGGCTCGAGCGGACCGTGCGAACATCCGTGCATTTTCTGGACAACGTGATCGATATGAGCCGTTACCCGCTCGACCGGATCGACGGCATGGCAAAGGGCAACCGGAAGATCGGCCTCGGGGTCATGGGTTTTGCGGACCTGCTTATCCGGCTCGGCATCCCTTACGATTCCGAAGCGGCGATCAGGACCGGCGAAGAGCTCATGCAGTTCATCAAAAGGACCGGCAGGGGAATGTCCGAGGAACTGGCCAGGGAGCGGGGGGTATTCCCGAATTTTCCCGGGAGCAGATACGACAGGGAGCAGGGGCCGAGGCTCAGGAACGCGACCGTGACAACGGTGGCCCCGACAGGAACGCTTTCTCTTATCGCCGGATGTTCGAGCGGCATCGAACCGCTCTTTGCACTGTCGTTCACCCGCCACGTGCTCGAGGATGTCGCTCTGCCCGAGGTGTATGAGTATCTGATCGAGATTGCCAAAGCGCGCGGCTTTTATACGGACCAGTTCCTTATGCGGATCACCGCAGGGGAATCCCTCCAGCGCATGACCGGCGTGCCGCAGGACCTGAAACGGTTGTTCGTGACCGCTTTCGACATTGCCCCGGAATGGCATGTCCGCATGCAGGCGGCATTCCAGCGCTTTACGGACAATGCCGTGTCCAAGACCATCAACTTCCCGCCCGGGTCAACGAAGGAGGATGTTCGGAAAGCCTTTTTGCTTGCCTGGCAAGAAGGCGTGAAGGGCATCACTATATTCCGGAGCGGCAGCAAAAGCGAGCAGGTGCTGACCTGCGCAGATCCCTTGTACTGTTGAAGATCCATATCTGCCATGCTCCGCATGCATCCGGCCTGCTCAGGGTCCGGGCAGACGCGGTTCTCAAGAGATGCCGGTGATCACTTCATGGCCAGCACGGTCATCATGGCGATCGACCAGAGAATGTCGACCGGGACCTGCAGGCCGCAGGTGGAATCGAACAGCAAATCGGCCCGGGCCGGGAACTCCTCATCCTCCAGCCAGAGCGTCATGACCGCAGGTATTCGCGGAAAGGGGAAGAGCTGCACTGATGCATCGCCGATTCTCATCACGTCCCCGCCGAGTTCCAGCCCTCGTTTCAGAAATCCTTCCCGGTCCTTTCCATACTTCATCGCTACACGATCGAGCGGCAGCACATGGGAGCCTTTGGTAAAGATCTCGCCGCCTTTAATGCTCCGGAGATTAACGAGCTGATCGGTGCAGCCAATGTCCTTTGCGCTCACGAGGTACCAGAGGACCGAGAGCTCGAAAAAGTATCCGAGCTGCCGGAGCAGGTTGTCGCTTCCCGGAGAGCTGCCGGCGATGGTCCGCTGTTTCAGAGAAACGCTGACTTCCATGCCGAGCGCTTGGACCGCGTAGGCGTCTGACGCCCCGTTATAGGACGCCGCTGCTGCCCTGCAGACGGCAACGGGTTCGAGCGTCGCAAGGATCTCCCACGCTTTGTCGCTGCCGGGGCTTTTGTTTTCCGCCAAGGCTCACCTCTCCAGTTCTCATGGATAGCAGCAGATTTGCGGCAAGGGCAAAGCGCAGTTCTCCTGACCCAGGGAAAAACTCAGATAATGGCGTCGAGGATAACGAAAAAAAAGTTCTCGCAAACGAACGTGATGCCGGCCAGGACGAAAAAGACCTTCGATACCTTGGGGGCTGATACGTCGAAGAGATAGAGGATCCCGTAGCTTGCCGCGAACCAGAAGACCGAGAACCACATCAGGCCGAAGGGCGCGGTCCAGAGGATCAGGGCGGAAACGAAGAGGCCCAGCGCGAGATAAGGGCACCAGACGCAGGTGAAGATCGCTTTCCCGGCAGCAGCGGCGCGCCGCGCGCGGAGGCCGGTGATCAGGAAAATCTGCCACCAGGAGCCGAGGAAAAAGAACATGACCCCGTAGCGGTCCATGCGGTGCAGGAACTGCTCAGGGAGCGGCAGGCGGTGCCGGGACAGGCTGAAAATGGTGAACAGGAACAGCGCCGGGACCAGTGCCGTGAAGAGGTAGCCTCCAACATCCATCATGACCGCAACGGCCGTTTCCTTGCTCAGGGTCCTGCGCTCCTGTTGTGCGGTCAGAAAGAACTCGATGCCGACGGTGAGCGGTATGATCAGATACAGGAACTGCTGGTAGCGGTAGCTTTCCATGGTATCCCTCCCGTTATGAATGCAGCGTTGAGCGTGTTTCCCGTGCATGAACAGGGTGAGCGAGCGAATACGATAAAAGGGACACGAAGACGAAGCCCGGCAGTTTGTTGCGGTGCAGGGGAAGCCGGGCTGCGCTCCTTCTGCTCTGGGAGAATAGTAAGGCGTATGGATTCTCTTGTCAAAGAAAATCAGCAAAGACGCGCCGGGAGCGGGGAAATTGCGGTTTGCAGGTAAAATGCTTCTATAATTTTAGGCAGGGGATCTATCGGGCTTTTTCTGTTCTGTGGCACAACAGGCACTGCTCTTTGGGCGGATGGGAAGGCTTAAGGGGCGACAGTTTTCCAGGGGCATGGCATGTCTGGCAGAGGGAGTTCGACTGCACCTGTCTGTGTGCCTCGTCATCCGGCAGCATCGGCGCTTTTTTGCGGGAGGAGAGGAAAAAGAGGAACGCCAGTATGGTCAGTGCCAACACAATAATGCCGATGCTGTTCTTCATATCGTGACTACCTCTTAATTGAACCGGAGTGTCAAAACCAACCACAAACCACTGAGGCGTTCTGCACCTTTGCAGTATGGTATAGATTGTATCCAAATAATAAAAATTTTGCTATACTTTGTTTGTCCCATTTGATCTGCCACCCTGTCAATCGCGCTCATACTTCACTAGCCGCATTTTCTCATATCCAAAAAGGAGCCACCATGAAACAGTACAGGTTCGACGTCATCGTGATCGGCGCCGGGCCGGCAGGCGTGGCTGCTGCCGGAGCGCTTGCCGGGACGGGCATCTCCGTTGCGCTGCTCGAAGCCGGCGTGTATGCCGGGGCGGAGAACTGGTCGGGCTGCGTCTATTTTACCGAGAACCTTGCTGAAGAGGACTGCTTCGGCCCTGCTGCCGTGGCAGCAGCCCCCTATGAGCGGCCGGTGCATCGCCGCGGAACGCTGCTCCATAACAGCCTTGATGTGGTCGGTGTAGAACTCACTGACCCCGCTGTTTTCAAGAACTGCTACACCGTGCTCCGGCCGGTCTACGATCCCTACTTCGCCCACCTGTCACGCAAAAAAGGCGCTGTCCTTCTTACGAACACCACGGTCACGTCGCTCATCAGAAAAGAAGGCCGCGTTATCGGTGCGGAAACGAACTGCGGGCCGTTGTACGCAGGGGTGACGTTCCTTGCCGAAGGCGACGCTTCGCACCTGGTGCGCTCGGAGCAGCTTGAACGCGTGGCAGCGCCGCACTATCTTCAGGGCGTGAAAGCGGTCCTGTCGCTCAAGCCTGAACTGATCGAGCAGCGCTTCAGGCTCAAACCGGGCGAAGGCGCTGCCTATGAGCTGCTCCTCAGGAACGCGGCCATCGGCGGACGGACCGCGAAGCTGAATGTCGGCGGGTTCCTCTACACCAACCGCGACAGCCTTTCGATCGGATATGTCGTGCCGCTTGATAATGTGCGGAACAACTATCGCGGCGACCATGACCGGCTGTTCGAATGGATGCGCGGCCTTCCCTTTATCAAGGAGCTTACTGAAGGCGCCACACTTTCCTCATACGGCACGAAGATCATCAGAAGCGGCGGGTGGCGCGAGCGCCCGGTGCTCGTCGAAGACGGGCTCGTGGTCGGCGGCGCTTCAGCGGGCCTCGGCATCGACCTCCCATTCCCGAACTTCACCGGCCCGGCCTCGGCCACCGGCCTCTATTTCAGCCGTGCGGTAAAGAACATCTTCAAACGCGGCAGTTCCTTTGATGCAAAAAACCTTGCACATGAATATCTCCATCCGCTCCAGGCAAGCGTCTACGGGGCGAATGCAGAGCATCTTTCCGCCTGGCCGGCTTACTTCGGACGATCGAGCGTGCTCTTCGGCAGGACCGTGGACGTGGCCTGCGGCTCGGCCCACTTCCTGTCAGGCAGCGGTCTTGTCGATACCGGCCGGTTCCTCAGGAGTCATATCCTCTCCTATCGCGGTCTGAAGGAACTTTTTATCGATACCCTGCGCGCCTTCGGCAGCCTCAGGCTCGGAAAGCCCCTTGCGCTTTCTCTGATAAATCCGGTCACCCCGGGCCTCTGGGTCACGAACCTCCTGAAGCTGACCCCGGAGCCTGATCCGAAGCTCCGCGTGGTGCTGCATATCAATGGCAGGGAGGTTGAGGCAGCATCACTTCCCTGGCCCCTCGGCTCCCTGCTCAAAAGAACTGCTCCCGCGCTTATGTCCGCGCTTGAACAGGTCTACGCCAACGACACGATACCCTTCAAGAAAAAGCTCAGGCGGGCAGTGCGCATCATGCTGCAGAGCATCAAGCTGACCGACCTTGCGATGCTTCCTGCTTTCGGTCTGACGCTGTTCTGCCTTGCCCTCGGTACCGCGCTCTGGGACGCGTTCCGTTTTTATGTTCTGAAAACTCCGGTGCAGATGCTGCTTGCCGAGCCGGTGATGGCTTACAACGAGTCGCAGAAAAAAGCGCGCGACCTCGATTCCATCAGGCCGGCGCTTTCCCTTGAAGCAAAGCTTGCAACGAACACCTACCGCGTCGGAGCAGCATCGCACATCAGGACGCTCTGGCCTGAGAAGACGGCGGCCCAGGGCGATATGTCGCAGGCAGGGCTCTGGTGGGTCTGCCCGGCGCGCGTCTATGGCTACGATGCGCCGCCTTTTGCCGGCCGCGGCAGGGTGACGGTGAATTATGAGAACTGCATCAAGTGCGAATCCTGCTGGCGGGCTGAACCGGCGCGAACGCTCTGGGGGCGCCATACCGACCACAAGCTGGTCTACCGGCCGGAGAGCGCGGCATTTCCGCTTTTGCTGGATGCTCTTGGCGGGAGTGTTGTTCAAGGCCGGCATCATAGTGCAGCGTCTTTCGAAGAAACGCTCTGGTATCCCGGGGACGGCGTTGTTTCCGCCGGTCGCAGTGTAGCTGAACGCGTCAGCCGCTTTTCAAACCGCTGTCACCAGCCTGCCTGCATCGGCCGATGTCTCAAGACGGTCCTGGCCTGCCGCGCTCGGAAAACGGCTGGGGGGCGAGCTCAAAAAACTTGAAGCCATGCTTGCGAACGAAAGCAGGCATGCGCAGGCAGCGGCCGTGCAAAAGGAGCGAAAGGACCTCGAAACGCGTCTTGGCGAGAGCCGGTTCTTCCACGCGTTCTATACTGCGAAACGGATCGACGAACGGATACTTGCCTGGGAGCTTCCGAACGTCCCTCAAGAAAACGGCCGGAACGCGCCAGGCCGCACTATCTATGAGGAGGCATCAAGCCTGTTCCCGGACAGGATCGTAAAGCAATGGGAAGAAGCGCCCCTGCCGGCGGAATGGGAAGAAAAAATGCAGCAGTTCATCGCTGACCATCGTGAGCAGCCGGCTGAGACCGTGCGCGCCCTGTCCTGCGTAAGCCCGGCTCTCGGGCTGGTCGCAGCGCATCAGTTCCTTGCCATCAGTACATTGGCACAGGCGGAGACCGCGCTCCCGCCCGGGATCGCTGCGGTTCACGGCGACCACCTCGATATTCAGGAGGCCATCGATAGCGTCCGGATACAGGGTTCGCTCAGCCTGGTCCCGACCGCCGCCTGCAGCACGCTCCTCATCATTGCTCATGGCCGCGGCCATCTTGTGCCGCTCTCGCTGCCGGGAGTCGCGGTCACGCTGACGCCGGCGATCGGTTTCAGAGCAGCGGCACTTGCCGACATCACCCTTGATTGTTCGATCAGCAAGCAGGCGATCATGGCACCAGACAGCGGGCATGCGCCGGACAGCCGCTTCTATCTTGCCATTGCGCTCGGAGCAGGCGATTATCTCTGCAAGCGGGTGAAGGAGCACGCCCTCGGCAGGGTCCAGTTCCCGGGCCAGATGCTGGATACCGAAGGCAGGGACGGCATCGCAAAGCTCGGCGCGGTAAAAGCCCTGATCGCCCGCACCGAAGCCTGGCGTTTACTCCTCCAAACGCTTTACGATCTTCATGCTCACCCCGAACTCCGAACTCAAGACTCCGGACTTTATCACGCCCTCTGCTCCACCCTCGCGGCCCTTGCTTTCGGTCCTGAAGCCGGGACCATGGGATACGATGCCGGCCAGGTGTTCGGCGGGTTCGCTTATTCCGAGGACGATCTGCTGTCGCGCTCCTATCGCGATTCATCGCTTTACCGGTTCCTGACGCCGGGTTATGGCGCAGCAGCAGGCCTGAACGCGGCACTGGGTTCATCGGACCTGGAGAGCGTCCTTCCGGAGCTCGGCAGCCTGAAGGCCATACAGGGAGAGCCGCTTGCCGGATCAGTTGCGCGCTTGCGCCGCATCATGGAGCAAAGCAAAGCGCTCTCTGCCGAAGCCGATGCCTTGCTTGCTGGAGAGGCAAAGGCCCTCGCGCTCGGTGTGCGCGCTCTGCTGGCTGATTCTGAACAGGAACTCAGGAAAGGCAAAAGCAATGAGGCAGCAGCAGCGCTCATCGAAGTGCTGCTGGGGCTTGCCGAAGAGGCCCTGGCAAAAGCCGGGCGCTCAGTCGGTCAGGGCAGCGTCTCTCCCCGGGCGGTATTCCCTGTCGAGCCGACAGGAACAGTGATCAAGCTCGAACCGGATTATGAATCCTTTTGCAACGCTCCCGGCGCGCCGCATAGATCAGCCCGCTTTCTTACCACCGCAGCGGACTCGACGCTTCGTTTTGTGCCGGAGATGCAGCTGCATGACAGGGCACTCAGGACCCGGTGGGCGGAGCTAGCGGGCTGGTTCAAGACGAACTGCAGCTCCAAAGATTTCGACGGGCTCAGCATCGAGCGCTCGATCGAGAAGCATCACCGCTTGCCGGACGAGGTCATTGATGCGGTAAAGAAGAACAAGTGGCTCGCCACCTACGTTCCGCAAACGGAGCACGGACTCGGGTGGCATAAGGCGGAATACTATATCTTGAACTCCGCAGCCGGGAGCTTCGGCGACGCTTCCATCGATCTTCTGATCATGGCGAGCACGAGCATCGGCACCACGCCGATCCTGCTGGGGCTTCAGGACGAGCTGCCGCGCGTGCATGAAGAGCTGGCTCCGCTGGCAGAGGACGAGAAGAAGCTCGGCGAGATCAAAGAGCGGCTCGGAAGGATCGTCGCGACCCTCGGCAGTCCCAACCCGGCCTGGATCAAGAAAGAGTATGAGGCGGTGATGCAGCTCGTGGATACGCGCATCCGCCGCACGCGCGTGGTCAAGTACCTGGGCGCCCACTTTCTGCGCGCTTTCTACGGCGCCGGCATTTCCGGGAAGCGGGGCGATTTCGGCGGTTTCATTACGAACCTCAAACAGGCGAAGGAGCTGTTCGAAAAAGTGATGCCTGACGTGCACGCGGCGCTTGAAGAGCTGCCGCGGCGCGAACGCTGCCATAAGCTCTTTCTGCGCTATCTGGGCCACGGCGGCGTGAGCGCCTTTGCCCTGACCGAGCCCACGGCAGGCTCCGATTCAGGCGGGGTCAAGACAACGGCAGCCTTGCAGTCCGCAGAGCTGCAGCCCCTTCCCGACGGCAGGTACTCCTTTGTTCTGACCGAAAGCGACGCAGCGAGCGTGCGCTATCTGATCGACGCGGACAGGATCGAATTCATTGACCAGGGGATCGCGTACCGGACGCCGGACAACGGGATCGCTGAGATCAAATACGATGCCTACGATTACGCGACCGATCAGGGTGTGCGGTACTACAGCTATCAGGGGAAACGGTGCGAGTTTCATGACATCGGCCAGGTGCGGAAGTCCGCTCGTGGAGCGGTTTACGAGTTCTATGTCCTGACCGGCGCAAAGATGTGGATCACCAACGGCAGCATTGCGACCCAGTTCTGTTTGTACGCCCAGACGCCTGAAGGCGTCACCGGATTCATGGTCGACCGGCATAGCGAGGGGCTCAAGGTCGGTGCTGATGAAAAGAAGACAGGCCAGCGCGGCTCTCCCACCAACGAGATCTCGATCGACAGCGCGCGCGTGCCGCGCGAGGCCGTGATCGGGTACGAAGGCCACGGCCAGGTGAACGCCTTGGAAACGCTCAACGTGGGCCGCTGCGGCCTGGCGGTCGTGTCAGGCGCGCTCATGCGCAAGCTCATGCAGGAGGCCCTTCTGGCCATCCCGGCCTCTTCCGAACGCGACCGTCTGCTCGGCGAAGCAGCAGCCGTGCTGTTCGGGAGCGAGTCGCTGGCCTACTATCTGGTCGGCCTCTTCGACCGGCCGCACGAGTCGGTGCGCATGGAATCGGCCATAGCGAAATTTGTCTGCTCCGAGGACATTCACGAGTTTCTTACGCTTGTGGAGCGCGCCTTCGGCCCGATCGGCCAGACCGAGAAATATCTGCTCGAAAAGGCGCGGCGCGACAGCCGCATTCTCACGATCTATGAAGGAACGAACGAGGTGCAGCGCTTCCTGATCATCAAGGACCTGATCGCTTTGGCAGCTGACTGGCCCGAGCTTTCCGGCGAGCCCGGGGATTCCGGCGCGCTGGCGCTTCTGCCCTGGAAGAACAAGCTGCGAATAAAGGTAAAGGAGGCCGCTCTGCTTTTAGGCGATACTGCCTGGGCCGATGCCATGCTCCAGCCGGCCCTGTTCCCGCTCGCTGAAATGGCAGGCGAGATCCTGAAGCTGGAGTGCATCCAGTACCGCATGGCATGGCTTAAGGAGCATGAAAAAGCGCTGTCAGCTGCATCGCCCGAATATGTTCCTTCCATGCGGAAAGCAGGCGAACGGGCAGCTGAACGCGCTTTGTCCCGTCTCACGGAGCTTGACCGGAAGTCTGCTGCAGCATGGGAGCTGGTGAAAGAGAACCTTGACTATGCCCGAGGTGCGTGCAGCTGATGCGGTACTGGACCGTCTATTGGGGAAAGCCCCGATGGCAGCTTTCTCCCCCGGCAGCGTGCTGGCCGGGATCCGTATCCTCGCGATCGTCAGGCCTGTGGCCGATTGTGCGCCGATACCGCGCATCTCCGACGGGGTTTTGCGCGAGCTCGTGTGGCAGCCGGACCCCTGCGATCTGTCCGGACTTACGCAGGTGCTGAACCTGAAAGAACAGAGCGGTTCTCACGTGATCGTGGATGTGCTGATGCCCGGAGGCCCGGAGCATGAAGCGATCCTTCGCACAGCAGCAGGTGCGCGCGCCGATGACCTGCATCGCCTGTCGCTTGACCCGGCAGCAGGGCCGCAGTCCATTATCAAGACCGTGAAAAGCCTTGAAGCGCTCTATCCCTACGACCTTATCATCATTGGTGCTGATTGCATGAATGGCGACCAGAGCCTCGGCGCATATCTCGCCGGGGCCTTCAAGCGGGTCCATTACCGCAGGGAGCATATCATTGCCAAGACAGACAACACCGGCCTCGAGCATATTGCGCTGCCGGCTGTGGTGAGCATTACCCGCATTGCGCGTGAGGAAGTGATGCCGATGCCGCAGGCGATCGAAAGCGCATTCGCAAAGATACACGTGATGGAACCGGCAAAGCTCTATTCGGCGCAGACCCGGTTCGCATCGCCCGAAGGGAAGCAGGCGGAGACCAAAACCATCACCGATGCCGCAGGCGCTGCCGAGTTTCTGAAGCTCTATGCTGCTTCAGCCAGCGCTTCCCTTGCGCAGGCTTACGCGGGCGACGTATCAAAAGGGGCGACGCTGTCCCACGGAGATGCGGTCTGGGCGTTGCTTGATCCGCAGCAGCCCCGGTCGAATGTTGCCGTACTTCGCGCTTGCGCTCATGTGGCGAGTTTATTGAAGAGGGAATCACATGCGATCCTCTGTGCTCCGAGAGATTCCTGGCCGCAGCTTCTGGGGCTCGCCAAGGCGAACGGGTGCAAACAGGCGTTCTGTGTCGATACGCAGAAGGGAAGGCTGTCGAAGGTCGGCAAGCGGACGGTTGTCCGGAGCGTGTTGAAGAACGCGGACAGAGCGATCATTCTTGCCGGGCCCGAATGGGTCAGCACTTTCGCGTATGAGGCTGGCGAGTCAGAGACGGCTGAGAAACGATTCCTGCTCTGTTCAGGCGTGACGGATATCGTAGCGCGGGATGGAGGCCTGGTCCTTTCAGCTCCTGCGTACAACAATAAGCTTATCAGAAAAGAACTATTCGAAAACGGCTCTCTGCTTGCCACGATCGCAGCAGAAGCGGAGTTCCCCGTACCGGCCTTGTCAGACGCGTTCTCAGCAGCAACGCTCGACCTTGCACTTTCTGCCGACTGGATCATGCCACTGTCTCCTGTTGCGGCGCCGACGCTTACCGGGGCTGACGTCATCATAGACCTGGGCTACGGCATAAGGAACGAAGCGGGAATGAAGCTGGCCCTGGAGCTTAAGGAAACCCTGGAAGGCATGGGTCTGGCCCCGTTCTTCGGCGCAACGCGCAAGGTCACGCAGGACCTGAAGCTTCAGCCGCTGGAAGCGCAGATCGGCCAGACCGGCGTGCGCGTGAACCCGAAGCTCATGATCGCCCTCGGTATCTCGGGCGCGCCGCAGCACATCGACTATCTCGGCACGCGCGCGGAGATCCTCTGCTTTAACAAGGACAGGGAGGCGCCGCTCATGAAGTTGAACCAGACGCGGAGTGCGCCAAGGGTCCATCCGATAGCGGGGGATCTGTTCGCGACCGTCAGGCAGCTTGTGGATCTGCTCAAGAAGAATGCATGAGCGTGGCAGGTGCTGGTGTGCTGTACAAGATTAGAACCTATTTCAAAATCAGTTTTTTGCTTTCGTCCGTCTTTTTGCGTCATTCCCGTGTAAACGGGAATCCAGTGTTTTCGGCCTTTTCTGGATACCCGCTTTCGCGAGTATGACGAACTTTGAATAGATGATTAATTTTGAGATAGGTTCTAGAGATTCAATGCAAAGTTGATAGCGTCACGAACCTCGCGGAGCTTTTCTTTTGACAAGGAGGTAATCATCGGTCCGACGTTCGATTTTGCCACCGTTTGTATGTGGTCACAATTAACCGCACAATCATTATGCATGCCATCTAAGCGGGACAAAAGCACTTCACTCGGAATATCTCTAATTGTTGAAGTTACCGGCGCGATAGTAACTTCCCCCAAATATTCCAGGATTGAATTTCGCGTTAAGATAACCACTGGGCGCTTTTTATCGGGATGCTTGAACTTATACCATCGCACCTCACCCCGCTTCATAAATCACCCCATTCTTGCTCCGACTCCCAGACGCTAAATTCCGTTTTGTCAGCAGGGTGCTGCACGTATCCTTTTTTGTGCTTTTTTTCCAGATGGTTGACATTGACCTGTTTGATGGCATTCCTCAATGCCATGCGCGCAAAAGCAGACCGGGTTGTTTTTAGCTTTTTGACGACCTGGTCGACTGATGCAACTAAGTCATCATCTAAAGTCATTTGAATGGTTCTCATCGCCCCTCCGTATGATGTGGATATCTATAGCTATAATAAGCCACATTTCAGGTCGAGTCAAGGTGGGCGTGAGCTTTACTTTTTTAGCGACTTGTCGCAAATCCGACGTCTTCCATTGATTAAGTAAATGACCGTGGCAGAGGCTGGCAATCCAGCAAAAAACCATGGCAGTATGAAAAGAGGTGCCCAGTTTCCAATGATAATGAGCGAGTTAAATTAAGGATAGATTCAGGAAAGAATTGAGCCGCCCGTGGGCGGCTCGAATGAAATTGTTAGGTCTTGAACAGTTTGCAGAGAACGCGAATGTTTCTTATGCGATGCTACGTAGTCCTGCAGTAAATAATAACTGGCCTTTGATAAGGCACGCCAATGTATTGAGCTAGAATAGTTAATCGTGTCTTAATCCATCCGGAGAGTGACTTGTCTCGTCAGGTTACAAGGATGCGTGTTCTTTTGCGCTTTTGAAAAACGACCTCTTTTTCCAATGCTGCAATTCTAAAATGTATTTCCTTCGATGATGTTGTCGTAACTGTTAAAACCGACAAAAACACTTTTATCAATTACGTTATTGGTTATTGTGTTTTTGCTAGCGTTTCCATATAGCATAATACCGTAGCCGCTGCGTAAAACGACATTGTCGGTTATCTTGTTACCATCAGCATAATAGCCAAGATAAATTCCGCTAAAACTATTGTCGAGCACCGAATTGTGAGATATTGTATTATTATTGCTGTCAGTGGTAATGCTTATCCCCATATAATTGTTCCCGATGATATTCTGTTCGATGATTGCGTTCGTGGTTTTCTCTATAAGGAATAAGCCATACGCGCAGCCTGTAACAGTCAGGTTCTTCACGGTCACATGCTGTTTTCCGGCAACGTAAACACCCATTTCGCGGTGTGTTCCGGTTATGGAATGACCATTTCCATCTAGCACAATACCGGTTCCATTGATCGACAAAATAATGGTGTTGCCATTGTCTATAATATTGCCCGAAGGAACGAGGTCCATCTGTAAGGTGCAGGTTTTTGTCCCGCTATCCCATATGCCTATCCGCGCGCAGTCTCCTCCTGTGCTGTTGACCGCTAGCTCATAGTCAGCGTAAGCAGGCTTCGAATGAATAAACGCCGCGTGGGTATTTCCTGAATTGGCCTGCACGTTAACAGCTAACAAGAAAAACAGTACGTAAGCAAATATTGGTGCCGTAAATTTTATCATCCTTCGCCCCCCATATTCATGATTTGATCCAGTTAATTCAATCCAGTAAAACATTAGCCGCTTATTTTGTCAAGCCTTCCAAACAAAATTACCCAAACTTGAGTTTCTACATAGGCTAGGAAAGAACGAATTTTCGGTGGTTGCCAGTTCGGCAAGAAGAATGCCTAACATCCTGCGCCCCTGCCCCCGGATCAGCAATACGGGGGCTCAGAAATACAAAACGACCAAAGTATAAACTGTTTTTTACTGCCTTACAAGATTAAATTAAGGGTATTATTGGGGTAGTATCAAAAGTGAGCTACCTTTTTTAGAAAAAAGCGGCGGAGGCTGATGGCGATCACGCGTAAGCGGAAGCTGGTAACATTCGAAGCGGATTATAGAACAGTGCTATAAATTCTTGACAACAAGTGGGTGCAGGATGCTCAGTTTTTGACTTGTTTGGCTCCCCACGCAGGACCCGAACGAGAAAAATAATTGGGGTCGCTTCTTTACGGGCTGTTGCCC
>CAWFSF010000001.1:0-343630 GCA_963818475.1 Nitrospirota bacterium | reverse complement strand
AATCATGTTGAGAAAGCCACAGAGTAGTGCTATATTGCTGCGACGTTAATCATTACATCAGGAGCTAATAGCCATGATGGGAGTGCAGCAACCACCGCAGAGCAGCTTATTCTATACCGGTATCAACATTGAGAAACGCGTTCGGTCGAACCATCCCTTACGGAAGGTTAATGAACTGATCGATTTTGACTTCGCCTATAACGAAGTCAAGGATCTCTATGGCAACAACGGCAACGTTTCGGTCCCGCCGCCTGCCATCTTGAAGTTGATGCTGCTCCTGGTCTTCTACAACGTTCGGTCAGAACGGGAACTGATGGATACCCTTCCCGAGCGTATTGATTGGCTCTGGTTTCTCGGTTATGACTTTGATTCAGAAATTCCGAACCACAGTGTGCTATCCAAGGCCCGCAAGAAATGGGGCGTTGATATCTTTCAAGGTTTTTTCGAACGCATTGTCCGGCAATGCGTGGAAGCGGGTCTTGTTGACGGCCGGAAGATCTTTTGCGATTCCAGTCTGGTGGATGCGAACGCCGCCAACACTTCGGTACTCGACACGCAGAACCTGAAACATCAGTTGCACAGGAATTATAAAAAGCTCGAAGCTCGCCTGGAAGAACGCTCCGAAAGCACCGACCCATCCAGGTCTTACGAGAAAAAGAACAATCGCTATATCTCCACGACCGACCCGGACGCGGCACTGGTGAATCGGGGGAAAAGCAAGCTTTCCTATCAAGTGCATCGCGCAGTTGATGGAAAACACGAGATCATCACGGCAACCGACGCAGCGCCCGGTGATCTGAACGAAGCCCATCTGATGCTGCCTCTGCTCGAAAAACATGAGGAAACAACAGAAATAAGGGCCGAGACTGTTGTCTCAGACAGTAAATACGGGACCATCGACAACTTCCTTGCCTGCCATGACCAAGGCATAAAGGCACATATCCCTGATTTACGAGATGTAGCAATCAATCGCATAGCGAAAACCGACATCTTTCTGGAAGATCGGTTTTCCTATGATTCGGTCTCCGATACCTATACCTGCCCGGCAGGTGTCCAGCTCAAGCCGAAGTCGCTGCATATAGCAAGACAGAGCAGGGATTACGGTGCGCCGAAGAAAGCATGCGCAGCGTGGCAGCTCAGGGAGCAATGTACGAAGAACAAATCAGGCCGAACAATCAAGCGTCATCTCCGGCAGGATGTCCTGGAGCGCATGCGTGCAATCAGTCGATCAGCCAATGCACGTTATGACATCAAAACCAGACAACATCTAATGGAGCGTTCCTTTGCCAGGGGAACCCGATACGGTTTTGATAAGGCTCGATGGCGCGGGCTTTGGCGAATGCGAGTTCAAGAATATCTAACTTGTGCCATCCAAAATATCCAAGTGCTGATAGCGCATGTATCGAAGCCGAAGAAAGCAGCTGCAGCAAGGCAGCTCGTTGTTCAAAGAACAGAGGTAAAGGCCTCCGGCTCGCTCAGTTTGAGCTTTCCCCAGAGACAGAACCGGTATTTCCCTATCGTTAGCTTAGGACTTTTTTTGCATCAAGGCGCTTAACCGATTGTGAAAAGTCATTTGAGCAACAACCCGTTTAACCTTGACATAGATGCCATGGATGAAGAAACGATTCCAATGGCTAAAATTGCAACGGGCGATGATTGCTCATCGCCCGTCATTTGTTTCCGGCTTATGGTACGTGTTTTTACGGTCGTCTTACGACTTCACTGCAGCCGCCTGCTTCTCACGCATTGCCGCAGGTGCTGACACGACGAATCCGGCCGCGGTTCCGAGCAGGCCGCCGACCACGATGCTTACCGTAGCTGCGCAGGCGATCCCGACGCCGATGCCCATGACGATCGCCGCCCGCACGAAGAGCGTTGGTTCCACTGCGCCGCCCATGATCTTCTGGAGCAGGATCAGGGTGCCGAAGCTGCCGAAGTAGAATCCCGGTACGATCCCCGCCACCAAAAACACCAGCCCGCCTACTGTTGCACCGATCTTCATTCCCGTTTTTACTGTTTCGTTCTTCATGGCCGTATCTCCTTGTATTGAAATTTTAGATAATTGATCAGTTTTTGTTAGTTGCCAGCCGCTGCTGCATGTCCCGTTGCCTCGCCCTGAAGCGCTGCACCCGTGAGCCAGCCCATGGTGGCCGTGGCAGTTACGATCGTAATTCCCGATGCCATGACGCCTACGAGCATTGACGCGAGTACGATCACCCGTTGCAGAATCCCGGCATCCAAGGGGAGACCGAAGAGCATCCCGGCTAATTTAATTCCTGCGGCGCCGCCCAAAAGGCTGCCGGGAAGAAGGCCGAAGATCGCGAAGAGCACCATTCCTGCGCCTGCCCCGATGTATGCTGTCTTTCTTGAAAGTGTGGTTTTCATTTTCGTGTCCTCCTTTTCGTTCAGTCTTGCCCCTTACATTGCAGGTCGCGTGCCAAAGCATAACTGATTGAATTTGCGATAAACAGGGTGTTGCGAGCTTTGGCAGGAATGAGAAAAGAAGAAGTAGTGTTGTTGATTTTGCAAATCCGCAGCTGCTGATAGGGCGGAATGAAGACAGATGCCTCAAAATTCCATAGGTCCGCCCCAGAGACGCGCGGGGTCCCGACAGCGCTTACTGTGTGCAGAAAATGCAATATGTCGTCTAGGGTAAAATACTCTTTGAAGTAGGAACTATTGCGGATTTACCTTCTACCAGACGTCGGATATCCTATGATCAAGAACAGATTAAACAAACTCTCATGAAAAGGAGGAACGGAACATGTTATACAACGGCGGAGTACGCGTGGCACAAGGGACGTACTGGGACCTCACCAAGGGCACTCGGATAGATGCAATTCAGGATTCGATACTCCCGGGAACAGCGGATAAGATCTACATCAAAGCATCGGTAGCAATCATGCTGCTGGTCTCGCCGATGCTTGGCCTGCTGTTTGCCGTATTCCTTCCGTTCATCGGCATCGCGATGGCGATCGGCATGTTTGTCAGGCTGATGCTTGGCAGAACCGTGCATGCGCTGGCCGGCAGCACGTCGTTCAGCTGGAAACCTGCTGAATCATATTTTTCAGGCAGGCAAAAGAAGGATGATATCCCGGCGAACTACAGGAACGTATCAGACATATTGGACGCCCTGCACGGCAGAAAAGTAAAGGCTGAGGACCGGAAAAACTAGAGCACAGGGCCGATCTGTTGGGGCTGGATGGGACTCCTTCCTGGAAGCATACGTAAGCTATAACTGCAACGGGCGATTATCTCTCATCGCCCGTGAACTTTTTCCGGCGTATGGTAAGTGTTTTGATGGTTGTTTTACGACTTCACCGAAACCGCCTGATTCTCACGCAATGCCGCAGGTGCTGATACGACGAACCCGGCTGCCGTTCCGAGCAGACCGCCTACCACGATGCAGACCGTGGCTGCGCAGGCGATCCCGGCGCCGATGCCATGACGATCGCGGCCCGCACGAAGAGCGATGGTTCGGTGAGACCGTTTCTGACCCCATGGATCCCTGCCTGCCTCTTCGCCGCGGTGCTATAATAAAACCAAAATAGGGAAAAGTCTCTCGCAACCTGTCGGCGAGGCTGAGGAGGTATCTATGAGACAGTTGAAAAACATGTTTCGGTCCAGCGCAGTCCTGCTGTATGTGATGCTTGCAATTGCCGTGATTCCCGTGAGAGCGGCGACGATCGACGATGCGGATGCCCTGAAGGGCGTGACTTCCGGCAAGGCCGTCTTTGACGTGACTTTAGGGGACGCCGGGAAACTGGCATTATATCTGTCCGTCATCGAGGATACGCACGAAGGGCTGGTCAAGCAGGGTCTGAAGCCAGATCTGATCCTGGCGTTCCACGGGCCGTCGGTGCTTCTTATCTCGAAGAATCGCAGCAAGATCCCGGTTGAGCAGCAGGAAAAATATGAAGAGGTCGCCGAACAGATCAAGGAGCTGAAAAGCCTTGGCGTAAAGCTCGAAGTGTGCTCGATCGCCACGAGGTTGATGAAGGTAGACAACGCCACCATCTACCCGGAGATCAAAGTGATCGGCAATTCCTTCATTTCGCTCATAGGATACCAGGCAAAGGGATACGCCTATATCCCGATATTCTAGGTCATTAAAGCATCCTTATTGTTCGTGCAGCTTAGGGGATAAGGGTTAGACTTGATTCCGTAGTTATTGAGGGAACCTATATAGGGGTGCCCTATGAGCGGGAAGGGATCCTATAATTGCAACGGGCGATGATTGCTCATCGCCCGTCATTTGTTTCCGGCTTATGGTAAGTGTTTTGATTTTCCTTTTACGACTTCACTGCAACCGCCTGTTTCTCACGCATTGCCGCAGGTGCTGACACGACGAACCCGGCCGCGGTCCCGAGCAGCCCGCCTACCACGATACTTACCGTAGCTGCGCAGGCGATCCCGACGCCGATACCCATCACGATCGCAGCCCGCACGAAGAGCGTTGGCTCCACTGCGCCGCCCATGATCTTCTGGAGCAGGATCAGGGTCCCGAAGCTGCCGAAGTAGAATCCCGGCACGATCCCCGCCACCAGAAACACCAGCCCGCCTACCGTTGCACCGATCTTCATTCCCGTTTTTACTGTCTCGTTCTTCATGGCCGTACCTCCTTGTAAAGAAATTTTAGGTAATTGATCTGTTGTGTTATCTGCTGCCAGTCGCTGCTGCATGTCCCGTTGCCTCGCCCTGAAGCGCTGCGCCTGCGAGCCAGCCCATGGTGGCGGTGGCTGTTACGATCGTGACCCCGGATACCACGACGCCTATGAGCATTGACGCGAGTACGATCACCCGTTGCAGGATCCCGGCATCCAGGGGAAGCCCGAAGAGCATCCCGGCTAATTTAATTCCTGCGGCGCCGCCTAGAAGGCTGCCGGGAAGAAGTCCAAAGATCGCGAAGAGCACCATTCCTGCGCCTGCCCCGATATATGCCGTTTTTCTTGAAAGTGTGGTTTTCATTTTCGTATCCTCCTTTTCGCTCAGTCTTGCCCTTTACATTGCAGGTCGTGTGCCAAAATGCAACTGATTGAATTTGCGGTAAACAAGGTGTCGTTAGCTTTGGCAGGAATGAGAAACAGAGAGGCGGTGTTGTTAGTTTTGCAAATCTGCAGTTGTTGATAGGGCGAAATGACTTCTCGCCAGACGCGGCGCAGAGAGTATAATCTAGACGCATCAGTAATTTCAAAACAATGCAGACAGGCATAAAAACATTTTATTGTAAATTTTACCTTGTCAATTCGTTTTTTCTCGGCTAGAATCGTATATTATAATAAGAAAGTATTACAAATAAGGAGGAATGACATGAGTAAGAAGGGAACGTTTATGAAGTTCGTAAGTCTGCTCTTAGCCGCAACCTTTGTTTTCGGTTTTATCATTTCCTGCGGCGGAGGCGGAGGGGGAAGCGCGAGCGACCCCGGTCCATACAACTATTCGAACCCTGATCAGGCTGCCAGCGCTTCCAGCGAAGCGGCGGGAACCGCGATGATGCTGGACTCGACGAGCATGGCGTCAAGAAGTTTGGCATCGGAGGCGGCGGGCGAGGCAGGGTATGCGGCGCCCAAACAAAAGACCTCGAATAAGAACTCCCTTGCTGCCATTGATCCCCGCCTTAAGACAGCAGTTGACAAAATGCTCGGCATGCTGCAGTCGGCTTCTGTAAAGAACGCGACCATGAAGGCCCGTCGGGCCAAGGCAATGCAAAAGACGGTCAGTTTTAGCACGACCTGCACCAATGGCGGGAACGTGACAATAGTGGGAACGGACAACTCCGATCTCGCAAGCGCCGCCACCTACACCGAAGCAACGGTTACGCTGACCTTTGCACATTGCAAGGACTATGATATCACTTATTCCGAAGAGGACGGCAGCATGAGCCTGTACTGGAAGCAGATGAGAGACGGTTCTTCCACGATCGCCCAAGTTACTGCAACCAATTTTACCGCTAAAACATATTCAGACGCCTATACGACTCTCGAAGAAACCGGCACCATGAACGGGACCTTCGCCGTCACCGACAACGTGACCTCGGGATCGGCCTCCATTAATGCGAACCTAAACTATGTCAATACGTCCGAATCGATGTCCCTTACCATGTCGAACTTGACGAACAATTGGACGCACGAGACGGCTGCGGGCCCGGTCGTCACGAACACGGCAACCCTGAACGGAAGCTATAATCTGTCCGTTACCAGCGGCTCTGATACATTCGGCCTTACCATAACTCCCAGGAATATGCAGTTCAAGGTAAAGACGTATGCCGACCTCACGTATGACGAATGGTTGAACGGCAGCATAGTGACGGTATTCAGCCCGGCCGATTGCGCGGCAGGCACGGTTACTTTCATCACGGCGGAGAGCACGCCGCTTACTTTTGACAGTGAGCTCGATGAGTGTCCGAATTCAGGAACGATCCAGGTGAACAATGCCACGATCGTGTTCGGGACCCCGATCGCGGTGACCGTAAATGGAGTGACGCTAAACTATACTGACTGTTTAGCTATGGAGAGCGCGGGCAACGGAATGTGCATGTAATTGCGACGCAGGACTAAAAGAGGGGATGGTGAAATGCCATCCCCCCTTTTTAGTTTATAACATCTTAGGGGCAGGTCTACTTAGTGTCATTTGGTTTTATTGTCTAGTCAGGAGCCTCTCTTTATCGTTACCAGCGCGGTCAACAATACCGGCCCGATTTCGTTTTACCACCCGCTCTTTCCCATCATCGCCGCAATCACGAAGCACGGCACCCTGGCCAGGCAGTCATAGGCCGCGACCAGCAGCCCAGCTTATAATCCGATCTGCAACGAGTTGCCAGCCCGGCTCCAGCATCATGACATGCGCCATACGGGGAAAGATCTCCGCTTCTGTCCCGTATGCCCGAGCAGTGGCGTGCTGCTCTGCCACGGAAAAGATCCGGTCGTTCTCAGCTCCGAGTACCAGCATGGGGGTCATGACGCGCTCGGGCTGCGGGAGATTCAGGAAGAGGGTTTCCAGTTCCATGCGGAAGGACTCCTGCTGCAGACGCGTAAAGTGTTGCGCGATCTCTTCTGCAGGCACCTGCGGCGAGAAAAAGGTATCCTGCATCAGTTCCGGCGTTCCTGTCGCGTGCCGCAGGCTCAACAGCGCTTGTGACTTTATGAATGCCCAGGGATGGCGCGTGGCGAAGCGAGCGGCAAAACCCCGCGTTCCGGATATCGGACAAGTAGCCAGGAGAACACATGCCTCGGCAGAATGTTTTTCCAGGTATTTTTGCGCCACGTAGCCGCCCATGGAATGGCCGACGATGATCGGCTCACGGTCGAGAGAATCCGCCACCTGAGCGACATCAGCAACGTAGCCGTATGCCGCGCTGTGCCAGCGGATATTTTCCCGCCCCTCGCTCGCGCCATGGCCGCGCAGGCTGACGGCGTACGAGGCGTAGCCATGCTGTGCGAAATAGTGCTGAAAGTTCTCCCAGCACCATGCCCCAAGCCAGGCGCCATGCACCAGGAGGATCGGCGTAGGACGGGTGACGTTCGTTGTATTGGCTACGACTTCAAGGTTCATGGCGTATCGGGGCCCGTTCGCTGAACGACAAAGAGGATGTCACGCATACCTGAAGATATTGACGTTTCACAGTACGCTTTGCGCATGGTTTTGTAAATAACCCGGGCGGGGTATTTTAAGGGTACAGGGGGAAGGGCTTCCCGGGAGTGGGTCAGACTTGGTTCTATAGTTGTTGCTATGGCAGTACGAGAGATCAAAGGCCGGAAAGGAATCTCCCTCCGGCTTTTACTGTTATAATTACCTTGAGAACGCTGCATATAGCAGCGATCGGACGGAAGGAGGCGGAGGACATGCGAAAACTTACTGTATTCAACCTGATGACGCTGGACGGCTATATTGCGGGAGAGGGGGGCGACATCTCCTGGCACAACGTGGATGAGGAATTCCAGGAGCTGGCAAATGCGGCCTCGAACTCCGGCAACACGATCCTGTTCGGCCGCGTCACGTACGAGCTCATGGCCGGCTTCTGGCCGACCCCGGAAGCGATCAGGACCGACCCTATTGTGGCTGCGGGCATGAACAAGGCGGAGAAGGTCGTTTTCTCCCGCACCCTGCAAAAGGCCGACTGGAACAATACGAGGCTGGTGAAGGACGATATGCTGGCCGAGGTCAGGAGGCTGGAAGCAGGGAGCCGGGAAGGACCTGACGGTTCTCGGAAGCGGCAGCATCGTTGCGCAGCTTGCTCAGGAGGGATTGATCGATGAATATGAGCTCCTGCTGAATCCGGTCGTGCTCGGCAAGGGGAAGACGATGTTCGAAGGCCTGAAGAACAGGCTTGCCTTGAAGCTGGTCCGCACGCGAACGTTTGGCAACGGGAACATACTCTTGACCTACGTCCCGGGGATTACCGGATGACATTGTTGCACCCGTTGCGGCGCGTTCTCTCGTTGTATTCTCCTTACCGTCGTCCTGTCTTGACAACAGTGCCGGTGGCGTCTTGACAATGCCCATACATTTGCTAGACTTAATGCATGTTTTGTTGGCTCAAAAAAATCTTCGAACGGGAGGTAGTTGATCATGAAACGTGCGTCAATAGTTTTGCTGGTCGGTTTTGTTCTCCTCACGCTGGCCGGGGCGGCCTTTGCCGTGGAAATGTCCGGCGAAGTTACCGCTGTGGATGCCGCCAAGGGGAGCATTACCCTGAAGAGCGGGACCCTTGTGTCTGGATTTGATTGCGAGACCGGGTCTTTGATCAAAGATGTGAAGGTGGGGGACAAGATTACTGTGGATTACAAAGAAGAGGGCGGCAAGAAAATAGTGACGAAAATTTCACCGATGAAAAAGAAGCCTCCCGTTGGATGTTGAAGAGACTCGCAGAAGGGCAGGCAAAAGCCTGCCTTTTTTTTGGAGGAGGCATCGTATGGCGAAGATAGAAAAAAAGTGCAAAGAGGTCCTGGATAAAGCGGAGTGGATCGCCATCGCAACAGTCGGAGCTGACGGACCCCACCTGGCGGGCACCTGGGGGGAATATGTCAAGGCCCTCGGCATGGTCAATGACGACACGCTTTTTGTGCCTATCGGCGGATATCAGAAGACCGAGGATAATCTCGAGATGAACAGCAGGATAGAACTGCTCTGCGGCACCCGGCAGGTCCAGGGGAATCATGGTCCGGGCAAAGGGTGCAGGATCAGGGGGACGGGGCAGATCCAGAAGAACGGGGAAAAATTCGAGTCAGTAAAGAAACTGTTTCCCTGGGCGAGGGGAGTCCTGGTCATTAAAGCCGAAGAGGTCTACGAACAGCTTTAAAGGCAACGGAACAGAAGCCATAAAAGAGGTGCCACTCTTGATGCTCGAATCGAATAGCCTGTCGTACTATTATGTGCCAGTGGCGGCAGTAGCTAAAAAATCCTGATCTCTTAATGCCTCTGAGCTTGATATGGATACGTCTCTGCTCGACGGGGTAAAGGTATATCCGGTCTTTAAAGGAGTAAGGGAACCGCTGCCGGTGTTATCGCCCGTGTAAAAGATGTAATATCCCTCGTCGTCAGTCGTTGTTGCGGCTGTGTACGATGAACAGCCGCTTCCGCTGCCGGATGCAGTTATCGTGACTCCCGCAAGGCCGGCGCCGCCATCGACAACAACCCTGCCCGATACCATGCCGCCGGCCGGATCTCCACTGCCGCAGCTCCCGGTGATGAGCATCACCAGCAAGCCCAGCAGAATGACGCGCGGCAGCATTCTGAGCCCTCTCTGTAAGGAACCTGTCTTGATCATATCCATGGTCAATTCCCTATTCGAAATGATACGTGATCCCAATATCCAAGGTAGCCGCGTTCACCTTAATATTCGCAGCGCCTATCCACTGTCCTGAATTGAAGACGATCCTTTTGCGGGTAATGCCTGCGAAGACCGAGAGCTGATGTGGCAGGTGATATTCGGCTCCGAACCCGGCTTGTATTTCGCGGCCCCGGTAATGCGTGTCACTCGTACTGATATCGTCGCCGAGCCAGGCGTACCCGATCCCCCCCAGGAGGTACGGTTCCAACCGGGAATCCGCCAGAGGCAGGTGAAATTTGACGTCGAGCTCTGTTCCGTTCAAGAGCTGGTCTTCGATCGCGCTTCCGGCTATCGTTCTCTGACTTGTACCGTGCCAGGTTGTAGAAAGGGACCATTCAAGCGAAACGCGAGCAGTGATCGGATATCCGGCCCGAACACCAAAACCAGGGCCTCCGTCAAGACTGTTCAGGTAGGCATGATCGGCTGTGCCATGTTGAACATGGCGGATACTCGTATAGGGGATGAAAAGGCTCAGATAAAATCCTTTTTCCGCAGCTTCTTGAGTACCGGCAACCGCCTCCGATCCGACCTGTTGTTCAGGGCCGGCCAGAGGATCGTGAAGCGGCTGTTCGACCTGCATCCCGGTTCCACTCACGTGCGTGTCAATGCTCGGCTCGGCCAGGACGTTCGGTCGGGACGTCTGCCGTGTTATCGCTGGTGAGGTCACGATATCCTCCGCAACGGCTGATTGCAGAGCAGCAGAACTGAAAAAGGCTGTTATGAGTAGTATCAGAAGATGCAGTCTTTTCATGAGGTCTCTTCACTTTCGCATCGCGGGTCTGATCAGAGGGTACGACTATTGTGTAATAATATAGCATGCGACCATTAGTTGCAAGAATTATGAGGGGGCCGGCATCGAAATCCTGCGAGTGTTTTGACATGAAAAAAAGGCGCTGGAAAGTATCCAGCGGCTTTTTTATATTCAGCAGGGAGAAAGGCTTCATGTAACGGTTAATCCGCATCGAGATACCGCTTCCCTCCTGTACTTGCATCTGTTAAAATCGCATTAGGTTCCATTCAAAAAAGGAACAGGAGGGCTACTCTATGTTGGAAACGAAAGATTTTGTTACAGGTTGCCTGACGATAATAATCTGCGTCGTGTTAATCCCACTCTTTTTTCTGGTCTTCAAGTTAACTCTTGTCCTCGCTGTTTTCCTTGCAATCGTTACCGGCATTGTCTTAGGGATAACTGTTTTAGGCAGGATAGTGAGACTCTTTATTTCCGGGAAATAGGAACCTTATGTCAGGCTCTTGTGGATTGCTATTCTGCTTTTCTTTTGGATTGCCAGGGCAAACAGGTCATCTTTGTGATCCTTGCGGGCATTCTGCCCGGGAAGTCTCATTTTTCCGGTGCTGCCAGCCCCTGAAGCTCTTCAAGGAAGCTTATCTGCGCAGGGTTGATCAGCTGCTTTGCCTCGTTAATGGAAAACCATGCGGCACGGTCCACTTCCGGGAATTCCTGCTGTTTTCCTGAGCGCGGCGGCCATTCAATGGTAAAGGTGTTGCTCTTCATCTTCTCCGGGTCGCAGTCTCCCTCAAAAGCCCAGGCCTGCACGAGCTTACCGCCCTTCTGGGTCACCGCGGTGAGCGAAAGGAACGGGCCACTGGCCTTGAAGCCTGTCTCTTCCTCGAACTCCCTTTGGGCCGCGGCAAGCGCGTCCTCTCCTTCGCCGATCTCCCCCTTCGGGATGCCCCATACGCCGGTGTCTTTTTTTATATAGAACGGCCCTCCGGGATGCGCGAGGAAAACCTCGAGAGAATCGTTTCTTTTGCGGTACAGGAGAAGTCCGGCGCTCACCTTTGCCATGACCTTATTGTAGCACGCGCCTAAAGAACGCCCACACCACAAACGCCCCAGTTGCTGAAGTACGAAACTGTACCCTTGACATCATCTGCTATACTAAAGACAGAGCGTCTTTTGAATTAGACAAAGAGGAGCTGTGTATCATGGCGCATTACAAAAAAACATCCCCGATATCGTGGTTTACGGACTCATGGCTCTATGGAGCAATGCCGTTCATAATGCGCGTGTCCTATTTGTCAAGATTATCAGATTGTTACCTCGGAAAACTTCACGTGACCGTGCAGGAGCCGAAAGAGGATTCATTCGTTGGTTATGAGTCAAGCTGGCCTGATATTGATAAAGGGGTGCTATAAACAGCGATTTTGGCCCACCGGATCGCTTTGATTCACGGTTTTGTTTGTGAAAATACGTGTATAGGAAAAAACGTCAATAGAGATTACTTTGGGTTTTGAGCCTGGGGCAACACGGAAAAATGCTGTTCGTATGCCGGATGCAGTGTGCAAGCCCTCATTGTTCCAGAGAGGGAAGCCTAAACACCTGCTGCGAAGAAAAAGTTTAGAATCGCCTCCTGTGCTCAAACCCCAAAGTATATTTTCTGGATAGAAGACGCAGGGCTGTTGAGAGCAAAGATTTAATCCTCGTTTGTTCTTCTGCGAACGGAACGCTCATCCCACCCGCTTCTGTTATTTGCTACCCATCAAACGCTCCAGAATAAACCATGCAGCTACCAGTACAGCGATCAGAAAAATGATCTTACCGATGTTCTTCCAGGCGCTTCCTGTTTCCTCTTCGTTCGGCTCTTTCGGCTCTCTGCTCATATTGATCGCTCCTTTGGTAAATAACCGGCGCAGGAACTCCTGCGGGCGTGGTCCCTTAGACATTTTTCCTGCAGTCAATCTTATAGAATGCCGGTCTATTGTCAAGTAATTTCAGCCTGACCATAACGACCCCAATTCCTTTTATTCGATGCGGAGAGGGCGGGAATTTAGGCAGAGTAGCGCGGCTCTTTTTTTTCCGGGAAAAAAAGAAAGCTTGATCTTATTGTAGCACGCGCCAAAGAACGCACATCTGGACATGGCCCACACCTTCGAGCCCTCCTGTGCAGTGCTATACTAATATACGATGCGGGAAAGGAGAGCAGACTATGAGACATCATACAATCGTCGCTTTGCTGGTACTGATCGCGTTGCTTGCCTTTCCACGCCCGGGCGTCCCGGCGGCAGACATGCCCGATGCCCAGGAGCTCGTGGACAAATCAGCTGCTGTGGTCAAGCGATTCGCTGCTGACAAGGATTTCACCATTTTCCAGGAGCATGTCAAAAAGGCAAAGGCGCTCTTGATCGTGCCGCGGGTGTTGAGGGCCGGATTTTTCTGGGGCGGCTCCGGCGGGAACGGGGTCCTCGTCGTGAGGGACGAAAAAACGGGAGCGTGGAGCCAGCCCGCGTTCTATACCATAGGGTCGGTGAGCTTCGGCCTGCAGGTCGGTGCGCAGGAGGCGGAGGTGATCATGCTTGCCATGAGCCAGAAGGCCATTGACACGCTTTATTCCTCGTCGTTCAAGTTCGGAGGAGACCTTTCCGTGGCAGCCGGTCCCGAGGGGGTCGGCGCAAAGCGGATCGTGACCGCTGATTTCGTCTCGTTCGCAAAGGCCAAGGGGCTGTACGCAGGTATCGATCTCGAGGGTTCGGGCGTACAGGTGCGTGACGACCTGAACAAAGCCTATTATGGCAAGAACGTAAGGCCGGTCGAGATCATCGTGCAGAAGACGGTCAGCAACCCGCGCTCTGCTGAACTTCAGGCTATTTTGGAGAAGGTGTTCGCGTCCCATTAAAACGGGCGCCATGAAACGGGACAACCTACGGCTCTTGCCAGAATATTTGCAGGAGCCCCGAGTACCCCGCCATCGAATTCCCTCGCAGCAATAGAGGGCACTGTGATATAATGGTACTGTCCCTGTCGATATTGAACAGTGCTCGCGCCGGGCAAGAGTGCTGCCTTTTGGCGTTGAGGGCGAGGACTCATGGCTGAACGCTTGCTCATTGTTGAAGACGAAGACACGCTCTGCCATTCGCTGCAGCGCGTGCTCCTGCGGGAAGGGTACGAAGTCGACCGGGCGGCCAGCGCCGAGGACGCCATCGATCTTCTCCGGTTCCGGCCCTACGATCTTATCATCACGGATATCATTCTCCCCGGCATCAGCGGCATCGAACTCCTGACAAAATACAAGAAGTCCAATCCCGGCCAGAAGGTCATGGTCATAACAGCCTATGCTTCCCTGACAACAGCGGTCGAAGCGATCAAGGCCGGCGCCTGCGATTTTCTTATGAAACCGCTGATGCACGACGAGATGAGGCAGGCCGTTCAAAAGGCCCTCAACCGGCCGGCAGGATGACCGGGGCAGGGCAAGGCGTGTTCCGCCGATCGGTCGCCGAGGTAGTGAAATCATGATCACCAATGACGCATACGAATTCTTTTCGAAAGCGCCTCCCTTTTCCCTCCTTTCCCCTGAGGAACTCCGCACGATCTCCAAAAATGTCCTGCTTGAATTCCACCCCCGGGGAAGAACGATCCTGAGCCAGAACGGCCCTGCGGCGGAACACCTTTCAGTCATCCGGAGCGGGGCGGTCAAGGTCTTCCTGAGAACGAACGAGGGGGAGGAAGTGCTGGTCGACTACCGGTCCGAAGGCGACTGCTTCGGCCTCCTCTCCTTTGCCTGCGGCGAAGTGTCCCGGGATACGATCGTCGCCGAGACGGACACGACCTGCTACCTCGTCGTCAGGGAAACCGTCCTGAGGCTCATGCAGGCCCATGCCCCCTTCGCTGATCACTGCTTCCGCTCCCGGCTCAACCGGTTTCAGGAACTTGCCTATCGAGAGATCCGCGATCGAACGCTCCTGTACGGCGGGGGGGACAAGCTCCTGTTCACCCATGTCCTCGCCGATCTTGCCACCCGCCAGGTGGTCACCGCATCCGAGGATATTTCTATCAGCGAAGCAGCCCGGATCATGGCGACGAAAGGGATCAGCTGCCTGGTCCTGGTGGACGGGCATGGATTTCCATCCGGGCTCGTTACCGACCGCGATCTCAGGAACAAGGTGGTCTCGAAGAACAGGGACCCCGGAGGGCGGATCGGGGACATTATGAGCGTCACGCTGATCAAGTCCGAGGCCCGGGATTACTGCTATGAGGCGCTCATAAAGATGATGCGCTACAAGATCCACCACCTGCTCGTGGTCGAAAACGGTGAGCTCCGGGGGATCATCACGAACCACGACCTCATGATGCTGCAGGGGACGTCCCCCCTTTCCGTTGCCCGGGAGATCGAGGGAGAGGATACGGTTGACGGGCTTGCCCGGTCACGGGAACGGATCGATCAACTGACCCACGTGCTCATCCGGGAAGAGGCGAAGGCGGCCCATATTACGAGGATCATCACCGAGATCAACGACCGGCTGGTGAGGAAATTGCTCGCGATCACCGAGTCGCAGATGGGCACGCCGCCCGTGAGCTATTGCTGGATCGTTTTCGGCAGCGAGGGCAGGAAGGAACAGACGTTCCGCACCGACCAGGACAATGCCATCATCTATGAGGAGCCGGGTGAAAAGGCCGGCGAGGCGTCGGGCTATTTTTCCGAGTTCGCCGCGCGGATGCGGAAAGCGCTCGAACAGTGCGGATTTCCCCCCTGCACCGCCAATTACATGGCAAGCAATCCGCAGTGGTGTCAGCCGTTCGGCGTCTGGAAAAAAAACTTTTCCCGCTGGATCAGTACGCCCACGCCTGAGGCGGTGCTGCGCTCATTGATCTTCTTCGATTTCCGTCCGTTATACGGCAACCAGCTGCTTGCGGAACAGCTTCGGGCATACCTGAGCTATACTGCCAAAGGGAATAAGGCCTTCCTCGGCCAGATGGCCGGCATCGTGCTCCTGAACCGGCCGGCGATCGGGATATTCGGACAGCTGACCGGAGAGCGGGCAGGCCCGCACAAAGGAAAATTGAACGTCAAAATGAACGCTCTGTGCCCGATCATTGATCTTGCCCGGCTTGCGGCGCTCGAAGCCGGCGTGTACCATACCTCGACGGTGGAGCGGCTCCAGGAGCAGACGAGCCTGAGCAGAGTGACTGATGGTGTCGCCGGTGACCTTGTGCAGGCATTCGAGTTCCTGATGTCGCTCAGGCTCAGGCACCAGTTCCGGCAGATCAAGGAAGGGGGCGAGCCCGATAACTTTATCGATCCAGACCGCCTGAGCGTCCTCGAAAAACGGATGCTGAAGGAGATCTTCAAGCGCATCCTGAACGTCCAGCAGGCCGCAAAACAAAAATACGCACCCTGGATCGGCTAGAGGATCAGGCTGCGCTAAATATAGATCCCGCCCTCTTTTCTGATCTTCAGGTAACTCTCGTTTCGCCGTTTTCCTTGCGATTATCATCGGCATTATCCGCCCACAACCATGGCCAAAAGAAAAAGCGCCCTGCCTTGCGACAGAGCGCTTCGAGATGCCTTACTGCTCAGCTTACAGGTTTACCAGGTCCTCGTTCCGTGGCACGCCGGAGAGCAGGAGCTCGCAGTCGCATTAAAATTCAAGGAACTCATGAGGTCTGTCGTGCCGTTGGCATGCGTTGCCGTATTCACCGTAGTTGAACTATAGCCCGTGCCGTGGCAGGTGCTGCACGAAATCCCACGCGACGAAACGTGGTACGTGTGCTGGCCCGTTGACGGCGGGATGGTGTGGCATGAACCGCAAGCCGGAGTCGGCGGCACATAGGTGCAAGCCTGCGACAGGACCGGCGTTCCTCCGGTGCATCCTGCGGGAGATGCGGTCAGCTGGGTCCTGGTCTGGGTGTTATCGGACTGGCAAGCTCCCCAGGCCGAGTACGTGAAGGAGGTGCAGGTCGTGACCGGCGGCACATAGGTGCAAGCCTGCGACAGGACCGGCGTTCCTCCGGTGCATCCTGCGGGAGATGCGGTCAGCTGGGTCCTGGTCTGGGTGTTGTTGGATTGGCAAGCTCCCCAGGCCGAGTACGTGAAGGAGGTGCAGGTCGTTACCGGCGGCACATAGGTGCAAGCCTGCGACAGGACCGGCGTTCCTCCGGTGCATCCTGCGGGAGATGCGGTCAGCTGGGTCCTGGTCTGGGTGTTGTTGGATTGGCAAGCTCCCCAGGCCGAGTACGTGAAGGAGGTGCAGGTCGTTACCGGCGGCACATAGGTGCAAGCCTGCGACAGAACCGGCGTTCCTCCGGTGCAGCCTGCGGGAGACGATGACGTCACGGTCCTGGTCTGGGTGTTGTTGGACTGACAGGTTCCCCAGGCCGAGTACGCAAACGAGGTGCAGGTCGTCACCGGCGGCACAAAGATGCAGGGCTGAGACAGGATCGGCGTTCCGGTGCAGCCGTCAGGAGACGATGAGAGCATGGTTCTTGTCTGTGAATTATCTGACTGGCAGGTACTCCAGGAAGAATAAGTATAGGAGCACGGTGTGGGTGGCGGAGGTGTGGTTCCCGGCCCGGCAGGCATGTTTTCCGGGTAGAAGGTTCCCGAGTCAATATCATTGAGCGGCGCTGAATAGATCACGGCGCCGGTCAGTCTGTTCGTAACGGTCACGGTCCCTTGTTTGACCAGGAAACGCACGTCGCGGAGCATTGCACGAAGTCCGCTGTTGTCATCCTTGTCGGTGATCGGGTCCCCCGAAGTTTGGTACAGCGCGAACAGAGGCGCCAACACGGTGCGCAGGCTGTCGATGACGGCCGTAAGCTTGTTCGAGGTACTGCGGTACATCACGGGGTCAGGCTTCTCGTAGAGTTCGTCCGGACTGGTGCCGTCCGCCGCTACGGCTACTACCGTGTCCGAAAGCGGGTTGATGTTCGCCCAGCCGGCTTTCGTCGAAACAGAATACATCTGGCTGCTTCCTGAAGTGTCCGTCCCTGCCGACTTGAGCATGAACGGCGGCGTGAGCCCTCTCACATCGACAGTATAGTATCCATTGCTCCTGGTTGTGGTCGTCATTTCCTTTGCCGGCACAGAAGAATCCTTCAGGGAAACAGTGCCGCTGGTCGCCGTGCCCAGCGTTACGACGCCTGTCACTGATGACTCGGCCGGCGAATTGAGTGATTCGGCCGAATTGCCGCAGCCGCTCAGGGCGAAGCCGAGAGCAACAGCGCATACTAAGAGAATCGACGTAATGTTTTTCTTCATGATCTGATTTCCTCCTGATTGAATACTGCTTGTGTCCTGAGGTCACAAGATGTGTCTGTTTTGGTGCCGCTCCCGTAGATGCTCGGTGTGGAGCGATTTTACGAACTTCACGCGCCTGCCTTACCTCCTTATTGCTTAAGTTTTATGATGTATTTGACAAAAAAAGCCGGGTGTCTGAATATCGCAATGATATTTCGGCAACCCGGCTGTCTCTGTGAGACCCTGTAGGCTTTCCGCCCCACCCTCGCGGATGGTTGAGTATTATCGTCCAGCTATGATGGATCTGTAACTACGACATCAGATCCCTAAATAGTACTGCGACCGCTGCCCCTCCTTGAATACGCTCCTGACGCTCTCTGATGAAAGCTTCTTGTGGTCGCTTGGTATATACAGATAGCAAGTCCGATGCCACGACTTTCTTCCTTCCTGCATCATATTGATTTGTAGCGGTAATTTATAAGATGCATGTCATTCGTCAACTTTTGCTGTTATACTGAATTGAAGGTTTTTTCATACGGCTATAAAACTAAAGGAGTAAAAAATTAAGATATAAGCCAACAAATCGGGCAGTTATGGGTTTGTATGAAATTGCCTGCAGGACATGCAATGGGCTTCCTTTCGTTTCACTTCGTAAAAGGGTGGTTCCTCAAATTTCAGCCTCTCAAAAGTCCTCTTCTTTTTTCCCGGTAACGTTTTTACCAGAGAGGCCCCGGACGAAAAAGGACAACAGCTGTTTTCTGGAGGATGATGCGGGGGCAAAGAATGCGACTCGAAATGACGGCTTTCCCTGCTTATACCGAATATCTCGCCATGAGGTGATGCAAAAGATCAGGAACCTGATTTCTGATTGACACTCTCCTCGCATCTGTCGTAGTATGCTCCAGCATGAAGACCACCCGCAGGGATTTTATCACCAGGGCGCTGTACGGATTACTGCTCGTGCTGGGACTGGGCTTTCTGGTCCCTGCTGTGCGCATTTTTTCTCCCGCGGGCGGCAAGGCAAGCCAGCTCGTCTTTTTTCCGCTGCTTCCCGAGGAAGAGCTGCCGCGCGCCGGCGTCAAAAAAGCGGAGCTTCGCTACCCTGCAGCGGGCAAAGAGCGCACGGTCAGGCTTTTCATCGTTGCCGCGGCAGAAGGGCTGACCATCCTGTCCGCGACCTGCTCGCACCTGGGATGCCTCGTCAACTACCACCGGAGCAAACGGGAATTCATCTGTCCCTGCCATGGCGGCCGCTATGATCTGGCAGGCAACAATATCGCGGGCCCGCCGCCGGCGCCGCTCACGCGGTTCCCGGCGAAGATCGAGAACAACATGGTCATGGTCGGGATCAAGGTATAGCCCATGAAATGGTTCGACTTCATCAATGCCCGGTTCGGGTTCACGAGCAGGCACCGGCGGGTCCTGGACAAGCCCGTGCCCGCAGGGATCAACTATCTCACCTGTTTCGGCGGCATCACCTTTACCCTGTTTGTCCTGCAGGTCCTGACCGGGCTGCTGCTGTCCTTGCACTATACGCCGTCCGATGCGGACGCCTACCGGAGCATTCAGCGCCTGCAGCTGGAGGTGCCGCTCGGCCGGCTGCTGCGGTCCGTTCACCACTGGTCGGCAAACCTCATGGTCGTGACCATCGTGCTGCACATGCTCCGGGTCTTTGTCGTTGGCGCCTATAAGAACCCCCGCGAGCTCAACTGGGTGGCCGGCTCGCTGCTTTTCGTGCTGACGCTCGGCTTCGGTTTTACCGGCTACCTCCTGCCCTGGGACCAGAAGGCCTACTGGGCGACCGTGGTCGGCACGAACATGCTCGGCTCGGTCCCGTTCATCGGCCCGGCCCTGGCGTCGGTCCTGCGCGGCGGCATTGACGTGACCGGCCAGACGCTTTTGCGGTTCTACAGCATGCATATCCTCTGGCTGCCCCTGTTCACCGCATTCTTTCTCTGGGTCCATTTTCACGTCATCCGGAGGCTCGGCGTGTCCGGGGGAATGTGAGTCTGATTGCGGATTGCGGAATGTGAGGCAGCGGCAGGTACAGGAGTAAGAGCTCATTGCGGTCAGTGTGAAAACCGTATGGACCACAGCAAAGAAAAAAAATTCTTCCCCTATTATCTCTTCGAGATCACGGTCGTCGCGCTCTTCACCGTGGAGGCGGTGCTGCTCCTGTCGGTCCTGTTCCCCTCGGACATCGGCAGGGAGATCGACTTCGCCGCGCAGTACAGCCCGCGTCCTGAATGGTATTTTCTCTTTCTGTATCAGCTCACGAAATATTTCCCCGGCGCGTGGACCTTTGTCGGCGCCGTGCTGCTGCCGGGACTGGCATTCAGCGTGCTGCTGCTGGCGCCCTTCCTGGACAGCGGCAGCGCAACCAGCCTGCGGTCGCGGAAAACCGCTGCAGCCATCGGCTTCTGCCTGCTCCTCGCGATCGTTCGTGCTGACCGTGCTGTCGCTCCTATAAGAAGTTCGCAGCTGCCTATAATAATCGTAAATAGGCAATCTTCCTGTTTCGCATACCTGAATCAACAAAACGAGTATTGACATGTTTCCTGGTTTTTGATAAGTTATCTCACCGGTGAGCGCTTGTTTACGGCAGTGCAGACGAACTGCGCTCAATGCTCCACATGCGATCCGCCTGGTAACTAAACGGACCGATCCACTCGACGGCCCGAAATTCACGTACGCTATTTCAAGGAGGAATACCATGTCCATCAAGACCGCAACACCAGATCAGACGCTCGACACGCTCGGACGAGTATGTCCCTATCCGTTGCTCCTCACCAAGAAGGCGCTTGAGAAGCTCGCCAGCGGCCAGACGCTCAAAGTGCTCTGCGATGCTCCGGCATCTGCCGAGGACAGCATCCCGCGTTATGCCGAGAAGAACAACATGGCCTTCGAGGCCGTGAAGCTCGACGACAAGGGCTACTGGGAACTGTACATCAAAAAAGCGCTAACCAGAAGATCCAGCAGTGCTGGACCGGCAGGAAACACAGGGGGAGTGAAACTTAAGGAGGGGGAGAATGGTTTCTACACTGGTATTCATTGTGACCGGTCTGCTGATCGGCGCGGCATTCGGTTATGTTCTGCAGCGCGGACGTTTCTGCGTGAACTCCGCGTATCGGGAAATACTCTTTCAGGATTATACGATGCTCCGCGCCTATCTGCTCGCCGTTGCCGTCACGATGATCGGCGCGAATCTTATTGAGGACATGGGCTGGCTTCAGCAGCATGCCAATGAGAACGGCGTGATGGTGGCGAATGAACTGTACCGTCAGGGTTTCGTGCCCTTTGCGAACATCATCGGCGGTTTTATCTTCGGCATGGGGATCGTGCTCGCAGGCGGGTGCGGGAGCGGCATCCTGTATCGCGTGGGCGAAGGCAACCTCGCCTACGTACTGGCGGTTTTCGGGTTCTTCTTCGGCATCGCCGTGACGAAGTTCGGTTTTCTGAAGCCGGTCTACGACATGCTGATAACCTATCAGGTCTCTGTCGGCGCGGACGAGGTCGTCCCGACGCTGGACAATGTCATCGGCGTCAATAAGTGGATCATCATCGCGGTGATCGCCGCTCCGATCCTCTACTTCGTGTACACGGGCAAGCCCTTCCAGAAGGCGAAAAAGGGCTATTCCTGGTCCCTTGCCGGCCTGCTGGTCGGCGTCATTGCCGTGGCCGCCTTCTGGTTCTCGGACTACTGCACCGGCAGGGCGCGCGGACTTTCCTTTACCGGTCCGGTCCGCGAGTTCTTCCTGGCCGTATTCTTCGGCGATGCAAAGGCCCCGGAAGCCGAGACCATGAAGATCCTCGGCGTCACGATCTCCTGGAGCGCGCTCTATGTGCTGGCCGTTCCGATCGGCGCCTTCATCAGCGGCAAGTTCCTGAAGGAAGTGAAGATGAAGGTCCCGCCTGCGGACGAGCTCTTCAAGGTGCTGCTCGGCGGGTTCATCATGGGGGTCGGCGCTCAGATCGGCGGCGGCTGCAATATCGGCCACAGCCTGACCGGCGTGTCCACCCTGGCAGTATCCAGCTGGGTGGCGAACATTTTCATCATTCTCGGCAACTGGACCATGGTGTATTTCATGCTGATCAGACCGATGCGGGACATGGATATCTGATTCATTATCAAGTGGTGCGGCCGGACAGGAGCGATCCTGTCCGGCTTTATTTTGGCTATGATTGGCAGTAAAACAACTGTTGCAAAATGGCGCCGGGTCAGGGATAATGTTAATAAAGCATTTGCGATCACTGCTGTCCAGGATAATGTGTAAAACGAAGGGAGGTGATTCATAATGGCAGGAGAAATGCTCGGTATCATGGTCACGAAGTACGAGAATCTGGAGCACATCGCCGGTGTTGCTAAGGCGGCGCGCGCGGCAGGCAAGGCGGTTACGATCTTTCTGACCGACGAAGGCGTCCGCTTCACCAGGGACCCCAAGTTCCTGGAGCTGCTCGGGACGGACGGCATTGAGCTGTCGTGCTGCGACCACAGCTGCGAGCGGGTCGGCATCCATGACAAGACTGACGGCATTTCGTACGGCAGCCAGTACAACAATGCGGGCATGCTGCACGACAGTGCGCGGGTGGTCGTGTTCTAACTTTATCGACGAACGGGAGTGAACTATGAGTGACACCAAAAAAATAGCGGTCATTGTGAGAGACCGGCCGGGCGAGGCGCTCCGCGTTGCGGGCGGGCTGACGCTGGCAGACGATACGATCGATGTTTTCATCCTTGACCGCAAGCTGGACAAGGCCGACCCCGAGGTGGCGCAGCCGCTTGAACTGGTGACGGAACTGGACCTCAAGGTCTATTCAAACAACGCGGAGAACGGGTATCCGATCGTCACGCTCGAGGAAATGGCAACAGAAGCTCCTCGACTACGACATCGTGGTCCCTTATTAACAGAACGGAGGATCACATCGTGAAAATACTGCATATTCTGAAAAAAGCGCCGGATGCAAGCACCAAAAAGATCATCGACGTTCAGACTGCAACGAACCAGGTGACGACAGTCGAGCTCTATCAAGGGCGGCGTGTCCTACGACAAGCTCGTGGCGGACATCTTCGCTCACGACAAGGTGTTCTGCTGGTAAAGAAGGCAGGCATTCCCGGGGGGCGGGACTGCCTGTAATAATGAAAAGAACCGATCAGAGGGACCGGCGCGGGCGGGGAGTGTGCGCGGTCCTGCTGATCCTGGGCCGATCCGGTAGGGGCGGGTTTAAACCCGCCCGTACAACGTTCCGTACTTCTTCCGCTGTACCTGCCGTCTATAAACCTCCTCTGTCTGCGCCGCACCATTTCCCTCACTACAAGGCTGTGCGTTCTCATGAACCCGCTGTATCAAATGCCACAGGCTTCCATTTATCTCCTGGAATGTATCTGATACATCTTGTTGATTTATCGTGGATTGCAGCATTGGCAAGAGTATTGCTAAATAGCGGCCATGGAGGATCACACAATGCTCTGCACGAATTGTAATCATGCTAATGATGTTGATGCCGCCTTTTGCGACGAATGCGGCAAGCCGCTCGGCGCTGTTCCAGCGGCTGCTCCGGCAAGGTCAAGGAAAGCATATTGGTTCATTGTTGTGCTGGTGCCGGTGCTGCTGCTCGTCGGCTGGTTCGGTTATTATAAGTTCTTTCTCCCCGACGGTATTGCCGCGGTCGTGAATGGCGAGGACATAAAACTTTCCGAACTGGATGCCGCGATCGTGCGGACACAGGCATCGCCCGAGTCCGTTACCGGCACGCTCCGGTATCAGATGCTGAACGAAATCATCGCTGAACGGCTTGTGCTTCAGGAAGCGGTCAAGGCGAAGATGAGCGTTTCCCGTGATGAGGTCGACGGCGCGATCGCATCAGCGCGGTCCGCATCCGGCCTTGATGAAAAAGCGTTCGAAAAAGAAATGCAGTCGCAGTACGGCAGTGAGGCCGCTTTCGAGCGCGCTCTGGAGCGCGACCTGCTGATCAGGAAATTCATCACCGAGAAGGTCGTACCGTCCGGGGCCGATCCGATGACTGCGCGCGCTGCGGTCAACAACTGGCTCCAGGAATATATCGGGTAGAGTCCACGATCCGGATCGCGCTGGCCGAGAACGGCAGCGCCGCAGGATGCGGCGAGCAAAGCCGGATGCGGAGGCGGCTGCAGCATGGCAGGCGCAACAGCAGCAGAAACAGTCCGTGCCAGCAGGCCCGTGCTGCAAGACCAAGGGTCCGGCAGCAACGTCAGGCCAGCCAAAAGACCAGTCAAAAGCGGCTGAAGCAGCCGGCCTCAAGTACTGGCAGGACAAGCATGGAGCGGACAGCGTGTCCGCAAAGCTGACGGACTTCGGCTGCCACGTCCAGGTGGACATCGTAAAGGACAACAAGAGCATCGCCTCCCTGCAGGTACCAGAATGGGAGCATAACCGAACTGTAAAAAGGAGAATATGAAATGAACAAGTGCGGCAAATGCGGAAAACAAATGAAGGAACAATCGAAGTTCTGTAAATCCTGCGGGAGCGATCTTTCAGGATCTGCTGCCTCGCTGAACGACAAGAAGGCGCGCGTCATGTCACAGGAACGGACCTGGGTAAAGCCGGCCGTGATCGCCTCAATCGTCGTGCTCGTGGTCGTCGGCGGCCTGCTGTTCAAGGACGTCCGCGCAAAAGGCATGGGCAAGCATCCCAGTTCGCTCCGCAGCGGGACGCCTCAGCGCGAACGTCCGGCCGCACCCGTGACCGAGCAGGGCGGCGAGGTGAAGATCGCACTGGCGGACGTGCAGGACGGCAACGCGCACTTCTTACTCCTATGCCGCGGGCGGAAAGACGATCACCTTTTTCGTGATGAAGGCCGCGGACGGCAGCATCCGGACGGCCTTTGACGCCTGTGTTGCCTGCAATCATGCCAAGCTGGGGTACCGGCAGGAAGGCGGCTCCGTGGTCTGCAACAACTGCGGCATGGGATTCACGCCTGCCGAGATCGGCAAGGTGACAGGCGGCTGCAATCCGATCCCGATCAACAAGACGACCGACGGCCAGACCCTGGTGCTGAAGGCGAAGGACCTGGAGGCGGGAGCGCAGTATTTCTAATTTCGGATTGCGGAGTTTGGAATGAACCGTAACTACTTGCACAGAATCACGCAGATGACGGATTTCAGATTAAGACAAACTTGAATGTTTAATAAACTGCGGCATCTCTATCTGCGTAATGTCTGGCTATCAGTCATAAAAGTCTGGAGCGCACTCATGAAGCTTCTCGATATTTCTCTGAACAACCTGCGCAGGAAAAAAGGCAGGACGTTCTTCCTTGTCTCGGGCCTTGCCATCGGCATCGGCGCGGCCGTTGCCATGACCTCGGTCGGCGATGCCATGAACCGCGAGGTCATGCATGCGCTGGACGAGTTCGGCGCGAACATCCTGGTGCTTCCGGCGTCCGAAGGCCTGCCGCTCTCCTACGGCGGCCTCACGGTCTCGGCGGTGAACACGGGCGGCAGGGAGCTTACCACGCTTGATGTGGACAGGATCACGCACCATCAAGAACAAGGAGAACATCAGCACCATGGCGCCGAAGCTCCTGGTCCAGACCGAGGTGAAGGGGACCCGGGTGCTGGTCGCGGGCGTGGACTTCAAGGCGGAACAGCGGCTCAAAAAATGGTGGCGCGTCGCCTCGGGCATGAACCCCGCGGCAGAGCGGAGAGGCCCTGATCGGCAAGGACGCTGCAGCGAAGCTCCAGCTCGCTCCCGGCGACAGCATCGCCATCGGCAGCGGGAGCCTTCGCGTGTCCGGCGTGCTGGACAACACCGGGTCCCAGGACGACGGCCTGATCTTCACCGATATCGCCTGGGTCCAGAAGCAGTTCAACAAAGGGAACGCGGTGAGCCTGATCGAGCTGTCGGCCCTCTGCAGCGGCTGCCCCATCGAGGACATGGTGGGCCAGGTGAACGCGGTGCTGCCGGGCGCCCGGGCAGTGGCGGTCAAGGAGACCGTGGAGCTCAAGATGCAGGCCATGCATTACTTCCACAAATTCTCGCTCGGCATCTCGGCGCTGCTTGCTGATCGTTGCCGGCATGATCATCTTCTTTGCCATGACCGCATCGGTCAAGGAGCGGGTGCAGGAGATCGGGCTGTTCCGGGCCATCGGGTTCCGCACCGGCCACATCATCCAGGTGCTTCTGACCGAGGCGTTCATCGTGAGCCTGCTGGCTGGCGTCGTCGGGCTACGCCATCGGCATCGTCAGTCCGCGGTTCGTGGCGCCCTATCTGATGAGCGCCTACAACCTGACCTTCGCGTTCGATCCCGCTGCTTGCCGCAGGGGCGATCGCTGCGTCGGTCGTCGTCGGGCTTGCTGGCAAGCATCTATCCGGCGGTGCGGGCAGGACAGGCTCGATCCGGTCGAGGCGCTGAAGACACTGTAGGACCGAACGCATGCGATGCAGACAAAGAGTACGAGTGGTCAGGAAGAATTTGCAGCGTGTACTTAGATTGTTAGCGTCGATGTGAATTACAAGTTGAAGGTAGTACATGTCATTCATTGAACTGAACAACGTAAAAAAAATATTCCACGCCGGCGATGAAGAGTACGCCGCGCTCAAGGGCGTCTCGCTCGGCATCGACTCGGGAGAGTTCGTGGCCGTCATGGGGCCGTCCGGTTCGGGCAAGAGCACGCTCCTGTCGCTGGTCGGCGGGCTGAGCAAAGCCTCGTCGGGCGTGGTCTCCATCGACGGGATCGACCTGGGCGGCCTGGGGCCGAACAAGCTGTCCGATTTCCGGCGCGAGTACCTGGGCTTCGTGTTCCAGTCCTTCTATCTCGTGCCCTATCTCACGGCCATCGAGAACGTGATGCTGCCGCTCACGATCCAGCCGGGGCTGAACGGGACCGGCCGACGCCAAGGCGCTTGAGGCGCTGTCGCGCGTCGGCCTGGACGCCAAGGCGGGCCGGCTGCCGTCCCAGCTCTCGGGCGGGGAGCAGGAGCGCGTCGCGATCGCCCGGGCGCTCGTGAACCAGCCCGCGCTCATCCTCGCCGACGAGCCGACGGGCAACCTCGACACGAAGACCGGGGACAAGGTGCTCGAAATGCTGGAAGGCCTGCACAAGGACGGCCATACGATCGTCATGGTGACGCACAGCGAGGAAAATGCGAAGCGGGCAGGCAGGACCATCGAGATCAGGGATGGGGAAGTGGTGAAAACCTTATAGTAGTCCTCTCCCCTTGAGGGAGAGGGTTGGGTGAGGGGGGGACTTCCCTGGATGCAGCAATATAGAACGATACTGAGTTGATCCGTTTTCAATGCTCGATCGACGCTATGCCGCCTTTTGAATTTCCTTGGCCTCATACTCCGGGAACATGATGATGGCGGGGTGGACATCAAAGGCCTTTGCAAGCTGCTCGACGCGCTTTTTACCGATCACCACCCGGTCATTTTCCAATAAGCTGATATTGGTGGAGTTTATACGGGAGTGCCTGGCAAGTTCCACCTGGGTCCAGCCCTTTAATTCCCGAAGCATCCTGATGACCTCACCCGTTGTTAATTTGGCATGAGATTTTGCCGGAACAAATTCATTTTTCTTACGAACCTTCACGTGTCCTCCTAGTAATTGTGCGGAGTTATCTCTAAAACAAGAACCGTCACGATTTCCTGGTCAACAGTATAGATGACCCGGTACTGCAAACTTAAGCGCGATGAGCGCTGCCCCGTACGATCACCCTTCAGTTTTTCCTCATGAAACCCGGGAAATTCTCTCAATTTGTCAGGACCGTGACGGAAAACAAGATTTTTCCAGAGCTCATATTTCTTGACAACCGCCGGCGGAAGCTTGCGGCAAACTTTATCAATGTCGTGATGTTCTCGTATCCGCCACATTCGGTATTTATAATAACTTATTAATTATAATAAGTCAAGGTGGTTTTGATGGCATAAGATGGTTTTGGAGGGTGAAGGGAAGGTTTCGTTCGCCGTGCTCAGGGTTACCAGGTCTTTGGACCTGGTCGTTCTCGAATATTACCGATCCTACCCTGCCCGGCTTGTTTATGTACCCGTGCTATAATTGAACCATTCAGTGAGGATCACATGAAGAATCGGAACAAAATACCAGCGAGCGCGCCCCCCAGATCCCCCCTCAAGGATTCTTTAGGAAAAATCACCGGTCCATCAACGATAGGGCGTGATATTCCACGACGGATCAGGGACAAGGAAATAATCCAGAGGCAAGCGTACCTCCTAAACCAGATCCGTGAGGCAGTTATCACAACCGACCTTAACGGTACTATCACCAGCTGGAACAAAGGCGCTACAAGGCTGTATTCCTATTCCGAGGAAGAAGCGTTGGGCAAACACATATCGATTATTTATCCCGAGAATCAACTGGCCTTCCTCGAGCATGACGTCATCGCACCGCTCAGGGAAAAGGGAGAACACGAAGTCGAGGTGCTGTTGAAGAGAAAGTCCGGTGAGGAGTTTCATGCGCTCCTGCTGCTCACGGCACTGAGAGACGGAAAGGGCGTCGTCACGGGCATGATCGGTTCTTCCATGGATATTAGCGCCCGTAAAAAGGCGGAGGAACAGGTCAAGTTCGACAAGGAAGAATGGGAACAGACATTTGACGCCATGCCGGATATCGTTGCGGTGATAGACAATCAGCACACGATTAGACGGGCAAATAAGGCATTGGCCGCAAGACTGGGGATCGAACGGAATGAGCTTATTGGAAAGCGATGCTATAAAACCATGTGCGGCCTGGAAAAACCGATTTCCAACTGTCCCGGCAGCATGGCTATCGCCACGGGGAAGGAACAGGTCGAGGAGAGATTCCTGGAAACCCTGAAAGGCCATTATCTCATAAGCTGCACGCCCATCGTTGCCCGCGACGGAAGCATCAAGTTCTCCGTCGAAGTATGCCGGAACGTCTCCGAACACAAAAAACTGGAGGAAAAGCTGCAGGAAGCGGCCATTACAGACGAGCTTACGGGGCTGCTTAACAGGCGGGGGTTCCTCGCGGCGGCGGAGCACGAACTGCATGTGGCAAACCGCGAAAGCAGAAAGATGGCGCTCCTCTATCTGGATCTCGACGACATGAAGGGAATCAACGACCGGTTCAGCCATAAAGAGGGAGATTCCGCATTGCGTGACACGGCAAACCTCTTGAGAAAAACCTTCAGGGAATCCGACATCATCGCAAGGCTGGGAGGCGACGAATTTGCCGTTGTTTTCGCAGAACCTTCCGAAACGGATGTCGAGCTCACCGTCACAGAACACTTTCTGCGGAACGTGGCTGCGCATAATGCGCAAAGCGGCCGTTCATACCAGCTTTCCCTCAGCCTCGGCATCGCACATTACGATCCGAAGCAGCGTTGTTCCCTCGATGAACTCATGACAAAAGCGGATTCCCTCATGTACCGGCAAAAGAGACAATTTAAGCAGGAGAGGGAGATCGGCGGATCGCTGACGGAAGAAAGGAAAGAAAAGCGTTAACACCATCGTTTCATCGCTGCTCCATCTACTCCTGCATCCTCACGAACAAACACGTTCACCTGCCTCCAAAAGTGGGCTCAAGACATCTAAGCCGTCATGCGCAAGATGCGCAAACTTCCCACTTAGGGCATCAAATCCTTAATTTGCAGCTAACTCCGTTGCTTGTGACATAAAGGTTCGTTCGTAAATGCACTATGCAGCTAACTGTGCACCTCAAATTATAATTTGACAACCTGAAATTAACTCGTTTATTTTCTGGACAGAATGATGCAGCTATATTATTATCCGCATCGTATAAAAGAATGCATCCGTTCCTCTGTCCGGGAAGAGGGTGCATCGGGTAGGTTCATGATTAGAAAAACGACCAGGAGGACTGATGGAGGAAATAGCCGAAATGAAGAGGTCACAGGTGAAGTCGAATCGTTTCTTTTTAGTACTCCTCGGTTCTGTTCTCGTGATTATTTTAGGGTTCATCCGCTGGGCCGCAGCAGCAGACCTGCCCCCTGTCCAGATTTCAACAACTAATCCGCCAAGATATTATCAAACACTTTCGGAAGCTTATCAAAATGCCAGTAATGCCGATATTATAAAGGTCAAAAATACAACATTTGACGGTTTCACTATCAATCGTGATGTTACCGTTACCTTTCAAGGCGGTTATAATACAGATTTCTCCTCAGTTATCGGAAGCACCTACATCAATGGGGTGCTCACAGCCACTACCGGTACTACGACGATTGGCGATTTCAAGATAATATCTTCCCCCCTAGTAACCATTTCTTCACCCACTGCCGTGTTGACAAAAAACAATGCTCCTCAGTTAATTTACTCAGCATGCTGTGGAACAGCGATTGTTAAGGTTGATGGTACGGCAGTATCAAAGGCTTCAGGAAGTACGCTTGACCCATTGGCCGATGGCGCGCATGTAGTGCGCATTGACACAACGGATAGTTTCGGAGGTCCTGTGTTTTCTGCAGTAACGTTCACTGTCGACACGACGCCTCCCTTGGGAACGGTACTGATCAGCAGCGGAGCAACGTATACAACAGGCACTTCAGTCACCTTGACCCTAACAGCCACAGACGCAACGAGCTGCGTCTCCCAGATGCAGTTCAGCAACGACAACAGCACCTGGTCAGCGTTAGGAAGCTACGCTACCACTACTACCTGGACGCTCTCAACAGGCGACGGCACCAAGACGGTGTACGCCAGATACAAGGACAGCGCCGGGAACACGAGCAATACCATGATCCAGGGTGACATCATTCTTGATACTGTCGGTCCTGTGGTTATCATTTCTTCACCCGTTGCTTCCACAACAAAGGAGAGAAATCCGCTTCTCTTATATACCAATAGTGAAGGGAATGCAGTCGTAACAGTTGACGGAATAATTGTGTCAAAAGTATCGGGCACCATACTCGATACGCTTTCAGATGGTGTTCATGTAGTACGCGTAGACTCAACAGATGCTGCGGGAAACTTAGGTTTTGATCAGAAAACGTTTACAATCGACAATCAGACATTTATCACAATAGATCCCTTAAACTCACCTGTAAGCAGCAATAGTCAAGTTTTTACTGGAACGATGGAAGCGAATAGTGTCGTGTCGCTGTCGATAAATACTTCAGCTTCGGTTGGCCCTGTATCCTATCCCACGGCAACATCATGGACCTGCACAATATCAGGGATCATCGCAGGTAATAACACCATAACAGCTTCTGCTGTTGACGCTGCGACCAATACCGCATCGATTAGCATAACGATTGATCCCGGGATTATAGGCCTTTGGCACATGGATGGGAATTGGGACGACTCTTCCGGGTACGCTAATCACGGAGTACCTTCGCTTAATCCAGCATTTAGTTCTGATGCTCATTTTGGCAGCTATTCCGGCATGTTCGACGGAATTGACGACGCAGTATCTACACCCAACTCTCTTCAGGTCACAGCACCGGATAACTTTACCATAGAACTTTGGACCTCTCCGACATTGACCATCGAGTTTACGGGTGAATCTAACTCTTATCCGTCTTACTCAGGTGTGTCAGGGCAAAGATATGCTGTAGTGCCGGCAAGTGGCGGAGCCACTGATGCAGGGGCAGGTTTGTCAATAGGAACCACTGGCATCAGCGTGTTCGAGCATGGGGGCGATTATGTGCAATCGCTTCTTGTCTACGCGGGCAATTTATCCGGCTGGAATCATATCGTCGTTGTATATGAAAATAAAACTCCGAAACTGTATCTAAACGGCGCCTATGTTAAAACCGGCCAGACAAGTTTACGAACACATGTATACCCTTCCAGCAGTTTCGGAAACGCTTTTTCTGGTCCCTACGGAGGGTTGATGGACGAAATCGTAATTTACAACCGGTCACTCACTGCTGCGGAAATATCGAGTAGATATAACCAGACAGCGCCTGCATTGACGTCTCGAATTCTGGGCGATGTGACTGTGCACGCCAGCAGTTAATGATAAAAATTTGAGAGAAAATTGGGTGACACTTTTCCGTTGATCGTAACTGTAATAAGCCCTTTCATCCTCAGCCAGGCCTCGACGGCGATCCGCCAGGCCGCTTGCGGGTGAACACCTCCTTTACTGCATAGTATATCATCCTGCAAGTTTGTCATCCAAGCATAGGCATCCCTCCTTTCCCATTTGGTAACCGTTCTTTTGTTCGTGAAGTACACTTGGCAGGCGTTGCTGCCGTGTAGGCAAGGACGAGGTTGGTGGTTGAGGTCATGTTCAACCGTCGATGCATACGCTTCCATGTGTTCGCGCTGGCAGCTGGTCTTATACGCGAGCTTTGCAGCAAGCCCGTTTTTCAGCTCGGTTTGCGCCTCTTCGATCGCCCCGTTGTAAGGTGGATAATGGACCGGGCTGTTCAAGGGCAGGACGAAGTAGTCCTCGAGCACGGCATTGATCGCCGCATGGTTCAGATTGCCGCCATTGTCCCGTTTGAGGAATAGGGGCGCCCCGAAGCGGTCGAAGGTCGCCGCGAGATAGCCGGATATCTCTTCGCCGCAGGGAACGTCTCCTGTCATGGGTGTGAACTTGTAGCGGGACGCAAGGTCCTGCATATGGTTCAGGTACACTTTGGCTCCGGCCGCATCTCGTCCGTCGTATTCGCAGGGGTCCATGGACCATGCGACGTTCGGCACGTTCCAGCTGATCCGCCGCAGATTCTGACGGTGTAACGTATTGAGATCATGCCGTGCCATTTCTATCATGCGCTGCAGCTCACGCCTTGATACGGAGGATGCGTAGCGACCGTAGAGTGCGCCCGTGCCCTGCGTCCGGTCTTGCCCGTGAGACAACCCTGCTATATCCAGTCCAAGTTTCTCAAGATCCGGCGGCTTGACCTTGGGAGGCCCCGGCTGCCGCACGAGAGGCGTGGCGTTCTTCTGCCTTCGACGCCACCGTATAAAGCTCGGGTAGGGCAGCCTCACGGCGCTGCAGATCGCCTGGTAGGACATACAGGTCTTCTCCCTCATCTGATCAATAACAGCAAGCATACGGGTTATGGTTTCTTCCTTTGCTTTCGTTTTTTTTCCTCGGACATGCCTTTCTTTGTTTTGGCGTTATGCAGCTCATAGGCATGCAGCATGTCCCGCACTTCCACGGTCTTCTCAGCGACAAAGAGCTTGTTCTGAAGCTCGATGATCTCGTCTTGCAAACGCTGCTTCTCCTCGTCCTGCGGTATACTCGGCCTTCCCGGGGTCTTGTCCTCCAGAGCCTCCGTCATCGCCTGTAATGCCCGTTTCTCCCACTCATAGTAGGTCTTCCGGGACACGCCGAGTCTCCGCGCGCCTTCCTCGGCTGTGATCTGGCCGCTCCTGACCGCAAAGATCACCGCGGCTCGTTTTAGGGCAAGCTCTTTGTCTGCTGAGTCGCTCATACGCACCGGCCTTTCCGTTACGGGTTATCAGCCTTGCGTCCCGCTGTCTGCGGGGCTTCGCCGGAGGGCTTCTGATCCTTTGACGGCGCCTCCGCTTTCCTTGCTTCCTGCGCCTTCGACAGCGTCTTTTCCAGCCGGATCGAGGCCGGAAGCGTCAGGCGCTTTTTCTCCAGCATTGACTGGAGGCGCGGGGAGAGCGCCGGCCCCTTGTCCAGTCTCACCCGGGGTTCCAGCGCCTGAAGCATCCCCTCCATCGCCCGCTTCTGCCACTGCGCCAGCACCATCCACGGTATCCCCAGCTCCCGGCATATCTCCGCCGGCCTCCGACGCTCCGTCCACACCGCCAGCACCGCCCGGCATTTCTCCATCGCCCCGTGGTTCGTCGGTTGCCGCTTCTTCTCGCTTTTTATCTTCTCCGCCTTCTCCATGGCCGGCTCCTTCTTCGTTTAGATTGTAGACTACTTCCTGCGTGGTGTCATCTTCCTCGTCGTCAACCGACAGCCGCAGTTTGCCCTTTTCTGCCCGCAGCACCACTGACTGACCCTCCATGCGGCCCACCATGTAGAACGGCAGACGCGGTTTGCCCCGGAGCGCCATCTCCAGGAGGTTCTCCTGGATGCCTTGCTCGATTGTCTGCTTAAGCTCGCTCTGGATCTCGAAGTACCGGTCCGCGGGGCACAGGCCGCCGATACCCTGGTGCGGCCGTTTGTGGTTGTAGTATTTCACCCACTGCCGTATCCGTTCCGCCGCGTCCTCGAAGCTCGCGAACTGAGCCCGGCTCAGGAACTCCAGGTAGATGGTTTTCCAGAACCGCTCGATCTTGCCCAGCGTCATCGGGTGGTGAGGCCGCGATTTGATGTGGTGGATCTTGTCTTTCTTGAGCTCCGCTTCGAAACGGCTCTTCCCGTGCCAGCTCGTATACTGTCGCCCATTGTCCGTAAGCATCTCTTTCGGCGGGTTGTACTCGGCGGCCGCCCGCCGGTATATCTCGATAACGTTTTGCCCTGTCTGGCTTCTGAAAAGCTCGAGCCCGGTTACATAGCGGGAGTAATCGTCGATGTAGCCGATCAGGTACGCATAGTGGCCGCCAAGGCGGAACGTGAAGATATCCGTCTGCCAAAGCTGGTTCGGCGCTGTTCGTTCGAAAAACCGGGGACGGGTGATGTTGTGCTGCCGCTTCTTGGGTGGGGCGGTTATCAGGGATGATTCGTGAAGTGTCTTTCTGACGGTCTCGGGGCTGGCGGAAAGGAAGAATGCTCTCTTTAAAACCTGTGATATGCGCTTGATGCCGAAGGGAGGGTTGGCTTTTTTGAGTTCGACGATTTTCTGCTTCACCGGGGAGGGAAGGCTGCGGCCCTTGCCCCGGTAGTGCGTGGCGAGTCCGGCTTCACCGTCAGCACGATAAGCGCGCACCCAACGCCCTACCGTCCCACTGCTCAACCCGGATTCCTGAAGAATCACCGAAACCGGGATGCTCTCTTCTACAAATTTCTTGACTACTTGAAGCTTGAAATCGGATCCATACCTCTTGCTTCGCTTCGGGAACTTCCTTTTCCTCTCGCCTTGCTGTATACTCTTTTCTGGTTTCATGATGACACTCCTTTCAAAACCTAACTTTGGAGTGTCACCCTATTTCCTTAAATTCTGGTTATCATAAACTGGTCGCTAGGACAATGAAGCAACAATTCAAGCGGTGAGCCCGGACACTGGGATAAGTGCTGTTGCTCAAGGAATTTTAAAGATGAGTTATTAATCACAGGATCTGCACAGATCAGTTCTTCATTTTTTATATGTCCTTGTGAGCTGTAATCCATTGTTTCAGGAGGAATTATGGGAAGAAAACTAATATTCCGAAGTCGAATAAAGCTGAGGATGATGCAACTGATCCTCATTGTCATGGTATGCGGTTTTGGTTTTTTAACACCTGTTTATGCAGAATGCGGGGATCCGGTCCCGGCAGGGTGTGAGCTGTGGGCTGAACAAGTGGGGGATGACTACAAAATATGGCAAAGGTGTAATAACGGACCCGTCCTTGCTTCTCGAACGACATCATGGGTAGAGTTTAGCCCACATTGTCCTAAACAATGGCAGCAAGGCTTCTGGCCGATCACTTATCGTTATTATTGGTACATGACTACTGTTGATACGTATTGTGATGGCACGTCTGAAGTCAGTGATTCTACTTGCGATTTTGAGTATTATGCTGCTTCGTTTTTCAATGCATATGGCTCTTATACACACACCGATACATTTGGTTGCCGAGGTGGCGACATCTTATACTGCCAATACAAAATTGGCTGTTCTGGATCGAGTGATCCCTGCTGCGACAAGCCAGACGACCCCTGCTGCGGTAATCCTTTTTGTCTTGATCCCTTTGGCGGTAGTGCTGGCGGCCCCGATCCCGGTCCAGGTCAATGTCAATGATCAAAGTTCCGTATAGATTCTCGATGATGAAGTGTGGTTTTACGAGGAGGATTTGCATGCGCAGGAACATTGTGGCCTTATTCATTCTTTTTCTTTGTCTTGGTGCTTTGTTCCCGATGCCAGCCCTAGCCTTGGGCACTGATAACACCGCCATTAATACGCCAATCGACACCGACGATATCGCCGCCTGCGCAGACGATCCTGCTCCCAGCATGAACGGCTATATCCCCGGTCTTGCCGGCAAACCCATCAACCTGCTGGCCGGCGCTGAAACCACCTCCCGCACCGATCTTACCATCGGAAACCTCTACCCCATCGCGGTTCGGCGGATCTACAACAGCCGCTCCGGCTACGACAGCCCCCTGGGCTACGGCTGGGCCGTCAACTACGACCGCAGACTCTACACCTACCCCGACGGCTCCGTCACCCTCAGAAAAGAATGCGGCTGGAAACGGCGGTTCACCTGGAGCGTAGGAGGCTACATCACTCCCCTCGGCGAAAGCGGCACCCTTGTCCAGAACGCTGACGACAGCTACACCTTCACCGACAAAAGCGGGGCCAGGGACATTTATGATCCCCAGGGCCGGCTTATCCAGCTTATAGACGCAACAGGAGCCTCCATCACGATCACCTATACCGCCCAGGTCCGTGACGGTCTCATGGGCCTTCTGCTCTACAATGTCGGGACGACCCCGCTCATCGTGGCTTACGATTACAAGATCTATAAAATAGAGGAAAAAAACGCCTCCGGGAACCTGACCGGCGCACAAGTAACCTTCGCATACGACCTTAACGGCAGGCTCAGCAGCATCACAGACAGCAGAAGGACGGTTAACTACGGTCACGACAACATCGGCAACCTTACCTCAGTCACCGGTCCCGAGGCAAGCATCACCTACGGATATACCAACCCCAACAACATGCATCTCATGACGAGCGTGGACGAAGGCAAAGGCGAGTATGTAAATACCTACACCAACGGACGGGTGACCAGGCAGACCCACGGAACAGGCGTAATCGACTTCGAGTACATCACGCCTTATGCAAAGACAAAAGTCACGACCACGATCAAAGACAGCTCCGGCACTGTTCTGAACACGAACATTCGGACCGTAGAGTTCGGAGAGAACGGCCAGGTCGTAAAAGAGACCGACACCGTAGGCAACGTCACGACCTATGCAAGAAACAGCCAGACAAAGATCACCCGAGAAGAATACTGGGAAAACACGGGAAGTCCTTCCGTACCGGTCCTTGTGCTCAGGTCAGCTAACGATTACACCTATGATGCCTACGGCAACTTAAAGACCAAAACAGAAGCAAGCAAAGCCAGCCCGAGTGACTGGGCTGCTATTCAGAAGACCACGACGTACATCTACCAGTATGAGATCGATCCGTTAGCCACAACTGCTACATTCCACAAGCTGGCCCAGGAGATCGTCAAGAGCATAGTTGACCCGAATCAAAACAAGACCGTCACCAACACCTATGACAACGCGACCGGCAATCTCCTGACCACGACCGATGCCGGACTTCTCGGCAGCGGCACGGCCTACTCCTATACCACGACCTATGGTTATACCAACGGCAAGCTCACGAGCATCGACGGCCCCAGGACCGATGTGACGGACCTTACGAGCTATGCCTATGATCCGACAACCGGGTATCTGACCTCAACGACCCAGCCGCTGATCGGCACAACGACCTATTCCGATCACGATGCCCTCGGCAATCCCCGGAACGTCCTTGACCCGAACGGCAACAGCACTGCCTATACCTATGACGAAAACGGACGCGTGCTTACGGTCACCGCAGCAGGCGACACCAACCCCACGCAATATGCCTATGTCGCGGGAGGATGCACCTCCTGCGGAGGGGCGAACAAGATCGATCATATTACCCTGCCGGAAGGGAACACTATAACCTACGGATATGATGCCAACAGCAATCTCGCCAGCATCAGCGACAGCCTTGGCAACAGTTTCAACTATACCTATGATTCCGAGGGGAACAGGCTCACGGAAGAGATCAGGGATGCAGGTAATTCTCTCCAGAAGAGCCTGAGCTACCAGTATGATGCTTTGAACAAGCTTAAAAGAATCACGAATCCTGACAGCACCTACACGGAATATGGTTATGATTCACGGGGTAACCGCACCTCCCTCCGCAATCCGAACGCCGCAAGTACGACGTATCAGTACGATGCTCTGAGCCGGCTGGTAGCAACCATCCAGCCCAGTACGATTACCACCGGCTACGGCTACAACTCAAATAACAACCTGACCACGGTCACCGATGCCAACAACAATGCTACCACCTACATTTATGACGACAAAGGCCGAGTATACCAGGTCATTTCTCCGGATACCGGGACGACGACCTACGTTTACGATCCGGCCGGGGACCTCATATCCAAAACCGACGCCAAGGGAGTCATGATTTCGTATTCCTACGACGCACTGAATCGGCTCACGACGATCGACTATCCCGCTGATACAGACACGTGTCTATTCCTACGACACCTGCGTAAACGGCAAGGGCCGTCTCTGTTCCATGACCGATGCATCGGAACGACCAGCTACGAGTACACGCCAAAAGGGCAGGTCAAAAAAGAAACCAAGGTGATCGATACCGTTCAGTACGTGACACAATACACCTATGACATGAACGGGAACATGAAGACCATGACCTACCCGTCAGGCAAGGTTATCACCTACAACTACACCAACGACCGAGCAGTCAGTGTACTCAACGGTGCAGCCAATCTCGCATCCAACATCACCTACAAACCCTTCGGCGGCATGAATGCGATCACCTACGGCAATGGCCTGAGCGGCACGATCGGATACGATAATCAGTACAGGATCAGCTCCATAACGGCAGGGGCGGCACTGAGCCTCAGCTATACCGGATATGACAGCAATGGGAACATAACGGCCATTACGGACAGCCTCGATGCTTCAAAGAACAAGAGCTTCACCTATGATAATCTTGACCGGCTTTGGACAGCCACATCATCGGGCATATGGGGCAGTTTGGGCTGGACTTATGACGGGGTAGGGAACAGGCAGACCGAGAATGCGGGTGCCTACACCTACTACCAGAATACCAACAAGCTGAACACCGCCAATGGATTGTCCTTCGGATACGACAACAACGGAAATACGACAACGAGAAGCGGCGCGCCAGTACGTCTACAATCAGAATCAGCGATTGATCCAGGTGAACGACGGGTCAATGACGGCAAACTACACCTACAATGGCAACGGCCAGAGGGTGAAGAAGGTCGTGAACGGAGCAACCACGATCTTCCATTACAGCCTGAGTGGACAGATCATTGCAGAATCAAATAGCGCTGGAACTATCGCAGCGGAATATGTATACTTGAATGATCAGCCGTTGGCGAAGATGGAAGGGGCGAATACGTACTATTGCCACAACGATCATCTTGCCACCCCGCAGAAGATGACGGACTCGACAGGCACCGTCGTGTGGGCTGCGGACTATAAACCGTTCGGTGAAGCGACGATCACCGTCAGCACGATCACCAACAACCTCCGTTTTCCTGGGCAGTACTATGATCAGGAAACAAGCCTGCACTATAATTACTTCCGCGACTATAACCCAGTCATTGGCCGATATTTAGAATCGGATCCCTTATTGGTGAATGCATCTACCGCAGCTTATTTTGCTCAAATATTGAAACCGTATAATTACGTCGAAAATAATCCGATAAAATCAACGGACGTTCGGGGATTGGCTTCAAGCAGTATTGCTGGGTCTGGAATTGAAGCTGAGGGCATGCTGTTAATTGGCTATGGAAAAGGCACTAACTGGTGCTGCGATGGTAAAAATAGATGGCGTGTTCGATGGGAAAAAATGTGTTTTGGTTTGGGTGTCGGTTATAGCGGGGGTGGTTCTGTCACAATCGGTGATAAAAAGAATTGTCCCTCAGGTTATGCGGGCGCAACAGTCGAAGCGGCGTTCGGGCCAGTTTCAGGTGAAAACACATTAGGTTCTAACTGGTCAAATCTCGGAGTTGGTGCTGGTTGGGGAGTAAAAATATTCGTTATTTGCATTTATAAATTCACGGAACCTCCTACGATAGTGGATAAATGCTGTAGCTTGTAACCGGATAAGGAATAAATCATGGCGAATATTCTCGGCTGGATAGCATTTATATTTCTGTTGCTTGGTTATTTTTCTTTCATGGTTATGGCGGACTATTTGTATCGGAAGAAAATTATCAAGCACAGACTATTCGGATTGCGGCCAGATATTGTTTTTGTAGAATATTATCGAGATACGAAACGGGAACAGAATAGAGTGGGCTCTTGGTTCTGGCTTACGATTATTAGTTTTATCTGCATGATAGTCTCTGGTTTAGCAAAGGGTATGATCACACTGTTTAGTCGATGATGCTAATCCAGCAATAGTCACCCGGTCTTCTTCGCCTTCTAAAATATTGGGGAAAAAGCATCTTGGGGACATCCTATAGCCCCCTTGTCAAGTGCAACTTGCTTTCGCTGAGCAACATTAGGGACGTTGTTTCCTACGTTGCTTTAAGTTGAATAGCTACCAAGAGCGCTCCGTAAAATGAGGTGTTTTGTGCCTCGGTTGCTTTACTTTTAAATACGTGCAGTTTTTTTTATGCGATTGCCACTCTATTCAGGCTTGTGAGCGGTCCGACGAAGTCATTTGCTTCCTCACCGTCACTGAAGTGTGAATAGGGCTTTATGGTTTTAGCAGATGATATTTATAATAACCGATTGTGCAGATTAACAATAATGGGAATACTTAAACTTAGGGGGAGACAATGAAACTCAGAATCGCGATGGTAACGGCAGTAATGACGGTATCATTTTTTACCACAGGGCTTCTTTATGCGGCAAACGGTGATCTCATCGTGAGCGGCAAACTCGAGGTGGGAACGAATTTGAATGTGACTGGTAATATTGGAGTAGGTACATCTTCACCTGCTTCAAAACTAAGCGTAGGCGGTAGCGGCACTACTGGAACAGGCATCTGGAGTGTAGGTAGCAACATGGGCGTTTACGGAAGTGGCACTGCTTACTCTGGAACTGGTGTTATGGGAAGTGGATCTATTGGAATATTTGGCTCCAGCGGCTCGATCAATGGGTCCGGTGTCAAGGGGGAGATAACTAATGAACTTGGAGGTGCCGGCGTCTATGGAATAGCAACAGCACCCTTAGCGAACGGCACCGGGGTCAGGGGTGAAGGAAAACAGTATGATTTCAACGCTACTGGCCCTGGCGTAAATTACGGTGCGACTTCTTCTATAAGATGGAAGCGAAATATAAAAGAAGTTGACAATGCGCTAGGCATTGTTTTGGGCCTTCGCGGAGTGTATTATGATTGGGATGCTGAGCATGGTGGAAAACATGATATCGGATTTATCGGCGAGGAAGTGGGCAAATATATACCGGAAATAGTGGTTTGGGATGAAAAAGACACAGAGTATGTCACCGGGATGGATTACAGCAAAATGACCCCCGTGCTTCTCCAGGCCATAAAAGAACAGCAAAACCAAATCGAGGCTTTGAAAGCAGAAGTAAAGGACCTTAGAAAGATCTTGTCAAAGAAGTAGCGCTGGGGCATTTATCCATTGGCATGAGACAACTGAACGACGTTTACACGCAGCTCTTTAACAATTGGCATGGCAGGACCGGCCACCTGTTCCAGGGACGATATAAAGCCATCCTGATTCAGAAGGACAGTCATCTTCTTGAGGTTTGCCGCTATGTGGTCCTGAATCCTGTGCGGGCGAGGATGGTCGAGACGCCGGAGGCCTATCCCTGGTCCAGTTTCCTGGCCACGGCGGGCAGATCAAAGGCACATCCGTGCCTCACCATAGACTGGGTATTGGGCCAGTTTAGCGGGAAGCGGGGAAAGGCGGAGCAGGAATACCGGCAGTTCGTCAAAGGGGGAATCGGCAAGCAATCTGTCTGGATCAACATGCGGGGCCAGGCAATCCTCGGTGAAGAGGATTTTGCAGACCGCTTTACAGATCATCTCAGAAAACACAAAGAGGTGCCCGAGATCACCCGGAGTCAAAAATACCTGAAGAGGCCGGCCCTGGAAAAACTGTTTCCGGAGGCCCTTCTGCGCGACAAGCGCAAGCGGGACCGTCGAATAGCGGAGGCAGTAGAGAAACATGGATATCTTCAGAGGGAGATCGCGGATCATCTGGGATTGAACTATGCGACCATCAGCAGGTTGGTGGCTGCCCAGGAGCACATATCAAATGGCAAAACTTGGCCGTAAGGGCTCCCTGTAAACTCCACCCTTTATTGGGTTCAGACTTGAACTTCTATTCTTGACGGCAATAGCTTGCACTCCCCATAATTGCCTTGTATATTTAATCTTAATTTGATAGTCTATTTTTATGAAGTCGATCATGGAAATCAGAAAAGATGAGGAGCAAAAAGATTTCCTCAATTTGTCTCCCATTGAACGGCTGCGCACCATGCATGATCGTTTCCTGCAATTCGTCGCCCTCAAGGCGCGGGGCGAAAAGGTTTCGGAATATGAAATCTATAGACGATACCTTAAAGATAATCCGCGACATTACGAACGCAATCCCCGCTAAGTTCGATATCGTGCTTGTTGGGGGAACTGCCGTCATCCTGCATGGCGTGGAACGAACGACCCTCGACGTGGATCTCTGCGTTTACTCCGACGCCATCTCCAATGCCGATTCCTCCGCCTTCCATGCTCTTCTCGTAAAACATCTTCCAGAAAGATTTTCCGCGCGCTTTGTACGCGGCAGCAAAATCCCTGATGACCCTTTAAAACACGATATTATTTTTATAGACGACGCCGAAGGTGAATATGAGCGGATTGATCTGCTGATAGCGCGATATAAATGGGAAAGGGAGGGTATTGAAAAAGCCGTCCGAATAGAAGCTGTCCCTTTCCCTGTTCTGAGCAAACCCTACCTCGTTGCTATGAAGCTGTTCGCTTCAGGCTACAAGGACGCCCACGATGTTGTGACCCTCTTTGGCCTCATGACTGACGAAGAAAAAGAAAAGACCCGAGAGCTTGCCGGGCGAATCGGAAGAGACAAAAAACTTGAGCGCCTTCTTGCTCCTCCGCCGGAAGAGGAAGTGCGGGAAAATCAGGAGGAGTATATTTGATGAGGTCACAAGAAATCGAGATTTGCCATATAAGTCACAAAAAGCACAAAAGGGGCTAAAAAGACTTTTTTTACAGATCTGTCAAGGTTAGATGATGCAAGTTCATATAGTTCTCAGGTTTTGGAATTGACATGCTGTCCCTTCTTGCTATCATCTCCCCTTATGCCACGTAAATCGGGACCCATATTTCGCGAATTTATCTTGTGCCGATCGTTCGCTGTCCCTGTAACTTCCGCATCACGAGCTCATGGATCTCCTGCCTCAAGTAGTTTTATGGCAGGTAAAAGGGGCATACCGAATCATCGCGCGATCGTGATAGTAGGGTTTTTAGGTTTCCTAAAACTCGAACAACAACCCGCCTAGCCAGCTCGTGCCGCCGAGATTGACCGATCCGCCCGAGACCTCGTTGATCATCGCTCTGGTGCGCTGAGCCTCGACAAAGAAATAGGTATGGTAGACGCCGTAATCCAGAAGCATGTTCGCTGCCGCGCGCTCGTCAAGCGCGTCCAAAAGGAACTGAAGACCGGCCCGCGCATGAGATCCGTCAGTATAGCCCTTGACCGTCGGCTGTTGACTGAGTTCCTCTTGGTAGTACATCCGGGTCCAGCCGCCTCCGACATAGGGGACGATCCACTGGTTCTCGGTGAACACTCCGCGAAGGACCACGAAAGCATTTACGGGAAAGAGCTGGTAATTTATATGGCCTCCATAGGTTGCTGTACCGGTAGCTTCTGAATGAAGTTGCGCGTAGCCCTGTCCTCCGTCGCGGATGCGGCCAACTGACACACCCACTTCTACCTGCCTCAAGACCTTGTACGCCAGGGTTCCCTCGAACTGGCCTGTTGAACGGTCACCGTAGAACGTGGCCCAGTCGGCGACATCAGGAATGAAAACACCGCCCTTGACCTCCAGGGACCAGTGCGGGCGATCGGCATCAAGGGATTCTGCAGAGGCAGCTGCAGGTAGTAGGATGCAAAGCAGAATGAGAATGATATTTTTCAACGTGAACCTCCACGCACGACACCTTTTATGTACATAACCAGCACTGCGATCATGAGGGTGAACAGTAACAGGGCCACCAACTGCGTCACCGTCGACGCCCTGGTCAGGAAGAGTGCTCCGCCTACAGCAGGCAGGAGCGCTGTCCGCACCACGGGTTTGAGCCAAGGGTGTTCATTAAGCGCAGCAGCTCCGATCGGTCCGTATTCGTAATACCATCTAACAAATGCCCTGCCTGCAGAATTCGTTTCAAGATAGCGGTCCCTGAAATCACGGAGCGCCTGCACTTGTGGCGCGTCGTAGTATCCGTAGGCGGCAGTGGCAATGAAGCAGCCCTTGTTCGGCAGGTCGGGATTATAGTGAAAAGCTTCGGGAAATCCAGTGACGGGGTCTGAAAGCGGCCCGTCGACCTGCGGCCCGACGGTGATAACGGTCTCAGGAGAAGAGTATGCGCTTTCATGGGCAATGCCAGGTGTGTGTGTCCCTGCCGTGTAGTCAAAGGCGGTGACAGCAAGGTAGTACTTGGGCTGGGCAACTGCTCTCACCCATACGGTATAATCAGTGCCGTTGACCAGGCCACTAAGCTTATGAGATGTGTCCTTGATGACACCAGTATTCAGCGAATTCGTCAAGTCTGTTGAAAGCGAGTAGTATACTATGTATCCTGTTGCGCCTGATACCGGGGACCAGCTGACCAGCAGGGTTTGGTTGTCAAAACCCAGAGGATTTATGACCGGCGCGTCAGGTTGAGCGATCGTCGTGGTCAAACCGCTGATCACGGTGCTCGTGACCGTGCTCGCAAGGGTGAGCTTGTTCTGATAGGGTGTGCCAGATTGGCCGGATTCGAGGCTGTAGTAGAGGTTGTAGCCACCCGTTGTCACGTGGTCAAAGTGGTTTATGTCATTAACAACATAGCTTGTATTTGTATTTGCAGGCCAGCTTACTGATATGGAATCGACGGTCGCGATGGCCGTTACGTCCGATCCCTCTACTGGAAAGGGGATGGTGTCTGCATTGGGTCCGCCATAGGCTCCGATATCGCTTGTTGTCCCATCTATAGAATCCTCAGTTACGGCAGGACTCCCTTGATCAATGCAGGGAGATGTGGAGGTGGGGTTTGACTTGATATGGAAATCATTGTGTGCAGGATCGACAAACAGCGGGTCAGGATCTGGAAAGGTAACATTAGGAATATAGGATGTACCCTTAGGCCCGTTCAGATCAGGGAAAAAGAGGTTATAGGTAATGGTGGTTTCTGCAGCGTTTTGGACGATCTGGGTCGTATTGGCACTGTTGTAGAAAATGTTATTGGTAATTGCCGCTCCCAAATCCGTATCTCTTGAGATGGCAGCCCCGTTCTGATAAAAGGTGTTGTTGCTCACTGACGAGGCAGCTGAACTCTGGATAATTACGGCAGTGTTCGTCAAGCTCACAAATACATTATTAGCGATGGTGATCGCTGAATTTCCTGTTACCAGGATGCCGTTGCTGGCATTCATGATGGTGAAATTTTTGAAACTGACACCGGTCACGCCAGTGGCAGTAACAGCATATGTGCCGCCCCCTCCGTCTATGATGGTTCTGGCTGTTTCGCGGCCCCTGACCGGGATACTGCTTCTCAGCACAAGACCCCCGGTAGGGACGGTATAGTGTGTCGAGCTTGGTTCTACCAGTATTGAGTAAGTGTTCTCGGGGTGTAACGAGAACTGGGCTTGCGGCGTAGTCTATCGCATCTTGAATATTGCGATAAGCACCAGGTACGTTCACCTCGATAGGCGCTGCCAGAACTGTTCCTGATGTCATGAGCACTGCGAGCAGGGTGACCGCAACCGTGAAGAGCAGGACGTATTTTGAGCGCATTTTTATTTGCCTCCGGGCAACGTTTTTCAAACCTTATCAAATGCACACCGGGAAGTCAAACAGAATGATTTTTAAAGCAAATTAAACAGGAAATCCTGTGCACCATACTTTTTATTGTCTCCCCGCGCTTTTTGTGGTAGACTGCACCGCATTACGCAATGTGCCGGAATGCCGTCCGGCCGCACAGGTGTATGCAGGAGGTGTGGCAGTGTTCAGTAAGCGGTCCTTCTCTACCAGTTTTCTTTTTTTCGTGATGTTTTTCGTCGGCAGTTCCCTTCCTCTTTTCGCTTATCAGCAGATCGAATTCATCAACGAGATCGGCGAGTACAAAAAACCTGAAGGACAGCGCATGCTGAACGGCCCCCGGGCGCTTGCCCTGGCAGGCGATCGGATCTTTGTCGCCGATACCGAGGCGCACCGTGTCGTGGTGCTTGACCAGAGCGGAAAGAGCCTCCTGGTCTGGGGAAGCAAGGGCGACGCTCCCGGCCAGTTCAAGTACCCCTCGGGCATTGCCGTGAACGAGCAGGGAAAGGTCTATGTCGTCGACGGGGGCAACGGCCGCATCCAGATCTTCGATCAGGGCGGCAAGTTCGTGCGCATGTTCGGCAGCAAGGGAAGCGGTCCCAAACAATTCAGCGATCCTTCCGGCATCGTTGCCGCAAACGGCCTGGTCTATGTGGCTGATACGGGCAATGCCCGGGTGCAGGTCTTTTCCTCAGACGGTATTTTTCTGAACCAGGTGACGTTCAAGACCGAGAAGGAAGAGATGAAGGCCCCTGTTGATCTGGCTGTGGATGCGCAGAACAAGCTCTATGTCCTGGACTCGGCCCAGAATACCATTCGCGTGTTCGATCCAACCGGAAAACAGGTTTTCATGTTCGGGGCCAAAGGCAGGAACTCCGAGGGCTTTGACGACCCCCGGGGCCTGGCTGTTGACGGGTCCGGCAATATCTTTGTTGCCGACAGCGACAATTACAAACTCAAGAAGTTCGACGCCGCAGGCAAGCTCCTGGGTTCGCTCGGGACCGAGGGGGACGGGCCTGGCCAGTTCCGCCTGGCTACCGGCATCAAGGTCGATGCCGGCGACAAGGTCTATGTCCTCGATGCAAAAAAGAACACGCTCCAGGTGTTCGCCTGCGAAGCAGGCACCCAGCCGTCCCTTGCGCCGTCCTCGCCGCTTCCCGCAGAAGAGCTTTCAGGTGTGATGGCTGAAACGGTTTCAGGCCTGGCGATCAACAAGGGGCTCTGGGGTCTCACGAAGGACTCTCTTGGCGCAGTCGGTGTCTCCGGCGCAGCACGCTTCGGGGCGCGGGGATCGGAGCCCGGCATGCTCAAAAGCCCGCGCGGCATGGCTGTAGACGATGCCGGGAACTTCTGGGTCGCTGATACGGACAACGACCGCATCCAGAAATACAACAGCGAAGGAACGCTGCTGCACGTGATCGGCAAGTCCGGGTCGGGCGAGGGACAGTTCGACGGGCCCTCGGGTATTGCGCTCAGCCCCAAGGGAAACATCTGCGTGGCCGACACCGGCAACAACAGGGTCCAGGTCTTCAGCCCCAAAGGGATGTTCCTCGGCACCTTCGGCAAGAGCGGCGCGCTGCGCGGCCAGTTCCGCGAACCCGTCGACCTGACCGTCGACCGTGCGGGCAATATCTATGTCGTGGACCGCGGCAACAACCGATTCGGCAAATACGACAGCAACGGCGCGCTCCTGTGGGAATCCGGCAAAGAAGGCCCCGGGGACGGGGAGTTCGACCACCCCGAGAATATCATTATCTCGCCTGACAACGAGGTTTATGTGCTCGATGCAGGGAACGCGCGCGTTCAGGTCTTTGACAACAGCGGGAAGTTCCTCCGGAAGTTCGGGAGTCCGGGCAGCGGCCCCGGGGAGTTCAAAGCGCCCCTGGGGCTTGCCCTGGAAGCGGGCGTGCGGCTCTATGTCGGCGACGGCGGCAACAAGCGGGTGCAGGCCTTCACCCTGCGCCACACTCCTGCCGTGCCGCGCGACACGGCTGCGCAGGCGCGGCCGAACGAGATCCAGGTGAGCTGGAAGCCGAACATCGAGACCTATCTGGACCACTATACGGTCTACCGCGCCGAATCAGCCGCAGGCCCCTTCACGGCTGCGGGCGTGACCAAGGAGCCGTTCTTCGCGGACAAAAACCTGCCGAGCAACAAGACCTTCACCTACGCGGTGGCCAGCCAGGCGCGCGAAGGGAACGAAAGCGCCCTCTCTTCTCCGGTCTCTGCTTCGACGCCGAGGCTTGTCCCGGCAACACCCCGCAAGATCAGCATCGAGGCGCTGGAGAAGCAGATCACACTTTCGTGGACCCCCAACACCGAGCCGTTCATGAGCTTCTACAGGGTTTACCGGTCCAAGCATCCTACCGAGGGTTTCGAACCGGTGGCCAAGGTCGAAAAAACAGTGTTCCTGGACGCTCCGCTCGTTGACGAGACGCTGTATTATTACCAGCTCACGTCCGTGGGCAAGGAGGGCGATGAAAGCCAGGCCAGCGACGTGGTCTTTGCCACGACGCCGAAGGCGGCCCTGTCTCTTCCCCCGCTCGAGATCGCCAAGGTGGAGATCGGGGAGATCTTCTCCTCCGCGTACAAGTACTATGAATCGAACGCGATCGGGGCGGTCACTATCAGGAACAATTCAGGCAATGCGTTCCCGTCGGCCAAGCTCAGTTTCTCGATCAAGGACTACATGGACTATCCCTCGGAGATCCAGCTTCAGGATATTGCAGCGAACCAGGAGGTCAAACTGGACCTCAAGCCGGTCTTCAGCAATAAGATCCTGGACGTGACCGAGAACACGCCGATCCAGAGCGAGCTCGCGCTCACCTATTACATGGCCGGCGAGGCCCGGACCGTGACGCGCAGTTTCCCCATCACGCTCTACGAGCGGCACGCCATGCGCTGGGACCAGAAGGCCAAGCTCGGGGCCTATGTGACGCCCAAGGACCCGCCGGTGGTCGAGTTCAGCCGGTCCGTTGTCCAGCAGTATGTTGATGCTTTCCCGAACCTGCATTCCTCGCTGGTCTACGCCCGCGGCATCTACGGGGCGCTGGGCGTGCTGGGGGTGAACTATATCGTCGATCCCACCAGCCCCTTCCAGGAGTTCTCGGAGAACGCAGCGAGCGTGGACTATCTCCAGTATCCGCGCGACACGCTTTCCCGCAAGAGCGGCGACTGCGACGACCTTTCGATCCTCTTCGCCGCCTGCATGGAGAACCTCGGCGTCGGCACGGCGTTCATCGATGTGCCGGGCCATGTGTTCATCATGTTCAACACCGGCGTGACCGAGAAGGACCGCATGACGCTGGGTTTCCCCGACGAACTGCTGGTCCTGCACCAGGGAACGGTCTGGATCCCCGTGGAAATGACCATGGTCGGATCGTCATTCACCCGGGCGTGGCAGAAGGCGGCTGAAGAGTACCGGGACTGGGCTGCCAGGGGCAAGGCCGAGATCATCGTTACGCAGAAAGCCTGGGAACTCTTCAAACCGGTGACGCTGCCGGGCGGAGATGGCAAGGTTGGAGCAGCGAAGCGGCAGGAGATCGACGCCCGGTTCGCTGACGAGCTCGAAGCGCTGGGCCGGCAGCGGCTGAACGCCCTTTCCGCCGGCTATATCGAGATGCTCAAGAAGAATCCCGATGACCTTGCCGCGCTCGCCGAGCTCGGGATCGTGTACGGAGAGAACGGGCTCTATGCCGAGGCGCTGCAGCAGTTCCAGAAAATGCTGGCCATCGACAAGGAGAACGCCGATGCGCTGAACAATATCGGCAACATCAGTTTCCTGCAGGAGCGGCTCGACGATGCGAAGCAGGCCTACGAGTCGTCGCTCCGGGTCGCTCCGGACGATCCCGGGACCATGGTGAACCTGTCGCGTGTCCTGCTGCGCATGAATAACAAGGAAGAGGCAAAAAAGCTCTTCAAACAGGCGGCCGCGAGAGATCCGCGGGTGATCCGCCGGAACAGCGACCTTGCTTCGGATCTGGGAGTGGTGAAATAATATTTCGGATTGCGGATTGCGGATTTCGGATTGCGGAATGAGCGGCTTTTACCACGGAGGCACGGAGACACAGAGGAAGGCGAAAGTCGGAACATTTTCTTAAGCCCTTTTTCCCTGCTGTGCCTTATGTGCATTTTGTGGCAAATTGCTCTTTCCTTTGTATGGTTTGCGGAATGAAAAATGGCATTATGACAAGATGTCCTCTGCGCCCTCTGCGGTGAAAGATTTTGTCATCAAGCCTTTTATGAAAAAGGAGGCATTATGAATAAGAAAATATATACGGCGGTCCTTGTTGTCCTTTTTGGGCTCAGCACCATGGCGATCGCAGAGGAAGCGGCGAAGAAGGAATCGGGTTTTTCCGAATGGCTCAAGAGCATGCAGCAGAAGGTGAGCCTGCTCGTGCCGAAAAAGTCCGTTTCCCTGAGCACGAGCGTGGCCGGAGTTCGCGGTGCGAAAGAGGACACGCATGCCAAGCTTTACTGGAAAGGCAAGAAAGGCGAGGAGGCGATCAACGAGGAGGAGCTTGCCGGGTTCAAGGAAGGGCTTGACCGTGCTGCGAAGGGCGATACGTCAGGAGCGATCCATGCGTTCGATGAGTTCCTGAAAATGTATCCCGACAGCGCCCTGGTGCCGGATGCGAAGAAAGCGCTCGATATGGCGAAGCTCCAGCAGCTGGAGGAGAAAAAGGCGGATAGCCCGGCGCCCGGGAAGTGACCGGGGAAAACTGAACCTAAGATTCACCGCAGAGGCGCTGAGGCGCCGAGAAGATCATACCTATTGTAAGCTTTTCTCTGAGTCTCCGCGTCTCTGCGGTAAAAATATTTTCTTAATCCAAACAGGCAGGGCTTCTTCCCTGCCTGTTTTTTTTCTGGATGTTCGCTCGCTAATCTGATAGTCTTGCCTGCATGAATAAACAACCCGTTCCTGTCCGCAACCCCTGGGCGTTCCTGCCCACCCTCTATTTTGCCGAGGGCCTTCCCTATGTGCTCATCAACACCGTCTCGGTCATCCTGTACAAGCGCATGGGCATCGATAATGCGCATATCGCTTTCTGGACAAGCTGGCTCTACCTTCCCTGGGTCATCAAGATGTTCTGGGGCCCGCTGGTGGACCTCTACTCCACCAAGCGGAACTGGATCCTCTCGACCCAGCTTGCCATGGGGCTCTCGCTTTTCATCGTTGCCTACGCCCTGAACAGTTCAGGGTTCTTCGCCCTGTCCCTGGCTGCCTTCGTCGTCGGCGCGTTCATCTCCGCCACCTATGATATCGCGACCGACGGCTTCTACATGCTGGCGCTCACGGAAAAGGACCAGGCGCTTTTTGTGGGACTGCGTGCGGCATTCTACCGGATTGCCATGATCTTCGGGTCCGGATTCCTGGTCTATGTTGCAGGCAGGTTCGAAACAGCGACAGGCAACATCCCGCTGAGCTGGACCCTGGTCCTTGGGATCGCCGGCTCGATCTTCCTTCTGGCCTTCGGTTACCACCGGCTCATGCTTCCTTATCCCGCTGCGGATGGCCGTTCTTCAGCAAAGGCTGCTTCAGGGGCGTCATTTCCCGAGGTCTTCGCTGCCTACTTCAAGCAGAAGCGCGTGGGCGTGATCATCGCCTTTATCCTGTGCTACCGGCTCGGCGAGGCCATGCTGCTCAAGCTGGTCTCTCCGTTCCTGCTGGACAAGCCGAGCGCTGGGGGGCTGGGGCTCTCCACATCGGACGTCGGCCTCGTGTACGGGACCGTGGGTATTCTATCGCTCGTGATCGGCGGGATCCTCGGCGGCTGGGTGCTCTCGAGGTTCGGATTCAGGCGGGCTGTCTGGCCCCTGGTGCTGGCCATGCATCTGCCGGACCTCTTTTTTGTGTACATGGCCTATCACCAGCCGTCGATCGGTCTGATCTATCCGCTCGTGGCGCTGGAGCAGTTCGGCTACGGCATGGGCTTCACCGTGTTCACGGTCTACCTCATGTACTCGGCGCAGGGAAAGTACAAGACCTCCCACTATGCCATCTCTACCGGGATCATGGCGCTCGGCATGATGCTGCCGGGCTTCGTGAGCGGCTGGCTTCAGCAGGCGGTGGGCTACAAGGCGTTCTTCCTTATTGTCTGCTTCCTGACCATCCCCGGCATGCTGACGATCCCGTTCCTGCCGCATGAGGAAAAAAAGCATACGGTGTAACAGCTGGTCCAGACAACGCAGGCCATGCCGCCACGTCCGGCGTTACACCCAAGAAAAAAACCCTTTATCCGCAGATTCCAAAAGTAGGCGCTTCTAAGCGACGCAGATGGCCGCAGATTTTAAAAACACAATTTAGGTTTGCTTTAATCTGTGTAATCTGCGCAATCTGCGGATAATATATTGTCCTGAGCAGTTACTGTACAAAGGAGCACGGTATCAACAAAGTCCTGTATTCATTCGCGCTGATCATTGCTGCGGGCTACGTCTGGCGGTTCTTCGACCCGGGCGGGATCGACCGGCACCGGTTGCGGCATACTCTGAGCGTGACGGTGCTCAATTTTTTTCTGCCTGCGCTGGCCTTTAATCTTATTTCACCGGCGGCGATCGACAAAAGCTTCCTTGCCATCCCCGTAACCGGTGCACTGGTGACGCTCATCGGGATGGCGGCGGCCTATGTCGTGTACCGCCTGCTCCCGTGGTTCAAGGAGATCGACCGCCCGGCCTTCGGCGTCATGATCCTTGCGGCGGGCTTCGGCAATGTGACTTACCTGGGCCTCCCGGTGATCACCGGCATGCTCGGCGCGCAATTCGGGTACGTGGCGATCATCTACGATCTGCTGGCGGCAACGCCGATCCTGCTGACCGTCGGGGTATTTGCCGCTGCCCGGTACGGAAGCGGGAAGAACGTATCCTTCGGCGCGTCGCTCCTGCGGGTGCTCAAACTGCCGCCGCTCTGGGGCGTTGCCGCCGGAGGGCTCGTGCAGGTCCTCGGCCTCGCGGTTCCGCTGGTGGTGCAGGATGCGGCCGGGCTCATGGGCAGGGCGGTCATTCCGATCATGACCTTTACGGTGGGGCTGGCGCTCGATTTCAAGGACCTGCGGCGGATGGTGATCGCCGTGCCGGCGCTGCTTCTGAAACTGGTCCTGGCGCCGGTTCTGGCCTGGTGGATCGGTTCCCGAGCAGGGCTCACTGGAGATACGCTCCGGGCCGTGACGATCGAAGGCGCCATGCCGGTGATGGTGCTCTCGCTCGTGATCGCCGATGAGTTCGGTCTGGATGTGCCGCTGGCGGCGGGCTGCATTGCGGTTTCGACGGCAGCGCTGTTCTTCACTATGCCGGTGATGATGAGTTTGCTGTTTTAATGCAAACGAATTAAATATTGTTACATCCAGGAAAGTCCCCCCTCGCCCTACCCTCTCCCCGCTGGGGAGAGGACAAAGGTGAGGGGCAAATCAGTAACGAATATAAATGCGTTTGTATTAGTAACGAAGAAGTTGAAAAGGGGAAGAGTTTTCTCGCAGACCGCAGAGTCCGCAGAGAAAAATTCGAACATCGCCTGGTTTAAAAACTAAGTCTAAACTTTTGATTTAATTCTGCGTCCTCTGCGTGCTCTGCGAGTGACGCAACTGCTCTGGTTCTTAATTCCGGCTTGTCCCCGCTGCTCTGCGCCGCGGTTACTCTTTCCAAGGCCTTGACAGCACATAGCCGATGACCACGCCGATGAGCGGTCCGATGGTATCGCTGCGGAGAATGTTCAGCGCGCCGAGTGCGAGCATCAGCGGCAGAACGAGCACGATCGAAGCGAACTGAAGCGCCTTGACGTCGATCACCGCGTTCTGCTTGATGAAGAGATAGTAAAGCCCTCCCAGTCCTCCTGCCATGATGAGCGCTGCGATAACTGCAATCCATACCTGGTTCATTCCGTGGCCTCCATTGCTGTCAGAGAGTGTACGCCGGGGCATGCAGCCCTTTTGAACAAAGCGCTATTATAGTCCAGGCAAGGGGAAGTTGTCAAAGTCTTTAAGCTGACGACGGCAGTTGACACGGATCGTATCTGCCAACTGTTCTTTCGTGCTTAACATTTTCTGGAATTTTTATTTTCTAGCGGGTACAATATGAGTATCATTTCAGTTATATATAAGCGAGGCGCCTTATGAATGACAAGCACGAACATGCTCACCACCGCCATGACGAGCACTGCGGCCACGGGCAAGGGCATGACGAACATGAACCGCATGAGCACGGGCTTGTGGAGGTTACGATCCAGCTTGAGGATGAGCATATCCCGGCCCTGGATGTGGTGGCTGCCGAGCTGACGAAGGAGCTGAAACAGCCTTGGGACCGCGGCGCGGTGGTGCGGCTCGCCCTGAGCGAGTTCTTCTCCAAACGAGGGATGATTACGTAAAATCAGGTGGATAGGCTGAAGGTTGAGGACTGAAGGTAAAGATGATTGGGTGCTCAGTCACCGAGGGCGCGATTTTCCGTCTTACTTTCAGCCATCGGTCTAACCACCTTCAGCCAGAATCAATGCGAGGTTCCGATGGCCCGGACAACGACCGAAACCAGTCAGCAGCTTGTCGATATCCACGTGCACGGCGCGGAGACCTACGACACGCGCACGCGGCGCCAGGACGATATCCTCCAGCTGGCAAACATTCACGGAGAGCGCGGGACGTCGGTCCTTCTGCCGACGGTCTACCCGGGGGCGATCGAGACCATGCGCGAGAGCATGACCGCGATCCGGAGCGCCATGTCGGCCCAGCGTTCGGGCGCACGCATTCAGGGGATCCATCTTGAGGGGCCGTTCCTGAATCCCGAACGGTCCGGATCCCTCGACCGGACCGGCTTTTCCGAGCCCTCCGTCGAAGCCCTGACCCGCCTGGTCGAGGATTTCGAGGACCTGATCCGTATTGTCACGATCGCGCCGGAGCTTCCCGGCGCGCTTCACGTCATCGAGGCCTGCCGTGCGATGGGTTTCCTTGTTCACATGGGCCACAGCGACGCGACCTATGAACAGGCCGAGGAAGGAAAGCGCGCCGGCGCAACAGGCATTACGCACCTGTTCAATGCCATGCGCGGGTTCCATCACCGCGAACCGGGCCTTGCCGGGTTCGGGCTCATGGACGACGATATCTATGTCGAGATCATCGTTGATATGGCCCACCTCCACCCTCAGAGCCTGAAGATGCTTTTCGACATGAAGCCGCCTGAACGGATCCTGCTCGTATCGGATTCGGTCAAGGGGCCTGGTTGGGGCAGCGGTCCCATCCGCGGCGCCGGCGGGGTGCTGCTCGGCAGCGGCATCTGCCTTGCCGATGCAATAAAGAACCTGGTCTCGCTCGGCGTTTCTCAGGAGCGGGCGCTGCAGTTCGCCTCGGACAATCCGAGGAAATATCTCGGTTTGATGGCGGCATGATCCCTACGATCACCTGAAAGATCCCTCCGAGAGATAGTCATATTAATGCAAACGAATTAAATATTGTTACATCCAGGAAAGTCCCCCCTCTGCCCTACCCTCTCCCCGCTGGGGAGAGGACAAAGGTGAGGGGCAAATCAGTAACGAATCTAAATGCGTTTGTATTAATTCCGTTCTCCTCGTTCTCCCCATAGATGAAAAGCGCCCCTCTTTTGCCTCATCATCCTAATTGCACGTTCAGGACAAAAGCGCACAGACCTCTTGATCCTGCAATAAATCGGGTTGTTGAACGCGAAAAAAACGGGTATACTACGGCAGAAAGTTGCATTGTATGTCATTGTTGCGCAACTCAGAAGTCAGGGCATGACCGGGTTTGAACATTTGAAATTTTGCGTGCCATCGTTTTCTGACCTCCTTCAGCACCATGACGCATTGCCCGTACCTCATAACAACCGATCCTTCGCCACAACCAAACGACCGGAGACCTTGCCATGAAGACCGTTGAACGCCGCGAAGGCTTCTTCTCATCACCCTTGCGCCTTGCCGGCGTGATGATCGCGACCATTTTTTTCGCGGAGCTGATCATCATGCTCCTGCTCACCGCGATATTTCCCCAAGCCCCTGCATTGCCCACCGCGCTCCTTGATGCCGTTGTCCTGGCCCTCGTGATCCTCCCGGTCTTCTGGCGCATCGTTGTCAGGCCGCTGAAGAAGGCCGCGCTCAGGGAAAAAGCGCGCGCCGAGGAAATGAACGCGCAATCCGCCCATGACTGGGAAGACACTTTCAACACGATCACCGACATGATCACCATCCATGACAAGGACTTTACGATCATTCGCGCGAACCGTGCGGCACGGGAGCGGCTTGACCTGTCTGCAGACGCCAAGGGGAAGGCAAAATGCTTCAAGCTTTTTCACGGCACGGACTGCCCTCCCGCGGACTGTCCGAGCTGCCGGAGCATCGCCCTGGCCCGGCCGGTCGCTGCGGAATCGTTCGAACCTCACCTGAACATGTATGTCGAGACGAGGGCCATCCCCCGGTTCAACAACGACAACCAGATGGTCGGCCTGATCCACGTGGTGCGGGATATCACGCAGCGAAAGCATATGGAAGCGCTTCTCGAGAACCAGAAGGCCTTTGCCGAGAACCTGGTGCAGAACTCCGCTGTGGCGACCTTCGTGATCGACCCCCACCACAAGGTCGTTATCTGGAACAAGGCCTGCGAAGAACTGACAGGCCTTCCCGCCCGCGACGTGATCGGCACCGATGACCACTGGATGCCCTTTTATGACGAGAAACGCCCGACGCTGGCCGATATCGTCGTCGACGGCTCCTATGACGAACTTTCCACGCTGTACAGCAAGAACTCGCGCTCGTCCCTCGTTGAGAACGGGGTGCACGCCGAAGGCTGGTACCTGAACATCAACGGAAAGAACCGGTATATCGTTTTCGATGCCGCACCGATCTACAACAGCGAGGGCGAGCTCCTCGTCGTTATCGAGACCCTGCAGGACGTGCCCGAACGCAAACGCATCGAAGAGGACCTGGCCCGGAGCGAGAGCAAGCTCAGGACCCTTATCGATGCCGAGCAGGATTGCGTAACGCTGCTCGCGGCGGACGGGACGCTCCTCGAGATGAACCCGGCTGGCCTTCGCATGATCGAGGCAGACTCGCTTGAGCAGGTGGCGGGGAAATCGATCTACCCGCTGGTGGTCCCCGAGTATGCGGCGAGCATGCAGGCCCTTACCGACAGTGTCTTCCAGGGAGGATCGGGGAACCTGGAATTCGAGTTCATCGGCCTGAAGGGGACGCGCCGCTGGGTAGAGACCCGGGCCGTGCCCCTGAAGAGCGCGGACGGAGAGGTCATGGCCCTGCTGGGGGTGGGGCGCGACATCACGGAGCATAAAAAACTGGAAGAACAGCTGCGGCATGCGCAGAAACTGGAGGCGGTCGGGACCCTGACCGGCGGGATCGCCCACGACTTCAATAATATCCTGACGAGCATCATCGGCTATACCGACCTGCTCGGTATGACCATCGCGGAGAATGAGCAGACACGCGGTTTTCTGGACCAGATCCTTGCCGCATCGAGGCGGGCGGCGAACCTGACCCAGAACCTGCTTGCCTTCAGCAGGAAGCAGATCACGAGCGCCAGGCCGGTCGATATCAATGAAAGCATCCGGGTTGTGTTGAATATGCTGCATCGGCTGATCGGCGAAGAGATCGAGCTGAGAACAAGGCTTTCCGACGCGGACCTGACCATCCTGGCCGATGCGGGCCAGATGGAGCAGGTCCTGATGAACCTGGCGGTGAACGCCCGGGACGCCATGCCGCACGGTGGGACGCTGCTGATAACGACGAGTGTTGCCGAGATCGACGACCAGTACATCGCGCAGAACGGGTATGGCAAGGCCGGGACCTATGTGCTCGTTACGGTCAAAGATTCCGGCTCCGGCATGGACGCACGGACGAAGCGGAGGGTCTTCGAGCCCTTCTTCACCACCAAGGAGACGGGGAAGGGCACCGGGCTGGGGCTTTCGATCGTATACGGCATCGTCAAACAGCACAACGGCTATATTGATTGCGAGAGCGAGCCGGGCAAAGGCACGACCTTCACGCTCTATTTCCCGCTCGATACCGCCAGGACAGAGCAGGCAGCGCCCGCCCGGCCCGCCCTGCTCAGAGGCGGCACGGAAACGGTCCTGGTCACGGACGACGATGAAGGCGTGAGGCGGATCACCAGGACAATGCTGGAGCACCTGGGGTACACGGTCATCATGGCCGCGGACGGGAAGGAAGCGGTCGAGCTGTTCACGGACCATAAGGACCGGATAGACCTGCTGATCCTCGATGTGATCATGCCGAAAAAAAATGGAAAACAGGTCTATGACGAGGTCAGGAGAATGCGGCCCGGCGTGAAGGCCCTTTTTATGAGCGGGTATACCGCCGACGTGATCAACAGCAGGGGCGTGCTTGAGGAAGGCATGCAGTTCATCACCAAGCCGGCTTCGCTCAGGGACCTGTCGCAGAAGATACGGGACGTCCTTGACGCACGGTAGCCTGTCCGCGCGCATTCCTGGATCACCTCGCTGCAGATGTCGTTCCTCGCAATGACGTTTTAAGGTTTTCAGCAGCCGACCGGACAGGGAATAACCTTCGGAAGACCCGGTAACGACCCGATAAGACTTGCATTCCTTGTTTTTCATTCGTATAATTCTTTATGAGTCATCTTCAAATTCAACCCTGCGACTTGCCGGGGCTGGAACTTCATGCTTAATTATTTCATAAATATCCCGACGGAATATTTTATCTATTTCCTCTATGGGTCCGCGTTCCTCTTCCTGAGCTTCGCCATCTTCGTCAAGGACATGAAGGGCAGCGACTTAAAGCTTGCCGACAGCCTCTGGCTGCTCGGCATGTTCGGCCTCACGCATGGCTTGCACGAACTGTTGGCATTGTACCCGTTGATCGAGGGTGCCCATCTCTCGATGGAGGAGCTCCTCAATGCGAAACTCGTTTCCCTTGTCGTTCTGGTCCTGTCCTTTTTATTTTTGCTTCAGTTCGGCCTCGCCCTGACGCTCAGTACCCGCAATAAACGTTCGCTCTGGTCCAATTTTATCCCCGCGGTACTCGTCCTTGCATGGGTTGCCTTCATAACGTCGCGCGACTCCACCATGACCATGAGGTTCCTGGGGCAAACGGAGAAGAGCGCGCGCTTGATTTTTTGTCTTACCGGAGCATCGCTCACCGCTTACGGGCTGATGGCGTATTCACACGAAATAAAGGTTTTGAGCCGGTCTGTCTCGCGCCATTTATGGTACGCCGGGGTTGCTTTTATATTTTACGGCGTCTTTGCCGGCGTTTTTGTCACCCGGTTCTCGATCATCCCCCTTCCCTTCCCGATCGAACTCTTACGGGGGCTCACCGCCATTGTTATCACCTACTTTATCATCAAGGCGCTGAACGTTTTCAACATTGAAATGCGCAAGAGGATCGAGCAGCAGACAAGGCATCTTGTTCAGACGGAAAAACTGACTTCGCTCGGACAGCTCGCGGCGGGGATCGCGCATGAGATCAATAATCCATTGACCAACGCATCGCTGGGGATCCAGACGCTGAAACTGAAATTTGCAGCCGTCACCAGCGGGGGCGAGATCGTCGAAAAGCTCGACGCGGTGGAGCGAAACATCGATAAGGCATCCATGATCGCCCGTGAGCTCTTGCAGTTCTCACGCCAGCGCGAATCGGAATTCTCTCCCGTGAACATGAATAGCATCATTCGGGGAGCGATGACGCTCCTGCAATACAAACTCAGGAATATCCTTATCCGGCAGGATCTGGCCGCTGTCCCGGAGGTGCTCGGTGATGCCGGGCAAGCTGGAGCAGGTCATTATCAACATCCTGTCCAATGCGGTGGAAGCAATGCCCAAAGGGGGGACGATCTCCATCGTGACCTCGCGCTCAAAGGCGGATGTTCGCGTCCGCATCGAGGACACGGGGCCGGGAATCCCGGAAGGAAATCTCACCCGGGTCTTCGATCCCTTTTTTACCACAAAGGAACCAGGATCGGGAACGGGGCTCGGCCTCTCCATCTGTTACGGCATCATAAAAGATCACCACGGAACGATCGATGTCTCCAGCATGAAGGGCAAGGGAACTATAGTTACGATCACGATCCCGGAGAGGAAATAAGAAATAATTATGAAGCGTATTCTGGTCGTTGACGACGATAACGAGCTCAGAGCCCACCTTGTCGATATATTGAAGGGCGCGGGGTATCATATTGACGAGGCCTCATCGGGCAGCGAAGCCGTGATGAAGGCGGCCCCCGGAGCGTACGACGTGATCCTGCTGGACATGATCATGCCGAATGGCGGCGGCGCCGACGCACTCGTGGAAATAAGGAAAGTGGCGCCCCGGTCGAAAGTCATCATGATAACCGCGTTTGCGACCGTCGAAAATGCCGTGGATGCCATGAAGCGAGGCGCCTATGACTATATTTCGAAACCCTTCAAGATCAATGAACTCCTTACCACCGTAAGGCGCGTCCTGGAAGAGGCCCGTGTTCAGGAATGCGGCGGGAGCAAAGACCTCGACGCCGTCCTGAGCGCGCTCTCGAACCCCATTCGCACGCAGATCATTCGTTTGATCGTATCCAGAAAAGCTATGCGGCTCATGGAGCTTGCGCGCGAGCTTTCCATCGAGGACCACACGAAAGTACTCTTCCACCTGAAGATCCTGAGGGAGGCCGGGATCATAGGGCAGGACCGTGAAAAGTCCTATGTCCTGACCGGGGAAGGCGATAAGGCCGCACAGTGCCTCAAAATGATTGATAAACATCTCACCGATCAATAAGTTCTTCACCTTGTCCTGACCGCTATCCGAACGCAGACGCCCTGTGTTGGTTTCATCTCACCTCCTTTCGCACTCATTGAAAAGAACGTTACTTGACAGCTCCCCGCGGGAAGCATAGCGTTTCAACGCCTCCACCATCGACCTGCTAGATGTGTTCTGCAAACGAATCGTCAGGATCGAGGGCTGAATCGCATTCTCGCTCCCGTCATCCGTTTTTTCGTCCCTTCCTATGTACCCCCCCCTGTGAAATATTCTTCACATCCTGTGAATATTCCTGAAGAACGCTTCTCTTGTGCGTGCTGTATCCGAGTTGTATAGTCAGAGCGTGCTGATTTCCTTTTTATCGGATGGTGATTCTCATAACGTTGCAGGGAGGATCGTGTGCAAAAAAAGTTTCTTATCATTTTGATCCTGCTCTATGTTGCCGGTATGCTCCGAGTTCTGCTGTATGTGGGGAGCGTCTGACATGATCAGCCCGGCCCTGCTATCCGGAATGGAACGCATTTTTCCTCATGTGAAATTCAGTTCAATGCACACTCTTTTGTTGTAGAGAATGTCACTTGATCAATTGCTTCTGACCATTACTATGCGTATCGAGAATAAACGGCTATCGCAGGTATAGTGACGAGACTACGATAATGCAGGGGGTGAGAATAAGGAGAACAACAGAAAAGAATCCAAGCAGCAGTTGAAGCGGTAATGATTGCCATTTAAAAAGGAGAATATGCTAATGAGTACACGAACACGACACAAGCTGAGCAGTGTGATGGCATTAGTCCTCATCTCTGCGCTGGCCTTTGCGGGCTGCAGCGGCAACAATAGCGATACGCCGGCAGCAGCGCCGATCAAGCCGACGTTCGTTGTTAAGGACACGGCAGGAACAAGTGTGGAAGGGGCCACGGTATATGCGATACCAGCGGCTGATGTCTCCGAAATAAGCACCGTTCCTCTCGTGATGTCGAACGGAACCTACACCACCTCGGCGCTTGCGGCAGATGAGCCTCTCGAAGATTTGATCAACGGGAATTATACGCCTGCCGGTGGAGGGGTCTCCACGTATAAGAATGCGGTAACAGATGCTTCCGGAAAGGTCGTGTTCACTGAAGATCTGGTCGCAGCGGATAAGTACTTCATCTACGTAAAGCCCGCGAACGCGACCCATTTGCCCGGCGGCAGCAAATGCCGCAATTCCGCGGCCGGCTCATCCCTGAACGGCGTGGAAACGTCGGTCGAAGTTTCCACCACGCCTTCCGCGTCCGCCACATTTGTGGGATCGTCGGCTTGTCTGGGATGCCACACAACGTATACAACCGAAAAACAGACCTTGCACAAACTCGGCATCATGACGCCAGGCGCTCCGAGCGGGCTGCAGGACTTGTCTGAATTCAGCACCTTTAACACGGCGCTTTCGGAGGAGTTCGTCTCAGGCACAACCACCACGATTGGGACCCCCGGCGCAGGCGGAACCATGATTTACTTCTCCGATGCCAACGGGACCCGCAAGTTTGACAAGTTCAAGACATCGAAAACCTCATCCGGAACCGTGTACGCCACGTTGAGGGTATACAGGGATGCCGCAGACAACAAATACAAGGCAGAGTTCACGAACGTCATCAATCCCAGCGACCCGAACAGCCCCCAGACCCATGAGGTTGCCATGACCTACGGCGGCGGCCTTTATAAGCAGCGGTATATGACCGTGGTAGGGAGCAGCTTGTACATGATCCCGCTTCAGTACAATACTGCCGGGAGCGAGAGTTCCACGTCCCGGACCCGGAAAGTATGGCGTGATTATCATCTTGACTGGTGGGTGAACGGTATTTTGGGCGCCGGGCAGTTTGACGCCACGACAGGCACCCCCACGACTCCGGCAAACATGACCTTCAAGACCATTCCGGCAGCGTCAAACAGCTTTGACGTCCAGTGCGCGCCGTGCCACTACAATGGCTACTCCGTTGCCGTGGTTACCGGAGGCAGCGGGACCCAATATGTAGCTCAAGCGGTTCTGGACGTGAACGCGGAGATGCATCCGGTGTCCGGGACAACGCAGGAGATGAATATTGGCTGCGAAACCTGCCACGGCCCCGGTTCCGAGCATGTTAATGCAGGCGGCGCGGGCAAGTTTATCGTGTCTCCGTCGAACATCACGCCCGAGCGCGCGAGCAACATCTGCGCCCAGTGCCACAGCAGGCCCCAGGGTAATGATTCTTTCAACATCAAGAAGGATTCGCCGCTCAACCAGCAAAACAAGATGATGGTTGCGGGAACCAGCAGAGCGGACTTCCTGGCTCAAAACACGAGCCGTCATGACGCATCGGTCTCCGCGGGCGATTTCTGGGGAGACAACAAGCATTCCAAGTCTCACCATCAGCAGTATACGGATTTCATCCAGACGAAGAAGTACCGGAACGGTGATTCGCTCAAGACGTGCGCAAGCTGTCATAATCCGCACGCTCCGGGATCGGACAAACACCAGCTTTCCGGTACCTCGGATAACAGTCTTTGCACCTCGTGCCATATAACCGTGGAAGTGGTCGCGCATATGACCGCAAAGACCGGCACATCCATGGGCGGGAGCACCAAGTGCATTGATTGTCACAGCACAAAGACCTCGAGCAGCGGGGCGGGAAGCAATGCGACGACTGCCAAGACGCACAGCTCGAATGCGTTGATAAAGTATTTCCAGGGCGACATCAGCTCGCATCTGTTCGACGTACCTCTTAAGAGCAGTGCTACACCGACCAGTGATCCGATGCCGGTGCCGTATACCAACAATTGCGGTGGCTGCCATGATATGAGCACTCTTCCGATGTAGCTTTTATGCGGCATCAGCATTAAAAAATAGATGATCATGTGCAAAGCCCCCTGGAAATTTTTCAGGGGGCTTTTTTTCTTATTTTCTAATTCTTGCCGGTTTTTCCGGAGCATCTATTGAAACAGTGTGCAAAAGCGGGTATAGTGCAGCTTCGTTTCAAAAAAACAGGAGATACGCAAACATGGATCTGCTTCTTCTTTTCAAGGGATTGTTCCTCGGCATCGTGGAAGGGATCACTGAGTTCATCCCGGTATCATCAACGGGTCACCTTATTCTCGCGGGTAACCTGCTGGGACTGGATGATGAGAGGGCCAAGGTATTTGAGATATTCATCCAGTTGGGGGCGATACTATCGATAGTCTGGCTCTACCGTGAAAAACTGTCAGGTGTCATCCGGGAAATACCACTGCGCGAAGACGCCCGAAGATTCACCTTGAATCTCATTGTGGCCTTTTTGCCGTCGGCTGTTTTTGGTCTCCTCTTGCACAAGGCGATCAAGGCATATCTGTTTAATCCGGTCACGGTTGCGGCGGCTCTGGTGGCCGGAGGGTTTGCCATCCTCCTGATCGAACGGAAGACGCAGTGCAGTCATGTGAACAGCATCGATGAGTTAACGCTGAGACAGGCAGCCGGGATCGGATTGGCCCAATGTCTTTCCTTATTCCCGGGAGTCTCCCGCTCTGGAGCTACCATCATGGGCGGGCTGGTCATCGGGCTGGAACGTAAGGTCGCGGCGGAGTTTTCGTTCTTCCTGGCAATCCCGACGATGTTCGCCGCAACCGGGTATGACCTGGTCAGGAACAGAGCTGTCCTTTCAGTGTCGGACGTCCCGTTCTTTATCGTTGGTTTTGTTACGGCATTCCTGTCTGCGGTCATCGTCGTAAAAGCCTTTCTAAAATTCGTTTCAAGACATGACTTCAAAAGCTTCGCATATTACCGGATCGTATTCGGTCTGATAGTGCTCGGCGTTTACTGGCAAAGGGACTGGCAATTCTGACCTTCAAACCTGCCCTTCCCGATGTCATCACCTGGCCGGGGTTATGTGGACGAGGTTGCGCAATAGCCGCTCCTGCAACCTGGATGAATTTGGTCTTTACTATTTCCGCCTGATTGGGTAAAATGGGTGCGCTGAGATACGCACAATTGAAAAGTGAAGATTGAAAATTAGAAATTTTAAATTGACGGTGTCGAACTCCCTCTCTTTTTTTTTGCAATTTCCAATCTTCAACTTCCAATTTCCAATGAAGGAGTTTATATACCATGTCTCATCCCTCTACGACCAATCAGCCGGACGTACTGAGCCATCCCGGCGGCCCCAAGAAATACCTGCCGAGGCTCATTGCCTGGGAGGTCACCCGGAGCTGCGTCCTGAACTGCGTCCATTGCCGCGCTGCAGCCCGCTACGGACCCTATCCCGGCGAACTGAACACCGAAGAATGCTTCCGGTTCCTGGACGATGTCAAGTCCTTCAGCGATCCGATCATCATCCTGACCGGCGGCGAGCCCATGATGCGGGCGGACATCTACGATATCGCCAAATACGGCACGAAGATCGGTCTGCGCATGGTCATGGCCCCCTGCGGTCTGCTCGTGACCGAGGAGCTTGCTCAGAAGATGAAGGACTCGGGCATCATGCGCGTGTCGCTTTCGATCGACGGCCTGGACGCCAAGAGCCACAATGCCTTCCGCCGCGTGGAAGGCGCCTTCGAAGGCGTGATGAAGGCCATCGAGAACTTCAAAAAGGTCGGCATGGAGTTCCAGGTGAACACGACCATCACCAAGCACAACGTCAAGGACCTGCCGAAGCTGCTCGAGATGGTGATCGGGCTGGGGGCGGTCGCGTACCACCCCTTCCTGCTCGTTCCCACGGGCCGCGGCAAGGAGCTGATCGACCAGGAGATCCCGCCCGCGGAGTATGAAAGCACGCTCAAGTGGTTCTACGAGATGCGCGACAAGGTGCCGATCCAGTTCAAGCCCACCTGCGCGCCGCACTACTACCGCATCTTCCGCCAGGGCGAGAAGGAAAAGGGCAAGGTCGTCACCCCGGCGTCCCACGGCTTCGACGCCATGACCAAGGGCTGCATGGGCGGCCAGAGCTTCGCCTTCGTGTCGCACATGGGCAAGGTCCAGATCTGCGGGTTCCTCGAAGAAGAGGCCGGCGACATCAGGAAAGAGCCGTTCTCGAAGATATGGGAAGAGTCGAAGCTGTTCCTCGAAATGCGCGACCTCGATCACTACCACGGCAAGTGCGGCATCTGCGAGTACCGCCGGGTCTGCGGCGGCTGCCGCGCCCGGGCCTTTGCCATATCCGGCGACTATCTTGCGGCCGAGCCGTTCTGCACGTATGAACCGGTAAAGGCGAAAGCAAAGTAAGAATCAAGCCTTCGAGAAAGGGGATGACGAATGTCATCCCCTTTGTTGTTTCTGCTCCTTGTGTCCTTTCCACTTGCATTTTCAACAGCCCTGTACTATCGATACGCTGATACCATAATAAATGTCTGATAAGCAATGCGACAAATGCAAGTAAGTTACAAGCATGTGCAAGATATCCGAGCGAGCAATATGAAACATTTATATGTAAGAGACGGACGTGCCCCTCTGCCACTAAGAGAAAGTACGTCTAGGGTCATGAGCGCAAACAGGGCAAGGGATACGCAACCGGAATTAGCACTGAGGAGAGCACTTTGGAGGAACGGCTGTCCCCAGGATATTTCAGTATCCCTTTCAGAAAATATATGAAAATGAGTTTTGGGCAAAGGAAGCAGAGACTTGGAGGGTCACTGCTCATCCGAGCTTGTTGAGTTTGTAGTGCAAGGACCATTTACAAGCATAATGGACGTTTAAATATGGTTTAAATCGATTGGAAGGGACATGGTCTGAGGATCGTTCGCGCCGGGTACCCCCCGCTTAACCTACAGGGGTATCCGACGCATAACATCGGACTTCGGTTGAGCAGGGTCTTGAAATATTCGACGCCTGATTGATCTATAGTTTTCCCGCCATCTCCTTTTTCCCCTGCTTCTTCTGCGCCAACTCAGTGAACGAAATTGTCGGCAGCATAAGCGGCTCCCAGGGGCCGCGGCTCATGAGAGTAAGGAGAAATTCGCGAGCGGCGCTGTAGAGGATTGAAGCGCCGGTCACGCGCGCAAGGTTGGTGGCTGCATCAGCGGCAATCACAGTGTCGACGTTGAAGAACCCAACCAGCTCGAGTGTAGCATCATAGGGCAGCGGCCGCTCATCCACCGGCTCTATCTTAACATTGAGCATGACCTGAAATTCATGCGGGTTCTTTTTACTCGTCCCGACTTTCACGTTTGATTTACTGGTGAAGTCTATGTTGCCATCCTTAAAATCCTCAGGTTTGAAATTCGGATTTGCTTTTAAGGTGACTTCGGTCCAGAAATATTTCTCAAGCCGCAATGGGCTCTTTGACATCGTTCGATCCCTCGCTTGTGATTTTTTCGAACTCGTTCGGTTTCCAGGACGCCGCTGTTTTCTTTTCTCCTTTAATCACATCGAACCATCGTACATCGACATTATCGGCAACGACGTGGATATGAACCTTCCCGCCCAGCGCCCGGGTGAGACGGACCATGGAATCAATGGTAAAATTGACATCGCCTTTAAAGACTTTCGTCATATATGCCTGACTGGTTTTGAGAACGCGTGCCGTGTCTGCTTTGGTCTTACCCCGTTGCTTCATGAGTTGGTAAAGATCTGACGTAAACTCCAGTATCGCCCTGCTCGTCCAGTAAGTGTCTTTTGTTTTAACAGATTCAAACAGTGCGTCGAGAGATTTCTTCTTCATCGTTTTATTCCCCGTTTTTAAGTCGATATTACGTTGTTTTGTTCTTTTTCTTTAAAGTAGAGTTTTTTTGCATCCACTGCTCTTTGTATGTCCGACTTTTTTGTCTTTTGCGATTTCTTTACAAAGCCATGTGTGCAGACAATAAGTTTTCCCTCATCGTAAAACCAGGCAATGCGAAGCCTGCCGGCGATGAACTCCCAGATATCATCCGCTAACTGATGACACCTGTCCTCCGGCAATAAACGCGGCCCCTTTTCCACTACATAGTCGAAGAGGGCAATTAGTCTGTCTCTGTTGGCTTCTAAATTTGAAGGTTGGTCAGAAAGGAATTCCACAACTTGACAATCGCCCCGGTCCGAACACACCGCGTATATCCGCCAGGCACAGCCCTCTTTTGTTCGTATCTTTTGTATATACATTCTATTAACCTATAGGTTAATTGTCAAGAAAAAATATAATATATTTTTTATATCGGGAACTCCTCTATTTTGTGAGACTTTAGGGAAAAGCTCGGTAAATAGCAAGCTGTATTTTCCGAAGCTGCTAAGGCCTATTTCACTGCCGGTTTGGATAGACCAGCGCGATCCAATCGGTATCGAGCTCATTAAATATGGCCTCCTGATGATCCTATGCAGTACGATACGGCATACTCATGGCAGGGAGAAGCTCGAGCAACAAGCGGTCCAGAGGACGCTTTAGCATGCGGCCATAACGCTGGATCGTCGAACATTTAGCGCGTGCGGCACGGGCGATATCAGCTGACAGCTTAGCGAGGACAGATTGCTTGCCTTTTTTCCTGATTTGGACTATCCTTTAATTATAAGAAACAACGAGAACAGAACGATGCCGCAGGAACAGCGGCAGGGAGGCTAGCATGGGCAAAATGCTGATAGCGCTTGATGAATCAAAAAGCTCGATGAAGTCGGTCGAGTATGCGGCAGAACAGTTTTCCGGAGCAAAAGATCTGCAGATCACGCTTGTGCATGTGCTGCCGAACCTTCCGGCGATCTTCTGGGACGAAGGGCATATCCTGAGCGATGACGAGAAAAAAGACCGGAAAAAGGTGGTCGACAAATGGCTTGCCGACCGGTTGGTGAAAATGGAGCCCCTGTTCCGGAAGGCGACGGAGCTGCTGGTTGCCCGGGGGGTCAGCGCGGCCGGGATCAGCAGGAAAACCATATCCGACTCCCTTGACGCTGCCGACAGCATTCTCGAAGCCGCAAAGGACGGCGGGTTCGATACGATCGTACTCGGCCGGCACAGCAGCGGCAATGGCAGCCGCCACCTTATTGGTGTCGTTACGAACAAGGTCATAAGCCACGCCGCAGGCATAGCCGTTATCGTGGTGGATTAGCGGAAGAGTCTCAGGCCAGGACCGTATCCGCAGATTCCGCAGATTTCACCGATTAAGAAAATCTGGAATTTTATCGAAAATCTGCGGCCATCCGCGCAATCTGCGGAAATGTTTTTTCCTGCTTCATCCTTCTGAGGTAAAATCCCGGGACCGAACAGGCGTCTTCTTTATTGCAATAAATTCAACCGAAATATCACTGACTGGAACCCTCTATGAACGACTCGCATGCTGCAAAGTCCCATGCCGTAACCTACCTCAAGGACTACCAGCCGCCGGATTACCGCATTCTTACCGCGAACCTCCAGTTCGACCTGGGCGAGGAGCGCACCCTGGTCAAATCCCTTCTGATCGTTCAGGCGGCCAATGGCCCCGGCAGCGGGAGCAGGCCGCTGAAGCTTGACGGCAGGGACCTGGAGCTGCTCTCGGTGTCGCTCGACGGAAGGAAGCTCGGGCCCGGCGAATTTGCGCTGGATGAGGAATCACTCACTATCCCGGGAGTGCCGGGGCAGTTCACGCTCGAGATAGAAACGGCCATCAGCCCGAAGAACAACACCGCGCTGAACGGCCTCTACACGTCGGGCAGGAACTTCTTTACCCAGTGCGAGGCCGAAGGGTTCCGCAGGATCACCTACTTCCTCGACAGGCCGGACGTGATGGCCCGTTTCATGACCACCATCGTTGCGGACAAAGCCAAGTATCCGGTGCTGCTCTCGAACGGGAACCTCATCGATTCCGGCGAACTCAGGGACGGAAAGCATTTTGCCAAATGGCACGATCCGTCGCTCAAGCCCGCCTACCTCTTCGCGCTCGTGGCAGGCGACCTGGTACGCATCGAGGACCGGTTCAGGACCATGTCGGGCAAAGAGGTCGCGCTCCACATCTATGTCCAGGAGCATAACAAGGACAAGTGCGGCCATGCCATGGGATCGCTCAAGAAGGCCATGCAGTGGGACGAAGAGCAGTACGGCAGGGAATACGACCTGGACCTCTTCATGATCGTGGCGACCGACGATTTCAACATGGGCGCCATGGAGAACAAGGGGCTGAACATCTTCAACTCCAAATACGTGCTGGCGAAACAGGAGACGGCAACGGACACGGATTTCCAGGGCATCATGGGCGTGGTGGGCCACGAGTACTTCCACAACTGGTCCGGCGACCGGGTCACCTGCCGCGACTGGTTCCAGCTGTCGCTCAAGGAAGGCTTCACCGTGTTCCGGGACCAGCAGTTCATGGAGGACATGACCTCGAAGGGCGTCAAGCGCATCAGCGACGTGAACATCCTGCGCACGCACCAGTTCCGCGAGGACAGCGGCCCCATGGCGCACCCGGTAAGGCCCGAGTCCTATGTGGAGATCAACAACTTCTACACCCTGACCGTGTACAACAAGGGCGCCGAGGTGATCCGCATGATGCATACGCTGCTCGGCCCTGCGCGGTTCCGGAAAGGCACCGACCTCTACTTCGAACGGCACGACGGCCAGGCGGTCACGACCGACGACTTCGTGAAGGCCATGGAAGACGCGAGCGGCGTCGACCTGACGCAGTTCAAGCGCTGGTACACGCAGGCAGGGACGCCGGAACTGCAGGTCAGCCGCTTCTATGACGCCGAGGCGCGGACCTTTACCCTGACGGTCAACGCAGACCTGCCCGACCACGCCGGGCCAGGCTGAAAAGCTCCCGTTCCATATGCCGCTGGCAATGGGCCTGCTCGGCAAGGACGGCCGCGACCTGCCGCTGAAGCCGGCCCATGAAAAAGAGGGCCTCCGCTCCGGCGTCCTTGAACTGCGGAAGGCAGAAGAGACCTTTGTCTTTGCCGATGTTCCTGATGAGCCGGTTCTGTCGCTCTTGCGGGGGTTCTCCGCGCCGGTCAAGCTCAAGATGGAGCGGAGCGATGACGAGCTCATGTTCCTCATGGCGAATGATAGTGACGAGTTCAACCGCTGGGACGCATGCCAGCAGATGGCGATCAAGACGATCCTTGCGCTTGTTCGCGAACAGCAGGCAGGAAACAAACTGGTGCTGGGCAGCCGTTTCATAGAGGCTTTCCGGAAGACGCTGGAGAGCACCGCGCTCGACCATGGATTTTTGGCAATGGCGCTGACGCTGCCTTCTGAAACGTACCTTGCCGAATTCATGGACGAGATCGATCCGGCAGCGGTCCACGAGGCGCGGCGATTCGTGGTCCGCACCCTGGCCTCGCGAATGAAGGACAACTTTCTTGAGCTGCATACGACCTTGCGGGACGACGGCCCTTATCTCCTTGACCCGGCCTCTGTTGGCAAGCGGAGCCTCAGGAACGTCTGCCTCGGCTATCTTGCCGAACTGGATACGCGCGAAATGCGGCTCTTGTGCATGGAGCAGTTCCACAAGGGCAACAACATGACCGAGGTGATCGCCGCGCTTGCAAGCCTCGCCAATCTCGATTGCCGGGAGCGGCAGGATGCCCTGGCCGAGTTCTACGAAAAGTGGAACCAGGACCCGCTGGTGATGGACAAGTGGCTTGCGATCCAGGCAGGCTCGTCCCTGCCGACGACGCTGGACAATGTCAAGGCGCTGACGCAGCATCCGGCCTTCTCCCTCAGGAACCCCAACAAGGTGCGTGCGCTGATCGGTGCCTTCTCCGCCAATGCCGTGCGTTTTCATGACGCGAGCGGGGACGGATACGCGTTCCTTGCCGATACGGTCCTGCAGGTGGATGCCATGAACCCCCAGATCGCGGCGCGGCTCGCATCCGCGTTCACGCTCTGGAAGCGGTACAACGCTTCGCGTCGGACGCTGATGAAAGCGCAGCTCGAACGGATCCTGGCAACGCCGGGACTGTCCAAAGACGTTCATGAGATCGTGGCAAAAAGTCTTGCCTGACCCGGGCAATCCCACAGGCAAGACCTCCGGAAAATTTTTGGAGGCGGATACCAGAAGTAGGCGCTTCTAAGCGAAATCTGATGAGCGCGGATAACGGCAGAAAAGGCTTTTGCTTTGTTCCGGTTTGTCTCAATGGTTAGCAACTCCATTCCTCTTCTTTGCACTTGCCTTTTCTTCTCGCGTGTACTATCGTTTTACCCATCGGAGGCTGCTGGTTGAAATAATTTCGGGAACACTGCGCTTGTCAAGGAGGCCCCATGAAAACGTACGTGAGAATAACCATCCTGTCCGTCCTTGTTGTCTTGATCATGCTCGCGGTCTATACGATGCGGAGGGTATCGGCGCCCGAGAGCGCCATTATCGCGCATGAGCGGAACGCCATTTATATGGCGCGGGACAAGGACCGTATGGAAAAGGACCCGACCTATGCGATCGAAATGCGGGAGCGGCTGCAGTTCCTCGACCTGCGGACAGCGGTGGCCCATATTGCCGAGAACAATCCCGACGCGGCCATCGCGGTCCTTCAGCAGTTGATCGCCGAGGAAGAGGCGCAGGTGAAGAGCGGCATTGGCGGCCGTTCACGCAGTTATGTGAACGAGATGCGTTTCTACGAAACCCTGAAGGACGCTTACGAGCTTAAGAAAGACGAGGCAGGCGCGAAGAAGGCAATGGAAGCTTATGAGGTGCTCCTCCTGAAGGCTGCAGAGGCAAGAAAGCGGGAAAGCCAGGAAGAAGGAAAGCTGGTCGGATCGCCCAGGGACTAGCCGCGCCTGACCTCCCACAGCGATTATCTGAACAGCCTGTATCCTTGATACAATCGTAAAAAGTCGAGAAAGCCGTCTTTGCGAGCGTAGCGAAGCAATCTCGCAGTCCGTATCTGCCTGATAAATCGAGATTGCCGCGTCGCTCCGCTCCTCGCAATGACAGCAGTTAGGGACTTCTTACGAGGCCATCATCCTTAGATGATGAAAACAAATCACCTTGGACTTTTTACGAATGCATCATGCATGAACTGCATGAGCCTTAACGACCCGTCCCTCTTTTTTCTTGAATCTTCCCGTGCCATATCCTATAGTAGTCGCGACGTGTTGTCCGCCTGTTTATCCAAAGGAACCTTTCCATGTCCATAATCCAGACAACCTGCACCCCGGCATCGCTGTTCTCCGGCGACCGGTTCTCCGTGACCTACCGCCTCTTCGGCAGCGAGGCGGAAGCCCGCGTCAAGGCGGAGGACATCTGCATTGAGCAGACCGTGGAATTCCCTGCAGAGGAAGTGCCGGAGGGCATCATCAGGGACCATGTGTTCGGCAGGATCGAGCATTTCGGGACCTGGGGCGGCGACGGCTTCAAAGCGATCATCAGTTATGCAAACGAGATCGCTGCGGGAGAGCTGACGCAGTTCATGAACGTCGTATTCGGCAACAGCAGCATCAAGCCGGGCATACGGGTCGAGCATCTTGATCTTCCCGAATCCCTTCTTCGTGCCTTCAAAGGGCCGCGCTTCGGCAGGCAAGGGCTCCGCACGCTCCTGAACGTACCGAAGCGGCCGCTTCTTTCCACGGCGCTCAAGCCCATGGGGCTATCGTCACAGGAGCTTGCAGATCTGGCGTACCAGTTCGTGCTGGGAGGCATGGATATCATCAAGGATGACCACGGCCTGAGCGATCAAAGCTGCTCTCCCTTCGAAGAACGGGTGCGGCTCTGCGCTGCAGCTGTTCAAAAAGGAATTAAGGAAACAGGCCAGCCCTGCCTCTATATCCCGAACATCACGGCTCCGCACCGCGAGGTGGTGAAGCGGGCCAGGATCGCAAAACAGGCGGGGGCAGGCGGGATGATGGTGGCGCCGGGGCTCATCGGTTTTGACCTGATGAGGGAGTTGGCTGACGACGACTCTTTAGCCTTGCCGGTCCTGACACACCCCGCGCTGCAGGGGAGCTTTGTCACGAGCCGGAACGGCATCTCGCACGGCGTCATCTTCGGCCAGCTTGCGCGGCTGGCAGGTGCCGATGCGACCATCTTCCCGAACTTCGGCGGCCGTTTTTCCTTCAGCCGTGAGGAGTGTAAAGAGATCGCGTTTGCGACCGGCGAGCCCATGGGCCATTTAAAATCCATCTTTCCCGCTCCGGGCGGGGGCATGAGTCTCGACAAGGTGCCGGACATGCTCGAGACCTATGGGCAGGACCTGATCTTCCTGATCGGCGGGGGGTTGTTCCGGCATGGTCCTGACCTGGTGCAGAACTGCCGCCATTTCAGGAAGATGGTGGAAGTAATGTAGGGAAATGGGGAATACCGAATTGGAAAAGTTTATCATAACATAAACCTCAAAAGTTTATGATAGCAATACCCGGTTTATGCTATCATAAACTTGTTTATGGTATCATAAACCTGCTTCCTTATAGTCAATAACTGGTTAATTCTGAAATGAAAGGAGCCAAATGCGAGGGGTGGATCAGATAATCCTTGCTTACCGTGACACATTCAGAGACTATCTTTATGGTCACTGGAACATCGTTTGGACGATATATATACTATTTCTCATCGGCATAGCTGTCGCTTCCTATTATCTAATCTTTTTCAAGAAATCTGAACAGCAAAAAGAAATAACACTGCGATCAATCATAATCCTCAATATCATCGTCGCGATATTCTCTCTTTATGAGCTAACCGCGCCTTCAAATATTTCAATGTGGTCTTTGGTTCAAGATGGCCTGATTTCTCTCATCTCCCTGGATGTTATCTTCTATGTGAGTCTGAAAACGATTAACAAACATGTGAGTCTTCGGATTGTTTTATTTCTCGTATGTTTTCTGTCGTTAGCAACTCTTACGATGAATTTTGTTTTAGTGGAGCTTATTCCTATAAATAAACCACTCGGTTCTGGCTTTCTTGCATTGATACAAATTACAAGGAATTAACCTGCGCCTACAGTGACGCGCGTTAGTCTTAGGAGAAAAATGAACATACATCGAATAGTCCTATTAATTGCCATCATGTCGGTATCACTTCTTTTGACTTCATCCTTAGAGGCCTCCGAGTCTGAAGACTGCCAACCAGCGAGGTCTCTAACTGGTAATTGTAAGCAGTTTTCTGGAAAAGAGTTAGGTTCAATTAAAGCAAGCAATAACCCTAATTTGATGATGGGAACTGGGATAATAATGTTGGCCAGCGATCCAACTTCGAGTATAGGCAAAGGTATTTTAGAATCAGCCAGCCGAATAGAATCTCCAAAAGGCATAGCAACGATATCCTTACTTGCATATAATTTTGATCCGAGCCGTAATTTACCTTTAAAGCCATTTAAAGAAGATGTCGTAAGACTACTGCAAGATGATAAAGATAATGCTCTTTCCTATTATTCAAATGCACTATTACTTCAAGAAGAAGGAGCGGATCAAAAAGTTCTGTCTCAAATTAAAAAAGCCAACACGTATAAATTTACCGGCTATCCAAAGCAAAGATTTGATGCGATTGCCCAAGTTGCTGAGATGGACAAATGCGGCGGACGACCGGCACGCGAACTTGCATTTTGGAATTCCAATAGTGCTGCCATCTATCTTAAATTACGGCACCTGTGCCGTCATCTGAAAAAAGAGTATGGACAAGAGGCTCAGGATTCGTGCATGGCTATGGGAAAGAATTTGGAAGCATCAAGCTTGACCTGCCTTGAAAGTCTTTTTAGCCTAGCTATCCAATCCGAATCATTAAACGATTCAACCTCTGATGATGCTACTCGATCAGAAATTAAGAAAAGAAGAGACGTTGCATTCGCATGCGGAGCACACACCGTCGATATATCAGAATCAGATGTGACAGAAGGAATGGATCAGCAATATTACGATATTCTCTTTGTAAAGGGTGAAGCCGCCGCACAAGAATTTATTGCAGATATTGTAAAACGGAAACGTCAAGGAAACTAACCTGCGCCTCGACAGCGACGTGCCAAAGGCGGCGCGTCAGGCGCGTGTTATTATAAGAAGCTGAGAATATCAGTAGCATCCTGTCTTAGAAGCACATGATCATTGTGCATTTTTTGATTCCAGGTCTGAATATTCAAGTTCAGCTAAAATTGACTGACGACGGAAACATATTTTAATAATTAATTGCGGGGAATACTTGAAAAGAAAATCTGTTTCTAAAACTAGTAAGCGTCGACGTAAGAATAGTGGCATTAGCTCAAAAGCAAAAAAGCTGCTGAGCAATCCCCGTTCGACGGGTGGTGTTGGATTTCATTTTGAAGCTCACGTTCAAGCTTCCTTTGTTGCGCTAATGCTAACCGGCGGATACGCCCCCGCTCTGCCATGTTGGCCGATAAGACAAGTAAAGCTTCAAGGAAAAATAGACGGCTTTGATACAGATGATCTTATCGTTTTTGTTGGAAATGGCAACACAAGAGAGGAATGCAAACTCCTTGGGCAGATCAAGCACTCAATTGGTTTTACCAAGGGCAATACTGTTCTTGCCGAAGTCATGCATGCAGCGTGGAGCGACTTTAATAACACTGTGCTATTTGACAAGCGTAAAGACGCTATAGCGCTAATTACAGGTCCTTTAAATGAAACAGATGCTCATAACGTAGTGTGGTTACTTGATCAAGCACGGCACACCAAAGACAGTGTTGAATTTTTTAGAAATGTTAACCAGACAAGATTTAGCCCATCAAAAGCAAAAGAGAAACTCGATGTATTTCGACATCATCTAAAAGGTGCAAATGGCAGCAAGAAAGTTTCTGATGAAGTGCTATATGCATTTTTGAATAAATTCTATTTGCTAGGTTACGATCTAGGTAAAGAGGTAGGAGTAGTCTTATCGTTGCTTCACTCTCATATTTCTCAATTTAACTCGAGCTATCCACAGTGGGCCTGGTCGAGGGTCGTTGATATTGTCGAGACTTGGAATCAGGATGCAGGAACTGTAACGCTTGACAAGCTTCCTCAAGATTTAAGAGACGCTTTCAAACAAAGGGCGGCCGCAAGCATTCCGACAGAGTTTGTAAAACCAGATATGCCACGCTCAACAAGTAACTTGACCTCACAAGTTAGCCCACTTGCTTTGGCCATAGCCGCTCTAGTTGGTCAGTGGGATGAAAGAAATGAATCCGATTTAGAAGTTATAAAGAGGCTGATCGATGGATTATAACACTTGGATAGGTGACCTACGCGAAGTCCTTCAAGAACAGAGCAATCCACTGTCGCTTAGAAACGGTCAATGGGCGGTTTCAGACCGCAAAATGCTCTTTGAATCTTTTGGTTCTAGAATATTTGATGCTCATTTAGACAAATTCAAAGCATGCGCTGTCGAGGTACTTAAAGAATTGGATCCACAATTTGAGTTGCCTGCCGAAGAGCGTTACGTTGCAAGCATACAGGGGAAGATACTCAAGCACTCGTTAGGTCTACGTAAGGGAATAGCTGAAACCTTGGCGCTGCTTGGGAACTATGGCGATAAATTAGTAAATGTCTCTCGATATAAAGCAGAATTGATTGCCGTTTTGACTATTCGCGACATTTTCAAACAAGCGGATTGGAAACTTTGGGGTAGCATTAATGATTTATTGCCGACCTTGGCCGAGGCCGCTCCAGATGAATTCCTAAGTCAAGTCGAGGATGCATTGCAGCAAACTCCATGCCCTTTTGATAATTTATTTGCACAGGAAGGTAAGGGTATTAGTGGCAGAAACTATATGACTGGTTTGCTGTGGGCGTTAGAAAGCTTGTCCTGGAGCGATAAATATCTAACACGATCAATCGTCATTTTAGCGGAACTCGCAGCACATGATCCTGGGGGTAGATGGGCGAATCGTCCAGCCAATTCGATAGTACAGATATTGTTGCCGTGGTACCCACAGACCTTGGCGCCTATCGACAAGCGTATTTCGTCAATTAAAGCGATTAAAGCAGACTTTCCAGATGTGGCATGGAAAGTAGTTATCGCTTTTCTACCAAATCAACATCAGACATCTAGTGGTGCTTACAAACCCCGTTGGCATATCACACTTCCCGAAGACTGGCAACCAAAAGTTACAAATCAAGAATATTGGGATCAGGTGACCGTATATGCTGAGTTTGCCATCGAAATAGCTCGCGATAATTTGGACAGGCTTAAAGAACTTGTCAGCAATATTGATAATTTGCCAAAGCCTTCATTTGATGTGCTATTAGAGCATTTAGCATCTGCAGCGGTCGCCGAACTATCGGAAGATCAGCGGTTGCCGATTTGGATAAGTCTAATGGATTTTGTGCAGAAACACCGCAAATTTGCTGATGCAAAATGGGCGTTGAGTTCGGACAAGGTAGATCAAATTGAGACTACTGCAAACAAGCTGGCTCCGCAAAGTCTTGAAGGCCAGCATCAGAGACTTTTCAGTAAAAGAGATTTTGATCTCTATGACGAGAGAGGTAATTGGGAAGAGCAGCGTAAGAAACTCGACGATAAGCGCTTTCAAGCGGTTCGTGCGTTAATCCATACAAGCGGACTTCAGGGTATTCTGAAGTTTGCTGCGACAGTTGAATCGCCAAACCAAATCGGTCGGGCGTTGGGTTTAATCGATGAAAAAGAAATTGATATCGGGTTACTTCCCAATTATTTGGATAATGAAAATATCAAATATAGGCAATTCATTGCCAGTTTTATTTTGAGCCGTTTTCATGGGCGGGGCTGGGCGTGGGTTGACGCAATCGATAGGTCAAGATGGTCGTTGGCGCAGAGCTGTCAATTCCTTATGTATTTACCTTTCGAGACTGACGCGTGGGTACGAGCTACTCAGTGGCTAGGAACATATGAACAGACGTACTGGCAAAAGGTGCCTGTCAATCCTTACCAAACTGAAAGCGATCCATTGTATGCAATCGATAAACTACTGGAAGTTTCACGGCCACTGTCAGCAATCGGCTGTCTGTATTCTCGGTTATTTAACAAGATGCCACTGGATAGAGCACGAACCGTTAGAGCGCTACTAGACGCAGTTTCAGCGAATGAGCCTGGGCAGTCAATGGATTCCTATAATATTACGGAGCTTATAAAGGCTCTGCAAAATGATCCGCAGGCCCAGGATAATGATCTCTTCAAAGTGGAATGGGCTTACTTGCCGTTGCTGACTAGACCTGATGGTGCTGAACCGAAGTTGCTTGAAAAACGCCTTGCTACGAAGCCGGAATTTTTTGTTGAGGTTATTCGGCTTATCTATCGATCTAAAAATGAAGATCAGCAGGCTGAGGAAGTCGATGAGAAAAAAGCGGCTATTGCCAGCAATGCATGGAGACTCTTGCACGAGTGGCGTCGGCCGCCAGGTTTACAGGACGATGGCAGTTTTTCTGTTGAAGAATTTGAATCATGGTTTGCTATTGTTAAAAAACAATGCAAAGACTCTGGCCACCTTGCAGTAGCCATGATCCACGTTGGAGGTGTCTTGCTGAATTGCCCTGCCGATCCTGATGGATTGTGGATTGATCAGGCGATTGCCAGAGTCTTAAATGCAAGAGATGCAGAAGATCTGCGAAGGGGATTTCGCACGGAAGTTCATAACTCAAGAGGTGTTCATTGGGTTGATCCCACTGGGAAACCTGAATATGAATTGGCTGCAGAATGGCTAAACAAAGCCAATGCCGTGGAGGCTGCAGGTTTTGCAAGATTTGCTGCCACATTACGCGAACTATCTGAGTCCTATGAACGCGAGGCTAAGCAGATAATAGATGAGCATAAGTCTGAAGAGAAAATAATAAAAAAAAAGGATGACAAAGCATAACCTGTCGTTCCACGCCGACCGCTAAGCGGCGTGTGAACTCCGTGTTGAACTTGTAGCGAAAGTCGTTTCTCAAATTTTGTCATCATTCAAAACGGGCTTTTTCTACAGATCTTTTGCCCAACCTGCCGGACTCAAACAACGAACTGCCACAAAATAAGGGTCGTGTGCCAACTTGCTTTTGAGCAAGGTTGAAACACGACCCTCGCTATTCTTCCCGCTTAATTCCACCCTACTTAAACAGTGTTACCGTGCCTTCATCCAAATCATACCTGGCGGCCACGATCTTGAGCTTTTTCTCTTCGGACAGATGTTTGAGTATCTTGGATCTCTTTGTCAGGCCGGCAGCCACTGTTTTTGCATTGGCATCGATCACGCATTCCACAAAATCGTTTTTCTTTGTTTCGGCGCATTTTGCAACACCCTTGCAAGCGTCGCAATCGTGTGCGGCTACCTTGACGTTTGGTTCAATGCCCTTGACGATGGCGTCAATGTTTACGCTGCCGGTACTCTTCCCTTTTGAATCCACGGTGGCAGTGACCGCTCCGCAGCGCTCGTGTCCCAACACCATTACCAGGGTCGAGCCCAGATGCTCGGCGGCATACTCGATGCTCCCGAGAACGACAGGATCGGGTATGTTTCCCGCAACTCGGACAACAAAGATCTCACCCAGACCTTTATCGAAAATGATTTCCGGCGGGACGCGGGAGTCGGAACAGGTGAGGATGATGGCGTAGGGTTTCTGGGACCTGGCCAGCGAGGTCCGTGCTGCAGCGTCGCATTGCGCAGCATTGGTCAGCTTGTTATCCACATAATGTTGGTTGCCTTCCATCAGCTTTTGCAGGGCCTCGTCCGGGGATACCCCTGGTTCGCTGCTGGAGTTTGAGAACGCGACCCCGGCAATAAATAACGGACATCTTGGGGACGTTGTTGCTATCTGATATATTTCTTGACAGCGAACCGCTTTTCACTATAATAGACCCATGCCGCGCCAAGCCCGCCTCGATGTTCCCGGCGCCTTGCATCACATCATGGTTCGGGGCATCGACAAAACAGACATATTCAAAGACGATCAGGACAGAGGCCTCTTCCTCGAGCGACTCGGCCTCAATGTGGCTGACGGGAAAAGCACCGTATACGCCTGGGCGTTGATGAGGAATCATGTCCACATTCTCTTCAAGAGCGGCAAGGATGGCATATCCTGCGTCATGCGAAAGCTTCTCACCTGGTACGCGCAGTACTACAACCGCCGCCATAACAGGACGGGGCACCTGTTTGAAAACCGCTATAAATCCATTCTCTGCGATGAAGACAATTACCTTCTGGCTCTTGTTCGTTACATCCATCTTAATCCCGTCCGCGCAGGAATCGTTAAAACCATCGAAGAACTGGACCGTTATGCGTGGTGCGGCCACAGAACACTCGTCGGAAAGGCCAAGTATCCGTGGATGGATATCGAGGGAGTGATGTCCCAATTTGGGGTCACCCATCGGAAGGCTGCAAATGAGTATCGCCGGTTCATGCGGGAAGGAATTGACCAGGGTCCTGTCAAGGAGCTGACCGGCGGAGGCCTTATTCGAAGCCAGGGCGGATGGTCACAGGTGCTGGCAATGCGCCGGAGAGGACAGCAAGAAGATTTCGATCAGCGCATACTTGGCGGCGGTGATTTTGTCTATCAGATCCTGAAAGAAACGGAAGAACGGCACCTGCGCCAGCTCAAATACACCCGGGCGGGAAAAACCATCAAGAAGATCATAGGGGAGGAATGCCGAAGGAGCGGGATCAATCCTCTTGAACTGCGTGGAGGTGGAAAACGCAGGGCTGTAAGCGAAACGCGGGCAACCATTGCCATGCGGGGTAGAGAAGAGCTGGGGTTGTCGGCTGCCGCCATAGCCCGACAGGTGGGAGTCAGCACACCGGCAATTACAAAAGCTATTCAGCGAATGGAACAAAAATCTGGAAGATAATGTATCATATCAAATAACAACAACGTCCCCAAGATTTATCCAGAGGCTGGCTTATGAAGGATATGCGATATTTGGAGGCAAAGGATAAATTTTTAAAATATTCCTATCTCGCCCTTAAAAGTCACTTTAGAAGTCGGAAAGTGTTCGATGAATATTATAAGACCATAACAACAGATGAAGATAAGAATTTTTTTTTGAAAACAGCATCATTTTATTTATTTCTGGTTAAACGGGGTGATTGGCTGATAAAGATTCCTGGTTTGAATAAAAGGATTGATTATCTTACAGATACCTATAAGTACATTGCAATATTCTCCCTGATTGAGTCTCTACACTGTGAACCGTATATCGAATTCTTTGATTACCTTGTTAGGAAAAAATCAATTATAACATTTCCTATTAAAGACAAAGAAGAACTGAAAGGTTATTTCCGTCAATACAAAAGAGAATTTGGATCAATCCAGCAATCGATGGCCTTCTTTAAGTCATTGGCTGACCAGCATCAGTCAACGATTTTACAAAAATTGGAAATCGCAAACTCTAATGCCACAATCGACGATCTCTCAAAGTATCTATACGATGTCAGATCGCAATTTGTTCATGAAGCTAAATTGATTGTGAATATGTCAGGAACGACAACAATTAGTAAGCATAGGAAGAAATATGTCATCAGCAAATTGTCCCTTAACGACTTAATGTTCTTTTTTGAACAAGGATTGATTACCCACTTTAAGAGCAAACAAAACGGCTACATGCAATCGTAATCAAATACAACAAGCGCCTCGACAGCGACGCGCCAAAGGCGGCGCGTCAGGCGCGCGTTAATCCGTGTTAGTCCATAAAATGAACTGAATATTGCGAGCGATATCCATGAAGGTCAGGAATCTAACAATCCCACAACGTGATTATATTTTAAGTATGGCAGGTGTCGTCACTGCCATTCTGTTTTTTATTTCTGGAATTGGCAGTTATAGGATTTTCATTGTTTTTGCTATCGAGCAGTCTTTAAAAGGATCAAAATTTCTACAAAAAACAGTTGTAATCGGTGTGCTGGCCTATGTTTTATCTGCGTATTTGGATTTTATGAACGGCCCCATCATCTTCCCGTCTACTAAGAATTATTTCATCATCGTTTTTTTAGCTTTTATTGTTGTGCGCCTTCTGATTCAAAAATCGTTTAAACGACTGATCAGTGATATTACTCGGAATCAATATTTTGAGACATGTCCCTCATGCCATTACCATAATTCTTACTTAGTCGGTTCATGCTCGAATTGCGATTATAAAAAAGGGGATGCCCTTCCCGCTTCGCCTGCCAAAATATCACCTCATGTAAAGGGCGATAAAATTCCTCCAGCTTTGCTAAACTTACTGAGTTTAGGGGAAGGCGAGGAAGTCTTGTTCTACAAAACATTGAACATGTTTACTAACAAATTCATAAACGGTAAAAGGATAATTAGGAAAGCTTTAGTCATCACTTCAGCGAACTTGATTTTCCTTGATTACAACTGTTTTTCTCTCCGAAAGCCTAACGGCTGGACGACAAGAGATATTATCCCTTTATCAGATGTGATAGCTATTCAAGGGAAGATGAAAGACCTTTATATGTCTGAGCGTTCTTTTCTTATAATCAGGACTATGCGAAATGATATTTATGAAATAGGACTTTCAACATTTGGGAAATATATAACAGAGATCAAGCAGGTTATTGCCATTGTAAATACGTTAAACCCACAACTTGAACTTGCCACAAATTTTTCTGAGCCGTCTTTGAGAGAACAGCAAAGCAGTACTTCAACGTGGCAGATGCTGGTTCTCATTATAATTCTCATGATGACAGTTTTTTACGCGCTCTGGCAGTCCTTTCCCCATCTTACAGACTGGGGGCTCAAATAGTTTAGGACCAACCTGGCGCTCGACTGCGACGCGCCAGAGGCGGCGCGTCAGCGCCGCGTTGAACCTGTAGCGAAAGTCGTTTCTCAAATTTTGTCATCATTCAAACGGGCTTTTTCTACAGATCTTTTGCCCAACCTGCCGGACTCAAACAACGAACTGCCAAAAAATAAGGGTCGTGTGCCAACTTGCTTTTGAGCAAGGTTGAAACACGACCCTCGCTATTCTTCCCGCTCTGCTTCGTTCATCCTACTTGAACAGTGTTACCGTGCCTTCATCCAAATCATACCTGGCGGCCACGATCTTGAGCTTTTTCTCTTCGGCCAGATGTTTGAGGATCTTGGATCTCTTTGTCAGGCCGGCAGCCACTGTTTTTGCATTGGCATCGATCACGCATTCCACAAAATCGTTTTTCTTTGTTTCGGCGCATTTTGCAACACCCTTGCAAGCGTCGCAATCGTGTGCGGCTACCTTGACGTTTGGTTCAATGCCCTTGACGATGGCGTCAATGTTTACGCTGCCGGTACTCTTCCCTTTTGAATCCACGGTGGCAGTGACCGCTCCGCAGCGCTCGTGTCCCAACACCATTACCAGGGTCGAGCCCAGATGCTCGGCGGCATACTCGATGCTCCCGAGAACGACAGGATCGGGTATGTTTCCCGCAACTCGGACAACAAAGATCTCACCCAGACCTTTATCGAAAATGATTTCCGGCGGGACGCGGGAGTCGGAACAGGTGAGGATGATGGCGTAGGGTTTCTGGGACCTGGCCAGCGAGGTCCGTGCTGCAGCGTCGCATTGCGCAGCATTGGTCAGCTTGTTATCCACGTAATGTTGGTTGCCTTCCATCAGCTTTTGCAGGGCCTCGTCCGGGGATACCCCTGGTTCGCTGCTGGAGTTTGAGAACGCGACCCCGGCAATAAATAATACAAAAAACAATGTTGCCGCGATCCTGCTGATCCTGGTGCTTCTTGACATGTAGTGTGCCTCCTTGTGGTGAAATATATTCCTGCTGAAAAGTGGCATATTATAGCCGATTCACGGTCAGCTCACAAGTCCGGGTTTCAGCTTTGTCCGCGTCTCAATCGCTTTTTCTTTTATTGTGCTTTTTCCGGTCACTATATATAATGAATCCGCTTCAACGTTTCCCATGCCGGTAATATAAATCCATTCCGAGGTTCCCTTATGACTGATCCAAACGCGAAAAAGCACCGAACCATCCTGCAGCGCATCGCCCGCCGAGCAATGCTCGAACGGGGCCTGTTGCCGGAGTTCTCAACCCAGGCGCTGGCAGAGCTCGAGACCATGCAGGGGCACGTGGCCATTGCCGAAGGTCAGACCCGCGATCTGCGGCATCTGATCTGGTGCTCCATCGACAACGACGACTCCCGCGACCTGGACCAGCTCACGGTTGCCGAAGCATTGCCTGATGGTGCAGCGAAGATATTTGTCGCGATCGCCGATGTGGATGCGCTGGTCAAAAAAGATTCTGCCATCGATGCGCACGCGCGCCAGAACACGACGTCGGTCTATACCGAGGCACGGATCTTCCCCATGCTGCCGGAGAAGCTTTCGACCGATCTGACCTCGCTTAATTACGCATCAGAACGGCATGCTGTCGTGGTTGAAATGGAGATCGCGGCGGACGGGTCGCTCAGGCGCTCCGATGTGTACGGGGCGCTGGTCCAGAACCGCGCGAAACTCTGCTACAACAGCCTTGCCGACTGGCTCGACGGCAAGGGTTCCATGCCGATCGAGATCGGAGAGGTGGACGGCCTTGCTGAGAACCTTTGGCTCCAGGACCGGGTGGCACAGGAAATGAAAACCTTCAGGCATGACCACGGCGCCTTGACCCTCGAGACCGTGGAGGCGAGGCTGGTGTTCGATGCCGATGAGCTCAAGGACGTGTCCGCTGAAAAGGGCGGAAGGGCCCATGACATCATCGAGAACTTCATGGTCGCCGCGAACGGCGTTACGTCGCGCTTTCTATTTGCCAAAAAGCTTCCTTCGCTCAGGCGCGTTGTGCGGACGCCCAAACGATGGGACCGCATCGTCGAGCTTGCTGCGGAGAAGCGCTATAAGCTGCCGGCAGCGCCGGACTCAAAAGCGCTGGAGCAATTCCTGACGCAGGAGCGGGCAGCCGATCCCGTACGCTTTCCCGATCTTTCCTTGTCCGTGATCAAGCTGATGGGACCCGGTGAATATGCCGTGCGGGTTCCCGGATCAACCGCCGACAGCACGACCGGCCATTTCGGCCTCGCAGTCAGGGACTATGCCCATTCCACGGCGCCGAACCGCCGCTTTCCGGACGTTATTACCCAGCGGCTGCTCAAGTCCGCCCTCGGCGGGCAGGAGCTTCCCTACGCGCATGGCGAGCTCGAATCGCTCGCAAAGCATTGCACGGAAAAAGAGGATGCGGCGAAGAAGGTCGAACGGCAGGTCAGAAAATCCGCGGCAGCCATGCTCCTGGAGAACAGAGTCGGCGAGCGCTTCGATGCCATCGTCACCGGCGCTGCGGCAAAAGGCACCTGGGTCCGGCTGCTCCATCCGCCCATCGAAGGCAGGCTGTCGAGCGGTCAGGACGGCCTTGACGTCGGCAATCAACTGCGGGTGCAGCTGGTCCGTACGGATGTTGAGCGCGGGTATATCGACTTCAAACGGGTGGAATAGTTGGCGGCGTTGATCAATAAGCAAAAAATTGAAATTTGCGAAAGTTACAAAGATTATTCTCCACCGTCATGGGTTCGCAGGTCTGTTGAGCGTCTTATTGACGGCGTCCCGGGGAAGTATGTTAATGGGCTCCATTCTGTCATATTAACAAATATCGACGGGCTTAATCATAGTCGAAGAAGACAAAAAACCTTATCGAGAAAGCGCAAAGTAGCTGTCCGTGAGTGTCGCGGTTTATATCACTACAAGTGTCAAGGGAAAGCAGCCACGATCGAACTTTTCGTCGATAAGATCATTCACCGCTGGCCTATTCTGGTTGTTAAGGCCCCTTTGTTTCAGGATTTATTACTTACAGAGGTGTTGTACCATGAACTGGGGCATCATATTCATTCAACACGTGCGCCAGAACACCGAGAACGTGAGGATGTTGCAGAAGACTGGCAGAAAAAACTTGGGCGTCATTATTTTCGCCAGAGGTACAAATGGCTAAAACCCGTGGGGTTCATACTCAAACCGATAGTGGCGATACTTTTGAATATTGTGAGACTCATTCAACGGAAAACTGCGTGAGTCGGTAGGACAGGAAGAGCAATATGAAACTGACGCAACAAACTTAACGATCGTTGTGAATGATGTTTTTGGGAACTGTTGAGTTTCACTTCATGGAGCATCCGTTCCCCCGTGATTTCACCGTCAGGAGGTCGGGTAGAACGCGCGAAATCCGACGCATCCTTGAAAAGAACCCTTGACCGCCGGTATAATTAAGGTATAATTTCTATACCATGGAATTTGAGTTCGACTCCAAAAAGAGCGACAGCAACAAGCAAAAACACGGGCTCGATTTCCATGAGGCTCAAGCTTTGTGGGATGATCCCGATTTGATAGAAATTCCCGTTCAAACCATTGACGAACAGCGCTATCTGGTGATTGGAAGGATAGCGGGAAAGCACTGGTCGGGCGTCATCACCTATCGAGACGGGAAAGTAAGGTTGATATCGGTGCGGCGGTCGAGGAAAGAGGAGGTTGATATATATGAAAGTGAAAGCGCGTGATTTTGACAAAAAATTCGATGAGGGTGCGGATATTTCAAAGCACCTGGATCTGAAAAAGGCGCGAAGGCCCGAGCATGAACAGAAACGCGTGAACGTGGACTTCCCCGTGTGGATGATCCAGTTATTGGACAAAGAGGCAAAACGCCTTGGGGTCCCCCGGCAGTCGATCATCAAGGTTTGGGTTGCGGAGCGACTGGAAAAAGCTTCGTGATCGTTGCGGCTATTTCCCCATGTGTCGTCCGAGGTTATGCTTAGGGCGGGTTTGAAACCCGCCCCTACAAATCCTTGATCCTCCGTTCCCCCGCGCCCTAGAAGCCCTTCTCATCAAGCAGTTGATCCTTCAACTTCTCACACTCTTGCCCTGACAGCTCCCCTTTAAGGCGTTTCTCGTTCAGCATCCGCAGCTTCTGTTTGATGTCATCAATTTCCGTTTTTCCGCCGGGGCTCATGGCACCCAGGTTGTGATAGGGCGCTGCCGCTTCAGCCGGCACGCGACGAGGCGAGCAGGCGGTGCTGCCAGCAGGATGAAAATGCCCGCCATGGGCAAGATGCGATGAAGGTGTTTGTAATCCACGGAACGGTTTTTCTTCAGCTAGAAGTATCGTGACAGGTATTGAACGATTCAATGTCGTTATTGTACTATAACAACGGTCATGGGTAATGATGCAAATCATATGAGGCAAATGCGACGTTTTTATATGACATCGTGAGAATTCCTTTCAGGCCACCGGGGAATCATCCTTTACATTCCTTCTTCGATGTGTTAAAAATTATTTATGAAATTGTTGCACTTATGCGCGGTCTGCGCGGCTCTGCTCGTGCTCACTTCTTCAGCTGCAGCAGCTGATCTTTCCGGTCTTCCGGTCACCCAGATCGCTCTTGTTGATGAGCACGGCGCTCCCTGGCCGCACCCTGAATTGCTCCTGCCCCTCGTGGGATTCAAGCCCGGCGATCCCTTTTCGCGAAAGGCCGTCAGGGACGGGATCGCTTTCCTGTACCTGAAGGGCCTGTTCACGGACATCCGGGTCGATGCCTTTCCCGATGACAAGGGCGTGCGCCTCGTGTACACGCTGCTGCCGATGACGATCGTTGAATCGGTCAGGGTAACGGGAAATCACGCGCTTTCGACCGATGCTATCAAGGCGGAGCTGCCCCGGCTTGAGAACCGGGAACTCCGGGAAGACAGGCTGCCCGGTCTCAGAGCGCGGGTCCTTGCCCTGTACAAGGCCGAAGGATACGATGCTGCCGAGGTCGCCATTGCCGCCTCACCCGCCAGGAAACCCCACCGTGCCATGCTGACGATCTCCATCCGGGAGAACGAGCCGACCGTCATCGAAGCGATCACCTTTACGGGAAATACGGTGTTTCAGGACAAGGACCTGCTGCGCGTGATGAAGAGCCGGCCCGGAAAACCAGTGAAGAGCGGCCTGCTGCAGGATACGGACAGGTCTGCCATCGTTGAAAAATATGCGAAGGCGGGGTACCCTGCTGCCAGGCCGGGGCCCGTGGACATCAGCTTCAGGGACGGCAAGGCCGCTGTCCGCATGCAGATCATCGAGGGCCGCAGGGTGCAGGTGCGGTTCTCGGGCAATCATGCGTTCAGCGATAAAAAACTGAACGGGCTCCTGCTCATCTGGTCGGAGCATGACGACTCCCCCGCGATCATCGAGAGCAGCGTCGAAAAGATCAAAACGGCCTATCGGGAGGCGGGATACCGGGATGTGGATGTTACGGCGAAGAGCGCCGAGGAAAAGGGGACGCTCGACCTGGTGTTTACGATCACCGAAGGCCTTCGCGTGACGATAAAAAAGATCGAAATCACCGGCGCTGCCTTCCTGTCCCCGAAGCAGCTCAAGGAAGAGCTGGGCCTGCAGGAGCCGGGCTGGTTCACCTCGCGGCCTTTCCGCGATGACCAGCTTGCCAACGACACGGAATATCTCCATGATCGCTATGTGGACGCCGGGTTCCTTTCTGCTGTGGCAAAGAGCAGGGTCGATATTTCGGCGGACGGGACGGAGGCTCTGGTTACGATCGATATCACGGAGGGGCCGCGTACGACGATCAGAAACATCATCTTCGAGGGCAACAGTGCGCTGAGCAGTGCCGACCTGCAGTCCAGGATTGGCCTCAAGCGCGGCTCTCCGTTCAGCGAGCGGCTCGTGGAAGAGGAACGGTACCGCATTCTGTCGGCCTATGCGTCCCGAGGCTACCTGTATTCCCGCGTCGACGTGGAGCGGACCGAGGAGGGGAGCAGCATCGACCTGGTATTCCGGATCACCGAAGATCAGATGGTCAGGGTCGGCAGGATCATTCTGAGGGGCAACGAGCGCACCGACGACCAGGTCATCCTGCGGGAGGTGAACGTGCATCCCGGCGACCCCTACGATTACGGCGCGGTGCTTTCGGGCCAGCAGCACATCTACCGCCTGGGCTTCTTCAGCCTGGTCAGGTTCGAGCCGCTGCGCGCCGGCGAAAAAGAGTACAGCAGGGACATGCTCCTGACCGTCGAGGAACGGCCTGCCGGTTCCGTGGAGATCGGCGTGGGCTACGGCGATCTGGACCGGTTTCGCGGCTCCGTCGATGTCACCTACCGCAACCTCTGGGGGCAGGCGCAGTTCCTGGGCCTTCGCGTCGCCGCAAGCGACATTGTTGAGCAGGCGGTGGTGAACTTCAGGGAACCCTGGTTCCTGAACCAGCGGCTCGAGGCCGGCGTTCGCGTGGCCTGGTCCGACGAGAAGCGATTGAACGCTGATACGCGCGATATCTATTACCAGACGCGGAAGACCGAGGTTGCCACGGGGCTGTCCCGCTTGTACGACAACGGCCTTAAGCTTTCGCTCATTTACCAGTACGAGAACGTGGACAACTATAATGTCCGTCCCGCCGCGATCCTGTCGGCCGACGACAGCGGCAGGGTGCGGGTGAGCAGCATTACGCCGGGCGTTGTCCTGGACCTGCGGGACGACCCCTTCAATCCGCGCAGAGGATCGCTCCATGGTCTTGCGGTCAAGGAGGCGCTGAAGATGCTCGGTTCCCAGGCCGACTTTACGAAACTGACTGCCCAGACCAGCTGGTACTTTCCCGATCACGAGCAAATCGGTCCTGGCCCTGTCAGGACGCGGTGGCGTGGCCGTGCCCCAGCGGGATACGACGACGATCCCGATCCATGAGCGGTTCTACCTCGGCGGCGCGACCACGCTGCGGGGGTATCTGCAGGACTCCGTCGGTCCGGCAGCGAAAGCTCCCGACGGCACAGTTGATCGCCCCTGGGCGGCGAGAGCATGGTCATGGCGAACGCCGAGCTCCGGCTGAACCAGATCGAAGGCTTCGGCATGGTGTTCTTTGCCGATGCCGGCAGGGTCCGGAGGCCGGATCTTGCAGACGCGACAGTGCCCGGAGTCATCGTGCAGGTCGATGCGCCTCCTTACCGCGCCTCCTATGGCATAGGCATCCGCTACAATACGCCCGTGGGGCCGCTGCGGCTCGACTACGGACAGAAAATCAACCGCCGTTCCGGCGAGAGCCCGGGCGAACTGCATTTCAATATCGGCAATATGTTCTAGCGGGTGCGGTACTGGACGGGTGCGCTGAACAGTGGTATTATTCATCAGTCGGACATCAAGCAAAGTCCGGACAGGATAACAGGATTGACAGGATTTTCGGGATGAAATTTTTTTATCGGATTTTATCGTGCCTGTGGTCGGTGACCGTTATCCTGTCGAAGATTCTAATCCGGCTTGTTCGAGTCAGGTCGTACGGAATAACGTAAGTGAATTTTCCAGGCAAACCATGAGGATACAACGAAGGCTCATAGGGCTCGTCGGCTTCGGCATACTGCTGATCCTGACGATAGCCGTGCTCTCCCTCCTGAACATGACCTCGGTCTTTTCGCTCACCACGCAGGCGGTCAGCCATGTCTCGGTCGAGTTTCAGAAGATCTGGGAGATCGAGAAACAGGTGGAGGAGATGTCACGGTCCGCCCGTCGCTATGCTGCGACCAGCGATATCCGGGCCCGGAACAGCTTCGAACTTTCGCGTTTTGATGCGCATCAGATGGTCGGTGATATAGAGAAACTGGATCTCAGCAGCAGGGAAAAGGACCTCCTTTCCAGGCTCAGCGTCGATCTTGAAACGGTCGATAAAAATTCGTCCCGGATCTTTTCGGTCGACGATCCGCACGGCAGGAACCGGGTGCTGGTGCAGTCCCTGCTGAGCGAACTTGACCTGACCATGGCGATGACCAGCCGGGACATCGACGTTTTTAAAGAAGAAAGCACACTCCAGCTGGGCGCCATCATGGACAAACTTCATGCCACCAAGACAAGGATCAACTTGCTGTTCCTCGTCATCCTGGCAACGGCGGTCACCTTTCTTGCGGGGTTTGGCGTCTATATTCACCGCACGGTGTCGGTCCCTCTGTACGAGCTCTGGAACGGGACCCGGGCGATCAGCCAGGGAAACCTTGACTACCAGATGAGGATCTACTCGGAAAGCGATATCGGCAAGCTCGGCCAGCGCTTCAACGACATGGCGCAGAAACTGAAACAATCCTACGCCGAGCTGGAACAGCGGCTTTCCGACCGGACGAGGGAGATCAGCGCCCTCAATTCCGTTGCCCTGACCCTGGGACAGGCCGGCAGCCTGTCCGCGGTGCTCCAGAACTCGCTGGCCGTGATCATGCGCAGCCTGACGAACATGCAACCGCAGGGCGGAATTTTTCTGGTCGAGCCTGACGGCAGGCAGCTGCGCCTCGTGGTCCAGCAGGGGCTGCCCGCGGACTTCGTCGAGCACGAACAGACCATCCAGATGGGTGAGTGTCTGTGCGGCATGGTCGCCCAGAGCGGTGAACTGCTGTTCGCCGAACAGGGGTGCAAGGACCCGCGCCATAGCCGGAAGGCCGGGCGGCACCGACCATGCCCACGTTATCGTCCCGATCAAATCGCGCGGCGTGGTGCTCGGCGTCATGTTCCTCTACCCGACCACAGAGTTTACCCTGCAGCCCTCGGACATCCAGATGCTTGACTCCATCGGCGCCCAGCTCGGCATGGCGATCGAGAACTTCCGGTTCTACGTCGAGGTGAAGGAATCGAGCGAAAAGTTCTGGGACCTCTTCGAGAACGCACGCGATATTCTGTTTACCATGGATGGGGAAGGACACTTTACCGCGGTCAACCGGTCGGCGGAAAAATTTCTGGGTTACTCCAAGGTAGAGCTGCACGGCAAGAGCGTCTTCGATTTTCTGACCACCGAGAGCGCGGACGCGGCCCGCAAGAGGCTCCTCGGTGAGCGCGCCGGCATGCGGAGGATCGTGGAGCTTGAAGTGCTGAAGCGGGACGGCAGCCACGCCTATGTAGAAGTGAGCGCGCGCGCGATGTTCGAGAACCGCGTCGCCGTCGGCTACCAGCTGTCTGCGCGCGATGTGACGGAGCAGAAGCACCTGAGGGAGATGCTCGTCAAGGCCGAGCGGGTGGGGGCCATCGGCCAGGTGGGCGTGGCGGTGCGGCATGAGATCAACAACCCGCTCACCACGGTCATCGGCAATATCGAGCTTTTGATGGAACGCTACGAGGACAAGGACAAAGACCTGTTCGTGCGCCTTGAAACGATCCTGAACAACGCGCTCAGGATCGCCGAGATCGTGAAGCGGCTTGAGGGGATCAAGAAGGAAAAGACCGTGGACTATCTCAAGGGCGTCAAGATGACGGACCTGAAAGAAGGATGATTCCAGTGCGGATTGAATACAAACAGCGGAGAGGCGTTGGAACCGCGAATGAACACGAATGAACGCGAATCAAGAAAAAAGAAATTATCAGCGTCTATTCGCGTTCATTCGCGGTTGATAGGGGAGTGAAGAGGCTGTTGTTGACGGCCTTTTTCGCCGGACTCTTCGGTCTCTTCCTGATTCTCCATTGCGCAGGCGGAGCGGATCGACCACATCGTGGCCGCGGTCAATAACGACGTCATCACGGCCATGCGATCTTGAGCAGGCGGTAAGCATCAACGAGGCACTGTCGGGGCCTGCGCAGGACCGGAACCGGCTGAAAGAGGAAACGCGAGACGGTCTGATCAACCGGCTGTTGCTGCTCCAGGAGGCGCGGCGGCTCAAGTTCGTCGATGCTGTCCGAGCAGGACAGGCGGGCCCAGGTCGAAGCATTCAAGAAACGGCTGGGGTCGGCCGAGGCGTTCGATGCATTCCTGTCCAACTCCCGTCTATCCAGCCAGGACCTGGAGCGCATGATGGGCGACCGGCTTTTGGTGGAGCGCTTCATTGAAAAGAAGATCGGCCTGTACATCCGCATTGGCCGCGAGGAAGCCCAGCGCTACTTCGATTCCCATGCAGCCCAGTTCCAGGGCAAAGAGTTCCCGGAAGTGCAAAAACAGATAACGGCCTTCCTCATGGACCAGGAGACGGGCAAGCAGCTAGAGCAGTACCTGGCTGACTTGCGAAGCACGGCCTCCATCCGCATCAATCCGCTGTAGCTCCTTACCTGCAAGCGCAGTTCTTCAAAAACAAATCATTTGGACACGGAAGGTTCGGATTAACGTCTGATAAAGGCGGAAAAAACGAGAATGGAATCCTCACAAAAAGAGGTGAAGCTCCTTCCCAAAAAATCCGACTTTATCCGGTTCTTACCCGATTTGATCTGTGTCCAATGCCGCTTTTTTGTGTCTCGTGCAGAACAGAGCATGTCCTAGATTATTCTTGAATACCCCCATGGTTTGTGGTAAATTTGCAACAGTTTTCAGGGGGCCGCATGAGAAAAGCGCTTGTTCTGTTGATCATAGCTGCATTCCTGCCGTGCGGAGAAACGTTCGCGTCCAGCGAAACTTCTGCAGCCGATAATTATAAAAAAGCAAATGCGCTCTTCTCTTCAGCGCAGTATAATGAAGCGCTCCCGCTGTACGAGCTGGTCCTTTCCTCCTTTTCAGAAGAGATCCCTGCCAGTGATGTGTATACCAGGATCGGCGACAGTTATTACCGGCTCGGTTCGTACCAGAACGCCATCCATGCCTATCAGGCCGCACTTGCCGATCAGGACCGCGCTGCCCAGCCCGGGACCCGGTACTGGATCGGGTTCTGCAATTTTCTTCTGGGCCGGCACGATCAGGCAGTGAGCGAGTTTCTGAAGATCCCGGAGCTCTATCCCGAGGCAGGCATGTGGGTCAGTACGGCGTACTACTGGGCAGGCCGTTCCTGCGAACAGCAGGGGAAGAAAGAACTGGCCCTGCAGTATTACAAAAAAGCCGGAGGGAACGGCAAATCCACACAGGGGCAGTTCGCACTGAAGAAGGCTGAGAATGTGCGAGAAGTTGCAAGGGGCAAGTAGCAAGGGGAGCGGCACCCGTTGTTAAAAGAACTGAACATAAAGAATTTTGCCATCATCGACCAGCTCCGCGTGGAATTCACCGCGGGGCTGAACGTGTTCACCGGCGAGACCGGCGCGGGCAAGTCCATCGTCGTCGATGCCCTGAACCTTGCGCTCGGCGAGCGTGCCAGCGCGGACCTGATCCGGACGGGCTGCCAGGAAGCGGTCGTGGAAGCGGCGTTCGAGCTGAACGGCCGCGCAACGAAAGAGGTCAAGGACCTGCTCGGCGAGCAGGGGATCGAGATGGAGTCCGGCGAGGACCTGATCATCCGCCGGGTGCTTGCGGCATCGGGCAAGAACAAGGTCTACATCAACGGCAGCCTGGCCAACCTTGCCACGCTGTCTGCGCTCGGCGCGACATCTGGCCGACATCCACGGTCAGCACGAGCATCAGTCGCTCCTGTCCCTGGAGCGCCAGATGGAAATGCTCGATTCCTTCGGCAGCCTCGATGCGCTCCGCGAGGCTTTGTTCCAGGCCTATCGCCGCTTGCAGGAGATCAGAAAAGAGCTTGCGGAGCTTGAGACCGGGGAGCGCGACCGGGCGCAGCGCGAGGACATGCTTCGTTTCCAGAAGAACGAGATCGAGGCCTCACCGTTGAAGCCAGGCGAGGACGAAGCGCTTGCGAACGAGCAGAAGCTGCTTGCCAACTCGGAAAAGATCGCCGGCCTTTCCCGTGCTGCCGACGAGGTGCTCTATTCCGCAGACCACGCAGTGCTGACCGAGCTCAAGAAGGCCGTTAACAGCCTTCGCGAGATCGCTGCCATCGACAGCCGGCTGGCGCCGGTGCTGGAGCTCTGCGAAGCAGGCCGCGCCCAGATCGAAGAAGCGGCGCGCGAAGTATCTGCCTATGCCGGGAAGGTCGAGTTCGATCCCGACCGGCTGGAGCAGATCGGCGACCGGCTGGACCTGATCCAGAAGCTCAAGAAGAAATACGGCGGCACCATCGACGAGGTCATTGCCTTCGGCGAGCAGGCGGCAGCGGAGCTCGAGCGCATGGAGCGAAGCACCGAAGAGATCGCGCGCCTGCAGAAGGAAGTTCAGACGATCAAGTCCGGCCTGACCTCGCAAGCGCAGCAGCTGACGAAAAAGCGGGGCTCGGCAGCGCGCGATCTTGAGAAGAAGGTCGAGGCGGAGCTTACGCATCTCGGCATGAAAAAGACGATCTTTACCGTCAAGATCACGCAGGAGGCAGGCGACGACACGCTCGACGGCCACAAGCTCGGACCGCGCGGCGCCGACCGCGTGGAGTTCCTGATCTCTCCCAACCCCGGCGAGGAGCCGAAGCCGCTTGCCAAGACCGCATCAGGCGGCGAGCTTTCGCGCATCATGCTGGCGCTCAAGACCATCCTCGTCGAGGGAGACCCCATCCCGACCCTGGTGTTCGACGAGGTGGACGCCGGCATCGGCGGCGCGGTGGCCGAAGAGGTCGGGAAAAAGCTGAAGCGCGTGGCGGCGAAGCGCCAGGTCTTCTGCATCACCCATCTGCCGCAGATCGCGAGCATGGCAGCCAGCCACTACGGCGTGTCCAAGTCCGTGAAAAAGGACCGGACGAGCACCGAGGTCAGGCTGCTGGACAAGCAGGAGCGGGTCGACGAGATCGCGCGCATGCTCGGCGGCAAGACCATCACCGACGCGACCATCAAGCATGCCCAGGAAATGATCGCCCGGGGCATGGCATAGTGCGGAGCGGGGTACTATCGTGATGAGAACGATCCTGAACCGCATGCTGCAAATCCTTGTCCATCCCCGGGATGAGTGGCAGATGATCAGAGATGAGCCGGTCGCCTATGCGGATCTTCTCCTGAAATATGTCGCCCCCCTTGCCGCAATCCCGCCGCTGGCAGTGATCGCCGGCAGCTTTGTCTTTAGTAAGAACCTTCCCGACAACGCTCTTGCCCATCTCCTGATAACCAATCTGCTTTGGTACTGCATGTATGTCTTGAACGTCATGGTCGTCGGTGCGGTCATTACCGCGATCGTCACGGCTCCTGATGCTCGATGGGCCGGCCTCCAGGGATTCAAAGTCGCGGCATACTCGTTCACGCCGCTTTTTATTGCCGGGTTCATCTCGGTCATTCCGAAGATGGGCTGGGCGATCTATGCGGCGATGCTGTACAGCATCTATCTTCTGTATCTTGGCATCGCAGGTGTAGCGGGAACGTCGAAAAAACAATCAGCAGGATATGCTGTTGCATCGTTTCTCGCGGCAGCGGTCCTGGTCGGTGTTATGAACCTCGGGGAGTATTTCCTTGAGTCGCTTGTGATGAGCACAATCGTCTGAGACAACAAAATAAATATTTACGGCCTTCAAAGAGGAACACGAGATTGCTTCGCTTCGTTCGTAATGACGGCGAGTAATCCGGAAGGATACCCATGAACCCAATCTATCTCGACTATAACGCAAGTACGCCGATCGCCCCGCAGGTCCTGGACGAGATGCTGCCCTATCTCAAGCAGAAGTACGGCAACCCGTCGAGCAGCCACAGCTTCGGCGTCGCGATCAGGGCGGGCATCGAGCAGGCGCGGGAGCGGCTGGCGCTCCTTTTGGGATGCGAATCCTCGGAGATCATCTTTACGAGCGGTGCGACCGAGTCGAACAACATGGTGATCAACGGGATCGCCATGCTAGAAGGCAGGAAAGCACCTCATCACGTCCCAAATAGAGCACCCTGCGGTGCTGGCACCGTGCCGCTACCTCGAGCGCCTTGGATATAAGGTGACCTATCTGCCTGTTGATAAATACGGGATAGTAGCTCCCGGTGATCTCGTGAAGGCGATCACTCCGGATACGGCGTTTATCTCGATCATGCATTCGAACAACGAGGTGGGGACGGTCCAGGACATCAAAGGAGCTTAGCCGGATCGCATCGTCCCAGAACATTCCATTCCATACGGATGCAGCGCAGAGCGTGGGGAAAGTACGCGTGCAAGTGGATGATCTCGGCGTGGACTTCCTGACCGTGGCAGGCCACAAGTTCTATGCGCCCAAAGGCATCGGCGCGCTCTATATCAGGTCCGGACGGAAACTGGAACCGCTCATGCACGGCGCGGGACACGAGCGGGGCCTGCGGCCCGGCACGGAGAATGCGGCCTTCATCGTTGGACTCGGCGCCGCTGCCATGGCAGCCATGCCGCTGCTCGATGTTGAAGGCAATCGCCAGATACAGCTGGGCAAGCGTTTGTTCGAAGGGCTTCAGCGCGCAGGACTGAAGGTGCATCTGAACGGCCATCCAGAGAAAAAGCTTCCTAATACCTGGAATATCAGTTTCGAAGGCCACAACGCGTCCGAGGTGATGGAGGTCTTAACGGGCATTGCCGTTTCGCCCGGAGCCGCCTGTCACGGCGATACGGTCCAGGCTTCGCATGTGCTGGTTGCCATGGGTACGGACCTTTCGCTCGCACGGGGGGCGATACGGTTCAGTCTCGGCAGGGAAACGACGGAGGCGGAGATCGACCGGGTGGTGGAGTTGTTGGGAAAGGGATTAAAGAGGTGAAGCGAAGATTGGAAACCTGAGCGAATGCACGCGAATAAACGCGAATTCAGAAAGAATATTGGCGTCTATTTGAGTGCATTCGCGGATGATTAGGCCTGAATTGTTTTTAAATCTGCGTTCATCTGCGTCGCTGAGAAGCAGGCGACAAGTCCCAGGTGACTTAGAATCTTGAACCATAAGGAAACCATATGCCCGGCCCAACAGTACTGATCATTGACGATGAAGAGAGCATCCGGAAGACGCCTGGCAGGCGTGCTGGCCGACGAGGGGTACGAGATCGCGACCGCGGCTTCGGGTCAGGAAGGGCTCGATCTTCTGCAGGAGGCGCAGCCTTCCATCGTCATGCTCGACATCTCCATGGAGCCCGGGATCGACGGGATCGAGACGCTGCGGCGCATCAAGGAGATGAGGCCGGAGCTGCCGGTCATCATGATAACCGGCCACGGAGAGATCGAGACCGCGGTCAAGACGATCAAGATGGGCGCCTACGATTTCATCCAGAAGCCGCTGGCGCTGGAGCAGGTGCTGCTCTCGGTCAAGCACGGGCTGGATGACCGCAAACTGCGCGAAGAGAACGAGTCGCTCAGAAAGAGCATCGAACGCCGCTACGAGATCGTGGGCGAGAGCGCGGCGATCGCGGCCCTGAAGCACCAGATCTCGCTCGCCGGGCCCACGAACGGCTGGGTGCTGATCCACGGCGAGAGCGGGACGGGCAAGGAGCTGGTGGCGCGAGCCATTCACCGCGCGAGCAAACGCGCTTCCGGGCCTTTTGTGGAAGTGAACTGCGCAGCCATCCCGCAGGAGCTGATCGAGAGCGAACTCTTCGGCCACGAAAAGGGCTCCTTCACCGGCGCGACCGGCATGAAGCGCGGCAAGTTCGAGCTTGCCGACAAGGGGACGATCTTTCTGGACGAGATCGCGGACATGAGCCTTGCCACGCAGGCCAAGGTGCTGCGCGTGCTCGAAGGGCAGGAGTTCCAGCGCGTCGGCGGGACGAGGACGCTCAAGGCCGATGTGCGCGTCATCGCCGCATCGAACAAGGACCTTGCGGAGGAGATCAAAAAAGGCACTTTCCGCGAGGACCTCTACTACCGGCTGAACGTGATCCCCCTGGAGGTGCCGTCGCTCCGCGAACGCATTGACGATATTCCGCGGCTCGTCCGGTATTTCCTGCAGGAGTTCTCGCGCGAGTACGGCCAGAAGCCGAAGATCGTCGAAGACGACGCCCTGGCGCTCTTTCTGCGCTATCACTGGCCCGGGCAACGTGCGCGAGCTCCGGAACATCATCGAACGGCTCATCATCATGTCACCGGGCCAGACGATCACGCGTTTCCGATGTGCCGCCGCCGCTGAACAGGACTGCTGCAGCCAGGAAAGCAGCGGAAGGGAAGAATACCACTGAGTCGTATCTGGCGACTTCCGACGCTGAAAGAGGCGCGGGCCGCCTTCGAGCGGGAGTATCTGGTTCGGAAGCTCAAGGAGAGCGACGGGAACGTGAGCAAGACCGCGGACGCGATCGGCGTGGAGCGGAGCAACCTGCACCGCAAGATCAAGGCGCTGGATATCGAAATAGAAGATTGAGACAGGGACTGGAAGCCGAACTGAAGAACGATTAAAAAAGGCAATAAGTTTTCTCGCAAAGGCGCAAAGGACGCAAAGGAAATCCTTAAATCCTGGTGTTTAACCCTGAAAGATTTGTCTTTCTTTGCGAACTTTGCGCCTTTGCGAGAGACGCCTTTTATTTGGTCTTATAACTCATGATCAAGCTCACCAACCTCACCCGCTACTTCGGCACGCTCGCTGCCGTCAACGCCGTCAGCTTCTCCGTCGGCAAAGGGGAGGTCTTCGGCCTCCTGGGGCCGAACGGGGCGGGCAAGACCACGACCATCCGCATGCTGACGACGCTGCTGACGACCGTCGGAAGGCACGGCGCTGGTCGGCGGGCTACGATGTCACGGCCGACCCGCTCGAGGTCCGGCGGGCCATCGGCGTGGTGCCGCAGATGCTGAACCTCGACATCGACCTTACCTGCGCCGAGAACCTTGAGTACCACGGCAGGCTCCACAAGATGGAGCCCGCGGACCGGGCCAGCCGGATCGAGGAGCTTCTGCGCTTCGTCGGCCTCTGGGAAAAGAAGGACACGCCAGTGGAGCATCTCTCGGGCGGCATGCGCAGGAGGCTCCTGATCGCCCGGGGCCTCATGCACCGGCCGCAGGTGGTGTTCATGGACGAGCCGACGGTGGGGCTCGATCCGCAGGCGCGGCGCATGATCTGGGGGCTGCTGGAGTCGCTGAAACGGAAGGGCATCACCATCCTGCTCACGACGCACTATATCGAGGAGGCGGACGCGCTCGTGCGACCGCGTGGCGATCATGCAGACCGGCAGGATCATCGCGCTCGACCGCCCGTCCGTGCTCAAGGCAGGCGTGGGCAAATACTCCCTCGAATGCCTCGGCAGGCACGATATCCCGCGCAAGTTCTTCCCCACGCGGGAAGAGGCGATCGACGCTTCGCCGCGACGTGTGCGAGGACATCGTTGTGCGCGAGTCGACGCTCGAAGATGTGTTCATCAATCTGACGGGCGAGAGGATCGAAGGATGAATCGATTGCGGATTTCGGATTCAAAAAGACGAACTGCAAGCACGGTTTAACCACGGAGACACGGAGGCCGGAGAGAACCACATTCTTTCGGATTGCTTTTCTCTGTGTCTCAGCGTCTTTGGGGTGGATGGTATCTTTTTGTGATGTAATATGCAAAAGATTTTATTCACTCCGTGTCTCCGTGACTCCGTGGCGGAACGATTTCATGAATTATAAGGATTGTCATGAACTTCTACCCCATCATCTGGAAAGAGATCATGCTGATCCGCAAGAAGCCCTGGCGGTTCCTGGCGTCGAGCCTGGTCATGCCGCTTCTGTACCTCGTGACCTTCGGCTGGGGCCTGGGCCGCGGCATGAACGTGGGAGGCGGCACCTATCTCGAATTCGTGCTGCCCGGCATCCTGGCGCTCTCGGCCATGAACAACAGCTTCGGCCCCGTCTCGACGTCGCTCAACATCAGCAAGCTCTACACCAAGACGATCGAAGAGGTGCTCGTTTCGCCGGTGAGCCCCTGGGACATCGCCCTGGGCAGGACGCTGACCGGCCTGGGCCGCGGGCTGTTCTCGGCGCTCATGCTGGTGCTGGTGGGCCTGGCCACGGGCGTGCACCTGCACTACTCGCTTTCTTTCTTTGCCGTGCTGGCGCTCACTGCCTTCTGTTTCGGGGCCATGGGCGTTGCCGCGGCCATGCTTGCCCACTCCCATGAGGACATGGCGAATTTCAACAGCTTCTTCATCATCCCCATGTCGTTCCTGGCAGGCACGTTCTTTTCGCCGGACCGGCTGCCGCAGCCCTTCCAGAGCATGATCATGGTCTATCCGCTGACGCATGCCAGCATCGTGCTTCGCGGGCTGGCAGGAGGCAGCAGTCCGGCTATGGGTTCCGTGCTCATCCTTGCCGCCTATGCAGCGATGTTCTTGTATCTTGCAGGGAGGCTCGTAAAGAGAACGGCTTAAGCGCCGCTTCTGACCCTGGTCGCGGCAGCTGGATAAGCCGCCGCCGGCCTCTTCCCTCAGGAGCATCGATGCCTACCATGGCTCTATCCTCTCATTTTGGTTGACTTTTCCCGGCTGTAGGGCTACTATTTCACTTTGCATTCGCAGCGGAAAAATAGCGGAAAAGACGGACACCGGACATGCCCAAGGTTCAATTTATATTTGCCATCCATAACCATCAGCCGGTCGGCAATTTTGATTTCGTGGCAGAGGAAGCCTATCAGAAATCCTACCTCCCGTTCCTGAAGGTCCTTGACCGGCACCCGTCGATCAAGATCACGCTGCATTACACCGGCATCCTTTACCGGTTCTTTGAGCAGAAACATCCCGAGTTTATCGATATGCTGAAGCGGTTCGTTGCCGGGGGCCGCGCCGAGATCCTGTCCGGCGGGTTCTACGAGCCGATCCTCGCGGTGCTTCCTGACGAGGACAAGATCGGCCAGATCCGGAAGCTCTCCGCCTTCATCGACACGACGCTGGGATACCAGGCCCGCGGCATGTGGCTCGCCGAGCGGGTCTGGGAACCCCATCTGCCGAAGTTCATCGCCGAAGCGGGCATCGACCATGTGGTGGTCGATGATTTTCATTTCAAGATGGCCGGCCTGCACGACGACGAACTGGACGGCTACTACCTGACGGAAGAGCAGAACGGGATCGTGCGCGTGTTCCCGGGCAGCGAACGGCTCCGGTACCTCATCCCGTTCCACCCGCCGGAGGAGACGCTCGAATACCTGGCAACGCTGCGTTCTCCCTCGAGATACCGGCTGTCGGTCATGGCCGACGACGGCGAGAAGTTCGGCGTCTGGCCCGAGACCTACCGCACCGTGTACGAAGAGGGCTGGCTCGACCGGTTCTTCACGCTCATCGAACAGAACAGCGAATGGCTCGAGACGACCACGTTTTCGGAATTCGCGGACCAGGAGCCGCCGCGCGGCAGGGTCTATCTGCCCACGGCGTCGTACATGGAGATGGGCGAGTGGACGCTGCCCACACGCGCCATGAAAGAGTACGACGACGCGCTCGAAACGGTCAAAGGCAAGCCGGAGTTCAGCGGGCTCCGGCCATTCATCCAAGGGCGGCATCTGGCGGAACTTCTTCACCAAGTATTCCGAAAGCAACCACATGCACAAGCGGATGCTCATGGCAAGCCGGAAGGCCGGTGCGGCATTGGCCGCGCTCGAGGCGCAGGGCGTGAAAAAAGGCGCCGAGGCTGCCCGCATGCTGGACCATGTGTACCAGGCGCAGTGCAACGACGCCTACTGGCACGGCGTGTTCGGCGGCCTCTACCTGCCGCATCTGCGCACCGGCATCTACGAGCAGCTGATCCAGGCGGAGTATCTGGCGGACAGTGTGCTGAACCTGCAGGGTCCAGGGTCCAGGGTCCAGGGGTCAGGGAAAACAGAAAAAAGAGCAGACGACACCTTCCTGGCTCGAGATCGAAGAAGGGCGACTTTGACCGGGATGGACGCGACGAGGTCATGATGAACTCGGAGCTGCTCAATCTGTTCATCGATCCGGCGGAGGGCGGCAGGATCACGGAGATCGACTGGAAGCCGCGGTCGTTCAATCTGACGAACACGCTCACGCGCAGACGAGAAGTGCTATCACAGCAAGCTTCTTGATGCGGTGAAGGGCGCGGCAGCCGGCGCGTCCGTTGACGGCGCAAAGACCATTCACGAACGCGTGGCGGTCAAGGAAGAAGGCCTGCAGCACCATCTGCAGTACGACTGGTACACCCGGGGTTCGCTCCTCGACCATTTCCTGGGGTCGGGCGTTGATCTGGCGAGCTTCATGCGGTCCGAATATTACGAGACCGGCGATTTCGTGCTGGGGGCCTACCGCATGACGTCCCGGAGAGCGGGCGGCTCCGCGATCGTCACGCTGGAGCGCAGCGGCACGGTCGCCGGCCTGGCCGTCAGCCTGCGGAAGGAGCTGCTCCTGCGCTCCGGCGAGGCGCGGGTTCCTGGCGCGGTATGCCATAACGAACCTGAGCAGCGAAGAACTGAACACGACCTTCGGCAGCGAGTTCAATTTCTCGCTCCTGGCCGGCAATGCCCATGACCGCTATTACGACATCCCCGGCCATACGCTGGACAAACGGCATCTCGCGTCGAGCGGGGAAACGAACAACGTGAAGCAGGTGAGCCTCGTCGATGAATGGCTCAGGCTCAAGCTGTCGCTCCTGTTCTCGCAGCCCGTGGTGCTCTGGCGCGCGCCGGTCGAGACCGTATCGCAGTCCGAATCCGGGTTCGAGCGCGTGTACCAGAGCTCGATGGTGATGCCGCTCTGGCGCATCTCGCTCGGCGCGGGCGCCACGTGGGAGACGGAGATCCGGGTGAAGGTGGAGTGATCCGGGCAATACGGGAAAGAGTCTTTTGGACACGGATTTACACGGAAGAGCCGGTAACATCGGATAACGGCAGTTAAAATCAAAAGATTGATCGTCAAATCTTTTTGCCACGAAGGCACGAAGATACGAAGTAGAATAAATGACCGCCTAGATAAAAAGAAAAATCTGCTCCATGATTTCGATTTCTTAGTGCCTTCGTGACTTCGTGGCATAGTTGGGTTGCGGTTTATACGGGTTACGATGATAGAAAAGAGGATATCAGGTATGAGAACGATAATCGCACTGGTCCTGCTGGCAGCATCACTCGGTTCGCCGGTGTTTGCCGCAGACAAGCCGCTGGGCCCCGAAGAGTTTCGCTCCATTGATGAACTGGCGACGGAGATCACGTTCTATTTTCCGAAGGTGCAGGGCGAGGTGAAGGCTGTGCAGGCGGACCGCCTCACGATCGCGCTCGGCACCAGAGAGGGGCTGATGCCCGGCATGACCCTCACGCTCTGGCGGGACGGCAAGGAGATCCTGCATCCTGTTTCCGGCATCGTGCTCGGACGGGAAGAGGAGGAGATCGGGACCGTTGAGGTGACCGTTGTTGGGGATGGTTCCTCGACGGCAGTGGTCAGGAAGAAGCAGAAGGACCCCAAACCGGGCGACCGGGCGAGGATCACGCCGAAAAAGATCAACCTTGCGATCGTTCCGCTCACGGCGGGCCGTCCTGAACTGGTGCAGCAGCTCGCGGACCAGCTGGCCGCATCGGGCAGGTTCTCGGTCCTCGAGAGCAGCAAGACCGCCGCGTTCGTCAAAGAGCGCAAATTCATGGATAGTTCGATGATCAAAGACATGGGCAGTGCTTTGAATGTCGATGCGGTCGTGGTGCTCGGCCTCTATCCCACCGAGGGCAGGCTGATGGTGATGGCGCGGATATTCTATACCGAAGAAGGCCGGCAGCTCGATACCATCGTGGCGCTGCTTGATGAGAAATCAGGGAAAGAGGCCCTGGGCGACATCAAACCTTTTTTCGCCCCGGTCCCGGCAGGGGAACAGAAGAGCAGTGCAGCGCCTGAGCTGCCCTTTCTGGCGCGCGCTTTTGTGTACGGCGATTTTGAAGGGAACGGCAAGCCGGTCTACGCGTTTTCCGACGGGACCAGGCTTCACCTCTACCGGAACGAACCTTCCGGCTGGCATGAGGTCTGGACCGAAACCGCGGTGAAGCGCGATGCCGCGACGTTGGAATGGTTCGGGCAGTCCGCGCAGGCCGACCCGGCTTCGACCATGGAGCAGATCAACGTCGAGAGCGCGGACATGAACGGCAACGGCAGGCCTGAGATCTTTGTGACGGCCATGTTCGGCGGCAAGGTCTTTTCCTACGTCATCGAATTCCAGGAGGGCGGCTACCGCCGCATCGCCGACGTCCCCGGCTTCCTCCGCGTGCTCAGTTATCCCGGGAAGGGTGCGGTGCTGATCGGACAGGCCTATGACCCGGTGACCTTCTTTGCCGGGCAGCCGAAGGTCTATTCCGCGGTTGAAGGGAAATACGTTGCCGGCGCAGAGTTCACGCTGCCGAAGGAGCTGGGATTGTACGGCTGGACCTATGCCAACCTGGGAGACCGGCAGCCGCTGCTGGTGGCGCTTGATGATGATGACCACCTGATGGTCTATTCCGGACAGACCATGGTCTGGAAGAGCGCGGAACAGTATGCCGGCGTCGGGCTCTTTGTCTACAAGCCGGTCACCGGGATCGACGCCGTGCTGTCCCGGCAGGCAACAGCGCTGGACAAGTCGCAACGGGTCAAGATCCGGGGACGGGTCGTCGCGGGCGACCTGAACAACGACGGCAAGGACGAGATCGTTGTCCAGAAGAATATCGGCTCAAGCATGCTCGGCGCGTTCACCGGGGCCGAACTCAACGGTCTGGCCTGGACCGGCGCACGGCTCGAACAGGTCTGGAGCGTCAAGGACATAAGCGGGCCGGTCTATGATATCGCGATCATCCCCCAGGGCGCCGCAGCGCCGCAGGTTGCAGCCCTGGTAAAGGCCAAAGGCGGGCTGTTCACCAGAGACGCCATGCAGGTCATGAGCTATTCGATGAAGTAAACGGCTGCGTGGCAAGGTCGCGCAGCCCGGGGATGGAGATGCAGCACGCATGAAGAACAAAATGCCGACGGTCGAAGAACTTCGCGCCAGCGTGGCCGGAACGGTCTGCCGAAGCACGTTGCCATCATCATGGACGGCAACGGCCGGTGGGCCATGCAGCGCGGCATGCCGCGCATCGCCGGCCACAAGAAGGGCGCCGATACGGTACGGCTGGTCACGGAGGAGTGCCGTGCGCTCGGGGTGAAGGTCCTGACCCTCTATGCTTTTTCCGACGAGAACTGGGGACGGCCCCGCGAAGAAGTGGGCTTTCTCATGGACATGCTCGGCTCCTTTCTGCGGTCCGAGATCGCGACCATGAAAAAGAACGGCATCCGGTTCCGCACCATCGGCAGGACCGAACGGCTGCCTGAAACGGTGCGGACATGGATCGACCGCGCCATGACCGAGACCGCCGGCAACACCGGCATGGTCCTGAACCTGGCGCTGTCCTACGGCGGCCGCGGCGAGATCATCGAGGCGATCAAGCGGCTGTCCGAGGCCGGCGGGTTGACCGGCGATCTCACGGAAGAGGCCTTCTCCGCCCATCTCGATACAGCGGGCCTCCCGGACCCGGACCTCATTATCCGGACGAGCGGCGAAAAGCGGATCAGCAATTTTCTCCTGTGGCAGGCGGCGTATGCGGAGCTCTATTTTACCGACATCCTGTGGCCCGACTTCAAAGCCGAGGATCTGCTGCGCGCCATCCTCGATTACCAGGGGCGTCAGCGGCGCTTTGGACTCACCCAGGAACAACTGGTGCGCAAGTAGCGGCCGCGGTCCGCAGCAAGGGAGAAATGCATGCTCTACAAACGGGTGCTGTCGGGACTCCTGTTCCTTCCCATCTTCTATCTGTTCACCTGGAAACTGCCGCCGATCTATTTCCTTGCGCTCGTGATGGTTGCTGCCGTCCTGGGGCAGTACGAGTTCTACCGCATGGCGCAGGCACGCGGCATCCGCTCCGAGCGCCCTCCTCGGGAGCGCGCTCGGCGCGCTGGTGATCCTGGATGCCTATCATCCGCTGATTCCCGCCGCAGGTGCGTTCCTGCTCGGCGCATGCCTGCTCGCGATCATGGTTGCCCGTCTTTTTTCAGCCCGTCCGGTCGAAGGGGCGATCGAGGATGTTTCAGCAACCTTCATGGGAATAGTCTACGTGGCGCTGCTGTTCAGCTTTCAGGTCTCCATCCGCACGGGAAGTGACGGCAGACAATGGCTGGTGTTCCTGTATTTCATCATCTGGGCATCCGACATCGGGGCCTATTCCATCGGCATACCCTTCGGCAGGCACCGGCTGTACGAAAAGATCAGTCCCAAGAAAAGCATTGAAGGACTTGATCGGCGCGCTGGTCGCGTCCGCGGGCATGGCACTGCTCTGCCGATGGTGGTTCATGCCGTCCATCGACACGGGTTCTGCTGTCGGGATCGCCCTGGCGCTGGCAGTGGCCGGCACGATCGGCGATCTGGTGGAGTCGCTGTTCAAACGCGCAGCAGGGGTCAAGGATTCGGGGACGATCATTCCCGGGCATGGCGGCATCCTGGACCGCATGGACAGCATGCTCTTCGCAGCGCCGGTGTTGTATTATTATCTCAGGATGCGATAGTCGATTGCGGATTGCGGATTTCGGATTGCGGAGTAAACGGCATTGAAAAACATCGCACTATTAGGTTCCACCGGGTCCATCGGGCAGTCGACGCTTGCGGTTGTGGAGAAGTATCCGGACCGTTTCAAGGTCGTGGCGCTTGCTGCGGGGAACAACATCGAGATCCTCGAACAGCAGGTGCGGCGGTTCAAGCCGTCGCTGGTATCCGTGGTCAGTCCGGCCTCTGCGGAAAAACTGAAACAGCGGTGCGCCGATCTGAAGGTCACCGTCCTCTCCGGCGTCGAGGGCATGGTCCAGGTGGCGGCCATGGACGAAGCGGAGATCACCGTTTCCGCCATTGTCGGGACCGCCGGGCTCGTGCCGACCATGGCGGCGATCCATGCAAAGAAAACGATCGCGCTGGCCAACAAGGAAGTGCTGGTGACCGCCGGCGAGCTGGTCATGGCCGAGTGCCGGAGCCGCGGTGTCAGACTCCTTCCGGTGGACAGCGAGCACAGCGCCATCTTTCAGTGCCTCCATGCAGGCGCGAACCAGGACATCCGGAAGCTGATCGTGACCGCCTCGGGCGGTCCCTTCAGGACGTTCGCAAAAAAAGAGCTTGAACAGGTGACGCTGGCCCAGGCGCTGAAGCACCCGAACTGGAGCATGGGCAGGAAGATCACCATCGATTCCGCCACGCTCATGAACAAGGGGCTGGAAGTGATCGAAGCGCGGTGGCTTTTCGGCTTCCGGCCGGAGATGATCAGCGTGCTGGTGCACCCGCAGAGCATCATCCATTCCATGGTCGAATACACGGACGGCGCGGTCGTGGCGCAGCTCGGCATGCCGGACATGAAGGGCCCGATCGCCTACGCGCTCTCCTATCCCGAGCGGCTTGATGATGTCTCTCCCGCGCTCGACCTTGCCGCCATCGGCACGCTCACCTTCGAGGAGCCGGACATGGAACGCTTTCCCTGTCTTGCCTACGCCTACGATGCGCTTCAGGCAGGGGGCAGCATGCCGGCCGTGCTTTCGGCAGCGAACGAGGTGGCGGTCAAATACTTCCTGGACGAGAAGATCCGGTATACCGATATTGCCCGGGTGATCCGGTCCGTCATGGACGCCCATACGCCGTTCTCCATCACGACCGTTGAGGACGCGCTCAAAGCCGACCTCTGGGCGAGGAAGGAAGCGGAGAAGTTCATTGCGGCATTTCGGCATTGCGGAGTGCGGAATGTATCGAATGCGGAATGAAATGCAGAATGAAATCTTCTCAACAGTCCTCTCCCCGTGTGGCAGAGGGTAGCGTGACGGTGCCGGTTCGATCCGGCTTTAACCAAAGAGGAGACAATGACACTTATTTATTTTCTTATCGTGATCGGCATCCTCGTGTTCGTGCACGAGTTCGGCCACTTCATCATGGCAAAACGGGCCGGGGTGCGGGTCGAGAAATTCTCGCTCGGCATGGGGCCCAAGGTCTTCGGGTTCAAGAAGGGCGATACGGAGTACGTTCTTTCGGCGCTCCCGCTCGGCGGGTATGTGAAGATGGCCGGTGAGAATCCCGACGAAGAGCCCACCGGCGCGACCGACGAATTCCAGTCCAAGACCGTGTGGCAGCGCGCAAAGATCGCGGCAACGGGTCCGCTCACGAATATCGTGCTTGCCTTTCTGGTCATGCCGCTGGTGTTCATGGTCGGCACCTATACGCTGGGAGCGGCCCGGGTGGGGTATGTGGAAAAAGACTCGCCGGCGGAGCAGGCAGGCTTCCTGGTCGGCGATACCATTGAACGGGTCAACGGGAGAAGCGTGGTGGACTGGGAAAAGGCTGAAATGCTGTTCGCCGTCAACCCGGACACGGATATCCCGGTTACGATCGAGCGGAACGGTGAACGAAAGACGCTGGCGCTCCGGCCGAAGCTGGACCAGGAAAGAAAGATCGGCGTCTCGGGCCTGTACCCGGATTTTCCTGCCGAGATCGGCGGGGTGATGGCGGGGCTTCCCGCGGAGAAAGCGGGCATCAAGGTGAATGACAAGATCGTCGAGGTTGACGGCAAGACGGTCTATTACTGGAACCAGTTCTCAGCCGCGGTCAAAAAAAGCGAAGGGAAGAAGCTCACGCTCACCGTAGAACGCGAGGGAAAGCCCCTGTACGGTCACGGTCACGCCGGTCGAGAAGGACGGGAAGTATGTCATCGGCGTCGAGCCGCTCATGAGGCTCGTTTTCAAGCAGTACGGGTTCCTGGATTCCCTGCGGCTGGGATTCGATAAGACCATCGAGTACATCGACCTCACCTTCGTAACGCTCAAGAAGCTGTTGACGCTCAACCTGTCGATCAAGACGCTTGGCGGGCCGGTGATGATCGCCCAGATGTCGGGCAAGGCTGCTGCTGCCGGGCTGTCGTCGTTCCTGTCGCTCCTGGCCATGATCAGCATCTCACTCGGCATCCTGAACCTGCTGCCGATCCCGATCCTCGACGGCGGGCTGCTGCTGTTCCTGGCGATCGAGGCGATCCGCAAGAAACCGCTCAGTCAGAAGGTGATGGCAGTGTCGCAGAACATCGGCGCGGCGGTCCTGATCTCCCTGATCGTCGTGGTTTCCTATAACGACATCATGAGAATGTTTTTCAGCAAGTAAAAACCACACCTCACCTCGATCCGCTATCTCGGCAGGATCAGTGAAGGACTCGCGAAGGGTAAAAAATAAAAGAATCTTAGACACGGATACCAAAAGTAGGCGCTTCTAAGCGACGGCGGATTTTAGTATGAAGAGGCAGGACAGCATCTTTGACTTTTCTGCTCTGATCATAGCCTTTTTCGGATTTTATCCGTGTCAAAGGTTTGTTCTTTTGTTGCGGCAGGAGACCGCGCTATGGACAGCCCCATAACCCGCAAACAGACAAAACAGATCACCCTCGGCGGCGTCAAGATCGGCGGAGGCGCGCCGGTCGCTGTCCAGTCCATGTGCAACACGGACACGCGGAACGCGGCGAAAACGCTCGAACAGATCAGCCACCTCGAACAGGCGGGCTGCGAGATCGTGCGGCTTGCCGTGCCTGATGAGGCGGCGGCGAAGTCCCTGGGCGATATCCGGAAGCACACGAAGCTTCCGCTGATCGCGGACATCCACTTCGACTATCGCCTTGCGCTCGAGGCGATCAAACAGGGGGTTGACGGACTGCGCATCAATCCCGGCAACATCGGCGGGGTCGACAAAGTGTCCGAAGTGGTCCGGGCCTGCAAGGACAAAGGCATCCCGATCCGTATTGGCGTGAATGCCGGTTCGCTCGAAAAACATCTGCTCGAAAAATATAAGCATCCGACGCCCGAGGCGATCGTCGAGAGCGCCTTCGGCCATATCCGCATCCTTGAGGACCTGAACTTCACGGACCTCAAGGTTTCGCTCAAGGCTTCCGACGTGATGACCACGGTCGCGTCGTACCGTCTCTTTGCAGGAAAATCCGATTATCCGCTGCATATCGGCATCTCCGAAGCAGGCACGCTCTATTCCGGAACGATCAAGTCCAGCGTAGGGCTCGGCATCCTGCTTGCCGAAGGCATCGGCGATACGATGAGAGTTTCTTTGACGGCCGATCCGGTCGAAGAAGTGCGCGTGTCCTATCGAGATCCTGAAATCCCTCAAGGTCCGTCAGCGCGGGGTGAACATCATCTCCTGCCCCACCTGCGGCAGGACCGAGATCGACATCATCGGCCTTGCATCGGAGGTTGAGAAACGGCTGGCGCATATCAAGGAACCGATCACCGTCGCGGTCATGGGCTGCGTGGTGAACGGACCGGGCGAAGCGCGCGAGGCCGATGCGGGGATCGCGGGCGGCAAGGGAGTCGGCCTGTTGTTCAAGTATGGCGACATCGTAAAGAAACTTGTCCGAAGAGGACCTTGCCGATGCGCTGGTAAAGGAAGTGGAAGAGATTGTTAAAAAACAGAAGTCAGAAGTCAGAAGTCAGAAGTCAGAATAATTTCAAGGCAGGTGTATTCTGGCTTTTGTATGCAGGCTCCTGGCTCCTGATTAAACGGAGGTTCCATGCGTTATTCCCGTCTTTTCATCCCAACGTTAAAAGATGCGCCTGCCGAGGCCGAAGCAATCTCGCACAAGCTCATGGTGCGCGGCGGTTTCGTGCGCCAGCTTGCGGCCGGGCTCTATATCTACCTGCCGCTGGGCCAGCGCGTGATGGACAAGATCGACCGGATCATGCGCGAGGAAATGAACGCCATCGGCGGGCAGGAAGTGACCATGCCGGTGCTGCACCCTGCCGAAGTATGGCAGCAGACAGGCCGCTGGGAATCGATCGGCGACGAGATGTTCCGTTTGAAGGACCGCGGCGGACGCGACATGTGCCTTGCCATGACGCACGAGGAGGTCATGACCTGGCTTGCTGCGCACGACCTGCGGTCCTACCGGGACCTTCCGCAGATCTGGTATCAGCTCCAGACCAAGCTCCGCGATGAGGCGCGACCCAAGAGCGGCATCCTGCGCACCCGCGAGTTCGTCATGAAGGACTCCTACAGTTTCGATCGAGACGAGGCGGGCCTGGACAAATCCTATGATACCCATCTCGAAGCGTACCGGAAGATCTACTCCCGGTGCGGCATCAAGTTCTATGTGGTGCAGAGCGACATGGGCATGATGGGCGGCACGGGCGCCCACGAGTTCATGGCGCCTTCAGCAGCAGGCGAGGACGTGGTCGCCTTGTGCGATTCCTGCGGGTATGCCGCGAATGTGGAGCTTGCCGAATCAATGCCGCCTGCATCAAAATCCACGGAAGCGGCTTTCGAGGAGGTCGCCACCCCCGAACGCAGGACCATCGACGAGGTGACGCGCTTTCTGAAGGTGACGCCCGATGCATTGCTCAAGTCGATCCTCGTGATGACCGACACGGGGCCGGTGCTCGCGCTGGTGCGCGGCGACCAGGCCGTTCATGAAAAGAAGCTGGCAAAGCTTATCGGCTCCCACCGTCCCGCGCTAAAGGACGAGGTAAAGGCTGCGCTTGGCATACCTGCCGGGTTCATCGGACCCATGGGCCACAAGGTCAGGAAGATCGCCGACCCCACGCTCAAACAGGGCGTGTTCATTGCCGGAGCGAACAAGGAAGGGTTCCACGTAAAGGGCGTGACCGCCGCGTTGCACTTCAGTGATGCAGAGTTCGCTGACATTCACGAGGCAAAAGCGGGTGACGGGTGCGCGAAGTGCGGCAAGACGCTCCGGACCGAACGAGTGATCGAGATCGGCAATATCTTTAAGCTCGGGACGCGCTATTCGGTCCCGCTCAAGGCGAACTATCTGGACGAGAACGGCGCGGAGAAGCCGATCGTCATGGGCAGCTACGGCATCGGCCCGGCGCGCATTGCAGCCGCGGCCGTCGAGCAGGGGAACGACGAGAACGGCATCATCTGGCCGCTTGCGATCGCGCCCTACCAGATCCTCATCGTTCCGGTGAGCGTGAAGGACGCAAGGTCCATGGATGTTGCGGAAGAGTTCTACACCGCGCTGGAGGAAAAGGGTTTTGAGGTGCTGATGGATGACCGCGATGAACGCGCCGGGGTGAAGTTCAAGGACGCCGACCTTATCGGCATTCCGTACCGGATCATCATCGGCGAAAAGAACCTGAAGGAAGGTCTTGTTGAACTCAAGGACCGAAAGACCGGCGTGGTTGAGAAAGTAAAGGTCGAGGAAGCTGTCGAGAGGATCATAAAAAAGCTGGTGATGGAGGGGTAAACAATTGCGGAATGCGGATTGCGGAATGCGAAATGAGAGGCCCGGCCAGGACCACGACATCGAGCAGATCAGGGCGATCATTGCGGAAAAGAATAAACAATACGCGCACCGCGGCGGCGAGGTTGCACTCGCCGGCATCGAAAACGGCACGGTCAGGATCGCTCCGGCAGGGTTCTGCTGGCAATGACATGTCACCCGTGTGGCCCTGGTCCGGGGCCTGCAGGAGCGGCTCAAGTCTGAATTTACCTGGGTGGAACAGGTAATTGTGGTGGCCCCGAAACCATAAATGTGCACCTATTTAAAAATAACTTGAATTCAACAAGATAAATGCCTATAATTGCACAACATGGAGGGGCTATTGAATGGATGAAATCGTTGTCCTTGAATTGACACCTCAACAATCTGCTGAGATCAAGAAGCAGATCGGTTTTGAGCTGCGGGAGATAAACCTGACGAAACGATCGCTGAACAAGCTGCGAGTGTTCAGGCTTCGCCTCAGCGAGGAGCAGCAGCAGCTCTTGGATGAGAAGCTGGGGCAGAAGGTGAAAGAGCTGACGGTTACCCGTTCGGTGGCAACACGGATCCTGTAAGCACCGGGCGTTGCAGCTGCCTTATCATGGGTACCTTGCCTTGATGATCTTGCTCGCGAGAGGAGGTGAATCTTCATGAAAAAGATATCCATCATTATGCTGTCGTTTGTTCTGGCATTGTCTTTCGCATTCTTCGGTTGCGAAAAGAAATCGGAAGCTCCGAAACCGGCAGAGCAGCCTGCAGTTGCGCCGGCGCCGGCGCCTGCACCGGAGCCGGTTGCGCCGGCCCCTGCGCCCGTACCTGAAAAACCGGCCAAGAAGTAAGCTCGTGTATCTGCTGACCATGCTGTTAACACGGCCCCCCTCGAGGGGGCCTTTTATTTGGATTCTTTCATAGTCAAAAGCCCTACTACCCGGGTTCAGTATCCTGCGATGATCGTGCAGCTCACAACTGAAACACGAATCTGTCCAGTCGGACAGACGTCGTCCGAATGCGCATAGGTCACCAGGGAACTATAAATAATGACCAGACTCACTACAGACCTCGTTTGCGAAATCCTGCTCAAGACCGGTAAGATCACGCCCGATCAGGCACGGGAGATCAAGGTCAAGCAGGATGTGCAGCGGATGAAAGTCCTCAAAGCGCGGGGTGAAACGCTGCAGCGCGGACGGATGCACCTCGAGGACGAGGTTTCGGCCATCGAGGTTGCCGCCTCGCTCAATTTCGAATTACCCGGCGAGCCGGGCCACCCCCTGACCGAGGACATCATCACCGCAGCGGTCGCGGAACACGCCGGCCTCCCCTTCAAGAAGATCGACCCGCTCAAGCTAAACCCCGATGTGACAACGCAGATCCTTTCCCGCGCTTTTGCGCGGCGCACCGTTTCGGTCCCGATCGAGCGCACGGACGACAAACTCACCCTCGCCGTGGCGGACCCCTACAATATCGAAGTGATCGAGAATGTCGAACGGATGGGCTACAAGGTCAGCCGGGTCATCGCGTCGAAGACGGACATTCTCAAGATCATCACCGAGTTCTACGGGTTCCGCTCTTCCGTCACCGCCGCGGCCAGGGAAATGTCCTCCGACGTCGACCTCGGCAACCTCGAACAATTCGTGAAAATGAAGTCGGTGACGGAGATCGAGGCCACGGACAAACACGTCGTGAACGCCGTGGAGTTCCTGTTCCGGTCCGCCTTTGACCAGCGGGCCAGCGACATCCATATCGAGCCCAAGCGCGAGGCGAGCGAGGTGCGGCTCAGGATCGACGGCATGCTCCATACGATCCACAAGATCCCCAAGGCGGTCCACCCGGCCTTCGTATCCCGCATCAAGATGCTTTCCCGCATGGACATCGCGGAAAAGCGGCGGCCTCAGGACGGACGGATCAAGACCGAGTACAAGTCCCGCGAGGTTGAGCTCCGCGTCTCGACCATGCCGACGGCCTTCGGTGAAAAGGTCGTGATCAGGATCTTCGATCCGGAAATCCTGCTGCAGGACCTGGAGGAGATCGGGTTCGATGCGAGGGAATACGAACTGTTCCGATCGTTCATCACGCGGCCCTACGGCATCATCCTGGTGACCGGCCCCACGGGCAGCGGCAAAACGACGACGCTCTATTCGGCGCTCAAGACCGTGGCCACGCCCGAAGTGAACGTCGTGACCATCGAGGACCCGATCGAAATGGTCCATGACCGCTTCAACCAGGTGGCGGTGCAGCCGCAGATCGGCGTTACCTTTGCGAGCACGCTCAGGACCATCCTGCGCCAGGACCCGGACATCATCATGGTGGGAGAGATCCGCGACCTGGAGACGGCGGAAAATGCGGTCCAGGCCGCGCTTACGGGCCACCTGGTCTTCTCGACCCTGCATACGAACGATTCCGCGAGCTCCATCACGCGGCTCATGGAACTGGGCATCCCGTCGTACCTTCTTTCCTCGACGATCATCGGCGTCATGGCACAGCGGCTCGTGCGCAAGATCTGCAAACACTGCGAAGCGACCCATGACCTGCTGCCTGAAGAGGCGGAGGCGGTGGGACTGGCCTGGGACAAGCACAGAAAAATAACGGTCAAGTACGGCGAAGGCTGCGTGCAGTGCAGAGGCACGGGATATATGGGCCGGACCGGCATCTTCGAGGTGATGGAAGTGAACGAGCGGATCCGGGCGGTCCTCCGGGAAAAGGCCGACGCAGAAATGATCGCCAAGGCGGCCATCGCGGACGGCATGGTGGTGCTGCGCGAAGCAGCCGTCCGCAAGATGCTGAAGGGCGAGACCACCTTTGACGAAGTGATCCGGGTAACGGGGGAGAAGCAGTAAGAGAATTTTGACGTTCACTGAACGGAGTTATGCATTCTGATCAATCATGGAAACCCTGACGACATTCCTATCGACCTATGGCATCTACCTGGTGCTGGCATGCCTGGCAATCCTGATCGCCGCGTTCTTTGCAGTATCGGAGACGGCTATCGTGTTCGCCAACAAAACGCATCTGCGCGATCTTGCCGATGCGGGCGATGTCCGGGCGGCGGCCGTCCTGAAACTGCTTGAGCAGCGTGACCGTCTGCATGCCACGCTGCTGCTGGCCGAGAACCTGTCGATCACCGTCGCTGTTGCGATCTTCGCCGCGCTTGCCATGCACCTGTTCGAAAATACTTCAGCGGCAGTGGCGGTCACTGCAGTGGCCATGACCTTCGTGGTCGTGGTCTTCGCCAAACTGGCGCCCAAGGGCTTGTCAGCGCGGAATCCCGACCGTGTCGCGCTGGCCGTGGCCGGTCCCATGGGGACCGTCATGGCGCTGCTCTCTCCTGCGGCGCGTCTGCTGGCGGGTGCTGCGGACACCTTTGCCGGCCCGGGACCACAGGGCCTGACCTGCACCGCGGTGGTCACCGAAGAAGACATCAAGGCCATGATCAACCTCGGCGAAGAGGGCGGGACGCTGAACGAAGAAGAAAAGGAACTCCTCCACAAGGTCTTCGAGTTCGGCGACACCCTCGCGGCGGAGGCCATGCGTCCCCGGACCGAGATCGTGAGCGTGCCGACCGATGCCGTGCTCGAGGACGTGTTCAGCCTTGTCTCGGAGTACGGCTATTCCCGCTATCCCGTGATCGAGGACACGGTGGACACCGTGGTCGGCATCCTCTACATCAAGGACATCCTGGTCGCCATGGCCGCGGGCGATGTCGATCGCAGCGAGACCATCAAGAACTTCATCCGGCCCGCCTACTTCATCCCCGAGAACAAGCGGGTGAGCGAACTGCTGTCGGAGATGCAGCGCGAGCGGTTCCAGCTGGCCATCGTGATCGATGAATACGGCGGTACGGCCGGTCTGGTGACGCTTGAGGACCTGATCGAAGAGATCGTGGGCAGCATCCACGATGAGCTGGAATCGGCCGAAAAAGAAGTCGAGATCGTGGACGAAAAGAACTTTGTCGTGTCGGGCCAGTCGGCCCTCGATGAAGTGAACGAAATGCTCGACACGTCGCTCCAGTCCCCTGATTTCAATACCCTCGGCGGGTTCGTGTTCGGACTGTTCGGCAGAATGCCGAAAGTGGGGGAGCTGCTCAAGTATAAGAACCTCAAGCTGGAGGTGCTGGAGCTTGAGGGCAGGAAGATCAGCAAGGTGAAAATAACAAAGCTGTAACCTTAAATTGGCAGGAATAATTTACCACGAAGAGCACGAAGTTCACGAAGCTTAATGCTAACACTCATTTTTATTTAAAAATAATAAAAATCTTCGTGCTCTTCGTGTCCTTCGTGGTAAAAAGGTTTTAGTCCCGTTTTCCGGATTTGGGAAACAATTCTCGATGGAGGTATGTGCGTGCGAAAGAAAGTAACGGTAGTGGGGGCCGGCAACGTAGGTGCGACGCTGGTGCAGCGGATCGCCGAGGCGCGGCTTGCCGATGTGGTCATGGTCGACGTGGCGGAGGGCGTGCCACAGGGCAAGGCGCTGGACCTCATGGAGTCCGGGCCGATCATGGGATACGACTGGAAGATCACGGGATCCAACGGCTATGATGAGACCGCCGGTTCCGATGTCATTGTCATTACGGCCGGACTGGCGCGGAAGCCGGGCATGAGCCGCGACGACCTCCTTGCCGCCAACGTTGAGATCGTCAAAAAAGTTGCCGCTGAGACCGGTCGCCGCTCGCCCAAGGCGGTCATGATCGTGGTCACGAATCCCATGGACGTGATGGCACACGTTGCCATGAAGGTGACGGGCTTCCCCCGGGAGCGGGTATTCGGCATGGGCGGGGTCCTCGATTCGGCGCGGTTCCGAACGTTCATCGCCATGGAACTCGGCGTGTCGGTGGAGAACACGCATGCTTTTGTGCTCGGCGGGCATGGCGACACCATGGTGCCGCTGCCGCGGTATTCGACCGTGGCCGGCATCCCCATCACGGAGCTGATGAGCGCGGACCAGATCAACCGCCTGGTCGAACGGACGCGGAACGGCGGCGCCGAGATCGTTGCGCTGCTCAAGACCGGGAGCGCCTACTACGCGCCGGCGGCCGCGACGCTCGAGATGGTCGAGGCAGTGCTGCAGGACCGGAAAAAGATCCTTCCCTGTTCCGTCCAGCTGAACGGCGAGTACGGCGTGACCGGGACCTTTGCCGGCGTGCCGGTGAAGCTCGGCGCACAGGGCGTGGAGCAGGTGATCGAGGTCAAATTAAACGCCGATGAGAAAACGGGATTCATGAAGTCCGTTGACGCGGTGAGGACGGCATGCGAGAAATTCACGTAGAGGAGATCCGGGACCAGGTCGCCCAGATCTGTATCGAAGCGGCATACCACCTGAGCGACGATGTGCTCACGGCGTTCGACCGCGCCATCGAGACCGAGACGTCTCCCGCAGCCAGGGAGATCATCGGGCTGCTGAAGGAAAACGCGCGCATCGCGAAGGATGAGCACATCCCGATCTGCCAGGACACGGGCATCGCCATCTTCTTTGTCGAGATCGGCCAGGACCTGCGGATCAAGAACGGGTTCATTGTCGACGCCATCAATGACGGCGTGCGCAAAGGATACAGAGAAGGGTATCTCCGGAAGTCCGTGGTCGATCCGCTCACGCGCAGGAACACCGGCGACAATACGCCGGCGATCGTGTATACCGAGCTGGTCCCCGGCGACAAGCTCAAGATCTCGTTCATGCCCAAAGGCGCGGGCAGCGAGAACATGAGCGTCATCCGCATGCTGCGCCCCACCGAGGGCGTCGAAGGGATCAAAAACTTCGTGCTCGAGTGCGTGCAGCGTGCAGGCGCCAATCCCTGCCCGCCGGTGGTGATCGGCGTCGGCATCGGCGGCGATTTCGAGAAGGCGGCGCTCATTGCGAAGAAATCGCTGCTGCGCACCATCGGCAGCCCGAACGCGAAGCTCGAGCTGGCATCCCTCGAGGAGATGCTGCTCAGGGCCGTGAACAAGACCGGCATCGGCCCCGAAGGCCTGGGCGGCAAGGTGACGGCAATGGCCGTGCATGTGGAAAGCTATCCCTGTCATATCGCGAGCCTGCCGGTGGCGGTGAATATCAACTGCCATGCGGCGCGGCACAAAACGATCATATTATAAACGGGAACCACGAAGCACACGAAGGTCACGAAGTAGATCATATTCCGAAGGAATAAATCGGGTGTGCTGATGGAATTCGATGCACTATCTCATAAGGTTCTCGGTCATGCCCTTGAAGTACACAAGGTGCTTGGTCCCGGCCTGCTTGAAAATGCATACAAGCACTGTTTCGCTTATGAATTGAGTCGCGCAGGCATCCCGTTTATTTTGGAAGCGGAATTGCCGGTTGTCTATAAGGATACGCGCATATCTTGCGGTTATCGATCGATTTGCTCGTCGACAACAAGCTCATCGTTGAATTGAAAAGTGTTGATTCGTTAAATCCGGTTCATGAGGCGCAGGTCCTTACCTATATGAAACTGGCAAATATTCCCATCGGGCTTTTGATCAATTTCAACGAGAAATACCTGAGGAATGGAATCAAGAGGTTTGTACTGTGAACTCCTTCGTGAGCTTCGTGCTCTTCGTGGTTGATGCGGTTTCCTGGCAGGGATAGGGGTGCTTCAATGACTGAAACAATCAAGCTGTTTCCACCGCTGACCGACGACGTTATCGAAACATTGAAGGCGGGAGACCGCGTGGTCATGAGCGGGGTGATCTACACCGGCCGTGACATGGCGCACAAGTACATGGTCGAGGCGCACCAGAAGGGCCAGCCGCTGCCGTTCGACCCCAGGGGCCAGATCCTGTACTATACCGGTCCCTCTCCCGCCCCTCCGGGAAGGCCTATCGGCTCAGCAGGGCCGACCACGAGCTACCGCATGGACAAGTACACGCCAGTTCTCCTCGAACTGGGGCTCAAGGGCATGATCGGCAAGGGGCCGCGCGGACAGGCAGTGAAGGACGCGATCGTAAAACACCATGCTGTCTATTTTGCGGCAATCGGCGGCGCAGGCGCGCTTATCTCGAAGGCGATACGCAAGGCAGAGGTGATCGCCTACCCCGAGCTCGGGACCGAGGCGGTGATGCGGCTCGAGGTAGTGGATTTCCCGGCCATCGTGGTGAATGACGTGCATGGCGCGGACCTCTACCGGATCGGTGTGGAGCAGTACAGAGAAGGCGGTGTCGAGGATGATGCCTGCTGAAAATAGGTCCAACTCCACTACAAAGGCAATCTACCACGAAGAACACGAAGCACGAAGTAAGCCTTAATAGTGAAGCATACTTATTTTCGAGAATTTCTTCGCGGTCTTCGTGACCTTCGTGGTTCAGCAATTACTTTCGGTAGTTCCCGTTTACAATACATCATTGTCCAAGGAGAGAACCATGCCCATCAAGTCAAAGATCAGGACCGTACCGGATTACCCCAAGAAGGGGATCATGTTCCGCGACATCACGACGCTCATCAAGGACCCCGTGGGGTTCAGGCTCGTCGTCGACAGCCTGACCCAGCGCTATATCCATTCGAGCTATCAGTTCGATACGATCGTCGGCATCGAGTCGCGCGGCTTTATCATCGGCGCCGCGCTGTCCTACGCTCTCGGAAAGGGGTTTATCCCCATCCGCAAGAAGGGCAAGCTTCCCGCCGAGGTCGAGTCACAGGAATACGCGCTTGAGTACGGCACGGACCGCATCGAGATCCACAAAGACGCGCTCAAAAAAGGCGAACGGGTGATCCTCGTGGATGACCTGCTCGCCACGGGAGGCACGGCGCTGGCAGCAGCCGCGCTTATCGAGAAGATCGGCGGTGTGGTGGTTGAAATGGCGTTCATTGTCGACCTGCCCGAGGTGGGCGGCAGGAAAAAACTGCTGGATAAGGGGTATAAAATATTCTGTCTGACGGAGTTTGAGGGAGAATAGGAATTTCATCTTGTTGAAAACATGAAGTTTTAATGTTTGCGAAACCTTCCCGCATAGAACACCTTTTTTATTTGCGCATTCACTGAAAAAATTGTTGACAGCCTGCGCTCGAACGGTTATATATATACCGTAATAAAAAAGGATGATGTCTTGGAGGGAGGATTTAATTATGTCGAATTTAGCAAAAAAGTCAGGATTTAGAATTGGGGTTCAGATTTTTATGGTACTGTCGGTACTAGGGCTTTTAGTCGCGGCATGCGGCTCGGAGGCAGACCCTTTCGCCGGCATATATAAAAACTGCACCGACTCTGCTTACCCGTATTATTGCTCAAATGATACAACCTGTTGTCCATCTGGATCGCCTTATCATTGTGTAGGTACTAATGCGTGTTATTCGTCAATTCCTAATACCACTGTTTGTCAAAGTCAGGGTGGTGGTGGCTCTTATGAGGTATGCTACGTTGAGTAATACTCTCTAGTACTTTACTACCATTGAATTTCAGTGAACGCCGGACAGTAATACTGTCCGGCGAGTTTGTTTTTTGTGGAGGGATCGATGAAAACGCCAGAGACAGCTCATCGTGTAATATTTTCAAAAACATTCCTCATTATTCTGCTGTTTATCAGCATTCTTACAAATATCGTCCTGATTACGAAGCTCAGGTATCCGGACAAGTTCAATGCGATACAGGCCCTGCTCCTGCCTGCACCCAAGGTCCTTCCGACCGACCATGTGCGCGGCAATCCTGAAGCAAAGTTCACGGTCATCGAATATGCGGATTTCCAATGCCCTTATTGCACGAAGATGCATGAGGCAATGAGGAGTGTTATAAAGGAAACAGACAGTCGATGGGTGTTCCGCCATTTCCCGATCCCCACCCATCCGTTCGCGGCAAAAGCAGCCGAGGCTTCCGAGTGCGCAGGAGATCAGGAAAAGTTCTGGGAATACAGCGATGCCTTGTTCGAGCTCAAAGCTCCGATGAACGAGGGCACGTTCCTGAAAGTTGCACAGGACCTGAAGCTTGACTGGATGGCCTTCTCGGTGTGCCTGAACTCCGGAAAGCACAGCAGTGCGGTTGCAGCGCAGCATGAGGACGGGGTGAAGAAAAAGATCACCGGTACGCCGACGTTCTATCTGAACGGCAAGCGCTTTGACGGATTTGTGCCGCTCGAGGAACTCAGGAAGCTGATGGGAGCGAAGGACGGGAAGTAGTGGTTCACAGTCAGCGATAGTCTGATAACAACGAATGAAAACCCCTCACCCTACCCTCTCCCCTCGGGGGAGAGGATAAAGGTGAGGGGGTGTTCGAACTTTTGTAAAAGGTCATCCCAGTCCCTGCACCAGCTTGTACAGCTCCGGGTAATCTTTTTTCGCAGCTGATGATTCTTCCTTCAGCAGTCTGAGCGCTTCCGGAATGTGCTTTAGAAAATACTTTTTTCCCTTCACCCTCGACAGGAATCCGTAGGCCCCGAGCGCCTGCATGTGGCGCTGAAGGCGGCAGGGGAGAAGGCTTTCCCTGAACAACGCTTCATTGAATCCCGCCGATTTCTGCTTCATCTCTTCCACATAATAATCTATCAAGCGCTCACGCATGCTGTCGTTCAGCCGGTGATAGGGGTCCCAGAGGATGGAAGCGACATCATAGGCTGGCGGGGCCATCCGTGCCCCCTGAAAATCGATGACGCGCGGGACGTCGTGCCGGGCGACCATGATGTTCTGGCACTGGAAATCGCGGTGAATAACGCTTTTGGGATAGGCATCCGTTCTCCGCGCGAGCCGGTGGAACTCCTGCTCAAGCGACTGCCGATCGCCAGGCGGTATGTTCTTCAGGCCCACAACGAACTGTTGAAGAAAATAGCCTGTTTCCCAAAGGAGATAATCAAAGTCAAAGATCCGCGCCTGGAGCAAGGGACATTCATGGACATGCTCAGTTACACTGCCATGCAGTGCGACCAGAATGTCGAGCACTCGCTCGTATACGTCCTCGATATGCCCGCTGTTGTGCGGCAGCTTCATATAGGAGAACAGGCTTGTATCGCCCAGGTCCTCGAACAGCGCGCTCTTGTGCGTATCATCCACGGCCAGAAGGTCGGGCACCGGAACCAGGTGGGCTGAAAAGAAGCGGGTGTAGACCAGATGGCGCTCGAAGTCGGCATCATCGGGCCTGCACTCCATGAGCACCGCGGTCCTGTTGACGTTGCGAACGCGGAAGTAGCGGCGGTCGGAGCCGCCGAGGCCGATCAGAAGGGCGTCGGCTTCGATGGCATCCCCGGACGCTAAATCACCGGTTACGCCGAAATAGTGGGTGAAAAGAGGGGCTGAGAGCGCGACCTTTTTCTGCTCTGACGCGTGGGCCGAAGGCTGCATCTCGGTCTCGGTGAGGCTGATGGCATAGTCGGGCCCGATAATGCTGTTTGCCTGGCTTCCGGTCACCTGCGCGTTGGGAAGCACGATACAGTTCCTGAGCCGGGCGTTGTCATGGATCGTGCTGCCTGATTCGATGACCACATATCCATCGATCTCGGCCTTCCCGCACTGCGCGTTGGGTGAGCAAAAAACGGTCTCGCCGTTTTCCCGCAGCGTATCAAGCACGGCGGCGGCATAGGATGCGGGCGTGCCGATGTCGTTCCAGTAAGAGCCGGTGAAGTCAAGGGCCTCGACCTTGTGGCCGGCCTTTGCCGCATCGATCCAGGCGACCGTGGCGTGCGACACGCCTTCGGGAAGGAAACCGAGGATGGCGGGCGAGTACAGGGCGATGCCGGTGTAGGCGACCTTTGAGGCGATCCGGTCAGGGTCCGGACGGGAAGCGCCGGGGTTCTCCACGTCAATAACATGGTTGTTCTCATCAACCACCACGTTGCTCAGCGTCGGATGCCTGTGCGTCACGAGCGTGGCGATGTTCCCGTTCTTCAGATGGGTCTCGATCAAACGGGTGAAATCGATATCCAGCAGGATGTCCGAGTTGTGGACCAGAAAGGGGCCTTGCGCAAGCAGCGGGGAAGCGTTCTTGAGCGCTCCGCCGGTGCCGAGGATGGGGTCTTCGGGAAAGAATCGGATCCGGCCGGCGTAGGGAGAACGTTCCGCCCAGCCGCGCAGCAGCTCCGGCTTGTAATGGAGATTGATGCCGATCGCGCCGGAGCAGACAGCGGTCAGCCGCTCAAGGATGATCTCGATCAGCGGCTTTCCGAGCACCGGCATGAGCGGTTTGGGCAGATGGTTCGTGACCGGCCTGAGGCGCTCGCCGAGCCCGGCAGCAGGGAGGAAAAGGGTGATGGGGTATTGATTCATAGTTTTTTACCGCGGACGCGGGGAAGTCAACAGCTTTGGACGCGGTGCCGGCGGAAACGGCGGATAGGTCAGAAGCCCAAACCTGAGTTTAAAACCAAACTGAGGATTTATCCGCGTCGCTTGGAAGCGCCTACTTCTGGTAATCCGAATTTTCTGCCTCTTCCGTGTGCAAGGCTGTTGTCGTTGATCTCTCTCAGCGTCTCCGCGTCTCGGCGGTTAAATTCGTTAACTATTGGAACTTCATTTATAGATCAAAAACTGTTTCCGCACTTTCTCAAACGACTTCGCCTCTTCCTTCCACCACTTCTCCATGGCGTCAAGGTCCTTCCACGACTCGATATCCATGCGCAGCCGTTTGGACCCGGCCAGGATGTCGATCGGGAGGTTGATCTCCTCATACTCATAGGGCGGCTGTTTCCAGGCGAATTCCCGCGGGTAGGTGTTGTGGATCGCCTTCAGGATGGCCACGCCGGTCTTGAAGGGCTTGAACTTCAAGCGGTCCGTGACATGGATCTGGGCGCCGTGGCAGAGCGTGTTCGCATGTTTCTGGAAGGTGGGCAGGAACGAAAGCGGCCGGAACACCACGCCGGGCAGTTTATACTCCTTCAGCAACTGCACGATGGTCTCGGCATGGATAAAGGGCGCGCCGAAGATCTCGAAGGGCCGGGTCGTGCCCCTGCCTTCGGAGAGGTTCGTGCCTTCGAGCAGGCACATGCCGGGATAGACGAGCGCCGTGTCGATCGTCGGCATATTGGGGGACGGCATGGCCCAGGGAAGGCCGGTCTGGTCGAACCACATGCCGCGCTTCCAGCCCTGCACGGCCACGGCGCGGTAGTCGAGGCCGTGGTGGTATGCTGCGCAGAGATACAGTCCGATCTCGCCGATGGTCATGCCGTGGCGCACCGGCAGCGGCCGCAATCCGACAAAGGATTCATAGGATTCTTCGACCAGGGGCCCTTCAACGAGGCTGCCGCCCAGGGGATTCGGCCGGTCGAGCACGACCAGGGTCTTTCCCGCTTCGTGGCAGGCCTGCATGCAGAGCTCCAGGGTCCAGATGAAGGTGTAGTAGCGGCTGCCCACGTCCTGCAGATCGACGACGAGCACATCGACGTCAGCAAGCATCTCGGTCGAAGGTTTCCGCGTTGCGCCATAGAGGCTGTAAACGCGCAGGCCTGTTGCCGGATCGCGGAAGCCTTCCCACTCGACCATGTTGTCCTGGGTCTGGCCCAGGATGCCGTGCTGCGGTCCGAAGAGCGTGGTGAGTCTGAACTTTTTCGAGCGCAAACAGAGGTCGACGGCGTGTTCTAATTTTCGGTTGACGGACGCGGGATGGACCACGAGGCCGATGCGCGCGCCCCGCAGGTCCTTTGGCCAGAGCTTTTGCAGCTGGTCAAGACCGGTTAATACCGTTTTTTTGCCCGTGGACATGCGCAGATTATATTGACTCTGACCATGAATAGCAACAGGAAAGTAGTGCTCTATACGCAACCCCGTCCTGTTTGCGGTTCTCCTGTGCGTCCGTCGCATTAGCCCGAAAATACCCCGTTCGGGGTATAGCGCATTGAGGAAGGGTATGGTACAGTTCATTCTCATGAAACTCGTAATCGTTGAAGACGATCCGCTCCTGCGCGATAATCTCAAGCTCCTCCTGGGCGGGGATCCGGGCATTACGGTGGACGGCGCCTATCCGTCGGGCGAGGACGCCCTTTAATCCCTGCAGAAGTCCCTGCCCGAGGTCGTGCTGTGCGATCTCGGCCTGCCCGGCATGTCGGGGATCGAATTCATAAAAAAGATCAAGGCCGAATCGCCTTCGCTCGAGATCATGGCGCACACGGTCTTCGACGACCGGGAAAACGTTTTTTCCGCGCTCAAGGCAGGCGCCTCGGGTTACCTCCTGAAGGGATGCAGTCCGCGTGAGATCATCGAGGCGATCTACGAACTCCACCAGGGGGGCTCACCCATGAGCCCGAAGATCGCCCGGAAGGTGATCCACGAGTTCCAGGACGCGGAAATCGCCGAGCAGTTCGTTTTAAGCCAGCGCGAGAAGAGCATCCTCAAATGTATTGAGCTGGGCATGACCTATAAGGAGATTGCCACGGACCTGAGCATCAGTTCCCATACGGTCCACTCGCATATCAAAAGGATCTACGAAAAGCTCCAGTCAAAGGACCGGACCGAAGCGCTGGTCAAAGCCCGCAAGAGCGGCGTCATTTGACGCGCTGAGAACGGCGTCCCGTATCTCTTCTTCTGAACACCTCCTCCTTCCAACGGCGGCCGTGCAGTATCGGTCGCCGTTGGTTTATTCTGCCAACAGGCAGGACAAAATCCGATAAAACCATTCCATCACGAAAATCCAGCTAAACCCTGTCAAACCTACAAAACATCCTTTGACACTGATCAAGTCGGATAAGAGTCGATAACGGCGGATTTTTTCCTGATACCTGTTTCACCCAAGAGGTGAGTGCGTTGTTTATGATTTATCCGCTGTTAATCCGCTCCTTCCGTGTCCAAAGATCTTTTTCAGGAAAAGGTTTTTTCAAAAAGCTCCAGTACACCGTCGTCTTTCTGCGAATTGCAATATGATCCGAAATTGCTTATAATGCCCCATGGCCTACAAAGTCGTTGAAACGAGCATGGTGACCGATGAATCGATCGAGTCGATCCTGAACCACTGGACCGCGCAGGGGTACCTGTTCTCGAGCATACATTTCGTCACCACCGAGTCATCGCGCAGGCCGGGCATGGCTTTTATCTTTTTTACCTCAGCCGTGGAAAACGGAGAACAGGCGTGAACGTCCTTATCGTCAAGAACATTGCTGCAGAAGGCCCCGGCACCATCGAGGACCACCTCCGGTCTCAGGGACTGGCCGCAACAGTCATTGACCTGCGAAGGGGCGATCCCTTGCCTGATCCCGGCAGCTTTACCCATCTGGTCATCATGGGCGGGCCCATGGCCGTGTATGAGATGCATCTCCATCAGCATCTGAAGAACGAAGCCCTCCTGATCGAGCAGGCCATCAAGGCACGGGAAGCGGGTGCTCGGCGTTTGTCTCGGCGCCCAGATGATCGCCCACGTGCTCGGGGCCCGGGTCTACGCCGGCAGCTCAGCAGGAGATCGGGTGGTACGAGGTGGAGCTGAGCGACGCCGCCATGCAGGACCCTGTCATGGCACCGCTGGCCATGCAGGGCAGGCAGGCTGCCGAGGTGTTCCAATGGCATGGCGACACCTTTGACCTGCCCGGCGGCGCTGTGCGACTGGCATCGTCGGGCCTGTACCAGAACCAGGCGTTTCGTTTCTCCGACCGGGTCTATGCGCTCCAGTTCCATATCGAGGTTACCCCTTCTGATGGTGAGTGGATGGCTTGAGCACGAGAAGGGCATCGATCTCCACAGTATCACCGCACAATCCGACAGGATCTACCCTGCCTACCGCTCACGGGCCAAGGGTTTTTATAGCGCGTTCTTCAAACCCTGAACGTTATCCGGCGTCTTTGGCAAATGGAAAAGCCTTTTTCCGTCAATCGGTTAGGAATTGACAAGCCGTGCCCCAAGGAGTATAATTTTGTACGTGTACGTGAAAACTCGAATATACGGTAAATGTCATGAAAGAAGAAAAAACCATCTATAGCCTCATACTTATTGCGCTCCTCACGGTGTCGGCATATTTTCTTGCTGATACCGTTGACGCCATGATCGGCAGGAGCCTCGAAGCTGCGGCGACGATCACGTCTGCCCAGGGAACAGAGCCGTCCGGCGCTTGAACCGCGGCGGGAGCTGAGCGACTATTCGTCTATCCTCGAGCGCGGCCTTTTTGGCGAAGGCAAAGGCCCGTCAGGCGGGCCGGCCCAGGCTTCGGCGCCTTCCGTGTACGTCCTGATCGGGACCATCGAGGGTGAGCACTTCTCAGGCGCCGTGCTCGACAGTCCCGCGAACCCGCAGGCCTTTTACCGGCTCAACGAGAAACTGCCCGATGGTTCACGGATCGTAAAAGTGAAACGCGACAGCGTCTCGCTTAAGCGGGCGGACGGTTCGGTCACCGTAGCTACAGATGGAGGACGACGACGAAGATCGTCATGGCAACTCCTTCGGCGGCTTCGCCCGGCGTGCGGCAGCTGTCCCGGGACAAGTATATGCTGGATCAGCGGGAGGTTGCAGCGAGCACCGAGAATATGAACCAGATCCTGACCCAGGCGCGCGCCCTGCCGTACATGGAAGCGGGGAAGACCGTCGGGTTCCGCATCAGCGAGATCGTGGCCGGAAGCATCTATGAGAAGATCGGGCTCAAGAACGGCGATGTGATCCAGAAGGTCAATGCGCAGGACGTTGACGATCCCGGCAAGTTCTTCCAGCTGTACCAGGGGCTGAAGGAAGAAAAGAACATTTCGATCGATCTTATGCGCAACGGTCAGCGCCAGACGCTGAACTACGAGATCCGCTGACCGGGGCGGTGGCAACGGGGCAGTCAAGGGCCAGGAACAGGGCCCTGTCCCGGGGCCGAATTAACGGTTTTTACCTCAGGATACCATCTGTGCCATAATCCAAAAGAGTTCATTTAGGCGTCTCGTGTTTCCCCGAAAGGGCTGCTACTGCTGTAATTCTTATACCGGAGGCTCAGCGTGAAAAAAACAGTGGCCCTTTTCCTTGTGGGGCTTGTCATTACGAGCGTTGTTTCTGCACAGGAGGTTGTTCCGCCGCCTCCACCTTCTGCACAAGAGGTTGTTCCGCCGCCTCCTCCACCTTCTGCACAGGAGGTTGTTCCACCGCCACCTTCTGCACAAGAGGCAGCTCCGCCGTCTCCTTCCGCTCCTGCATCCCCGCCAGAAAAGATCGAAAAGACGAGGTCAAAAACGGGGGAGAATTTTATCGCCCTTAATTTCACGAACATCGAGATCAGCGCGCTGGTCAAGGTGATGAGCGAACTCACGCGCAGGAACTTCATCCTCGATGAACGCGTGGTCGGCAAAGTGACGCTGATGACCCCGACGCGGATCTCGCCGGAAGAGGCCTACCAGGTGTTCCAGTCCGCACTGGAGATCAAGGGGTTCACCGCGATCGAGGACGGCAAGGTCATTCGCATCATTTCTTCGGCCCAGGCCCGGCAGAGCGGCCTCAAGGTGTATCAGGACGGCCAATTCGGCGGTGAAGGCTACGTGACCCAGCTCATCCGCATGAACTATGTCAACCCCCAGGAGATCACGCGGGCGCTGACGCCGCTTATGAGCAAGGACGGCTCCCTCATCGCCTATGCACCGACCAACTCGCTGATCATCACCGATTCGGTGTCGAACATCAGAAAGATCGAAAGCCTGGTCCATGCCATGGACGTGGCCGCCACCGAGGGCAAGGGCAAGATCAACGTTTACTACCTCAAGCATGCCAGTTCCGAGGACATCGCCAAGAGCATGGCCGCGCTTGTCTCACGTATTCCTGTCCCGCCTGCAGGCGGTGCAGCGGTCGGTGGGGCAAGCATCCTCGAAGGCGCCGTCTCGATCACGTCGGACAAGGCGACCAACTCCCTGATCATCGTGGCCTCGCCGGGCGATTACGAGACCGTCAGAGACGTGCTCCTGAAACTGGATATCCGTCGCCGGCAGGTTTACGTCGAAGCGGCGATCATCGAGATGAGCCTGCAGAAGCAGCGCGAGCTTGGTTTCGAATTCCTGTACGCGCCCCGGGAGATCCAGTCAGGGCCAGGCGCGCCGACCACTCCCCTGGGCGGCACGAACTTCGGCAACATCGGGAACGTCGTGGCGGGCGGACCGGCAGCGTTGGGCTCGATGAACGGCCTTGCCATCGGGGCGATCAAGGGGACCTTTCGGTATAATGGCCAGGACTTTCTGAATATCGGCGCGCTTCTGCGCGCGCTCCAGACCGACGGCGATGTGAACGTGCTGTCCACGCCGAACATTCTCACTACGGACAACCAGAAGGCGGAGATCATGGTCGGTCAGAACGTGCCGTTCACGGTCGGTCAGACCCAGAACGCGACGACCGGCACGCAGGGTATCTTCAATACGATCGAGCGCAAGGATGTGGGCATCAAGCTGTCGATCACGCCCCAGATATCCTCCGATGACAACGTCCGGCTGGACATCAACCAGGAGATCTCCGACGTGGTCGCGGCCTCCGCCCTGAACTCGGCCGGCCTCATCACCAACAAGCGGTCGGCGACCACGACCGTGGTGGTAAAGGACCGCGAGACCATGGTCATTGGCGGTTTGATCCGCGACAATGTGACCTCGAGCGAGAGCAAGGTTCCGCTCCTGGGCGATATCCCGGTCCTTGGCTGGCTGTTCAAGTATAAGACTTCGAAGGTCGAGAAGACCAATCTGATGATCTTTATCACGCCCTACATCATCAAGAACGAGCAGGATGCAGCTGACATCACCCGCCGCAATTCCGATGCTATGGAGAATTTCCGCAAGGAGCATCACATCGAAAAGAAGGACATGGAACCGTTTTCGATCCAAAAATCGCCGGACCAGTCCACCGGCCCGGCACCGTCCGCGGCCACCGGAGGCGAAGAGGGAATGCAAAGCGCTCCGACCGTGACCGCACCGGCGGCAGAGGCAGTGGAGAGCGTCCCGACCGCGCCTGCGGCAGGAGACGTGACGACCGCTCCGACCGCCACCATTCCGATCCCGGAAGAATCAACAACTCCCACGAAGGAACAGCGGTGAAACGGCTGCTCGGCGAGATACTTGTTGAGTCCGGGCTGTCGCCCGACCGGCTGAAAAAGGCGCTTGAACTCCAGAAAAAGCGCGGCGGCCGCATCGGTACGATCCTTTCCCGCCTCAACCTCGTGCCGGAAGCCGATGTCCTGAAGGCGCTCGGCACGCAGCTGGGCCTGCCCTTCACCGCCGACCTCGGCGACATCGACCGTGCACTGGCGCTCCGGCTCCCGATCACCTATGCCAAGAAAGCCGTGGTCCTGCCGATCCGCCAGGAGAACGGCACGATCATCGCCGTTACTGCCGAACCGCTCCTGCTCTCGACCATTGACGATCTCCGGGTGCTGCTGGGCGCCGATATTGCGCTCTGCCTCGCCCCTGCCGAAACGATCCTCGATACGATCAACCGCCTGCACAGCGAAGACATGAACAAGGCCGAAGACACGGCGCAGGAAATGGAAGAGGACGAGCTTTCGTTCCTCGCGGCCGAGCTTGACGAGCCGGCCGACCTGCTCGATGTCACGGACGACGCGCCGATCATCAGGCTGGTGAACTCGCTCCTCTCGCAGGCGATCCGTGAACGGGCCAGCGACATCCACATCGAAGCCTTCGAAAAGGACGTGGTGGCGCGGTTCCGCATCGACGGCATCCTCTATAACATCCTGACGATCCAGAAGCGTTTTCAGGCCAGCATTGCGTCGCGCATCAAGATCATGGCGGACCTGAACATCGCCGAGAAGCGGCTGCCCCAGGACGGCGGCATGCGGATCAAGATCGGCGGCAAGGATGTGGATATCCGCGTTTCCATCGTGCCTACGGCTTTCGGCGAGCGCATCGTGCTCCGGCTGCTCTACCGCGAGAGCGCGCTGCTGCCGCTCGAGCAGATCGGGTTCTCCGGCGATAACCTCGACCGGTTCAACGAACTGATCACCCGCCCCCACGGGATCGTCCTGGTGACGGGCCCCACGGGCAGCGGCAAGACCACGACGCTCTACGGCGCGCTCTCGAAGATCAACGCGCCCGACAAGAATATCATTACCATCGAGGACCCGATCGAGTACCAGCTCAAGGGCATCGGCCAGATCCAGGTGAACCCCAAGATCCACCTGACCTTTGCCGCCGGGCTCCGGTCCGTGCTCAGGCAGGACCCTGACGTGATCCTGGTGGGTGAGATCCGCGATTCCGAGACCGCCGAGATCGCGATCCAGGCGGCGCTCACGGGCCACCTGGTGTTCTCCACGCTCCATACGAACGATTCCGCGGGCGCGGTGACGAGATTGATCGACATGAAGATCGAGCCCTTCCTGATCTCCTCGTCGGTCATGGCCGTCCTTGCCCAGCGGCTGGTGCGGGTGCTCTGCACCCATTGCCGCGAGCCCTACGAACTGACCGCTGCCGAACGCGCCGAGCTTGAGATCAGGACCGGGGGCGAAGGCGCAACGGTCTACCGCGCCAAAGGGTGCGATGCCTGTTTCCATACCGGCTACCTCGGCAGGAGCGCCATCTACGAACTGCTGATGCTGGACGACGATATCCGGCAGCTCATCATGACGAGCAGCGATTCCTCCACCATCAAGGCCCTGGCCGTGGAAAAGGGGATGCAGACCTTGCGCCAGGACGGCGCCACCAAGGTGCTCAAAGGCATCACGTCCGTCGAGGAAATCGTGCGCGTGACGCAGAGGGAGTCGCAGTAGCAAGCACCAAAGAGCAAGCACGAAATCCTAAATAATGTTCAATGTCAAATTTCCAAGGTTCAAAATGTTCTGAACATAGGGGATTGGTGTTTGTTTGGGATTTCGGATTTCGATATTGGAATTTGCTGTACATTATGCCTGTCTACGAATATAAAGGTGTTTCCTCCCTGGGGAAGAAGCTTTCCGGGGTCCAGGACGGCGAGAGCCTCAAGGCGGTCAGGGCCAGGCTCAAAAAAGACGGCATCGTGGTGCTCGAGATCCAGGAAGCCGCAAGGGCCCGTGCCGTCCGCAGCGGGATCTGGAATTTCACCACGGCCGGCCGGGTGCGGCTCGGCGATGTGGCGAATGCCACGCGCCAGCTTGCCACGCTGCTCTCGTCCGGCCTGCCGCTCATGGACGCCCTCAGCCTGCTGGTGGAGCAGGAGGAAAGCGAAGCGCTGAAGTCCGCGCTCTCCTCGGTGCGCGACGCGGTCCGGGAAGGGTCCTCGCTTGCCGATGCGCTCAAGGCGAACCCGAAGGCTTTTTCAGACCTCTACGTGAACATGGTCTCCGCCGGAGAGACGAGCGGCACGCTGGAGATCACGCTTGACCGGCTTTCCGATTTCCTCGACGAGCAGGTGCGGTTCCGCGGCAAGCTCGCCGCAGCCCTGGCCTATCCCGCGCTCATGTCGCTCATCGGCATCGGTGTGCTGTTCTTCCTGTTCGCCTTCGTGATGCCGCGGGTGACCGGCATGTTCCAGGACATGAACCAGCAGCTGCCGTTCATCACCCTCATGCTGCTCTGGATCGTGAACTTCCTGTCGTCCTACTGGTGGGCCACTGGTGCTCGCTCTGGCCGGAGCGGTCTACTATCTCAGGCGCCATTTCAAAACGCCCGCAGGCAGGGAGGCGCTCGACGGCTGGCTGCTGCACATGCCGGTCTTCGGCGGGCTCATCAGGATGATCGCGGTATCGCGTTTTACGCGCACCCTGGGGACGCTGCTGGAGAGCGGGGTCCCGGCGCTGGCAGCGCTCGATATCGTGAAGAGCGTGGTCGGGAACACGGTGCTGGCCAACGCCGTGCACCGGGCGCGCGAGAATGTGCGCGAAGGCGAACCCATCGCGGACCCGCTCCGGCGGAGCGGCCTTTTCCCGCCGGTGGTGATCCAGATGGTGGCGGTGGGAGAAAAGAGCGGCGAGCTCGAGAAGATGCTGCTCAAGATCTCCGACTCCTTCGACCGCACCGTCGAGACGCGCATAACCGCGCTCATGTCGCTGCTGGAGCCGGTCATCATCCTGTTGATGGGGCTGATCGTCGGATTCATCGTGATCGCCATCATGCTGCCGATCCTGGAGATGAGCTCAGGGGTGAGGTAAATAAATTTCGGATTTCGGATTGCGGATTAAAAAGGAGATCAAAAATGAAAAATAAAAGAGGATTTACTCTTATCGAGATCATGGTCGTGGTGATCATTCTGGGCCTGCTTGCGGGCATAGTGCTGCCCAAGATCCTGGGACGGGAGGAAGAGGCCAAGGTCAGCGCGGCCAAGGTGCAGATCAAGTCCATTGAAAGCGCCCTTGACGGGTTCAAGCTGGACAACGGTTTCTATCCCACAACGGACCAGGGCTTAAGCGCGCTGATCAAGAAGCCGGAGGTCGGCCGTATTCCGGACAAGTGGAACGAAGGCGGATACCTCAAACCGGCGCGCATCCCGAAGGACCCCTGGGGCAAGGACTTCCTGTACTTCTCGCCGGGCAATGAAGGCCGTGAGTACGAGATCGTTTCCTACGGGCCGGACGGCGAGCAGGGCGGCGAAGGCAAGAACGCCGATATCGAGAGCTGGAAGATAGAGTAAAAAATGCTGAAACAATTTCGGATTTCGGATTTCGGATTGTCGGATTAAATTAGAAGAATCGAAATCCGCAATCCGCAATCCGCAATCCGCAATCAAAAGGCTTTACCCTCATCGAGCTCATGGTCGTGATCGTTGTTCTCGGCGTGATGATGGGGCTGGTCATCCCGAAGCTCGGCGATATCGGCGAGGCGAACCTGAAACGGAGCTCGCGCCATCTGACCGGGATGATCAAGTTCCTTCGGGACGAGGCGCAGGCAAAAAAAACGGTCTACCGGCTCAAGTTCGATATCCAGGGCGGCAAGTACTGGGCCGAGGAGTTTACGGTCCTTTCAGAAGGAGCATCGGAAGGTACTGCGGAATTCAAGCGGCTGCAAGTCCGCCCTGGCGAGCGAAGGCAGCCTGGCAGGACAAATATCGTTCCGGGATGTGCAGGTCGGCAGCCACCCCGACGATCCCTATATCCTCTTTACGCCGGACGGCTGGGTCGAGCCCGCGCTCATCCATTTGCGCAACGGCGATGACAAACCGTTCACGCTCATCGTGAAGCCGCTCACCGGAAACACGGAACTGCGTGAAGGCGAAGTGGAGGAACGATGAGCAGGGTCCAGAGTTCGAGGGTCCGGGGTCCAGAGCGGGTTCACCCTCCTTGAGGTCATGATCGCGGTGGCCATCCTGGCACTGGTCATCGTGTCGCTCCTGGGGCTCAAGAACAGGAGCATGGAAGACGTCATGAAGGCCGAGCGGATCACCACGGCGACGCTCCTTGCCAAGCGCTTGATGACCGAGACGCTCATAAAAAAACCGCAGCTTCCTGCCGAGGACGAAGGCGAGTTCCCCGAGGACGTGTATGGGGATGTGTACAAGGATTATAGCTGGAAGAAGACGATCGCTCCCACACCGATCCCGCAGGTCATGGAAGTGCGTATTGCCGTGCTTTGGAAAGAAGGCGAACGCTTTGACATGGTGGAACTGGTGAGCTATGAATAAGGTTCTGAATTTCGGATTTCGGATTTCGGATTGCGGAATGCAGGTGAAAAGGGATAAGATCTGCAATCCGCAATCCGCAATCCGAAATGCGAAGGGTTTTACCCTGCTCGAAGTGCTCCTGGCCATGTCGATCCTTGCTGTGGTCATGACGGTGATCTATGCAACCTTTTCTACCGCAGGCCAGAGCGTAGAGCGCGCCGAGGCCCTTCGCGACGAGACCGACCTGGCACGGACACTGATCGCGCGTTTGTCGCATGACATTGAGAACGCAGACTGCGACCATGTCTCGTACAAGCCCAGCGCCGTGTTCTACGGCAAGAAGGAAGAGGTCGAAACGGAAGGGGTCAAGCGCCGGCATGACAGCCTTGCCATGACCACGCTCACGAATTTTCCGAGGCCGGATTCGAAAGAAACGGAACTCCTCGAAGCAGACTACTACTTCACGGAAAAAGCGGGCGGCAAAGGCTATTCCCTGATGCGGCGCGAAAAGCGGGAACTGAGCAAGGATGCTCCCGCCGCTTGAAGGCGGAGTTGAATACGAGATCACGGACCAGGTGGACGAACTGCGGTTCCGATATTCCTACGACGGGTTGACATGGGTCGATGAGTGGGGCGACAAGAACAGTTGTCTAACGAAAGGGAAACCGCCAATCGTCGAGATGACGCTGATCTTATCGAGCGGCAAACAGTATAGTACCGAGGTGCGGGCGAAGGACGCCCTTTAGCTGCCATGGGAAAACAGGGGATCGTGCATAGGGACCGGGGAGTGGCCCTCCTGATCGTACTTCTTGTCACCGCGCTCCTGATCGCGCTCATCTTCGAGTTCGCCTACGGCACGCGGGTCAGTCTGCGGGGGGCGGTGAATTTCCGCGACAGCCAGCGGGCCTATTTTCTTGCACGTTCGGGTGTTGCCATCGCTATGAAATTTCCTGAATTAAAGGAGCTGGTGCCTCAGGGTGAATGGGGTGTAGTTCCGGTCATAAGCGCAGGCGACACCGAGGTCAGGATCAAATGGGAAGACGAGCGGGGCAAGTTGAACATCAATGTTGTGAATTTGGCTTCAACAGCTAACTGGATAGCAGAGCTGTTCTCTCAGCGGGGGGTCAGCACCGATGTGTTCCGCCAGGTGCAGGAACTGAGAAACAGCAATGGGCAGCCATTCAAATTGCTGTCCGAGCTGCACAAGGGCATGTCCGATGAAGATTACAGCAAAGTGGTAAATTATTTAACCGTGAGCTCGGATAATGTAGTAAACATTAATACCGCCTCTGAGGTGGTGCTGAACAGTGTTCTTCTTGATAATAAGGTTGCAGTGGGTATGATCTTGAACAACAGAAAAGACAAACCGATCGAAAAACTGTCGGATGTTGGATTGAATCCGTCGACTAACCCAAATCTTGTTATGGCGAACGGGACCCTCACGATCTATTCCCATGCAACCGTGGGCGGCTATACCAAGCAGATCGAATCGACCGGTGGTTCTTATTGGAGCGTTAAGTGAAGATCGTAGGACTGCACATAGAGCAGGCCCGGGTCTCGGCGACGGTCGTCGAGAAGGGCTTTCGCAGCACGGAGCTGAAGGACTCGTTCAGCGCGTCCTTTAGCACCGAGGCGGAGCTCATCGCGGTCCTTACGGAGCGGTCCCGCGACTGGGCAGGCGCAAAGATCATTGCGTCCATCCCGGGAGAGCGGTTCAGCCAGCGTTTGCTGCATTTTCCCTTCAGCGACCGGAAAAGGCTGGAAAAGGCGCTGCCCTTCGAGCTTGAGGACAGCGTGCCCTATGCTCTCGATGACGTCGTGATCGACCACATGGTCGTGGGCGAGACAGCCCAGGACGGCAAGGGAAAAGGCGAGACGCCGGTGCTCAGCATCATGCTTCCGAAGAAAGAGCTGCGTCAGCAGCTCGATCTGCTCGCTGCCGGCGGGTTGGATCCGCAGGCGCTCGTGCCTTCCCCGATCGGTCTAGCTGCCGTGTCGCGCATGGTTCCTACGGAGGGAGTGGTCCTCTTCGTTGCCGGCAACGATCTCTGCCTGAAGAACGGTGAGATGGTGATCGCTTTTCGGAGCTTTTCCGCATCACCGGCAACGGGTGGCGCTGCCCATACGCTGAAGGCACTTGAAACCGTCCATGGCGTACAGGTGGAGAAAGTGCTTGTGCTGGGCAGGGAGCATCCGGTTGGCTGGGAAAACCTCGGCATTGTCCTGGAGCATGTGGTTCCGGAATATAACGGCAAGAAGGTCGAAGAGCCGGTGAGCCTCGGCCTTGCCCTGTCCGGAGAGATCAACTTCCGGAAAGGCGAGTATGCCTTCCGGCTTGCCGATGAAGGAACCCGCAAGAGAAAACGCATCGCTCATCATTGCCGGTGCCCTTGCTGCGATGCTTGCTGCTACCAATATCGGGGTCAAGATCACCATGGTGCAGTCGAGCTACGGCAAACTGGACCGCGAGATCAAGGGCTATCTATCAACAGCTCTTTCCCCAGGAAGCAATGCCGGGTGATCCGCTGCGATATCTGCGCGACAAGCTTGCGAATGCGAGAAAACAATTCGGCGTGCTCGGTTCGGGGAACTCGGCGCTCGATGCGATGCGGGCGGTCACGGAAGGGATCCCGAAAGAAGTGCGCGTGAGCTTCAGCGAGTTCAATCTGGAAGGCGACCGGCTGAAGCTCCAGGGCGATGCGCCTTCGTTCGAGTCCGTGGACAAGATCAAGGCCGAATTGTTGAAAGTTCCACAGTTCGGAGAGGTGACGGTCCTGGACACGCGCATGGGCGTGGACAACAAGGTCAAGTTCCGGCTCGACATCAAGATCAAAGAGACGACATGAATTGCGAAAACAGGATTGCCATGAATTGCATACAACCCTTAGCGGCTGAAGGACTTCTATGAGCCTTGAACCTAAAGACAAGAGAACGCTCATCATCGGCGGTGTCGCAGCTTTGGTCATCGTGCTCTATGCCTACGTCCTGTCGCCATTGACCAGCGATCTGGCGCGCAAACGTGACCTTATTCCCAAAAAAGAGCAGGACCTTGCCGAGATGAAACAGTTGCGCGACCAGTATCGGGAGATGCAGCTGCGGCTGCAGCAGGCCCAGGAGGCGGCGTCAAAGCGCGGGCCCCTGCTCACGGAGATCGAGAACCTTACGAAGCGGGCCAATCTCACAAGCAAGATCGTGTCGCTCAAGCCGCAGGCGGGCGTGCAGGCCGGCGGGGTCACGGAAAGCATCGTCGAGATCAAGCTCGACAACATAACGCTCTATGATGTCGTAAACTATGTGTATCTGATCGAGAAGGACACGCTTCGCATTAAAAAGCTGTACTTTAAACCCAGATTCGATAACGCGAAGCTTCTGAACGCGACCATACTCGTTTCCAGCGCAGGATAGCCGATCCATTACCCCTGCGTCGGCCCGGCCCTCTAACCGGAGAAATGCTCATCAACACTCCCGACGACCATGCCTGATAAAAGAACGATCATCCGAAGACTACTGTTCGCTGGCTATTTTGTTGCAGCGTTCCTCATCTTTCTCCTCCTGCAGTTCCCCTTCGACCGGATCAAGACCCGGATCGAATCGGAGGTCAGGCTGCGCACTCCCTTCGAGCTTGCCATCACACGGATCTCGCCGCGGTTCTTCAACACGGTCGTGCTTTCCGATGTCGTGGTCTCCGGACAAAAGCGGCAAGGTCCTGTTCGAAAGCCCCTCGGTCAGGACCACGGTGTCGCTTTTCGGCCTGATCCGCGGCCTGACCGCCCTCACCATGAAATCGTCGGCGTACAGCGGGGAGCTCCTGGTCAAGTCGCGGCAGGGGGCCGGCAGTCAGTATCTTTTCATTGACGCCAGTGGGCTCGATATGGGCGCTTATCCGCTGCTCAGGGACGCAGGGTTCCACCTTACCGGCAAACTCGGCGGGAACTTCGAGATGACCGGCGATTCCGGCAAGGGCCGGCTCTGGATCAAAGGCGTAACGTCGCGGGACCTCACGGTCAAAGGGTTCAAAATACCGGACCTCGATTTTGATCAATGCTGGCTCGAAGCCGAAGTGAAGGGCGACCGGCTGATGGTGAAGAAGCTGGAGATGGACGGCAAGGAGCTCAAGATCACGGCCACGGGTGACCTGGTGCTGCGCGAACGGGGCATGATGAACCTGGCCGTTAAACTGAAGCCGTCCGAGCGGATGGCGCAGGAACAGTCCTGGATCACCTCCTTGATCAAGAACAAGGACGCTGAAGGGTACTATCTGTTCACGCTCGGCGGCACACTGACAGAACCGATGCCGCGTTTCTGAGCACCAGGGTCATTCCGGGCGATAGAAAAAGGCAGCTGGCGATGACGACCAGCTGCCTTTTTCTATTGTTATAAGATCATTCTGGTCAGAGGAAAGCACTGATCACCTCTGCGTTAGAATCTGAGCGCAAGGTCCACGGAAGCCTGGGCCTCATCCTTGTCCGAGTTATAGGCGCCGGCCACATCAAGACGAAGCGCGAAGAGCCTGAACCCGATGCCTGCCGTGTATACTGCTTTGGTCCCGCTCTCTGCCAGGTTCTTGTATGCGCCGAGGCGGAGGTTGAGATACTCGGAGAACAGGGTCTTTTCCAATCCCACGGCAAGGGTCTGGTCCTCGAAGCCTGGCGTGAACGTCTTGTTCTTCGTCAGGTCATAATCCATGGCGACCGTAAATGTCTCGAGAGGTTTCCAGGCAATGCCGGCCCGGTACTGGGGGTCGAGCTTGATCTCACGCGTGTCTGATGCCAGTGTCACATCTCCGCCCGCCTGCTTTTGTGCAAACAGCCCTTCGACCGGGAAGGACGGCGAGGTCAAGTCCCGGCCGACCAGGCCGATGCTGAGGCTGTCAAAGGCCTTGAACAGGATGCCGATATCGGCCGATGCCTTGCTGGAGCTGGTCTTGCTCTTGTCCAGGTTGTCGGAAAACGTATCAAAGTCGTCCGAGGTGAGAACGTCGGAGTGGACGTAGGTATCCGCGTAGATCATTTTGGCGTTCGCGCCGACAAAGAGCTTGTCGCCAAAGGACGTGGCGAATGAGATTGCCGGTTCAACAGCGGTCATGCCGATGCCGGAGACTGCACTGTTGTTGTTCCCCACGAAGTCCGGTTGTGGCGGTGTATAGGTTGCGCTCGTATGCAGGGTGTCAATGGTAGGATAGATCCCTGCGTTTAGCCGGCTCATTCCGCTCAGGGCGATGGCTGAATTGCCGATCGGGACCGATACCAGGAGGCCGGCTGATCCGTCGAGGTCCGCGCCGGATTTCGGCTTGTTCAGATCATTCAGGAGGCTGATCGTCTCATTGATCGCCGCAGGATCGCCGCTTTGGACGAGCGCGTCGATGTTGTTGATCCTGTCCCATTTATCCTCGAGGCCCACATGGTCCCGGGTGCCCACGCTTGCAGGGATGCGGATATCGACGCGCCTGAAGTCGGCCAGTGCCGCGGGATTCCAGTACACGGCTGTTGAGTCGTTCACCGATGCGACGGAAGCGCCCCCCATGCCGAGGGCCCGTGGTCCGACAACGCTGAACTGAGCTGCCGGTGCGTGTGTCGTGAACACGGTGAGCGATGCAATGAACACAAGAAAGGTCAAGAGCTTTTTCATAACCAGGTCCTCCTGAAGAGCCGATAGATTCATGTAAAGATAGCATGGTTGCAATATTTGTCAAGCTTTTGTCGCCTTGCGCCGCTCCTGCCGCGACCGCCATCTGACCTGAGCGTATTCAGGCAGACGCTCCTGCTGTTCGCTTCATCAACTCCAGAATGCGTTTGACAATCCAGCAGTGAACCACTAAAATGCTTTAACGATGAAAACAAGAATAAAAACGGTCTACGTTTGCCAGTCCTGCGGCACGCAGTCGCCGCGGTGGATGGGCAAATGCCCCGACTGCGGCGCCTGGAACACCATGGTCGAGGAGCAGGTCGAAAAGTCCAGGGACATCGGGAGCGCGAAGCGCCAGGGCGGGTCCGAACCGCTCCTGCTGAACGAGATCCAGGCCCGGGACGAGGACCGTTTTGTCACGAAGATCGGCGAGCTGGACCGCGTGCTCGGCGGAGGGATCGTCCCCGGATCGGTTGTCCTGATCGGCGGCGACCCCGGCATCGGCAAGTCCACGCTCGTGCTCCAGATGCTCCGGCAGGTGTCGGAGCTCCGGGGCAAGGCGCTCTATGTCACGGGCGAGGAATCGCCGGCGCAGATCAAGATGCGCGCCCAGCGGCTCGGCGTCAAGGCCGAGCACCTCTATGTGCTGGCCGAGACATCGCTCGACGAGATCATCCGTGCAGCAGACGGGCTGGAGCCGCAGGTGCTGGTCGTCGATTCCGTGCAGACCGTATTCACCTCGGAGCTTCCGTCCGCTCCCGGCAGCGTGGGCCAGGTCCGCGAGGTCTCGGGCAGGCTCATGATCCATGCAAAAAAAACGGGCATGCCGACGTTCCTGATCGGCCACGTGACCAAGGACGGCGCCATCGCCGGGCCGCGCGTGCTGGAGCATATCGTGGACACGGTGCTGTATTTCGAGGGGGACAAGGGCCATTCCTTCCGGATCCTGCGCGCGGTCAAGAACCGCTTCGGTTCGACGAACGAGATCGGCGTGTTCGAGATGAAGGAGAGCGGCCTGGCCGAAGTGGCCAATCCCTCCGAGATCTTCCTTGCCGAGCGTCCGGCCGACGCCACCGGCTCGGTCGTGGTCTCGTCGCTCGAAGGCTCGCGCCCGATCCTGGCGGAGCTTCAGGCGCTGGTGGCGCCCTCAAAGCTCACCATGCCCCGCCGCACCTGCATCGGCGTGGATTATAACCGCGTGTCGCTGCTCCTGGCGGTCCTTGAAAAGCGCGTCGGCATGCAGCTCATGGGCATGGATGTGTTCGTCAATATCGTGGGCGGCCTCAAGATCGACGAGCCTGCCGTCGACCTCGGCATCATCGCTGCCGTTGCCTCCAGCTTCCGCGAGCGGCCCATAGCCGCCCAGACCGTGGTCATGGGCGAGGTGGGCCTTGCCGGCGAGGTCCGCGCCATCAGCCAGGCCGAGGCCCGGATCAAGGACGCTGCCAAGCTCGGGTTCAAGCGGTGCGTGCTGCCGGCGCTCAATGTGGAGAAGATGGACAAGGCATCGAAGAACAAGATGGAGCTTCTGGGCGTACGGTCCGTGGATGAGGCGATGGAGCGATTGTTTTGAAGTTGCCGCTTTGTGTGCAGAAGACATTTGTTTCACGCTGCGGAAGCAGATCAAGAGTGTACAAAGGAGATAAGAATGGCCCAAGATCGAAATTTCGCTGATGTGCTGCAAGAGCTCCACGACGCCAAAAAGAGCGGTTCACTCTTTATAACCGTTTTGCAGTCAAGCGAGGACCTGGTCAGGATCTATCTCAAGAATGGGGAAATATACCATCTTACCTATGGGTCCGCGATTGGCCAGGATGCCCTGGACATTATTGAATATTATACGCTGCGCAATGTCACCTTTTTAGAAGGTTTGGATGCGCCGGCGGGAACGGTTCCCTCAAAATTCGCCACCAAGAAATTTATCGACACGATGAGAAAAACCTATAGAAAGGTTCGCGTGGCATGAACTGTCCGGAATATGCCGGCGAATATAGATGATGCTCAGGGCGGTCGTGCTTTTTGGCCCCCCCTATTGACGAAGTGGTTCTTATGGCTATCGGCAAACTTTGGAAATGGTTCGGAACAAGGCAAGGCATGGCGATCCTTATGGCCCAGTTGGTCCTTGTTCTTCTTTTTATCACCCTCTACTCCGGCTATCATTCCAGCGACCGCTGCGTTAAGTGCCACGCTGACACTGCGAAGATGACCAGCCTCGGCTATCCGCAGTTCGTGATGACCCGCGAGCAGGTGCAAAAGGAAGCGCGCCATCCGAACACGGAATGCCGTGACTGCCACCTGGGGAACGGCCTGTCGAACGATCCCGCCACTGCCCATCAGGGCATGCTGAAGCTCATTGTCCTCGATAATAATCTTAATAGTGTGCAGCGAAAAGGCCACGTGAAACAGCTCCTGCCCGCCGGCGACGATCGTTTGCGCGAAATGCTGCCGCGGTCGGCTGACGGTTCGCTCGATTACGACGTGGGAACGCTGCTGTACCACGACCGGAACAGGCTGACGCTCGGGTATGATCCGGCCATTGCGAAGAAGACCTGCGGCAAGTCCAACTGCCATCCCGACCAGGTGAAGCAGTTCAGCACCAGCATTATGGGCTCGAACTTCCGCCAGCGGTCCATGCGGATCTGGAACGATATCCATGGCCCCAATAATTGAGGGCCATCCTTTGCAGACACCTTGCCGGTCGGCAGGGCAGAAGGAAACAAGTTCTCCTTCGAGAACACGCAGAAGATCGTGGAGCAGATCAACCAGCCGCTCACTCGTGAGCAGGCCATTGCCAAGCAGAAAGCCTGCAACATCTGCCATGCAGGCTGCCTCGACTGCCATTATGCGCCTTCCCGGGAGAAGGGCAGCCACGCATTCAGCAGAACACCGCCTTCGGCGAACTGCACGGGCGGCGGCAGGAGCACTTTTGTCTGTCATGCAGGCACGATGGAGCGGAGGCGCGGCGACAGCTATCTCGGGAAGGAGTTCTCCGAGCCTGCAGGCCTGCCCGAGGACGTGCATGTCAGCAAAAAGATCGAGTGCACGGACTGCCATCAGACCGGCCCTGACGGCATGGGCCATATCGAGCGCAAGGCCACGTGCCAGGATTGCCATATCGAAGTCGAGCAGGCCATGGCGGTCAGCATGCACAAAAACCTGGCCTGCGAAGCCTGCCACGTGAAGATCCTGGGCGGATACGAGATGACCTCGTGGGGACCAGGCTTCATTGCCGGGAAGCCGAATCCCTTTAAGAAATACTCACTCTATTACGGTCCCATGGAGCCGCCGATCCTGATCAAGGACCAGAACAAGCGCTGGATACCGACCAAGATCTGGCCGAACAGTGCGGGCGGGATCAAGGAGACCGTCCTGCCGAAGCCGGGCCTCATCTTCCGCTGGCCAAAAGGCGAGACCCACGATGCCTATGCCCAGCTCGGGACCTTCAACTTCCCGGGCGGGAACAACAACTACCTCGCCTGGCTCCAGGTGGAGCAAGTGGCGCATCCGCTTGGGAAATCGCGCACCTGCGGGAGCTGCCATGATTCGGAGATCCAGGTCTCCCGCGTAACGTGGCATTATTTGGACAACCAGGGTGCTGAGCCGTTCGATGGAAGCCAGAAGGTGGTGGCGGACAAAAACGGCATTCACGTCAGAGACATCAAAGCCTTGTCGAAAATAGAGCTCATGGAAGGCGGGAAGGTCGAGAATTTTGCCGCATGGATGAAGTTGGGCGACATCTGGAAGACGAGCGGTGATTTCTCGATCCCGAAGAGCGATGCGGTCAAGTATCGGAACCTGGATAAGGGCATACGCGAGGCGCTGGCGCAGCTGGAGGCGATCGACAGAAAGCTCAAGGCGCGGGAAGCGAAGGGCGAGGACGTGAAGAAGCTGCGAAGACGATGGAAGGAAGCAAGGACCGCGGCAGTGCATGAGCCGGGGAGCGCGGGTGTGCTGATGGAAGCAGTGCAGGCATTTTAAAGACAGGGATTATGCAACTATTCAGCACATCTGAACCCATAAGGGTGTGGCACCAGAGAAAAACCCTTTTGTCCGCAGATTTCGCAGATGGACGCATATTTTAAAATACCTAATTCAGGTTTGCTTTAATCTGTGAAATCTGTGCAATCTGCGGATACTATGTTGACCTGGGCAGTTACAGGATCATTCAAATGGCAGAACTGAGATCTTGGAACCGCGAAGACGCAAGGGTCGCGAAGGAAATCGTGTAGATCTTAAGACATCCCCCTTGTTCCGGCATCCTTCGCGTTCTTCGCGCCTTTGCGGTAAATGTTCTTCTCCTTGTGTGAAGATTTGCGTCTTAGTTTAAAGGATACTCCTATGGCAGACGTTCCGAACATCTCCGAGTTTCGCAAACCGGGCCATGAGATCTCACCGATCTTCATCAATCGTTGGTCGCCGCGCGCCATGTCAGGCGAGGAGATCAGCAAAGAGGAGCTCATGCGCCTTTTCGAAGCGGCGCGGTGGGCACCGTCGTCCATGAACAACCAGCCCTGGCGGTTCCTGTATGCCTTGCGGAACACGGGGCATTGGGAAAAGTTCTTTAGCCTCCTGTCCGCGAACAATCAGTCCTGGTGCAGGAATGCGGCAGCGCTGATCGTCACGGTCTCGAAAACAACCTTCGACTTTAACGGCAAGCCCGCCCGCACCCATTCCTATGACACCGGCGCCGCCTGGGCATGCCTGGCGCTCCAGGGTTCCTTCATGGGCCTCGTCGTGCACGGCATGCAGGGATTTAATTACGATCGGGCCCAGGGTGAATTGAACGTCGCCGAGGACCATCAGGTCGAGGCGATGATCGCCGTGGGACGTCCGGGCAACAAGTATGACCTTCCGTTCGTGTTGGAGCAGCGGGAGTTCCCCTCGAACAGAAGGAAACTTGAAGAGATCGTTTTTGAGGGCGGATTCGCGAAATGACCCCTATGAACACGCTCATCAAGACCGTCGAGGTTATCGGGACCTTCGCCTTTGCGCTGACGGGCATCATCGAAGCGCGCAAGAAGGGCATGGATCTCGTCGGTGTTTACGCCGTGGCCATGATCACGGCCTTCGGCGGCGGTACGCTCCGCGACTTCATCCTGGACCGGCACCCGCTGTTCTGGGTCGAGCATTACTGGTATCCCGTTATATTTCTGGCGCTCTCGCTGCTCGGCGGTCTTATCACGAAACAGGTGACGGAACACGGGAAAGCCATGTCCCTGGTGCTCGTGCTTGACGCGCTCGGGCTCGGCCTGTTCAGTGCAACGGGCGCCTCGCTCGCCCATCAGGCGGGGCTGCACCCGTTCATCGCAGCGCTTTTGGGCGTCACGACCGGCGTCTTCGGAGGCGTGCTGCGGGACATGATCTGCAACGAGATCCCCGCGGTATTCCAGCGGACGGAGCTGTATGCGACCTGCGCGTTCGCCGGGGCCTGGTGCTACCTGGCCGTGATGCAGACGACGGGGAACGATGTCCTCGCCGCCATTATCTGCATCTCTGTTACATTTGTGTTGCGGATGCTTGCGATACGATATAAAATCCGATTGCCCTTGTGAGCGACAAAGGGTGATAGTGAACCGCGAATTTCGCGAATAAACACGAATTACATAAGCCTGACAGAGCCTGCATAGGCCCTGACCGCCGGAGAGGAATAAACAAGAGTGTTCGCCAAATATCGGAGCGTGGTCAGTCAATCCTATGGGTGGAATGTTGCGTTGGTCTGCGGTCATTGCAACACGAGGGTGATGCCGCGCTATGATGGCTGGTCGCAGCATATGACGCAGGGCGCTGGTGACGCTATGATCTTTGCCAAGCTCGCCTGCACTGCCTGCGGGCAGCGGCTGATCGACGAGCCGGTCCGCAAGCTCGCCGATCTTTTTCCCGGCGTCCCGGTATCCGCACAGAACCACCGTATCATCAGGGATTTCATTGCCGGTCTGGTCATCGTACCCATGACGTTTGCCTTTCTGCTCTTTATGGGCATGCAGATGGGGTGGTGGGGGAACAATGCTTTCGGGCTTCTGGTGCTGTCAGCTGCCGTGACCCCGCTGCAGGTCATGCTGAGGAACTACCGGATCGCGCTGCTGCGGTCCGTGTGTGAGTGCAAAAAACCTGCATACCGTTTCCTGGGTATTTTGCAGGGGACCAACTGCTATTGCTGTTCGTCCTGCGGCCGACTGCTGCGGCTGCAGGAGTAGCCCGTTGCCCTCATTGGCGATCCTGGTGCTGGTCCGCGCCGAACTCTCCGAGGAGACTGATATTGATGGCTGCATCTCCCTTGACACGACCCGGTACGGCTCCGGTCGCCGACCGGCAGACGATGCATGTCCCGCTCTATAAGGTCCTGCTGCATAATGACGATCATAACACGATGGAGCATGTGGTGCGTGTCCTCTTGCACGTCTTCAAGTTCAAAAAAGAACGCTGTGAGCAGATCATGCTTGAGACCCATAACCACGGTGTGGCGCTCTGTACGGTCGAGCCTCTGGAGCAGGCCGAACACCATCGGGACCAGCTCCAGTCTTTTTCCCTCATCTCAACTATCGAGCCGGAATGAACCAGAACGCTGACAAGAACAGCGGGTTATGCCGCATCGGATGCGGCGCCTGCTGCATTGCACCCTCGATTTCCTCGGCCATTCCCGGAATGCCGGACGGAAAGCCCGCAGGAGTTCGCTGCATCCAGCTTACGCTTGATAACCGCTGTATGCTTTTTGAAAAACCCGGACGCCCGGTGGTATGCAGTTCCTATTCCCCGACAGACGAGTGTTGCGGCTTCAGCCGGTATGATGCCCTGAAAAAATTGCAGGAGCTCGAGTCGCTGACGGCGTAATCGCGATCCCGAGTACTGGAGGCAGGCATGTGTTTTTCCGGCGTTAACAAAAGAATGACCGCTTTTAATGCCATAGTGCCGCTGGTCCGGGAGCAGGAAATTGCATGCAAAGATGAGTTTCAGGGATTGGACGGGGTATTATGTGCATTTTATATTGTTTCACAGGGAGGGACGCGTTCTTTGAGCGATTTGAGCTTCGCCGGAGTGAGCGCGGTTTTTATCGTATAGCCGCGTTCTCGCATGAGCATCCTTCTTTTTCATCAGCAGCCACTCTTTTCCAGTGCCATCGGCCAGGCCTTTCATCCGGGCGAGGGTAAAGGCGCCTTTTAATATCCCCCCGTAGAGCTCAAAGGTCAGTTTGCCTTCCAGCAGCGCGTCTTCAGGGCTGACTGTCCCGATCGGCACGAATTCACCAGCGTCCCATATCACGACTGGTCCGGCTCCGTAACTGCCTTCGGGAATAATCCCCTCGTACTCTGCATAGTCAAGCGCGTGGTCGGGCACCATGACCGCAAGGCGCTTGTCCGCAGGATCGAGCGATGGCCCTTTCGGCACCGCCCAGGACTTGAGCACCCCTCCGATCTCAAGACGAAAGTCGTAGTGAAGGCGCTTGGCCTTATGCTCCTGGACAACGAATCGCCATTGCGCTGTGGTCATAACGGAGCTCCTGCTTCTTCTTTAAATCCCTTGACAAAAACCAGGGCAAACTATAGTATTGACGGTCTCACGACCATGTTTGCGGTTGCTATTATTATAGTATATAATTGGTTGGAGATAGATACCAAAGTATATTTTAATCGAGGAAATCCTGTCTATGATAAAGCTCTACAACACTCTGTCCGGAAAAAAAGAGGAATTTGTACCGATTCATCCCGGTAAAGTGCTTTTTTACACCTGCGGTATCACGGTATACGACTATTCCCATCTCGGTCACGCCCGCGGAGCCGTGGCTTTTGATGTGATCCGCAACTACTTTGTCCGTAAGGGCTTCGAAGTCACCTATGTACGCAACTTTACGGATGTCGATGATAAGATCATCAACCGCGCGAAACAGGAGGGCATCACTGCCGAGGAAGTAGCGCAAAAGTATATTCAGGCCTACCACGAAGACATGAAACGGCTTGGTGTTGCCCGGGCAGACAGGGAGCCCAAGGCGACAGAGCATGTCAGCGAAATGGTACAGATCGTCAAGGGTCTTATTGAGAAGGGACATGCCTACCCGGTGGACGGTGATGTTTATTTCCGGGTCGCCAGCTTTTCAGAGTACGGGAAACTTTCGAAACGCAATCTTGAGGACCTCAAGGCGGGAGCCCGGGTCGAGGTTGATGAACGCAAGGCCGATCCTCTCGACTTTGCGCTCTGGAAAGCGTCGAAGCCGGGTGAACCGGCGTGGGATAGCCCTTGGGGGCCGGGCAGGCCGGGCTGGCACATCGAGTGCTCTGCCATGAGCTTCAAGCACCTTGGCGAGACGTTCGATATCCACGGCGGCGGCAAGGACCTGATCTTCCCGCACCACGAGAACGAGATCGCGCAGAGCGAGGCATATTCCGGAAAAAAATTCGTGAATTACTGGCTGCATAACGGATTCGTGAACATCAATCAGGAAAAGATGTCGAAATCGCTCGGCAATTTTTTTACCATCCGCGATATTCTCGACCAGTATGACGCGGAGATCGTCAGGCTCTTTCTGCTTTCCACACACTACCGCAGTCCCATCGACTTTTCTGACGCCAATCTGAAGGACGCGCGGGCCGGGCTTGACCGGTTCTATACCATGAAAGAGGGGATGGTCAAGTACCTTGCGGGCAAGAAGGCCCCCACCGTCAAAGCCGAAGAGGTCGTTGCAGGCGCTGACCGGCCGCTCTTTGACAAGATCATGAACCTGCCGAAAGCATTTGATGAGGCAATGGATGACGATTTTAATACCGCCTTTGCGGTCGGGATTATCTACGATCTGGTGCGCGAGGTGAACAAATTCCTTGCCGAAGCAGGTTCGAAAAGGGAGGATGCGGCGTATATCATCCTGTCCAGCGCCGTTAATGCGTTCGACACGGTCGGCCGGACCCTGGGGTTGTTCACCCGCGACCCCGAAGCCTGGTTCAGTGAAAGCAGGCAGGCTGAAAGCAAGGTGACCTTGTCTGTCGAACGGATCGAAGAGCTTATCCACTTGAGGAACGAAGCGCGCGCCCGCAAGGATTGGGCTGAAGCAGATCGGATTCGCAAGGTCATTGATGACGGCGGAGTAGAGCTGTTCGACCGGGCAGACGGAACGGTCTGGAAGCCGAAATAGTCCCGGCATCCTGCCGCGTCATGATCGCCTGATCGATGAACCGCGTGGTGCCGGCGTAGTTGTCGTTTCCTGGAATGAACAAACATGCAAAAAGAAAAAATAATCGGCATCAATCCGGTCATGGAGGCGCTCAGGTCGGGCCGGCCCATTCAGCGTTTGTTGATCGCCGAGCAGCGCAAGTCCGACAGGGACATCATTGAGATCATCCGGCTCGCCAGGCAGGGGGGGGTCGAGGTCAGGATGGCGTCACGTGACGCGTTGAACCGTGAAGCGCCGAATGCCGTACACCAGGGAGTGGTCGCCAGTGCGGCCGCCCGTGAGTATGCTACGCTTGACGATATTTTGCAGATCCCATCCCAACGCGGGCAAACACCGCTCTTCCTGATTCTGGACGGAGTGGAAGACCCGCGGAATCTCGGTGCAATCCTGAGGACTGCCGAAGCCGCCGGTGTGCACGGTGTTATTATCCCCGAGCGGCGGGCTGTGGGCCTTACGGAAACTGTGGCAAAAGCTGCTGCAGGCGCTCTCGAATATGTGCCGGTGGTGAAGGTCGTGAACATCGTAAACGCGATCGAGGACCTCAAAAAGGCAGGGGTATGGATCGCTGCAGCAGAGGCAAATGGTGATATGCAGTACTGGGATGCCGATTTTGTGCGTCCTATCGCGCTGGTGCTGGGAGGAGAGGATAAAGGTGTCCGCCGCCTGGTCAGGGAGCACTGTGACTATGCGCTTTCCCTGCCGCTCATGGGTCAGATAAGCTCTTTGAACGTATCAGTGGCCACGGGTGTGATGCTCTATGAGGTGTTGCGGCAGCGGAAAAAATAAGCTTCGACAACAGGTTTCGCAGGAGGATGCGCCTTGTTTCTTGTTGTGGAGCCACTTCATCTTTTCACTTGACAAGTCATGTAACAATCCCTTATAATTCCAGTTCTTTGACGGAATGCGTCCTCAGCCGGCTGGGTACGGCCGGAGAAAAACGAAATTCCTGCAGGTTCAGGTATTTGCGGCGGCTGGTGTCCAGAGGGTTTCGCCACCGTAGCTCAGTTGGTAGAGCAGCTGATTTGTAATCAGCAGGTCGTGGGTTCGAATCCCTCCGGTGGCTCCAGTACAAATGTCATCAAGAAGCGCAAAGGATTGTATAAGCAGTTCGTTGCATTGTAGTGTCCCGGGGAGGTGCCCGAGTGGCCAAAGGGAACAGACTGTAAATCTGTCGGCGTCAGCCTACGGAGGTTCGAAACCTCCCCTCCCCACCAGTTTAGTTAAATGCGGATTGATGATTGCGGAATGCGGATTTAAAATCTTAAATCTACAATCCGAAATCCGAAATAAGATGCGGGAATAGCTCAGCTGGCTAGAGCGCAAGCCTTCCAAGCTTGGGGTCGCGGGTTCGAATCCCGTTTCCCGCTCCATGTTTTTACGCAGTAGAAGAGTGCCCATGTAGCTCAGTTGGTAGAGCACATCCTTGGTAAGGATGAGGTCAGCGGTTCAATCCCGCTCATGGGCTCCAGTAATGCAGGGCGCGGCAAGAAAGTTCTTGCGGAACAGGGCCATCCCCGGGGGGGGGGCGAGTCCTGTGAAATGTACATTGTTGTCAGTCATTCATTATATGCAGTTTTTTTATCGTAAGCTGCTCAGGAATGGCGGGGCATTAGGCAGTCACTTTTCAACAGGAGGCAGATAGCATGGCAAAGGCAAAATTTGAGAGGACAAAACCTCATGTGAACGTGGGCACCATCGGCCATGTTGACCACGGCAAGACGACCTTGACAGCGGCCATCACGAAGGTGCTGTCCTTCAAGAACTTCGCGAGCTTTGTTTCCTACGACAACATCGACAAGGCCCCGGAAGAACGTGAGCGCGGTATCACGATCGCCACGGCGCACGTGGAATACCAGACGGAAAACCGTCACTACGCCCATGTGGACTGCCCGGGCCATGCCGACTATGTAAAGAACATGATCACGGGTGCGGCCCAGATGGACGGCGCCATTCTCGTGGTTTCCGCCGCAGACGGCCCCATGCCCCAGACCCGTGAGCATATCCTGCTCGCCCGTCAGGTCGGCGTTCCCTACATCGTCGTGTACATGAACAAGGTGGACATGGTCGACGACCCCGAGCTCATCGAGCTCGTGGAACTCGAGATCCGGGAGCTCCTGTCCAAGTACCAGTTCCCGGGTGACAAGACCCCGATCGTAAAAGGCAGCGCCCTGAAAGCGCTCCAGAGCGAGAGCAAGGACGTCAACGCGCCGGAGTACAAGAGCATTCTTGAGCTTATGGATGCCGTTGACAGCTACATCCCCCAGCCCAAGCGGGAGATCGACAAACCCTATCTTATGCCGGTGGAAGACGTGTTCTCCATCGCCGGTCGCGGCACCGTGGTTACAGGCAGGATCGAGCGCGGAATCGTGAAGGTGGGTGAAGACATCGAGATCGTGGGAATCAAGCCCACGCAGAAGACGGTGGTAACGGGTGTCGAGATGTTCCGGAAGCTTCTGGACCAGGGCGAAGCCGGCGACAACGTCGGAGTCCTTCTCCGCGGCATCAAGAAGGAAGATGTTGAGCGCGGCATGGTGCTTGCCAAGCCCGGGAGCATCACCCCCCACACCAAGTTCAAGGCCGAGGCCTACATCCTCACCAAAGAAGAAGGCGGCCGGCACACTCCGTTCTTCAAGGGCTACCGTCCGCAGTTCTACTTCCGGACCACGGACGTGACCGGAGTGGTGACGCTTGCAGAAGGCGTGGAGATGGTGATGCCGGGCGACAACATGACCTGCAGTGTGGAACTCATCGGGCCGATCGCCATGGATAAGGGTCTCCGGTTCGCCATCCGCGAAGGCGGCAGGACCGTGGGTGCCGGAGTTATTACCGAAGTTATCGCATAATAGCGGTGCGGAACGAGAACACATCCGTTCGTCGCACCAGAATTTGAAAAAGAGAGGCCAACACAATGCGGGAAATCGTTCTCCTCGCTTGCGGTGACTGCAAGCGAAAAAATTATTCAACGACCAAGAACAAGAGAAACACCCCGGACAAGCTTAATCTGGAAAAATACTGCCGGTTCTGCCGCAAACATACCGTGCACAAGGAAACCAAGGCATAAACCGGGCATCACCGCGAAGGCATGTAATCCAGGACACAGGCCAGTAGCTCTAATGGTAGAGCTCCGGACTCCAAATCCGGCTGCTGGGGGTTCGAGTCCCTCCTGGCCTGCCATTAATCCTTGTGTAGAGAGAGGCCTACCGAATGTTCAAGAAGATGATGGAGTTCTTCCATGATGTGAAGTTGGAACTCAAGAAGGTCGTTTTTCCGACAAAAAAGGAGGTTATAGGGTCTACCTGGGTAGTGATCATTACGGTGCTCATTGCGGCCATTTTTCTGGGCGTGGTAGATATGGGGTTGGGACGGATAATGACCCTTACCTTTAAGTAGAATAATTATGCCGATGAACTGGTATGTGGTCCATACGTATGCGGGTTTTGAGAACAAGGTCAGGGCCAGCATTGCGGAGACGGTCTCCAAGTTGGGGCTGCAAGACAAGATAGCGCAGATCCTTGTCCCCACGGAAGAGGTCCTGTCGCTGAAGGCCGGGAAAAAAAGAAAAACGCAGCGGAAGTTTTTCCCCGGCTATATACTGGTTGAAATGGAGATGGATGACAACACGTGGCATGTCATTAAGGATACGCCGAAGGTAACAGGCTTCGTCGGTGGAAGCACGAATCCCACGCCGCTCAGCGACGAAGAAGTAAAGAACATCCTCAAGCAGGCGGAAGAGGGGGCCGTTGCACCTACTCAGCCGAAGCACGCATATCAGAAGGGTGATCGTGTCCGGGTCATCGACGGACCGTTCAGCAGCTTTATCGGAACCGTGGAGGATGTGAGCCCCACCCACGGCAGACTTCGGGTCATGGTAAGTATCTTCGGCCGTTCGACACCGGTGGAACTTGAGTTCCTGCAGGTTGAACGGGAAAAAGAGAAATAAATCCGTAGTAAAAAATTCACGGTGCAAAATTAAGCTCAGGAGTTTATAGATGGCAAAAGAGATTACCGCAAAAATCAAGCTTCAGGTTCCTGCAGGCAAGGCAAATCCGGCTCCGCCGGTCGGCCCTGCGCTCGGCCAGCACGGCGTGAACATCATGGAGTTCTGCAAAACGTTCAACGCCAGGACCCAGAAATTGGGCGACACGATCGTTCCGGTCATCATTTCAGTCTACTCTGACCGATCGTTCACCTTTATCACCAAAACCGCACCTGCTGCGGAACTCCTGAAAAAGGCCGCAGGGATCGTTAAGGGTTCCGGTGTGCCGAACAAGGATAAGGTCGGCAAGGTGACCCGCGCTCAGATCAAAGAGATTGCACAGACCAAACTCCCGGATCTTAATGCGGCCAGCGTGGAGTCGGCTATGCGCATGATCGAAGGTTCGGCGAAGAGCATGGGGCTTGAAGTCGTAGATTAGCTTCAGATCCGAAATTCGAAGCACGAAATCCTAATTTAGGTATTCGAAATTAGAATTTTGAATTTGTTTTACATGCGGGAGGCTGACAACAGCCGCAGGGACCGCGAGGAGGAAGCATGGCATCAGGGAAAAAGTATAAGGCAGCAGCAGCACTCGTCGACCGAACGAAGCTTTACAGTCTCGAAGAGGCCATCGGCCTGGCGAAAAAGACGGCCCGGACGAAATTCGATGAGACCGTTGATCTTGCCGTAAAGCTCGGTGTCGACCCGAAACAGGCAGACCAGATGGTCCGGGGAACGGTGGTACTCCCCCATGGAACCGGGAAAAAGGTCAAAGTCCTTGTCTTTGCCAAGGGCGAAAAAGAGAAAGAAGCGCGGGATGCCGGTGCTGACTACGTTGGCGCAGAGGATCTCGCTGACAAGATACAGAAGGAAGGCTGGACCGATTTCGATACGGTCGTTGCTACACCGGACATCATGGGCCTCGTCGGCAAGCTCGGGAAAGTACTAGGCCCCCGGGGACTGATGCCGAATCCCAAAACCGGCACGGTCACTTTTGATGTTGCCAAGGCCATCAAGGACATCCGGGCTGGTAAGGTTGAGTATCGTGTGGAGAAGGCCGGGATCGTGCATGTTCCCGTAGGCAAATCCTCCTTTGACGAGAGCAAGCTGGTGGACAATGCCAAGGCAGTGCTGGAATCCATCATCAAGGCGAAGCCGTCATCGAGCAAGGGCAAGTATCTCAAGAGCGTTGGCGTTTCAACGACCATGGGCCCCGGTATCCATATGGACCCGGCCATGATCGAGAAGCTCGCATAAGCAAACTATCCGTTTTTACGCACAAGGTCGGCCCTGAAAGAACAGGGTGCGGTCCGAGACAGCAGGCACAGGGGCGCGAAGCTTCGCTCCCCCGTTTAATCCCCTAGGGGCCTGCCGAGACCCGGCGAACGAAAGAACCAGCACTTTCTTTCATCGTTCCCGGGCTGGTCATCGGGAACTCTTGAAAGAAAGGAGGACAGGGTGAATAAAGAAGAAAAGAAACAGGCAATTGACGAACTGCACGGCAAATTTACCAAAGCGAAGTCCGCAGTGATAACGGGCTACTCCGGGATCAACGTGGAACAGATCACCGAGCTTCGTTCTAAGCTTCGCAAGGCACAGGTGGAATACCGTGTGGTGAAGAATACGCTCGCCCGAAAAGCATCAGAAGGCACCGGCATCGAGCCGCTCAAAGACCACTTTGTCGGTCCCGTGGGCATCGTGCTGTCGTACGACGATCCGGTTGCATCTGCCAAAGTGCTCTACGACTTTCAGAAAACGCAGGCGAAGCTCGAGATCAAGGTCGGCGTCATGGACGGCAAGCTGATCAAGCAGTCGGATATCAAGACGCTGGCGACATTGCCTTCGCTGAACGTGCTTCGCGGCAAGATCGTCGGTCTTCTCCAGGCACCGGCAACGAGGATCGCCGGTGTGCTTGCAGCGCCGGGCGGCCAGATCGCGCGGGTCATGAAGGCCAAGGCGGACAAAGGGTAAGGAATTAAGGCGCGCTCCGTGACCGGACGCGTACTCTAAAAGATTATAATCATTTTCAGGAGGAAGTTACCATGGCAGATTTAGCAAAGATCGTTGACGAACTCAGCGCATTGACCGTTCTTGAAGCAGCCGAACTGAGCAAGATGCTCGAAGAGAAGTGGGGAGTTTCAGCAGCCGCGCCCGTGGCCGTAGCCGCCGCAGGTGGAGCACCGGCAGCCGCAGCAGAAGAAAAGACCGCATTTGACGTTATCCTTGCCAGTGCCGGCGCGCAGAAGATCAACGTGATCAAGGTTGTCCGCGAGCTCACCGGTCTCGGACTCAAAGAAGCAAAAGACCTGGTGGAGGGTGCCCCCAAGCCCGTAAAGACCGGCGTCTCCAAGGAAGATGCAGAGTCCATGAAGAAAAAACTTACCGAGGCAGGCGCAACGATCGAGGTAAAGTAGCGTACCATCAATATTCATTTTTCAAGTCCTTGCCCTCCGGAGTATCCGGAGGGCAGAGGACTTTTTGCGTTTATGGATAGTAGCCGGTCAATTACGATATTAAATAATACTTTAAGGCATTTTTTTCGCTAGACGCAGAGATACGAGCCGGTATGGTTTCGGCGGAGGGGTGTAAACATGGCAAAGGAAAAGAGAGAGCTAGTTCGCGTGAGGAAAGATTTTTCGCGGATACCCACCATCCTGGAGATTCCTGATCTGATCGAGATCCAGAAGCGATCATACGATTCCTTTCTCCAGAAGGACGCGTCTTCAGACAAGAGAAAAGAGATGGGGCTGCAGGCGGCGTTCAAAAGCGTCTTCCCCATTTATGATTTCAATGAAACGGCGATGGTGGACTACCTCGGCTACTCGCTGGGCGAACCCAAGTACAGCATCTGGGAGTGCCTGCAGCGCGGGGCTACCTATGCGGCTCCGCTCAAGATCAAGACCCGCCTCGTATTTTTTGAGAAGGACGAGCAGACCGAGACCAAGCGCGTAAAGGATATCAAGGAGCAGGAGGTCTATGTCGGAGACCTCGCCCTCATGACCGATACGGGTACGTTCATCGTGAACGGGACCGAGCGTGTGGTGGTGAGCCAGCTTCACCGGTCCCCCGGCGCTTTCTTCACCCATGACAAGGGCCGCACCCACGCCAGCGGCAAGATACTCTACTCCGCACGGATCATTCCCTATCGTGGTTCGTGGCTCGATTTTGAATTTGACGTAAAAGACATCGTCTATGTACGGATCGACCGTCGCCGGAAGATACCGGCCACCATCCTTCTCAAGTCCTTCGGCTACTCGAACGAGGACCTGCTCCGGATGTATTATCCCATCGAGGATATTACGGTGCAGAAGGACGGGTTCACCCGCGGCATTCATGCCGATGTGCTGGCAGGCATCAAGGCGCCGATCACGATCACCGACAAAGCAACGCGTGAAGTGCTCGTGAAGGAAGGCGCCAAGATCACGCGCACGGCGATCAAGAAAATGGAGCAGGCAGGTATTACCGAGATACCCATCCCCCGCGAGGAACTGATCGACCGTGTCGTGCTGCGGGACGTCATCGACCCGGAAACGGGTGAAGTGCTGCTGCCGGGGAACGAAAAGATCACCGAAGCTTTCCTGACAAGGCTGGTGGACACGAAAGTTGCAAAACTGGAAGTGATCTATATGGACGGCATCCATGTGATCTCTGCGATGCGCGACACCCTGCTGTCCGACAAGGTGCAGACGCCGGATGAGGCACTTCTGGAAATCTATCGCAAGATGCGGCCCGGCGAACCTCCGACGATCGAGATGGCGAAGAACCTCTTTTCCGGCATGTTCTTCAATGCCAAGCGCTATGACCTCTCGAACGTGGGCAGGTTGAAGCTGAACAAAAAACTGAAATTGGACATCCCCATCGACAAAACCACCCTTACCGCCCAGGACGTGGTCGAGGTGATCCGCTACCTCGTCAACCTGCGCACCGGCAAGGGTGAGGTCGATGATATCGATCATCTCGGCAACCGCCGCGTGCGGTCCGTCGGAGAACTTCTGGAAAACCAGATCCGCATCGGCCTTGCACGCATGGAGCGCGCGATCAAGGAGCGCATGAGCCTGCAGGACATCGATACGCTCATGCCGCACGATATTATCAACCCCAAACCGGTGATAGCCGCAATCAAGGAATTTTTCGGGTCGAGCCAGCTTTCGCAGTTCATGGACCAGACCAACCCGCTCGCGGAGATCACGCACAAACGCCGGCTTTCAGCACTGGGACCTGGCGGTCTGACGCGGGAACGCGCCGGCTTCGAAGTGCGTGACGTGCACACGACCCATTACGGCAGGATCTGCCCCATTGAGACGCCGGAAGGACCGAACATTGGCCTCATCGTCTCGCTGGCGACCTATGCCCGGGTCAACGATTACGGCTTCATCGAAGCGCCGTACCGCGAAGTAAAGAGCGGCAAAGTGACCGACAAGATCGAATATCTTTCAGCGGTGGACGGAGAAAATTATGTGATCGCCCAGGCGAACACCCCGTTCGACGGTCGGGGAAAACTGACTGTGGACAGCGTCTCGGCGCGTGTCGGCGGCGAGTTCAAACTGGTCAGTGCCGAGGAAGTGCAGTACATGGACGTGTCGCCGAAGCAGATCGTCTCGGTCTCGGCTGCCCTCATCCCATTCCTGGAAAATGATGACGCGAACCGCGCCCTCATGGGATCGAACATGCAGCGCCAGGCCGTGCCGCTTCTCAGGCCCCAGGCGCCGGTGGTCGGCACCGGCATGGAACGCGTGGCAGCGCGCGATTCCGGCGCCATCGCCTCGGCGAAGCGCGACGGCATCGTGGAAACCGTTGATTCCACACGCATCGTGGTGAAAGGCGAGGACGCCAAGGGCAGGACGGTCGTCGACACCTATCCGCTAACCAAGTTCCACCGTTCGAACCAGAACACCTGCATGAACCAGAAACCGATCGTCCGCATCGGTGATAAGGTAAAAAAAGGCCAGATCATCGCCGACGGACCGGCAACGGACCTGGGCGAGCTTGCGCTCGGCCAGAACGTGCTCGTCGCGTTCATGCCCTGGAGCGGCTACAATTATGAAGACGCCATCATTATCAGCGAAAAGCTCGTGCGGGAAGACCGCTATACTTCGATCCATATTGAAGAGTTCGAGATCGAGGCCCGCGACACTAAGCTGGGGAAAGAGGAAATAACGCGCGATATTCCCAACCTTGGTGAGGAGACGCTCCGGAACCTTGACGAGAACGGCATTATCTACGTCGGCGCAGAGGTGATGCCCGGAGATATTCTTGTCGGCAAAGTGACGCCGAAGGGCGAGACCCAGCTGACCCCCGAGGAAAAACTGCTGCGGGCTATCTTTGGTGAAAAGGCCGGTGATGTTCGTGACGCTTCGCTCTACGCCCCGCCGGGAATCGAAGGCACTGTTATCGACGTCAAGGTTTTCTCGCGAAAAGGCGAGGACAAGAACGAGCGGTTGAAAACACAGGAAAGCGAGGAGATCGCGCGCCTGCAGAAAGAGTATCAGGAAGAGGTCCGTGCTGCAAAGGAAGACCGGTCCAAGCGCATTAGGCGGCTCCTTATCGGGAAGACCGTTGCTGACAAGATCGTCAATTCCAAGACCGGCAAGACCGAACTGGCAAAAGGCAAAAAAATTACTGTCGAGGTGCTCGACAAGCTGCCGGAGAAGGATTATGCCAAGATCAAGGTCGAGTCCGAAGAGTACCCGACCAAGCTTCAGGAGATTCTGGACAGCGCCGACAATCAGCTTGGTATCATTGAGACCATCTATGAAGAGAAGATCGGCAGGTTGAAGCGCGGCGATGATCTTCCTCCGGGAGTGGTGAAGCTGGTCAAGGTCTACGTTGCCATGAAACGCAAGCTATCGGTCGGCGATAAGATGGCCGGTCGGCACGGAAACAAGGGCGTGGTATCGCGGATCGTTCCTGAAGAAGATATGCCCTGCCTTCCTGATGGAACGCCTGTCGAGATCGTGCTGAACCCCCTCGGTGTTCCCTCGCGTATGAACGTGGGGCAGATCCTCGAGACGCATCTTGGCTGGGCTGCGAAAGCGCTCGACCTGCATGTGGCAACGCCGGTGTTCGACGGCGCGTCGGAAGAGCGGATCCGCACCTTGCTGAAGGAGGCGAAGCTGCCGCCCACCGGCCAGTCCATCCTCTATGATGGCCGGACGGGAGAGCCTTTTGACAAACCCGTAACAGTGGGCTACATGTATATGCTGAAGCTTCACCACCTCGTGGACGACAAGCTGCATGCCCGGTCCATCGGGCCCTATTCGCTCGTGACGCAGCAGCCGCTCGGCGGCAAGGCCCAGTTCGGCGGCCAGCGTCTCGGTGAAATGGAAGTCTGGGCGCTCCAGGCGTACGGTGCAGCTTATTGTCTCCAGGAGTTCCTGACCGTGAAGTCCGACGATGTCTCCGGTAGAGCGAAAATCTATGAGGCGATCGTCAAGGGAGAAAATACCCTTGAACCCGGACTGCCGGAGTCGTTCTATGTGCTTATTAAGGAGCTCCAGAGCCTCTGCCTCGATGTGGAATTGATAGAGCGGAAGAATGAAAAAGAACGTGTCATCGGCCTTGAGAAAATATCCTCGGCGCGATAGTAACCGAGCGACGGTTTTTTTGACAGATGCAACCCGGGCAGTCGCCCGGTCAAGGTAACGGTTTAGCAGGGCGTGGTGTCGGGCCCTCTACTGGGAGGTTCACTGTGGAAGACAGACAGATAACGGAAAATAAAGCCAGAACAGACGTCATGAACCTGTTCGAGAAACCAAAGGATATCAGCTTTGATGCGATGCGGATCCGCGTTGCATCGCCCGAGCGTATCAAGGAATGGTCGTATGGCGAAGTGAAGAAGCCGGAGACCATCAATTACCGGTCTTTTAAGCCTGAGCGGGACGGCCTGTTCTGCGCCAAGATCTTCGGCCCGATCAAGGACTGGGAATGCCTTTGCGGCAAGTATAAACGCATGAAGCACCGAGGCATCGTCTGTGATAAGTGCGGGGTCGAGGTGATCCAGTCAAAGGTGCGGCGCGAACGCATGGGACATATCGAGCTCTCGTCGCCGGTCGCTCATATCTGGTTTCTCAAGGGCCTGCCGAGCCGTATCGGTACGCTTCTTGACATGACGCTCCGCCAGCTCGAAAAGGTCCTCTATTTTGAAGGGTACGTGGTCGTTGATCCCGGCGACACGCCGCTCAAGCATAAGGAGCTTCTGACCGAGGAACGGTTCCGCAAGGCCCAGCTTGAGTATGGATCAAGCGGTTTTAAAGCAGGTATGGGCGCCGAAGCCATCCGGGAGATGCTGCGCAGCGTTGATCTCGAAACAGAGTCCGAGGAGATCCGTAAAAAGATCGATACCGCAACGTCCCTGGCCACAAAGAAAAAACTGACGAAGCGGCTCAAGGTGATCGAAGCATTTCGCAAGTCCGGCAACAAGCCCGAGTGGATGATCCTTGACGTGGTTCCGGTGATCCCGCCGGAGCTGCGGCCGCTCGTGCCGCTCGAAGGCGGTCGGTTTGCAACGTCGGACCTCAATGATCTCTACCGCCGGGTCATCAACCGGAACAACCGCCTGCGCCGACTTGAGGAGCTGAAGGCTCCATCCGTCATCATCAGGAATGAGAAGCGGATGCTCCAGGAAGCGGTTGATGCACTGTTCGATAACGGACGGCGCGGCCGCGTGCTGCGCGGGCCGAACAAGCGCCCCCTGAAGTCGCTGTCAGACATGCTCAAAGGCAAACAGGGCCGGTTCCGTCAGAACCTGCTTGGAAAACGCGTGGATTATTCAGGGCGCTCCGTGATCGTCGTCGGTCCGGACCTCAAGCTCCATCAGTGCGGTCTTCCGAAAAAAATGGCGCTGGAATTGTTCAAGCCCTTTATCTTCAACAAGCTTGAGGAAAAGGGGTATGCCACGACCATCAAGAGCGCGAAGAAGATGATCGAGCGCGAGCGTCCCGAGGTGTGGGACGTACTCGAAGAGGTTATCCAGGAGCATCCGGTGCTGCTGAACCGCGCTCCCACACTGCATCGCCTCGGGATTCAGGCATTCGACCCGGTCCTGGTCGAGGGGAAGGCCATCCGGCTCCACCCGCTGGTATGCGCGGCATTTAACGCCGACTTCGACGGCGACCAGATGGCAGTTCATATCCCGCTCTCGGTCGAGGCTCAGCTCGAAGCGCGGGTGCTTATGCTCTCTGTCAATAACGTGCTCTCGCCCGCGAATGGCAGGCCGATCACGGTCCCGTCACAGGATATCGTTCTTGGCTGTTACTATCTGACCAAGTCCCGTTCAAAAGCAGCTGGCGAAGGCATGGTGTTCTCCGGCCGGCACGAAGTGCGAGTCGCCTATGACCAGGGTATGGTCCATATTCACGCACGGGTCCGGTGCCGCATCAACGGCAAACTCGAGGAAACGACAGTCGGCAGAGTGTTGTTCGGCGAGGTATTGCCTGAAGGCATGCCGTTCTCTTCCGTGAACAAGGAAATGACCAAGAAGGAGCTCGCAAAGTTGATCGACGAGTGCTACCGGAGATTAGGTCTTCGGCGCACCGTTGTTCTCATCGACGAGCTGAAAGAGATTGGCTTTACCTACGCCATGCGCGCAGGCATCTCGATCTGCATTTCGGACATGCATATCCCGAGCAAAAAGCAGAAGTTCATCGACCAGGCGCAAAAAGAAGTCATGGAAATTCACCATCAGTATACCGAAGGTCTCATCACCAACGGCGAGCGCTATAACAAGGAAATCGATATCTGGGCGAACGTGACGGAAAAGATCGCTGATGAAATGATGGCAGAGCTCGGCATGGAAGCGGTCGAGATCGGCGTGGCAAAGAAGTCCGAGCTCCAGGAAGCACGGTCATTCAACAATATCTTCATGATGGCCGATTCGGGAGCGCGCGGCAGCACGCAGCAGATAAGGCAGCTTGCGGGTATGCGCGGACTCATGGCCAAGCCGTCAGGCGAGATCATTGAAACGCCGATCACGGCGAATTTCCGCGAAGGCCTTACGGTGCTTCAGTACTTTATCTCGACCCACGGCGCCCGGAAAGGTCTTGCCGATACGGCACTCAAAACGGCCAACTCGGGTTACCTCACGAGAAGGCTTGTGGACGTGTCTCAGGACGTTATCATTACCCAGGATGACTGCGGCACGACTGACGGCATTATTGTGGGGTCGCTCGTTGAGGGCGGCGAGATCATCGAGCCCTTGTCAGAGCGTATTCTCGGGCGCGTTGCCGCCGAGGATATTATTGATCCGGAAACCAAGGAAGTTATCATCGGGACTCGCCGTGAGATCAACGAGGAGTTGGTGAAACGGATCGAGGAATCCGGCATCGATAAGCTCAAGATCCGGTCGGTGCTTACTTGCCAGTCTTTGCGCGGCGTATGCCGGATGTGCTACGGCCGTGATCTTGGCCGTGGTAAACTGGTGGACATCGGCGAAGCAATCGGTATCGTCGCTGCTCAGTCCATCGGCGAACCGGGAACGCAGCTTACCATGCGGACATTCCATATCGGCGGTACGGCGAGCAAGGTCGTGGAGCAGACGGTACTGGAGGCGAAGAACGCCGGAGTTTTGAAGTACAACAATGTTAACTGGGTGAAGAACAAAGAAGGCGATTACGTGGTCATGTCCCGCAACAGCAGCATTGCCATCCACGATGCGACGGGGCGAGAGCGCGAGAAGTATGCGATCATCTATGGTGCGCGGCTAAAGGTACAGGATGGCCACAAGGTGGAGGTCGGCCAGAAACTGGTCGAATGGGACCCTTATTCTCTCCCCATCCTCACGGAGATCGGCGGCAAAATCGCCTACGGCGACATTATCGAAGGCGTCACCATGCGCGAGGAAGTGGATGAAGTTACCGGCTTGTCGCGCAAAGTGATCATTGACTATCCGAACCAGAACCTGAGGCCACGTATCTCGATCAAGGACCAACACGGCAAAACCGCCCGGCTGCCCGGCTCCAACGTCGTAGCGCGCTATCTGCTGCCGGCAGGAGCACACATCCTGGTCGACAAGAACGGCGAGGTCTTCCCGGGCGACATCCTTGTTAAAATTCCCCGCGAGACCACCAAGACCAAGGACATTACAGGCGGTCTTCCGAGGGTTGCCGAGCTCTTCGAGGCAAGAAAACCGAAGGAACAGGCGATCATCAGCGAGATCGACGGAACGGTGGAATTCGGCGGTTTTGTGAAGGGCATGCGCAGAATTCTTGTGAAAGACGGCGAGGGGAACGAAAAGGAATACCTGATCCCCAAGGGCAAGCATGTGAACGTGCACGAAGGAGACTGGGTGGCCGCCGGCGAACCCCTTATGGACGGCCCGGTCGATCCTCACGATATTCTGAGCGTGCTGGGACCGCGTGAGCTTCAGAAATATCTTGTGGACGAAGTGCAGCAGGTCTATCGTCTCCAGGGCGTGAGCATCAACGATAAGCACATCGAGGTCATTGTTCGTCAGATGCTGCGCAAGGTCAGGATCGAGGAAGCGGGAGATGCCCCATTCCTCATCGGCGAACAGGTGGATCGATTCAATTTTGCCAGAGAAAATGAGGCAGTGATCGCGAAAGGGGGCGTGCCTGCAACAGCGCGGCCGATCCTTCTTGGCATCACGAAGGCGTCTCTTACTACGGATAGCTTTATATCTGCAGCGTCGTTCCAGGAAACGACTCGGGTGCTCACAGAGGCTGCAATTACCGGGGCTGTCGACGATCTCGTCGGGTTGAAAGAGAACGTGATCATGGGCCGGCTCATACCGGCAGGTACCGGCTTGGCAGAATACCGGAACACGTTCATGGAGCCGATAGAAGAGGAATCAGAGGCAATAGAGAGCCTTTAGTAGCGCAAAAGCAGTGGTTGCCGCTTTTTAGTTACATATAACTGACCTCCTCGGCATTTTTTAAGAGGATTAGTTGACCGCCGGGGAGTTCAGTTGTATATTTTTTACAATTGGTAAAAAAAATCTTGACATTCGGTGGTTAGATATATATAATCATCAGGTTTTGACTCAACTTATTCCTAAAGTTGTTATGTCCATGTTTTTAAGGAGTTATACACGTGCCTACCATTAATCAGCTTGTACGGCAAGGTCGGTCATTAGCGGCTACCAAGACCAAGAGCCCGGCTCTGAAGGGCAGCCCCCAGAAACGAGGGGTCTGCATCAGGGTTTACACCACGACACCGAAGAAGCCGAACTCCGCTCTCCGCAAAGTAGCGAGGGTTAGGCTCACGAACGGCATGGAAGTGACCACCTATATTCCTGGCGTCGGTCACAACCTCCAGGAGCACTCGATCGTGCTTATCCGTGGCGGCAGGGTAAAGGATTTGCCGGGCGTTCGCTATCATATCGTGCGAGGCACGCTTGATACGGTCGGTGTGGCAAATCGTAAGCAGGGTCGCTCCAAGTACGGAGCAAAGCGGCCTAAGTAGCAGGTTTGGCAGTTCAGCAGGTGCGCCGATGGCGCCAAATGCGTAAAAAAAGGAACATCATACTATGCCGAGAAAAAGCGTTGTTGTAAAAAGAGAATCACTGCCTGATCCAAAGTATCACAGCCAGATGCTTGCTAAGTTTGTGAATGTGCTTATGCGCAAGGGCAAGAAGAGCACTGCAGAGGCTATTTGCTATAAGGCGCTCGACCGTATTCAGCAAAAGACCAACGGTGATCCGATTGCCATTTTTAAGAAGGCAATTGAGAATTTGAAGCCGACCCTCGAGGTGAAGTCTCGCCGGGTGGGTGGTGCTTCATATCAGGTGCCTATTGAGGTGAAGCAGCCTCGCAGAATGTCGCTTGCGTATCGCTGGCTCAGGCTGTATGCGTCACAGCGGCCGGAGAAGTCCATGGTGGATAAACTGGCAGGCGAGATCCTGGATGCATCGAACAATACCGGTGCAGCTGTGAAGAAGAAGGAAGACATTCACCGTATGGCAGATGCCAATAAGGCGTTCGCTCACTATCGCTGGTAAGTTCTTTAGAAGAGAGAAGCGGAGGAAGTTTTGGCTAGGCAGTATTCACTGGAAAATACACGCAATATCGGTATTATGGCTCACATCGACGCCGGAAAAACGACGACGACGGAGCGAATTCTTTACTATACCGGTGTTTCTTATAAGATCGGCGAAGTGCACGATGGGACAGCGGTCATGGACTGGATGGTCCAGGAGCAGGAGCGCGGTATCACCATCACCTCTGCCGCAACCACCTGTTTTTGGCGTGACAAGCGAATTAATATCATTGACACTCCCGGTCATGTGGATTTCACTATTGAAGTGGAGCGTTCCCTTCGCGTGCTCGATGGTGCCGTAGCAGCTTTCGATTCGGTGAGTGGCGTTGAACCTCAATCGGAGACCGTATGGCGTCAGGCGGACAAGTATAAGGTCCCGCGCATAGCGTTCATGAATAAGATGGACCGGATTGGCGCTGATTTCTACATGAGCGTTCAGTCCATGGTTGACCGGCTTGGCGCGAACGCAGTGCCGATCCAGATCCCTGTCGGTGCGGAAGATAAGTTTCGCGGCTGCATTGACCTTGTGAAAATGAAGGCGGTCCTCTTCGACGATGAAACGCTTGGTGCAAAATTCGTTGTCGATGATATCCCGGCAGACCTCCTCCCTAAGGCGCAGGAATACCGCGAAAAAATGATCGAGAAGATCGCTGACGCGGATGAAGTGGTGATGGAAAAGTTCCTGAACGGCGAGACGCCGACGGAAGCAGAGATCATGAGGGCGATCCGCAAGGGAACGATTGCAATGAGTATTTTCCCGGTTATCTGCGGCTCGGCGTTCAAGAATAAGGGCGTACAGCTTCTCCTTGATGCGGTGGTGGACTATCTTCCGTCTCCGCTGGACATCCCCTCGGTCACAGGCATTGGCCCCAAGGGTGAAGAAGTAGTTCGCACGGCATCAGATAGATGAGCCTTTTTCGGGCATCGCATTCAAGATCATGACCGATCCGTTCGTAGGTCAGCTCACGTTCGTCAGGGTCTATTCCGGTACGCTCACCTCCGGGTCGTATGTGTACAACTCGACCAAGGGAACCAGAGAGCGTGTCGGCAGGTTGCTCAAAATGCACGCCAACAAGCGTGAAGAGATCGAGCAGATATATGCAGGCGATATCTGTGCGGCAGTGGGGCTCAAGAGCACGCTCACCGGACACACGCTCTGTGATGAGAATAAGCCGGTCATTTTGGAAGCCATGATTTTCCCGGAGCCGGTCATTTCCGTGGCCATCGAGCCAAAGACCAAGGCAGACCAGGAAAAGCTTGGTTTCTCGCTCCAGAAGCTTATGCAGGAAGATCCCTCGTTCCGTGTACACACGGACACCGAGACCGGGCAGATCGATCATCTCGGGCATGGGTGAACTTCACCTTGAGATCATTGTTGACCGTCTTTTACGTGAATTCAAGGTTGATGCGAATGTGGGCAAGCCCCAGGTCGCTTACCGCGAGACGATCAAGAAGAAGGTCACTGCTGAAGGCAAGTTCGTGCGCCAGTCAGGCGGACGCGGTCAGTATGGACATGTTGTTCTTGAACTGGAGCCCCAGGAACCGGGCAAGGGCTTTGAATTTGTGAACAAGACCGTCGGCGGTTCGGTCCCCAAGGAATACGTAGCGCCGACACAGAAGGGTATCGAAGAGGCGATGCAGAACGGCGTGCTCGCCGGGTATCCGGTAGTCGATATCAAAATAACACTCATTGATGGATCCTATCATGACGTTGACTCCTCGGAAATGGCATTTAAGATCGCCGGTTCCATGGGGTTCAAGGAAGGTGCAGCTAAAGCGACCCCCGCTTTGCTTGAGCCGGTCATGGCAGTAGAGGTTGTGTGCGCAGAAGAATATATGGGCGATATTATCGGCGATCTCAGTTCCCGTCGCGGTCGTGTTCAGGGCATGAATGTACGCGGTGCAGGCCGGGTTATATCGGCACAGGTGCCGCTTTCGGAAATGTTCGGTTATGCTACGGACATCCGGTCCAAGACGCAGGGCAGGGCAACCTATACCATGCAGTTTGCGCATTACGAGGAAGTACCGAAAAACATTTCAGAGCAGATCATCGCAAAGGTAAAAGGCGAGGGAGTCAAGGCTCGGTAAGATTTCATAATTCTATTGGATTTTCACTTTTCAACAGGAGGCAGATAGCATGGCAAAGGCAAAATTTGAGAGGACAAAACCTCATGTGAACGTGGGCACCATCGGCCATGTTGACCACGGCAAGACGACCTTGACAGCGGCCATCACGAAGGTGCTGTCCTTCAAGAACTTCGCGACGCTTTGTTTCCTACGACAACATCGACAAGGCCCCGGAAGAACGTGAGCGCGGTATCACGATCGCCACAGCGCACGTGGAATACCAGACGGACAACCGTCACTACGCCCATGTGGACTGCCCGGGCCATGCCGACTATGTAAAGAACATGATCACGGGTGCGGCCCAGATGGACGGCGCCATTCTCGTGGTTTCCGCCGCAGACGGCCCCATGCCCCAGACCCGTGAGCATATCCTGCTCGCCCGTCAGGTCGGCGTTCCCTACATCGTCGTGTACATGAACAAGGTGGACATGGTCGACGACCCCGAGCTCATCGAGCTCGTGGAACTCGAGATCCGGGAGCTCCTGTCCAAGTACCAGTTCCCGGGTGACAAGACCCCGATCGTAAAAGGCAGCGCCCTGAAAGCGCTCCAGAGCGAGAGCAAGGACGTCAACGCGCCGGAGTACAAGAGCATTCTTGAGCTCATGGATGCCGTTGACAGCTACATCCCCCAGCCCAAGCGGGAGATCGACAAACCCTATCTTATGCCGGTGGAAGACGTGTTCTCCATCGCCGGTCGCGGCACCGTGGTTACGGGCAGGATCGAGCGCGGAATCGTGAAGGTGGGTGAAGACATCGAGATCGTGGGAATCAAGCCCACGCAGAAGACGGTGGTAACGGGTGTCGAGATGTTCCGGAAGCTTCTGGACCAGGGCGAAGCCGGCGACAACGTCGGAGTCCTCCTCCGCGGCATCAAGAAGGAAGATGTTGAGCGCGGCATGGTGCTTGCCAAGCCCGGGAGCATCACCCCCCACACCAAGTTCAAGGCCGAGGCCTACATTCTCACCAAAGAAGAAGGCGGCCGGCACACTCCGTTCTTCAAGGGCTACCGTCCGCAGTTCTACTTCCGGACCACGGACGTGACCGGAGTGGTGACGCTTGCAGAAGGCGTGGAGATGGTGATGCCGGGCGACAACATGACCTGCAGTGTGGAGCTCATCGGACCGATCGCCATGGATAAGGGTCTCCGGTTCGCCATCCGCGAAGGCGGCAGGACCGTGGGTGCCGGAGTTATTACCGAAGTTATCGAGTAAGGGAAGGATACGCCGTGACGCAGAAGATCAGGATACGATTAAAAGGATATGACCACCGTCTGCTGGACCAGTCGGCAGTAGAGATTATTGATACGGCCAAGAGGACCGGCGCAAAGGTATCAGGACCTATTCCACTACCGACCAGTATCAATCGCTGGACCGTTCTCCGGTCCCCGCACGTGGATAAGAAATCACGCGAGCAGTTTGAGATCAGGACGCACAAGCGTTTGCTTGACATCCTGGATCCGACGCCCCAGACGGTCGATGCTCTGATGAAACTTGATCTGGCGGCAGGCGTAGACGTTGAGATCAAGCTCTAACTGGTAAAATCAGCCGTAGGCGCATCTCCAAAGGGTTGCCGTCAGCGTGCGGGTGAAGGGATACGATATGAGTAAGGGTATTATCGGAAAAAAAATTGGCATGAGCCAGCACTTTAACGGTGGAGAGCTGATCCCGGTAACGGTGATCCAGGCCGGTCCGTGCAAGGTGGTTCAGAAAAAAACCGCCGAGACGGATGGTTATGAAGCCGTCCAGCTGTCCTTCGAAGAGGAAAAAAAGAAGAACCGCATTACCAAGGCAATGGCCGGGCACTTTAAGAAGACTGAAACGCCGCCTCACCGTGTGCTCAGGGAGTTCCGGACCGGAGAGTTTGAGGCTGGTCAGGTCGTGACTATCGATATGTTCAAAAAAGGCGATATGATCACCGTGAGCGGAACGACTAAGGGAAAAGGTTTTGCCGGTGTCATGAAACGGCATAATTTTGCCGGCGGTCCCGGTGGACATGGATCCATGTTCAACCGCGCTCCTGGTTCGATCGGTGCGAGTTCCTATCCGTCTCGCGTCTGGCCTGGCAAGAAACTCCCGGGTCATATGGGCGTAGCAAAGAAGACGATTAAAAACCTGGAAATCGTCGATGTTCGGCCGGACCAAAACCTGTTGTTCGTACGTGGTGCAGTGCCGGGCGGCATCAACGGCCTGCTTCTTATCTACAAGCCTGATTAATCAAGAAATAGAGGGTTACTGAAATGCCGTCAGTCGTCATGGTTGACCAGAATAATAAGAAAGTAAAGGATGTGGAACTTCCGTCCCTGTTCGGGTCCGAGATCCGGCCACACCTTATCCATGCATCGGTCGTGAACCAGCTCGCAAACAGGCGGGCAGGTACAGCATCGACGAAGAACAAGGCGATGGTGAGCGGTGGTGGAAAAAAACCCTGGAAGCAGAAGGGAACTGGGCGTGCCCGCTCAGGAAGCAACCGGTCACCCTTGTGGAGGCATGGCGGTACCTGTTTTGGTCCAATGCCTCGCGATTACTCTTATGCGTTGCCGAAAAAAGAAAAACGAGCGGCGCTTGTTGATGCAATAGCATCAAAGGTTATTGATAATCGACTGGTTCTGGTCAGTTCTCTTGATTTTGCAGAGCCTAAAACCAAGTTGGTTACTTCAATGCTTGATACTCTCGGGGTTAAGGAAAACGCGCTCGTTCTCATTAAGACGGAGAATAAGAATCTGACGCTGGCTTCGCGTAACATACCATCGGTCAAAGTGCTCAGGATGGAAAACATTAACGTTTATGATCTGCTGAAGTACAGGTACCTCATTATGACGCAGGATGCCTTGAGCGCCATTCAGGAGGTTTACGGAAAATGACCATGGATCTCTATGATATAATTCGGGCGCCCCGCATCACCGAAAAGGGTACACGCCTGAAGGAAAAGAATAATGTTCTGACCTTCGAAGTACGGACCGATGCCAACAAGCTGCAGGTACGAAAGGCGATCGAGGGGATCTTCAAGGTAAAAGTTTCCGATGTAACCACAGTAAAAACTGCGGGCAAGAAGAAGCGTATGGGGCAGCGGCTCGGCCGCAGATCAGACTGGAAGAAAGCGTACGTAACGCTGAAACCAGGTGAAAAGATCGATATATTTGAGGGTGCGTAAATGCCGGTAAAGACATATAATCCAACATCCCCGGGCAGAAGATTCCAGACTTCCTCGACATTCGAGGAAGTAACACGGAGCAGACCGGAAAAATCGCTGGTCGTAAAGCTCAGCCAGAGCGGCGGCAGGAATAACCGCGGCAAGATCACGGTCCGATACCGGGCTGGCTGGCACAAGAAGAAATACAGGATCGTCGACTTCAGGCGCGAAAAGACAGGCGTGCCGGCAACCGTGGCGCATATCGAGTACGATCCGAATCGTACTGCGCGTATCGCTCTCTTGCACTATGCTGATGGTGAAAAACGGTATATTCTCGCACCCGTTGGGCTGAATGTTGGAGATCGGGTAGTTTCAGGACCTGATGCTGATATCAAGCCGGGTAATGCGCTTCCCATCACCTCGATTCCCGTAGGTACCGTGGTCCATAATGTGGAGCTCAAAAAGGGCGCCGGTGGCCAGTTAGCAAGGAGTGCAGGAGCTTCTGTGCAGCTGCTGGCACGGGAAGGCGAACTTGCAACGTTGCGGCTTAATTCCGGTGAGATCCGTACCGTACGGTCAGAATGCATGGCAACCATTGGCCAGGTTGGAAATCTCGACCATGAGAATATAAGCATCGGCAAGGCGGGCCGTTCGCGCTGGATGGGGATGCGTCCGAGAGTGCGCGGAGTGGTCATGAATCCGGTTGATCATCCTCTTGGCGGCGGTGAGGGAAAATCCTCAGGCGGCAGACCGGGATGTTCACCCTGGGGTCTCCCGGACGGCGTGAAAACGAGAAAGAACAAGACAACGAATCAGTTCATTCTGAAGAGAAGAACGAAGAGCAGATAGCGGGAATCCGCAATCTTGTGATAGGTAGCAGCGGAGGATACGGTGCCCAGATCAGTTAAAAAAGGTCCTTTTGTGGACACGAGTCTCATGAAGAAAGTCGAGACCATGAACACATCGGGAGATAAAAAGATCGTGAAGACATGGTCCAGGCGGTCAACCATTACGCCGGACTTCGTGGGACACACCATGGCTGTGCACAATGGAAAAAAATTCATTCCGGTCTATGTCACCGAGAATATGGTAGGACATAAACTGGGCGAGTTTTCCCCGACCCGGACCTTCAAGGCGCATGGCGGGTCTAAGGCAAAGACCGCGGAAAAGACGAGCGCACCCAAGTAGTCCAGTTTTGTGAACTAGAGCGAGGATACGAAGATGGAAGCAAGCGCAACGATCAGACATATACGAATCACTCCGCGTAAGGCGAGGCAGGTCATTGACCTCATCCGCGGCAAGATGGTGGGTGACGCAATAAATATCCTCACCTTTACCCCGCTTCACGCAGCACGGGTCGTAAAGAAGCTTCTCGATTCTGCGGTAGCAAATGCCGAACAGAAGAAGGTGGGAGATGTCGATTCTCTCATGGTGACCAAGGCGTACGTAAATCAGGGCGTCACGATGAAGCGGATCAGGGCGCGTGCCATGGGCAGGGCAAACCAGATAAAAAAGAGGACCAGCCATATCACGCTGGTGCTCTCAGCATAGTGTTTACGGTGGAGGCATAATGGGACAGAAGGTACATCCGATCGGTTTCCGGCTCGGGGTCATCAAGACATGGGATTCCCGCTGGTTCTCGCAAAAGAATTATGCAGCGCTCCTGCATGAGGATATCAAGATCCGCAAGATCGTGAAGGAACGTCTGATGCATGCAGGCGTTTCCAAAGTCGAGATTGAACGGGCCGGCCAGAAGGCCAAGATAAATATCCATACGGCCCGGCCCGGTATCATTATCGGGAAAAAAGGCGCCGAGGTCGACAAGCTGAAAAAAGACCTCGAAAGCATGACCGGTAAGCAGATGTATATCAATATCCAAGAGATCAGACGGCCGGAACTGGATGCCCAGCTGGTGGCGGAGAATATCGCTCTTCAGCTGGAACGTCGTATTGCTTTTCGTCGGGCAATGAAAAAGTCCGTGACCTCAGCTCTCCGTTTGGGCGCTCAGGGCATTAAAATCATGTGTGCCGGAAGATTGGCTGGCGGTGAAATCGCCAGAACCGAATGGTACCGTGAGGGTCGTGTGCCGCTCCATACGCTGAGGGCCGACATCCAGTACGGTTTCTTTGAAGCAAAAACGACGATGGGACAAATCGGCGTGAAGGTATGGATCTATAAAGGTGATGTGCTGCAGCCGTCGAAGGCGACTGCGTAACACTTTGACATATTAGCAATACTATGACAGTCGTAAAGGAATGCGATTATGCTAGCGCCGAAAAGAGTAAAACATAGAAAAATGATGAAGGGCCGGATGACCGGAACTGCCTATCGCGGAGCCGAGGTCAGCTACGGGGAGTTCGGATTGAAGGTCCTTGAGCCAGGCTGGATCACGAGCCGGCAAATTGAAGCTGCCCGTATCGCCATGACCCGCTATGTCAAGCGGGGAGGCAAAATATGGATACGCATATTCCCGGACAAACCTATTACGAAGAAGCCTGCAGAAACACGTATGGGCAAAGGCAAGGGAGCGCCTGAATACTGGGTAGCGGTTGTGAAGCCCGGTCGGGTGCTTTACGAAATGGGTGGTGTCGACGAGTCGGTAGCACGAGAGGCGTTCAGGCTTGCAGCATACAAGTTGCCGATTGCTACCAAGTTTGTCTCTCGGGAGGCTGCAATATGAAATCCAGTCTGCGCGACATGAAAGATTTATCCAGTGAAGAACTGGTGGCCAAAGCCACGGATATGAAAAAAGAAATGTTCAATCTGCGGTTCCAACAGGCAATGGGCCAGATAGAAAATCCGATGCGTTTGCGGATACTCCGCAAGGATATCGCAAGAGCAAAAACGGTCTTAAAGGAAAAATATGGGCGAGTCTAAAAAAAGAAAAACGTATGTCGGTCGTGTGGTCAGCGATAAAATGGACAAGACCGTGGTTCTGGCGGTGTCGAGGCGTGTAGCGCACACGAAGTACACGAAAACGATCAGCCGTACGACCAAGTTCAAGGCTCATGATGAAAAAAATGAGTGCAAGGTCGGCGACGTGGTGCGTTTCATTGAAACCAGGCCGCTGTCAAAGGAAAAACGCTGGAAAGTGCTTGAAATCGTGGAAAAGGCCCAGTAATCAGCCGTAATTCGACTACCTGTGCTAGGGGATGAGAGATGATTCAGCAACAGACCGTATTAGACGTCGCCGATAATTCCGGCGCAAAAAAAGTAATGTGCATCAAAGTGCTTGGCGGGACCCGCAAGCGGTACGCGTCACTTGGTGATGTTATAGTCGTGGCGATCAAGATGGCCATTCCTGAGGGGCAGGCAAAAAAGGGAACTGTCGCGAAAGCGGTTGTCGTGCGGACAACCAAGGAAGTGCGACGACCGGATGGATCGTACATAAAATTTGACCGGAATGCAGCGGTGCTGATCAACGCAAGCAATGAACCGATCGGCACCCGTATCTTCGGTCCTGTTGCGCGAGAACTGCGGAAAAAGAACTTTATGAAAATAATTTCATTGGCACCGGAAGTGCTGTAACTAGGTGTTGCTGACCAATAACGCTCCGATAGGAAACCAGGACGTAAGAATATGCAGATAAAGAAAAATGATAATGTATTAGTGATCTCCGGCAAGGAGAAGGGCAAAAAAGGCAGAGTAATAGCCGTATACCCTGCAGAAAACAGGCTCTTGATCGAGAAACTGAACATGATTAAGCGGCATACAAGGCCGACCCAGCAACTGAGGCAGGGAGGCATTGTGGAGAAGGAAGGTCCCATCTCCCTGTCGAACGTCAAGTTGATCTGCTCGAAGTGCGATAAGCCGACAGCTGCTGTACGGAAGACGCAGGAAGATGGCACGCGTCTCCGGGTTTGTAAAAACTGCAACGAAACTCTGAGCTAGCAGGCGCCGAATCACCCGGATGACAAGGGGTGATCAGGGAAGACTGGCGAAATAGGGAAAGCGATCAATGGCAGATAAAAAAGATAAAAGCAAGGAAGCAAAGGCGACCGGACAGAAAGCGGCACCGAAGACCGCAAAAGCTGATGCAAAAACCAAGGCACCGGCTAAGGAACCCAAAAAAGCCGCAAAACCTGCTGCAACCACAGAGGTCGGAGCTGTCAAGGCCCCTTCAGTAAAAACGGAACCGCCCAGGATGCAGAAACAGTACAAGGACACCGTTATTCCGGCGCTGATGAAGGAATTCAGCTACAAGAATCCTATGCAGGCCCCGAAACTGGTTAAAATCGTTCTTAATGTGGGCTTGGGAGAAGCGATAGCGAACGCCAAGGCTCTTGACTTTGCAGTTGATGAACTGGGCCGAATTACCGGCCAGCGTCCTGTAATCACGAAAGCAAAAAAGTCGATCGCTGCTTTTAAGCTGCGAGAAGGTATGCCGATCGGGTGCAGTGTGACGCTTCGCCGCGAACACATGTTCGAGTTCCTCGATCGTTTTATCAGCGCGGCATTGCCCCGTATCCGTGACTTCAAGGGTGTTCCGACGAAGTCCTTCGACGGCCGGGGAAATTATACCCTTGGTATCAAGGAACAGATTATATTCCCGGAAATAGAGTACGATAAAGTTGAATCGGTTCACGGCATGGATATTGTTTTTGTAACGACGGCCAATACTGATGAAGAGGGCAGGGCGTTGCTTCGCCACCTCGGTATGCCGTTCAGGAAGTAGGCTTCAGACAGGTTCTCTGGGAGGAAACATGGCAAAGAAGTCCTTGATAGCAAAGGCAAACAGACCGCCAAAATTTAAAGTGCAGGCATATACACGCTGTCCTCTGTGCGGGCGACCGAGAGGGTATCTGCGGAAGTTTGATATGTGCCGCATTTGTTTCAGAAACGGTGCGCTCAAGGGTGAAATACCGGGCGTGATTAAGGCGAGTTGGTAAGCAGAAGGGGTTTGAACCGATGATGACCGATCCTATCGCGGATATGCTAACGCGAATCCGCAACGCAAGTAAAGCAAAGCACGAGAAGGTTGACATTCCGTCATCAAAACTTAAGATGGAAGTTGCGAAAATTCTTAAGGATGAAGGCTATATTAAAAATCTGAAACTGGTCAAAGACCGTAGGCAAGGTGTCATCCGGGTTTATCTTAAGTATTCGGACGAGGAATTGCCGGTAATCACGGGACTGAAGCGGATCAGCAAACCAGGATGTCGCGTATATGCCAACAGTAAGGCAATTCCGCGTGTTTTAAGAGGGCTTGGGATTGCCATCCTGTCTACGCCGAAGGGCATTCAGACTGGTAAACAGGCACAAAAGGACAATGTCGGTGGTGAGGTCCTTTGCCACGTTTGGTAGTGTCCCGGTGACGTGAATCCGTTCTATTCAAGAATTTGAGGAGTTGTTATGTCTAGGGTTGGTAAAAAACCGATAGAGATGCCAGCAGGGGTTGAAGCAAAACTGGAGACCGGAAAGGTCACAGTCAAAGGCCCCCTGGGCGAGATCAGCCAGGAAGTTAACCCAAAGCTGATAATCAAAAAAGAGAACAATACGCTTACGGTGGAGCGTCCGTCGGATCAGAAGCTATACCGGGAACTGCATGGCCTGACCAGAAACCTGCTAGCCAACATGGTTGTGGGTGTAAGCAAAGGCTTCGAAAAGACGCTTGAGATAACCGGTGTGGGTTTTAAAGCAGCTGTGCATGGTTCGAACCTAATGCTGACACTTGGTTTTTCTCATCCCATCGTGTATGCGTTGCCGAATGGTATCAAGGCCACCGTTGACCCGAAGCAAACACAAATCACGCTCAAGGGTGTGGACCGGCAGCTCGTTGGTCAGATCGCAGCAAATGTGCGAAGCCTGAAGAAACCTGAGCCGTACAAAGGCAAGGGCATTAAATATAGCACCGAGGTCATCAAGCGTAAAGAAGGCAAGGCTGGTAAGGGCGGAAAATAGTCAATCGATTTCTGATTGCGGTCGGCGCCACATGAGTGGTGTATCGCAATCAGCATGATGGAGAGTGAACGTGGCAAAGAGCAAGCTAAAGGCCAGACAGAGAAGACATGAACGAGTCCGCAAACGTGTAAACGGCACAACTGCAAGGCCCCGGTTGAGCGTTTATAAGAGCCTCAGCCATATTTATGTGCAGCTTATCGACGATACGGACGGCAAGACCGTTGCAGCAGCATCGTCGACCGAGAAAGATGTACAAACCGGTTTGAAGCACTGCGGGAATATTGCGGCTGCGAAGAAGGTTGGTGCGAGCATTGCGCAGCGCGCTCTGAGCAAGAATATCAAAGACGTCGTTTTTGACCGTGGCGGATATCAATATCATGGCTGCATCAAGGCCTTGGCAGATGCTGCGCGGGAGCAGGGATTAAACTTTTAGTGAACTGGCAGTATTGTGGAGGCAGCTTTGGCAGAGCGATACAATAAAGAGGCAGAAGACGGCGATGGCCTGAAGGATAAGTTAGTCTACCTGAACCGGGTCGCTAAAGTGGTCAAGGGCGGAAAGAGGTTCAATTTCAGCGCACTGGTGGTCGTTGGTGACGGAAATGGCAAAATCGGCGTTGGAAAAGGGAAGGCAGCCGAAGCGCCGGTAGCCATCAAGAAAGCCGTCGAGCGAGCAAAAAAGAACATGGTTCTTGTATCACTCAAGGGGGACACGATACCCCATGAAGTGCTTGGCCATTATGGGGCGGGAAAAGTATTGCTGAAGCCTGCGTCTGAAGGTACCGGGTTGATCGCGGGCGGAGCAAGCCGATCAGTGCTTGAGGTTGTTGGTGTGCGGAACGTGTTGTGCAAGTCACTGGGTTCCAGTAATCCGCACAACGTTGTCAGTGCTACAATTAACGGATTGATCAGGCTCAGAAGTGCGGCGCAGGTTGCCGCTCTCCGGGGAAAATCCGTGGAGGAGCTCGCCTAAGATGTCGAAGGATGAAGCCAAAAAAATAAAAATCACATTAGTGCGAAGCAGTATTGCCCGGCCGGGGAAACACAAGGTTGTTCTTGTCGGACTGGGGCTGAGAAAGCTTAACAAGTCTGTTGTGAGACTTGATACTCCCGAAATCAGAGGGATGGTCAACAAAGTTAACCATCTGCTCCGGGTTGAGGATGTTAAGGACTAGGTTTTAAAAATCAGGTTACTGCAGATATAGGATTACAAACTATGCGATTAGAAGATCTTAAGCCTCAACCAGGGGCAAAAAAGAATCAAAAGCGGGTTGGCCGGGGTGTCGGTTCCGGGCATGGCAAAACTGCAACCAAGGGTCACAAGGGACAGAAGGCCCGCTCAGGTGGAGTAAAGCCGGCTGGGTTTGAGGGCGGTCAGATGCCGCTTCAACGTCGTATCCCGAAGCGTGGTTTTACGAATATCTTCAGGAAAGAGTATGCAGTGGTGAACCTGACCGACCTTGATGCGGCGAGTGCCGGTGGAACGATAACCCCGGAGACCATGCATCAGAACGGTCTTATCAAAAGTATAAAAGCCGAGGTCAAAGTGCTTGGGATGGGTGAGTTGAAAAAGGGCGTAACGATTCGCGCTCATAAATTCAGCAAGACAGCGGTAGAAAAAATTGTAGCCGCCGGCGGGAAGGCCGAGGTAATATAACCCTTGTTCACCGGCATTAAGAACATATTTAATATTCCAGAGCTCAGAAAGCGCGTATTCTTTACGCTTCTCATGCTCGCGGTGTATCGTATTGGTGCGCATATTCCCACCCCCGGAGTACGGGGTGATGCACTGAGCCAATATTTGCACCAGGCTGCATCTGGTTTAATGGGCTTCTTCGATATGTTCTCCGGTGGAGCCCTTTCCAAGGTCACAATTTTTGCGCTCGGTATCATGCCGTACATTACCGCCTCGATCGTACTGCAGCTTTTGACGGTGGTTATTCCTCGCTTGCAGGCGCTTGCGAAGGAAGGCGAATCAGGGCGCAAAAAGATCACCGAGTATACCCGCTACGGAACGGTGGTCATTGCCGGATTTCAGTCCTTCTGGATGGCAGTGGGAATTGAGAAAATGGGTGGCGGCGCATTTGTAGAGTCAACAGGATGGTCATTCCGTATCCTTACTATGATCACGCTCACCGCGGGAACCACTTTCATCATGTGGCTGGGAGAGCAAATAACTGAACGTGGTATTGGGAACGGGATATCACTCATTATTTTCGCCGGTATCGTGGCTGGATTCCCGAGGGCGGTCATTAATACCTTTGGGTTGGTAACCTCCGGTGAAATACCCTATTTTATGATCGCAGTAATTCTTGTGATCATTGTTACGGTCATTGCCGCGATCATTGTCATGGAACGGGGCCAGAGAAAAATTGCGGTTCAGTATGCGCAACGCATGGTCGGACGAAAGATCTACAAGGGACAGAGTACCCATCTGCCGCTCAAGATCAATTCAGCCGGAGTTATTCCGCCCATATTTGCATCGTCCATACTGCTGTTCCCGGCAACGATTGCCAGCTTTACGGAAGTCAGTTGGATTAAGAATATTGCGGGTCAGCTTGCACCTGGGCGATTTCTGTATACGACAGTGTACGTTGTTATGATTGTGTTTTTCGCGTTCTTTTACACAGCAATCGTCTTTAACCCAGTGGACATTGCCGAAAACTTGAAAAAGTACGGTGGTTTCATTCCGGGCATCCGCCCGGGGAAAAAGACATCGGATTATCTTTACCGCGTATTGACCAGGATCACCCTTGGCGGCGCGGTATACCTGGCAGCGGTATGCGTATTGCCTGACATATTCTATAAAGCATTTAATGTTCCCTTTTATTTCGGAGGGACATCACTACTGATTGTTATTGGTGTCGCCTTGGATACGGTGTCTCAGATAGAGTCCCATCTTATCCAGAGGCACTATGGCGGATTTCTGAAGGGTGTTTCAGTTAAAGGGAGACGATGAGGATAGGTTGTACTCATGGTGATTCTCAAGTCCCTTCAGGAAATCGAAAAGATTCGCAAAGCCTGCCTGATCGTGGCGAATGTCCTGGAAACAATTCGCACCAAAGTTCAGGAAGGCGTAACAACCAAAGAACTGGATGATTTCGCCGAACAGTTTATAAGAGATGCCGGTGCAAAACCTGCATTCAAGGGTTACCGCGGCTATCCCTGCAGCCTCTGTACTTCGGTCAATGAACAGGTGGTACATGGCATTCCCTCCAAGGGGGTCATGCTGAAGCAGGGAGACATAATCAGTATCGACGTTGGTGCGGTCGTCGATGGATTTTACGGCGATGCTGCAATAACGGTTCCTGTGGGGTCAATAACGAACGAGGCTGAGCGCCTGATCAAGGTTACGGAAGAATCGCTGTTAAAGGGTATTGCGGAAGCAAGACCCGGTAATAGACTGTATGACATTTCAGCGGCCGTCCAGTCGCATGTTGAGGCGCATGGTTTCTCGGTAGTAAGAGAGTTTGTCGGTCATGGTATCGGAAGAAATCTGCATGAAGATCCGCAGATTCCGAATTTCGGTGACCGGGGCGGCGGGCCAAGGCTTAGAGCCGGAATGGTTCTGGCTATAGAGCCGATGGTTAATGCCGGCGGTTGCGTTACCAGGGTTAAGGAGGACGGCTGGACAGCGGTAACGGCAGATGGTTCGCTGTCAGCACATTTCGAGCATACCATTGCCGTCATGGCCGATGGACCGCTGATACTCACCAGGTAAACGTGCAAAGGTCATCGACAGGTTCGATGCAGGATACTGAGATATTATGGCGAAAGAAGATTCAATAGAAGTCCAGGGAACCGTCCTAGAAACACTGCCGAACGCCATGTTTCGTGTCGAGATGGAGAATGGTCATAAGATTCTGGCGCATATATCAGGAAAGATGCGGATGCACTTTATCAAGATTTTGCCGGGTGACAAGGTTACCGTGGAACTAACACCGTATGACCTCACCAGAGGCAGGATAACATATAGATTTAAGTAACGTCCCGGAAACGGGTTGTGTAAATAACTACTATTGCGAATGGAAGTAGGTCATTATGAAAGTTCGTTCTTCTGTACGAAAAATATGTACTAAATGCAAGGTTATCCGCCGCAAAGGAATTGTGCGTGTAATTTGTGAAAATGCACGTCATAAACAGCGACAGGGATAGTGTGAACGCAGTACGCGGATCGCGATGACTGTGCGTTACCTGCCATTGGTTTGGAAGATACGGTGCGGCATCACGATTGAGGAGGAAATGTGGCTCGAATTGCCGGAGTAGATTTACCAAAAGACAAAAAAATCGAAGTTGCCCTAACCTATATTTTCGGAATAGGAAAGACATCTGCCAAGAAGATTCTGGCTGAAACCGGGATTGATCCGACCATGAAGAGCGGAGATCTTGCGGAGTCTGATGTTCTGAAGATTCGTACCATTCTCGACCGTGATTATGTTGTGGAGGGCGATCTCCGCAGAGATGTGACAATGCATATTAAACGGTTGATGGATGTTGGCAGCTATCGTGGCCTCAGGCACCGCAAAGGCTTGCCGGCACGAGGTCAGCGGACCAAGACCAATGCAAGGACCCGGAAGGGGCCAAAGAAATCCGCGATGTCAGGCAAGAAGAAATCTTTAGCTAAAAAGTAGAGCAGTATGTGCGTCTTGAACTGTTGATGCCTGTTTGTGCATCCAGTCCGATACGCCTTGAGGAGGATAGATGGCCAAGAAGGGCAAAGAAAGAAAAAATGTGGCCATGGGTGTGGCCCACATCCATGCATCGTTCAACAATACGATCGTGACCATCACGGATACGGCTGGTAATGTGCTTTCATGGTCCAGTGCCGGAAATAAAGGTTTTAAGGGCTCACGAAAGAGCACTCCATTTGCATCACAGCTTGCAGCGGAGACTGCGGCCAAAAAAGCAATGGAACATGGTATGCGACAGGTCGAAGTCTATGTAAAAGGTCCAGGTACCGGCCGGGAATCGGCGATCAGGTCAATTCAGGCGGCAGGACTGGAGATTGTGGCAATCAAGGATGTGACGCCCATACCACATAACGGATGCAGACCGCCGAAAAGAAGACGGGTTTAACACAGGAGGAATCACGTGGCGCGCTATATTGGATCAGTTTGTAAACTCTGCAGACGGGAAGGTACGAAGCTCTTTCTGAAGGCTGAGCGTTGTTATACAGATAAATGCGGTATCACGCGGAGAAGTTACCCGCCCGGGCAGCATGGCCAGGCGCGGATTAAACATTCCGAGTATAGCCTGCAGCTCAGGGAAAAACAGAAGATCAAGCGTGTTTATGGTGTTCTTGAAGGACAATTCCGCGGTTATTTCGAAAAAGCCGAGCGGATGAAAGGTATCACGGGCGACAACCTTCTGCAGCTTCTGGAGAGACGACTAGACAATGTTGTCCAGCGCATGGGCTTCGCCGGTGCCAAAAAGGAAGCGCGTCAGTTGGTACGTCACGGACACATGCTGGTGAACGGTAAAAAGGTTAATATCCCGTCGTACCTGCTGAAAGCGGGAGACGTGATAGAATTGCGTGAAAAGAGTAGAAGTATCGGACAGATTCAGCAAACTCTTGCTGCTATTGAAAAACGCGGATTCCCAGCATGGCTTGAGATGGATAAAGCTGCGTTCAAAGGCAAGGTCCTGGCTTTGCCGGCCCGTGACGAGTGTACGCTCCCAACAGTCAAGGAACAGCTTGTCGTCGAGCTCTATTCAAAGTAATTAGCGCACGTTCAATTGAGAATGGTAAGGCTCAGGGGTGGTCTGGTTCATACCAGATAGCAATATAGTCATAGTCCTCTGCAGTCCTAATGAAAGTTTTTTCACTCCGTTATGGAGGAAGCATGCTTAAGAAAGCCAAAGATTTCCAAATGCCCAAGAAACTTCAGTATGACCCCAAAAAGATCACTGATACCTATGGCAAATTTACTGCCGAACCGCTGGAACGCGGTTTTGGAACAACGCTGGGTAATTCTCTTCGAAGGGTGCTCCTGTCGTCCCTGGAGGGGTCAGCAATAACCTCCCTGAAGATCAGCGGTGTGCAGCATGAGTTCTCCAGCATTCCTGGTGTTGTGGAAGACACAACAGATCTGATCCTCAACCTGAAGGAAGTGCGGTTGAAGTTGCACACGGATAAACCGAAGACGCTCGCTCTCAAGGCAAAGGGCCCGGGAGAGGTTACGGCGAAGGATATCGAGGCCGATGCAGAGGTCGAGATCCTGAATCCCGAGCTTCATCTTGCGACGATCGATAAGAACGGCAAGATTGAAGTTGAAATGAGAGCCCGGCGTGGCAGGGGCTATGTATCATCTGACAAGAATAAAGAGCCTGGTCAATCCATTGGCGTCATACCGATCGATTCCATCTTTTCACCGATCAGAAAAGTCAATTTTAAGGTGGAAAATGCCCGGGTAGGCCAGGAGACCGATTACGATAAGCTGGTGCTCGAGGTTTGGACCGATGGAAGTATCCGTCCTGATGATGCTGTTGCGCATGCATCGAAGCTGTTAAAGGACCATCTCTCCATATTTATCCATCTTCCGGAAGAGGAAGAAAATGCACCGGTCACGGAAGAAGAAATAAAAAAAGTACCTTCGTTCAACGAGAATCTGCTGCGAAGCGTGAATGAGCTTGAACTTTCGGTTCGTGCTGCGAACTGCCTCAAGAACGCCGGCATTGAGACGATTGCTGAAATGGTGCAAAAGACCGAAAGCGAGATGCTTAAGACCAAGAACTTCGGCAGAAAATCATTGAACGAGATCAAAGAAATTCTTGCGGACATGGGCTTGGGCCTGGGCCTCAAAGTTGATGATAAGATTGTATCCGAGGCACGGCGTCTGCTGGCAGAAAAGCCGAGCGAGAGCTAATAAATCTACTATTGGAAATAAGGATATCGCAATGAGACATGCATGTGCAGGCAGGCAGTTTGGGAGAGATAGTTCGCATCGGAAAGCATTGCTCCGAATGCTCGTGACAGCGCTGCTGAAGAACGAAAAGATTGAAACTACCGTTGCAAAGGCCAAGGAAATCAGACCGCTGGCTGAAAAGATGATTACTCTGGGTAAACGGGGTGATCTTCACGCGAGACGGCAGGCGCTCAGTTTTATTAACGATGAAGCCGTGGTTAGCGGCCTTTTCACCACCATTGCGCCGCGTTTTGCCACCAGGAACGGGGGATATACAAGAATTATTCTGACCCGCAACCGTCCCGGTGACGCGGCTCCCATGGCAGTAATTGAGCTTATTGAACGCAAAAAGCAGGACACATCGGTGTCGAAGGGTGCGGAAAACCCAAAGGCGTAGCACAGTTGTAGTACATGTTAAAGGCTGTGCAATATAATTTAACGATGTATGAAAGGCAAGGGACTAGCTCCCTTGCCTTTTTTTATGGCGTTTACATGAGAGTGCTTTTATGTTAAAATTTAGCATACATTAACTACCGTTTTTCTATGGCTGACAAAAAGATAATACGTTCTCACATATTGGCACGCATGTACCAGTTCGCCGCGCGGCGGTGGGGCGGAGTTGGATGCAGGATTTCATTCTTGATAGCGGTAGCCCTGTTGCTGGTCTCATTCCTTGTTGGCCTTTTCTTTTATCAGGAAGGGACGGCGATGCTTGATGCGGAAATTCACGGCCGTGCACTCTATGTCGCCCGAGAAATATCCTCGCTGACGATGGATGATATCATTGCCGAAAATCGTCATGATATCTACAAAAAACTAACCCCGCTTTTTGTGCCGGAGGACGATGCGCACACCGGAAGCGATCTTCTTTATGTCATGATTTATCGGCACGATGGAACGCTCATTATCGGCAGTAGCTCTTCGGCGGCATTCTTTAACAGCGATTCATACTTTTATACCTTGCCGACTGGCAATAAAATGATGGTTGATGATGTCACACTCGGTCCCGATATGAGGAGCGCGACTGCGCCCGTTTTTTTAATTAAACGGCCCGGTGTCTACGATTTGACCGTTCCGGTCATGGCCGGACAGGATAGAACCGGTTTTGTCCGGGTCGGCATGTCAAGCCAGCGGTATGCAGAAAAATTTGCCGGACTGGCAAAGAGGGCGTCGGTCGCACTCATAGCCATTCTATTGGTGGGAATGGTTTTCAGTCAGGTTATTACCAGCGGCATAACGAAACCAATCCGGACGCTCAGCGATGCTGCTGACATGCTGAGCCAGCAAAACTGGGAAAAGCCATTCCCCGTTAGAGGAAAGGACGAGATCAGCAAGCTCGGCCATGCCTTCAACCAGATGGCACTTACGCTTAAACAGCGGGAAGCAAGTTTGTCCAGCTGGAACAGAGACCTGTTCATCCTCCATACGGCCGGTCTAGACCTGATGGAAAGCCTTGAGCTGGAGACACTCGTGGCCAAGATCGCTGCGCGTGCCGACGATCTTGTGCGGGCCGATACGACGGCTGTATCGGTTTTTAGCAATAAGCGCTTTACGCTGCAGTATCTTGGCGTGTATGGAAGCAAAAAACAGCAGCTCATGGAGCAGGAACTTCCATTCGAAACAGGGGGAATCTATAACTGGCTCGCCTGCTATGGAACGCCGCTCCTCATTCCCGATGCGCAGTCTGATTTCAGATTGGATGGTGAGCGGATGAAAGCACTCGGCATCAGGACCCTAATGATGGTGCCGCTCTGGACATCGAATACCCTGACCGGCCTGCTCACGGTCATCAATAAAAAGGGTGTTGCCAGCTTTGATAAACATGATCTGCGTCTTTTTACGGTTTTCGGAAACCTTGCCGGGGCGGCACTTCAGAACGCCTCGCTTTATACGGACCTTAAGGAGAAAATGCTGGAGCTGAAAAGCACGCAACAGCAACTGGTTCATTCATCGAAGATGGCCGCGATCGGCGAGCTTGCCGCGAATGTTGCACATGAGATCAATAATCCACTTACGAGCGTGCTTGGCTATACGACCTACCTTCTGAAAACCGTTGATCTGGCTGAGTCCCCCAAAAGGATGCTTGGCATGATGGAGCAGGAAACGCTGCGGGTGAGAAAAATCATCAGAAACCTGTTGGATTTTTCGCGGCCGAAGCCTTCCTGGATGCATCCTGCCGACCTGATTATTCCGATCAAAGAAACGATGGCGCTTGTGCAGGGTATGGCAGAGTCATCCTCAGTCCATGTTGTTGAGGAGTATCCCTCCACTCCGGTCATGGTCAATATGGATCATGATGAGATCAAACAGGTCTTTATAAACATAGCGTATAATGCACTGCATGCTATGCCATCGGGCGGTGAGTTCCGGGTTCTGCTCAATATGAGGCGGGACCAACAAGTTGTTGTGGAATTTGGTGATACCGGTGTGGGTATCGCGCCGGAAAATCTGAACAAGATATTCGAGCCTTTTTTTTCGACCAAGGAGAGCGGTGATGGAACCGGCCTCGGTCTTTCAATCAGCTACCGTATTATTCAGAATCATGGCGGCACGATCGAAGCTGCAAGCCGGGTAGGACACGGTACCGTTTTCCGGGTGATCCTTCCGCTCTATCAGAAAACGCCACGGATGGCACAGCCCGATAGCCAGAACGAGGAGACGACGGCATGATGCTCTTCCGTATCTCATGCAGCGCGTTGGTGGTCCTGTTGTCGCTCGCACCTGCCTGCTCAAAGGAAAAAGTACAACCAATCGCAGCCAAGGGATATGCGCAACAGGAAATCCTAATCGGCCTGATCCCTGAACAGAATGTGTTCCGCCAGCGAGAACGCTATCTTGTGCTGAAGCAGTACCTTGCCGATCGTCTCGGTGTTACGATCACCCTTACCAGCTTAAGCCGCTACGGCAATATCGTCGAACGATTTTCAAGTGAAAAACTCGACGGAGCGTTCTTAGGAAGCTTCACCTATGCCCTTGCCCGCCATCAACTCGGCGTTGAGCCGATCGCCCGTCCGATCAATCTCGACGGAACCTCCACCTATCGCGGCTACCTGTTCGTCCGCAGGGATAGCCGGATCCGTGACGCTTCAGATATGCGAGGCAAACGGTTCGCCTTCGTTGAGCGGGCGACTAGTGCGGGGTATCTGTACCCACTTGCGTACTTCAAAGCGCACCATGTCGCGGATATGCAGGCCTATTTTGGAGAGACTTTTTTTTGGGGCAGTCATGATGCGGCGATCCTTGCTGTTCTGAACCGGGATGCCGATATTGGTGCAGCCAAGAGCACGATCTACGATCAGATGGAACAAGAGGATCCCCGGATCGGCAGGGAATTGCAGATCCTTGCCGCGTCAGAAGCGTTTCCGCAGAATTGCTTTGCCGTGCGCAAGGACCTTGATCCGAAATTGAAAAAAGCACTGAAGCAGGCGTTGCTCGATATGGGGAAGGACAGCGAGGGGGCTGCTGCGCTCAAGAAGTTCGGCGCGCGGGGGTTCATCGAGACCTCGGATGGAGATTACGACACGGTGTACCGGCTGACTGAACAGGCGGGGATCGATGTGGCAACCTACCATTATAATAACAGGTAACGTGAATAATCCATGAAAAAAAGAATTCTACTGGGTTTTGGCCTGCTGCTGCTGATATTTCTGGCGGGGAGCGTCATCGCGGTGCTGTACATCACCAAGACCACTGACAGGATGGACCGCCTGGTCCTCCTCCATCAAGTCGAGATACTTCGCGAGGACCTGATCATTCGCATTCAGCAGGTGCAGTCGCACATCTACCGCAGCAAGATCAGGGAGAGTGGAGATATTGATGTGCTCATCAGTCAGGTGCAGGAGATGGACCGGACGATGGACTCCTGCGTCGGTTGTCACCATGCGCCGGAACTGACCCAGGGGCTGGCGTCGATGCGGGACATGGCGAACGATTACAAAAACGCCATCAGCCGCCTTATTACCGCATCGGCGAATCCGTCGCGCATCGCCGTGCTGGAGCGTCGCGCGCAGGACCTCGGGCAAGAGCTTATTACGATGACTCAGGGAATGGCATTCACCGCCAACGTCCGGCTCCAACAAAAGACCCAGGAAACCATGAGCACCATCCGTGAGGTACGCTGGGTGCTTTCAGTCACCCTCCTGCTGGGCCTGGCGCTTGCGTTTATCATCGGCTATACGCTGATAAAAGGACTTGACCGGAGGCTGCAGCAGCTTCTCGAAGCAACCCGGCGGATCGCCCGCGGTGAGCTTCAGCACCGGGTCGAGATTAGGGATGCCCCGGGGAGCGAGTTTACGGAACTGGGAGAGGCGTTCAACACCATGACGCACAACCTTCACGTGTCGCAACGCCAGCTGCTGCAAAGCACGAAGCTTGCGGCCATCGGCGAGCTGGCAACGAATATTGCTTACGAGGTGAATAACCCGCTGACGGGCGTCCTGGGATATACGGGCTTATTGCTCAAGGCCGACGACATTCCGGCTGACAAAAAGGAGCACTTGAGGACCGTGGAACGGGAGACGCTTCGCGCCCGGGAGATCCTGAAGAACCTTCTGGACTTTTCACGCAGAAAACCGCCACGGTTGGTGAAGACCGATATGAGCATGGTCGTCCAAGACATCATGCCGATCATCAGGGGGCAGGCTAAGTTAAGCAATGTTGTTGTCACTACGTCCTGCAACGGTATCCTTCCCGAGGTGTCGATCGACGTCGATGAGATACGGCAGGTATTTGTCAATCTTATCAATAACGCATGTTTTGCAATGCCCAAAGGCGGCAGTCTCGAGATTCGGTGCCGGACGGAACAGGATATTGCGGGTCGGCTATCCGTTGTCGTCGAATTTGCCGATACCGGCCATGGGATCCCCGAAGAACATCTGGATAAAATATTCGACCCTTTCTTTTCGGCCAGGCCGGATGGCGGAGGTACTGGGCTGGGATTGTCGATCAGTTACATGATCATGCAGAACCATGGCGGAAGGATCGAAGTTGAGAGTGTCATCGACAAGGGATCTGTTTTCAAGGTGATCATTCCTGTCCAGGACGTCCAGGGCGACGGTTGATGTGAAAGTGTCAGGCGAGATGAGCGTCGCGGTGGAGGATTTACTCTAATGGCCGGTGAAAAAATACTCGTAGTAGATGATGAAGAAATGATCCGGGACCTGTGCTTTCATATCCTGTCGGCAGAGGGCTATCAGGTAACGACAGCGCCGAACGGCAAGGCCGCCTTCGAGGAACTGAACCGGAATATGACGGATCTGCTCATTACGGATATCAAAATGCCGGGGATGGACGGGTTGGAACTATTTGATCAGGTCAAGGGGTTGAACCGCGATATCGTCACCATCTTCATTACGGGACATGGCACGCTCGATACTGCGATCGAATCACTGATGAGCGGCGTTGATGGTTTTGTGCTGAAACCGTTCACCCAGGAGGAACTCCTCGGCACGGTTGAGCGTTCGATGAATCGCAGCAGGCTCCAGAAAGAGAATATCAGGCTGAAGGCGCTGATCCCCCTCTTCGAGATCAGTAAACTGCTTGTTACCGAGATCGACCTTGCTCATCTGTTCAAGATCATCACCGAGGTCCTGGTGCAGGAATTCTCGGTAGAGCGCGTTTCGCTCATGCTGCTTGATGAGAACAGCGACAACCTGCTGATACGCGCTTCACACGGTTTACCGACGGAGACGGCCCTGAAGGCACGGCGCAAGACCGGCGAAGGGATCTCGGGGCTTGTTCTCAAGAACCGAAAACCGCTGATCATATCGAGGGGCAAACATGCCGACAAAGAGGTTATGGAAGCTCTGAACCACGACAACATGCCGATCTCGTCCATGTCGGTGCCCCTGATCGGCAGGGACAAGATGTTCGGCGTGCTCAATGTGAGCAAATTTGCCGATCCCCCGTTTACGACCAGCGACCTTCAGGTGCTCCTGATCCTGTCGAGCCAGGTGGTCACGGCCATGGAAAACGCCGGCCTGTACGAGAGCCTGCGCGAGAACTACTTCCGAACAGTTCAGGCGCTGGTGGCCGCCGTGGAGGCGAAGGACCCCTATACCCGGTGGCATTCAACAAATGTCGCCAAATATGCTGTCGCCATAGGACGCGATATGGGCATGAGCCCCACACAACTTGAGGAACTCCATATTTCCTCCATCCTGCATGACGTCGGCAAGATCGGCATCAGTGAGCGCATCATCAGCAAGCCGGACCGCCTGAGCCGCGAAGAATTCGACATCATGAAAGACCATCCGGCACACGGGATCAGGATCCTCGAACCCATCGGGTTTTCACCCGCCATTATCGATGCTATCTACCAGCATCACGAACGCTACGACGGCACGGGATATCCGCGTGGATTGGCAGGCGATCAGATCACGCTTGCCGCGCGGGTGCTGAACGTCTCCGATACGATGGACGCCATGCTGTCGGAGCGCCCTTATCGCGGCGTGATCTCTGCAGACGAGGTGCTGGCCGAACTGGAGCGGGAAGCAGGGAGACAGTTCGACCCAACCGTGTCAGAGTCCGCCCACCGTCTTATTGAAAAGGGATTATTGAAGCTCGGGATGCAGGCTTACCGCCAGCATGCAACCGGTTCCGGCAACGATGAGAAGCATGTCTCGCCTTAGAAACATCCTCGGTTCAGCAGCATCAGTTCTTCGGAGGAAGCGTGAAAGGGCCGCTGTCCGAAACATGCTTCCGCCGCCAGCCGGTCCCGACACGCATTCCGCACCTCCTGACCGTGATATTCTGCGCCACCTGGCCAGCCTGCTCGACAGTGTGACCACTGGTGTGATCTCGCTTGACGGGGAAGGCAGGGTCAGGGTGTTTAATGCGGCAGCCGAATCGCTTTTTTCCCTGCATCGCACCCAGGTCATCGGCAGGCCCTTTGGCGAGGTAGGCCGGATCAGTACCTTCGAGGACCAGGCCATGCGGGCGCTGTGGGAGCGGCTGACCGATGCGGTTTGGGCAGCCGGGGCTGCTTTGGAGCTCGAGTACGATTTCTATCCCAAACACGGTCCGCGCAGGGTCATCAGCTACAGCGTCTATCCCCTCGGCAGAATGGCCTGGTCCGTGGGCAACGGTGTCGTCATTGTGTGTGAGGACATCACGCGAAAAAAAGAGATGGAGGACCAGGTCTCTGACGCGCGAAAGAAACTCCTTGCCGTATTCGACGGCATTACCGACGGCATTCAGGTCGTGGACAGCGAATTTCGGGTAACTGCCGTGAACAAATCAATGACCTCGCTGCTCTCCCGCTCCATTAAGCTCGGCGACCACTGTTATACTGCGTGCGCCTTTGACACGAAGATCTGCATTGACTGCCCTGCTGAAGAAACGTTCCTGACCGGGCAGCCGGCTTCGACCACCAAGCGGCTGGCATTTACGCCCGGCGGGGATGGCAGTGACGATCGGGACCGCTTCATCGAGATCAGCACCTTTCCGCTCCTGGACCGGGGCAACCGCGTGGTCCAGGTGGTGGAATATATCAAGGATGTGTCCGAAAAAATGCGGCTTGCAGACCGTCTTGAGCACGCACGCCGGCTCGCGGAACTGGGGGAAATGGCCGCGCGAGTGGCACACGAAGTGCGCAACCCGTTGAATGCGATCACCGGGGCCACGCACTTTCTTGCCGCGGAGTACCCGGGCGATGAAACACTTCAGAAATTCGTCAGCCTGATCAAACGCCAGGCCGTCAGAGTAAACCAGGTCGCTTCCGACCTTCTCTACGTTTCCAAACCATTGCGCACCCGCTTTACCACCCTGAATATCAACGCGGTGTTCGATCAGGCATTGGATGCCCTCTGCGAACAATTGAAGGACCAGCACCTCTCCGTCATTTACGAGCTTTCCCCGGTCATGCCGCTTATCGAAGCCGATGAACTGCAGCTCGAACAAGTCCTGCATAATCTGCTCAGAAACGCGGTGGAAGCAATGCCCGAAGGGGGAACACTCCGGCTGGGGACGGCAATCGGGGCGGGCGGTCATGCAGAGATCAGCATCCAGGATACCGGGCCGGGCATCCCGGAGGAGGACCGGGACCGAATCTTTCAGTCGTTCTATACGACGAAGATCAAGGGGACCGGGCTTGGTCTGACCATCGTGCAGCGTGTGCTGAAAAACCATGGTGGTGAGATCCTGGTCGAGCAGCCCGAGGCGGGCGGCACGCGTGTTGTCGTGCGATTGCCGGTCACAGCCGGAGCAGTGGTAGAAAGGCCCGGCAGCGCTGCGGGGCAGCTCCGCCGACAATGAACACCCGGCGGGCCATGGGGTCTGGAAACGTTTTGCAGAGGCTGGTACGAACAAGGATCGGAGCGCGATGAAGGGAGTTCTTCTCATAGTTGATGACGAGCCGGATATCCTGCTGGTGATGACGGCCAACCTCCGGCGCGAGGGGTACGAGGTGGATACTGCCGGCGACGGGATCGAGGCGTTGAAGAAGATGGAGGGCAGGGACTATGATGCCATTATCGTGGACCATCAGATGCCGAAGTTCACCGGGATGGAATTCCTCGAGCAACTGCGGAGCGGACAGGGCAAAGGGGACGGGCAGCCCGATATTCCGGTGATCCTCATCACCGCCTACGGGACCATCGAGATGGCGGTCAAGGCAATGAAGGAGGGGGCCTACAGCTTTCTGACCAAGCCGGTCCAGTTCGAGGACTTGAGCCTGCAGGTAAAGAACGCCGTGGAACACTGCCGTCTCTCGCGCGAAGTGGAGAGCCTGCGCCACGAAGTGGAAGAGCGCTACCAGTTCGGCAACATTCTGGGCCGGACGCCGCAGATGCAGAACATTTTCCAGATCATCCGTACCGTCGCGGAGACCGACGCAACGGTCCTGGTCACCGGCGAAAGCGGCACGGGCAAGGAGCTCATCGCGAGGGCCATTCACTACAACAGCCGCAGGAAGGACCGGCCCTTCGTCGTCGTGAACTGCTCAGCCCTGCCGGAGACGCTGCTGGAGAGCGAGCTTTTCGGCCACGAGAAAGGGGCGTTCACCGGCGCCATACGGCAGCGCATCGGACGCTTCGAAATGGCCGACGGCGGCACCGTGTTCCTCGATGAGATCGGTGAAATGACGATGCCGGTGCAGCTCAAACTGCTTCGGGTCCTTCAGGAGCGGGAGGTGGAGCGCGTCGGCGGCGACCAGGTCATCAAGGTCGATGTCCGCCTCATCGCGGCCACCCACAAGGACCTGCAGCGCGCCATGAGCGAGCGCCTGTTCCGGGAGGACCTCTTCTACCGGCTCAATGTCGTGCCGCTCAGGCTTCCTCCGCTCCGCGAGCGGATCGACGACGTGCCGCTGCTGGCGATCCACTTCCTCAAAAAATACTGTGATAAAAACCAGAAGCAGATCAGGTCGATAACGTCGCAGGCTTTTGACGCTATGATGCATTATTCCTATCCGGGCAATGTACGTGAGCTGGAAAATATCATCGAACGGGCGGTGATCATGGAAAAGAGCGACGCCCTGCAGCGCATGGATCTTGAGCTTGCAGGCGCCGACGGCAAACCCGGCAAGGCTTTCGGGATCAGCGGCCGGCTGCAGCAGTTCAAAACAATGAAAACCGAGATGGTCGAGCGGTTTGAAAAGGAATATCTCACCAGGGTCCTCAGCATGTACAAAGGCAACATGAGCAAGGCATCGCACCATGCGGGGATGAACATCAAAAACTTCCATGTGAAGATGGCGAAACACGGGTTGAAGAAAGAGGAGTTTAAGGAATAGAAGGAAGAAGCGTGATGAAAGAAGTAAGATGAAAGAGGTAAGACTAGAGGGCTTTTGAGCGAATGCAAGAGCAATTTTCAGATTTCTGAAGTTATGTTTTCGCATGTGGATTCGCCATCTTTTATCTGTCCTCTTACTTCTTACATCTTACCTCTGCACTTTGCTTCAGTTTCCTCCCGACCAGTGAGAGCTGGAGCAGGAAAACGATCGAAAACCCGATGGCATTCAGCACAGGGTTCTCTTTGCCGAGGAGATTGACCAGGACCATGAACGGCGCCAGCAGCATGAGCAGCCATCCTTCGCGGTAGCCGAAATAGTATGCTTCCTTTCCCGCCATGCCGGCAGCCCCCACGCAGACCAGTCCAATGCCGGCTATGATCATGAGTCCCGCGTGCTGTTCCTGCACGTGGAACCCGGCGACCTGAAGCGCGAGTCCCGTCAGGATCGATCCGATGATAAGTATTTTCGCCAAGGACATCCTGACGGGGAGGAATATGCCGGACAGCAGCACCCCCGCCTCGAACAGCATGATCCCGATGGTGTAGAACGGGCTCTGGAGTGGATAGAGCACGGCAAGGAACGCTGCGCCGAGGACCTGCAGGACAAGTCCCGTGCGGTACGCAATATCATGTCCGCGGCCGTAGGTTTGGCCTGCCATGACGATCTGTTCTTCACGTGTGAGGTTGGTTGACATGGATGGTTTATAGCATGTGTTTTTTTATTATGCAAGGAGAAAGGAGTCAGGTTCTGCAATAGCGGACTTGATCATCCGTCCTCACTGCCGGTATTGTCACATCTCGAACCAGCAAGTTATTCTGCAGCATGCCCCGCAATAGTTTCAATAAACTGCACATATAAGGCCTTATTTTTATGTTATTAATGGGCTAGAAAAGTCTTGACTTGAATATACCACTTTGGTATAGTTTTTCAGTCCTACACCAATATTTACGGCATACCTTCGGCATCGAGTTTCATGTAGTTTGTAATAGTGGCAGTGCAAGTTATTCAACCTATGATAACCACTATCAGACCTACATACCACGATCGCACCGCTTCGTCCCCGAGCAATTCTCCGGTCTTTCCGACGGCGTTCTCGCGGGATGCTCATTTCGTCAATCCACTGCATTCAAATTTAAAATTTATATCAGTTCGTCACGAGAACTTGCATTTGCTCAGCTGCGTGTCTACCAGATTCATACTCCAGTGCGAAAGGGGGGGTGAGCTCACCTCATAATGTTACTATAGCAGTTGCGTTGCTCCACATTATTATACATAGATGTGCTAACTGTTCCGGCTTGCCGGGACAAAACTTGAATAGGAGGATAAACGATGAAGAAGTTTCTGGTACTATTGGTAATCGTAGTTATGACCTGTATGAGCTCCATGGCGTTCGCCGCCGATGTTTCGGTGAACGGCAGCATTGAGTATCGTCTGCGGAACCTCACGAACCTGGACCTGGCCGATGCCACGCATGACAATCAGAACATCACCAGTGAGCGGGTACGGCTGAACATCGACGCCAAGGCCGGCGATGCTCTGAGCGGCCGGATAGGCATTGAGAACGACTGGGATGCCTGGGGCAGGTTTGAATCAGTACAGGGGAATGGTGCTGAAACCACAACGATAACTAGTCCTACAACCGCAACAACGACTCATGGCACGCAGCTTGCTCTTCGCGAGGCATGGATCGGCTTTAAGGTACCGGGAACCCCGGTCGGCGTCAAGGGCGGCCATATGCTCCTGCAGCTTGGCAATGCCTGGTTCTTCCGTTCCATGAAGTACGGATCTGACGCATGGGTAGTGTATTCGGACATCGATGCACTCCACCTCGGCTTTGTTGATATCAAGGTCGGCGAAGGTGTCCCTACAGAGGCTGATGACACTGATGCCTACGCTTTCGTTGGAACCTACAAGATAAGCGACACAATGTCGGCCGGCGTCAATTTTACCAATATCATGGACCGCAATGGTAAGACGTTTAACGCTCTCTATGGTTTAGTCACACCCAACACCGTTACCGAAGGCAGTCTTCAGAACCTCGGACTCCACTTCTCCGGCGACATCGGACCGGTAAAGCTGAATGCCGAAGTTGATGTCCAGATGGGTGATGTCACAAATGAGGATGGGAGCGAGACTAAGTTCAAGGGCAACCAGTTTGTTCTGCAGGCGAATCTCCCGTTGGATGCTCTTACGATCAATGCGACCGTTGCACGCGGCAGCGGCGCAAAGGCCGGTGACACGGATGTGAAGGAATTTATTGCATTCCTGGATGGCGATACGCATTACACCCTCATCTATGAATATCTCATTAATACCGCGGCCCAGCAGTCCTTTAAGACCAAGGGCACCGGTTTCGCCAACACCACCGCTGTGAGCGTGGGTGCCGGCTTCAACGTGACCAAGAACCTCATGATCGGTGCTGATGCATGGTGGCTCATGGCCACCGAGGATGTCGCCATCAATGGTGGAGCGCCGGAAAGCGATCTCGGTATGGAAATCGATGCCAAGATCAACTGGAAACTCTACGAGAACCTGGCATTGAACACCACCATCGGCTACTTCATTCCGGGCGATGCCTACAAGTTTGGGACCGTGGATGCAGATCCTGCACAAGCGATCCAGGCTGTGTTGAGCTTCAAGTTCTAAAAGCAGTACCGCCAGGCCGGTTAACCCCGGCAGGGTTGTCAAGCATACGAGAAACCCCGGGAAGATCCTTTCCCGGGGTTTTTTTTATGGGGAGAGGGACGGAAGGCCATGGAATTCAGGTGTTGAGGCTGAAGGATGAAGAATGCAGGTGTTGAGGTTGAAGGCTGAAGTTTGTTTGTAAAAAAAACCGCGATGCTTGGTTCAGCCAATTCAAGTGCCCTTATTTGCAGTCTTCATCTTTCAGTCATCCAACCTTGATGATCTCGTAAGAAGTCCTCCTGACCGCTGTCATTGCGAGGAGCAGGGCGACGCGGCAATCTCGAATTATCAGGCACCGACAACGAGACTGCTCGCTTCGCTCGCAAAGACGGCTTTCTTGGCTCTTTACGAATGTTTCAACCTTCGACCTTCGACCTGAATGATTACTCTCCTCGCGCTCCGTTGTTCAATCACCTGCAGGCTGTCGAACTTGCCCTGAATAAAAAAAACCGGAAAGCTCAAAGCTTTCCGGTTCATTAATTGAAGCAGCGTTTCAAGTCCGATTAAAAATAAAAATTCGCCTTCACACCTACGCTGCGAGTGCCGAAAACGGTCCTATCGCTATCGACGTTGATGTCGTCACTGTACTGAGCGAAACCAAGGCCTACTGAACCCTCGAGACTGAACTGCTGACCCAGGAAATATTCAGCACCGAGCACTGCGGAAAGATCGATCATGTTCAGATCGACAACCGTAGCGCCGGCGGGGTTCTCTTCTTCATAAGCAGCGTAGGTAAGCTGACCTCCGACAAAAGGCGCGAAATCGTTAGTCGAAAGATATTTCCGCACTCCGCCGGTGAAACTGAAATAGGTGGAATCAAAATCGCCGCCACCGACCTCTAATCCGAATCCGCCTACGATAGCCAGATCTTTCGTGATTAAATACCGCGCGCTAAGGTTGAGAACGTCAGAAGGACCGAAGGCCTCATTGTTATGGTTGAATACGCTGTCTCCCATTCCCACGCCGACGCTTATGTTGCCCTGCTCCAGGCTGTTTGCGGCTGATGCAGTTCCGATTCCGATACCGGCCACCATTGCGAGTGTCAATGCGATAATAACAAGTCTTTTCATCTTATGTCTCCTTTTAATTTAGAATTTAGGATCTTGAAAAAAGTGGATCAGGGCTTTTGAAACAAACGCTCATGGTAAATCTACCTTACTCCAGTGTAACCTTTAAAAGCTTCACCCCCTGACTATCATTGGAGTTGCAGAAAATCGCATTCTCATACATATACGTATTTATCTTTATATAGCGTCCGGCGCTTCGTGTCAAGTTTTTTTTGTTTGGTTTTTGGGAATAGGTAAGTATGATGCTTTGTAAAAGTCAAGAAAGCCGCTCATTTGCGAGCGAAACATTAGCAGTGCTGTTGAAATAAGTCATTTGAGTGGTTGACACGCTCACTCACGATCGCATATAAGCTAAGTGATTTCAATGACCAGCCGTGCGCACTGAGCTTATCGAAGACTATCAACGGATGCGTTTTTCAACAGCCTTAAAAAACCCGGAGGGCATGAAGCCTTCCGGGTTTCTTGTTTTGAAAGTTGATTATATGGCATGAGATCGAAGGCCGGTGCTTTTCTCCCCCTGACCCCTGAACCCTGTGACCCTGCCTTACCGGTTCTGCAGCTTCGCCGCCTTGACCACATGCTTCAGCAGCACGCGCGTCGTGACCGTGCCGACGCCGCCCGGCACCGGCGTGATCGCCCCGGCGACTTCCTTTGACCGCCTCGGTGTTCACGTCGCCGACGAACTTGTCGCCTTCGGGATTGATGCCCACATCCATGACCGTGGCGCCCGGCTTGATGTAATCCGTCGTGATCATCTTTGCCTTGCCGATGGCTGCAACGACGATATCCGCCCGTCTGCATACGCCGGGCAGGTCCTTGGTCTTCGAATGGCAGACCGTGACCGTGGCGTTCTCTCCCAGGAGCAGCATGGACATGGGTTTGCCGACGACCATGGAGCGGCCGATGACCACCGCATCCTTGCCGGACATCGGGATCTCATAGAACCGGAGCATCTCCATGACGGCCTGCGGCGTCGCCGGCGGGAAGCCGGTCATGTCGCCGGCCATGATCTTGCCGGCATTCACCGGGTTGAAGCAGTCGACATCCTTCTCCGGCGAAAGCACGTACTTCACCACATCCTCGCTGATCTGCTTCGGGAACGGCCGCATCACGATGATGCCGTGGATGTTCTTGTCGGCGTTCCGCTGCTTCAGGATGTTCACGAACTCGTCCTGGCTCATGGTGCCGGCAAGCTGTTCGATCTCGCAGAGGATGCCGTTCTTTTCAGCCATCTTCTTCGCGCTGTTCGCGTAAAAGACCGAATCCTCCGCTTCGCCCACGATCATGATCCTGAGCGCCGGATTGACGCCTTTTGCCTTCAGCTCCTGGACGTCCTTCTGGATATCCTGGTCCATCTTCTGAGCAACTTCTTTTCCCGTTAACAGTTTTGCCGCCATGTCAGACTCCTTATGTAAAGTGTATTTTAAGATTGCATTCTGAAATCCGCAATCCGAAATTCGAGACTATCCCATCTTTTTATACGTTGTTTCCATCACGGTCTTTTCAAGCGCCGCCACCTGCTTCAGCACGTCCTGCATGCGTGTCCAGGTTTCCTTGTTGAACGCCTCGTCCTTGATGCTGTTGACGTTGATCTTGACGTTGAGCGCCGAGCTCTGGGCGCAGGCCTGGGCGAGCAGCACCGCCACGCCTGCATCGCTCACCGCTCCGACGTTGCCGATGTCGGCTGCCCGCTCCGCGAGCTTCGCGACCTCGAGCGATTTGATCCCGATCTCGAACGGCACCTGGCAGGCCTTTTTAAGCGCCTCCTGCATCGTTGCCGTCCGCGCCGCCTTTTCCGCATCGGTGTTCTTCGGCATCTTGTACACCGCGGACAGCGCGCCGTAGGCCTCGGTGTCCTTCTGGATCAGGTCCTGCATCTCGGCGCGGAGCTTTTCCGATTCCGCAAGCAATGCCTCGATCTGCGGCTGTACATCCTTGTACTTTTCCTTGCCGAGCGTCAGATTCGCCACCATGCTGACGAGCGCGGCGCCAAGCGCGCCGGTGAGCGCGGCCACGCTGCCTCCGCCCGGCTCCGGTGATTTGCTCGCAAGCTTGTCCATAAAATGGCGTACAGGCTGGTCTATATACATTGTTATCAAATGCCTCCTCTGAAAGTATTCTGTGGGACTGCAAGAATACTAAAAATCTGCTGATTCTGTCAATAAAAAAATGGCCGTTCGCGGCGCAGAAACGCGTTCAGTCCCTCGGATTTATCGTTACAAAACGTAGCGGCAAATGATATATAACCACAGTTTATAAAAGTTTTCCTTGACTCTCCGGATTAAGCTTTGGTATTATGCACCACCTATCTTTTCCGCGGCTCATCATAAGGGAGTTTGATGGCATGGACCTTTCTCAGGGATTGACGCTGTATGCTCTGATGTTCTCGCTGCTCATGGGTCTGGTGTCCTTCGCCTCTCCGTGCATTCTCCCGCTCATCCCGTCCTACGTTTCCTATATCACCGGCATCAGCTATGAAGAGCTGGTGAGCCCTGGGACGCAAAAAAAGAACGTGCGGACCACGCTGCAGCATTCGCTGGCGTTCGTGGCCGGTTTTTCGATCATCTTCGTGCTGCTGGGGGCCACGGCGAGCCTCATGGGCCAGGTCCTCACGCAGTACCTGGACGTCATCAGGATCGTCGGCGGCGTATTGATCATCATCATGGGCGTCTTTGTCATGGACGTGGTGAACATCCCGTTCCTGCAGCGTGAGGCAAAGCTGCAGCTCAAGAGCAGGCCTGCGGGATATATCGGCACGATCATCGTCGGGATGATCTTCGGCGCAGGCTGGACGCCCTGCACCGGACCGTTCCTGGGGTCGGTCCTGGCGCTTGCCATGGAGGCCGACACCCTGGGCCGGGGCATGGTGCTGCTCATGTTCTATTCGCTCGGCCTCGGCATTCCCTTTATCCTTTCCGCGCTGGCGATCGGCGCGTTCCTGACGTACTCCGGCAGGCTGAAGACGCATTTCAAGGCGATCAAGATCGCGAGCGGCGTTGTTCTGATCATCATGGGGCTCTTGCTCATCACCAACAGCATGACGCTCCTGACCTCGTATTCGATCACTTTCTGGGAGAAAATAAAAAACATATGGTAGCGGATAGCCTGGATATTCTCAAAGACAAAGATGCACCGCTCTACACCATGGGTGTGGCGGCGAAACTGGTGGGAACGACCGCGCAGACGCTCCGGCTCTACGAGAAGCACGGCCTGATCCTGCCGACGCGCGAGCGCAGGAACCGCCTGTACACCGAGAACGACATCAAGTGGCTGCGCTGCATCCGGGAGCTGATCCACACGAAGAAGATCAGCATCGAAGGCATCAAGAAGCTCCTTGACTACGCGCCCTGCTGGGACATCAAGGAATGCCCTGACGAACGGCGGGTGGTCTGTACGGCATTTACGGACAAGGGCAAGCCCTGCTGGGAAACGACCCGGTGCCGCATGGAGAACGATTGCACGACCTGCGTGGTGTTCCTGAAGAGCGGGAAAAAAGCAGCGAAGAAGTGATTCTATTGCGGATTTCGGATTTACTAAGGTCTGAGGATTTTAATCCGCAATCCGCAATCTGCAATCCGAAATGTTGTTCACGGATGTTCCTCCACCCAGACCTCGCCGTCCTTTGTCGTCTCCCGTTTCCAGATGGGCGTGATCCGCTTTAACTCGTCAATGCAGAACCGGCATGCCTTGAATGCCTCGTCGCGATGGCTTGCGGCTGCCGCGATCAGCACAATATTCTCTCCCACCGGTATGGTCCCCACGCGATGAATGATCGTTACGTCGATCGCCCCCAGCTCTTTCATGGCCCGTTCCCTGATCTCAGTAAGCTTTTTTTCCGCCATGCCCGGGTAATGCTCGAACTGGAGCTGTGACACCTCCGCCCCGCGCGAAATGTCGCGGGTCGTGCCGAGGAAGGTGACGATGGCGCCAATGGCGTTTGATGAGCCCTTCAGGCGGTCGGTCTCCTCATCCAGCGAGAAGGTAGCCTCCTGGATGCGGATATGCCCTGCAGCGCTGCCGCCTGAGAAGGGAGGCATAAGCGCCACTTCATCGCCATCCTTGACGCGTGCATCGGGCTTTACCAGTTCGTGGTTCAGGGCGGTCATGACCCGCCCCTGAGAAAGCAGGCCGGAAAGGGCCGGGTGCTCCCTCGCGACCGTAAGCAACAGCTCAGCGATCGTGACCGGTCCGGCATTGATCCGCAGTTCATCGCAACCGGCCCGTTCTTTCAGCATGGCAAATAGTTTTACGGTGATCATGGTTAATAATAGTCCATGTGCGGGGGGAGTGTCAAGAATGAGATGCGTGTGTGGGTCTTTCGATGAAGGAAAAGGCGGGAAAAAGTAACTGCTCAGGTCAATATTGTATCCACAGATTTCACAGATTAAATCGAACCTGATCGTGTTGCATTAATCTGCGTCAATTTTGCGTAATCTGCGGATAAAAAAGTTTTTTCTCTTATGACTTCTGGGCAGGCTTAGGCGATCTCGGGGACGATGCGGTTCTCGATAAGGCATTGCAGCATCTCGAGCTGATCCAGTCAATGCGGGCATGAAAAACGCCTCAGTATATCATAGTAACGGCCTAGGGCCTACAACAAAAAAGGAAAACCTTTGACACGGAAGAATCCGATAAAGGCTATGATAAATGCGGATAGACTTAAAAAGTGCAGGTGAGCCACAAAATGCACAGAAATCACAAAAAGGACACTTGTTTTGGAAATACCTCACTGGTGCCGTGATAACTCTGTCGTTTCGGCTTCTTGTTTTGTCCTTGTGACTTATGTGCTTTCTGTGGCTAACTGCCGTTCGTAAGTTTATGCCTCTTCCGCGAGAAGCGGTTTATCAGACGGAGGAAAAATGCCGCGTTCTTCGGCCTCGTGAAAGAGCCTGCGCACTGCCGCAAGCCCCTCCTGTCCGAGATCGAGCGAGAAATCGTTCACATAGAGGTCGATGTGGCTCTTCATCACCCGGGGGTCCATCTCCTGGCTGTGCATCCCGCAATAGCCCATGACTTCTTCCGGATGGGCATAGGCGTATTGCACGCTTTTGCGTATGCCCGCTTCGATCCTGAGCAGGAGGTCACGGCCGAGCGAGCGCCTGCCGAGGATAGCGCCCAGGGGGATCGGCAAACCCGAGTGTTCTTCCCACCAGGCGCCGAGGTCGAGCAGCTTTTCAAGTCCGTAGCGCGGATAGGTGAAACGGCTTTCATGGATGATGAGGCCTGCAGTCGCCTCTCCGCTCGAAACTGCGTCCATGATGTGGTCGAAGGCCATGACGGCCACGTTTTCGAGGGAGGGGTCGAAGAGGCGAAGCAGCAGATAAGCCGTCGTGAGTCTGCCCGGAATGGCGATGACACCGTGCTTCAGGTCCGAAAGCTTCGTTCCGGGCCGGGCGATAATGAGCGGACCGCAGCCCCTGCCGAGCGCGCCGCCGGAGCGGAGCAGAGCATAGGCCTCGCGCAGATGGCCCAGCGCATGGTAGGAGATCTTGGTGAGGTCCAGCCTGTTCTCGAGCGCCATGCGGTTCAGGGTCTCCACATCCTCGAGCTGTTCCCGGAAGGTGATGCCCGGAACTGTCACCTTTCCGTGAATGAGCGCATAAAAAATAAACGTGTCGTTCGGGCAGGGAGAGTAGCCTATGGTCAGGGTCCGGCTCATCTGTCCCACTCGTTCAGGAGAGCGATAACCGCCTTTTGAGCGGCTTCCGCGGCCTGGGGAATCTTCCATTTGGTGATATCCCGGTCTTCCACGATGTTCGATATCCCGCGTATTTCGAGCCAGGGGATGCCGTGAAATGTCGCCACCTGAGCCGCGGCAGCGCCTTCCATGTTTTCGCACAACCCATGATAGAGTACTTCCAGTTCCTCCGCCCGCGATGACGTGCCGGTGCAGGTCGAGAGTGTGATGAACGTGCCGATATGGAGGCGGTTGCCCGCTGCAACCTGCCGGGAGGAGAGGGCCTGCAGTGCCTGTTCCAAAAGCGTTTCGGAAGCAGGGAAGGTATGGTATATAACCGAAGCAGGTGTCCTGAGCAGCGGGATGCCGATGTAGTTTGTGTCCTTAAAACCGTCAGGTGTCAGAACGCCTTCATCACCGGCGACCTCTTCTTTTGCAAGCGCCAGGTCTCCGACGTTCGCGCCTGAGGAGGGGTAGGCCCCGCCAATGCCGAAAACGATAAGGGCCTCGGCGTTTGCATGGGTAAGCAACAGCGTCGCCGCATGAGCAGCGTTCACCTTGCCCATGCCGCCGACACAGAGGCTGATCTCGCGGCCCGAGAGCTTCCCCATAATGATCGATTTTGCGCCGAGCTGAAGGGTGCCCGTCACGGTCATGGTTGACAGCAGCAGGTCTGCTTCGGCCTGCACGGAACAGAGCAGTGCGATCATAGGATCCTGGAACCTCCGGGCGAAGACCGCCGTTTCAGCATTTTTACAACGGGTACTATAGCACAGTAAATCCTTTGGTTCCATGTCAAAAACTGATAACAGGGCAGATGCGGCCTTATGGCAGAGAACCGCCTTTTTCCCCGCTGAAAATTGAGCTTCGATGTCTAAAAAGTCGAAACAGACCCTTCCATTACCCTTAAATTACCCCGAAAACGCCATACTTTTCGTTGCACTTCTTGCAGGGATTTGCTATGATGACCGCGTTTTTAAAGGAATTCAAGGGTTTTTGGGAGGGGAAATGCTGCGATATTTGACTGCCGGTGAGTCCCACGGCGAGTTGCTCATGGGCATCCTTGAAGGGATGCCGTCAGGTCTCTTGATCAGGATCACGGACATCGACCAGGAATTGGCCAGGCGACAGGGCGGATATGGCCGCGGTGGCCGCATGAAGATCGAGAAAGACACGGTCAAGATCTACACCGGTGTGCGCTGGGGCAAAACGCTGGGAAGCCCCATCGGGCTCATGGTCCGCAACAAGGACTGGGAGAACTGGCGCGCCAAGATGTCCGCTGATCCGATGTTCCTGAACTCCGCCGAAGCCGTTACCCGGCCCCGGCCCGGCCATGCTGACCTGGCAGGCGCCCTGAAATATAACACCGCAGACGTCCGCAACATCCTTGAGCGTTCGAGTGCGCGGGAAACAGCCATGCGCGTTGCCGTAGGCGCTGTTGCGAAGCGGCTGCTTGAAGAGTTCTGCATCGAGGTGACGAGCCATGTGGTGAACCTCGGCGGCATTTTTGCCAAGGTGCCGCAGGTGTCGTTCCAGGAGCTTCGCAAGCGGGCCGAGGCCTCGGAACTGCATTGCGCAGATCCTGAAGCGGAGAAGCGGATGATGCGCAGGATCGACGAGGCGCGGACTGCCGGCGATACCCTGGGCGGAGTGGTCGAGCTGATCGTCACCGGCGCGCCCATCGGGCTCGGCAGCCATACGCACTGGGACCGGAAGCTTGACGCGAAACTTGCAGGAGCGCTCATGAGCATCCAGGCCATGAAGGGCGTTGAGGTCGGTTCCGGGTTCGGCGTGGCGAACAAACCGGGCTCGCAGGTGCATGACGAGATCTTCTGGAACAGAAAAACAGGCTTTAACCGCAAAACGAACAACGCCGGCGGCATTGAGGGCGGCATGAGCAATGGCGAGCCCATCGTGCTCCGCGCTGCCATGAAGCCCATTCCAACGCTCATGAAGCCGCTCCGTTCCGTGGACATGGCGACCAAAAAACCCTTTAAGGCAAGCATCGAGCGCTCCGATGTCTGCGCGGTTCCCGCAGCAGGCGTGGTCGGCGAGGCTGTTGTCGCTTTCGAGATCGCCCAGGCCATGATCGAGAAGTTCGGCGGCGACAGCATCGACGAGATGAAGCGGAATTATTGTTCCTACATGAGGCATGTTAACACCCGGATGGATGTTGAAGAGATGCCGGGGAAGTGGTAGCGTCGAAGTGTGAAGTGAGACGTGTGAAGTGAGAGGTGAGAAAAGAGCGACCGCTGAAAGATGAGTGGCCGCTTTTTTTTTCAGGCCATCTGTGGTAAACTCCGCAATGTTCAAAAATATCATTCTGACCGGTTTTATGGGCGTCGGCAAGACCAGCGTGGGAACGCAGCTGGCAAAGGACCTCGGCTATGCCTTCGTCGACACAGACACGCTTATCGAAGCCGACCAGCACATGACCATCACAACGATCTTTGCAAAGCACGGCGAACCCTATTTTCGTGAGATCGAGGCCAGGATCATCCGGGAGGTCACGGAGCGCGAGAGTCAGGTGGTCTCCACCGGCGGCGGCGCCGTGATCTGGGACATGAACCGCGAGGCCTTCAAAAAAGCGGGACTCGTCGTCTGTCTTTCGGCTCGGCCCGAGGTGATCTTCGACCGTATCAAGCATGAGACCCACCGCCCCCTGCTCCAGACCCCGGACCCGTTGGCGAAGATCAAAGATATGCTCGACAGCCGGGCCCGGTTCTATGCACAGGCGGACATCACCATCGACACATCGGAAAAATCCGTGGACCAGATCATCAGCGAGATCAAAGAGAGAATAAAGCATGCATACTGTTAACGTACCCCTGGGAGAGAGAAGCTACGACATCGAGATCGGCATGAGCCTCGACCAGGCAGGCCCGCAGATCAAAGGCCTCGGCCTGGGGCAGAAGATCGCCGTTGTCGTCAACCCCACGGTCAAGGAGCTCTACGGCAAACGGGTAGTGGACAGCCTCAAGGCGCAGGGTTTCATGGTCATGTCCATCCTCATTCCCGACGGCGAGCAGTACAAGAACCTGGATTGGGCCAACGCCATCTACACGGCGCTCCTTACCAACGCCTTCGACCGCAGGTCCCTGCTCGTCGCGCTCGGCGGCGGCGTCATCGGCGACCTTGCCGGATTTGCCGCAGCCACGTTCATGCGCGGCATACCCTTTGTCCAGGTGCCGACCACGCTCCTTGCCATGGTGGACAGCAGCGTCGGGGGCAAGACCGGCGTGAACCATCCCATGGGCAAGAACATGATCGGCGCCTTCCACCAGCCTCGCAAGGTGCTGATGGACCTCGAGGTGCTCAAGACGCTTCCGAAAGCCGAGTTCCTCTCCGGCATGGCGGAGGTGATCAAGTACGGCGTGATCTGGGATGGGGCGTTCTTTGACTACCTGGACAAGAACCGCGACCGGATTCTCGGGCTTGATATAGAAGCGTTAACCCATGTTGTCCGACGCTCCTGCGAGATCAAGGCGGAGGTGGTCGGCAAAGACGAGCGCGAAGGTGGCCTCCGCGCGGTCCTGAACTTCGGCCATACCGTGGGCCACGCCATCGAGAAAGCCGAAAACTACACCATGCGCCACGGAGAGGCTGTTGCCATCGGCATGGTCTACGCCTCCCGTCTGGCACATCGTACGGGGCTATGTGATGCTTCTGTGCCTGAACGCGTTGAAAAACTCATTGCATCCTATGGCCTGCCTACGAGCTTGCGTGCGCTCAGCCGGAAGCCGACGGTGCAGGAACTGATGGATACCATGCAGATCGACAAAAAGGCGGAGGCAGGCAAGGTGAAGTTCGTGCTGCCGAAGAGGATCGGCGAGGTGGTCATCACGAAAGCGTGGGAAGAGCAGCAGCTTCGGGAACTGATCGCAGAATAGTGGAACGCGGTTCGAGGAGGGAAGGGTGAGCGAATATCTGTGGCACTGCCGGTTTTGCAACCGGGAACAGACCGTTACCGGAGAGGGGTGGCAGGCCTCGATCGCCGACCTCACTGCCGAAAATGCCGACGGCCCGCGCCGTCTGGTGGTCCAGTTCGTTGTCTGCCCCAGCCCCGACTGCCGGAAACTCTCCCTGAGCGTTGCTCTGCACGACCTGAGGGTCGTGGGCAACCGCTCCTACACGGGCAAGCTTATCAGGGCCTGGCCCCTTCTGCCTCCTTCGAGCGCCCGCTCCTTTCCCGTGGCAATCCCTGCGCGGGTCATGGAAGATTATCAGGAAGCCTGTCTTGCGATCGAGCAAAGCCCCAAGGCCGCGGCTGCTTTGTCCCGGCGCTGTCTCTCGGAAATGCTGCGCGACTTCTGGCAGGTGCAGCCCGGCAGCCTCAGTGACGAGTTCCGCCAGGTCAAGGGCGTGGTGGACCCCCTCACCTGGGAGGCCATTGAATCTGTCCGGAAGAGCGGCATGATCGGCGCCCGGATGGAAAGCGAAGGCGCGGAGATCCAGGATACGGAGCCCGGCGAGGCGAAGATGCTGATCGGCCTGATCGAGATGCTTATTGAGGACTGGTATGTTGGCCGGGAAGAGCGGCGAAAGCGCTTGAAGGATATCAGGCAGATCACCGGAGAGGATGCAGCGGAGAAGGCGGGGGAGGGGTGAAGGACGTCGTTTTCTGTGCATGACTCATCCCGCATCATCCACGTCTGTATCCCCATTCTCGTTGCGTAACTCGTTCTTAGTTGTCCCGCTTCGCCTGTACCCCCATTCGGAGGTGGTTCATGAAGATAGATATTACCTTGCTTACCGAGAATGAACTGATCGATCTAAACCGCCGGATCGTCGAACGGCTGCGTTTCCTCAGTCAGGCTAGGGCGCACCATAAGATGCTGGAATTCAAAGTCGGCGATCGGGTGAGCTTCAAGTCGGACGAAGGTCCTGCTCTCTTCGGCGTGTTGACCAAATATAACAAAAAAACAGTTACGGTTATTACCGACAACGGGGAGCATTGGAACATCTCACCGGGGCTTCTGACGCTTGCGAAGGAAACCAAAGCATCGGAAAATAAATCGTCAAACGTCATTCAAATGCCGAAACGATGAGTCAGGTGGAACGATGCTGCGATTTCAAAGACCGCCGGATGCTGTATTTCAGGTGATATTGCGCGAGAGCATGGATTACTCAATCGACTTTATCGATGTTCTGATCGACAATAACGAGTACGATGAGTCGCGCGCGAGAGAAGACATGAAGGCGGATTACCCCGCGATGGCAAAAGTATTTACACCATCACTGGAAATTCTTGCGAATTGTGAAGTGTTATGCTATGATGCTATCATAATGAAAGCATCGGGAGGTTTTGTATGCCCAATATTCTCATCCGTGACGTACCCCAGAAGACCATCGATCAATTGAAAGCACGAGCCAAGCAGCACAACCGCTCGCTCCAGGGAGAAGTGAAGCACCTCGTTGAGGAAACCGTGAAAACGACCGGGGAGGCCGCGCTTCAACACGCACGAAAGATCCGCGCAAGCTTCGGCAGGAAGACGTTCTCGGACAGCGCCGAGCTTCTCCGCGAGGACCGCAAGCGGTGACTCGCTTCGTTGTCGATGCCAGCGTGGCGATCAAATGGTACCTGCCGGAGCCGAACAGCGCCGATGCCGACAGGCTGTTAAGCGGTGGTTCTCAACTTCTCGCACCTGACCTGCTGATTTCCGAGGTGGGGAATATTCTGTGGAAGCGGGTCATGCGGTCGGAGATAACGGTCCAGAAGGCGCAGATCATTCTGCGTGCCCTGGAGTCCCTGCCAATGACTCTGCGACCTGCAAGCGTTCTCGCGGAAAACGCAATGACCGTTGCCTGCGGCTTGAAACGGTCCTTTTATGACAGCCTGTATCTGACCCTTGCTCTGATGGAGGATTGCAGGCTGGTTACCGCCGATCGGAAATTGTTCGATGCCGTAAAAGATGCAGCGCCGATCAAGAAACACATACTTTGGATAGAGGACATTCCGGAAAAAAGATGATGGAGCAGCAGTATAAGGTTTTTTTCAAATAAAATTATCCCTAGCATGAATACCGCAGCCCTGAAATATCTCTCACCTCTTCTTTCACTCACCTCTGACAGTATCTACCTCGTTGGCGGTTCCGTCCGCGACCTGCTGATTACGAATCAGCTGTTCAAGGACATCGATCTCATGATGCCGTCGGGGTCCGAGACGGTTGCGCGGTCGTTCGCAGACAAGATCAACGGAAGCTTTTTCTTTCTCGACGAAGACCGTCGGATCACACGCGTCATAAAAAAAACCGATGAAGCGACCCTGCAATTCGACTTCACCAACTTCGAAGGCCCGGACCTCTCTGCCGACCTCGGGCGCCGGGATTTTACCATGAATGCCATGGCGCTCGATCTGCGCGAGTTCATCCGGACCGGGTCGCTGGACGCCATTGTCGATCTGTTTAACGGCAGAGCGGACGTGCAAAATAAGCTCATCCGGATAACAAAGCCTGCGGTGCTGGACGACGATCCGCTGAGATCGCTGCGCGCGGTCCGGTTCGCGGCCACGCTCGGATTCACCCTAGAAGCGGGGACGCAGGAGCAGATTCGGTCCCGGGCCGCTCTGATCAACCAATCCGCGCCGGAGCGGGTCCGGGACGAGTTTTTCCAGATCCTGTCACAGCGCGGGTCAGGAACGTACCTGTTGCTTCTGGATTCGCTGGGACTCTTGCCGCAACTCCTCCCGGAGCTCGAACCGCTCAGGGGTTTTGCGCCCGGCAGATATCATGTCTACGATGTCCGTACCCACTCGATCAAAGCAGCCGAGCACGTTGACAGCGTGCTGGAGGACCTGCCGAACATTGCTTCGGCCCATGCCCACCTTGTCCTTGAGCACCTTGATGAACTGGTCGAACAGCTTATCCCCCGCAAAGCCGCGCTCCGTTTCGCCTGCCTCCTGCACGATATTGCAAAGCCTCAGACTTTCACCCAGGAGAATGGACGCATCCATTTTTACTATCACGACAGCATCGGCGCAGAGAAAGCCAAGGAAGCGTGCAAGCGATTCAGGCTTTCGCGGGACACCGAGGCGCTGGTCACCGGCGTCATCAGGCAGCACATGCGGCTCTTCAATCTCTCCGTGCCGGGCGGTCCGAGCAAGAACGCCCTGTACCGCTATTGCCGTGACATGCGGGACGGCCTGCCGGAAAGCCTTATCCTTGCCCAGGCGGACGCGCGCGCCACATTCGACATCATGCCCAAAGAGCAGTTCACGGACACGGAGCGTCCCATGGCAACGGTGCTCGCCTATTACTACGAAAAGTTCCTCAAAGCAGAAGCAAAACCGCTCGTGACCGGCAGGGACCTTATTGCGCGCGGATTTGCGCCCGGTCCGCGCTTTCGCGAGATCCTGGATGAGATCAGGGAGCAGCAGGCGGCGGGCACACTTCAGGACCGGAATGACGCACTTGATTACCTCAGAAAAATAAACTAATGATGTTCCCGGAAGGGGGTGCGCAGTTATGCGTAAGAACTACGAAGACATGACCATCGAAGAACTGCACAAGGAGCTGTCCCGACTCAGGGAAAATCTCTGCGACATCGAGGACCAGCACGCCTTCACCTTTGTTAAAACCTCCGTCCATATTGGCGCGGAAAAAGCCCAGAACATGCAGGAGGAATATGAGCAGGAATGCCGGGAGCATGCAGAGAGCATCGCGGAATTGGAGAAGATCCTGAAGGCGCGGGGAGCACTATGACGCATTTTTTGCCGGACGGGCTTCCTCCGTCAAGCGGCGCTCGGAAGCCTAATAGTTGCGCAAAGTGATAACTCTTGTGTCGGCGTGCTGGCAGTCGCGATGTAAAATTTTAATTGACTAGCTTTTTAAAGTTATGGTATTGTTATTCAACGCAGCATTTTAATCCTAAAAGGGGGAGTGAATAATATGAAAAAAGTAGCCGCAGTTCTCGCAGTTGCAGTTATGGTTGTGTCCCTGTTTTCCCTGGCCGTTGCAGCAGAGATGCAGAAGGGAACGGTGAAGGCTGTTGATGCAAAGGCCGGTACTATTACCTTCACGGCCGATGGGTCCACCGCGGATGTCGTGCTCAAAGCTGACAAGTCCGTTGATCTCGGCGCGGTAAAGGCCGGTGAAAAGGTGGAGATCTCCACCGAGAAGGACACCGTGAAGAGCCTCAAGGCGGCTTCTGCAGCAGCGCCCGCAGCAAAGAAAAAAGCACCGGTGGGTTGCTAATAACATCGTTTCGTGGTGGCCGCCTGGCAGCAGGCGGCCACCGCTCCTTTCCTCTTTTTCTCTTGTAATATCTGCCAATCCCGTTGCTCCCCCGCTTATGCAGTCTTGTCCCCGGCATGTAGAATCCGTCCGCGAAATAACGAAATAGCTTGATTTCGCGGCTCTTTTTGTCTATTATGGTGGCTCTGTAAAACAAATTCCAAGGAGGCGTACGCAGTGATCAAAGTAAACGTTGAAGAGCTTCAGGAGCAGATCAAGAAATTGAAACAGGCTGCAGCAGAAAAAGCAAAAAAAGCAGAAGGAAAAAAATCAGAACCCGAGGCACGCCAGGCGCTTAAGAAGGTCAAGCGGGCCCAGCGCAAACTCCGTTCAACAAAGTCCTACAAGGCAGCAGAGAAAAAGGCCGCTGCTGATGCGGCAGCCGGCGAAAAGGCCACTGCATAAGGTACGGAGCGCTCTGATGAGCACTTGTTCTGCGCGGTGTTGTGCGCGAGGCCTCAGTATCGGTGCCGCCATCGTGCTCATCGTGATGGCTGCGTCATGCGCAGGTACGGTTGACGTGATGCCGGAACCGGGATCCTCCCCTGCAAAGGCCGTGGCCGCAGCGACGGCATCGACCGCCGCCGCGTTCCGGCAAGTGGGGACCGCATCCTGGTACGGGAAGGATCTCCACGGCAAAAGAACGGCCAGTGGTGAAATATTCGATATGTACGGCCTGTCAGCTGCACATCGTACGCTGCCGTTCGGCAGCATGATCCGCGTCACGAACCTGGGGAACAACAAGGACATCGCTATACGGGTGAATGACCGCGGCCCCTTTATCAAAAGCCGGGTGATCGACCTGTCGTACGGCGCCGCTCGCGAGCTGGGGTTCGCAGCGGAAGGTACGGCGCAGGTCGTGATCGAGCGTCTCGACGAACTTCCCGGAACAACGCCTTTTACTGTCCATGCGGCACGGTATGTCGAGGAAGAGAATGCCAGGCTGCTGAAGGAACGTCTCTCGGCAAAATTCGCGATCATATCGATCATTCCCGGAGTAACGAACCTCGGCACGCTGTACCATGTTGAGGTCGGCGTCTATGCGACCGAGGAAAAGGCTGAGCTCGTGGCCGGCAGGGTCACGCAGGAAGGCCTTGAACCGGTCGTGATCAGGAAGGACCATTGACCAGCAGCGCCCGGGAGACCGGCGCAGGCCGGGCAGGATAGGAACCATGAAGATCAGCGTCGTCAGCGGCACTCTGGAAAAACTGAAGACCGGAGCAGTAATCCTTCCCGTGTTCGAGGACGGAAAGCCCGGGCGGGAGCAGGAGCGCGCGGACCGAAACCTGGGAACGATGATCTCCCGGATCATCAAGCGGGGAGATTTCACTGCCCGGCCCGGCAGCGTCCATCTTCTCTATCCCGGGGGAAGCATGGCTGCCGATCGGCTCATCCTGGTGGGGCTCGGCAAGCGGGCCGACCTGACCCTGGACCGGCTCCGGCTGGCAGCGGGCAAGGCTTCCTCCCATGCCCGGACCAGCGGGGCGGAATCGATCGTGTTCAGCTTCTGAAGGGCTCGGTCTTGATGCTGAAGAGACGGCGCAGGCGCTTACCGAGGGGAGCATGCTCGGGCTTTACCGGTTTCTGAAATATAAAACGAACGAAGAGAACAGCAAACGGAAAGAGATCAAGGCGCTCACGCTCCTCGCCGGGTCGCCTGCATCGGTTGCGGCAATGCGCAAAGGCGTCGCTGCAGGCACGATCATTGCCGAATCGGCAGCTGCTGGCGCGCGATATGGTGAACCATCCCGGCGCGGACATGACGCCGACGGTCCTGGCCGGCGTGGCCCGGGATATCGCCCGGCAGTACGGACTGAAGCTCCAGGTCCTCGAACGGAAGCAGATCGAAAAACTGGGCATGGGCGCGTTCCTCGGCGTCGCAGCCGGGAGCATCCAGCCTCCGAAGTTCATCATCATCGAGTACCGTGGCGGCGGCTCCCGCCCGTTCATTGCGCTCGTGGGCAAGAGCATCACCTTCGATTCCGGCGGCATCTCGATCAAGCCGGCCGAGAACATGGACAGGATGAAGGACGACATGTCCGGCGGCGCAGCCGTGCTCGGCGCCATCCGCAATGCAGCGGCGCTCAAGCTAAAACTGAACATCGTCGGCCTGCTGCCTGCGGCGGAAAACATGCCGGGCGGCAGGGCCTTGAAACCCGGCGACGTGCTTCGCACCCTCTCCGGCCAGACCATCGAGATCGTCAATACCGATGCTGAAGGAAGGCTGATCCTTGCGGATGCTCTCACCTATGCCTGCAGATACAAACCGTCCGTGATCGTCGATATCGCGACGCTCACCGGCGCCTGCACCATCGCGCTGGGACATGAGGCCGCCGGCATGCTCGGCACTTCAGACCGGTACAAACAGCAGATGCGCTCCGCCGGTGAGAAGACCGGAGAGCGCGTTTGGGAACTGCCGCTCTGGGAGAGCTATTATGACCAGATCAAGAGCGACATCGCCGATATGAAGAACACGGGCGGCAGGGCTGCCTCGGTCATCACGGCGTCAGCGCTCCTGTCCAAGTTCGTGCAGAAATACCCCTGGGTGCACATCGATATTGCCGCCACCGCATGGACCGAAAAGGACCGCCCGTACACGCCAAAGGGCGCGACCGGCATCGGAGTCCGGCTCCTGACCCAATTTTTAAAAGATTTTGGAAACTAACGGACCTTCGTTAGACAAACAGTGGTCTATGCGCCCTGATCTATCATACAGCGAGGCTGTTGCGAATCGCGAGAAGGTCCTCATCACCGGGAAGCTCTACAAGGCGGACGTGTTCGTTGCCTCTTCGGGCGGACAGCGGTTCGTGGTCAAAGATTTCGGGAACAAGGGATTTTTCGAACGGAACCTCGTGGGGCGCATGGTCATCGCCCGCGAGTGCCGTGCCTATGCGGCGCTTGCCGGTATTGAAGGTTTCCCGTCACGGTTCAAGCGGCTTACGCCCTTCGCCATCGCCATAGAATACCTCGAAGGCAGGGACCTCGGCAGCCATCTGCCGGGCGAGATCGGGCCGGGGATCATCAAACAGTTCGAAGTGATCATCGCTGATCTGCACGAGCGCGGATGGGTCCATCTCGATCTTCAGCGCCGTTCGAATATTCTGCTGGTGGATGGCAAGGTCTTTGTCATCGACCTGGCGTCGGCCTTTCATCCCGGCGGCGTGTGGATCATCGGCCCCTGTCTGGCCTGGGCGCTCAGCCTGGCCGACCGGCTGTCGCTCATCAAACTCAAATGCCTCTATGCCCCGGAACTGATGAGCGCTGAAGAACGCAAATGGCGGAAGCTCAGGAACCTGGTCATGCCGAGAAAATGGTAAGCAGGAACAATCGTCCGCGGGACCGGGGACGAGGAAACGTTTAAATTCACAAAGGAGCGAATCATGGCGAAAAAAGGGACCCTGCAGTACAAGCTTACGAAGATCACGGGCAAGACAGTGCTGGCGGCCATCGTGTGTGTCATCCTGTTCTATACTGCAAAGGTCGAGATGGTCTGGTTCGTAGCAGGCGCGGCCATCACGCTCTTTGGAGAATGGCTTCGGCTCTGGGCAGCCGGCCATCTCCGGAAGAACAAGCAGCTCACCAACACCGGCCCCTATTCCTATGTCAAGAACCCGCTCTACATCGGGACGTTGCTGATCACGCTGGGTTACAGTGTCATGGCCAAGAACTACTGGATCATGATCGGCGGCTTCGTCTGGTTCTTTATCTATTTTGCACCCTACAAAAAGAAACAGGAGAACGAGAAGCTCATCAGCAGCTTCGGCCAGCCCTGGATCGAATACGACAATGCAGTGCCTGATTATCTGCCGCGCCTCTCTCCCTATCCGGGCAGGGGAACGAACCGCTGGAGCTTTGAGGTGGTGAAGGAAAACTCGGAGCACGAGACCGCCATCGGCGTGCTCGCCGGCCTCGCCGTGCTGCTGTACCTGCTGGTGCGGTAGATTCTCAACTGCCTCGGTGATCCGTCACCGGATGATCACGACAAGAACGATAACTCCTGCCCAGGCAGTCTTGGGTGGGAGTTTATTTTTTGTATACGTGATCTGTACCGGTTTGCACCCGGCCTGCTCTTCTTCCCCATTCCCTTTGACAGCACCTCGCCGGTCTGCTAGTGTAGGTTCATGATCCTATCGCTTATTGCCGCCATGTCCGAGAACCGCGTCATCGGCCGCTGGAAACAGGATTCCCTGGTCAATACCGTCCGACCTGAAGCGCTTCAGCGAGATCACGATGGGGCATCCGGTCATCTTTGGACGGAAGACCTTCGAAAGCATCGGCCGTCCGCTTCCCGGCAGGAAGAACATCATTTTGACGGGGCAAAGGGACTATCGCGTTGAGGGTGCATCAGTGGTTCACAGCCTTGCTGATGCGCTACGCCTGTGCGGCAACGAGGATGAGGTGTTCATCTGCGGGGGAGGTCCGCTCTATCAGGAGACGATAGCACGGGCGGACCGCATTTACCTGACGGTGGTCCACCGGGTCTATGAAGGAGATGCCTTCTTCCCGGAGATCCCGGCGGCGTTCACCGAGATCAGCCGGGAGGAAGTGGTGGAGGAGATCCCCTATGCGGTCATCCGCTATGAACGGAACCATTGACGAACCGGCATGCCCTCGTCAGGACCGCGGGCTGTCCGAAGCGGTGCTCCCTTGTGAAGCAATGATGACCATGAAGACGATGAGGGACAGGGTGAAATGCTGCCGCATTATTCCTCCGATTGATGCATGTTCCAAAGAGCTCCTTCTGTTCGAGCAAAAAAGAAAGGGCGGAGCAAATGCTCCGCCCTTCGCAGGAAAGGAATAGTTCTACTGCACGACGCCCGCCGACCACTGCGGGTGGAGCGGTGATCACCGGCTCGGTGCCGATCGCCGGATCGATCCAGGAACTCATACTCGGGAGCGAATACGGAGAGGTCTAGAGGCCTGTCCACCGTACTTGCTAACGCGGCACTGTTCATGCGTTCTTCGTTTTCAAGCGGTTTAACAAAATAGGTTGAAGCAGGGTTTGCGACATTGATCACGGTCGTCAGGTCATTATTCGTCTGCTGAACGGGAATGGTGAATTCAGGAACCCACCGGATGGTCTGGTTGCGTCGTCCCTGGCTGAGTCCGCGATCAATGCCTCCTATCCATGTTCACGCACTTGCCCGGGATGCCGTGGAGATCGCCGAAGCCGCTGTATTCAAGAAAGAACATGATCCCGTCGTATTTATTGTCAGGCGCAGTCACGTCGGCTGGTTATGGACATACTTCACCTGGATCGGCTGGTCGAATTTAACCGGCGTGCCGGTGCTGACATCCGTGACCGTCACGAACCGGTTCCATGAATTCGGACCGGTCTCCCAGACAAAGAAGTCGTTCAATGCGTCCAGGCCTTGTCGCCGCAGGTGGTGGCGGCATCCCAATCGCAGGCAAGGAGGTTCAGATTCGTCGTCGAGGGGTCGAACAGGGCCCGCTCGTGATCCCGTTCTGAAGGGAGACGTGGTTGTAGCGGCTGTGACCGCAGCGCGGTGGTGCTATCCTGGTCCACGCAGCATCGTCGTGGAACCGAACGAATACGAGGCATAGGTCGCGAGCGTCGGCGTGGTTCACAAACTGGTAACTCTGGATGTCTGTCCGGAACGGGTTCGTAGTGGCCAACGACGCAGCATCCGGGCAGCGATCGAAACAGGCCAGCTTCGGCGGGACCGCATCGCCGGGGACACGACGCTGCTCTTTGAAATAGACGACGTGTGTCGTGGCTTTTGCGGCTGACGAGCAGTCGTACGGGCTGGTCGTGGAACAGGAATTCCCGTTTAGAGGTTCATGAAGTCTCACAATCACGGAACCACTTAATGCCTGTGACCAGAACGTCGATCAACCCAGTTCAGTGCGCTCAGGCTGAAGAGTGCTTCAGGCGTGCAGCGGGTCGATCGATTTCCAGGACCCATCTGTTTGACTCTCGGCCAGTCTTGTGAATGAAGATCCGTTCCATGCCACCAGGATACATCGAACTGGACTCGAACCAGACGAGCGGGATGTTCTTGATGTCAGCGAGGGTGATGATGTTCCTTGTGTACTTCTTCAGCTTACCGCCCCGCTCAAGACCGTGAAGGGCGTATCGGTGTTCGTGGAGTAATCGTGTTTGTAGCACTTGCTCGTTATCAGTGACCGTAGTCCCGGCGGGGAACCAGGCACCCCAGTAACCGATGGACCCGTAGAGATCGGGATTGACCTTTTTGACCGTGAAGTTCGAGTTCCGGGTGACGCGGGTACCGGCAGGGCCGGCGGGCGACGTGGCAGTCGTATACAGTCCGTACCGCCAGGCCGATACTTTGAAGTTCACTCGGTCGAGGCAGATGCTGTGTGCCCGAAATCATCCGATCGCAGGAAGTTGGTGAGTCATAAGCGAGGTCGAACCGGTCGGTCGACGGCGTCTGGTCGGGGAAGCTCTGGACCTTAAGGACGCTGCCGATCCGCTTGCGCCGGCCGGGTCCTTGTCAGCGTCGCCTTCTCATGAATAGCTGTCCTTGTCCTCGGACGGAGAACTTCAGCAGAACCTTGCCGTGAAGCGGATCTCGCTCGGCGTTCAGAAATCCCTTTAATGCACCGTAGAAAGGGTCTGCTTGTCAAGGGCCTTGAAATTGGTCTTGAAGATGCCATAGGGCGGGGCCGTGTCGGCGCCCTCGGTGATGATCCATTTGCGCAAGGATCACCGTGTCCGGTTCGCCCGGCTTGGGCGTGGAATGCACCCATACCCGGACGACGTGCGGCGCACTGAGCGCTCGTACGGTATGAATCAACGGTCCAGGTCTCGTACTGGGGCATGGTGGACCCTGATGACTGGTCCGTCGATGACTGGCCGGCGCTCGAAGCGCTGTCCCGGTTGCTGCTGCAGAGGTTCTTGTCCACCTGCGCCCGATAGGGTCCTTTGTTCAGCATCAGGTCGTACCGCGACTGGCGTATCATGCACAGGATCTCGTTCACCGAACGGAATGATTCGAGCGAACGCTCATTGACGTAAACGCTGACCTTGTCGTTGACGTAGTCAGAGGAAGCGGTAAGGTCGCTTAAGACCGCGCCGAAGAGAAGCGGAGCGATGCTTTGCTTCCCGGCCAACTGGGGTTTGCCGCTGACGGAAGACTGGGTCTGGGGTGTGACGACGCTTACCTTGTCGGTGACAATGAGCGGAGAAAGCCCGATGTGCCCGGAGGATGAACCGCCGCCCTCGCCTTTGCCGCTGCACGAAGCACCAAGGACTGCTATGACACAGAACAGAATGCCCTTTTTTAGTATTTCAGATGACCGCATGATCGCCTCCTCTGTCTTTTTTCGAGCATAATGTATTTCTCAAAAAAACGTACAACTATAGTAGCAGGACCAGTGCTTAATATTATCATGATACTTTCAAAATACAAGTGAATTTTACCTGGTTCAGACCCACCATATCCCGTCTTCAACCACGACGACGCTGAGTCACTGATCGGGGACCCAGGGACGTTAATAATCTCTGAATTCCCGATTAAATCCACTCGGGAATGACGAAAATGTGTCTGTATGGCAGATGCTTGTCATGCCTTTGGATTCTTGAAAATCAACGGGTTTGCTCATACTAACGTCGGATCGATGTGCATCGGTATCAAGCCGTAGATTGACACATCCCGGTGCAGTAGAGTAATATCCAGCATGACGAAATTCAAGATCATATCGGAGTTTAAGCCGACCGGCGACCAGCCGCAGGCCATTGAAAAGCTTGCGAGCGGGATACTGAAGGGCCAGAAGCACCAGGTACTGCTCGGCGTGACCGGTTCGGGCAAGACCTTTACCATGGCGAACGTGGTCGAACAGGTCCAGAAGCCCACGCTCGTGATCGCCCACAACAAGACGCTGGCAGCCCAGCTCTACAACGAGTTCAAGGAGCTCTTTCCGGACAATGCGGTCGAGTATTTTGTCTCCTACTACGACTACTACCAGCCCGAGGCCTACCTTCCCACGACGGACACCTACATCGAAAAGGATTCGTCCATCAACGAACAGATCGACCGCATGCGCCATTCGGCCACCAATTCGCTCTTTGAGCGGAACGACGTGATCGTCGTCGTCCTCGGTCTCGTGCATCTACGGCCTGGGCTCGCCCGAAGCCTACCACGGCATGCTGCTGTTCCTCGAAAAGGGGCAGCGCATCGAGCGCGAACGAGCATGCTCCGAAAGCTGGTGGACATCCAGTACGACGCGGAACGACTTCGATTTCCACCGCGGCACCTTCCGGGTGCGCGGCGACGTGGTCGAGATCTTCCCGGCGTCGCATGAGAGCACGGCCATCCGGATCGAGCTGTTCGGCGACGAGATCGACGCGATCGCCGAGTTCGATCCGCTGCTCGGCACGCCGCTCCGGAAGCTCGAAAAGATCGCCATCTATCCGAACTCCCATTACGTGATCCCCGAGTCGCGCATGAAGGCGGCCATGGACGGCATCCACGAAGAGCTCCGGGAGCGCATCCAGCAGTTTCCGCAAGGCGAACAAGCTCATCGAAGCGCAGCGCATCGAGCAGCGCACCATGTTCGACCTTGAGATGATCCAGGAGATGGGCTACTGCCACGGCATCGAGAACTATTCCCGCCACCTTTCGGGACGGGCGCCCGGGCGAACCGCCGCCGACCCTGATCGACTACTTCCCCAAGGACTATCTCCTCGTCGTCGACGAGTCCCATGCCACCATACCGCAGATCGGCGGCATGTATAACGGCGACCGGGCCCGGAAGATGACCCTCGTTGAATACGGCTTCCGCCTGCCTTCGGCGCTCGACAACCGGCCGCTCAATTTCGAGGAGTTCGAGGAGCGGGTGCACCAGACCGTGTACGTGTCGGCCACGCCGGCCGATTTCGAGATGGAAAAGTCCGGCAAGGCGGATCATCGAACAGGTCATCAGGCCGACCGGCCTGACGGACCCGGAGATCAGCGATCAGGCCGGTCAAGGGGCAGGTGGACGATCTTCTGAACGAAGTGCGAAAGCGGGCCGAGTCGCACGAGCGCGTGCTGGTCACCACGCTCACGAAGCGCATGGCAGAGGACCTGACCGAGCACTACAAGGAACTGAACGTGAAGGTCGCCTACCTGCACTCCGACATCGACACCCTGGAGCGGGTCGATATCATCCGCGACCTGCGCATGGGCAAGTACGACGTGCTGATCGGCATCAATCTGCTGCGCGAAGGACTGGACATCCCCGAGGTGTCGCTCGTGGCCATCCTGGACGCCGACAAGGAAGGGTTCCTGCGCTCCACGCGCTCGCTCATCCAGACCATGGGCCGCGCGGCCCGGCATGTGAACGGCGAGGTGATCCTCTATGCGGACAAGATGACCGACTCCATGCGGAACGCCATCGCCGAGACGAACCGGCGCCGCACGGTGCAGGAAGCGTACAATAAAGAGCACAACATCACGCCGCAGTCCATCAAGAAGAACATCCAGACCGCGCTGCGCACGGTGTACGAACAGGATTACTTCACGGTCCCGATCGCGGCGGAGGATGCCGGCGAGTATGTGTCCACGGTGAACATTCCGGCGCTGGTCGCGCGGCTCGACAAACAGATGCGCGCTGCGGCAAAGGAGCTTGATTTCGAGACCGCGGCCGAGCTGCAGCGACAAGATCAGGTCGCTGCAGCAGCAGGAGATGGCGGTAGGCGTGAAGGTGGAGTAAACTTCTTGCCCAGTCCTTTTGAGAGGAGCAAAGCACTGTGAAGACCATTCTGTTGGTTGATGATGAGCCCGAGATACTGAAGATCCTGGGAGAAACGCTGAGCGATTACCATGTCATTGCAAAGACCGATGCCGAGTCGGCATTGTCCGTGATCAGGGGTGGGGCCAGGGTTGACCTGGTCCTGACCGATAACCTTATGCCCGGCATGAAGGGTTCCGAACTGATCGCCGTGCTCAAGAAGGACGCCCCGTCCGTGCCGGTGATCATGCTTACGGCATACAGCAGCGTTGAGTCCTATCTCCAGAACATCAGCGGCGGCGCCTTCGAGTATATCAATAAGCCGGTCAAGGCCAGTGAACTGCGCCGCATTGTGAAGGCGGCCTTTGATTCGAAAGATGCATAGCCTTCCACCCGTTTGAATTATCATTTCGACCCACGCAGTTTATGGGTTGACAGTGAACACCTGTTCACCTACAATGCCTGCTGTGGACAATCAACCCCTCACCATTTCCTCCTGGCCGCAGGCCATCCTCCATCTCGATGCCGATGCGTTCTTTGCATCCTGCGAGCAGGCGATCCACCCGGAGCTCAAGGGCAGGCCGGTGATCACCGGCAAGGAGCGCGGGATCGTGGCGGCCGCGAGCTACGAAGCAAAGGCGCGCGGCGTGCAGCGCGGCGTACGCCTCTCCGAGGTGAAGAAGCTCTGTCCCGACGCGGTGATCCTGCCGTCCGACTACGAGACCTACAGCCTCTTTTCCGTACGGATGTTCGAGATCATGCGGCGGTTCTCGCCCGATGTCGAGGAATACTCCATCGACGAGGCCTTTGTCGATCTCACCGGCCTCAGGCGGAGCTTTCACGGGTCCTACGAGACGATCGCCGAGAAGATGCGAAAGGCGATCGAGACAGAGCTGGGGATCACCGTGTCGGTCGGCGTCAGCCTCTCCAAGGTCCTGGCGAAGGTCGGCTCGAAGCATAAGAAACCGAACGGCCTCACCGTGATCTCCGGGAGAGACATCCATCGCTATCTGGAAAGCCTCCCCATAGAAAAGGTCTGGGGCATCGGGCCGAACACGTCAGCCTTCCTCAGGAAATTCGGGATCACGTCCGCACTCGACTTTGCGCGCAAGGATGAGCGCTTTCGTGGAGCAGCACCTGTCCAAGCCGTACCAGGAGGTCTGGCACGAGCTGAACGGCAGGAGCGTCTACCCGGTGGTCACGGAGTCGAAAAGCGCCTACCAGTCGATCAGCAAGGCAAAGACCTTCACCCCGGCGTCGCTGGACGAGACCTTCGTGTTCGCCCAGCTGGCGAAGAACCTCGAGAACGCCTGCATCAAGGCCCGGCGCTACAAGCTCGCGGCAACGCGGCTGGTGGTCTTTTTGCGGAAGCAGGATTTTACGAGCAGCGGCGTGGAGATAAAACTAAGCCGTCCCACGGCCTATCCTGCCGAGCTGTTCGGACCGCTTCGCGAGGGATTCAACCAGGTATACCGCCCCCGGACGCTGTATCGCCAGACCGGCGTGGTGCTTGCGGGGCTGATCGCCGAATCAGCGACCCAGTACGGTCTGTTCGACGATACCGCAAAGATCGAAAAAATGGGCAGGATCTACGACATCGTGGACCAGTTGTCCGAAAAGTTCGGAAAGCATACGGTCCAGCACGCGGCCAGCCTGCCCACAAAACAGCAGGCCCAGCATGAGGGCGCGCGGGGCGATGCGCCGCAGCGGACTGCCAATCTCTTCAAAGGGGAGAACAAGCGGCAGCGCCTCGGCCTGCCGCTGCTGCATATCAAAGTTTGATCATGCCCGCCAGCTGCTGAATAATCAAGGAACCCCTGCTATACTCATACCAACAATGTAACTTGTTCCATCCCGGCGCAGAGGGGGAGGCCAGTAAAAAGTCTTAACCCTTTTGAACTTGCGATTTCTCTATGTTCTCTGTGGTTAGTTTTTGGCATTACTTTTCCCGCGTTCAGGAGGCAGACATGGAGCTGAAAACCCTCACCGTTGACATTCCCGAAGGCTGCAACATCATTCTCGGCCAGACGCACTTTATCAAGACCGCCGAGGACCTGTACGAGATCATCGCGACCACGGTGCCGCAGGCGAAGTTCGGCGTCGCTTTTACCGAGGCGTCCGGGCCCTGCCTCATCAGGACCGAGGGAAATGATGACGAGCTCGTCAGCGAGCTGCGTCGCCACCCTGCAGGCGCTCGGCGCGGGACACGTCTTCTGCATCTATCTCCGCAATGCCTTCCCGGTCAATGTTCTCACGGCGATCAAGAACTGCCCCGAGGTCTGCCACATCTTCTGCGCCACAGCGAACCCGCTGGAGGTCGTTATCGCATCCACGGACCGGGGCAGGGGCATCCTCGGCGTGATCGACGGGTCTTCGCCGAAAGGGGTCGAGACCTCAGCCGACAAGGCGGAACGGCGGCAGTTCCTGCGGAAGATCGGGTACAAACTGTAGGGCAGGAGCGGTAAGCCGCGGGATCACGCACCAGTTGCTCCCTGCTTCTTCCCGACGTTTTTGAACAAAAACCCGCTTGATTATTTATCATAAAAGAAGTAAACTTCGCTATCTAAAAAGCGACCCTTGGCACGATTGGCGCTGCAGGCCTGCACTGCCGGTCAACTGGCGCGTGACATGGCAATCCCTCCTGAACCGGTTGGGATCAAATCAAACAGAACAGGGAGTAATGACATGAAGAGACTTCTCGCAATGTGGGTAACGATCCTGGTGCTTTCGCCGCTCGGCTATTCGGCGTACGCAGCACCGCAGCACGGCAGCACGGCACCGGCAAAGCCGCAGCCGGTGACGGCAGATGACGAGCGCCGAGCCTTCTCTTTCCGGCAAAGTCGTGGAAACGATGAATGCCGGGGGCTACACCTATGTGTTGCTCGAGAAAAAAGGCAAAAAGACCTGGGTGGCGGTCTCGGAGATGAAGGTCACCGTCGGCAAAGAGATGGCTTTCCTGCACCCCGGCGCGCCGATGACTCAGTTTACGAGCAAAAGCCTGAACCGCACCTTCGATGTGATCTACTTCTCGGGCGGGCCGGTCACTTCGTCCTCCGCAGGCAAGGCGTCCTCGGAGGCCTCGCCTGGCAGCAAGGCCGCTGTGTCGGCGGTCGACAAGAGACGTCAAGGTTGAGAAGGCTGTGGGAGCGAATGCCTATACGGTGGCGGAAATATACCAGAAGACGGCTGCGCTGAACGGCAAGACCGTGATCGTAAAGGGCAAGGTCGTGAAAGTATCTGCCGGTATCATGGGGATGAACTGGATCCATCTCCAGGACGGCACCGGCGATCCCAAGAACGGCAGCCACAACCTGGTGGCAACCTCAGATGACCTTCCGGCAAAGGGCGACGTGGTCACCATGAAGGGCACCATCACCAAGGACAAGGACTTCGGGTCCGGCTACAAATACAGTGTGATCATGGAAAAGGGGAGTGTTCAGCACTAATCGGGTAACACGATCAGATCGATCCGAAAGCCCCTTGCAGAAGCAAGGGGCTTTTTTTATGCTCCTCCGCCGGCGACATTTGCGCCGGCGATCCACTTGTTCCCGCGGGAGCGGAAGAAATCGTTTTTTTTGAAAAACAATACTTGACAAAACAGGTGGTTTTAGAAAATAATCGTTTTCCCTGGCAGCACAGCGGCAAGGGTTTCAGCAGAGAAAGGTGCCTTTTTATGAGCAGAACGATCCAGAAAGTATTGATAGCGAACCGGGGCGTTCCCGCGGTCCGGATCATGCATACCTGCAGGGACCGGCAGATACCGACCGTCGCGGTCTACAGCGACCCGGACCGTCTCGCCCACCACGTGTTCATGGCCGACGAGGCCGTGCACATCGGCGCTGCGCCGCCGGCCGAGTCCTATCTCAACATGGACAAGATGATCGAAGCCGCGCTCCGGAGCAGGGCTGACGCGATCCATCCGGGCTGGGGATTCCTTGCCGAGAACGCCGGATTCGCGAAAAAGGTGATCGATGCAGGCCTCACCTGGATCGGTCCTTCCCCCGAGGTCATCAGCATGCTCGGGGACAAGATCGAGGCCAAGGCGCTGGCGAAAAAAGCCAATGTCCCGACCATCCCGGGTGTCGATGCCGTCACGGACATCGAACAGATCAAGACCTGGATGAAGAAGGACGACGTGGCCTACCCCATCATGATCAAGGCCGCCTCCGGCGGGGGCGGCAAGGGCATGGTAAAGGTCGAGAGCGACGAAGAGCTGTCGCAGGCCCTGGCGCGCGCCCGGTCCGAGGCAAAGAAGTCCTTCGGCGACGACACCATCCTGGTCGAGAAGTACATCGAGCGGGGCAGGCATATCGAGGTCCAGATCGTGGCGGACAGCCACGGGAATGTCGTTCATCTCTACGAACGCGAGTGCACGCTCCAGCGGCGGAACCAGAAGATCATCGAGGAGGCGCCGTCGCCGAGCCTTGACGAGAACCTCCGGAACGAGATCTGCTACACCGCGACCCGGCTGATGCGCGAGATCGGCTATACCACGGCAGGCACGGTGGAATATATCTTCGATTCCGCGACGCGGAAGTTCTATTTCCTCGAAGTGAACACCCGGCTCCAGGTGGAGCACGGCATCACCGAACTGATCACCGGCCTCGACATCGTCGGCATCATGATCGACGTGGCGCTGGGCAAGAAGCTGCCGTTCAAGCAGTCCGATATCCGTCCGAACCGCTGGGCGCTCGAGGTCCGGCTGAACGCCGAGGACCCGAAGACCTTCAGCCCGTCCTTCGGCCCGATCACGCGGCTCCAGATCCCCATGGGCCCGAACGTGCGCGTGGCCTCGGGCGTGTACGAGGGCGGCGACATCCCGCCGTACTACGATTCGCTCTTCATGCTGCTCATGACCGCGGGCGCGGACCGGAACCACGCCATCAGCGTCATGGACCGCTCGCTCGGCAGGAACCTCCGGGTCGAGGGCGTCAAGACGCTGCAGCCGCTCCTGCTTTCGATCATCAGGCACCCGTCGTTCGCGGCCGGAGAGTTCTCCACGCGGTTCATCGAGGAGCACATGGACGAACTGATCTCCATGTTCCAGGAGAAGAACAGCGAGGACGAGGTGCTGAAGATCGCGCGGTACGTGGCCGAGACCTCGGCCCTGGGGCCGCAGAAGTGGATGTAGAGAGGCATTGCGGATTGCGGAATGAAAGGCAAGGACAGTAATAAGTTTTCTCGCAAAGGCGCAAAGGACGCCAAGAAAAGCTTGAACCATGGTTTTAAACCAAAGTAAAGATTTTGACTCAAGGTTCCCTTTGCGCTCTTTGCGCCTTTGCGAGAGACGCAGTTGGTTCAGGATTCATCGATTAGGAGAATTATGGCAGATCCCATATTTGTAAAACCGGGCATGACGCCCGAAAGAGATCGTCGCCGCGGTCCGGTCGCTGAAGGGCGTGAGCCTCACGTCGGTCGGCATGCGCGACGCCGGCCAGTCGGACTTCAAGAACCGCCACCGCATCTACGACCTGAAATCGCTCGCCCCGTTCTACAACGCCATGGGCCTGTTCAGCGCCGAAACGCACGGCGGCGCGCGGTGGCACGTGGGCATCATGAACCGCAGGGAAAGCCCCTTCGAGGAGGGCGCGATCCTGCGCGAGCTGATGCCGAACGTGCTGCAGCAGACGCTGATCCGCGAGACGAACCTCTGGGGCTACCGGCCCTATCCGAAGAACGTGATCGAACACGCCGTTGCCAAGGTGGACATCGACGTGTGGCGCTGCTTCTCGTTCCTGAACGACGTTCGGAACATGCGCTCCGTGGCCGAGGTGGTCATGAAGCGGGGGAGGCTGTTCGAGCCCACGATCTCCTTTACGGTGGCGGACTGGGCCACGAACGAGTACTACCTCGGTGTGGTCAAGGACATCGTGGACCTCTGCGGCGGGATCGACGAGATCGTGCTCTGCATCAAGGACATGGCGGGCGTGGGCGACGTAAGCCGCATCGGGAACCTGATCGACGCCATCAAACAGAAATATCCGAAGCTCGTGATCAACTATCATCGCCACATCACCGACGGCCTGGCGGTTCCTGCGTTCCTGTCGGCGGCCAAGGCGGGGGCGTCGATCTTCGACGTCGAAGAAGATTCCCTCGTCCGGTTCTACGGCCATTCGCCGATCCTGGCGATCCAGGCCATTTTCGAGGAGTCCGGCATTCCCGTGCACCTGAACAGGCCCGAGGCCGAGGCAGCGGTCAGGAAGGTGCGCGAGTGGATCGGCCACTACGAGTGGGCGGAGTCTCCCTTCAAGGGACTGGACCATACGGTGACCCGTCACCGGATGCCGGGCGGCGCATTCCCGAGTTCTTTTGAGCAGGCGGACAAGGGCGAGTTCCTGCATCTCATGCCCGCGATCCTCACCACCATGTCGCTCTACAACCGGATCGTGAAATATTTCGACGTTACCCCCGGTTCGCAGATCACCTGGGTCACCTGCAGCGGGATCGTGAACCGGTATGCAAAGGAGCAGGGCGACCGCGGGGTCAAGCATGTCATCGATCTGCTGACGAAGTTCGTTGAAGAAAAAGCGCAGAACCTCGATGCCATGGACAAGGCCGAGCAGGACGAGCTGCTGCAGCTCTTCCGGGCCGCGCCCGGAGATTTCAAGAACCTGCTGCTCGGCAATTATGGAAAGCTTCCCGTCGGCTGGCCCGCGGAATGGGTGTATCAGAGCACCTTTGGCGATGAGTGGGAAGGCAGGATCAAGGAGCGCAAGGAGGTTTCGCCGCTCGATTCCATGCCCCAGGACGATCTCGATAAGCTGCGGAAGGACCTGCAGGAGAACGTGGGCAGGGAAGTGACTGATGAGGAGTTCATCCTCTACCTCATGCATCCCAAGGATGCGCTTGAATTCATCGAATTTCGCGGCAAGTTCGGCGAGGCTCCGCTCGTGCTGCCGACGGATGTATGGCGAAAGGGGCTGACAAAGCCGGGCGACCGCGTGGATTTCGAACACTGGGGCAAACCCTATTCCATTGAACTGGTCTCGATCGGCGCGGAGCATGAAGGCGTCATCCATGTGGTGATGCGGGTCAACAACAAGACGCGGGTCTACACGGTCATGACGCCGCGGGCCAAGAAGGCCGAGATCAGGATGGCCAAGGGAGCGGCAACATCGGCGCGCCGATCAACGGCAACCTCTGGCGCATCGGCAATCCCAGCCGCGGCCCGATCAAGGCGGGCGATATCGTGCACAAGGGCGAGGAGATCGCAAACCTCGAGGCCATGAAAATGGAGAACGCGATCCTGGCGCCCATGGACGGCCAGATCTCCGAGGTCTGCGTGAAGCTCAACGAGACCGTGCAGGAAGGACAGCTCCTGTTCGTCATCGACAAGGCGCCGGCCGGCCAGGAGGCCAACCGGGCGGCAGGAAGCATTGTGATGTAACGCTTTGTCCCTTGACCCAAACCGGACAAGCCGAAAAAAACCTTGGAACCGCGAAGTCGCAAAGGTCGCGAGGAAATCTTAAAAGCCTTGAATGTTGATAAACTTTAACTCTTCAGGTAACTAAAATCCGTCGCCCCCGAGTGACCCAATCGGGGACCCAGTGATGTTAAAAACCCTGGATTCCCGATTAAAGCGTTCGGGAATGACGAAATGGGATGGCAGATCAGAACGTGCCGTTTTCAATGACTGCAAGCCACCTGAATAGTTACGATTGTTTTGACGTCCTCGCGCTCCTCGCGCCTTCGCGGTGAAAATATTCTTGCCATTTTGTGAAGGATTTTACTCCTAACTGACCAACAGAACCCGGCCGGTTCACCTCAGCCGGGCTTTTTTAGTCCTTTTTTTCAAAAAACCGCGCAAGCTTTTCTTTACTTTTCCCCCGTAAATGTGCATAATAGCACACTATACTACCATTCCAATGCGGAAACGCAAAGAAATCAGAGGAGTTTTCCATGGCATCAGTGAACAGGCTGCCCCGGTCGCCCTGGCGGGCGATGATCGAAAGCGCTTTTTATGCCAATTCGGTTCGCAAGACGAACATGGCCGAGCTGTACAAGCTGGCTATCAAACAGCCTGAGGTAATGGCCACGTCCCATCCCTTTTATAAACCATCCCAGTATGGACTGCCGAAGGACGCCAAGGTCCTGATCTCGAATGACGGCGGCATCGTCGGCCGCACGGCACGCGCGCGCAGGCTCGTGCGCGAGATGGGCAAGGACCGTGACAAGTACCTCCGCATCCTGGGCGAGGTCACCTACCAGATCACCAAGAAGGAGAGCCTCTGGCTCGAAGGCATCATCGGTCTGCACAAGGATTTCATGCTGAAGGCCCATATCCTCTGCCCCGGCCACGGACGCGAAGAACATGCTCGACTGGGGCTGCAATTTTACGCCCTGGATGAAGCCCTGGAACGAGCAGTATAAAAAGTCCAAAAAGCTCGATGAACCGGACATCCTCGTGATCGCCGACCCCGACTGGTCCGACCCCGAGTTCCCGAACGGGCTCGTGATCATCGACGAGGAAGAGAACTGCATCGCCATCCTCGGGCTCCGCTATTTCGGCGAGCGCAAGAAGGGGACGCTCACGCTGGCCTGGACCATCGGCGTGCGGCTCAACATGGTGGCCTGCCACGGCGGCATCAAGACCATCGGCAACTATCCGCCGGTGGCCGTGTTCGGATTGTCGGGCTCCGGCAAGTCGTCGCTCACGAACAGCCTTGATCACGGCGGCCTGCTGAAGAAGACCGAGAAGGTCACGGTTATTCATGACGACGCGTTCCTGATCGGCCTGGACGAGAATCTCACGGTTGCGCTCGAACCGAGCCTCTTCGATAAGACCGATGCCGTGGATTTCCGCGATCCCATCATCAAGTATTTCTACTCCGCCCAGAACGTGGCGGTCACGGACCTCGGGAACGGCAAAAAAGAGATCGTTGCGCAGGACATCCGGAACGACAACGGCCGCTGCATAAAGTCGCGCGACATGTTCAACATCGCCGATTCCTGCGCCCGGCCCGGGCAGCTTATCTGGCTCCAGAAGGACCAGTCCCTGCCGCCGGTAATGAAGGTCTCCGACCTGGGCCTCGCTGTTGCCATGGGCGCGTCGCTCTCCACCCTGCGCGCCAAGGGCGTCGAGAACGTGCCCCGGGAAGAGCTGGCCAAGCTCGTGATCGAGCCTTTTGCCAACCCCTTCCGCGTGCACAAACTTACGGAAGATTGCCGTCAGTTCCTGAAGCTTTTCAAGCTCGGCACCGAGTGCTACATCATGAACACGGGCCACTTCGGCATGCCCGGCGATGAGGTCAAGGTGCCCAAGGAGCTCTCGCTCGCCATCGTGACCCAGCTGGTGCGCAAGAAGGTCGAGTGGCGCGAGTGGAAGTCCTTCCCGGGCCTTATGGTTCCGGCGAACGGCGCCGACCTCTTTGGCGCGGATTATGACAAGAAGTTCAAACCCACGAAGAACCCCGACTACCTCCAGTTCCTCAGGAACCGCATGCAGGACCGCATCACCTTCCTGTCGAACAAGCGTGATATCGAGCACGACATGGACAGCCGCTTCATCGATCCGCTCGTGGCGGCAAGGACCGTGATCGACAGTATTCTCAATCCGCTCTAAATTGTTCCGGAATGCAGCCCAGGGCGATCTCAATAATGAGGTCGCCCTTTTTTTGTCACTGATCCCTTCCTGCCGCAACAGCGGCCTTTCCCGGAAACCAGCCTGTATGGTCTGTGCTATCATTAAAGCAGGCCCCTCACCCAGCCCTCTCCCCTCGGGGGAGAGGATAAAGGAGGGGGATTTTTCAGATGCGAAAGGAGGCTGCCATGAAGATCACGGTGAGCGTTATCAAGGCTGATATCGGTTCGGTAGGAGGTCATATCGCACCTTCGGAAAAGCTGCTCGATACCGTCAAAAAACAGGTAGCGGAAAAGGGCAAGGGATTGCTGATCGACAGCTATGTGAGCTACACGGGAGACGACGTGGCGATCCTCATGACCCATACGCGCGGTGAAGGCAACGAACAGGTCCACAAACTGGCGTGGGACGCCTTTGTTGCCGGGACTGCGATCGCAAAGCAGCAGGGGCTGTACGGCGCCGGACAGGACCTGCTGAAGGACGCCTTCTCCGGCAACGTACACGGCATGGGGCCCGCGGTCACGGAGATGGAGTTCGAGGAGCGGCCCGGTGAGCCCTTCCTGTTCTTTGCCGCTGACAAGACCGATCCCGGCGCCTATAACCTTCCGCTCTATCTGGCCTTCGCCGATGCCATGAACACGCCGGGGCTGATGCTCTCGCCCAAGCTGGCAAAAGGATTCACGTTCACGATCATGGACGTGAACTACACCGAGGGCGATCGGGTCATCGAGCTGAGCGCTCCTGAGGACCTCTACGATATCGCCACCCTGCTTCGTGATCCGGAGCGGTTCGTGGTGGAGTCGGTCTGGTCGCGGGCGGCAGGAACGCAGGCAGTGTCCGTGGCAACGTCGCGGCTCCATAACATAGCCGGGAAATACACCGGCAAGGACGATCCCGTGATGCTCGTCCGGACCCAGATGGACTTCCCGGCAACCGGCGAGGTGCTGCAGCCGTTCAGCATCGGTCATTTCGTGGCAGGCTGCATGCGCGGATCGCACAACATGCCGATCATGCCGGTAAAGCTGAACTCGCCGATCAGCTATTTCGACGGGCCTCCGATCGTGAGCTGCGCGGCCTTTTCCATCCGTGACGGCAAGCTGACCGAACCGCTCGATGCTTTCGCTCATCCCTTCTGGGACCGGGTGCGCGACCACGTGGCGGACAAGGCCATGGACATGCGGAAACAGGGGTTCTTCGGCGCCGCCATGCTGCCGATGAACGAGTTGGAGTACACGGGCATCATGGAGAAGCTGGAAGTGCTTGAGAAGAAGTTCGCGGTGCGGGCGATGAAGAAAGCGGCATAGCAAGGCGGTAGGCCATCGCGGTTCAATAATAGAAAATGCCGGGGAGATCGATTCCCCGGCATTTCTGCTGATAGTGCTTGTCAGGAGAGCGCTCCGCTGCCCTTTTCGGTTTTCCCCCGGGCCTTGATGAACTCCCGGTTCAGTTTCGCGATGAACTGCACCTTGATCCCCTTGGGGCAGACGGCCTGACACTCGTAGTGGTTGCTGCAGTTGCCGAAGCCCTGGCTGAGCATCTCTTCGGTCATGACGCAGACCCGGCGAGCTGCTTCGACCTGCCCCTGGGGAAGGGCGGCGAGATGGGAGACCTTCGCTGCGGTGAAGAGCATGGCCGAACCGTTCGGGCAGGCTGCCACGCATGCGCCGCAGCCGATGCATTCGGCGGCATCCATGGCAAGGTCGGCATCATGCTTCGGGATCAGGATCGTATTGCCGTCCGGCACGCCGCCTGTATGGACCGAAATGTACCCGCCGGACTGGATGATCTTGTCGAATGCGCCGCGGTCGACGATCAGGTCCTTGATCACCGGGAACGCTCTTGCGCGGAAGGGTTCGATATAGATCGTGTCACTGTCCTTGAAGTGGCGCATATGGAGCTGGCAGACCGTGGTCTTCTTCCGCGGGCCGTGGGGGATGCCGTTCACGACCTGGCCGCACATGCCGCAGATGCCTTCGCGGCAGTCACTGTCGAACGCGATCGGCTCGTCGCCCTGCTTGATCAGGTCTTCGTTCACCACGTCGAGCATCTCGAGGAAGGACATATCGGAGCTGATGTCCTTTGCCGCGTATTGAACGAGTTTGCCTTTTTCTTTCGGGCCTTTTTGGCGCCAGACGTAGAATGTTAGATTCATAGTAAAACCTCAAAAGCTATTTACCACGGAGGCACGGAGACACGGAGAACGGCAAGTGAATTACCTAAGTAATTTTCTTAAAGTCTTTACCACGTTAAAGATTTTCGGTTTCCTCTGTGACTCCGTGTCTCCGTGGTGAAAATTCTATTTATAACTTCGTATCGCCAGATGCGCATGCTCAAACACCAGCGGCTCTTTATGCAGCTCCGGTTCCTTGTCAATGCCCCTGTACCCCCAGGCGGAAACAAAGCTGAAGTTCTTGTCGTCGCGCAGGGCCTCGCCATCCGCTGTCTTGTGCTCGACACGGAAGTGGGCGCCGCAGGATTCATTCCGCTGAAGCGCGTCCAGTGTAAGGAGTTCGGCGAACTCCATGAAATCCGCAACACGGCCGGCGCGTTCGAGCTCCTGGTTCAGTTCAGTCCCGCTGCCTGATACGATCACGTTCTCCCAGAACTCTGCCCGGAGCTCGGGTATCCTTCTAAGCGCTTCCTTGAGGCTTGCCTCGCTTCGCGTCATGCCCACGTTGTCCCACATGAGTCTTGCCGAGCTCGCGGTGGAACTCACTGGCAGTCCTCTTCCCCTTGATGGAAAGGAGCTTGCTCGTGAAGATCCCGGCTTCCTCGCGGGATTGCCTGAACTCCGCGCTTTCTGCCGTGACCGCGCCGGGTTTCGTTCCTGCCAGATAGTTCGCGATCGTGTAGGGGAGGATGAAGTATCCGTCTGCCAGCCCCTGCATGAGCCCGCTCGCACCGAGACGGTTCGCGCCGTGGTCCGAGTAGTTCGCTTCGCCGAGCACGAAGAGCCCCTGCAGATTGCTTTCGAGGTTGTAGTCCACCCAGAGCCCGCCCATGCTGTAGTGCGGTGCAGGATACATGCGCATGGGCTGCTGTATAGGCGTTCTCGGCCGTGATGCGTTCGTACATCTCGAACAGGTTGCCGTAGCGCTCGCGGATCGCGTCTTCACCCTGGCGCTCTGATGGCATCCTTGAAATCGAGGTACACGCCCCGTCCGCCGGGCCCGACGCCCCTGCCTTCGTCGCAGACCTCCTTGGCAGCGCGCGAAGTGACGTCCCGTGCGGCCAGATTGCCATAGGCGGGGTATTTGCGTTCGAGAAAGTAGTCGCGCTCGGACTCGGGAATGCTGTCCGGTGTGCGTGCATCGCCTTTGAGCTTCGGTACCCAGACCCTGCCGTCGTTCCGGAGCGATTCCGACATGAGCGTGAGCTTTGCCTGGTGATCGCCGGTGACCGGGATGCAGGTCGGATGGATCTGGGTGAAACAGGGGTTCGCGAAATAGGCGCCTTTTTTATAGGCCCGAAAGGTCGCATTGACGCCGGACATGACCGAGTTCGTTGAAAGGAAAAAAACATTGGTGTATCCGCCGGAGCAGAGGCAGACCGCATCAGCCGCATAGGACTCGATCCTGCCGGTCACGAGGTCGCGCACCGTGATGCCCTTTGCTTCGCTGTTCACGACCACAAGGTCGAGCATTTCGGTCCGCGGGTGGAGCGTCACGTTTCCGACCTTGACCTGGCGAGAGAGGGCGCCGTAGGCGCCGAGCAGGAGCTGCTGCCCGGTCTGGCCGCGGGCATAGAAGGTGCGCGAGACCTGGGCGCCGCCAAAGGAGCGGGTCGAAAGATAGCCCGCGTAATCGCGGGCAAAAGGCACGCCCTGTGCCACAGCCTGGTCGATGATATTTGCCGAGAGCTGCGCGAGCCGGTAGACGTTCGCTTCGCGCGACCGGAAATCGCCGCCTTTGATCGTGTCGTAAAAGAGCCGCTCGATGCTGTCGCCGTCGTTCGGATAGTTCTTGGCAGCGTTGATCCCGCCCTGGGCAGCGATGCTGTGGGCGCGGCGGGGGGAATCCTGGCAGCAGAAGACGTCCACGTTGTAGCCGAGCTCGCCCAGGGACGCGGCAGCGGACGCGCCGGCGAGGCCCGTGCCGACCACGATGATGCGGTACTTCCGCTTGTTCGCCGGGTTGACCAGCTTCATCTCGGAAAGACGTTTGTCCCACTTTTCATGGAGCGGGCCTGATGGTATGTTGCCGTCGAGGATCATGTGTTAGCTCCAAAATGGAAACAAAAATTCTGCCACGAAGGCACGAAGACACTAAGACAGCTTTAAAACTAAGGGGTTAAATGGACGGTACAATCATCCAGCATTTCTTCGTGCCTTTGTGTCTTCGTGGCAAAGTTGGTTGCGGTCTTTATCACTTCAGAACTCCAAAAACGATCACCATTGGTATCGCTATATATCCAAGAAAAAGCACCACAGCCGTCATGGTACCCGCCTTTATCATGATTGGCAGGCTTCTGTCGTTGTTCAGCCCCCAGGTCTGGAACGAGCTCTGGATCCCGTGGGTCAAATGGAGCAGCAAGGCTGTCAGAGAAACTAGGTACACCAGCACGATGTTTATATGCTGGAAGCTCTGCACGACCATGGAGAGAACATCGGGCCTGCCCGCGGCATCAAGGTTCCGAATCGCGGCGATGGCGGGGTCCGTGACCTGGAAGGTGAACTGCAGAAGGTGGTAGATAAGAAAGGAAAAGATCAAAGCGCCGGACCAGATCATGTTTCGTCCTGCGAAGGTTGCGCTCAAATTGCGAGTGATCGCGTAAGCTTGCGGTTTTGAAGCGCGGTTCTCAAGCGTGACCACAATGCCGAGATAGATATGGAGAAGGACCGATGCGATCATCATCAGCCGGATGGCCCAGAGGAAGGGCGGGAAGGCATGCAGGCCGGCGGCATAGGCGTTCAGCCAGCTCACGTAGATGGTGGAGTTCCCCAGAACGTGGACAATGACGAAGATGACCATGAGCTGGCCCGTGATCGTCATAAGGAGCTTTCTGCCGACAGAACTTGTGGGAAAGAGAAACACGTTTGACTCCGCTCAACTTGTCACCTCCCCCTTGATGGGGGAGGCAGGGTGGGGGTGAAAGATTCACCCTCCCCGCACCCCTCCCATCAAGGGAGGGGCTACACATGTTACGATTTATTGCCGATTCCGCCTTCCGTCATCTTCCGCGGGTCGAGCAGGCGGTCCAGTTCTTCCCTGGACAAATCCGTCATCTCAGCGGCAACGTCCTTGAGCGACCTTCCTTCGGCATAGGCTTTCTTCGCGATCTGCGCAGCCTTGTCGTAGCCGATCACCGGATTGAGCGCAGTCACCAGGATCGGGTTCCTGTCCACAAGCCCGGCTATGCGCTCGCGGTTCACGACGAATCCGGCGATGGCATGGTCCGCCAGCAGCCGCGACGCGTTCGCGAGGATCGTGATGGACTGGAGCAGGTTGTGGGCGATGACCGGCAGCATGACGTTCAGCTCGAAATTTCCCTGCTGGTTGGCGATGGTGATCGCCACGTCGTTCCCCGTGACCTGTGCCGCAGCCATCATCATCACTTCGCACATGACCGGGTTCACCTTGCCGGGCATGATGCTCGAGCCCGGCTGGAGCGTTGGGAGGGATATCTCGCCCAGTCCGCCAATGGGGCCGCTGTTCATCCAGCGGAGGTCGTTGGCCATTTTCATAAAGGACGATGCGGTCGTTTTCAAATGGCCTGAAAGCTCGACAGCCGTATCCATCGTCGCCTGCGCCGCGAAGTGGTTGATCGGTCTCGACAAAGGGGAGCTTCGTGCGCCCTGCCAGCCTGCTGGCAACGATCTTTCCAAAGTCCTGGGCGTGTTGATCCCCGTGCCCACAGCCGTCCCGCCGATGGCGAGCTGTGCAAGGCGCGGCAGGCACGATTCGATGCGTTCGATGCTTTGCGCAACCTGATAGGCCCAGCCGCTTATTTCCTGGCTCAGCCGGATCGGCATGGCGTCCATCAGGTGCGTGCGGCCGGTTTTGACCACATCGTAGCAGTCCCGCTCTCTGGTCTTGAGCGTTTCATGGAGATGGTTCAACGCCGGCAGCAGCAGTTCGCTCAACTGCAGGCAAGCGCTCACATGGATCGCTGTGGGGATGACGTCGTTCGAGGACTGGCCCATGTTCACCTCATTGTTGGGGTGAACGGGCGCTGGCGGCGTTCCGAGGAGCTGTGTCGCGCGGGAGGCGATGACCTCGTTGGCATTCATGTTCGTCGACGTGCCTGAGCCGGTCTGGAACACGTCGAGCGGGAACTGTTCGTCCCAGGCGCCGTCCGCAACCTCGAGGGCAGCCAGGTGAATGGCATGGGCGATCTTTGCGTCGAGCAGTCCGAGGCCGGCGTTCACTTCGGCGGCAACGGCCTTGATGAGCCCCAGCGCGCGGATGAATTCGCGGGGGAAGCGGATGCTGCTCACGGGAAAGTTTCCGATCGCGCGCTGCGTCTGCGCACCGTACAAAGCGTTTGCCGGCACCTTGACCTCGCCGAGGGAATCCTTCTCAATTCGATAGTTCAGTCATAGTTTTTAGCTCCAGTCCTCTTATCGTGTGCGACATATGATGGTGTGCGGGCAACGATGTTTCAATTATACATACTTCACGTTCAATTTGCATTCTGATTTTTAAAAACAGCAAGGCTTAATCTGTGCTTATCGTGCCCAGAAAATGCCGGTTTCGTTGCTTTCAGTAATTGCGATATACTATTGAAAAGGAGGCGCCCAATGTCCCCTGCAGTGCAGCACCAGCCCGAGCTACAGCATCACCATCCGGGTGGAGATCGAGAACCGCATCGGCATGTTCGCCAAGATCGCCACGGCCATCAGCAGCGCGGGCGGCGACATGGGCGCCGTGGACATCGTGCGCGTTGAGAAGGGCAAGATCATCAGGGACATCACCGCCAACGCCCGCGACGAGGAGCATGAAAAGGCCATCGTGCAGGCCATCAGGACCGTGGCAGGCGTCAAGGTCCTGCGGGTGATGGACCGCACCTTTACGGCCCATGAGGGCGGCAAGATCGAGATCAGGAACAAGCTGCCCGTGCGCGACCGGAACGACCTTTCCCAGGTATACACCCCGGGCGTGGCGCGTGTCTGCATGGACATCCATCAGAACAAAGCAACATGCCTACCGCTACACCATGAAGGGCAACGCGGTGGCCATCGTTTCCGACGGGACAGCGGTCCTGGGCCTCGGCGATATCGGTCCCGAGGCGGCACTGCCGGTGATGGAAGGCAAGGCCATGCTCTTTAAGGAGTTCGCCGGCATCGACGCTTTTCCGATCGTGCTCTCGACCAAGAACGTGGACGAGATCGTTGCCGTCGTCAAGGCCATTGCGCCGGCCTTCGGCGGCATCAACCTCGAGGACATCTCCGCTCCGCGCTGCTTCGAGGTCGAGACCCGGCTCCGGAAGCTGCTCGACATTCCCGTGTTCCATGACGACCAGCACGGGACAGCCGTGGTCGTGCTGGCGGCGCTGATCAATGTGTCGCGGCTGTTCAAACGAGACCTGAAAAAGTTCAGGGTCGTGGTGGTGGGCGCCGGAGCGGCCGGCACGGCCATCAGCGAAGATCCTGCTCGTCCTCAGGCGTCAGGGACATCATCGTCTGCGACAGGAGCGGCACGATCTACGCCGGCAGAAAACAGGGCATGGACCCGGCGAAAAAAGAGCTGGCAAAAATGACGAACCCGCGCAAGGTGAAGGGGAGCATTTCGGAGGCCATGAAAGGCGCCCACGTATTCATCGGACTGTCCGCGCCGAACGTCATCACGGTCGATGATGTGATCAGCATGGCAAAGGACCCCGTTGTTTTTGCCCTGGCGAACCCGGACGCCGAGATCGCACCTGAAGAAGCGCTGCCGCTCGTGCGGGTCATGGCAACGGGCAGGTCCGACTACCCGAACCAGATCAACAACATGCTGGGGTTCCCCGGCATCTTCCGGGGCCTGCTCGACGTGCGCGCCAGGGGCGTGAACGAGAGCGGTGAAGCTCGCCGCGGCCCGCGCCATTGCCGATACCATAAAAAAAGCGGATCTGCACGAAGACTACATCATCCCGAGCATCTTTGACCGCACCGTTGCCGCATCCGTGGCAGCGGCCGTGTCCGAGGCGGCGAGGAAAACGGGGCTGGGGAAGTGAGGCGGGTCCAGGGGCCAGGGTTCAGGGTTCAGAAAATCGGACAACCTGGTTCTCACTTCAACGGGAGTCAGCCCGTACCCTGCATCCTGTACTCCTGTACCCTGAACCCTGAACCCTAATCTGAGGTATCCATGAACCGCAACCACGACCGTTTGCACCGCGATGAAAAAGACCTGCGCAGCGTCGGCATGACCGAGCTGCAGGCGGTCTATGCCGATCTCGGCCTTTCTGCGGAAGAGCTCGAACTCCTGTCCGCGCCCCGGCGGTCCTTTGCCGTAAGTTTTCCGGTGAAGATGACAACGGGCAAGACGCGGATATTCACCGGCTACCGCGTGCAGTACAACGATGCACGCGGGCCTGCCAAGGGCGGGATCCGGTTCCATCCTGATATGGATGAGGAACATACCGCCGAGCTCGCCCTGCTCATGGCGCTCAAGTGCGCGGTGGTGAACATCCCCTTCGGCGGCGCGAAAGGCGGCGTCGTTGTCGATCCCCTGGAGCTTTCCCGGCGCGACCTGGAGCTCGTGACGCGCGGATACACCCAGGCCATTGCCGACTACATCGGGCCGTTCAAGGATATTCCTGCGCCCGACGTATATACCGACGAGCAGGTCATGGCCTGGATCCTCGACGAGTACGAGCGGATCAAGCGCGAGCATGTGCCCGCCGTGGTCACGGGAAAGCCTCCCGCGCTGGGCGGCATCAAGGCGCGCAGATATTCGACCGCGCTGGGCGGCATCCACGTGCTCGAACAGGCCATGAAAGAGCGGGGGCATGGACGCTCCCGGGACCCGCGTGGCGGTCCAGGGATTCGGCAACGTGGGAGGGAATGTCGCGCGCATTCTCGATCACTGGGGCTACCGCGTCGTTGCCGTAAGCGACGTGAACGGAGCCATCATGGACCCCGAGGGCCTCGATATCTCGTCACTCCGGCATCACCGGACCAGGACCGGCAGCGTTGTCGGATTCACCGGCGCCAGGGCCATCTCCAATGCCGAACTGCTTGCCATTGACTGCGACATTCTGATCCCCGCAGCGCTGTCGAACCAGATCGACGGGAACAATGCCCGGGACGTGAAGGCAAAGATCGTCCTCGAACTCGCGAACGCTCCGCTTACGGCTGAGGCTGACGACATCCTCTTCTCCAGGGATATTCTGGTCATTCCCGACATCCTTGCCAACGCAGGCGGCGTGGTGGTGAGCTATTTCGAATGGAGCCAGAATCTGAGCCATGATGTCTGGCCGGAAGAAAAAGTGCTTGAAAAATTGAAGCAGGTCATGGTAACGGCTTTTGGCGATGTCAGCGGCCGCTGCCATGAATCGCGCTGCAGGATGCGAAAGGCTGCGTACGAGCTGGCGGTAAAACGGATCCTGCAGGCGGAGAAGCTGAGAGGGAATCTGTAGGTCCAGCGAAACCGTCTTGCCAGATAACACACGAATCTGGCAGACAGAAGGTCAGGTAATACCAGCATCCGCCCTCAGAATACTTCGGCTCTCTTGGTTCAAGCATTGCCAGCTGCTTTTTTGCATGATAGTTCCGGTCACCCAATAGGCCGTATCCCATATGGGACGGAATATGTATTCCCGTCTTTTTGACGCTATTTTCGATGATCAATGGGTTGTGTAAACACCCGGAAAAACATGCAACATGTTGTAAAACAAATATAATGTTTAAAAAACAAATAAGAATCGCTTGACTTTATAGCGCACTTTGTGTTAATTTCCACGAGTCGAAATGCGCCTTTTGTAGGAGGTATGATGAAGGCAAGAAAAACAAGAAGTCCTAAGAAAAAAGAGTATTTTACGTTCATGTTCCTTCCCGGGCCGAACTCTCACGTCCGGACGCTGAGCATATCTAAATCCGTTATCAAGACAGTATTTCTTTCCTTTGCCGCGCTCATCGTTGCTTCCCTCTATCTGGTTTACGAATATAATGACGTCAAAGAAAAGGTCTGGGAGCTTCAGTCCATGCGGGAGGAGCTGAAGCAGCAGAAAGCCCAGGTCCAGAACTTTGCCCTTAATCTGCTGGACTACAAGCGCCAGATGTTCATGCTTCGCGATCTCGATACCAAACTTCGCCGCGCGGTGAGCCTCGGCCCCAGGGACCGGGCCCAGCAAGTGCTTGGCATCGGCGGCCCCGACGAATTGGGGATACAGAATCTCGCTTCAATGGGCGAGAAGAAGCAGGGTGAGGCGCTGAAGGAAATGCACCAGGAACTGACCCAGCTGAAGGGAGCGGCTTCCAGGCAGGAGGCCAGCCTCCAGATGCTGATCGAATATTTCGAGGACAAACGTTCGCTCTATGCCTCCACGCCGTCCGTCTGGCCAGTCCGGGGATGGGTGACGTCTCATTTCGGCAACAGGACGTCGCCTTTCAGCGGTATCCTGAAGTTTCATGATGGCATGGATATCGCTGCTCAGACCGGGACCCCGGTCATGGCGACCGCGGATGGTTTGGTGGTCAAGGCCGGCTTCGGTACGGGATACGGGAACCTGGTCGAGCTCAGTCATGGCTACGGCATGAAAGACGATCTATGCCCATAACTCGCGGCTCAACGTCAAGGCGGGGCAGCGGGTGAGGCGCGGGGATGTGATCTCCTATGTGGGTGATTCCGGCTCAAGCACCGGTCCGCATCTTCATTATGAAGTCAAGGTGAATGGTTTGCCGATGAATCCTGTCAAATATCTTAATTAAGAGGAGTTGTCACGCTACGTTGTTCGCTGTTCTTTCCATTTGTTAGTGCTCAGCTTTATTCTACTCCATGATTGGCCGGGGAAAGGGCCTGGGGGATGTGAATAAGCCCTTCCCTTCGTATTAACAGTGTGTTCCGTTAGAACTGCCAGTGCCGTGCGAAGGCAGTTGCAGGCTGCGGAAACCAGCAAGGAGGAGTAAGCATTATGTCTACCGGGAAAGTGAAGTGGTTCAACGAGTCAAAGGGGTACGGCTTCATAGAGCCTGATGGCGGCGGAAGGGACATCTTCGTGCACTACTCGGCGATTCAGGGTGAAGGATACAAGACCCTGTCGGAAGGCCAGCCGGTAGAGTTTGAGGTAACCCAGGGTGATAAAGGCCCGCAGGCGGCGAATGTCATGAAAGCATCCTGACCGGAATCGCATTCATTCATCAGTAGCGAGCGGTTGGCAACAGCACTGCATTACGAACCCCGAAGGATCCCCCCTCTTCGGGGTTGTTTATTTTGCACTGCGTCCGACCGGACACCTGGTGGATCTTATCAGCATGTCAAATAGTTGATGTCATAGCCGTTATTCTTGAACGCCAGCCTGAGGTCTTTCCTCTGGGCAGGGGCTATCGACGCGTATACCTGTTTTACCTTTTCTTTTGAACGCTCAGGACCACAGTTGGAACGGAATAGCTCGTCCTTTATTTCTGCGGAGAGCTGTGTTCCGGCAAGGATCTTCTGGAGATCGCCTGACTCGCAGAACATCCGGTAAGCTGAATCGGAGCTGTCTCCCAGATAATAGCCTGCGCCGTCCTTGCTCACCAGGAAGGTGGAGGACGAAGCGCAGGCGCCGAGCGTAACTGCGAGCATCACTGCAAAACCGGCTAACCATTCTTTGTTCATGGTGTGCTCTCCTTACTGCTTTGTGGGTTCATAGCCGAAGAATCCCACTCCTGAGGTCCTGAAAAATTCAGCCTGATCACGCTACCGGCATCAATGAGGCAGGTCATGGGAAGGTACTGCGGTTGGTAACAGCACAGCTTTTCGAGCCCGAAGGATCCCTCCGCTTCGGGGTGTTGTTGTTTCGGTGTCCGACCGGACGCCTAGAGGATCTTATCTCAGCATGGCAAATAGTTGATGTCATAGCCGTTATTCTTGAACGCCAGCCTGAGCTCTTTCCTCTGGGCAGGGATCAATGATGCATATACCTGTTTTACCCTTTCCCTTGAACGCTCAGGGCCGCAGTTGGAACGGAACAGCTCGTCCTTGGTTTCCGATGGCAGCTGTGTTTCAGCGAGGATATTCTTGAGATCGCCTGACTCGCAGAACATCCTGAAGGCGGCATTGGAGCTGCTTCCGAGGTAAAAGCCTTTTCCATCCTTACTCGCAACAAACGTGGATGAAGCGCAAGCGCCGAGGGTCATTGCGAGTAAAACCGCAAAACCGGCCAACCATTCTTTTTTCATGTTGTTCTCCTTGTTATCTCTTGGGTAAATACTGAACGATCTTTTCCTTTATGGCCGAAGAATCCCACTCCTGAGGTCCTGAGAATGTCTGCCTGATCACGCCACCGGCATCAATGAGGTAGGTCATGGGAAGGGACGGTGCGGCGTAACTGTCGAAGTATGTTTCTTTTTCGCTGTCCAAAAGGACGGTGAAGTTGAGGTTCTTTTCCTGTACGAGCTCGCGAACCGGCTTGTCCGATGAATCAATGGAGACCGCGCACACCTCAAGGCCGTTCTTCCTGAGAGAGGCATAGAGCCGGTTGAGCGAGGGCAGCTCCGCAGTGCAGGGGGCGCACCGGGTAGACCAGAAATTGAGCAGAACGATCTTGCCCTTCAGGTCGGAGAGCTTCACGGTCCTTCCGTCGAGGGCTTTCAGTTCGAAGGCCGGGGCAGGACTGCCTATTGCAGTGGTCGCGTCGGAGGCGCGGAGCATCTGCACTGGTGTAAAGAAGAATATAAGGCCGGCAGAGAGAAAAAGTATCGTTGCACGCATGGAAAGTGTCCCCTTGTATTGCAGATATGTTAAACCTGCGGCCTGCAGAATGCAATATAATATGGTGTGCAGGAGCGCTTAGCAGTTGCCGGCGTAAAGAACAGAAAAAAAGGAGGGGCATATGCCCCTCCTGTAATGATGTAAATTTTAATCTGTATCTTAGAAGCGAACGTCCAAGGTCAGGTAGAGGTCCTGAGCTTTTTCAAGAGGAACAAAGTACTGAGCGTTAAACGGAGATGCCGTCAGATCAGAAATCTTAACAGGTGCCCCAACCCAATTGTTGCTGCCTGTGTAGTCAAAATTATAGAGCTGGTAGCCGAGACGGATGAAGGCTTCACCCTTCTTGGCAACGGCCTTCCGGTTCAGGCTCTGAATGATATACACTTCATAGACATCGCCGCGGGTGCCGAGCTTGCCTGTCCAGAGATCATCCTCTGCGGGGACCATGCTGATCCAGTTCTTGGAGCCATGATTGTATTCGACGCCGACTTTTGTTCCCGTTGATGCGATATCATATCTGCCGCCAACGTAGAACGCGAAGCCGCTGTGATTCTCGGTATTCACAGGCCCATTGTTCAGCAGTCCGGCCTGGGCGGGGGGCGCTCCAGTGACCTTTCCGCTCGCGTCGGTCTTGCTGACTGCCGTAGTGGCAAAGAGGTTCAGGCTGCTCACCTTGCCCATAACGACTCCACCGAGCCAGTTGATGTTGCCGAGGTTAGTTGACACGCCGGCATCAGAGGGAGCATCGAAGATGTTTCTGCCTATCTGATACTGCAGTTCGACATGGAGATTCTCAGTGTCATATAGCGCGGAGTTCAAGCCGTAGAAATCAGTGTCCTTGGGCCCGCCAGAACCATCGGCCTGGATGCCGCTGTCAAAGCCGCGGCCGTAGCAGAGCTTGGCGTAGAAGCCGGGGAGAGCATCGATGTCCGGAGCAACGCCAACGGTCATGCCGTCGAAGGCATAGTTCACCATGAGGCTCGGGATGCCCGCAGTTCCCATCTTCTCGTTGTTCTGACGGATGTTGCTCGGGATGCCGCCGGTGGAAGGCCTGCGGCCGACCGAGAACCAGACCGGTGCGTTGAAGATATTGCTGATCGTTGCATAAGCATAATCGACCCGCATGATGCTGTCTTCGGGAACGTGGCCGACCGTGCCGTCATTCGTTGCACCGAACCGGTCGGCGAAGAACTGACCCATTACAGGGCTAGAGGTCTGGTGACCGGATACCTTGTACATATCCAAGTTTGGCCTTCATGGTCACATCCTCGACCGGGTTGGCCTTCATATGCAGACCGAAACGGTTCATGAATACGGTTTCATTCTTAACTTCATAACCAGAGTAGAGGCCGCCAGGAGTTCCGACGGGGTCGCGAAAACCGGAGTCGATGTAGGTCAGGCACCGTGCCTTTAAGTGAATCCAACCTGAACCGATAATCACAGCCCGATTTCGAGCCCGCCGTCTTCCGCAGCGAAAGCCATACCTGTGGTCAAAAGAAGCATTGAAGCGACTGCCAGTAATACTTTCTTCATTACCCTTACCTCCCAGTATTTAAGATGTGGTGAATCCATAACATAGAAAAAAGCAGTGCCTAAGCGTGATTGAGCTCCTTTCTCTTAGAATAGATTCAATTTGTTGCTACAGCATGCTACCTGTCTAATATACGAAGGTTCTAAACTTATGGTTAATAAGTTAACAACTACTGCAACTATAGGGGCAAAAAAAATGCGCCGCATGGCGGACACATCAGGATCCTGTTACTGTTTTTTTCCTCGATGCGTGCTGCTCGAAGAGTACTTCTTTCATCAGCGTGCAGGCCTCGATGACCTTCGGATTGCTGACGCGGTAAAAGATATTGACGCCTGCACGTCGCGTCACCAGGATGCCTTTGTGTCTCATGACCGCCAGGTGCTGGGAAACGTTCGCCTTTGAGGCGCCGAGCAATTCAACAATTTCAGTTACCGTTTTTTCTTCGTTTTTCAGGGCGTTAAGGATCTCTATTCGTTTTGGATTCGTGAGGGTTTTGCAGATCTCAGCCTGCATCTCGAATAAAGATTTGTCGGTGACTAACGATTTCATTGTACTTTTTTACACGTACTATGTGCTTTTGTCAAGCAGTAAATAGCAAATACAAACTGCGTTATGTTCATTCCTTTCTGAACCCGGACAACACAGCCAGTACCCCTTTGACGAGGTGTAGGTAAAACGATGTTTCTTTGCATTTGTGACTATTTCCCCCCCGCTATTCTCATTTCTGCGAATGCCTTTCTCTTCGTGAATCGCTTAAAGTCAAGGAGTTAATGTTTGGCACAGGAGATGCAGCAATGACGAACATCGTTGCATATATTCTAAACTATTAAACAATAAAGGGAGGTGAGTGAACAATGAAGAGGATTCTTGTTGCATGCATTACCATGGTAGTGGCGCTTTCGTTCGGCATGGCCGCATTTGCCGACGAGCCTATCAAGGTAAAGGGTACGGTGACCAAGATCGACGAAGCAACAAAGAGTGTGACCATCCAGCCGAAGGAAGGCGAGGCGGTCACCGTGGTCATGGAGGATGGCGACCTGCTTTCCAAGGTAAAGGAAGGCGGGAAGGGTCAGGCAACCTACACCGTGCTGGATGGAAAGAATATCGGCACAAAGCTGAAAAAGTTGAGCGCAGGCTGTGAGTAGATGCATTGCTTCTAACCCGTTGTTGAGGAGGCTTTAATGCTGAAGAAGCTGATCTTGATTTCTTTTGCGGCCGTTCTCGTTTGTGCGGGCATGACTCTCGCCTGGGGCGCTCCTGCTGCCACCAAGGCGTCTGCTGTCCCTGCAGCGAACGCTGCTACTGCCGAACACCCGGGAAAAGCCTTTATCGAACAAAACGGCTATGACGGGCCCCGGACCTGTGAGACTTGCCACCCCGGCAAGGCCGCCGAATTTCTGACCACCGTCCACTGGAAACACCGCTCTCCCGCCCACACCGTAACCGAAGGCACCGACCCCAAAAAAGAATATGGAATGTACAACCGGGTCTACTCCTTCTGCAACGGCAACGACATGGTGAACCATCTCAAGGAAACCCCGGTCGGAACACACACCAAGAAGACCACCCTCACCGGTTGCAATACCTGCCACCCGGGAAACAATATCTATGGCCCCGAAAGCACGGGTCCGGAGGCAGAGGCAAGCATCGACTGCCTCGTCTGCCACTCATCGACCTACGACTACAGCAAGCGCAAGCCGTATAAGGACGAACAGGGCAGGGTGGTGATGGGGCAGGACCGCTCAAAAGAAGCGGCGCTTTCCGCGGGCAAGCCCGGCGTGAAGAATTGCATGTCCTGCCATGAAAAGGCCGGAGGCGGGGCGCTCATCAAGCGCGGATTTGATTACCGTCCTGAGACGGACGTGCATGCCGCCAACAAGATGGTCTGCGTGGACTGCCACAAGGGCAAGAACCACAAGATCCCGACAGGCCTCGACCCCAACAACTGGGCCAGCGACAGCAACGAGCGGATCAGCTGCCTGAACTGTCATGATGCGAAGCCCCATAAAAAGAACAAGCATCTGGCCGCGGATTACAACCGGCATGGCGACAGGATCTACTGCACCGCCTGCCACATCCCCTATACCGGCGGCGCCTATACCAAGGATTTCACCAAATGGGAGCTTCTGTCGAACCAGTGGTTCGAGCCGACAACGCTCGAAAAAGGGCCCAAGGAAACAGTGCCTGATTACGCCTGGTTCAACGGCAAAACGATCAACAGCCCGACCTACGTGGGGCCGGCCGGAGACCGGAACGACAAGACCAGTAAGATCTACAGCTTCAAGATCTACCACGGAAAGATCTTTATCAATAAGAAGACAGGCGAACCCATGGCCATGGACTTTGCAGATCCCAAAGCCACCGGCGACGTGAAAGCCGGCGTTGCCTCGGCTGCAAAGCAGCTCGGCATCAAGGACTACGAGCTGGTCCCGACGTGGCAGACGCTCTTCTTCGCGAACAGCCATCTCGTGACAAGGCGCGGTGCGCTTACGTGTGAGAAGTGCCACAGCGAGGTGGGCGTGCTCGACTTCGGCCGGCTCGGCTACACGCCCAAGGAGATCATCAAGCTTAGGAGCCCGAGCAACTACTTTGACAAGTATGCCGCGATCAAAGCTGAAGAGAACGAGGACTGAAGCGCCTTCCACTCAGTCATACCATGCGTTTCACTGCCCCGGAGATGTTTTCCCCGCACTCCGGGGCTTTTTGTTGCATCCCTAATATGCCGTATCTCCTCACGTCCTGCTCTGTCCGGATGGTCACTTGTGCTGCCTTCCTTTATCCTAAAAACTTCATTTGGACACGGAAGAATCGGAAACATCTGATTACCAGAAGTAGGCGCTTCTAAGCGACACGGATAAATTCTAAAGCAAAGCGTTCATCTATTGGGTGAACCACATATAGAATAAATAATTCGCAGTATCCGGCTCTTATCCGTGTTTATCCGTGTCCAAATGCTTTTTTTAGGTTTATTAATTCTCTTGAATTTATGACGATAAAAATGATACTATAACCGGCGTGTTTGCGGTTGGCCAACAGATCAGCGCTTTGGCCATCCCGTGCAATGCAATTTTTACTGTAGGATCGGAGAGTGGTGTCGATGATCGGATCAATTCTGAAAAAAATAATGGGAACCAAGAACGAACGGGAACTGAAGCGCCTTCAGGTCCTGGTCGATGCGATCAATGCCTATGAGCCTGCCATTTCCAGCTCTGACGGACCAGGAGCTTCGGGCAAAGACCGACGAGTTCAAAAAACGGCTTGAGGCGGGAGCATCGCTCGACGATCTTTTGACCGAGGCCTTTGCCGTCGTGCGTGAGGCCTCGAAGCGGACGCTCGGCATGCGGCATTTCGATGTGCAGCTCATCGGCGGCATCGTGCTCCACCAGGGGAAGATCTCGGAGATGAAGACCGGTGAAGGCAAGACCCTCGTTGCCACGCTGCCGGTGTACCTGAACGCGCTCACGGGAAAGGGCGTGCATGTCGTGACCGTGAACGACTACCTCGCCAAGCGCGACTCGCAATGGATGTCGCCGGTCTATACCTTCCTGGGCCTGACCGTGGGCGTCATCGTTCACGGTCTCACGGACGAGCAGCGTCAGGTAGCCTACGGAGCTGACGTGACCTACGGCACGAACAACGAGTTCGGCTTCGATTACCTTCGGGACAACATGAAGTTCGACCTGAGGGACTATGCCCAGCGCGAACTGAACTTCGCCATCGTCGACGAGGTCGATTCGATCCTGATCGACGAGGCCCGGACGCCGCTCATCATTTCCGGGCCCACCGAAGACTCCACGGACAAGTACTACAAGATCAACCGCATCATTCCCAGCCTGAAAAAGGAAACCGACTACACCATTGAGGAAAAGACCAAGACCGTGGCCCTGACCGAAGAAGGCAACGTCAAGGTCGAGAAGCTGATCGGCGCCGGCAACCTCTACGATCCGGCGAACGTCGACCTGGTCCATCACGTGCATCAGGCCCTGAAGGCCCATACGCTGTTCCATCGCGACGTGGATTACGTGGTCAAGGAAGACCAGGTGATGATCGTGGACGAGTTCACGGGCAGGCTCATGCCGGGACGGCGCTGGAGCGACGGGCTGCACCAGGCCATTGAGGCGAAGGAAGACGTCAAGATCGAGAACGAGAACCAGACCCTTGCCTCGATCACGTTCCAGAACTTCTTCCGGCTGTACAACAAGCTTGGCGGCATGACCGGTACGGCCGAGACCGAGGCGGCGGAGTTCTCGAAGATCTACAACCTCGATGTCATGGTCATCCCGACGCACCGCACCATGATCCGCGGCGACAATCCCGATTTCATCTACAAGACCGAGGAAGGCAAGTTCATGGCGGCGATCAACGAGATCGCCGAGCGGAACAAAAGCGGCCAGCCCGTGCTCGTCGGGACCATTTCGATCGTCAAGTCAGAAACCCTGTCGACGCTGCTCAAAAAGAAGGGCGTCAAGCACTCGGTGCTGAACGCCAAGTACCACGAGATGGAGGCCGAGATCGTTGCCCAGGCAGGACGGTACGGTCAGGTCACGATCGCCACCAACATGGCGGGCCGCGGCACCGACATCGTTCTGGGAGGAAACGCCGAAGGCCTTACACGGCAGGCGCTGAAGGCGAAGGAGTACACGCCGGAAGAATGGGACAAGACGCTCGCCCAGTTCAAGGAGCAATGCGCTGTCGAGCGGGAGAAGGTGCTGGCTGCAGGAGGCCTGCATATTCTCGGCACGGAGCGGCATGAATCCCGCCGGATCGACAACCAGCTGCGCGGGCGTTCAGGACGCCAGGGCGACCCCGGTTCGTCCCGGTTCTATCTCTCGCTCCAGGACGACCTGCTCAGGATCTTCGGGTCCGACCGCATTGCCGGGCTCATGAACAAGCTCGGCATGGAGGAGGATGTGCCGATCGAGCACCGCATGGTGTCGCGGGCCATCGAGAACGCCCAGAAGAAGGTCGAGGACCACAACTTCGACATGCGCAAGCACATCCTCGAGTATGACGATGTGATGAACCAGCAGCGCAAGGTGATCTATGAACAGCGCCGCCAGATCCTGGCCGGGACGGACCTCAAGGACGAGGTGCTGAACCTCGCCGAAGACCTCTTCGATGGCGTGATCGGATTTTACTGCCCCGAGGACGCCTATGCCGAGACCTGGGACATCACCGGGCTCAGGGACGCGCTGGCGGCCAAGTTCTCCTATCGCCTGACCGACACCGATCCTCACACGCTGTCCCGGGAAGAGTTCCGCGACAAGCTCTGGGACGCGCTGAAGAAGAGCTATGAGGACAAGGAGCAGGAGGTCGGCCGCGAACTCATGCAGCACCTCGAAAAGGTGTTCATGCTCCAGGCCGTGGACCAGCAGTGGAAGGACCACCTGCTTGCCATGGACCACCTGAAGGAAGGCATCGGGCTCCGGGGCTACGGCCAGAAAGACCCGCTTATCGAGTATAAAAAAGAAGGCTTCGACATGTTCGAGGAGATGAAGCTGCGCATCGTCGAAACGACCGTGGAGAACCTTTTCCGCGTCCGCGCCGCCAAAGGCCAGGAAGAAGAGATCGAGCGCAGGCAGAAGCGCCAGCTGGCGCAGCTCAACTTCATCGGCGCCGGCGATGCGGCCGCCGCGGCGCCCGCGCCGGTCCATAGCGAGAAGAAGACGGGGCGCAACGATCCCTGCCCCTGCGGTAGCGGAAAGAAATACAAGAAGTGCCACGGGAAGTAGTGCAGGTAAATCGGTAAATCGGTGAATAGGTGAATGGGGGAATTGGGGAATTGGCATGCATAGAGCGGAAAGCACGAAGACAACTCACCGCTTCACCCATTCACCCATTCACCGTTAAACTATGAGAATAGCCGGGATACAGATGAATGCGGGCGTCGATGTGCAAAAAAACGTCCAGCGTGCTGTGGACATGATCGAGGTGGCGGCTGAGAAGGGCGCTGCGATCATCGCCTTTCCCGAACTGTTCCTTCTCCCCTGGTTCCCCGGGCAGGAGGATAAGGAATCGTTCTCTCTTGCCCAGGCTGCTTCGTCAGGAACGCTCGCTCCTTTTGCCGAGGCCTCAAAGAAGGCCAATGCGGTGCTGGTGGTCCCTTTTTTCGAAGCTGCTGAAGGCAAATATTACAACAGCACGGCTGTCTTCGACCAGGGCACGCTTCTCGGCGTCTATCGCAAGGTCCATGTTCTGAACCTGCCGCTCTATCACGAACAATTCTATTTCTCTTCCGGCGATGCCGGTTTTCCCGTATTTGAGACATCGCAGGGCAGGATCGGCATTCAGATGTGCTGGGACAACCTCTTTCCCGAAGGCAGCCGCATCCTGGCGCTCAAAGGCGCCGAGATCGTGTTCGCGCCCACAGCGGCTGCGCTGAACACCCATACGCTCTGGGAGCGGGCGATCGCGGCGAATGCCTTCGCGAACAACCTCTTTGTTTTCCGGGTGAACCGCGTGGGACAGGACGGCAAGCTCAGTTTCTACGGAAGAAGCTTTTGCATCGACCCCTGGGGGGAAATGATCTCTGAACTGGCCGGCAGCAAGGAGGCTATCGTGCTTGCCGATATTGACCTCGAAAGAGCGCGCTGCAGCAGCGGAGACCTGGGGATTCCTACGGCAGCGGCGGCCGGGAGAGTACGGATATCTGGTGCAGCAGTAAAACTTCCCTCATCATTGGTCCATGCGTCAGTTACTTCTTGAGATCGTCTGCCTTCTTCACTCCTTAGTAACCCGGCCGATCCGGCCACCTTATCCTGCTATGAAATTTCCAGAAATAGATTCCCTACCCAGCGGCAGGCTGAGGATACGGCTTCTTTATGCGATCGTGCTGCTCAAATATGGCACGGATGGCCATAAAAGATACGAAGAACTATTGAGTGGCGGACGGTGCTATTGCCGGACCGGATCGATGTGGCACTGCTGGCAGTCGTTCAACGGAAACGCAACTCGGCCGTGGCAAAGGCCGCAGTACTGGCCGTCGGAGATCTGGAGCATGGAATATTTTACCGTGCCTTTTTTTGTGCTCGGAAATATTTCAGGATGGCAGACCTCGCAGCCATTCCAGAGAGCGTGTTTTCTATGTGAGAAGATGATGTCAGGCATCCAGGTGCTTTTCGACGTAATGGAAAAGTCTTTTTGGGCGCTCAACGGCGTACGCTGCATGGAAATGCCGTCCAGGATATCAACAGGCCGAATGAGCCCCCGGGCTTCGGCCGCTTCCCAGTCAATGAGATATCCTAACCGCTTGGGAAGACGTGTCGCAAAGACTTCATAGTCATAGCGTTTTGTACTCATCATCCCCGCGGAGTGGCACCGGTCGCAGGTATCGACTGCTGACGACGATGGAGACAGAGAACAGGACGAAAAGATCGTCCTTCCGGAGAACGTTCTCGTGCCGTTGTGGCAGGCGCCGCAATAAAAGCCTTTCTGGTTTGTTTCCGCGCTGATCTCAGTGGCATTGGCCTGCATGGCAAAACCGATGTCTACATGGCAGAGCCTGCAGGTGTAGAGCGACCGGTGGAGCCAGTGCTCGAATCTGACCGGTTTGAGACCCGCTTTTCCGGAAAAGTTCCGAATAACAACGCTGCCATACTTCTGAGGAACAGGCATGTTCCACGCGCTGGCCGTAAGGGTAAAAGCGAAGGTACAAAAAAATATTCCTGTCCATGCTCTCGGCTGCATCGGCTAGTTGCTCTCCTTGGAACGAAGCACGTATGAATACATGTCGCGGCACATCTGGAGCCTTTTGAGCATTATCTTACGATGCGGCTGCTCGAGCTTCTCCACCTGCCGCTTGAGAGCATCACATCGGCTGATCAGGCTTTTCAGCTCCTCGGTGCTGAACACCATGGCATCCTGCGTCCGGGAACAGATATCCTCAAACTCATCCTTCCATTCCCCCGCTGCATATGCCGGGGCCGATCCGCCGGCTGTTTCATCCGGTACGCCTCCCAGCGACAGGGACGGCGTCATGGCGGCGTACAATATGACTGCCAAAACCAGCGATCGGTTCATCAGCATTCCTTCCTGAGGTCCAGGGAAGACCGGAGATGCTCTAGGATTGCACGGGCCTGGTGTGACACCGCTGGCAATCGAGCAGGGGGAATGCCACGGTGCCGTGGCACACGCCGCAGTACCTGCCTTCGAAGATCTCCAGCATGGAGTATTTTGTCGCACCCTTCTTCACGCCCAGGAAGATCTCCGGGTGGCAGAGCTCGCATCCGCTCCAGACCGTATGTTTTTTATGAGAGAACATGATGTCCGGCATGTTTTCCATTTTAGCACTCAGTGCAAAATCCTTCTGGGCCGTCAGGGATTGACGCTTCATGGATATCCCCTCGAGGAAGTCAATGGGCTGTATCAACCCGTCGGCTTCCGTCTTTTCCCAGTTAACGCCGTTGCCTAACCGCTCCCGGGGGAAAGCGGCGGTGAACCGGCTGAAGTCGTACTCATGATGAACAGCCTTTCCATAGGAGTGGCACCGCTCGCATGATCTGGCTTCATCAGGCGACATCTTTTTATTCGAGCAGGACCCGAACACCCTGGTGCCGGCGATCGCCTTTTCCGCGTGGCAGGCTCCACAATAATATCCGCTCATGTTGTCCGACGCCTTGATACCCGTGGCGCCCTCTTTCATGGCAAAGGCCAGGTCCACATGGCAAAGCCTGCAGGTGAATTTTGCCCGGTGCAGCCAGTGATCGAAGACCACCGGCGAAAGCGAGGCTTTCTCCGAAAAATTATTCAGCACGATCCTGCCGTAATCATAGGGGAGCGGCCGTTTTTTTTTCATGCCTGTTTGTGCAAGTGCGATCCCTGCAACAGCGAGGATGAGCAAACCTATCATGAGCATTTTTTTCATCGGTTCTCCCTTATGCATGGATCAACCGTAACCGCGGATGACACTGGACTGCTGCGCGCCAGGATTGAGTGCCCCTTCACGGTATCACCGTTGCCTGACCCGCAACAGAGTCCGCTCAGGAATGGATTTGGAAAATAGTATTACTATTAGTGTAGGAGAGTGCAGCGGGAAGGTCAATACTACTAAGGTCGTATATCTCCAGCACCGGAGGAGACACCTCCGGTGCGCTTTTTCAGCGACCAGCCGGAGGGTGCTTCTACTCCTCCCGCACCATTTCTGCCACGCATTCGATGTGATAGGTATAGGGGAACATGTCCACGGGCTGGAGACGGTCAAGGCGGAAACCGAAGAGGTGAAAGAACTTCAGGTCCCGTGCCAGGGTTGACGGGTTGCACGAGACGTAGATGATCTTTTTGGGCACGAACGCCAGGACCCGTTCGAGGGTCTTGAGCGTGGCGCCGGCCCGGGGCGGATCGAGAATGATCACGTCAGCGCGTATTTTGCGTGCCAGCAGCGTCTTCAGTCCCTTGTCCATATCATCAGCGATGAACTCGGTGTTCGTGATACGGTTCAGCGCTGCATTCGCCTTCGCGTCCTCGATGGCGGAGAAGCCCGATTCGATGCCGATGACACCCTTTGCCCGGTGTGCGAGCGGGAGGGAAAAATTGCCGATGCCGCAGTAAAGGTCCAGCACGGTGTCGCTGCTCGTGACCGCAGCAAAGTCCAGCACCGTGCGCACCATGTTCCGGTTCTGCTCCCAGTTCACCTGGTAGAAGTTCCCCTCGGTTGCCTTGAGCGTTATTCCTTCCATATCGAGCGTCAGCTGGTTCTTTCCGAGGGAAAAGACCTTTTTTCTGCCGGCGAATCCGGTCATGCCGATGACCTCGGGAACGGCCTTGTGGAGATCATTGAAAAAACCGTCCATGGAAGGATAGGACTGCAGCGCCGAGAACAGAAGGAGATGGGCCTCATTGGCCGGGCTGATGTTGATATGGATCTCCTGCAGCAGGGGGAGCCGCTCCACCATCGTCCTCATCTGGGTGAGCACCCGGTCGATGAGGGGATGGATGAGGAACGGTGCGGTGACCTCGATCAGGTCATAGGACCCCTGGCGGAAGAACCCGATGCGCTGCTTCCGGTCCTTCATGCGGACATTGAACTGGGTGCGCAGCCGGTAGTGATCGGGGCGCGGGGAGGGGAGGATGGAAAGCGGCCGCTTCGGCGCCATGCCGCCGGTCCGCTTCAGGCTGTCCAGCAGGATCTCCTCCTTCAGTCTGAGCTGCGCGGGGTAGGCGATATGCGGCCAGGTGGCTCCGGTACACTGCTGCTCGCCCGCGCACGGCGGGTCGATGCGGTCGCGGGAGGGCGTCAGGACCTCGACCAGCGCGGCCTCGAGCACGCCTTTCCGTTTTTTCCTGATGTTCGCCCGGACCCGTTCTCCCGGCAGCACGCCGGGGACAAATACCGTCTGTCCGTCGGCGAGACGGGCCAGCCCGCTGCCGCCGTAGACAAGCTTCTCGATGACCACCTCGACCTGTTCGCTCATCCCAGGATCTTCTTGATGGTATCGCGCAACGACGACATGTCGGCGGATTTGACCACATAGGCATCGGAGCACCAGCTGCCGAAATCATGTTTATATTCTTCGTAGGCCGTGGAGATGATGACCGGGATGGTGCTGTCCATTTCCTTCATGCGGCGGAGCGTCTCGATGCCGTCCACATCCTTCATGCGCATGTCCAGGGTGACCAGGTCGAACCGCGTGGTCTTCATGGCCTCAAGCGCCTTCGACCCGTCCTCCACGGCCGTGACCTCATAGCCGAGGTCTTCGAGCTCCTCTTTATACAGCATGCGGATATTTTCCTCATCATCGACAACCAGGATCTTTTTCATGTACCATTCCTCCGTCGAAAGAATAACTGCCGACCTTCTTAGTATACCGCTGCTGCCGGTGTTTCGTCCAAGCGTTATCCGTGCTGGCGATGGAGCTCTTCGTTCGGACGGTACGGCAGCCGGATTGTGAACGCTGCGCCGCCGCTCTCCCGGTTCCTGACCTCGATCCGTCCATGGTGCGATTTGATGATCCTGTTCGTGATCGACAGTCCCAGTCCCGTGCCGAGCGTTTTGGTCGTATAATATGGATTAAAGATGTTATTCCGGACCTTTTCCGGGATGCCCGGGCCGGTGTCGCTGATCTCAAGCGCGGCCTCTTGCGTTTCAGGAAGGTCGCTGGTCGTAATACTGAGCACTCCGCCGCTCGTCATTGCCTCAATGGCGTTCTTGATGATATTGATGAGCGCCTGTTTGATCTGCTGTGCGTCGAGCATGAGGACCGGATGCGAAGGTGAGAGCGTCCTTTCGAGCTTGATGCCGCGCTGGACGAGTTCGTCCTCGTACAGCATCAGCGTGTCGCCGACCAGGTTGTTCAGGTCCACTTCGTTGAGATGAGGGGACATTTCCTTGATGTAAGAAAGGTTATCATGGATGATCGCCTCAAGCCGCGTCACCTCGCTCATAATGATATCGATGTACTTTTTTTCCTCAGGGTCCTGGATCTTCTTCGCCAGACGGCGGGTGAAACCGCCGATCGAGACCAGGGGATTCCTGATCTCGTGGGTGATCTCGGCCATCATTGCGCCGAGGGCGGCCATTTTCTCGGATTGGACCAGCTGTTCATGCATGGAGCGCAGATCCTTGTTCAGCGTTTCCAGGTTCGAGTGGATGATCGCATTCTCGATGGCTAGAGCTGACTGATGGGCGAACATGGTCAGGAAGCGGATATCGTTGTCCGTGATCGGCCGCTCGTTAAACATGTTGTCCACATAGATGACGCCGATGACCCGGTCCTTGGCGATCAGGGGGACCGTTGCGAAGCTCTGGACCCTCAGCCGCTCCCGCAGTTCCTTGTTCACGATGTGGCTCGTGGGCGCGTCCACGATATTGTAGGGCTGCTTGTTCAAGACCGTGAGCGCCAGCACGCTGTCCCCGGGTGTCAGCTGGACACGGATGCCGCGCGCAAGTGTGTTCAGCTCGGAATCGCGATTGTTGAACAGCTCGCCGGTCTGGATCCATTCCAGCAGGCTCTTATGCTTGCCGACGACCTCGCCCCATGCGCGCCCGGCCTCTTCCCAGCTGGTGGGGCCGACTCCCATCATGCCCTGAAGCGTGTTCGTACGCTCGTTGGTCAGGAGCAGGATGGCCCGGTTAAAGCCGAGTCCGCTGCCGCCCATGGTCGCCGCCGTCATGATGATCCGGAGCAGGCGGTCGAGGTTCAGGGTCGTGCTCATGGCCGTGCCGATGTCGTAGAGGATCGAGAGCTCCTCGGCGCGGCGCCGCGCCTCGGTAGCATAATCCTCCATTCGCTCGTACATGACCGCGTTCTCGACTGCCACGGCAGCGCTGCTTGCGATTGTCGTCAGGAACTGAAGGTCGTCATCGTCGAACGGCTGGCCTTCCTGCTTGTCGTAGAGCGTGATGGTCCCGATCACCGAATCGTGAAAGATGAGCTGAACGCCGATGAGAGATCCGACAGTCAGGCCGGCCACGTCGTGGAAGAGGGGCTCCAGCGTCACGTCCTTCACGAGCAGCGGTTTCCGCTCCCGAAGGATCTGTGCGGTCACCAGATCTCCGAGCCGGGTATCCATATCCCTGACCGCGTTATCGGCAGGGCCTGACGAGAGCGTCGTATAGAGAACGTTTTTCCCGGGCCGGTTCAGCAGCCTGATGGCGCAGCTTTTTGCGTGGAGCGCCTGGGTGCTGTTCTTGGCGATCAGCGACAGGAGCTGGTCTACATCGAGCGTGGAGGTGAGCGCTTTGCCGATCTCGTAGATGGTGGACAGTTCGGAAAGGCGCTCCTGGATGCTCTGGAAGAGCTGGGCGTTTCTGATGACCCCGCTGAGCTGGTTCGCCGTGGTTGTGAGCAGCATGATATCGGACGACGTTGCATTCCAGACCGAGGACGACAGGACGAAGATAACGCCAAGACAGCGGTCTTCGTCCTGGATCGGGGCGGCCACCAGCGATTTGAACTGTCCAATGCCTGATTCAGGGACGTACTGGAACCGCGGGTCCGAATAGGGGTCCTCCAGCGCGAGCGGCACCTTCTGCTCGGCCACCCACCCGGCGATACCCATGCCGACCGGAAAGCTCAGCTTGCCGACCGTCTCCTGGTTCAGGCCGATCGCTGCAGCAAGGGTAACGTTCTTGCCGGAGCTGTCGATGAGGAAGACCGAAGCGCCTTCCCTGCCCATGCCCCGCGCTACCACTTCGACGATGCGGTGCAGCTTTTGCGAAAGGTTGGCGCCGGAGTTCGAGATCTTGCTGATCTCGCTCAGGATGCTCAGTTCTATTTTTTCTACGGTATCCATAAGGGGCAGGGTCCAGGGTCCGGGGTACAGGGTTCAGGGTTCAGAGTTAGAGTCCAGAGGCGGGGTCCGGAGAAATGTTCGTATTCTTTTACCTGAACCCTGACCCCTGTACGCTGAACCCTATTTTCTTTTCATCGCCTTCCGGTAGATCGACTCATATTCCTTTGCCGAATGCTGCCAGGAAAAATCCTGTTTCATGCCGGCCTGCATCAGGCGATGCCATGCAGCGACGTCGGTATAGGCGGCGATCGCCCGGTCCAAGCAGCGGATAAGCGCGCCTGGCGAGTACTCGTCGAAAACGAATCCGGTGCCACGGCCGGAGCGCGGATGGTAGTCCTCCACCGTGTCGGCCAGCCCGCCGGTCTTCCGCACGATGGGGACCGTGCCGTAGCGCAGGGAGATCATCTGGCTCAGGCCGCAGGGTTCGTAGTGAGACGGCATGAGGAACATGTCGCACCCGGCATAGATCTGCTTTGCAAGCTTTTCGTCGTACTGGAGCAGAATGCGCATGCGGTCGGGATAACGCCTGCTTGCATCCGTGAGCAGCTTTTGATAGGTCTCATCGCCGGTGCCGAGCACCACCAGCTGCGCTCCCGAGGCCATGATCGCCGGCAGGGCGTCAGCCACGATGTCCAGCCCCTTCTGTGCCGCAAGGCGGGTGACCATGCCGATGAGCGGGGCATCGCCGGGGGCAAGGCCAAGGGTGCGCTTCAGCTCCTTCCGGCAGAAGGTCTTGCCAGCAAGGCGGGTCGCGCTGAATGTCCGGGGAATGTCCCGATCATGCGCCGGGTCCCAGAACCGGTAGTCGATGCCGTTCACGACGCCGAAAAGGTCATGTCGCTCGCTTTGCGAGCACGCCGTCCAGGCCGTGGCCGTTCTCCGGCGGTCTGGATCTCGCGGCTGTAGGTCTTGCTCACGGTCGTGATCAGGTCGGCGGCAACAAGGCCGGCCTTCATAAAATTGATCTTCCCGAAGAACTCGACGCCCTCGGGCGTGAACTCCTCCCAGCCAAGGCCGGTGAGTCCCATGTCCCAATGCCAGAACAGCCCCTGATATCCCAGGTTATGCACCGTAAAGACTGAGCGTGTATGCCTGAACCGGGCATCGCTCCGATAGAGCCGGTCCAGATAGAGCGGCATGAATCCGGTCTGCCAATCGTTGCAGTGGACGATGTCCGGCGTGAAATCCAGGGCGCGGCAAAGCTCCAGGGATGCCCGTGAGAAAAAGAGGAACCGCTCGGCATTGTCCGCATAGTCGCTCTGCGCAGTGCCGTAGAGCCCCGGGCGGTCGAAGTAACGATCGTTTTGAACGAAGTATGCCTTGACGCGGCTGTCCATCCTGCCCGTGAGGATCTCGCAGCGTTCCTTCCATGCCCCGACCGGCACATAGAAGGCCGCAACGGAGCGCAGCTTGAACCGTTCCCGGTCAACGCATCGGTATCGAGGGATGACGACACGGACATCGTGTCCCAGCGCTGCCAGGGCGGGCGGGAGGCTTCCGGCGACGTCCGCGAGGCCGCCGGTCTTGGCAAAGGGAGCCGCCTCGGATGCCGCGAACAGGATTTTCACAGTTTAATGTCCCGCAGGAACTTCGCCGCTTCCTCAGGAGGGGTGGGATTGATGTAGAAGCCCGATCCCCATTCGAAACCCGCCACGTTCTTGAGCTTGGGCATAAGCTCGATATGCCAGTGGTAGTAGTCGTTGTTCTCTTCCTTGAAGGGGGAGGTGTGGATGATGTAATTGTAGGGCGGAAAGGACAATGCCCGGTCGATGCGCCGCAGCACATCCTGCAGGAGCGCCGCCAGGTCGCTGATAATCGTCGTTCGTGGAGCAGGAATAGCACGAGAGGTGCTGTTTGGGCATGATCCAGGTCTCGAAGGGGAACCGCGGCGCATAGGGCGCAAGCGCGATGAAGCGCTGCGACTCGAGCACCACGCGTATGCCGGACTGCACTTCCTGCCTGATGATATCGCAGAAGATACAGCGCTCCTTGAGGTCGTAATGCCGCCTGCATCCGTCGAGCTCCTCCTGCACCTGGATCGGGACGATGGGCAGCGCGATGAGCTGCGAATGGGAGTGTTCGAGCGTGGCGCCGGCAGCCAGCCCCTCGTTCTTGAAGATCAGGGTGTACTGGAACCGGGTGTCCTTTTTCAGGTCCTCCATGCGGTCGCGGTAGGCCCAGAGAACCTCTTCCACGGCCTTCTGCGGCAGCGTGGCCAGCGTTGCATTATGGTCCGGGCTTTCGATGATCACTTCGTGGGCGCCGATGCCGTTCATCTTGTCAAAGATGCCTTCACCCTGCTTGTTCAGCCCCCCCTCGATCTGGAGCGCCGGGAACTTGTTCGGCACGGCCCGGAGCCTCCAGTCCGGCCCGTTGGGCTGGCCGTTGGTGCGGTAGGCAAGCGTCTCGTTCGGCGTCGTGCGCTCGTTGCCGCCGCAAAAGGGACAGAACCCTCCCCGTTTTTTGGTGCGCTGGTCCTGGAATTCCACTGGACGTTTGCCCCGCTCCGATGAAATGATCACCCATCGGCCGGTGATCGGGTCTTTTCGTAATTCCGGCATATCAGCTCCTTTGCACAATTGTGCCCGCACAACTCATGATTTCAATATTATATCCGTCTTACCCGCTGTTGTCAAAAGGACTCTTGGTGTGCTATTATGCGGATTATGTCACGCAAGATCGCAAGACTGTCATCATCCCTCGACGGACTGCTCAGATCCTATGGCTTTGGCAGCAAACTGAGCGAGTACCGGGTATTCGGCAAGTGGGACAAGGCCGTGGGAGCGGCCATTGCCCGCCATGCGCGGCCGCTCGCCGTGCGCGGCACCAAGCTTTCGCTGGTCGTAGACAGTCCTGCCTGGATGCAGCAGCTGTCACTCATGAAGCCGCAGATCATCGAAAAGGTGAACCAGCTGCTCGGCAGGGACGCCATCAAGGACATCACCCTGAAACTGGGCGAGGTGGAACTGCCGCAGACGAAGGAGGCCGCCTACCGGCCTGCTCCGGTGCAGCTCGATGACGAAACAATGAAGCAGATCGACGGGTATGTGAAGGACCTGGACGATGCGGAAACGCGTGCGGCCCTGCGCAGGCTCATTGAGAAGAATTTTCAGCAGAAGAAAAGAACGTCGTGAAGTTGGCGACGTAAACTGCAAAGTGCAAAATGCAAAATGCAAAATGCAAATTTTAGAAAACGAAACACTAAGGCTATACTTCAATTCTTGCAATTTGAAATTTGCACTTTGCATTTTGCATTGGCTTTCCGGCTCCTTAGACGCTCGTTCCATAGATATTCCTCACTTCTTCCGTATACCCCCCGTGTTCGTGAACGATCAACGGCGGCAGCACGTCAAGGCCAATGCCTGCAGACTTCATTGCTTCGACCAGGACCAGCGATGCAGGCTTGTGCAGGTAGGGGTGAACGAACCGGAGGCGCTTCGGCTCCAGGTCCCGCATGCGCAGAAGGGCCAGGAGCTCCGCTGCCCGGCTCGCGGGGAAGACGAGGAAGTATCTGCCTTTGTTCTTTAACAGGTCCTTGAGGTCGAGCCATGCGGTCGATCGGCGCGGTCTGGCCCTGGCGCGCAAGGTGACGGTCGGGAAAGGGGCTTGTTCTGCCTGCGCCGGATTTTGTATAGGGGGGATTGGCAACGATGACATCGAAGGCATGGGGCGAGATAGAGCTGCTCAGGTCGCGGATATCGCGGTCAACAGGGATGATGTTCTCACTCAGTCCGTTGTCTTCGATATTGCGGAGCAGGAGCTCGTATGCCCCCGGCTCAACCTCATCGGCAACGAAGCGGGCTTGGGGGAATTTCCTGGCGAGCAGCAGGGAGATGATGCCGGTCCCTGCCCCGGGTTCAAGGACCCGGTCGCGCGGTTTGATGCGGCAAAAGTCGGCGAGGAGGAGGCTGTCCAGGGTGAACCGGACGCCTTTTTTCTGCTGGGTGATGTAGACGATGCCCGCTTTGCGAAGCGAGATGCTGTCGCGGGTCACTGCAGTCACTTTACTTTTTCCACGAACTCGGCAGACAGGCGCTTCGGTTTGGCGCTGGCGTCCACGAACACGGCTTTTGCCATGCACTGCACGAACACGCGTCCTGTTTCCTTGTGTTTCATGATGTGTTCGAAGACCATGGTCGCCCTGGTCACATCGCGCACCCAGGTTTCGATCACGATCGTATCGCCGTACCGCGCAGGAGATTTGTAGTCGATCTCGGCGCGAAGCACCATGAAGATCGTGCCCTCGTCCATCAGTTTTTTGACCGCGAAGCCGCGGCTGGCAAGGTATTCAGTCCGGGCACGCTCCATGTACTTGAGGTAGTTGGCGTAGTAGACGACGCCCCCGCAGTCCGTGTCCTCGTAGTAGATCTTTACTTCCATGAAGTGGTTCATGCGCGTCAGCTCTTCAGTATCCTCTCCGCAGCGATCTGTGCCTCGTGCACGCAGTCGCCGATGCCGATGCCCTTGTAGGAGCAGCCGATCAGGTGCAGCCCGGCATGCTTCGCAAGCACGCGGTCGAGCAGCTGCGATCCGGTCGAGGTGGCCCACGGTGTACTTGGGCATGCCTTTGTTCCACCGGTAGACCTTCGAGAACTGCGCATTCGCCTTGATGCCGAGGATGACGTCGAGCTCTTCGAGCACCATCCTGGTCATCCCGGCATCATCAAGCTCATGGACCAGCTCCTCGTGATGTCCGCCGCCGACGAAAACGCGGAGCGTGACCATATCGTCCGGTGCGCGGTACGACCATTTGATGGAGCTGTAGGTGGAGGCATTGATCCTTCTGCCTTCGACGCGGGGGACGATGAAGCCGAAGCCTTTGAGCGGGACCTTCACGTCCTCTTTTTTGAATGCGACCGTGACCGTGGCTGATGACGACCATTCGATCTTGTTCATCTGCCCGGCAAGGTCCGCATCAAAGCCCTTGACCATTTCCGCAGCATCATAGGCAGCAGCGCCGATCATGACATAATCGGCATCCAGAGCTTCTCGCCGTTCTCGAGGACCACGGTATAGCCTTTTCCCTTCGGTTCAACAGCCTTGACCCCGGCGCCCGAGCCTGATCGAGTCCCTGCCGATGTATTCGGCGCATGCCTGCGACAGGGTCTGCATGCCGTTCTTGAAGCTCATGAAATAGGTCATCTTCGTCGAGCCCGGTTTGGGAGGAGGGCCGCTGAGCGTTGCGTGGGGACGGCTCTTCATGGCGGCGATCATGCCGTGGATCAGGCTGCCGCTCTTCTGCTCCATCTGGACAAAGCGCGGGAACGTGGCGAGCACGCTCATGTTGTCGGGGTTCGACGTGTGGATGCCGGCAACGAGGGGCTCGGCGATCTTCTCCAGGCATTCCCGTCCGAGGCGGCGCGTGACAAAGGACGCCAGGCTTTCGTCATCCGTGTTCCTGCGCTTCGGCATGAAGATCTCCATGCCCATGCGCATCTTGCCGGGCCAGGAGATGAGGCTCGATTTCGCCATGGGCATGAACATGGTCGGCACCATGAGCATCACGCCTTCGGGCAGGGAGTGGAGCTTATTCCGAGAATAGATGAAGGTCCCCTTGAACTCGTCGTTCGACGGCAGCATCTCCGGTTCCAGGCCGAGGTGCCTGCGCAAGGTTGACGCTCCAGACCTTTTCCGGCAGGAAGCTGTCGGGCCCGCCTTCGACGAGGTAGTTGCCGATCTTTTCGGTCAGGATCTTGCCGCCGATCCTGTTGTTCTTCTCGAGCAGCAGCACCTCGACGGTCTTGTCGTAGGCCTTGGCCCCGGCCTTCAAGTGGACCGCAGCCGCCAGACCGGCGATGCCGCCGCCTATGATGATTATTTTTGGCATGAGTTCAACCCCTTTGTTGGACACGGATTAACACGGAAAAATCGGATACAAATTTAAAAAGCAAAGCTCTATTTCTTGTTGTTGTCAAACAGTTTGCGCCTTACTTCTGGTTTTGGCCCAAAGTTCAGCAGCAATCCAACTTCGAGGTTCGTAGCTTTTAGATAATTCAAGAGCTGGGCTTCGTTCTCGAATGCGAGAGATTTCGTGGCCTTAACTTCTACGATGATGCAATCCTTTATCAGGAGGTCGGCGTAGTATTCCCCAACAAGGCTGCCATCATAATGGACCTGAATAGGGTGCTGGGGCGCTACATTAATAGACATTTTCTTAAGTTCTAAGATTAACGCATTGACATAAACTTTTTCTAGAAAACCATACCCGAGAGTATTGTATACCTTATAGAAGGCTTTTAATACCTGCTCAGTAAGGTCGTTTGAACTATGATCGAGAAGCCCTTGATTCAAATCCGCCTCTTCCGTGTGAATCCGTGTCCAAAAGATTAAAGGGTTTTCACTACATCCGCCAGTGCTTTGATAAAGAGCGGCGAAGTGTTCAGCGATTCGGCCCGCTCGAACTCGATCCCCAGCTTTTTCGCGTGCGCACGGTGCACGATGTCGATATCGTACAGGGTCTCCATGTGATCGCAGGTGAAGCCGATCGGAACTTCAAGGACCGCTTTGTGGCCTTCCTGGGCGAGTTTGTCCAGGGTCGGCTCCACCTCGGGCTCGATCCAGGGCTCGGTCGCGCGCGCTCCCTTGCTCTGCCATGCAATGCGCCATTCCCGTATTCCCGCTTTTGCAGCGACCAGCCCGACCGTTTCCTCGATCTGCTTCTTATAGGGATCTCCGGCAGTGATATAGCGGACAGGGATACTGTGGCTGGTGAAGATGACGACAACGGAATCGCGTAATGCTGCCGGGAACAGTGCGAGGCCGGCGGCGACCTTTTCAACCCAGGCATCGATGAAGAGGGGATTGTCATGCCAGCTGGGGATGAAGAGGGGGCAGGTCTCGCCGCTTCCCAATCCGTCACAGGCGCTTTTATACGCGCCGGTCGTAACCTCGGTCGAGAAGGGGGACATGGAAAGGGCGATCACGCGCCGTGCGCCGTCAGTGATGGCCTTATCAAATGATTCGGCAACGGTCGGTTCCGAGTACCGGAAACCCTCATAGGCGCGAAAGCCGCTGCCCAGTTCTTTTTCCAGGGCATGGGCCTGCGCTTGAACGAGCTCGGGCAGCGGGGACTTGCCGCCGATCAGTTTGTAGCGTTCGATCACTGCCGCAACAACAGGAGGAGGGGCCGGCCGGCCCATGAAGGCGGCCATGAAGGGGCCGACCTCATCGAGCGATCGCGGCCCGCCCAGGGCGATGAGTATGATTGCCGTGTGATTCGACATAGAAATGCAAATGGGACACGGATTTGCACGAAAAAATCGGATTAAGCCGGAACTGCATGAACGTAAGTCTAAATCCGCTTTTTCAGATGTTATCCGTGTCCAAATGATTTTACCGCTTGCTCATTTCATGCGTCGCGTTGATGAACTCTGCAGCATGGTCCAGCTGCGTCTGCTGCAGGATGCCGTGGCCCAGGTTCATGATATGGCCGTTCCTGCCTGCTGCCCGGTCGAGGATCTCCTTGGTGCGCTTCCGGATGAACTCTTTTGTTCCGAAGAGGCTGATGGGGTCGATGTTGCCCTGCACGCCCTTGTTGTGCCCAACGCGGTTCCAGGCTTCGTCAAGGTTGCAGCGCCAGTCGAGACCGATGACGTCGCCGCCTGCCTCGGCCACCATTTCGAGGAGGTGGGTTGCGCCATTGGCGAAGTGGATGAGCGGCACGGTCTTCTTGATGCCGGCGATCACGTTCTTCTGGTGGGGCAGCACGAACTCGCGGTAGTCGGCCGGTCCGAGCGCGCCGACCCAGGAGTCGAAGAGCTGGACGACCTGCACGCCTGCGTCGATCTGGGCGTCCATATAATTGATGATAACGCCGGTGAGATGCTCCATGAGCTTGTGCCAGGCCTTCGGCTCCGCGAACATCATGGCCTTGGCATGCTCGTAGTTCCGCGATCCGCCGCCTTCGATCATGTACGAGGCGAGGGTGAAGGGCGCGCCCGAGAAGCCGATAAGCGGCACCTTTCCGTTCAGCTCCTTCAGCACCATCTTGATGGCGGTCATGAGGTAGTCGATGGATTTGGCCGAGTCGATCGGTTTGAGCTTCTCCACATCCGCCATGGTGCGCACGGGGTTATGGATCACCGGTCCCTCGCCCTTGGCGAACTCCAGGCCGATGCCCATGGGTTCGAGCGGCAGCAGGATGTCGGCGAAGATGATGGCTGCGTCGATCTCGAAGCGCCGGACGGGCTGGACCGTCACCTCGGCGGCGAGCTCGGGTGTTTTGCACATTTCGAGGAAGGTATGCTTTGCCCGGATCTCGCGGTACTCCGGCAGATACCTGCCTGCCTGGCGCATCATCCATACGGGGGTGCAGTCAACGGGTTCGCGTCTGCATGCTTTTAAAAACCTGTCTGCTCTGGACATCGATGGTCTCCTCTGATAGCGGAAAAGTAAATATGCCGTTGCTGCAAGGCACCATAATAGTATTTTACCGGTTAAAACTCAAGGGAATTTTGCAGCGGTGTTTTTCAGGTCGGACGGTTTTTACTCTTCGTGGAATCAGTAAGCAGGGTTTCTGGCATTTGCGGGTGAATGCCATGGTTATGTGGCGGGAAGCTTCTTTTACGGCGACTTCGGTGGCCGCCGTAGCAATAATGACATTGTTATCTCTGATAGGACCATTTCACGGTTGTAGGATTTAGTTTGTGAGCAGGTCGGGAATCAGAATTTGAAAACGCGGCCAATCCAAGCACTATCGTCAGACTCACCCCTGCCACGAACGCCAATGCCATTAATGCATTCAAGATTTTATTCATGGAACACCTCATTTCAGAATTACGATCTATATATTTCGCACTATTGGGAACTTTATTAACCACTTGCCATAAAGATTTTTTCACAACAGCGGGCACGCTGATTAAAGCGGGAATCAAGAAATTTTTGGTTTTCATTATCGTATTGATAAATGAACGATTTCCGGTAAAATATTCCGGGTATAACAAGAAAATATCGCCGCCTTGTTGAAAGAATGATAAATCAATTGTTTAAAGCTATAACTTTAGAATTATGTTCAAAATATAGCCGATAAAATGATATTGTCAAGGCGCTATGGATAATTTTTTTTGAGAATTCTTATGACCATGTGGGCCGACAGCCGGAGAGCTTTGTTCAAATTAAAAGAAAGGTTTCATCACAAAACCCAGGGTCGTGCGATCTACATTCTTGCAATGGCGTGCAAAATGCCTTATCTTGAGAGGTTACTTCAACCTAAGAAACGCCGGATATCATTCGTCGATGCCATAGGTGAGCGGATTAACATGAGGCAGCTGCCGGAGCGCAGGCGGCATGGATGAGACCGGATACATGGCGCCGGAGAGGAAAAACATGGGCACGACGATATGCTAAAAGTGCTCAATAAATTTGAATTTTCTTGACACAATTCGCTGGAATAAGAGATAATGTTTCATTACGACACGCGCAAAATATCGGAGATTCACTGTCCATAAGATCAACCCCCCTGGCATCGGATGCAGTTCCTCTTAACTCCGGCACGGCTATTGTCATACTCATACGTTCCTGGACAAGGCATGCAGCCTGGGAACTCGGGATGGCTGCGTTGCTTTGAACCGTAAAAGGAAGGGCGAGACGAGGACCCTACAGAGCGACCCACAAAATGATCGCACCACTTTCAACAAGTATGAATTTTCAGGGATTCCCTTGCAGGAGGATGAGCGGGAATGAATAAAGTTATAGCTTCTCTCAGCCGCCCCCTCGTACAAATGACGTTCATTGTCGTAATAGGCTTTTTATCATACGCTAACTCGTTTACCGTCCCTTTTCAGCTTGACGATGTGTCGAGCCTTTTGATGAATCCATTGGTATCAGATCCCCAACTGCTATTTAATTCCGCTGGAACAAATAACCGTTTTATCGGTTATCTCTCATTCGCTTTAAATTATTCACTGCACGGTTTCACTGTTGTCGGATTTCATGTCTTTAATCTTGTGATCCACCTTGGGAATGCCATTTTGATATACTGGCTCATGATGCTCACCTTTAGAACGCCGTATTTCTCCGGCTTCGCCTTGTCGGACGATCCTTTTATAATGCGCCTCAGACTTGTTACTGCGTCGTTTGCTGCGCTTCTATTCGTCAGCCATCCAGTGCAGACACAGGCAGTTACCTATATTATACAAAGACTAACATCACTGGCCACGCTATTGTGCCTACTTTCACTCGTGGCTTATGTACAGGCGAGATTGATAGGCCGCGTGTCGCGAAAAAAAGCTATTGTTTATTATCTGATCGCTATCGTCGCAAGCATTTTTTCCATGAAAACAAAAGAAATGGCATTTACCTTCCCGCTGGTGATAGCCACTTACGAATTCCTTTTTTTTGAAGGGAAACCCAATAAGAGATTTTTATATCTCACCCCATTTTTTCTTGCCATGCTCATCATTCCGCTCGCGCTTCTTTCCATTTATGGCACTTCAGGCAATTTGCTGCGCTCCTTGGATGAGGCATCCCGGCTCCAAACGACACTGCCGCGCCAGCATTATCTTTTCACTCAGCTTAGTGTCATTGTGACCTATATCAGATTGCTGATATTCCCTGTGAATCAGAACGTTTATTACGATTACCCTACCTTTACGTCATTCCTTGACCCTCAGGTTTTTTCCCGGTTTTTGCTTTTGTTGTCGATTTTTTCAGTTGGCATCTATCTGGCATTTCGTTCTCGCTTGGAATTAGCGGCGGGAGATCCTCTGAATAGGCTTTGGTTCCGCTTGATCTCGTTTGGAATTTTTTGGTTTTTTATCACACTATCGGTAGAATCAAGCATCATACCAATTCAAGACGTCATATTTGAGCATCGGGTCTATCTTCCTTCGATAGGTTTTTTTACCGCCATGGCCGGTGGTTTCGGATTAATTCAAGCACGATGGGGCAGGTACACACACATAAATCGATTTATTACACTGATAATGATTACGGTTGTTATCGGCGCATTTGTTGCGACTGTTGCCAGAAATAACGTGTGGAAATCCGAGTTGGCGTTATGGCAAGACACGGTCCATAAAAGCCCGAACAAGGCCCTACCACATTATCAACTGGGGTTGCTATATTACAACCTGGATCATAACGATGAAGCGGTTAGGGAATTCGAGACATCCGTCTCACTAGAGCCATTTGCATCTCCATTACCTCATTATCATCTTGGGACTATATATTATGAACAAGGACGATTGGAGGATGCTGAACGTTCATTGTTTTTCTCAATACAACTTAAGCAAAATTCTCCCTATGCGTATCAGTTACTTGGAAATATTTACGTTAAACAGGGTCGTATTAAGGAAGCCGTGCGCGCTTATACGACAGCTTTGACCTATTACCCTAATTTTGTCGAAGCGCGGGAACAGCTTGATTTACTAAATGCGGTAATTAATAAAAATCGGGGAATCAATAAATCCCCCGATAGACGTTAGCCCTTCATATAGTAAGTCTAAAAAACGGACAACTATTCAGATAAAACGTGTACTACTGATGAATTCGTAAAGAAGTCTCCCGTGCTGTCATTGCGAGGCGCGGAGCGACGCGGCAATCTCGTCTTAACAGATAGATACGAACTACGAGATTGCCTCGCTACGCTCGCAAAGAGCGCTTAAAAGACTTTTTACGAATGCATCACTACTCTACCCTCTGATCCTTGTTGGTCTTATTCAATCCAACGACTACGTTAGGGGATCACGATTTTTTCTAAAGCCAGGCAAGCATTAGCAGATCCCAGAACACACGCCCTTTGAAAATCGAGCTGTGCTTGGCCGGCTTTATTCATTCGTGAATAAACCAGGCCCCTGTTAAAATATGCATCTGCATAGTTTGAATTTATCATGAGCGCGTTATTATATTCTTCCATGGCAAGGTCTGTCTTTCCCATCAGATCGTATGCATTTCCCAGATTGTTGTATGCTTCGACAAAAAACGGGTCTAGCGCCACGGCCGTTCGATACTCTCCGGCGGCAGCCTCATACTGCTTTCTTCCGGAATAAATGATTCCGCGATTGTTATAGGCTGGTGAAAAATTGGGATTCGAAATAATGGACTTTGCATAACTATCTAATGCTTGATCGTAATCGCCGCGCTGAAAATAGAGCACGCCCAGGCTGTTGTATGCGTCGTAGAACGTGTGGTTCAAACTAACAGCCAAATGCGGCGGTTGTCCATTTAAGGGAGTGTACTGCAAGACAGGAGCTGTGTTTTCTATCCGCTGTCTGGCTCTATCATTTTAAAAGGGCTAAACTGTTAACTTAGCACTAAGGATCTCCTTTAAACCAGCGGAAGACAGAAAAACAGAAAAGGGGCAGATAACTATCTGCCCCTTTTCTGTCTATCAAGTTTGAGATTATCAGAGCGTCACGGACCCGGCAAATGCCATTAATTGCGCTCGCTTACCCCCAACTTACGGGCTACTTTGAAATCGTAAAATTCCCGTCGCTGCTATCAGTGGTTGTAAGTTCAGAAATACTTGTAACCCTAATCGTATAATCGCTTCCCACCGTTTGCCCGTTCGTAATTGTCCATGCGAATGAGCCGTAACCGTTACTCCCCACCGAAGTACTCGATGCTATCGTTCTTTCGAGCACTCCTCCCTTCAGAAGTTCAATCATCACACTGGAACCAATATTGCCTGTATATGACCACATTATGGTTTGCGTGGTTCCCCTGGTCCAATTCTCGCCTCCATTCGGTGTTGTTACCGTAATTGTATGTTGAACGCCAAAGATAGCAGTGACGGAATGACTAGTATTCATGGTCACCTGGCACGTGCTTGTGCCCGTGCAGTCACCAGACCAGCCGTCGAAAGCCCATCCCGGGTCCGGCACAGCTGTGATATTCACGGTCATGGCCGTACCATAAGAAGCTGTACCCGTAACACCGGACCATAGTATGAATCCTTTGTCCGCAATGACGGTTCCTGTGCCTGCGCCGGATTTCGAAATGGTCAAATAAGCAAATGATTCAGACTGCCCGCCTCGCATAGGCCACACGTTGAAAGAGCCACTGTATTGGCTAATGGTCATATAGCCATCACTCATATTAACAATCGGTGCGAACGAGCTAGAAGCATACGTAGAGGACGACCAATACATGTCGGCCTGTGCGTTTGTAAATCCCTGAGAGTTTAGCCATGCGGCGACATTTGATTCGCCATAGTTTACGAGACTTCGAATCTCTCTCCTGTTCGGCAAACGCCAATCATCATAACCAAGATAGCTGTTCGTATTAAGACAGGCCACGTAGTTCAGAGCTTCCTGCCAGGTTTTGGTTGTAGCCGGTCCGCAGACACCTGGGCCGGGGGTGTTGCCGTCCTGGCTCCATACAAGTCCCGTCAGCTGGTCAGCCATCACTGTACCGCTGACCGCGCTTATCGGAGTAAACCGCGGACTCGGCCAGGCAATGCCTTTTTGCAAATCGCCGTTATCTCCCGCTGCATAAACCGTCGTTTGCCCGGTTTTCGGCAAATTGATGATTGAAGGGTATTCATTATGTCCGCCTCGTACAGGCCAGGTATGTGCACCATTATTAACCTTATCGGCCGTCCACCAGGAGCCGTAGGACACATTAAATACCCATGCGGTCGTTGTGTTGAGTCCATTCGTAGTGGACGACCAATAGGCCGCGTTAGCATGTACGTTAGTAAATCCCTGTGAATTCAGCCAGACGGCGGTATCCGGCTCACTTTGATTTAACAGGCTGTCAAGCTCGTTCAAATCAGGCAGCCGCCAGTCGTTGTGGCCGAGGTAATTATTTGTATTCAAATCCGCGACATAATCAAGCGCGCTCTGCCAGGGCCGATAGCCAGCGCCGCCGCCGTCTTGGGGCCACATCAAGCCGGTTAGCCCATCTGTGACCACAGTACCGGTGCCGCTGCTTGCCACAATGAACCGTGGACTGGGCCAGGCAGCGCCGATCTGGAGACTTCCATCATCGCCTGCGGAATATACCGTTGTCTGGCCGGTTTTAGGTAACTCGGCTGGCGCGGCATAAACCATCGTGGCTGTGATTGAAACGAACATCAAACTGATTGCGGTGAACACTACTGCTAGCTTCTTCATGATCATTCCATACCTCCTGGCTTTATTTGTATCGGTCTGTTCTGATAGCCTCTGAAAGTCGCAGCCTAGCGAACCTGGTGCTATATTTGCTTGCCGCGGAAATTGTCACCTGCTTGTTAAATAGGGTAGAACGTTTCACTTGACCAGCTCTCCCTCATCAAACCGTCCATTCGTTTTTTCAGCTCACGAGTTTATGTGTATTTCGCACAACGCAAAAAGCGCGTTCCGAGCGTCACGCGATTCACATTTCAATACGTAACTGGTCGGCCCCTGCGGACCGTGAAGGCTTCGTTGTGCTATCACAATAGAGAAGTATGAAAATTTGAATGTAGTAAGTAATGCTGTCCTATTAGAGGCGCGGAGGCGGATGCGTAGGAATTCTGAAATGCGAAGGTATAGATTCGTTCCCGGATAGCAGATGGAGAGAAATCTTTTTATCAGATGTGACTGTAACATAGTGGCATTTTAATTGTCAAGAAAAAATTAAAAAAGGGTCACCAATTTGAAGGCGCCCGTCAAATGAAAAAGCCCATCCTGTGGCGAGAAAGTGAAATTTTCTCGCCACAGTTTATGCGGTTATCAATTTGTTTACCATTGCCGGGTGGTCGTTAGGTCAAGTCTTTCTCCGTGTATTTTCATGCTCGCGAAGCCAACGGCTGACTGTCGAGTAGTGCACCGCTACATGACGGGCAAGCTCGCTTTGGCGATAGCCATATTGTTCCACCCCTTCAGATAATCGCCTCTTGAGTCTCTTCTGGTTCTGCGCAATCCCTCAGGCAACAGAACCGCAAGCGACGGCCTCGACGCATATCGCGGCTCCGTGGTATCTCGGGGATGTCCTTGTGCTTCTTGAGGTGATCGGTAAGTTTAACTATAAAGCTGTTCCCTTAAGAGCGACTGTCCACGCACTTCGGTCCAGATGGTCTTCTGCCTATCCCCCAAGGGACAAACTGCCGATACTCCTGCTCCGCCTTGCCTCGTTTCCGGCTAAATTGTTCCAACACCCAATTGTCGTCAGGCTCGGATGGGTTTGGCCTTCCCTGCGGTTGCGAGATAGCTGGACCATTTCCGTTCGGTTTTTCGATCATCTTTGCGCGCATGGGATTCAGTACCACGTACCTGCATAGTTCAAGAAGATGGCTGTCTTCTCGATGAGGATGGGCTTGTACCTACCCTGGAATAGATGACCGGTCCTGCCTGCCATTTGTTGAAGAGCTAGGTATACACGCCGTTCAGTTTACGCATGGGCTATTGTTAAGGGCACGGGGATTTTTGTTCTGCACGAAATAACTAGCTAGTACACCGTAAATGTAGTTTTTGATGGTATTGTGCCATTTTTCTCGTCAACCCGGCACGATTTAAGCCAGAATGACGGTGTGAAGCCATCAACAATTAAGTTGACGGTGTACTAGTACTATTTTCCTCGAACTCGGTGAAAATTTTCTATTGCTTCACGATAATCAGGGAAGATTGCTACCGCTGTTTCAAACTCCCTGATGGCGGCATTGGGCCTCTGCTGTTTCTCATAGAGTAAACCGAGACTGTTATGGATATAGGGCGAGGATGGCTTGAGTTTGAGGGCTGCGAGGTAGTGTTTCTCCGCTTCCTGTAGCCGGCCACTGCCCGAATATATTTCGCCCAGGATGAAATTCACGAAGGTCAGGGTAGGGTTGAGTTGAAGGGCTAATTCAAATTCATGCCTAGCCTCATCAATCCTCTTTAGAGCAAGATAAACGTTACCGAGATTTTTATGACTGTCGGCAAAATCAGGCTTTAACCTTATCGCTATCAAATAGTGCTCCGCGGCTTGATCCAGCATTTCCCGGGTGCTGTAGTCCATCCCTAAATTATGGTGCACTCGTGATTTCATCGGCGACTTTAACAGTGCATCTCCCCAGAGTAGTGCATCAGTCTGCCATGCGCTGTTCCGCGAAAAGGAAGTTCCGGTAAGAAGAACGATTGCGATCAATACGATGAGAAGCCTCATTTCATCACTCCAACCTTCACGCATATGGCCGTTCTGTTTCAGAGACTGATCTTGTCACGCAGTTTTGCGGCAGTTTCGAAGTCCTGTGCTCATGCCGACGCGCGCATCTGCTTTTGAGCGTTGCAATAAGCTCGGGAATGTTCACGGTCGGCACGTACTCGCCCGCGTCTTCGGCAGCGATCGGGACCGTAAATTAATCTCCTGGGTACGGGTCAGACCACGATAAGCTACTGGTTTTCAAAATGTATCGTACCAAAAGTAGCCATTTTCAACGAGCCTATATGTCGGGCTTTACGCCATGACCACGCTCAATATGCACGACATTGCCCTCGTCCCATTCAAATTCCTTGATGAACAATGGCGTCCCTCCGGAGGTAATACTAACACATAGTATTACTTATTTTATCGAAAGTCAATAAACGGTCAGCATTAATAAACTGCACGGGCGACCACGGACAGAAAAGTGCAGACTCTGGACGGGCTTTCCGCGCGAGGCAAATAAAAAGGCCGTGATTCATCACATAAACCAGGGTCGTGCGAACCACAGCCTTACAATATCATCGTGTAAAATGCCTTGCTGTGAGTGTTCCTTGAGAGCAAAGATCACCGGCGGCCAAATCAAACAGCAAACCGATAGCATTCATTATTTTTTAATTTGAAAGTTCAATAACTTGGCGAATATAGCATGGGGGGCAGTTGTCAAGCGAAATAACTTTTTCATGGTAGGATTGGAAACGGCATTGATGCTAGGCTTATATCGTCCTTCGAGAGAGATATAAACAAGATCGCTATCGTCATATCATTTGCCTTTGTCAATTATTGGGACATGATCATTCCTTTCTTCTGAACGAAAACGCAGCAAGCGTGAGCATGCACGATCGAAACCGCCGTCACGATCAACAGGTCGAGAGCGAGCGGAAACTCCGGGCCGAGCGGCGGAGCACCGTTCCGGAGCAGGACGTGCTTGAAGGCGTCGATGCCGTAGGTGAGCGGATTGATCATGGGTCAGGTGCCGGAGCGCAGGCGGCATGGACGATGACCGGGTACATGGCGCCGGACAGGAAGAGCATGGGCATGACGAGAAAGTTCATGATGATGTTGAAGCCGTCAAAGGAGGTGAGCCGCGCGGCGATCAGGATGCCCAGGAGGTGATGCAGAACGAGACGAGCAGGGCCACGGCCACGACCTCGATGAACTGCAGGACGGTCAGATGAATGCCGAGAAAGGGGATGAGGACCAGGATGATGACCGCCTGGGCCACGGAGATCAGCGTGCCCGAGATGGCCTTGCCGATGACGATCGACAGGCGCGAGATGGGCGCCACGAGCATTTCCTTCATGAACCCGAATTCCCGGTCCCAGACGATCGAGATGGACGAGAAGATCGACGAGAAGAGGATGGTCATGCCGATCATGCCGGGGAAGATGAACTGAAGATAGGAAAACCCCGCCTGGGGCCTGATGAGCGAGTTCATGCCGTTGCCGACCACGAAGAGCCAGAGCACGGGCCGGGCCAGGGTGCCGAGGAGGCGGCTTTTTTCGCGGAAGAACTTTTTGAACTCCCGCAAACAGATGACGTAGATCGGGCGCCACTGGATCATCGCTGGGCCCTCCGGTGGCTGCGGACGAATTCCCTGGTGACCTCTTTGTTGTCCCGGGGTCCTTCGTCCCTGATGGTCCTGCCCGTGAGCCTGAGAAAGACGTCGTTCAACGTCGGTTTTTTGAGCCCCACGGAGAGGGTTGTGACGGACAGCCCGTGAATCAGCCTGGGAATGAGCTCATCGCCTTTTTCAGCCTCCAGCGACAGCGTGCCGTTCTCCACCCGGGCTTCCATGCCGAAGGTCTTTTGGATCTCCTGCCGGCCAGTTCGTTGTCCGAGGTCACGAGCGTGATCACATCGCCATGCACCATTTCCTTGAGCCGGGCAGGCGTGTCCATGGCAATGATCCTGCCGTGGTCCATGATGGCGATGCGGTCGCAGTTCTCCGCCTCCTCCATGTAATGCGTGGTCATGAACACGGTGATCTTTTCTTTTTTCCTGAGCGTGTTGATGAAGTCCCAGATGGTGTTCCGTGTCTGCGGATCCAGGCCGATGGTCGGTTCGTCCAGGAACAAGCACGCGCGGATAGTGGAGAAGCCCCCGGGCGATCTCGAGCCTGCGCTTCATGCCGCCCGAAAAGTTCTTGATGAGGTCGTGCTTCCGGCTCTGGAGCTCGACCACGTCCAGCATCTCGTCGATCCGGCGCTCCGTAAGCGCACGGTCGAGGTTATAAAGATAGGCGTGGAACTTCAGGTTCTCGTACGCCGTGAGGCCGGTGTCGAGGGTCGTGTCCTGAAAGATGATGCCGATGGCGGTCCGGACCTCATCGGGATTCTTGGCGCAGTCGTATCCCGCGATCGAGGCAGCGCCGGCCGTGGGCGACAGGAGCGTGCAGAGGATGTTGATCGTCGTGGTCTTGCCTGCGCCGTTCGGTCCGAGAAACCCGAAGACCTCGCCTTCGTTCACGGTGAAGGAGATGTCGTCGACGGCCTTGAGGGACTTGAAATGCTTTGATAGATTATGGACTTGAATTATAGGCATAAGAAAGCACAGGCAAAATCATTTTGGACACGGATGTGCACGGAAAAGGCGGATAAAAAAGGTAATGGGTCAGAATATTTTAAGGGTTAAAGCCTTATCCGGTCCTTCCGTGTAAATCCGTGTCCCAAAAAAACTCGAATTACCACTCCATCCTATCCTTCGGCACATACCACTTGATGAAATTGTAGGTGATGCCGAGCGGCGCGGGCTCGATGCCCTTGAACCGTTTGTGCACGATCGGGGTTGCGTCCGGCACGTAGAGGAACGCATAGGGCTGCTCCTCGGCCAGGATCTCGTGGATCCGGTAGTATATCTTTTTGCGCTTTTCGACGTCAAAGGTGCGGCGGCCCTCGCACCAGAAGACGGTCCACCTCTGCGTTCTTGTACCCGATGAAGTTGTATTCGCCCTTTTTCGTTTTGCTCGAGTGCCAGATGTCGTAGAGGTCCGGATCGCGGCTCAGGCTCCAGCCCAGGATGATGGCGTCAAAGGACCGTTTGTCGATCTGCTCCAGAAAGGCCTGCCATTCCATGACCCTGATGTTCGCGTCGACACCGACCGCTTTCAGGTTCTGCTGGATGATCTCGGCGGTCCTGATGCGTTCGTTGTTCCCCTGGTTGGTGATGATCGTGAACCGGAAGGGCCTGCCGTCCTTTTCGAGAATGCCGTCGTTGTTCTGATCGCTCCATCCTGCCTCGGCAAGCATGCGGCGTGCGCGCTCGGGGTCGTAGTCATAGCTCCTGGCGTTCGGGTTGTACGCCCAGGACACGTGCGCGTAGGGCCCGGTGCAGGGTCTGCCGATGCCGAGCACGATGCCGTCGATGATGCTCTGGCGGTTGATGGCGTAGGACAGCGCCTGGCGCACGCTGATGCTGTCGAACAGGGGGCTCGTCAGGTTGTATCCCAGGTAGGTAAACGCATTGGCCGGATACCGGAACTTGCGGTAGTTCTCGCGGATCCTGCGGGTCTCGCTTTTCCTTAAATACTGGAGCGGGTTCAGTCCCATGAAATCGACCCCGCCGGACAGCAGTTCCTGGAACATGGTGGAACTGTCGGGGATGATCCGGTAGATGAACTGGTCGATGTTCGGCCTGCCCTCGTAGTAATCGGGATTGGCATCGAGCACGATCTTCTGGCCCGAGATCCATTCCTTGAACTTATAGGGGCCGGTGCCGATGGGGTGCCTGTTGAACGGATCGGTGTTGATGTCCTTGCCTTCGAGCAGATGTTTGGGAATGATCCCCACGGCCCAGCTTTCGAGGGCAGGAGAGAAGGGCTCCTTGTAGGTGACCCGGAAGGTGTACTTGCCGAGGACCTCGGCTTTTGACACATCCATGTAGGAGCTGCTGTAGGGCGTGGCAACATTGGGGTCGATGAACTTTTTGTAGGTGAACAAACAGTCTTCAGCAGTGAATTCAACGCCGTCGTGCCATTTTACGCCCTTCCGGAGATGGAAGGTGATGGTCTTGCCGCCGTTCGAGACCGTCCATTTTTCGGCGAGGTCGCCGATCGAGCTTGATGTCCTTGTCGTATTTCACGAGTCCGGTGAAGACCTGGTCGTTGATCGTGCCTGATGCCGAATCGTTGGCGATAACGGGGTTCAGGCGGCGCGCGTCGCCGATGGAGCTTTCGACGAAGGTATTGGGGGTCCGTTCCGTCTTCTGGCCGCAGGCTGAAAGGAGCAGCATGGAGGCAAGTATGGAAAGGTACAGTCTGGTCATCGGGGTCTCAAATGCACGGCACATAAAATAAAAGGGTAGGCAAGGCCTACCCTGAATAGGTACGTACGATCGACGCTTTCTGCTCCCCGACTATTTGGAGGCCGGTGCCGGCGCAGGTGCCGGAGCGAAGCGGCGCAGCTGAGGGCATCGATTGCTCTGCCGGCTGCATACCCTGCATGACCGAGCTTTTCTTGGACGAGCTGATTGCGAGGGTGAGCGACGTGATCATGAAAATAACGGCTGCCCCGGTCGTGATCTTGGCCATGAAGCTCTGTGCGCCCCGCGGTCCGAAAATGGTCTGCGATGCGCCGCCGAAAGCAGCTCCGATGTCCGCTCCCTTGCCCTTCTGGAGCAGGACCATGAAGATCAGAATGGTCGCCACCAGGACGTGAAGTGTTGTGAGTAATGCTGTAACCATGAAAGCCTCCTTAGTTTTAACAACCGAACAATTTCCTGAATCTTTGATTATTTGAAAGTCACCAGCGCTGCGAACGATTCCGGCTTCAAGCTGGCACCGCCGACCAGGGCGCCGTCAATATCCGGCATGGCCATGAGCTGCGATACATTGTCCGGGGTGACGCTGCCGCCGTACTGGATGCGGAGCGATTCCGCGACCTCGGCAGTGTACATCGCCTTCACCTTCTGGCGGATAAAGGCATGGATCTCGTTCGCCTGGTCCGGTGTTGCGGTCTTGCCCGTGCCGATGGCCCAGACGGGCTCGTAGGCAATGACGATCTTCTGCATCTCGGCGGCGGTCACGCCCTTGAGCGCGCCCGTCACCTGGCGGTCGATCACGTCGTTCGCCTTGCCGGCCTCGCGCTCGCTCAGCAGCTCTCCGACGCAGACGATGGGCAACAGCCCCTTGTTCAGGGCCTGGCGGACCTTCTTGTTCACGGTCTCATCGGTCTCGCCGAAGTACTGCCGCCGTTCGCTGTGGCCTATAATAACATACTTGCATCCCAAATCCAACAGCATTTCAGCCGAGATCTCGCCGGTAAAGGCGCCCTTGTCCTCCCAGAACAGGTTCTGGGCCGCGAGGGCCATGTTCGTTCCCTTGATGGTCTCGGCCACGGTCTGGAGCGACGTGAAGGTCGGAGCCAGCACGATATCCCGGTCCTTGACGCCTGACACGAGCGGGATGAGCTTGCTCGCCAGGTCACGCGCCTCGGCGGCAGTCTTGTTCATCTTCCAGTTGCCGGCGATGATGGGTCTGCGTTTGGGGTTCATAGAAATTCCTTTTTGACACTGATTCACACTGATTTAGTATGATGAAATTTTTCGGTGTTCCTATTGGTGTCCATCATAGACAATCAGTGTCCTTCAGTGTCCGAGAGTATTTGTTCTACTCCTTGTCATCCGTCAGCGCTGCAAGTCCCGGGAGTTCCTTGCCTTCGAGCAGCTCCAGCGAAGCGCCGCCGCCGGTGGAGATGAAGGTGATGCTGTCGGAGACGCCCGCCTTGTGCACGGCCACGTCCGTATCGCCGCCGCCCACGATGGTGGTCGCGTAGGCGTCTGCCACCGAGCGCGCGATGGCGAAGGTGCCGCGCGAATAGGCGTCCTTCTCGAACATGCCCATGGGGCCGTTCCAGATGATGGTCTTGGCGTCCTGGATCGCTTCTGCGAAGAGACGGGTCGTTGCCGGGCCGATGTCGAGCCCGACCCAGCCCTTCGGGATCTCCTGGGACGTCACGATCTTGGTCGTCGCGCCGTCGTTCATGTTCTCGGCAACGACGAAATCGACGGGCAGGTAGAATTTGACGTTGCTTTCGCGGAGCGCTCTTGCGGATCCGCTGCGGCCATCTCGAGCATTTCCGGTTCGACGAGCGAATTGCCCACTTCCTGGCCGCGCGCCTTGATGAAGGTGAAGGCCATGGCGCCGCCGACGATGATCTTGTCGCACCTTGTTCTGGAGGTTCTCGATCACGCCGATCTTGCCCGAGACCTTGGCCCCGCCGAGGATCGCCACGAAGGGCCGTACCGGATTCGCCACGGTCTTCTGGAGATAGTCGATCTCCTTCTTCATCAGGAACCCGGCCACGGATTGCTTCACGTGCTTGGTGATGCCGTAGGTGGAGGCATGGGCGCGGTGGGCCGTGCCGAAAGCGTCGTTCACGTACACATCGGTGAACGCGGCAAGGGCCTTGGAAAAGCCCTCGTCGTTCTTCTCTTCCTCTGCATGGAACCGGAGGTTCTCGAGCAGCAGGACATCGCCGGGCCGCATGCCCTGGACCAGATGCTCCACATCAGGGCCGATGCAGTCCTTGGCGAACTTCACTTCTTTGTTCAGGAGCCGGTTCAGCCGCAGCGCCACCGGAGCCAGGCTGTACTTCGGGTTCGGTTTGCCCTTGGGTCGGCCGAGGTGCGACGCGAGGATCACCTTGGCGCCGGCGTCGAGGGCGTAATTGATCGTCGGGAGCGTGGAGCGGATCCTGCCGTCGTCGGTGATGTTGCCGTTCTCGTCGAAGGGCACGTTGAAGTCAGCGCGGATGAAGACCCGCTTGCCCTTCAGGTCGACCTTCTCGATGGTCTTTTTATCCATAGTCACCTTTGGTGAAAATCCAAATCCAAAGCACAAATCTCAGATACATCAAGTTCAAATTTCAATGTTCGAAACGTTTGAAATTGACGCTTGGTCCTGGACTTAGTATTTGGTACTTGTCCTTGGAATCGTTTACAGTCCCTTTTTCGCCACCATGATCGCCAGGTCGCGGAGCCGGTTCGAGTAACCCCACTCGTTGTCGTACCAGGAGATCACCTTCACCATGGTGCCTTCCATGACGGTGGTGAGCGCTGCGTCGATGATGGAGGAATGGGGATTGCCCTTGAAGTCGATGGAAACGAGCGGCGCTTCTTCGAACTGGAGAATGCCCTTCAGCTTTCCGTCGGCTGCGGCCTTGAGAGCGGCGTTCACTTCTTCCTTGGTGGTCTTCTTCGAGACCTCGAACACCACGTCCACGACCGACACATTCGGCGTGGGCACGCGGAGCGACATGCCGTCGAGCTTGCCCTTCAGTTCCGGCAGCACGAGGGACACTGCCTTGGCCGCGCCCGTCGAGGTCGGGATGATGGACATGCATGCGGCGCGCGCCCGGCGGAGGTCCTTGTGCGGCAGGTCGAGGAGATTCTGGTCATTGGTGTAGGAGTGGATCGTGTTCATCAGGCCGTGCACGATGCCGAAGTTCTCATGGATCACCTTGGTGAACGGTGCCAGGCAGTTCGTGGTGCAGGAGGCGTTCGAGATGATGTGGTGCGCTTTGGGATCGTAGGTGTGCTCGTTCACGCCGATCACGAAGGTCGCGTCCGGGTCCTTGGCAGGAGCGGAGATCAGGACCTTCTTGGCGCCTGCGGTGATGTGCTTGCCGGCGTTCGCCTTGTCCAGGAACAGGCCGGTGCACTCCAGGGCGATGTCGACCTTGAGGTCCTTCCAGGGAAGCTCAGCGGGGTCCCTCTTTGCCAGCACGGCGATCTCTTTGCCGTCCACGATGATCTTGCCGTCGCCGGCCTTGACGTCATGCTTGAATTCGCCGAAGGTGGAGTCCCATTTCAGCAGGTGCGCAAGCGTTTTTGTGTCCGTAAGGTCGTTCATCGCGACGATCTCGATGTCCTTGTTGCCCTGCGAAGCGCGGAACACGTTCCTGCCGATCCTGTCCGAATCCGTTGATTGCAACTCTTACCGCCATGGTATTGCCTCCTTGAGGGTCAAATTAATAACCACAGGGTCCAGGGGTCAGGGATCAGGAAAAGCAATAACAGCATTTCCTGTAAACCCTGTGCCCTGCACCCTTCTTTATTCTATCTTATGCATCACCAGCCCCGTCAGGAGCTTGGGAAAGAAGTACGTTGCCTTCTGCGGCATGCGCTCGCCCGCTGCCGCCACTTCCTTGACCTCCCGCACCTTCGTCGGGTTCATGAAGAAGACGATCTCCGCGGCGTTGTCGTGTATCCGCTTGTCCGCCTCAGCAGCGTCCTTGATGTATTCGATGTTCAGTCCGAGCTTGTGGGTCTCCATTTTGATCCCGAGCAGCTTGTCGATGATCAGGTGGTGCAGGATCGAGACGTCCAGCCTCCGGTACGCGGGCGACTTGGCCGGGAGCAGGGCATCCATGTCCGCCTCGTTCCGCAGCGTCAGCAGGTAGTAGCTGTGCTCGCCTTTGATCCGCATGCCGAAGATATGCGCATGGTCGGCGCGGTGCGCCATGGTGTCCAGGACCGTGAGCAGGTCCTTGGTCTCCGACTGTTTGTCGAAGTCGATGCGCTCGATATTGAAATACTGGTTCAGGTCATCCTCGAAGCGCCGGGGATGAAAGTCGGCCAGGTTGAACAGCGCGCGGTGGGCGGGGAGCACCGTAAGCCCCGGATCTTCCAAACGGGCCAGGAACATGGCCACATAATTGTAGCCTTCCTCGCCGGTGAACGAGCCTGCAGCTTTGCGCCGCTCATTTCGGTAGTTGAGCGCCGTATCGTAACGGTGATGGCCGTCGGCTATGAAGACAGGCTTGTCAGCCATTTCGCGGACAATGAACTCGATATCCCGGGCGATCGGTCCAGGACCAGATACGGTGGGTCACGCCGTCGCTGCTTTTCACTTCCATATCCGGTTTGCCTGTCGTCCGGGCGAGGACGCCTGCGACCTTTGCCTGGGGGTCCGAGAAGAGCGAGAATATCTGGCTGAAGCTCGTTTTACACGCGCGGAGCAGGTTGAGCCGGTCCGTTTTTGGTCCTGAGAGTGTTGTTTCGTGGGGTTTCACAATGCCGGAGTCATAATCTTCGAGCCGGACCAGGCAGATAAGTCCCCGGAGCTTCTTCGTGGCTCCCTTTGCCTTGTACTCCATTTCGTATATATAGAAGGCGGGAATCTGCTCCTGCTTCACGATCGTGTTGCGGGTCCAGTCCTCCAGAACAGCAGCCGCACGGGTATACCGGTTGTCTTCCTCTGTATCTCCTGGGCTCGCCAGCCCGTATTCGAGCCGGATCACGTTATTCGGACTCTTCCGATACAGCTCCTGCTGGCCTGCCGGCGATATGATGTCGTAGGGAGGACAGACAAGGTCGGTAATTTTGCCTGCTTTTTCAGTGTTATATATGATGCCCCGGAAGGGGGTAATGGTCGCCATCGATCGATCCTTTGTTCAAGCTCCCGCAGCCAGCCATGCAGGATTAAGTGCTTCAAAAGACTTCCTTTATATCATAGCGCCTGATTTATTGTCAATACATTTTGCGCAACCGGATGTTGACAATTTTATACTATTGTGCGATTATCCCTGCGCACATGAGAATTATCCGCGGTATAAAAAACTTATCTGAACGGCTTCCGAACCCGGTTTTGACCCTCGGAAACTTTGACGGCGTGCATCTGGGACACCAGGCGATCTTCGAAAAAGTGATCGAGCGCGCCCGGGAGATCGGAGGGACCAGCGTAGCCTTTACCTTCGAACCGCATCCGCTCAAAGTGCTTGCTCCCGGAGCGTTCCCCCCGCCTGCTGAACACCTTTCACGGGAAAATGCGGCTCCTTGAGGTTGCCGGCCTCGACGTGGTCATCTGCGCCAACTTCACCCGTTCCTTCGCCGACCAGAACCCCGAGGATTTTGCACGGGAGGTGCTGCACAAGACGATCGGCGTCAGAGAGGTGTATGTCGGCTACGACTATGCCTTCGGCAAAGGCCGCGAAGGGAGCATCGAGTCTCTCAAACGGATGGGGAAGACCTACGGATTCGAGGTGGGCGTCATCGAGCCGGTCCGCATCGACAATGTCGTTGTCAGCAGTTCCATCCTTCGAGACCTGATCTCGAGCGGCAAGATCGAGGAGGCGTCAAAGCTGCTCGGCCGGCACTATACGATCGAGGGCGAGGTCGTGCATGGCGCCCATCGGGGCCAGACGATCGGGTTCCCCACAGCCAATCTGCATACTGCCAACGAGGTCCTGCCCGCTTTTGGTGTCTACGCCGTCCATGCCGATGCAGGAGGGCGCCGCTTTCAGGGTGTGGCATCCATCGGCATCCGGCCGACCTTCGACGCCGGCCCGGTCTCCATCGAGGTTTATTTGTTCGGATTCGAAGGAGACCTCTACGGCCGGCAGATGGAAGTTCAGTTCGTGAAACGCCTGCGCGGTGAAGAAAAATTCTCTGATGTTGATTCCCTCGTGCGCCAGATCCGCAAGGACGTCGAAGAAGCCATGCAGGTCCTGGCGCAGTAACAAATCCCCGAAAAGTATTTTTCCAGCCGGAGTTTTCTTCTGACGTACTTCATCAACGATCATTTCGCAAACTGCTTGTATGGCCATGGATAGAGGAGGAAGGTTCTGTTCGTTGTTCGAATGAAAGATCGATCGGCAGCGGGAATGGCAGCGAAGGTTACTGCGCCAGGATTTAGTTAGTTTGTGTCGCGGGTTTGATCGTTTGGCTGCGTTACAGGGGTCGGTTTGACAGAGGAGTTGCTCTCTTGTTCCACGAGATACATGATCTGGAGGATGCGGTTCTGCAGGCGGGCGACCGATCGTTCGATGGAGCGGTCTTTTTCCTGTTCATTCATGCTGAAGTATTCGTCAAAACTCGGAATCTTGCTTCGCTGTTCCAAGCCTGACTGCTCTTCGTTATGATTTTTTTCCATGGTTATTTCCTTCGACGGTTCAGTCTGATGTTTGCGCTGTCTGGTCGCAGGTGTTTCCGGAGCATCCCCTGCTCAGAACATTACCTACCTCACCTGATGCTCAGGATGTTTCCACTATAGCGGCTCAGGCACCTAAAGTAAATCACCCGGCCGGGTGATTTTCGGGGTAATGAACGGGAGGGAAGGTTTTGCGCTTCAGCACGGGAACAGCTGGAAAAGGACAGGGTGAGGCGGTCCGGCGCAACGGAAAGAAGGGATGGTCAGATCACGCCGGTCTTTCTTGCATTATTCAAGGCTTCTCCCCGGTCCTTTGCATGGAGTTTCTCATAGATCCTCTTGATATGTGAATGTACCGTATGTGCGCTGATGGACAGCTCTACGGCGATCTCCTTATAGGTCATGCCGTGCTCCACGCACTTGATGATCGCTTTTTCCCGCTGGCTTAGAATGAACTGTTCACTGATATTATCATCCTGAAACTCATGGATGACCCTCCGAGCGATCTTGGGGCTCATAGGGGAACCGCCCTTATAAAGCTCGTAGAGCGCCTCAATGATCTCTCGGGGGCTGCTTCCCTTCAAGAGGTAGCCGGAGGCGCCTGCTTTGATGGCCGAAAAAACATTTTCCCGGTCATCGAAAACCGTATGTGCCATGAACTCGATGGCAGGCATGCTTTTCTTGAGCGTTTTGATGAGCTCTATCCCCGACATCCCGGGGAGGCCGAGATCGCACAAAATCACTTCAGGTATTGCTTTTTTAATTCCTCGCAGCGCCTCTTCTGCCGATGGATATACCCCGGTAACGGTAATACCGGGTTCCCCACCGAGCAGCAGCTTCAGGTTTTCGCGCTGCATGGGATCGTCTTCGATGATGACCAGTCGCATAGGTGGGATCCTTCTGTTCGTCGGGAATAGCCGTTCATGGTGCGTTCCTGAACGGGTCCTGCAGGGGCAGGGGAATCTCCAGGGTGACGCAGGTCCCGCACTGCGCGGTCAGCGTGATCTCCCCGCCGAGGTCCCTGGCCCGTGCCTGCATGTTGGTCAGGCCGCGTCCGCCAATCCTGCCGTTGCCCACGCCCACGCCGTCATCCTGGATGGCCAGCCTCAACCTGCTCCTGTTGATGGAAATCTCTGCTTTTACCGTTGTCGCCTGAGAATGCTTGATAATGTTCGTGAGCGCTTCGCGGTAGATCTTGAAGAGGTTTAAACAAAGCAGGCTTCCCGGCTCGTCATCGGTATCTTCGATAGAGGACGTCAGGCCAAACGACATTCCGTGGGGCCCGATCATGGCATTGCCCTGATTCCTGAACTCGGCCAGCAAAGTCTGCCAGTTCATGTCGCGGGTATCGAGGCTGTTCATAAAGTTCCTGATCTCGGACAAACCTTCCCGCGAAAGCTCTGATATTGTTGAAAGCGTTCTTTTGATGTCAGGCATGGCGTCAGAGTTCTTTGCCATTTCTGCCAGCATGCTGATGTTCGTAGTAATGCCGCCGATCCCGTCATGCAGGTCCTTGAGGAGCTTTTCTTTTTCTGCCAGGTGCCGCTTTTCCTCCCCGATCCGGTCCTCATACTGCTTGACGCTTTCTTCGTAGAACCGGATCGTTGACGCTTCGGCTTCCTTGCGGTCGGTAATGTCAAAAATGGTCCCGATTGTCGCCGGTTTTCCCTGATACTCGATGATGCCTGCTGTTATGTTCACCCAGCGCATATCGCCGTTATTCGAGATGATCCGGTATTCATAGTCATCAGTAACGATTTCCCCGCGCAGGCGCGCCGCTATACGTTCCTTCATCAGAGCGCGGTCGTCGGGGTGGATGACCTCCCAGAAATCGAGCGTGAGAAGAAACTCACGGGGGTGGCCGGAAATTTTTTCAATTGCAGGGTTCACGTAGATCAGGTGTTCGCCCTGATGGATCACGATCCCGGCGGCGGTTGTCTCGGCCAGGGTGCGGAACTTTGCTTCGCTTTCTTTCAGGGACAGGAGTGCCTGCTGAAGTTCCTGATAGTATCGCTCCCGCTCTTCTTCCGCCTGTTTGCGGGCTGAAATATCGATCAGGGTGCCGATGACCGCCGGCTTCCCTTCGTAGGTCGTGATGCCTGCGGTCATGAGCACCCACCGGTGCTCGCCATCCTTTCGTATGATCTTGAACTCATACTGCGGCGGCGCGGCGTTGCCGGCCAGACGTTCACGGGCGCGCGCTTTGATCATGTCCACGTAATCGGGATGCGCAAGGCTCATAAAATTCATGGTCAGATATTCATGAGGCGCATATCCGCCGACAAGCTCGGCAGTGCGGTTCGTATAGAGAAAGTTGCCACCCTGGTGGATAAAGATGGCGACTGCCGCCGTATCGGCCAGCGTGCGGAATTTTTCCTCGCTTTCCTGGAAGGACCTGTTCATGCGGAGTGCTTCTTCGAAGAGCCGTGCATTCTCGATCGCAACTGCTGCATGGCTGGCCATGGACACGAGGAGGTCTATGTCGCTCTGGACATAGGGCTCTCCGCTCCCTTTTTTCCCAACGGTCATGAAGCCGCAGATCTGCCCTTTATATACCAGGGGGACGATCAGTTCAATATCGGTCTGGGAAATGCTGCGGTAAAGCCGGCCTGATTCCTCGGTGAAAGTTGCCATCTCGAGTTCCTGTCTGATCAGGACCTGGCGGGTCTGCTCCAACCAGCGGATGGTGTCGTCGCTGACCGGAGGAACCGGCGCCATGCCGTGGCTATGCTGGATGCGGTATGTGCAATCCATTCCTTTGAGGAACAAGTGGATTTTCTCGGTCCTCAATCCCTTGCTGATACTGCTGATGATATAGGCAAGCAGATCATCGAGGTCCAGAATCGTAACAAGCGCATTTGTCGATTCCTTCAGGAGCTGCTGGTAATCATATTTGCCTTTAAGAACAATGCTCTCGATCCATTTCTGAACGGTCGTTCTGAGAGGTGTTCCGTAAAAAATAAAGCCGATGAGCGAGAGCGAGATGAGGTCTGAAGCGAGATTTCCCAGGAAGGGGCTGAGGAGTGCTATGGTGCCGAGATGTATCAGCGCGACGAAGATGAACAGAAAAATGATGGTGAGTGTGCGCGAGACAATGGTACGGATGTCGAATAAGCTGTAGCGGATGCAGGCGTAAAAAGTCAGGATGACCCAGGGCAAACTGAAAAAAGACGCAAGGCCCGGTTCAAAGGCGATGCCGCCTAACAGCTGCAGGAATCCGGCGGTGAACGACGCTCCGCTGCCGAAGATCAGCAAGCCATAGAAAAAGTAATTGAACTGGGCCCTTCTTATGCCAACTATGCTTTTTTTCAGGCGTACGCACTCATATACAAGCCAGAAGGCCAGCAAGGTCCCGAATAATCTTCCGGCATGCTCCAGCGGGCCATAATGGTTGACAAAAGGGATCACGGAATAGCCGGGGGCCACGATCAGGTCGGTGAACAGGCACAGGCCGAGAATGACCACCCAGAGGGGATAGAGGACGATGCCGATGATGCGCCCGAAACGACCCCGGTCATCCTTTAGGAAAAAAAGGACCTGCAGCGCAGCAGGGACGGTGAACCAGCCGATCCAGTTGAAGCGGGCAACGAGGTCGATCGACAGACCGAGCGTGGCGCGAAGATACATGGATCCCGAGGTGAGGGAAAAGGCGGCCGAGAACAAGGCCAGTGCTGTAGCGGCCTTTTGGACCGGGCTTTGACGGGGATTGTTGCGAAGGAGGATAATGCCGAGGAACAGTTCCAGCGTGCCGATGAACAGCAGGGAGAAGCCGATGATTTCGTATGTGGTCATCTGTACTCTTTCGCGCGAACAGGGCGCGGCTGGCCGGCCCGGGATTTGCCAGCTATCGCAAGATGGTCATGCAGCTTAACGGAAATGTTACAGGCTTTATTTTTTAGTAGTGATATTATATGATAGAGATGCAGGCGGAGTCAATACTTAACTGGTATGGCAAAAAAAAGTGTTGTTTTCAGTTGCGATGGTTTTTGCCCTGTCCGCCAGAATGAACGGCGTACATAAGCGGCTATTTTGATTTGAGGAGGTGAAACCGATGGCTTGTGGGAAAAAGTGCGGTACAAAAGCGACTGCCAAGAAAAAAACAACAAAGAAAAAATAGTGCTCTCCGGCGGGCTAAGCAGCCCGCCGATTTTTTTTGTGTCGCGCATGCTGAGTTCATTTGCAGTTCCTAGTGTCGAATTCGATCCTTCTGCAAAACCCTATTCCCGCACTGGGAAAGGACCCTTCTTGTCATCCGGAGCCTCATCTGTTTGATTTTATGAAAATTATATGGTTCTGCTCATGGTGCGCATCCCTACTATTACATTGACTTTTATCATGGCCTGTGATAAAAAAATCAGCTTACGGTACCAATTGGAGATCATGTGAAGACAGCGATCGTCATCCTGGGGCATGGAAGCCGAAGCGAGGGCGCTGATGACTCCATCCGGCAGGCAGCGGCCAGGATCAGCAATAGCGGCGGCTATGACGTGGTCGCGCATGCCTTCCTGCAGCATGCTTCTCCCGGCTTGCGTGAGGTGTTGGAGAATTGTATCAGGCTGCAGGTCGAGAAGGTGGTCATCGTCCCGTTCTTTATGCAGTCCGGGGCGCATGTTTCTGCAGATGTACCTGCACTGGTGAGGACCGTGAAAAAAAAACACCCCCATCTTGAGATCGTGGTAACCGATTACGTCGGGGGGCACCCCTTCATGGTTGACATTATTGCCGATCTGATCAAAAAAGCGGAATAACCTGCCGCACCGTACAATACAAAGCGCTTGCACATGACGGCAGAACACGGCAGGATATGGTTATCCTGGTCTTCAGCCGCAGGAAAAAGGATCCATGCTATCAGCCAAAGAACAACTTGATATCATAAAGCGCGGAGCAGTGGAGATCATCGTAGAAGACGATCTCTTGAAGAGGATTGAGAAGTCTGTTGTGAAAGGGCAGCCGCTCCGGGTGAAGGCGGGATTCGATCCCACGGCCCCGGACATTCATCTTGGCCACACGGTGCTCCTGAATAAAATGCGTCAGTTCCAGGAACTGGGGCATGAGGTCATTTTTCTTATCGGCGATTTCACGGGCATGATCGGCGATCCGACCGGCAAGTCCGAGACCAGAAAACACCTCACGAAAGAGGAAGTTGCCGAGAACGCAAAGACCTACCAGTCACAAATATACAAAATACTCGATCCGGCAAAAACAAAGATAGCCTTCAACAGCGAGTGGATGTCGAAAATGACCGCCGGCGATCTGATCCAGCTTGCTGCCAAGCATACCGTGGCCAGGATGCTTGAGCGTGAAGACTTCAAAAAGCGCTATCAATCGGAGCTGCCGATCAGCATCCATGAGTTCCTTTACCCGCTTATCCAGGGGTATGATTCCGTAGCGCTCAAGGCCGATGTGGAGCTGGGCGGAACGGACCAGAAATTTAACCTTCTGGTGGGCCGTGAGCTTCAAAAGGAATACGGCCAGGCGCCGCAGTCAATCGTTATGATGCCGCTTCTCGAAGGCTTGGACGGCGTTAACAAAATGAGCAAAAGTCTCGGCAATTACATCGGCATTACCGAGCCGGCGAAAGAAATCTTCGGCAAGGTCATGTCCGCAAGCGATGATCTTATGTTCAGGTTCTACGAACTCGTGAGCTCCGTGTCGCTGGGAGAACTTGAAAAGATCAAGGCGGATGTGAAATCCGGTGTGCTTCATCCGATGGAGGCAAAGAAGCGGCTTGCCGAGGAACTGGCAGACCGGTTTTGCGGCATGAGTGAGGGAGCGAAGGCCCGTGCAGAGTTCGAGAGCGTTTTCAGCAGGAACGCGATGCCGGACGAGATCCCTTCAGTCGAGATCATATGGGAAGGCGCGACTATGAAGCTCGCAAAGCTCATGGCGCTCGCGGGAGTTGCCAAAAGTAATTCCGAGGCGCGCAGGCTCATTCAGCAGGGCGCGGTAGAGATGAACGAATCACCGGTCCGGGAAATCGACATGGAACTGCCGGCTGGAGAGTATGTGCTGAAGGTAGGGAAGAAGCGTTTTGTAAGGGTAGCTGCTCAAAAGTGAAAATAATGAAACAGTATGAAATTAAATCTTGACAGTGGTAATGCTTTCTGATAAATTGCGCCCTCGTTCGATGGAACCGCAGCTTACTCGAACAGCTTTTTTGCAGCAGAAATAGTACGTTGATAGTAGAAAAAGTCTTGACAGGTGTTAAGCATTCTGATACATTACGCCTTCGTTCATAGGTAAAAACCTCGGGTACTACCTCGAAGTTCTATAACTACCAAATGAGCACATCAAGATGTAAACTAAATAACAAAAGAAGCTCATAAAGTTCTTGGCAAGTTTATAGAGTTTTATAATTCTGCAGAACAGGCAGAACATGGTCTTTGAAAACTAAATAGGTGTAGAATTCAGGGTCGCGCAAGTGACCTTGAATGGCGAGTACCAAAGAAACAAATTAGTTCAGTTACCTTCGGGTAACTTTGCAAAAAGGATCAGCTTTTTTTGGAGAGTTTGATCCTGGCTCAGAACGAACGCTGGCGGCGTGCTTAACACATGCAAGTCGAACGAGAAGTACGTAGCAATACGTATCGGGCAAAACCTCGAAGTTGTAAAAAACCAACCGCGCAGTTGCCGTAAAAAAGCAAACAAAGTTAAAAAAGATCTTGACACTGAAAATCACTTGTGTTACATTGCGCCCTCGCTTGAAGGAACAATATGACCGGGCGAAGATCAAGGGTTTCAAGTGAAGTGAGCAACAAGAAAAAGAGAAGCAGTAGAAAAAAGTTCTTGACAAAGTAAAAGCAGTTTGTTAATATCGGTATTCTGCGAGCGGACGCAGAGCATGGTCTTTGAAAACTAAATAGGTGCATAAACTTCTAAGGGCTCACGCCTTTGGAAGTGGCGGGTTTTGAGAAACAAATTAGTCAAGTTACCTTGAGTAACATTGCATAGGATCAGATTTTTTTGGAGAGTTTGATCCTGGCTCAGAACGAACGCTGGCGGCGTGCTTAACACATGCAAGTCGAACGAGAAGTACCGTAGCAATACGGTATTGTAAAGTGGCGCACGGGTGAGTAACACGTGGGTAATCTGCCCTTGAGTTTGGGATAACCCCGCGAAAGCGGGGCTAATACCGAATAAGACCACGGGGACCAAAGTCCCTGAGGTAAAAGGTGGCCTCTATTTATAAGCTACCACTTGAGGATGAGCCCGCGGCCCATTAGCTAGTTGGCAGGGTAATGGCCTACCAAGGCTATGATGGGTAGCTGGTCTGAGAGGACGATCAGCCACACTGGAACTGAGACACGGTCCAGACTCCTACGGGAGGCAGCAGTGGGGAATATTGCGCAATGGGCGAAAGCCTGACGCAGCAACGCCGCGTGGGGGATGAAGGTTTTCGGATTGTAAACCCCTTTCGATCGGAACGAATCTCCTCCTGGTAAATAATCAGGAGGATCGACGGTACCGGGAGAAGAAGCCACGGCTAACTCTGTGCCAGCAGCCGCGGTAAGACAGAGGTGGCGAGCGTTGTTCGGATTTATTGGGCGTAAAGCGAACGCAGGTGGTTTGGTAAGTCAGGGGTGAAAGTCCACAGCTTAACTGTGGCACTGCCTTTGATACTGCCTTTCTTGAGTGCATGAGGGGGAAGCGGAATTCCGAGTGTAGAGGTGAAATTCGTAGATATTCGGAGGAACACCGGTGGCGAAGGCGGCTTCCTGGCATGTAACTGACACTCATGTTCGAAAGCGTGGGTAGCAAACAGGATTAGATACCCTGGTAGTCCACGCCCTAAACGATGGGCACTAGGTGTGGGAGGTATCGACCCCTTCCGTGCCGCAGCTAACGCATTAAGTGCCCCGCCTGGGGAGTACGGCCGCAAGGTTGAAACTCAAAGGAATTGACGGGGGCCCGCACAAGCGGTGGTGCATGTGGTTTAATTCGACGCAACGCGAAGAACCTTACCTAGGCTTGACATCCCTGGAATCTCCTTGAAAGAGGGGAGTGCTCGCAAGAGAGCCAGGAGACAGGTGCTGCATGGCTGTCGTCAGCTCGTGTCGTGAGATGTTGGGTTAAGTCCCGCAACGAGCGCAACCCTTACCCTCAGTTGCCACCGGGTCATGCCGGGCACTCAGAGGGAACTGCCCCGGATAACGGGGAGGAAGGTGGGGATGACGTCAAGTCCTCATGGCCTTTATGCCTAGGGCTACACACGTGCAACAATGGCCGGTACAAAGGGTCGCAATCCCGCGAGGGGGAGCCAATCCCAGAAAACCGGCCTCAGTTCGGATTGGAGTCTGCAACTCGACTCCATGAAGTCGGAATCGCTAGTAATCGCGGATCAGAACGCCGCGGTGAATACGTTCCCGGGCCTTGTACACACCGCCCGTCACACCACGAAAGCCTATTGTACCTTAAGTCGCTGCGTTAACCGCAAGGAAACAGGCGCCCACGGTATGATCGGTGATTGGGGTGAAGTCGTAACAAGGTAGCCGTAGGAGAACCTGCGGCTGGATCACCTCCTTTCTAAGGATGAATTTGGAGTCACTTCGGTGGCTCACATCCTAGGTCGTTCGCCAAGCACCTATTTAGTTTTGAAGGACCATGAGCATTGCTCAGGGCTATAGGCATGGGCTCGGAGCTTAACCCACGGGAAAAGTCCTGAGCCTGATGAAAGTCATCAAGACGGGCCTATAGCTCAGTTGGTTAGAGCGCACCCCTGATAAGGGTGAGGTCGGTAGTTCGACTCTACCTAGGCCCACCAGTAAAAACAAATTCGAAATCCTAAATTTCGAAATTCGGATTTGCAATTAATCAGGGGCTGTAGCTCAGCTGGGAGAGCACCTGCTTTGCAAGCAGGGGGTCAGCGGTTCGATCCCGCTCAGCTCCACCAATTTAAATAAATTCAAAATTTAAAATTCAGCATTCAACATTTGAATATTGAATCTTGAATTTTGAATTACCAGTTTCAGACACGCAGTGATGCGTTTCTGACTGTTCTTTGACAACTGAATACGCAAGATACAAGAAAAGCTGAGGCGAACAATCAAGAAAAACGCCGAATCTGCCAGAAGCAGATTTGGTGGTTAAGCTACAGAAGGCGTATGGTGGATGCCTTGGCGCCAAGAGGCGATGAAGGACGTGGCAAGCTGCGATAAGCTTCGGGGAGCCGCTAACAGGCTTTGATCCGGAGATTTCCGAATGGGGCAACCCTGCCCGTTGATGACGGGTAATCTGCATCTGAATACATAGGATGCAGAAGCGAACTCAGGGAAGTGAAACATCTCAGTACCTGAAGGAAGAGAAAGAGACATCGATTCCCCTAGTAGTGGCGAGCGAACGGGGAACAGCCCAAACCGAATCCATGTGATAGTCTGCGGGCGTTATGGATTTGGGGTTGCAGGAATTTGTCGGAGGGGTCCGCATACCCCACGGAGAGTTACAAACCTCTGTTGTAGTTGAACGATCTGGAAAGATCGGCCATAGACGGTGATAGCCCGGTAAACGAAATGACCAGAGGCTCTCTGGACAGAACTCCTAAGTACCACGGGACACGAGAAACCCTGTGGGAATCCGGGAAGACCACTTTCCAAGGCTAAATACTACTTGGCGACCGATAGTGAACCAGTACCGTGAGGGAAAGGTGAAAAGAACCCCGGGAGGGGAGTGAAAAGAACCTGAAACCGTACGCTTACAAGCAGTGAGAGGGCTATGGACCGCAAGGTCAAAGCCTGATCGCGTGCCTTTTGCATAATGAGCCGGCGAGTTATTAGGAGTGGCAAGGTTAATCTCGATAAACGAGAGGAGCCGTAGCGAAAGCGAGTCTGAATAGGGCGATTCAGTCACTTCTAATAGACCCGAAGCGGAATGATCTACCCATGGCCAGGGTGAAGCGAAGTTAAACCTTCGTGGAGGCCCGAACTGGTGATTGTTGCAAAAATCTCGGATGAGCTGTGGGTAGGGGTGAAAGGCTAATCAAATTCCGTGATAGCTGGTTCTCCCCGAAATAGCTTGAGGACTAGCCCTGCGAATTAACTGACGGAGGTAGAGCACTGAATGGACTAGGGGCCTTACCCGGTTACCAAACCCAATCAAACTCCGAATACCGTCAAGTCTTACCGCAGGAGTCAGACTACGGGTGCTAAGATTCGTGGTCAAAAGGGAAAGAGCCCAGACCGCCAGCTAAGGTCCCTAAATATATGCTAAGTGGGAAAGGTTGTGGGAGCGCACTGACAGCCAGGAGGTTTGCTTAGAAGCAGCAATCCTTTAAAGAAAGCGTAATAGCTCACTGGTCAAGCGGGCCTGCGCCGAAAATATAACGGGGCTTAAGCATATTACCGAAGCTGCGGATTCAGACGTAAGGTTGAGTGGTAGGGGAGCATTCTGTCATAGGTTGAAGGCGGACCGTGAGGACCGCTGGACGAAACAGAAGAGATTCTGCCGGCATAAGTAGCGATAAAACGGATGAAAAATCAGTTCGCCGAAAACCTAAGGTTTCCTGGGCAATGTTAATCATCCCAGGGTGAGTCGGATCCTAAGTCGAGGCCGAAAGGAATAGACGATGGACAGCAGGTTAATATTCCTGCACTACTGTGGTAGCGTTATCAGCAATGGGGGGACGCAGTAAGGTAGATCTACGGGTGATTGGAATTGCCCGGCCGCAATTCAAGGAGGATCTTCATAGGAAAATCCGTGAGGTCATTAACTCTGAGGAAAGCGGGGAAGCGAGCCTTCGGGCAAGCCAACTGATTGATCCTACACTGCCAAGAAAAACCTCTAGCGAGTCACCATAGTATCCGTACCGCAATCCGACACAGGTAGGTAGGAGGAAAACTCTAAGGCGCTTGAGAGAACTCTGGCTAAGGAACTAGGCAAATTAGCCCCGTAACTTCGGGAGAAGGGGCGCCTCATTAGGGTGTTAAAGCCCGAAGAGGCCGCAGTGAAATGGCTCTGGCGACTGTTTATCAAAAACACAGGTGTCTGCTAAGCCGTAAGGCGATGTATAGGCACTGATGCCTGCCCGGTGCCGGAAGGTTAACAGGAGGGGTCAGCCGCAAGGCGAAGCTCTGAATCGAAGCCCCGGTAAACGGCGGCCGTAACTATAACGGTCCTAAGGTAGCGAAATTCCTTGTCGGGTAAGTTCCGACCTGCACGAATGGCATAACGACTGGAGCACTGTCTCGGCCAGAGACTCAGCGAACTTGTATTATCGGTGAAGATGCCGATTACCCGCAACTAGACGGAAAGACCCTGTGAACCTTTACTATAACTTGGCAATGAATTTTGGAACGGTATGTGTAGCATAGGTGGGAGACTTTGAGACGGGGGCGCTAGCTCTCGTGGAGTCGCCGTTGAAATACCACCCTTATTTTTCTGAAATTCTAACCTGGGCCCATTATCTGGGTCGGGGACATTGCCTGGTGGGTAGTTTGACTGGGGCGGTCGCCTCCCAAAGCGTAACGGAGGCGCCCAAAGGTTCCCTCAGGCTGGTCGGAAATCAGCCTTCGAGTGTAAAGGCATAAGGGAGCTTAACTGCGAGACTGACAGGTCGAGCAGGTACGAAAGTAGGGCTTAGTGATCCGGTGGTTCCTCGTGGGAGGGCCATCGCTCATCGGACAAAAGGTACTCCGGGGATAACAGGCTTATCGCGTCCAAGAGTTCACATCGACGACGCGGTTTGGCACCTCGATGTCGGCTCATCGCATCCTGGGGCTGAAGTAGGTCCCAAGGGTTTGGCTGTTCGCCAATTAAAGCGGTACGAGAGCTGGGTTCAAAACGTCGTGAGACAGTTTGGTCCCTATCTGTTGTGGGCGCAGGAGATTTGAGAGGATCTGTCCCTAGTACGAGAGGACCGGGATGGACGAACCTCTAGTGTGCCAGTTGTCCCGCCAGGGGCAGTGCTGGGTAGCTATGTTCGGTCGGGATAACCGCTGAAAGCATCTAAGCGGGAAACCCACCTCAAGACTAGATCTCCCGGGAGCAATCCCCTGAAGACCCCCGGTAGACCACCGGGTTGATAGGCTGGGCGTGTAAGGGTGGTAACATCCTGAGCTAACCAGTACTAATAGGTCGTGAGGCTTAACCACTAAATTTTCTGCTTCTGACAAATTCGGCTTTTTTAGTATACTTGCGTATTCAGTGTCAAACCTGTTTATAAGGTTTCTCGGTGGCTATACCGGAGGGGTCACACCCGTTCCCATCCCGAACACGGAAGTTAAGCTCTCCAGGGCCGATGATACTATGACCGAGAGGTCATGGGAAAGTAGGACGTCGCCGGGAATATTTTTCGAGCCCATCATCATACGATGATGGGCTTTTTTTTATCATTTTTATTGATACTGGCTGTTACGCTCTCAGCGTCTGGCATGCGCCAATATTGGAGCGTGATACTGCTTGCCTGTTCAGTCGTGTATGTGTATCATTGAAAGCGATCGGACGAGATGAACTCATGACGGAAAACAAGACCGAGACCGCAGTTACGACCAACAGAAAGGCCTATCACGATTATTTTGTCGAAGAGACCTTCGAAGCGGGCATTGCGCTTCAGGGAACCGAGGTTAAATCTCTTCGCCACGGTCTCGCCAATCTTACCGACAGCTACGCCATTGTAAAGAACAACGAAGTCTTCCTGTTCAATGCCACCATAAGTCCTTATCCCTACGGCAACATAATGAACCATGACCCGCTTCGCACCCGCAAACTGCTTTTGCACAAGGAAGAGATACGCAGGCTGATCGGGAAGATAACGCAAAAAGGATTTACGCTCATTCCGCTTAAGATCTACTTTGTTCGTGGCAAGGCTAAAGTGCTGATCGGTCTTGCCAAGGGCAAAAAAGCCTACGATAAGCGGGACACCATTAAGGAAAAAGAATCGAAGCGGGAAGTGGAGCGTGCAGTAAAGGAACGCAACCGTTGATAAACTGCGATAGTCACTATCCCCATTGACAGTTTGCCTTCCGGTGAGGTCCCTATTCTACACAGCTACCGCTGCTTCGTCGTGGACACACTTCTGATAAAGTCCTCGGCCATCATTGAATGTTTTCATTGGCTTCCCGGCCTTGGCAGTTACGGCCCTGATTGGTCGGCTGGTTGCCGTACAAGAGTGCTCTATTGGTCTGCGGTCACTTCTTTGGTTGTTCCAGGATCCTCGACTGGTGACTCGGTAAGACTGTTTGTGCTTCCAGTTGCCCAAGCCTCCAACCGCTTCAGCCGAAGACTTTTTATCTGGAGATGGTGCAGGAGCCGGATGCTCCTGATCCTACCGGCACCAACCATAACTCCTTAGAGTTTCAGTTCATTGGACGTCCTGCTCTCACCTGGTAAGGCCAGGGCTCTTCAATCTTTAGCATTCATCAACCTGTAACCGCAATTCGCGACCTCCCCAGATCACCGTAATTTTCATTCCTCTTGCTATTCCCTCGTCGCCTTTTGCTAAACTTGAACAAAGTCAACGGGTGTAGCTATCATTTTTAATACCAAGGGGGTTACCATGAAAAAAATTGCTTTTGCAGCCGTATTCGCAATGGCACTGCTCTGGTCGGCAATTGCTACGGTCGACGCAAAAGTTGTCGGGAAGGCGGTTGAATATTCGGTCCAGGGAACGGTCATGAAAGGGTACCTTGCCTATGACGATGCGGTGAAAAACAAGCAACCGGGAGTTCTGGTCGTGCACGAGTGGTGGGGCTTGAACGACTACGCCAGAAAACGTGCAGATATGCTGGCCGACCTCGGGTACATTGCGTTAGCGCTGGACATGTACGGAGATGGTAAAACGGCGGCACATCCGGATGAGGCCGGCAAATTCTCATCGGACCTGATGGAAAATTTCCCTGCGGCAAAGGCACGCTTCCAAGCAGCAGAACAGTATCTGAAAAAACAGCCGAACGTCGATCCGCGGCGCATTGCTGCCGTCGGTTACTGCTTCGGCGGAGGCATCGTACTGAACATGGCTGCGCAGGGAGCGGACTTGAGGGGCGTAGTCAGCTTCCACGGCAGCCTCTCGCTGGCGCAACCACCCCGTCCTGGCGACGTCAAGGCGAAGATACTTGTGCTTCACGGAGGGAGCGACAAGTTTGCCACTCCGGACCAGATCGAAAAATTTAAAAACCAATTAAAGAGGGCCGGCGCGGACTACCGATTCATCGTTTACCCTGACGCTATGCACAGCTTTACGAATCCCGATGCAACCGAGCTGGGAAAGAAATTCAATTTGCCGCTGGCGTACAATGAAAAAGCCGACAAGGAATCGTGGGCAGAAATGCAGAAATTTCTGCACAAGATTTTTGAATAGTGATAACTTCGGGGATCAGGCGCAGGCCTGACCCCGGCATTCCACACAAGGGCGATCTTCCCCAGCTTCCTGCCAAAGAAATGACTTTAAAAACCGGCAATTCCTGTGCTATATTCCCGATAGTTGGAGCAATCACCAGGCGGACCCTTATGCTGAACGAACTTACAGCGAGAACATATCCGGACAAAGAGAACCGAAGATGGTTCTCCGATGATTATTTCGATCTCATCGTTTGGATCGAGAACGACAGCGTCAAGGGGTTCCAGTTGTGCTACGACAAGCGGGGGAATGAACGTGCGGTGACGTGGTTCGCAGACAGGGGATTCAGCCACGAAAGGATCGACGATGGGGAAGGGAGCCCCGAAAAAAACCAGTCACCTATCCTTGTCCCTGACGGCAAATGCCCGGTAGCCGTTATCGCAGATAGCTTCATGAAACGGAGTGTAGGAATCGATCCTGCCGTGCGCTCCTTCGTTCTGGAAAAAATAGAAGACTTTGCCGTTGGATTGAATGATTAAGGTGGCTGGTATGGACGCGGAGCGGGTCCGGGAAAGACTGGCAGCGCTGGCGAACAAGGAAAAGGCGAAAGTCCTGAGAGGCTTTTTTAAGACGGGACCGGGCGAGTATGGTGAAGGCGATATCTTCCTCGGAGTAACGGTTCCGATCCTGAGGAAGCTGGCAAAGGAGTGCAGGGAAACCGGGGTGACCGACGCGCTCCGGCTGCTGCGATCGCCCATCCATGAGGAGAGGCTGCTTGCGCTGTTTCTGCTCATCAGCCGTTTTACCAGGGGCGACCGCGCGATGAAGAGCAGAATTTACGAGCACTACCTGAAGAATACCCGCTTTGTCAATAACTGGGATCTCGTGGACCTGTCCGCGCCTAACATCGTCGGTGCCCATCTCGCGGAAAGGTCGCGCCTGCCGCTCTATGCATTGGCCGGATCAAAGGTGCTGTGGGAACGGCGCATAGCCATAGTAGCCACCCTGTTCTTCATAAGGGCAAACGATGTAAGCGCGACGTTCAAGATAGCGGCGATTCTGCTGGACGACGAACACGATCTTATCCATAAGGCGGTCGGGTGGATGTTGCGGGAGGCAGGTAAAAAGGACATGCAGGCCGAGGAGGCATTTCTCATGCGCCATTACAGGTCGATGCCGCGAACCATGTTGCGTTATGCCATCGAACGCCTGCCCGAAAAATAAAGGATAAAACTATCTGAACGGGACGTTCTAGGACGGCTGCCTCAGTTGATGGTCTGGAGCCGCTTCCGTTGCCTGCTTGCGGTGTCGATCGCCTTCAACACCGCACGGTTGTTCGGATCAAAGAGAAGGACCTTTCCCCACAGCGCGATGCCGTCTCCCAGGTTTTCCCCGCGGTATTTTTCTAAGTCCCCGCTCCGTCAGGACCCTCGAGCATTCCCTGATCTGTTTTTCCAACCCATGCGGCTCCATCCAAAGCTGACCTCCCGTTTCCCTGAAAACGCACTCTCCTGAAGAGCACGATAAAGAGCTCCTGCCCTGGCAAAGTCCATCCGCTGAAGCGCCTGGTCGGCGGCGATTTTGGCATGCGCGCACGGTTTCCCGGAAGGCCTCAAGGAGCTCGCCTTCCCGGACTGCCGGGTAGTTCGTCATCGAACAGGGCGAGCGCATCAACGTGGGCATTGCCAGCGAGAAGACCCCGGCTTTCTTCGGTGATGGACCGTGAATCAGGACGGGAAGGTGCAGACACACATGCAGCCAGCGTAATGACGCACAACGAGAGCGAGAGGACAAAGGGGAACTGAAGCGAAGCAGGAACATTTGGTTCCTAGCCTCTCCCGGAAAACTGCTCCGCGAGCAGCGGATCTGCTTCCAGCGCTGTCTGGAATACGTCTACCAGCCAGGGGTTGAACTGCCTGCCCGAGAAGCGAGACGAGTTCGAGGAGCGCATCTTCCCGGCTGAAGGACTGTTTGTAGGGCCGCACCGAGGTCATGGCGTCAAATGCATCGGCAACTGCAATGATCGAGGCATGAAGAGGAATGTCGTCGCCCCGCAGTCCGTCCGGATATCCCTCGCCGTTGAACCATTCATGATGATGCCTGACAGCGGGGATGTACTTGTGCAGGGAAGCCGCCCTGCTCAGGATGGCGGCGCCATGCTCGCAATGGCTCACGATCTGCCGGTGCTCGTCGTCATCCAGGGGTCCGTCCTTCAAGAGAACATAGTCCGGCGTCTTGAGTTTGCCCACATCGTGGAAGAGACTCGCTATCTCAAGGTCCTCCAGTTCCTGTCGTGAGAGGCCGACAGCCTCTCCGATCCTGAGTTGCAAGTTTTGCCACCCGCGTGGAATGGCCGAGGGTATACGGGTCTCGGGCATCGATGGCTGCCGTCAGTACTTTGACCGTGGAAAGATAGGAATCTTCGAGCTGATGGGCGTAGCTGCGAAGGCGGTCCTGCTGTCTTGTCGTCAGCTCGCTCATATGGTTGAAGCTGGCAGTCAGCCTGCCGATTTCGTCCCGGGATTAGACCTTAAGTTTCGGCCGGATGCCGAGCTTGAGCTCGTCGACGCCTCGTGGCCAGCTCCTTGATCGGCTTGGTGATGAGAGAGGAGAGGACGAGAACGCAGCCGATGCCAAGCAGCACGACAATGACCAGGCCGATGACGATCTGCTTCAGGTTTCGGAACGGGCATGGAGCATAGCGGTAGCGATCGACCTTCACGATGATGTTTCCGATCTGTTTCCTGTTGAAGAACATGGGAACCAGGACCTCGAAGGAGGCCGTCTATCGTCGCGTATCCGGTAGATCCGCGTCCGGCGTTTGTCCTTGACGGCTGGTTCCGCGGACGCGATAGTTCAGAACGGTTCCCGCCTGGTTCAGCTCCGTATGGGTGAGCAACTCTCATCGCGGTGTCCGTTACTGCGGCATACACGATGTCGCTGTTCGACTCCTTGACCTTCCAGCCGAGCTTGTCCAGTGCCAGACAGATCCCCGTCGAGCATGCTGTAAGCAGCCGAGGAAGCCATGCTCTTGCCCACCGTCTCGGCCCTTTTGATCGATCTCGTTCATGATCTGCCGGTTCATTGCCTGCATCGCTCAGGACAGTGAACAGGAGGCGCTGTTACAACGAGCAAGATTATGATGAAAAATGAAATCTTGAACCGCAATGATGCAAAATTTGAGTCATACGGCTGCACTCCTGTGATAAGTATGCTAAAAGTCGCTATACCTTTCATAGCACAACTGAAAGGAGCAGTCAATTGAGCGAAAAGACGGTGATACTAAAGAGAGGAAAGAAAAGAGCATAGAACGAGATAGAAATGCCGGCGAGCCGGCGGGACAGCCGCCGGGTATATGGTATTTTTCAAGCGTGAGGGACAGGCTGGATTACGGTTTTTGGTGTTGAGCTATCTGCTGCTCGCTGGGTGCAGATCCTTTTGCCTCGACCAGAGCTTGTTCTGCGGGCGGTGCCTAGGCTCGGGCTCCGCCTTTTTCGGCGGGAATGGCCGCCTCGGCCGGCTTGAATTTGTGTTCGGTGTGAATGCCGGGTCGAGTTCATAAGCCTTCTCGAAGCTTTCGATAGAGAGCTTTCCGCTTTCGGTGTCTCCGGATCTGCCCTTCAGGTAGTAGGCATAACCCAGATAATAATAGGCCTCCGCCTCCGGCGCTATCGCGACGGATTCCTCGAGCGCGTCGATGGCAGCCTCAACGTGCTTGGTCCGCAGTTGGACAAGTCCCTTTTCCAGATATTCTCCAGCTGCCTTTGTATCAAAGAGTTCCTCTTGGGCGGTGGCGAACTGGACCCCGAGAGCAAAGCAATGCTGCTGCAAATGAAATGACAAGAAGTTTTTTCATATTTCCCTCCTTCTGCGCCCTTTTTCGTACACCGAACAATAACACAGCCGACTAAAGGATGTCAACAAAAGTGTCGTTTCCATTGCAGCGACGAGACAAAAATGTCGAACGCTAAATCGCCTGAAAACACTGAATAAAACGACAACATTGTTTATGACCGCTCGTTCTGCTCGACAAAAATTTCCGCAGTGATGTACAAATAAATTTCCGTACCATCAGCAGAAACAAGGCGTTTAGCATTGGCACGGTAATTGAAGTAGATGCAGGACAGCGTGAACAATGGGCACTGTCATTCCCCCTTCCTCCTCCCCGGGAGGTTCCCCTGGCGGTGTCCATTGTTCCTGCTTTTCCTAGCAAGGAGGCAAGCTATGTTCTTCAATACATTACAGATGCCAGAACATCGGACCGACGGATCTTGAGCGCATGGTGCAGTCCGGGAACGATTTCCTCCTGCTCGACGTGCGGACACCTCAGGAGAACGCTGCAGGGGCCATTGATAATTCCCACCTTATTCCGGTCCAGGATCTGGGGCACCGGCTGCAGGAACTGCCGCGCGACAAGGAGATCGTGGTCTATTGCAGGGTCGGAAATCGAAGCGCTTATGCATGCGCATTTCTTGCTCAGCAGGGTTATCGGTCAAGAATCTCGAAGGCGGGATCATGCTATGGAACATGTCCGGGTATGCTGCACTGTCAAGGGTGTGAACATGAGGCGGTGCAAAAGAGCTCATCATCGGCGGCGATCGTGACTGCTGATCGTGCTGCTCGACGCTCGCTGGTCGCTATCCTACAGTTACGCAGCAGAGACCTTGACGCTTGAACAAGCCGTGGCCCTGGCCCTCGCGCAGCAATCCCGGCCTCAAGGCCGCAGACGCCCAGGTCGAGGCCGCCGATGCGAGCGCGCTTCGGTCCGCCTCAGGCTTCCTGCCCAAAGTGAACCTGTCGGAGACCTGGAGCAAGACCGACAATCCCCTGATGGTGCTGGGAACGAAATTGAACCAGGAGATCGTGGGCCCCTCAGATTTCGATCCCCGGGTCATGAACCATCCGGAGCCGATCTCGAACTACAACACCCGGCTCTCGGTCATGCAGCCCCTTGTTCAACGGAGGCAGGGAATACATCGGCAGGGCTCAGGCAAAGCTGGGGCACGAGGCCGCGATCAGTCAGCGTGAGCGGTCCCGGCAGGAAACGGTCTTCAACGTGATCAAAGGCCTACTACGGACTGCTGCTGGCAAAGGCGCACAACCGGGTGGCTGCTCCAATCCCTCGAGACCAGCTGCGCGAACCTCAAGCTGGCCGAAGCCCGGTACAAGGCCGGCGCGGTCCTGCAGTCCGACCTGCTGCGGGCAAAGGTCCAGTATGCCGAAGTGAGGGAGATGGTCACCCGGTCGGAAAACGCGGTCCGTGCTCGGCGGCCGCAGGTCTGAACTTTGCCATGGGAGTGCCCCAGGCGAACGAGTACGAGGTCGCAGGAGGCCTGGCCCCGCAGGAGCTCAAGACAGACCTTGCCGCGCGTCGCTGGGCGAGGCGCAGGCAAACAGGCCGGACCTCGCAGCCATGGAGCTGAACCGGAAGAACGCGGAAAAGTCGGTGACGCATGGCAAGGACGGATTATCTGCCGACCCTGAACCTGATGGGTCAGGTGGACTGGAACAGCGCGAAGGCTGGCGGGAGACGATGCCAAGAGCTGGGCGCGTCATGGGCGTGCTGCAGTGGAACCTTTTCGACGGACTGGTCACCCGGTCCAAGGTCAAGGAGGCGGTCGCCCAGAGCAGCCGGATGAAGTCCCTGGAGGAGCAGACCCGCGAGGGCGTGCAGCTCCAGGTGCGGCAGGCGTATTACACGGCCGCGGCGTCGCTCGACCGGATCGCCGCCACTGCATACGTCGGTGCAGGAAGCGGAAGAAGGCCTGCGGATCATCCAGAAACGATACGAAACGGGCATGACAACGCTTCGTCGATGTGCTGGGAGCCGAGAACGCCCTGATCCGGGCGCGGACGAACGCGCTGCAGGCGGTGTACGACAACAACCTTGCCCTGGCAGAGCTGAAGCTGGCGACGGGAACATCTGTAGTACGAAGTTCGGAGTGCGGAAGTGAACCAGTACAAAGATAGGCAGCTCAGCGGGTTTAGCCTGCGTTCTGGATACAGGAGATCTAGTATGAACATTCAAACCGTAAAAGAAAAAGATATGCAGATGGATATGAAGATGATAGCAGGAGCGTTGATCGCAGTTGCTGTTGCTGCTCGGGATCGGCACCATGAGCTTCGGGAAAGTCACGGCAGGAGCCGAACCGGCACAGGAAGAGGCGTCGCCTCCCGTATCGGCGATGACGGTCGAGCCCCGGAAGATCGACGCCATGGTCTCGGCTGCGGGCGCCCTCAGCTCGCGCAACACCTCGGTGCTGTCCAGCAAGGTGATGGGCAGGGTCGTGGAGCTGACCGTGAACGAAGGAGACCACGTTGCGCCAGGGCAGACTGCTGATGAAGATCGAGAGCGGCGAGATAGCGGCCCAGGCCTACCAGGCCCAGGCCGCCTACAACAACGCCAAACTCCAGTTCGACCGGATCAAGACCCTCTTCGATGAAAAGGCAGCCACGCAGATGGAGATGGACCAGGCAACGCTCGGGCTCGAATCGGCCAAGGCGGGTCTGAACGCGGCAAAGGCCATGGAAAGCTACACGACGATCACGGCGCCGATCTCCGGACAGATCGTGGAAAAGAAGATCAACCTCGGAGAAATGGCGCTTCCGGGCCAGCCGATTCTCAAGATCGAGGACAACCGGAATCTGCAGGCTCGAAGTGACCGTGAAGGAGCAGGACCTCCGGTTCGTGCGGCCGGGCCAGGCCGTGACGGTCAGGATCGATGCGCTGCCGGACAAGGAGATCAAGGGCCGCGTGGCGCAGGTCGTGCCGGCCTCGGATATCAGGACCCATTCGTTCATCGTGAAGATCGATATTCCCGCGCGACGACGGCCTGATCACCGGGCATGTACGGCAAGGCTTTCTTCAGCATGGGCAAGCGCGAAGCCATCCTGGTGCCGCGCTCGGCGGTCGTGGAGATGGGCGGCCTGACCGGCGTCTACATCGTATCTGCCGAAGGGAACGCCGTGTTCCAGATGGTCCAGCTCGGCGATGTCCAGGGAGATAAGCTCGAAGCGGTCACCGGCCTCAAGGCCGGGGACCGGGTGGTCGTGAGCAGGCATGAGCGCAGGATCGACGGCAGAAAGGTCGTTGTTGCGCAAAGTATAGCTTCCGAGTAGCGACGCGCTGGAACACGGAATGCGGAGGCGAATAACATGCACGACTTAAGCTTGTACGTTATTTTGCGCAGTAACCCTGCGTCATCTGCATCGCAGTACTGTTCAAAGTGTAGAACATGAAACTGAATATCAGCGGAAAAATAACCGAATACTTCATCAACTCACAGCTCACGGTGCTGCTGATGGCGGCAACGGCCATCGCTCGGGCTCTTTGCGCTCTGGTTCACGCCGCGCGAGGAGAACCCGCAGATCACGGTGCCGGCCGCGAACGTCATGGTGCAGCTGCCGGGCGCGAGCGCCAAAGAAGTGGAAGAGCTGGTGTCCAAGCGGCTCGAGGCGAAGCTCTGGGAGATTCCCGGCGTGGAGGATGTCTACTCCGTCTCCATGAACTCCCTGGCGGTCGTGACCGTCAAGTTCTTACGTGGGGCAGGACAAGGAACGCTCCTTCGTAAAGCTCTACGACAAGCTCATGTCCAACATGGACTTCGCGCCCCCCGGAGCGTCACAGCCGCTGGTGAAGCCCATCGACGTGGACGATGTGCCGATCGTGGCGCTCACGCTGTCGGGAAAACCGGGAACGAATTACGACGACGCGCAGCTCAGGCTCGTGGCCGACCACATGCTGGACGAGCTCAGAAAGGTTCCGGGAGTGGGCAACTCCCTGGTGATCGGCGGCAGGAGCCGCCAGGTGCGGGTGACGCTGGACCCGCAGCGGATAGCCGGGTACGGCTTGTCGCCGCTCCAGATCTCGCAGGCCATCACGCGTTTCGAACGCAAACCTGCTTTCGGGCGACCTCGAGCAGGGGAGCAAAAAACTCGCGCTCGAGACGGGAGGGTTCTTCGAGAAGGCGAGCGATGTGAAAAATGCCATCGTCGGGGTTGCGAACGGAAAACCGGTGTACCTCGGCGACGTGGCCGAGGTGACCGACGGGTTCGAGGAGACGGTCAAACTCACCCGGATCGCCTTCAATCCGCAGCATCACGCGAAGGAAGCCGTCTACGACCGATGCCGAGAGCGCCGAGCAGCCTGCAGTGACCGTTGCGCTTGCGAAGCGGCAGAAGCTGAACGCCGTCAAGATCGTCGAACGAGATCCTCGCCAAGGTGGAGGAGCTCAGAAAGACCCAGCTCCCGTCGGGGATCACGGTGACGGTAACCCGGAACGACGGCAAGACCGCGAACGACGCGGTGAACGAACTCGTGTTCCATCTCGTGGTCTCCATCATCGTGGTGATCATCCTGCTGTTCCTGACGCTGGGCTGGCGCGAGGCCGCGATCGTGGCGCTCGCCATACCGCTCACGCTGTTCATCACCCTCGCGCATCGGCATGGTGGCGGGCCAGACGATCAACCGGATCACGCTGTTCGCCCTGATCCTGTCGCTCGGGCCTGCTGGTGGACGACGCCATCGTGGTGGTCGAGAACATCCACCGGCATTACAAGCTGCAGCAGCATTCCCGGCTCCAGGGCGCGATCCTGGCCGTGAACGAGATCGGCATGCCCACGATCCTCGCGACGCTCACGGTGGTGCTCGCCTTCATTCCCATGGCCTTCGTGACCGGCATGATGGGGCCCTATATGATGCCGATCCCCTTCAACGTGCCCGTTGCCATGGTCACGTCGCTCTTCGTCGCGTTCATCGTGACGCCCTGGGCGAGCTATCGCCTGATGAAGGCGGAACACCATGACGGGAATCCGTCCGTCGCTGGAAGAGACGAGGATCTACCGGATCTACAAGAAGGTCCTGGGGCCGCTGCTCGCGAACGCCGGCAAGCGCAAGGCTCTTCCTCGCGGTCATCGCCGTCGTCTTTCTCGTGACCATGAGCTTCCCGCTGTTCCAGTGGGTCAAGTTCCGGATGCTGCCCAAGGCGAACAAGAACACCTTCCTCGTATCCATCGACATGCCCGCGGGCACGGTGATGGAGAACACGGACCGGGTGGCGCGCGCCGTGGGCGACTACCTGCTCCGGATCCCGGAAGTGAAGGACTACGAGACCTTCGTCGGGCACCGGGTCGGTCATGGACTTCAACGGGCTGCTCCGGGGCGGCGCGTTCCGCGAGGCAAGCCATTTTGCCGACATCCGGGTGAACCTGGTGGACAAGGAGGAGCGGACGCATCTCGAGCGAGAAGCTGGTGCTCAAGATCAGGCCGGATATCGACACGGATGGCGCAGGAGTACGGAGCGAACATCAAGCTTGTCGAGGACCCGCCGGGACCGCCGGTACGGGCGACGGTGGTGGCCGAGATCTACGGCCCCGACTACGACAAACAGCGCGGGATCGCTCAGGACATCAAGGCACTCTTCGCAAAGACCGACCAGGTGGTGGACATCGACGACAGCGTGAAGGAGAAGCAGGACAAGTACCAGCTGATCGTGGACAAGGAAAAGGCCGCCCTCGCCGGCGTCTCGACCGAGCAGATCGTGCAGACGCTCCGGCTGTCCGTAGCCGGCATGGCGGTCTCGACCCTGCACCGGCCCGACGCGAAGAACCCCGTATCGATCATGCTGCGGCTGCCCAAGGGCCAGCGGACGGGGCTTGCCGACATGGACAAGGTCTACCTCATGAGCCGGCAGGGCAGCCAGGTGCCGCTCTCCTCGCTCATCACGGATCGTGCCGTCCGAGATGGACAAGGCGATCTATCACAAGAACCTCGAACCGGTCACGTACGTGTACGGCGAGATGGGTGCGCGGAGCCAGGTGTACGCGGTGATGGACATGATGAAACATCTCCGGAAGCAGCCGCTGCCCGAGGGCTACCGGATCAAGTGGGACGGCGAAATGAAGCTGACCCTCGACGTGTTCCGCGACCTGGGCGCTGCCATGGGCGTGGCCCTGATCGCGATCTACCTGCTGCTCGTGGGCCGCTTCCGGTCCTTCACGATCCCGCTGATCATCATGGCCTCGATCCCGCTCTCGATGATCGGCATCATGCCCGGGCTTCGCCATGACCGGGGTCTACTTCAGCGCCACCTCGATGATCGGCGTCATCGCCCTGGCCGGCATCGTGGTCAGGAACTCGATCGTGCTGCTCGAGTTCATCCTGGACAAGAAGCAGGAGGGGATGCCGCTCGAGCAGGCCCTGATCGAGGCAGGCGCGATCCGGACCCGGCCCATCGTGCTGACCGCTGCTGCGGCCATTCTCGGCTCCGCCGTGATCGTGACCGACCCGGTCTGGTCCGGACTGGCCCTGGCGCTCATCTTCGGCATGCTCGCATCGACGGCGCTCACCCTGATCGTGATCCCGCTGTTCTACTATATGGTAGAGAAGAGGCACTGGGAGAAGGCCTAGTGCGGAATGCGAATGCAGAGTGCAAAATAAGAAGCGCCTGTCAGACCCTTCGTGCGAGAGGTTAGCATGATCGCATCGCTGCGATTCGAATGGAGGAACAATGTCAAACGCCTGCGTAACTATAGACTGCAAGGACTGGATCAGCACGGTCACGATCGATAATCCGCCGGACAACAAGCTGGACAGGGAGGTGCTGTCCCAGCTGAACAGGACCGTGAGCGAGGTCTACGCTGAGCAGTCTCAGCTGCGGGTCGTCCTGCTCACGGCCAAGGGCCGGAACTTCTCGACGGGCATCGATTACACCGAAGTTCGTCAAGATGACCAGGGACGAGGCTCGGCATGTTGCAGAGGTGGGTCACAATCTGCTCAAGCATATCGAAAGCCTGCCGGTCCCGGTGATCGCCGCGGTCAAGGGCGAGACGACCGGAGCGGGCCTGGGCCTCGCCCTTGGCCGCGGATATCACGCATCGCATCCTCGGATGCGCGTGTTCTCGTTCCCGGAAGCCCGGTTCGGCGTGCCGCCCATCTTCGGATCGTCCCAGCGGTTGTACAAGACGATCGGCGTGGGGCGGGCAAAGGAGCTTCTCTTCACCGGCCGGACCGTGGACGCCGACGAAGCGCTGCGGATCGGCCTCGTCAATAAGATCGTGCCTGCTGATGCGCTGGACGAAGAGGCTCGCCGGCTGGCCAACAGGATCGCCGGCAACAGCCTGAGCTCGCTGCGGGCCGATCAAGATGCTGGTGAACTTCGGTCTGAGCGAGGGGTACGAGACCGGTCTGGAGCAGGAGGTCACCGCCTTCGGTGAGGCGTTCAATCCCGATACCAGCCAGTGGGAGAGGCTGTGACAGTAACGAATGCGGAGTGCGGAAGCTTGAGCGGAATAAGAAAGGAATGCACAATGGCAATACAGGCATGGCACATCATGAAAGAGAAGATCAGCGTAAGCCCGGACGACCACAGGGCAGGATATCGCGCTCAAGATGATCTCCTCCGGGGTTGCAGCGCTCCCGGTTCGTGAACGAAGCCGCAGGAAGTGCTGGGAATCGCGACCGAGCAGGCCATCCTCGGTGCGATCCGTCAGTCGCTCGATCTGGAGCAGGTCACCGCGACGACGCTTCATGGTAAAGGCTCCGCTCGTTGCGGACATCAGCACCTCTCCCGAGGAGCTGATCCAGATGATGCTGAACAACAACTGCTGCTCCGTGGTCCTCATCGTGAACAACGGCAAATACGCGGGCGTGGTCACCCGACACATGCTGATGGACATCTACACCTCGCCGCATTACGCCCGGTTCGCGCAAAAAGACCGCGAAGCGCCGTTCGTGTGCCTATAAAGGAAACAGCTTGAACGAGATCAAACCGCTTGGACGGTTTGAACCGGTTAGAGAAACAAGGAGGGAAACGATGTACATCGCAGACACAAAGACATGGTATCTGGAAAGGCTGATCCGGCTTCTTGCCGGGGTGTTCGTTGCGGGCAGTGTGGTGCTCGGGCTTCACGGTGAGCCCGGCATGGTTCTATTTTTCAGGGTTCGTGGGCGTCATGCTCACGATTTTTGCCTTGACAGGTTTCTGCCCGATGAGTATTATACTCTACGCTTTCGGGGCACGCGAGCGCTGCAAATGCTAGTTTTTTCAGGAAAGTGAAGGAGTCCACCATGCCGTTCTACGAATACGTCTGTGAGCTGTGCGGAAAGGACTTCGTGCTGCTGCAGTCCATGACCGCAAAGGCCGAGGACACGGTCTGTCCTTATTGCAACGAGAAAAAAGCGAAGAAAGTGCTCTCCAAGTTCTCGTCTCCCGGCGGCGAGCATTCGAGCTGCGGCACCGGGGGCGGCGCCTCCTGGGGCGGGGGCTGAGGCATCTAAAGGAATCCGCCGTGAGCGGATCGAAACATTTCAAGCCTGAGGGTCGGATGATCCTCAGGCTTTTTTGTCTGAAAATCTTTTTGCCACAGAGACTCAGAGGACACAGAGAAGCCCGCGGCGAAATGAACACCTGAAGCACAGCCGCCTTCGTTGCCTCTGTGAACTCTGTCCTTCGTGGCTAAGCGTCTATGACCTCCTGTTTCCCTCAAAACCTTCCTCCATCCCCGGTACTGGTACGCCTGGCCGGTTCTGGGCCTGCTCGTCCTGTCGGCGTGGCTTCCCGTCCGCCTGCTCTGGGTCCTGGGCAGCGTGCTCGGGTGGCTCTTCTCGCTGATGCCCTCGTCCGGGTGCCGCATCGCGGCACGGAACATCGAGCTCTGCTTTCCCGACCTGAGCTCCGGCAGAGCGGCGGCAAGCTCGTGCGTCGTCATTTTCGCGTACTGCGGGCTCGCGATCCTGAGCCTGGGCATCACGTTCTTCGCGCCCGCTCTGGAGGCTCAAGCGCGTCGTCCGCCTGGAGGGCCAGGAGAACTTCGATGCAGCGCGCGCCGCGGGGAAGAACATCATCCTGCTGGCGCCCCACTTCATTACCCTCGACATCGGGGGCATGCGCGCGGGCTACGACAAAAGCCTGGTCTGCATGTACCGGCAGGCGCGGGATCCGCTGCTCGAGTACCTGTTCCAGCGCAGGACCCGGACCGGCGCGGTGCTCGTGGACCGGCTTGCGAACCTCAAGTCGCTGATCCGCTACATACGCGGCAAGGCCGGCCGTTCTACTACCTGCCCGACCAGGACATGGGCGAGCGCGCCAGCGTGTTCGTGCCGTTCTTCGGCATTCCCGCGGCCACGGTCACCGCGCTCAGCAGGATCGCCGAGAGCACCAATGCCGCTGTGGTGCCCTGTGTCAGCAGGATACTGCCTTACGGGAAGGGTTTCGAGGTGCGCCTCTACCCGGCGCTCGCAGAATTTTCCCACCGACGACCCCGTTGCCGACGCCGCCCGCATGAACCGCGAGATCGAGCAGTGGGTGCGCGAGATGCCGGAGCAGTACATGTGGTCCTACCGCCGCTTCAAGACACGGCCCAACCAGGAACCCTCGCTGTACGTCAAGTAGGATTACGCAACCCGATCGGCGTCTCTCCAACTCTCCTTTTATCGACACCCTTGCGGCACGCCGTGCAGTTCCCCGGTTGCTTGCCAAAGCCGCGCGACTCTAGTAGAATTATCCCACGCCGCACATTCGAATCAGATCCTCATCTGATGATCCCTTCGTAGGAAGTCAAAACACCGCTGAGACGCTGAGACGCGGAGAAAAAGATATTAAAGACTTCGCGTTTCCCTCTGCGGGCTCTGTGGTTAACCCGACTTTTTACAAGGCTATCAATTAAATTATGAATCACTGGAAATATCTCGACACCGGGGCGAACACCGCCGCCTACAACATGGCTGTTGACGAAGAGCTCCTCGCGCGGGCGCAGGCGGGCGAACGCGGCCTGTTCTCAGGCTCTACGCCTGGAATCCTCCGGCCGTGTCGGTCGGCCGGTTCCAGGACATGGGCACCGCTGTCGACGCCGCGGCCTGCCGGCGAGCTCGGCTTCGACATCGTGCGACGGGTCACCGGAGGCAGGGCTGTGCTGCACCGTCATGAACTGACCTACAGCATTGTCGCGCGCACCGACGATCCTCTCTTTCCCGGCGACGTGCTCGGAACCTACAAGGTGATCGCCGCCGGCCTGGTCGCCGGCCTCCGGGCGCTGGGCCTTCCCGCGGAGATGGTCTCCCGCGGCGGACGGCACTCCTCGCTGGTTCACCCCGCCTCAAGGGACCCTGCCTGCTTTTCCTCCCCGTCATGGTACGAGATCCTCGTCGGCGACCGCAAGATAGCGGGCAGCGCTCAGCGCAGGGCTAAGCGGCGCCTTCCTGCAGCACGGCTCCATCCTGCTGGACCACGACCCTCGTGCTCGAGGCGGAGGTGATCCGCGGCGCGCGCACCGGCGACTCGGGTGACGAGCCTTCGGCGGGAACTGGGGCTCGAACTTCCCCGGGAAGAGGCTGCGGCCGCTATCCTTAAAGGATTCCGCGAAGGACCTCGGCATATCCTTCCGGAACTGAGGCCGGCCCTTGTCTTGACGGGGCTCCGGCCGTTATCTATACTCAAAGAAGACGTGTCTTTCGACGGTGGAGCATCATGAAAGCAGCTGTCTTCAACGAGTACGGCGCGAACAACGTGGTCGAGATCAAGGGAGATGCCGATTCCCGCATGCGGTCCCGACGACGTCCTGATCAAGGTCCGCGCCGCAAGCGTCAATCCCGTGGACTGGAAGGTCAGGTCCGGCCAGGTCCAGGATCCTCACCGGCAGACGGTTCCCGAAAGTGCTGGGCAACGAATGTGCCGGTGAAGTGGTCGCCGCGGTCGGCAGCAGAGTCCGGCGGTTCAAGGCCGGCGACCGCGTGATCGGCCGGCCGGGCATCAGGAGATTGGGCGCCTTTGCCGAATTCTGCTGCGTGCCGGAAGCAGCCGTCTTCCCCATGGCCCCGGGACTTTCCTTCGAGCAGGCCGCGTGCCTCCCGATTGCGGGCGTCACCGCGCTCCAGGCGCTGCGCGACAAAGGCCAGGTGAGCTACAGCAAGAAGGTGCTGATCAACGGCGCCGCAGGCGGGGTCGGTCATTTCGCTGTCCAGATCGCGAAGATCTTCGGCGCCGACGTGACCGGCGTCTGCAGCACCGGCAATATCGAGTCTCGTCAAGGGCGCTCGGAGCGGACCGGGTCATCGACCATACGCGCGAGGACTTCACGCAAGGAGACGCCCGGTACGACATCATCTTCGATGCCGTTGCAAAGCGTACCTTCGGCGAAGCCAGGCGGGTGCTTGCCGACCGCGGCATCTATATCAGCACCCTTCCCTCGGCCGGCGTCATCGTGAATCAGTACCTGACCCGGTATCTTCACGGACGCAGGGCGTGGTCGCATCCTGGTCAGGCCCAGCCGCGTCGACCTCGTGTGGCTGGCAGGCCAGGTCGTGACGGGCAGGGTCAGGGTCGTCATCGACAGGAAGTACCGCCTCGATCAGGTGAAGGACGCGCTGGCGTACAGCGAAGCCGGAAAGGCGAGAGGCAAGATCGTGCTGGAGATCGCTCCCTGACCGCGCCGCGGAACCGGAGAATTGCATGGACAACCTGGGCCTGATAGGGGTCGCAGCGGCAGGAGCCGTCCTCCTCGGCCTGCTCCTTGCGGAGGGCGCTCTCCTGCCCAGGCGCTCCACGTTCCGGCTCTTCCGGGAACAAGGTCTGGCAAACCTGCTGAACCTGAAGAGCGCTCCATGCCTACGTCTATCTGCGCTGGACCAGGGCTTACATCAACCTCGCCATCAACCGGGGCCTGCCGCGGTCCACGCGCGCGCAAAGAGAAAAATGGGCCGACGCTTATCACGGCAAGGTGCTCACGCACGAACATGCGCGGGCCATCATCACGCTGAACCGGCGCATAGAGCGTCGCGATCTCGAACAGATTATTCCTTATCCCACGGCCCGAAGCCTGGTCCTGGACGGCCCGCCCGACGTGGTCGCCTACGAATGCGTCTGCCGGAGCGCGCGAAAAAATCCCTGCCTGCCGACGCAGGTCTGTATGGTCATCGGCCGGCCCTTTACGGAATTCGTCCTTGAGCACCATCCGGCCACGAGCCGCAGGCTTGAGCGGGCGGAGGCGCTGGAGCTGCTGCGGCAGGAGCATGCGCGGGGCCATGTCCATGTGGCCTGGTTCAAGGACCTGATGCTTGAACGCTTCTACGCCATCTGCAATTGCTGCAGCTGCTGTTGCGGCGGCCTGGAAGGGATGCTTCGCTATCGCATGCCGTCGGTTGCGCCCTCGGGCTACGTGGCCGTGGTGAATGGGGCCGCCTGCGCCGGCTGCGGTTCGTGCGCGAAGTCCTGCCCCTTCGATGCCGTAGCCGGCGGGGGTATCGCCGCAGTGAATTGGGAGCGCTGCATGGGCTGCGGCGTTTGCGAGACCGTATGCCCGAACCATGCCATCATCCTGGCCCGCGACAACGGCAAGGGCATCCCCTTCGACGTGCGCATGCTGAGCCCGGGCCGGAAGAGCGACGGAGGATCGCCGCCATGAGCACTATCACCGTCATCGTTGCCGCCGTGCTCCTCATGTCCGAGCCGGCGGCCCAGTGCGTCATCATGAACGACGAAAAGGTCCAGGTCGGCAGTTTCAAGGGGGTCAAGGGGGTCTGTTCCAACAACCGTCTCCCGGTCACCTGCATCCTGATGGAAGGGACCGGGGTCGAGTGCGACGGCCCGGCGGGCGGGTATAACGGAGTCGACATAGACAGCCTTATCTTCTCCGCCTGCGGGTGCAGCAGCGAGAAGGAGCATGAACAACGCAACAAGAGGGACCTGGGAGCGAAGTGAAGCAGGGGGAGGGTAAATGGAATTCAAACAGACAGCGCTGCGCACTCATGAACACCGGGGCAAGATTCGCGTTGCCACTCGTAAAGCAGAGGGCGCGGCAATAAGTCAAATCCACCTCCGCGCCCTCTGCGACTTCGCGGTAAAATCCGGCTTTTTACGGATCTGCCAAAGTAAGAAGGTTTCCGGGGTCAGGGCGCGGGGGCCTCGTTGAGGAAGCGCCGGACTTCCTGTTCAAGCAGTTTCAACCGGGTTCCGGCTCCCGGCAGATCGTTCGTCCTGGCCGCCTGTTCAACGGCGGCGGCAAGGTCGGCCAGCGTGCGGAATCCCACGGAACCCGCGGCGCTCTTGCATGAATGAGCCTGGAGTTCCAGACCCGCCCGGTCGCCCGCGGCATATGCCTCGCCGAGACTCCTGGCGATGCCCTGGATCTCCTGTCCGAACAGAAGCAGCAGTTCGTCGACCAGTTGCTCATCTCCCGCGTACCGCTCCATGATCTCCGCCCTCATCGCCGCCAGCAGGCTCGACTGCACGCCCGCCGTTTCCGGACCGGGCGCGGCAATTGAAGAGCTGTCGCGGCTGCCGCCGGGGACGTAGCGATCCACGAGTGCGGCAAGATCGTCCGCCCGGACCGGCTTCGGAAGGCAGTCGTTCATGCCCGCCTCCCTGAACCGTTTCCGGTCGCTGCCGAGCACATTGGCGCTCAATGCGATGACGGGCACATCGTGGCGCAGCACGGACGAGGCCCGGTCCCTGATTATCCGTGTCGCCTCGCACCCGTCGAGGCCGGGCATGCGGTCGTCCATGAGGACGAGATCGAACTTCTCCCGTTCCAGGGCCTCGACGGCCTCCCGGCCGTTCCCGACCGCCGTTACCCGCAGCCCGCGTTCCTCGAGCAGGTGCACGATCAGCTTGCTGCTGACCGCAACATCCTCGGCGAGGAGAATAGAGCTGCTTTTCCCGGCTTCCCGCGTCTCTCCGGGGGTGACCGTAGCGGGGACTTCCCTGCCCGACTTTAGAACAGCCGTGAAGCAGAAGGAACTCCCTCTGCCCTCCTCGCTCTCGACCGTCAGCTCTCCTCCCATCAACCGGACCAATTCCCGGGAAATGCTGAGCCCCAGGCCTGCTCCGCCGTACTTCCTGGTAATGGTGCTGTCCGCCTGGGTAAAGCTCTGGAAGATGCAGCTCTGCTTCCCCGGAGGGATGCCGATGCCCGTATCCCGAACGCAGCAGAGCAGCGCGACCTTCCCTGCCTCTTGCCTGCTCGGCTCTGCCGCGGCGGCGTCGACGGAGAGGGAAATCTTCCCCTTTTCCGTGAATTTTAACGCGTTGTCCATGAGATTCAGCAGGACCTGTTTCAGCCTGACCGGGTCTCCCCGGAGGAAGAGCGGGACAGCGGGAGCGACGGAATGCACCAGCGTCAGCCGTTTGGCCTCGGCCTGGAGCGAGAGCGATTGCATGATTCCGTCGACAAGGCAGCGGATGTTGAAATCCACCTCCTCGAGCGTAATTTTCCCCGCCTCTATCTTTGCCGCGTCGACGATATCGTTGAGGATGACCAGGAGCGTTTCCGAGGAGGATTTTACGATATCCAGATGGGCGCGCTGCTCGGCGTTCAGCTCGGTGCCGAGGACCAGGTCGGTGAAGCCCATAATCGCATTCAACGGCGTGCGGATTTCATGGCTCGTATTGGCGAGGAAGGCCGACTTCGACCTGCTGGCGGCCTCGAGTGCTTCCTTCGAATACCTGAGGTCGCTGATATCATGAAGCAGGATCAGGCGGCCCAGGATTTTCCCCTGATCGCTCGTGATCGGGGAGAGCGAGAGGTCGTAATATTTTCGCGTCCCCTTTTCCTCGGCCGCGATTTCTTCCCGTCCCGAATCCCCGTCCCCGTAACGCCCGAGCAGGTCGGACCACGCCAGTACCTGGTCGGCCGGCCGCCCTATGGCTGACGCCGCTCCCGGCCCGATGGTGCGGGCAGCGGCCTGATTCAGGTCCACGATCCTGTTTTCGCAATTCAGTACGATAATGCCGGCACTGATTTTTTCGGCGACGTGGTTGTGGGCGATGGGCACAAGGTCGAACATCCGATGGCCGAACATGACCCACGCCGCGAGGGGACCGATCACGACCATGGTGGACGATGCGGAATCGAAACCCTCGAGCGGGTTGATCCTGAAGGAAAAGAGTATATCGCCGAGGAGCGAACACAGGATGCCGCCGATGATGAGCATCGTGGGACGATAGTACAGGGCGCGGGCCTTGGACAGGGAGCTCACCAGCAGCGCGAGGGCAAACGCGTGCAGCCCGTAGCAAAAGGCCGCGTGCACCCAGAACCAGGGGCCGTTTTTCAAGAGCAGAATCGGAAAGGGCGCCTTCGCTGTTCACGACCGAAGCGCGCAGGAACAGCGGTTGCAGGCTGTCCGTCCAGAGAATGACGGCGGTCGAAAGCGGAACCAGCATAAGCGCTGCCAGGCGAGCCGGACTGAACAACGCATCGTGCAGGGTGTACCTGACGGTCAGGATCAGGATGCTGATGCTCAGCAGTTCGATGACCGGCGGACGCATTCTGAACCAGATCAGCTTCAACGACGGATCGAGGGTCATCATGTCCATGCCCTGGATGACCGCCCAGAAGGCGGCAAGGTACAGGACGGCGCCGAAGGCGATGCCGATCCGGTCGTTGCGCATGATGTTCCACGCATATAACCCCATGCCGCACAGGATAACCGCCGAAAAAAAGAAGGGAACGCTGAAGGGCGTATAGTACATAAATTCCTTCCGCAGAACGCGCAGATCAGGCCGCCTGCGCAGTAAGGTTTTGTACAAAGCAGTTGTGCCTCTCGCGAGGTCTATGCTATAGTTATTTCATACTAAAAAACGCACCGGACATACAGGATTTTTTAAGGGAGCATTGGATGGACAAAGTTCTGATCGCGGAAGACGAGAAGGTCACGAGAGTGACCCTGGCCAGGATCCTCGAAAAAGAAGGCGTGCAGGTGATCCAGGCCGTTGACGGCCTCCAGGCGCTTGAAGCCTTCCGCAGGGAGGCGCCGTCGGCGGTGATCCTGGATATCATGATGCCGGTCATGAACGGGCTCGACACGATCCGCGCCCTGAAGGACCTCGACGCCTCGGTCCCGGTCATCATCGCCACGGGACGGGGCGACATCTCCTCGGCGGTGGAGACCATGAAGCTCGGCGCTTACGATTTTCTGGTCAAGCCGGTGGAGCCGGGCAAACTGATCATGACCGTGAAGCGAGCGCTGGAAAAACACCGGCTCGATCGGGAACTGCTGCGGCTGCATATCGCCGAGAATGCGTCGCTCGAGCGGTTCATGGGAAAGGCGCCGGCCATGAAGCGGATCGCCGAACAGCTGAAACAGGTGGCAGTGACGGATTTTTCGGTGATCATCCAGGGAGAGACGGGCACGGGAAAAACCCTGCTGGCCAAGATCCTGCACAACCTCAGCGGCCGGGCCGCCCGCATCTTCATGAAGATCGACCTGGGGTCCATGGCGGAAAGCATCATCGAGGGCGAGCTCTTCGGCTATGAAAAGGGGGCGTTCACCGGAGCGGTCCAGGCGCGGGAGGGGTTCTTCGAGGCGGCCGCGGGCGGGACCGCCTTCCTCGACGACCTGGAGAACATAAGCGCCGCAGGTGCAAAGCAAGCTTCTTTCGGTGATCGAGAGCAGGGAGACCTTCCGGCTGGGCAGCAGAAAGCCCATAGAGCTCGACGTCCGGTTCATGGCCGCGACGAACACCGACCTGCAGAAGCAGGTTCAGGCGGGCAAATTCCGCGAAGACCTCTTCTTCCGCCTGGGAGAGTTCATCATAACCCTGCCTCCCCTGCGCGAGCGCAGGGACGATATCCCTCATTTCATCAGCATGTTCCTCGACAACGCGGTCTCGGAGCTCAAGATCCCGCCCAAGTCGATCAGCCCTGCAGCCGTGGACCGGATGCTGCGCCACCCGTGGCCCGGCAATCTCCGGGAACTGAAGAATGTGGTCCGGCGGGCGGCGCTCATGTCCGGAGACAGCGAGATCGGGCCTGATCACGTCGATTTCCTTCTCGGGCAACAGCGACACCGGCGAGGAAATAGAGCTGATGCCGCTTCGTCAGGCGGTGAGCGGCGTCGAAAGGAAGCTGATCCGGAAGACCCTTGCAGCGACGAACGGCAACAAGGCCAAGGCTGCCGAACTTCTTCAGATCGACATCAAGACGCTGCGAACCAAAATGACGGAACACTCGCATCGAGTAGCACGCCTTTTTCCCCAAAAATTCTGGTACTCCCTTCGCCTCGAACAGGGAACTTTTCCCAGTCAGGCGGTAAATTTTACCTCTCTTTTCTCACCCTCCCAAAATATCAACCTCTTAAAAAACAATAATTTGCATGTGGTTCAGTATTTGCAACTTTAGTAGTCAGAAATTGCAACTAGTCTATTCTTCTGTTACAATTTCTTTGATTTTTTTGTTTTGCATGAGGTCGAATTCATGAAGGTTTTGATCGCAGACGATACCAGGACGAACCTGATGCTGGCCGGCAGAATGCTGGAAAAGCGCGGTCACGAGGTCAGGACCGTCGAGAACGGCCAGGCCGCCATCGAGCAGCTTGAGCAGGAGGACTTCGACCTGGTCCTGATGGACGTTCAGATGCCGGTCATGAGCGGCATAGAAGCGGCAAGGATCATCAGGAGCAACGCCTCGGCCGTGCGGCGGCACGATGTCCCGATCCTGGCAGTATCGGCCGGCGACGACAGCGGATCGCTTCAGAGCGGCCCGACCGAGTGCCTGAAGTGCCGGGCATGAACGGCTACCTGAGCAAGCCGGTGCGGGCGCAGGAATTCCTCGAGATCGTAGAGCGGTATGCCGGAAGCCTGGCTCTGCGGCCGGTCACGATGAAGATATCGCGATCAGAGTGCGGGAAGCATAACTCAGACCGACCGAGATGAAAAGAATATCCCACATACCCGCCGCATTCATCCTGCCGTGCGTTCTTCTCGCTGCCGTGACGGTGTTCTCCGGCGCACGCATGCGCCGCCATCGTGAACGAGCCGATGACGGGTTCGACCGCGCCGGGATGGGTCATCGGCGGAAGTGCCTATCTGTCCGCCAGCACCGGCGTCGATCCGGCCAGGCAACGGCTGGCTGCGCCTGACCGAACCCCTGAACGACCAGGCCGGGTTCGCCTTCTTCGACTCGCCCTTCGACATTTCCCAGGGCGTGGTCATCCAGTTCGACTACGCGACCTGGGGCGGGAACGGCGCCGACGGTTACAGCATCTTCCTGTTCGACGGGTCCTACGACGCAACCACCTTCTCGGCCGGCGCTTCGGGCGGGTCGCTCGGCTATGCACAGAAGTACTGTGGCAGCTCGGCTGGATCGACGATGACGTGGGATTGACCGGCGGCTATATCGGCGTCGGCATCGACGAGTACGGGAACTATTCGAATCCGTACGAAGGCCGTCTGGGCGGACCCGGGCAGCAGGCGAACGAGGTCGGCGTGCAGCGGTCCCTACAACCATCCCTCCGGGTGCATACTACTGGCTTGGGGGCTCGGGCACTCTTGCCCAGCAGCTTGCCTTCAACAACCAGCTCTACCGGCCCATGCAGTCCGGCGTTCAGTACCGCAAGGTCGTGATCTACCTGACGCCGGTGGCGGCGCCCAACTATCTGCGCGTCGATACCTATGTGCAGTTCGGGTACAACCAGCCGCTGACGCCGGTCGTCACCGGCCTCAATGTGGCCCGGCCGGTCCCGGCTTCCGTCAAGATCGGCTATGCGGCAAGCACGGGCGGGTCCACGAACTATCACGAGATCAGGAACCTGGTCATCGATCCGCTCCAGACGGACATCGATCTCGCCATAACGAAAGTCGTCTCGTCCCCCTCGGTCACCGCCGGCGGACCGATCACGTACACGATCACTGCCCGCAACTACGGTCCTGCCAACACGACCGCGACGAACGTCCCGATCACGGACACCATCCCGGCGCTCGTGACCGGCGCCACCTGGACCTGCGCCGGGGCGAACGGCGGCACCTGCGGAGCGGCTTCGGGCTCGGGAAATCTGAATACGACCGCGACCCTTCCGTTCAACGGTTCCGTCAGCTACACGATCAGGGGCACGGTGAGCGCCGCGGCGCCCCTCGGCAGCGTGATCACCAACACGGCGACGCTCGCGCCGCCCGCCGGCATCACGGACTACAACAGCGCCAACGACAGCGCGACAGCCACCGTCGTCCGTCACCGGCGCCCCCGTATCGATCTCCGGCACGGTCTACAGCGACGCGAACCATAACGGGACGCGCGACGGCGGGGAGAACAGCTCGAACATCGCGAACATCTACGCCAAGCTCTTCCGGTCGAGCGACATGACCACGGCCGCTGCAGGCGGTCCTGGTCACCCAGGCATCGGGCGCTTACACCTTCAACAACGTGCCGTCCTACGATACCTATACGATCATCCTGAGCAACAACAATACGCTCACCAACCCGACGCCGGGGTTCCCGAGCGCAAACTGGATCTACACCAGTCCGGTCAACTACACGCTGTCCAGATGTCGCGTGACCAACGCGAACCTGACGAACCAGAACTTCGGCGTCTACAACGGTTCCCGCATTTCAGGCAAGGTGATCAACGACAACGGGTACAACGGCGCGTCTGCCAATGCGAACGACGGCATCCTGAACGCCGCCGAGAGCGGGCATCTGCCGGCGTCACGGTGCGAGCTCGCGAACAATACCGGCGGTTACGACTCTACGATACGACAACCACGGGCAGCGGCGGCGACTTCGTTCTGTTCACGAACACTGACCAACCGCCACGCTCCGGATCTACGAGGCCAATGCGCAGGATATCTCTCGGTCAGTTACAACGCCGGCAATACCGGCGGGACCTACACGATCGGCGGAGAATACATCTCCTTTGCCTATACGCTGTACGGCAACAACGCGACGGGCGGCTACAGGAACGTGCTCTTCGGCGATGTCCCGGACAACACCTTTACCGCCGACGCCGCTGAGCCAGAACGGCGCTCCGAACACAGCGGTCTATTACGGCCACACGTTCACCCCGGGCAGCGGCGGCCAGGCGAGCTTCGCCGTGACCAGCAGGACCCAGGGCAGCTGGCCCGCGGTCGTCCTGTACCAGGACGTGAACTGCAACAGCACCTTTGACGGCAGCGATATCGTGCTGCCGGCGTCGCTCACGGCGAACGCCGGGACGTCGATCTGCATCCTGGTCAAGGACACCATTCCCGCCGGGGCGACGCTGGGCACCACGGACCAGATCGTGACCCGCGCCACCTTCACGTTCACCAACTCCGTCGGCCCGGTGACCGGCACGTACCACGGTGACCGACACCACCACCGTCGCCATGCCCGGTCCTTCGGTCAACGTATCCGGCATGGTATACAACGACGCGAACCACAACGGCATCCGTGAAGGCGGCGAGAACAGCCCGAACATCGCCGGGATCTACGCCAAGCTCTTCCGGTCGAGCAATCTGGTCACGGCGCTCACGGTCACGACCGTGAACCAGGCGGCGGGTACCTACACTGTTCACCCTCGTGCCCACGAGCGACACCTATACGATCATTCTGAGCACGACGAACAATACGAACTTCGACCCCTCCTTCCCGAGCGCGCAGTGGGTGTCGACGAGTCCGGCGAACTATACGCTTTCGAACGTGGTCGTGGGCGGATCGGACCTGGTCAACCAGAACTTCGGCGTGTTCAACGGCACCCGCATCGACGGTCTCGGTTCTGAAGGACGACGGCGGAGCGACCGGTGCGAATGCCAACAACGCCGTCCAGAATGCCGGGCGAGCCCGGCATCGCGGGCCAGTCGGTCAGCATCTGCGACAACAGCAGCTGTACCGCGATCGACACCGAAACGACCGATGGCAACGGCAATTTTTCGCTCTTCGTTCCCTGGGCCACGAACTTTGCCGACGGCGCGGGTGACCCAGACGACGATGCCGGCCGGTTACTCCCTCATCAATTACAACCCCGGGAACGCAGCCGGTTCAGCGGTCAAATCTTTCCGGCAGGTACGTGACCTTCACCTTCACGCGGGGCACGGAAACGACCGGGCCTGGTGCTGAGCGATGTGCCCGATCACACGCTTCGCGCCCACGCCGCTGGCCCAGACCGCCGGTCAGCTGGCCGCGGTCTATTACGCCCATACCTTCACGCCGGCGCAGCGGCGGCCAGGCGAGCGTTTGCCGCGAACAGCAGGACCAGGAGGGACCTGGCCCGCCGTCGCGCTATTACCAGGACGTGAACTGCAACGGGTCCTATGACGGCGGCGACGTCGCGCGTCGCCGGAACGGTCAGCCTCACAGCCGGAACTCCCGTACTGCCTTCTCGTCAAGGATACCGTGCTCGCAACGGCGCCGTCAGGAACCACGGACCAGATCGTGACCCGGGCCACGTTCACGTTCACGAATTCATACGGCCCGGTCGTGCGTCCCTACGACGTGACCGACACGACCACGGTCCTGACGCCGAATCTTATCCACCTCGAACAAGGCCTGGACCGACCTGAACGGCGGCAGTGTGAATGCAGGGGACATCCTGCAGTACACCATCACCCTGACCGAGACTGCCGGCGTTACGGCGTACGGTGTTTCCGTGACGGACAATATTCCCGCGAATATCTCCGATTTCCAGGTCATAACCGTTCCGGCCGGGGCAACGGACAGCTCCACCGGCGCCGGCACGGGCACCAATGGAACCGGTTATCTGAACATCACCGGCATCACGGTTCCCGCGAACGGCTCCGTCACGATCGTCTTCAACCTGACCGTTTCCGGATCGGCCGCGGCAGGCACCATCATCAACAATACGGCCTCGATCACGCTGCCCGTGGGTGCCGGTCCGAATGTAACGGCGCCTGCGGCGACGGTTGTGGCTGTTTCGGGAAACAAGCCGCTATACCTCTATAGTGCCGCAACGTACACGCTCTCTCGCACACCGCCCACCGGCGTTCCTGCTTCGGCGGCGATCGGACCGGGCGCGACTCTCAGTCTGGAACCAGGCGCCGGTTGCCGCGGGAAACATGACGATCGATCCAACCGTAAGCGCGGTTGTCCCTGTGATCCTGCAAGCCGGCAGAAGCGGCAGCGCCGGCAATGTCAGTCTGACGGTAACTCTGCAGTGTGCATCAGGCGGCGCGGCCCTGACGCTGGTCAGTCAGAATTGCGGCGCGGCAATCGAACCGGCGACCAACACCTGTACCTACAACCTGCCGCTCGGGGCTGCCCAAACCTGCGGCAGCAGCTGGCGGCTCACGATTCTGAACAATTCCGGCGCCCGCACGCTTCTATGTGCATCCGGTGAGCGGCGGAGCCTTCTCCCGGGTGGTGCTGCCCGCTACGACCGTCATTTCCGTGAACAGCGTCCTTCCCTACAGCACGCCCTATGCCGGCGCGACAACAGCTCCCTTCTACTCCGGCGGCGGCACGGTCTACCTGCGCGCTGTCGTGAGCGACCCCTTCGGCAGCTACGACATCAATGCGAATGCTCCGGGAACGCTCCCGACGATCACCATAAAGGACCCGGGCAACAACACGATAGCAGGTCCGGTAGCCATGACCCAGGTGGCGGACTCGGGAACGCTTACCAAGACCTTCGAGTACGCCTACACGGTGCCGGCCGGCGGTCCCGAAGGACTCTGGACCGCGTCGGTGCGGGCGGTCGAAGGAACGGAGAACAACGTGGCCGACACCGGCATCGGCACCTTCCGGGTGACGCTCCTGCCGAACATCGTAATGGTCAAGTCCGTTCAGCCCATATCCGACCCTTACAACGGAGCCACCAATCCCAAGGCGATCCCGGGGGCGGTCATGCTGTATTCCGTGGGCGTAACGAACCAGGGCCTGGGCAGCGCTTCCTCCGTCGTCGTGTCCGATCCCGTTCCGCCGAACACGATGCTCTTTGTCAACGATCTCGGCCTGCCGGATTCCGGACCGGTCGCGTTCATCGACGGCGCTGCCTCCAGCGGTCTCTCTTACTCGTTCCTGGGACTGGGGAGCGGAGCCGACAACATCGCCTTCTCCAACGACAACGGCGCGACCTGGACCTATACTCCGGTCCCCGACGGAAGCGGCTATGACAGCGCCGTCACGAACATCCAGGTCTCGCTCGGCGGTACCCTGGCCGCCGCGTCCGGTCCGAACCAGCCGTCCTTTACCCTGCGTTTCGAGGTGAAGGTGAAATGATGGAAACGGGAGAACCCATGAGACTGATGCGACAACTGCTCCCGGCATGCATGCTGGTCCTGGCGATGGCCGGTATCGTAGTCGCGGCGAACACGCCGTCGGGCACGGTCATCACGAACACGGCCACCGTGGATTTCGAACTGTCCGGCGTGAGCCAGATCTCCGTGTCGGGCTCGACGAGCTTCACCGTGGACAACAAGGTGAACGTCGTCGTTACCAGGAACGCGGACGCAACCGCCGTGTCCGGGTCCGCGAACCAGGCTCTCTCGTTCCTGGTCACGAACCTCGGCAACACGACACAGCGGTACGCGCTCTCGATCGTCTCCCGGGTGACGGACAGCTTCGATATGAACAACGTGCGGATCTACCGGGACAACGGCACCACGGCCGGCTTCTGGGATGCGGGGGATACGCTCTATGTCGACGCGGCCACCTTCGGTGATGTCGTCTCGGGCGCATCGCTCACGGTGCTCGTCGTGGCGGACACGCCGGCAGCTCAGACCAACGGCCAGACCGCGGTCTACGACCTTGTGGCAACGACGGTGGATGCAGGGAGCCCCACCGTGACCGCGGCGACCGGCAGGGCCGAACAGCGCCGGAGTCGACGCGGTCTTCGCGGACACGGCCGGCACCGCGGCGGCCGACGGTATCGCGCGACGGGAAGCATTCGGCATCGGGCGACCTTTACCGTCTCCGATGTCGTCGTGACAGTGAACAAGGCCGTGACCGTGATCGACCAGTTCGGAGGCGCGCGGCCCCTGCCCGGCGCAACGCTGCGCTACACGCTCACGGTATCGGTTATCGGGCAGCGGCAACTGCCAATGGCCTCGTCATCACCGATCCCGTTCCCGCCAACACGACCTACACGGCCGGTTCCCTGCGCCTGAACGGCAGCGCGCTTACCGACAGCGCCGACGCGGATGCCGGCGAGCTGGTCGGGGCGCCGGGAACGGTCACCGTCAGGCTGGGAAATCTGACCAGCGGCATCGCTCCAGCAGATCATCGTCTTTGACGTGAGGATCAATTAACAAAGGAGGAATCACTATGAAGGGATCGAGCTTGGTACTAGGGGCGCTCTTGCTGGTCGCGCCCGCCTTCGCAATGGCACAGCAGAAGGGCGGCATCGAGGTGAAGACGGTCGCCGAGGTCGAGACGGTGGAGCAGAACGCCAAGGGCGAGAAGGTCAAGGTCCGGAAGGAAGCCGCACTCGCCAAGGTGGTGCCTGACGACATCGTCATCTTTACCACGACCTACACGAACAGGGGCAAACAACCGGCTACCGGCGTGGCGATCACGAATCCCATTGCCCAGGAGATGGCGTATGTGGAAGGAAGCGCGGAAGGCAAGGACACCAGGATCCAGTTCTCGGTGGACAACGGGAAGACCTATGGAGTGCCGGGCAAGCTTGACCGTCAAGGATCGCGAAAGGAGCGGTTCGGAAGGCGACGGCCGCGGATTACACCACCATCAAATGGACGCGTACCGACGCCGCTGGCAGCCGGGAGCCTCGGGCACGGTCAGCTTCCGGGCGCGGGTGAAATAAAAAATTCGGAGACAGGAGGATATGGATATGAGACGAATCGATTTAGTTTCACAGGAGAGGCCGAAAGGAGGTCATCATTGCGAACGATTCCTAGAACATCGGCTGTGCCGGTACGGAGGCGGCAGCAATTGCTTATACCGTAATAAACGGAGCAAGGAAAAGTTAATAAAGGAGGAAGTATGAAGATCACAGGAAGATTTATAACAGCAGTACTCGATCAGCGCGCGGCGCTCTGCTTTGCCGTTCCGCACGGCGCGGACGCAGCGAACACGGCATCGGGCACGGTCATCAGCAATACGGCGACCGTCAATTTCGAGGTGGGCGGCGTGAGCCAGACGGCGGTCACCGGCTCCACGACCTTCACCGTGGACAACAAGGTGAACCTGCTGGTGACGAAGATCGCCGACGCCACGGTGGTCCCGGGCTCGACCAACCAGGCGCTTTCGTTCACGGTCACGAACCTGGGCAACACAGCCCAGAGCTACGCGCTTTCCATCGTGTCGAGCGCAACGGACAGCTTCGACATGACGGGAGTCAACATCTACCGCGACAGCGGCGGCACGCCCGGAGCCTGGGATGCCGGAGACACGCTGTATGTGGACGCCGACCACCTTCGGCAATATCGCGTCGGGCGCGACCATGACCGTGCTCATTGTCGGGAGCTACGCCCATTGGCCGGATAACGGGCGAAACCGCGGTTATGACCTCGTGGCGACGACCGTCGGATGCAGGCACCACGACCGTGACGGCGCAGACGGCGGGCGCCAATACCGCGGGCGTCGATGTCGTGTTCGCGGATACGGCGGGAAGCGCGGGCAGCGGGCACCGACGACGCGCGCGACGGCAAACATTCAGCTTTCGCCACCTTTACCGTTTCGGCCGCTGCAGTGACGGTGGGCAAGACCGCCGTTGTCTATTCCGATCCGTTTAACGGTGCTGGCGGCAATCCGAAGGCGATCCCCGGCGCGGTGATCACCTATACCGTGACCGTGACCAACGCGGCAGGCGGATCGCAAGCAACGAACGTTTCGATCACCGATAACCTGAGCGTGCCGAGATCGCAGCCGGCCAGATCGCGTTTGCGACACAGTTCACCGACGGCGGAAATGCCTGTGGCGCGGGCGAGGGTATCGTCGTGAACGGCGTCTGTACCGCGAACGCCGGCACGATGGAACGCAGGTACCGAACACGCTGACCGTCTCCGGCCTGACGGTCAACGCCGGGTCGAGCGCGACGATCAAGTACCAGGTAGTGATCCAGTAGGAGCGGCAGGCTGACCCCTGCGGAGGGAAGCCGACAGATCATGAGGGACCGTATCCGAACATACCGGGGCAGCAACGACCGGGCCGCCGCGAACCTGCGGCGAGCCGACGGCCGTGCTGCGCCTGCTTGCGGGTGCGGTCCCTGTTCTTTCATTCAGTAATGCCATCATCCTTTCCCTTTTCACTTATTCTGTTCTCCTCGCCTGCCTGGTCCGCGACTCCGGCAGGCACGGTCATCTCAGAACGTCGCCACGGCAACCTTCACCACTGCCGGCGGAGCGCCTGTTGTGGTTCCTTCCGCTCCGGTCATCGGTCACCACCACGGTGCAGAGGACGCCGTCGGTCGCTCGAGTTCCTGCTGTATGCTCCCGGGCGCGCCCGGCGCTCAGCTGGTGTCCGTGGCGAACGACTTCGTACAGCACGACCGGCACCCCTGCAGGTCCCTTCTCGGCGCTTGCCGCCGCCCAGCGCATATGACCGCCGGCGCAGGCAGCGCGCCCATCGATATCAGCAGCTCCGGTGCCCGCTCGTCCCCGCCACCCAGTATCACCTGGGCGAGCCGGTCTTCCTCAGGCTGACCGACGGCGACCAGAACTGGGATCCCGCAGCGGTCGAGACGGTCGTGGTCGTCACGTTCACGACGCCGCGACGGGCGATACCGAGGTCCTCCGCCTGACCGAGACCGGGCCGAACACGGGCGTCTTCACCGGGTATATGCAGACGGGTCCGGGCCCGGCCGCGACCGGCAACGGCATCCTGGACGTGGCTTCCGGATCGAGCCTTACCGGCAACTATACCGACCGGGTGGATAATACCGACACAGCGCGGCCGTGGCGGCCCTGATCGACCCCTTCGGCAGGGTCTTCAACAGCGTGACCGGCATTGGCGTCGACGGTGTGACCGTAACCCTCATCGACGCCGCTACCGGACTGCCGGCGACGGTATACGGCGACGACGGCATCAGCACCTTCCCTGCGACGATCACGCAGCGGGGGACGGCAGCGGACAGCAGCGGCAGGATCTATACCTTCTCTGGCCGGAGGCTACCGGTTCCCGTACATCACGCCGGGCCGCTACCGCATCGTCGGTGCGCCGCCCGCGAACTATCGCTCGCCGTCAGCCGTGCCCACGGCGGTCCTGCAGGCGCTCCCCGGCGCGCCCTTTGCGATCGTCGATCCCGGCTCGCGGGCAGAGGAGTTCATCGTCAACCCGGGGCCCTCCGTCCATATCGATATTCCCATCGATCCCGTCGGCAACGGGCTGTGGCTCATCAAGACAGCGGGCAAGTCCTCCGCCGCCATCGGCGACCTGGTGCCCTACAGACTTTCCGTCGAGAATACGGCGGCCGCGACCCTTGCCCCGACCGTATCGGTCCTCGACCGTCTCCCGGCCGGATTCCGGTACCGGAAAGGATCAGCGACGGGTGAACAACGCCGTCGGCCGATGCCGGTTATCTCGGGCGACGGCAGGACGCTCACCTTCACGCCTCGGCGACCTCGCGCCGGCCACGACCGTCGACCTCGTATATGTGCTCGAAGTCGGCGCGGGCGCCCGGCTCGGCACGGCAAAGAACATCGCCATCGCTTCCGGCGCCATGGGCGTGCAATCGAACATGGCCTGGGCCACCGTGGAGGTGACCGAGGACCTCTTCCGGAGCACGGCGACCATTGTAGGCCGTGTGTTCGTGGACGGCTGCGGCGACCGCGACCGGAGCGAGGCGGCAGGCCTGGCCGGCGTCCGCATCTTCCTGGAAGACGGCACCTTTGTCGTTTCCGACAAGAACGGCATGTTCCATTTCGCGGCGGTCCAACCCGGTTCTCACGTCGTGCAGCTCGATACCGCCACGGTCCCGTCCCGGTACGAGATCCTGGCCTGCGAGGAGAATACCCGGTTCGCGGGCAGGCCTTTCTCGCAGTTCGTCGACCTGCAGGGCGGCGCGCTCTGGAGGGCCGACTTCCATCTCGGGCTCCTGCCCCGGATACAGGGCGAGATCGGGATCGAACTGAGAAGCGCGGTCCGGCCTCGACACCCGCCGGCAGGACCGGGGAGGACCTCAGCAAGCGGCAGGTACCGGTCGAGCTACGCGGTTCCGATCCATGTCGGGGCCGTGCCCGCTCGGAACGTGCGGCTCACGGTCCTGCTTCCGGAAGGCTCGAGCGTACGTTACCGGGCAGCAGCAGGCTGAACAGCGTGCCGGTCGCCGATCCGGACATCGGCCGGCACGGCGCTCACCTTCAGGCTGGGAGACGAGCCGGCCGACTGGGAAGGCACGCTGAGGTTCGATTCCCAGACGCTTCGGCGCTCGGCAGCCGCGGCCAACTGCGCGGCCCGTGCTTCTCTTGCTGCCGACACGCCGGGAAGCGGCACCGTCGCGCACGCCCGTGGTCGAGAACACGCTCGTCCGGCACACGCCGCGAGGACCAGCGGCCGGTTCCCGATATCGTGCTCCGGCCGCAGTTCCCGACCCTGAGCGCCGAGATGAGCAGGGCCGACCGGAAACAGTTGAAGCAGATCATCAGCGACCTGCAGCGGTCGGTTATCAAGAAGATAGTCGTGATCGGGCATACCGATTCCCTTCCGATCCGCTGGGAGGCGCAGGAAAAAGTTCGCCGACAACTATGCGCTTTCCAAGGCCCGGGCCGAAGCCGTGGCCCGCGAGCTTGCCAAGGAATTGAACCTCAGGCCGGAGCAGATGACGGTCATCGGCAAGGGGCCTGACGAACCCGTCGCGGACAACAAGACGGAAAAAGGCCGCAGCCAGAACCGCCGGGTCGAGCTCAAGGTGGAGAACGAGACGGTGATCGCCTGGAGCGGTGTGCGGAGCGAGGCCGGGCAAAGCGGCATGAAGGCGGTCGCCACTATCGGCAATCGCCCCGGCGATGAGTGGTCGGGCGCTCAGAAGGCGTGCGCAGACCCCGGCCAGGGACATGCCCGAGTTCGACCAGGCGTGGCTGTCCGCAACGGTGCCCGGCACGGCCTGGGTCTGGCCGCCCGAGCGCTACTATCCCGCGATTGCGGCCACGAAGCTCGCCGTCAAGCACGACCCGGCGTAGCTTCCGCAGATCATCCAGAACGGAAAGCTCCTGGACGGGCTCTACTCCGAAGGCACCGTCAAGAGGGCTGACGGCAAGGTGGCGGTCAGCATCTGGAAGGGTGTGCATCTGCAGGACGGCGACAATGTGTTCGAACTGGTGCTGACCGATGGAGACGGCAAGGAGCTGGTTCGGACCGAGCGCATAATCCACTATTCCGGCGATCCGGTCAAGGCGGAGCTCGTTCCGGAGCGCTCCCGGCTTGTGGCAGACGGCAGGAAACCGCCCGTCCTGGCTGTCCGGCTCCTGGACAAGGATGGATACCCGGCCCGGGAGGGCATCGCGGGCGACTTTACCGTGGACGCGCCGCACGTGGCGCAGCAGCGCATGACCGAGCTCCAGCAGGCGCCGCTCACCGCGCCTGCCACCGACCGTATCCGGTACGAACGTTGGACCTGACGGCATAGCGCTGATCGAGCTCGCCCCGACCGCCCGGACCGGCGATGCCGTCGTGCGGATACTCCTGCCGACCGGCGCGCAGGAGATCCGGGCGTGGCTCAAGCCCGAGAACCGGGACTGGGTGCTCGTCGGCCTGGCCGAAGGCACCTGGGGCTACAATACGATCAAGGGCAACATGGAAACGGCGGGCGCGCCGGGCAGGAGGAGGACCTGTACCGGGACGGCCGGGTCGCCTTCTACGCAAAGGGCATGATCAAGGGCGAATGGCTGCTGACCGCGGCCTATGACAGCACGCGGCCGCCGGACGGACGAAAGAGCCTCTACCAGATCGTGGACCCGAACAAGTACTACCTGCTCTACGGGGACGGGGCCGAACAGCTCCACGACGCGGCGAGCGAAAAGCATATCTACGTCAAGCTCGAACGGGACCAGTTCTACGCTCTCTTCGGCGACTTCTCGACCGGGCTCGACGGTGACCGAGCTTTCCCGCTACAGCCGCAACCTGACCGGCTTCAAGTCCGAGTACAAGGGCGACCGCGTATGAGTACAACCTGTTCGTCGGCGGACACGGACCAGGCCCATCTCCGGGACGAACTGCAGGGCGACGGCACCTCCGGCCTCTACCACCTGTCGCGCAGGAACATCGTAATGAACACGGAGCAGCGTGACCATCGAGACGCGCGACCGGTTCCGCAGCGAGGTGATCGTGAAGCAGCAGCTGCTGTCGCGGAACCTGGACTACACCATCGACTACGAGTCGGGCACGATCTTCTTCAAATCGCCGGTGCCGAGCCGGGACGAGAACTTCAATCCCGGTCTTCATCGTGGTCGAGTACGAGACCTTCGACACCGGCCACACTGCGCTACACGTACGGAGGACGGGCGGCCGTGAAGCTGCTGCGACAACCGGGTCCAGGTCGGCGTGACCCAGGTGCACGAAGGCACACCCGGCGCCGAAGGCAACCTGACCGGCGTGGACGCCTCCGTGGCTGTAACGCCGACGACGAAGGTCAGGGCCGAGGTGGCCTCGACCAGGAGCGATCGTGGCGCGGCACGGGAACGAACGGCTCTGCCTACCTGGCCGAGGTCCAGCACCGTTCCGAGACGCTGGACGGCACGTGCTTATGTGCGTGAACAGGAGCCGGGCTTCGGCCTGGGGCAGCAGAACGGAAGCGAAACGGGCACGAAAAAGTACGGGACCACGGTGAACTACCGCATCACCCAGCCGCTCACCGTTGCCGGCGAAGCATTCCGCCAGGAGAACCTGGGCACCGGCGCGGTCCGCGACATGGCCGAACTGCGCGGCAGGTACGGGACGCAGCAGTACGAGTTGTTCGGCGGACTGCGCCGGGCCGAAGACACGTTCACGACGGGCGAGTCCACGCGGTCGGAGCAGGTCTTCGGCGGAATGAAATACCAGTTCACGGACCGCCTTTCCGGCCGGCTGCAGCACGATCAGACCCTGAGCGGCACCACGTACCAATGTCGACTTCCCGACGCGGACGACCGTGGGCATGGATTACCGGCTGACCAAGGATACGACGCTCTTTGCCAATGAGGCAGTTGTCGCGCGGGTCCCAGGCGGACACGGCCATGACCCGGGCTGGGCCTCAAATCCTCACCCTGGACCGGCGGCCAGCTGAGCTCGAGCATGGAGCAGCAGTCAACCGAGAACGGCGCCCGGCTGTTCGCCACGACCGGCCTGAAGCAGTCCTGGCAGGTGACGAAACAATGGAGCGCTGGACGGCGGGGGTCGACCGGTCGGCCATGATCCGGGACTCGGGATATTACCAGTTCAACACGAACGTGCCTCCCGGCGTCGGCGGCACCGAGGACTTCACCGCCGTGTTCCTCGGCGCGGCTTATCGCCAGGAGAAATGGTCCTGGACCGGCCGGGTCGAGCAGCGCCGGGCCGCGAGCGAGGACAAGTCGGCGGTCCTGTTCGGTGCCAACGGAGAGGTGAGGAACGGCCTGGCCCTGGCCGCCGGAGCTGCAGGCCTTCCGCGCCACGACGCCGGCGGCCCTCGAGAAGTTCAACGGCGACCTGCGCCTCGCTGTCGCCTATCGGCCGGCAGTGACCCGCCTCATCCTCCTCGACCGGTTCGACTACCTCCGCGCCGAACAGCACGGCGTCGATCTCCCCTTCGACAACTGGCGGCTGATCAACAACCTCGTCTTGAACTACAAGCTGGAGAACAGGATGCAGGTCTCCTTCCAGTACGGAGCGAAGTACGTGGCCGAAACGATCGACCAGGACGACTATCGGGGCTACACCGACCTGACCGGGATAGAGTGCCGCTACGATCTGACCAAGACCTGGGATGTGGGCGTCCGAGGCGAGCATGCTGCATTCCTGGGAGATCAACCAGAAGAGCTTCGGACAGCAGCGCCTCCGTCGGGTTCCAGGCGGCGCGCAACATGTGGATCAGCGTCGGGTACAATTTCTCCGGCTTCACGGGACCGCGATTTCTCCCAGTCGGAGTTCACGGCAGAGGGCCCCTTCGTAAAACTCAGGATGAAGTTCGACCAGGTGTCGGTCCGCGACGCAGTGAAGTGGTTCAGCGGCCAGTAAGCGTATCGGAAAAGGGCGCCGGGGCCGTCACGAAAGGGACATTTTTCTTGATTTTTTCCGGTGTTCATACGATAATGGCCGTCTCGAAGCACCAATCACTACAGTTAGGGAGGTTGTACGAATGCGGATCATATTGTTGGGCGCACCGGGCGCCGGCAAGGGCACGGTGGCCAAGATGCTGACGGCCCTCGACGGCTCGGTCCAGATATCGACCGGCGACATCCTGCGCGGAGCCGTCAAGGCCGGCACGCCGCTCGGCAAGGAAGCAAAGGGCTACATGGACAGCGGCGACCTCGTCCCCGACTCGCTCATCATGGGCATCATGGAGCAGCGGCTCCAGGAGCCGGACTGCCAGAAGGGCTTCCTGCTCGACGGGTTCCCCCGCACGCATCCCGCAGGCCGACGAGCTCGGCAACCTGCTGACGAAGCTCAACATCAAGCTCGACCTCGTGGCCAACATCGACGTGCCCCGCGACGTGATCCTCGACCGCCTCACGACCCGCCGCACCTGCTCCAACACCTCGTGCCAGGAGATCTACAACGTCAAGAGCAACCCGCCGGCCCCCGGCGACAAGTGCAAGAAGTGCGGCAGCCCGACCATCCAGCGCGCCGACGAGACCGTGGAGGCGATCTCCAAGCGGCTCGACACCTACAACGAGAAGACGGCCCCGCTCATCGGCTACTACGACAAGAAGGGCATGCTCCTGACCATCCGCGAGGCAAGCAGCGACGGCGTGGTCAACGCGATCAAGAAGGGGATTGCCGCGAAAAAGTAGCGCGCAGTGCGCTGTCCGCAGGACGATCCTGCACTCGATTCAAGCAACCGAAAACGGCGGGATGAATTCATCCCGCCGTTTTCGTCGGCTTCAGAAAATTGCATTCTTGCTGAAACATGCTATAATAACGTCAACAATTTATGTTCAATCTTGCCGATAAATCCATCCTTATTGCCGATGATTCCGCGATCATGCGCATGTTCCTGGTCATGAACCTGAGGCGCATGGTGAAAGTAAAGATCACCGAGGCCGTGAACGGCGTCGAGGCCCTGGCCAAGCTGAAGACCGGCCAGTTCGATCTGCTTCTGACGGACATGAACATGCCGGAAATGGACGGAGCCGAACTCGTTCGTCACGTCCGCCTGGGGCTCAAGAGCGATATGCCTATCGTGATCATCACGACGAAGGGCGAGATCAGGGACCGGGAAGCCGGGATGGCGCTCGGGGCCAGCGGATACCTTACCAAACCGGTCAAACCAGCCGAACTTATCAAGGCGGTGTTGAATTTCCTTGGAGGGTACAAACTCTAAGCGTAGTCCCCAGGTCCTTCACCCCTCTTCCTCACCAATTTTTCATTTCTCAAAACCGAGGATTGTTTTTCTGTAGGCCGATCTTTAAAAAAAGAGCCCTCCTTTCAGCCCTGGTTGTTCACCTCTCACCGCTGATTCTCACTTCCCCCGTCCAAACAAGCAAAGCTGTTACTGATTTCTGCAATAAAATGTACATACACTGTGTTGCAAAATCAATTCCTGAATCCTTGCATCAGAAAGTTCGTTTTTTCGTGAAATTTGACCGTTTATACCTTGACTTATAGCCAAAGATTTGCAATATTACAATCTGTCGGGGCCATTTAGTGACATTTGTTTACAAATATTGCATATATTACTCGCCCCCGGCACATGCATCTCCCCGCGCCAACCAGATTGCCGGTAACTCTGCTTTCGCTTCAACAGAATCAATTGCAGTCGATTGTCTCGATCAGCCAGAGACCTGCTGAGAGGCGCCTTCGGCTCGCTATCAACGCTATCAAAGTGTAACTTCATTATCGTTATACGGTTAGAAGCCCCGAAACAGCAGCTTGCGGATGTGAATAACAAATTTTTTTGGCATCGAAACAAAAAAATGGAGGGGTCAATGCCGCATCACCAGGGCGCAGTCGTGCCCGAGATCTCCACCTGCGGTTGCTCCAAGGATTGCCCGGGGGGCAGGCTGAGCTTTCGCGCAACCGTCGAAAACGACCAGGAATTCCTCTTCAGGGTTTACGAGTCCACGCGGGCAGAGGAAATGACGGTAACGGGATGGAGCCCGGAGGCGATTTCCGAGTTCCTTCGCATGCAGTTCCGGCTTCAGGATACGCAATACAGGCTGCACTACGAGAATGCCTCCTTCGAGGTTGTAAGCGTGGACGGTGTGCCTGCCGGGAGGCTTTATCTTGACCGCGGGAAGGACGATATCCGGGTGATGGACATCGCGCTTTTGCCGACCTTCCGGAGGAAGGGGGTCGGCGCGGCGATCCTCGGCGGACTCATCCAGGAGGCGGATCGGAAAGGCCTGCAGGTCAGCCTGCATGTGGAGCAGAATAACCCGGTGCTGCCGTGGTACGAGCGGCTGGGATTCAAGAAAATTGACGTGAACGGCGTTTATTTTTTTATGAAGCGCGCGCCCGCGGCAAAAAAAAACAATATCACGACGAAGGAGGAAAACATGATCGAAAAGTTGTCTTTGTCCAGTTTCCACCCGCATGTGAAGGACAGGTTCGAGGTCCGGACGAAGTCCGGGGAGAAGGTCGATTTGGAGCTTGTGGAGATAAAGGACTCGAGTACCGCCATGGTTCAGGGATTTCACCTGATCTTCCGGGGGCCGGTCGACAAGGTCTTCGGCCACGACACCCACCGGGTCAGCCATGCGAAAATCGGTGAGTTCGACCTGTTCCTGGGGCCCGTGATGTACGGCAAGACGGACGGCGTCTATTACCAGGCCGTGTTCAGCCGGCTAAAAGCCGGAGCGAAAAAAAGCCTTGCAGCGAAAAAGACGGGGAAAGCAGCGGTTAAAAAGACGGCAAAGAAGGCTGTAAAAAAGGGTGCAAAGAAGATCGCGAAAAAGACGGCAAAGAAAAAGCGTTAAACCCGAGGAATATCTTCCTGAGGAGGGCTTATGTCTGAATGTTTTATCGGAGAAATACGGATGTTCGGCGGCAATTACGCGCCCATGGATTGGTCGACCTGCGACGGGCAGACGCTGGCTATCGCCCAGCAAGACGTATTGTTCAGCCTGATCGGCATAACCTATGGCGGCGACGGTTCGACCAACTTTAAGCTGCCGGACCTGAGAGGCCGCATCCCCGTTCACCAGGGGCAGGGTGCCGGAATGACCAACAGGATCATCGGCCAGGTAATCGGGGCCGAGCAGGTGGCCATCGATTCCACGACCATGCCGGCCCACACCCACCCGCTGGCCGCGAATTCGACGACTACGGGCGCGGTGAGCAACCCCACGGGCAAGGTGCTCTGCCAGACCGCCGGGGGGACTGTCCCCGGCAAGCTGTACACCGCATCAGCCGGGACGCAGGTTTCCCTGAACGCCGCGTCCGTGACGAACGCAGGAGGAGGGCAGGCCCATAACACCATGATGCCCTCGCTGTGCATAAACTTCATTATCGCCCTGAACGGGTATTACCCGACCAGGAGTTGAAAGGAGCCAGCCATGGCAGAACCGTTTTTGGGAGAGATACGGATGTACGGATTCAATTTTCCGCCCACGGGATGGGCAACCTGCGACGGACAACTCATGAGCATTTCACAGAACCAGGCCCTGTACTCGCTGCTGGGAACGATATACGGAGGCAACGGCTCGACAAACTTCGCCCTGCCCGATCTGCGGGGACGGACCATGCTGCACAGGAGCGTTTCCCGTCCCCAGGGGCAGATGTCCGGTCTCGAGAATTCGCCCCTCGGCACGGCCAACCTTCCCGCCCACTCGCATGCGCTCCAGGCGACCACAGCCGCGGCCGGGACCAATCTTGCCCAGGGAAATGCACTCGGAACGCCGGAGACCGGGTATCCGAACTATTCGGATCTGAGCACCGCGGCTACGATGAACACGGCCTCCCTTGCAACGGCCGGCTCGGGCGCGGCCCACAACAACATGCAGCCGTCCCTGGTAATCAGTTTCTGCATAGCCCTGACAGGTGTCTACCCGTCGAGAAACTAGAAAAGTCGGAGGAAAGAAAAGGAGAAAAAAATGGCGGACCCATTTATCGGCGAGATCAGACCTTTTGGATTCAATTTCGCGCCCTACGGCTGGGCGTTCTGTGACGGGCAGCTTCTACCCATTCAGCAGAATACGGCGCTATTCGCGGTTATCGGCATTAATTTCGGCGGCAACGGGACCACGAATTTCAACCTGCCCAACCTGCAGGGCCGCGCGGCCATGCACATGGGCACCGGACCCGGGGGGCTCACGCCGCGCACAATCGGCCAGCAGGTCGGAAATGAAAGCGTGGCACTTACCCAGAACCAGATCCCGGTCCATACTCATCCCTTGACCGCAGTGAACGTGGGCGCCGATAAGGACGCTCCGGGCGGCGATATGCTGGCGAACAGCCAGAAGCAGGGAACGAGAGGATATGTGGCGATGAACAGCTACAGCACCACCGTTCCGGCCGTCGGCATGGCGTCAACGGCGATCGGTTCCGTCGGCAGCGGACTGGCCCATGACAACATGCAGCCTTATACCTCGGTGAATCTCTGCATCGCTCTCCAGGGATTGTTCCCGGTGAGAGGCTGATTTTCCATCGCGGCGCCGGTGCCCTCACCCGGCGCCGCGTAAAAGTTTAACTAAATCTGATTCATGCCGTTTTGATCGCAGATGAGCAAGAAGGTTTCCGACGGCTTGATAAGCACGGATAAAAATTTCTTTTGCTTGCTTTAAAGTTTGATGAATCCGTAAAAAATCAGATTTTCACACGAAGCCACGCCCTGCACTCGCGCTGCCGCACTCCTAAACGCCGGGCGCAGGCAAAGATCACAAAGAAAAGACTTTGAATCTTATTAGATTTTCCCTTCGTGGCTTTGTGTGAGACAAAGACTTCTTACGACCTTATCAAGTTTTATTCTTGACTATTCGTGTATCCGGCGAAGCCGGACCAGCGGTTCGAACTGAATTCCGGAGTGAGCGCATTCCCCGCAGCTTGCAGGAAGCTTCAATCGGCCGCAATTGATGATCGTGAACCAGGGACGGAGGATGGAATGAGAGAACGACCGGGATCGCTTATGCGCGTCTGCCTGCTTGCGGGGCTGATTTTTTCGATTTTTCCGGCTGCGGTATTTGCCGCAACGCTTACGGTTACGAGCACGGTCGACAGCGGCGCGGGAACGCTGCGCAACGCTATTGCGAGCGCCGCAGCCGGCGACACCATCAATTTCAGCCTTACCTACCCGGCGACCATCACACTGTCCTCCTCCCTTGCCATCGCTAAAAACCTGACTATCACCGGCCCGGGCGTCAATAGCCTGAAGATAACCAATAACAACGCCGCGTACAACATTCTCGACGTGACCGCCGGGACGCTGAATATCTCCGGCCTCACCATTTACGGCGGTCCCACGAACAACTCGAACAACCTGAACGGTCTTTCGATCTCATCGGGGGCGACGGTCAATATCAACGCCTGCGCCATCGATTCGATCAAGGCAAGCATGGGCAGCAGCACGGGCGCGATCGATAACAACGGCACTGTCAACATTACCAACAGCGCCATAACCAACAGTGAGGGATACTCTGGCCCCGCGCTCTTCAATCGCGGCACCGCAACGATGACGAACTGCACGGTCAGCGGAAATCACTCGTCAGGGGACGGGGTAGTCGTCAATTGGGTCGGCGCGATTACGATCGTGAACTCGACGATCACCGCGAATGTCGCCGATAACTACGAGGGAGGCCTTTATTGCGACGGAGGAACAGTAAACCTGAAAAATACCATCATCGCGGGTAATCTGCCGTTGAACGGCCAGGGCGATACGGACATCTACTTGGACATATTTGGGTATTTTGATTCCAATTCCTGCACCTTTACTTCTCAAGGCTACAACCTGATCGGGTCAACGGGGTCGCAACTTTATACTGCAACGTGGACGACAGGCGACGTGGTCGGGACGGAAGCAAGCAAGCAGAACGCCAATCTTGCCTCGCTTAACGACAACGGGGGGTACACCAAGACCCATGCCTTGAACGGCGGCAGTCAGGCGATCAATTCCGGGACCAGCATCGGAGCGCCCTGGGTCGACCAGAGGGGGTATCTGCGCAGCGGCAGCACAGACAAGGGAGCCTACGAATACGGCGACATTCTACCCTTGGTTTCCTCGGCAACAAACACGACAACCACGAGTTTTTCGGCCAATTGGAACGCCGTGTCCGGCGCTACCGGGTACAAGCTTGATGTGGCGACCGATTCCGGCTTCACCAGCTTCGTATCCGGTTTTAATAGTCTCGATGTCGGCAACGTGACCACCTGGCCCGTGACCGGCTTGTCATCGCTGACGACCTACTATTACCGGATCCGGGCGTACAACGGGACCTACATAACCTGGTATTCGACTTCCCAGAGCGTCACCACCCTGCCGCCGGCGCCTACGATAACGAACGTCACTTCCGGAGCGTCCAACGGCACCTACAAGAGCGGAGACACCCTGGCGGTCACGGTGACCTTCAGCAGCGCGGTGTACGTGACCGGCACGCCGACGCTTCTTCTTGAAACCGGCGCCACGGACAGGCTCGCTTCATACGCTACAGGAAGCGGGACGGCAACGCTCACCTTCAACTATACGGTCCAGGCAGGGGATTCTTCAGCCGATCTCGATTACGTGGGCACGGGCTCGCTCTCGCTGAACGGCGGGACCATAAAAGACGTATCTAATTATGACGCGATCCTGACACTCGCGACCCCGGGAGCCGCCGGATCCCTGGGCGCGAATAAAAATTTCGTAATAGACGGCATTTTACCCACCCTTGTGAGCGCAGCCCGGACTGACAACACCCATATCACCGTCACCCTCAGCAAAAACTGCACGAACATCGCGAAGGCCAACGACGGCGGATTCAGCGTGGCCGAGACCGGCGCGCCGGGAACCACCTATGCTGTCAGCGCCATTGCCCAGGGAGCGGACGCGGGCCACGTGGTGCTGACCGTGGCGGACATGGGGATATCGGCCAGGGAGGGAGTCACCGTTACCTATGCGGCGGGGGGCAACGGCACGGTCCAGGATATTGCCGGGAACGCACTGGCCACGGACGGCACGGGCGTTTTAATCGCAGCGTGGGACGCCACCTCCCCGACCATCAGTTCCGGCGCACTGGCAACGAACAACGCCTACCTGGACATCACGTTCAGCGAAGGAGTGTACGGCGCGAGCGACGGCACTACCGCGCTGACGGCGGCAAGACTGGCTCTTACCTTTACCCCGAACGGCGGCAACGCCGCCACCGCGGCAATCAGCTCGGTGAAGAAGAACGACAACACGGTGGAAGGTTCGGCATCGGCGCTTACCGGCGGCGAGACCGTGGTCCGCGTGTTCCTTGCGATCACCGGGACTCCCAGCGGCGTGGAGACCATAGAGGTCAAGCCTTCCAACGCGGCGTCCGTGTTCGACCGGGCCGGAAACGCGACGGCGGCAACGCAGACCACCGGGGGCAAGACTTTGAACGATGTCTTGGCTCCCACCCTTGTGAACGCCAGCCGGACCGACAACACCCACATCACGGTCACCCTGAGCGAGAGTTGCGCGAACATCGCGAAGGCGAATAACGGTGGGTTCAGCGTGGCCGAGACCGGCGCGCCGGGAACCACCTATGCTGTCAACGCCATTGCCCAGGGAGCGGACGCCGGCCACGTGGTGCTGACGGTGGCGGACATGGGCATATCGGCAAAAGAGGGTGTCACCGTCAAATACACATCAGGAGGGAACGGTACGGTCCAGGATACAGCAGGCAATGCTATGGCCACGGACGGGACCGGCGTTTCCGTAACCGCATGGGACACCACGCCGCCGACGATCAGCTCGGGCACGCTGGCTGCGAATAACGGTTATATCGACGTGGTCTTCAGCGAAGGAGTGTACGGAGCGAATGACGGTACAACCGCGTTAGACGCGGCCAAATTCGTATTCGCGTTCACGGCCCCCATCGGCGACACCGTCACTGCAACAATAAAGTCGGTGAAAAAGAACGATAATACTGTAGAAAGCTCTGCGTCGGCGCTGACCGGCGGCGAAACCGTCGTCCGCGTCTTCCTCACGATTACAGGAGCACCCAACGGGCTCGAGACCGTTGAAATATTACCGTTCAGCGGTGCAGCAATCTATGATCGCGCAGGAAACGCCATGGCCGCAACCCAGACCACCGGCGTCAAGTCGCTGAACGATAAGCTGGCGCCGACCCTGGTGGGTGCTGCCCTGACGGATAATACGCATATTACGGTCACCTTGAGCGAAAACTGCGTGAACATCAACAAAGGAAACAACGGCGGGTTCAGCGTGATCGAAACGTTCCCGTCGGGAACGCCGATAGGCTATATCGTGAGCGCTATTGCCCAGGGAGCTGACGCCAAGCACGTGGTGCTGACCCTGCCCGACATCTCGATGTCCGCCAAAGAAGGCCTCACCATCAATTACACCGTCAGTGCCAATGGTACGATCCAGGAT